>JBAOHJ010000004.1:0-236163 GCA_037045055.1 Dermatophilaceae bacterium | reverse complement strand
GTCAACCCGGGCCGGCCCCAGGGTGACGGCTTGATTCGGCCCCACCCCGCGGAAAGTCGAGAGCCGGCTATCGCGGCTTGCGCTGCTTGGCAGCGAGACCCATGTAGTGGCCTGGTGACTCGTGGATTCCGTAGCGTTGCCAGGCGTCGCCACGGCGGTCGTCGGCGACCCACACGACTTGATAGTTGGCGCTTCGGTCCTCGTCGGTGAAGGTGCCTGCCAAGAGCTCGGGCACGAGCGCGTAGGGCGGGTAGTCCTCTTCGATCTCGATCGATCCGTCGGCCCATGTGAACAGGAGCCAGCAGCCCAGCTGCTTGCCTGAGGAACAGGTTGCGGAAGTGTTCGGTCTGAATGGCCACCCAGCCCGCGATAATGCCCTGGTCGAGCAGTTCGGCGACAGCGCCGTCGAGCGCGGCGACCTGCGCCTCGGTCGGGCCAGCTCGTTCGGTCATGCCCAGATAATGACCGATCCTTGAGGTCAGCGAGCAGCGCGCGTGTGGTTGAGGCGGTAGCTGCTGGTGCCGGTTTCGATGATGGTGCCGCCGTAGGTGAGGCGGTCGACGATCGCGGCGCACAGGCGGGGGTCGGTGAAGGTCTTGGTCCAGCCGGCGAACGACTCGTTGGAGGCGATCGCGATGCTGTTCTTCTCTTCGCGTTCAGTCAGGACCTGGAAGAGGAGCTCGGCGCCGCGGGTGTCCAGGCTCATGTAGCCGAGTTCGTCGATGATGAGCAGGTCGACCCGGCCGTACCGGTTGATCGTCTTGGTGAGGGTCTTGTCGTCGGCGGCTTCGACGAGCTCGTTCACCAGCCTCGTGGCGAGGGTGTACTTGACCCGGTATCCCTTCATCGCCGCGGCGGTCCCGAGCGCGATGAGCAGGTGGCTCTTGCCGGTACCGGAGTCCCCGATCAGGCACAGGGGCTCACCGCGGCGGATCCAGTCCCCGGCAGCGAGGGTGTTGCACCAGGGCGGGGTTGATGTTGGGGTTGGCGTCGTGGTCGAAGTCCTCGAGGTACTTCTCGCGAGGGAACCCGGCGATCTTGACGCGGCGGGCGGTGGAGCGGCGGTCGCGGTCGTCGACCTCGGCCAACAGGAGTTCGGCGAGGAATCCGGAGTAGGTGAGCTGGTCCTTGGTCGCGGCCGCGACGGCCTCCTCGACCACCGCGCGGATTGTCGGTAGCCGAAGGCGTCGGCAGGCGGTGTCGACGGCGGCAGTGGCGGCTTCCTCGGTCAGGCCACGGCGTCGGCGCAGCGTGGTCGTCGTGGATACGGAAGCGGTCATGGTTGTCCTCCGGGATCGGGTGCGGGGATCGGGTGGTCGGTGCCGGTCGCCCGGCCAAGGAGCTGCCGGTCATAGATGGCCAGGTCGGGCAGCGGCCGGGTGTCCGGTGGGAGGCCGGCGATGACCGCGGTCGGGTCGAGGAGGCGACGCATCGTCAGCGACACCACCCGCTCGGGTTGCCCTGCACCTTGCTCGACGTCATGACCGTGACGAAGGAGGTGACGGTCACCACTGGCCCCACCCACAGCGGCGGCCGCGGCGTGGCGACGGGTCTCGACAGCGACGACCTCCGCGGTGACCGCGCCCACGTGCAGGGCGGCCCGGATCCCCGCGACGACGTCTCCGGCGCGGTGTGCCCGGTGCAGGAGCAGGACGTCGATCAGCTGCCGGGTGCCGTCAGCGTCGCCGTTGACGCGGCGGGCGGCGATCCAGAAGTCCTCGTGCGAGGTCGTGAACACGCCGGCTGCTCTCGCTTGGGCCAGGGCGGTCGACCCGGGCAGGGCACCGGGCTTGAACGCGAGCACTTCGAGGTAGTGGTCGAGGTCGACGACCGAGCCGGTCCGGGCGATCCGCCGCGGGTGGTCGGCGACCAACGTTCGGCCGTCGAACACCTTCACCCGAGAGGCTTGCAGCGAGACGCGGACGCGGCGGCCGATGAGGCGGGCGGGGACGGAGTACTTCACCATCCGCACCGTTACTAGCGCCGACCTGTCGACCCGCGGGTTCAGGACCAGGCCGGGGTCGAACCCGTCCGCAGGCAGCGAGTTCAGGAGCGGCTGCTCGATGTTGAGGTCATGCCCGACAGAGTGCAGGTGGCCCTCGATCCGCCGATGCAGGTCGCGGGCCTCCCAGCCGGTGATCTTCTCGTTCAGTTCATCGAGGGTCTTCACCTCGGGCATTGGGGTGAGCCAGGCGCGTCGGAACCGGCCGACCTCGCCCTCGACGCCGCCCTTCTCGTGCGCCCCTTCGATGCCGGGGTGGCAGTAGAACGCGTCGAAGCCGTAGTGGGACCGGAACAGCACCCACCGCGGGTTCTCGGTCCGGCGCCGACCCGAGCCGTACAACACCTGGGACACCGCGGAAGTCAGGTTGTCGTAGCGGATGTGTCCGGTCGGGACCCCACCGAGAGCCTCGAACGCTTCGATGTGCCCTTGGAGGAACGCCTCCTGACCGCACGTCGGGTACACCCGGTGGACCGCGGCGCCGGAGTGGGACAGGCGGTACACGAACAGGTGGCACTTGGTCTTCACCCCATCCAAGACCACCCACACCTCGCCGAAGTCGACCTCCGCCTCCACACCCGGGGCGTGGTCTTGCGGGACCATCGCGACCACCGCGACCTTGCCGTGCTCGACCGCGATCTCCGGCCGACGCCGGCGGACGTAGTCCCGCACCGTCGAATACGACACCTACGGCGTCGTGCTCATCGACCAGACGGGCGTGGACCCGGCGGGCCGTGTGTCGCTGCTTCCTCGGCGCGTCCAGATCGGCGACGAGCATCGCGTCCACAGCGTCGACGTACGGGCCGAGCTTCGGCGCGACCCGGGTCGGGGTCTTCCGACCTGGCGGTTCCGCCGACGCCAACGCCTGCCGCACCGTTCGTCGGTGCACCCCATGACGGCGCGCGAGCTCCCGGATCGAGAACTCCTCGACCCGGGCATCCCGACGGATCGCCGCGAACAACTCCACCCGAGACCCCGTCCCGGACACCACCACCGATGCGTTCGTCGCCATGACGCTCACGCTGGCGCGGGGTGGGGCCAGTTCAGACCGTCACACCACCCGACACGCCGACCAGGTGGAGCCACCCCAAGCCGTCATGGTGGGGCCAACTCAGGCTGTCAGAACCAACCGCACCGGGGTCATCGCCCCGGACGCGATGGCCCGCACCCTGGCGATGTGCCGCGAGTATGCCGCCGCCTGCGAGGACCTGCGGGTGGACCGGGTGCGATTCGTCGCCACGTCGGCCTCCCGCGACGCCGGCAACGCCGCCGAGTTCGTCGCCGGGGTGGCGGGCGCGTTCGAGCGGTTCGGGGTGACCCCGCAGGTGGTCAGCGGTGCGCAGGAGGCCGAGCTGTCCTTCCTCGGGGCCACCGGCGACCTGCCGGCGGTCGGTGCCCCCGCGCCCTACCTCGTCGTCGACATCGGCGGCGGCTCGACCGAGCTGGTCCGGGGCACCGACGACGTCGAGGCGGTGCTCTCGGTCGACGTCGGGTGCGTGCGGATGACCGAGCGGCACCTGCGCGACGACCCGCCGTCCGCGCCGCAGATCGCCGCGGCCACCGCGGACATCGACGCGGCGATCGCCACCGCGGCCGAGGCCGTGGACCTGCGCGCGGTGCGCACCCTCGTCGGGGTCGCCGGCAGCGTCACGACGGTCGCCGCGCACCTGCTCGGGTTGCCGGCATACGACGCCCAGGCGATCCACCTGAGTCGCGCGAGGCCCGCCGAGGTCCAGCGGGCGTGCGCCGACCTGCTCGGGATGACCCGGGCGCAGCGGGCCGCGTTGGCCTACCTGCACCCCGGCCGCGTCGACGTCATCGGCGCCGGCGCCCTGGTCTGGTCGCGGGTCATCGAGCGGGTATGCCGCGACAGTGGGCTCGGCCCGGCCCTGCCGGTGCTCACCTCCGAGCACGACATCCTCGACGGGATCGCCCTGTCGCTGCGCTGAGCGCCCGATCAGCCGTCCGGGCCGTACCGGCGGCGCAGGTGGGCCGCGGTCGCCGCGGCGAGCACGACGCCGGCCAGGCACCATGACCCGGTCAGCGCCCAGGTCCACTGCCAGCCGCCGACCCGGGTGACCAACCAGGCCACCGCCGGCGGGCCGACCACCTGACCGAGCCCGGACCACTGCTGCAGCCAGCCCACCGTCGTGGAGATGGTGCGCTCGCTGGGCGCCAGGCGCGGTGCCAGGACGAACAGCGTCGCCGGGACCAGACCGCCCGGGCCGGAGAACACCAGCGCACCGGCATACCGGGCGACCGGCGCCGACGCGGTGAGACTGCCGAAGGCGAGGTAGCTGCCCAGCGCCATGGCCGTGAAACCGGCGTAGAGCAGGGTGCGCGGGCGCACCCCGCGATGCACGAGCACCCCGGCGACGACGTTGCCGCCGACGTTGACCGCGGCGACCAGGGCGCTGAGCACCGCACCGGTGGTGCCGACCCAGCCGGACTCCGCGTACACCGAGGGGAGGAACCCGATGACCGAGAGCCACTGCGCCCCGTACACCGCGAACACCCCCGCGCCCAGCCACGGGCCCGGCGTGCGCAGGGTGCCCGACAGGCGTCGGGTCCACGGCTCGGCGTCCGGGCCCTCGTCGGGCGCCCGCGGCGGGTCGGCGGGGACGAAGCGCCACACCAGCAGCCCGATGAGCCCCGACACGGCGGCGGTGGACCACCACCACGCGGGCCACCCGAGCCCGACGATGACCGCCGGGCCGACGAGCAGGGCGAGCGTCGAGCCGACCGGGATGAACGCCGACCAGATGCCGAGCATCCGGGTGAGCCGGTCGGCCGGGACGAGCCGGCGGATGATCCCGGGCGCCGGCACCGACGACAGCAGGAAGCCCGGCCCCTCCAGGGCCCGCAGGACGAGCAGCGCGCGTTCGTCGGTGGCCCACCCGCCGGCCAGCCCGGTGACGGTGAGGATCGCCAGGCCGGCCAGCTGACTGCGGCGCAGGCCGACCCGGTCGGCGACGAGCCCGACGACCAGACCGAGCAGCGCCCCGGCCAGCAGGACGAGCGACAGCAACACCCCCGAGGTGACCAGGCCGATCCCCAGATCGCGTTGCAGGGCCGGGATCGCCGGGGAGAGCTTGGCGACGTGCAGGGCCGCGCTGACCCCGGCGAGCACGACGAACCACGCCGCCACGTGCCGGGTCGGGATCGCCGCGGCCGCGCTCACCCCTGGAATCTAGTGCGCGCCGCCCTATCGTGGGCAGGTGCCGTCCACGCGCTTGCCGCACCCGGTCACCGGGCAGGGTTTCCCCTCGCCGGTGCCGCCCGGGTCGGGATGGCCGGGCGACCCGGCCACCCGGCATACCCCGGTCGCCGGTGGGGCGCACGACGTGCTGCGGCTGGCCGCAGCCGCGCGGACGGCCGCGGACCTCGACGCGCGGATCTCGGTATGCCGCGCCTGCCCCCGCCTGGTGGCCTGGCGCGAACAGGTGGCGGGCCGCAAGCGCGCGGCGTTCGCGGGGCAGCCCTACTGGGGGCGGCCCGGGCCCGGGTTCGGCGACCCGCGCCCGACCCTGCTGATCGTCGGGCTCGCCCCGGCGGCCCACGGCGCCAACCGCACCGGGCGCATGTTCACCGGGGACCGCAGCGGCGATTGGCTGTATGCCGCGCTGCACCGGGCCGGGTATGCCAGCGCGGCGACGAGCACCGCCGCCGGCGACGGCCTGACGCTGAGCGGGGCGCGGGTGGTGGCGGCGGTGCGCTGCGCGCCCCCGGCGAACCGGCCCGCCCCGGCCGAACGGGCGTGCTGCGCGCCGTGGCTGCAGGGGGATCTGCGCCTGGCCGCCCCGGGGCTGCGATCGGTGCTCGCCCTCGGGTCGCTGGCGTGGGACGCGGTGCTCGGGGCGGCGCGACGCGTGGGGTGGGCGGTGCCCCGGCCCCGGCCGAGGTTCGGGCACGAGGCGCGTGCCGTGCTGCAGGTCGGCGACCGGGCGGTGCCGCTGGTCGGCAGCTACCACCCGAGCCAGCAGAACACCAACACCGGACGGCTGACCGAGTCGATGCTCGACGCCGCCCTGGCCCAGGTGTCCGGGCGGGAGCGCGGGGCATACCGGTAGCGTGACCTCGTGAGCAGCGCGACCCCGGTCCTGGCCGTCACCGTCCTCGGCGACGACCGCCCCGGGATCGTCGCCGACGTCACCACCGCCCTCGCCGGGCTCGGGGCCAACCTCGAGGACTCGACGATGACCCTGCTGCGCGGGCACTTCGCCATGGTCGTGCTGGTGCGCACGAGCACCTCCGTCGAGGCCGTCCAGGCCGCGCTGGCCCCGTTGACGCAGACCGGGGCGCTGACGGTCGACACCCGGGTGCTCGCCGAGGCCGCCCTGCCCGGCGCGCCGGGTGTGGCCTACACCCTGCGGGTCCACGGAGCCGACCGCTCGGGCATCGTTGCCGGGGTCACCCAGGTGATCGCCGAGCACGGCGGCAACATCGTCGACCTGGGCACCCGCCTGGGCAACGAGCTCTACGTCCTGGTCGCCGAGGTCGAGCTGCCCCCCCGCGCCGACCCGCAGCGGCTGGTCGCGGCTCTGCGCACCGTCGCCGCCCATCTCGGCGTCGACGTCTCCCTGGACCCCGTGGACGACGATCTGCTGTGACCCCCATCGTCATGCCCTCGCTGCCCGAGGGTCGGGTGCTCGATGTCGTCCGCGCCCCGGCCCGGGTGCTGGCCACTGCCGGCACCCCGGTCGACCCCAGGGCCCCCGAGGTCGTCCAGCTCGCCGCCGACCTGCTGGCCACCCAGGCGGTGTCGCCCGGGTGCGTCGGGCTGGCCGCGCACCAGGTGGGGATGGCCGTGGCGATGTTCAGCCTCGACGTCAGCGCCCACCCCAAGACCCGGACCTGTCACGGGCGCTTCGTCCTGGCCAACGCGCAGATCGTCGCCGCCACCCGCAAGGAGCGGGGCCGCGAGGGGTGCCTTTCGGTGCCCGACTTCACCGGCGACGTGGCCCGGGCCCGACGGCTCAGCGTGCGGGGCCAGCTGCCGGTCACCGGGCAGTGGCTGACCCTGCACACCGACGCCTTCGAGGCGGTGGCCCTGCAACACGAGATCGACCACACCCAGGGCCTGGTGTTCCTCGACCGGGTCGCCGGCCCACAGGCGATCCACCCCAGGCGCACCTACCTCTAGCGGGATCGGTGAGCCGGTGCGGCATACCCTGGGGAACGCCCCCGTAGCCCAACCGGCAGAGGCAGGCGACTTAAAATCGCCGGAGTGCGAGTTCGAGTCTCGTCGGGGGCACCCCTGGGGGGCCCGCCGCGCCGCCGCTCGGGAACCCGGCGGCGCTGCCGTACGCTGAACGGGCGAGGCCCGCGGTGGGCCCCGGACGACATGGAGGACGCATGGCCGGCAACAACCCGGTGTTCCAGCGCATCGACAAGCAGATCGAGCAGCAGCGGTATGCCGGTTTCGGCGCGCCGCCGCGCGACTCGCAGCGGGGCCCGGCGGCCTACCCCGGCCCGGTGACGCAGGAGCAGCTGCAGGACCTGTACGCCCAGCCCAGCGCCAGCGCCGTGCAGATGGGCCGGGTGACCTTCGACGACGTCATCATGAAGTCGCTGGGCCTGTTCGCGGTGCTGCTCGTCGCCGCCGGTGGGGCCTGGGTGCTCACCAGCGGCCGGCCGAGCCTGACCATGCCGGTCTGGTTGGCCGGGATGTTCGGCGGCCTCGTGGTCGGCCTGGTCATCGCGTTCATGAAGAAGATCTCGGTGCCGCTCATCATCGGGTATGCCGTGCTCGAGGGCGTGTTCGTCGGGGCGTTCAGCCAGGTCATGGAGCGGGTCTACCCCGGCATCGTCGCCACCGCGGTCATCGCGACGCTGGCGACCTTCGCGGGGATGTTCCTGGGCTTCAAGTCCGGGATCATCAAGGTCACCGACCGCACGCGCCGGATCTTCGGGCTCGCCGTCATGGGCTACCTGCTGTTCAGCCTCGTCAACGTCGTGGCGCTGCTGTTCGGGTGGACCAGCGGCTGGGGCTTCGGGGGCAGCGGGCTGCTCGGCATCGGCATCTCCATCCTCGGCGTCGGCCTGGCCTCCTACTCCCTGGCCATCGACTTCGACTCGATCGACCACGCGGTCCGCGCCGGCGCCCCGGAGAAGTTCTCCTGGCTGCTGGCGCACGGCCTGATCGTCAGCGTGGTCTGGCTGTACATCGAGATCGTCCGGCTGCTGGCCCGGCTGCGCGACTGACGTGCCGCTCACCTCGCCGGTCCCCGACGAGGTCCAGACCGAGCTCACGCGCCTGGCTCGGCGGTGGCGACAGTTGCCGCTGGGCCAGGCGCAGTCGTATGCCGCGCAGCTGCGGGCGGCGGCCCGAGAGCTCGCCGACGCGGTGCCGGTCGACGACGGCGCCGGCGCTCGAGCCGACACCGAGATTCGCGACCTGGGCCCGGCCGCCGCGCTCGACCAGCTGCGCGTCCTGGTCTACGACGCGTCCGCGGCCGGGCTGACCCTCGGTCTCGCCGAGCGGCTGGCCGTCCTTCGCCGTGCCGTGACCTGAGTCGGTCCCCGCCTCTGCCCCTGCCCGGATGGCGGCCGCCGGAATACGTCGGCGCCCGCCACCCGGACGGGTGACGGGCGCCGACGAGTCTGCGGGCTGCTCAGCTCAGGCGCTCGTAGATGATCGCCATGCCCTGGCCGCCGCCGACGCACATCGTCTCGAGGCCGAAGGTGCCGTCGCGCTCCTGCAGCCCGTGCAGCAGCGTCGTGGTGATCCGGGCCCCGGTCGAGCCGAACGGGTGTCCCAGGGCGATGGCGCCGCCGTGGACGTTGAGCTTGTCGGTGTCCATGCCGAGGTCCTCTGCGGAGGCGACCACCTGGACGGCGAAGGCCTCGTTGATCTCGTAGAGATCCATGTCCTTGATCGTCATGCCGGCGTTCTTCAGCGCATTCTGGGTGGCCCCGACCGGGCCCATACCCATGAGCTCGGGAGACAGGCCGGTGACCCCGGTGGCCACGACGCGGGCGATCGGGGTGATGCCCAGGTCCTTGGCCATGGTGTCGCTCATGACCATGACCGCGGCGGCGCCGTCGTTGAGCGGGCAGCTGTTGCCGGCGGTGCACGCGCCCTCGGGGCGGAACACCGGCTTGAGCCCGGCGATGGCCTCGTACGTCGTCCCCGCCCGGATGCCGTCGTCGGTGGAGACGACCGTGCCGTCGGGCAGGGTCACCGGGGTGATCTCGGCGGCGAAGAAGCCGCTCTTCTGGGCCGCCTCGGCGCGGTTCTGCGACAGGACGCCCCACTCGTCGAGCTGCTGGCGCTTGAAGCCGCGCGAGGTGACGATGTTCTCGGCGGTCTGGCCCATGCCCATGTAGATGTCGGGCAGCTTGCCGTCCTCACGCGGGTCGTGCCACACCTCGTTGGACATCGCCATGGCCTGACCCCGGGCCTCGGCCTCGGCGAAGAGCGGGTTCTTGTCGCCCTCGTTCGAGCCACCGGCCCCGGCGAACGCGGTGTACTGCGACACGCACTCCACGCCACCGGAGATGAACGCGCTGCCCTCGCCGACCTTGATCGCGTGGTAGGCCATCCGGGTGGTCTGGACGCTGGAGGCGCAGAAGCGGTTCACCGTGGCGCCGGGGATGTTGTCGTAGCCGGCGAGCACGCTGACCACGCGGGCCAGGTTGTTGCCGTGCCGACCGGCCGGCTCCGCGCAGCCCCAGTACAGGTCGTCGATGAGGGCGGTGTCCAGTTGCGGGATCTTCGCCAGCAGCGCGTGGATCATCTGCGCGGACAGGTCGTCCGGACGGATGTCCTTGAGCGACCCCTTCATCGCACGGCCGATGGGGGAGCGGACGGTGGAGACGATGACAGCTTCGGTCATGGTGGGAAGGTCCTCCTGGGGATGGGGGCGTGCTGGCGCGAATCCGTCCCGACTCTAGGGCCGGGGGGACCCCGAGCGCCAGGTGGGGGTCCACTCACGGGCCGTTGGTCCCGCCGCCCGCGCGGTATGCCGGGTGGTCGCCTCCCGCCGCCCCCGGTTTGCCGGGTGGTCGCCTCCCGCCGCCCCCGGTTTGCCGGGTGGTCGCCTCCCGCTGCCCCGGTATGCCCGGTGGTCGCCTCCCGCCGACCGCCCGGTGCGCGGCGTGCCCGGCAGCGTCGGGACGGCGTAGGGGCGGTGGCCGACGGCCGGCGCCCGCGGCATACCGTCTGTCAGGATGTGCCGGTGAGATACGCCGAGCACGTCGTGGACCTCATCGGCGCCACCCCACTGGTGCGGCTGTCCCGGGTCACGCAGGGCGTCACCGACGCCACGGTCCTGGCCAAGGTCGAGTACCTCAACCCCGGCGGGTCGATCAAGGACCGCATCGCGCTGCGGATGGTCGAGGCGGCCCAGCGCTCCGGAGCGTTGCGCCCCGGTGGCACGATCGTCGAGCCGACCAGCGGCAACACCGGCGTCGGCCTGGCCCTGGTCGCCCAGCGCCAGGGCTACGGGTGCGTGTTCGTCTGCCCGGACAAGGTCAGCGAGGACAAGCGCAACGTGCTCGCGGCATACGGGGCTCGGGTGGTGGTCTGCCCGACCGCGGTGCCGCCGGAGCATCCCGACTCCTACTACAGCGTCTCGGACCGGCTGACCCGCGAGATCGAGGGGGCCTGGAAGCCCGACCAGTACACCAACCCGGAGAACCCCGCGTCGCACTACGCCACCACCGGCCCGGAGATCTGGGCGGACACCGACGGTCGGATCACCCATCTGGTCGCCGGGGTCGGCACCGGCGGAACGATCGTGGGCACCGGGCGGTACCTCAAGGAGCGCTCCGCCGGTCGGGTCCGGGTGATCGGCGCCGACCCCGAGGGCTCGGTGTACTCCGGCGGCACCGGCCGGCCCTACCTGGTCGAGGGGGTCGGCGAGGACTTCTGGCCGGCGACCTACGACCCCAGCGTCGTCGACGAGATCGTCGCGGTGTCCGACGCCGACTCGTTCGACCTGACCCGGCGGCTGGCGCGCGAGGAGGGGCTGCTGGTCGGCGGGTCGTGCGGGATGGCGGTGGCCGCGGCGCTGCGCGTGGCCGGTGGCCTACCCGCCGAGGCGGTCGTCGTCGTCGTACTCCCGGACGGCGGGCGGGGCTACCTGTCCAAGGTGTTCTCCGACGCCTGGATGGCCTCCTACGGCTTCCTGCGCCAGGCCGGTGAGCAGACCGTCGGGGAGGTCCTGCAGGGCAAGGCCGCCGGGCTGCCGGCCCTCGTGCACACCCACCCCAACGAGACGCTACGCCAGGCCGTGGACATCCTGCGCGAGTACGCCGTGTCGCAGATGCCGGTGGTCAACGCCGAGCCCCCGGTGACCTCGGGCGAGATCGCCGGGTCGGTGAGCGAGCGGCATCTGCTGGAGCTGCTGTTCACCGGGCGGGCGCACCTCACCGACTCGGTGGCCACGCACATGCAGCCCGGCCTGCCGATCGTCGGCGCCGGCGAGCCGGTCGGCGCGGCCCGGCACGAGCTCGAAGGAGCCGACGCCGTGCTCGTCGTCGACGACGGCAAGCCCGTCGGGGTGCTCACCCGCGCCGACCTGCTGGGCTTCCTCGCCGGCTGACCGGGACGCGCGGTGCGGGAGCGGCCCGGGGGCCCGAGAGTGGGGCCCAGATGTCGACACCGGTGGAGTTGTGGTCGGGGTGCGGCCGGTAAGCCGGTCCACGACAGCGCACCGGTGGAGTTGTGGTCGGGGTGTGGCCGGTATGCCGGTCCACGACAGCGCACCGGTCGAGTTGTGGTCGGGGTGCGGCCGGTATGCCGGTCCACGACAGCGCACCGGTGGAGTTGTGGTCACCCGGCCGCGGGGACCCCGGGAACAGTCCGTCCGAGCCAGCCGGCGACCTGGCCAACCAGCGCGTGCGCCGCGTCGAACCGGGTGAGGTCGGCGAACCCGTGCACCATGTCGACGTAGCGGGTGCACGCCGTGAGCACTCCCGCGTCGGCCAGCCGCGCGGCATACGCCTCGCCCTCGTCGCGCAGCGGGTCGTACCCTGCCGTGACCACGAGGGTGGGCGGCAGACCGCGCAGGTCCCCGGCCAGCAGCGGCGAGACGTCGGGGCGTTCGCGGTCCGCCGCCACGGGCACGTAGGCCGCCTCGTGCCAGGCCATCGCCTCGTCCTGCATGCCGAACCCGTCGGAGAACTCCGCGCGGGAGGGGTGCCGGCCGGCCAGGTCCAGCGCAGGGTAGAGCAGGACCGTCGTCGCCCACGGCGGTGCGCGCCGGTCGCGTCGGCGCTGGGCCGCCGCGGCGGCGAGGTTGCCCCCGGCGCTGTCGCCACCCACGACGAGCCGGCCCGCGTCGACGGCGAGCTCGTCGGCGGCCTGCGGGAGGGCGGCCAGGACGGTCTCGACATTCTCGAGTCCGGCCGGGAAAGGGTGCTCGGGGGCGAGTCGGTAGTCCACGGACAGCACCGCGGCGCCGGTGGCCTGCGCGATCGCCCGCCCCCAGGGCTGCATCTCGGCGGCACTGCCCAGGGCCCACCCGCCCCCGTGCAGCAGGACGAACAGGGGCGCACCGGGCCGGGGCCGCTGCAGCAGGCACGGTATCCCGCCCACCGTCACCGGCTCGCTGGCCAGCGACCCCGGCGGGGCCGGCGGCACGAGCGCGCGCAACTGCGCCCGCAGTCGAGGCAGGTCCAGGTCCGGGTGCCCGACGCGCGTCCAGGTCGGCGCGTCGGCCACCTCGTCGAGCCACCGACGGGCCTGCGGGTGCGGCGGCACGGCTACGCCGGGGCGGCAGCCGGCGGGAGGCGGTCGCCGTCCGGGCCGGCGGCCCGCGCGTCTTCCTGCTGGGCTCGGGCCAGCTCGGGCAAGGTCGCCCGCTGCAGGTCGCCGTTCTCTATCCGGGGTAGCGACGGCACGAAACGGAACAGTCGCGGGGTCTTGTTGCCCCCGAGCTTGGCTCGGACCTCCTTGCGCAGGATTGCCTCGGTCTCGGCGTGGTCGTCGGACGGGGCCCGCGGAACGACGAGGGCGACGAGCCGCACGAGGTTGATCGCGTCGTGGACGCCCACGACGGCGACGTCGGCGACCCGGCCGGTGTCGCGGATCACCGCCTCGACCTCGACCGGGCTGACCCACATGCCACCGACCTTGAGCATGTCGTCCAGGCGGCCCTGGAAGGTGAAGTAGCCCTCCTCGTCGACGGTGTACATGTCGCCGCTGTCGAACCAGGCGCCCTGCAGGGCCCGCCGGGTCAGCTCGCGACGCTGCCAGTAGCCGCTGAAGAACGACTCCCCGCTGACCAGCAGCCGCCCCGGCACCCCGACGGGGACGTCGACCATCTGGTCGTCGACGACGCGGGCCTGGTAGCCCTCGACGAGCCGCCCGGTCGACCCGGGCCGCACGTCTGCGGCCCGGTTGGAGATGTAGATGTGGCACGACTCGGTGGAGCCGATGCCCTCGACGATGTCGACCCCGGTGTGCTCGCGCCAGCTCGTCAGCAGCGCGGGGCCCAGCGGCTCACCCGCCGACAGGCACAGGCGCACCGAGGCGAAGTCGCCGCCCTTGAGCTGCCTGCCGGAGGCCAGGATGTTGGCGTAGCTGGTCGGCACGCCGAACAGCACGCTCGGTTTGAACTCACGGGCGATGTGCAGCACGGTGCGGGTCTGGGGGGGCTCCCGGGTGAGGATCGAGGTGGCTCCGGCCGCGAACGGCAGGTAGAGGCCCCCGCCGAGGCCGTAGGCGAAGTAGAGGCGGGACACCGAGAAGCACACGTCGGACTCGCGCAACGCCAGCACGGCGCGACCGTAGGTGTTGACGCAGGCGCGCATGGCGCGTTGCAGGTGCATCACCGCACGCGGGCGTCCGGACGGGCCGATGCTCGCCAGCCAGAACGCCCCGTCGTCCTCGACGGTGTCGGCCGGGGTGAGCGTCGGGTCAGCAGCGTCGACGAGGTCCCGGAAGGACAGCTCGCCCTCCTGCGGGGAGCCGACGACGACGAGGTGCCTGAGGTAGCGAGCCCCGGCGCACGCTCGGCGCATCGTGTCGGCCAGGGCCTCGGAGACGACGACGACCTTGGCCCGCGAGTTGTCCAACAGGTAGGCGTACTGGTCCAGGGTGAGGTTGGTGTTCACCGGGATGGGGATGGCCCCGATCTTGATCGCCCCGAAGAACGTCGTGACGAACTCGATGGAGTCGGTCGCCGCGAGCAGCACGCGGTTCTCGATCTCGACGCCGAGCTCGCGCAGCATGGACCCGACCCGGTTGGCCCCCTCGCAGACCTCCGCGTAGGTCCAGTCCCTCGAGCCGGTCCGCAGGGCGATCTTGTCCCCGCGGCCGGCCTCGAGGTTGCCCTCGAGGATGTCGGTCGTCGCGTTGTAGCGCTTGGACGCGATGCCGGTGCCGGTGCCGCTGGCCCGGCCACTGGACGACCCGGGGCGGCCCGGACGCAGGATGGGGTGCCCGAGCAGGAAGGAGGCCAGCAGGCTCGCCGCCCCGGCGGGTTGCTGGATGTGCAGCAGGTGGGAGGCCCCGGGCAGGATGGCCGTCTGGGTCTGCGGCGCCCAGGCCTTCATCTGCAGGTAGGCGTTGCGGTACAGCTGCGAGCTCTCCGCCCCCAGCAGGAACAGCACCGGGCACCGCACCTTGCCGCCGTCCTCGTCGGTGAAGGTCCACTCCTGATGGGCCGGAGCCTCGACGCTGAAGTACGTGTCGACGTCGCGCAGCGCCTGGTCCAGGCCACCGGGGACGTTGCGGGCGATGTCCGCGCGCTCCCGGGGCGAGCCGAGGAACAGGTCTGCGGCGGCCTCCCAGTCGCCCTCGCGATAGAGGTCCGAGGCGATGTCGACCAGGTCGAACACCTCCTGCCCCCCGTCCACGTGCAGCAGCGCCGCCTCGAACAGCGCCAGCGTGGCCACCGCCTCCGGGGCGTCCACGGCCAACTGCAGGGCGATGACCCCGCCGTAGGAGTGGCCGACGACGTGGGCGGGGCCGACCTTGAGGTACTCCAGCAGCGCCCGCGCGTCGGCGGCCTGGTCGGCGATGCTGAATCGTCCGGGTGGCGGCGGAGAGCTGCCGTGGAAGCCACGGCGGTGGTAGCGGATCAACTGGTAGCCGTCGGTCAGCACGTGTTGGCTCATCAGCGTGACGAAACTGGCCCCGATGTGGCTGCCGTGGATCAACAGGACGGGCTCGCCGGTGCCGCGGACCTCGTACTCGATGTCGACGCCGTTGATCCGGGCGGTCTGCAGCCGCTGGATGGCGTTCGTCGCCGTCGTCATCCTCGGCCTCCCGTGCCCGGGCGCCCGAGCAGCTGCAGCCGGGCCCGAAATGTGATCCCGATCATAGGGGTCCGACCCGGCCGGCGCGACGACTCAGACGCCGGTGGCCGCCAGCACGGCCCCCTCGCCGGTGCGCACCTGCACCGCCGCGATCCGGTGGGTCGCCGTCGCGCACGCGGCGGTGAGGGTGGCCTGGCCGCCCGGAGTCGCGCTCCAGGTCGCGACCTGGGCGGCCCGACCGAGGTCGTCGACCACCCACAGGGCCATGGACCCGGACGTCGGCAGGGCGGTCCCGACGAGGTCCAGCTGGGTGCCCCAGGCCTTGGCCGTGAGCGCCAGGCGCACCTGCGCCGACGAGCCGTCCAGCGGGGTCGCGACCAGGGCGGTCTGCGGCGGCTGCGCGGGCCGGGCGGTGGCCCGTCCCACCAGGACCCCACCGCCGGCCAGCGCCAGCGCGGCGACCCCGGCGGCCACGGCGGCGGTGAGCCGACGTCGGCGACGCTCGCCCCGGTGACGCCGCAGCACGATGAGCTCGCCCCCGCCGGACGAGTCGGCGATGTCCTCGCTGGGCGCGTCGGGGTCGGCCAGGTCCAACAGGCGGGGGATGCCGCTGAGCTGCGCGGCCTGCCGCTGGCACTCGCGACAGTCGCGCAGGTGACGAGCGAAGGCCGCGTGGTCGGTGTCGTCGAGCCCGCCGAGGACGTACCCCCCGAGCAGCACAAACAGCTCGTCGTGGCCCCCACTCATCGGCTTACCCCCACTCATCGGCTTACCCCCGCTCATCGGCTTACCCCCAGCTCGTCCAGGGCCACCCGCAGGTGGCGCAGCGCGTAGTAGGCCCGGGACTTGACCGTCCCCTCGGGGATCCCCAGCGCGGTCGCGGCCTGGGCGACCGACGCTCGTTCGTAGTGCAGCGCGCAGACCACCGCTCGGTGCTCGGGGCTGAGCCGGGCCAGGGCCTGCTCCACGAGGATCTGGTCGAGCACCCGGTCGATCCACGGCACATCGGGCGGCCCACCACGAGAGGGCACGCCCTCGTCGGTGACCGGCTGCTCGTGCGGCCGGCGCGCTCGGGCCCGGTGCTGGTCCACGAGCAGGTTGCGCGTGCTCTGGGCGAGGTAGGCCCGGACGTTGCGCACCTCGGGCGCCTGTCGCCACATCCGCAGGATCACCTCCTGCACGACGTCCTCGGCGCGCGCCGGGTCGCCGGTGGCTCGCGTGACGAGCCGGCGCAGCATCGGCGCGTGCTCGCGGTACACCGCGGCGAGCCCCTCGTCGTCCAGCGGCATACCCACCTCCACGGGGATTCTCCCGCTGCGGAAGACGACGCGGTATGCCGCGCGGTTCAGTCGGCTGCGCAACCCCGGTGAACCGACCCCGCCGGCGCGGCGTCTTCCCGGGTGGTGCCGACGGGACGGTCCGGCGGCCGGAGAACGGAGACGCCATGCGCATCAGGACGATCCTGGGCCCTGCCGCCGCGGTACTGACGCTCGCGGCGTGTTCGTCGACATCGGGCGGTTCCGCCGCGACCAGCGTGGCCACCCCGGCCGGCTCGGCGGCCTCGACGACGACCTCGGCGACCGGGTCGGCGGTGCCCACGCCCGTGCTCAAGCCGGCCGTCACCGAGCTGAAGACGGCGACGACCTCGCTCGGGGAGGTCGTCGTCGACGGTGCCGGGATGACCGTGTACATGTTCACCAAGGACGCCCAGGGGGCGACCTCCAGCGCGTGCACCGGGGCGTGTCTGGCCGCCTGGCCCCTGGTCGTCGCGACCGGGACGCCCAAGCTCACCGGGGTCAGCGGCGCGGTCGGCTCGATCGCCACCGTCGACGGGCGCACCCAGGTGACGCTCAACGGCTGGCCGCTGTACTACTACGCCAAGGACGCCAAGGCCGGGGACGTCACCGGACAGAACGTCAACCAGGTGTGGTTCGTCCTGGACAAGAGCGGGACGCCGGTCAAGACGTAGGCGACGACGCCTGACCCGTGGTGCGCAACACCTGCCGGAACCACTCGACGTCGGTGTCGAAGGCCTTGTGCCCGGCGATCCGCGGGAACTCGATCGCCCGCAGCTCGTCGCCGCGCTCCTCGTCGTTGCCGACGACCCCCGGCGTGCCGGCGATGGCGGCCTCGACGGCCTTGTCGCACATCTGCGCGATGAGCGCCAGATCCTCGGCGTTCGCGGCGGCCGACCGGGAGAAGTAGCCCGACTTCTGGACCATGGTCTTCTCGGCGCCGAGCTTGGCGGCGAACTGCTGGGCGAAGTACGTGCCCGGGTTGATGGTGTCGAGCTTGACGTGCCCGAACGGGTCGCGCTGGACCTGCTGCCCGCTCGCTTCCATCTCGGCGACGATGTCGGCCACCCCGGCGCCCTCGGAGATGAACAGGTTGACGCAGCCGACCTCGTCCATGACCGTGGTCAGGCGCCGCGCCTCCGCCTCCAGGTCGATGGCGATCTCCGGCACGTACACGCCGTGGATCGCCCATCGCTGCGGCGACAGGCCGAACGAGGGCACCCACTGCTGCGCGGCGTGCCAGGCCTGGTAGTTGCGCGCGGCGTGGGCGGTGAGCCACCCGCAGCCGCGCCCCATGACCTCGTGGACGATGAGCATCCGCGGGTTGGACCCGTGCTCGGCCAGGACGTTCTGCGCGAAGACCGAGGCCTGCTCGGCCGCGGTGAGGGCGCCCAGGGACTGGCGGATCGGGACGATGTCGTTGTCGATCGTCTTGGGCAGCCCGACGACGGTGAGCTCGTACCCCCCGTCGTGCAGGTAGGCCGCAAGGTCGGCCGCCGTGGTGTTGGTGTCGTCGCCGCCGATGGTGTGCAGGACGTCGACGCCGTCGGACTTGAGCCGCTCCGCCGCCACCTGCAGCGGGTTCTCGCCCTCCTGGACCAGGCCCCGCTTGACCAGGTCCGCGGCGTTGGTGAGCTTGACCCGGCTGTTGCCGATCGGGCTGCCGCCGAAGTGGAGCATCCGATGGGCCTGCTCGCGGGTCTGCTGGTCGACGACGAGGTAGTTGCCGGCCAGCACGCCGTGGTAGCCGTGCAGATACCCGATGATCTCGACGTCGGGCAGCTGCCGGGTGTAGCGCTCGATGAGCCCGCCGACCGCGGCGGACAGGCACGGGGCGTAGCCGCCGGCGGTGAGCAGGGCGACTCGGCGGATCGGGGCACGAGACATCAGGTCAGCCTCTCGGGCGGCGGGTGCAGGGTCGGGCCCAGCCTATTGCGGTATGCCGCGCGCGCACCCGGTGGTGTCCGGCATACGAGGTCGAGGGCCGGCGCCTACCAGGACCCGAAGGGATCGTCGTCGTCATCCTCGTCCGCGGGCGCCGGGCCGACCGGGCAGACCAGGCCGTTAGGCCCGTGGTTGCAGTAGCCGCCCGGGTTCTTGTGCAGGTACCCCTGGTGTTCGTCCTCGGCGAGGTAGAACTCACCGGCCCCGTCGGCTCGGCGGATCTCCGTGGTGATCTCCCCGAGGCAGGCGTTGCGCAGCACCCGCTGGAAGACCTCCTTGGTGGTGTGCGCCGCGGCACCCTGGCCCGGCGTGGTCCAGTAGATCGCCGAGCGGTAGGTCGTGCCGATGTCGTTGCCCTGTCGGGCGCCCTGGGTCGCGTCGTGGTTCTCCCAGAAGACCTTGAGCAGGTTCTCCGGGGTGGTCAGCGCCGGGTCGTAGACCACCCGGACGGTCTCGGCATGCCCGGTCATGCCGGTGGTGGTCTCGGCGTAGGTGGGGTTGGGCGTGAACCCGCCCATGTACCCGGCCGCGGTGACGATCACCCCGGGCTGCTGCCAGTAGATCCGCTCCACTCCCCAGAAGCACCCCATCGCCACGTGCAGCACCTCGCTGCCCTCGGGCCAGGGGCCCTCCAGCGGGGTGCCGAGCACGACGTGCAGGGGCGAGACGGCGAAGGGTCGCTCGGGGCGGCCAGGGAGAGCTTGCTCGCGTGTGGGCATGACGCGACGGCCGAGATCCAGACTCATACCGACCAGTATCGCCGATAGCCTGCCGCGGTGGGCGGCCCCCTTTCCCCAGCGCGGGACGCGCCCGGCCGTCGGCTGCCCCGGCGACTGACCCAGCTGTATGCCGGGCTGGTCCTCTTCGCGGTGGGGGAGGCGTTCATCGTCCGGGCGGCGCTGGGGATCATGCCCTGGGACGTGTTGCACCAGGGCCTGGTGGCCCGGGTCGGGCTGAGCATCGGTGCCTGGTCGGTGATCGTCGGGGCGGTGGTGCTGCTCGCGTGGTGGCCGCTGCGGCAGCGGCCGGGTCTGGGCACGGTGA
This sequence comes from Dermatophilaceae bacterium, assembly GCA_037045055.1. GTDB lineage: Bacteria > Actinomycetota > Actinomycetes > Actinomycetales > Dermatophilaceae > Phosphoribacter. The sequence continues at coordinate 216,669 of JBAOHJ010000004.1, read as the reverse complement.
GCAACGTCGTGGTCATCGGGCCGGTCCTCGACCTGGTGCTGGCGTGGCTGGCGGTGCCGGAGTCGCCAGGGTGGCGGGTGGGGTTCCTCGTCGTCGGGATCCTGCTCAATGGCGTGGCCACGGCGGCCTACCTCGGCGCCCGGCTGGGGCCGGGGCCCCGAGACGGGTTGATGACCGGGCTGGTGTCTCGCACCGGTCGATCGGTCCGGCTGGTCCGCACCGGCATCGAGGTCGCCGTGGTCGCGGTGGGCTGGGCGCTGGGCGGCAACCTCGGGTGGGGGACGTTGGCCTTCGCCCTGTCCATCGGGCCGGTGGTGCACGTGGCCCTGCCGGTGCTGAGCGTGGGATCGGACTCGGGCGCGCGGCCCGGGGCCTAGAGTCGGCCCCATGCACCCCGAGGCCGACCGGTGACTGCCGCCCGCGACGGGGGATTCGCCACCCGGGCCATCCACGTCGGCTCCGAGCCGGACCCCACGACCGGGGCCGTGGTGCCGCCGATCTACCAGGTGTCCACCTACCGTCAGGACGGCGTCGGAGGGCTGCGCGGGGGGTACGAGTACTCCCGCTCGGCCAACCCGACCCGGGCCGCCCTGCAGCAGTGCCTGGCCTCGCTCGAGGGCGGTGGCCAGGCCTTCGCCTTCGCCAGCGGTCTGGCCGGCCAGGACGCCGTGATCCGCGCCCTGCTGCGCCCCGGCGACCACGTGGTGGTGCCCTCGGATGCCTACGGCGGCACGTACCGCTACGTCGATCGGGTGGCCCGCCCGCACGGCATCGACCACGACGTCGCCGCGATGGGCGACCTCGACGCGGTCGCAGCGGCGGTCCGGCCGGGGCGCACCCGGATGATCTGGGTGGAGACCCCCTCCAACCCGCTGCTCGGCATCGCCGACCTGGCCGCCCTGGCGAAGCTCGCCCATGCGGCCGGGGCACTGCTCGTGGTCGACAACACCTTCGCCACGGCCTACCTGCAACAGCCCCTCGCCCTAGGCGCGGACGTCGTCACGCACAGCACCACGAAGTATGCCGGTGGGCACAGCGACGTGGTCGGCGGCGCCGTCGTCGTCGCGGCCAGCGTCGAGGTGCCCGGCATGCAGGACGCCGCCGAGCGGATCGGGTTCCACCAGAACGCCATCGGCGCGATCGCCGGGCCCTTCGACGCCTGGCTCGTGCAGCGCGGGCTCAAGACGCTGGCCGTGCGGATGGAGCGGCACTGCGACAACGCCGAGCGGGTGGTGGAGTTCCTCGGCGGCCACGACGCGGTGGCCGAGGTCTACTACCCCGGCCTGCCCACCCACCCCGGCCACGAGGTGGCCGCCCGGCAGATGCGCCGCTTCGGGGGCATGGTGTCCTTCCGGATGCGCCGGGGCGAGGACGCGGCGCTCAAGGCCGTCTCGACGGTGCGACTGTGGACACTCGGCGAGTCGCTCGGCGGCGTCGAGTCGCTCATCGAGCACCCGGCGCGGATGACGCACGCCTCGGTCGAGGGCACGCCCTTGGCGGTGCCGACCGATCTGGTGCGCCTGTCCGTGGGCATCGAGGACGTCGATGACCTCGTCGCGGACCTGCGCGAGGCCCTCGACATCCACGGTTGAGTGCCGCCCTCCCAGCCGCCGCCGGCCGCCGGCCGCGACCGCCCCGGCGGAGCAGACGGCCCCGGCGGACCTGACCGCCCCCCCGGCCCCGACGGCCCCGACGGCCTACTGGTCGTCGTCGACGTGGGGTCGACGTACACCAAGGCCGCCATCGTTGACCCGGTGGCCGCACGGATCGTGGCGCGCGGGCAGACCCCGACCACCGCGGCCACCGACGTCCTGCACGGCGTGGACGCGCTCGCCGCCGCGCTCGGTGCGCCCGACGGCGCACCGCTGCTGGTCTGCTCGAGCGCGGGCGGGGGACTGCGGCTGGCGGTCGTGGGGTTCGAGCGCACCGTGACGGCCGAGGCCGGTCGCCGGGTGGGGCTGTCCGCCGGGGCGAGGGTGGTCCACGTCGCCTCCGGCCGGCTGGACACCGCAGCCCTGGCCCGGCTGCGCGCCGACGGGCCCGACGTGGTCCTGCTCGTCGGGGGCACCGACGGCGGCAACGCCGACACGCTGGTGCACAACGCCGGGCGGCTGGCCCGATCGCCGCTGCGCAAGGCCGTCCCGGTCGTCGTCGCCGGCAACGTCGACGCCGCACCGGCCGCCGCCGCGGCGGTGCGGGCCGCGGGTCGCCCTGTGGTCGAGGCCGACAACGTCCTGCCGCGCATCGGCGTGCTCGCCCCGGCCAGCGCGCGAGCGGCCATCCGGGCGGCCTTCCTGCGCCACGTCATCGGCGGCAAGGGCCTGTCCCGGGGCCCGCGCTTCGCCCGGCTGGTCCGGGCGGCCACCCCGGACGCCGTCCTGCGGGCGGTCGAGGTGCTCGCCGACGTGTCCGGTCGCGACGTGCTGGTCGTCGACGTGGGCGGGGCCACGACCGATGTCTACTCTCGGGTCGATCCGTCCAGCGGCGACCACGCGGCGAGCCGGCACGTCGTCGCGCAGCTGGCCTGCGCGCGGACCGTCGAGGCCGACCTCGGGGTCCGGTGGAGCGCCGACGGGGTCCTCGACGCCGCAGCCCGCGAGGGCCTGGCCGTCGCGCCGGCCCTGCGGAGGTATGCCGCGCGGGTCGCCGCCGAGCCGGGCCACGTCCCGTCCGACCCGGTCCAGGCGGGCCTGGACCTCGAGCTGGCGAGGCTGGCCGCGGTGGTGGCGGTGCGTCGGCACGCCCGCCCGGGCGTGCCGGGCGACCCGGGGCGCGACCTGGGCGACGTGGCCCTCGTCCTGGGCTCCGGTGGCGTGCTCCGGCACGCCGACGCAGGCGATGCCCGCGGCGTGCTCGCGGCGGTCGGCGGCGACGTCGCGGGCGGCTGGCGGACCCCTCGCTCGCCCCGGCTCGCCGTGGACGCGGCATACCTGCTCGACGCGATCGGGATGCTCGCCGACCTGGCCCCGGACGCGGCGCGGCGGCTGGCCGCCCGGCTGCTGCACTAGCCTGCGGCCATGTCCGCCCAGCGCGTCACCGCCGCCGACATCGCGCAGGCCGCGAGCCTGCTGGCCGGCGTCATCGAGCCGACCCCGATGCAGCGCAGCCGGGCGCTGTCGCGGCGGTCCGGTGTCGAGGTCTTCCTCAAGTGCGAGAACCTCCAGCGGGCCGGCTCGTTCAAGATCCGCGGCGCCTACACCCGGATGTCCCGGCTCACCGAGGCCGAGCGGGCCGCCGGCGTGGTCGCCGCCAGCGCGGGCAACCACGCCCAGGGGGTGGCCCTGGCGGCCAACCTGCTGGGCATCCCGGCGCGGGTGTACATGCCGGTGGGCGCGGCCCTGCCCAAGCTCGCGGCCACCCGGGCGTACGGCGCGACCGTGGAGCTCGTCGGGCACACCCTCGACGAGGCCATCGCGGTGGCCCGCGAGTATGCCGCCGCGACCGGGGCCACCTTCATCTCCCCGTTCGACCATGTCGACATCGTCGCCGGCCAGGGCACCGTGGGCCTGGAGATCCTCGCTCAGTGCCCCGACGTGCGCACGGTCGTCGTCGCCACCGGGGGCGGGGGGCTGATCGCCGGGATCGCCACCGCGGTCAAGGCACACCGGCCGCAGGTGCGGGTCATCGGCGTGCAGGCCGAGCAGGCCGCGGCATACCCCCTGTCGTTGGCCGCCGGGCGCCCGGTGCCGGTGGACCGGATGGCGACGATGGCCGACGGGATCGCCGTGGGCTGCCCCGGCGAGGTGCCCTTCGACCTGGTCGCGAGGTTCGTCGACGCGGTCGAGACGGTCAGCGAGGAGGCGATGTCCCAGACGTTGGTGTTCCTGCTGGAACGGGCCAAGCTCGTGGTGGAGCCGGCCGGGGCGGCCGCCGCGGCGTGGCTGCTGCAGGAGGGGCACTACGTCGAGGGCCCCGCGGTCGCCGTGCTCTCCGGCGGCAACATCGACCCGCTGTTGCTGCTGCGGATCGTCCGCCACGGCCTCACCTCGGGCGGGCGTTACCTCGAGGTGTCGGTGCGGGTGCCCGACCTGCCGGGCAGTCTGGCCACCCTGCTGGCCGACCTGGCCGCGGCCGAGGCCAACGTCGTCGAGGTGGCGCACACCCGCACCACCGCCGCGTTGCGGGTGGACGAGGTGGAGATCGCCGTGCAGCTGGAGACCAAGGGCCCCGAGCACCGCGAGCGGGTGCTGCGGGCGTTGCGGGACAAGGGCTACCGTCTGGTCTTCGGCGCCTGAGCGACCCGGCCGGGCCGGCGGCGGTCAGCCCGTGAAGGGCTCGGCCTTGAGGATGGCGACCTCGACCACCGTGCCGTTGGGCGCCTCGTAGCTCACCGTCTCGCCGGCCGAGCGCCCGTTGACCGCCGCGCCCAGCGGCGAGGCCTCGGAGAACACGTGGATGTCGGTGTGGCCCTGGATTTCGCGATGACCGAGCAGGAACACCTCCTCGTCGCCGAACATCCGCACCGTGACGACCATGCCCGGCTCCACGATCCCGTCGTCCGGTGGGGGCGTTTCCCCGACCGTGGCGGTCTCCAGCAACTGGGTGATCTGGCGGATCCGGGCCTCCATCTTGCCCTGCTCCTCCTTGGCCGCGTGGTAGCCGCCGTTCTCGCGCAGGTCGCCCTCGGCACGGGCGGCCTCGATACGCTTGGACAGCTCCGATCGGCCCACCGTGCTGAGGTGCTCGAGCTCGGCCTGCAGACGCGTGTGGGCGTCCGGGGTCAGGTAGGCGCTCTTGGCGGTCTCGGTCACGACGTGTCACTCCTTGTGCTGCTCGGTCCCGTCTCGATGGGTCGGGCCAGGGTGGGCCTGCGCCGCGCCGCCGCGCGGTGCCAGACGGTGTCGGGGAGCCGCGGGCGCATCGGCCCACAGGTCCCGGGTGGAAAGATTCAGTCTAGCAAGGTGGTCGCCGAGGGACCGCCACGACTGCTCGTATGCCGGGATGCGCGTCCAGTAATCGGACGGTCGCGCCGTTGCGGGCCAGCAGCTCGCGACAGATCGCCAGGCCCAGCCCGCTGCCACCGCTGTCGCGGGCGCGTCCGGGATCCAGCCGGGTGAACCGCTCGAACACCCGCTCACGGTCGGCCGGCGGGATGCCGTGCCCGTCGTCGACCACGGCGAGGGTGACGGCCTCGGCGGTCGCCTCCACCTCGAGGGTCACGGCCGTGGCGGCGTGCCGCACCGCGTTGTCCAGCAGGTTGCCGACCGCCCGGCGCACGTCGGACTCCACCGCGCGCACCACCGCCGCCGGATCGCCCGTGACCCCCGGGTCGCCCGTGACCGCCGCCGCGACCTGCACCCGCACCGGGACCCGGGCCCCCGAGCGACTGCCGGCCAGGTCCCGCGCCAGGGCGGCCAGGTCCACCGGCACCGCCCGCACCGGCGGTGCGTCGTCGGCTCGGGCCAGGGTGAGCAGGTCCTCGACGAGGGCGCCCATCCGCTGGACGTCGGCGAGCAGGTCCTGCGCCAGACCGTCCGGCACGCCCACTCTCGCGGCGACCTCCAGCTGGGTGTGCAGCGTGGCCAGCGGGCTGCGCAGCTCGTGCGCCGCATCGGCGACGAAGGCCCGCTGCCGGGAGCGGGCCTGGGCCAGGCGGTCGAGCATCGCGTTGAGGGTCGAGGCCAGGGCGCTCACCTCGTCGCCGCTGGGCGGCACCGGCAGGCGCTCGTCCGCCGAGCCGGCGCCGCCGATGCGCTCGGCCCCGAGACGCAGCTGCTCGACCGGCCGCAGCACCGACCCGATGACCCCCCAGGCGATCATCGCCAGACCCACGAGGAACACCGGGTAGAACACGAGGAACACCGTGCGCAGGATCGCCCGACTGGAGTCCAGCTCCGCGGTCGGGCTGCCGGCGACGACGGCCATCCGCGCGCCCGGCGGGCCGGCCGCCAAGGCCACCACCCGCAGCGATCCGGGCACGCCGGCCCGGCTGCCCGGGACGGCGATCTGCGCGCCGGCCAGGGCCTGGTCCAGCTCCGCGGCGGTGAGCAACGGCGTGAGCCGGTCGGCGCTCACCGAGGCGGCGACCACCCGTCGCTGACCGTCCACGACCTGCACCACCAGGGCCCCGCCGACCGGCAACGGGTCGGGCACCCGGTCGTCCTCGACGAAGGCCGCCACCTGGGCCGCGCTGGCCCGCACCTCGGTGGCGATCGCGCGGTCGAGGGCCGCGGACAGCACGGCATACAGCAGCAGCCACCCCACGAGCAGGGCGCCCGCGACGCCGGCCACCCCGACGGCCAGCAGCCGGGATCGCAGGGTGCGCCGCTGCCACCAGGCGTTCACGGGACGATCCGGTAGCCGACGCCGTGCACGGTGTGGATGCGCTCGCGGCCCAGCTTGCGCCGCAGGTAGCCCACGTAGACCTCCACGACGTTCGGGTCCTCGCGCGCGCCGCCCCAGACCGAGTCGAGCAGCTGCTCCTTGGTCACGGCCGCCCCGTCGGCCCGCAGCAGATGCTCCAGCACGAGGTACTCGCGGCGGGTCAGATCCACCCCCACCCCCTCGACGCTGACCTGGCGGGTGGCCGGGTCGAGCCGGATCCCGCCCCTCTGCAAGGCGGTGGGCCGCGGGGTGGCGCCGCGGCGCACCAGGGCCCGCAGCCGGGCCAGCAGCACGACGAAGGAGAACGGCTTGACGAGGTAGTCGTCGGCGCCGTAGTCGAGGCCGTCGGCCTGGTCGTATTCGCCGTCCTTGGCCGAGAGCATGAGCACCGGGGTCCAGCGTCGCTCCTCGCGCAGTGTCCGCACCAGGGTGTATCCGGACATCCCCGGGAGCATGACGTCCAGCAGGATCGCGTCGTAGCCGCCGAACCGGGCCGACTCCAGACCCGACGGGCCGTCCGGCGCCCAGTCGACGACGAATCCCTCGGCACGCAGCCCGCGCAGCAGCGCCTCGGCCATCCGACGCTCGTCCTCGACCAGCAGCAGCCGCATGCGCCCACGATGACATGCCCGGTATGCCGCGAGCCCGGCCACCGCGTGGCGTCTCAGGAAACCCCCAGGTCCGATAGCGCAGGCTGGACCCATGAACCCGTTCTCGCGCCGCCCCTCCCTGCGCTGGGCCGTTCCCGCCCTGGCCGTCGCCGCCGTGGCCGGGGCGAGCTCCCTGGCCGCCGTGTCCGCCTCCGCGGACCCGACGCTGCCCGACCGCACGCCGGCCCAGCTGCTCGCCGACATCCAGGGCGCCACGCTGCACGCCGGGTCCGGGACGGTGGTGCAGACCTCGGACCTGGGCCTGCCGCAGCTGCCCGGCGTCTCCGCCGACGCCGGTGGTGCGGCGCTGACCTCGGTGCTCACCGGCACCCACACCTGGCGGGTCTGGTACGCCGGACCGACCAAGGTGCGCGTGGCCCTGGTGGGCAGCCTCGGCGAGACGGACGTCATCCGCAACGGCCCGGACGCCTGGCTGTGGGACAGCGCCAAGAAGTCCGCGGTCCACTACCGGATGCCGGCGGGCGAGGCCGGCCTGCCCGGGCCGGTGCCCGGCGCGGTGTCCTCCCACCTGCCGGCCACGCCGGAGCAGGCCGCCGCCGCGGCCCTGGCCGCGGTCGAGCCCACCACCACCGTGACGACCGACAAGAACGTCGTCGTCGCCGGCCGGCCGGCATACGAGCTCGTGCTCACCCCGAAGTCCACCGGCTCGCTCGTCGAGTCGGTGCGCATCGCCGTCGACGGGGCGACGTACCTGCCGTTGCGGGTGCGGGTGGACTCCACCAAGCGGGCCGACCCGGCGTTCGAGGTGGGCTTCACCCAGGTCTCCTTCGACACCCCCGAGGACCGGCAGTTCGACTTCACCGCACCGCCCGGCACCACCGTCTCGGAGGGGCAGGCCGGCTCGCTCCTGCCGGATGCTCCGGACACAGCGACCCCGGTACCGACCCCGTCGGCTCCGTTGGCGGCCCCGCGCGCCCCGTCGGCCGCCCCGCCCGCCCCGCCCGCCCCGTCGGCGGCCCCGCCGGCTCCGCCGCCCTCGGCGGGCGCGTCGATGCGCCCGCGGGTGGTCGGCACCGGGTGGAGCGCCGTCGCCGTGGTGTCCCTGCCCGTGCCGGCGTCGCCGGACACCCCGGCCGGCACGCCCGCACCGGGCACCGACCGACCGGCTCCTTCGGGTGACCCGATGGGCGCCCTGCTGGGCGCCCTGCCGCGGGTCTCCGGCGCGTGGGGCTCGGGCCGACTCTTCGAGGGCACCCTGGTCTCGGCGGTCCTCACCGACGACGGGCGCCTGGCCGTGGGCGCGGTTGGCCCCGACCTGCTCTACGCCGCGCTGGCCGCCCCGTGAGTGTGCTGGCCGCCGAGGCGCCGGCGGGCCACTCGGACCCCGTCGAGCCCGCGGCCGTCGAGTGGGCCGTCCGCACCCAGGGGCTGACCAAGCGGTTCGGGTCCCAGGTGGCGGTGGACGCGGTGGACCTGGCGGTCCCGCGTGGGGCGGTCTACGGCTTCCTGGGCCCCAACGGGTCGGGCAAGACGACGACGATCCGCATGCTGCTCGGGCTCATCCGCCCCACCGGCGGTAGCGCGCGGCTGCTGGGGTATGCCGTGCCCGGGCAAGCCACGACCGTGCTGCACCGGGTGGGCAGCCTCGTCGAGGGCCCGGCCTTCCACCCCTACCTGTCGGGTCGACGCAACCTCGTGCGCCTGGACGTCGCCGACGTCCGGGCCGACCCGCGCACCCGGCGGACGCGGATCTCGGACGCCCTCGACCGGGTCGGGCTGCTCGCCGCGGCCGACAAGCGCTACCGGGCCTACTCCCTCGGGATGCGCCAACGCCTGGCCCTGGCCGCCGCCCTGCTGCAACCCCGAGACCTGCTGGTGCTCGACGAGCCGACCAACGGCCTGGACCCCCAGGGCACCCGTGAGGTGCGCACGCTGGTCCACTCGCTGGCCGGGGACGGGACCACCGTGCTGGTCTCCAGTCACCTGCTCTCCGAGGTCGAGCAGATGTGCTCGCACGTCGGGGTGCTGCGGGAGGGCCGCCTGGTGGCCCAGGGCTCGGTGGCCGACATCGCCGCCTCCGGCCGCAGCCAGGTCCTGCTGCGGACCGGGCACCCCGAGCAGGCCGTCGCGGTGCTCGCCGCCCTCGGGATCACCGGACTCACCCGCGACGGCGAGGTGGTGCGCGGCATACCGTCGCAGGCCACCTCGGAGGAGCTGGTCGCCGCCCTGGTCGGCGCCGGCGTCGGGGTGCGGGAGTTCCGGGTGGCGTCGGCGCGCCTGGAGGACTGGTTCGTGTCGTTGACCGGGGAGGGTTTCGATGTCAGCCGTTGACCGCTCGGTGATGGCGCGCCCTGCGCCGACGCCCTCGCCCTCGTCCTCGGCGGTGGGTCACGGCGGGCCGGCCGCCGCCCCGGGGGGCAGCGACCCCGGCCGACGGCGCAGCCTCGGGGTGTGGAGCCTGCTGCGCTCGGAGCTGGGGCTGATCGGCGGGCGGCGGCGCAACCAGATGGGGCTGCTCGTGCTCGCCGCCGTGCCCGTGCTCATCGCGGTGGCGACTCGGATGTCGTCGCGATCCGGCGGTGGGGGATTCTTCGGCTCGATCACGGACAACGGGCTGTTCGTCGCGGTCGCCGCGCTGACCGTCGAGATCCCGATGTTCCTGCCGCTGGCGATGTCGATGCTCGCCGGCGACGCCATCGCCGGCGAGGCCAACCAGGGCACCCTGCGCTATCTGCTCACCGTGCCGGTCAGCCGGACCCGACTGCTCTTCGTCAAGTACCTCGCGCTCGTCGTCGGCGGGTTCTGGGGACTGGCCGTGGTGGTCGGGACGGGGTTGGCAGTGGGGGTGGGCGTGTTCGGCGCCGGACCGGCGACCACCCTGTCGGGCACCCGGATCGGCTTCGGCGAGGCGTCGTGGCGCCTGGTCCTGGCCGTGCTGTACCTCGGCGTCTTCCTGGCGGCCCTGTCGGCCATCGGGCTGTTCGTCTCGACGCTGACCGAGCAGCCCATCGCGGCGACCATCGCGGTGATGATCGTCAACGTGACGATGTGGATCCTCACCGGGATCGCCCAGCTGAGCTGGCTGCACCCCTACCTGTTGGTCCACCGGGCCATGTCCTTCGCCGACGTGTTCCGCGACCCGATGTGGTTCGGCGACATCGGCACGGGGCTGGCGCTGGCCGGGGGGTACATCCTCGTGTTCGTCGCGCTGGCCTGGGCCCGGCTGTCCGGCAAGGACATCACCAGCTGACGCCACCAGCGCCACCTCGGGCCCGACGCGTCGGTCAGGACCGGACGCAGTCGTGCACCAGCGCCGCGACCGCCTGGGTGGTGGTGCGGATCGTCACGCTCTGGCGGGAGGTGCGCACCGGCGCGGGGGCCACGAGGACCTCCGCGGAGCCGACCACCGCGTGGCGCACGTCCTGGGCCTGCACCGTGCACCGGACGGTGCCGCCCACCGGGCGAGTCACGTCGAAGTCGATGGTCGTCGTGCGGGCGTCGACGACGTCGAAGCCCACGGTCTGCACGGTGATCTGCTCGTCGGCCACCGACAGCACCCGCCAGCTGAACAGGGCGGTCATGCCCAGGGCGAAGGCGATCCCCAGCGCCCACCACTTGCCGGTGCCCGGGGTCGGACGCGGCAGCGGCATGCCGGCCTCCTTCGCGCGAGTGCGGCCCGGTCGGGCCGTGGTGCGATGATGGTCCACCGTAGACGCCCACGTTCGCTCGCGTAGAGGAAGGTATGCCGGTGACCCACGTCGCGACCGGGCCGGTGGCTTCGGTGCCGCTGTCCTACGACGGTCTGCGGCTGCTGGCGGTGCACGCCCACCCGGACGACGAGGCGAGCAAGGGAGCCGCCACGGTGGCGAAGTACGTCGCCGCCGGTGCGCGCGTCATGGTGGTCTCCTGCACCGGCGGGGAACGCGGCGACGTGCTCAACGACAAGCTCAAGGACGACCCGCACATCCGCCGCGACCTCGCCCAGGTCCGCCGCGACGAGATGGCCGCGTCCCAGCGGGTGCTCGGCTGCGAGCACGTGTGGCTGGGGTTCGTCGACTCCGGGCTGCCCGAGGGCGATCCGCTGCCCCCGCTGCCCGCGGGGTGTTTCGCCCTGGAGCCGATCGAGGTGGCCGCCGAGGCGCTGGTGCGGGTGCTGCGCGAGTTCCGACCGCACGTGGTGACCACCTACGACGAGAACGGCGGCTACCCGCACCCCGACCACATCATGACCCACACGGTGTCGATGGCGGCGTTCCTCGCGGCCGGCGACCCGGCGGCATACCCGCATGCCGGGCCCCCCTGGCAACCGCTCAAGCTCTACTACAACCAGTCCCACTCCGGTGGGCGGATCCTCGCCTTCCACGAGGCACTGTTGGCCCGCGGCGACGAGTCGCCCTACGCCGAGTGGGTGGCGGCCATTGCCCGCCGGCCCAAACGCCACGTGTCGACCCGGGTGCCCTGCGCCGACTACTTCGACGTGCGCGACCAGGCACTGCTGGCGCATGCCACGCAGGTGGACCCGGACGGGTTCTGGTTCCGTATGCCGCGCGAGCTCGAACGGTCGGTGTGGCCGACCGAGGAGTTCGAGGCCGCGCTGAGCTACGTGCCGGTGCTCGAGGGCGAGGCGGACCTGTTCGCCGGGCTGGGCGGCGCGGCGCAGGCCGATGCGCTGGCCACGACGCCAGGGCTTACCGTGGTCTACGACGGACGGGTGGTGAAGTGATGGACACGCCTTCCAGCGTGATCGGGCCGGGGCTGGGTGCCTTCGTCGCGTTCTTCTTCCTCGCGGTCGCGTTGTGGCTGCTCATGCGCAACATGAACGCCCGGATGCGTCGGATGGCTTACCGCGAGCGTGAGCGCCTCGAGGCGCAGCAGGCGCCCGACGGTCGGGACCGCGCCGACGGGTGAGTCGGCCGGCGCCGTCCCTGCGGGTGGCACGTCGCGCGGCATACCGCGCGCTGCGCCACACTCAGGCGACCGGGGCCACCGCCGCGGACGCCAGCGCCACCGCGACGACGTGGGCGAGGAACGCCAGCACGGTGCAGGCGTGGAACACCTCGTGGAAGCCGAACCACCGCGGTGACGGATCGGGCCGGCGGGTGCCGTAGACCACCGCACCGAGGGTGTAGAGGACACCGCCCGCGACGATGAGGCTCATGACCAGGCCGCCGCCGCCGCGCGACAACGGGCCGAAGAAGAACACCGCGACCCAGCCCAGCGCGACATAGGTGGGTGTGGTCAGCCACCGTGGCGCCTCGACCCAGAGCACCCGGAAGGCCATGCCGGCCAGGGCACCGGCCCAGACCACCACCAGCAGCAGCCGAGCCTGCGCCTCGGGCAGCAGGCACAACGCGAAGGGGGTGTAGCTGCCGGCGATGATGAGGAAGATGTTCGCGTGGTCCAGCCGCTTGAGCACGGCATGGGCCCGGGCCGACCACCGGCCGCGGTGGTAGATCGCCGAGGTGCCGAACAGCAGGGCGGCACATGCGGTGAAGACCACGGCGCCGGTGCGGGCGCGGCCCTCAGGGGCCACGGCTGCCAGCACCACCCCGGCCGCGACGGCGAGGGGGAAGGTCCCCGCGTGCAGCCAACCGCGCAGCCGGGGCGGGCCGGGGTGCGCCACCGGGTGCGCCGGCGCGCCCGGGGTGGCGTCGAGCCCGCGGTCAGTGCTGCGTCCCGCCATACCCACAGCGTAACCTACGCATCCGTAGGTTACGAGACCGTAGCCTGACGCTCGGGACGTGTGGTCGCAGCTCACAGGCAGGCCACAGGTGGGCCCGCGGTACCGTGGGACGACGGCGACATCGGGAGGGTGGCGTGGGCCTGAGCGACGTGGTGTACGGCGCCTACGAGCGGCGCCTGGCCCGCGGCCTCGACCGGTCGGCGGTCCCTCGTCACGTCGGGGTCATGCTCGACGGTAACCGGCGCTGGGCCAAGGTCAACGGGTTCGAGACCACGGACGGGCACCAGGCCGGGGCAGACAAGATCAAGGACCTGCTGCAGTGGTGCGAGCAGGCCGGCGTCGAGCTGGTCACGCTGTGGCTGCTGTCCACCGACAACCTCGGCCGCGACGAGGACGAGCTGACCCCGCTGCTGCGGATCATCGAGAACGCGGTCGCCGAGCTCGCGGCAGCGCACCGGTGGCGGCTGCACCCGATCGGCGCGCTCGACCTGCTCCCGGCGCCCACCGCGACCGCCCTGCGGGCGGCCGAGGAGGCCACCGACGACGTCCGCGGTCTGACCGTCAACGTCGCGGTGGGCTACGGCGGGCGGCGCGAGATCGCCGACGCCGTCCGGCACCTGCTCATCGAGCACGCCTCGCGCGGCACGCCGATCGAGGTCATCGCCAAGAACGTCAGCGTCGACGAGATCGCCTCGCACCTGTACACCCGCGGCCAGCCCGACCCCGACCTGGTCATCCGCACCTCCGGGGAGCAGCGTCTCGGCGGGTTCCTGCTGTGGCAGAGCGCCCGCAGCGAGTTCTACTTCTGCGAGGCCTACTGGCCGGACTTCCGCCACGTCGACTTCCTGCGGGCGTTGCGCTCCTACGCCTCGCGCGAGCGCCGGTTCGGGCGCTGACTGCCCGGGGGCGGCATACCGGTATGCCGTGCGGGCACTCGGGCGAGCCCGGTGCCGGGGTCGGCGGGGGCCCCTGGGCGCGCCTCAGCACGGCTCGGGGACGGACGGGTTGGCCGCCGCCCAGGCGAGGTAGGCCTCCTCGGCCACCGGCAAGGTCGGGAACAACATGTGCGGCCCGATGAGCTCGGCCAGCCCGGCGCGCCCCAGCGGCTCCAGCAGGTCGTGCTTGACCCGGGCCAGGCCCAGGCGCACGCCCCGCTCGGCCAGGTCGCCGTGCAGCTCGCGCAGGCCGTCGGCGGCGGTGATGTCGACCTCGACGTTGGCCTCGACGTTGAGGATGAACCACCGGGCCGGCGAGTCGGGGTAGGCGGCGTTCTCCTGGTCGACCACGAGCAGGGCCCGGCGCTGCAGGTCGGCGACGTTGGCGAAGAACAGCGGCGCGTCGTAGCGGAAGACGATCAGGCCCGGCAACGTCTCGGCGTCGGGGTAGTCGGCCACGTCGTGCATGCCCGGCACGCCGGGCACCCGACCGAGCACCCCGTCGTGCGGGCGGGCCAGCCGCTGGGCCATCTCGCCGACACTGAGGGCGATGGCGATCCCCACCCCCGCGAGGATGCCGAACAGCACCGTGCCGACCGTGGCGCAGACGGCCAGCAGCAGCTCGGTCCGGCGAAACCGTGCCAGCCGGGTGATCTCGCGCCAGGAGACCAGCTTGCTCGCGGCGTAGAAGACGACCGCCCCGAGCGCGGCCTGGGGGAGGTTGGCCACCAACGGCCCGGCGACGAACAACACGACGACGACGCACCCGGCGGCGACGAGGGAGTACATCTGGGTGCGCGCCCCGGAGGCCAGCGCGAGCGCGGTGCGCGAGCCGGACGAGGACACCGGGAAGCCGCCCATCAGCCCCACCGCGACGTGCACCCCGCCCAGGGCGACCAACTCCTGCTGCGCGTCGGGAGCGTTCACCGAGCGATCCTCGTCCGGGTCGATCGGGGCCGGGAAACCGCGTGCGATGAGGGTGTTGTCGCCGTAGGCGACGATCGCCACCCCGATGGCGGCGACCATCAGGCCCTGGACGTCCGACCACGACACCGCGGGCAGGGCGGGCAGGGGCAGCCCGGTCGGCACCTCGCCGACGACCGCGACGCCGTGGGCCTGCAGGTCGAACACCGTGCAGACGATCGTCGCCAGGGCCACCGCGATGAGCGGGGCCGGCCAGCGGTGGCGCACCACGTGGACGAGGACCAGCACGCCCAGCGTGCCCAGCCCGACGAGCAGGGTGCTGATGTGGGTGCCCCGCACGACGCGCAGGAACGAGGCGACCTGCTCGACGATGCTCTCGCCGGAGACCTTGGTGCCGGTCATCTTGCCCAGCTGACCCACGACCATGAGCACCGCACCGCCGGCGAGATACCCGACGAGCAGCGGTTGGGACAGCAGCTCGGCGATGACGCCGAGCCTGGCCATCCGCCCGACGAAGCACCACGCCGCGACGACGAGGCTCAGCGCCGCCCCGAGGGCGATGGCGCGCGCGGGGTCGCCACCGGCCAGCGGCGCGATCGCCGTGCCGGCCATGAGCGCGACGGTCGACTCGGGCCCCACCGACAGCAGTCGCGACTTGCCCATGACGGCATACGTCACCAGGGCCGCCAGCGCGGTCCACAGCCCGACGACGGGCGCGACGTCGACGATCGCCGAGTAGGCCATGACCTGAGGAACGAGGTATGCCGCGACGGCCACGCCCGCGAACACGTCCGGCCGCAGCCAGCGGTGCCAGCGATAGCTGCGGGCGGCGGCCAGACCCGGCGTGCCGGCGACGAACGCGCGGACGAGGAAGTGCTCGCCGGTGGGGGAGGTCTGGTACTCGATCGCCCGGCGACGGGTCATCGGCTCGACGGGGATGGCGGGGGGCGCGGCGGCGCGGATGCCGGTGACGGTGCCCGCGCCCACCGTGCCGGCGCCGACCGTGCCCGCGCCGACCGTGCCCACACCCACCGTGCCGGCGCCGTCCGCCGCGTCGGGGGCGTTGTCGGTGACATGCCGGCCGGTGAGGTCCTTGGCGCCGTTCTTGCCGTTGGCGTTCTTGCCGTCGACGTTCTTGCCGGCGACGTGCTTGCCGTTGACGCCCTTGCCGGTGACGCCCTTGCCGGTGACGCCCTTGGCGCCGGTCTTGCCGTTGAGCGTCTTGACGGGTCGGGCCTTGGCGCCGCGGATCTTGGCCACCAAGGTGGCGTCGAGCGGGGGCTCGGGGGTGCGCGTCCGAGCGTCCTTCTTCTTCGTCGACATGCCACCTCCTCGGGCTCGTCCGTCGCCCGCGGACTGCGACACGGCCAGGGGCGCTCGACCGGCCGGTGTGACGCACGTCGCACCGGTTGACCACGAGGCTAACGGAGAGTGAACAGCAGGCCAACAGCTCGCGGCCGGCCCTGCACGACGGGGGCTGGCGCAGGAACGGCGGTGGGCCGCGAGATGAGCAGCGCGCGACACTCCGCGGCGCTGCCGCCCTGGCGTGCGCACGCGGCATACCGTGCTGGTGACGAGGGGCGCCCCGTCCCCGCGGTGAGGAGCATCCGTGCCAGCGACCGGACCGGCCAGCGCCCGCACGACGTACGTCCTGGACACCTCGGTGCTGTTGTCCGATCCGCGGGCCATGGTGCGCTTCGCCGAGCACGAGGTCGTGCTGCCGGTGGTCGTGGTCACCGAGCTGGAAGGCAAGCGCCACCACCCGGAGCTCGGGTACTTCGCGCGCCAGGCGCTGCGGCTGCTCGACGACCTGCGCCTGGCCGAGGGGCGGCTGGACCACCCGGTCCCCGTCGGGGAGGCCGGCGGCAGCCTGCGGGTCGAGCTCAACCACGCCGACCCGGCCATCCTGCCGGCCGGATTCCGGTTGGGAGACAACGACACCCGCATCCTCGCCGTGGCCAAGAACCTCGCCGCCGAGGGTCACTCGGTGGTCGTCGTGAGCAAGGACCTGCCGATGCGGGTCAAGGCCGCCGCTGTCGGGCTCGACGCCCAGGAGTACCGCGCCGAGCTCGCCGTCGACAGCGGCTGGACGGGCCTGTCCACGGTGGAGCTGTCCGTCGGGCAGCTTGACGACCTCTACGCCCACGGCCACGTGGTCGACCTTGAGGCCGCCGAGCTGCCCTGCCACACCGGGCTGGTCCTGCACTCCCCCCGCGGCAGCGCGCTGGGGCGGGTCGGGCCGGACAAGCAGATCCGGCTGGTGCGCGGGGACCGCGAGGCATTCGGTCTGCACGGGCGCTCGGCGGAGCAGCGCATCGCCCTGGACCTGTTGCTGGATCCCGACGTGGGCATCGTCTCGCTCGGCGGGCGGGCCGGCACCGGCAAGTCGGCACTCGCGCTGTGCGCGGGGCTGGAGGCGGTCATGGAGCGGCGTCAGCATCGCCGGGTCGTGGTGTTCCGGCCGGTGTATGCCGTGGGTGGCCAGGAGCTGGGCTACCTGCCCGGCACCGAGGCGGAGAAGATGGGCCCCTGGGGGCAGGCCGTGTTCGACACCCTGCACGCTCTCGTGGCCAAGGAGGTCGTCGAGGAGATCCTCGACCGCAGCCTGCTCGAGGTGCTGCCGCTGACGCACATCCGCGGCCGGTCGCTGCACGACGCGTTCGTCGTCGTCGACGAGGCACAGTCGCTGGAGCGCAACGTCCTGCTCACCGTGCTGTCGCGGATCGGGCAGAACTCCCGGGTGGTGCTCACCCACGACGTCGCCCAGCGGGACAACCTGCGGGTCGGCCGCCACGACGGGGTCGCCGCGGTCATCGAGACTCTCAAGGGCCACCCGCTGTTCGCGCACGTCACCCTCACCCGCAGCGAGCGCAGCCCGATCGCCGCCCTCGTGACCGACCTGCTGGAGGACCTCGTCGTGTGACCGGCCGGCGGTCCCCGAGACCGCCACCGTCCCCGAGCCGCTGCCGGTCCCCGCGACCGGCGATTTGGCGCTCGTCGCCCACCCATGGCACTCTCGAACGAGGACATCTCGTTTTGGTAACGAGCACGAGGGTGCTCCCAGGCCGACGAGCCACCGAGCGCCGTGGCGCCCGCAACCCGGAGGATGCCCCGTGCCCGAGCCGTATGCCGGGCGGCATCGCGCCACCGGTGACCCCGCCCCACCGACCCCAGGCCCCGCGGCCCGGCGGGCCGGACGGACCCGCGTTGCCGGGGTCACGGTGGCGCTGCTGGCCACCTCGGCCGGCGGCTACCTCATCTCGGGCGCCCTGGCCGCGGACCGCCCGGCCGGAGTCGCTGTGGTCGACCTGACCGCGGCGAGCTCTCTGGTGAGCGCCGCCGAGCCGGCGGGGCTGGCCCAGCCGGCCGAGCCGGGCGAGCCCACGCTGCTGCTCGAGCTGGCCGACCCGAGCGAGACGGTGCTCGCGCAGCGGGTTCGCGCCCGGGAGGCCGCCGCCGCCAGAGCGCAGCTGGCGGCTGCGCAGGCCGAGGCGGCCCGACTTCAGGCGGCCCGACAGGCGGAGGCCGAGCGCGCCGCCCGTGAGGCGCAGCGGGCGGCGGTGCTCGCCCACGCCCAGCAGGACCCCCGGGCCGTCGCCGCCGCGCTGGTCGCCGAGCGGGGGTGGGACGCCTCGCAGATGCAGTGCCTGGACCGGCTGTGGACCAAGGAGAGCCAGTGGTCCTTCACGGCCACCAACCGCTCGTCCGGTGCCTACGGCATCCCGCAGGCGTTGCCCGGGTCCAAGATGGGCTCCGTCGCCCCCGACTGGCGCACCAACCCCGTCACCCAGATCACCTGGGGTCTGAACTACATCGCCGCCGTCTACGGCACGCCGTGCAAGGCATGGTCGCACTCCCAGGGCTACAACTGGTACTGACCGAACCGGTCCGGACCGGCCAGTCCGCGCGAACCCGTCCGCCCCTCACAGCTTGCGCAGCCGCACCCGCGCGACGGAGTGATCCGAGCCCTTGCGCAGGATGAGAGTGGCGCGCTGGCGGGTGGGCAGGATGTTCTCGACGAGGTTGCGCCCGTTGATCTCCCGCCAGATCGTGCGGGCCACGGCCACGGCCTGCGAGTCCGACAGGGCGGCATACCGATGGAAGTACGACCCGGGGTTGGCGAAGGCGATCTCGCGCAGGCTGAGGAACCGCTCGACGTACCAGCGCTCGATGTCCTCGACGTGCGCGTCGACGTAGACCGAGAAGTCGAAGTAGTCGCTCACCGCCATCCCGGTGCCGTTGCGTCGCACCGGTGGCGCGGCCAGGACGTTGAGCCCCTCGACGATGAGCACGTCGGGGCGGCACACGACGACGCGCTGCCCGGGGACGATGTCATAGGACAGGTGGGAGTACACCGGCGCCCACACCTGCGAGCGACCGCCCTTGACCTCGGCGAGGAAGCGCATCAACGCCCGACGGTTGTAGGACTCCGGGAAACCCTTGCGCTCCAACAGACCTCGGGCGGTGAGCTCGGCGTTGGGCAGCAGGAAGCCGTCCGTGGTGATGAGCTCGACGCGGGGCGTGGACGGCCACCGGGAGAGCAGCTCGCGCAGGATGCGCGCAGTGGTCGACTTGCCCACGGCCACCGATCCGGCGACCCCGATGATGAACGGCGTGCGGTGCGGCCGCTCGTCGAGGAACTCCCCGGTCACCGAGTGCAACCGGTGGATCGCCTCGACGTAGAAGGTGAGCAGCCGGGACAGCGGGAGATAGACCTCCTCGATCTCGGTGAGATCCAACGGGTCACCGAGCCCACGCAGTCGCGCCACGTCCTGCGCGGTCAGGCTCAGCGGCTGGTTGCGCCGCAACCGGGACCAGTCGGAGCGCTCCAGCTCGACATAGGGGGTGGGGAAGCCACCGCTGCGTCCTACGCTCCGCTGCGCCACGCCGGACATTGTTGCGTATGCCGCGGCGCACCCGGCCCGCCTCGCACCAGGGAGGGTGCCCGCCCGCGTCGCCGCAGACCGCCGGCCGGTGGGCCGCAGGCGGCTGGTTAGGCTGGACGCATGTGCGGAATCGTGGGGTACGTCTCGACGCGGTGCGGGACGGGCGCCCAGGACGTCGTCATGGAGGGATTGGCTCGCCTGGAGTACCGCGGTTACGACTCCGCCGGGATCGCCGTGCTCGACCAGGGCGGTGTGGCCGTGCGCAAGCGCGCCGGCAAGCTGGTCAACCTGCGCCGGGAGATCGAGGCGCACCCCCTACCGACGTCCACGACGGCGATCGGGCACACCCGCTGGGCCACCCACGGGGCGCCGACGGACAACAACGCCCACCCGCACGTCGGCGGGCTGCGCGGCAAGCTCGCGCTGATCCACAACGGCATCATCGAGAACTACGTCGGGCTCAAGACGGCCCTGGTCGACCGGGGCGTGCACTTCGCCTCGGACACGGACACCGAGGTGGCCGCGCACCTGGTCGCCGAGCAGTTCGAGCGCACCGGCGACCTCACCGACGCGATGCTCGCCGTGGTCGCGCAGCTGGAGGGGGCCTTCACCCTGCTGGCCGTGCACGCCGACCAGCCGGGTGTCGTGGTGGGCGCCCGGCGCAACAGCCCGCTGGTGGTCGGGCTGGGGGACGGGGTCAACTACCTGGGATCCGACGTGGCCGCGTTCATCGGCCACACCCGCGACGCGATGGAGCTGGCCCAGGACCAGATCGTCACCATCACGCCCGACACCGTGGACGTCGTCGGCTTCGACGGCCAGCCGCAGGAGGGCAAGCGTTACCACGTCGACTGGGATGCCGCGGCGGCCGAGAAGGGCGGCTTCCCGAGCTTCATGGCCAAGGAGATCGACGAGCAGCCGCTGGCCGTCGCCAACACCCTGCTGGGGCGCACCAAGGACGACGGAGAGCTGGTCCTGGACGAGCTGCGCGTCTCGGAGGACTCGCTGCGCGCGATCGACAAGATCGTCGTCGTCGCCTGCGGCACCGCGGCATACGCGGGCATGGTCGCGAAGTACGCCATCGAGCACTGGACCCGAATCCCCTGCGAGGTCGAGCTCGCCCACGAGTTCCGCTACCGCGACCCGGTGGTCGACGAGCACACCCTCGTGCTGTCGATCAGCCAGTCCGGCGAGACGATGGACACCCTCATGGCGGTCAAGCACGCCAGCGAGCTCGGGGCGCTGACCCTGTCCATCTGCAACACCCACGGCTCGACGATCCCCCGCGAGTCCGACGCGGTGCTCTACACCCACGCCGGGCCCGAGGTCGCGGTCGCCTCGACCAAGGCCTTCCTGGCCCAGATCACCGCGTGCTACCTGCTCGGGCTCTACCTGGCACAGCTGCGCGGCGGGATCTATGCGGACAACGCGGCGGCGCTCATGCTGCGGCTGCACGAAATCCCCGACCAGGTCCAAGAGGTGCTCGATCGCATGGACCGGGTCCGCGAGATCGCCCGCTTCATGGCCGACACCCGCTCGGTGCTGTTCCTCGGCCGACACGTCGGCTTCCCCGTGGCGATGGAGGGGGCGCTCAAGCTCAAGGAGATCGCCTACATCCACGCCGAGGGCTTCGCCGCCGGGGAGCTCAAGCACGGGCCGATCGCGCTCGTCGAGCCGGGGCAACCGGTGTTCGTCGTCGTCCCGAGCCCGACCACCCCGCACGACCTGCACAGCAAGGTCGTCTCCAACATCCAGGAGATCCGGGCCCGCGGAGCCCGCACCCTGGTCATCGCCGAGGACGGCGACGACGACGTGCTGCCCTTCGCGGACGAGGTGATCCGGGTGCCCCGCACCGAGCCGCTGCTGGCCCCGCTGCTGACCGTCGTGCCGCTGCAGGTCTTCGCCCTGGAGCTGGCCAGCGCCAAGGGCCTGGACGTCGACCAGCCCCGCAACCTGGCCAAGTCGGTCACCGTCGAGTAGCCACCCCGTCGTGATAGGCATGAGCCCGTGATCCTCGGCGTGGGCATCGATGTCGTCGACATCGAGCGGTTCGGCGAGTCCCTGGCGCGTACCCCACGTCTGGCCGAGCGGCTGTTCACCACCGAGGAGCGCGCCCTGCCGTTGATCTCGCTGGCCGCGCGGTTCGCCGCGAAGGAGGCGCTGGCCAAGGCCCTGGGCGCGCCGGTCGGCCTGTCGTGGACCGATGCCCGGGTGGTCAAGACAGACGCCGGGCGCCCGGCCTTCGACCTGCGCGGCAGCGTCCTGGCCCGGGCCATCGAGATCGGGATGGCCTCGTTGCACCTGTCGATGTCGCACGACGCCGGGGTCGCCTCGGCGGTCGTCGTCGTGGAGGACTGAGCCATGCTCCGTGCGTATGCCGTCGCCGACGTGCGCGAGGTCGAGGACGCCGCGATGGCCGCGCTGCCGGAGGGCGAGCTCATGGCCCGGGCCGCGCGCGGGCTGGCCGAGGTCGTGCGGGCCCGGCTGACGCAGCGGGGCGGGTCGCGGGTGGTCGCGCTCGTCGGCGCCGGCAACAACGGGGGCGACGCCCTGTATGCCGCGTCGTTGCTGGCGTCCTCGGGGGCCGAGGTGGCCGCCCTGACCGGGCCGGCCCCCGCGCACCCCGGCGGGCTGCGGGCGGCGACCGAGGCGGGGGTGCGGCTGCTGCCGGCAGGGCAGCCCTGGGCGCAGGTGCTCGAAGCCGCCGACGTCGTCGTCGACGGGATCACCGGGATCGGCGGCAGCGCCGGGCTGCGGGCCGAGGCGCGCGAGTGGGTGGTGGCCATCCCCGAGCACGCCTACGTCGTGGCCGTGGACCTGCCCAGCGGCACCGACCCGGCCGGGCTCATCGGCACGGCCGACTGCGTGTTCGCCGACGAGACGGTGACCTTCGGGGCGCCCAAACCGGTCCACCTGCTGCCCGCCGGCGAGCCCACCGTCGGACGGCTGACCGTCGTGGACATCGGCCTGGACTTCGCCGGGCGGACCCCGGTCGTCGAGCGGTTGACCCCCTCCGACGTGCCCGCGCTGTGGCCGGTGCCCGGTCCGGTCGACGACAAGTACTCCCGGGGGGTCGTCGGCAGCGTCACCGGCAGCACGGCATACCCCGGTGCGGCCATCCTCTCGGTGCTGGGCGCCCTCGGTGCCGGGCCCGGGATGGTGCGCTACCTGGGCCCGAGGTCGGTCGCCGAGCTCGTCCACTACCACGCCCCCGAGTCGGTGGCGGCCCTGGGCCGGGTGCAGGCGTGGGTGCTCGGCTCGGGCATCGACACCGACGACACCCAGGCGGAGGACCAGGTCTCCCGGGTCGTCGACGCGCTCTACGACGACGTCCCGGTCGTCGTCGACGCGGGGGGACTGGACGTCGTCGGGCCGCGGTCGGCGCCCATGGTGCTCACCCCACACGCCGGCGAGCTGGCCCGGTTGCTGACCCGACTGCGCCTGGCCCCGCCGGGTGCCACCGAGGTCACCCGAGCCGACGTCGTCGCGGCGCCGCTGGCGCATGCCACCCTCGCCGCCGACCACTTCCGCTGCGTCGTGCTGCTCAAGGGATCCACGACCCTGGTCGTCTCGCCGAGCGCCTCCGGCGTCCCGGCCCGCAGCCAGGCCGACGCCCCGGCCTGGCTGGCCACCGCCGGAGCCGGCGACGTGCTCGGCGGGGTCATCGGCACCCTGCTGGCCTCGGGCCTGGACCCGGTCGACGCCGCCTCGCTCGGGGCCCTGGTCCACGGCCAGGCCGCGCACCGGGCCAACCCCGGTGGCCCGGTGCGGGCCTTCGAGCTGGCCGCGCAGATCCCGACGACGGTGGCCACCCTTCTGGCGCATCGCTGATCGGGCAGGTCGGTCCGTCGGGCGTGGCAGCGCCCAAGGGCCCGGTTCTCGCGCCGAATGGTCCCTCCCGGTGGGTCACCAGATGACACACTGATCCGGCCATGCCCACCAGCCCCGCACCCGGCGCACCCTCCAGCGCCGTCGTCGACCTGCGTGCCGTCGAGGCCAACGTCCGGGTCCTGGCAGCGCACGCCCGGGGCGCGGAGGTCCTCGCGGTCGTCAAGGCCGACGGTTACGGCCACGGATTGCTCCCGGTCGCCCGGGCGGCCCGGCGCGGTGGCGCCACCTGGCTGGGCACGGCGGTGCTCGGGGAGGCCCTGGCGTTGCGCGCCGGCGGCATACCCGGGCGGCTGCTGAGCTGGCTGCACGTCCCCGGCACGGACTTCGCCGCGGCCATCGCGGCCGACGTCGACGTCACGGTGTCGGCGCCCTGGGCCCTGGACGCCGTGGTCGCGGCGGCGCGGCAGGCCGGACGGGCCGCACGGATCCACCTCAAGGTCGACACCGGGCTGGGTCGGAACGGCGCGTATGCCGCGGACTTCGACGACCTGGTGCGAGCCGCGCTGCGCCACCAGGGGCAGGGGGCGGTCGCCGTCGTCGGGATATGGTCGCACTTCGCCTACGCCGACCGGCCCGACCATCCCACGGTCCGCCGTCAGCAGGAGGTGTTCGAGGCGGCGGTCGCGGGGGCCCAGCGCGCCGGGTGCCGATTCGAGGTGCGCCATCTGGCCAACTCGGCGGCCACGCTGACCAACCCCAGCGCGCACTACGACCTGGTCCGGCCGGGCATCGCCGTCTACGGCCTGAGCCCGGTGCCCGAGCTGGCCGGTGCAGGGCAGCTGGGGCTGACCCCGGCCATGCGGCTCACCGCCCGCCTGAGCCTGGTCAAGGACGTCCCGGCCGGTCAGGGAGTCAGCTACGGGCACTGCTACACGACCACGGCGGACACCCGGCTCGGGCTGGTGCCGATCGGGTATGCCGACGGGGTGCCGCGCAACGCCAGCTCGGTGGGGCCGCTGGCCGTGCGTGGGCGGCGGTACACCGTCGCCGGGCGGGTCTGCATGGACCAGATCGTCGTCGACCTGGGGGCGGACAGCTCGGCCCGCGAGGGCGAGCAGGTCGTGCTCTTCGGTGCCGGCGCCGACGGCGAGCCCACCGCCCAGGACTGGGCCGTCGCGACCGGGACGATCTCGTATGAGATCGTGTCGAGGATCGGCCCCAGGGTCGAGCGCGTGTACGTCGGGGACGAGGGGGAGCGGGAGGAGCGCGAGCAGTGAGTCGAGGACGTCTCAACCCGCTCGGGGTCGGCCTGGCCGTCGGCGCGGCCGGGGCCGCCGGGGCGGCCGGAGCCGCCAGCCTGGTCGCCGACCGGTTGCGTCGACGCCAGGACGCCGCGCTGCCCGAGTACGCCAGCCTCATCGAGCCACCCACCCGCTCGGTCACCGTGACGGCGACCGACGGGGTGCCGATCTACGCCGCGATCGACGAGCCGCCGACGCCCACCCTCACCGCCTCGGGGCAGCCCCGACCCACCGTGGTGCTCTCGCACGGCTACTGCCTGACGTCCGAGTGCTGGGTGCTGCAGCGGCGGGCCCTGACCCGGGCGGGCTACCGCGTGGTCACCTGGGACCAGCGGGGGCACGGGCGCTCGGGCCTGGGTGCCAGGTCGCACTACTGGATCGACCAGCTGGGGGAGGACCTGCACTCGGTCGTGCAGGCCACCACGCCGCAGGGGCCGCTGGCCTTCGGCGGGCACTCCATGGGCGGCATGACGACGATGGCCATGGCCGAGTCGCATCCCGACGTCATCGTCGAGCGCACGGTGGCCTTCGCCTGCATCTCGACCTCGCCCGGCGGGATCCGGCTGGCCAACACGGTGACCGGCACCATCGGCCTCACCCTCCTGGAGAAGCTCGGCCCCGGGGTCTTCCACCAGCTGCAGCGTCGCCCGCAGCTGCTCGCCTCGCTGCTGCGGGCCAACAAGGACCTCGCCGACTTCCTCGTCGAGCGCTACTCCTTCGCCTCCCCGGTGCCGCGCAGTGTGGTGCGGCTCACCGCGAAGATGCTCCTGGGCAACGACCTCACCGTCGTCTCGGACTTCGTGCCGACCTTCAACGCCTACGACAAGACCTCGGCGCTGCGGCACTTCGCCGGGGTCGAGACCCTCGTCTTCAACGGCGTGCAGGACATCCTCACCCCCCCGGACCACAGCGAGCTCATCGTCCGAGGCATCCCCGGGGCCGAGCACGTCGTCATCCGCGACGCCGGGCACGTCATCATGCTCGAGCACCCCGAGCTGCTCAACGAGCAGATCCTCGAGCTGCTCGACCGCGCCGACCTGGCCGCCGCTCGGCACGTCCACGTCGACGAGAAGCCCCGGGTCACCCGGATCGTCACGCCGCTGGCCAAGAAGCGCCAGGTCCGCGAGGGCCTGCAGCAGATGCGCCACCAGCGCCGCCACCACGTGGCTCCGTGACCCTGAGCATCGCCCTGCCCGACGCCGACGCGACCCGCGCCCTGGGGCGGCGGCTGGCCCGGGTGCTGCGTGACGGCGACGTCGTCGTGCTCACCGGCGAGCTCGGAGCCGGCAAGACCACCCTGGCCCAGGGGATCGGGGCAGGTCTGGGGGTCCGCGGGCCGGTCACCTCGCCGACGTTCGTCATCGCCCGGGTGCACCCGTCGCTGGTCGGCGGGCCGGATCTCGTCCACGTCGACGCCTACCGGCTGGGCGGCGCCGTCGAGCTGGACGACCTCGACCTGGACGCCGACCTGCAGCGCAGCGTCGTCGTCGTCGAGTGGGGGCGGGGTGTGGCCGAGCACCTGTCCGAGGACCGCCTGGAGGTCTCGTTGACCGGACAGGCCACCCGCGTCGCCACTGTCGCCGGCGTCGGTGCCCGGTGGGCCGACCCGGCGGTCCGGGCCGCTCTCGGGGCCCGGGACGCCCATTGACCCTCGGCCGCGGCACCACCCTGGCGTGACCCGGCGCTGCCGCCCGGGGACCGCTCGCCCTTCGTGCCGACGAGGCCTCCCGGTGTCGGGATAGCCTGAACGGGTGCTCCTGCTGGCCATCGACACGGCGACCAGCGCCGTCACGGTGGCCGTGCACGACGGCACCCGGGTGCTCGCCGAGGCCACCACGGTGGACTCGCGGGCGCACGGCGAACGGCTGGCACCGGGCGTCCGGGAGGTGCTCGATCGGGTCGGTGCCACCTGCGCCGATCTCACCGACGTCGTCTGCGGGCTCGGACCCGGGCCGTTCACCGGGCTGCGGGTCGGGGTGGTGACGGCGCGGGTGCTGGCGTTCGCCACCGGGGCGCGACTGCGCGGGATCTGCAGCCTCGACGCGCTGGCCGCCTCCGCGGGGGTGACCGGGGACGTGCTCGTGGCCACCGACGCGCGCCGCAAGGAGGTCTACTGGGCCCGGTATGCCGTGTCCTCGGATGCCGTCGAGCGGCTCGACGGGCCGGCGGTCACGCGGCCCGCGGAGCTGGCCGCGGGGTGGCGCGAGCTGCCCACCGTGGGGCGGGGGCCGGCGCTCTACCCCGACCTGTTCCCTCGGGCGGTGGGGCCCGCGGACGGCTCGGCGGCGGCACTGGCCGACCTGGCCGTGGCGCGGCTGGCCGCCGGTGACCCGTTGGCCGAGACGGAGCCGCTCTATCTGCGCCGCCCGGACGCGGCACCCTGGCGGGTCGCGAAGTCGGCGCTGGGATGACCGGCGAGCCGACGCTGCGCGACCTGCGCTGGCCCGACCTGGCCACGGTCGCCGACCTGGAGCGAGACCTCTTCGGCGCGGACGCGTGGAGCGAGGCGACCTGGTGGGCGGAACTGGCCGGGCGACCGCGACGGGACTACGTCGTGGCGGCGGTCGGGCAGGGTGGGGGCGGGGCGAGCGGCGTCGGGGAGCTGATCGTCGGGTATGCCGGCCTGGCCCACGGCCGCGACGTCGCCGACGTCATGACGCTGGCCGTCGTGGCGGCATACCGGGGTCATGGGCTCGGGGGCCTGTTGTTGCGGGAGCTGCTGCGGCGGGCCGACGGTGCCGGCGCCGCGGCGGTGCTGCTGGAGGTACGGGCCGACAACGCCGCCGCGCGGCGGCTCTACGGGCGGCACGGGTTCGAGCAGGTGGCGGTGCGCCGCCGGTACTACCAGCCCGACGAGGTCGACGCCCTCGTCCTGCGTCGTGCGGGAGCGGGTCGATGAGCGACCAACCGCTGGTCCTGGGCATCGAGACCTCGTGCGACGAGACCGGGGTGGGACTGGTCCGGGGCGCCACGCTGCTCGTCGACACGGTGGCCAGCAGCGTCGAGGAGCACGCGCGGTTCGGGGGCGTCGTGCCCGAGGTCGCCAGCCGGGCCCACCTCGAGGCGATGGTGCCGACCCTGCAGCGGGCCTGCCGGGACGCCGGGGTCACCCTTGCCGACGTCGACGCCGTCGCGGTGACCGCCGGACCGGGGCTGGCCGCAGCCCTGCTCGTCGGCGCGGCCGCCGCCAAGGCGCTTGCGGTCGCGATCGACCGCCCGCTCTACGGTGTCAACCACCTGGCCGCCCACGTCGCCGTCGACACCATCGAGCACGGGCCGCTGCCCGAGCCCGTTGTCGCCCTGCTGGTCTCGGGTGGGCACTCCTCGCTGCTGCTCGTGCCCGACGTCACGGTCGACGTGCAGCCCCTCGGGGCGACGATCGACGACGCGGCGGGGGAGGCCTTCGACAAGGTGGCCCGGGTGCTCGGGCTGCCCTTCCCCGGCGGGCCGCACATCGACCGGGTCGCCCGCGACGGGCAGGTGACGATCGACTTCCCCCGCGGGCTGACCACCGGGCGTGACCTGGCGCGCCACCGGTTCGACTTCTCCTTCTCCGGGCTCAAGACGGCCGTCGCTCGGTGGGTGCAACTGCGCGAAGCCGCCGGTGAAGCGGTGCCGATGGCGCACGTCGCCGCGAGCTTCCAGGAGGCCGTCGTCGACGTGCTCACCCGCAAGGCCGTGGCCGCGTGCCGTGACCATGGCGTCGAGGACCTGCTCGTCGGCGGCGGGGTGGCCGCGAACTCCCGCCTGCGGGCCCTGGCCGCGGCTCGATGCGAGACGGCCGGCCTGCGGTTGCGGGTGCCGCGCCCGGGCCTGTGCACCGACAACGGGGCCATGGTCGCCGCCCTGGGGGCGTTGTGCCTGGCCCGTGGCCGTCCGGCCTCGGACCTGGCCCTGCCCGCGGACTCCTCGATGCCGGTGACCCAGGTGCGCGCCTGACGACCCGGGCGAGCACCGCCCGACACGCCGGCCGCGCCGGCACGGCCGCCCCGAGGACGCCCGCGCCAGCGAACGCGCCGGACGCGCCGGACGCGCCGGCACGGCATACCCTGTCGGCCGTGAGACCGGTCGTGCTGGACGTCGACACCGGCGTCGACGACGCCGGCGCCATCCTGCTCGCCGCGCGCCACCCCGAGCTCGACCTGCGCGCGGTGAGCTGTGTCGCCGGCAACGCCCCCGTCGACGACGTCGTGCGCAACACCCTCACCGTGCTGCAGACCTGCGGCCGGGGCGACGTCCCGGTGGGTCGGGGCGCGCCCCGCCCGCTGCTCGAGCCGCCCCGCCCGGCCCGGCACGTCCACGGCGAGGACGGCATGGGCGACCTCGGCTGGCCCGCGCCCGAGCTGCGGCCCGACCCACGGCACGCCGTCGAACTGCTGCGCGACGTGCTGCTCGACGCCGCCGCCGACCCCGACCCCGACCGGTGGGTCACCCTCGTCCCGCTCGCTCCGCTCACCAACATCGCCCTGCTGCTGCGGACCTACCCGGCGGCGGCGGCCGGGCTGCGCGAGATCGTCTTCATGGGCGGGGCGGCCCACGTCGGCAACGCCACCGCCTCGGCGGAGTTCAACGTCTTCCACGACCCCGAGGCCGCCGCGATCGTCCTCGACGCGGCGGCGCAGCTGGGGATCCCCACGACGATGTACGGCCTCGACGTCTTCTACGCCCCGACCGTCACCCGGCGGCGAGCCGCGGCCCTGATCGCGGTGGGAGGGCGCGGGCCCGCGGAGCTGGCCGGGCGCCTCGTCGACTTCCAGTGCGAGCGGTTCGGGACCCAGGAGGCCACCATCGGCGACGCTGGGGCGGTGTGCGCGGTGCTCGACCCCGCCGGGTTGACCTGCAAACGGCTGCCGGTCCGGGTGGAGCTGGCCGGTCGGTGGTCGCGGGGCCGGACCGTGGTCGACCGCCGGGACTGGTCCGGCGACCGGGCGCACGACCCGCACGACCCGGCCCACGTCATCGACGTCGCCCTCGGCGTCGACGGGCCGCGCTACCGCCGGCTCTGGCTCGACGCGGTGGGTCGCTGATGGGCCGGGTCGTCGTCTACGGCTCGCTGAACGTCGACCTGCTCACCCGGGTCGAGAGGCTGCCGCGCCCGGGCCAGACCGTGCCCGGGTCCACGCTGTCCCGCCTGGCCGGCGGCAAGGGCGCCAACCAGGCCGTCGCCGCGGCGGCGGCGGGCGCCCGGGTCGTGCTGCTCGGCGCGGTGGGCGACGACGGGGCCGGCCGTGCGTATGCCGCTCGCCTGGCCGCCCGGGGGATCGACGCGCACCTGCGGGTGGCGCCCCCCGGCGTGCCGACCGGCACCGCTCTGGTCGTCGTCGACGAGGGCGGGGAGAACACCGTCGTCGTCGTGCCGGGAGCCAACGAGTACGTCGAGCCCGATCCGCCCGACCTGCACCCGGGCGACGTGCTGCTCGTCCAGCTGGAGGTCCCGCTGGGGCTGGTCGCCCGGGCGGTCCGGCGCGCCGCGGGCCGGGGCGCCCGAGTGGTGCTCAACGCCGCCCCGTATGCCGCCCTGCCGGCCGACGTCGTCGCCCTGGCCGACCCGCTGGTCGTCAACGAGGGGGAGGCCGCCGCGCTCGCCGACTCCGGCCTGGTCCCGGCCTCGCTGGTGGTCACCTTCGGCGCAGCCGGGGCCCAGTGGGACGACCTGCGGGCGGGCGGCATCGCCGTCCCCGCCGCCGAGGTCCTCGACACCACCGGTGCCGGGGATGCGTTCTGCGGGGCGCTGGCCGCCGCGTTGGCGGCCGGCGCGGACCGTCGGGTCGCGCTGTCGGCCGCGGTCGCGGCCGGTGCCGACGCGGTCCGGCGGGTGGGCGCGCAGCCCGATCCGGTGCTCTGAGCCGACCATCTCGCCCGACTCGCGACCGCCTCACCAGCCGGTGGCATCCGCCCCCTCCGGCGCCACGACGAGTGCCGCGACCCGTCCGGCGACGCTCGTGACGACCAGGGTGGCCCGCTGCTCCCCCGGCCCGCGAAGGGCCCGGCGCAGCGCCTCGGCGTCGAGCGACGCGGCGCGCTTCTTCACCGTGACCGCGCCGATCCCCCGCCGGCGCAGCCAGGCCCGCAGCGCCTTGACCCGCAACGGCATCGCCTCGATCACCGCGTAGCGCCGGGCCCAGGGCAGGTCCTGGGCGAGCTCACCGGTGGAGTACCCCGCTGCCGTCGAGAGCTCCCGCCCCGGCAGCGCCCCGGACAGCCCGGCCCGCACCACCGCCCGGTCGGCCTCCCAGAGCCACGGTCCGATCTCGGCGAGCCCGCCCAGCGGCGCCGAGCCCCGAAGGTCGGCGGCGGTGACGACGGACTCCGGCGCGCCGGGTCGGCAAACCGCCGCGGTGCGGCCGACCACTCGCGCCAGCGGGCCCCACCACACCGTGCACTCGAGCACCTCGCCCCGCCACGAGGTCCACTGCGCCTCGACGCCCTCGGGGACCGCGGCGTGCGGGAGCCCGGGGGCGAGCTTGGCCCCGGTCGCCGGCACCCGGGCGGCCACGTCGAGGACGAACGACCAGGGCGGTGCGAGATCGGCCAGGGCCACCGTGCGACGGGCTCGCCCGCGCACGTCCGCGACGCCCGGGACGCGGCGGGCCGGGTCCACCCACACGCCGGTATGCCGCCCCGCCGCGCCGTCCGGCAGGCTCACGTCCTCGGCCCGGGCCCGACGGGCCCGCGCCGCCGGCCAGCGGGCGAGGTTGGCGCCGGCCAGCACCGCCGTCACCGGGTCGGCCTCCGCGGCCTCGACGGCCAGCCCCGCTGCGGCGAAGGCCAGCGCATCCGACCCGATGCCGCAGCCCAGGTCGAGCACGGTGGCGATCCCGGCCTCGACGAACCGCCGGGCGTGCCGGGCGGCCAGCTCGGGCCGGGTGGCCTGCTCCAGGGCGTCAGCGGTGAGCAGCAGCCCGGCGGCGGCGGTCCCGAACTTGTCGACCCCCCGAGCCCGCAGCCCGGCCTGGGCCAGGACCGCCGCGGCCCGCGCGGGCGTCAGACCACCGGCCCGCAGTCGCGCCTGCTCGGCCAGCTCGGTGTCGGCTCGGTAGGTCGCCACCCCGCCGAGCACCGCCCGACCCCCGGGCGAGACCAGCCAGCGCGCCGTCTCGAGATCCATCAGCACGCCCCGGTGCCGCGTGCCGCGACGTCCGTGCCGCCGGCTCGGAGCTCACCGGCTCGGCCCTGCGGATGCACCCCGGATGCTCCTCTCGCCGCTGCCCCTGATCACGGTCGCGGCCTCCCAGGGGGCAGGCTCGCGTCGGCGACCCCTGGCCTGCACCCGGCGGCGCTCGCGCGCGGGGGTCGGTCCCCCGACGACGCCACCTGGATCGCCCGGGGCGGGTTCGTGCCGAGCAGGACGATGTGTCGCGTGGCGACGAGGCTCACCGGTGCACTCTCGCACAGGCCCTCGGCGGGCGGGACGGCCGCAGGGGGCCCACCGCCCGTCGCCGCCGCATCGCGACACCACCCGACGAGCCGACACCAGGCACGGCGCCGCCCCCGCTGCGCAGTGAGGGCGGGCGCGGCGCGGACCGGCAAACCGCCCTCGGCTGGCACTCGACTTGACCGAGTGCTAACGGCATACCTAGATTTGGCGTTAGCACTCTCACCTGGAGAGTGACAGCCCGGCCGGCGTCGACCCCCGCGACGGCGAGGCCAGCGGGGCACTCCAGACAACACCCAGACAACCCCCGGGTGCCTCGGCCGAGGCCCCGGACCAGATACGGAAGGACACCGAAGTGTCGGTTTCCATCAAGCCGCTCGAAGACCGCATCCTGGTCAAGTCCCTGGAGGCCGAGACGACGACCGCCAGCGGGCTGGTCATCCCGGACACCGCCAAGGAGAAGCCGCAGGAGGGCGAGGTCCTCGCGATCGGCCCGGGCCGCATCGACGACAAGGGCAACCGCGTGCCGCTGGACGTCAAGGTCGGCGACCGGGTGATCTACAGCAAGTACGGCGGCACCGAGATCAAGCACGGCGGGCAGGAGTACCTCATCCTGTCGGCACGCGACGTCCTGGCCGTCGTCGGCTGACCGGAGGAACATCACCCATGGCCAAGACGCTGGAGTTCGACGACTCCGCACGCAAGGCGCTGGAGCGAGGCGTGGACGCGCTCGCCAACGCCGTCAAGGTGACCCTGGGCCCCAAGGGCCGCAACGTCGTCATCGACAAGAAGTGGGGCGCCCCGACGATCACCAACGACGGGGTGACCATCGCCCGCGAGATCGAGCTCGAGGACCCCTACGAGAACCTCGGCGCCCAGCTCGCCAAGGAGGTCGCCACCAAGACCAACGACATCGCCGGTGACGGCACGACCACTGCGACCGTGCTGGCCCAGGCGATGGTCAAGGAGGGGCTGCGCAACGTGGCCGCCGGCGCCGCTCCGGCCGCGCTCAAGCGCGGCATCGACAAGGCCGTCGAGGCGGTCAACGACCGGCTGCTGGCCAACGCCCGCGAGGTCGAGGGCACCGACGAGATCGGCAAGGTCGCGGCCCTGTCCGCGCAGGACGAAGCCATCGGCGAGACCATCGCGCAGGCCTTCGACAAGGTCGGCAAAGACGGGGTCATCTCGGTCGAGGAGTCCTCGACGACGGCGACCGAGTTGGAGTTCACCGAGGGCATGCAGTTCGACAAGGGCTACATCTCGGCGTACTTCATCACCGACGCCGAGCGCATGGAGGCCGTCCTCGAGGACGCCTACATCCTCATCCACCAGAGCAAGATCTCGGCGATCACCGACCTGCTCCCGGTGCTGGAGAAGGTCGTGCAGACCGGCAAGCCGTTGGTCATCGTCGCCGAGGACGTCGACGGCGAGGCGCTCTCCACGCTGGTGGTCAACAAGATCCGCGGCACCTTCAACGTCGCGGCCGTCAAGGCCCCCGGCTTCGGCGACCGCCGTAAGGCGATGCTGCAGGACCTGGCGATCCTCACCGGAGGTCAGGTCATCGCCGAGGAGGTCGGCCTCAAGCTCGACCAGGCCGGGCTCGACGTGCTCGGCCAGGCCCGCCGGGTGGTCGTCACCAAGGACACCACGACCGTCATCGACGGTGCCGGCGCGAAGGCCGACGTCGAGGCCCGGGTCGGTCAGATCAAGGCCGAGATCGAGCGCACCGACTCCGACTGGGACCGCGAGAAGCTGCAGGAGCGCCTGGCCAAGCTCGCCGGGGGAGTGTGCGTCATCAAGGTTGGCGCGCACACCGAGGTCGAGCTCAAGGAGAAGAAGCACCGCATCGAGGACGCCATCTCGGCCACCCGAGCGGCCATCGAGGAGGGCATCGTCGCCGGCGGCGGCACCGCCCTCATCCACGCGACGTCCGCGCTGGACGACCACGGGATGACCCACGACGAGGCCACCGGGGTGGCGATCGTCCGCAAGGCGTGCGCCGAGCCGCTGCGGTGGATCGCCGAGAACGCCGGCTTCCAGGGCTACGTCGTGACCACCAAGGTCGCCGACCTGCCGGTGGGCCAGGGTCTGGACGCCGCGACCGGCGAGTACGGCGACCTGCTCAAGGCGGGCATCATCGACCCGGTCAAGGTCACCCGGTCGGCGCTGCGCAACGCCGCGTCGATCGCCTCGATGATCCTCACCACCGACACCCTGGTCGTGGAGAAGAAGGAGGAGGAGCCCGCCGCGGCCGGTGGCCACGGGCACGGGCACGGGCACTGAGCCCCGCCTCGCACGGCAGCGGCCGGGTCGTCCTCCCTCGGGGGGCGGCCCGGCCCTGCATGTCCGAACGGCCCACGCCCGGTCGGTATGCCGCGGCCGGGGGACCGGGGACACCGACCGCTAGGGGCACGACGCCCTATGCGGGGATGGCGAGGCGACCGGCATACACGGCCTGTCGCTCCTCCTCGGTCAGCCCGCCCCACACGCCGTACGGCTCGCGCACGGCGAGGGCATGCTCGCGGCACTGACGCAGCACGGGGCATCCGCCGCATACCGACTTGGCGGCCGTCGCGCGGTTACGGCGGGCACTGCCACGCTCGCCCTCAGGGTGGAAGAAGGTCTCCGAGCCCAGCGATCGGCAGGAGCCGACCGTCTGCCAGCGCCAGCGGTCGGCCGACGGCCCGGGCAGGCGGGAAATCTCTGCCATGTCGTGCGTGCCCCCTGAGGTGTCCCGTTGGCTACCGCGGGGTAACCCCGCGTCCTGGGGACGCTAGCCTGCCGTTGGTCGGCCGCTGTCCAGGGTGTGGTCAAGGCTTGGCAAAGAGTGCGTCGCCGCAGCCGGGAAAGCGCTGCCGTCGGGCGAGCACGGGTCCGCACGATCCCCCCGCGCACCGCTTCGGCGATTCGGCGATTCCGGCAGATCCGGCGGACCGTGGGTGTTAGCATTCCGCAGGCCGGATGGTCCAGGGGAGTCGGGGGGCGACGGTTGTCCATGGGTGACGCGCGCGCTTCGGGGGCGCCGGTGGCCCCTGCCGTAACGTCCGCGTCGATCCGGGCGATGTCCCTGGCAGGGGACGCGCCGCCATCGCTGCGCGACCTCGCGCACGCGGCGCGCTCGAGCGGAGGGGCTCAGACCGAGGTCCTGCTCGGGCGGGTCCGGCAGATGGCGTTGCGCTACGCCCGAGCGCGGCTGACTCGACACGGCGTCGAGGACGCCGCCCAAGACGTCGCCCAGGAGGTGTGCATGGCCGTGCTCACGGCGCTGCCCACCTACCAGGAGCGCGGGTACCCCTTCGAGGCGTTCGTCTACTCGGTCACCGCCCGCAAGGTGGCCGACGTCCAGCGGGGCATCCTTCGCTCCGCGG
This sequence comes from Dermatophilaceae bacterium, assembly GCA_037045055.1. GTDB lineage: Bacteria > Actinomycetota > Actinomycetes > Actinomycetales > Dermatophilaceae > Phosphoribacter. The sequence goes on along the minus strand of JBAOHJ010000004.1, from coordinate 181,431 downwards.
CACCCACCGGGGAGATCCCCGACCGGGCCGACCAGGCGCCCGGGCCCGAGACCCTGGCCGTGGTGCGCGACGACGCCTCCCGCGCCATGACGATGATCGAGGCGCTGCCGCCGACCCAGCGCGAGGTCCTGCTGCTGCGGGTGGTCATAGGGCTGAGCACGGACGAGACGGCAGCCTCATTGCAGACGACCCCGGGGGCAGTCCGGGTCGCGCAGCATCGCGCGCTCGTCGCCCTGCGCCAGCGGCTGGCGGGCGAGGCGAAGGAGGTGGCCTCATGACCAGGTGGACGGTCGATCCGGTCGTGCAGGACGACCTGCTGCTCGACGCCCTCGCCGAACGCCGGTATGCCGGCTCCGACCCGGCCGCGGCGTTGCTGGCGGATCTCGCGCTGGCCTGCGACGTCCCGATCGGGCCGCGCAGTCGACCCCGGCGCTCCACCCGCTGGCGCCTGGTCGGGGGGTCGCTGGCCACGATGGCCTTCGTCGGGGCGAGTGCCACCCTCGCGGCGGCCCTCAACGGGGCGGCGCGCTCGTCCGACTCCGCGCCATGGCTGACCCGCGCCGGGGACCGGGTCGCCGGATCGCTCGACACCTCCCAGGGGGGTGGCCCGGGCCTGTCCGTGCGGACCACCGCCCTGATGGGAGCCTTCCCGCAGGCATGGGTCATCACGCTGCCCGGGCTGGCGGGCGATGAGTGGGCGCCGGCGCCGGCGTCCCTGCCCGACGCCCAGGCCGCCGTGGCGGTCCCCGCCAGGCTCGGGGATGGCCTGCCCATCCCGGTCGAGCAACCGCGGGGTGCCACGGCCGGCGACGGGGCCGACGGACCCGCCGATCCGGGGGCCACCGCGGGGGGCCAGGTCACGGCGAGCGGCCCGGTAGGCGGCGGCTCGGGTGCGGGCGTGGCCGGGTCCGTCGGCAACGCGCACGGCGGCAACCCGCAGGGGACCAACGCGCAGGGTGCCAACCCGCAGGGTGCCCACCCGCAGGGTGCCACCCCGGCCAGCGGCGCCGACGGCGGTAGTGCCCAAGGCGGCCAGGGCGCTGCGCCCATGGGTGGCAGCTCGGGCGGCAAGGCCCAGGGCGCCAACCTGGCCGGCAACGCCAACGGCGGCAGCGCCACGGGCGGCAGTGCGACCGGGGGCAGCGCCACCGGGGGCAACGCTCCGGGCGGCAGCACCCAGGGCGGCCCGGCCGCGGGCGGCAGCGCTGCGGGCACGACACCTCAGCGTGCGACCGCCCAGTCCGGCACCGCCCAGTCCGGCACCGCCCGGGCCACCGAGTAGGTCGCCGGCCACCGAGGGAGTCCGCCGCGAGGGCCGTTGCGGGACGTCGGCCCGGCGCGGCATACCGGCGACGTAGACTTCCGCAATGGACCGCGCATCCGAGCCGGCGGCGCCGTTCGAGGCGCTGGGGCTGACCTACGACGACGTCCTGCTGCTGCCCGGTGAGACTGACGTCGTGCCGAGCGAGGTCGACACCACCACCTCGCTGACCCGGGAGATCTCGGTGCGCATCCCCCTGGTGTCCTCGGCCATGGACACCGTCACCGAGTCGCGGATGGCCATCGCCATGGCCCGTCAGGGCGGCCTGGGCGTCGTCCACCGCAACCTCTCGGTCGAGGACCAGGCCTACCAGGTCGACGTCGTCAAGCGCACCCAGACCGGGATGATCTCCAATCCCATCACCATCGGCCCGGACGCCACTCTCGAGGACCTGGACCAGCTGTGTGGGCAGTACCGCGTGTCCGGCCTGCCGGTCGTCGACGCGACCGGGCTGCTCATCGGGATCATCACCAACCGCGACCTGCGCTTCACCCCGGTGGCCGAGTGGGCCGGCACCCTCGTCCGCGAGGTCATGACGCCCATGCCGCTCATCACCGCACCGGTGGGCATCTCGCGGGAGGACGCCACCGTGCTGCTGCGCCAGCACAAGCGCGAGCGACTGCCGCTGGTCGACCCACGGGGCCGCCTGGCCGGGCTCATCACCGTCAAGGACTTCGTCAAGTCCGAGCAGTTCCCGCTGGCCAGCAAGGACGCCCAGGGTCGGCTCATGGTCGGCGCGGCGATCGGCTACTTCGGGGACGCCATGCAGCGGGCCTACCGGCTCGTCGAGGCCGGTGTCGACGTCCTGGTCGTCGACACCGCGCACGGGCACGCCCGGGTGCTGCTCGACATGCTCAAGCGGATCAAGGGCGACCCGGCCACCGCGCACGTCCAGGTGATCGGCGGCAACGTCGCGACCCGTGAGGGCGCCCAGGCGATGGTCGACGCCGGCGCCGACGCCGTCAAGGTCGGCGTGGGCCCCGGCTCGATCTGCACCACCCGGGTGGTCGCCGGGGTCGGCGTGCCCCAGGTGACCGCGGTGCACGCCGCCGCCCAGGCCGCCAAGCCGGCCGGGGTGCCGGTCATCGCCGACGGGGGGCTGCAGTACTCCGGCGACATCGCCAAGGCTCTCGTCGCCGGAGCCGACACGGTCATGCTCGGGTCGCTGCTGGCCGGGTGCGAGGAGAGCCCGGGCGAGACGATCTTCGTCAACGGCAAGCAGTTCAAGAGCTACCGCGGCATGGGGTCGCTGGCCGCGATGAGCTCGCGCGGCAAGAAGTCCTACTCCCGCGACCGCTACTTCCAGGCCGACGTGGCGACCGACGACCGGATCGTCCCCGAGGGGATCGAAGGGCAGGTGCTCTACCGTGGCCCGGTCGCCTCGGTCGTCCACCAGCTCGTCGGCGGCCTGGCCCAGTCGATGTTCTACGTCGGGTCCCGGACCATCCCCGAGCTGCAGGAGCGCGGCCGGTTCGTGCGGATCACCGCGGCCGGCCTCAAGGAGAGCCACCCCCACGACGTGCAGATGACGGTCGAGGCGCCCAACTACACCGCCCGGCCGTAGTCGCGGGCGGGCGCGGTGCGGCATCCCGCGGCAGGCGCGTCGACGGCGCCGGTATGCCGCCCCGGTAGGGTTTGCCGGTGACCGAGATCGAGATCGGGCGCGGCAAACGCGGCCGGCGGGTGTACTCCTTCGACGAGATCGCCGTGGTGCCCTCGCGGCGCACCCGCGACCCCGAAGAGGTCTCGGTGTCCTGGCAGATCGACGCCTACCACTTCGACATCCCGGTCCTCGGCGCGCCGATGGACTCGGTCACCTCGCCGCAGTCGGCGATCGCCCTCGGGCGCTTCGGCGGGTTGGGCGTGCTCGACCTCGAGGGGTTGTGGACCCGCTACCCCGACCCGGAGCCGCTGCTGGCGGAGATCGCCGCCGTGGACGGGGCCCGCGCTACCGCGCGGATGCAGCAGATCTACGCCGAGCCGATCCGGCCCGAGCTGGTCGCCGAGCGGCTGCGCGAGCTGCGCACCGCGGGGGTCACCGTCGCGGGAGCGTTGTCCCCCAAGCACACCCAGGCCCTGTGGCGCACCGTCGTCGACGCCGGGGTGGACCTGTTCGTCATCCGGGGGACCACCGTGTCGGCCGAGCACGTGTCGGGTCAGGCCGAGCCGCTCAACCTCAAGCGCTTCATCTATGAGCTCGACGTGCCGGTCATCGTCGGCGGGGCGGCCACCTACACCGCCGCCCTGCACCTCATGCGCACCGGTGCGGCCGGCGTGCTCGTCGGGTTCGGCGGGGGGGCCGCCCACACCACCCGGCGCACCCTGGGCATCCACGCGCCGATGGCCAGCGCGGTCGCCGACGTCGCCGCGGCCCGGCGCGACTACCTCGACGAGTCGGGCGGACGGTACGTCCACGTCATCGCCGACGGCGGGGTGGGCAGCTCCGGCGAGGTCGTCAAGGCGATCGCCTGCGGCGCCGACGCGGTGATGCTGGGCGCGGCCCTGGCCCGGGCGAGCGAGGCCCCCGGAGGGGGCTACCACTGGGGGCCCGAGGCCCACCACCACGCGCTGCCCCGCGGGGAGCGGGTCGAGGTGGGGCTGCGGGCACCGCTGGAGGAGATCCTCTTCGGCCCCGGGCGCTCGGCCGACGGGGCGACCAATCTCATCGGCGCGCTGCGCCGGGCCATGGCGACGACGGGCTACTCCGACCTCAAGGAGTTCCAGCGAGTCGAGGTCGTCCTCGCGCCGACCGGTCACGCCTGAGCGGCCCAGTCGTCGGGCGCCTCACGCCCCCGTACGCTTGGGTCCCATGAACGCGCTGGTCCAGGCGTCGGCCCCGTCGGCGTCCGCACGGTATGCCGTGCCGCCGGCGCTGCTGGACCGGCTCACCGCCCTGGTCGCCGCCGGTCCCCGGGCGGTCGGCCGACCGACGGTGAGCCCCATGACCGGGGCGGCCGTGGCGGTGGTCCCCCAGTCCAGGCCGGCCGACGTGCCGCTGGCCCTGTGCGCGGCCCGTCGCGCGCACCAAGCGTGGGCGAGGCAGCCGCTGCCGCACCGGGCCGCGGTCCTGCTGCGGGTACACGACCTGGTCCTGACCCGTCAGGAACCGCTGCTGGATCTGGTGCAGCTGGAATCGGGCAAGGCCCGCGCGCACGCTTTCGAAGAGATCGCCGACATCGCCCTCGTGGCGCGCCACTACGGCCGCAACGGCGCGGCATACCTGGCCCCCCGGCGCACCGGCGGTGCGTTCCCGGCGCTGAGCCGCACCGTCACCAGCCACCACCCGGTCGGCGTCGTCGGCATGGTGACCCCGTGGAACTATCCCCTGTCCCTGCCGATCGGCGACGCCCTGCCCGCCCTGCTGGCCGGCAACGCCGTGCTGCTGCGCCCCGATCCGCAGGCCGCCCTGACGGCCCTCTACGGGGTGAGCCTGCTGCATGAGGCGGGCCTGCCGGCCGGCTCGGTGCAGGTCCTCGTCGGCGATGCCGAGGTCGCCGAGGCCGTGCTCGACCACAGCGACTACGTCTGCTTCACCGGCTCGACCAAGGTGGGGCGCAAGGTCGGCCAGCGTGCCGGGCGACGGCTGGTCGGCGCGTCGTTGGAGCTCGGGGGCAAGAACTCGCTGTACGTGCGGGCCGACGCCGACCTCGATCGGGCCGCGGAGGGTGCGGTGCGCTCGTGCTTCGGATCGGCCGGCCAGCTGTGCATGCACACCGAGCGGGTCCTCGTCCACGAGGACGTCGCGGACGGCTTCGTCGACCGGTTCCTCGCCCGGGTGCGGGCGATGCGGCTGGGCACCGCCCTGTCCTACGGCATCGACATGGGCAGCCTCGCCGGTCCCCGCCAGCTCGAGCGGGTGCGAGCCCACCTCGCCGACGCGGTCGGCAAGGGCGCGCGCGTCCTCGTGGGCGGTCGCGTCCGACCCGACCTGGGGCCCTATGTCTTCGAGCCGACGGTCATCGACGGGGTCACCGCGGCGATGGCCTGCCGCGACGAGGAGACCTTCGGACCCTTGGTGGCCCTCTACCGGGTGACTTCCGACGCGCATGCGGTGGCGGTGGCCAACGACACCGAGTACGGCCTGCACGCCGCGATCTGGACCCGCGACGTGCCGGCCGCCCGCCGGCTGGCCGGGCAGCTGGTCACCGGCACGGTGAGCATCAACGAGGGGTATGCCGCCGTCTGGGGGTCCGCCGGCGCGCCGTTGGGGGGCCGCAAGGACTCCGGCGTCGGCCGCCGGCACGGACCGGAGGGCATCCGTCGGTTCACCGAGGTCCAGAACGTCACCAGCCAGCACGGACTGGGTTTCGGGCCGCCGCGGGGGCTGTCCGACGCCGGATGGACCCGGACGATGACCGGCGCGCTGCGGGCGATGAAGACCCTGGGTCTGCGATGACCGCAGCGGGCGCGCTGGCCGCGCTGGCCCTGGCCGTGGCGCCGTCGTGACCGGCGCGGCATACGAGCACGACGTCGTCGTCGTCGGCTCCGGATTCGGCGGCTCGGTGGCCGCGCTGCGCCTGGCGCAGAAGGGGTATGCCGTGCACGTCTACGAGGCGGGCCGCCGGTTCGCCGACACGGACTTCGCGGTGACCTCGTGGGACGTGCGTCGGTACCTGTGGGCCCCGCGGCTGGGATGCTTCGGGGTCCAGCGGATCCACCGGCTGCGCGACGTGCTGATCCTCGCCGGTGCCGGCGTCGGGGGCGGCTCGCTCAACTACGCCAACACCCTCTACGTCCCGCCACCGGCCTTCTTCGCCGACCGTCAGTGGGGCCACATCGCCGACTGGGCCGCCGAGCTCGGCCCGCACTACGACACCGCAGCGCGCATGCTGGGCGTCGTCGAGAACACCTGCGACGGCCCGGTAGAGCGGGCCATGCGCGTAGCCGCCGACGAGCTGGGAGTGGGGCAGACCTTCCGGCACACCCCGGTCGGGGTGTGGTTCGGCGAGCCCGGCCGGACCGTCCCGGACCCGTACTTCGGCGGGCAGGGCCCGGCGCGGACCGGCTGCACGCTGTGTGGCAACTGCATGGTCGGCTGCCGGGACGGGGCGAAGAACACCCTGGTGAAGAACTACCTGTGGCTGGCCGAACGCCTCGGGGTGGTCATCGAGCCGCTGCGCACCGTGGTGGACGTGCGCCCGCTGGACCCGAGCCGCGCCGACCGCGGCTACGCCGTGACCACCGAGCGCAGCGGTGCCTGGCGCCGCAAGGACCGCCGCACCGTCACCGCCGGCCAGGTCGTGCTCGCCGCCGGGGCATGGGGGACGCAGCAGCTGCTGCACCGGGCCAAGGCCGGCTCGCTGCCCGCGCTGTCCGGCGCCCTGGGCCGGCTCACCCGCACCAACTCCGAGGCGCTGGCAGGAGCCGAGCTGTTCCGGGTGCCGCCGGGCGTGGACCTCACCGCGGGCGTGGCCATCACCACGTCCTTCCACGTCGACGAGCACACCCACGTCGAGAACGTCCGCTACGGCAAGGGCTCCAACCTCATGGGAGCCCTCGCGACGATCATGGTCGACGCCGGTGTCGGCGGGCTGGCGCGCCGGCTGGCCCGGTTCGCCGCCGACGCCGCCCGCCAGCCCGCCGCCTTCGCCCGGACCCTGGTGCTGCATCGGTGGTCCGAGCGCACCGCGATCGCCCTGGTCATGCAGTCGGTGGACAACTCCCTCACCGTGTCCGGGCGGCGGCGGTGGGGGCGGGTCCGACTGGCCTCGACGCAGGGCCACGGCGAGCCGAACCCGACGTGGTTCCCGCAGGCCACCGCCGCCGCGCGAGCGCTGGCGAGCGCGCTGGGGCGGCAGGTGGGCGGGCGAGCCACTGCCGGCGGCAACGTCTCGGCCGTCGTCGACATGCCGCTCACCGCGCACTTCCTCGGCGGCTGCGTCATCGCCGACTCGCCGGCCGACGGGGTGGTCGACCCCTACCACCGGGTGTGGGGCTACCCGGGGCTGCACGTCGTGGACGGCTCGGCGGTCTCGGCCAACCTCGGGGTGAACCCGGCGCTGACCATCACCGCCCAGGCCGAGCGGGCCTTCTCGCTGTGGCCCCGCCGGGGCCAGCCCGACCCGAGGCCGCCGCAGGGCGCGGCATACCGGCGGGTGGGCGTCGCGGGCTGACCCGGCGGTAGGCCGCCGCGGCGGTGGCTCAGCCCGCCCCGGGCAGCCCCGGAGCCAGCCGCCCCCAGGCCTGGCGGATATGGGTCTCGACGAGCCGCTCGGCGGCGTCGGCGTCGCGCCCGAGGACGGCCGCGAAGATAGCGCCGTGATCGCCGCGCAGGCCCTCGACCAGACCGTCCCAGTCCGCGACGTGGTGGAAGGCGACCAGCAGCGGGCTGCGCATGGACTCGCGGATGGCCACGGTGAGGTCGGCGGCGAGCCGGTTGCCGGCCGCGTCGGCGATGGCCACGTGGAAGGCGGTGTCGGCGTCGTTGAACGCGGCCCGGCCCACCCCGGGCGTCTGCATGACCGCCAGGGCGGTCCGCATCGCCACCAGGTGGTCCGGCTGGGCGTTCCGTGCGGCCAGGCGAGCACTGAGGCGCTCCAAGGCGATCCGGGCCTCGATGACGTCAGGGAGCGGGAAGTTGGCGAGGGCGACGTGCAGGCGCAGGAAGCGCTCCAGCGCGCGAGCCGGCAGGGCGGTGACCGTGGTGCCGCCGGCGGCCCCGGCGCCCACCGCCGAGCGCACCACCCCCTGGGCGGCCAGGGTCCGGACCGCCTCGCGCACCGCGGCCCGACTGACGTCGAGCTGGCGGGCCAGCTCGCGCTCGGGGGGTAGTTGGTCGCCGACGGTCAGCTCGCCGGCGAGGATCCTCGACTCCACCCAGTGCAGCACCACCTCGAACGCCCGCAGGCCCCCGCGCTCCCCGTCGGCGCTCGGGCCCGGCTGCGGGGGCACCAGGGGCCCGGGCGTGGCTGCGGCACTCACGAGGGCCTCCCAGGGGTTCGGCGGAGCGGGGGACCGCTCGGCGCCGGATCGACACCAGGGTATTGACGGAATCAATGGTCAGACCATACCGTGTCCACAACCCAAAATGGTCTGACCATTCGATGAGGCGGACCGTCCCGGCAGGTGCCGGAACCGGCCCGGTCAGACCACCGCGGGCGACCATCCCGATGTCGTGACGGCCGCACCCAGGAGGTACGCCGATGACCCCCACCCTCGCCCTCCCCACGGACGGGTTCACCCCTCAGCTGGCCCCACTGGGCGGCAGCCTGGTGCTGTCCGCCCTCGTCGCCCTCATCCCCCTGCTCACCGTCTTCCTCACCCTCGGCGTGCTGCGGTGGAAGGCCCACTGGGCCGGCCTCACCGCGGTGGCCGTGGCCATCGTCGTCGCCGTGCTGGCCTACCAGATGCCGGTCGGCCTGGCCGTGCTCTCGGCCACCGAGGGCGGCGTCTTCGGCCTGTTCCCCATCATGTGGATCGTCTTCACGGCGATCGTGCTCTACCAGATCACCGTGGCCAGTGGCCGCTTCGAGGATCTGCGCGCGACCTTCCACCTCATCTCCGACGACCCGCGTATCCAGGCGATCATCATCGCCTTCTGCTTCGGCGGCCTGCTCGAGGCCCTGGCCGGGTTCGGCGCCCCGGTGGCGATCACCGGGGTCATGCTCATGGCCCTGGGCTTCAGCCCGCTGCGTGCCGCCGCGGTCGTCCTGCTGGCCAACACCGCCCCGGTGGCCTTCGGCGCGATCGGCACGCCGATCATCACCGCCGGCTCACTGACGAAGATCCCCTACACCCAGATCGGCGCCTACGTCGGGCACCAGACCCCGTTCATCGCCCTGTTCGTGCCGCTGCTGCTCGTGCTCATGGTCGACGGGCGCCGGGGCGTGCGGCAGACCTGGCCGGTCGCCGTGGTCGTCGGCGTCGCCTTCGCCATCGCCCAGTGGGTCTCGGCGACCTACATCTCGGTCGAGCTCACCGACATCATCGCCTCGCTCGTCGGCCTAGCCGCGGCCGTGCTGTTCCTGCGGGTCTGGAAGCCGGTCGGCAAGGAGGACGCGGCCAGCTCCCTGGCGCTCGAGCGGGAGCGCGACTTGGCCCTGGTGGGCGGCGGCCCGGGTGGCGCCGCCGGCGCCGCCGGGGTGGCCGGCCAGTATGCCGTGTCCGAGTCCGAGCTCGCCGCGCGGGCGCGCAGCCTCACCGGTGCTCGGATCCTCATGGCGTTGTTCCCCTACCTGTTGGTCATCGCCGTCTTCTCCGTCGCCAAGCTCGTCGACCCGGTGAAGAACTGGCTGGCCGGCACCGACCTGAAGATCGGGTGGCCGGGCCTGGACGGCAACGTCCTGACCGCCAGCGGGGCCAAGAACACCTCGACGGTCTACACCTTCTCCTGGCTCAGCTCGCCCGGCACCAGCCTGCTGCTGTGCTCCATCATCACCGCCGCGGTGTACGGCGTCTCGGCGGCGGCCTGGGGCAAGGAGGTCAAGGACACGGCATACAAGATGCGCTTCGCGTTCCTCACCGTCGCCTCGGTGCTCGCCCTGGCCTACGTGATGAACCTCTCCGGTCAGACCATCACCGTCGGCACGTGGATCGCCGGCACCGGTGCGGCGTTCGCGTTCTTCTCCCCGATCCTCGGCTGGATCGGCACCGCGGTGACCGGCTCGGACACCAGCGCCAACGCGCTGTTCGCCACCCTGCAGCAGACCGCGGCCAAGGGCGCCGGGCTCGACCCGACCCTGCTCGTGGCGGCCAACACCTCCGGCGGCGTCGTCGGCAAGATGATCAGCCCGCAGAACCTCACCATCGCCGCCACCGCGGTCGGCCTGGTCGGACGCGAGTCGGACATCTTCCGCAAGGTCATCCTCTGGAGCGTGGGGCTCATCGTCGCGATGTGCCTGCTCGTCGGCCTGCAGTCCAGTGTCCTGTCGTGGGTCCTGCCGTGACCGCCACGGTGCCGGCCCCCTCGACCGGGACCCGAGCCGGCCTGCGGGTGGCGTTGTTCGCCGCGTGCTACAACGACACGATGTGGCCCGGCACGCCGATCGCCACGGTGCAGGTGCTCGAGCGGCTCGGGGTGCGCGTGGAGTTCCCGCGCGAGCAGACCTGCTGTGGGCAGATCTTCACCAACACCGGGTATGCCGCCGAGGCGGTGCCGCTGGTGCGCGGCTTCGTCGAGACCTTCGCCGGCTACGACGCGATCGTCGCGCCGACCGGGTCGTGCGTGGGGGCGATCCGCCACCAGCACCACGACCTCGCGCAGGGTGCCGGCGACCCCGGCCTGACCCGGGCGGTCGACGCGCTCACCCCGCGGGTCTACGACCTGTCCGAGTTCCTCGTGGACGTGCTCGGCGTCCTGGACGTCGGGGCGTACTTCCCGCACCGGGTGACCTACCACCCGACCTGCCACTCGGTGCGGGTGGCCAAGGTCGGCGACCGCCCGCAACGGCTGCTGCAGGCGGTGCGCGGCCTGACCTTCGTCGAGCTGCCCAACCAGCAGGAGTGCTGCGGCTTCGGCGGGACCTTCTCGCTGAAGAACCCCGACGTGTCCATCTCGATGGCCACCGACAAGGTGCGGCACGTGCGCGAGACCGGGGCCGAGGTGCTCGTCGCCGGCGACAACATGTGCCTGATGAACATGGGCCAGGTGCTGTCGCGACAGCGGGCCGGCATCCGCACCCTGCACCTGGCCCAGGTGCTCGCCTCGACCGAACAGGACCCGGCATGACGACCACGGCCCGCCCCGCATCCCCCACGCCGGGCCCGGTGCAGGTGACCACGCCGACCTTCGTCGGGATGCCGAAGTTCCCCGCAGCGGCCCGGGCCGCCCTGGCCAACACCCAGCAGCGGCGCAACCTCGCGCACGCCACCGGGGTCATCCGCGCCAAGCGGGCCCGGGTGGTCGGGGAGCTGGCGCACTGGGAGGACCTGCGCCAGGCCGGTGCGGACGCCAAGGACGAGCTGATGACCCATCTCGCGGCGTACCTGCCGCAGCTGGAGGACAACCTCGTGCGCAACGGCGCCGTCGTGCACTGGGCCCGTGACGCCCAGGAGGCGTGCCGGATCGTCGTGCAGATCGCCAAGGCCCAGGGCACCGGCGAGATCGTCAAGGTCAAGTCGATGGCCACCCAGGAGATCGAGCTCAACGAGGCCCTGGAGGCCGAGGGCATCCACGCCTGGGAGACCGACCTGGCCGAGCTCATCGTCCAGCTCGGTCACGACCGCCCCTCGCACATCCTCGTGCCGGCGATCCACCGCAACCGCTCGGAGATCCGCGAGATCTTCCGCCGGGAGATGGGCCTGGTCGGCCGGCCGGCACCGGACGACCTCACCGACGAGCCCAAGCGGCTGGCCGAGGCGGCTCGGCTGCATCTGCGGGAGAAGTTCCTGCGGGCCAAGGTCGCGGTGTCCGGGGCGAACTTCGCCGTCGCCGACACCGGGACGCTCGTGGTCGTCGAGTCCGAGGGCAACGGGCGGATGTGCCTCACCCTGCCCGAGACGCTGATCTCGGTGGTCGGGATCGAGAAGGTCCTGCCGACCTGGCAGGACCTCGGCACCTTCCTGCAGCTGCTGCCGCGGTCCTCCACCGGGGAGCGGATGAACCCGTACACCTCGATGTGGACCGGCGTGCATCCCGGCGACGGGCCCCAGCAGGTGCACGTCGTGCTGCTGGACAACGGCCGCTCGCACGTGCTCGCCGACCCGGTGGGCCGTCAGGCGTTGCGGTGCATCCGCTGCTCGGCGTGCCTGAACACCTGCCCGGTATACGAGCGCACCGGCGGGCACGCCTACGGGTCGGTCTATCCCGGCCCGATCGGGGCCATCCTCAACCCACAGCTGCGCGGCACGGCCAGCCCGGTGGACCGGTCCCTGCCCTACGCCTCGTCGCTGTGCGGGGCGTGCTTCGAGGTCTGCCCGGTCCGCATCGACATCCCCTCGCTGCTGGTGCACCTGCGGGCCAAGGTCGTCGACGCCGAGGGTCGACGGTCGGCCGAGGCCCGCGCCATGAAGGCCATGGCGTGGATGTTCGGCGACCATCGCCGGCTCGAGCGGGCCCAGCGGGCCGCCAAGCTCGGCGGCCGGCTGCTGGCCGGTCGCACGATCGGCACGGTCCCGGGGCCGTTCGCGGCCTGGACCAGCGCCCGCGACGTGCCCACTCCGCCCACCCGGTCGTTCCGTGACTGGTGGGACGCCCGCGAGAAGGGAGGCCGGTCGTGACCGCGCGAGAGGACATCCTGGCCCGGGTGCGGGGGGCGGTGGCGGACGTCACCGCGCCGGTGGGCGCCCGGGGCGACGCGCCCCGGGTCGAGCAGCCCTCCCCAGGGCGGGCGGAGACCATCGAGCTGTTCGTCGAGAACGTCGTGGACTACCGCGCCACCGTGGTGCGGGTCGAGCCCGAGCGGGTGGGGGCGGCCGTCGCCGCGGCCCTGACCGACCACGGCGCCGGGTCGGTGCTCGCCCCCGCCGGCCTGGACCCCTCGTGGTTGGGGGCCGTGCCGGAGGGCATCCGGGTCGTCGCCGACGACGGGCTCGGGCACGCCGACCTCGACGCGGTCGACGCGGTGGTCACCGCCTCGGCGGTGTCCGTCGCGACGACCGGCACGATCGTCCTGGACCACGGCCCCGACCAGGGGCGCCGGGCGCTCTCGCTGGTGCCCGACCTGCACGTGTGCGTAGTGCGGGCCGACCAGGTGGTGCACGACGTGCCCGAGGCGGTGCACCGGCTGCGTCCCCAGGAGGGTATGCCGCGTCCGCTCACCTGGATCTCCGGGCCCAGCGCCACCAGCGACATCGAGCTGGACCGGGTCGAGGGGGTGCACGGCCCGCGGACCCTGCACGTGCTGCTCGTCGAGGCCGTCCCGGGCTGATCTAGCCTGGGACGGTGCTGCGGACGATCGCCCGACCCCGGTGGCTGGGGCTGCTCGTCCTCGGCGCCGTCCTGGTCCTCGCATTCGTCCAGCTGGGCCGCTGGCAGCTGGGCGTGGCCCGCGAGGACGGGCAGCGGGAGGCCGCCGAGGCGGCCCGGGCCCGCCCGATCGAGGACCTCACCGCGGTGTGGGCGCCGCACACCCAGTTCCCCGCGGACGGGTCGGGGCGGGCCCTGCGCGCCACCGGTGGCTACGACGCACCCCTCCAGGTCCTGGTCGCCGACCGGCGCCTCGACGGGGTGGACGGGTGGTGGGTGCTCGTGCCGCTCGTCGTCGACGCGACGGGAGCCCGGATGCCGGTCGTGCGGGGGTTCGTGCCCACGCCGTCCGCCGCACCGCCGGCCCCGGCCGGGTCGGTGACCGTGGTCGGCGCGCTCGCCCCCGCAGAGTCCCCGCGGGCCCCGCGCACCGCGCTGGGCGAGGGGCAGGTCGCCGCAGTGGACGTCCCCGCCCTGCTCAACGTCTGGGGCGGCGACGTGTACAACGGGTTCCTCTTCGCCCAGTCCGAGCAGCCCGACCCCGGCGACGTCGCCGCCGCCGGCCCGGTCGCCGACAGCCCGGCCCTACACCGGGTGCCGCCGCCCCGACCGCCCGGTGGGCTCTCGGCCCGCAACGTCGCCTACGCGATCCAGTGGTGGGTCTTCGCGGCGTTCGTCGGGTGGATGTGGTGGAGGATGGTGCGCGACGACCACCGCCGCTCGAGGTCGCCGGCCCTCGCCGAGGCCCCGAGCCCCGACACCTCGACCGCAGGAGCGCCTTCGTGAGCATGTACCCGACCCACCTGGCCAAGCCGGTGCAGATCCGCCAGGCGTTGGGCATCTACCGGGTCATGGCGATCGTCGCGGGGGTCGCGCTGTTCGTCCTGGTCGCCGAGATGGTGATGAAGTACGGCTTCGGGCAGGACAACTTCTTCACCCGCAACTGGAGCTACATCCACGGGTTCATCTACATGCTCTACGCGGGGTCCATCGCCAACCTCGGGCTCAAGCTGGCCTGGCCGATCCTGCGCATCGGGCTCAACCTGCTCACCGGGTTCGTGCCGCTGCTGCCCTTCGTCGCCGAGCGGCGGATCACCGCCGAGACCACCGCCATCCTCGCCCGGGTCTACTGAGCCCGCCCGGCGGGTCGCCACCCGACCGGCCGATATCCTCGCCGGGTGACCGACTCGCTGGCTGCCCGCCCGGTGCTCGTCGTCGACTTCGGTGCGCAGTACGCCCAGCTCATCGCCCGGCGGGTGCGCGAGGCGAGCGTCTACAGCGAGGTCGTGCCGCACACCATGCCGGTCGCGCAGATGCTCGCGCGCCGACCGGCGGCGATCGTGCTGTCCGGCGGGCCCTCGAGCGTGTATGCCGCCGGCGCGCCGGCCCTGGACCCCGCGCTGCTGGAGGCCGGGGTGCCGGTGCTCGGGCTGTGCTACGGGTTCCAGGCGATGGTCCAGGTGCTCGGGGGGACGGTGGCACACACCGGTCGAGGGGAGTACGGCCACACCGCCGCGCGGGTCCTCGACGGCGACTCGACGCTGTTCTCCGGGCAGCCGCCGCAGCAGTCGGTGTGGATGAGTCACGGCGACTCGGTCGCCGCCGCCCCGCCGGGGATGCGCGTCACCGCCGCGACCGACGGGGCGCCGGTGGCGGCCGTGGAGGACCCGGGCCGCCGGCTCTACGGCGTGCAGTGGCACCCGGAGGTGGCGCACACGGCATGCGGGCAACGCCTGCTGGAGAACTTCCTGCGGCACGGGGCCGGCATCGACCCGACCTGGACCCCGACCAACGTCGTCGACGAGCTAGTGGCCGCGGTGCGCGCCCAGGTCGGGTCGGGGCACGTGCTGTGCGCGCTGTCCGGTGGGGTGGACTCCTCGGTGGCCGCGGCGCTGGTGCAACGGGCCGTCGGCGAGCAGCTCACCTGCGTGTTCGTCGACCACGGGCTGTTGCGCGCCGGTGAGGCCGAGCAGGTCGAGCAGGACTTCGTGGCGGCGACCGGGGTGCGCCTGGTCGTCGTCGACGCGCGGGAGCGGTTCCTGGCCGCCCTGGCCGGCCTGCACGACCCGGAGGACAAGCGCAAGGCGATCGGCGAGCAGTTCATCCGGGTGTTCGAGCAGGCCGCCCGCGACGTGGTCGGGCACGCCGACGCCGACGGGCACCCCATCGAGTTCCTCGTCCAGGGCACCCTCTACCCCGACGTCGTCGAGTCCGGTGGCGGAGAGGGCGCGGCGAACATCAAGTCCCACCACAACGTCGGCGGGCTGCCCGAGGACCTGCAGTTCACCCTCGTGGAGCCGCTGCGCTCGCTGTTCAAGGACGAGGTGAGAGCGGTGGGCCGGGCCCTCGGCGTGCCCGACGGGATCGTCTGGCGCCAGCCGTTCCCGGGGCCGGGCCTGGGGATCCGGGTGGTCGGGGAGGTGACCGCAGGACGCCTGGACGTGTTGCGTCGAGCCGACGCCATCGTCCGCGAGGAGCTGTCCGCGGCCGGGCTCGACCGGGACATCTGGCAGTGCCCCGTCGTCCTGCTGGCCGACGTCCGGTCGGTCGGGGTGCAGGGCGACGGGCGCACCTACGGCCACCCGGTGGTGCTGCGGCCGGTGTCGAGCGAGGACGCGATGACCGCGGACTGGACCCGGCTGCCCTACGACGTCCTGGCCCGAATCTCCACCCGGGTCACCAACGAGGTGGCCGAGGTCAACCGCGTGGTGCTCGACGTGACGAGCAAGCCGCCCGGCACCATCGAGTGGGAGTAGCACGGTATGCCGCGCGACGGCTGGGGGCCTGGCGCGGCATACCGTGCGGGTCGGTCAGGCCGCCGAGCTCTCCTTGGGGCCCACCACCGCGAACGCCGCCCCCTGCGGGTCGGTGGCCACCGCGATGAACGCCCCGCCGGGGACGTCCGCCGGGCCGTGGTGGACGGTGCCGCCGCCGGCGGTGATGCGCTCGATGGCGGGGTCGACGCCGTCGACCCCGAAGTAGGGCAACCACGCGGAGACCGGCGACTGGCCCAGACCCATCATCCCGCCGATGTCGGTGCCCTTGTCCTGGAAGATCTGGTAGGTGCCCATGTCGCCCATGTCCATGGGCTCGCCCTTGGTCCAGCCGAACAGGGCGGAGTAGAAGTCGAAGGCGGCCACCGGGTCCGAGCTCATCAGCTCGTGCCAGTTGCCGTGCCCGGCGGCGCTCTGGTCGAAGGCGAAGCTGCTGGGCGGGGTGTCCATGGGCAGCGGCTGCAGGACCCCGAAGGCAGCACCCTGGGGATCGGTGCAGAGGGCGAAGCGCCCCGTGCCCGGGATGTCCGAGGGCGGCACGATGAGCGTGCCGCCGCGCTCGGTGACGGCCGCAGCGGCGGCGTCGGCGTCGTCGACGCCGAAGTAGATGCACCAGTTCGGCGGCGGGGCGTCCTGCTGACCGGCCAACGGCATCATCCCGGCCACCCCGCCGCCGTCGCTGGCGGTGGCCAGGTGGTAGGTCATCCCCTCCATGCCCGAGTCGGCGACGCGCCAACCCAGGGCCGTGCCGTAGAACCCCCCCGCGGCGGCCAAGTCGCTCGTGCCCAGCTCGTACCAGCACGGCGTCCCGTGGAAGCTCTGCATGGTCTCGTCCTCTCGTTCGGTCTCGGTGCGGTGCTACCCGCCCACCGAGTCTCACACTCGCAGTACGAAAAAGCAACTGATACTATGTAAAGATGACGCTGACCCGGCGGCGCTACGACGAGGGGTGTATTGCGGCGGCCGCCCTGGACGTCGTCGGGGACCGGTGGGCGCTGCTCGTCGTGCGCGAGTTGGTGCTCAGCCCCAAGCGTTTCCAAGCGATCCGGGGCGGGCTGCCGGGCATCACGGCGGCCGTGCTGAGCACCCGGCTGCGGCAGCTGGCCGAGGAGGGCATCCTCACCCGGCACCCGACGCTCGGGCACTACGAGTTGACGCCGCGGGGCCACGCGCTGCGACCGGTCCTGCTCGCCCTGGCCGCGTGGGGAGCCCGTCTGCCCAGTCACGACCCGACCCTGCACGTCAGCCCGACCGCGCTCATGCTCTCGATGACGATCATGATCGACGCGGACGCCGCGACCGGCCGGCGGACCGTGGCCGGCTTCGACCTCGGAGCCGAGCGGTTCACCTCGGCCCTCGACGGCGCCGGGCAGGTGCTGCCGGTCGCGGCGCCGGCCGGGCCCCTGCAGGCGCAGTTCGTCCTCGGGGGCACGGGCAACACCCTGGCGATGGCGGTATACGGGCCACATCCCCTGGCGGAGCTCGTCGCCGCCGGCACGATCCGGCTGACCGGAGATCCGGGTGCCGCCCAGGAGTTCGTCGACCTGTTCGCCCTGCCTCGCGGGGAGTGAGCCCCCCACCGGCCGTAGGGTGGCAGGCGTGCTCCGGACCACCGCCGCGATCCTCGCCGGCAAGGCCACCCGGCTGGCGACCCGGCTGCGCGGAGGGGGATCGGCCTTCCCCGGGTTGGTCGCCGAGCGCATCGACCCCCAGCTGCTGGCGACCGCGCTCGGCGCGCTGCCCGACGGTGTCGTCGTGGTGTCCGGCACGAACGGCAAGACGACGACGACCAAGGTGCTGGCGGCGATCATCCGAGCGCACGGGCTACGGGTGTTCACCAACCCGACGGGCAGCAACTTCACCCGAGGGGTGATCTCCTCGATGCTCCCCGAGATCACCGCCGGCGGGCGCCTGAGCGCCGACGTCGCCGTCGTCGAGCTGGATGAGTGGCACGCCCTGGCGTTTGCCAGGGTGGTGCGCCCGACCCACGCGCTGTTGCTCAACGTCGCCCGGGACCAGCTCGACCGGTTCGCCGAGATCGACACCACGGCCCGGCTCCTGCGGGACCTCGCCGCCCAGACCACCCGGGCCGTGGTGCTCAACCGGGACGACCCCTTTATCGCGCCGATCGCGTCGGCCGTCCCCCCGACCGCGGCGGTGCACTACTTCGGCGTCGACCCGGCGCTCGCGGGCGAGGTGCCCAGTCTGCACGAGGCCGACGTCCGCTCCGCCGACCAGGACCCGCCGCCACATCCCGGCCCGCGCGACGGCCTGCTGCACCCGCACGACGCCCGGTCGTTCTCGGTGCTGTTCGGCGAGCAGGCCCTCGGGCCGGTGACCCTGCACCAGCGTGGCCTCGCGGCGATGATCAACGCCACCGCGGCCGCGACGATGGCCCGGGTCGTGCTCGGCGACCGGTTCCGCGAGGCTGCGGCGCTGGAGGCGCTGCGCACGGTGCTCCCGCCGTTCGGGCGAGGCGAGGTCATCGACGCCGACGGCCAACCACTGGAGCTGGTCCTGGTGAAGAACCCGGCCGGTTTCACCGTCGCCCTGGGCACCTACCGCGACGAGCCGGTGACCACGATGATCGCCATCAACGACGACTACGCCGACGGCCAGGACGTGTCCTGGCTCTACGACGTGTCCTTCGAGTCGTTGCGAGACAGCGGTATTGCGCTGACCAGCGGCATCCGGGCCTACGACATGGCGCTTCGGCTGGACTACGACGAGGTGGCCGTGGCCGAGGTCGAGCCCGACCTGGCCGGCGCGCTCGACCGGCTCCTGGCGGCATACCCCCGCGGTCCCAAGCGCATCTACTGCACGTACACCGCCATGATGGCCCTGCGCCGGATGCTCGCCGGCCGCTACGCTCTGGCGCAGTTCGGTCAGGAGCGCGCGTGACGATCACCTCGAGAGCCCCGAGCAAGGGCACCGTCCACCTGGTGCACCTCTACCCCCGGGAGATGTCCATCTACGGCGACCTGGGCAATACCCGATGCCTGGCCGCGCGGATCCGTCGGCACGGCTACCACTGCGTCGTGCACGACCACCACCCCGGTATGCCGTTGCCGCCGGACCCGCACCTGTTCATGGGCGGCGGGGGGCAGGACTCCGGGCAGTCGCGGGTGCAGGAGGACCTCGCCGTCAACGCCGACCGGCTGCGCGGGCTGGCCGCCGACGGCGTGCCGATGCTCATGATCTGCGGGATGTACCAGATGTTCGGCCACGCCTTCATCACCAGTGACGGGGTGCAGCTGCCCGGCCTGGGCATCCTCGACGTCACCACCCGGGGTCGCTCCAGCCGGATGATCGGCGGCATCGTGCTCGAGACCGCCTTCGGCGAGGTGGTCGGCTTCGAGAACCATTCCGGCGCCACGGTGCTCGGTCCGGGGCAGGAGGCGTTCGGACGCGTGCGGTGCGGGCACGGCAACAACGGCCAGGACGGCACCGAGGGTGCCCGCACCCACAACGTCATCGGGTCCTACCTGCACGGGCCGCTCCTGCCGGCCAACCCGCGGGTCGCCGACGCGCTCGTCGCCGCGGCCGCGCGACGGGCCACCGGACGGCCCTTCGAGCCCGAGGAGCTCGACGACACCCGCGCCGACCAGGCCCGCACCCGGCAGGTCGGCCGCCTGCTCAAGGCGTCGTGACCGCAGCGGGGCCGGGGCGGGTGACGCTACCCGGGCGGTCGGGCACGGCATCCGGGCCGGCGGGAGACGTGCTCTGCTACACCGTGGCCGGCACCGGCCCACCCATGGTGCTCGTGCACGGCTGGAACTCCGAGCGCTCCTATCTGGCCCCGCAGTTCGAGCACTTCGCCGCACACCGCACGGTCCTCGCCCTGGACTGGCGCGGCCACGGCGCCAGCGCCCCGGCCAGCGACGGACGGTATGCCGTGCCCGACCTGGCCGCCGACGTCGCCGCCGTGGTCGCTGCCGAGCGCCTGGACCGACCCGTGGTCGTCGGACACAGCCTGGGCGCGCTGATCGCCCTGCAGACCGCGGCGCAGGGGCTGGCCCGGGCGGCGGTGCTGCTCGACCCGGCGCCGCTGGTCGACTCCCGCGGCAAGGCCTACTTCGCGCAGGTCGCGGCCCGCAGCGCGACGGACACCACGGGGGAGTACCGGCGCCGGTTCGTCGACCGGTTGTTCTTGCCCACCGACTTGGTACGTCGGGCCGAGATCGTCGAGCGGGCCGGTCGGACACCGGTCGAGGTGGTCGCGCCGGCCGCCCAGGCCATCGCCGACTACGACGGGGCCGCGGCGCTGGCTGCCACCACGGTGCCGGTGCTCATGCTGCTGGCCGCGTTCCGACCGCAGCTGGAGGCGATCACCGGGCTCTGCCCGCAGCTGGTCGTCGGTCAGACCGTGGGCGCCGGGCACTTCCACCAGCTCGAGGTCCCCGAGCAGGTCAACCCGATGATCGAGCGGTTCCTGGCCCTGGCCGGGGTCTGAGCCCTCCGAGCCGTCCCGCACCCCACCGACGGCGCGCACTGGGTCCTAGATCCGCACGCCGGCATACCGGTCACAGGCCTTCGAAGACGTCGTGGCGCACCGGCATACCGGCCGGCGCCCCCACCTGCACGTACCGCTCGGTCCCGATGACCCGTTCCAGCACGGCACGCGGCAACCGGGTCATCCAGTCGTTGTTCCGGGGCCACCACCCGTCGGCGGCCAACTGGGAGCGGTGCGCCCGGATCGCCGCCCGCTTGCGCTCGACATACTCCCGCACGTCGACCACCACGGTGGGCGCGCCCACCGGTCGGATGCCCCGACCCGCCCCCATGACCCGGGCGACCACCGGCGACATCCACACTTCCAGCAGCCGCGGGGTGCCGGCCGACGCCGCCGCGGCTCGACCCACCTCGTGGACCGTCCGGTGGTCCGGGTGGCCGTAACCGCCGTTGCGGTCGTAGGACAGCAGCACGTCGACCGACTCCTCGCGCAGCAGCGCGGCGAGCCGGTCGACCACCTGCGCCCTGGGCGCCCGCGCCAGGCGGACCCGCTGTGGCGGGTCGGGCCGCAGCTCGCGCCCCAGCCCGCTGTCGGCGTAGCCGAGCTCGACGACCCGAGCGACGCCGAGCACCCGGGCGCTGTCTGCCAGCTCCGCGCTGCGCACCGCGGCCAGGGACGCGGCATACCCTCGTGAGGTCATCCCCAGCGCCCCGTCGGTCGCCGTGACGAGCACCACCCGATGCCCCTGTGCGGCCGCCCGCGCGAGGGTCCCGGCAGTGAGCAGCGCCTCGTCGTCGGGGTGGGCGTGCCAGGCCAGCAGCGTGTGTCCCATGAGGGCGCCATTGTCCCCCATGGCACGCTGGCCCCGTGCGGATCGCCATGCTCACCGACTGCTACCTCCCCCGCCTCGGCGGGATCGAGGTGCAGGTGCACGACCTGGCCACCCGGTTGGTCGCCCGGGGGCACGACGTGGCCGTCTTCACCCTGACCCGGGGCGCGGACGGGCAGCGGCGCGGCGCCCGCGAGACGGTGGACGGCCTGACGGTGCACCGGCTGGGGCTGGTGGACCTGCCGCGCGGGATGCTCGTCAACCCGGTGGCCGCGTGGTGGGCCGCCGATCGGCTGCGGGGAGTCGACGTCGCGCACGTGCACATGGGGGTGGTCAGCCCGTTCGCGACGGATGCCACCGTCCTGGCCCGCCGGCTGCGGCTGCCCACGACGATGACGTGGCACTGCGTGCTGCATCGCACCGAGCCGGCGATCCGCGCGCTGGGGGTGGTGCGGCGATGGGCCCGCACCGGCGTGGCCATGAACGCGGTCTCCGAGGTCGCCGCCGCCCCGCTGCGCCGGATCGTCGGCCCGGACGCGGTCGTGACGGTGTTGCCCAACGGCATCGACGCGACCGCCTGGCGACCGGCCGGCCCCCGCCCGCCGCGCGAGGCGGGCGTGGTCCGGGTCGTCACCGCGATGCGCCTGGAGCCGCGCAAACGCCCGGTCGCGCTCGTCGAGGCCGTGGCCCGGGTCCGCGCCGCCGCACCGTCCGGCCTCGACGTCCGGCTGGAGATCCTCGGCGAGGGGCCCGAGCGGGCCCGCGTCGGGCGTCGGGCCGTCGAGCTCGGTGCCGGGGCGTGGCTGTCGCTGCCGGGCCGGGTGCCCCGGGAACGCCTCAAGGACCGGTATGCCGCCGCGGACGTCTACGTTTCGCCCTCCGTGCTGGAGTCCTTCGGCATCGCCGCGTTGGAGGCCCGCACCGCGGGCCTGCCCGTGGTGTCCCGCTCGGGCAGCGGCGTCGAGGAGTTCGTCGTCGACGAGGTCAACGGTCTGCTCGCGCCCACCGACGACGATCTCGTCGACCGGCTGGCCCGACTGGCCGCCGACCCGGCCCTGCGCGAGCGGATGACGGCATACAACCTCGCGACCCCGCCGAGCCAGGACTGGGAGGGCGTCGTGCGGCTGGCCGAGGGGGAGTACCAGCGGGCCCTGGCCGGACGGCGCCGATGAGCGCACCCGCGTTGTGGGCGGTCGGGGTCGACGTCCGGGGCCGGGAGCTGACCCGCCGACGCGTCCGGCACGGCGCCAGTGTGCAGGAGACGCTCGCGGCCGCGGGGTTCGCCGCGGTGCAGGGCGAGCGCGTCGACACCCAGGGGGACCCGCACGAGCTGAGCATCGTCATGCGGGTGCGCCCCGGGGAGGTAGTGGCCCGGCATCGACCACCGACCCTGTGGGATCCGGACCTCATCGTGGCGCCGGGCGAGGTGGCAGTGCGGGCGCAGCGGGTGGCCGTCAACGCGCTGGTGCGCAGCCAGCGGGGGGTGCTGCTCACCGAGTACAGCGAGCGCACCAACGTCGCCGGCACCTGGGGGCCGCCGGGCGGGGGGATCGACCCCGGCGAGTCTGCCGAACAGGCCTTGGCCCGGGAGGTGCACGAGGAGACCGGGCAGCGCGTCCAGGTCGGGGCGTTCGTCGGGGTGCTGCACGGGCACTGGCTCGGGCGGGCCCCCGACGGGGTGCTGGAGGACTTCCACCTCGTGCGGCTGGTGTACCTCGCCGCGTGCCCCCAGCCGGCGGACCCGGTGGTCCACGACGTCGGCGGGACGACCAGCGCGGCCGCGTGGGTGGGCGTGGACCGGATCCCCGATCTGCCCTTGGCCAGCGGGTGGGCCGACCTGCTGCGCCTGGTCGCCACCGACTGAGCCGGTCGGGCGGCCCTCAGCGCCGCCGACGCATCAGCAGGCCGACCACCCCGACCGCCACCAGTGCCGCGCCGGCGACCGAGACGGTCTTGGGCCCCCAGGCGGCGAGGTCGGCCGAGGGGTAGCCCAGCAGGTAGCCGACGAGGGCGACCGACGCGACGACGAGCAGCAGGCCGACGCCGACGAGCGGCCAGTTGGGCCCGGTCGGAGCCGGGATGACCCGCCGCTGCACCGCTGGCGCGGCCGTCGTCGCGGTCTGCGGCGCGGGGTGTGGCCAGCTCTGGTAGCCCGGCAGGGGCGCGGTGGGCGCGGGCGCATCCTGCGGGGACGGGGACGGTGGGGGGGCAGCGGTCATGCCGGACTCCTGGGCGTCGAAACCACGGGGGGTGGCATCGCGGCCGGCGCAGCCGGTGCGGACGCGACGGGTGCCGGTGCGGTCGGGGTGAGCGCGGGTGCGGTCGGGGTGAGCGCGGGTGCGGTCGGGGTGGGCGCCGGTGCGGACGGGGTCGCGGTTTGGCGCCCGGACGGCTGGATCGTCAGGGCCCCCAGCCCGATCGTCGCGGTGACCCGCACGTCGGTGGGGCCGGAGCCCACCTGGACCACCTCGTGCAGCCCGGTGCCCTCGGTGATGCTCGTGCCTTGGTCTGCGCCGTCGGCTCGTTGGCCGATCTCGCCCGCGCTGACCGTCGCGTCGACGACGACGACCAGTCCCTCGGGGACGACCAGCAGGATCTCGCCCATCCCCACCGACGCGGTGACGGGTTGGTTGTCGGTCGTCGCCGCGGTCAGCCCACTGAGGTCCAGACGGGCCGAACCCATCCCGAGCCGGTAGTTGGGGTCGCTGGCCCCGGCGACCGGCACCCAGGTGCGCTCGCCCGCGGTCGCGCTGAACTGGCCCAGCCCCGAGGGGATGACCGCCGTGGCGAGGGCGGCCAGCGCGGTGAGCACGGCGAGGGCGCCGATGAGCGGCGCGCGCCGACCGCGCAGGCCCTTGACGACCAGGGCAATGCCGACGACCCCCACGGCACAGGCCAGTCCGAAGGGGACCTCGGGTGCCCTGACGCCCCAGTCGCGCGCCGCACTCCAGGCCAGGCCGAAGGCCAGCACACCCAGCCCGAGGACGAGGGCGAACCCGGTGAACCCGCCGGAGGGCCGCCTCTCGCGGACGATGATCGGCGCCTTCGGGGCGGACACCCCGGCGTAGGTGCGACCGGGGCCCATGCCGTGGGGGGCGGGCACGGCCGCACCCGGTGCGCCGACCGTCGCCGCGGCGGGGTCCGACGGGGTCGAGGGTCCACTCGTCGCGGGGTATGCCGACCCAGGCCACCCGGGGGTGGCCGGCTGCGGCGGCATACCCGGCGAGGCCGGCGGCGGCATACCCGGCGAGGCCGGCGGCGGCTGGCCCCCCGTGCCGGACTCGCGGGTCGTGGGGTGCCCGCCCAAGACCCCACCTCGGGCCGAGCCGCAGCGACCCCCGCGAACGATCCACCAGGCGACCAGGGCGCCCGGCACGGCGATCCACAACCACCACCGATGGCGCAGCTCGTCGACGAGGTCGGCGGCGATGACGACGAGCAGGAGGATGCCGCGGGGGTCACCTCGGCGCACCGCCTCCTCGGCCCAGATCCGCCCGTCGGGATCGGGCACCAGGGCCAGGGCCACCAGGTAGAGCAACAGCCCGGAGCCGCCGAACACCAGCAGCGCGATGAACCCGGCCCGCACGATGACGGGGTCGATGCCGATGCGGGCGGCCAGGCCGGAGCAGACCCCGCCGGCCCACTTGTGGCGAGTGTCCCGGCGCAGCCCGAGCCCGCGCAGGCGGTCGAAGAACGCGTCCAGCCCACGGGGCGGGGGCGGCCCGTCCGGTGGTGCTGGCATCGGTCCCATCTGCGCCATGCTCCCATCGTCCGTCGCCGTGGACCGTCAGGCCATGAGGGTCGTCCCTGAACCCACCCTGAGCACACCCGGGTCGAGGATTGCGCCAACGCCCGGATGGCTCAAGATGGACTCGTGACCCTGCCCGCCCCGACCCGCAGCGGACTGTACCGCTCGGCCCTCGACCGCCGAATCGCCGGCGTGTGCGGCGGCCTCGGCGCGCACCTGGGCGTGAGCAGCGGTGTCGTGCGGGCGGGCTTCGTCGTGGCCACCGTGCTGATGGGGGGGCTGGGTATCGCCGTGTACCTGTTCCTCTGGGCGGTCACGCCGGCTCGCACCGTGCCCGAGGACCTCGCCGCGGCCACCGAGAGCCCACGCCGGCGCCTGGCGCCGGCGCACTGGCTGATCCTGCTGGGCGTGGCCCTGCTCGTGGTCGGGGTGTCGATCGAGTCGCCGGTGGGCTCGCTGGTCACCAACGCGCGCTTCCTCGTGCCGGTGCTCGCCGTGGCGGTGGGCGCGTTCGTCGCGTGGTACCAGATCGACGAGCAGGACGAACGCGTCGCGGCCTTGCCCAGCGGCCGTCGTCGGGCGCTCGCCGTCGTGCAGGCCGTGGCCGGGGTCGCGATCACCACCGCCGGGGTCCTCGTGCTCATCACCCAGGGCCAGGGGCTCGACGGGGTGTGGAACGGCGCGCTGGCCGCCCTCGCCGTGCTGCTCGGAGCCGGCATCGTCGCCGCGCCGTTCGTCCTGCGGATGTACCGCGGGCTGCAGCGCGAGCAGGCCGAGCGTGCCCGGGCCACCGAGCGCGCCGACATGGCCGCCCACTTGCACGACTCGGTGCTGCAGACTCTTGCCCTCATCCAACGCCGCAGCGAGGACCCGCAGACCGTCCAGCGTCTGGCCCGCAGCCAGGAGCGCGAGCTGCGCGCCTACCTGTATGCCGGCCACGAACGCCCCGCGGACCGGCTCGGCGGGGCGATCACCGCCGTCGCGCACGAGGTCGAGGACGAGCACGGGGTGCCCGTGGAGCTGGTCGTCACCGGCGACCAGCCCATGACCACCCAGGGCGAGGCCCTGGCCCGGGCCACCCGCGAGGCCCTGCTCAACGCGGTGCGGCACGGCCGCCCGCCGGTGTCCGTCTACGTCGAGATCGGCCCGCTGGGCAGCGAGGTGTTCGTGCGCGACCACGGCGACGGATTCGACCTGGCGCAGGTGGCCGAGGACCGGTTGGGGGTGCGCGAGTCCATCCTCGGGCGGATGTCCCGGGCCGGCGGCACCGCGCGGATCCGGCGGCTGGCCCAGGGCACCGAGATCACGCTCGCGCTGCCGCCGGCTCCGGCGGCCCAGCCCGGGTCGCCCGAGTCGCCCGAGTCGGGGACGGCCGGACCCGAGTCGCCCGAGTCGGGGACGGCCGGACCCGAGTCGCCCGAGCCGCTGACGGCGGGGACCGAGCCGGTGCCGGTCTGGGCGCAGCCGGGGACACCGACCAGGGCCGAGCCGGGGCCGCCGGCCAGGGCCACCGGTCCGCACCGGCCGGCCGGCCCGGTCCAACCTCCCCCGGTGGGCACGCGGCATACCGGCCCGGTGCCCCGACCCGAGAAGGAGCCCCAGCGATGACCCCCAGCAAGGACAAGGTCCGGCTCGTCCTCGTCGACGACCACCGGATGTTCCGCTCGGGCGTCAAGGCCGAGCTGGACCCGTCGTTGACCGAGGTCGTCGGCGAGGCGCCCGACGTCGACACCGCCGTGGCGGTCATCCGCGACACCCGGCCCGACGTCGTGCTGCTCGACGTCCACCTGCCCGGCGGCCTCGGCAACGGTGGGGTCGACGTGCTCACCGGGTGCCGGGGCCTGGACACCGAGCGGGGTCGACCGGTGCGGTTCCTGGCCTTGTCGGTGTCCGACGCCGCCGAGGACGTCATCGCGGTGATCCGGGCCGGCGCCCGCGGCTACGTGACCAAGACGATCACCGGCACCGACCTGCTGCGGGCGATCCGCAGGGTGTCCGACGGCGACGCGGTGTTCAGCCCCCGCCTGGCCGGCTTCGTCCTCGACGCGTTCGGCGCCGCGGCGGGGGAGATCGCCGAGGTCGACGAGGAGCTCGACCGGCTCTCCGCCCGCGAGCGCGAGGTGATGCGCCTGATCGCCCGGGGCTACCAGTACAAGGAAGTGGCCAAGGAGCTGTTCATCTCGGTCAAGACCGTCGAGACCCACGTGTCGTCCGTGCTGCGCAAACTGCAGCTGTCCTCCCGGCACGAGCTCACCGCGTGGGCCGCCGGTCGACGGATGATCTGACCCCGCCGACACTGCCGACCCCGCGGGACCCGGCCGTCACCGGGCCGCGGCCGTCACCGGGCCGCGGGGGGCGCGGCGGCAGTGGGCGCGGCGGTGGCCCGGGGTCGCTGCCGGGCGCACAGCAGCGCACCGAGGACAAGGGTGAGGGCCGAGAGCCCCAACCCGGCGCGTTGCCCACCGGTGCGGTCGGCGACGGCCCCGCTGGCCCACGGCCCGACCACCTGGCCGAGGGCGAACACCGTCGTGAGCATCCCCAGCGCGGCCGTGGTGTCGACCGGGTCGACCGCGTCCCGTCCGGCCGCCGTCACGGCGCCCACCAGGGACAGGAAGCACAAGCCGAACAGCGCGCCCGAGGCGTACGACGCCGCGGTCCCCGAGGTCGCCCAGGGGATCGCCGTGGCCACGGCCAGCAGCAGCAGCAGGGTCGCGGCCGCGGAGCCGCCGCGCGCCCGGCGCAACAGCCGCGCCCAGACCAGCGCACTGGCCGTGCCGGCGGCCCCCAGGGTCACCCAGAACGTCGTCACCGCCGCCGGGGTCCACCCCTGCTGGGTGAGGTGGGCGACGACGAAGGTCATGTAGCCGATGTAGCCGGCACCGAACAGCAGGTACCCGCCGGACAACCACCCCAACCCGCCGACCCACCACCGGCCCGAGCCCGGCGCGACGGCGGCCGGGGGAGCCGCCCGAGCCGCCAGCGCCGCGGCCACCGACCCGGCCACGGCCAGCACGGCCAGCGCGAGCCATCCGGCTCTCCAGCCCTGGGGGCCGAGGCGGGCCAGCACGCCGGGGACGACCAGCCCGGACACGACGATCCCGACCCCGCCACCGGCGAAGTACGTCCCGACGAGCACCGCGGCCCGGTGGGGGTCGTGGCGTCGACTGATCGCCGAGGTGATCGTGCCGCCCAGGACGAACGCGCCCGCCCCGGCCACGCCGAGGACGCCGCGCAGGATCAGCAGGGCCCCGAGCTGCCCGGTGGCGGCGGTGGCGGCCAGGGCCAGGACGGTCAGGGCCAAGGCGGCGAGAAAGGCCCGGCGCACCCCGATGGCGGCGGCAACCCGAGCCGTGCCGAGGGCGCCGACGAGGTAGCCCACCGCGTTCAGGGTGTTCATCAGGCCGGCCGTCGTGAACGTCCACCCCAGGTCCGTGCTCATCGCCGGCAGCAGCAGGGCGTAGGCGAACCGCGAGCACCCCAGCGCGACGACCGGCGAGCCGGCCAGGCCGGCGACGACGAGCAGATCCCGGCGCCAGTCGGGCGCCGTCGGGTCGGTGGGCACGGCCGGCTCAGGGACGGCTGCGGTATACCGCGGGTCGCTTGTCGAGGAACGCCCGGAATCCCTCCTGGGCGTCCTCGCCCAGGGCGACGGCGGCCATGACCTCGACGGCCAGCTCGTAGGCCTGCCGCTGCGGCAGGCCGGCCTGGGCGTAGAAGGTGCGTTTGCCCGCGGTCCGACCGTAGGCGCTGCCTCGGGTGACCCGGGCGACGAGGTCGGCCACGGCGGCGTCGAGGTCGGCGGCGGGGACCACCCGGTTGACCAGTCCCCAGTCGGCGGCGGTAGCGGCGTCGACGACGTCGCCGGACAGGGCCATCTCCATGGCCCGCTTGCGACCGACGTTGCGGGACAGCGCCACCAGGGGGGTGTGACAGAACATCCCCCCCTTGCCGCCGGGTAGGGCGAAGCCGGCCGTGTCGGCGGCTACGGCGAGGTCGCAGGTGGCCACCAGCTGGCACCCGGCCGCGGTGGCCAGGGCGTGCACCCGAGCCACGACGGGCTGGGCGATGCCTTGCACCGTGTCCATCAGCTCGGTGCACTGCCGGAACAGGGCCCGGGCCGCGCGCAGGTCCGCCCCGGCCAGGTCCTCGAAGCTGTGCCCGGCGCTGAACACCGGACCCTCGGCGGCCAGCACCACCGCCAGCGTGTCGCTGGCCCCGGCCTCGCGCAGCGCGTCGGTGAGGTCGGTCATCATTGCGCTCGACAACGCGTTGCGCTTGCCGGGGCGGGTGAGCGTGATCGTCGTCGCCGCCGCGTCGCGCTCGACCCGGACGTTGTCGGTGCTCAATGTCGGCCTCTCGGTCAGGGCAGCAGCAGCAGCTTGCCGGTGCTCGCGCGACCCTCCAGGGCCCGGTATGCCGCCTGCGCCTCCTCGAGGGGGTAGCGTCCGGCGACCTGGAGCCGGACTGTGCCCGCCGCGAGGGCGGCGAAGACCTCACCCGAGCGCCACAGCAGCTCCTCGCGGTCGAGGATGTAGTGGGCCAGGCTCGGGCGGGTGACGAACAGCGAGCCGGCGGCGTTGAGCCGCTGCAGGTCGAAGGGCGGCACCGGCCCGCTGGCCGCACCGAACAGTGCCAGCACCCCCCGAGGCCGCAGCGCGGCCAGGGACGCCTCGAAGGTCGATCTGCCGACCCCGTCGTAGGCGACGTGCACACCCGCCCCTGCGGTGGCCTCGCGCACCGCCGCGGCGAGGTCGGGGACCTGGGTGTAGTCGATGACGTGGCGGGCACCCAGCGACTGGGCCGTGGCGAGCTTGTCGGCCGACCCCGCGGTGGCGATCACGGTGGCGCCCTTGGCGGCGCACCACTGCACCAGCCATTGCCCGACGCCGCCGGCGGCGGCATGGACGAGCACCGCGTCGCCGGGCTGCACGGCATACGTGCTCGTGACCAGGTAGTGCGCGGTCATGCCCTGCAGCATGGCCGCGGCGGCCACGTCGAGCTCGACACCCTCGGGCACCGGCACGAGCAGGCGGCCCGCGACGAGAGCCGACTCGGCGGCGCTGCCGGGCTGCATCGCCCAGGCCACCCGGTCACCGGGCGCGACGCCCACGCCGGGGCCCACCGCCTCGACCACGCCCGCCCCCTCGTTGCCGGTGGTGAACGGTGTGGGCACTGGGTAGAGGCCCTCGCGCTGGTAGACGTCGATGAAGTTCACCCCGCAGGCGGCCACCCGCACCCTGGCCTGTCCCTCGCCGGGGTCCGGGACCTCGACGGTGTCGACCCGAAGGACGGACGGGCCACCGGTGGTCGGCACCCGCAGCGCACGAGCGGTCGTCATGGCGGCCAGCCTACGCGGCGACCAGACCTGATGAGGGTGGCGGCGGGCCGGTCACGTCGGTCCGACGACGTAGGCTGGCCGCCGTCATGAGCACCCTGTTCGACGACCTCGGCATCCCCGGCGCGGGTGCCTCAGGGGTGGGCGCGCACCCGCACGCCCCCGCCTTGGTCGACACCCACCCGCACGACGACGTCGACGCGCGCGGCCTGCCCCGGTGGGTCACCGACGGCGAGGGGTATGCCGCGCCGGCGCAGGCCGCGGGCGCCGACGTCGAGACGCTGCTGCACGGGCTCAACCCCCAGCAGCGCGAGGCGGTCCTGCACGAGGGCAGCCCACTGCTCATCGTCGCGGGGGCCGGGTCCGGCAAGACCCGGGTGCTCACCCACCGCATCGCCTACCTGCTGGCCGCCCGAGACGTGGCCCCCGGGGCCGTCCTCGCGATCACCTTCACGAACAAGGCCGCCGCGGAGATGCGCGAGCGGGTGGGGGCCCTGGTGGGTGGGCGGGCCCGGGCCATGTGGGTGATGACCTTCCACGCCGCATGCGTGCGCATCCTGCGCCGCGAGGCCGGCAAGCTCGGCCTCAAGTCGACCTTCTCCATCTACGACGCCGCCGACAGCCAGCGGCTCATGGCCATGGTCCTGCGCGACCTCGACCTGGACCCCAAGCGCTATCCGCCGCGCTCGTTCACCCATCGCGTGTCGGCGCTGAAGAACGAGCTCGTCGACGAGGAGACCTACGCCAGCCGGGTCGGCGAGCAAGGCACCCATCAGGACCGCACGCTCGCGCAGGTGTATGCCGCCTACCAGCGGCGGCTGCGCCAGGCCAACGCCCTCGACTTCGACGACCTCATCATGACGACGGTGTTCCTGTTGCAGGCCTTCCCCGCCGTCGCCGAGCACTACCGCCGACGCTTCCGTCACGTGCTCGTCGACGAGTACCAGGACACCAACACCGCGCAGTACCACCTCGTGCGCGAGCTCGTCGGGGTCACCGCGCAGGCGCACCCTCCCCCCGGTGGCGATGCGGCATCCCCGCGCGCCGCGGAGCTCGTCGTCGTCGGCGATGCCGACCAGTCGATCTACGCCTTCCGCGGTGCGACGATCCGCAACATCGTGGAGTTCGAGCAGGACTACCCCGACGCGCGCACCATCCTGCTGGAGCAGAACTACCGCTCGACCCAGACCATCCTGCGGGCCGCCAACGCCGTCATCGCGCGCAACCCGGACCGGCGGCCCAAGACCCTGTGGAGCGACTCGGGCGACGGGGCGCCGATCGTCGGGTACGTCGGCGACAACGAGCACGACGAGGCCTCCTTCGTCGCCCGGCGCATCGACGAGCTCGCCGACGCGCACGGTGTGCGCCCCAAGGACGTCGCGGTGTTCTATCGCACCAACGCGCAGAGCCGGGCGATCGAGGAGGTCCTCGTGCGGGTCGGCGTGCCCTACACGGTGGTCGGCGGCACCCGGTTCTACGAGCGTCGAGAGGTCAAGGACGCCCTGGCCTACCTGCGGGTCGTGTCCAACCCGGCCGACACGGTCAACCTGCGTCGCATCCTCAACGTCCCGCGGCGCGGCATCGGCCAGCGGGCCGAGGCCGCCGTGGCTCAGCTGGCCGAGCGGGAGCGCATCCCCTTCGTCGCCGCGCTGGGCCGGGCCGGCGACGCCCCGGGCATCGCCACCCGGTCGGTCGCCGCCATCGCGGCGTTCACGGCGCTGCTGGAGCGGTTGCGCGTGGTGTTCGAGGGCGGCTCGGGGGTCAGCGGTCTGCTGGAAGCGGTGCTGGAGCAGAGCGGTTATCTCGCCGAGCTGCGCGCCAGCCCCGACCCGCAGGACGAGTCCCGCGTCGAGAACCTCGCCGAGCTGCTCGTCGTCGCCCAGGAGTTCGACGAGGCACGGGCGCAGGCCGGCGAGCCGGGGGCCCTCGAGGACTTCCTCGAGCAGGTGTCCCTCGTCGCCGATGCCGACGAGATCCCCGACGACGCGCCGGGCGCCGACGGTGGGGTGGTCACCCTGATGACCCTGCACACCGCGAAGGGGCTGGAGTTCCCGGTGGTCTTCCTCACCGGGTTGGAGGACGGGACCTTCCCCCATCTGCGCTCCCTCGGTGACGCCACCGAGCTGGCCGAGGAGCGGCGGCTCGCCTATGTCGGGATCACCCGGGCCCGGGAGCGGCTCCACGTGTCGCGGGCGGCGGTCCGCTCGGCGTGGGGGGCCCCGCAGTACAACCCGGCCTCCCGGTTCCTCGGCGAGATCCCCGAGGGGCTGGTGGCCTGGGAGCGCGAGACGGCCGCGTCCGACGCGGCCCGGCTCGGCCGGCGCGCGAGCGACCCCGCGGTGGCCGCGCTGGCGGCCCGGCCCGGGGTGCGGTCACCGGGCAACCGGCCGATCCCGGCCTTGGCGCCCGGCGACCGGGTCACCCACGACGCGTTCGGGCTCGGCACGGTGGTGCGCGTCGAGGGGCAGGGGGAGCGCACCGTCGCCCACGTGGACTTCGGGGCCTCGACGGGGGTCAAGCCGCTGCTGCTGCGCTACGCCCCGTTGGAGAAGCTCTGAGCTCAGACGGAGATGCCGCGGGCCCGCAGCCAGGGCAGCGGCGCGGTGGTCTTGTCCTTGGTCGGGTGGATCTCCAGGTGGACGTGCGGGCCGGTGGAGTGACCGGTGTTGCCCGACAGCGACACCACCTGACCGGAGGCGACGACCTGGCCCTGCTTGACCTTGAGCACGCTGTTGTGGCAGTACCACGAGATGGTGCCGTCCCAGTACTGGATCTCCACCTTGTAGCCGTAGCCGCCCTGCCACCCGGCGAAGATCACCTTGCCGCTGGAGAGGGCCTTGACCGGCGTGCCCACGGCCACCGCGAAGTCCTGGGCGGGGTGCAGCGAGCCCCAGCGGTAGCCGTAGCCCGAGGTGAGCACGTAGCCGCCGTCGATCGGCTTCACCCAGGCGCGGCTGCCGGGCACCCCGGCGGCGCTCGGATCGGCCTGACCGGCCGCACCTTCGCTGGCGCCGCCCGCGCCGGTAAGGGCCATGTCGATGACCGCTCCCTGGGCCAGGCTGGCCTCGACGGCGGCGCGGCGGGCGGTCTCCGCGGACACCGCCGCCGCGACCAGACGCCCGGCCCCGCGAGAGGATCGGTCCTCGTCGCCGCCGGTGGGCTGCTCGCGGGCTGCGAGCGCACCCGAGGGGTCGGGGTCCTGGACCGGGGACGACGGGTCGGCCGACGCGCTCGAGGCGAGCCCGTCGTGCTCGCGCGGGGCCGAGGCCAGCGCGAGCGGGGCTTCGGCGCTCCCGTTGAGCACCACGGCGGCCAGGGTCACCGTGGCCGGCAGCAGCAGACCGGACCCGACCAAGGCGATGCCCGGGGGCAAGGACCCGCGGGTGCGGTGGCGGCCGCGATATGCGGACTGAGGCACGGTGGGACTCCGAACGGGGGCTGGTGGGGATCGCCAGGCAGGCTACGTGATCGTTTCGTTATCCGACAAACCCGCGTCGTGAGATATCGCTGCGATTCGCCATGCGGTATGCCGCCTCCCCGCGCCGATCGTGCGTGCCGCCGGCCCGCGGGCTGTGCCGAAGGTCACACCCGGGCGCTGACCACGCCGCGGGGGACCCGGAGCCGAGGTAGGTCACGCGGCGCGTGCCGGGCGCACCCCGTTCGGTACAGTCGGCCCATGAGTGAGTCCCCCATCCGGGTGGTCGTGGCCAAGCCGGGTCTGGACGGGCACGACCGTGGCGCCAAGGTCGTGGCCCGAGCCCTGCGCGACGCGGGCATGGAGGTCGTCTACACCGGGCTGCATCAGACGCCCGAGCAGATCGTCGAGGCCGCGATCCAGGAGGACGCCGACGTGGTCGGGCTGTCCATCCTCTCCGGCGCCCACATGACCCTCTTCACCCGGGTCATCGAGCTGCTCAACGCGCGGGATGCCGCCGACATCGTCGTCTTCGGCGGCGGGATCATCCCGGACGCCGACATCCCGGAGCTGGAGAAGGTCGGCGTCGCCAAGGTGTTCACGCCGGGCGCTCCGACGCACGACATCGTCGACTGGGTGCGCCAGAACGTCCATCCGCACTGACCGGATGTCCGTTCGGCGACACCGGTCGAGGGCGCTGCGGGCCCGGGTCGCCCAGCGTAAAAACTTGGTAAGGACAGCGTCAATACGCTCGGTACGGCGCAGCCCTCGGCGGCATGATGGACGTCAGACGTCGTCGACACCTCTCCCCCCAGGCGCCGGCCCGTCGAGTCGCAAGCGAGTCAGGGACGAACCATCGGAACTCCCGCATCCCGGTTGGTTCTCGTGTCGGTTCCCGACGCTCGCGCAGGACGTGTCCTGCGCGCCGCCTCGTTTTCGACGTCTGGTTGTGGGGCCACCGTCGTGGCCCCACAACCACACCTCCTGCGAGCCACCCCTGCGACACCGCCCCGGCACGGGCCGGTCCCCGCACCCGCACCGAGTGCCCGAGTGGGCGACACTCCGGGCTGCCGCCGGGGCCCGCTCCGGCCGGTCGGAGGGTCCTAGGCTCACCGACGTGACCGTCCGGATGTCCACCCGTGCCGCGCCCCGCCCACCCCGCCGACGTCGGCGGGGCGTCCGGCTCGCGGGCGGCGCCACCGCGGCGGCGCTGCTGGGGCTCGTCGTGGGGTGCTCCGGGACGCCGGAGCCCAGCGCGACCAGCCCCTCGTCCTCCGGCCTGCCCAGCCCGTCGACAAGCCCGACCCCCACCCCGTCGACCCCGACCTACCCGGGGCTCACCGGCGGTCCGGTGCTTGCCGTGAAGATCGACAACACCGCCCCGGCCCGCCCGCGCATCGGCATCGCCACCGCCGACGTCGTCTACGTCGAGCCGGTCGAGGGCGGCCTGACTCGGCTGCTCGCGGTGTTCTCCTCGACCATGCCCGCCGAGGTCGGGCCGGTGCGCAGCGCCCGCGAGTCCGACGCCGACCTGCTCGGCAACTACGGCAAGGTGGCGTTCGCGTTCTCCGGCGCCACCGACTACACGATGAGCGCGATCGCCGCCGGACCCCAGGTCAACATGTCCAACGACCAGTCGGGCCGAGGGTTCCGGCGAGACGGACGCCGGGTGGGGCCGTACAACCTCATCGGCAACACGGCCACGTTGCTGGCCCGCGCCGGCGGCAGCGTGCCGCCCGGGGACGTCGGCTTCCGCTTCGGTCCCGCCGTCCCGGGCGGCCGCCCCGCAACCACCGTCGGCACGGCATACCAGGCGGCTCGGGTGGCCCTCACCTGGGACGCCGACCGCCGGCAGTACCTGCTGGCGACGGACGGTCGGGCGGATCTGGACGCCGCCGACGGCCAGGTGGGCGCCGCGACGGTGATCGTGCAGACGGTGAAGATGCACTTCACCGACAACTTCGACGTCAACGGCGCGGCCACCCCGGTGCTCTCGGTGGTCGGACGCGGGCCGGTCACGGTGCTGCGCGACGGGCTGGCCTGGGACGGCACCTGGTCTCGCCCCGACGCCGCCGCGCCGACGACCTTCGCTACCGCGGCCGGGACCCCGATCCTGTTGTCCGCCACCCCGATCTGGGTGCTGCTCGTGCCCGAAGGCCAGGCCGTCACGGTGGGCTGAGGGGGTCCGTCCGGGGTCCGCGCGGTGGGCGTGAGTTTGGTCATGCGGGCGCCTGCCCCGCACGACCCGGCGGTATGCCGGTGCACTAGAGTCCGACGCAGAGTCGGCAGGCTCACCGGCGCACTCCCTTCGATGACGAGGACGGACGACCCGTGGATCTTTTCGAGTACCAAGCGCGTGACATCTTCGAGGCCCACGGAGTCCCGGTGCTGGCCGGGGTGGTGGCGCAGACCGTCGAGCAGGCTCGGGCCGCGGCCGAGCAGGTCGGCACGGGCAGCGGCGGGGTCGTCGTCGTCAAGGCGCAGGTCAAGACCGGCGGCCGGGGCAAGGCCGGCGGGGTCAAGGTGGCCACGTCCCCCGACGAGGCCGCGAAGGCGGCCGAGCAGATCCTCGGTATGGACATCAAAGGCCACACCGTCCACAAGGTGATGATAGCCGCCGGCGCCAAGATCGCCCAGGAGTACTACTTCAGCATCCTGCTGGACCGGGCCAACCGCAGCTACCTGGCCATGTGCAGCAAGGAGGGGGGCATGGAGATCGAGCAGCTGGCGGTCGAGCGGCCCGAGGCGCTGGCTCGGGTCGCGGTGGACCCGATCGTCGGCGTCGACGCGGCCAAGGCCCGGGAGATCGCCGACGCGGCCGGCTTCGACGAGGCCGACAAACCGGCTCTGGTCGAGGTGTTCACCTCGTTGTGGGACGTCTACACCAAGGAAGACGCGACCCTCGTCGAGGTCAACCCGTTGGTCAAGACCGAGGACGGGGCCATCGTCGCCCTGGACGGCAAGGTGAGCATCGACGGCAACTCGCAGTTCCGCCACCCCGAGCACGACGAGTACGTCGACCACTCGGCCACCGACCCGCTGGAGATCCTCGCCACCGAGAAGGGTCTCAACTACGTCAAGCTCGACGGCAACATCGGGATCATCGGCAACGGCGCCGGCCTGGTCATGTCGACGCTCGACGTCGTGGCGTACGCCGGCGAGCAGTTCGTCGCCAAGGACGGCACCCACCCGCGGCCGGCGAACTTCCTGGACATCGGCGGGGGGGCCGACGCGACGGTGATGGCCAACGGGTTGGAGGTCATCCTCGAGGACGCCCAGGTCAAGGCGGTCTTCGTCAACGTTTTCGGCGGCATCACCGCCTGCGACGCGGTCGCCAACGGGATCGTCAAGGCCTACGAGATCCTCGAGGCCGACGGCGCCCACCCCAAACCCCTGGTCGTGCGGCTCGACGGCAACAACGCCGTCGAGGGC
This sequence comes from Dermatophilaceae bacterium, assembly GCA_037045055.1. GTDB lineage: Bacteria > Actinomycetota > Actinomycetes > Actinomycetales > Dermatophilaceae > Phosphoribacter. The sequence goes on along the minus strand of JBAOHJ010000004.1, from coordinate 144,279 downwards.
CGACGCATCCTCGACGAGGCCAAGCTGCCGATGCTCGAGGACCTCGACACCATGGACGGTGCGGCCCGCCGGGTCGCCGAGCTCGCCGCGGCCGCGGAGTAAGGACAACGATCATGGCCATCTTCCTCACCAAGGACTCCAAGGTCATCGTCCAGGGCATGACCGGCTCGGAGGGCATGAAGCACACCACCCGGATGCTCGCCTCGGGCACGAACATCGTCGGCGGCGTCAACCCGCGCAAGGCGGGCACGTCCGTCGACTTCCCGGGGGGCGTGCAGGTGCCGGTCTTCGGCACGGTCGCCGACGCCATCGCCGACACTGGCGCCGACGTCTCGGTGGTCTTCGTCCCGGCCCCCTTCACCAAGGCCGCCGTCGTCGAGGCCGTCGACGCGAAGATCCCGCTGTGCGTCGTCATCACCGAGGGGGTGGCCGTCAAGGACACCGCCGAGTTCTTCACCTACGCCCAGCAGGCCGGCACCACCCGACTCATCGGCCCGAACTGCCCCGGCCTCATCACCCCCGGCCAGTCCAACGCCGGGATCATCCCGGCCGACATCAGCGGGCCGGGCCGGATCGGGCTGGTGAGCAAGTCCGGCACCCTCACCTACCAGATGATGTACGAGCTGCGGGACTTCGGCTTCTCCACCGGCGTGGGCATCGGCGGCGACCCGGTGATCGGCACGACGCACATCGACTGCCTGCAGGCCTTCCAGGACGACCCCGACACCGACGCCATCGTGATGATCGGGGAGATCGGCGGCGACGCGGAGGAGCGCGCCGCGGCATACATCAAGGAACACGTGACCAAGCCGGTCGTCGGGTACGTCGCCGGGTTCACCGCTCCCGAGGGCAAGACCATGGGGCACGCCGGTGCCATCGTCACCGGCTCGGCGGGCACCGCGCAGGCGAAGAAGGAGGCCCTGGAGGCCGCCGGCGTCAAGGTCGGCAAGACCCCGAGCGAGACCGCCCGGCTGATGCGGGAGATCATGCAGGGTCTCACCGGCTGAGCGAGAGCGATACTCGGCAGGGCGCGTCGGTGCGGATCGGCGCGCCCTGCGGCATTCCGGTCGCCGCCTCGGGGACGATGGACCCCACCATGAGCGTGCTCGACCGAGTCCGGAGTCTGCCGGCCCCGCCCCGAGGTGGCCCCGCGCCATGGCGCCGTTGGCGGTGCGCCGCCGACGGCGCGCTGGCCGCCGGCATCCCGTGGGCGGCGTGCGTCGCACTCGCCCTGGTCGCCTGGGTGGCCAGTCCCGAGGGTGCGGGCGGGGGCTGGCAGACGGTCGGGGTGGCCAGCGCGGCGTGGCTGCTGGGCGGTGGGGCGAGCCTCTCGGCCGGGTCCGTGTCGGTCTCCCTGGTGCCGCTGGGGGTGTGGGGCGCGTCGTTGTGGTGGACTGGGCGGCGGCTGCGCGGGGCGCTGGCGCGGGCGCATGCCGACGCCGCGCAGCACGACTGGCCCACGACGCGCGCGCGGACCGTCCTGCCGCAGCTGGCGATCGGGTATGCCGTGCCCGTCGTCGTCGCATCGCTGCTGACCCTCGCCGGACCGGTCCGACCGAGCCTGCTCGGGCTGCTCACCGCGTTTTCGGTGCCCGCCCTCGCCGTGGTCGTCGAGGGCGCGCGCGACCTGCACCACGCCGACGGGCTGCTCGTGCCCGTCGGGTGGCAGGAGCGGGTGCCGCTGTGGTTGCGCCGCGGACTGCGCCCGGGCCTGGAGGCGGCCACCGCCCTGGTCGGCATCGGGGCCCTGGTCCTCGTCGTCGCGCTCCTGATGCGTGGCGACGTGGTGCTCGGGCTCTACTCCTCGCTCGCGCCGGGCTGGGTCGGTGCGGTCGTGCTCACCGTGGGTCAGCTGCTCTACCTGCCCAACCTCGCGGTGTGGTCACTGTCCTGGGTGGCCGGCCCCGGTCTACAGGTCGCCGCCGGCTCCACGGTCACGGTCAACGGGGCGGCTCCCGGGCTCTTGCCCATGGTGCCGGTCCTGGGGGCCCTGCCGACCGAGGGCGTCTACCCGCGATGGGTGTCGTCGGTGCTGCTGCTGCCGGTGCTCGTCGGCGGCGTGCTCGGCTGGCGGGCCGCCGGCGAGTGGACCCGGCTCGCGGCCTGGCGCGAGAAGGCCCGCACGGCGGCGACCGCGGTGGTGACCGCCACGGTGACCGTCACCCTCGCCGCGGCCCTGGGCAGCGGCTCGGTCGGCGTGGACCGCCTCGCCGAGGTCGGCGTCCCCGTCCTGGGTCTGGCCGCCGCGGTGCTGGGGGAGCTGGCCCTCGGAGCCGGGCTCTACCTGCTGGGTGTCCTCGCCCGGGCCAGGCTGGGGCCGTGACCCGCCCACGGCTCGCCGCACGGGGCCACGGGTGAGCACCCCAGAGTCGGGTGCCGGCGGCACGCTCTCGACGCCCACGGTCGCCGACCTGCTCGTCGTCATTCCCGCCTGGAACGAGGAAGCTGCCCTCCCGTCGGTCCTGCAGGAGCTGTCCCGGGTCGCACCGGACACGCCGGTGGTCGTCGTGTCGGACGGATCCCGCGACGGGACCGCGGCGGTGGCTCGGCGTCACGCGGTCCCGGTGATCGAGCTGCCGTTCAACCTCGGTGTCGGCGGCGCGATGCGCGCGGGATTCGTCTATGCGCAACGCCACGGCTTCTCCTACGTCGCCCAGCTCGACGCGGACGGTCAGCACGATCCGGCCGAGCTGGCCGCCCTCTGTGACGCGATGCGGCAGACCGGTGCGGACGTCGTGGTGGGATCGCGATTCCACGGGGACGGCAACTACCGGGTTCGTGGTCCGCGTCGCTGGGCGATGGTGTCCCTGGCTGCGGCGATCAGCCGCATCGCCCGGACCCGGCTCACCGACATCACGTCCGGCTACAAGCTGCTGGGACCGCGGGCCGTCGCTCTGTTCGCCCGGGAGTACCCGGTGGAGTATCTCGGCGACACCGTCGAGGCTCTCGTGCTGGCGGTCCGGGCCGGACTGCTCGTGCGGCAGACGCCCGTGCACATGCGCCGGCGCCAAGGGGGTGAGCCGTCCCACAGCCCGATCAAGGCCGCGGTCTTCCTCGTCCGCGCGACGCTGTCGGTCTCGCTGGCCATGACTCGGCCCCGGCTCCGAGAGACAGGACATGGACATGGGGCCTAACGTCATCGCCCTGGTGTTCGGCGTCCTCACCGTTGGGGTGATCGTCTCGATGCTCCGGCACCGGCAGATGCGGGAGAAGTACGCGACCTCGTGGGCGATCGTCGCCGGGGGTGTCTTGGTGCTGGCCATCTTCCCCGACCTGCTGGGGTGGGCGGCGACCCTGGTCGGCGTCGCGGTGCCGCTCAACCTGCTTTACTTCGTGGGAGGGCTGGCCCTGCTGATCATCTGCGTGCAGTTCTCCGTCGAGTTGTCCAGCCTGGAGGAGAAGACCCGGACCCTGGCCGAGGAGCTGGCCCTGCTTCGCGCCGAGGTCGATCGTGCGCTCGGTGGTGCTGCGGCGGCGAGCCCGGCACCGCCCGCACGGCCCAGCGGCGGTGGCGAGCCTGCCGAGGCGCCCGGCGATGGCGGCGTCTGACCGAACGCGGCGGTCGGCCACCCGCAGGGCCCGGCCCTGGGCCTGTGGGTCACTGCGGTGAGTCCGCGCCCGAAGGCTCCGCGGCCGGCAGGCGGGCCTGTCGGGAGACCCACCACAGGCTGCCGGCGAGACCGGCGAAGGCCAGGCTGCCTAACACCCAGGTCACCATGGGGCTCGGCCCGAACGACCACCACCACTCGGCGTTCTGGCCCAGGCGATAGCTGCCGTCGTCCCCGGTGACGTACCGGCGGATCGTCGACATCAGTGCCACCGAGTTGGCCACCGTGAGGAGGATGACCGCCACCGCGGGCTGCGCCCCTCGCAGCAGCAGCGTGCGGTCGGCCCGCTCCCCGACCAGCAGCACCGCCAGGGCGACGGGCAGCAGCGGCAGCAGGTATCGCGGCTGCACCCACTCGCCGACCGTGTACAGGCCGCGCTGCAGCAGCAACAGTGGCAGGACGACGAGGACGGCGACGACCAGGGCCAGGGCCAGGGCCTTGCGGATCGTCAACCTGCTCAGCCCGAGCATGACCAGGCCGCAGGCCACGGCATACGTCCCCAACGGGACGATGCTGGGCATCGTCGTGTCGAGCCAGCCCAGCCCCCAGAACCCGTACCCCCCGGCGAGCAGGTTGGGCAGGTCCAGGAGGTTGTTGAGCAGCACGGCCGACGGGCTCCGCGGCATCTGGTCGGCCGCACTGGTGAGCACGCCGGTCTGGCGCGCCGACAGGAAGGAGACGACCCCGATGAGGCAGACGGCGGCATACGGCAGCAACCGGCCGACGCTGACGATCCGCCGCCCCGCGTTGAGGACCAGGACAGCGGTGGCGACCACGACGAGGTACGCCCCGGAGTCCCCGCGGGCCAACGCCGCCAGCAGGGCCGCAACCACGGCTACGGCGACCGCGCCCCACCGGGACCACCCCACCCGTGCACTCGTGGCCACGTGCAGGGCGAGGGCCGCCGCAGGAACTCCGATGACGGCCCAGGTGCTGGGGTTGACCGAGGCGACGATGAACATCCCCAGGGGGACCATGCTGCCCAGGAACGCATACGCCGTGAGCGCACGGCCCTGGGGCGTGGCACACGCGAGCAGCGCGCCCAGCAGCAGCACGGCGATGGTGACATTGACGATCCGCATGACCAGGACCGAGCGAGCGGCGTCCGTGCCGACGAAGACGTGCATGAAGCGGTAGTAGGGCCCGGGGTACTCGCCGCGGTCGTAGCGGCCGGTCATCGTCGTCACGGTGTCCGACAGACCGGACAAGCACCCGGCGGACACGTCGCCGTGAAACGCCTCGCACGCCGACCCGGCGACCATCGTCGGCACCTGGACCGTGACGACCTCGCCCGCCTCGTTGCGTTGCACGACACAGCCGGAGCTGTCCACCGGCGGGGGGCACCAGATGCTGGTGTTGTGGTAGTCGTCGTCCGGCGCGGACCCGATGGGGGAGGCGAAGGCCCACGCGACCCCCGCCACCCAGGCGACGAAACCGATGGCGACGACGAGCAGGCCCGTGCGCCGTGAGCGCTTGGCCACGAGGGGTCCTTCCAGTGCGCGGATGGGCTCGTCCGGATGCTATCGAGACCCGGCGTCGAGGCCACGCGCGACACCCGGTCGGCAGCCCGCCGTCCCCTCGGTGTCGACGGATAGCATCTGCGACCATGGCCGGCGCGAGTGCGGGGGAGGGCAGCCGGCGCACCCCGTCGAGCGCCGGGGTGCTCGGCGCGTCGGTGATCAGCGGCGTGAGCGGGTATGCCGTCCTGGTGCTCATCGCGCGGCACCTCACGCTGGCCGAGAACTCGCGGTTCCTCGTCTTCTGGGGGCTGCTGTTCGGCCTGTTCGGGTGCCTCGGGGGAGTGCAGGCGGAGGCGGCCAGGACCGTGCGCGCCGCCCAGGTCACGCCGGGGCCGCCCGCGCCCCCAGGTCGACGGACCGGTCCCACCGTCGGCACCGTCTCGGTGGTCGTCGGGCTCACCGGGGGGGTCCTGGTCCTCGCCTCGGCCTCGCTGTGGGGCGAGGAGGTCTTCGGTTCACCATGGTGGGCCGAGGCGACCGCGACCGCGATCGGGGTCGCGGGGTTCGCCGGGTACAGCGGGCTCAGTGGGTGCGAGATCGGCTCCGGAGCCTACCGGCGCTACGCGGGGCTGCTGACCACCGACGGGGTGGGCCGCCTCGTGCTCGTCGCCCTGGCCATCGTCGGCTCCGGGTCGGTCCTCGCCCTGACCTGGGCCACGGCACTGGCCTCGTGTGGGTGGCTGTGCTGGGTAGCGTCCTGCCCGCAGACCCGGCGCGCCTGGTCCGCGCCCGCCGACGTGTCTGCGGCACATCTGGTCGGCCGCATGGCGGTGGCCTGCTCGGCCACGGCGGCGAGTGCCGCCCTGGTTGTCGGCTTCCCGGTGCTCGTGCGGGTGACGACCTCCGACGAGGTGTACGCCGGGGCCGCCCCCGTGCTGCTGGCCCTGGCCTTGACCCGGGCGCCGTTGCTCGTCCCCCTCACCGCGTACCAAGGAGTGCTCGTCGCCCGCGTCGTCAGTGACGGGATCCGGCCCTTGGGTCGCCTGCTCGGGCTGCTCACGGCGGTCACCGTCGGCGGTGTCCCGGTCGCCTGGGCAGCGGGACCGTGGCTGCTGCGGGTGGTCAACCCCGAGTACCTGGTCGCCGGCCAGGTCTTCGCCGGCTTGACCCTGGGCGCTGGGCTGATCGCGGCGCTGACCATGACCGGCGCGGCCTGTCTGGGGCTGAGCGGGCACGGCGCGTATGCCGCGGGATGGCTCGCGGCGACGGCCGCGTCGTTGGCGCTGCTTGCCCTCGCGCTGCCGCTGCCGACGCGGGTGGTCGTCGCCCTCGTCGGCGGCCCCGTGCTGGGGATCGGCGTGCACCTGGCCTGGCTCGTCGCCCACCGACGCGGTCGGGGCGCTCAGGGCGACACGGCATGAACGACGAGGTCCCGCAACGTCGCCGTGTCTGCCGCGCGTAGGGCGGCGGGCACCAGGGACAGGGCGTGCAGGCGTGACGTCGCGCGCCACCTGGCCGCGCGGCTGGCCCGTGGCCACCCGTGGGCCTGCATGGCCGCGGCGGTCTGCGCGAAGAACCGACGGTCCTCGACGAACCGCGAGCCGCCCGGGATCGCCCTGCTCGACGCGCTGTGCGCATGCCGGCGGTAGCGGAAGACCGGCGCGGGGTCGACCACCAGCGACTCGCCAGCGACGATCATGTCCAGCACGATGGCCAGGTCGAGGCCGACCTGCAGATCCGCGCGGAAGGCGAACCGCTTCAGGTGCTCGGTGCGGAAGGCCAGTGCCGGCCAGTAGAGCCAGTCGCCATGCAGCAGCCCGACGGCCAGTCGCTCCCCGGACAGCTCGGTGGGCCGTCGCACCGAGGGGGACAGCGCGCGCTTGACCCGGTCGGCCAGGGGTCGCACAGGCAGACCCGACTCGTCGACGACCTCGACACCGGGCTGGACCATCGCCGCCCCCGGGAAGGCCTCGAGGTCGCTCAGGACACGATCCGCGTAACCGGGCAAGAGGGTGTCGTCGGACCCCAGGAACGTCACCACGTCGGCGCTCGCCAGCTGCCGGCACCTCTCGAAGTTGCCCGCGACACCGAGGTTGCGTTCGTTGCGCACGTAGCGGATCCGCGGGTCGGGGTCGTCCTGCAAGGCCTGTCGCACGGTCGGATCGGGATACCCGTCGTCCACCACGAGCAGGGTCCACTGCGAGCAGGTCTGGGCACGGACGCTGTCGACGGCGGCGAGCAGGTAGCCCGGGTCGCCGTAGTAGGGGATGACGATCTCGATGCGGGGCGGACTCGGCCTCATGGGTGGCGTCTTCCGAGCGGGTTCGAGGGCTGCGTCGGCCAGTATGCCGGGTGCCACCCGGCCGACGCCGCCGGCCCGCCGCGGCGCGCCGACGGGGCCGGACCCCTAGACTCGGTGCACGTGAGCGGACCGGTGCGCGACGTCGTGGTCCTCGTATCGGGCTCGGGCACCTTGCTGCAGGCGCTCATCGACGCCACGGTCGACGCGGCATACGGGGTGCGGGTCGTCGCCGTCGGCGCCGACCGCGACGGGGTCGGTGGGCTGGATCGGGCCCGGCAGGGCGGCATACCGACGTTCGTCTGCAGCGTCGCCGACTACCCGACGCGCGCCGACTGGGACGAGGCGCTGACCGCGCACGTCGCGGCATACGATCCCGAGTTGGTGGTGTCGGCCGGCTTCCTCAAGCTCGTCGGGTCGGCGTTCCTGCGACGGTTCGGCGGGCGATACCTCAACAGCCACAACGCGCTGCTGCCCTCGTTCCCGGGCATCCACGGCCCCCGTGACGCACTCGACTACGGGGTCAAGATCTCCGGTGCCACGCTGTTCGTCGTCGACGAGGGGGTCGACACCGGGGCCATCGTCGCCCAGGTCGCCGTGCCGGTGCTGGCGCAGGACACCGAGCAGGACCTCACCGAACGGATCAAGGCGGTCGAACGGCCGCAGCTCGTCGAGTACGTCGGGCGGATGGCCCGCGAAGGGTTCACCGTCTCCGGCAGGAAGGTCACCATCCCGTGAGCGACCAGAGCATCACCAAGGCCAGCGCGGCACCGACCTCGGGGGAGCACCGCCGGCCGATCCGCCGGGCGCTGCTGTCGGTCTACGACAAGTCCGGGCTCGTCGAGCTCGCCCAGGCCCTGCACGCGGCCGGGGTGTCGCTGGTGTCCACTGGCACGACGGCCACGACCGTGGCCGCTGCGGGGGTGCCCGTCACCCCGGTCGAGCAGGTGACGGGCTTCCCGGAGTGCCTGGACGGGCGGGTGAAGACCCTGCACCCCAAGGTCCACGCCGGCCTGCTCGCCGACACCTTCAACCCCGAGCACCTGGCCCAGCTCGCCGACTTGGGCGTCGAGCCGTTCGACCTCGTCGTGGTCAACCTCTATCCGTTCCTCGCCACGGTGCTGTCCGGGGCCGGCCCGGCCGAGTGCGTCGAGCTCATCGACATCGGCGGCCCGGCCATGGTCCGGGCCTCGGCCAAGAACCACGCAAGCGTCGCCGTGGTCACCAGCCCCGCGGCGTACCCGCAGGTGACGGCGGCGCTCGCCGAGGGCGGCTTCACCCTGGCCCAGCGCCAGCGGCTGGCCGCCGACGCGTTCGTGCACACCGCCACCTACGACGTGGCCGTCGCCTCGTGGATGGGCAACGTCCTCACCGATACCTCCGACGGCTGCGGGCTGCCCGCCTGGCTGGGTGCGACCTGGGACCGAGCCGACGTGCTGCGCTACGGGGAGAACCCACATCAGCGAGCAGCCCTCTACCGCAACGGTTTCCAGCCACAGCCAGGGCTGGCGCAGGCCGAGCAGGTGCACGGCAAGGCGATGTCCTACAACAACTACCTCGACACCGAGGCGGCGGTCCGGGCGGCCTACGACCAGGGCGACCGGCCGACCGTGGCCGTGGTCAAGCACAACAATCCCTGCGGGATCGCCGTCGCAGCGGACATCGCGCAGGCGCACGCCAAGGCGCACGCCTGCGACCCGGTGTCGGCCTACGGCGGGGTCGTCGCGACGAACCGGCCGGTCACCGCCGCGATGGCCGAGGGGATCAAGGACATCTTCACCGAGGTCATCGCCGCCCCCGATTTCGAGCCCGAGGCGCTCACGGTGCTCACGACGAAGAAGGCCCTGCGGCTGCTGCGCTGCGCGGCGCCGGCCCGGGCGGGGGCCGAGACCCGGCCGATCTCCGGGGGCCTGCTCATGCAGACCCGCGACACCCTCGACGCGGTCGTCGACGGGCCGCCGCCGGGCGGCGACGACCCCGCGCGGTGGCGTCTGGTGAGCGGGCGTGCCGGGGATGCGGCGACGGTCGCCGACCTGCACTTCGCCTGGCGGGCGATCCGGGCGGTCAAGTCCAACGCCATCCTGCTGGCCCACGACGAGGCGTCGGTGGGGATCGGGATGGGTCAGGTCAACCGCGTCGACTCCTGCGACCTGGCCGTGCGGCGGGCCGGCCCGCAGCGGGCCCGTGGTGCGGTGGCCGCCTCGGACGCCTTCTTCCCCTTCGCCGACGGGCTGCAGGTGCTCATCGACGCCGGCGTCCGCGCGGTCGTGGCACCGGGCGGCTCGGTGCGCGACGCGGAGGTGATCGCGGCCGCGCAGGCGGCCGGGCTGACGATGTACTTCACCGGCACCCGCCACTTCGCCCACTGAGGTCGCGGCGGCATACCGGCCGGCACCATCCGGCCCCGGCGCGGGTGACGCGGGCGCTATGCCATGCCGCCAGACCGGGATCCGGCACGCTGCGCCGACCCGCCACGGGCGTCGTGGCAGGATGTGGAACGTGACCGCGCAGATCCTCGACGGGCTGGCCACGCTCACCGCGGTCAAGGCGCAACTGCGTGCCCGGGTGGCCGCCCTGGCCGAGCGGGGCGTAGTCCCCGGGCTGGGCACCGTGCTCGTGGGCGAGGACCCGGGGAGCCGGTGGTACGTGTCGGCCAAGCACAAGGACTGCGCGGAGATCGGGGTCCGCAGTTTCCGTCACGACCTGCCGGCGGACGCGACCCAGGCCGAGGTCGAGGCGATCATCGACACGCTCAACGCCGACCCGGCGTGCACCGGGTTCCTCGTGCAGCAGCCGACCGGTCTGGACGAACTGGCCCTGCTGTCCCGGGTCGAGCCGGCCAAGGACGTCGACGGGCTGCACCCCACCAACCTGGGTTGGCTGGTCCTCGGGCGCCCCGCGCCGCTGCCGTGCACGCCGATGGGGTGCGTGCAACTGCTGCGGCACTACGGGATCCCGCTGGCGGGCGCCGACGTCGTGGTCGTCGGGCGAGGCCTCACCGTGGGCCGCCCGCTCGGGCTGATCCTCACCCGTCGCAGCGAGAACGCCACGGTGACGTTGTGCCACACCGGCACCCGCGACCTGGCCGGGCACCTACGCAGCGCCGACATCGTCGTGGCCGCGGCCGGGGTCCCCGGCATGGTGACCGCCGACATGGTCAAGCCGGGCGCGGCCGTCCTCGACGTCGGGGTCAGCCGCGTGGTCGACCCGGCCACCGGTCGGGCCCGAGTCGCCGGGGACGTGGCACCCGACGTCGCCGAGGTCGCCGGCTGGGTCAGCCCCAACCCCGGCGGGGTCGGCCCGATGACCCGGGCTCAGTTGCTGACCAATGTCGTGGCGGCGGCCGAGAGGCAGGCCGCGTCCCGATGAGGTGGCGCCGACTGCGCCGTCTCGGTCCGTGGTGGATCGTCTCCGGTCTCGCGACGGTCGGGCTGGCGATCACGCCCCTCGGGCAGGCCCGGATCGGGGGGTATCTCATCGGGTTGGCGTGCATCGTCGGTGCCGTGCTGCGCAGCGTCGTGTCGAGCCGGCGAGCCGGTGGCCTGCGGGTGCGGCGGCGATGGGTGGACGCCGTGACCCTGGCCGGCCTGGCCGCGCTGGTGCTGCTGGCCTACACCCTGGTCCGGCTGACCCCGACGTAGGGTCGATCCGGGCCGCGCGGCGCTGGGTCGATCCGGGCCGCGCGGCGCGCGGCCCGGATCGCCGCACGCGACCCGGCCCCGCGGGCCGCTCAGATCAAGCCGAGCGCCTTGACCGCGTCCCGCTCCTCGGCCAGCTCGGCCACCGAGGCGTCGATCCTGGCTCGGGAGAACTCGTCGATGTCCAGTCCCGGCACGATCGACCAGGCGCCGTCCCGGACGGTGACCGGGAACGAGCTGACGAGACCGTCGGCGACCCCGTAGGAGCCGTCCGAGCACACCGCCATCGAGACCCAGTCGTCCGCCGGGGTGCCCTGCACCCAGGTGCGGACATGGTCGATGGTGGCCGAGGCGGCCGAGGCGGCCGAGGAGGCCCCCCGGGCCTCGATGATCGCCGCGCCACGCTTGGCCACCGTGGGGATGAACGTGTCGGCCAGCCAGGTCTGGTCGCCCACCGCCTGGGCGGCGTTACGACCGCCGACCTCGGCGTGGAAGATGTCGGGGTACTGCGTCGCCGAGTGGTTGCCCCAGATGGTCATCTTGCGGATCTCGGTGACCGGGACGCCGAGCTTGCCGGCCAGCTGGGAGATGGCCCGGTTGTGGTCGAGGCGGGTCAGGGCGGAGAAGCGGTCGTCGGGGATGTCGGGAGCGTTGTTCATCGCGATGAGCGCGTTGGTGTTGGCGGGGTTGCCGGTCACGGTGACCTTGATGTCGCTGGCTGCGACGGCGTTGAGGGCCTTGCCCTGCGGCGCGAAGATGCCGCCGTTGGCCTCCAGCAGGTCGCCGCGCTCCATGCCCGGTCCCCGCGGGCGCGCACCCACGAGCAGGGCGAGGTTGACCCCGTCGAACACCGTCATCGGGTCGTCACCGATCTGGACCCCGGCCAGCGTCGGGAACGCGCAGTCGTCGAGCTCCATGACGACGCCCTCCAGGGCCTTGAGCGCCGGGGTGATCTCCAGCAGCCGCAACTCCACGGGGGTGTCCGGGCCGAGCATCGCACCGCTGGCGATGCGGAACAGCAGGCTGTAGCCGATCTGGCCGGCTGCGCCGGTGACGGCGACCTTGACGGGTGTCGTGCTCACGAAGGCTCCCTTGGCGTCGTGGGGGTGGGCTGTCTCGACGCTACCAGCCGGGTCGGCGGCCCCCGCGGCGGCACTGGACGTCGGGGTCAGGTCCACCACATGACGAGCCGGGCGAGCCCGCCCAGCGCCCCGGCGAAGACCAGGCTGGTGAAGCTGCCGATGAGGAAGCGTTCGGCGGTGCCCTCGGTGCTGCCGCGCAGCTCCGCGAACCGGCCCAGCCCCTTGAGCGCGACGACGACCGCGATCCCCTCGGGCCAGCCGGCGGCGACGCACAGGTAGACCGACGCGCGTTCGAGCAGCCCGATCGTCCGCCCGCCCTTGAGCACGACCTCGGCGGCGAGCATCCCGCGCACGCCCTGGCCGGCCGGGCCGGGTCGATCCACCCTCCGGAACACCCAGGTCGTCAGCGGACTGCCGGCCAGGACCGCCAGCACCCCGAGCAGGGTCACCGCGCCGACGTCCACCCACGCGGACGAGCTCACCCGAGCGCTCCGGCCGCCGGTCGTCCGTCGGCGCGGGCCAGGTGATGGACGGCGAGCTCGGCGGCGCGGCCCTGCTCCACCCAGCCGGCCCGGCGCAGGCGCTGACTGACCGCCGAGGGGGTGATCGCGAGCCGGTGGGCGACGGCCCGCTGGGAGTGGCCCTGCTCGAGCAGGTCGACGACCGCCCAGCCCTCCGCGGACCGCGTGCGCAGGAGGCGGGCGTACAGTACCAGGGCATCCTCGGCCAGCCGGGTATGCCGCGCGTGCGCCCCGCGCGGGGTCGACCCCTGCGCTCCCTTGTCGTCGGTCAGGCGCCATCGGGTGGCCAGCTGTCCGGTGGCGGGTCGGGCCGCGCGCACCGCCTCGCGGGCCGCGACGAAGGCCGGTCCGCTGCCCTCGCGCGGCGACCGGGGCAGCGGCAGGTCCACCGGTCCGATGCCCACGCCGATGCGCCACGGCCCGTCCCGCAACAGGGTCGTGACGATCTCCAGGACCGACTCGGGCTTGTCCGCGACGCCCTGGATCTCGTCGCCCGCGGTGCGCTCGAACTCCCGGGCCGGCGGGCGGGGCAGCGCGGAGAGGGCATGCAGGACCGCCGGCACGCGATCGGCGTGGCGGCGGCTGCCCACCTGGTCGGCGGTGACGACGTACATGCGCGGCCCTTCACTCGCAGGAGTTAAGGCTACACCCTTATGCAGTGGGATGGCCCGACCGCCCTCGGCGACGCTCGTGCGGTCGGCGACTCAGTGGGTGATCGTCCCGCTGACGTCCTCGGTGGAGCGGTCCACTCCGGTGATCGCCTCGAAGCTGAATCCGGCGATGAGCGCGCCGACCACCGGCGCCACCCAGAACACCCAGAGCTGGCCCGGTGCGCCGTCGCCGTTGAAGAACGCCACCGCCGTGGATCTGGCCGGGTTCACCGAGGTGTTGCTGATCGGGATCGAGACGAGATGGATCAGCGTGTAGGCCAGTCCGACGGCCAAGGGGGCGAAACCCGACGGCGCGTGCGTCGTGGTGACGCCGAGGACGACGTAGAGGAAGAAGGCGGTGAGCAGGATCTCGGCCAGCAGCACGGCGCCGAGCGTGTACCCGCCCGGCGAGTGCTCGCCGTAGCCGTTGGCGGCCAGGTGCCCGACCGCGCTGGCGGAGCCGTGCGCGCTCCGGTAGAGCCCCCAGATCGCCCCGCCGGCGAGCAGGCCGCCGACGACCTGGGCGACGAGGTAGGCGAGCACGTCGCGGGGGTTGTCGAAGCGCCGGGCCGCCCACAACCCGATCGTCACCGCCGGGTTGAAGTGCCCGCCCGAGACGTGCCCCACGGCATACGCCATGGTGAGCACACTCAGCCCGAAGGCGAGCGAGACCCCGACGAACCCGATGCCCAGCTCGGTCCCCTGGGTCTCGGCCACCCCCGCCGGGGCGAAGAACTTCGCCGCGAACACGGCGCTGCCGCACCCGCCGAAGACGAGCCAGAAGGTGCCCAACAGCTCCGCGCCGAGCCGCTTGCCGAGTGCCGGCTGCATGAGAAGTCTCCTCCGAGTGGACGTGCTCCCCCGAAGCGGGCGTATGCCGCGGCCCTCACGCTACCGCCTCGGCAGGGACACCGACCGCGTCGCAGGCGTGTCGCGCCGAGTCGCGCCGCGCGTAGAAAGTATCTTGATGTCAAGGTACTCTGGTGCGGACCCCACCGCCGGCCCGCTTGGAGCGCTGATGACATCGACCATCGTGTGGACCCAGATCGACGAGGCGCCCGCCCTGGCGACCTATTCGCTGCTGCCGATCGTCCAGGCGTTCACCAAGGGCACCGGGGTCGAGGTCGTCACCAGCGACATCTCGCTGGCCGGGCGCATCCTGGCCACGTTCCCCGACCGGCTCACCGCCGAGCAGCGGGTGCCGGACAGCCTCGCCGAGCTGGGCGCGCTCACCGCCCGCCCCGAGGCGAACATCATCAAGCTGCCCAACATCAGTGCCTCCGTCCCCCAGCTCAAGGCCGCCATCGCCGAGCTGCAGACCAAGGGGTATGCCGTGCCGGACTACCCCGAGTCCCCGGCCACCGAGCCGGAGCGTGCGGTCGCGGCGGCATACTCGAGGGTGTTGGGCTCGGCGGTGAATCCCGTTCTGCGCGAGGGTAATTCCGACCGGCGAGCGCCGGGCGCGGTGAAGGCCTTCGCGCGCAAGCACCCGCACCGGCTCGGCGCCTGGGACCCGGGCACCAAGGCCCACGTCGCGACGATGAGCAGCGGCGACTTCTACGGCAACGAGCAGTCCGTCGTCTCGGCCGGTGGCGACCTGCGGATCGAGTTCGCCGCCGCCGACGGCGCGGTGACGGTGCTGGCCGCCGCCGTGCCGACGCTCGCCGAGGAGATCGTCAGTGCGACGTTCATGAGCGTGGCGGCGCTGCGGGCCTTCTATGCCGAGCAGATCGAGGCGGCCAAGGCCGCGGACCTTCTGCTGTCGCTGCATGTCAAGGCCACGATGATGAAGGTGTCCGACCCGGTGCTGTTCGGGCACGCGGTCGAGGTTTTCTTCGAGCCGGTGTTCACCAAGCACGCCGAGGTCTTCGCTCGGCTCGGTGTCGACGCCAACCTCGGCCTGGGCGACCTCTACGCCAAGATCGCCGGGCTGCCCGAGGCGCAGTGCGACGAGATCGAGGCGGACCTGCAGGCCGTGTATGCCGTGCGGCCGGCCCTGGCGATGGTGAACTCCGACAAGGGCATCACCAACCTGCACGTCTCCAGCGACACGATCATCGACGCCTCGATGCCCGTGGTCATCCGCGACTCGGGGCAGATGTGGAACGCCGCCGGCAAGCTCCAGCCCACCCTGGCGATGATCCCGGACCGCTGCTACGGCCCGATGTACGCCGCGGTCATGGAGGACTGCCGCACCCACGGGGCGCTGGACCCGGCGACGATGGGATCGGTGCCCAACGTCGGGCTGATGGCCCAGAAGGCCGAGGAGTACGGCTCGCACGGCACGACGTACGTGCTGCCGAGCGCCGGCACGGTGCGCGTGCTCGACCCGGCCGGCACGGTGCTGCTCTCCCACGACGTGCAGGCCGGCGACGTGTGGCGGATGTCCCGGGTGCGCGACATCCCGGTGCAGGACTGGGTGAAGCTCGCGGTGACCCGCGCGCGCCTCACCGGCGCCCCCGCGTGCTTCTACCTCGACGCGGGCCGGGCCCACGACCGCAACGTCATCGCCAAGGTCCAGCGCTACCTCGGCGAGCACGACCTCACCGGTGTGCAGTACCGCATCCTGGCTCCGGTGCAGGCCATCGAGTGGTGCCTCGAACGGATCCGCCAGGGCCAGGACACCATCTCGGTGACCGGCAACGTGCTGCGCGACTACCTCACCGACCTGTTCCCCATCCTCGAGCTCGGCACCAGCGCCAAGATGCTCTCGGTCGTGCCGCTGCTGGCCGGCGGTGGGATGTTCGAGACCGGCGCGGGCGGCTCGGCACCCAAGCACGTGCAGCAGTTCGTCGCCGAGGACTACCTGCGCTGGGACTCCCTCGGCGAGTTCTCCGCCCTCGGCGCCTCGCTGGAGCACCTGGCGGTGACCCAGGGCAACCCGCAGGCCCAGGTCCTCGCCGACACTCTCGACGCCGCGATCGCCCGGTTCCTCGACGAGAACAAGTCCCCGGCCCGCAAGGTCGGTCAGATCGACAACCGCGGCAGCCACTACTACCTCGCGCTGTACTGGGCACAGGCGCTCGCGGCGCAGACCGCCGACGCGGGCCTGGCGGCGCGCTTCGCCCCGGTGGCCACCGCGTTGGCGGACCACGAGGCCACCATCGACGCCGAGCTCATCGGCGTGCAGGGCCACCCGGTGGACCTCGGCGGCTACTATCGCCCCGACGACGCCAAGGCGTCGGCGGCCATGCGCCCCAGCGCCACGTTCAACGCCATCCTCGCGGGGATGTGACCTGCCCGCAGGTCGGCGGCGCCGGGGCCCGCACTGCCCGGCGGTCATGGCCAGGTCAGCGCGTCCCGCAAGCTGCGCTCCACCTGCCCCGAGTAGGGCAGCGGCGCGGTGTAGCGCCCGGGATTGCCGCTGTCGTCGACCTTGAGCACGTGGCTGACCCCACGCACCTGGACCAGCCGGCCCGCTCCCGAGGGGACCGCGCCCGCGAGCACGGCGGCATCCGCGCAGTCGACCTGGACGTCGTCGGTGCCGCACACGACGAGCACCGGTACCCCGGCCGGCGTCGCCCGGGCCAGCGCGACCGGGTCGAGGGCGTCGGCGGTGCGCAGGAACGCCGCGTTGGCGGGCGCGGAAAGCGGCGCGATCGTGGGGTCCAGCTCGGGCGCCGGGGTGCCCGCCCGGGTGGCCGCGACGGCGGCGTCCAGCTGGGCTCGGATCGTCGCCGCCTGCTCGGTGCCCAGTCGGCCCAGCGCCGTCGCGGCCACGAGCTGGGCCGTGATCTGCGTGGCGATGAGGTCGAGGTAGCGCAGCGCCAGCGGCATCAGCAGGGCGAGCCGTGCCGGACGGGGGCCGTCCGACGCCGGCTGGGTGGCCAGGATCTGGGCGAACAGCGACCCCTCGGAATGCCCCACCACCACCAGCCTGGCGGGGTCGACGCCCGTTGACCCGGCCAGGGTCCGCAGCGCGGCCCGGGCCTGGTCGGCGTAGGTGTCCACGGTGACCGTGGCCGGGTCGGTCACCGTGCCTGCGCCGGTGGCTCCCGAGCCGAGCTTGTCGTAGCGAAGGCTCACCACGCCCGCGCGGGCGAGCATCTGGGACACCGCGCGCAACGTCCCCGTGACGAACCCGCTCTGGTCGCCGTTGCGGTCGGTCGGACCGCTGCCGGCGATCACCAAGGCGCCCGGCAGCGACGCGCCGGACTGCGTCGGTCGCACGACCGTCCCGGATGCCGTGCCCGCGCCGGTCGCGAAGGTCACGTCGACTTCCGCCCACCCGGGCGGGTACGTCCTGGCCGCGGCCGTCGGCTCGGGCGCACTCGGCGTCGTGGTGGCGCCGGTCGGTCCCGAGCTCGGCGGGGTCGCGCACCCGGCGAGCACGAGGATCACCCCGACCGCGATGGCGGTGGCCGGTCGAGCGCGGCGGCGGCCCGCCGCCGGGGCCGGTCGATGGCGGCCATGGCCCGCCGTCGCGGCGGGGCAGGGGCGGGAGGGTCCGAGCATGTCTGGCGCCACCACACTCCGGCTGGACTTGCCTGCCGGCGGCGACCCGCCGGCATACGCACTCTACGACCCTCGGATCGTGCGCAGCCGCCCTGGCCCGTCGTGCCCCGTCCACGGAGGGCCGCGACGACGGCCGGGACGGCCACGCAGACGGCGCAAGCGCTCCCACGGGGCTGGCAGAATGGCCGCCATGTCCTTCGCCCTCGACGCCGTGGTGCACCGGGGCGTGCGCGTCGTCGGGGTCTCCATCCCCGTGCCCGAGCCGCACGGTTCGACCCTGCAGGCCAAGCGGGCCGACTACGGCGACGCCCAGGCCGAGCTCGTGCCGGCCCACGTGACCCTCCTGGGGCCCACGACCGTCACCGACCGCGACCTGCCCGACCTCGTCGATCACCTGCACGACGCGGCGGCCCGGGTCGAGCCGTTCACCATGGTGCTGCGCGGCACCGGCACGTTCAGACCGGTGTCGTCGGTGGTCTTCGTCCAGGTGGCGATGGGCATCGCCGGGTGCGAGGAGCTGGAGGCGGCCATCCGGTGGGGCCGTGAGGACCGCGAGTCGACGTTCGCCTACCACCCGCATGTCACCGTGGCCCACGACGTCGAGCCGGCCGACCTCGACCGGGCGTTCGACGAGCTGGCCGACTTCCAGGCGGTCTTCGAGGTCACCGAGTTCCTGCTCTACGAGCAGGACGACGACGGCAGGTGGCACGCGGTCCGGCCGTTCCGGCTCGGGCGCGCCCGCCCTCGATGAGGGAGTGGGTCGAGCGGGCCACACGGATGCGGCCGGTCCGCGCCTGGCTGCGGTTCGGACAGGTCCGTGGCAACCTGCTGGCCGCCGGCATCGCCTTCTTCGCCTTCTTCTCGCTGTTCCCCGCGCTGGCCCTGGCCGCCGTCGTCGTCGGATTCGTCCTGCGTGGGCGCCCCGATGTGCTCGACGCGGTGGGGCAGGCATTGGACCGCGCCTTGCCGGGATTCGTCAGGACGAGCACGCACCCCGAGGGCGTCCTCGAGTTGAGCGTCCCCGAGCCGGCCACGCTGAGCGTGGCCGGGGTCGTCGCCGTCGTCGGACTGCTGGTCGGTGGGCTGGGCTGGGTCGGCTCGATGCGCGAGGGCATCCGGACCGTGCTGGGCGTCCCTGGATCGCCCGGCACGCTGCTCACCGACAAGCTTCGCGACCTGGGCGTCTTCGCCCTGCTCGGCGCCAGCGTGGTCGTCTCCGCAGCGCTGGCGGCACTGGCCAGCGGCCTGGGCGCGGTGGTCGCCGAGTGGCTCGGCGCCGCGGGCGGGTCGTTCGTCGTGGGCACGGCCGGTGTGCTGGTGGCTTTCGCCGTGAACGTCGCCGTGCTGGTCCTGCTGCTGCGGGTGCTGTCGGGGGTCCGCCTGCCCGGCCGAGCGGTGCGATCCGGGGCCCTCGCGGGAGCGGTCGGGCTCACCCTGCTGCAGACCTTCGGCACGCAGGTCGTCGCCGCGGGCACCCGCAACCCGCTCTTCGGGTCGATCGTCCTCGTCGTCGGGCTGCTGTTCTGGTTGCACGTGGTGGCCCGGGTCGTGCTTGTGGCCGCCGCATGGGCCGCCGACGTGTCCGCCCCGGCCCCCGGCTCGGCGCCGGCCGACCCCGCCGCCGGGCCCGCCACGGGGTCGCCGTCGGGCCGGGTGGACGCTCTCGACGAGCGGGCACGCGCGCGCCACGGCATCCCGGCCGTGGGCCGTCGCAGCGCCGATTGCCCGACCCTGGCCGTCGGCGTCGTGCTCGGGGCCGCCGCCGTCGGCGCGCTGGGGGCCCTCCGCCGCGCCCGGGCTACCTCGAGGCGGGGTCCGCGCGGCGGGCACCGCTCCTCGGGGCGGCGCTGACGCCGCACCGCTTGACCGCCGCCCGGCGCGGACCGCCGCACCGGCTGGCCGCCGCCCGGCTCGGCGACCCGCTCGGGCGGGCCTAGCGCTGGAAGGTCCCGCGCCGTCGTCGCCGACGTCGTCGCACCGCCAGGGCCACCCCGCCCAGGACGAGCAGCCCGCCGCCGGTCGGCAGTCCCACCCGAGCGGGGTCGCCGAGGTCGGCCCACCACCGGCCTAGCGCGTCGGCCGCCACCGACTCCACCGGCGGGGGGCCGGTCGGAGTCGTCGGTGCCGAGGCCGGGGCCGAGGCCAGCTGCAGGGTGATGGTGGGCTCGTCGGTCGGGCTGGGCACCGGCTCGACCACGGCGGCCGCGTCGCGCCATTCCGGCGGCTGCGCCGCGGTGCCGGGGTCGACCAGGGTGCCGACCGGACGGGCGCGGGCGGCATACCCGAACCCCCAGTCCAGCAGCGCGGACGTCGACTCGACCTGGCGCTCGACGCTGCCCAGCTCGGCCAGCAGCAGGGTCCGACCGTTGCGGGTGGCCGCCGCGACGAACGTATTGCGCGCCTTCGTCGTGTAGCCGTTCTTCACCCCGATGGTGCCGGCATACGTCCCGATGATCGGATTGTGGTTGGCGATCGGGAACGGCGGGAAGACCTTGCCGGTGCTGTCCGTGCCTCCCGGGAACTGCGCGGTGAGCATCGCCGCGTGCCGGCGGTACTCGGGCAGAGCCATGACCGCCCGTCCGATGAGGGCAAGGTCGTAGGCGCTGGTGCGCTGGCCGTCGGCGTCCAGCCCGGACGGGTCGACGGCGACGGTGTCCCAGGCGCCCAACTGGGCGGCCTTCGCGTTCATGGCGGCGACGGTCACGTCCCGCCCGCCGAACGCGCGGGCCAGCGCGTATGCCGCGTCGTTGCCGCTGACCATGACCAGCCCGTTGACCAGGTCCTCGACGGTGTAGGGGTTGCCGGCGATCATCCCGACCCGGGTGCCCTCGGCGGCCACGTCCTCGGCGGCGGCGGTGACCACGCGGGACGGCGGCAGGACCGGCAGGACGACCAGCGCGGTCAGGGTCTTGAGCGTGCTGGCCGGGTAGAGCAGCGCGTGCGCGCTCTTCGCGGCGAGGATCTGACCGGAGCGCAGGTCGGCCAGGACGTAGGCCACGTGCGGCATGTCCGGCGGTGGCGGGGCGCCGGCCGGCAGGTCGACGACCACGCCCGAACGGGCCAGCAACCCGCCCCCGACCGTGTGCTCGGGGGGGATGACCGGCCCCCGCATCGGCACGGGTGGGGCCAGGGCACAGGCCTGCCGGACGGTGCGGCCGTCCGGGTAGGTGGTGACGTTGGGGTCGCGCGTGCTCGAGCGGGCCGGGCTGGGGCGGCCGGAGCGCGGTGGCGGCGGGCTGGTGACCAGGGTCGGGGTGGTGCCCGGTGGGCACGGGGAGGCCGCCGAGCCCAGCCCGCTGGTCGGGGTGGGCGCCGGCGTGCTGTCTGCCGAGGCGGTCGGGGCGGCCAGGGCAGCGACCAGCAGCCCAGCCACTGCGGAGCCCAAGGCCCCGGCCCACTGCCGCTTCATCGCGCTCGCAGCGTATCCAGACGGGCCGTCGGAGCGCTCGAGGCCCGTCGACACGCCGGCCGGCGTCCCGGCTACCGCCCGGCCGACGCCTGGGACCTCGGTACCGGCCGGCGTCCCGGCTGCCGCCCGGCGACGCCTGGGACCTCGATACCGACCTCGGCCCGGTACGCCGCGCGGCATACCGGGCCGTGGTGAGTCGCGACGAGAAGGCGGCTACCGCCCCTGCTTCACGGCGGTGCGCAGGTCCTGGTTGAGCTGGGAGATCACGTCCAGGGGGATCTCCTTGGGGCACGCGTCGGCGCAGGCGCCGACGTTGGTGCACCCGCCGAACCCTTCGTGGTCGTGCTGGTTGAGCATCTTGACGATGCGGGAGTACCGCTCGGGCTGGCCCTGCGGCAGCTCGCCCAGGTGGGTGACCTTCGCGCCGAGGAACAGCATCGCGGCGGCGTTGGGGCAGGCCGCCACACACGCCCCGCAGCCGATGCAGGTCGCCGCGGCGAAGGAGCGCATCGCCTTCTGCTGGGGCACCGGAGCGGCGTTGGCCTCGGGAGCCGACCCGGTGTTGACCGAGATGAAGCCGCCGGCCTGGATGATCCGGTCGAACGCCGACCGGTCGACGACGAGGTCCTTGAGCACGGGGAAGGCCCCGGCCCGCCAGGGCTCGACGGAGATCGTGTCGCCGTCGGTGAACGAGCGCATGTGCAGCTGGCAGGTGGTGGTGACCTCCGGCCCGTGCGCCATGCCCTTGATCATCAGGCCGCACATCCCGCAGATGCCCTCGCGGCAGTCGCTGTCGAACGCCACCGGCTCCTCGCCCTTGGCGATGAGCTGCTCGTTGAGCACGTCGAGCATCTCGAGGAAGGACATGTCGGGGGAGATGTCCGTGACGGAGTAGGTGACCATCCGGCCGGCGGCGGTGGGCCCGGCCTGTCGCCAGATCGAGAGGGTGAGGTTCACTTGTAGCTCCGTTGCTTCAGCTCGATGAACTCGTAGGCCAGGTCCTCCTTGTGCAGCACGGGGATACCGGTATCCCCGCCTTGCGCGCCGCCGCCGAACTCCCAGGCCGCGACGTAGGCGAACCGGTCGTCGTGGCGCAGCGCCTCGCCGTCCTCGGTCTGGCTCTCTTCGCGGAAGTGCCCGCCGCAGGACTCCTCCCGGTGCAGCGCGTCGATGCACATGAGCTCGCCCAGCTCGAGGAAGTCCGCGACCCGCCCGGCCTTCTCCAGGGACTGGTTGAGCTCGTCGGGCTTGCCGAGCACCCGGACGTTGGCCCAGAAGTCGGCCTTGAGCTCGCGGATCCGCTCGATGGCGTGCTTGAGACCGTCCTCGGTGCGCGACATCCCGCAGTACTCCCACATGATCCGCCCGAGCTCCTTGTGGTAGCTGTCGGGGGAGCGGGAGCCGCCGGTGCTCATCAGCGCGGTGACCCGGTCCGCCACGGCCTGGCGGGCGGCGAGGACCTCCGGGGCGTCCGGCGACACCTCGGGGAACGGCCCGTCGGCGAGGTAGTCGCGAATCGTGTTGGGCAGGACGAAGTAGCCGTCGGCCAGGCCCTGCATGAGCGCCGAGGCGCCCAGGCGGTTGGCGCCGTGGTCGGAGAAGTTCGCCTCGCCGGTGACGTAGAGCCCGGTGATCGAGGACTGTAGGTCGTAGTCGACCCAGAGCCCACCCATGACGTAGTGGACGGCCGGGTAGATGCGCATCGGGGTGGAGTACGGGTCCTCGCCGGTGATCCGGGCGTACATGTCGAAGAGGTTGTCGTACTTGGCGACGACTCCGGCCTTGCCCATCCGCTGGATCGCGTCGACGAAGTCGAGGTACACCCCGCGGCGGACCATCTTTGTCGACCCGTCGGGCTGGATCTCGGCGACCTCGGGGCCGACGCCGCGGCCCTCGTCGCACATGTTCTTGGCCTGCCGGGAGGCGATGTCCCGCGGGACGAGGTTGCCGAACGAGGGGTAGATCCGCTCGAGGTAGTAGTCGCGGTCCTCCTCGGGGATGTCCCGGGGGTCCTTGGTGCAGTCCTCGACGCGCTTGGGCACCCAGATCCGCCCGTCGTTGCGCAGCGACTCGCTCATCAGGGTGAGCTTGGACTGGTGGTCTCCGGACACCGGGATGCAGGTCGGGTGAATCTGCGTGTAGCACGGGTTGCCGAAGTAGGCCCCCTTGCGGTGCGCCCGCCAGGTCGCGGTGACGTTGCAGCCCATGGCGTTGGTCGACAGGAAGAACACGTTGCCGTAGCCGCCGGTGGCCAGCACCACGACGTCGGCCAGGTGGGTCTCCAGCTCGCCGGTGACCATGTTGCGGGCGATGATCCCGCGGGCCCGGCCCTCGACGATGATCAGCTCGACCATCTCGTGCCGGGTGTATGCCGTGACGGTGCCCTCGGCGATCTGACGCTCCAGGGCCTGGTAGGCCCCGATGAGCAGCTGCTGGCCGGTCTGGCCGCGGGCGTAGAAGGTCCGCGACACCTGCACGCCGCCGAACGAGCGGTTGTCCAACAGGCCGGCGTAGTCCCGGGCGAACGGCACGCCCTGGGCCACGCACTGGTCGATGATGTTGCGGCTGACCTCGGCCAGGCGGTAGACGTTGGTCTCGCGGGCCCGGTAGTCCCCGCCCTTCACCGTGTCGTAGAACAGCCGGAAGACCGAGTCGCCGTCCTCCTTGTAGTTCTTCGCGGCGTTGATGCCGCCCTGGGCGGCGATCGAGTGGGCCCGCCGAGGGCTGTCCTGGTAGCAGAACGAGCTGACGTTGTAGCCGGCTTCGCCGAGCGTCGCGCCCGCGGCGGCACCGGCCAGGCCGGTGCCGACGATGATGACGTCGAGCTTGCGCCGGTTGGCCGGGTTGACCAGGTGGGCCTCGAACTTGCGGGTGGTCCACTTGCTCTCGATGGGCCCGCCGGGAGCCTTGGTGTCGGCGATGGGCGCGCCCTCGCGGTAGAGACCGTGGATCAGGGCGTCGGTGGGGGTCTGGGTCATGTCCGTCGTCTCCCTATGCCTTGACGATCCCGGCGAGGATGGCCAGCGGGGGCAGCGCGAACCCCACGACGACCACCCCGGCGACGAGGTGGGCGGTCAGCTTGGCGATGGCGCGCGCACCCGGCGAGGTGGTCCAGCCCAGGGTCTGGGCCCCGCTCCACACCCCGTGGAACAGGTGCAGGCCCAGGGCGATCAGGGCGAGCACGTAGATGAGCACGACCCACCACAGCTGGAAGCTGGCGACGACCAGCTGGTAGGGGCTGGTGCCGATCTTGGCCGCCGTGACGTTGGGGTTGAAGTTCAGCTTGGAGATCGTGAACTGGACGAGGTGGAACACGACGAACAGCAGCAGCGCCACCCCACCCCAGCGCATCCACGTCGACCGGGACGCGCCCTTGGCGGCCGAGCGGACGGCATACCGTTGCGGCCGCGCCCCGTTGGCCCGCACCCACAGCGTGAACGCCGCGTAGGCGTGCAACCCCAACGCGACGATCATCAGGGCCCGGAAGAGCCAGAGGAACCCCTCGTAGGGCAGGATCGGGGTGAGGATCTCGCGCAGGTGGTGGGCGTACTCGTCGAAGGCCGCCTGCCCGAAGAAGAGCTTGAGATTGCCGTACATATGCATGAGGACGTAGAAGACGAACAGCGCACCCGTGGACGCCATGAGGATCTTCATCCACACCGTCGTGCGCCGCGCCCGGGTCGGTCCCTGCAGGAGCGTCGTAGTGGCCACGGGGACACGGTAGCGCCTGGCAGCAGCCCGACCCCGGGCGGTGTGACGACCTCGCCGTGAGATGCCTAACGTGTCGGCGCAGGCGGCCACCGCGGCCTCGGTTAGCGTGAGCGCCATGGTGAAGGACGCTGGGGTGGACCGGTTCTGGGCGGTGATCCCGGCCGGGGGGGCTGGCACCCGGTTGTGGCCGTTGTCACGGCGGGGCGCCCCGAAGTTCCTGCACGACCTCACCGGGTCGGGGCGCACGCTGCTGCAGGCGACCTGGGACCGGCTCACGCCGCTGGCCGGGCAGCGGGTGGTCGTCGTCACGGGGGCGCGGCACGCCGACGCGGTATGCCGCCAGCTGCCGGACCTGCCCGCCGACGGCCTCGTCGCCGAGCCCAGCCCGCGCGACAGCATGCCCGCGATCGCCCTGGCCGCGGCGATGGTGGCCCGCCGGGACCCGGAGGCGGTGATCGGGTCCTTCGCCGCCGACCACGTCATCGCCGACTCGGCGGCCTTCCACGCCGCAGTTCACGAGGCGGTCGCGGTGGCCCGTACCGGGCTGCTGGTCACCATCGGGGTGACCCCGACGCACGCCGCCACCGGGTTCGGGTACATCCGGGAGGGCGCGGCGCTGGGCGTGCCCGGGGCGCCGACCGCCCGAGCTGTGGAGGCGTTCGTCGAGAAGCCCGACGCGGCGACGGCGGCGGCATACCTCGCGGCGGGCGGCTATCGCTGGAACGCGGGGATGTTCGTCGTCGGCGCCCGGGTGCTGCTGGAGCTGCTGAGGGAGCGGCTACCGGAGTTGGCCGCGGGAGTGCAGGCCATAGCCGCCGATCCCAGTCTGCTGGCGACGCGCTGGGACGGGCTGACGAAGATCGCCATCGACTACGCGGTGGCCGAGCCGGCCGCGGCGGCGGGTCGGGTCGCGGTCGTGCCGGCGGCCTTCGGGTGGCAGGACGTGGGGGACTTCGACGCGCTGGCGTCGCTGCTGGGGCCGCGGGACGGGATGCGTGTGCTCGGGCCGGGTGAGGACGTCCTCGCGGTGGACTCCAGCGGTCTGGTCGTGGCCGGCTCGGGGCGGTTCGTCGCGCTCGTGGGGTGCGAGGACCTCGTCGTCGTGGACACCCCCGATGCGCTGCTCGTGGTGCCGCGGCGTCGGGCCCAACAGGTGAAACAGGTCGTCGACCGCTTGACCGGGCTCGGCCGCGACGCGTTGAACTGATCCGTGGCCGATGTCGTGGATCCGCCCGCCCGTGTGTGCAGCGGATCGCGCGGCATACCGCGCCTTCTGCTGCACACACGCCCCGACGAGCGCGTTCTGCTGCACACTGTGGCGTCCCGCGGCGTCGATGCCCGCTGTCTGCACACCGCGCCCTCGTGGCTTCTCCTGCCGGCCCCGGGCGTGGCTGCGCTGCCTGCGCCTCGCGGTCGAGGTCGCCGAGGTCGGCGGGCGCCCTCAGGCCGCCGGGCGCCGGGCCAGCGCATGTGCGCGAGCCACCTGACTCATGAACTCCCCCGGCAGCAGGCGCAGGCCGAGCACCGGGATGCGCAGGACCAGGGCGCGTTCGAGCGCGATCTCGTTGTGGCGCAGGGCGTCGTCGACCGGGTTGAGGCCAAGCGCGTGATGACCACCGTCGATCTCGACGGTGAGGCCGACGGACACCCACTGTGCGTCGAGGTAGACGCGGCCCGTCGCGAGCTCCCGGACGCTCTGCCGGGTCGGGGGCGGCAGGCCGTGTCGGCGGCACAGCCGCGCGAAGTCGAGCTCGCCGAGCGAGTGGGCGCCGTCGCAGACATCCGAGAAGACCAGGTCGAGCACTCGTCGCCGGGGGCTGCGACGGACCCCTCGCCACGCCCCGAGCAGTCGGTCGGTGGCCACGAGCCGCTGCTGGACGGTCAGGCACACCAGCAGCGCCGCCTGGCGGTCGGTCCTGGCCCATTGGGCGGCGTGGATCACCGCGGACTCGACGCACACCCGGGGCACCCCGGTGCTCGGCCCGAGAGGCACGGCACGCCTGCGGTGCACCCGCACTCCCTCGACGGCGCTCCAGCGGGTCGTGCTCCAGGGCACGGTGACGTCGATAGTGCCCGGCCGGTACCCGCTCAGCCCGCTGGCCTGCAACGCCGCAGCGCCGTCGAGCATCGCGCCGGTCCCGCTCTCCCACAACGCCTGCCACCAGCGGCCCGCGCCCGTTTGCGGCGCAGCGAGGACGACGACGGTATGCCGCCCGGCCACGGCCCACCGGCCGGCGGCGACTTCGGTGCGGATGGCGTGCCGATCGATGCCCGCGTTCCGTAGCTGGGCGCGCGACACGAGCCCGCCGTGCCCCGCCGCGAGCTCGCCGGCGATGACCCCCCGCTCACGACGGCTGGGCGTGATCGTCGGCGCGGCATACCGGTCCGTCGTCGGTCGGCCTGTCATGTCGCGATCCTCACCCCGGCGAGGTATGCCGCGCCGCGACGGACTGCGGGTCTGTGGACGGCGTCACCGGGCGTCGAGGCCTGTGGACAGTGGTCGGGTCGCGCGTGCGCCGCCACCGTGCAGCAGATCGCGGCGAATCCGGCGCGTTTCGCTGCACACCAGACGGCCGCGGCGCGTTCTGCTGCACACCAACGCCCGGGATCAGAACCGGGCGGGCCGCATCGGAGCGGGCTCAGCCGATGTCGCGGCGGCGGAAACCGGCGAGGCCGGCACCGATCAGCGCCGCGGCGACGGCCAACAGCCCCAGGGTCGGTGCCCACGCGAACTGCTCCACCGGCATCCGGGGTACGTGGGTGAAGGGTGCCAGGTCCAGCAGCCAGCCGGGCAGCCCGAGGACCGCGCCGAACTCGCCGACGACGAGGAAGAACGCCAAGGCACCCCAGCCGATCGCCGCGGTCCACCGGGGCAGCCAGCCCATCGCGGCGGTGACCACTCCCACGCAGACCCACACCGCCGGGATGCGCACGGCGGCGGCCGGCAGCACCCGCCCGACCCCCGCGCCGTCCCCGCCGGCGCCCGCGTCGGCCAGGCCGAGTGCCAGGCCGAGGACGAGCAGCAGAGCCGCCGTCCCGAGCAGCGCCACGCCGACGTGGCCGGCGGCATACCGCAGGCGCGTCGTCGCCGTGGCGAGCACCGGCTCGGCGTGCATGCGGGTCTCCTCCGCGCGCCACCGCCCGATCGCGGTGACTCCGTATGCCGCCGCGATGACGGCGATGAACCCGATCTCGGTGGTGACGTAGACGTCGACGAGCAGGCCCTCGCCGCCGCCCATCTTGCGCAGCAGGTCGGCGATGGCCGGGTCCTTGATCATGTCCACCGCGCTGCTGGCCAGGCTGCCGACGACCACCCCGCCGACGGCGAAGCCGAAGGCCCACCCGATGAGGCCGTTGCGGGCCAGCCGCCACGACAGCCCGGCCGGCGAGCCGAGGGTGGCACCCGCCCGGGCGGCACCGCGCCGGGGCGCCACGAGTCCGGCGCCGAGGTCGCGCCGTTCCAGCAGGACGAACGCGACCACGAGGCACACCGCGAGCGCGGCGGCGCCCAGCAGGGACACCCACCAGCGGTCGGTGGCGAACGCGTCGGCCTTGGAGGTCCAGCCCACCGGCGAGACCCAGCCGAGCCACCCGGGCAGCGCCGGGCGTGAGTCCGCGATCGCCCGCAGCAGGAAGAGCAGGCCCAGGGCGCCCATGGCCATCCCGGCGCACGAGCGGGCCGTGCTCGACACCTGGGCCGCCACCGCGGTGATGCCGACGAACGCCAGGCCCACCGCCGCCCACCCGGCTGCCGCCGCCACCGAGCCGGCCCGGTCCATGCCGATCGCGGCATACCCGAGCGCGGTGAGCAGGCACGTCGCGAGCACTGCGGCAGCGGCCACGACGACCGCGGCGACCAACGGCGCACGCCGCCCGACGACGACGCCGCCGAGCAACTCGAAGCGCCCGTCCTCCTCCTCGGATCGGGTATGCCGTCGCACGATGGCGTAGCCGAAGATGGCGAGCAGGACGGCGCCGAACATCGTCGTCTTGACCACCGCCAGGGCGTCCGGATCGCTCGGGTCGCTCATCGGCCCGTAGAGCGCGACCGCGGCCGGGCTGGCGAAGATCTCCTGCACCGCCGACCCCATCGACTCCATCGTCGGGTAGAGCGCCAGGGTGGCCTGCGCGCTGCTCACGGCGAACGCGGTGATCCCGAGAATGCCGACCGGCAGTAGCAGCCGGTCGCGCCGCACCGCCAACCGCACGAGGGTGGCCGTGCCGGCGAGGCTGGAGCGGGTCACGAGGCGTAGCTCCGCAGGAAGAGCTCCTCCAGGGTCGGCGGCTGGCTGGTCAACGCCTCGATGTCGTAGCTGCCGAGGGCCTGCAGGACCGCGCCGATGTGCTCGGAGTCGACCGACAGGCTCGCCCGGGCCCCGTCGACGGTGACGTCGTGCACCCCGATGACGCCGCCGAGGTCGGCCGCCGCGGGAGGGCGACGCAGGACGGCGGTGACGGCGGTGCGGGTGAGGTGGCGCAGGTCGGTCAACGTGCCGGACTCCACGGTGCGCCCGTCCTTGATGATGCTCACGACGTCGCACAGGGCCTCGACCTCGGAGAGGATGTGGCTGGAGAGCAGCACGGTGCGGCCCTGGGCGCGGATCTCGCGGACGTAGTCGCGGAAGACCCGATCCATGAGGGGGTCCAGCCCCGCGGTCGGCTCGTCGAGCAGCAACAGCTCGGCGTCGCTGGACAGGGCCGCGACGAGCGCGACCTTCTGGCGGTTTCCCTTGGAGTAGGCGCGGGCCTTCTTGGTCGGGTCGAGGTCGAACCGGGCGATGAGGTCGTCGCGCTTGGCGGTGTTCAGACCTCCCCGCAGCCGGGCGAGCAGGTCGATGACCTCGCCGCCGGTGAGGTTGGGCCACAGCGCCACGTCGCCGGGCACGTAGGCGATCCGGCGGTGCAGGGACTCGACGTCCCGCCACGGGTCGCCGCCGAGCAGCCGGGCGGTGCCGGAGTCGGCGCGCAGCAGCCCCAGCAGCACCCGGATGGTCGTCGACTTGCCGGCGCCGTTAGGGCCCAGGAAGCCGTGGATCTCGCCCGGGGCCACGCTCAGCTCGAGACCGTCGAGGGCCCGGGTCGATCCGAAGGACTTGCGCAGGCCGCGGATGTCGATGGCGTATGCCGCGGTGCCGGCGGCGGTCACGGGGTGGTCAAGGGCAGTACTCACGACATCCATCATGCACCTAGTTCAGAAGTTTGTGAATGTTATAAACTCCGTGACATGTCACGCGCCACCGACGCCGGGAGGGTGCCCGGGCGCGACGAGGTGGATCCCGGGCGCGACGAGATCGCGGTGTCCGCCTTCGTCGAGACGTTCGCCGCCACGCTCACCGCGGCCGGGATGCAGCGCCTGGTGGCCCGGGTCGTGGCGCTCATGCTCACCGACGAGGACGGGCGGATGACCGCGTCGGAGATCGGCGCCGCCCTACACGTGAGCCCGGCGGCCGTGTCCGGGGCGATGGCCTTCCTGCGCGAGTACGGCTTCGTCACGACCGAGCGCGAGCGCGGCACCCGCCGCGACGTCCACGTCATCCACACCGACACCTGGCACGACGTGACGCTGAGCAAGACGGCGATGATGGGCTACCTCGTCGACCAGCTGGAGCGGGGGGTAAGCGCGGTGGGCGGCATGCCGACCCGGGCGGGTCGGCGGCTGGCCTACTCGGCGGAGTTCTACCGGTTCATCGCCGCCGACATGGCACGCCTCGTCGCCGAGTGGGAGTCGCGCCGAGGCCAGCTACGGGAGCATTACCTGCCCGAGTGACGCCTCCGCCCGTGCGGCACTCACCGGGCTCCCAGCAGGCTCCACGGGTCGGCTCAGAACAGGGTCAGGTGCCGATCGCGCCCCTGCCGACGCACCGCGCCGACCTGGTAGATCTCGATC
The DNA here is from genome assembly GCA_037045055.1 of Dermatophilaceae bacterium. Lineage (GTDB taxonomy): Bacteria > Actinomycetota > Actinomycetes > Actinomycetales > Dermatophilaceae > Phosphoribacter. Next base: position 113,559 of record JBAOHJ010000004.1, on the reverse strand, counting down.
CGGCAGGGGTCCACGACCGCGAGCACCTGGCCGACCGCGACCAGGGCCGCCGCCAGCGCCGGCCAGCCGACCAGCACCGCGGCGGCGATGGGCAGAGCGCTGGCCCAGGCGGTCAGCGCGGCGGCCACTGCCGCGGCGACGAAGGCGAGCGCAGCCGCCCGCCGCCGGCTCACCCGACAGGTGGCCAGGTGACGTCCCAGCGGTCCCGTCGCCCGCGACGCGGGCGCCGTCGGGGCAGGCGCAGCCAGCCCTGCCGTGCGCCGGGCAGCGCCGCCGACGGTCATCGCAGACATGTAAGCGATTGTAGGAACCGGCTCGGGCGGCGGCCAGAGCACGAGCGTGACAGAATCCGGTCAATGTCGGGATCCTCCACTTTTCCGGGGTCGCTCGCGGGAGATTCCGGGGTCTGGTGACCTCGTGCACGCCCCCTGTCACGGCATACCGGCCCCGGCTAGGCTCCACCCATGGCCGAGCCCACCGCGCGCACCGAGTCCGATCTCCCGCTGCAGGCCGTGTATGCCGCGCCGGACCTGGCCGGGTTCGACGCCACCGCCAAGCTCGGCGCGCCGGGCAGCTATCCCTTCACCCGAGGGGTGTACCCCTCGATGTACACCGGCAAGCCGTGGACGATGCGCCAGTACGCCGGTTTCGGCACCGCCAAGGAGTCCAACGAGCGCTACCACGCCCTCGTGCAGGCCGGCACCGGCGGGCTCTCGGTGGCCTTCGACCTGCCCACCCAGATGGGCTACGACTCCGACGACCCGGTCGCGACCGGCGAGGTGGGCAAGGTCGGGGTGGCCATCGACTCGATCGAGGACATGCGGGTGCTGTTCCAGGGCCTGCCGCTGGACAAGATCTCCACGTCGATGACGATCAACGCCCCCGGCTCGACCCTGCTGCTGCTCTACCAGCTGGTCGCCGAGGAGCAGGGCCTGCGCGGCGACCAGCTCAACGGCACGATCCAGAACGACGTGCTCAAGGAGTACATCGCCCGCGGCACCTACATCTACCCGCCGAAGGAGTCGCTGCGGCTCATCTCCGACGTGTTCGCCTACTGCCAGCAGGAGCTGCCCCGCTGGAACACCATCAGCATCTCGGGCTACCACATGGCCGAGGCCGGAGCCACGCCGGCCCAGGAGATCGCCTTCACCCTGGCCAACGGCATGGAGTACGTCCGGGCCGCGCAGGCCGCCGGGCTCGACGTCGACGACTTCGCGCCCCGGCTGTCCTTCTTCTTCGTCGCCCGCACCACCCTCATCGAGGAGATCGCCAAGTTCCGGGCGGCCCGGCGGATCTGGGCGCGGATCATGCGCGACACCTTCCACGCCACCAACCCCAAGTCGCAGATGCTGCGCTTCCACACCCAGACCGCCGGCGTGCAGCTCACCGCCCAGCAGCCCGAGGTCAACCTCATCCGGGTGGCTCTGCAGGCTCTCGGGGCGGTCCTGGGCGGCACCCAGTCTCTGCACACCAACTCCTACGACGAGGCCATCGCCCTACCGACCGAGAAGGCCGCGCGGCTGGCGCTGCGCACCCAGCAGGTCATCGCCTACGAGACCGACGTGTGCAAGATCGTCGACCCGTTCGCCGGCTCCTACGCCATCGAGTCGATGACCGACGAGCTGGAGCAGGCCATCGAGGAGCTGATCAAGGCGGTCGAGGACCGCGGAGGTGCGGTGCGGGCCATCGAGCAGGGCTTCCAGAAGGCCGAGATCGAGCGCTCCGCCTACCAGGTGGCACTGGAGATCGACGACGGCACCCGCACCGTCATCGGGGTCAACCGGTTCGGCCTCGACCACGAGGACGAGTACGACCCGCTGCGCGTCGACCCGTCCATCGAGGCCGAGCAGCGCGAGCGCCTCAAGGCGCTGCGGGCCGACCGGGACAACGAGGCGGTGGCCGCCGCCTTGGTCACCCTGCAGGACGCCGCGCGGGGCACCGACAACCTGCTCTACCCGATGAAGGAGGCGCTCAAGCTGCGCGCCACGGGCGGCGAGATCGCCAACGCCCTACGCGCGGTGTGGGGCAGCTACGTGCCCGCCGACCTGTTCTGACCGGGATGCCGCCGCGGGGCCGCTGAGCCCGACGGCGCGCCCGCGGTCTCGCGAGCCACCCGGCCCACCGGGCCGCAGCGGTTTACGCTGGGCGCCACCATGACGTCCCTGCCCTCCGTCCTGCCCGCCGACGTCGACGACCTCGACGACGAGCTGCGCCGGGTCCGCCGCGACATCCACGCCCACCCCGAGTTGTCCTGGCACGAGCGGCGCACCAGCGACCTGCTGGGCGGGCTGCTCGACGACGCCGGCCTGCGGGTCACCGCGATGCCCAGGACCGGGGTGGTCGCCGACCTCGGGCCGCCGGACGCGGCCTACCGGGTGGCCCTGCGGGCCGACATCGACGCCTTGCCGGTCGTCGAGCGCACCGCAGTGCCCTGGGCCTCGAGGGTCGACGGCGTCACGCATGCCTGCGGGCACGACGTGCACACCGCGGCCTGCCTCGGCGCGGGTCTGGCGCTGGCGCGGCATACCGACGCGTTGGAGCGGGCCGGCGTGGGCGTGCGGCTGGTGTTCCAACCGGCCGAGGAGATGGTGCCCGGCGGCGCCTTGCAGGTCATCGAGCAGGGCTGGCTCGACGGCGTCGACGAGATCTACGGCGTGCACTGCGAGCCGACCCTCGACGTCGGCAGCGTCGGCCTGCGCGTCGGGGCGGTGACCGCGGCCACCGACGCCATCGAGGTGAGCCTGCACGGCAAGGGCGGGCACACCTCCCGCCCGCACCGCACCCAGGATCTCGCCTACGCCCTGGCCAAGGTCGTCACCGAGGTCCCCGCCGCCCTGTCCCGGCGGGTCGACCCGCGGGCCGGGATGTCGCTGGTCTGGGGGGCGATCAACGCCGGCGGCGCGCCCAACGTCATCCCCTCCTCCGGCATCGCCTCCGGCACCGTGCGGGTGCTCGACGAGCAGGCCTGGGAGCAGGCCAGGCCGCTGGTCGAGTCGCTGGTGCGCGACGTCGTCAGACCGTATGCCGTCTCGTGCGACATCGCCTACATCCGCGGGGTGCCCCCGGTGATCAACCGGGCCGAAGGGGTGGCCGTACTGCGGGCGGCGGTGCGCGACGCCGGCGCACGCGAGGTGCCGGTGGAGCAGTCCCTGGGCGGGGAAGACTTCGCCTGGTACCTCACCCGGGTGCCCGGTGCCCTGGCCCGCCTGGGCACCCGGACCCCGGGCGGGGCGACCTACGACCTGCACCAGGGCGACTTCGCCGTGGACGAACGAGCGGTAGCCCATGGGGCCCGAGTGCTTGCCGGGGCGGTGGTGACGGCTGTGTCGTTGCGGGATGGGAGCGCCCGGCCGTCCGGGGCATCGCTTCGGTAACGGTTGCGCGGCGGCGCGGACCCGAGGTCGTAGCCCGCGGCATACCGGAGGCTACAGTTCGTCCCTGGCGGGCGCGCCAATCCCGTGCGCCCGTAGGGGAGAACCTTAAGGAGAACGACCTTGCGTCAGGTGATGAAGTTCGCGATCGGGGCCACGGCGGCAGCGCTGGCCCTCGCCGGCTGCGGGAGCAGCTCCACGCCCTCCGGCACGGCCACGACCTCCGGCGGCGGCGGCGCCCTCAAGGTCGGCATGGCCTACGACGTGGGCGGGCGGGGCGACCAGTCCTTCAACGACGCCGCGGCGGCGGGCCTGGACAAGGCCGCCAAGGAGCTGGGGGTGACCAGCAAGGAGGCGGCGGCGAGCAACGGTGAGGCCGAGTCGGCCCGCGAGGAGCGCCTGCAGCAGCTCATCGACGCCGGCTACACGAGCATCGTCGCGGTCGGCTTCGCCTACGCCCCGTCCGTGGCGAAGGTCGCCAAGGCCAACCCGAAGGCGAAGTTCGCCCTCGTCGACTCGACCGACGCCAAGGGCGACAACATCGAGAACATCACCTTCGCCGAGCAGGAGGGCTCCTACCTTGTCGGCGCGGCGGCGGCGCTGAAGTCCAAGGCCAAGCACATCGGCTTCGTCGGCGGTGTCGAGACCGACCTGATCAAGAAGTTCGAGGCGGGCTACTACGCCGGGGCGAAGGCGGTCAACCCCTCGATCGTCATCGACAAGAAGTACCTCACCCAGCCGCCGGACTTCTCCGGCTTCGGGTCGGTCGACAAGGGCAAGACCGCGGCCGAGGGCATGTACCAGGGCGGGGCGGACATCGTCTACCACGCCGCAGGCGGGTCCGGCGGAGGCGTGTTCACCGCCGCCAAGGCCGCCGGCAAGCAGGCCATCGGCGTCGACTCCGACCAGGCCGCCTCGCCGGCTCTGGCCGCCGTCAAGGACGTCATCATCACCTCGATGATCAAGAAGGTGGACGTCGGCGTCTACGACTTCATCAAGGCGGTCAAGGACGGCACGTTCAAGGCCGGCGAGAAGGCCTTCAACCTCAAGGCCGGCGGGGTGGACTACTCCACGACCGGCGGCAAGATCGACGACATCAAGGCCCAGCTGGAGGACTACAAGAAGAAGATCGTCGACGGCACCATCGTGGTGCCGAGCAAGCCGTAGCTCTCCCTCGGCCGACCGACGGCCCGGGAGGCGCCGACGTCGCCTCCCGGGCCGTTGCCGTGCCGTAGGTTGGCCCCCGAGAGCCCGCACAGCGACGTGCGGGTCCGCGCCGTCGGTCAGGCGGCAGGTCAGGAGCGCGACATGTCGGGAGACGGGACATGACAGCCCCGGGCGACGCCACGTCGGCCGGCCCGCCGTTCGCCGTCGAGCTGCACGGCATCACCAAGAGGTTCCCGGGCGTGGTGGCCAACCACGACATCGAGCTGTCCGTGCGGCGGGGCACGGTGCACGCGATCGTCGGCGAGAACGGCGCCGGCAAGTCGACGTTGATGAAGATCCTCTACGGCGTGCAACAGCCCGACAGCGGCACGATCCTCGTGGACGGCCGCCAGCGGGTCCTGCGCAGCCCCACCGACGCCATCGGGGCCGGCATCGGGATGGTGTTCCAGCACTTCATGCTCGCCGACAACCTCACCGTCCTGGAGAACGTCGTGCTCGGGGCCGAGCGCCGGCACGGCATCGGGGATGCCGCCCGCGCGCGGATCGGGGAGATCTCCCGCGACTACGGCCTGGACGTCGACCCCGACGCCCTGGTCGCCGACCTGGGCGTCGGCACCCGGCAACGGGTCGAAATCCTCAAGGTCCTCTACCGCGGCGCCCGGACCCTCATCCTCGACGAGCCCACCGCCGTGCTCGTGCCCCAAGAGGTCACCGAGCTGTTCGACAACCTGCGTGAGCTCAAGGCCGAGGGCCTCACGGTGCTGTTCATCTCGCACAAGCTCGACGAAGTGCTCTCGGTGGCCGACGAGATCACCGTGGTGCGCCGTGGCACGACCGTCACCGCGGTGGACGCCAAGGCCGTCACGGCCCGCCAACTGGCCGAGCTGATGGTGGGATCGGCGCTGCCGTCGCCCTCCACCGAGGAGTCCACGGTCACCGACCGACCCGTGCTCACCCTCACCGGCATCGACCTGGCCGGCGGGCCGGGTCAGCGCATGGTGCTCGACCAGGTGTCGCTGACCATCCACGCCGGGGAGGTCGTCGGCATCGCCGGGGTCGAGGGGAACGGCCAGGCCGAGCTCGTCGAGGTCGTCATGGGGATGCGCGAACCGTCCGCGGGCACCGTGCTGCTCGGCGACACCGACATCTCCGACTGGCAGGTCCGTGAGATCCGCGAGGCCGGGGTGGGGTACATCCCCGCGGACCGCCACCGGCACGGCCTGCTGCTGGAGGCGCCGGTGTGGGAGAACGCGGTCCTGGGCCACCAGACCCAGGCCCCCAACGCCAGGGGCCCGCTCATCGACGCCCGCGCCGCGAAGGCCGACGCCGCGCGGATCGTCCGGGACTTCGACGTGCGCACCCCCTCGATCGACGTCACCGCCGGCTCGCTGTCCGGGGGGAACCAGCAGAAGCTCATCGTCGGGCGGGAGATGACCCACGCGCCCCGGGTGCTCGTCGCCGCCCACCCCACCCGAGGGGTCGACGTCGGGGCTCAGGCGGCCATCTGGGACACCATCAAGGCCGCCCGTCGCGACGGCCTGGGGGTGCTGCTGGTCTCGGCCGACCTCGAGGAGCTGGTCGGGCTCTCGGACACGATCCGGGTCATCCTGCGCGGGTCGCTCTCGCCGGCCTTCGACCCCGATGTCGTCACCCGGGAGCAGTTGGGCGAGGCGATGACCGGAGCCAGCCCCGGGTCCGAGCTCGCCGACGCGGGCGAGCCGGCGCGCCATCCCGGGCGCACCGGGCTCGCCGACGCGGGCGAGCCGGCGCGGCACCCCGACTCAGCCCCCGACCGGACGGAGGGCCAACCGTGACCCGTCTCGCGCCGCGCCGCGTCCTGCTCGCCCTGGCCGCCCCGGCACTGGCGCTCGTCGTCGCCTTCGTCGTCACGAGCATCGTCCTGCTGGTCGCCAGGGACCCGGTGGCCGCGGTCTGGGGACAGCTGCTGCAGGTGCCGATCCCGCGGCTGATGATCGCCATCGTCAACGCCGCGACCGTGTACTACCTCTCCGCCGTCGCGGTGGCCGTCGGGTTCCGGATGAACCTGTTCAACATCGGGGTCGACGGGCAGTATCGCGTCGCCGCGTTCGCCGCCGCCGTGTTCGCCGGTCAGGCCTGGCTGCCCGGCCCGCTGAACATCCTCGTCTCGATCCTGCTGGCGATGCTCGTCGGCGCGTTGTGGTCGGCCCTGGCCGGGTGGCTCAAGGTCGGGCGTGGCGTGTCCGAGGTCATCTCGACGATCATGCTCAACGCCATCGCCACCTACCTCGTGGCGTTCTTGCTGGGCAAGGTCGCCAAGTCGGCCGAGGGCTCCAACGTCACCAACACCACGACGATCCCGCCGGCATCGCGGGTGCCCGGCATACCGATCACCATCGGCGACACCGAGCGGGAGGTCTACGGACTCATCGTGCTGGCCGCCTTCGTCGGGTTCCTCTACTGGTTCGTCCTGGCCAAGACGCGGTTCGGGTTCGACCTGCGCGCCACCGGCCGCTCCGAGACCGCCGCGGTGGCCAGTGGCGTGAAGGTCAAGCGGATGGTCCTGGCCTCGATGGCGCTGTCCGGGGGGGTCGCCGGGCTGGTCGGTATGCCGTTGCTGTTCGGCCAGGACTACGCCTACGGCACGACGTTCCAGCCGGGCCTCGGCTTCGCCGGCATCGCCATCGCCCTGCTCGGGCGCAACCACCCCGTCGGCATCGGGGTGGCCGCGTTGCTGTGGGCCTTCCTCGACGCCCAGGCCAACGGGCTGCAGATCAACGCCGGGGTCTCCGACCGGTTGGTCTCGGTCATCCAGGGCGTCATCGTCCTGTCGGTGGTCATCGCCTACGAGGTTGTCCGGCGCGCCGGCCTGCGCCTGGAGCAGCGCAACGTCGCCGCCGCGCTGGCCGATCGACGCACCGCCCAGCCCGAGGAGGTGCCGGCATGAGTGTCGCCGGGTTGTCGATGGACACCGCCCCGGCCGTCGCGGCGCCCAAGCGGCGTCGCCCGGGCTGGTACTGGCCGGTGGTGGTCGCCGGCGCCCTGGTCGTGCTGGCCACGGTCCGGGTGCTCACCGGCGCGCACGACATCGACTCCTCCGGAGCGCTGGCCGCGGCCATCGGCCTCACCGTGCCGATCGCGCTGGCCGGGCTGGGCGGGTTGTGGTCCGAACGCGCCGGCGTGGTCAACATCGGTCTGGAAGGGATGATGATCCTCGGCACCTGGGGCGGTGCGTACTTCGCCTACTACTGGGGCCCGTGGGCGGGTCTGCTCGGGGCGGTGCTGCTCGGCGTCGTCGGCGGGGCGATCCACGCGGTGGCGACCGTGGTCTTCGGGGTCGACCACATCGTCTCCGGGGTGGCGATCAACACCCTGGGGGCCGGTGCCGCGTCCTACCTCGCGGCGCGCACCTTCACCGGACTGCCCGGCGGCGGTCCGACCCAGTCGCCCCCGTTGCCCGCGGTGCCCTCGGTGAGCATCCCGGCGCTGGCCGATGCCTTGGGCGAGGTCGAGGCCGGGCGCACCTGGCTGGTCGCCGACCTCGCCTCGGTGCTACGCGCCCTCGTCAACGACCTGTCGGTGGTGACCATCCTCGCCGTCGTCCTGCTCGTCGCCTCGTGGTGGGTCCTGTGGCGCACCCCGTTCGGACTGCGGGTGCGGGCCTGCGGCGAGGCCCCGCAGGCCGCCGAGACGCTCGGGGTGGACGTGGTGCGCCACAAACTGGTGGCGGTGGTCGTCTCCGGGGGTCTGGCAGGGCTCGCCGGCGGGTTCCTCGCGCTGGTGGCCTCGGGCCTGTTCCGGGAGGGCCAGACCGCCGGGCGCGGGTTCATCGGGCTGGCCGCGATGATCTTCGGCAACTGGCGACCCGGCGGCCTGGCGGCGGGGGCGTCGCTGTTCGGCTACGCCGACGCGGTCCAACTGCGCGGTCGCGGCGACGTCGTGCACGCCTACCTGCTGCCGATCGCCGTCGCCCTCGTCGCGTGGGGCATCTGGACGCTGGTGCGCCGTCGTCGGGGCAAGCCCCGGGCCGGCCTGCTACCCCTGGTCCTGGGCGCGGGAGTCTTGGCGTGGTACGCCTTCACCGCAGTCGTGCCGGGGGAGTTCACCGGGATGACCCCGTACGTCGCCACCCTGCTCGTGCTCGCCTTCGCCTCCCAACGACTGCGGATGCCGGCCGCCGACGGTCAGGTCTACCGCAAGGGCGAGGCCCGGTGAGCGCATACCTGGCGGTGGGCGGGGCACCCGGCGGTATGCCGTCACACGTCGACTGGTCGCGACTGCGGCGGGTGGCCGTGCTCATGCTGCAGCGGGCCTACGCGCCCTACTCGCGCTTCCCGGTCGGGGTCGCCGGACTCGTCGACGACGGGCGGATCGTCGCGGGGTGCAACGTCGAGAACGCCTCCTACGGCGTCGGGCTGTGCGCCGAGTGCGGGATGGTCTCGCAGCTGCACGCCAGCGGCGGCGGGCGCCTGGTCGCGGTGGCATGCGTCGGGCGCGACGAGGCGCCGCTCATGCCGTGTGGGCGGTGCCGCCAGCTGCTCTACGAACACGGTGGCCCCGGCTGCCTGCTGCTCACCCCCGCGGGGCCGATGCCGATGTCCGAGGTGTTGCCGCAGGCGTTCGGCGCGGACGACCTCGACAGGCTGGCCGACGACTCCTGAGAGCCGCTGCGCCCGCGCTGCCCGATGTTCGCCGTGAGCGTCGTGGCGAGCGGCCTGCGCGGTATGCCGCCGGGCGATGATGGGGCGCATGAGCGAGCCCTTCGACGCCGTCGACGTCATCGTCGCCAAGCGTGACGGCGCCGCCCTGAGCGATGCCCAGATCGACTGGGTGGTGGACGCCTACACCCGTGGGGCGGTGGCCGAGGAGCAGATGTCGGCACTGGCCATGGCGATCCTGCTGCGTGGCATGTCCTTCGCCGAGGTGACCCGGTGGACCGAGGCGATGATCGCCTCGGGGCAGCGGCTGGACTACTCCGGTCTACCCCGCCCGACCGCCGACAAGCACTCCACGGGCGGGGTCGGGGACAAGATCACCCTGCCCCTGGCGCCGCTGGTCGCCGCGTGCGGGGTGGCCGTGCCGCAACTGTCCGGTCGGGGGCTGGGCCACACCGGCGGCACGCTGGACAAGCTCGAGTCGATCCCGGGCTGGCGCGCATCCCTGAGCGGTGGCCAGCTGCTGGCGCAGTTGCGGGACGTGGGGGCGGCCATCTGCGCCGCGGGCGCGGACCTGGCCCCCGCCGACCGCAAGCTCTACGCCCTGCGCGACGTCACGGGCACCGTCGAGTCGATCCCCCTGATCGCCAGCTCCATCATGAGCAAGAAGATCGCCGAAGGCACCGGCGCGCTCGTGCTAGACGTCAAGGTCGGCTCGGGGGCGTTCATGAAGGACGTCGACACCGCCGGCCGGCTGGCCCGGACCATGGTCGACCTCGGCACGGCGGCCGGAGTGCGCACCGTTGCCGTGCTGACCAACATGCAGACCCCCCTGGGGCTCAGCGCGGGCAACGCCCTGGAGGTCCGCGAGTCGGTCGAGGTCTTGGCCGGCGGCGGCCCTCCGGACGTCGTCGAGCTGACCCTGACCCTGGCCCGAGAGATGCTGGCCGCCGCCGGCCGTGCGGACGTCGACCCGGCCGACGCCCTCGCCGGCGGACGAGCCATGGACGTGTGGCGGCGGATGATCCGCGCCCAGGGCGGGGACCCCGACGCCCCGCTGCCCACCGCGCGGCATACCCACGAGGTCCGCGCGCCCGGCTCGGGCGTGCTGACCCGGCTGGACGCGTTGGCCGTCGGCGTAGCGGCCTGGCGCCTGGGCGCCGGCCGGGCGCGCAAGGAGGACCCGGTGCAGGCCGGCGCCGGGGTGCAGATCCACGCCAAGCCCGGCGCGGTGGTCCGCGCCGGCGACCCGCTACTCACCCTGCACACCGACACGCCCGAGCGGTTCGACCGGGCCCTGCAGGCCCTCACCGGCGCGTGCTTCGTCGCCCCGGAGGGCTCCCGGCCCGACCTGCTCCCGCTGGTCGTCGAGCGGGTCTGCTGAGGCAGGTGCCCGCCGGCGCGGCCGGTGCGAGGGCGCCGGCGGCGGGCCGCAAACTCGGTGGCCCGACGTCGGTGCCCTCTGAGATGGTCCTCGGGTGAGACGCCCGTACGTGCCACGGATGATGCTGGGGCTGGCCTGCTCGGCCCTCGGCACGGGGCTGACCATGCCGTTCCTCTACGTGTACCTCGCGCAGGTCCGGGGGATCGCGACGATCACCGTGGGTCTGCTCATCGCCTGGATGGGGCTGGCCAGCTTCGCGTTCGTGCCCCTCGGCGGCACTCTCATCGACCGGTTCGGGCCGAGGTCGGTGATGCTGGTGGGGCTGGTCGTCGAGGCGATCTCGGTCGGTGTGATGGGCTGGGTCCAGACCCCGCTGCAGGCCTTCGCCAACGCGACGTTCGTCTGCATCGGGTCGGCGGGCCTGCACCCGGCGAGCGTGGCGATGCTCACCCGGCTGGTCCCGCAGGCCGAGCGCGAGCGGGTCTACGGCGTGCAGTTCATGCTCATGAACGCCGGCTTCGGGGTCGGCGGGATGGTCGCGGCGTTCCTGGTCGACGTCGCCGACCCCGCCTCCTTCCAGCGGCTCTACCTCATCGACATGCTCTCCTACCTGGGCTACATCGCCGTCCTGCTCAGCCTCCCCAGGGGCACCGGCCTGGCCCCGCGCGGGGCGCGGGACGAGCGGGTGGGCGGCGGCTGGGCGCAGGTCCTCGCCGACCGCACCCTGCTGCGGGTCGTCGGGGTCTTCGTGCTCGTCGTGACCTTCGGCTACGCGCAGATCGAGACCGGCTTCGCCGCGTACGCCACGACGGTGGGGGGCGTCCCGGGGCACTACCTCGGGTGGGCGTATGCCGCGAACACGGCAGCCATCGTCCTGGGCCAACTGGTCACCCTGCGCTTCGTGCCGGGGCGCTCGCGCACCCGGCTGCTGGCCACGGCCGCGGCGATCTGGTCGGTGGCGTGGGTGCTCATCGCCTGGTGCGGGCGCACCACAGGCCTGGTGGCCGCGGCGTTCGTCATCGGCGGCATCTTCGTGTTCGGGATCGGTGAGACCCTCTGGGCGCCGGTGGCTCCGGCCCTGGTCAACGGGCTGGCGCCCGAGCACCTGCGCGGGCGTTACAACTCCACCTCCTCGCTGGTGTGGACGTCCAGCTCGATCGTCGGGCCGGCCTTGGCAGGCCTGCTCATCGGCTCCGGGCACTCCGGGGTCTGGGTGGCCGGCACGATCGGGGGCACCGGCGCGGCGGCCGTCCTGTTCCTGCGGTTGGGCCGGCATCTGACCGCCGAGCAGGACGGGCGGGTCGGGGCGTCCGGCGCCCCGAGCCCGGCGGTGCGCGGGGCCGACGCCGATCCCGACGCGCCCGGCCAGGGCCCCTCGGCCCCGGCGCGGCATACCGGCTCGCCCGCTCCCCGAGCCAGCACCGCGACGGAGGGCTAGGCTGCCGGCCATGCCTGCCGAGCCTGCCCCGGTGCCGCTCGACTCGCCGACCCTCATCGCCGCACCCAAGGTGGTCCTGCACGACCACCTCGACGGCGGCCTGCGCACCGAGAGCATCGTGGCGTTGGCCGAGCAGGTCGGGTATGCCGGGTTGCCGGCGACCGACGCGGCCGAGCTCGCGCGTTGGTTCCGCGACAGCGCCGACTCGGGATCGCTGGAGCGCTACCTGCAGACCTTCGCCCAGACCCTCGCCGTGATGCAGACCGAGGACGCGCTCGTGCGGGTGGCCCGTGAGTGCGTCCTGGACCTCGCCGCCGACGGGGTGGTCTACGCCGAGAGCCGCTACGCCCCGGAGCAGCACCTGGACGCCGGGCTCACCCTGGAGGCGGTGGTCGAGGCGGTCAACGCCGGGTTCCGCGAGGGCGAGCGGCTGGCCGCAGCTCAGGGCCACCCGATCCGCGCCACCGCCCTGCTCACCGCGATGCGGCACGCCGCGACCAGCACCCGGATCGCCCAGCTCGCGGTGCGCTACCGCGACGACGGGGTCGCGGGGTTCGACATCGCCGGGGCGGAGGCGGGTTTCCCGCCGACCCGCCACCTCGACGCGTTCGAGTACCTGCGCCGCGAGAACGCCCACTTCACCATCCACGCCGGCGAGGGCTTCGGCCTGCCGAGCATCTGGGAGGCGATCCAATACTGCGGGGCCGACCGGCTCGGGCACGGGGTCCGGATCGTCGACGACATCGCTATCGAGGGCCTGGCCGCCCCGCTGTGGATCCAGATCGCCAAGGCGCACGGGGTCCGGACCTTCGCCGACGTCGACCTGGCCACGGTGCGCCTGGGCCGGCTGGCGGCATACGTGCGCGACACCCGGATCCCGCTGGAGATGTGCCCAAGCAGCAACCTGCAGACCGGCGCGGCGCCCAGCATCGGGCTGCACCCGATCACCCTGCTCAAGCGGCTGCGCTACCGGGTGACCCTCAACACCGACAACCGGCTGATGAGCGACACCTCGATGTCCCGGGAGGCCCACCGGCTCGCCTCGGACGCGGCGTGGACCCTCGCGGACCTGCGGTGGGTGACGATCAACGCGATGAAGTCGGCCTTCCTGCCCTTCGACGAGCGGCTGGCCGCGATCGACGAGGTGATCAAGCCCGGGTATGCCGCACTGGGCTGCGGGTAGCGCTAGGCGGCGCGTGGGCTGCGGGCAGCGCCGGGCGGCGCGAGGCTGCGGGCAGCGCCGGGCGGCGCGAGCGTCATCGGACGCCGTCGGAGGGTCGCTGCGCCGCGGCGGCGTCGACGGGGTCGACGGGGATGAGCCGGTCGCGCAGGGCGGCGTCGCGGATCAGCCGGTCCAGGTCGCGGCGGCGTCGCTCGGCGGTGATCGCCGCGAGCACGTACTCGGGGTGGTTGCCCGGCGGAGGTGCCGGCGAGACGTAGAGCATCACCTCGTCCAGCACGGTGCGGCCCATCCGCGATCGCGCCTGCGTATCCATACCGAACGCGGCCGGCAGGAAGGTGCGCACCGTGGTGGCCAACCCGTCGGGCAGCCGGGCGATGTCCGCGGACTGCGCCCAGCCGACGAGATGCGGGGGCATCGGCACCGGCGGTGGGAGGACGCTGTTGAGCCGCTCGCGCACGACGTAGGTGCCGGCCGCGACGTCCCCGAGCCGCTTGCCTCGGCCGCTGACGACGCAGGCGACGATGGCCGGGACCCCCCACAGGAAGTACACCTCGACGACGCCGACCAGCGCCCGGGCCAGCGCGTGGCGGAAGGTGATCGGGCCGGCGTCGTCGCGCACGGTCCGGGTGCCGACGGCCATCTTGCCGACCGTGCGACCCCGCGTCAGCGTCTCCATCGTCACCGGGTAGCCGACGTACGCCGCGACGACGGCCAGCAGCATGACCGCGGCGCCCAGGGCGTCGTCGAGCTGGGCGGTGAGCACCGTCGTCGCCATGCTCAGGCCGAACACCAGCGCCATGACGATCAGGTAGTCGATGATCCCGGAGAGGATCCGCAGCCCCACCGACGCGGCCGGCAGGTCGAGGGCGACCGCCTCGCCGGTAACGAGGTCGTCCTCGGTCACCCCGACCGTGGCGATGCTCGGCTCGGCCATCCCGCCCTCCCGCCTCGAGCCGGGCCTGCCCGCCGGCCGTGAGCCTCAGGGTAGCCGTCGGCACGTCGCCCGCTGTCCGGGCGGGTCGCCCCTGCACGGGCGCGTCGGCCGGCCGGCACCTACAGTAGCGGCGTGGACCTGGACGCCTTCGTCGCCGCGCACCGGCACGAGTGGGCGCGGCTGGAGGCGCTGGTCTCCGGTCGTGGACGCAAGCTCAGCGGGGCCGAGGGCGACGAGCTGCTCGAGCTCTACCAACGGACCGCCACCCACCTGTCCGAGGTCCGGTCGACCACACCGGAGCCCACGATCGTCGCGCACCTGTCCTCGCTGCTCGCGCGGGCCAGGTCCAAGGCGGTGGGCACGCGCACGCTCACCTGGGCCGACGTCGTGCGCTTCTTCGTCGAGACGTTCCCGGCGGCGCTGTATGCCGCGCGGCGCTGGTGGCTGGCCACCATGGCGGCGAACATCCTCGTGGCCTTCGCGGTGGGGTGGTGGTTCTACGCCAACCCGCAGTTGGAGTCCTCGCTGGCCTCCCCGGCGGAGATCCAGCGTCTGGTCACCCACGACTTCGAGAGCTACTACAGCGAGTACGCCGCCGGGTCGTTCGCCGTCAAGATCTGGACCAACAACGCCTGGGTGTCCGCCCTGTGCATCGCGTTCGGGGTGTTCGGGGTGCCGGTGATCTGGCTGCTGTGGAACAACATCGCCAACGCCGCGGTCATCGGCGCGCTGATGTGGCGCTACGACCGGGCCTGGTTGTTCTTCGGGCTGATCCTTCCCCACGGGCTGCTGGAGCTCACCGCGGTGTTCGTCGCCGGGGGGGTGGGTCTGCGGATCTTCTGGGGGTGGGTCGATCCGGGGCCGCGCACCAGGCTCACCGCCGTCGCGCAGGAGGGTCGGGCCGCGATGTCGGTGGCCCTCGGGCTGGTCGTCGTGCTGTTCGTCACCGGGGTCATCGAGGCCTTCGTGACGCCCTCACCGCTGCCCACCTGGGCCCGGATCGGCATCGGCTGCCTGGCCGAGGCGGCCTTCTTCGTCTACGTCTTCACCCTCGGGCGGTATGCCGCGCGCCGCGGCCGGACCGGGGACCTCGCGGCCGCCGACCGGGGCGACGCCGCCCCGATGCTGGGGTAGGTCGGCCGGTGCCGCGGCCGGTCGGCCAGCGCCGGCTGGCCAGCCGGCCCGAAGGTCAGAGCAGACCCTGGGATTTCAGCACGAGGTAGTGGTCGGCCAGCCGCGGTGGCAGCGCGTGTGGCGGTGCGTCGATGACGTCGACGCCCAGGCGGGTCAACACCGCGGCGGCGCGCTCGCGCAGGGCGATGGTCCGCTCGGCGGCCGCCGCGTCGTAGGCGTCCTGGGTGCTCTGGCGGGTGCGGGCCATCTCGTCCAGGCCGGGGTCGGACACCGAGGCCAGCACCACCCGGTGATGGTGGGTGAGGGTGGCGATCGTCGGCAGCAGGGACTCGAGGACGGCGGCCGGCTCCAGCGGGGTGAGCAGCACGACCAGCGAACGACGCCGGCTGGTGTCGGTGATCGCGCTGGCCAGCGTGGGCCAGGACGCCTCCAGCAGGGCCGGCTCGAGGGGGGCCATGGCCTGGACCAGCTCGGCCAGCAGCGTCGTGCGGTTGGCCGCGGCGGCCACCCGGGCCCGGATCCACCGGTCGCCGGCGAGGAAGTCCACCCGGTCGCCGGCCCGCGAGGCCAGGGCCGCCAGCAGCAGCGCGGCGTCCATGGCGGCATCCAGCCGTGGCTGGTCGCCGACCCGGCCCGCGGACGTGCGCGAGGTGTCGAGCACGAGGATGACCCGACGGTCGCGCTCGGGCTGCCAGGTGCGCACCACGACACTGCGCCGCCGGGCGGTGGCCCGCCAGTCGATCGAGCGCACGTCGTCGCCCTCGACGTAGTCGCGCAGCGAGTCGAACTCGGTGCCCTGACCGCGGGTGCGCACCGCCGAGCGCCCGTCCAGCTCACGCAGCGAGGCCAGCCGGGAGGGCAGGTGCTTGCGTGAGTCGAAGGGGGGCAGCGCCCGGATCGCGCCGGGCACCTCGAAGGAGCGCTGTCGGGCCCCCAGCCGCAGCGGGCCGAAGGACCGCACGGTCACCCGGTCGGCGAGCCGGTCGCCGCGCCGGGTGGGTCGCAGCGGGGTGCTCACCCGCCGTCGTTCGCCGCCCTTCACCCGCAGGGTATGCCGGTCACCGGCCGGCCCCGCGGAAGGCTGCCACGCGTCGCGGACCACCGCGCGAAGGGTGCGCCCGGTCGGGTTGGTCACCAGCAGCGCGCTGCTCGCCCCCTCGCCGAGGCGCACCGCGGGGACCGGCTCCCGCTCGATCCGCAGCCGGCGCGGGCTCACCGCGAGCAGCGCGTCCGCGACGGCGAGCGCGAGGGCGACCAGCACCCACAGCAGCACGGTCTGGCGCGTCGGTGCCAGGACCACGGCCACCGCTCCGGCGAGCACGACCAGCGCGAGTCGCCCGCTCACCGCCACGGGGACCCCCCGGAGGGTCGGGGCGGCCAACCGGCCAGGGCGGGGCTCACCGCGGGACCGGCACCGAGGCGATCGCCGAGGAGAGCACCGCCTCCACTCCGACCCCCTCCAGCTCGGCCTCGGCGCGCAGGGTCAACCGGTGGGCCAACGTGGCGTGGGCCAGGGCCTTGACGTCGTCGGGGGTGACGAATCCGCGCCCGTTCATCCAGGCCCACGCCCGGGCCGTGGCCATCAGGGCGGTCGCGCCGCGAGGGCTGACCCCGAGGGACAACGAGGGCGAGTGGCGGGTGGCGCGGGCGATGTCGACGATGTACCCGGCCACCTCCGGCGCCACCGACACCCGTCGGACCGCCGCGGCCCCGGCGGCCAGGTCGCCCGCCGAGGCCACCGCCCGCAGTCCCGCGGCGGCCAGGTCGCGCGGGTCGAAGCCGTGGGCATGACGACGCAAGACCTCGATCTCCTGCTCCCGAGGCGGGACCGGGAGCACCACCTTGAGCAGGAACCGGTCCAGCTGCGCCTCGGGCAGCGGGTAGGTGCCCTCGTACTCCACCGGGTTCTGCGTCGCGGCGACGAGGAAGGGCACCGGCAGCGGCCGGGGGTGACCCTCGACGGAGACCTGACGCTCCTCCATGGCCTCCAGCAGCGAGGCCTGGGTCTTGGGGGACGTGCGGTTGATCTCGTCCGCGAGCAGCAGGTTGGTGAACACCGGCCCCTCGCGGAAGGAGAAGGCCGACGTGGCCGAGTCGTAGATCAGCGACCCGGTGACGTCGCCGGGCATGAGGTCGGGGGTGAACTGCACCCGCTTGGTGTCCACGTCCAGCGCCTGGGCCAGCGCCCGCACGAGCAGGGTCTTGGCCACGCCGGGCACGCCTTCGAGCAGGATGTGCCCGCGGACCAGCAGGCAGATGAGCACGCCGGTGACGGCGGCATCCTGGCCCACCACCGCCTTGGCGACCTCGCCGCGGACGGCGAGCAGCGCCGTCCGGGCCCGCTGCGAGTCGGGGTCGGGCGCGGCGGCGACCGGCGCGGCGCCGGCGGGGCGGACGTCGGCGGGCGCGGTAGAGGCGTCGGTCATGTCGGGCGGATCTCCTTCTCCAGGGCCGATAGCGCAGCGGCGAGGGCGAGCAGGTCGCCGTCGTGGGAGGGGGCCGGCCCGGCCAGTTGCGCGCCCACCCACTCCAGCGGTCGGCCGGTGGCCGCGGACACGGCACCGGCCACAGTGGTGTCGGTCGCCGTGGGCGGCAGGCCGAGCCCGGCCCGCAGCCGGCGCCCGGTGGCCTGGCGCAGCACGGCGGCGGCCCGGTCGACGTCGCGGGCCCGCCGGTAGAGGCGGCCACGGCTCTCGGTCGTCTCGATCGCCCGGATGACCACCGGGAGCGGCTCGACGACCAGCCGACCCAGCCGACGCCCGCGCCACCAGAACACCGCCGCGAGGGCGAAGCCGGTCAACAGGATCATCGACCCGAGCCACTCGGGCCACAGCCGGTCGCGCGCGTCCGTGGCCGAGGGCGGCAGGTCGCGCAGGTCGGGCAGGTACCACACCACGCGCGAGCCGTGCCCGAGGGCCCGGATCATCACCGCCCCGTTGTCCTCGCTGGCCACCCGGTCGTTGGTCACCAGGTCGGTGCTGCCCAGCAGCAGCAGCGGCGCCACCGTCGTCGACGCCGGGAGGGTGAGGTGCACGGCATACCCGTCGGTGACGAAGCAGCCGCCGCCCGAGCTCGGGTGCAGGTACTCCGACTGCGAGCGCGACAGGCGCTCGCCGGGGCGCACGTCGGCGGTGTCGCAGCCGCTGACCAGAGCCTCGCCCTGGCGGGCCACGTCGCGCATGGCGACGGCCGGGGCCAGCTGGCGCACCACCCGCCGTTCGGGGCGCACGAGCACGAGGCGCTGGGCGGGCTTGGCGATCGAGGCCATCGTGGCGATGCTGACCTCGCGCAGCTCGCTGGTGGCGGTGACCAGCACCGTGGTGTCGCCGTCGACGCGGGCGCCGCGCAGCTCGTCCTCGCCGCGGGCCACGACGACCGGCAGGCCGTGCCCGGCCAGGACCCGCGCGAGCGCCTGCGCGCCGTTGAACGTCGGGTTGTCGGGGTCGTATGCCGCGGTGCTCGCGGCGGGCTTGCCACCCCAGGACACGAACAGCACGGCCAGCACCACGGCCCCGAGGACGGCCGGCACGACCAGGCGCCGGTGCCGGGGCGCCGGCGCGCTCGTCGGGTCTGCGGCAGGGGGGCGACCGGCCGCGGTGACGTCCTGGCCCATCCAGATCGTCCCGGTCACGAGCGGTCCCCGAACGCGGACAGCGCCGCGGACTCGGTCTGGCCGGGCGAGGTGGCCGCGGCGAGCTCATCGTGCGGGCCGAGGCGATCGGGCAGGCGCGGCTTGGCGTCGCGCAACGCATCGGCGGTGTCGCGGGCCCCCTCGGCGTCCGCGCGGGTGGCGGCATACCGGCCGTAGCGGACCGCGTCGAACAGGTCCATGGTGGCGGTGATGTCCCCGGCTCGGGCCGGGAACACCACCACGAGCTGGCCGCCGATCTCGTGGGCGGTGAGCGACGGCGCGTCGGACAGCAGCGTCCGGTCGGCCGACTCCCGGGCGATCGCTCTGGTGTAGTGCAGCACGGCCTGCCCGTAGCGACGCTCGCGCAGCGCCGCGGCACCCCGGTCGCGGAACTGCGTCGCGGTCAGCGTCGAGTCGCCCAGCACCGCCTCGGGCTCCTCGACGGTGCGCCGCACGGCTCGGATCCTGGTGAGCAGCCAGACGATCGCCGCACCGAGGACGAGCGCCACGAGGGCCACGGCCAGGGGTGGCAGGCTGAACCCGGGGGCGTCGGGCTGCTGCGGCTGGAGCCGGTCGATCTGCTCGGCGATCCAGCGCATGACCCGCTCGAGCAGGGAGCGCCCGTCGTGGTAGTCGTCCTTGGCCAGCTCGTCGAGCAGCCACTGCCGCGCCTGCGGCCCGCTCGGGTCGACGTCCAGTCTCATCGACCGGCTCCGGCGCGAGTCGTCGTGCTGCGCAGCAGCACCAGGTCGAGCCCCTCCTTGCGCATCCGGGCGTCGACGTACTGCAGGATCACCGTCGTGGCCAGGAACGGCGTGACGAGGATGGCCGAGGTGAGCGTGGCCAGGGCGGTGGCGATCTGGTCGGCCCCCGGGCGCAGCGAGAACGGCAGCCCGAGCAGGTCGACCAGCAGCCGGGCCAGCAGGGACACGGGCACCTGCAGCACGAGGAACAGCACCAGGCTCAGCGCCCCCGCGAGCAGGGTCACGCCGAGGATGGACCAATAGCGGCCCCGGGACAGGGCCCACGCCCGGCGTACGGCGGCGCGCGTGCCGAGACGCTCCAACGCCGCGGCGGCGGGGGCGAGCAGGACCTTGGGCAGCAGCCAGGCGACCGTGCCGGTGGCCGCCGCCCCCAGCCCCAGGGCGACGACGATGACCAGGGGCACCGATCCCAGGGAGGCGAGGGCGACCCCACCGACGAGCACCGCCCAGGGCACGGTGAGCACCGCGCAGCCGACGACGGCGGCACCGAGCACCGGCAGCAGCCGCGGCCGGACCGCCCGGCGGGCCTCGGCGAAATCGATGCGACGCCCCAGGACCGCCTCGGCGACCGTCGGGGCGAGCACGCCGGTGAGGGCGAACGTCGCGAAGGCCGTGCCGGCCAGCTGCAGCAAGGCGGCGGCGCCCTGGGCGTTGACGACGGTGTTGGCGCCGCTGCGCTGGTACCACGCGCCGGTGAGCACTCCGATCCCGAGCAGGACGGCCGGCACGATGGCCGCGGCATTGACCAGTGCCGACAGCCCCAGCACCGGGCCGGGGTTGCGCCGGACGTGCTTGGTCGAGGCGTCGAAGACGTCGCCCACCCCGAGTGGCTTGAGCGGGATGATGCCCGGCCGGTGGGAGGCGGTCACCGCATACCGACCCGCCGTCGCCGTCCCCCGCGGCGACATGAGACCACCCGGCGGCAGGTAGGCCGGTGGCCGGCGCGGCCGCTCGGGCGCACTCGGCCCGGGCGGGGGGCCGAAGGCGCTCACCGGCACGCTCCGGTGTCTGGCCGACTGCGCACGCGCCACCCCTGTCTGGTCTGCAGACCTGGGCCCGAACGTACCAGGCGACGATGCGGTGCGAGGGGGTGGCGGGTCACTGGCCCTTGGGGTGCCACACGGTCTTGGTCTCGAGGAACGCTGTGAGCCGGCCCAGGCCGGGATCGGCGCTCCAGTCCGGCTCCACGGCCGTCGGGCCTTCGCCGGCGGGGCGCAGGACCCGCTTGAGGGAGTCGGCGGCGGCGGCCTCCAGCTCGCCCCATCGCACCTGCGGCGCGCCGGCGGCTCCGGTGAGGTCGAGGGCGTTGACGTCCCGGTGCGAGGCCAGCCACGGGGCGATCTCGGCGACCCGGCCGGTGAGGACGTTGACCACCCCGGCCGGGACGTCGGAGGTGGCCAGCACCTCGGCGAGGGTCACCGCCGGCAGCGGACGGTGCTCGCTGGCCAGCAGCACCGCGGTGTTGCCGCCGACGATCACCGGCGCGAGCACCGAGGTCAGGCCCAGCAGCGAGCTGCGCTGCGGCGCCAGCAGGGCGACCACGCCGGTGGGCTCCGGGGCGCTGACGTCGAAGAACGGCCCGGCGACCGGGTTGAGCCCGCCGAGCACCTGGGCGAGCTTGTCCGACCAGCCGGCATACCAGACCCAGCGGTCGACGCTCGCCTCGACCACGGCCCGGGCCCGGGCCGCGGTGAGCCCCTCGGCCGCGGCCACCTGCACGGCCAGCTGGGCGGACCGGTCCTCGAGGACCTCGGCGACCCGGTAGAGCACCTGCCCGCGGTGGTATGCCGTCGCGCCGGCCCATCCGCCCACCGCGGCCCGCGCGGCGACGACCGCGTCGCGGGCGTCCTTACGCGAGGCGAGTGCGGCGTTGGCCAGGAAGGCCCCGGGCCGGCCGGCCGGCGTCGGGGCCGCGTGCACGGCATACGAGCGTCCGGACTCGCTGCGCGGGAAGGCGCCGCCGAGGTAGAGCTTGGAGGTCTTGCGGACCTGCACGTGCGGGGTCATCGGCCCGCTCCCGCCGCCTGGAGATAGGCGCTCAGTCCGTGCCGCCCGCCCTCCCGGCCGTACCCGGACTCCTTGTACCCGCCGAACGGCGAGGTCGGGTCGAACCGGTTGAACGTGTTCGCCCAGACCACCCCGGCCCGCAGCCGATCGGCCATCCACAGGATTCGCGACCCCTTCTCGGTCCACACCCCGGCGGACAGCCCGTAGGGGGTGTTGTTGGCCTTGGCCACCGCCTCGGCCGGGGTGCGGAAGGTGAGCACCGACAGCACCGGCCCGAAGACCTCCTCCTGGGCGATCCGGTGGGTCTGGGCGACGCCGGTGAACAGCGTTGGGGGGAACCAGTACCCCCGCTCGGGCAGCGTCGTCGGCGGCGACCACCGCTGGGCGCCCTCGGCCTCGCCGACCGCCGCCAGGTCGCGGACCCGGCGGAGTTGGACCGCCGAGTTGATCGCCCCGAGGTCGGTGTTCTTGTCCATGGGGTCGCCCACCCGGATCCGGGCCAGCCGTCGCTTGAGCCGCCCGACGAGCTCGTCGTGCACCGACTCCTGGACCAGCAGCCGCGACCCGGCGCAGCAGACGTGGCCCTGGTTGAAGTAGATGCCGTCGACGATCCCCTCGACGGCCTGGTCGACCGGGGCGTCGTCGAAGACGATGTTGGCGGCCTTGCCGCCGAGCTCGAGGGTGACCCGGGTGCGGGTGCCGGCAACCGCCCGGGCGATCTGCCGGCCCACCTCGGTCGAGCCGGTGAAGGCGATCTTGTCGACGCCCGGATGAGCGACCAGGGCCTGGCCGGTCGGGCCGGCCCCGGTGAGGATGTTGACCACGCCAGCAGGCAGGTCGGCCTGCTGGCAGATCTCGGCGAACCGCAGGGCGGTCAGGGGCGTGGTCTCGGCGGGCTTGAGCACGACGGTGTTGCCGCAGGCCAGCGCCGGGGCGACCTTCCAGGCGAGCATGAGCAGCGGGAAGTTCCACGGGATGACCTGCCCGACGACCCCGACCGGACGCGGGTCGGTGCCCAGGCCGACGTACTCGAGCTTGTCGGCCCAGCCGGCGTGGTAGAAGAAGTGCGCCGCGGCCAGGGGCACGTCGACGTCGCGGCTCTCCTTGATCGGCTTGCCGTTGTCGAGGGTCTCCAGCACGGCCAGCTCGCGGGCGCGCTCCTGGATGATCCGGGCGATCCGGAAGAGGTACTTCCCGCGGTCGCGACCGGACATCCGGCCCCACGCACCCCGGTATGCCGCCCGCGCGGCGGTCACGGCCCGGTCGACGTCGGCGGGGCTGGCCAGCGTGACCTCGGCGAGGACCTGCTCGGTGGCCGGGTCGACGGTGGGGAACGCCCCGCCCGAGCCCTCGACGAACCGCCCCCCGACGAACAGGCCGTAGGAGTCGGCGATGTCGACGACGGCCCGGGACTGCGGGGCGGGGGCGAGGTCGAAGGTGGGCACGGTCGTCCTAGTCGAGGGTGACGTAGTCGGGGCCGGAGTAGGCGCCGATCCGCATCCGCTGGCGCTGCAGGATGAGGTCGCCCAGCAGGCTCGACGCGCCGAACCGGAACCAGTCGGGGGCCAACCAGTCCGGCCCGGCGACCTCGTCGACGGTGACCAGGTAGCGGATCGCCTCCTTGGTGGTGCGGATGCCGCCGGCCGGCTTGACGCCGATCTGCACGCCGGTGAGCTCGTGCCAGTCCCGGACCGCCTCGAGCATGACGAGGGTGACCGGCAGGGTCGCGGCCGGCTGGATCTTGCCGGTCGAGGTCTTGACGACGTCGGCACCGGCGAGCATGGCCAGCCAGCAGGCGCGCCGGACGTTGTCGTAGGTGGCCAGCTCACCGGTCTCGAGGATGACCTTGAGGTGGGCCGAGCCGCAGCTGGCCTTGATCGCGGCGATCTCGTCGAAGACCTGCAGGTAGGCCCCGCGCAGGAACGCGCCGCGGTCGATGACCATGTCGATCTCGTCGGCCCCGGCGGCGACCGCGGCCCGGGTGTCGGCGAGCTTGACCGGCATACCGGCGCGTCCGGACGGGAAGGCCGTGGCGACGGCAGCGACCCGGACGCCGCTGTCGCCCAAGGCTTCTCGGGCGAGGGCGACCAGGTCGCCGTACACGCAGACGGCGGCCGGACGAGGGGTGGACAGGTCGCTCGGATCCGGCCGCAGCGCCTTGGCGCACAGCGAGCGGATCTTGCCCGGGGTGTCGGCTCCCTCGAGGGTGGTCAGGTCGATCATCGAGATGGCCAGGTCGATGGCCCGGGCCTTCGCGCCGGCCTTGACCGATCGGGTGGACAGGGCGGCGGCCCGTGCCTCGGCGCCGACCTGGTCGACGCCGGGCAGCCCGTGCAGCCACTGGGTGAGGGCCGCGTTGGTCAGTCGGGTGACCCCGAGCAGGTCGCGGGCCCGCCCGGTGGCCTCGGCGGCGACGGCGATGGTCACCGCAGGAGTCTATGTCCACGCCGGCCGCGTCGCCCGTGCCATGATGCCCGGATGAGCCCCCGGACCGCGGCCGCGACGGTCGTGCGGCAACGTGGGTCGGTGGCGCTCGGGGTGTGCGCGATCCTCACCTGCGTGGTCGTCCTGCTCGGCTCGCTCGAGGGGTTGAGCCTGGGGGTGGCCGCGGCTCTCGGGCTGACCGCGTCGGCGTCCTTCGTCCTGCTCGTGCGCCCGAGCGTCGCGCTGGGTGTCGACGGGGTGGCCCTGAACAACCCCCTGCGTCGGGTGCTCGTGCCCTGGCCGCGGGTGCAGGGCTGCCGGGACCGGTGGAACCTGCAGATCGACGTGGGCGAGCGGCTGATCACGGCGTGGGCGATCTCCGCGCACCGCGCCCGCCCGGTCGGCGTCGGGCCGATGCGCGGTGGTGGGGTGCTGCGGGGGTTCCCGGAGCTGGAGGGGCCGCCCGCCGAGCGCACCACCGCCGGCTCGGTGGCCCGTCAGGTGCGGGCCGGTCACGCGGAATGGGCGGCCCTGGTGGCCGCCGGGGAGCTGACCCCGGATGCCGACCAGCCGGTGTCGGCGCGGTGGGACCTGCTCGACGCGGTGCTGCTGGGGGTCCCCGCGGCGATGGCCGTCGTGGCCCTGGTGTGGTGAGGCCGGCCCGCTGCCCCGGCCGAGACCGCCCGCCGCGCTGCTATCCCCCGACCAGGCGGGCGACCTCCGCGCGGATCGCGGCCAGCCGGGCCGACGCGCTCGCCCGGGCCGCGGCCAGCTGCTCGGGGGCCGGCACCGGCTCGATGACCTCGAGATAGACCTTGAGCTTGGGCTCGGTGCCCGAGGGCCGCACGATGAGGCGGGACCGGTCCGCCAGGTGGTAGCGCAGGCCCTCGGTGGGCGGCAGACCGTCCTCGCCCCGGGCGAGGTCGTGCGCGCTGGCCACCGGGATGCCGGCCACCGTCACCGGGGCGGCGCCCCGGAGCCGGTCGAGGGTCGCGGCGATGAGCTCGACCTGCGCCACCCGCACCGAGAACGCGTCGGTGGCGTACACCCCGTGTCGCACGGCGAGGTCGTCGAGCCGGTCCAGCAGGGTCTGCCCGGCCGCCTTGAGCCCGGCAGCCAACTCGGCCACGAGCAGGGCGGCGCAGACGCCGTCCTTGTCGCGCACGACCTGCGGTGCGGCGCAGTAGCCCAGCGCCTCCTCGTAGCCGTAGGCCAGCCCCGGCACTCGGGCGATCCACTTGAACCCGGTGAGCGTCTCGACATGGGGCACCCCGGCGTCGGCCGCCATGGCGGCCAGCAGCCGAGAA
This sequence comes from Dermatophilaceae bacterium, assembly GCA_037045055.1. Taxonomy (GTDB): domain Bacteria; phylum Actinomycetota; class Actinomycetes; order Actinomycetales; family Dermatophilaceae; genus Phosphoribacter. Next base: position 88,181 of record JBAOHJ010000004.1, on the reverse strand, counting down.
GAGACGATGGAGTTGGCGAGCACCCCCCCGGGGGCCACCCCCCGGGTCAGCAGGTGGGCGCCCAGCAGGGCGCCCACCTCGTCGCCGCGCAGCATCCGCCAGCCGCCGCTGGTGCCGGGGTCGGGCACCGCGACCGCGCACCGGTCGGCGTCCGGGTCGCTGGCGAGGACGAGGTCCGGGCGCATCTGCCCGGCGACGGCGAGGGCGGCGTCCATGGCCCCGGGCTCCTCGGGGTTGGGGAAGGCGAGGGTGGGGAAGTCCGGATCGGGCTGGGACTGGGTCGGCACGGCATACGGCGCCGGGAAGCCGGCCCGGACGAAGGCCGCCGCGACGCTCGCCCCACCCACCCCGTGCAGGGCGGTGTGCACGACGCTGACGTCCCGGGGGCTGGCGGGGTCGAGGGTCGCGGCGACCGCGTCGAGGTATGCCGCGTGCACGTCCTCGCCCAACAGCCGCCACCCCTGCGGCGCGCGGGGCACGGCCGCGACCGCCCCGAACTGGGCGATCCTCGCCGCGATGGCGGCGTCCGTCGGTGGCGCGATCTGGGCCCCGTCGCCGAGGTAGACCTTGTACCCGTTGTCCTGGGGCGGGTTGTGGCTCGCCGTGACCATGACCCCGGCGTGCGCACCGATGTGGCGGATCGCGAAGGCCAGCACCGGGGTGGGCAACGGGCCGGGCAGCAGCGCCGCCCGACCGCCGGCCGCGGTGACCACCGCCGCAGTGTCTCGGGCGAAGTCCTCGGAGCGGTGCCGCGCGTCGTAGCCGACCACGACGAGAGGGCTGGGGTGTCCCGCGTCGAGGCGCAGGTATGCCGCGAGGCCCGCCGCCGCGCGGATCACCACGGCACGGTTCATCCGGTTGGGGCCGGCGCCGACGGCCCCGCGCAGGCCGGCGGTGCCGAAGGCGAGCGTGGCACCGAAGCGATCGGCGAGATCCACTGCGGCAGTGTGGTCGCCGGCCAATGCGGCGTCGACGAGCGGGGTCAGCTCGGCCCGGGTCCGGGGATCGGGGTCGTCGGCGATCCAGACCTGTGCGGCCTCGACGAGGCGTCGTACGTCGGCGTCGGCCGGCTGACCGGGAGTGCTCACAGCAGGGGGAGCAGGCCGGCCAGCAGGTGCCCGCAGCGCTCGGCCGCCGCTCGGCCGGCGTCGATGACCTCGTCGTGGGACAGCGGCCGGGTGGCGATGCCGGCGGCGAGGTTGGTGACCAGGGACAGGCCCAGGACGGACAGACCGGCGGCCCGCGCGGCGACGGCCTCCAGGGTGGTGGACATGCCCACGAGGTCCCCGCCGATCGCCTGCGCCATGCGCACCTCGGCGGGGGTCTCGTACTGCGGCCCACGGAACTGCACATAGACCCCCTCGGGCAGCGTCGGATCGACCGTGCGGGCCAGCTCGCGCAGCCGCACCGCATAAAGGTCGCTGAGGTCGACGAACGTCGGGCCCACCAGGGGGGAGGTGGCGGTGAGGTTGACGTGGTCGGCCAGCAGCACCGCGGTGCCCGGCCCCCACTGCGGCCGCAGCGATCCGCAGCCGTTGGTCAGCACGACGACCCGGCACCCCGCCGCGGCCGCGGTGCGGATGCCGTGGACGACCGCGCGCACCCCGTGGCCCTCGTAGAGGTGGGTCCGGGTGCCGAACACCAGGGCGCGGCGGCCGGTGTCGGCGATGGCCACCGACCGGATCGTGCCGGCGTGTCCGGCGACGGCGGCCGGCCGGAAGCCGGGGACCACGGTGTTGTCGACGCTCGCCTCGGTCGGGCCGAGCCGGTCGGCGCCCGCGCTCCACCCGGAGCCCAGGACGAGGGCGACGTCGTGACGGTCCACGCCGGTGGCCTCGGCGAGCACGGCGGCGGCGGCTCGGGCGACCTGCACCGGGTCGGTGGCCGGGTCGGCCAGCTCGGGGGTGCGGCTCACATCTGGTAGAGGTTGTAGGTCACCGCGCTGCGCCCGCCGGTGACCTCATGGGTGCCCACGAGCCGGAACCCGGCGGCCTCGGTGGTGTGCCGCCCGACCCGGTTCCAGGCCGGGACCGCGGTGCGCAGCATCCGCTCCTGGGCGATGGATCGGCCGTGGTCGATGACCGCCGCGGCGAAGGTCCGGGAGTTGCCCTGCCCGGCCAGGCTCGGGTCGAGGCCCAGGGCGACGTCGAGCGTGCCGGGACTGCCGGGCAGTCCGATGGGCCGGGCCTGCTCGCCGAAGCAGCAGTACCCCACCAGCCGACCGGCGCCGTCGCGCACCGCCCAGTAGCCCTCGTCCGGTCGGGGCGCCGTCAGCGAGTCCTCGACCGTCCAGGGCCCGGGGCTGCGCCACATGGCGATGTCGAGGCCGTCCTCGATGGTCAACGCGTCGACCCGCAGGGGAGTGGTGACGGTGCGGGCGGTCATCCTGGTCCTCTCCTCGGGCGGCCGGCGGCGTCGGTGCGCCGGGGGTGACGCTCGTGCGTCAGGTGGTGACGCTCGTGCGTCAGGTGGTGACGCTCGTGCGTCATTCTGCCCGTCGCGTCGCCCGCCCGCACCATCGCCACCCGCGGTCGGGCCGGCGACCCGGCATACCGGTGGTTGGATGGTGGCCGTGACGGCACGCACCAGCTCGGTGGTCATCCTCGGCGGCGGGCCCGGCGGGTACGAAGCCGCCCTGGTGGCCGCTCGGCTCGGGGCGCAGGTGACGGTCGTGGACCGGGACGGCGTGGGCGGGGCCTGCGTGCTCACCGACTGCGTTCCGAGCAAGAGCATCATCTCCACGGCGCACGTGCTGCGCCGCCTCGGTGCGATCCGCGAGCACGGCCTCGAGCTGCGCACCGCCGGGCGGTCCAGCGACCTGCGCGAGGTCAATGAGCGGATCCTCGGTCTGGCCCGGGCCCAGAGCGAGGACATCGAGGCTCGGCTGCGTGCCGACGGGGTGCGGGTATGCCGCGGCACCGGGGCGCTGCTGGCCCCGGACCGGGTGCGGGTGCACCGCGACGGGCAGGTCGCGCAGGACCTGGACGCCGATGTCGTGCTCGTGGCCACCGGCGCGACCCCGAGGGTCATGGACACCGCGGTCCCGGACGGCGAGCGGATCCTCTCCTGGCGGCAGCTGTACTCCCTGCCCCGGGCCCCGGAGCACCTCGTCGTGGTCGGGTCGGGGGTGACCGGTGCCGAGCTGGCCCAGGCCTACCTCGGCCTGGGCAGCGAGGTGACCCTGGTGTCCTCGCGCGAGCGGGTCCTGCCGGGCGAGGACCCCGACGCCGCCACGGTCATCGAGCAGGTGTTCCGCCGCGAGGGGATGACCGTGCTCGGCCGGTCCCGGATGAGCGCGGTGGAGCGGGTGGGCGACACGGTGCGCGTGCACCTGCAGGACGGACGCGTCGTCGAGGGCAGTCACGCGCTGCTGGCCGTGGGGTCGGTGCCGCAGACCGCGGGCATCGGCCTGGCCGACCTCGGGGTCGCCCTCTCTCCGGGCGGGCACGTCGAGGTCGACGGGGTGTCGCGCACCACGGTCCGGGGGGTCTACGCCGCGGGCGACTGCACGGGGGTGCTGCCGCTGGCCTCGGTGGCGGCGATGCAGGGCCGCAAGGCGATCTGGCACGCGCTGGGGGACGCGGTCACCCCGCTGGATCTGCGGGTGGTCTCTTCGACGGTGTTCACCGACCCGGAGATCGCCACGGTCGGGCTCTCGCACCAGGACGTCGAGGACAGCGGCCGGGACATCGAGACCTCGACGCTCGCCCTGGACAGCAACGCGCGGGCCAAGATGGACAGCTTCCACGACGGCTTCGTCAAGGTGTTCGCCCGGTCCGGTCAGGGCACGGTGCTCGGCGGCGTGGTCGTCGCGCCGCGGGCCTCGGAGCTGATCTACCCCATCACCCTGGCCGTGCAGAACGGCCTGACCGCCGACCAACTGGCCAGCTCGTACACCGTCTACCCCTCGATGACCGGCTCGATCGCCGAGGCGGCCCGCCGGGTGGTGACGGCGGTCCGCCGGCCCTGAGGGCTGGTGGCGGCGGCCCGGCCCGGCCGCGGGTACGTCGGTGGCCGGTCCGTCGGTGGCCGGTCCGTCGGTGGCCACCGAGTCAGGTGCCGATCAGCGCCCGGCGGGCTGGTCGGTCCCGACCGGGGTGGGAGAGCCCTGCTCGACGGTCCGGCCCCTGGGCAGCACGGACCGGCCGGTGAGCAGCCCGACCATGAACACCCCGATGGACAGAGCGCCCAGCGCGAAGATGACGTCGCCGGGGATGCGCATCCAGCGGATCACGGTGAGGGCGGGGGTGTAGAGGAACTCGGCGCTGCGGGCGTACCACAGACCTTCGCTCATGCTGGCCCAGGCCTGCGCCAACCCGAGCGGGAGCAGGCTGGCCAGCGCCATGAGCAGCAGCCCGCCGTTCATGAGCCAGAACCCGACGGCGATCGGGCGGTCCTTCCGCTCCCGACCCGGCATGAGGCTGCGGATGCAGAAGAGCATCAGCCCGACCCCGAGCATCCCGTACACCCCGAACAGCGCGGTGTGGCCGTGCAGCGGGGTGAGGTTGAGCCCCTGGACGTAGAACAGCGAGATCGGCGGGTTGATGAGGAACCCGAAGACGCCGGCGCCGAGCATGTTCCAGAACGCCACCGAGACGAAGAAGTAGATCGCCCACCGGTAGCCGGCCACCCAGGTGCGGACCTTGAGCAGGCGCAGATGCCGGAACGCCTCGAACCCCATGAGCGCCAGCGGCACCACCTCCAGGGCACTGAAGCTCGCGCCCAGGGCCAGGACCACGGAGGGACTGCCGGTGAAGTACAGGTGGTGCAAGGTCCCGATGATCCCGCCGGACAGGAAGATCACCGTCGAGGCGAGCACCGCGCTGGTCGCGGTGGCTGCTCGGATCAGCCCGAGCCGGGCGAACAGGAACGCGATGACGACCGTGGCGAACACCTCGAAGAACCCCTCGACCCACAGGTGCACCACCCACCACCGCCAGTACTCGGCGATCGATAGGTGCGTGCCGCGCCCGATGCCGAAGGCCGCGCCGTAGAACCCGGCGATGGCCACGCAGCTGACGAAGAGCATGACGACCAACGAGCGTTGGGTGCCGGCGGCCAACGGCGCCTGCGGCGAGGGGGCCAGGCGGCGGGCACCGCGGGAGCTTCGGATCGCCGGGGCCAAGCCACGCCACATCAGCAGCAACCACAGCAGGAGCCCGACGAACAGCCCGATCTGGAAGAATCGGCCGAGGTCGACGTACTCGTAGCCCTGGGTCCCGAACCAGAAGTTCGAGCCGTGTCCCTGACCGAGCCGCCCGGTGATCGAGAGCCACTCCCCGGCCATCGAGCCGAGCACGACGACGATGAGCGCGCCGAACAGGACGTTGACGCCGAGGCGCTGCAGCTTGGGCTCGACCCCTCCGACGGCCGGCGCGACATACAGGCCGGTGGCCAGCCACGCGGTGGCGATCCAGAAGATGCCCAGCTGGGTGTGCCAGGTGCGCACCACCGCGTAGGGGAGGACCTGGTCGATGGGGATGCCGTACAGCGCGCCGCCCTCGACGCCGTAGTGCGCGGTGATGATCCCCATGACGATCTGCAGGACGAACAGCGCGCCGACGACGAAGAAGTACTTGAGGGTGGCCCGCTGGGACGGGGTCGAACGGTAGCCCAGCAGCGGGTCGTCGCGGGGCACGTCGGCGGTGTCCTCGTGCTCGTCCTTGTCGGCGACTGCGGAGTGGTAGAACACCATGCCGGCGATCCCGGCGAGCAGCAGGATGAAGCTGATGATGCTCCACAGGATGTTGTCGGCCGGCGGGACGTTGCCGATGAGCGGCTCGTGCGGCCAGTTCTGGGTGTAGGTGACCGTGTCGCCGGGGCGGTTCGTCGAGGCCGACCACGAGGTCCACGCGAAGAACGCGCTCATCTGCTGGGCCGCGGTGGGGTCGGTGAGGGTGCCCGCGGGGATGGCGTACCGGTCGTGGCCGGTGGCGAACAGGTCGGCGTAGTAGGCCGCGTTGGCCCGCCAGGCGGCCTCGCGGATCGGGTCCAGGGTGATCGTGCCCGTGCTGGCGTCGTAGGTGTTGGTGCGCACCAGTGCGGCGAGCCGGGCCTGCAGGGCGCCCTGGCGTTCCGGGCTCAGCGCACTCCATGAGGCCCCGCCCTCGGCCCGGGCCCAGGTGTCGAGGATGGAGACGCACTCGCGGTGCAGCCAGTCGGCGGTCCAGTCCGGGGCGACGTAGGCCCCGTGGCCCCAGACCGAGCCGATCTGCTGACCGCCGAGGGACTGCCACACCTGCTGACCGGCGACGATGTCCTCGCCGGTGGCGACGACGCGTCCGGCGGCGACGATCGAGGTGGGGATCGGGGGCTTGTCGGTGTCGATCTTGCCGCCGATGGCGAGCAGGACGCCGAAGGACCCGAGCACGACGACGACCAGGGCGAGCCACCACTTGCGGTCGCGGCGATGTCTGCGGGCGGCCTCGGTCGCGGGGATGGGCGGGGCGGTCGGGTCGCCTGTGGACATCGCAGCACTCCAATTTATTCAGTGGACACTGGAAAATTACTCGGCGGTAGGCGGCCTGGACTGGACACGAGTGCGGTGTCACAGTGACCTCGGCCCGCTGGTGGCCAGGTGCGGGCTGCCCGGTTTCGCGGCCGGGCGAGGTACGGTCGCTCATCCGGCGGCGGTCGTCCGCGTCGAGGAAGGGACGGGTATGCCGCGCACGGCGGGTGGCACGGGCAGCGCCGCGGGGGTCCCGCCCGCGGATGGGGTCGCCGCGCAGGCCCGAGCACTCGGTCACCCCAGCCGGTACGCCATCTTCGACCAGCTCAGATCGGCGGACCGCCCGGTCGGTGTTGCCGAGCTGGCGCGGGCACTGCCGCTGCGGCCCAACGTCATCCGGCTGCACCTGGCGACGCTGATGCAGGCCGACCTGGTCGTGGCACAGGCCGCGGCCCCCCGGGGCCGCGGCCGTCCGGCCTATCGGTACCGGCTCAGCTCGGGTGCCATCGAGCGCTGGGACGACACCGGCCCGCACGAGGAGCTCTCGCTCATGCTGCTGGACCTGCTGCAGACCGGCCACAGCCCGCGCGAGGTCGGACAGCAAGCCGGGGTGCGACTGGCCGGCGCACTGAGCGGGTCGTCCACCGACACCGTCGACGCCCTCGTCGGGGTCGCCAGACGCCTGGGGTTCGAGCCGCAGACCGTCCCGGGGGGTGGCCCCGTCCCCGAGGTGGTCTTGGCGCGCTGCCCCTTCGCCGTCGGGGCCGAACGCGCTCCCGAGGTCGTCTGCGAGCTGCATCGCGGTCTCGCCGAGGGCGTGTGCCGCGGCACCGGCGGGCCGGTGCGGGTCGCCGACCTCGTCGTCCGGGCCCCGCGGGACGCCGGGTGCCGGCTGGTGCTCGACACCGAGGTGGAGCCAGCGGCTACTCGGGGTCCTTGATCTCGGCCAGCACGGTGCCGCTGGTCACCGTCTCGCCGACCGTGGCCGAGATGCCGCCGACGACGCCGCTCTTGTGCGCGTTGATGGGCTGCTCCATCTTCATCGCCTCGAGGACGACGACGAGGTCTCCGGCCTGCACGGTCTGGCCCTGCTGGACCGCGATCTTGACGATGGTGCCCTGCATCGGCGCGGTGAGCGAGTCGCCCGACGCCGCCGCCCCGCGACGGCCACCGACGGTGCGCTTGGGCGCGGCCTTGCGTCCGCCGGCCGCCCCGGCGCCCCCGGCGCCGCCGAAGGCCATGGCCCCGGGCAGGCGCACCTCGATGCGCTTGCCGCCGACCTCGACGACGACCCTCTGGCGCTCCTCGGCGGCCGGCGCGTCGGGCGTGCCCCCGGCATACGGCTCGATGGTGTTGACGAACTCGGTCTCGATCCACCTGGTGTGCACCGAGAACGGCGTCTGCGGGTCGGGCGGCGCATAGGCCGGGTCGGCGACGACCGCCCGGTGGAAGGGCAGCACGGTGGGCATCCCGTCGACGGTGAACTCGGCCAGCGCCCGGCGGGCGCGTTCGATGGCCTGCTGACGGGTCCGGCCGGTGACGATGAGCTTGGCGAGCATCGAGTCGAAGGCGCCACCGATGACGTCGCCCTCGACGATGCCCGAGTCGACGCGTACCCCGGGCCCCGAGGGCGGCTGGTAGACGGCCACCGTCCCCGGCGCGGGCAGGAACCCTCGCCCCGCGTCCTCGCCGTTGATCCGGAACTCGATCGAGTGTGCGTGCGGGGTCGGGTCCTCGAAGCCCAGCGGCTCGCCGGCGGCGATGCGCAACTGCTCGCGGACCAGGTCGATGCCGGTGACCTCTTCGGTGACCGGGTGCTCGACCTGTAGCCGGGTGTTGACCTCGAGGAAGGAGATGTCTCCGGCCGGTCCGACGAGGAACTCGCAGGTGCCCGCGCCGACATAGCCGGCCTCGCGAAGGATCGCCTTGGACGCGCGCACCAGCTCGGCGTTCTGGGCGTCGGTGAGGAAGGGCGCCGGGGCCTCCTCGACGAGCTTCTGGTTGCGCCGTTGCAGCGAGCAGTCGCGGGTGGACACGACGACGACGTTGCCGTGCTGGTCGGCCAGGCACTGGGTCTCGACGTGGCGCGGTCGGTCGAGGAAGCGCTCGACGAAGCACTCGCCCCGACCGAACGCGGTGACGGCCTCGCGCACCGCCGACTCGTAGAGCTCGGGGATCTCCTCCATGGTGCGGGCCACCTTCAGGCCACGCCCGCCGCCGCCGAAGGCCGCCTTGATCGCCACCGGCAGGCCGTTTTCGGTCGCGAACGCCACCACCTCGTCGGGGCCGGTCACCGGGTCGGCCGTGCCGGGCACCAGCGGGGCGTCGGCCTTGAGGGCGATGTGGCGCGCTTTGACCTTGTCGCCGAGGGCGTCGATGGCCTCGGGACCGGGGCCGATCCAGGTCAGCCCGGCGTCGATGACCGCCCGGGCGAAGTGCGCGTTCTCGGCGAGGAAGCCGTAGCCCGGATGGACCGCGTCGGCGCCGGCCTGGGCGGCCACGGCCAACAGCTTGTCCTGGACGAGGTAGCTGTCCCCGGGCGTCGAGCCGTCCAGGGCGTAGGCCTCGTCGGCCATGGTGACGTGCAGCGCGTCCCGGTCGGGATCGGCATACACGGCCACCGACGCGATGCCGGCGTCGCGGCAGGCCCGCGCGATACGGACGGCGATCTCGCCGCGGTTTGCGATCAACACCTTGGTGACCAGCGCCATGGCTGCGAGCCTATCGCCCCGGGTGCCGGCCGGATCGGCCGGCCGACGTGGTGCGGATCGCTTTATCGCCGCAGCCGTGGCCGGCTCGCGGACGTGCTGTTGGCGACAGTCGAGGCCCGCTGCGACTCGGCCACGGCACAATCCCAAAGGTGTCCGAGCAGCCGCCCGACAGGTCCCACGAGCTCCAGCAGGTCATCGCCGCCATGCGCAGGTCGATCCCGGAGCTGCACGGGGTCATGGTGGCCTCCGTCGACGGGTTGCCGGTGGCGCACGACTTCCCGCCGGACGAGGCCGACCGCATCTCCGCGATGGCGGCCACCGCCTTGGGGCTGGGCACCCGGATCACCCAGCGGGCCAGCCTCGGTGGGTTACGCGAGGCGGTGATCCGGGGCGACGAGGGCCACCTCGTCGTCTACCCGGCCGGCGCCACCGCCGTGCTGGTGTTGTCCGGGCCCCCCGAGGCGAATCTCGGGCTGATGCGCATCGAGGCGCGCGAGGCAGCCGGCCAGGTCAAGGCGTTGCTCGGCTGAGGAGGCCCGATGGACTCGATGCGTGAGATCGCCCGCCGGGCGATGGAGCAGATGCCCCCCGGCTGCCAGTTGCAGCCCACCGACGGCGAGGTCATCGGGCGCCATCGGGACCTGCTGCTGGGGTTGGAGCGGGTGCTCGTCACGGGCTTCTACGACACGCTGTTCGCCCACGGCCCGACCGAGGAGGTGTTCGCGCAGGACGAGCGACCCATGCGCGAGCAGACGCTCGGGGCCTGGTGGCGGCGCACGGTGGCGGGCCCACTCGACGAGGACTACTTCGCCTGGATGGCCCTGGTGGGTCTGGTCCACGTGATCCGCGAGGTGAGCAACCCGATGATGCTCGCCATGACCGAGTACGTGCGGACCCTCGTCGCCGACCAGGCCGGGCCGGTCCTCGTCGATCCGCAGGAGCGCGCCCTGCTGGTGGACGCCTTCGGTCGGTTGGCCTCGACGGTGGGTGCGGTCATCACCTTCGCCTACGACCACGCCGTTGCCTCGGCGCTGTTCGAAGTGGCCGGGATGCCGGCTCCCTTGCTGCGTCGGCTACGCAACGCCGAGGTTGCCGAGGCCCTCCGGCAGGCCCGCGAGCCAGGGTGAGCGCTCACCCCTTGCGGCGCTCGCGCTCCATGGCGTAGAAGATCGCCGCGACGGCGATGATCGCGGACAGGCCCCACATGCCATAGGTCACCGGGTCGAAGGGCGGCAGCCCGAACTGGCCGGTGGCCGCCCCGGTGGGGCTGGGTGTCGGGTCCTCGACGCCGACCGCCGTCGCCGTCGCCGCGTACCCGCGGGTCGCGGTAAGCACGAGATGGACGGTCGCCAGTGCCAGGGTGAGCAAGATGCCGAGCGCTCGGCGGTGACGGGGGGGCATCGGCTGACCTTCCGGGGGTGGCGTAGGAGCCAGCGTATGCCGTCGCCGGCCGCCCGGGCGGGATCGTTCCCCGAGGCGGTATGCCGTGGGCCCGGCTGAGCGCTCAGGCCAGGCGCTGCAGGTCGGCGCGGCAACCGGCCTCGAAGGTGTCCAGCTCGGCGAGGGCGTCCTCGAGATCGCGACGACGGTGCTCGAGGTCCGCGCGGCGGTCGTCGATCTGGGCGAGCACGTACTCCAGCTGGCTGGCCTTGCCCCGCGGTGCGTCGTAGAGGTCGATGATGGTGCGGATCTGCTCCAGAGGGAAGCCGAGCCGCCTGCCGCGCAGGATGAGGTTGAGGCGGGTGCGGTCGCGGCGGTGGTAGACCCGGCGAGTGCCGCGGCGCTGCGGGGACAGCAGGCCGAGCTCCTCGTAGTGCCGGACCGTGCGGTGGGTCACGCCGAACTCCTGCGCGACCTGCGCGATCGTCCACGTCGGGGGGTCGGACACGGTGGTGAGTCTCCCGCCGGCCCATCGACCCGTCAATCCGGCCGTAGGGAGATGTTCGGGGGGCTCTGCATTGCCCGCCCCGGCGGGCAATGCAGAGCCCCGCAACACCACGCAGGACGCGACCCAGGACAGGGCGGGCCGCGACCCGGGCGGACGTCCAGCCGAGGTCCGGCCGGCTGGGGCGCAGATTGCAGGGCCGAAGTTTACGTTTACGTCAACGTCAATTAGACTCGTCCGACCGCGCTGCCCAGCGCGCGGGTCGGCCCAGCCGGCCGGCACGCGGGCGCGCGATCCATTCCGCCGATCAGGTGAGGACGCGATGTTCGAGCTCAGTAAGGACCACGAGGACTTCCGCATGCTCGTGCGGGACTTCGCCGAGAACGAGGTCGCCCCGCACATCGAGCAGTGGGACCGCGAGGCGCACTTCCCGGTGCACCTGGTCCCCAAGATGGGCGACCTGGGCCTCTTCGGCCTGGTCGTGCCCGCCGAGTACGGCGGCAGCGCCAAGGGCGACGGGCAGGAGTTCGGGGGCGACTTCACCATGCTGTGCCTGGCCATCGAGGAGCTCGGCCGGGTCGACCAGTCGATCGGCATCACCCTGTCGGCGGGTGTGGGCCTGGGCATCAACCCGATCCTCACCTACGGCTCGCCGCAGCAGAAGCAGCGCTGGTTGCCCGACCTCGTCGCGGGTCGGGCGCTCGCCGGGTTCGGCCTCACCGAGCCCGACGCCGGCTCGGACGCCGCGGCCACCCGGACCAGGGCGGTGCTCGACCCGACCGGCGGCCCGGACGGCACCGGCGAATGGGTCGTCGACGGCGCCAAGGCGTTCATCACCAACTCCGGCACCGAGATCACCTCCGTGGTCACCGTCACCGCGCGCACCGGAACGCTGCCGGACGGGTCGGCCGAGATCAGCGCGATCATGATCCCCTCCGGCACGCCCGGCTACGTCGTCGAGCCGGCCTACCGCAAGCTCGGATGGCACGTCTCGGACACTCACGGGCTCACCTTTGCCGGCGTGCGGGTCCCGGCCGAGAACCTGCTCGGCGCGCGCGGGGAAGGCTTCAAGCAGTTCCTCAAGACCCTCGACGACGGGCGGATCGCGATCAGCGCCCTGGCGGTCGGGTGCGCCCAGCGGATGCTCGAGGAGGCCACGGCATACGCGACGACCCGCACCGCGTTCGGGCGCCCGATCGGGGCGAACCAGGGCATCTCATTCCAGATCGCCGACATGGCGGTGGCCGTGGAGGCGGCCCGGGCACTGACCTACAAGGCGGCCTGGCTCAAGGACGAGCTGCACGCCGGGCGGCGCTCGGTCGCCGAGGTCAAGCGCGCCGCGTCGATGGCCAAGCTGTTCTCCTCGCAGGCCGCGATGGACGCGACCCGAGTGGCGGCCCAGGTGTTCGGCGGCAACGGCTTCATGGAGGAGTTCCCGGTGGCGCGGTTCTACCGCGACGCCAAGATCCTCGAGGTCGGCGAGGGCACCAGCGAGGTCCAACGGATGCTCATCGCCCGCGGGCTCGGCTTGACGGCATGACCCAGGCTGGGTATGCCGTTCGCATGAGCACCCAGGCGCAGGCACCGTCCGAGGAGCCGACCGAGGAGCCGACCGAGGGCGGCGATCCCCGGGTCCAGGACGTCCGGGCCCGCTTCGCGGCGGCATACCGGGCCTCGGCGGCCCCGCTGACCGACGGCGCCGCGGCCAAGCTCGCCCAGCAGGGCAAGCTGTACGTCCGCGACCGGATCGCGCTGCTGTTCGACGAGGGGTCCTTCGTCGAGGACGGGCGCTACGCCAACGCCCTGGCCGGCGACCTGCCCGCCGACGGGGTGGTCACCGGGCACGGCACCGTCGAGGGGCGCCCGGCCATCGTCATCGCCAACGACCCGACCGTCAAGGCCGGGTCCTGGGGGGCGCGCACCGTCGAGAAGATCGTCCGGGCCACCGAGACCGCGCTGCGCGAAGAGCTGCCGGTCTTCTGGTTCGTCGACTCGGCCGGCGCCCGGATCACCGACCAGGTCGAGATGTTCCCCGGCCGGCGCGGGGCCGGGCACATCTTCCACAACCAGGTCGCCCTCTCCGGCAAGGTCCCCCAGATCTGCGCCCTGTTCGGCCCCAGCGCCGCCGGCGGGGCCTACATCCCGAGCTTCTGCGACATCGTCGTCATGGTCGAGGGCAACGCCTCGATGTACCTGGGCAGCCCCCGGATGGCGCAGATGGTCGTCGGCGAGACGGTCTCCCTGGAACAGATGGGCGGGGCGCGGATGCACTGCACGGTCTCGGGCGTCGGCGACCTGCTCGCCCACGACGACGCCGAGGCCATCGAGCTGGCTCGGCACTACTTCTCCTACCTGCCCGGCTCGTGGCGCGAGCACCCGCCGGTCTACCACCCCGAGCCGCCCACGGCGCCGCTGACCCGCCACACCGTCCCCGAGCGGGAGAGCCAGCCCTTCGACATCCACGAGGTCATCGACGGGCTGGTGGACGCCGACTCGTTCTTCGAGATCAAGCCCCTGTATGCCGCCGAGCTCGTCGTCGGCTTCGGGCGCCTGGCCGGGGAATCGGTCGGCATCGTCGCGAACAACTCCCTGGTCAAGGGCGGCGTGCTGTTCTCCGACAGCGCCGACAAGGCGGCCCGGTTCATCTGGCTGTGCGACGCGTTCTCGATCCCGCTGGTCTACCTCGCCGACGTCCCCGGCTTCATGATCGGCTCCGAGGTCGAGCGGGGCGGGATCATCCGGCACGGGGCCAAGATGGTCAGCGCGGTCGCCGAGGCCACCGTGCCGCAGTTCTGCGTGGTCGTGCGCAAGGCCTACGGCGCGGGCCTCTACGCCATGGGCGGGCCCGGCTTCATGCCCGACGCCACCCTCGCGCTGCCCACCGCCAAGATCGCCGTGATGGGGCCCGAGGCCGCCGTCAACGCCGTCTACGCCAACAAGATCGCCTTCATCGCCGACCCCGCCGAGCAGGCCGCCTACGTCGCCGCCCGGCGGGCCGAGTACGAGCAGGACGTCGACCTCGAGCGCCTGGCCGCCGACCTCGTCCTCGACGGCGTGATCGAGGCCGACGAACTGCGCGGGGAGCTGCTCAAGCGGATGCGGTATGCCGCGCGCCGAGACCGGCACTTCAGCGAGCGGCGCCGGTCGGTGCCACCGGTCTGAGCCGGCGCCCTCGGGTCCCGGGACGGCGGGCGCCGGCGGGTTCGCGCGCGGCGCACGGCCGCACCCGTCGGGGACGACCTAGCATGGGCTGCCATGGGCGAGGGTCTGGTGCACCGGGTGGTGCACCGGTTCCACCTGCCCAAGTCGCCCGCCGAGCACGTCGCCCACCCGGATCGCCTCGGGTGGTGGCGCAGCTTCGGGGTGTGGTTCCCGGTGCTGGTGTATGCCGCCACCCGGGCCGTCGACGCCGTGTTGCTGGCGGTGATGCAGCGCTCGCAGATCGCCCTGGGGCCCGAGAACGGCGTGGCCCGGGTGCTCTACCCCACGCCGGCGGCTCCCGGGTACTTCGTCGCCACGGCCAACTGGGACGGGCAGTGGTACCACGAGATCGCCGACGTCGGGTATCCGGTACCGCTGCCGACCGGACCGGACGGGCAGGTGCTGCAGAACCCCTGGGCGTTCTACCCGGCCTACCCCATGCTCGTGCGGGCCGTGATGCGGGTGACCGGGCTGGACTTCTACGTCGCCGGGTCCACCCTCTCGCTGCTGGTCGGCGCGGTGGCCATGGTCGCCCTGTTCCGGCTCGTCGACGAGGCGGTGGGCCGGTGGTCGGCCGTGGCGGCGGTCGTCGGGACGTCGAGCTACCTCGCGGCCCCGGTCCTGCAGACCTGCTACACCGAGTCCGTCGCCCTGCTCGTCGTCGTGCTCACGCTGATGGCCCTGCGGGCCCGCCGCTACGGTTGGGTGCTGGTGGCCCTCGTCGTGCTCGCGCTGACCCGCAACATCGTCCTGGCTATGGCCCCGGCCGTGCTCGCGCACTTCGCGATCCGCTGGCTGCGCCGGCAGGCCGATCCCTTCCCCGGGCGCCAGCGCGGCGCGGTGCTGGCGCTCGCGGCGGCGGCGGTCGGGCTCACCTGGCTCTGGCCGACGATCTGCGGGTGGGTGACCGGCGACCCCCAGGGGTACACCCGCACGATGGCCGCCTGGCGGGTCATCGCTTCGGAGATCAAGCTGCACACGTGGATCGACTACCTGTGGTACGACTACGGCTACACCGGCTGGGCGGTGGCGGCCGGGGCCGTGGTCGTCTTCGCGTGGTTCATGCTCACCCATCGGACCCAGCGGTGGGGGCCGGAGCTGTGGGGCTGGGCGGGGGCGTACCCGGCATACCAGGTGCTCGTCACCGGGATCGGGCCCTCCCGGATCCGCTACGCGCTGCTGGCGTTTCCCTTCGCGCTGCTGGTCGGGTGGTTCCTCAACCTGCGCTGGTGGCGACCGTGGCGGGTGCCGCTGTTGGCCGCCCTGGCGGTGCTCGGCACGGTGCTGCAGGGGTGGTGGCTGTGGAACTACTGGGTCATCCTCGAGGTGGGCCGCGACATCCAGTTCCCGTGACCCCGGGGCGGGGGGCTCGGGGGGCCTCGCCCGCCCCCGTCAGCGCCGGTGGGGGGTGACGATGTCGAACCATCCGACGTCGAGGTCGGCGAGCAGCTCGCGCACCAGCGGCAGCGAGACCCCCACCACGTTGTGGTGATCGCCCTCGACGCCCCGGACGAACGGCCCGCCCAGCCCGTCCACGGTGAACGCCCCGGCCACTCGCTGGGGCTCCCCGGTGTCGACGTAGGCGCGGATCTCGGCGTCGCTGAGGTCGGCGAAGTGCACCCGGGTGGAGGCGGTGGCGCCCAGGGTGCCGCCCGTGCCGCCGCGCTCTCGGGGGCGGGCGTCGACGAGCCAGTGGCCGGTGTGCAGCACCCCGGTGCGCCGGCGCATGAGCTGCCAGCGCCGCACCGCCTCGTCGGCGTCCTGCGGCTTGCCGTGCACCTGGCCGTCGAGCTCGAGCACCGAGTCGCAGCCGAGCACGACGTCGCCGACGTGCTCGCCGTAGGCCACCGCCTCGGCCTTGGCCCGGGCCAGCAGCAGCGCGTAGTGGTCGGGGGTGAGCGGGCCGTAGCGCTCCATTGCCTCGGCGACCACGAGATCCTCGTCGACGTCGCTGACCACCACCGCCGGCTCGACGCCGGCGCGCTGCAAGGTGAGCAGACGGGCGGGGGAGGCGGAGGCCAGGACGAGGCGGACGCGGGGCGACGTCACCCCGACAGGGTATGCCGTGCCGCGCAGGGCCGGCGCCTCCTGGCGAACCGGCGGGGCGACAGGCTCAGCGCAGCTCGCCCAGGACCGCCGCGCGCAGGGTGGCCAGGTCGACCGCTCCGACGTCCAACGCGCGGCGGTGGAAGGCCTTGAGGTCGAAGTCGGCGCCCTCGCGCCGGCGGGCTTCCTCGCGCAACGCCAGCCACAGCCGCTCGCCGATCTTGTAGCTGGGCGCCTGCCCCGGCCACCCGAGGTAACGGTCCAGCTCGAAGCGCAGGAAGGCCAGGTCCTGGTTGGCGTGCGCGGTGAGGAAGGCCCAGGCCTTGTCGTAGTCCCAGGCCCCGCCGCCTACCTCCGCGGGGGCGTCGAACCCGCAGTGCACGCCGATGTCCAGCACCACCCGCGCGGCCCGCAGCGACTGACCGTCGAGCCAGCCCAGGCGGTTGCCGGGGTCCTGCATGAACCCGAGCTCGGCCATGAGCCGCTCGGCGTACAAGGCCCAGCCCTCGCCGTGTCCGGAGATCCAGCAGGCCAGGCGCCGCCAGGTGTTGAGCATCTCCGAGCGGTAGGCCGTCTGGGCCACCTGCAGGTGATGCCCCGGCACGCCCTCGTGGTAGACGGTGGTCAGCTCGCGCCACGTGCCGAACGTCGTCACCCCCTTGGGCACCGACCACCACATCCGACCCGGGCGGGTGAAGTCCTCGCTCGGGCCGGTGTAGTAGATGCCCCCCGTCTGGGTCGGCGCGATGCGGCACTCGATGGTCCGCACCGGCTCGGGGATGTCGAAGTGGACGTCGGCGAGCATGGCGATGACCTCGTCGGCCTTGGCCTGCATCCACGCCTGCAGCGCGTCGGTGCCCTCGAGCCGGTAGGCCGGGTCGGCCTCGAGCGCGGCCGTGGCCTGCTTGACCGAGGCCCCGGGCCGGATCCGGTCGGCGACCTCACGCATCTGGGCCTCGATCCGGGCCAGCTCCTGCTGCCCCCACGCGTACGTCTCGGCGAGGTCGACGGCGGCCCCGACGAAGTAGCGGGAGACCAGTCCGTAGACCTCCGGCCCGCAGGCGTCGCGCTCGGGGGCGTGCGGGAGCAGCTGGGCGTCGAGGAAGTCGGCCAACCCCGCGTATGCCGCCGCCGCCGCCGTGACGGCCGTCTCCAGGCGCGCGGCGACGGCCGGGCCCAGGCCCGCCGAGCCGCTCGTGGCGCTGGCCAGCAGCCCGCGGAAGTAGCCGTCGTCGGCGACGAAGTCACGGCACTGGCCCACGCAGGCCAGCACCTGTCGGCGGGGCGCGACCTGCCCGGCCGAGCGGGCCGCGAGCAACGACTGCTGGTATCCGGCGAGCGCGTGCGGGACCTTGGCCATCCTCGTGGCCAGGGTCGACCAGGCGGCCTCGCCGTCCTGGGGCATCAGGTCGAAGGTGTCGCGGACCCACTGCAGTGGTGAGTGGATGACGTTGAGGCTCATCAGATCCAGCCCCGCGGCATACATCTGCTGGGCCAGGCCCAGCCGCTCACGCATCGCCGCGACCGTGACGATATCGACCTCGTCGCTGGGATCGACCGCCTGGAGCCGGGACAGGGTGTCGGCGCGCAGGTCGGCCAACGCCGCGAAGCCCTCGGGGGACAGGTCGTCGAGGTCCTCGTCGTGCCCGGCGATGCCCAGCGTGGTGGCCTCGATGGGGCTGAGCCGGACGTAGCGCTCGAGGTAGTCCTCGGCGACGGCGTCGACGGCGGTGGGCTGGCGGGCGGCGCTCGTGGCGTCGGTGTGGGTCGTCACCCTGGGCAACCTACCCCGCCGCGGTGACAGGTTGCCGACAGACGGGCGGCAGGGCCCCCCTCGATGCTCGTCGCACCGAAGACACCGAGGGAGCACACCATGATCAGGTCCACCTTGCGCTGGCTGCACCGGCGCACCCGCGAGCTAGCCCCACCCCGGCCGCTCGTCACGCCGCTCGCCCCGGGCGACCCGGGCCCGGTCCTGGCCGTGTTCGAGGCGATGTCGCCGCGCTCGCGGGCGCTGCGCTTCGGCGCGCCGACGGTCCGGCTCAGCCGCGCGATGCTGGATCGGCTCACCGACCTGCGTCCCGGCGAGCACGAGGCGTCTGCCGTGTGGCGCGCCGGGCGGCCGCTGGGCATCGTCCGCTGGCATCGCGATCCCGCACGGCCCGACGTCGCGGAGCTCGCGCTCGAGGTCGCCGACGACAGTCGGCGCCTCGGCCTGGGCCGCCTGCTGGTCGAGCACGCGGCGGCGCGCCTGGCCGACATCGGCGTGCACGACATCGAGGTGCAGGTGCGCACCGACAATGCGCCGGCCCTGACCTGGCTGCGCGCGCTCGGGGCCTGTCGGGTCCCCGGCTGCGCGGATCGACGCCGGATCCCGGTCGCCCAGGTCCGCTCCGCCGCCGACCGTCCGCGGGTCGCCCCCCAGGTCTGCTCCGCCGCCGACCGTCCGCGGGTCGCCTGAGCCCGCCGGAGAGGAGAAACCCGTGCACGACCTGCACTCGCGCCGGGCCCGCGCCCGGTCGGTCCGCACCCTCGTCGTCGCCGTCCTGATGCTGCTCGCGGCAGGAGCCTGGGGGGCGGGGGCGCTCAGCCGCTTGCAGTCCGGAGGGTTCGACGACCCCGGCGCCGAGTCCGCCCGCGCGGCCGACGTCCTCGCGACCGAGCTCGGTGTCCGCGGGGCCAATCTCGTGGTCCTCGTCACCGCGTCGAGCGGGGGCTCGGTCGACGACCCGGCCTCGAGCGCTGCCGGGGCGGGCGTGCGGGAGCGGCTGCGCGCCCAGCCCGGCGTCGCCGTCCTCGCGGACTACTGGTCCGCCACCGGGGCACCGCGCGAGGGCCTGGTCGGTCGCGACCGGCGCAGCGCCCTGGTGCTGGCGCACCTCGGCGGCGACGAGGACGACGTCCGCGAGGTCGTCTCGATCCTCGGCCCCGACCTCGCGGCGGCGGCCCCCGACGGCGTGCGGATCGAGCTGGGTGGACATGCTCAGGTCACCGCCGACCTCACGGCGCAGGTCCGCCGGGACCTGGCCACCGCGGAGGCCATCGCCGTGCCCGCCACGGTCGTGCTGCTGGCCCTGACCCTGGGCTCGGTGCTGGCCGGTCTGCTGCCGATGCTCGTCGGGGTGTGCGCCATGGTCGGGACGCTGGCCGTGTTGCGCACCCTGACCCTGGTCACCGACGTCAGCGTCTTCTCGCTCAACCTCACCATCGCCCTGGGTCTCGGGCTCGGTCTGGACTACGGACTGCTCATCGTCAACCGCTTCGCCGAGGAGCTGGACCACGGCCGGGCGGTCGATGACGCCGTGGCCGTGGCCATGGGCACCGCGGGTCGCACGGTGATCTACTCCGCGGCGACCGTCGCTGCCGCGTTGGGCGCGCTGCTGGGCTTCCCGGTCTACTTCCTGCGCTCCTTCGCCTACGCCGGCATCCCCGTGGTGGCACTCACCGCGCTGGCCGCCCTGACCGTGCTCCCGTCCGCGCTGCGGCTGTTGGGTCGACGGGCCTCGCGCCGGCGCGGACGCGGGGCTCGCTCGGAGCGGCTCTGGGGGCGGGTGGCGGGGGTGGTGCTGCGCCGTCCCGTGCTGGCTGCGGCCCCGGTGCTGGCCGGGCTCGCCCTGCTGGCGCTGCCCATGGGGGGCGTCTCGTTCGGGTTGCCCGACGACCGGGCCATCGGACCGGAGCACTCCCAGGCCCGCCGGGTCGCCGACGTGCTGCGCAGCGACTACCCGACCCGCGAGAGCGAGGCCGTCGTCGTGGCCTTCCCCGCCGGCGCCGGCGACTCTCCCGGCGACCTCGCGGCATACGCGAGCTCGGTGTCCCGCCTGGCGCAGGTCGCCCGGGTCGACGCCCCGGACGGGACCTTCGTCGAGGCAGCCGTGGTCGGGCCGGGGCAGGCGGACCTGCGACGAGGCGGCGCCGCCGCGGTGCGCGTCGTGCCGCGCGAGCCCGCCTACGCCGAGTCGACCCAGGCACTCGTCGAGCAGATCCGCGCCATGCCGACCGGGCGGGCCGCGCTCGTGGGCGGGCCCACGGCGAGGTTCCTCGACGTCAACGCCGCGATCGCCTCGAGGCTGCCGCTGGTCGGTCTGCTCATCGCGGCGACCAGCGTCCTGGTGGTGTTCCTCTTCACCGGGTCGCTGTGGCTGCCGATCAAGGCGCTGGCGGTCAACGCGGTGACCATCTGCGCCGTGCTGGGCGCCATGGTGTGGGTCTTCCAGGACGGCCACGGTGCCGACCTGCTGGGCGTCACCCCGCTGCCGCTGTCGGTGTCGATCCCGCCGTTGATGTTCTGCCTGGCCTTCGGGTTGTCCATGGACTACGAGGTCTTCCTGCTCGGGCGGATCAAGGAGCACCACGACGCCGGGCTGGACAACGTCGCCGCGGTCGCCGCCGGGCTGGCCCGGACCGGACGGATCGTCACCGCGGCAGCCGGCCTCATGGCGGTGACCTTCCTCGCGTTCGTCACCAGTCGGGTCGGCTTCATCCAGATGCTCGGGCTCGGCTGCGCCCTGGCCGTGCTGCTGGACGCCACGGTGGTCCGCGGCGTGCTCGTGCCCGCGCTGATGCGCCTGGCCGGTCGGTGGAACTGGTGGGCCCCGGCACCCCTGGTGCGCCTGCACGCGCGGATCGCCGCACGGCAGGGCCCGAGCTGACCCATCCGGGTCGCCTGCCGACACGCCCCATGGCGAACCACCCCGAGACGACCCACCCACCCATCGACGACAGGACACCCGATGAACCCCACCGAACTGCGGATCGCCCTCAGCCTGCCCAAGCTCGGCCGACCGCACTTCCCCGCGGGCTCCGACCCGGTGGTGCAGGTGATGCCGATCGACGCCCTCACCGTGACCGCGCCCCCCGACGCCGACGTGGACGCCGCGGCCGGGCAGGCGCTGGCCGGCCGGCTGGCCCTGCGTGCGGTCGGTGGGAGAGGCGTCATCCCGGTCGACCTCGGCCCGGCGCAGCGACTCGGTGACGCCGACGACGGACGGGTCAGCTGGGGCGTGCCGTGCCTGGCCCGACCGCAGCAGCGCCAGCTCTACGACGTGCAACGTCGAGACGACACCCAGGCGTGGGAGACGGTCGCGGCGCACGCGCTCTACTACCGCTCGACGTGGACGGACTTCGGCATCGCCCACGTCACCGACACGCATGTCGCACGACGATTCGACCGCTTCCGGGTGATCCTGCGCGACCTCGGCCACACCGACGCCGCCGAGCGGCTCATCAACGTCAACGACCGCTTCCGGGGTTTCGTCCGGTTCGCCAACGGGCTGCACGCAGCGGGCGAGCTGGACCTCGTCGTGGCGACCGGTGACCTCGTCGACTACCTCTTCGAGTTCGACGACGACCAGGACGGCCTGGGCAACGCCGGCTTCCTGCGCGACCTGATCCTCGGCAACGCGCCCGGACCGGACTTCCCGGACGTCGAGGAGCTGGCGGTGCCGATCCTCATGACCCCGGGCAACCACGACTACCGGGTCAATCCTTACCGCCTCGTCTTCGACCTGCGGATGCTGCACCGCGACTGGAGGCGGGTGCGCAACTTCTCCGGGATCGCCCTGCTGGAGAAGGAAGCCCGCGACCTGGACAACGCCCTGTACTCGCCCGGATCCACCGAGGTCGCCGATCTGCACCCCGGCCAGGCCGAGTCGATGATCGCCATCGACCCGACCATCCGCCCCTTCCGCGAGGCCCTGGCCGACCCGCAGCCCTACGTCGTCGCCTTGGGCAAGCACCGGGTGGTCATGCTCGACAGTGCGCACGACATCGGCGGGGCCGACACCCTCGCCGAGGCCCTCGTCGAGCTGGCCAGGCAGTGGTGGGGCAGCGGGGACGAGGACTTCGCCACCCTCACCGGCGGCTCGCCCAACTGCGAGGGCATCAGCGAGGGCGAGTATGCCGTGGCCGTGTCGGCTCTGCAGGACGCCCCCGACGACGGCCTCGTCGTGCTCGGGCTGCACGCCCCGCTGGTCAACGTGTGGAACGGGGAGTACCCCTACTTCCTGCGCGAGACGCAGCGCCCGGCCCAGGCGACCCAGGCGTTCTGGTGGGTGGTCAAGCACGGCGCCAGCCGTGACCCCCGGTACGCGCGCGACGACCACGGTGGATGGTTCGCCCCGGTCGGGCGCCCGGAGCCGGCATACCTGCGTCGTGGCGACAGCCTGGACCTGCTCGACTACGGGGTGTCGCGGGGGCGCACCGACGACCTGCTGGCGGCGTTGGCGGGGGTGGGCACCCGGCGGCGGGCGGACGTCGTGCTGGCCGGTCACACCCACCACCACGACGAGGTGTCGGTGCGGCTGCAGGACGGTGTGCCGGCCTACTACCTGGACTTCTACACCGACAACCCGAGCGCGTACTACCCCGCCGCGGTGGTCGGCGACCGGGTGGGCGAGGTGCGCCCCGACCACACCGTGGCGGTGCGGCGGCATACCACCTACGTCGAGGTCGAGCCCGAGGCCATCGCGCACGCGGTGCCCCACCCGATGCCGTTCGCGGCCAAGCACGGCCACGTGGTCCACGTCCCGCCGTACGCCGACCCGCTGTCGGCCAGCGGTGACCCGCGCTCCTGGTGGGACCGTCACAAGCCGCTGCTGCTGCAGACCGGCGCCCTGGGCCTGCAGGAGAACGACCAGGTCAGCTTCGCCGGGCTGCGGGTGCTCACGGTGCGGGCGGACGTCATCGACCGGGTGCACTTCGTGCCGATCGACCGGTTGCAGGCCGCGGGCTACCGGTCCACCCTGGCCGAGGCGGCCGCTGCGCCGGCCGGTCGAGCCCACCGTCACGTGGAGCGCTCGCGGCGGGACGGCTCGCCTGTCGCCGCCGCCGGGCCGTGCGCCGTCGTGCCGGGCGACGGGCCGGGCCACAGCCTGGTCTACCGGGACGCCGACGGGTACCTCACCGAGCTGTGGGACGTCCCCGGGTCGGTCGGGGCCGGGCGACTGGCCGACCGGACGGTGGCCCCCGCCGCCGTCGGTCGCGCCAGCGCGTTCAGCGCCGGCGGCACGCACGTCGTGCTGTTCCGAGGCGACGACGGGCACGTCCATTCGCTGTACTGGTCCGGCACCGAGCCGGCCGCCCACGACGCTCTCGGGGCGTCGGCGGGAGCGCCACCCGGCGTCGGCGACCCCTCGGGATACGAGCTGGCCGGCAGCACCCACGTGTTCTACCGCACCGAGGACGGGCACGTGGAGGAGCTCTACTGGGCGGGCACCGACCCGGTGTCGCATGGGCGGATCACCGGATACTGCGGCGAGCCGCTGGCCGCGGGCGATCCCTGGGGGTATCCAGTGCGCCCGAGCGCCCAGAACATCGTGCTCTACCGGGGCGTCGACGGGCACGTCCACTCGCTGTACTGGTCCGACGGGCCCACCGGCCACGACAACCTCTCGGGCTACGTCGGCTCGCCGCTGGCCGTCGGTGATCCGCGCGGCTACCATCTGCCGGCCGACGACAGCCACGAGGTGGTCTACCGCGGGGACGACGGGCACGTCCATCGGATCACCTGGGTGGGCGTCGCGCCAGCCACCTGGGACGACCTGGTGGCCGCCTGCGGGTCGCCGGCCGCCGCCGGCGACCCCGACGCCTGCTACGTCGCCGCGGCCAACACCAAGCACGTCGTATACGTCGGCGTCGACGGGCACGTGCACGACATCGCCTGGGTCCCCAACGTCACCGGACCGCAGTGGACAGACCTCACCGTCGCCGCCCTGGCTTCGCCAGCAGCCCCCGCGCGTGCGGTGGTGTTCGGGATCGCGGGCCTGCCCTCGGTCCGGGTGGCCTACCTGGGCACCGACGGGCACGTGCACGACATCCGCTGGGGCTGACGCCGGCCCCCGGGGCTGTGGTTGCATGGCCGGATGCACGTGCAGGTGCTCGGGCCGCTGTCGGCGGCCCGAGGCGAGCGCAGCGTGGTGCTCGCCGGCCAGCGCCCCCGCGACGTTCTCGCGGTGCTCGTGCAACGTCGCGGTCACGCCGTGTCACCCGAGGTCCTGCTCGACCGGGTCTGGGGCCCCTGCCCCGCGGGTCCGTCCGTGTCGGCGGTGCACACCGTCGTGGCCCGGATCCGTCGCGCCCTCGGCGCGGGCGCGGTGCTGACCGAAGGGCCCGGCTACCGTCTCGGGATCGCACAGGTGGACGAGGACGCCTTCGAGGCCGGCTGTGCCGACGCCCGGGAAGCCGCGGCGGCGGGGCGCGACGGCCAGGCGGCGGTGACCTACCGGACGGCCCTGGCGCTCTGGCGGGGCGACACGGCATACGCGAGCGTCTCGGACCATCTCGTGGACGCCGAGCGGGCCCGGCTCGGCGAGAGCCGCTCCCGGGCCGTGGAGGACCTGTGTCGGCTGTTGCTGGCCCAGCCCGGCGACCCGGCCGCCCACGAGGCCCACGCGCTGGCCACCGCGATGGTGCGCGACCACCCGCTGCGCGAGCTGCCCTACGCCCACCTCATGCACGCGGCCTACCGGCTCGGGCGTCAGGCGCAGGCGCTGGCGGTGTATGCCGCGCTGCGGCGTCGCCTGCACGAGGACCTCGGCATCGACCCGGGCGAGCGGGTCGGCGACCTGCATCGACGGATCCTGCGCCACGACCCCGGCCTGCACGCGACCTCGGCCGGGGCCGCGCCGCCGCGCCGCCCCGACACCGTGACCCGGGCGGGGCGCATCCCCACGCCGTTGACGCCCACCGTGGGCCGTCAAGCGGAGATCGCCTCGGTGATCGCCTCGGTCGGGCAGGGACGTCGGCTGGTGACCATCGTCGGCCCGGGGGGCGTGGGCAAGAGCCGGGTGCTGGCCGAGGTCGGGGCGCGCCTGGCCGTCGAGGGGGAGGTCGGCTACCTCGACCTGGCCGGGCTCGGTGCGGCCGACCTCGACGAGCTCGCCGACCGTGCGGCGGTGGCGTTGGAGGTCGGCGGCTCGGATCGGCCGGCCGTCGACGTCCTCGTCGACGCCTTCGCCACCCGTCGCCTCGTCGTGCTCGCCGACGAGGCCGAGTGGGCGGTCGAACCGTTCGCCGAACTGGTGGGCAGGGTGCTGCGCAGCTGTCCCGGCGTGCAGTTCGTGGTGACCTCGCGGGTGCCCCTGGGGGTGGCCGGCGAGCGCCAGGTCCTGTTGAGCCCGCTGGCCTGCGCACCCGAGCAGGCCCAGGGTCAGGACGTCCTGCGGGCGCCCGCAGTGCGGCTGCTGGCCGCCCGGGTCGGCGACGTCGTGGCCGACCCCCGGTTCAGCGACGAGGAGGCCCTGGACCTCGGTCGCATCGCCCGGCGCGTCGACGGGCTGCCGCTGGCGCTGGAGATCGTCGCCGGACACGCCGGCACGCGCTCGGTGGGTCAGCTGCTGACCCTGCTGGCCACCCCGTTGGACGTCGCCACCACGGCGCGGTCCGCCCCGGCCCGGCATCGCACGCTGCGCGACACCCTCGGGTGGAGCGTGCAGGGTCTGGGCGCCGACGCCCGCACCGTGCTGCTGCGCCTCGGCGTGTTCCACGGGCCGATCGACCCGGATGCCGCGGTCGCCGTGGGGGGCCCGGTCGCCGGCGATGTCGACGCCGTGGTGCGCTCCCTGGTGCGTGAGGCGCTGGTGCAGGTGGACCGGTCCGGGCCGAGGCTGCAGTTCCGGATGCTGCGCACGATCCGCGACCTCGCGCTGGAGGGTCTCGCCGAGTCAGGGGAGCTGGCCACGACGTCGGCGCGGATGCGGCACTGGTACGCGCAGCGGTGGCGCGGCCAACCCCGCTCCGACGCGCTCATCGAGGACGTCCAGCTGCACTACGACGACTACCTGGCGGTGTTGCGTGGCGCCATCGACCAGGACGCTCACGCCGCCGTGGCGGTGTTGACCACACTGAGCCGGTTCTGGTTGTTCGGCAGTCTGCGGGGCAGCGGCGTGCGATGGTGCACCAGGGCCCTGCACGCCCCCGGCCTGGGCGACCTGGACCGTGCCGAGGTCCTGTTGCTGCGCTCGATGCTCGACAAGACCGACCAGGACCGGTCGCTGGCGGATCTCGTCGCCGCCATCCCGGTGCTGCAGCGGCACGGCGGCGGGCCCTCCCTGGTGTCGGCGTACATGGGTCTGGCGCTGCACGAGACCCATCGAGGCCGCACCGGGGCGGCCCTGGCCGCGGCCGGGCGTGCCGTCGAGTTCGGGCGGCAGGCCGGGGCCGAGCGGCTCGCCGACGCCCTGGGGGTGCTGGCCGTGGTCCAGGGCGACGCCGAGGACGCCGACGGGATCGCCGTCACGGTCGCGGAGGCGCTCGAGCTGCTGCGGGCGGCCCGCTCGAGCGCCGCCCGGGTGGCCGTGACGAGCAACCTCGCGCACGGCCTGCTCAACGTCGGCCGGGTGCAGCGCGCCCTGGAGCTCGTCGACGGCGTGCTCCCGCTGGCCCCCCGGGTGGGCGGGAGCGCCACCGTGGACTTCCTCGTCGAGACGGCCGGCTGGGCCGCGCTGGGGTGCCAGCAGCCGCGCCGCGCCCTGGGCCACTTCGCCGAGGTCCTGGCCGGCCTGGGCGCGGATGCGGGGCGTTCGCAGTACGGCATCTCCGCGACCATCGGCGCCGCCATCGCCCTGTCCCTGGTGGGTGCCGACGCGGCGGCCCCGGCCAGCGTGCTCGCTCGACGCCGGCTGCAGCTCTCGGGGTTCGTGCCACCGCCGCTGATCCGTCGACTGCTGGGGGGCCTGGCCCTGCCGCCGCCGGGCACCGCGACCTTCGAGCCCGACCAGCCCGATCCGGACGCCTGGTTGCTCGAGGTGGTGGCCGAGGCGGCGTCCGTCCCCGAGGCGGTCGGGGACGGACGCCGGTCGCCTGACGCCGCGACCCGCGCGGGTCAGGTGGTCGAGCAGGGCTTGTCGTAGGGCAGCTTCGCGAAGGTCGTGCCGGTGTAGAAGCCACCGGTGGACTTCAACCCCAGGGGGGTGGCGGCGTCGGGCGCGCTGACGATCATCGCCCCGTCGGCCACGCTCTTGCCGTTCCCGCCGTAGGTGACCTTGCTGGCCATCCCGTCCCAGGTGACGACCAGCCCGTTGACCGCCTTGCGCACCCCGGCCCGGGTCAGGTCACCGGCCTTGGCGGCGGCGACGAGGGCGGCGTGCATGGGGTAGTTCATCGACCACCCGATGACGTAACCGTTGTTCTTCGGCGGCTGCCCGCCGAGGGCCGACTTCATCGCCGCGATCGCCGCGCTGGTGCCGTCCCACTGCTCGATCATCGCCATGTTGTGGTACCGGCCGGAGATCGCCGGGGCGGCCGCGCTCTGCAGCAGCGCCGGGTTCCACGTCGGCGCCGACCCCATGAACCGTCCCTTGAAGCCACCGGCGACGAGCTTGCCGATGATCTCGGCGTTCTCGGCGGGGCCGACGGCCAGGACGACGACGTCGGGGGCAGCCTGGGCCAGGGCCGAGACGACAGCGTCCTGGTTGCCCCGGGTCTGGTTGGGCCCGGTGGCCACCACGGTCACCTTCGAGACTCCGTTGGCCTCGGCCCAGAGCTTGACCCCGGCCGCGGAATCGCCACCGTAGTCACCGGGGTAGCCGACCGCGGCGACGGACGTCGGCTTGGCGTTCTTCTCCGAGTACCAGTCCAGCCCGACGACCGCCTCGGAACAGTAGGAGTAGCCGTTGGCGAGGATGAGACCCTTGCCGGCGTCGGCGAAGTGGTAGCCCGACCACCACGACGCGGGCACGCCGACGATGTCGCTGGCGTCCATGTCGGGCAGGATCGCCGCGGTGTTGACCGTGCCGAGGGTCTGGGCCAGGGCCAGGATGTTGGACTTGATCTGCTGGTAGGCCTTGGCGTGCTCGGCGGCCTGGTACTTGGTGTCCTTGGTGTAGGTGTCGATGTCCACCTCGTATCCGGAGATCCCGCCGGACTCGTTGACCTTCTTCCAGTAGGCGCGCTGGGCGTCGGTGATGGGCACGGCCAGCGCGGCGAACGGGCCCTCGCTGAGATCCGAGAGCACGCCGAGGTAGATGCAGCCCCGGGTCTTGTCCACCGCCTTGGGGCACGGCTCCTTCGTCACGCCGGGCCCGGTCTTGATGCCGCCGGCCGTCCCCCCGGACGTGCCCGAGGTCCCGGCCGCCGAGCAGCTGGCCAGGGCGAGGGCGAGGATGCCGGCCGCGGCGACCGAGGCCGTCGCGGTGGCGCGTCGTGGGTGGCTCATCGTGTGCTCCTTCGGGTGAGGTGGTTGGGTCAGTAGCTGAACGGCCAGGTGCTCGCGTAGGCCCGAACGCGGTGCCACAGCCCGAACAGACCCCGGGGCTCCACGGTGAGGAAGACCACGATGAGCACCCCGAAGACGAGGGTCTGCAGCTGGAAGACGGTCAGCAGCCCACCACTTCCGGTGGCGACGAACGGCAGATAGGGGGCGGCCCACTCCAGCAGCCGCGGGAGCAGCACGACGAAGGCCGCCCCGAGGACGGTCCCGGTGATCCGGGCCGCGCCGCCGATCACGACGACGGCCAGCAGGCTGATCGAGAAGAAGATGTTCCACTGCTCCGGGGTGATCCGCCCGACGAGGATCGACAGCAGCGCACCGCCGGTGCCGGCATACCCGGAGGAGAGCATGAACGCCAGGGTCTTGGTGCGCAGCAGCGGGATGCCCATCACCTCGGCCGCGATGTCCCGGTCGCGGACGGCGGCCAGGGCCCGCCCCGTCCGGGAGCGGGCCAGGTTGCCGGCGCCGACGCCGAGGAGCACCAGCACGGCGAGCACGAGCAGGTACAGCGAGATGTCCTTGTCGACGATCAGCGGTCCGACGGCATACCGGCGGGACAGGTCGGTGCCGAACAGCACCGGTTGAGCGACCGCGCGCCCGACGCCGGCGCCGCCGGTGAGCGCCCGCCACTCCTTGAACACCTGCTCGCCGAGCATGAGCAGGCCCAGCGTGAGCACCGCGAGGTAGAGGCCGCGCACGCGCGTGGCCAACGGCGCCACGACCAGGCCGACGAGGGCCGGCAGCACGGTGGCCGCCACCAGCCCGAGCGACAGGTCCAGCCCCAGACCCCAGACAGTGCTCGACGGGCGGCCCGAGACCACGGCGGCGGTGTAGGCCCCGAGGGCCATGAAGAACGGATGTCCCAGGGAGATCTGCCCGGTGTAGCCGGTGAGCAGGTTCAGCCCGATCCCGGCAACGGCGTAGACCATCGCCACGGACAGCAGGTAGGTGAGGTCCTGGGTGAGTAGGAACGGCGCGGCCGTGGCGACGGCGAGCCCGCCGAGGGCCCACCGGCGCTTCGCCGGCGTGTCGAGCAGTGCCTGGTCGGCGGCATACCGGGTGTGCACGCGGGGCCGGCCGTGCCGGGCCGAGCGGGGCACCCGGGCCCTGGGGGAGCTCCACACCAGCTCGGTGCTGTCGCCGGTGAGCGCGCTGGCCCGGCGGGTCGGTGGGCGCTGGTCCGTCATATCCGTTGCACCTGCGCCGTCCCGAACAGCCCGAACGGCCGCACCAGCAGGACCAGCAGCATGACGAGGTAGGGCACGACGTTCTCGAAGTTCGGCCCGAGCCAGGGCGCGTAGATCGGCTGGTAGGCGCTGGTCACCGCGGACACCACGCCGATGACCAGCCCGCCGACCACCGCACCCGTGAAGGAGTCCAAGCCCCCGAGGATGATCGCCGGCAGCGCCACCAGCGCGAAGACGGCGTCGGGCGCCTGCACCACCGATCCGTTGGCGCCCAGCAGGACCCCCGCCAGGGCGGCGAGCGCCCCGCCGATCGCCCAGGCCAGCGAGAAGATCCGGCCCACGTCGATGCCCTGGGCGAGGGCGGCTTCCTGGTCCATCGAGGTGGCCCGCATCGCCACGCCGAGCCGCGACCGGGACAGCCACGCGCCGAGCGCGGCGAGCACGGCCATCGCCACGACGAAGCGCGCCACCGTCGAGTGGTAGACCTGCACCGAGCACCCGTCGGCGCCGCCCAGCAGGCACGTCGAGTCCAGTCGCCACGGATCGCCGATCGTGCGCGAGGCGGAGTCGAACAGCCGGAACGCGACGATGAGCAGGATGGTGAACAGCCCGACGGTGACCAGGGCGGTCGAGAACACCGGCCGGCCGACCATCGGGCGCACCGCGATCCGCTCGCAGGCCATGGCCACCAGCGCGACGACGGCCAAGGCCAGCACCACCGCCACGGCGAACGGCATCCCCGCGTCGACGGCGAACACGCTGGTGAAGTACGCGCCGAGGATGAGCAGCCCGGGCTGGGCGAAGTTGAGCACCCCGGTGGCCCGGTAGATGACCACGAAGCTCACCGCGATGAGGGCGTAGACGCCCCCGGTGCCCAGACCGGTCAGCACCGCGGTGACGAACTCGCTCATCCAGCCCTCCCGAGGTCCGCGCCGGCGTACTCGCTGCGCCCGGCGTACATGTCCGCCACCAGGTGCGGGACGGTGGCCTCGAACGGCCCCCGTTTGAGCTTCTGGGTCGCGGTGAGCTCGCCGTCCTCGTGGTCGAGCTCCTTGTGCAGCATGCGGAACTTGCGCACCGCCTCCACCCGGGCGAACCGCGCGTTGACGTCCTTGACCACCCGGGCCACCAGCTCCACGGTCTCGGGCTTGCAGGACAGGTCGCGGTAGGTGGTGTACTCGACCCGGTGGCGTGCGGCCCAGTCCGCCACGGTGTCGAACTCGATGCCGACGAGGGCGGTGAGGTAGGGCCGGCGGTCGCCGATGACCACGGCCTCGCGCACGAAGGGCGAGGCCTTGAGGGCGTTCTCGATCTCGCTGGGGGAGATGTTCTTGCCGCCGGCGGTGATGATGATGTCCTTGATCCGGTCGACGATCCGCAGATGCGTGCCGTCGACCCACTCGCCGACGTCGCCGGTGTGCAGCCACCCGTCGGTGTCGAGCACCTCGGCGGTCGCGTCGGGCTTGCCCCAGTAGCCGACGAAGTTGGCCGGATGCCGGGTGAGCACCTCGCCGGTGCGCTCGTCCAGACGTAGCTCGGTGCCCGGCTGCACCTGCCCGACGGTGCCGATCTTCACCGCGCCCTGGCGGTTGGCCGTCGCGCACGCGGTGTTCTCGGTCATCCCGTAGCCCTCGTGGATGACCACCCCCATCCCGAGGAAGAACATCAGCACGTCCGTGGCGATGGGGGCGGCCCCGGACACCGCGTGCCGGACCCGCGCCAGGCCGAGGTGCCGACGCAGCGTGCGGTGCACGAGCAGCCAGGCCAGCGCGGCCGGCAGGGTCGATCCGACGGACAGCCGCCCGCCGTCCCGGGCTCGCTGCCTCGCCACCCGGGCGCCCAGCGCCGAGGCGAGCCGGTATGCCGTGCGCTTGGCCCACGTCGCGTTGGCCACCTTGATGGCCACGCCGGCCTGGATCTTCTCCCAGATCCGCGGCACCGCGAACAGGACGGTGGGCTGGACCTCGGCGAGGTCGGCGACCACCGTGTCGATGGACTCGGCGAAATGGACCACGGTCCGGTTGGCCAGACCGCACCAGGTCGTGATGGTGCGCTCGACGACGTGCGACAGCGGCAGGTAGGACACCAGGACGTCGTCGGAGCGCAGGCCACCGGCGCCGAACAGCCCGCCCCGGCCGCCGAACGTCGCGGCACCGAAGGAGACGTTGCGCGCCGAGAGCATCGCTCCTTTCGGTGGTCCGGTCGTGCCCGAGGTGTAGATGAGGGTGACCAGGTCGTCGGGGCACCGGCCCGCGTCGACGCGGTCGAACAGCCCCGGGTCGCGCTCGCGGTGGGCGCGACCGCGGCGGATGAGCTCGTCCAGGGAGATGAGCCGCTCGTGGGCGACACTGTCGGTGAGGCCGCGCGCGTCGAGGTACACCACCCACTCCAGGGTCGGGATCCGGTCGATCACCTCCAGGGCCTTGTCCACCTGCTCCTGGTCCTCGGCGACGAGCACCCGGGCGGCGGAGTCGGTCAGCAGGTACTCGATCTCGGCGACCGGGTTGGTGGGGTAGATCCCGACCACGGCGGCGCGCAGCGCGTTGGCCGCGAGGTCGGCGTACAGCCACTCGGGGCGGTTCTCCGACTGGACGGCGACCCGGTCGCCGGCGAGCACGCCCAACGCCGCGAAACCGTGGGCGAGGTTCTCGACGTTGACCAGGTAGTCGGCCCAGGTGACGTTGGTCCACAGCCCGAAGCGCTTGACCCGCAAGGCGACCCGGTCGCCGTCTTCGGCCGCGGCGGTGCGCAGCAGGTCGATGAGATGGCGCACGACGGGCGTGTCGGGGGCCGGGGCGGACGGCGTGTCGGGGGCCGGGGCGGACGGGGTGTCGGGGGCCGGGGCGGACGGCGCGCCGGAGTCTGCGGGACTCACCGGGGCACCGTCGGGTCGGCCGGGCCGGTGACGTCGGCGACGACGTCGGCGCTGGCGCCGCCGAGGTAGGCGGCGATCACGGCGGGGTCGCGTTGCACCCGCTCGGGGGTGTCCAGGGCGATCCGCCGGCCGAAGTCGACGACCATGACGCGGTCGGCGAGATCCATGACCAGGCGCATGTCGTGCTCCACCATGACGATGGACACGGCCAGCTCGGTGCGGATGTCGAGGATGAACCGGGCCATGTCCTCGGTCTCCTCGGCGTTCATCCCCGCGACCGGCTCGTCCAGCAACAGCAGATCCGGGTCCATGGCCAGGGCCCGGCCCAGCTCGACCCGCTTCTTCACCCCGTAGGGGAGGACGCCCACCGGCATCCTGCGCACCGCGGCCAGGTCGAGGAAGTCGACGATGTCCTCGACCCGGCGGCGCGCGGCATACTCGGCTCGGCTCGCCATCGGCAGCCAGGCCATCGCCGCCCACCACGGGGCGTGGATGCCCTGATGGCGGCCGAGCAGGAGGTTCTCCAGCACGGTGAGGCCCTCGAACAGCTCGATGTTCTGGAAGGTGCGGGCCACGCCGCGGGCGGCGATCCGGTCGGGGCGTAGGCCCAGCAGCGACTCGCCGCGCAAGGTGAGCGACCCCGAGGCGGGGCGGTAGACCCCGCAGATGCAGTTGAACGTCGAGGTCTTGCCGGCGCCGTTGGGCCCGATGAGGGCGAGCAGCTCGCCCTCGTAGACCTCGAAACCGACCCGGTCCAGCACGGTGTTGCCGCCGAACGAGAGCACCAGGTCGCGGGCCGCCAGCAGCGGTGGGCCGCTCACGACAGCCACCGCTTGCGGCGCTTGTAGTGCTTGACCTCGCGCAGCGAGCGCCCGTCGGTGCGGACCCCGAGGTAGAACTCCTGGACGTCCTCGTCGGCGCGCAACTTGTCCGCGGGCCCGTCCATGACGGTGACGCCGTGCTCCATGACGTAGCCGTGGTGCGCGATGGACAGGGCCATCGCGGCGTTCTGCTCGATGAGCAGGATCCCGGTGCCGGCCTCGTTGACCTGCACGACCAGGTCGCGGATCTGCTCGACGACCTTGGGCGCCAGGCCCAGGCTCGGCTCGTCCAGCAGCAGGTAGGCCGGCTCGGACATCAGCGCCCGCCCGATCGCCAGCATCTGCTGCTCCCCGCCGGACAGGTACCCGGCGAAGGCCCGGCGGCGGTCGGCGAGCACCGGGAACATCGCGTAGATGCGCTCGTAGCGCTCCGTCAGGCCCTCGGCGCGGCGGGTGTGCGCGCCGACCCGCAGGTTGTCCTCGACGGTGAGCTCGACGAAGACCCGGCGTCCCTCCATGACCTGGCCGACTCCGGCCCGGACCACCTCGGCCGCCTTGGCGGTGTTCAGACGGCGCCCGTCCACGGTGACGTGGCCCCTGGTGATCGAGCCCCGGTGCACGTGCAGCAGACCGGTCACGGCGCGCAGCAGGGTGGTCTTGCCGGCGCCGTTGGCGCCGAGCAGCGCGACGATCCGGTCGGGCTCGACGGTGAGGCTGGCGCCGCGCAGCGCCAGCATGACGTCGTCGTAGACGACCTCGAGGTTGTGGACCGCGAGGGCCATCGTCGCCTCCGTGCCCGAGGGTGGATCCGGTCGCCTTCGGCATGGATGCGCACCCGCGGGAGAGCGACCCTGGCCCCCGCCGTTGCGCACGGTGCCCCGAAGGTAGCGCTACCGTCGAGTAGCCCGCACTGCCCGGCGAGGTCGCGTTGCCGAACTGTGACCTGCCCGCGCCGAGCGGGCCTTGCCGCGCGGTCGGCGGGTCCGAGCACGCCCGCGCCAGGTCGGGGCGGCGGAGGCGGCATACAGTGACGGACATGCTCGCCGTGTACGCCGCCAGCCAGAGCACCACCGACCCGCTCGCCGGACTGGTCGTCGGGGACCGTCCCGATCCCGCGCCGCGACCCGGCTGGACGACCGTGACGCTGCGGACCGCGGGCCTGAACCACCACGACCTGTGGTCGCTCAAGGGCGTCGGTCTGCCGGCCGATCGGTTGCCGATGATCCTCGGCTGCGACGGGGCCGGGGTCGACGAGGCCGGCAACGAGGTCATCGTCCACGCCGTCGTCGCCTCCGAGGGCTGGGTCGGTGACGAGACCCTCGACCCCAGGCGCAGCCTGCTCTCGGAGGTCCACGACGGCACCCTCGCCGAGCGGGTGGCCGTGCCGTCGCGCAACGTGGTGCCCAAACCCGAGGGGATGGCGTGGGAGACCGCGGCGTGCCTGTCGACGGCCTGGCTCACGGCATACCGGATGCTGTTCGCCAACTCCGGTCTCACCCCCGGGGCGAGCGTGCTCGTCCAGGGTGCCGGCGGCGGCGTCGCCACCGCTCTCGTGCAGCTCGGGGCGGCGGCGGGGTACCGCGTGTGGGTGACCTCCCGCGACCCGGCCAAGGGCGAGCACGCCCTGCGGCTCGGGGCGCAGCGGGCGTTCGCCTCGGGCGAGCGCCTGCCGGCCAAGGTGGACGCGGTGATGGAGACGGTCGGGGCGGCGACCTGGTCGCACTCGGTGGCCTCGCTGCGCCCCGGGGGCACCATCGTCATCTCCGGGGCGACCTCGGGCGACGCCCCGCCCAAGGCCGAGCTGACCCGGATCTTCTTCACCCAGCTGCGCGTCGTCGGCTCGACGATGGGCTCGCGCGCGGAGCTGGAGCGGCTCGCCCGGTTCGTGGCGCAGCGGGGGATCGAGCCGGCGATCGACTCGGTGCTGCCGTTGCGCGACGCCCGGGCCGGCTTCGAGAGGATGGCCGCGGGCGAGCTGTTCGGCAAGGTCGTCTTCACGGTGGGCGGGTAGTCGCGTCGTGTGGGCCCGCCGTGCGGGCGACCTGCACGGCAGTGGCGCCCGCGGCCCGCACGAGCACAGCCCGCCCGGGGGTGGACCCGCACGCCGGTATGCCGCGTCGGCCCAGGGCCCGCTCGTCGCCCGGCTGGCCCGGGCCCAACAGCAGCCCGCAGCCGTGTCGAGCGACCCGAGCGACCAGCCCCAGACCCGACTCGACCACCCGTCGCGCGCTGCCGGCCGTGACCAGGACGCCGCCGTCCTCGTCCAGGCGCCGCTCGATCTCGGCCAGCACCGGGGCCATCGGGCCCTCGTCGAGCCCCGGCAGCTCCTCGACGAGCACCGCGAGGTCGGGACGGGCGCGGCGCAGGGCCACCAGGGCCTCGACGTCGCCGGGGCCGAGCGCCCGGACGGCGGAGGGTAGGTCGGCGGGACGCGCCCCGGTCAGCAGCACCGTCGGTCGACCCGACCGGGCCAACGCGCGGGCCATCGTGACGAGAGTCGTCGTGCGGCCACTGCAGCGATCGCCGAGGACGGCGATGCGACGATCGCCCGCGCCCGGGTCGAAGCCTCGGGGACCGAGCTCGCGGCCACCCAGCCCGACCGGGAGGGCGACGGTGGCCCCGTCCAGGGCCGTGACGGACACGTCGACGGGCAGCGGCCGCAGGGGCGCGGGCAGTGGGCGGGTCCGGCCGACCTCCCCCGGTGCCGGTGCCCGAGGGTCGACGGGTTGCCCAGCCGCGGGCGGCGCGGGCGCGGGTCCAGTGCCACCTCGGGAGGGCGGGTCGGGGGATTCGTGGCCGTGCCGGGTGGGCGGGTCGGGGGATTCGTCGCCGTGCCGGGTGGGCGGGTCGGCCGTCGCGATCTGCACGAACAGCCCACTGCGGCTGTCGATGGCCCGCCCGGGCGGCGGGTCGGCGGGATACGAACGCGGCGGCAGGCCCGCCACGGCGAGGTCCACCGGGTCGGCGGGCAGCAGGACCAGGGCCCGGGGGAACGCGCCGGCCGTGGCGCCGACCAGCAAGGATCGGTGCCCGCTGGCCACCACGACGACCGCCCCCGGCCCGCCGGACCGGGCCAGGGCGCTCAGCGCGTCCGCCGTCGCGGGGCGACCGGCCGCGACCAGGGCCGCCAGGCAACGATCCCAGTCGTCGACGACCAGGACCCGGGGCGAGGCCGGCCCCGACCCCGGACTCGCCTCGCGCAGGACCTCGAGCAGCCGCTCGACGTCGGCCGGCTCGTCCCCCCGCACCAGCCCCCCGGGGTGCGCCCACGCCGGCAGGCCGGCCAGCCCCCCGAGGTGGACGGCATACAGCAGCAGGTCCGTGGTCGCGAGGCTACCGGCCAGGGCCGTCGCCACGGTGCGCAGGGCCGTGGACCGCCCGCTGCGGGAGCGCCCGACCACCGCCAGATTGCCCTGCCGGCCCGGGTCCCAGAGCAGGGGGACCTGACGCTGGCCGGCGGGGTCGTCGGCCAGCCCCAGGGTCACCACACCGGGATCGGTGGCTCGGGTGGTCACCGGGACCACGTCGGGCAGGGGGGCCAGCCACGGCGGGGGGACCGGGGCGATCCCCAGGTCCCGGGCGGCTGCCCGGCAGGCTCGGACGAGGCGGGCCAGATCGCTGGGCCCACCGTGATCCGCGGCCACCGGGACGTCGTCGACGTGGGTGACTCGCACCGGCGCCGCCGGCGGCGTGTGGCCGGTGATGCGGGCGGTCTGCAACAGCCGCAGGCCGGACTCCGGACTGCGCAGGTAGGCGCGCCCGGGGCTGTCGGCCGGCAGGCCGGCGGCGGTCGGGGTCTCGATGAGGTCCACCGAGTCGACCGCGTCGCGGACCCGCAGGGCCACGCGCAGGCCGAGATTGGCGCGCATGTCGGCGCTCACCACCCCGCCGGGGCGCTGCGTGGCCACGACGAGGTGCACCCCGAGCGAACGGCCCTGCGCGGCCACCCGGACCAGCCCGGTCACGAAGTCGGGCAGCTCGTCGGCCAACACCCGCAGCTCGTCCACGACGACGACCAGCCGTGGCAGCTCGCCGGCCCCGCAGGGCCGGTCCCGATGGTAGGCCGTGAAATCCGGCGCCCCGTGCTCGGCCAGGACCCGCTCCCGACGGCGCAACTCGGCACCCAGCGACACCAGCGCACGCTCGGTGAGCGAGGCGTCCAGGTCGGTGACCAGCCCCACGACGTGCGGCAGGTCGACGCACTCGCCGAACGCCGCACCGCCCTTGTAGTCGACGAGGACGAAGGCGAGCTCGTCGGGCCGGTTGAGTGCCCCGAGTCCGGCGACGAGGGACGCCAGCAGCTCGGACTTGCCCGCGCCGGTCGTGCCGCCGATCAGCGCGTGCGGCCCGTCGCGGACCAGGTCGACGACACGGGGGCCGTCCTCGCCCAGGCCCAGGGGCACCGCCGTCGAGCGCGGCTGCCGGCCCCAGCGCCGGACCAGCTCCGCCGGCGTCGGGTCGGGCAGCCCGAGCAGGCGCAGCAGCGAGACGCTCGCCGGCAGGTCCGAGGCGTCGGCGGGGGCCCGGGCATCGCGCAGCGGGGCGAGGGCGCCGGCCAGCTGCGGCGCCCAGGTGGGGGCCACGGCGTCGACTTCGAGCGGCACGGGCGCGCGCCCGTCGGCGCGCAGGCAGGCCGTGGCGGTGGCCAGGTCCAGGATCGTGCGGCACTGCACGGGCAGCTGCCCCGGGGCACAGCCCAGGGACACGACGGCATACCCGTGGCCGGACGGTGCGGTGAGGGCCGTGGCCAGCGCTGTCCCGGTGTCGACGGCGGCGCCGTCGAGCACCACGAGCAGGCCGGGCGGCGGGTGATCGCGGTGTGGCCCGGCGGGGGTCTGGCCGGTCGTGCCACGTATCGCGTCGGCGCCGGCCGCATGCGGCAGATCCGTGACCCAGGCCCAGTCCGACGCGTGGTGCGGATGGTGGACGACGACGATCCGCAACTCGGCGGGAGAGTACCGCGCGGCCACCGAGCCCACGACGGCGTGGGCCACCCGCAGCGTCCGGTCCCGTGGCCCGAGGATGCCCAGCCCGCCCGGCGCGCCGAGGTCGACGAGGACGGGCACCGGGCCGACCCGGCATACCGACCGCGACCCTCCCGTCGTCTCGGTGCGGGCGTCGAGCACCCCCACCCCCACCCGGGCGCGCACGCCGTCGCGCCCCGGCTCCCGATCCCAGAGCCGGGCCCCGGGCCGGCGCGCGGTGGCGAGGATCTCGGCCGGGGTGGGGTCGGCCGCGAGCCGCTGAGCGGTCTCCGCAGCCAGCGCCGTGTCGAGGCGGTGCATCGCCTCGGCGCGGTCACGGCGATACCGGGCATGGGCCTCGCGGCGCGCCCGCCGACTG
Source organism: Dermatophilaceae bacterium (assembly GCA_037045055.1). Lineage (GTDB taxonomy): Bacteria > Actinomycetota > Actinomycetes > Actinomycetales > Dermatophilaceae > Phosphoribacter. Next base: position 49,456 of record JBAOHJ010000004.1, on the reverse strand, counting down.
CCCCGCCGATCGGCCAGCCACTGCCCGAGGACCAGGACGGGCGACATCAGGCCGAACAGCAGCATCGTGGGGGAGTGCAGGACGACGGCGAGGGCGCCGGACACCAGCGCGGGCAGCACCGCCGCGAGCAGGGGCAGCCGGGTCGGCGGCGGGTCGGTCGGCGGATCGGGCACCGCGACGGGGTCGGCCCCAGGCGCCGGGGCCAGGTCGGGCTGGCGGCTGACCAGCAGGTGGCCGCGTCCGTCGGCGCGGACCACGGCAGGCACGCCGTCGGGAGTGCGCAGCACCAGGGTGGTCCCGCCGACGTGCAGCCGAGCGCCGATCGGCAGCGTCGTCGCGGTGCCCCCGGCCGGACTGCCGTCCACCTCGGTCCCGTTGCCGGAGTGGAGATCCCGGACGGTGACCGCCCGGCTCGAGACCTCCAGCACGGCGTGCAGACGGGAGACGTCCGGGTCGGTGAGTCGCACGCTCGCCTCGGCGGCGCGACCGATCCGGTGTTCTCCGGGCGGCAGGTCGACCACCGTGCCCGAGTCGGGCCCACCGACCACGTGAGCGGCCAGCAGCGGGCGGGGCTGGGGTGGGCCGCTGGGGCCGGCCAGGGTCAGCGTGGCGCCGTCGACCAGCGGGGGGTGGCCCAGCAGGGCGTCGTCCTCGAGCCGGTGTCCGTTGACGGTCATCGGGGTATGCCGCGCAGCGCCCGGCACGGCGCGCCGCAGCGCCCTGCGCAGGTCGGCGACCCGGACCGGCGGCTCGATCTCCACCCGCAGCCGCAGCGCGGCGCTGGCCCCGGGCAGGCGCAGATGCCAGGTGAGGGTGGCGGGCGGCAGCGCGCGGGGACGGGCATCCGGCATGGGCTATCCCTACGCCCAGGTGCAGGCGCTCCGCTGTGCTCGTCCACAGGCCCGGGGCCGGCGCGCCACCTGCCCCGAGGCACCGACTATCGACGGTCCTGGGGAGCCGGTGGCTGACCCGGCTCGCCGCCCGCCGGCGGCGTGGGCCAGGACGGGGTCGCGGAGCCTGGTGGTTGGGCCGACGCGGGTGACGCGGTCGGGGGCGCGATCGCCGGACCCGGCCCCCGTCGGGCGTCCAGCTCGCGCAGCCGCTGCACCTCGGTCTCGATCTTCGTGGCGGTCGGGCCGGGGTCGACCGAGCGCAGCGAGGTGGCGTGGAAGGCCAGCCCGATGCCCCACCCCACCAGCGGCCAGAACGGCCAGAAGTACCCCGCGCCGGTCACCGCCCACATGCCGACGAGCGCGGCGTTGACGATGAGGTACGCGCTCAGGTGCTGGCGGAACTCCTGACGGGCCTTGACCAGCTTGGTCGCCCGATGCCGGAGCTCCTCGTCGTAGCTGGAGGGCACGGCGGATCCGCCCTGCGGGTCAGGGGCGCCGGGCTGCGGGTTGTCGGGCATGTCGGGTCCTCCCTGTCGACGTGTCCAGCGTGGCACGACCGGTCGTCCACCGCGACGTCGGGCCTTCGGCGCAGACCAACTCCACGACGTCACTCGGCATACGTCAGCCGACGTACCCGAGCGAGGCCGTTGTCCACAGGCTGGGGACGTTCGAGATGCGGGCGCGGCGGATTTCACTACCCTGGGAGGAAGTCGTCGCCCGGGGGTCGGCCGGCGGCATACCGGATGAGGCGCGGCAACAGGGGAGGCGGACGCCATGGTCGACGCGGTCCGCCAGGTCCAGGACGAGGTCAGGGAGTTGATCCGCCGCTCCGGGCTGGACCCGACCCGGCACCCCCGCGAGATCGACCGCCTGGTGCGCGACGCGGTCACCGACTACGACGAGCGGTCGCTGGTCGGGGGGTTGCCGGCGCTGAGCGACGTCGAAGGGGCGGTCAAGGACATCCTCGACACGGTGGTCGGCTACGGGCCGCTGCAGAAGTACTTCGACGACCCGGCCATCGAGGAGATCTGGATCAACGAACCGAGCAAGGTGTTCGTCGCCCGCGGCGGGGTCACCGAGCTCACGCCGACGATCCTCACCGCCGACGAGGTGCGCGACCTGGTGGAGCGGATGCTGCGTGCCTCCGGGCGCCGGGTCGACCTGTCCAGCCCCTTCGTCGACGCCACCCTGCCCGACGGCTCCCGGCTGCACGTGGTCATCCCCGACATCACCCGCGACCACTGGCACGTCAACGTCCGCAAGTTCGTCGTCAAGGCCGACCACCTCGACGACCTCGTGCGGCTCGGCACCCTGACCCGTCATGCGGCGACCTTCCTGGACGCCGCCGTCGTCTCCGGGCTCAACGTCCTGGTCGCCGGGGGCACCCAGGCCGGCAAGACCACCATGCTCAACTGCCTGGCGGCGGCGATCCCCGCCCGGGAGCGGGTGGTCACCTGCGAGGAGGTCTTCGAGCTGAAGATCCCGCTGCGCGACGTGGCCGGGATGCAGTGCCGCCAGCCCAGCCTGGAGGGCACCGGCGAGGTGCCGCTGCGCCGGCTGGTCACCGAGGCGTTGCGGATGCGCCCGTCGCGGATCGTCGTGGGGGAGGTGCGCCAGGCCGAGAGCCTCGACCTGCTCATCGCCCTGAACTCCGGCCTGCCCGGCATGTGCACCATCCACGCCAACTCCGCCCGGGAGGCGATCACGAAGATGTGCACGCTGCCGCTGCTGGCCGGGGAGAACGTCTCGCCGAAGTTCGTCGTCCCGACCGTCGCGGCGTCGATCGACCTCGTCGCCCATATCGCGCTGGAGCGCGACGGCACCCGCCGGGTCCGCGAGATCGTCGCCGTCCCCGGGCGGGTCGAGCAGGAGGTCGTCGAGGTCGCCGACCTGTTCGTCACCCGCGAGGGCCGTCTACGCCGGGCCGACGGGTTCCCCCCGCACGTCGAGCGATTCGAGCGGGCCGGCTACGACGTGGCCGGGTTGCTGGCGCAGGAGCCCTGACGTGCGCGGGCTGGCCATCGGTCTGCTGTTCGGGGCGGGGGTGTTCTGCATGTACTGGTCCTGGTGGCCGCGGGTGGCGCGCCCACCGGCGCGCCGAGCGTTCCGGCTGCGCGAGCGCCTCGGGGACGAGCTGGTCCAAGCGGGGATGACCACGACGACCCCGGCGCAGGTGCTCGTCGCGGGACTCGTCGGTTTCGTGCTGGTCTTGGCCGCCACGCTCCCGGTCACCCGCGCGGTGCCGGTGTCGGTGGCCTTCGCCCTGTTCGCCGGCTATGCCCCGCGGGCCGTCGTCTCCGCTCGGGCCAGACGCCGCCGGCGCCAGCTGCGCGACCTGTGGCCCGACGCCGTGGACAACCTCACCTCCGCGGTCCGCGCCGGGCTGGCCTTGCCGGAGGCGTTGGCGCAGCTGGGCGTTCGTGGGCCGCAGGAGCTGCGGCCCACGTTCTCGGCGTTCGCCCAGGACTACCGGGCGAGCGGGCGTTTCCAGGACTGCCTGGACCGGCTCAAGGACCGCCTCAGCGACCCGGTCGCGGATCGGCTCGTCGAGTCGCTGCGGATCGCCCGCGAGGTGGGTGGCTCGGACCTCGGGCGGGTGTTGCGCACACTGTCGACCTTCCTGCGCGACGACGCCCGCACCAGGGCCGAGCTGGAGACCCGCCAGGGCTGGACGGTCAACGCCGCCCGTCTGGCCTCGGCAGCGCCCTGGGTGGTGCTGGCGATGATGTCGCTGCAGCGCGACTCGCTGCGCGCCTACGCCACCCCGACCGGCGCGGTCGTGCTGGCCGTCGGCGGCGCCGTCACGGCGCTCGCCTACCGCATCATGCTGGCCGTCGGCCGCCTGCCCGAGGACGAGCGGGTGCTGCGATGACCCGGTATGCCGCGCCTGGGCGCGAGTTCCGGCCCCTGCTGGAGTACGCCGCGGGCTGGTCGTGGGGCGGGGCGCTGCTCGGGCTGGTGCTCGCGCTCGGGATCGCCCTGGTCTGGGTGGGGTTGCCGCGCAACCGCCGACCCGGGCTCAGCGAGCGGCTGGCCCCCTACCTGCGCGACACCGCGCCGCCGTCGCGGCTGCTCGCGCGGCATACCGGGCACTCCGGGCCGCTGGCTCGCGCGTTGGCCCCGGTCGTGCGTGACCTGGCCGAGCGGGTGGACCGCGTGCTCGGCGGCTCGGCCTCGGTGCGCAGCCGGTTGCTGCGCGCCGGGCGGCCCGGCGACGTCCCGGCCTTCCGCGCCGAGCAGGTCCTCTGGGGGGCGGTCGGCGCGGGGGCGGGGATGCTCCTGGGCATGCTCGCTGTGCTCACCCGGGGCGCCTCGGCTCCGGCCGTGGTGCTCGCGGTGTTCGCCGCCGCGGGGGCCGGCATCCTGGCCCGCGACCAGTGGCTCACCCGCCAGGCCACCCGGCGGGAGACCCGGATGCTGGCCGAGTTCCCCACTGTCGCGGAGCTTCTCGCGCTGGCCGTCAGCGCCGGAGAGGGCGCCACGGGTGCGCTGGACCGAGTCTGCCGGCTCTCCCGGGGCGAGCTCGCCACGGAGCTGGCCCAGTGCCTCGCCGACGCCCGCGCCGGGGCGAACCTCCCGACCGCCCTGCAGGGCCTGGCCGACCGGACCGGGCTGCTGAGCCTGGCCCGGTTCGTCGACGGCATGGTGGTCGCCGTCGAACGGGGCACCCCGCTGGCCGAGGTGCTGCGCGCCCAGGCCCAGGACGTCCGCGAGGCCGGCCGGCGCGCCGTGATGGAGGCCGGTGGTCGCAAGGAGATCGCCATGCTCGTCCCGGTGGTGTTCCTGGTCCTGCCCGTGACCGTCCTGTTCGCCGTCTACCCCGGCTTCACCTTCCTGCGTCTGGGGCTCTAGCGCCCCGGACCGACCCGCACTCCAGGAGAGCAGCAATGACCAGATCGCTCCGCACGCTCCACGTCCGGCTCCGGTGGCCCGCCGCAAGGCGTCCGGTCCGTCCGGGGGTCCTGCGCGACCGCGGCGACGTGCCCGGGTGGGTGCTCATCACGGTAATGACCGCGGGGATCGTCTCGGCGCTGTGGCTGTTCGCCGGGCCGGCTCTCGTCGACCTGTTCAGCAAGGCGATCAGCGGCGTCACCGGCAAGTGACCCGGTCCGTGGCGCGCGTGCCGGCAGCCGGGCGGGCCTGCCGAGCCGGCCGGCGTCCGCGGCGCGACCAGGGCTCGGCGGTGGCGGAGTTCGTCATGGTCGCCGGGCTGGTGCTGCTGATCGGGGTCGGGGTCTTCCAACTCGGTCTGGTGCTGCATGTGCGCAAAACCCTCATCGCCTGCGCCGCCGAGGGCGCGCGAGTCGGGGCCCGGGCCGACGGCACGCCCGCCCAGGCCGCCGAGCGCACCGCTTCGATGGTCGCCTCGTCGTTGTCTGCCGACTACGCCCAGCAGGTCCAGGTGCGCACGACGACCGGGCCGGACGGCATACCCGTCGTCGAGGTCGCCATCACCGCCCCCAGTCCGGTCATCGGGCTGCTGGGTCCCTCCGGCACGCTCACCGTGACCGCACGGGCCTTCGACGAGCGACAGGTCGGTGCCCCGTGAGCGCGATCGAGGCCCTGCGCCGCCGGATCCGGGTGGCTCGGCGGCGACCGCGCGACGAGGGCCGGGCCATCGTCGAGTTCGTCTTCCTCGGTGTGCTCGTGCTCGTGCCGTTGGTCTATCTCGTCCTCGTCGTCGCCCGGGTGCAGGCCGCCGCGTATGCGGTCACCACCGCCTCCCGCGAGGCTGGCCGCGCCTACACGACGTCGGCCACCCAAGCGCAGGCCTCGGACCGGGCGTTTGCCGCCGCCGGCCTGGCGTTCGACGAGTTCGGCTTCGCCGAGGGCGGCCGGGTCGACCTGGCATGCGACGGCACGCCGTGCCTGCGCGCCGAGGGCCGGGTCACGGTGACCGCGTCGGTCGAGGTGACCTTGCCGCTGGTGCCGGCGTTCCTCGCCTCGGCCGTCCCCGTCGCCATCCCGGTGAGCGCGACCCACGTCGCCCCGGTCGACCGATTCCGGGTCCGGTGACGGGCCGGGGATCGCGCCGGTGGCGCCGCCGGTGGGCGCGGCGGCGGCCGGCTTGTGGCGACCGCGGGCAGCTGAGCGTGCTGCTCGTCGGGCTGTTCGCGATCGCGGCCCTGCTCGTCGTGGGAGCCGTCGACGTCACCGCCGCCCATCTGGCCCGGGTGCGGCTGGCCGACGCCGCCGATGCCGCCGCACTCGACGCGGCGGACGCGCTGGACGAGGAGGGTGCCTACCGTCGGGGCCTGAGCACGGCCGTGGTGGTGAGCGATGCCACGGTGCGCGACGCCGTCGCGACCTACCTCGCCGGACGCTCCCGGCCCCAGGGACTGCAGGCCTGGGCCATTGCCCCGGGCACCGGGTCACCCGACGGGCGCTCGGCGGTGGTCGTGCTCACCGGCCAGGTCCAGCTGCCGATGACCGGTGGCATCCTGTCCGCCCTCGGGGGGTCGGTGGAGATCGGGGTCGAGGGCCGGGCCACCGCCCGGCTGCGGGACTGACCTCGCCGGGGACCATTGCTCGGGCGGGCCCTGTCCCGGTGGTCGTCGGTCAGGCAGGATCGGCACGTGCCGCCCGGCGAGGGCGCGGCATACGAGAGCCAGGCCGGCCGGTGCCGGCGACCCGACGGGAGACGCCGTGAGCCTGATCCGGTTCGTCACCGAGCAGTACGCCCCCAACCAAGTGGTCCTGCTGCGGTGGGGCCCGCGGTGGGAGCTGGACCGCGGCGGGGTCTACGCGGACGGGGCGTGGACCTTCGACCTGGACGACGCGGCCTTCCCCGGCGGGATCGAGTTCAAGTTCCTGCTCGCCCCGGAGCGCTGGATGGCCGGGCCGAACCTGTGGCTCGCGCCCGCCGACGTGCCGGGTGTGCACGAGTATGCCGCCCCGCAGGTCGACTTCCCCCCGCTGACCGAGGTGGTCACCGAGCGAGGGACGATCGCCCAGCGGTTCTTCCCGCGCAACCTCGACCCGTGGCACGTGTACGACGTCCTGATCGTCGGCTCGGGGATGGGCGGCGGCGTGCTCGCGTCCCGCCTGGCCGCGGCCGGTGCGGACGTGCTCGTCGTCGAGGCCGGCTCGTACCTGTTCCCCACCCACGTGGGCAACCTCCCCCGTCGGCTCAAGGTCGGACAGTTCGACAAGCACATCTGGTCTCTGTGGGCGGACTTCAAGGTGACCAACTACGTCAACACGCCGGGGTCGGCGTTCGAGGGCGGGCAGGGGTTCAACCTCGGTGGGCGGTCGCTGTTCTGGGGTGGTCTGATCCCGCGACAGGCCCCGTGGGAGCTGGCGGCCTGGCCGGCGCCGATCCGCGACTACCTGCTCGGCGGGGGCTACGACCAGGCCGAGGCGGCCCTCAACCGGACGCCCCCGGCACCCAGCGGGTTCCAGACCGACAGCCGCGCCCGGTTGGAGGGGCTGTTGCCCGGCTTCGTCGCCCAGGACGGCCCCGTCGCCGTGCAGTACCGAGGGGCGAGCGCGCTGGCCATCTCGACGGGGTTGTTCTCCACGGCCGACCTGCTCATGCAGGACCGCCTGCTCGACGACCCCGGCCACGCCGTGCCGACGATCAACCTCAACACCGCCGTGTGGCGGGTGGACGTCGACCCGGGCGATCCCACCCGAGCGATCGGGGTCACCGGCTGGGACCTGGTGGCCGGGCGTCCCCGGTCCTACCGAGCCACGACCGTCGTCCTGTCGGCGGGGACCATCGAGTCGGCCAAGATCGCCCTGCAAAGCGGCCTGGCCGACCCCAGCGGCCTGATCGGCAGGGGCCTGACCGACCACACCATCCGCTACCGCCACTTCACCCTGCCGCCCGGGTCCGCGGCGGCCAGCACGACCGAGTCCGCCAAGGTCCTGCTCACCCACCCCCAGGCGAGCACCACGGAGCACGGGTTCGACGTCGTCGTCGAGCTCGGCGCGGACTTCAACCAGGGCCGCTACGTCGATCCCGCGCACCTGGCCCTCGAACGCGCGGCCCGAGCCGACTGGATGCTCGGCGAGGCCGTGTTCATGTTCTACGCCGACCTCAACCCCGCCAACGGGCTCACCGTGACCGGCGACCCGTCGGCCGACGCCCAGGTCACCGTCGCGCCGACCCCGCCACCGGCGGCGGTGCTCGCCGAGGCCGACCGGCTGGCCGCGGCGCTGTTGCAGGGCCTGGGCGCCCAGCCGGTGCTCGGGGAGGTCGGGCTGGGGTTGCAGGACGCCAAGCTCGGTGGCGTGGCGCACGAGGTGGGGACGCTGCGGACCGGGCCACCCGGTGCCGGTGTCGTCGACACCGACCTGCGCTTCCACGGCTACGACAACCTCTACGCCTGCGACAACTCGGTGTTCGCGGCGTCGCCGGCAGCCAACCCCAGCCTGACCACCGCCGCGTTGGCCCTGCGCCTGGCCGCCCACCTCGCCGGCCCCTGAGGCCCCGGGGCCGGTCGGCGCGACGGCGGCGCCCCGGCACGACGCGCCCGGCGCCGGCGCCGGACGACGCTCGGCGCCGTCGCCGGGACGACGCGTCGGCGGCGGCATACCGGCGCTCCCGTAGGGTTGACCCTCGTGGCCATCGACTTCGCCGAGCAGATCCGGCACCTGCGCGCGACCATGGACACGGTGCGCGGGGTGACCAACCTGCCCGTCCTCGGTGACCGGATCGCCGACCTGGAGCGCCGGGCCAGCGCCCCGGACCTGTGGGACGACCCCGACCGAGCCCAGCAGGTGACCTCGGCGCTGTCCCGGGCCACCGCCGAGCGCGACCGGGTCGTCGGCATGGGTGCCCGCATCGACGACCTGGAGACCCTCGTCGAGCTCGGGCAGGAGGAGCACGACGCGGCGACCCTGGAGGAGGCCGAGCGGGAGCTGGCCGGGCTGCGCAAGGACGTCGGCGAGCTGGAGGTGCGCACCTTGCTCAGCGGCGAGTACGACGCACGCGAGGCCGTGGTGACGATCCGGTCGGGCGCCGGGGGAGTGGACGCGGCCGACTTCGCCGAGATGCTGCTGCGGATGTACATGCGGTGGGCCGAGCGGCACGGCTACCCGACCGAGGTGCTCGACACCTCCTACGCCGAGGAGGCCGGGCTCAAGTCGGCGACCTTCGAGGTCAAGGTGCCCTACGCGTTCGGCAACCTCGCCGTCGAGGCGGGCACCCACCGCCTGGTGCGGATCAGCCCGTTCGACAACCAGGGCCGGCGGCAGACCTCGTTCGCCGCGGTCGAGGTGGTGCCGCTCATCGAGCAGACCGACCACGTGGATATCCCGGAGAGCGAGCTGAAGGTCGACGTGTTCCGCTCCTCCGGGCCCGGTGGCCAGTCGGTGAACACCACCGACTCGGCGGTGCGGATGACCCACCTGCCCACCGGCATCGTCGTGTCGATGCAGAACGAGAAGTCCCAGATCCAGAACCGCGCCGCCGCCCTGCGGGTGCTGCAGTCGCGGCTGCTGCTGCAGAAGCGGGCGCAAGAAGCGGCGGCCAAGAAGGAGCTGGCCGGCGACATCAAGGCCTCGTGGGGCGACCAGATGCGCTCGTACGTCCTGCAGCCCTACCAGATGGTCAAGGACCTGCGCACCGAGCACGAGGTCGGCAACCCCGCCGCGGTCTTCGACGGCGACATCGACGACTTCATCGAGGCCGGCATCCGGTGGAAGCGCGGCCAGGAGCGCGCCGAGGTCTGATCGGTATGCCGCCGGCCGGGCATGCGGCCCGCCGGGCATGCGCGCCGGCCGGGCATCAGCCCGCCGGGCATGCTTCCCAGACCTGGTTGGCCGCCCACACCGGGTCGGCCGCAGGGCGGTGCGATGGGCCAAACCCCGAGAGTGGGCGAATGGCTGCTTCGAGCCCGGCGAAACGACCACTGGCCTGCTTTCGCCGGGGCCGGCCCGGTCCCGCCGCGCGAGGGCGGGCGTCCGCCGAATGGGGCAGACGCCACGCCAGCCCCGTGGATAACACCGGTTTCGCCTGTCACACCCGTACCCTCGACAGTGCGTCCTGTCGCCGAGCGGAACGAAGTGGGCATGATCCTCCTCGACAACGTCACGAAGACCTACCCCCGCTCCACCCACCCCGCGCTCGACGGGGTGTCCGTGGAGATCGAGCGTGGCGAGTTCGTCTTCGTCGTCGGCCAGTCCGGCTCGGGCAAGTCGACCTTGCTGCGCCTGATCCTGCGTGAGGACGTGGCCACCAGCGGCTCAGTGCTGGTCGCCGGCCGGGAGCTGCGCACTCTGCCCGAGCGCAAGGTGCCGTTGCTGCGTCGCGGGATCGGCACGGTGTTCCAGGACTTCCGCCTGCTGCCGAACAAGAACGTCCACCAGAACGTCGCCTTCGCCCTGCAGGTCATCGGCCGCTCGCGGACCGCGATCCGCCAGACCGTGCCCGAGACGCTGGAGATCGTCGGCCTCGAGGGCAAGGCCAAGCGGATGCCCCACCAACTCTCCGGCGGGGAGCAGCAGCGGGTGGCCATCGCCCGAGCAATCGTCAACAAGCCGGCGATCCTGCTGGCCGACGAGCCCACGGGCAACCTGGACCCGGCCACCAGCGGCGACATCGTGCGGCTGCTGGACCGGATCAACCGCTCGGGCACCACGGTGGTCATGGCCACCCACGACCACGAGATCGTCGACGAGCTGCGCAAACGGGTGGTCGAGCTCGACCGTGGCCGGCTGGTCCGCGACCAGGTGCAGGGCGAGTACGGCCACACCACCTCGGCGATGCCCGCGATCAGGGTCGAGGACGAGCTGGACGAACAACTGCAGCGTGCCCTGCGCGCCTCCGAGGCGGACGAGGCCGCGGCGCGGCTGGCGCTGGCCTCCGGTCCGTTCCGTATGCTGCGCCGCCGCCGGTCCGCGACACCGTCCGGGGCGCCGGTGGCGAGCCCGCGGCATACCGGGTCGTCGTCGGCCGACGACCCGCGGCAGGGCTCGCGGCAGGCGGGCGACCCGCGGCAGGGCTCGCGGCAGGCGGGCGACCCGCGGCAGGGCGACGACCGGCGGCAGGCCAGCACGGCGGGATCGTCGGGAGGCCGCCGATGAAGCCCGGCTTCCTGCTCGGCGAGATCGCCGGGGGCCTGCGGCGCAACCTGTCGATGGCCGTGTCCGTGGTGCTCGTGACGATGATCTCGATGTACCTGCTCGGCCTTGGGCTGCTGGCCCAACGGCAGGTCGACACGATGAAGGACTACTGGTACGACCGGGTCCAGGTGTCGGTGTTCCTGTGCGTCGAGGGATCGCAGTACCCCGGGTGCGCGGGCAAGGCCACCACCCAGGCCCAGCGCGACCAGATCAAGACGCAGCTGGAGGCGATGCGCCCGCCGATCAAGGAGATCTTCTACGAGTCCCAGTCCGAGGCGTTCAAGAGGTTCAAGGAGCAGTTCAAGAACTCGCCGTTGGGTGAGCAGGCCACCCAGGCGGCCTTCGCCGACTCCTTCCGCGTGTCGCTGACCGACACCAACAAGTACGACGTCATCGTCTCGTCGCTGCAGGGTGCTCCGGGTGTCGGCCGGGTGCAGGACCAGAAGCAGCTGCTCGACAAGTTCTTCTCGTTCATGAACGTCGTGTCCTGGGCGGCGATCGCCTTGGCCGCCCTGATGGTCCTGTGCGCCGTGCTGCTGGTGGCCACGACGATCCGCCAGACCGCGTTCTCGCGCCGCCGCGAGACCGGGATCATGCGCCTGGTCGGGGCCTCGAACTTCACCATCCAGTTCCCCTTCGTCATGGAGACGGTGGTGGCCGCCCTCGTCGGGGCCGCTCTGGCCGTCGCCCTGCTCGGGGCCACGGTGCGCTACGGGGTCAGCGGGTATCTGAGCCGGGCGCTGCTCGACACGGCGTTCGTCGGCGGTTCCGACGTGCTCGCCATCTCCCCGTGGGTGCTCGGCGGCGTGGTGCTCATGGCCGTGGTCACCTCGGGCTTCACGCTGCGGCGCTACCTGCACGTCTGATGTCCGAGGCGGGCCGGGACGGTGGGCCGGGTCGCCGCGGGAGAGGTGAGGTTCGACGGGTTTTGTGGTACCAAAGAGTCATATGTGGCTGCTGATGACGCACCGGAGCGCGCCGACCCGACGTCGCGGGTCGTCGGTGGCGGCGCTGTGCTGCGTCATCCTCGTCGCCCTGGCGCCGATGACCCGGGCGGACACCGTCGACGAGAAGAAGAAGGCCGACCAGCAGGTCGCCGCCCTGCACGCGGCGCTGGAGGGCACCTCGACCGAGCTGGCCAACGCCTACGTCAAGCTGCAGCAGACCAAGGCCCAACTGCCCGCCGCGCAGGCCCGACTCGACGAGGCCAACGCGCAGGCCCGGGCCGCCGAAGCCCACAACAACGACGTCGCGGCCAAGCTCGCCGTGGCCAAGGCCAACGAGGCCCGCGCCGTGGAGGCGGCCACCGCCAACGCCCAGAAGCTGTCCAGCACCCAGCGCACCCTCGACGTGTTCGCTGCGGACCTGTTCCAGGGCGGCTCCGGATCGCAGCTGTCGGTGGCCCTGGGCTCGACCAGCCCGGACGACTTCGCCACCCGCCTCGTCATGGCCGACGAGGTCACCTCGCTGACCAACGACGCCCTGCGCAACCTGCAGAACGCCCGGGCCGACGGGGCCGCCCAGCAGTCCTACCTGGTCGCCGTCCGCGACGAGATCGCCGAGCTCAAGCGCCAGGCCGAGGACGCGCTGGCCAAGGCCAATGCGGCGAGGTCCGCGGCCCAGACCGCCAAGGCCCAGCTCGACGGGCTGGTCGCCGCGCAGACCGGGTACGCCACCGAGGTCGAGAGCCGCAAGGCCGGCGAGCAGGCCCAGCTGGCCGCGGCCGAGGCCGAGCAGGCCCGGTTGCAGGCCGTGCTCGTCGAGCAGGCCCGCAAGGCCCGCGAGGCCGAGGCGGCCCGGCTGGCCAAGGAGCGGGCCGACCGCGAGGCCGCCGCTGCGGCCGGTCGGGCCTACACCCCGCCGCAGGGCGACGCCAACCCGGGCGGCGGCGGGTTCCTCAGCTACCCGGCGGACGGGCCGATCACCTCCGAGTTCGGGATGCGTTTCCACCCGATCCTGCTGGTGTGGAAGCTGCACACCGGCACCGACTTCGGCATCGACTGCGGCACCCCGGTCTACGCCACCGCAGCGGGCACGGTGATCTCGGCGGGGTGGGGCGGCGGCTACGGCAACCGGGTGATGATCGACCACGGCATCCGCCGCGGGGTCGACCTGGTGACGACGTACAACCACCTGTCCTCGATCGTCGCACGGGGTGGGTCGGTCGGCCGTGGCCAGCTCATCGGCTACTCCGGCACGACCGGCTACTCCACCGGGTGCCACCTGCACTTCGAGACCCTCGAAGACGGCTCGTTCGTCAACCCGCGCACCTGGATCTGAGAGCCCCCGAGCCGGCGGGCCGCCCGGCGGGGCCACCTCGGGCTCCGCCCGCCCGAACCGGCTCGTGCGGGCCCGCCCGGGCAGGTAGCGTGGCGGTGCCCGTCGGAGACAGTGGCGGTGCCCGATCGGTGGAGAGGAGGTGTCCGCATGGTCAAGGCGCAGGGCCGCAAACTCGTCGCGAGCAACCGCAAGGCCCGCCACGACTATCACATCGAGGACACCTTCGAGGCGGGCCTGGCGTTGCAGGGCACCGAGGTCAAGGCACTGCGGGCCGGGCGGTGCTCCCTGGTCGACGGCTACGCGCAGTTCTCCGGCGACGAGCTGTGGCTCGAAGGCGTGCACATTCCCGAGTACACCCAAGGCACCTGGACCAACCATGCGCCCCGTCGCCGTCGCAAGCTGCTGCTGCACCGCGACGAGCTGCGCAAGATCGCCGCGAGGACCCGCGAGAGCGGGCGCACCGTGGTGCCCCTGGCGGTCTACTTCAAGGACGGGCGGGCGAAGGTCGAGATCGCCCTGGCCACCGGCAAGCGCGCCTACGACAAGCGTCAGGCGCTGCGCGAGCGCCAGGACAAACGCGAGGCCGAGCGCGCCATGCATACCCGGAGCGAGCGATGAGCGGCGCCCGGACCCCGCGGCCCGAACGCGCCGTGCATCCCCGGAGCGAGCGCGCCGTGCATCCCCGGAGCGAGCGCGCCGGCCGGCCACGGAGCGAGCGCGCCGGCCGGTCACGGTATGCCGTCGCTCTCGCGCTCGCCGTCGCGGTCGTCCTGCCGTGGCTGACGCTCGGGTCGGCAGCGGCCGCGAGCGCCCGGACCCCCCACTCCGGCGTCGGTGCCCCACCCTCGGGCGCCCCCAGGGCGGCGGCCGCACCGGTGGGCGCCTGGGGTGCGAGCGGCATACCCCGGCTGCGGGTGCCGACTGCCGACGTCATCCGCGTGTTCGACGCGACCTACGAGCTGGACAAGGACGGCGGCGTGGCCGTCACCGAGACGATCACCCAGGTGTTCGACGACGCCCTGGGCGTGCACCACGGCATCTACCGCTCGATCACGGTGCGCCAAGGCGTGCAGGAGCAGGCCGACGCCTACCGCTACTACGCGATGAGCGAGGTCTCGGTGTCCAGCCCGACCGGTGCCAACACCGACCTGCAGCAGATCGACAATGGCACCGAGATCACCCTGAAGATCGGCAACGCCAAGGTCACCGTGTCGGGCACCCAGACCTACGTCCTGCGTTACCGGTTGGCTAAGGTCATGAACCCCCAGGCCGACCAGACCGCCGAGTTCTACTACAACGTCTTCACCTCCGACGCCATGCCCAAGAGCCGGGTGTCCCTCGCGGTCACCGCCCCGGCGGCGGCCACCGAGGTCCGCTGCGGGCGTGGCGCCGAGGGCACGCCATGCGCGACGGCCACCGCGGGGTCGCCGGCCCGGTTCGCGGTCGCCGACCTGGTCCCGTACGAGGACCTCACCGTCGCCCTGCGCTACCCGGTCGCCGCGTTCAACCCGCTGCGCCCCGACATCCGCTCCGGTGGCTCGCCGCTCGGCGAGGGCCAGGCGGTCGCCGCGTCGTATGCCGCCCTGGCCGCGGGCGTGCTGCTGCCCCTGGCCGCGATCGTCGGGATGACCGCGCTGGTCGCGACCCGCGGGCGCGACGAGTGGTATGCCGGCCTGACTCCCGGGCTCAGCCCCGGCGCCGCCGGCTCCGCCGGCAACGGGGCGCCGCCGGTCCCCCGGGCACCCGGCATACCGCCCGCCCCCGCGCCCGCGGCCCACCCCACCCGCCGCGGCGGCACCCCGACGATCGCCGTGCAGTTCACCCCGCCCCCCGGGGTGCAGCCCGGGTTGGTCGGCACCATCGTCGACGAGTCCGCGGACACCCTCGACGTGTCCGCGACGGTCATCGACCTGGCGGTCCGCGGCTTCCTGCAGATCGAGGAAGTGGCCCCCGGCGGCATGTTCAAGCGGACCGACTGGCAGCTGACCCGCCTGGTGCCCCGGCCCGAGGAGTCGTTACGACCCTACGAGTCCACCGTGCTGGAGGGCCTGTTCGCGCAGTCCAACCCGGTCCTGCTGTCCGACCTGAAGAACCACTTCGCCGAGAGCCTGGCGACGGCCAAGCACGAGATGTACGCCGAGGTGGTCCAGCGCGGGTGGTTCCGCTCCTCTCCCGAGCGCCAACGCGCCGGGTGGCGGCTGCTCGGCGGCGTGCTCGCCGGCGGCGGGGCGGTGATGCTGTTCACCCTGGGCAGCGCGATGCGCGGCGTCGACCGCACCGCGGGGATCGGTCTGCCGGTGTCCTCCGGGGTGATCCTCGGCGCGGGCACGCTGGTCGCCGGAGTCGTGGTCTTCCTGCTGGGTGGGCGGATGGCGGCCAAGACGGCGGCAGGCTCGGCGACCCTGGCCCAGTCGCTGGGCTTCAGGCAGTACCTCGTCACCGCGGAGGCCGGCCAGATCCGGTGGGAGGAGGCCCAGGACATCTTCAGCCGGTACCTGCCCTTCGCCATCGTCTTCGGCGTCGCCCAGCGGTGGGCCGAGACCTTCCAGAAGGTCGCGCAGGCCGCCGCGGCCGCGGGTCAACCCCTGGCCATGCCGACCTGGTACCTCTACCAGGGTGCCCTGTTCCCCGACTTCGGCGGCATCGTCTCGGGGGTCGACGACTTCTCCACGTCCGCCTCGGGCACGTTCCAGTCCACCCCCGGCAGCTCGGGCGGCTCGGGTTTCGGGTCCTCGGGCGGGAGCTTCTCCGGCGGCGGCATCGGCGGGTCGAGCTCGGGCACGTGGTAGGCCCGTGAGCGCACCCCAGGCCGCCGCCGCGGCCGGCCGCCCCGGCCCACCCGACCCGCCCCGGCCGGTCGACGTCGCCGCGGCCCAGCGCCGCACGCTGGGCACGCTGGTGACCACCCAGGCCTTCGGCGGCATCGGGGTGAGCGCCGCCGTGTCCGTCAATGCCCTGCTCGCCAAGGACGTCTCCGGCTCCGAGCAGCTCGCCGGGCTGGCCCAGACCGCGCAGACCTTCGGGGCGGCTCTGGTCACCTTCCTCATCGCCCGGCTCATGGACGCGCGGGGGCGCCGGATCGGCCTGGCCACCGGGTATGCCGTCGGCGGGCTGGGCGCGGTGATCTCGACGGCTGCCGGGGCGGTCCGCTCCTTCCCGCTGCTGCTGCTGGGGGCGACCCTCGTCGGGGCGATGGCCGCGGCCAACCAGCAGAGCCGGTATGCCGCCACCGACCTCGCCCCGGCCGATCGTCGCGGCCGGCACCTGAGCCTGGTCGTCTGGGCGACGACGATCGGGTCCGTCGCCGGCCCCAACCTCACCGGTCCGGGGGGAGCGCTGGCCTCCCGGCTCGGCCTGCCACCCCTGGCCGGGCCGTACCTGTTCACCGCCGCCGGGGTGGTGCTCGCCGTGACCGTGATGCTCGTGCGGCTGCGCCCGGACCCGTTGCTGCTCGCCCGGGCGGTGGCAGCCGCGGATGCTCCCGGGCGCGACGGGGCCCGGACGGCCGGGCCCACGCACACCTCCGGGTGGGCCATCGTCCGGCACGACCCCGCGGTGCGGGCCGGGGCCCTCGGGATGGCCCTGTCCTACGCCGTCATGGTGTCGGTCATGGTCATGACCCCGATCCACATGGACCACGGCCACGCCTCGCTCGAGGTCATCGGCCTGGTCATCAGCGTGCACATCCTCGGGATGTACGCCTTCGCCCCGCTGGTCGGCATGGCCGTCGACCGGTGGGGCTGCCCCGGGGTGCTCGCCGCGGGCGGGCTGGTCCTGCTGGCCTCGCTCGTGCTCGCCGGGCTGTCGCCGGCCGGTGCCTCGTGGGCCCTCGGGGTCGGCCTGTTCCTGCTCGGGGTCGGCTGGTCGATGGGCAACGTGGCCTCCTCCACCCTGGTCACGTCGGCCACCACGCCGACGACCCGACCGCTGGTCCAGGGGGTCACCGACCTGCTCACCGGGATCACCGCGGCCGTCGGGGGGGCGGTCGCCGGGTTCGTCGTCGGCGGTCCCGGTTTCGCCGCCCTCACCCTGTTCGCGGGCCTGCTCGCCTTCGGGGTGGTGGCCGCCTCCGTAGCGGCCCGGCGGCATACCGTCCCCCCGGGAGCGCTGCGGGACGGGCGCTAGGGTGGCGGACAGATCGCATCGCCGGTCGCCGACCTGACGGGAGGGGGACGCGTGAGCTCCCTGGAGGGTCGCGACGCCGCGCATCGGGCCACCCGCACGCTGGGTGGCAGCCTGCGCCGCGAGTGGCAGGACGTCCGCGCGGCGTGGGCCGAGCCGGCCACCCGTCGGGGGATGCTCGCGACCACCCTCATCCTCGTCGGCAGCTTCAGCCCGGCCTCGCTGCCGAACTCCAACCCGTTCCGCAGCGTGCCCGTGCTCGGGTCGCTGCAGTACTGGCCCGGGCGGGGCATCGCCACCGCGGTCCTGCTGGTCGGGGTGGTCCTGCTGCTGGACGCCTGGCTGCGCATGCGCCCGTCCGCCCTGCACCGTCCCACGACCCGGGCGACCCTGTGGCTGTGGAGCCTGCCGCTGCTGGCGGCGCCGCCGCTGTTGTCCTTCGACGCGTACAGCTACGCCGCGCAGGGCTACATGGTGCACCGGGGTTTCGACCCCTACTCGTTCGGGCCCGCCGTGCTCGACGGTGTCTACCAGGAGCAGGTCGACCAGTACTGGCAGTACACCCCGGCGCCCTACGGACCGCTGTCGCTGCAGCTGCAGCACCTGCTGGTCGACCTGAGCGGCTTCAACGCCTACCTCTCCGCGATCCTCATGCGCGTCCCCGCCCTGGTCGGCGTGGTCCTGATCGCGGTGTACCTGCCCAGGCTGGCCCGGCGGCTCGGCTACGACCGCGAGGGCACCATCTGGCTGGCCGTGCTCAACCCCCTGGTCGTGCTGCACTTCGTCGGGGGAGCCCACAACGACAGCCTGATGATGGGGCTGATGATCCTCGGCCTGTGGCTGGCGGTGCGCCGCCACCTGGTGTGGGGCGCCCTGGCGGTGGCGGCAGCGGCGACGATCAAACAGCCCGCGGCCGCGGCGATCCTCGCCGTGGCCGCGCTGCACGCTCGTCGGGTGCGCGGTCAGGAGCCGACCAACGCCGAGGTGGGGCGCGCCGCGGTGCCGGCGATCGGGGTGTTCCTGCTCGGGTTCGTCGGGATCACGGTGGCGACCGGGTTGGGCTTCGGGTGGGTCAGGGCCGCGGGCGTGCCGGGGATGATCCGCTCGATGCTCGCCCCGTTCACGGCGGTCGGCTCCGGCCTGGAGTGGCTCTTCAACGCAGTGGGGTGGACGGACACGGCGGGCGCGTCGGTGCCGTTCCTGCAGAAGGTCGGCATGGTCGTGGGCGCGGTGGCCTCGCTGTGGCTGATCTGGCGGTTCAAGGCCCGCCGACCGGTGCGGACCCTAGGCTGGGTGCTGCTGGTCTTCGTCGTCACCGGTGCCGTGGTCCATCCGTGGTACCTGCTCTGGGGTGGGCTCATCCTGGCCATGACCGAGGCCACCCCGGTGCGCCGTCGGGTCGTCCTGTGGGCCTCCGCCGGGTTGGTCCTCTACAGCGCCTTCGACGCCGCGTGGTTCCTCAACTCCGTCAGCGCCCTGTCGGTCACCCTGCTGCTCGCGCTGGTGTGGGTGGTCACCGGTCACGACAAGGGCCTGGATCGGGACGTGGACCTGGCCCGCGGGCCGGACCACCGCCGGGGCGTCGGACGGCGCTGAGGCCGGGGAATCCCGTCGACGGGCCGGGCGTTGCACGGCATACTGGGTGTTCGGTGTTCCCTGACAACTGCACAGCGTGATGTGGCCCAACCCGCGGGGGTGATCGGTTTCGACGGTGGTCGTCGTCGCAGGAGAAGCGGGCCGAGGATGCACGGTCATCTCGTCAACGATCCGTGCGAACCAATAGGTGCCAACTCACAGCGCACCGACTTCGCCCTCGCCGCCTGAGCGAGCCTCGAAGTCCGTCAGCCTGAGCTAGCTTCCGACTCAGAGCCTGGCGTCAGCTAGGGAGCTCACCGCGTCGTCACGTCGAGGGGCGCCGCGGGACAACCACTCGACTGAGCCCGTCGGGGAACGTGTGCGCGCGAGCCCCGGGGCCGAGAAAAGCCATCAGCGCACTGCGCCCGGAGAAGTCCTGCCACCACGCCATCGGACGCGGGTTCGATTCCCGCCACCTCCACTGCCACGTCACGCTGTGCCCGGCACCCGCCCGCCGGTGTGCCGGGTCGGGCGCCGTCGCCGGGCGAGGGCGGACTGGGTCGTCGGAGGCCTCGATCCGCAGACCTGTCCCGCCGATGCGCCGGGGGCGCGGTCAGGGGGCCGGGGCCGCGTGCGGCTCGGCGGTCGCGGCGTCCCGAGAGGCCTGCACCTGTCGGTGCACCTCGGCCATGTCCAGTCCCCGGATCTGCCCGATGAGCGTCTCCAGCGCGGGCGCGGGCAGCGCTCCCGGCTGGGCGAAGACGAGCACGCCCTCGCGGAAGGCCATGAGGGTGGGGATCGACGTGATGTTCGCGGCGCCGGCCAACTCACGCTCGGCCTCGGTGTCGACCTTCCCGAAGACGATGTCGGGGTGGGCCTGCGAGGCCGCCTCGAACACCGGCGCGAAGGCGCGGCACGGACCACACCATGCGGCCCAGAAGTCCACGAGGACGATGTCGCCGGCTAGCACGGTCGATTCGAAGGTCTGCGCGGTGAGGTCGGTCGTGGCCATGTCCCCTGGAACGTCGGGACGCACCCGGGCATTCCGCCGCGTCCGGGCTCCCGGGCTCGGTCCGGCGAGGCCCCGGCCGCTCACGCCAGTGGCGGACGTGACGCATGGGGCCGGTGTGACAACCCATTCGAAGAATTCACTGGACGGTGACCGAATGCCGGTATCCCGCGCGGGTCCCGGTCGTACCTTGGGCGTGGGAGGCTCGATCGGAGCAGGGGGTTCACGGGCTATGCAGGGGACCGCGACGGCGCGCTGGCGGACGGCGGCGGTGGGCGCCGCTGCCTGCGCCGTGCTCGCCACCGGTATGCCGCCGGCCGCCGCCACCGGTCTGCCGCCAGCCGCCACCGGTCTGCCGCCAGCCGCCACCGGTATGCCGCCGGCCGGCGCCGGGACCGGGCAGGGCCCCGGATCGGTCCGCGTGCCGGGATCGTCGGCGACCGACTCCGGCGGGGAGCTGCTCGACATCGACGTGGTCCAGCCGATCGACACCGTGCTGCAGCTGCGCCTCGCCGCCGCCGCGGCCTCGGGCCCCGCGGAGGCGCTGGCGGTGCTGTCCGTGCACGTCTCGCTCCAGGACGCCGGCGCGGCCGGGATCCCGGTCAGTGTGCTCACGGCATACCGGCAGGCCGAGGCCAACCTCGCCGGGGCCATGCCCTCCTGCCATCTGCCGTGGTGGCTGATCGCCGGGATCGGGCGGATCGAGTCCGGCCATGCCCAGGGCGGGCGGGTGGACCCGGCCGGCACCACCCGAGGGCGCATCCTCGGGCCGGTGCTGGACGGCTCGCTGGCCGGCACCGCGGTCATCCGCGACACCGACGGCGGGGCGATGGACGGCGACCCGGCCTTCGACCGGGCGGTGGGTCCCATGCAGTTCCTGCCCGGGACGTGGCGGGCCTACGCCCGGGACGGCAACGGCGACGGCGTGGTCAACCCGCACAACGTGTTCGACGCGGCGACCACCGCAGGGGTCTATCTGTGCCGCAACGGCGGCGACCTCGCGGTGCCGGCCAACATCGCCACGGCCGTCCTGCGCTACAACCACTCCGACAGCTACCTGCGCGCGGTCCTGACCTGGGGCGCGGCCTACCGGGACAACGTCACCCCGGCCGCCGACCAGGGCGGCTCGATCCCCACCGACGCGCCGCCGCGCCAGCCCGAGACCCCCGCGCCGATCACCCCCGCCTCGCCCGCCGCGCCACCGGCCGACCAGACCCCGAGCCCCACCCCACCGGCACCCTCGCCGTCCTCCGGCCCGACGCCTTCGCCGTCGCCGACCCCCGACCCGACCCCGACGCCCGCACCGCCGCCGACCCCGGACCCGAGCCCGACCCCGTCCGCGCCGCCGAGCCCGGCCACGTCCGGCTCGGGCGGGCAGAGCGCGCCGTCCAGCACCACCGCCGAGACCGCCGGCACGTGACCGCGCAGTCGGGGCCGGGTGCTCGTGGCGGCTCGCCGGCGCCGCGGCCGATGAGCGAGCCTCGACCGGCCGCCCGCGCTGCGGTCGCCGTCGTCGTCCTGGGGCATCTGCTCGCGTTGTACTGGCCGCGGCTGCCCGTGGCCGGGCCGCCGAACGGCGACAAGCTCGCCCACGTCGTGGTCTTCGCGGCGCCGACCCTCGCCGGCGTGCTGCTGGCCCGGCGCTGGTGGCCCGCCTGGATCGTCGCGTTGCACGCCCCGGTCAGCGAGCTGCTCCAGGGGTCCCTGCTGCCCGGGCGCAGCGGCGACCCCCTCGACCTGGTCGCCGACCTGGTCGGAGTCGGTCTGGCCGCGCTCGTCCTGCTGGCTCGCACGGCCGTCCGCGCCGGGGGCCCGGAGCGGACCGACAGCCCGGGGTAGCCACCCCCGGCGCCCGTCCTCTGGGACAATCGCTGCCGTGAGCACCGCGTCCCTCACCGGCAAGCTCCTCGTCGCGACCCCCCAGGTCGAGGGCGAGGTCTTCCGGCGCTCGGTGATCCTGCTGCTGCACCACGACGCCGGCGGAGCCCAGGGCGTGGTGCTCAACAAGCCCATGCAGGCCCAGGTCGACGCCGTCCTGCCGGGGTGGGGGGAGGTGACGACCACGCCGCACACCCTCTTCGAGGGCGGGCCGGTGAGCACCGACTCGGCGATCGGCATCGTCACCGTCCCGGGAGACACCGCCGACCCCATGGGCATCCGCAAGCTGTTCGGCGGCATCGGCGTGGTCGACCTCGACGCCCCTCCGGTGCTCGTGGCCCCGGAGGTGGCCGGCCTACGGATCTTCGCCGGCTACGCCGGATGGGGCGACGGGCAGCTGGAGAACGAGATCCGCCGAGGCGACTGGTACGTCCTGGACGCCGAGCCCCGCGACCCGTTCACCGCGGAGCCGGAGGGGCTGTGGGCGCAGGTCCTGCGCCGCCAACGCGGCAGCCTGGCCCTCGTCGCGGCCTTCCCCGACGACCCGTCGATGAACTGAGCGCCCCGTCGCGCCGGGCACGGCGTCGATAGGGTGACCGACATGAGCTACGCCGGCGACCGCTCCCCGACCGACACGTATGCCGCGCTCACCGCCGACGAGCGCGCCGTGCTCGTCGACGTGCGCACCGCCGCGGAGTGGGCCTACGTCGGCCTGCCGGACCTGTCGCCGATCGGCAAGCAGGTGCTCACCATCGAGTGGCAGCACTACCCCGCCGGCACGCTCAACGCATCCTTCGTCGACGACCTCGTCGAGGCCGGGGTGACGCCCGGCCGACCGGTGTACTTCCTGTGCCGCTCGGGGGTGCGCTCCAAGCACGCCGCCGAGGCGGCCACCGCGGCGGGCCTGGGGCCGGCATACAACATCCTGGACGGTTTCGAGGGCCCGCACGACGGCCACCACCACCGGTCCGTCGCGGGCTGGAAGGTCGACGGGCTGCCCTGGCGGCAGGGATGACGCACGGGTCGCCGACACGTCGGCTGCGTCCCGACACGTATGCCGTGCGCGGGGGTCTGACGCGAAGCGAGTTCGACGAGACCGCCGAGGCGCTCTATCTCACCTCCGGGTTCGTCTACCACAGCGCCGAGCAGGCCGAGGCCGCCTTCAAGGACGAGATCGACAAGTTCATCTACAGCCGCTACGGCAACCCGACGGTGGCCGCGTTCCAGGAGCGGCTGCGCCTGCTGGAGGGTGCGCCGGCCTGCTTCGGCACCGCGTCGGGCATGGCCGCGGTGTTCGTGGCGCTGGCCGCCCTGTGCGGCCAGGGCGATCGGATCGTCTCCTCGCGGGCGTTGTTCGGCTCGTGCCTCGTCGTCGTCGACGAGATCCTGCCGCGGTGGGGGGTGGAGTCGGTGCTGGTCGACGGGCCGGACCTGGGCCAGTGGGCCGATGCGCTGGACCGGCCCACGGCGGCGGTGTTCTTCGAGACTCCGAGCAACCCGATGCAGGAGCTCGTCGACATCGCCGCGGTGTCCGATCTCGCCCATGCCGCCGGGGCGCAGGTCGTCGTCGACAACGTGTTCGGCACGCCGGTGTTCTCCCGGCCGTTGGAGCACGGCGCCGACATCGTGGTCTACTCCGCGACCAAACACATCGACGGGCAGGGCCGGGCCCTCGGCGGGGCGATCCTCGGGCCGGTCGACTACGTGGACGGGCCGGTGAAGAACCTCATGCGGCATACCGGCCCGGCGTTGTCGCCGTTCAACGCCTGGGTCATGCTCAAGGGCCTGGAGACGATGTCGCTGCGGGTGCACCGCCAGCACGACAACGCGCTCGAGGTCGCGGCCTACCTCGCCGGACACCCGCGGGTCACCCGGGTGCTGCATCCCTGGCGGGCCGACCACCCCCAGCACGAGCTGGCCCGGCGCCAGATGCTCGGCGGCGGCACCGTGGTGACGTTCGCCATCGACGGCGACAAGGATGCGGCCTTCCGGGTGATGAACGCGCTCACCGTGGTCGACATCTCCAACAACCTCGGGGACGCCAAGTCCCTCGTGACCCACCCGGCGACCACCACCCATCGCCGGTTGACGCCCGAGGCCCGGGCGGCCGTGGGCATCACCGACGGCACGATCCGCCTGTCGGTGGGTCTGGAGGACCCGGCCGACCTCGTCGAGGATCTGGCTGCCGCCTTGGGTTAGGGTGCGCGGTATGCCGTCCGCATCGACGCTGCCGCCCGACCCGGTCGCACCCGACCCGGTCGCACCCGACCCGCAGCGCGAGCTGTCCCAACCGCGGACGGCGACCGGGGTGCTGGAGCGCGAGCAGGTGGTGCCCGAGGTCGTCGAGCCGGGCGACCACGAGCGCTTCTCCCACTACGTCCGCAAGGAGAAGATCCTGCAGAGCGCGGTGTCCGGAGCCCCGGTGGTCGCGTTGTGCGGCAAGGTCTGGGTGCCTGGGCGCGATCCGCAGAAGTTCCCGGTGTGCCCGACGTGCAAGGAGATCTACGACGGTCTGCGCGGTCCCGAGGACGGCGGCGACGCCGGCACCGGCGGCCCGGGGGGCGCCGGCTCGGGCGGACCCGGCGGGGCGGGCTGAGCGATGCCGCTGGTGCGCATCGACACCATCGAGGGGGGTCCGGACGGCCGGGCCGTGGGCGAGATCGTCTATCGCGCCATGGTGCAGACCCTCACCGTGCCCGAGGCGGACAACTTCCACATCGTCGCCACCCACGCCCGGGGCGACCTCGTCTACGACCCGGGCTACCTGGGCGTGCACCGCACCGACGGGATCGTCGTCATCCAGGTGACCCTCAACGCCGGGCGCACCGTCGAGATGAAGCAGGCGTTCTACGCCCTGCTCGCCGCGCGGCTGCACGAGCAGCTCGGGGTGCGCACGCAGGACGTGCTCGTCAGCATGGTCGAGGTGGCCAAGGAGAACTGGTCCTTCGGGAACGGCGAAGCGCAGTACGCCTGAGCGCCGGACCGGCGCTCGAGCGCGGCGGGTCAGTCGAGCAGGTCCACCGGCCGCACGGTGATCGCCACCGGCACGTCGATGCGGAAGGTCTGCGAGCCGGTGGCGTGCGCGACCTCGACGTACGCCGCGTCGCTCAGCGCCCAGGCGGTGATCGACGGCCCGTCGGGGTCGACCACCCAGTAGTGCGCGCACCCGGCGGCTTCGAGGCGAGCCTTCTTCAGGTGTCGGTCGTACAAGCGGGTGCTGGGCGAGAGGACCTCGACGGCCAGCTCCGGTGCCTGCGGGAGCTGCTGGTCCGTAAAGGCCGACCGGGCCGCGACGACGAGGTCGGGCTGCAGCACCGTCCGCTCCCCGAGCGCGACGTCGAAGGGGGCAAGCACCACCCGATGCGACGGCGGGCAGGCGGCCCGCAGCAGCATGTACAGCTCGCCGACCATCCCCTGGTGGCGCAGCGCCGGCGACGGGGTCACGACGAGGATCCCGTCGAGCAGCTCGTACCGGTTGCCGTCGTCCGGCATCGCCCGAAGGTCATCGCGAGTGAACGCGCGCCCGCGCGGCAACGTCGTCACGGTCACCATGGTGCCTCCTTCGCCGCACGGTCACCAACCATGCCGGGATGCCGCCGCGCCGCGCGGGGGTCGTCCACAGCCGGGCACCCCGGCACGGGTGACTACCCGATCGGCTCGAAGGTGGCGGTGAAGTGCCGCAGCTGCGGGGGCTCGGCGACGATGCGGTAGCCGGGCAGGTCGTCCTTGACCGCCATGACCCGCTCGGCCACCTCGACGACGTAGTCCATGTGGCTCTGGGTGTAGGTGCGCCGCGGGATCGCCAGGCGGACCAGCTCCATGGCCGCCGGGGCCTGGGAGCCGTCCGGACGGCGGCCGAACATCACCGACCCGATCTCGCACGAGCGGATGCCGCCGTGCTCGTAGAGGGCCACCGCCAGCGCCTGCCCGGGGAACTGCAGCGGCGGGATGTGCGCCAGCAGCGCCCGGGCGTCGATGTAGACCGCGTGCCCGCCGGCGGGCTTGAGGCACGGCATACCGAGTCGGTCCAGGGCGTCGGCGACGTAGGCCGTGGACCGGATCCGGTAGCGCAGGAAGTCGTGCGAGACCACCTCACGCAGCCCCTGGGCCAGCGCCTCGAGGTCGCGCCCGGCCAGGCCCCCGTAGGTGGGGAAGCCCTCGGTGAGGATGAGCAGGGTCCGGCACTGCTGGGCCAGCTCGTCGTCGCGCAGCGCCAACCACCCGCCGATGTTGCCCATCGGGTCCTTCTTCGCCGACATCGTCATCCCGTCGGCAAGCTGCGCCATCTCGCGGACGATGTCGGGCACGTCGCGCTCCCCCTGCCCGGGCTCGCGCTCGCGGACGAACCACGCGTTCTCGGCGAACCGGCAGGCGTCGAGGAACAGCGGCTTGCCGTGCGCGTGGGCGATGTCCGCGACGGCGTGCAGGTTCTCCAGGGACACCGGCTGCCCGCCGCCGGAGTTGTTCGTCACCGTCGTCATCACGCAGGGGACGTCCGGGCCGCGCTCGGCCAGCAGCGCCTCCAACGCGCCCAGGTCCATGTTCCCCTTGAACGGGTGCCAGGCCGCCGGGTCGCGACCTTCCGGGATGACCAGGTCGACCGCTTCGGCGCCGGTGTACTCGATGTTGGCGCGGGTGGTGTCGAAGTGGGTGTTGCTCGGCACGACCTTGCCCGGCCCGCCGAGGACCTGGAACAGGATGCGCTCGGCGGCCCGGCCTTGGTGGGTGGGGATGACGTGCTCGTAGGGGAACAGCTCGCGCACCGCGTCGCGGAACACGAAGTAGGACGGCGAGCCGGCATACGACTCGTCGCCGTGCTGGATCGCCGCCCACTGGTCGCGGCTCATCGCCCCGGTGCCCGAGTCGGTGAGCAGGTCGACGATGACGTCGTCGGCGTGCACCTGGAAGAGGTTGTATGCCGCCTCACGCACCTTCTCGCGCCGGTAGGCCGCCGTGGTCATGCGCAGCGGCTCCACGGAGTGGATGCGGAAAGGCTCGATGACGGTGCGGAAGGGCGGCTCGGTCACGACCGGCACTGTATGCCGTGCCGCCGGCGTACGGGGTCGATTGGCGCCTGGTCCGGCGCGTCCTCGGGCGGGTGGTGGTGTCCGCTGCCCGGACGTCGGCGTGCGAGAGTAGGGGTATGACGCAGCCATCGGGGTGGTACGACGACCCCCAGGATTCGGGCTCCCTGCGCTACTGGGACGGCATCCTCTGGACCGGGCACACCGTCCCCAAGACCTCGCCGACCGCGGCCGCCTCGACCATCGGCCGCCCCGTCCCGCCACCGGTCCCGCCGGGGTTTGGTACGCCGACGACCGGCCCGGCGCCGACCGGGGGTCCGAGCGGGGCGATGCCGACCGGGGGTCCGAGCGGGGCGATGCCGACGGCCGCGCCCGGCCCTAGCTACGACAGCCCCCCGCCGACCTACGGCTACGGCGCCGCGCCCTCGGTCGCCTGGCCCCAGTCCGGCCCCACCTCGCCGGACGGCATGCCCCTGGCCCAGTGGTGGCAGCGGCTGCTGGCCAGGATCATCGACAACATCCTGGTCGGATTCGTCGCCGCGATCATCGCCTCGCCGTGGCTGGTCACCCTGGTGCGCTGGTACCTCGACACGCTCTCCCGAGCGGTTCGCGACGCCGAACGCGGCGTACCCACGACCCTGGACGAGGCCACCTTCAACGCCCTGGTCACCGAGGCCCTGGTGCCGTTGACCCTGGCGACGATCGCCGTGGGTGTGCTCTACGAGACCTTCTGTCTCACCCGGTGGGGCGCCACTCTCGGCAAGCGGGCGCTCGGCATCGCGGTGCGACGCGTCGCGCGGGCCGGGCCGCTCACCCTCGTGGAGGCCCTGCGACGCCAGCTGATCCAGCAGGGGACCGGGCTGCTCGGGCTGCTCCGGCCGGTCAGTCTCATCATGACGCTGGTGCAGTTCGTCGACGTCCTCTGGCTGTTGTGGGATCCCCGCCGTCAGGCCTTGCACGACAAGGTGGCCGACACGCTCGTCGTCCGGGTCCGTCCCGGGCGGTGAGCGGTCCTGGGTCCGCGGTGCCGGAGATCTCGCAGACGCTCGACCGGGGCCTGCGCCTGCTGTCGCTGCTCACCCGGCGCGAGCACGCCGCGGGCCTGACCGTGACGGAGCTGGCGCAGGCCCTGGGCGTCGGCAGGCCGGTGGTCTACCGGCTGGTGGCCACCCTGGAGGGCCACGACCTCGTCCGCCGCGACGCTGCCGGCCGGGTGAGCCTCGGCATCGGCGTCACCGCCCTGACCGGGTCGGTCCTGCCGACGCTGCAGGGCACCCTGGCCCCGCCGCTGCGCGAGCTCGCCGAGGCGGTCGGGGCCACCGCGCACGTGACCATCGACGACGGCGACGAGGCGCTCGCGGTGGCCGTCGTCGAGCCGTCGTGGCCGACCTTCTCGGTGGCCTACCGGCGGGGTGCACGCCATCCGCTCACCCAGGGCGCCTCCGGCCGTGCGGTCCTCGCGGCCCGGGCCGGCCGGCACACCTTGGTCACCTCCGAAGGCGAGCTGCAGGCCGGGGCGCACGGCATCGCCACGCCTCTGCTGCTGCGTGGCGGGGCGTTGGCGGCCTCGGTCGGCGTGGTGTCGCTCGTGGCCCTGGACCCGGCGCTCGTCGCGCCGCACCTGCACACGGCGGCGGGCCGGGTGGCCGAGCTGCTCGGTTGAGCGGCGTCGCGCGCTCCCGCCGACTCCTGTGACTACGGTGCGGTGGGGCGGATCGTCCCGGTGACCTCGCCGAGGCCGATCCGTGCCCCGTCCGGCCCGGGTGCCCAGGCGGTCATGGTCACGGTGTCGCCGTCCATCAGGTAGCCCCGGGTCGAACCGTCGGCAAGGGCCACCGGCTCGGTGGCGTTCCAGGTCAGCTCCAGCAGGCTGCCGCGGGTGTGCCGGTCGGGTCCGCTGATCGTGCCGGAGCCGAAGAGGTCGCCGTCGCGCAGGCTCGCGCCGTTGACGGTCATGTGCGCGAGCATCTGGGTGGGGGACCAGTACATCGCGGCATACGGCGGCCGGGCCACGACGGTGCCGTTGACGGAGACCTCGACCCGCACGTCCAGCCCGTATGCCGCGTCGCCGGACGAGCGCAGGTAGGGCAGCGGGAGCGGGTCGTGCTGCCCGGGCAGCGGGATGCGGGCGGCCTCGAGGGCCTCCATCGGGGTGACCCAGGCCGAGATCGAGGTGGCGAAGGACTTGCCGAGGTAGGGGCCCAACGGGACGTACTCCCAGGCCTGGATGTCCCGGGCGCTCCAGTCGTTGAGCACGACGACGCCGAAGAGGTGCTCGTCGGCCTCGTCGACGCCCACCCGGGTGCCCATGGCCGTCGCCCCGCCGACGAGGAAGCCCAGCTCCGCCTCGATGTCCAGCCGGATGCTCGGCCCGTAGACCGGCGCCGGGTCGGCCGGGCCCTTGCGCTGGCCCGAAGGGCGCACCACGTCGGTGCCCGAGACCACGATGGTGCCCGCGCGGCCGTGGTAGCCGATCGGCAGGTGCTTCCAGTTGGCCGGCAGGGCGGGGGAGTCGGGGCGGAAGATTTGCCCGACGTTGGCGGCGTGGTGCTCGCTGGCGTAGTAGTCGACGTAGTCGGCGACCTGGATCGGCAGGTGCATCGTCACGGACGAGACCGGGTGCAGGTGCTCCAGCACCGTGCCCCGGTGGGACGGGTCGGTGAGTAGGTCGCGCACCCACGCCCGGGCGGCCCGCCAAACCGGTCGGCCGAGGGCGAGGAAGGCGTTGAGGGACGGGGTCGCCCAGGCCTGAGCCACGCCGGCCGGGGCGCCGCCCGACGCGGCGAGTGCGGCCACGTCGAGCACGTGATCGCCGATGCGCACCCCGACCCGGGGGCCGCGCGCCGCGGTGGCGCACACGCCGTAGGGCAGGGTGGCGATGCCGAAGGGGTGGTCGGCCGGGACGTCGAGCCAGGTCATGGGGTCATTCTCCTTCGGAGCGGGTCGGGTCGAGCAGCCCCAGGTCGGCCAGCTCGCCGATCGGGTCGGTCACCGTGCAGCAGCCGTATGCCGTGAACGCGCCCCGCACCGCGCCCACGTCGGCCTCGGTCAAGGCGGCCGTGGCCGCGGCGAGGGCCGCGCCGTCGCGGACGGCCAACCGGGCCGCCACCACCTCGGCTTCGGCGCCGCCGAGGGCGTCGTGCACGGCCAGGACGACGTCGAGCAACCCGTGCTGGGGGTCGGGGTCGCCCGGCGTGCCGTGCTCGGCGCGCAGCGCGTGGTGCAGCCCCCCGGTGAGCTTGAACGGCATACCGCGCTCGACGCAGCCCACCACGAACGCCGCGAGCTCGGCCTCCCCGGGCCAGGGCCACACCGGGGTCGCCCCGGTGCGGAACTTCGCCTGCACGGGCGCGCCGTCCCGGTAGGCCGCGGCGACGTCGTCGAGGGCGGCGTCGAACGGGTCGCGGGGGATCTCGACGGTCAGGGGGACCCCGCGGGCCAGCAGGCTCGCCCAGTCCGGCGACCAGCCCACCTCGACGCCGGCCACGGTGACGTGGGCCCGGTCGGCGAGCGCGTCGAGGGCCTCGTGCAGCGGCTCGACGGGGGAGCCGGGCCGCACGATCAGGCCCAGGCGGATCGGCCGCCCGGCGGCGAGGTCGGCGGCCTCGACCGCGCAGGCTGCGGGCACGAGCAGCGGCCCGACGTATCGGGAGATGGGTAGGCCCTGGCGGGCCAGGTGGTCGGTGACCGCGACCGGCAGGGGGCTGTTGCCCGGCGGGAAGACCGCGGCGTCGTCGATGAGCCCAGAGAAGAGTGCTGTCATGGCGGCGTCGGTTCCGGCCCCTCTTGACATGAGCGGCACGATACACGACCCTGGATGGAAACGATACATCAACGTCCGTTTATCGGACGCCCTTGGATCACTCACGGAGGACAGACGTGGCGCACTACCTCGCCCAGGGCCTCGTGCCGCCCAAGCGGCACACCCAGATCCGCCGCAAGGGCGGGGAGCTCTACTACGAGGAGCTCATGGGGGAGGAGGGCTTCTCGTCCGACTCCTCGCTGCTCTACCACCGGTATATGCCCTCGCCCGTGCTCGACTCGCAGGTCTGGGATCTGGGCGACATGTCCCTCACCCCGAACCACCCGCTGCTGCCCATGCACCTGCGACTGCACGACCTGTTCGCCCCCAAGGAGGTGGCCCAGACCGACGCGGTGACCGGTCGGCGCCTCGTCGTGGGCAACGGTGACTGCCGGCTGCTCTACGTGGTCGCGGGCAAGGCCAGCCCGTGGTACCGCAACGGCATCGGCGACGAGCTGGTGTACGTCGAGCGGGGCAAGGCCAGGGTCGAGACGGTGTTCGGGTCCTTCGAGGTGGCCCAGGGTGACTACGTGATCATGCCCCGAGCGACCACCCACCGGTGGGTGCCGAGACGATCGCAGCGTGACCCGCTGCGGCTGTTCTGCGTCGAGACCAACAGCCACGTCACCGCGCCGCGGCGCTACCTGAGCAAGTTCGGCCAGCTGCTGGAGCACTCCCCGTTCTGCGAGCGGGACCTCCGGCTGCCCTCCGGGCCGTTGCTGGCCGAGGACGTCGGCGCGAAGCCCGACGAGCGGACCGAGGTGTACATCAAGCACCGCGGCGGACCCCACGGGGTGGTCGGGACCGTGCACGCGCTGCCGTTCCACCCGCTGGACGTCGTGGGCTGGGACGGCTGCCTCTACCCGTACGTCCTCAACATCGCCGACTACGAGCCGCTCACCGGCCGGGTCCACCAGCCGCCGCCGACCCATCAGGTCTTCGAGGCCAACAACCTCGTGGTCTGCAACTTCGTGCCCCGCAAGGTCGACTACCACCCGTTGGCCATCCCGGTGCCCTACTACCACTCCAACGTCGACAGCGACGAGGTGATGTTCTACGCCGACGGGGACTACGAGGCGCGCAAGGGCTCGGGCATCGCCAAGGGCTCGATCTCGCTGCACCCGGCGGCCCACCCGCACGGCCCGCAGCCGGGCGCCATGGAGGGCTCGATCGGCATGGAGAGATTCGACGAGACCGCGGTGATGGTCGACACCTTCGCGCCGTTGCTGCTCGGCGAGGCGGCCCGCGCGGTCAACGACCCGGCCTACCCGCACTCCTGGCTGACCCCGAGCCAGCGCCCCTGAGCGCCGGGGCGCCCGGTCACGGACCCAGGACCGGCACGCCGACCAGCTCGACGCCCGCGTCCTGCATCTGTCGCAGGGCGCGGGCGGTCGTGTCCGGGGCGACCCCCGCGGTGAGGTCCAGCAGCACCCGGGTGCGCAGCCCGGCGGCCACCGCGTCCAGGGCGGTGGCCCGCACGCAGTGGTCGGTGGCGATGCCGACGATGTCGACGGCTTCGACGTGACGGGCGGCCAGCCAGTGGCGCAGGTCGGTGCCGTCGTCGGTGACTCCCTCGAACCCGCTGTATGCCGCTGCGTCCCGGCCCTTGCGCACGACGGCGTCGGCCCGTTCGACCACGCCGGCCACCGCCGGGTGGAACGCCGCTCCGGTGCTGCCGGCCCGGCAGTGCACCGGCCAGGTGTCGACGTAGTCCGGCTGCGCCGCGAAGTGCGCCCCCGGGTCCTCGTGCCAGTCCGCGGTGGCGACGAGGGCGGCATACCGGTCGGGACGCTCGGCCACCCACGCGGTGATGCGCTGCGCGACCTCGGCCCCGCCGGCGACGGCGAGCGAGCCGCCCTCGCAGAAGTCGTTCTGGACGTCGACGACGAGCAGAGCCCGGGTCGTGAGGGTCATGGCTCGATCATCCCCCCGAGCCGCCGTTCCAGCTCATCCAGCCTCTCGTCCAGATGCCGGTGCAGGGCCGCCATGGCCGCCCCGAGCTCGCCCCGGCTGGCGGCCTGCTCGTCCCGGTCGAGGGTGACCACGACGGTGCCGCCCGGGGAGATCGTCGCGGTCGAGACCTCGGTGACGTCGTCGGCGCCCTGCCGGCGCAGCACGTTGAGCAGCTCGTGCTCGGTGAGCCCGACCCGTCGCAGCTGGCGCCGGTCCAGACGGCCCGCGGTGATCAGGGAGGTGTCGGTGCCGTTGAACACCCGGTCGGCGACCGGGCTGACCAGGCACAGCCGGTCCAGCAGGGAGTTGACCGCGACGAGCACCACCGCACCGAGCACCCCGCCGACGAGCGAGTTGTCGGGGCCGATGATGGCGTTCTGCACGACGTTGGACAGCAGCAGGGCGACCACGAGGTCGAAGGTGTTCAGCTGGGCGAGCTGGCGCTTGCCGGTCAGCCGCAGCAGCACCGAGATCGCGGCATACACCAGGACGGTGCGCACGACCTTCTCGGTGGGCGGCACCTGGAAGGCGAACATGCTCTGCCAGATCGAGTCCTCGGTCGCACGGGCGAGCTCGACGGGGCTCATGGCGGGTGCTCCTTTCGGATGGCGGTGCAATGCCGGCCCCGCGGGCTGGGGCGGCGCGGGTGGGTCCCGGTGGGGGCCGCGGTCAGTGCGCGTAGAGCGTCGGGATGCACACCTCGCCGCGCTGCAGCTGGCGGGCCGCCCGGGGCAGCTCGTCCCTCGCGCGCTCGTGGCGGGCGCGCGCGTCCGCGAGGTCGCCCCGATCGAGCACCTGGCCGTCGCGGATCAGCTCGACCATGAGCGGGCGGTCGTTGCCGTCGGCGGGCGGACGCTCGCCGACCCCGACCACCTCGGCCTCCGCCCGGCCGTCCGGCCCGATGCGGCGCACCCCCCACTTGCGCCCACCCACCGACGGCTTGTCCCTGCTGCGCTTGGCCACGGCCACCATGCCCCGGCCGCTCTCGTCGGTCCTGGACACCAGCTTGTAGACCATCCCCGACGTCGGTGCGCCCGAGCCGGTGACCAGGGCGGTGCCGACCCCGTAGGCGTCCACGGGCGCGGCGGCCAGCGCCGCGATGGCGTGCTCGTCCAGGTCGGAGGTCACCACGATGCGGGTGTCGGTGGCGCCCAGCGCGTCGAGCTGGGCGCGCACCTCGGTGGCCTGCACGAGCAGGTCGCCCGAGTCCAGGCGGACCGCGCCCAGCGCCGGCCCGGCCAGCTCGACGGCGGTCGCCACGGCCCGCGCCACGTCGTAGGTGTCCACGAGCAACGTCGTCTGCGCGCCGAGGGCGTCCAGCTGGGCGGTGAACGCGGCGCGCTCCGAGTCGTGCACGAGGGTGAACGCATGGGCGGCCGTCCCGGTCGTCGGCACGCCGTAGCGCCGCCCCGCCTCGAGGTTGCTGGTGCGCGAGAAGCCGCCGACGTAGGCCGCCCGGGCCGCCGCCACGGCGGCCTGCTCGTGGGTGCGCCGCGAGCCCATCTCGATACACGGTCGGGCCCCGGCCGCCGAGGTCATCCGCGAGGCCGCCGAGGCGATCGCGCTGTCGTGGTTGAGGATCGACAGGATCAGCGTTTCCAGCACGACCCCCTCGGCGAAGGACGACTCCACGACGAGCACGGGCGAGCCGGGGAAGTAGACCTCCCCCTCGGCGTAGCCGCTGACGTCCCCGGAGAACCGGTATGCCGCGAGCCAGTCGCACGTCGCGTCGTCGACCACGGCCCGCCGGCGCAGGTCGGCCACCTCGGCCGGCCCGAAGCGGAACGCCTCGATGGCCTCCAGCACCCGCCCGGTGCCGGCGAGCACGGCATACCGGCGGCCGTCGGGGAGGCGACGGGTGAACGTCTCGAACACGCAGCGCCGGTGCGCGGCCCCGCTGCGCAGCGACGCCTGGAGCATGGTGAGCTCGTAGTGGTCGGTGAGCAGCGCGGTGCTCGCCGTGCTCGCCGCGACGGTGCCGGTCACGGGGACAGCCTAGAGTGGGCCCCATGTCCACGGCCCCGGTGAAGGAGCGTGCGGACCACCCGGCCGAGGTGCTCGAACCGGTCGTCCCGTGGCTGACCCTGGTGTGGAACGACCCGGTCAACCTCATGAGCTACGTGACCTACGTGTTCCAGACCTACTTCGGCTACCCGAGACGCAAGGCCGAGAAGCTCATGATGGACGTGCACACCCTGGGCAAGGCGGTCGTGTCGCACGGCACCCGCGAGCAGATGGAGCGCGACGCCGAGGCGCTGCAGGGGTACGGGCTGTGGGCGACGTACGAGAAGGACCAGTAGGTGGCGCACGGGTTCTCGCGCAAGGGCGGGCGGTATGCCGCGCGCCTGGACGCCGACGAGGTCGCCGTCGTCACCGCGCTGATGGATCAGACCCGCGACCTGCTGGCTCCGCACGTGCGCCCCACCGGCGATCCCTTCGAGGACCTGGTCGCGGAGATCGACGGGGCCTTCGGGCCCTCGGTCGGGGCCGCCCCGACCGAGCGGCCGGTCCAGCAGCCCGACCGCGAGGCGCCCGGGGACCGCGACCCGGCCCTGGCCAGACTCCTGCCGGACGCCCACCGGGGCGACCCGGCGGTGGCCGCGGAGTTTCGCCGGCTCACCGAGCAGGGCCTGCGCCAGCGCAAGTACGCGACGTTGACCGCGGCCATCGAGGCCCTGCGCTCCGGGGACGAGCAGGGTCGGCTCGCGCTGACCGGGGACCAGGCGCAGGCCGTCGTGGTGGCCCTGACCGACACCCGCCTGCTGCTGGGCGAGCGGCTGGGGGTGCGCACCGAGGCCGACGCGGCGGCCCTGTCGCGGATGGTGACCGAGCAGGCGCACGCCGAGGCGGCCTACGCCGGCGCGGTCTACGAGTTCCTCACCTGGCTGCAGGAGTCGCTGGCCCGGGCGCTGATGGGGCGCGGCCGGCTGCGGTGACCCGGTGACGACGCCGGCCGGCCCGACCGCCACGGTGTCCGGCAAGGGCGCGGACCTGTGACCGAGACGACGTCACACCGGTCCGGCGGCGGCGGCCGCCCTGCCTATCCTGGCCCCGTGGCGGATGCCCCCATCGGGATCTTCGACTCGGGCTACGGTGGCCTCACCGTGGCCCGAGCGGTGCTCGACCAACTGCCCAACGAGTCGATCGTCTACTTCGGCGACACCGCCCGGACGCCTTACGGCCCCAGGCCTATCGCCCAGACCCGCGAGTTCGCGCTGGAGTGCCTCGACCGGCTCGTCGAGGCCGGGGTCAAGGCCCTGGTCATCGCCTGCAACACCGCGAGCGCGGCGGTCCTGCACGACGCGCGGGAGCGGTATGCCGTGCCGGTCGTCGAGGTGATCCGCCCCGCAGTCCGGCGGGCCGCGCGGGCCACCCGCAACGAGCGGGTCGGCGTGATCAGCACGCAGGGCACCCATCAGTCCCGGGCCTACCCGGACGCGTTCGCGGCCGCCCCGCACGTCCGGTTGCTCTCGGTGCCGTGTCCCCGGTTCGTCGAGTTCGTCGAGGACGGGGTGACCACGGGGCCGGAGGTGTTCGCCGTGGCCCGCGATTACCTCGCCCCGCTGCAGCAGGCCGACGTCGACACGCTGATCCTCGGGTGCACGCACTACCCGCTGCTCACCGGGGTCATCGGCTACGTCATGGGCGAGGGCGTGACCCTGGTGTCCTCGGCGGAGGAGACCGCCAAGGACCTGTTCCGGGTGCTCGCCGACGCGGGCGCGCTGCGCCAGGACCAGACCCCCCCACGGCACGAGTTCGTCACCACCGGAGACCCCCTGGTCTTCACCCGTCTGGCCCGCCGGTTCCTCGGTCCGGAGGCCGCCGTGCAGGCCAACAGAGAGGAGGTCGCACCAGGATGAAGCTGACCGTCATCGGGTGCTCGGGGTCCTTCCCGGGCCCGGACTCGCCGGCGTCGTGTTACCTGCTGCGGGCCGAGCACGAGGGTCGTCAGTGGGCCGTCGTCCTCGACCTGGGCAGCGGCTCGCTGGGGGTGTTGCAGCGCTACCTCGACCCCATCACGCTCGACGCGATCTTCGTGACCCACCTGCACCCCGATCACTTCCTCGACCTCAACGGGCTGTACGTCATGCAGAAATACCGGCCGGACCGAGCCGACCGCCGGCCGATCCCGGTGTACGGGCCCTCCGACTGGCCGGCGCGGCTGTCGCTGTCCTACTACGGGCGGGAGACCTCGATGGCCGAGGAGTTCTCGTTCGTGCCGGTCACGGACGAGTCGCGCTTCGTGGTCGGGCCGTTCGCCGTGCTGGCCCGGCGGGTCAACCACCCGATCGAGGCCTACGGCTTCCGCGTCGAGGCCGCCGGCCGGGTCGTGGTCTACACCGGCGACACGGACTCGTGCGACGCGCTCGGGCCGTTGATGGCCGGGGCGGATCTGGTGCTGACCGACTCGGCGTTCGTCGACGGCCGGGACCCCGAGCGGGACATCCACCTCACCGGGTCGCGGGCCGCGCAGGCGGCCCTCGCGGCCGGTGGGGTGAAACGCCTCATGCTCACCCACATGCCGACCTGGAACGACCGGGAGGTATGCCGCGCCCAGGCCGCCGCCGTCTGGCCCGGCGTCGAGGTGGTCGCCCCGGAGCGGACCTACGAGATCTGAGCCCGGGTGAGGTGGGGTCGCTGCGCCGACCCCACCCCTCGCACGCGATCCACCCCGCACTCGATCCACCCGGCCAGCGGGCGACGGTGGCCGGCACGACGGCGGTCACCGCACGGCATACCCTGTGGGCTCATGACCGAGAACCTCCGGCACGACGGCCGCCGCCCCGACCAGACCCGGCCGGTGCGGATCACCCGCAACTGGCTCGATCACGCCGAGGGCAGTGTGCTCGTGGAGTTCGGCCGGACCCGCGTCCTGTGTGCGGCGTCGTTCACCGCGGGCGTGCCGCGCTGGCTCAAGGGCCGCGGTCGCGGTTGGGTGACCGCGGAGTACGCGATGCTGCCGCGGGCGACCAACACCCGGTCGGACCGGGAGTCGGTCAAGGGTCGCATCGGGGGTCGCACCCACGAGATTTCCCGCCTGGTGGGTCGGTCGCTGCGCGCGGTGATCGACCTGGACGCCTTGGGCGAGAACACCATCGTCCTGGACTGCGACGTCCTGCAGGCTGACGGCGGCACCCGGACGGCGGCCGTCACGGGGGCGTTCGTCGCCCTGGCCGATGCCGTCGAGGTGGCCCGCCAGACCGGCCTGGTCGGGGCCACGGCCGAGCCGCTCGTCGGGTCGGTCGCCGCCGTGTCGGTGGGGCTCGTCGGGGGTATGCCGGTCGTGGACCTGGACTACGTCGAGGACGCCGGGGCGCAGACCGACATGAACGTCGTCATGACCGGCGACGGGCGGTTCGTCGAGGTGCAGGGCACCGCCGAGGGGGAGCCCTTCGACAGGGCCCTGCTCGGCGGGATGCTCGACCTCGCGACCGCGGGCTGCGCCCAGTTGACCGCCGCGCAGCGGTCGGCGCTCGCCGCGCCGGCGCGCCAGCGGCGGTGAGCGGGACCCGGCGTCCGTCACCGACCCCCGGCGTCGGGGGGCCCGGGTCGCCGTGGCGACGGATGGTGCTGGCCACCCGCAACGAGCACAAGATCGGCGAGCTGCGCCGGATC
Source organism: Dermatophilaceae bacterium (assembly GCA_037045055.1). Classification (GTDB taxonomy): domain Bacteria; phylum Actinomycetota; class Actinomycetes; order Actinomycetales; family Dermatophilaceae; genus Phosphoribacter. The sequence goes on along the minus strand of JBAOHJ010000004.1, from coordinate 11,233 downwards.
CTCGCCCCGGTGCTCGAGGATCTCGACCTCGAGGTCGTCGGGGCCGGGGAGCTGCCCGGGGCGCCGGACGTCGCCGAGACCGAGGTGACCTTCGAGGGCAACGCGCGTCTCAAGGCGGTGGCCCTCGCGCGGGCCACCGGGCTGCCGTCGCTGGCGGACGACTCCGGTCTGGTCGTCGAGGTGCTCGGGGGCAGCCCCGGGGTGTTCAGCGCCCGCTGGTCCGGGACCCTGGGCGGCCGGCACCTGGGGCGTGCCGAGCGGGACCGGCTCAACGTGCAGCTGCTGCTGGACCAGCTCGCCGACGTCCCGGACGGGCATCGTGGCGCGGCCTTCGTGTGCGCGGCGGCGCTGGCCGTGCCCGGCGGTGAGGTGGTCGTCACCGAGGGCCGCGTCCAGGGCGTTCTGGCACGCACGCCGTTGGGGGACAACGGGTTCGGCTACGACCCGATCTTCGTGCCGCTCGGGCAGTCGCGGACCCTCGCGCAGTACGGCGACATCGAGAAGAACGCCGTGTCCCATCGTGGGCGGGCCTTCCGGGCGATGTCGGCGCACCTGCGCCGGGTGCTCACCCCGAAACCCTGACCTGTCCTCGGGGGCTGCGGTGCGATCGGCCCGGCGCCCTTGCCGTAAGAGAACGGTCAGCACCGCGTAGGGAGCGACGCGCTGGCCCGGACCTACAGTGGCGGGGTGGACGACGCGACCCCGCAGCGAGGGCGGCGACCCGCACGAGGGGGGGCCGCGGCGCTCACCGGCCTGGCGGCCGGGGCCCTCGGGCTGGCCGTGGCGACCGCGCTGGCCGCGCTGTGGTCGCTGCTCGGGCTGGGCCGTGGCGTCCCGTCGCCGCTGCCGGCCCTCGGCGCGGCCTTCGTCGACGCCACCCCGCTGTGGTTGAAGAACCTCGCCGTGTCGCTCTTCGGCACGGCGGACAAGCTGGCCCTCGGGATCGGCATGGTCCTCGTCGTCGCGGTGGCCGTCGCCGGGGTCGGGCTCGTGGCGCGCACGCGGCATACCCTCGCCGGGGTGGCCGCCGCGGCCCTGATCGGGGTCGTCCTCGCGGCCGTCCTCACCCGTCCGGGCGCGGCGCCGTCCGACGCCGCGCCGACGGTCCTCGGGGGGATCGCCTGGTGGCTCGCTCTGGGCCGGCTCGGTGCGACCGTCGATGGCCCCGGGCCGTCCCGACGCCAGGTCGTCGCGCTGGCCGGCTCCGCGGTGGCCCTGGGCGCTCTGGTCCCCGTGTCCGGCCGACTCGGCGTCGTCGACCGCGCGCAGCTGCGTCTGCCGGACGGCGGGCCCCAGCCAGCCGTCGACGGCGCCGACCTGCAGGTCTCCGGCGCGGTGCCCTGGCTGGTCCCGGCCGACGCGTTCTACCGGATCGACACGGCCCTGCTGGTGCCCCGGCTCGCCGCCGGTGACTGGTCGCTGCGGGTCTGGGGCGAGGTCGAGCGCGAGGTGACCCTGACCTGGGCCGACCTGCTCGCGCAACCGTTGGTGCGCCGGCACGTCACCCTGGCGTGCGTGTCCAACGAGGTGGGTGGCGACCTCGTCGGCAACGCGTTGTGGACCGGGTGGCCGGTGCGCGAGGTGCTGGCCCGGGCCGGTCCACGGCCCGGCGCCGACATGGTGTTGAGTCGCAGTGTCGACGGATGGACGGCGGGCACCCCGCTGGCGGCGCTCACCGACGGTCGGGATGCCTTGCTGGCCGTGGCCATGAACGGCCAGCCCTTGCCGCTGGAGCACGGCTTCCCGGTGCGGCTGGTCGTGCCGGGCCTCTACGGGTACGTCTCGGCCACCAAGTGGGTGACCGAGCTCAAGGTCACCCGGTTCGCCGTGGACCAGGGGTACTGGACGCCTCGGGGCTGGTCCGCGCTCGGGCCGGTGAAGACGTCCTCGCGCATCGACGTGCCTCGGTCGGGCGCATCCGTGGCCGCGGGCCGGGTGGCCGTCGCGGGCGTGGCCTGGGCGATGCACCGGGGGATCACCGGGGTGCAGGTCCGCGTCGACGAGGGCCCGTGGGCCGACGCGCGTCTGGCCGTGGAGCCGACCGTCGACTCGTGGCGGCAGTGGGTCTACGACTGGGCGGCCACGGCGGGCTCACACGTGCTCACCGTGCGGGCCCGGGACGCCACCGGTCAGTGGCAGACCGCCGCGGCGGCCCGGGCGGACCCGGACGGGGCGACCGGGCACCACAGCGTGACGGTGCGGGTGACCTGACCGGCGGGTTGTCGCCGGGCCAGCCCTAGAGTGGTCGGCGCGCGCACGTGGTGGAACTGGCAGACACGCAGGATTTAGGTTCCTGTGCTCCGGCGTGCGGGTTCGACTCCCGCCGTGCGCACCGGGGGGCGGCCGCCGGGCGCCGGCGCTCAGCGGGTCAGGTGCTCGAAGCCGTAGGGCAGCTCCAAGCGGTGTTCGGCCATGAAGGCGGTGTCGGAGAGGACGGCGCGGATCGGGCCGTCGCCGACGACCCGGCCCTGGGAGAGGACCACCGCACGCTCGCACAGCTGCACGGCATACGGCAGGTCGTGGGTGACCATGAGCATTGTGACGTCGAGCCCGAGGAGGATCTCGGCGAGCTCGCGCCGGGCCGCCGGGTCGAGGTTGGACGAGGGTTCGTCGAGCACGAGGATCTCCGGCTCCATGACCAGGACGGTCGCGACGGCCACCCGGCGGCGTTGGCCGAAGGACAGGTGGTGGGGTGGGCGATCGGCGTATGCCGCCATCCCGACGACGTCGAGGGCGGCGCTCACCCGCCGGTCGAGCGCGGGGCCACGCAGCCCGAGGTTCATCGGCCCGAAGGCCACGTCGTCGCGCACGGTCGGCATGAACAGCTGGTCGTCGGGATCCTGGAACACCACGCCGACCCGGCGGCGGATCTCCGCCAGGTTGGCCGGCGCCACCGCCAGCCCGGACACGGCGACCGTGCCGGACGTCGGGGTGAGGATGCCGTTGAGGTGCAGCGCGAGGGTGGTCTTGCCGGCGCCGTTCGGGCCCAGCAGGGCGACCCGTTCGCCACGGTGGACGTGCAGGTCGACGCCGGCCAGGGCGGGCTGGCCGTCGGGGTAGGTGAAGGCGACCCCGCGCACATCCAGCACCGGCACGCTCACGGGCGGCACGCCCGGTCGGGTGCCGGGCTCATCGCAGCCGCCAGGCCGCCGCCGCGGTGACGAGGGCGGCGGCCGGCAGCACCGCCGCCGCCATCCACTGGCCGGCGGCGACCGCCGGCGCGCCCCCGGTCGGCAGCGACCCGGCATACCCTCGAGAGAGCATCGCCAGGTGCACCCGTTCGCCGCGCTCGTAGGCCCGCACGAACAGCACCCCCACCGATCTGCCGAGCACCGGCCACTGTCGTGGCGAGCGGGCCACGAAGCCGCGGGAGGTGCGGGCGATCCGCATCCGGCGGGCCTCGTCGGCGATGACGTCGACGTAGCGGATCATGAATCCGGCGATCTCGACCAGCTGCCGAGGCACCCGCAGCCGGGCCAGGCCGACCAGCAGGTCGCGCGGCTCGGTGGTGGCGGCCAGCAGCAGTGAGGCCAGCACGCCCAGGGTGCCCTTGGCCAGCAACGCCCAGGCCCCGGCCAGGCCCGCCTCCGAGAGGCTCACCCCGGCCACCTCCACGCGAGGGCCGCTGGCGACGAGCGGCATGAGCAGGGCGAACCCGGCGAAGGGCGCCTCGACGACGAGCCGTCGCAGCAGGTATGCCGCGGGCACGCCCGACGCGCGCACGGCCACGGCCAGGGTGCCCAGGTGGACGGCATACGGCCAGACCGTCTCGCGCGGGGTGGCGACGACGAGCAGGGTGTAGCCGAGCAGGGCGAGGATCTTCAGGTGGGCCGGCATGCGGTGCACCGAGGAGTGCCCGTGGTAGTGCAGCGTGTGCCCGTGCTCTCGGCCCACCGGGCTATCGCCTGCCTGCCGGCGCGGCGCGGTGGCGCCGGCGCAGGACCCAGGCCAGCGCCGAGGCGATCGCGAGGACGACCAGCAGCCCGAGCAGCCTGCCGGCGGTGCCGTCGGCGACGGCGGCGGCCCGCGCCGCGGCCTGCCCGTCGAACCCGTGGTCCTCAGCCACCCGCTCGAGGCCGTCCGGTGCGGTGGAGGCCAGGGCGCTCACCGCGCCGGCGAGCACGACGGCCACGAGCAGCCCGCCGAGCCACAGCAGGCGTCCCCCGCGGGCGTGCCGGGCCGGTCGGGTCGGGGCGTTCATCGGCCGACCCCGGCCGGGTGGGTCGTCGCGATCGGCCGCCGCAGGGGCCTGGCGCCGTGGACGAGGTCGGGGCGGACTCCGACGACGGCCCCGACGACGAGGGCGGTGATCGCCGCCTCGCCAACGCCGATGAGCGCATGAACGCCGCCCATGGCCACGACCAGGGTGCCCAGCGGTACCGGGACGGTGCCCCCGAGTGCGAACAGTCCCGCGAAGACCAGGGCGGCGGCCGGCACCGAGACCGCGGCGCCCACCGCCGCGGCCCACGGGAGGCTGGCCACCCTGCGGGGCAGCAACCGACGGGCCGCGAGGAACGCGGCATACCCGACCCACACCCCGACCAGGGCCATGAGGGTGATGTTGGTGCCGAGCGCGGTGAGCCCCCCGTCGGCGAACAGCAGCGCCTGCACGGCGAGCACGACGGTCAGACACAGAGTCGCCGTGCACGGCCCGACGAGCACGGCGGCGAGCGTGCCGCCGAGCAGATGGCCGGACGTGCCCGCGGCGACCGGGAAGTTGAGCATCTGGGCCGCGAAGAGGAAGGTCGCGACGAGGCCGGCCAGCGGGGCGGTTCGGTCGTCGAGCTCGCGCCGGGCGCCCCGCAAGGCGCCGGCGACGCCCACCGCGGCCACGGCCCCGGTCGCCAGCGAGGTCGCAGCGTCGAGGAAGCCGTCGGGCACGTGCATGGTGCGCTCCTGGTCGCTAGCGTGGGGGGCCGGACCCCGTCGATGCTATTGCAAACGATTTGCAGTAACAAACCCCAGGAGTATGCCGTGACCGACCGCCTCGCGGCGGGCGACCCCGCCCCCGCGTTCACCCTGCTCGACGACACCGGCGCCAGCGTGTCGCTGTCCGATTTCGCCGGCCGCAGCCTCGTCATCTACTTCTACCCGGCGGCGATGACGCCGGGGTGCACCACCCAAGCCTGCGACTTCTCCGACTCCCTCGATGCCCTCGCCGCCAAGGGGTACGCGGTCGTGGGCATCAGCCCGGACCGTCCGGAGAAGCTGGCGAAGTTCCGGGCCAAGGAGGGCCTGACGATCACCCTGCTGTCCGACCCCGAGAAGGCGACGCTCGCGGCATACGGCGCCTTCGGGGAGAAGACGATGTGTGGCAAGACGGTCACCGGGGTGATCCGCTCGACGTTCGTCGTCGGGCCGGACGGGCGAGTCGTCGACGCGCGGTACAACGTCAAGGCCACCGGGCATGTGGCCAAGCTGCGCAAGGACCTCGGTGTCTGAGGCGTCGCGGGTGGGTAGGGTGAGCGGCAGAGCGAAGGGAGTCGGCCGATGAGCGAGCCGCGCGCACGGTCCGTCGAGCAGATCGAGGCCGAGATCGAGGCCTCGCGCACCCGCTTGGCGAGCACCGTCGACCAGCTGGCCTATCGTGCCCAGCCCAAGGAGATCGCCCGGCGTGAGGTGGCCTCGCTCAAGACCTCGTTCGACGGCGCGACCCGATACGACGACGGCACGCTGCGTTCCGACCGAGTCGCGGCGGTTCTCGGGGCGGCGTCGGTGGTGTTGTTGCTGCTCGGGCTGATCCGCCGTCGGCGCCGCTGAGGTGGGCGAGGCGCGATCCGGAGGACGCCGGGGGGCTGCCGGCGACCTCGATCGGTTGCCGATCCGCATGCTGGCCGACCGCGTGCTGGTCTGCGTCGACGCCGAGCGAGGGGAGCGTAAGTCCGGCGGGGGCATCCTCATCCCGGCCACCGCCTCGGTCGGCAAGCGGCTGGTGTGGGCCAGCGTCGTGGCCACCGGGCACGCGGTGCGACACATCGAGGTCGACGACCGAGTGCTGTTCGACCCCGAGGACCGGCACGAGGTGGAGTTGCAGTCCCAGGAATACATCCTGCTGCGGGAGAAGGACATCCACGCGGTGGCGGCCTCTCGCGTGGACGATGGTCAGACCGGGCTGTATCTGTAGTCCCTGACCCCGACTCACCGCCGCGCCCTCCCTTGGCGCGAGTGAGCGCGACGCGTCGAACCAGTGGGTTCGGGGGGCTCTGCATTGCCCGCCACTGGCGGGCAATGCAGAGCCCCCCGAAACCCCCCTGCCGAGGTCAGTAGCCCCGGATCGGGGGCAGGTGGGGCACGATCGCGTCCCAGGCGGACGGGTTGATGGTGGTGAGGATGGCGAGCCACACGGACATGACGAACCTCCGGAATCGGCGTGCCCGCCCCGGGGCGGGCGCGCTGCCAAGGAGAGGTCACCTCTCGGGAAGCTGATACACGGCGGGCCGGCGCTCAGGCGTGCTGGTGGTCGGGAGCGCCAGCGGTCAGGGTGCGCCTGTCGGGGTGCGCCGCCAGGGATTCGAACCCCGAACCCAGTGATTAAGAGTCACTTGCTCTGCCATTGAGCTAGCGGCGCGCGAACGCCGACTCTACACGGACCCCGGCTCGGGCGGGAAATCCGTTGCGGCACGCCGGCGCCGCCGATCCCAGACCAGCAACCCGACGGCGCCCAACAGCAGCGCCCCCGAAATGGCATACCCGGGCAGGTGATTGGGCGGCTCCGGTGATCCCGGCGCAGCCGCCGTGGTCGCGTCGCCGGTGGGCGCCGCGGTCACCGAACCTGCGGTGCCCGCCGAGCCGGGCGGTGACCCGACGCCGGCCACCTCGAAGGCCGACTGCCCGGTGATCGGGTGTCCGTCGGTGGCCACCACGCGATAGGCGATCCGGTAGGCCCCGGCCTCGAGCACCCCGGGGATCGGCGTGCGCACCGTGTCGGACGAAACGGCGGTCTCGCCGAGCGAGACGGCCGCTCCGGCGCGGGTGAGCACCACCTGGTGGAACCGCTCGGACACGGCCTCGTCGAACACCAGGACGATCTGCGTCGGCGGCGTGGCCAGGACGGCGCCGTCGGCGGGGGAGACGCTGCGCAAGGAGGTATGCCGGGGCGCCGCCTGCGCCTGGCCCGCCTGCGCCGCCTGCGCCTGCCCCGCCTGCACGACCGGACCGCCGAGGCCCGCACCCACGACGACGAGCAGGAGCACCGCGAGCGCGGCGAACGCTCCCAGCCCCACGCCGGGCCCCCGGGCCGATCGGGCCGCCCGCATCCCGGCCACGTCGGCGGCCCGGATCGACCGGCTCAGGCTGCGCCATCCGGCGCCCGCGTCTGCCACCCCACCACCGAACCACACCGTGGGCCTCGACACGCAGGTGGGCCCCCAGACCCCATGGGTCCGGGCACCGAGTAATCGGCTCAAGCCGTGCGGACGAGCAGACAGGCTCCGACGAGCGGCGGCCCCGACCTCGGCCGGTCGGGGCCACCACCGTCACGGGGGTGCCTGAGTAGTACGTTCGGCAACTCCGCCCCCAAGACGAAAACCCTGGTCAACCGCCTAGACCGTGGGGTCTACGAGGTCTCTCGACGTCCCCAGAATACCGCTCCGAAGGACGATCGTGGCCCCGTCGTGAGGACTGTCGAGACGGCTCAAACTTTTCTCACCGCCTCCGAAGTGGACGCCCTCGTCGGCGACTACCTCGCCGGGATGAGCGTCAAGACACTCGCCGAGAGGTACGGCATCCACCGCGCAACGGTGTTCTCCCACCTGCGCCGCCGCAACGTGCCGAGCCGCCGCCCGGGGTTGGGCCTCGACGAGAAGGCGGAGGCGGTGCGGCTCGCCCGTGCGGGTGTCTCGATGCGAGCGATCGGTCGTCGGATGGGCGTGGACCGCAAGGCAGTGCGTGCAGCTCTGGTCGAGGCTGGCCTCATCGCGGACAAGATCATCGACGGCGTGTCGTGAAGCAGGATGGTGGTCTGGCTCCGCGCGAGGGCGCATCAAAGTTCGAATGTCAGTGGTCCACCGTAGGCTTGGATTGACGGTACGAGAGCGGCTCGACCGCAGGTGACGGGAGAGTCAAGCATGGCCAAGTCAGTCTTCTACAGCTTCCACTACGACCGCGACGCATGGCGGGTGCAGCAGATCATCCAGATGGGCGCTTTGGAGGGACAGCCCATCCTCAACGCGCAGCAGTGGGAGGAAGTCAAGCGCAAGGGTGACGCGGCCATCAAGAAGTGGATCGCCGATCAGATGGCCTACAAGTCGGCAGTCGTAGTCTTGATTGGCGCTCAGACTGCCAGCCGTCCGTGGGTGCGCCACGAGATCGCGCACGCCTGGGACAACCACAAGCCGCTGGTTGGCATCCGAATCCATGGGCTGGCCGACCGCAACGGCAACACCGACTCATACGGAGAGAACCCGTTCAGCAAGGTGTCGCTCAAGGGCGGCGGCACCGTCGGCGACTACGTGCCGGTCTACAGCCCCAGCGGATCGAACAGCCAGGCCGTCTACGCGGACATCAAGGCGAACATCACTACTTGGGTCAACAATGCCTACAAACGATCCTGACTGCCCCTTCTGCGAGATCGTCCAGAGAGACGACCCCGATGCCCGCGAGGTCTATCGCGATCAGCATGTCGTCGCGTTCTTCCCCCACAACCCGGCAACCCTCGGACACACCCTGGTCATCCCTCGCATCCACGTTCCCGACATCTGGACGCTTGACCGAAGCACTGCAGAACAGCTCGCTGACGCAACAACCCGGCTCGCCGCAGCGGTCAAACGTGCAGTCAATCCGGACGGGCTCAATGTCATCCAGTCCAACGGCAGTGCGGCGAGCCAGACTGTCTTCCACCTGCACATTCATCTTGTGCCTCGCTGGGAAGGCGACCCCATCGGCCACATCTGGCCGCCCGAAAGCAACTACAGCGAGAAGGAGAAGGACGACGCGTGGGAAGCGCTGAGAGTCGAGTGTCGGAAGGCGAGCAACAGTTGAGCACGTCGAGCGCACCCTCTGAAGAAGATCGGCGGAAGCACCTCGACTTCATCCAGGCAGTCGTCACTCGCATGTCCGCTGCGTCATCAAGCGCGAAGGGGTGGCTGCTGCCAGTTGCGACGGCCACCTATGGGTTCGCGCTGATCCAGCACTCCCGGGCGGTAGCTCTGCTCGGACTCGCTGCGGTCGTGCTCTTCATGTTCCTCGACGCCAACTACTTGCGACAAGAACGCGCCTATCGGCGCCTGTACGACACAGTTGCACGGGGCACGCGGGCCGTCCCGCAGTTCTCACTCGACCCATCCGAAGCTGACGATCCGATACCGGCGTCGGCCGGATGGCGTGAGCGAGTCAAGACTGTTGTTGGCCGATGGGTCCCGACCTGGAGCGTTTGGTCTTCGTGGTCGATTCTGCCCTTCTACGGCGCGCTCTTGCTCATAGGAGTCGGCATCTATATCCGCGCCGTCCTCTCCTAGCTGCGGCCCAACCGGGGCCGACCGTGTACCTCGTCGGTAAGTGAAACGCCGAGAGGAACCGATGATGGCCAGCTTGAGCGATGTTGCGAGCGACGAGCGCACCGCGAGGATGGTGCTGTCCATGCTCGTCGAGCCCAATGACCCGGTGACAGGACGCATCTTGTCCAGGCTCAGAGCAGTCGAGACGCTTTGGCTCGCTGAGCACGACCGCGAAGTAGTCGGTCTGAGCCCAGTGGACGCGCAGGTCTGGCGCGAACGCCTCAGGGTGCCAGATGCGAAGGGAGCTCGCCGGGCGAATCGACCAGGTGCACCAATCGGGGGTTCGAGCACTCATCCCAGGCGATAACGACTGGCCTACCGCCTTCGACGATCTTGGTGAAGTTGCGCCCTACGTGCTGTGGACTCGCGGCACGTCGTCCTTCCTCTCGCGTCCGATGAGCGATCTCGTCACGATCACCGGGGCTCGGGCATGCACCTCCTACGGTGAATACGTGGCTCGGGAACTCGCCAGTTCCGTTGCCGCAGAGGAACGAGTTGTCGTCGCGGGAGGTGCCTACGGGATCGAAGGCGCGTCGCACCAGGCCGCCCTCGCTGCAGGTGGCGACACGATCGCCATTCTCGCCAACGGAGTCGATCGCCCGTACCCTGTCGGCCATCGCGACCTGCTTGATCGCGTCGCTGATGTCGGCCTTCTCGTCAGTGAGGTTCCGCCGGGTGCCGTTCCGACCCGACACCGGGTCATCGCCCGAGCCCGGCTGATGGCTGCGCTGTCCTACGCGTCGGTGATCGTCGAAGCGGGTGCTCGATCTGGCTCACTGCTGGTTGCCCAGCGAGCCGACGAACTCGGCCGACGTGTCGGTGCCGTTCCCGGACCAGTCACGAGCGCCGCGAGCATAGGACCGCATCGCTTGCTGCGCGACGGCATCGCGTCCTTGGTGGCGGACACTTCGGACCTCGCCAAGCTGGTGGAGCGGGGCCAGGTGTCACGAGAGCGACTCGACATGGAGCAGGTCGGCCCACCTTCGCCTGCTCCGACGCGCACGCTGTAGCGCGCCGGTCAGCGGTGGACGCCGGAGCCTGAACTCAGCGAGAGCTTCGAGTGAGCTCACCCAGTGGCACATCCTCGGAGAGCTCCTGCCGCTGCTGCCGCTGCTCGCGGTATTCACGGGCGCGAGCCCTTACGAGGAGAACGACGCTCACTGGGCCGATGGCCATCATCTTGAGAGCGTTCCAGAGGCAGACCAGCACGACGAGGTGGAGCCATCCTGGGCCGCCGTTCTCGATGAGTGTGGTGCACCAGAAGGCGATGGCCAGGTAGGGACCGGCCAGGAGCATCGCGGGGACGCCCCACTTCAGTCCCTTCCTCGTGCGGATCAGGTCGAGCAGGATGTTGCTCGGCATGTAGCGACGCAGGAAGTAGCGGACCTCGGCGCTGGCTGTCCACAGTAGGCGGATCATGATGGGCTCCTCTCAACACGCGAGTCGTTGTCGAGACGGTGCGTGGAGAGTGACCCGAAGGTCTGCCGCGAGCGGCCCAAAGGTAAGGAGAAATCCGCCTCACCTTCAAGGCTACGCCCCAGTCATGACATTGGGAAGGGTCAGATGCTGCGCCCAGGCCCGGGCTGGTCGCGCCTGACGGCCTGGAGATCGACCTCTGTCTGACGGCTCTCATCAGCGACCAGCTGACGTACCTTGTCGAGCGCGGAGCGCGCTCGGGCGGCGTCGATCTTCTGCGCGGCCGACTCGGGCGGGGCACCGATGGGCGCGTCGTCGGTGAT
>JBAOHJ010000003.1:0-1279152 GCA_037045055.1 Dermatophilaceae bacterium | reverse complement strand
TGAGTTCAAGCAGGGCAAGAGCATGCTCGTCAACGCTCTCGTCAATGCCCCGGTGTGCCCCGTTGACGACGACATCGCGACCGCGGTGCCCACAGAAGTGGCTTATGGTGAGCAGCCCCGAGCGTTTGTCCTGCTCAGGCGCAACGATGATCCCCCCAGATCCGGGTGGGAATCGACCACCCACGTCGCGACCACCCTGAAGCGCGAGGTTCCCATGGGGGAGCTCGGGCGTTACACCAGCGGAAGCATCGTCTTGGAGCCGGACCATCACATCGTCGGGGCGCAGGCATTCATCCCTCGCGAAATGTTGCGCACTGGTCTGGTCCTCGTGGACACCCCGGGAATGGGCGGACTGTCCTCGATGCACACGGCTGCCACCACGGGGGTGCTCCCCACGGCCGACGCCGTCCTCCTGGTCTCCGACGCCGGGAGCGAGTTTTCTGCACCCGAGATGACCCTCCTCCGACAGGTCCTCTCGGCCTGCCCGACCGTGCTCTGTGTGCAGAGCAAGACCGATCTGCATGCCGACTGGCGGTCCGTGGTCGACGTCAACAGGGCGCACCTCGAGCGCGCTGACCTGCACGTGGACATCACGCCGGTGTCAGCCCAACTCCGGCTCCGGGCCGCGGCGACCCGCGACGTCGAGCTCAACACCGAGTCCAACGTCACCGAACTCGTCGCCAACCTGCACCGTCGGGTCATCGGGCGACGCGATGCCCTGCTGCTGGCGTCCACTCGCCATGATCTCCTGACCGTCATTGACGGCCTCGCCATGACGGTCAGCGCGCACAAGGGGGCTCTCGAGGACCCCGCGAGTCTCCCCGAGCTCACGGAGCAACTGTCCGTGGCCCAGCAGCGCGCCAACGAGCTCAAGCAGCGCTCCGCCCGGTGGCAAGTGACCCTCAATGATGGGATGAGCGACCTGAGCGCCGACCTCGATCATGACTTGCGCGATCGCGTGCGTCGAGTGATGCGCGAGGCCGAGGCCTCCATCGAGGCAGGAGACCCGGGCAAGGTGTGGGACGAGTTCTCCCAATGGCTCGAGGGACGCATCACTGATGCCCTCACGGAGACCTTCCACTGGGCTGACGAGAACGCAACCTGGCTGGTCGAGTCGGTCGGCAAGCACTTCGACGAGGACTCCAAGGCCGCGACGCCCGTCTTCCAACTCCGAGAGACCACTGGGCTGATCGACCCGGTGGCGCAGATGGGAAAGCTCGATCCCGGCATTCTCAATTCGGCGCAGAAGGTCATCATCGGACTTCGCGGCTCGTACGGCGGGGTCCTGATGTTCGGTGTGGTCACGGGGCTCGCCGGGATGGCGCTGATCAATCCGATCTCCGTCGGCGCCGGCCTCTTGATGGGCACCAAGGTCTACCGCGACGAGCTGCAGAACCGGCTTAAGCGTCGGCGTGCTGAGGCGAACGCTCTCGTCCGGAAGTACGTAGACGACGTCATCTTCCAGGTCAACAAGGAACTCAGGGAGCAGTTGCGGATCGTCCAGCGCACCGTGCGCGAGTACTACACGGGTGTCGCGGAGCAGCACTCGAGGTCCATCGCTGCCTCGCTCGAGGCGGCGAAGCAGGCAGCGATCACGACGACCGCGCAACGCTCCGATGCCTTGAAGGAGACCACCAGCGTGGCCACCGAGCTGGCTGACCTTCGTCGCCAGGTGGAGAACTTGGGTATGCCGCGTGGTCCCGCCGCCGTGAAGCCGCCCCCGACTCCGGTCGGGTCGGCCAGGGGTCGGTCGTGAGTGATACCCAGAACCCGATCGGGAAGCTGGCCAATCCCGGGCTCTCGGACACTGCGCGTGGACTGATCTTGGCGGCCCGGGACTCGATGCCAGTGGCGTCCCATGAAGCTGTCGATCGGGCCCTGGAGCGCTTGGACGACCGACTGCGCATCGCGATTGCCGGGCGGCTCAAGGCGGGGAAGTCCACTTTGCTCAATGCGATTCTCGGAGAGGACGTGGCCCCGACCGGGACTGCCGAAGTCACCAGCATCGTGACCTGGTACCGCGCTGGCGCCACCCCCCGGGTGCGGGTCGTGAAACGAGACGGCCAGGTCTCCGGCGTTCCGATCGCCCGTGTCGATGCCTCACTGGCGGGGAACAACGCGAGACTCGACCCGAAGGACGTTCAGCGCATTGACGTCGAGTGGCCCGCCCCTGCCCTCGAGAAGTTGACTCTCGTCGACACCCCAGGGCTGGCCTCCCTTTCGGCCGGGGTGAGCGCGACGTCCGAAGCCGTCCTCCTCCCGGAGGATGGGCCGCCGGACGTCGACGCCGTGATCTACCTCCTCTCGCACGTCCACGCCACGGATGCCGACGCCTTGGCGGCTTTCCGTTCGCGAGGTGGAGCAGGGATCGGCCCGCTGACCACTCTGGGGGTCCTGTCCCGGGCCGACGAGGTCGGTGGTGGGCGGATGGATGCCCTGATCGCAGCAGAGCGCATCGCCGAACGCCAGCGCCAGGATCCCGCCGTGCGTGCTCTCTGCCTCGACGTCGTCCCGGTCGCAGGGCTGCTCGCCGAAACCGCGCGAACCCTGAGACAGGTGGAGTTCGACGCTCTGGTCGAATTCGCCGCCCTCGACCGCTCGGTCAGGGAGGACTTGCTCCTGTCCGCGCACCGGTTCGCGTCGGGCCGAAGTCCGGGGCGCCTGCTGTCCGATCCGGCCGTCAAGTCGGGCCTGCTCAGCCGGTTCGGGCTCTTCGGCCTCCGACTCGGGGTCGTCCTGATCCGCGACGGCTACGACACCGCATCCTCACTCAGCGACGAGTTGGTCAGACGCAGTGGACTCGAGCAGATGCTGACCTCCCTGGAACACAACTTCGCTGCCCGCGCTGACGCGCTCAAGGCCCGCCACGCCTTGTCGTCCGTCGCTCGCCTGCTGGCTCTCGATGAATCCCCGTCGGCCCGCTCGCACGAGGAAGCCATCCGCCGCGAATTGCAGCAGAGTCACCAGTTCCGGGAAACCGTGTTGCTGTCGGAACTCCGGGCATGCGATCGCCCCGAACTCACCCCGTCAGAACTCGCCCAGGCCGAACGGATCTTGGGTGGCCACGGGGCCACGACCGAGCAGCGCCTGGCAGTCACCACAGACGGCTCAGATCACCTGAGCGATGAGAGAGCGGGCGCGGTGGCCAGTGAACTGATCGCCACGTGGCGTGCGATCGAGAACGACCCTGCGCGAGATCAACGCGTGAACCTCGTCGCTCGGGCGGTGGTCCGTAGCCTGGAGGAGATCCTGTCCCACCTTCCGGCCCCGCTCTCCGCAGCGCCCGAGGGCTCCCCGTCGCCCAACTAGGAGTGGGCTCGTCCCGGCCCGTGAGGTGATTTCAGCCAAGGCGAGATGTCGGGGTGCATCGAGAAGGCCAACGCGCAGAGCACAAGCGGGACACTGACCGCCAGCGCCCCCGTAGCGACCCACGCCGGCCACGAGTCCCGCGGCAGCAGGAGCAGGGTCGCGCCGACGACGAGTGCGTGCACCACGCAGAGCAAGCCCAGAAGTGCCCGCATCCCGACGACGCGGTTGTTGAACGCCACGACCACGAGAATCTCCAGCAGTCCGAGGGTGGCCAGCACTCCCGCTCCGATGAGCACGACCTTCGACGCACCGTCCTCGATGGCCTGGACGCTCACCGTCGCATCCCGCTCGGTCAACAGCCCGCTCAAGTGGGCCACCAGATGGGACCGGGCGATGAACATCATCAAGGCGACGAGGAGCAGGCCCCCTGCGCCAGCCGCACCGATCCACATGGCCCTGGAAACCTGCGCCGGACGTGGGACCTCAACGGCTCCGGGCGCCGGGGCGCTCACGGAGAACTCGGGGCGCTCGGGGCGCACACTTCGTGCAGGAGATGGCGTCGCCCCGCTCGAGGCGTCCGGCCGGCCAGTCGGCGTGGCTGCACTCACGACTGGCACGATATCCCCTGCAGCGAGGACCTGCCATCCGATCCACGGGCGGCATCGGAGCACTGGGCACGACCCCGATGTACGCACCAGGGCACGCCATCACCCCCGGGCAACAGGGGCCATCAGGCGGTGGACTGTCGCGGCGACGAGGCCGAGCACCAGCCCCCAGAGCAATGACAACAGCACAGTCCCCAGCACCGCGACGCCGAAGGTGCGCAGGTCGTGGAGAGCGATGACCGAGGTGCCGATGATGCGGACAAGGTTGCCCAAGGTCACCCCGACGATCACAGCCCAGAGCGGGGTGAGGAAGGGGCGGCGCCCGGCTCGGGTCCACAGCCACACCGCGACGATCATGACGAACGCCCCCACGGTCTCGATCGCCCACCAGGTCCACGTGGTGCCACCTAGAGGCGCCAGCCGCAGTGGAGGCCAGCCCTGCGGAAGGCCGAGCGCGGGAGGGATGAGGCCGAACGCGGCATACGCCCACCACTGGCCGACGACGGTCCAACTCCCGCTTGCGAGGGCCGCCAAGGCCACGAGTAGCGACGCGACCCACGGTCGAGTGGTCACTGGCGGTGTGGACGGCACGCTCGAACAGTAGCGTTCGGCCATGCGCAGGCTCCGAGGCAAGGCCGTCCTGGCGGGACTCGTCGCACTCGCCATCCTCGGTGGCGGTGTGGGGGCTGCGCTCCGGAGTGCTCCCGGGACCGAAGGCGGGGCACTCACCGACAGGGCGGGCGCCACGTTGGAGGTGCGCGGCTTCAACACGGCGAGCAACTCCAAGATCGCCCCCGACGGGATGCCCAAGCTGACCGAGGCCGACGTCGAGCGTGAGCACGTCGACTACGGCACCAACACGGTGCGCTTCCTCATCTCGTGGCGGATGGTCGAGCCCGAACCGGGTCGCTATGACACGGCCTATCTCGACCGGGTCGAGACCATGGTCGGGTGGTATGCCAAACGCGGCTACTCCGTGATGCTCGACATGCACCAGGACGTCTACAGCCAGTTCGGCGACCCGCCACTGGGTGGCAACGGCGCGCCGGCGTGGGCGGTGCACACCGACGGCTTTGCTGCACGACACTCATGTGGGGTTGACGGGCGCGCGGTGGGTGCGCGCGCTCGCCCCGATACTCGCCGCAGGCACAGTCGTGAGCGCCACCACACTCATGCGCAACGCAGGTGCCACTGGCCTGCTTGTCCTCGCAGCCTGCTTGGGGATCGCCTACGGTATGAGTGCGCCGACAGTGTCGCTTCGTCGAGCGAATCGTCTAGCTCGACTTACCGTCAGCGATCGCGATTGCGAACTGGCGCTGCGGAAGGGCCGGCGCCGGTCTCTGACAACTTGGGTTGCCGGCCTCGCTGCAATACCTATGGTCGCCGGGGCGAACCTTCCTCCAGCGGCGCTCAGTGTTGGCATCCCTCAGCCGCCCCTCGCGCTCCTCGCGCCCATCTGCACCTTCGCCGCGAGCCTGCTCATCATCGGAGCCTTCACCAGCAGGCACTACGGAGCGGCCGGGCCGCCACTGGTCGTGGCGGGCTACGCCCTTGCTGCAGCGGCATGGGTTGGTCAAGCGAACGTGGGAGGTGCCGTCGTCGCCGTCATCTGCCTGGCGGCCGCCGCGGCAACATGGCAAGGCCAGCGCCGATCCACGCACCGAGTCGAGGTGGCCCGTGATAGCCGAAGTCGACCGAAGGGCCCCGCTGAAACAGTGATACCGGCTAGCCTGCAGCCGGCACCGATTCAACAGGGGGCACTGTGAAAGCCGACGCACTCAACCCGCGTGAACTCTTTGGGACGACCGTCCACTACGAGATCCCGGCATTCCAGCGCCCGTACGTGTGGACCCTCGACGACCAATGGCAGCCCCTGTGGCAAGACGTTCGCCGTGTGGCCGAGAAGATCATCGCTGCTGACGGGGACGAAGCCTCACTCGAGGCCGTGGGCGGTCATTTCCTCGGCGCAGTCGTCTTCAAGCTGAAGTCAGCGACCGCAGGCGATGTCACAAGGCAGTCTGTGATCGACGGTCAGCAACGCAGCACGACACTGCAGATCATGCTCGACGCAGTCCATGAAGCAGTGCTGCGCCGTGGCCACGAAGTTGAGGCAGAGGCGATTGAAGAGCTCATACTGAACCAGGCAAAGCGGTTCGCCGGCCGACCCGAACGCTTCAAGCTATGGCCATCACGCTCGGACCGAGCCGCTTTCGAGTTCGCGATGGACGGGGCTGGCGCTCACAACGGTGATCACCTGATCGTCGAAGCCCATGAATTCTTCCGGACTGAGGTCGGTAACTGGCTGGCCGGCATAGTCGACGAGGGCGAGCAGCCTCTCGGTGACGAGAAGGCCCGCGTCGCCGCGCT
Source organism: Dermatophilaceae bacterium (assembly GCA_037045055.1). Taxonomy (GTDB): domain Bacteria; phylum Actinomycetota; class Actinomycetes; order Actinomycetales; family Dermatophilaceae; genus Phosphoribacter. Next base: position 1,272,871 of record JBAOHJ010000003.1, on the reverse strand, counting down.
GTCTGACGTGGTCCAGTCCCGGCTCTACGTCGTCGCCATCAACCTGACCGGCCACGACGACGACCAGGTCATCTTCGAGACCCTCAACGACCGCGGCACCCCGCTGCTCAAGGCCGATCTCATCAAGAACTGGATCTTCCAGGTGGGGGAACAACTCCACGCAAACGTCGACTCCTGGCCCGAGAAGTACTGGGCCGACTTCGACGACACCTGGTGGCGTGACGAGATCACACAGGGCCGACACATGCGCTCCCGGATCGACATCTTCCTCCAGTACTGGCTGACCATGCGCCGCCGTGACGACGTCCTCACCGACGAGGTGTTCCGGGAGTTCGTCGCCTACGCAAAGCCCCTGATGACCACGACTGCCGACGCTGAGGTACTCCTCAGCGAACTGCGCCGAGACGCCAACACGTTCCGCGGGTTCGCCCAACTGTCGAGAGACAGTGTCGAAGGCCAGTTCTACGGGCGAGTCGTGGAGTCGCTCGAACTAGCCTCGACAACCCCTCTGCTTCTCTGGATGTTGTCGGAGAACCACGCCGTCCCGCAGGGCCAGATCGCGATCGCCCTCGGTGCGCTCGAGAGCTGGGTTATTCGACGCACGCTCCTGCGCAGCACGATGAAAGACGTCAACAAGATGATGGTCGCCATCCTGGGGACCCTCGATGATGTCCTCGTCGACGAGGTTGGCGGGGCCGTCAGGGACTACCTCGCCAACCAGACCTCGGACGCGCGAACGTGGCCAAGCGATGACGACATGATCGCGACCCTGCCCGGGATCAAGCTCTACGGCAACGTGCGGCAATCCCGACTCCGAGTAGTCCTCGAGGCGCTGGAAATGAACATGCGTACCCAGCGCCACGAGGCTGTCTCCGTGCCTTCCAAACTCTCGGTTGAGCACGTCATGCCTCAGGCATGGCGCAGCCATTGGGACCCCGAGCCCAAACTGTCGCCCGAAGCAGCAGCGGACCGGGACAAACTCGTCAACACCCTGGGCAACCTCACCCTGGTCACCTCCGACCTCAATGGGACGTTGTCGCACCGACCTTGGACTGACGCCGCCACCGCCCCGCTCAAGACAACTGGCGAGAACAAGGGCCTTGGAAAGCGTTCCCTGCTGAACAAGTACAGCGTGCTGCTGCTCAGTCGCGAGATAGTCGACCACCACGCCGAGGCCTGGACCGAGGAAGACATCCGGAAGCGATCGGTGAAACTGGCCAAGGTCCTGTGCGACGTTTGGCCGCGGCCGGTTTCGTGACCACCCACACGCCACCCGATGGACTGGCGAACTCGTTTGTCTGGGTCTGCTCCTCGAGTCCGTTGCTGCTGACCCCGACGAACTAAGGTCACCGTGGGTCGTGACGACCTGTCCGCAACCACTGACCTCTGGAACCCACGGAGTGAACTTCGCACCGCAGGTGGTGGGCGTTCCGATCCGCCGCGTCGCGGTGCTCACCGAGTGCCACAATCGCGTATGCCTACCCTTCCTGCCGGCGTCTTTCGCGGCTCTTCCCAATCGAGGGTGTAGGACCTGACTTCGCCGTGGTCGGCGCGTCGGTGCGGGGATAGGCGTCGAGGCCTTCGCAGGATGGAAGTTCTGACGCTGCCCACCTGGAAGACCTCGACGTGCCTGACGCTACCTTCACCAGCCCTGACCTGACCACGTTCGCCCGCCTTGACGAGCTCGGCCTCGAGGCGGTAGGGCAGCGGGTGGAGCGTGACCGTGCGGTGATCGCGTGCCGGGTGGTCGAGCCTGATCAGTGGTGCCGGCGGTGTGGGTGCGAGGGCGCCCCGCGGGACACGGTTACCAGGGTGTTGGCGCACGAACCGTTCGGGTGGCGCCCGACCACGCTGGTGGTGACGGTCCGTCGGTACCGGTGCGCGCACTGTGGACACGTGTGGCGCCAAGACACCACCGCCGCGGCGGAGCCGCGGGCGAAGTTGTCACGTCAGGGGCTGCGGTGGGCACTGGAGGCGATCGTGCTCAAACACCTCACGGTGGCGCGGGTCGCCGAAGGACTCGCGGTCGCGTGGAACACCGCCAACGACGCCGTCCTGGCCGAGGGCAAACGGGCCCTGATCGACGACCCGGGACGCTTCGACGGCGTCAGCGCGATCGGCGTCGACGAGCACGTGTGGCGCCACACCCGCACGGGTGACAAGTACGTCACCGTGATCATCGACCTCACCGGGATCCGTGACGGCACCGGCCCAGCCCGGCTGCTCGACATGGTCGAGGGCCGCTCCAAGGCGGCGTTCAAGACCTGGCTCGCGCACCGCCCCCAAGCGTGGCGCGACGCCGTGGAGGTGGTCGCGATGGACGGGTTCACCGGGTTCAAGACCGCCACCGCCGAGGAACTACCCGACGCGGTCACCGTCATGGATCCCTTTCACGTCGTGCGCTTGGCCGGGGACGCCCTGGACACCTGCCGGCGCCGCGTCCAACAAGACCTGCACGGCCACCGCGGCCGCAAGAGCGACCCGCTCTACCGGGCCCGGCGGACCCTGCACACCGGCGCTGACCTGCTCACCGATAAGCAGGCCGAGCGGCTGACCGCCTTGTTCACGCCCGACGAGCACGTGCAGGTCGAGGCGACCTGGGGCATCTACCAGAGAATGATCGCCGCCTACCGGCACGAAGACCGCGCGACAGGACGTGAGCTGATGGTCAAGCTCATCGACTCCGTCAGCACCGGCGTCCCCACCGCGCTGGTCGAGGTCACCAAACTCGGCCGGACCCTGAAGACCCGAGCCGCTGACGTCCTGGCCTACTTCGACCGCCCCGGCACCAGCAACGGACCCACCGAAGCCATCAACGGACGACTCGAACACCTACGCGGCTCCGCCCTCGGGTTCCGCAACCTCACCAACTACATCGCCAGATGCCTCCTCGAGTCCGGCGGCTTCAGACCCCAACTCCTACACCCTCGATTGGGATGAGCCGGATTACGAGGTACGGCTTGGTGTGAAGAGCTGGCCGCTGGCCGAACAGGTGCGGGGTGGCGGCCATTTGTCGGGTGCTGGCGGCGCTGCTCTTGAGTCGGAACTCTCGGACCGCGTCGACTCTCTTGCGGAGCAGGCTGCTGCGGCTCAGGTCGGCGGGGTCGAGGTTGGTGAGCCAGAGACACCAGCGTTCCTTGCCGTGGAGGAGTTCTTCAGCGCCGATGAAGGGGCGCAAGTAGGTGCGAGCGACCGGGTCGGCATGGACCTCCTGGTACTGCTCGGGAGTGACGATGAGGTTGCCTTCATCCCGCGGCATGTTGCCGAAGGTGGTTTCGGGTAGGCCCGCGACCAGAGGGGCCGATCGCTTGGTCACGAAGACATTGGGGGCATCGACGAGGTAGGCGTTGATGCCCCTGACTCGCCGGCCGGCCGTGTTCGTGTCGGCGGTGTGATCGAAGAGGACGGGCTTGTCGGAGTCCGATTGGTTGGTGAACCCGACGATGACACAGTGAACAGCCGCCTTGCCGGTTGCCTCGGAGGTCCACGGGAAGGTCCGGTGGGCGAAGCGGATGCGCCATCCGGCCTGGAAGATCGGGCCGAATAGATGAGGTACCGGGTCGCCTTGGGTGATGGAGTTGGTGGTGACGAATGCGAAACGGCCATGCCGTCCTGCGAAATAGGTCAGCGCTTTCGCGTGCCAGCCGGTGACGTAGTCGAGGCGGCTGATGTCGTTCTTGCCCCACGCAGCGCGCAGCTCCTGTGCTTGTGCGTCGGTGCGGGTCGCGTGACCGAGGAACGGCGGGTTGCCGGCGACGACAGTGTCGGCTGTGGGTGGACAGACCGCAGCCCAGTCGAGGGTGAGAGCATTCCCGCCTCGGATAGTGGGCTGCTTCTTGATGGGCAGTCGGTCCAGGGCTAGACCGAGGCTGGCGGTGAGTTTGAGGTCGCACTGTCGGTCGATGAGGAACATGGCGGTCTCGGCGATCCGGGCGGGCCATTCGTCGATCTCAATACCGTAGAAGTGGTCGAGGCTGACCTTGAGGTCGAGGTTGGCGAAGAGCTTCCGGTCTCCCTCACCGGTTTTGCCTTTGGCGATGTCGATCTCTCGCAGCCGCTCGAGGATGGCGAGCTCAAGGTCGCGGAGTTCGCGGTAGGCGACGATGATGAAGTTGCCACAGCCGCAGGCGGGGTCCATGTAGCGGATCCGGCCGATCTTGTCGCGGAGCTTGTTGAGCTTGCCTGCTTCATATTTGCCGAGGGTGCGGATGTGGGCAAGGTCGGCGCGGAGCTCGTCGAGGAAGAGCGGGTTGAGGGTCTTGAGGATGTTCTCTTCGGAGGTGTAGTGCTCGCCGAGCTGGCGGCGGGTTTCCGCGTCGCGCACGGATTGGAACATGGAGCCGAAGATTGCTGGGCTGATGGTCTTCCAGTCACGGTCACACGCGTCGAGCACAGCAGCACGGAACTCGGAGTTGAGAACGGGGAGGGTGACTCGCTCGGTGAAGATGCGTCCGTTGACGTACCGGAACCCGTCGAACTCGGTGCGTTCGCCAGTGCGATGCTCCGGTTCTGTGTCGAGGTAGGCGAACAGTGCGGTGAGTTTGGAGCCGATGTCTGTTCCGTCGGTCGCGGTGTGTTCGAGGATGAAGTCCTGGAAGAGGTTCTCGCGCCACATCTCGGTGTCGTCGCCGAACATCAGGAACAGGATGCGGGCGAGTGTCACGGAGATCTCGTGGTCTTGCACCTTGGGGTCCACGCTGGTGGGGTAGGCCTTCTCCATGGCGGCGTACAGGCGGGCCATGAGCTTGGAGGCGTGTTTGGTCTCGTTGTGGGCCTCGACGTCGAAGGCTTGGCGCACCTTGGTCAGGACGGTGTTGGCGTCGAGGGTCTGGTCGAAGGGCAGGCGGATGACGTCGAGCTTGTTCGCAAAGCGCGGGTCGGTGTCGCCGGTGCGGTGCCGATGGCGGCTGAGGCGGGTGGTGGTGGTGTTGCCGCTGGCGCGGCGCACGGGCCAGCGCCAGACCTGTTCGTGCTCGTCGTGGAAGATGACGATGCGGTCGGTGCTGGAGCGGGCGAGGTGCCGGTCGAGTTCGGCTTCGAGCCTGGAGTCAGGGGTCTGGTCAACGACCCAGACGCGGATGCCTCTGTACTGGGAGACGTTGGTGGCGGTGATGTGCTGGCCGTCGTACTCCACGGTGACCGGTGGCTGGTCGGGGCGGGACCAGTTCAGGTCGTGCAGGAAGAGCTTCTGATAGTCGTGCTTCTCGGCGCGTTCGATGAGTGGGCTGGGCATCAGTCCTGGACTCCTAGCGAGCAGACGATCTTGATGGTGTCGTTGTCGGTAGTGCCGATGACGAGCCGGTCTTCGTTGTGGAGCTGGTTGATCAGGTCGGCCAGGTCGTCGGGGTTGTACTTGTTGCGTCGTGCTTGCGTCAGGCGCATCGTGGCGTGCTCGGTGAGGGGCTGGGCGTGCAGGGCGTCGAGGGCCTCGCTGGCCCTCACTCCGAAGTTGGTGCCTCCGAGGCGCTGCCAGGCCCACTTGCGGATGCCTTTGAGGTTGCCGGCGGCGATGGTCTCGGTGCGCAGGGTTCCTTGGACCAGCCCTCTCTCCCTCTCGAAGTGGTCGGCGCGCAGCGCAGCGGTGGGGGTGTCGGGGTCGGCTCGGAACACCTGCAGCGCTTCGAGGGGGGTGAGGATGCGGTCCTCGGTAGCGGTGCTGGTGGCGAAGGCGTCGACGCCGGAGGCGGTAGCGACATAGCAGGTGACGCTGCCGTGTTCGTTGAGTCGCTGGCCGCGGGTGGAGTGGACCATGTCCTGCATCCGCAGGACTTTCTCGGTGATGGTGGGGAACTGTTCTTGCGCGGTGGACCAGACCAGCCATGCCTCGCTGACGGAGTCGGCTTCGGCTTCCTCGTCGCTGTCGTCGTCGGTGACGCGGCCCTTGTAGAAGTCGTCGAGGATCTTGATCTCGCGGTCTCCTCCGAAGAACTTCTCATCGGATCCGAACGCCTCGGCGGAGGCTCCAAGTCGGTCCTTGATCCGTTGCCGCAGCCGGATCTGCTGCTCGATCTTCTCGTGCGTGATCAGGTACAGGTTGACCGTGTCGGATTTCTGTCCGATGCGGTCCACACGGCCGGCGCGCTGGATGATCCGAATGATCGCCCACGGCAGGTCGTAGTTGATGATGATGTGGCTGTCTTGCAGGTTCTGTCCTTCGGAGAGGACGTCGGTGGCGATGAGGACCTCGATCGGGTTCTCGACCTCGGCGACGTCGTCCTCGGTTTGGCTGGGGAGCTTGTTCGACAGGGGGGAGAAGCGTCGGGCGATTTCGGCGGGATTGTCGGAGTCGCCGGTGGCCAGACCGACGCCGCTGATGCCGGCGTCGGTGAGGGCGGAGGCGATGTACTCGGCGGTGTCGCTGTACTCGGTGAAGATCAGGACCTTCTCACCTGGGTGGTCGTTGGTGAGCAGGTCGACCAGGGCGTTGATCTTGGAGTCGCGGGTGGAGTCCCAGTTGCCGAACTGGTCCAGCAGGGTGGTGATGGTGTCGTTGTCGGCGGCGAGGTCTTTGCGTAGCGAGGTCTTAAAGACGCTGGTGTTGACCCATTTGGTCTTGGCCGGCAGGGTCCTTTTGAGGGTCTCGTAGCGGGTGGCGGTGCTGCCGTGCAGGTCGCCGTCACCTTCGATGTCCTGGTCGCTGACGGCGATCTGTTTGTCGGTGAAGGAGCCGAGCGGGATCGGCAGCTGGTGGTCGATGGCGTGGATGAACAGTTCGTTGCGGGCCCGTTGCCGCTGCAGGGACAGGATGAAGGAGTGCCCGGAGGAGGAGAGCCGTTTGAACAGGCTGATCCGCACGAAGCCGCTGACGTTGCCGCGTCCGGAGCGGATGTCGTCGAGGTTCTTGGTGTCGGCGGCGGTGTGCTGGGCTTTGGGGTTGTCGTAGTCGGCGAGCCGGTACCGGGGCAGGATCAGGTCGCGGATGGCGTCGAGGGTGGACTCCTGTTCCATCAGCGCGGCCGGGTCATCGTCGGTGAAGGCGTGGCTGACCGGGGTGGCGATGCGGGTTGGGAAGTGGAACCTCTGACCGTTGGCGAACTGGAGGTACTCCCGCTCCTGGGTGGTGCCATCAGGTAGGAGGACGCTCTCCTTCTTGGCGGAGCGCTTGATGAAGGATCGGGTGCGACGCACTAAATGGTCGCTCATCAACCGCTTCCAGTCCTCGGGTTCCTCGGAGCGGCGGAACGCGGTGAGGGTGTTGATCTTGCCGTCGACCTTGCTGGCCAGGGCGGGGTCCTTGCGCAGTGCCTCGGCGGGCACGATGCCGAGGTCGTCGTCGGCCTCGAGGTAGAGCCCGATCTGGTTGGCGACGTCGGTGAAGGCGAGGTTGTAGGGGGTGGCGGTCAGCAGCAGGACCTTGGCACCGTTGTCGCGGATGTAGTCCTTGATGGCTTCGTAGGCGATGGTGGAGTTGTTGCGCAGGTTGTGTGACTCGTCGCAGATGACGAGGTTGAACCGTTTGAGCTCGGGCAGCACCTTCTCGGCCATGGAGTAGGGCACCACGCGCCCGTTGATGTCGTACTCGTCGATGTGCTGCTGCCACATGGCCTGCAGGTTCTTCGGGCAGAGCACGAGGGTGGAGTAGTCCTCGGCGGCTTGCAGCATCAGGGCGGTGGCGACGGCGGTGAGGGTCTTGCCGAGGCCGACGACGTCGCCGAGCATGGTCCCGCCGCGGCGCACGATGCGCCGGGAGAGGGTGCGCACGGCGCTCTCCTGGTAGTCCAGGAGCAGGTTGCTCATCGACTTCGGTAGCACGTAGCCCATGCCGTCGCGGGCGTCCTGGGAGAGGGAGTGGCAGACCTTGAGGTAGACCTCGAAGGGGGTGGGCTGGGTTTCGTCGGCCCAGGAGCTTTCGATCAGGTCGATGATCTCGGCGGTGATGTCGAGGGAGAACGGGTCGTTCCAGCGTTGCTCGAACCAGTCGGCGAGCTTGGTGTTGGCGTCGGAGTCCTGGACGTCGATGTTGAGCTCGAGGTTGCGGTGCAGTCCGGCGCCGGTGAGGTTGGAGGAGCCGACGTAGGACCACCGTGAGCCGTGCCTGTTGGTCGGGGCGTGGAAGATGTAGGTCTTGCCGTGCAGGGGTTTCTCGGTGAAGACCTTCATGGCCACGGTGCCCTCGCGCAGCTGCCGTTTGAGTGTTTGCAGGGTGGCTTGGCCTTCGGCGGTGGCCAGGCCTCGCATGAGCTGGTTGCGCAGGTGCGCCACGAGCTGGTCGCGTCGGGCCAGGGCACGTTCCCGGTCGTGGATGTCGGCGCCGTACTCCGGCGGCTGGACCTGGTCTTGGAGCAGGTCGAGCAGCTGTTGGGAGTCGGAGGGGGCCACCATCCCGACCAGGACCCGCGCGGTGGCTCGATCGGTCGGGACGGCCTTGGTGTCGAGGATGTCGGCCAGGCTGGACCAGCCGCGCAGGTCGATGTAGCCGGTGGCGATGTCGACGGTGTCGAAGTCGCTGAGCGAGTACCGCAGCGCCGGCCCGAGGCGGGTGGTGTCGGTGATGTTGTCGTAGAGGTTTGGCACGTCAGTTCCTCAGTGGCTGCTGGGTGTTGGCGGGGGGACGGAGCGTAGACGGTCGCGGGTGGCTGATTCGGGATCTCGTCGGAGCCGTTCCAGGGCGTCGACGGCGATGTGCCGCTCCAGCAGGGAGCAGGTGTGCTTGACGGCGCGCAGCTCTTGGCGCAGCCGGGTGGTCTCTTGTCGGGCTTGCTCGAGCTGTGCGCGGAGGACTCTGACCGGTTCGGGTTCGCGGCCGTGGGTTGTCGCGCAGGCGCGGAACTCGTCTTGGAGGTCGGTGTGTCGGTGGGTGAGGAGCCAGCGCTTGACGCCGGCTTCGTCGGCCAGGGACTTGATGGTGAGCTTGCCGTCGGAGCGGATCGGGGCCCCGTCCAGGAGCCGGGTCATGGCGTCGCGGATCGCGGCGCGTTCAGTGTCGTGGCTACTCATGCTCGCCTGCTGTATGGGTGTCGATGAGGGCTTGGTGGCGTTGTGCGCGCAGCGTCAGTCGTGCCCTGAATGGTTCGGGGGTTGCCGGGGATGCGATCTCCTGGTGCAGGTGCGTGACCTCACTGCGCAGGGTCTCGATGTGGGTGTCGGTGCGGGCGATGTTGGCGCAGCGGCTGTCGCAGCCGCTCAGGTCCGGGGTGGTGGGGTTCTCGGAGGCGCGGGTATCGCGCCGGCACAGGGCCTTGGCCGGGTCGAAGCAGCAGGCCAGCACCTGTCCGGGGCTGTCGTATACACGCATGGCAGGGTTGCTGGCCAGGTCCGCGGCCTGTCGGGCGGTCAGGCTCAGCCCGCCGTAGCGGGCCTGATACTGGTGAACCGCGCTGCGGTACCGGGCGGCGGCGGGGCCGCTGATCGTGGGATGTGCTGGGAGGTTGGCGGCGGCCTCGGTGAGGGTGTCGCTCAGGGCGAGGGCCTCCTCCATGGGGAAGAGGTCTCGTAGTCCCGCGGAGGCACGGTTGCCGTAGCCGTCGGTGGTGGCGGCGTGCAAGTGCCCGTACTGGATGCCGAGGGCGACTCGGCCGCGGGGTCGACGGTAGATGAACCAAGCCAGGGTGCGCCGCAGTCGACGCAGCGAGATCTTCCCGTCCGGGTCGGGCGGGATCGCCTCGTGGGCCCGGCCCAGCTCGCTGGCGCGGGTGTTGGCCCACTCGATGAGAGCCAGGACGGCCACGCCGCGACTGTTCGAGGCTGGCGGGGTGCTCTCCAGGTGCCCCTGGCGTGCGCGGCGAAACAGGTTGGCCGGGAAAATCACCTCTGTGGGGTGTAGCTGCTCCATCGCGCTGATGGCGTCGGCGACCGGTTTAATCGCCACCCATGGGTGGTCCCGTTCGGAGCCCTCGGGCACGGAGCGGCCGTTGACGACGGCGGACTTGAACGTGCGGCCGGTGATGACGAACCCGCCACGACCGGTGGGGGTGCAGCAGCCGCGCCGCAGCGCGAGGACCTCGTCGGCGCGCATCCCGGTCAGGTAGGCGGTGACGATGAGCGCGGCGGTGGCCAGCAGCTGGCGGGCCCGGGCCGGGCTGGCTGCTGTTGCCGGGTCGACCCAGGCGAGGGTGGTGGGCGGTGTCGGCGGTTCGTCGCTGGTCTCGCCGAGGTGGTGGCGGGCGATCAGTGCCGGTGCGTCCTCAAGGATCCGCAGGCACCACACCAGCAGGGCCGACATGGTGGCCGGGTGGATCGGCGGGGTCTTGTTCTCCGGGGACCACTGGTTGGGGCCGAGGACCTCGGCGACGCCGTCCTTCTCCCAGAACGGTTGGCTCAGGCGCGCCTGGGGGCGCAGGTACGGCGCGTAGAGCCAGATCCGGGTCAGCGCAAACAGGCGGCGGCCGCGGGTGGGTTGGGTGACCGGCGCGTCCTGCACGGCCCGGGCGTAGTCGCGCAGGTCTTCCTCGCGCAGGTGCGCGAGCTGGCTGGTGCCTCGTTCGTGGAGCCAGTCCAGGAACGGTCGAAGGTCCTCCCAGAGGGACTTGATGCTGGCGGGGCTCAGGCGGGCACGGGTGGAGACCGGCCGTTCGAGCGCCCCGACGGGGGTATCGGTGGTGAGCACCAGGTAGATGAAGTGCCGCAGATCCTCACGCACCGGCTCGGGGGCGCGGGCGAAGTCGATGGTGATCCAGTTCGCGGTGGGCCGCCCGGACAGCGCGGTCAGGTCCCACGCGGTGTCCCCGTAGCGGGAGCCGCCCGGGACGACCTCGACGGCGGCATCCGGGACGGGCATCGGCGCAACCGTGGCCGTGGCCGGCGGTGCCGTTCCCAGCGGCGGTCGGGCGTGGCTGGTCAGGGCGCTCATCCGTCCAGCTCCCGACGCAGCAGCCGCTCGATCAGGTCACGGTCATGGTCGGTGGCGTGTGCTGCGGCCCTGGTGATCTCGGCTGGGCTGACGGCCTGGGCCAGGACGTCCTCGAGGCGGTCCCGGTGAGTGGCGTACATGCTGGCGAACCGGTCGGGGGCTGCCGTGGCCAGGTTCTCCAGCGCGCTGCGCAAGGTAGCCAGGCGCGGCAGGTGTGCTGGCGTAGCGACCGCGTTGGGGCAGGCCAGGCAGTTCAGGAAGGATGCAGTGCACGGCGTGCCGGCCGGCGCGAAAGGGCTGTGCAGGTGGTCCAGGCAGGCGCCGGTGGCGGTGTCCAGACGGTGCTCGCGCAGGGCCTGGCGGGTCTCCTCGGAGGTTTCGACCTGGCTGGCATCGTCCACCCACCGCATGGGCATGGTGTCGTGGGCGTGGGTGAGCGCGTCGGCCTGGCCCTGCAGGATGACGTCGGCGACCAAGGCGGCGGTCAGGGCCTCCGGTGAGCGGTACGTGTCCTCGCTGACGGCGTCGCTGTTCTGACTGGCTTTGCGGTTGACCACCTGCTCGGTCAGGCGGAGCCTGGCCAGGGACACCATCAGGGGTTCGCCGTTGTCACCGGCCACCTTGTGCCGGCTGGACCACTCTGTTGCGGTGCCCCCGTTGGTCAGGCCCTCGACCAGGAAGACGCGGCTCGGGTGGGTGGTCGCGTTGTGCGAGCTGGCCGCGATGAGGAGTTGGTCGCTGGGGTGGCCCATGTCTCGGGCTGCGGCGCGGGCGGTCTCGGTCATGGACATCCCCAGCTCCAAGGTGCGGGCACCGGGGCCGGTGTGGGAGTGGGTGAAGTGCCTCAGCCGCCGCCGCCGTGGCTTGTCCAGGTGGGTCAGCAGCACCGCCTCACCCCGGTGGTCCTGGCCGGCGACCTCCGGCACCTGCAGGGAGGTGAGGGTGGACAGGTTGTAGCCGCGGTCGCAGACCAGCAGCACCATCAAGGAGAACGTCTCCAGCTTGGTCGGGAACAGTGCGTTTGTCGGTGCCACTGACGGGTGGCCGAGGAGCTCGCTGACCGATGTCGCAGGCTTGCGGTACCCGCTGTTGGGGTCGAGTCGACCGGAGCGGTAGAGCCGCTCCAGGAGCTCGCCGGCATCCCAATTGCGGCCATTCATGAAGACCGCGCCCTCGACCCCGCTCGGCTCACCGGCCCAGTGCGCCTGCAGACGCTCGGTGTTGCGCCGCACCCGCGCCTCGGCGGCGCGCACATCCTTCAGGGCAGCCGAGCGGATTCGGGTGAACTCGTTCGGGCTGTAGGAGGATCGCAGCCGTCGACGAGGCTTGCTCGTGCGGTGCGCCATCGCCCGCAGCGTCAAGGCCGGGACCTCGGGGCAGTGCCGCAGCAGGGTGCGCATGACCGAGACTTGACCCGGCCACCGGTTGCGGGACTCCACCGAAGCCCGCCAGGCCCACCACTGCTCGACGGTGAGGTTGGCCAGGCTCTCGATGTCGATGCCCAGCGGCTGAAGCTGCTTGAGGAAGGAGCGGGCCAGGGCGTGGCCGCTGCGCACAGAGGCTGGTGACTGCCACGGACCGTGCGGGCTGCTGCAGGCGACGAACGCGCGGATCAGTTCGGCCCTGACCTGCCCGTGGGCCGGGAGGTCGGCGAAGCTGAACGGTCCGTGGGCCCGGCCGGTGCCGTCGACAACTGTGACGGCCAGCCCGCTCTCGTCCGCCGGCAGCCGGCGCTGGTACCCCCGTTGGGGCAGCGCGGCACGTGTCGTCACGCTTCCATCCCGAGGTTGACCAGTCCGGTGCGGGCCAGGTGGCGGGTCACCGTCGAGGAGAACGCCGCGTCCTCGCTGACCCCGTCGTCGTTGAGGAACAGCTCCACCTGCAAACCGCTGACCGGCTCGAGATAGATGCTCCGGGTGGTCTCCGGGCTCCGGTGGCCCAACAGCGTTTGGACCAGCACCCACGGGTCACCGAACATCAGCCGGTACTCGCGCCGCTCCTCAGGCGTCAGTCCCATCCGGCGGTCGAAGGCGTGCGTGAGGGTCAGCAGCATCCGTAACGCAAACGAATGGCGCAGCATGTGCGGATGGCACGAGACCGGCACCCCCAACCGATGACAACGTCGCGAGGCCTGCGCGAAGACCCGCTCCCAGCTGTCCGGGTCCATCGGCACCCCTGACTCGCCCAGGAACACCATCGCCGGCTCCCACCCGCCGGGGCCTTGCACGAACAGCTGCCGCCGCTGCGAGAGCGACAGGTCACCGACTAGTACCGCCCGGTCCCGGCCGGTGCTCTCCTCCCGCACTGTCAACCTCGGACCATGACGATCCGTGAGCAGCAGCCGGTCGCCGCTGGTGTATCGACCCGCCTGGTGCGCCCGCCCGATCGCCGCGGCACGGCTCGAGAGGACGTAGGCCTCGATCCCGGACAGGGCCTCCCGGCTGACCCAGAAGTCACGGCCTCGCCGCATCTTCGCTACCTCCGGTCCGATCCGCCCAGCCAGATAGCTGGACTCGGCGTCGAGTCCCGGCAGCTCCATCAACAGCAGCGACCCGCCCTCCCGCAGACGCAGCCCGCTGCTCCACAACAGGTCAGCGAACGCGGTGTTCCGGCCATCGTTGCGGCCGCGCCATCGCGAATCCCGTTCCCCATCCAGGGTGCAGCCCGCCAACCCGATGCTGCGCCACTGCGAATAGGCCCTCGGTGTCAACCACTTGACCCTGTTGCTCCGTGCTTCACGGTGGGAACGCAACCCCGCACTCCCGCCCGGGTCGATAACAGAGGACGGGCTTCCCGCGACTACTCCCCGACGCTGCTGCCACAGGTAGAACCGCTGACACGCCGCCCACTCCCGAGCGAACTTGCTCGCCGACACCCGTCGCGGGTTCCGCTCATCGCGACGGCGCCAGAACTCATAGTCCAAAGCGTCATCGAAGGAGGCCTCGCGCCATCGGCGCCCCTGCCCCTCCAAGAAACTGAGGAACAGTCGCAGATCCTTGGCATACGACAACTGAGTCTGATCCGACAACAGACCAAAGCTCGGCGAAGCGAAATACCCCAGCACATCCACATCCGGCACGCCATCCGGACGCAGCAGGAACGGCTGACCCGGACGCAGCCCAAGAGCTCGCTCCCGACCGATCAGCTCAGCCTCGCCGCGAGACGCCTCACCCCGTCCAACACGCTCAGGCAGCGACCGCCCCAGCCTCCACATCACTCCCGGATCCCCCGCACTCACCCCCACAACCTAGTCCCCAACACTCCCACTGTCCGGGGAAGGGCGGGTCTGTCAGGATCAAGTCCACCTGACCTTTCTCGCGGTACAGCGATGCCAACGCTTGGAGGTTGTCGCCCTCGATCAGCAAGTTCTTCGCGCGAGCGTCCTCGTCACCGGCCCCATGGACCTTGACGGTGCGCATGGTGCGCGGTCGCACCCTACGTCCGAGTTGTCGGGCCAGCACCTTCCCGGGGAATGACAGGTTTACGCCGGCACCGGTCTTCTCCCTGATCATCTCGACGAGGTGCTGGATTGGGAGGGATTCGAGGTCTGTCAGATCGTCCATGCTGCTCTCCTTGGCTTCGCGGATGGTTGTTCTGGCATGTCCGCACACGCCAAGCAGTCCGGCGGTATCAGACTATCGGCCGGTTTCCAGACCTGCCTTGTCACGTCATCGGCCTCTCTCGTGCGAAGCCGATGGGCCAGGAGGGAGAGGTGGGCGAGGCTTGCGCAGACCCACGTGGGGGGCGCCGGAATCTCGGCTGGAGAAGCCTCCAGCGGTGTTCTCGCTCATCTGCTCGAGTGTGAGTAGCTCGCTGCTGGAGCCGAGCCGATCTTCGGGGTAGCGGGCTAGGACGAACTCAGTGAACAGGGGTACGGCCATGGCGACGTGGCCGTACCGGGGTGGGTAGATGTCGCCTTCTTTGATCAGTTGGTCGCGAAGCCAGCTCAGGTCGGTGCTCGTGCGGTTGAGGGTGCGGGCGAGGTCAGCCATGCCGGCCCGACCGCCGTGCAGGGCCAGGGCCGCGAGAAACTCGGCTTGCCGGTCGGTCAGTCGTTCCCAGCGGGGGCCGAAGGTGCGCCGGTCGAGTTGGTCGACCAGGCCCGGCAGGGTGGTTTCCACGTCCGCCAGGGTGATGACGTCGGGGCCTTTGGCTGCGCGCCATACCGCGTCTGCGACCAGTTGCAGATGCGCGGGGTAGCCGTTGGTGACGGTGAGGACACGATCAAGGGCCGCCACCTCCCACGCGACGTGCTCTGCGCGCGCGGGCTCAACGAGCGCGTACCGGGCGTCGTTCGGTGGCAGGGTCAGCGGTACGTCGACGACCTCGAAGAGCCGGTCGGGGTGGGTTACTCCCGCCGCGTTGAGCACGGATGTGGTGAAGGGCAGGCCGGAGGCAGCGAAGGTGACGTTGGCCCCTGAGTGGTCGACGTTGAGTCTGTGCAACGTGGCGGCGAGCAGGGCGAGGTCTGGGTGGGCGGCGACCTGCAGCTCGTCGACGGTAATCAGGAGCCCACCGCTGGAGTGGTCCTTGGCGACCTCGGCGGCCAGGCGGGCGAGGGCCCCGGCCAAAGATCCGGCGTCCGGGCGTGCTGGTGCAGTGGAGGTGTCGCGCAGGCTCACGCCAGCACCGATGCCCGCGAGGCCGATGTTGAAGCCGGCGAGCCGCTCGAAGGAGGCACGTGCCCGACGCCACGGCCCGGCCTCCTCAGCGGTCAGACGCCGTGCGTGCTGCATGAGGGACTCGATGAGTCCGGCCTCCCCCCGGACCGCCTGGAGGTCGACCACCACCGTTCCCTGGGCCTGGGCGATCCGGGCGTAGGCGGTCAGCAGCGCGGTCTTACCCACCCCTCGGGGGCCGACCAGGATGGTGTCCCTGGCGGCGACCCTCCCCCGGGCTGCTGCGTCGTTCAGCATCAGGCTCCAGTCCCGAAGCTGGTCGTCGCGGCCAGCCAGGACTGGGGGCTGGTGTCCTGCGCCCGGGGTGTAGATCCTTGGCTTCACACCACTCCCGCCCTCTCCTTGTTCTTTTCTATAACTCGCCTCAGTTATAGAGCACGTTAGTGGGTGGCTCCGACACGCCAGAACTCGTAGATGTGGTGGTCGGCCCAGTGGCTGTAGTCGTAGTTGCCGACCTTGGCTCCGCCGGCCTCGACTGTCAGGTGCGTGGCGGGGTCGAAGACGATCATGACGTGGCCGATCTGGTTGGGGCCGAGGTAGCTGTCGACGAACAGCAGGTCCCCTGGTCGTTCTTGGCCTGCGGGGACGCGGAACCCGTTGCCGGCGGCGAGCCAGTTGCGTTGGGCGGAGGCGGTGCGGGGGATGCTGATCCCGATCTGGGCGTAGGCGGCCTGGGTGAAGCTGGAGCAGTCCCAGGCGTCCGGTCCGTTGGCGCCGAAGACGTAGGGGTCGCCGATGTGGGTCTGGGCCCAGGTGAGCAGTGCGGCGATCGCGGCGTTGTCGATGGGGGGCAGGTTGGGGTTGCCGATCCCGCCGGGTCCGCAGTCGCTGGGGTCTCCGGGCACGGTGCCGCCGCCGTAGGCGGCGGCGTAGTAGAGGACGTCGTTGACGTACCAGTCGGCGTGGTTGTAGGCGAAGATCGCGCGCCGCACGCCGTCTGGGCCGGCGGTGACTCCCGAGGCGGTCAGGTAGTTCGCCGCGCTCATTGCCGAGTCGGCGTCGTTGGTGATGTCGGCGCGGCCGTCGCCGTCCCCGTCGACGCCGTACAGCGCCCAGGTCGCGGGCATGAACTGCATGAGGCCTCGGGCGCCAGCTGAGCTGGTGGCGGTGGTGCGTCCGTGTGCGGTCTCTTCCATGCCGATCCCGGCCAGCAGGGTCCAGGGCAGGTGGTATCGGTCGGCGGCGGCTAGGTAGAGGGTCTTGATGCCGGCGGGGATGGGCTGGGGCGGGTTGGACAGTGAGTTCAGGCGCGGGGTGCCAGGTGGGGGCAGTGTGAAGCCGATGCCGCCTTGCTGGCCGCCAGGGTCGCTTGGCCCGGTGCCGGGTGGGCTCGATGGGGCGACCGCTTGGCCGTTGAGGGGGGCGCCGTGGGCGAGCATGAACGGGATGGGGTCGATCGGGGTGCCGTCTTGGCGGACCTCGAAGTGCAGGTGGTTTCCGGTGCTCGTGCCGGTCGTGCCTTCGACCCCGAGCTGTTGTCCCATCCACACGGGCGCCCCGGGCGTGATGTCGGCGCTGATCGAGGCGAGGTGGGCGTAGTAGGTGCTGACTCCTCCCCCGTGGTCGAGGACGACGAGGTTGCCGTATCCGCCCGCTGGGCCGGCCGAGGTGATCGTTCCGCGGGCGGCAGCGACCACGGGTCCGGGGTCGGGCAGGGAGGACATGTCCTGCCCGGTGTGTTGGCGCCACTGGTGGTAGATCGGGTGGAACTCCAACCCGAACCCTCTGGGGCTGACTGCGTAGGCCTGCTGGAACGGGGGCCGCCACGCTCCGGTGGGAGGTAGTCCCGCAGTGGTGCACTGCACCGCTTGGGCGACCGCTGGGGCGCTGGAGACGACGAAGGCCGCTGTCATCAGCGGTAGGGCGATGAGCATCGCCAGGAAGGCGGTGGCGGCGGCGGTGAGCTTCTTCACGGGCGTGCCTAGATGGCGCCCTCGAGGGCTTCGTTGGTCCAGGTGAGGTGTTCTTCGACGGGGTGCAGTCGGGTCTCCACCTTGTAGCTGCGTTCACCGACGAGCCAGAGGGCGCGGCCCTTTGCGTTGCATCGCCCAGTCGGTCATCACCTCGGTGGCTTGCCGTCCCAGGCCGAGCATGGCGTCGAGTTCGCCGGCGACTGCGGGCTTTTGGCCGTGCAGGATCTTGATGTCGGCCAGGTGCATGAGGTCTCGGGCGATGTTGGCGGCTTGGGAGCCTTGGTCTCCGACGGTGAGCATGTCGGAGGGCTTGTGCGCGTTGGCCCATTGGATGTCCCCGCCGCGGCCGGCGACGCCGCGGGACAGGCGCAGGTCCTCGTCGAGGCTCTTGACGGCTTCGACCCCGAGGCGCATCGCCTTCCACATCTCGTCGCGCACGACGATGCGCAGGTCCCCTGGTGCGGCGATCTCGCGCATGCCGCGGCCCCAGCTGTTCAGGCAGACCAGGGCGATGCCGATCGCCTCGTCTCCGAGGGGGTTGAGCCGGGACAGCGACAGCGACTGGATGGGGGCGTTCCAGTCGACGGCGATGTTGGTGTGGTCGTCGAACAGGCCGGCCAGGGCACCGGAGACGAGCTGGCCGAGGGCGTCGCGCAGCAACCGAGTCTCGTTGAAGAAGTGCTGGCGGTCCCTGAACCGGCACTGCTCGATCAAGGAGTCGGTGGGCTGGTCGAGGTGGTGCCACAGCTGCGGGATGGTGGTCTCGACCAGGGTCGAGTTTCCGGCGGTGTACCCGGTGAGGTCGCGCAGGGCGGCCTTGATGACGGTCTCCTCCGAGGGCCCGAAGGGGACACGTTCGGCGCCGATGCGCTGGCTGCCGATCAGGGCCCGCATGAGGGTCAGCCAGCGGCTGAACACGATGGCGGCGCGGTTGCGTGCTTCCTGGGCCGACAGCTGGGCCCAGCCTTCGGCGAGCGGGCCCAGGCCGAGGGGGTTGATCCGGGCGGGCATCCCTGGGCCTAGGACGAAGGGCTCGACGCCGAGGAAGTGGCACAGCCGCTCGTACTCGTCCTTGGGGTCTCCCAGGATGAGGATGCGGTAGCCGAAGTCGACCATCCGAAGGCAGAACGCCTTTGTGGTTCCGGACTTGCCGGTGCCGGGTTTGCCGAAGCACATCACGTTGGCGTTGGTGACGGGGATGTCGTCGCGCAGGACCAGCCCGATGGGGTCGAAGTGGAACGCCGAGCCGGACAGCACGTCGATGCCCATCTGGGCGCCGGTCGGTGGCAGCCCAGGACCGGCGATGAACGGCCAGAAGACGGGCGCCTGGTCCGAGGTCATCCGGTAGGGGACGACCGGCGCGGAGGCCGGCATCCATCCCCGCCCGGTCTTGCGTGGGCCTCGCTGCGCGGCGTGCCGGAACAGCCGTGCCTCTTTCGCGGCCGGCTCGTGAGGCGCGGCGGTGGGCAGGTCGTGGCCGAAGTCAGCCAGCAGCTGGCTCATGTCCCGCCCGGAGCGGTGGGTTCGGCGCATGGATGTCATGCCTCCTCAAGCGCGGGTCGGGCGTGGGCGGGTCACGCCTCGCCCTTGCGGGTCAGGCTGACCCCCAGGGGGACCACGGAGGCAGCGAAGGCGAGGTCTTGGGCCAGGTCCAGGCGCAGGGGGGCGAAGCCGGCACGCCGGATGGAGGCGTCCAGTCGGCGTCCGTACTCGGCGATCCGGACGGTCTTGGGAGCGGTGACGGTGCACACCGCGTACGGGCGGGTCAGCGCCGACCCGCGGGCGAGTTTGGCTTCGAGGCTGCGGACCTGGTTGGCCTCGTCCTTGGCCTTGGTGGTCTGCTTCATCTTGGCCTTCTCACGCAGTGCCTGACCCATGTCTGCGGTCCATTCGCTCGAGGCGGACGCCCGGGTGGCCTTCGCGTGGGACAGGATGGGGAAGGCGACCAGATAGCTGCGGCGTTCGCCGCTGGTGGTGGGTGCCAGGATGGGGGCCAGGGCGCCCAGGACGGCGCCTTTGACGGGCAGCTTGAGGGTGGCGCTGATGGAGTTCCAGGCGTCGTGGCTGTAGTGGCGGGCCACCGCGTCTGCGCCGGAGGGGCCGGCCATCGCCCAGGGGACGTCGGCGTTGACGTGGGGGTCGCGGGTGCGGGCGGCTGAGGGCGTCGATGATGCCGGCGCGGTCTCCTGGGGCGAATCCGGTGCGGCAGGCCATGGCCAGCTCGGGGCTGGTCAGCCAGGAGACGCTGGTGCACCCCATGCCGCCCTTGAGCTGGGCTTCGATCTCGGCCATCTGTGAGTAGAGGACCTGGGCACGGCCGTCGATGCCTCGACCTGCTTCCTTGGCGGCCTTGCCCAGCCGGGACTCGGGCACGACCAGGGTGATGAAGGCCTCGGTGCGCACCGAGGCTCCGGTGAGGACCTGCTGCAGCTCGTCGTTGATGACTCGCACCTGCGCGGGCCCGTCGGGCCGGCGGTGTCGGGCGATCCACTGGTCGCGTTCGGCTCCGTCCTCGGGGACGGTGCGTACGAGGAAGAGGATCTCGTCGACGAGCTCGCCGCGGCTTGCCTGGTCGAGCAGGTCGGCCAGGCCGCGGCCCATCCGTGCCCGGTCCTCGGCGTCGCGCATGCCGGTGCCCGGGTGGACGATGGCGGCGGTCACCGCCCAGGTCCGGGTGGAGTGGTTTTGGATGATCGCCACCCGGGCGGCGGCCAGCCCGGTGGGGGGGCCTTCGTGGATCTCGACTCCGGCCAGGACGCCGGGCAGGTCGACCTCGGCCAGGTCTGCGGTCGCGCCCTGGGCGGCGCGGGCCCGGAACTGGGTCCACCGAGCCAGGCCACCGATCGCGAAGGCGGTCGATGCGACGATCCACCCGATGGCGGAGCGGCCTCGCACCAGGCCGACGGTCAGCCCGGTGACGGCCAGGCAGATCAGCAGGAACATCGCCGCGGAGCTCCAGGCCTGCTCCTTGAGGGACCAAAACACCGGCAGGCTCGAGGCTGCGACGATCGCACCCTGCCATCCGGTCAGACCGAACGGGAGCCACCCGAGGCGGGCCTTGGCGTAGTCGCTGTAGACCTGGGACATGGTGTGTGTACCTCTCGTCTAGACGGGGACGACGGGGACGGACGCGGCGGCCCCTCCCCCACCGGCGGCCGCTCCTCCACCTGCGGCTGCGCCGGTGGAGGGGCTGGCGGCTGCTGGGCCCGAGGGGCCCGCCGCCGCTGGCATGCCAGTGGTCATCGGTGTGGGTGGTGTGTTGCTCGGCGCGGCGACGTCGGCGTCGGGTCCGGCACCGTTGATCTCGGGGTTGTCCTGGTCGTTGTTGCTCGGGCCGGCGTTGTTGCGGCCTCGACCCCGGCCGGAGGAGAAGTCTGGGATGTAGGTGTTGTGGCCGACGCCCATCTGGTTGGTCAGGTCGGCGCCGAGCGTGGCCGCTCGGGCGCCTGCCCCAGCGGCGATCCCCAGCCCGGTGGCGGCGACCTGGCCCGCAGCACCGAGGGCGCCCATGAAGCCGCCGGCGGTGGAGGCGAAGCGCTGGTTGGTGGCGGCCTCGGTGGAGGCTTCTCCTTGGGATCGTCCGTTGGCGTCGCTGCTCGAGGCGGCGGCGGAGGTCTCGCCTGCCGGGTCGCCGCGCAGCAGCCCTTGCAGACCGCCTTGTGCTGCCAGGCCGGCTCGCATGGCCGCGCCGGACGATGTTCCGGGGTCGACGAAGGCCAGCAGCTTGAACAGGGCCAGCGGGGCGAAGCAGCCAACCAGGATGAGCATGACGCCGGGCACGGCGGTGCCGATCGCCTTCTGGAGGGTGTCGGTGGCGCTGAGGGCGACGTGCGAGGTGATCTGCACGCCTAGGCCGAGCATCAGCATCATGATGACCGGGGTGAAGGCGGCGGCGTGGAACCAGCGGAATGCCTTCCAGAACCAGGACCGTCCACCTTCCCAGACCAGGCCGGCGGCGGCGATCGGGTTGGTGGCCGCCAGGACGAGCAGGGCGGCGCCCCGGGTGAGCATGACGAGCAGGTGCCCGAAGGCGGCGAAGATGAGGAAGAAGCCCATCACGCCCAGGACGGTGGCGATGGTGCCGTCGGTGATGTCGGCGGTCGAGAACCCGGTCCAGGGTTGCCAGGCGTCCATCGCGTTGACGTGCAGCAGAGCCTCCATCAGGGCGCGGGTCAGGCCTCCGGCGGCGGCCACGACCGCGACGCAGTAGACGATGCCGGCGACCCACACCATGACGAACTGTGCGGAGCCAATGAGCACACGCGCCAGCGACTGACCGTCGCGACGGAAGGCAGCGATCCCCAGCTGGATCATCAGCAGGGTCAGGATGATCGAGCCGGCGATCCAGAAGGTGTAGGGGTAAATCCCGCGCATCGGGCCGTTCTCGGACAGGTCCGGGGTGAGGAAGTCGTCCTCGATGCCCAGCACGAGCTTCAGCAGCCACAGGCCGGCGTTCCAGATCCCGAGCATGGCGGCGGTCCACCCGTCGGCGACGATCTTGCCCGCCGCGTTCCCGAGGTAGGTGAAGGGGTTGAGGTAGTCCCACCAGTTCATCGGCTTCTCTTCTCGTTCACTGGTCGACGCCCACGGTCACGGTCTTCCAACCGGCCTGGACGGCCAGGTCAGTGCCGGGCCAGGTGGAGGGGGCCCGAGCTGGTTCCGTTCCTGGCCCGAGCAGCCACCGGCCGCCTTCTTGGGGGGTCCACTGCATGCGTTCGCAGTGCCCGTAGGCGATGCGTGCCTGGGTGGCCAGGCGGGCCTTGATGTCGAGCAGGACGCAGGCCAGGACCCACTCGTCGCCGTCGACGCCTTTGATTTGGGCGGCCACGGGTGTGGCCACGACCGCCCCGCGGATGGTGTCGGCGTACTGCCCGGCGCCGCTGGACAGGAAGGCCGCGACGTTGCCGGTCAGCTCCCAGGACTCGGCCGACCCCGCACCTGGTGTGGCCCAGCCGTCGTGGACCTGATGGGCCCGCTCGATCGACATGTTCTGCAGGACGGTGGTCTCGATCGCCGCCAACTGGGCCACGGCGCCCTCAGGGGTCTGCGGGAACCCGGTGGCCACACCGGCCGGTCCGACCCGGACCGCAGCAGGCAGAGTCATCGTCGGGATCTGCCGGGTGGAGGGGGTTCCTGATCGGCCGGCCTCCGGGGGGACGGCCAGCATGGGTGCGGCGGCGATGGCGTCGCGTCGGACCGAGCCTGGGGGTAGGGCTTGCGCGACCGCAGCCGCGTCGGCGGCCCCAGGCCGGGTTGTGGTGGAGCCGACCGCGCTGTAGACGGCGTAGCCGAGACCACCGAGCAGCAGCGCGGCCGCCGTCGCGACCGTGACCAGGGTGCGCACCAGTCGGCGGCGCCCCCACGGGTCGAGGGTGGCGGCTGCGGTAGCCATCAGACGCAGCCGGAGCCGGTGAGCCCAGAGAGCATGCCCGGAACGACCATGTAGGCGACGGCCGCCACGAACACCACGGCGACGCCGACGACGCCGGCCTTGCTGGCGTGCGGCATGGCGAAGACGCGCCCGCCGACCACGGCCCCGATGGACACGACGACGCCCACGAGCATCAGGGCGAGGACACCCCACAGGACGTATCCGGTGAGGGTGTTGGCGTAGGTCTGCGCGCCGGGCGGGGCGATCGGGCACACGGCGGTGATGCGGGAGGCGAGGGTGGTCGTCATGATTGCTGTCCCTTCTGGTGGTGGTTCCTGACAGCGGTGTGCTGCAGGAGGGTCTCCGCTGCCTGGAGCAGGGAAGTGGGCAGGGGGCTGGAACTGACGCCCCGGATGGCCAAGGACTTGTCGGTGGGGATGTTCACCAGGCGCTGGTCGGCGAGGGCTGCCGCTGTGAGCGGTCCGATGGATCCGGTCAGCTGCGCGGGCCAGCGGCGGGCAGGTGCTCCGGTCATGGCGATCACGGGCTGGTCGGCGGGCAGCAGCGACAGGGCGATCTCCAGGCGCCGCAGCCCCGGGACGGTCGGGCTCGTCACCAGGACGGGCGTGGGCGCGGCGAGCAGTTGGTGGCGGATCCAGCCGTCGCAGGCCATCACCTGACCGACCTCCCACGCCACATCCAGGACACTGAGAGACACCTGCTGGGCCAGCTCCCCGGGAAGCGGCGTTTCGCTGGGGTCGAGCAGGACCTCGCTGGCTCGGGCGAGCCAGACCCGGTCGCGTCGACCGAGCGTCCAGCGTTCGTCCCGGCCGAGCTCGGCTGTGGCGGCCGCCGCCAGACCGCTGGCGGTCGCCGTGCCGCATTCGATCAGGCGCGTCGCTTCGGCCACGGTGGCGATCGCGAGGGCCAGGGTGGTGGCTCCGGCCTGACCGATACACCCCACGACGGGCAGGACCGGCTCGGCTGGATCCCAGCGCGGCGCACAGCCGCCCTCGGCGTCGTGGTCGGGGCGAGGGGGCGCGGTGGGTCGCGCGCGGAACTGTCCCTGTTGAAGGGCGTGCCAGGCTCGGCGTAGCTCATCCACGCCGACCGGGCGGGTGACGGTGCTCTGGCTCATGCCGGGTCCCCGCCCAGGTCGCGGCGGCGCATCTGCAGGACCGTGCGGAGCTGGTCGGCCGGAAGATGCGCCAGGGTCGTCTTGGCCTGCCGGGCTCGTTGCAGTCGCTGCAGGCAGCCCTCAAGGTCGGCGACGGCGGCGTCCTCGTCGTGGGCCTCGCGCACCAGTCGCTCCAGGTCGTTGTCGGTCACGGTCATCACCTCGGTCTCCATATGCAGGGCCGCTGGCCTTGGCGGATCACGCTGAGGCGGGAATCTCGGCAGCGGCGACGGCCTCGGCCAGCGCGCTGAGCGAGGCGGTCGCGCGGCGGCGGATGGTGATCGGTGAGACCCCGAGGAGGCCGGCGACGGTGGTCGCGACGGTGTGGGAGCACAGGCCGCTGCGACCGCGGCCGTTGTGGCTGACTCCCGCGCGGTCCGCGACCTCGGCGAGGGTGAGCAGCAGGTCGCGGTCGGTCTCGTCGATCACGCTGCGCTCCAGCGCCCACGCCAGCACGTCCGCCAGCTCGGCCGCAGACCTCGACTGCGGCTCCTGACGGGACTCCATCACTGCCCAGACGGGCGAGTCGGGTGTCGCACTGCAGGGAGCGGGCCCAGGTCGGGTCTGCCTCCCGGGCGCTTTGCCCAACGCCGAGCTCTCGAAGCACTCCCCGGCGGGTGTTCATGACGATGTTCGCCGCGACCTTGCGTTGCCGCTGCCACGGGAAGGACCTGATCTCCAGCCACAGCTGCGCGGCCACGACCTCGTCGATACGACTGGTCAGGGACCGCAACCGATGAGCCATCAGGCACGCCCCGGGCATCAGCAGCCAGGCCAACGCGCCGGCGGCGACGACGTCGTCACTGCCGGTGGGGCTTGCCAGTTCGGCCAGGCGGCGCAGGACCGAGTCGCCCGCCTCAGGGTCCGCCGCCCGGAGCCAGGGAGGCAGGTCGAGCAGGTCGTCGACGACATTGAGGCATGGGTTGTGGGCGCACCAGGTCGGCCACATCGTCACGCGCCTGACCGAGCAGGTCGCCTTCTGGGTCGGCCAGGCCGAGTTGGGTTGCAACGCTCATCACGAGGTCCTTTCGCCGCTGTGACACGGTCGGAAGGTCTCGCTCGTTCATCCCCGCACCCGTCCCCCGCAGACGTGTCCCTCCCCCGTCCCCTCCCCCGTCGTCGTGGTCGGCCAGCACCACACCCCGGAACCACTCCGCGCGTTCTCGCAGGTCAGGGCACGTCCCCCGGGCCGGTCGAGCCGCCTGGCGAACGTCCCCCAATTCACGGTTGTGTTTTCGGCCCGACGCTGTTCACCCGGGGCTCGCGTGGGCGGCGAGGCCTACCGCCGACACGCGCTGTCGGTGTCGGGGTGCCTGGTCATAGGTCAAGTCCGCTGGGGTGGTGTACGAGGGTGATTCCTCGTTGGGGGTTAGGCGCTGATCGCGCCGGCGATGGTCAGGGTGTTCTCCTTCTCGTCGGTGGTGTGCGTTGTCAGGGCGGCTCGGCACTGTTTGAGGAGCTCGAGGCCGAGGTAGCGGCGCTGCTCGACCCACTCGTCGTGCTGCTCGGCCAGGACGGCGCCGACGAGCCGGATGACGGCGTCCCGGTTGGGGAAGATCCCGACCACATCGGTGCGGCGGCGGATCTCCCGGTTGAGGCGCTCGATCGTTATCTTGAGCCACTGGCCGGGCTGGTGCCTTGACCTGCGGTTTTTCGTGCTGGACGTGTCCGGGACGAGGGTGTTCGGGGGCGTGTCCGGGCTCGTCGTCAGGGGCGGTTTTCGAGTGGGTCTCGGGCGTGTCGCGCGCGCTGGTCGCCGAGGGCTTGGGCGAGGGCGTGCCGCAGTTGCTGGTTGTCGGCCTCCAGTTCGCCGATCCTTTGGTGTGCGAGTTGCAGGCGTTGCCTGAGGGAGCTGTCGCTGGCGGCCTGCCGGGCGGGCACGGCAGGGACTGTCGTCCGCCGTGGGCGTTCCGCGCGGATCTGGGCGAGCAGGTCGGCCTGGGTGTACAGCCAGGATCGGGATACCCCGGCGCGCTGCGCGAGCACGCTGACCGTGATGGTCTGCTCGGTGGTGGCCAGGTGCCGCAGGGTGCTGACGGCACGGCGACGGGTCTGCTCCGCGCGGGAGCGGGCGGCCTTGGCGAGGTGGCGGCTGTTGTCAGCTCTCATCGTTCTCCTCGGGGTGTTCGAGCGCGGTGATGATCGACTCGAGGTTGCTCAGCACGTCCTGGTTCATCTGGGCCACTCGGGTCCGGCCTTGGGCCTCGGCGCGGGTGATCAGTTCGATGACCTGGGCGCGGTGCTCGCGGTGAGCGGGCAGGTGGGTCGCGGTGGTCAGGAACATCGGGCAGGTCAGGCACGCGTTGGCGTGGGGACATGCCTTGTGGATCGGCAGGGCGCAGTGCCCGTTGGGCAGTGCCTGGGTCGCGGCGGCGAGGCGGTGACCGGTCCAGGCGGCGTCGGCCAGCGGGCTGCCCGGTTCGCTGGGGATGGCGGCGCCGGTGATGTCGACCTTGCGGGCGGCGTCCCAGTGCCGGCGGACGGTGTCGTCGTGCAGCCTGGCGTAGTGGGCCGTCATCTGTGACGAGTCGTGGTCCAGGATGCGGCGCACGACCTCTTGGGGCACGTCCCGGTTGATCAGTCGAGTGCCCAGGGTGTGCCTCCACTGGTGCGGGGTCAAGTGCACGCGATGGGCGTGTTCGTCTCGTACGTCGAGGGATTCGAGCCACCGATACAACGCGGCCCGGTAGGTGGAGGTGCTCAGCGGGATGGCCCGGTCGGGGTTCTTCGTCGGCCGCGGGAACAGCACCGGCGGCGCGGTGGCCTCGGCGGTGAGGCGTGCCTGTTGGGCACGAATCAGGGTGTGCAGTTCCTCGTCGAGGGGGACGAGGGCCTCACGGTTCATCTTGTGGTTGACGTAGCGCAGGTAGGGCGCGCCTTTGGGGTCGGTGACCAGGCAGTCGTAGGACAGCCTGGTCGCGTCGCCGACGCGCAGCCCGCAGCGGATCAGGATCAGGGTGATCACCGCCCCGGCAGGGTCGGACCAGGCCGCGATCGCGGTCGGCGCCTCGAGCTGGGCCATCACATGCTCGGCCACCGCGCGCGGCCCGCGCTGCGGGCGGGGCGGGTTGTCGTCGGTGAACAGGGCCGCGGTCGGGTGCAGCGGCGCCCAGCCCCGCTGCCGGACGGCCTCGAGGAAGCCGCGCAGCTGCCCGATGTGGACCTGGCGTCGGTGGGCGGTTGGGACGCCGGTGGAAAGGTCGGCCAAGTAGCCCTCGAGCACGACCCGGGTGAGCGCCTGCGGAGCGTCGATCCGTGCCTGCTGCAGGTAGCCGGCGAGCCGG
Organism: Dermatophilaceae bacterium; assembly: GCA_037045055.1. Taxonomy (GTDB): domain Bacteria; phylum Actinomycetota; class Actinomycetes; order Actinomycetales; family Dermatophilaceae; genus Phosphoribacter. Next base: position 1,245,658 of record JBAOHJ010000003.1, on the reverse strand, counting down.
GTCACCGCGGTCAGGCCGCGGCGGACGGCCTCGAGCCCGACACCGGTGGCCAGCCGTTGCCGGGTCCACCGTTTGGTCGCCTCACGCAGCCACGGCTGGGCGATCCGGGTGAAGTCGAGGGTGAGGTTGCCGGGATAGCCGAGCCGGCGCAGCTGCCATACCTCGCGCGGGTACTCGGCCACCCAGCCGCTGCCGGCGGCGAGGTCGGCGACCCGTTGATGGGCGTACACGAGCAGGCCACGGCCGTTGCTGTCGCGTCGCCCGGACGCGGTGAACGCCTTACGCCAGGACCGCTCGTCCCCGTCGCGCAGGCTGGGAACGTCGGCCTCGAGCAGGAACGACACGAGGCGCCCTACGACCTCCGGAGGTGTCCGGCTGGCACGCTCGTCGTGCCGACACTGGATGACGTAGGCCAGCTCCCAGCGCAGCGGCTCAGGCAGCCGGGCCAGGACGATCACCTGGTCCGAGGGAACCCGGAGCGCGGCGAACTCACGAGCGAACACCACCGGGTCCGGGCGCCCGTTCGCGCGCCACGTGCTGTGGTGGGCGTGACATAACGGCCCGGCCGCTTGCGGCCACAACAAGCATCCCGGGACGTGGCACGCCTCGGCGACCGGCGCCTTGATCGGCGGTGGCCCCGCGGCGAGCCACTGCTCGAAGTCGGGGCGCCCGGAACGTTCCCACCCTTGAGCATGTAACTGGCACAGACCTTTTCGTGCTACCCCGTACCCGCACGCCTCGACCCGGCAGGCCCGGTTCGGGCGCTGACGTGCCCAGCCCGGATCGGTGCTCGCAACGAACTCGTCCACATCGGGCCGGCCCGCCTTGGCCCACCGGTGGTGGTGCCCGGCGCACATCCCGTGCCCGCGGGCCAGCCGCTGACAGCCTTCGACCAGGCATGGCCCCGCGGAGTAGGCCGGGTCGTTCACGCCGACCACGATCCGGTCGGCCGCGAACTCCGGCCGCAGCGCCGTGCGGACCCGAGCCGTCCACGCTGCCTCGCTGCCGCGGCCGGTGCGTAGCGGCAGCACGATAGCCGAGGTCACGACACGTCCTCGGTCAGCACACCGGCACGGGTGAGCGCGGCCCGGGTGTCGGCCACGGTCAGGTGCGCGTACGTGCTCGAGGTCGTGGCCACCGACGCGTGCCCCAGCAGTGAGGAGACGACCTCGACCGGCACATCGGAGCGCAACAGCCCGGTCGCGTACGTGTGCCGCAGCCAGTGCGGGTCGAAGTCGATCCCGGTCCGGGCACGCAGCCGCCGGACCAAGTCGTACACCGCCGCGTACTTCAGCGGTGAACCGACGCGCCCACCCCACAGATTGACGAAGACGTAGTCACTGTCGAGCTCGCCGTACTCCTCGATCAGGTAGTCGGCGTAGCACCGGACCAGCGAGGCCGGGACCGGGATCGTCCGCGGGACCAACGATTTGGAGCGGGCCCGGTTGTCGTTGTCACGGGCGATCACCCGCACCTGCCGCTCGGCCGCGTCCCAGTCCTCATGCCGCAGCCCGAGCGCCTCACCGACTCGCATCCCAGTGCTCGCGAGCACCTCGAGCAGCAGCCGGTCCCGGCGCCGCTGGCACGCCCCGATCAGCGCCTCGACCTCCTGCCGGTCGAGGGTGCGCGGTGTGCGCCGTCCAGCCCGGACCCGCACCACCGGCGCGGCGACCGGCCTGGACTTGCTCACGTGGTGCAGGAACCCGCGAGCCCCGCCCCGCCGGCCCGCAGGGCGCCACACGCTCAACGCGGCGTGCACCGCAAGCCCGGACCGGCTCGCGTGCTGGTACATCGACCCGACCGCCGCGAGCTTGCGGTTGATCGTCGCAGCCGAACAATGCTCGCCCAGCGGCAGCACCGCCACCCCTGCGCCACGCGCTGAAGGTGGCAGCCGCAGCCACGCCACGAACGCCGCGACGTCCTCGACCGACACCGCGGCCCAGTCCAGCGCACGACCGGCGAGGAAGGCGAACCAGTCCCTCAGGTCATGGGCGTACGCCTTGACCGTGTTCGGCGACCGTCCCGCATCGGTCAAGAACGACAGGAACCGCTCGGCCGGCTCCACGAGCTGCCCGTCCTCACCGACCACCGTCCACGACTCACGCCGCGAGCCGGACACCACCACTCGAGCAACGAACACCGAACCTCCCACGACCATGCCTGCTGGACGGCTGCAGATAAGCACGTCCAGCACGCACGATGGGGGACCGATCCAGGCCATCGGCTACATCAACGACACCCTGAAGCTGGCTCAAGATAACGTTGGGGTTGTTGGACCAGATCTGTCGCCAGCAGGCCTTGGGGAAGACGGTGAACGCAAGGATGTCCTCCCGCGCGTCCTCGAGGTAGGTGGCGACGGTGGGGAGCTTCTCGGTGAGGGTCTCGACGATCCGGTCGAACTGGGCGTGCACCGAGGCGGCGTCGGGCTGGTCGTACACGCTGTGTAGCAGCGCCTTGACCCACGGCCACGAGCTCTTCGGGGTGGCTGCCATGAGGTTGGCCGCGAAGTGGGTCCGGCACCGCTGCCACCCGGTGCCCGGCAGGGTCGCGCCGATTGCGTCGACGAGCCCGGAGTGCGCGTCACTGGTGACGAGGCCGACCGGGCCCGCGCTGGTGAGGCCGCGGGCGACCAGGTCCCGGAAGAAGCTCAGCCAGCCCGCGTGGGTCTCGGAGGTGGCGGTGTGCACGCCGAGGATCTCCCGGTATCCCTCGGCGTTGACGCCGGTGGCGACCATGACCGCGACCTTCACGACGCGGCCGTTCTCGCGGACCTTCATCACCAGCGCGTCCGCCGCGACGAACGTGTACGGGCCTTGTTCGAGGGGCCGGGTGCGGAACGCGGCGACCTGCTCGTCCAGGTCCTTGGCCATCTCCGAGACCTGGGACTTCGACAGTCCGGTGATCCCCAGGGTCCGCACGAGCTTGTCCATCCGGCGGGTGGAGACCCCGAGGAGGTAGCAGGTGGCGACCACGGTGGTCAGTGCCCGCTCGGTGCGCCGGCGCCGCTCCAGCAGCCATTCCGGGAACAGGGAGCCCTCGCGCAGCTTGGGCACCGCGACGTCGAGGGTGCCGACGCGGGTGTCCAGGTCCCGGTGCCGGTACCCGTTGCGGCGGTTGACCCGCTCGGGGTCCCGGGTGCCGTACTCGGCGCCACACACTGCGTCGGCCTGGGCCGAGAGCAGAGCGTTGACGAACGTGGTCAGCAGCTCGCGCATCAGGTCGGGGCTGGCCTGGGCCAGCTCGTCGCGGAGAAACTGGGCAGGGTCGATACTGGGGACAGCGGTCACCGTGGTGCTCCTACTTCGAGACGGTTGTGGAAGATCACTCGAAGAATCACCCGGTGACCGCCACCTACATCGGCAGCGACACGGTCACCGGCTGCTCGTACACCACCTTGCCGGACTCAACTTGCTGGGCACGGCGGCCATGGACAAGATCGGCCAACCTTAAGGACATTGACCTAACCGGTGTGCTGCATCGTCGCAGGTCAGGGTTTCATGGAACATCCCACCACGTTTCTGCCGGTCAGCCGCTGTGCGCCGAGCGGCGTCGTCTGATCCACCACGCATGGACCTTTCCGCCGCGAGTCGACCTAGCGCTCGTCTCCTCGACGCCGCTGCCGCGCGGCGGGCTGCTCAACCGTCATACCGTGCCGGCCCGCCCCTACCGCGGCCGGCTCGTTGGTGACACAGTCCTGCCCATGGACGAGAGCACCATCACCGTCGGCACGCTCGACGGTATCGAGTTGCAGGTCTACCGCTGGGCCCCGGCCGGCGAGCCGCGGGCGGCGGTCCAAGTGCAGCACGGCCTGGGCGAGCACGCGGGGCGCTACCGGCGCTTCGGGGCGGCCCTGGCCAACGTCGGGTACCTCGTCTACGCGCCGGACGCCCGCGGGTCGGGTCGGACCGCCCAGGGCGACTACGGCATCTGGGGTCGGGACGGCTGGCCCGGCTGGGTGCAGGACCTCGACCTGCTCAACGCCCGGATCCGCGCCGACCACCCCACCCTCAACGTCGCCCTGGTCGGGCACAGCATGGGCTCCTTCGCCAGCCAGCAGTACCTGCTGGACCATTCGGCGGACGTCGACGCCGTCGTCCTGCTGGGCACCTCCGAGGTCGCCGGCCTGGCCGACATGCTCAGCGTGCCGGGCCCGGTGGATCTCAGCGCGTTCAACGCCGCCTTCGCGCACCGCACCGGCTTCGAGTGGCTCAGCCGCGACGAGGCCGAGGTCGACAGATACGTTGCCGACCCCGGATGCGGGTTCGAGTCCGAGCCGTTCGCCGGCATCCAGACCCTCAAGCGCGGCGCCGACCCACAGGAGCTGGCGAAGGTCCGCCCCGACCTCCCGATCCTCATCCTCTCCGGGGAGGCCGACCCGATCGCCGGCGGTGGCGCGGCCCCCCGGCTGGTCGGGCAGCGTTACCTCGAGGCAGGGGTCCGCGATGTCGAGGTGGTGGTCTACCCCGACGCTCGGCACGAGTTGCTCAACGAGATCAACCGCGACGACGTCACCGCCCGGATCGTCGCATTCTTGGACCGCACGGTGGGCGCCTGAGGGGCCGGGCCGGGCCGGGCCGCAGGTCCGGGGCGGGCGGGCTATCCAGACGCAGACCGGGACGCCACGGTGCGCGGCGGGCAGGACACGCAATGCGTCTGGTAGCTCCCGTCCGGGTGGTGCACCGCCGGCTTACCGCACGACCAGCACGAGTTGACCGCCCGGTCCCAGGCCCGAGCGAGCCTGGGCCACAGCAGGGTCGCCACCCACACCCCCGCGGCGACGATGACGCCCAAGGCATCCCAACCGTTCATGGCCCTGCTCCCTCGACGCGCCGGTCCGGCCTGCCGGGTGCGGCTGCGCGCCGCACGCTTCCAGCCTGCGCCGTCGGGATCAAGAAGTCCAAGACATGATTGCTCTTGGATTCATAACCAGGGAACATGACTGTCGTGGACCTTCGACAGCTCACCTATGTCGAGGCGGTCGCCCGGCTCGGTGGGTTCACCCGGGCCGCCGAGGAGCTGCACGTCGCCCAGCCCGCCATCTCGGCCCAGATCGCCCGCCTGGAGCGTGAGCTCGGCACGGCGCTGTTCACCCGCACCACCCGGCGGGTCACCCCCACCCGGGCCGGGCAGCTGTGCGTCGAGCATGCCCGGCGGATCGGCCACGAGCTGGACGTGCTGCGGGCGCAGATCGCCGCGATCCGGGGAGTGGTGACCGGCGAGGTGCGGGTGGGCACCGCCTCGGTGCTGGGCACCCTCGACCTGCCCAGGGTCGTCGCCCACTACCGTGCGGCCCACCCGGGGGTCACCGTGCGCTTGCGGGCCGGCCTGCTGGACGAGCTGCTGCACCTGCTCGACGACGGCCGGCTCGACCTCGTGCTCAGCCCCTTGCGCGAGGACGTCCCCGGCCGCTTCCGGCGGGTGGGTCTCGTGCACGAGGACGTCGTGCTCGTCGCCCCGCCCGGTGAGGCGGGCGTCATTGGCGACCTCGCGGCATACCGCGATCGGACCTTCGTCTGTATGCCGCGCGGCAGCGGCCTGCACCGGGTGCTCACCCGCGCGGCCTCCGAGCGTGGCTTCGTCCCTCGGATCGACCTGGAGGCGAGCACGACGTCCGACGTCCGCGCCCTCGTCTCCGCTGGTCTTGGCGTGGCCCTGCTGCCGGAGTCCGAGGCGTACAAGCCCGGGCCGCCGGTGTCGATCGCCCACCCCGATCCCGAGCCCTCGCACCCGCCCATCGGCCTGATCGCCCGACCGAGCACCCCGACCCCCGCCGCGGCGGCCTTCGAGCGGGTGCTCGTCGCCGATGCCGCGGCTCACCCCGGGGCGCGGTAGCACCGCCGCGGTGGCTCACGGAGCCCCTCCCACGGCCGCGCGACCGGTCGGGCCGACGCGGCGCGTGGACGGGTATGCCGCGGCGGGCCGCTCGGGTGACACTGGTGCCATGACCGACGTGCCCGCCGCGATCGTGCACCTGGCTCGCTCCGCCCGACGGGTCACCGTGCTCACCGGGGCCGGGATGTCCGCCGAGTCCGGGGTGCCGACCTTCCGCGACCCCGACGTCGGGCTGTGGTCGCAGTACGACCCCATGCAGTTCGCCACCCCGCAGGGGTGGGAGAGCGACAAGCCGATGGTCAACGCCTGGTTCCTCTCCCGGGTGGCCATCGTCCAGGGCACCGAGCCCAACCCCGGGCACCTCGCCCTCGCCCAGTGGGGTCGGCGCCCCGGCGTGGACCTGCGCATCGTCACCCAGAACGTCGACGACCTGCACGAGCGCGCCGGGGCGCAGGTGGCGGCGCACCTGCACGGCAGCCTGTTCGCCTTCCGCTGCGATCGGTGCCACCGCGACGGGCCGATCCCGCCGGTGCCTGCGCAGCTGGCGCAGCGGCTGGCCCCGACCGCCTGCGAGCGCTGCGGCCGGGGCCACCTGCGACCGGACATCGTGATGTTCGGCGAGGTGCTGCCCTCTGCCGCGGTCCAGGCAGCGTTCGAGGCCTGCTCGGAGGCCGACCTCGTCCTCGTCGTCGGCACCTCGGGCATCGTCTACCCGGCCGCCCAGCTGCCCTACCTCGCCCAGGCCAACGGCATCCCGGTCGTCGAGATCGACCCCAACCGCACCGCCTTCAGCGCCGCGGCCGACCACGTCTGGCGCTCGACCGCCGCCCTCGGGCTGCCCGCCCTGGTCAGCGCTCTCGACGGGTGAGCCCCGGCAGCCCGTCGATCGAGCGGGCGTTGGTGCCTTCGGCGTACGCCGCGTAGGCCGACGCGCCCTTGTGCTCCTGGTGCAGATCCAGGACGGTCCGGTCGGCGACGAAGTCCATGAGCGGCACGGCATACCCGCACGAGTCCGCCACCCGCTGCACGTCCACGACGATCACCGAGCGCTGGGCCACGGTGCGCTCCTTGGCGAACTCCCCTCGCAGGGCAGCGAACTCGGGGTCGCCTACCAGCACGGCACGGCCCTGGCCGTACAGCCGGACGATCCGCGGGCGGCCCTCGAAGGCGGCGAACATCAGGGTGATCCGGCCGTTCTCGCGCAGGTGGGCGATCGTCTCCACGCCCGAGCCGTGATAGTCGAGGTAGGCCACCCGATGCGGGTCGAGCACCCGGAACGTGCCGGCCATCCCCTTGGGCGAGACGTTGACCCGCCCGTCGGCTGCCAACGGCGCCGTGGCGACGAAGACCACGTGTTGGGCCTGCAGCCAGGTCGCCAGCGGCCCGTCGATGCCCTCGTGCACGGTCCCCACGTCAACTCCTCGGCGGGATCGAGTAGGTCAACGAGGCGTCGGCGACGAGTTGCTCGCTGTCCGCGGCGTGGATGCGCACATGCCCGACGGCCAGGCGGGCCCCGAGCTTGAGCAGCTCGGCCTCGGCGAGCAGGTCCCCCGGCGGCGGTCGACGCAGGAAGTTGATCCCGACGTGGGTCGTCACGGCCAGGGCGACCGGGCCGATGTGCGCCAGGACGAGCAGGTAGGTGGCCACGTCGGCAACGGTGAACATCGTCGGCCCGGAGATCGTCCCTCCGGGGCGCAGGTGCGCCGGGTCGTGGGGCAGTCGTAGGACGATCTCCCGCTCGGCCAGCCGCTCGATGCGCACGCCCACGTGGGCGATCTCGGGGAACTCGCGGTCGAGGAAGTCGGTCAGCTCCTCGACGTCCATCACGAGCACGTCGACATGGTATGCCGCGCCGCCGTGCGGTAGGGGGTCGGGCGAGCTATGCATTGCCCCGCCGGGTGGGGCAAGGCATAGCTCGGGCCAACAGGCGTGGGCCGCCTGGCCCCCCGGCCGCGACGGCAGACGGACACCGGTACTCGCCCGCCCGCGGGCGGCCCCTACAGTGGGCGTCGCCACGTCCCTCGCCGACAGGGGGCCCCGTGCTCAAGGCGCTGAACCACCCGGGCCGACTCATCCCGGTGACGTTCTCGATCGTGCTGACGATCGGCACGATCCTGCTGTCGCTGCCCGTGTCCCGGGCCAACCCGCAGGAGGCGCCCAACGTCCTGGCGGCGGCGTTCACCTCGGTGTCGGCCACGTGCATCACGGGGTTGTCGGTGGTCGACACCGCGACGTACTGGACGCCGTTCGGTCAGGCGGTCATCATGGCGCTGATCCAGGTGGGCGGCTTCGGCATCATGACCCTGGCCACCCTCATGGCGATCCTCGTCAGCGGCCGACTCGGGCTGACCCAGTCGCTGGTGGCCCAGTCCGAGGCGCACGCCCGCGAGCTCGGCGACGTGCGGGGGGTCATCAAGACGGTGGGCCTGGCCATGGTCGCGGTCGAGGGGGCCGTGGCCGTCGTGCTCACCTGGCGGTTCTACACCGGGTACGGCGACACGTTGCCGACGGCCGTGTGGCACGGGGCCTTCCACGCGGTCTCGGCGTTCAACAACGCCGGGTTCGCCCTGTACTCGGACAATCTCATGGGGTTCAACGGCGACGCGTTCATCCTCGGGCCGATCTGCTTCGCCATCGTCGCCGGGGGGCTGGGCTTCCCGGTGTTCTACGAGTTGTGGCGCCGGTGGCGCACCCCCCAGTCGTGGACCATGCACACCCGGGTGACCATCCTCGGCTACTTCGGCCTGCTCGGTGCCGGGACCCTCGCCTTCGGGCTGTCCGAGTGGAACAACCCGGGCACGCTCGGGTCGATGGGATGGGCCGGCAAGCTGCTCAACACCGTGGCCGGGGGCGTCATGCCGCGCACGGCGGGCTTCAACACCATCGACTACGGCCAGGCTCGCGCCGAGACCTGGGCCGTCGACGACGTCATGATGTTCGTCGGTGGCGGCAGCGCGGGGACGTCGGGCGGTATCAAGGTGGGCACCTTCGTCCTGCTCGCCTTCGTCCTGTGGGCAGAGATCCGCGGCGAACCGGAGGTCATCATCGGGCACCGGACCGTCCCCACCGCTGCCCAACGCGAGGCGATCACGGTCGCGCTCATGGCGATCGGCGTGGTCGCGGTCGGCACCATGGGCATCCTCGCGGTGACCGACGAGCCCATGGACCGGGTGCTCTTCGAGTCGATCTCCGCGTTCGGCACGACCGGCCTATCCACCGGCATCACGCCCACCCTGCCGGGGGTCGCGCAGCTCATCCTCATGGCCCTGATGTACATCGGGCGCGTCGGCACGATCACCACCGCGTCGGCGCTCGCGCTCAACCGCAAGCACCGGCACTACCACCTACCCGAGGAGCGACCGATCATTGGCTAGGAACCCGTTCAAGAACGTCGAGGAGACCAACGCCGTCCTCGTCATCGGGTTGGGCCGCTTCGGGTTGGCCGTGGCGCGCTCGCTCGTGGCCATGGGCACCGAGGTGCTCGCCGTAGACGAGGACGCCGCCCGGGCCCAGCGCCATGCCGACGAGCTCACCCACGTCGTCGTCGCCGACGCCAAGGACCCGGACGCGCTGGCCCAGCTCGGCGTGGGCAACTTCAAGAAGGCCGTCGTCAGCGCCGCCTCGGACGTCGAGGCCAGCGTGCTCACCGCGATGGCCCTCGTCGACGCCGGGGTCCCCGACATCTGGGCCAAGGCCGGCAGCAAGGAACACGGCAAGATCCTGGAGAAGATCGGCGTCCACCACGTGGCCTACCCCGAGACCTCCATGGGTGAGCAGGTCGCCCACATGATCGTCGGCGGGATGAGCCAGTACCTCGAGTTCGAGGACGACTTCGCCATCGCCCGGACCATGGCCCCGGTGGAGCAGTGGGGCAAGACCTTCGACGAGACGGGGTTGCGGGCCAAGTACGGCGTCACCGTGGTCGGCGTCAAGCGGATCGGGCAGGACTTCATCTACGCCCGACCGGAGACCCTCGTCCAGGCCCACGACGAGCTCGTCGTGTCCGGGCCGACCAAGCTCGTCGAGACCTTCTGCACGCTGTCCTCGCTCAACGAGAAGTAGCTCACCGACCCCCGGGTATGCCGCACGGTGGCTCTCCGGCGAGCCCCCTTGTTGCGCAGAACACGTTGTGGCGCATGTGTTCTCGGTCGCGTCCGCGTGACCGGATCTCCCGCGTCGCCTATCGTTCGTGGATTAGAATCGTTGTGGAGCAAGCGTTTCGAGGGGAGGGAAACCATGAAGGCACCGGACACGACTCGGTTGACCACCGAGCAGTGCTGGGACCTGCTCAAGAGGCAGGAGATCGGCCGGCTTGCCTACCACGAGGGCACCAAGGTCCAGATCGTGCCGATCAACTACGCCGTCGACGGCCGGCGGGTGGTGTTCCGCACGAAGAAGGGCAACAAGCTGACAAACCTGCAGGTCAACCCGGATGTCGCCCTTGAGGTCGACGAGGTCGGGAGCGACTCGGCGAGCAGCGTCGTGGTCCGCGGGAGGGCCCGGGAGCTCGGCGAGAAGGAGTCCCTCATGGCCGACCAGCTGCGGTTGCGCCCGTGGGTGCGCGACAGCATGACCGATCACGTCGTCTGCATCGACGTCACCGAGCTGTCCGGGCGCACCTACCCGATGTCGCGCCCGTGGACCTCGATGCTGCAGTACCGCGCCGTCTGACCACTCGGCGGGTGTGAGCACCTGCCGAACCAGTGAGAGATCGATCACGTCCGGGCCGCCCCTCGGGGCGGCCCGACCGCCCACCACGCCGCTCACCCGAGACGGTCGACCCCTGGCCCCCGAGACGGTCGAGGGCTGATTCGGCGGCTGCTCCCGGCCTCGGGCAGGTCAGGCCTGCGTCGTCGGCCGGGTCTGCTCGGGCGCTACGGCGTCCCTGGGCTCCATGGCGTCGCTGGCCTCCGTGGCGGCGCTGGCCTCAGTGGCGGCGCTGGCCTCAGTGGCGTCGCTCGCCTCGGTGGGGGCGCTGGGCGCAGGGCTAGCGTCGTTGGGCGGGGCCACCGGGTCGGTCCCTGCCGCAGGGCCGACGGGGGTCGGCGACTGCAGCGGGTCGGGCGACGGGGCAGGGCGGGCCGGGGCGTCCGTGGTCGACCCCCACGGGTCGGCGGCCGGCTTGCGGCCCCCCAAGGCGGTGGCTGCGGCACCGGCTGCCGCCGCCAGGCCGAGCAGGAGGTACACCCGCCCGCCCTTGCGCTTGCTCTTGCCGCTCGTGCGCTTGCCGCTCGCGCCCGGGGCCACGACGGGCACCGCCTCCAGGGCCGTCCTGGCCTGCTGGGCTGCGGCGGCTGCGGCCGCCGCAGCCGCCTCGGTGGCTCGGGTGGTGGCCTGGTCGGCGGCGGCGGTCAGCGCCGCGACCGCGGCGGACAGCCGGGGCAGCACGTCGTCGACGACGGAGCTGCGGGCCTCCTGCACCTTGGGGGTCAGGGCCTCGGCGGCCGTCTCCCGCCCCTGCGCGAGCGCGTCCTTGCCCTGCGCCAGCACGTCCTTGCCCTGCGCGACGACCGGAGCCAGCTTGTCCGCGACGACCGGACCCAGCTTGTCCTTGAGCGCCGCGAGCGTCTCGCTCGCCTTGTCGGCCACCGCGGCTCGCTCGGTCTTGTCCATCCGGAACACGGGTCCTCCTCTGGGCCGTCGGCGTGCCCGACGGGCGGGTCATCTCGGCACGTCCCCCCAGACTATGACCTGCGCGGTGGGGCCGCGCGCTGGCCACGGATCGGCGCCCTGGCCAGGGGTCGCCCTTGGGGAGTACCGGACCCGTACCCGCCGCGCAGTCGGGGCAAACCCGCGGACTAGCCTGAGCGGTGAGGCCGCCGTGGCCGATCCGCACCGCCTGGTGCGCCGGTCCGCGTGGTGGCGGGCATGAACGAGGGGACCATGGTCGAGCAGCCCACCGAGACCGTCCTGCGCGACGGGAGCTCCGCGCAGGTGCGCCCGGCCCGGGACGGCGACGCACCGGCGCTCGCGGCGATGCTCGACGGACTGCCGCCGAAGTGTCGCCCCGACGAGGACCTCGTCGACCCGCTGACCATCACCGCGGCCCAGGCCCCCGGCCGGCTGGTGCTGGTGGGCGTGCGGGCCGGGGTCGTGCTCGGGTATGCCGCGTACGCCGCCACCGCGCCCGGCGTGGCCCGGGTCTCCCTCGCGGTGGCCACCGAGGTCCAGGGGATGGGCCTGGGGACCACGCTGCTGCAAGCCCTGGCGGATCGAGCCGCGGCGGTGGGGATCGCCCGGTTCCAGACCGAGACTGCCGCCGAGAACACCAGGCTGATCCACACCTTGCGGCACAGCGGCTTCCCGGTGACCTTACGTAGCCGACCCGGACGGGTGCTCGTGGAGCACCCCACCGCTCTCACCGAGGCCGCCCGCGACCGGATCGAGCGCCGCGAGGACGGCGCGGTGGCGGCCTCGATCGCCCACGTGTTGCGCCCGGCGTCCGTCGCCGTCGTCGGCGCCTCGCGCCAGCGGCAGTCGCCGGGCGGGGCGGTGCTGCGCAACCTGCTCGCCGGCGGCTTCACCGGGCCGATCTACGCAGTAAACCCGGCCGGCGGGCAGGTGCAGGGCGTCGCGGCATACCGCAGCGTCGGCGAGATCCCCGGCGACGTGGAGCTGGCCGTGGTCGTCGTGCCGGCTCCGGCGGTGCTGCAGGTCGCCCGGGAGTGCGCGGCCCGGGGCGTCAAGGCGCTGGTGGTCATCACCGCCGGCTTCGCCGAGACCGGAGCCCGGGGCGGTGCCGTGCAGGACGAACTGCTCGCGGTATGCCGCGCCTCGGGCATGCGCCTGGTCGGCCCGAACTGCATGGGCGTGGTCAACACCGACCCGCGCGTCGGGCTGGTGGCGACCTTCGCCGACGTCGTGCCGGCCGCCGGGCGGGTCGGGCTGGTGTCGCAGTCCGGGGGCCTGGGGATCGCCGCGATGAGCCTGGCCGACGAGCTGGCCATCGGACTGTCGACGTTCGTGTCCATCGGCAACCGCGCGGACGTCTCGCCCAACGACGTGCTGCAGTTCCTCGAGGCCGACAGCGGCACCGACGTCGTCCTGCTCTATCTGGAGTCCTTCGGCAACCCGCGCAAGTTCGCCAGGATCGCCCGGCGGGTGGCGGCCACCACCCCGATCGTCGCGGTCAAGGGCGGCCGGTCGGTGGCCGGGGCAGCCGCGACCGCGTCGCACACCGGGGCGCTGGTGGCCGCCTCGGACGCGACCGTCGACGCCCTGTTCCGCCATGCCGGGATCATCCGCACCGACACCCTGGAGGAGCTGCTCGACGTCGGCACCCTGCTGGCCCACTTCCCGCTGCCGGCCGGCCCGCGGATCGCCGTCGTCGCCAACGCCGGCGGGCTCGGCGTGCTCGCGGTCGACGCCTGCGACTCGGCCGGCCTGCTCGCCCCGGAGCTCTCGCCCGCCCTGCGCGAGCGGCTCGCGCAGGTCCGCCCCCAGGCCGCCACCCGCAACCCGGTGGACCTACTGCCCGGCGCCGACGCGCAGGTCCTCGACGCGGTGATCCGCCTGGTCGCCGACAGCGGCGAGGTCGACGCGATCGTCGGGGTGTGGGCCCAGCCGTCGGCACCGGTCGAGGGGGAGCCGGCGCTGCGGCTGGTCGACCTGGCCTGGGAGGCCCCCGGCGGCCTGCCGGTCGTGCCGGTGCTCGTGGGCGACCGCACCACCGGCCGGGGGATCGCGGTGTTCGGCGCCCCCGAGCGGGCCGTCCGCGCGTTGGGGAAGGCATGGTGGCAACGGTCCTGGCGCGACACCGACTGGGGCACGGTGCCACCTCTGGAGGACCTCGACGCCGCGGGGGTCGGGCGGCTGGTGGCCCGGGTCTCGGCCGCCGGCGGCGGCTGGCTGAGCATGACCGACGTCGACGCGGTGCTGCGCGGGTACGGCATCCCGACCCTGCCACTGCGGGTCGCGGCGACCCCGGACGACGCGGCGGCCGCGGCCGCGCAGCTCGGGGTGCCGGTGGCGGTCAAGGCGCTGAGCCCCACGCTGCTGCACAAGTCCGACGCCGGCGCGGTCGTGCTCGGGGTCGACGGCGCCGACGCGGTGCGCGCCGCAGGGGCCGAGCTGACGGCGCGGCTGACCGGCCTCGGGCACGCCGTCGAGGGCCTTCTCGTGCAGGCCATGGGTCCGCGCGGCGTGGAGCTGCTCGCCGGCTTGGTGCACGACCCGACGTTCGGGCCAGTGCTGGCCTGTGGCGCCGGCGGCACCCTCACCGAGCTGCTGCACGACGTCGCGATCCGGCTGACCCCGGTGACCGACACGGACGCCGCCCGGATGCTGCGCGAGCTGGCGACCTTCCCGCTGCTGGACGGCTACCGGGGCGCCCCGCGATGCGACGTGCCCGCCGTCGAGCGGGTGCTGCTGCGCCTGTCCCGGTTGGCCGAGGACCACCCGCAGATCGCCGAGGTCGACTGCAATCCGCTCACCGTGACGTCCGAGGGCGCGGTCGTCGTCGACGCGCGGATCCGGGTCTCCGGCGCGCAGTGAGCCGCGCGGCATACCCGGGCGGTATGCCGTGCGAGGATGAGCGCCATGAAGGCAACCCTGCACACCACCCTCGGCGACATCGCCGTCACGCTCTTCCCCAACGAAGCACCCACGACCGTGGCGAACTTCGTGGGCCTGGCCCAGGGCACCCGCCAGTACCGCGACGACACCGGGCGGACCAACCCCACGCCCTTCTTCGACGGGCTGGTGTTCCACCGGGTCATCCCCGGGTTCATGATCCAGGGTGGCTGCCCCCGCGGCGACGGGCGCGGCGGGCCGGGGTACACCTTCGACGACGAGCCGCACCCGGACAAGACCTACGCCAAGCCCTACCTGCTGGCCATGGCCAACGCCGGCAAGCACCAGGGCCGCGGCACCAACGGCTCGCAGTTCTTCATCACCGTGTCCACGCCGATGCACCTGCAGGGCAAGCACACCATCTTCGGCGAGGTCGCCGACGCCCCGAGCCGTGCGGTCGTCGACGCGATCGCCGCCGTCCCCACCGCCCGCGGCGACCGCCCGCTGCAGGACGTCGTCATCACCTCCGTGACCGTGCAGGACTGACGAGCCGTCGCGTGCCACCCGCCCGTCGATGACCGAGCCCGCGCCGCCCACCTGGCCCCCCGACCAGGTCCCGGTCTGCCCGCGCCATCCCGACCGCGAGTCCTGGGTGCGCTGCCAACGGTGCGCCCGCCCGGTCTGTCCCCAGTGCCAGCGTCCGGCGGCCGTCGGAGTCCAGTGCGTCGACTGCGTGGCCGGGCAGGCCCGCACGATCCGCTCGGTCCGCACGATCTTCGGGGGTCAGCCCACCGACGGGCGCCCCCTGGTGACCTACGCGATCATCGCCACCTGCGTCGCGGCATACCTGGCCCAGGTGGCGATGCCGGCGGTCACCGAGGACTTCTCCTTCGCCCCCGTGCAGGGGTGGCACCAACCGTGGCGGGCGCTCACGTCGGCGTTCCTGCACTCGCCGTCGATCATCCTGCACCTCGCGCTGAACATGCTCTTCCTCTGGCAGATCGGGCCCTACCTGGAGGGCCTGCTCGGACGGGTCCGGTACGCCGCGCTGTACCTGCTCACCGCGCTCGGCGGGTCGACCGGCGTGGTGGTGGCGGCCTCGGCGCCCACCCACCTGCTCACCCGGGCCGAGCTCGGCGAGTACTCGACGTGGGGGACCTCGGTGCTGGGCGCCTCGGGTGCGGTGTTCGGCCTCTTCGGTGCCCTGCTCGTGCTCAACCGTCACCTCGGGCGCTCGTCCGCGGCGCTGTATGCCGTCCTCGCGGTCAACCTCGCGTTCGGCTTCCTCTACCCGGGGATCGCCTGGCAGGCCCACCTGGGCGGCCTGGTCACCGGGGTGAGCGCGGCGACCGCGGTGTCGCGGCTGTCCACCCCGGCCGGTCGCCGCTGGCACCTGCCGGTGTTCGCCGTGCTGCTGGTGCTCCTCGTCGCCGCCGCCGTGGTGAAGTACCTCGGCGTGCCCGACGTCTACCGCTGAAGGGCGCGCTACCGCTGCGTCGCTCGCCCGGTCGCGTTCGCCCGGTCCCGATCGCCCGGTCCCGCTCGTCCACAGGACGATCCACAGCTGGGGACGGAACTACACCGGTGTAAGGACGAGCGGCCGCCTCAGCGCCACCGCATCGTCATGGCGAAGCCGGTGAGCAGCAACCCGAAGCCGGCCACCAGGTTCCAGTAGCCGAACGCCTCGATCGGCCAGGCCCCCGAGGTGACGTAGAAGACGACGATCCACACCAGACCCAAGACCAGCAGGGTGACGAACACCGGCGCCCACCAGGTGGGGTTGACCGCGTCGCCCTTGGTCACCGGCCGGCTGGACGGCGCAGGCTTGCGGCGAGGTCGTCCCTTGGACTCTGGCACGGTCGACTCCTTGCTGGGGGCACTCGTCCCTTAGCGTAGTCACCGGGGATGGCCGCCAGGGCCGCACGAGCCTCGCCGGAGGACGGGATGGTCGGTATGCCGCGAGCCTGGCTGGGCGCGCACCCGACCCGGTGGCGCCTGGCGGTGCCGGTGGTGGCGGCCGCTGCCGGGGTGATGTTCTCGATGAGCTTCCAGGCCGCGCGCGGCACCGACCTGCGCAGCGACCGGGGCCTGCCGGCGCTCATCACCGCGACCAACCGTCAGGTGGCCGACAAGGCCGAACGGGTCCGCGCGCTGCAGTCCTCCATCGACGCCCTTACCGCGAGCGCGGCGCCGGGCGATGCCACCGTCGCCGACCTCAGCGCGCGGATCGAGGCGCTCGGCCCGAGCGTGGGCACCCGCGCGGTGCACGGGCCGGCGCTGACCGTGTCGCTCGACGACGCCAAGCGCGGGTCCTCGCCGCTGCCGGCCGGGGTGAGCGTCGACGACGTCGTGGTCCATCAGCAGGACGTCCAGGCCGTCGTCAACGCCCTGTGGCGGGCCGGCGCCGAGGCGATGATGATCCAGGACCAGCGGGTGGTGGCGACCTCGGCGGTCCGCTGCGTCGGCAACACCCTGATCCTGCAGGGGCGGGTCTATCCGCCGCCGTATGTCGTCACGGCGATCGGCGACCCGGTGGCCCTGCGGGCCGCGCTCGACGCCGACGGGCAGGTCGCGATCTACCGGCAGTGGGTGGAGGCGGTCGGGCTGGGCTACGAGGTGACCACGAGTGCCGACGTGCAGGTGCCGGCCTTCTCGGGGTCGGTGCTGCTCGAGCACAGCACGGTGCGCCCGTGAGTGCAGGGCGACGGGTCGTCGGCATCGTCGGCGAGCTGCTCATCACGGCCGGGGTGCTGCTGCTGTTGTTCGTGGTCTGGGAGCTCGGTTTCGTCGCGGTCGTCGACGGGCGGGCCCAGGCCGGCGTGGTCGAGCAGCTCGAGCAGGACTTCGCCGCCCTGACCGCCGGGCCGAGCCCCTCGGCGACACCCGCAGCGCCGGGGCCACCGGGCGCCCCGGCCGGGCCGACTCTGCAGGACGGCAAGGTCTTCGCGATCCTGCGGGTGCCGCGGCTGGGCGGGCCCACCTGGGCCAAGCCGATCTACGAAGGGGTGGCCGCGAGCACGCTGGCCAAAGGACTCGGGCGTTACCCCCAAGGCGCCCTGCCGGGGCAGACCGGCAACTTCGCCGTCGCCGGCCACCGGGCCGGCCATGGCAACCCGCTCATCGACATCGACGCGATCCGCGCCGGCGACGTCATGGTCGTCGAGACCCGGCAGGGGTATGCCGTGTACCGCGCCGACCGGCACCTCATCGTGCCGCCCACCGGGGTCGACGTCCTCGCCCCGGTGCCGCAGCGGCCCGGGGCGGTCCCCACGGCGGCATACCTGACGCTCACGTCGTGCGACCCGAGGTTCGCCTCCACGAACCGCTACGTCGTCGTGGGCCGCCTGGAGCGCGTCGTCCCGCGCGGGCAGCCCCTGCCCGCCGAGCTGCTCGCCGACCCGAGCGGGGCGAGCTGATGTACGGCGCGCTCTGGCGCGCCCTGCCCGGGGGCCGGCCCGCCAAGATCCTGCAGTCGGTGGTCCTCGTCGGGATCGTCGTCGCGGTGCTGTTCGTCTGGGTGTTCCCGGCCCTCGCGCCGCTGCTGCCCTTCGAGGACGTCACGCTCGCCCCGAGCCCGTCGCCCACGACGACCTAAGGTGTGCCGGTGACCCGCATCCTCGTCGTCGACAACTACGACTCGTTCGTGTTCACCATCGTCGGCTACCTGCAGCAGCTCGGTGCGCAGTGCACCGTGGTGCGCAACGACGCGGTGACCCCGCAGGAGGCGGTCGACTTCGACGGGGTGCTGCTCTCGCCAGGCCCGGGCACCCCGCAGGAGGCCGGGGTGTGCCTGCAGATGGTCGCCGCCTGCGCCGACCGGGCCCAGCCGATGCTCGGGGTGTGCCTGGGGCATCAGGCGCTCGGGGTGGTCATGGGGGTCACCGTGGGGCGGGCGCCGGAGCTCGTGCACGGCAAGACCTCGCTGGTCGAGCACGACGGGACGGGTGTGCTGGAGGGGCTGCCGACGCCGTTCACGGCGACGCGTTACCACTCGCTGGCCATCGATCCGGCGACCGTCCCCGCGTCGTTGCTGGTCAACGGACGCACGGCCAGCGGCGTGGTGATGGCGGTCCGGCACGCGACGCTGCCACTGCACGGGGTGCAGTTCCATCCCGAGAGCGTGCTCACCGAGGGGGGCCACCGTCTGCTGGCCAACTGGCTGGCGCAGTGCGGTCACCCCGACGCGGTGGCCCGCTCGGCGGGGCTGACCCCGCTGGTGCACCGCTGACCACGAGCTCCGGCCCGCGGTCGGCGCCACGGCACCCGCGGCATACCCGCAGGCTCCCCGCCGCACCCGGAGGTTCACCGCGGCATACCGAGTCTCACCGCGCCCGGAGGTGACCGCGGCGGTCAGGGCTTGGTCGTCGAGGGCTTGACGGTCGGACCCGTCGACGGGGTCGCGGTGACCGTCGTCGTCACGGTCTGCGTCGGTGGCGCCGGGCGCTTGGCGATCTTGACCTTGACCGTCGTGCCGACGTCGACGACGGTGTCCGGCGCGACGTCCTGCTCGAGCACCGTGCCCTCCAACTGCGTATCGCTCTCGACCTGCTGGCTGCCGTCGTAGACCAGGCGCAGGTCGGCCAGCTTCTGCTCGGCGACGGAGAAGTTCATGCCGACGAGGTTGGTCACCTTGACCTTGCCGGTGGCGACCTTGAGGGTGATCCGCTGGGACAGCGCCACGACCTGCCCGGTGCCGGGGTCGGTGCCGACGGCGTTGCCCTTGGTCTGGGCGGGGTCGTCCACGGGGGCGATCGCCGGGTCGAGGAAGCCCGACAGCTTGAGCGTGGCCACCGCCGCCTCCTGCGTCTGTCCCGCGACGTAGGGAACCACGGCCTGCCCCGGGCCCGAGGACACGACCAGGTGGACGATGGTGCCCTGGGTGACCTGCGTCTGGCCGGTGGGGTCCTGGTCGGCCACCACTCCCTGGGTGACGTTCGGGTTGGTCACGCTGCGGACGTCCACGGCCAGTCCGGCGGCGGCGACCAGGGCGCGGGCCTCGGCCTCGGCCTTGCCGATGACGTAGGGCACGGCGATCCGGGCGGCGGCCTCGCGGGCGGCCAGCAGGCTCCGCCCGAGCAGGACCAGCAGCACCACCCCGGCGACCGCCGCGAGGGCCAGCAGCAGGTATGCCGCGCTGCGCCGCCTGGGCGGCTCGTCGGCCGGGTCGCGGCCGATCGCCGGGAGGGCGGCGGTGTCGCCGTCGCGCCGTCGGCGGGAGGAGCTGATGACCGCGGTCGGCGCCCCGGCGACCGCGGCGGCCTCGGCGGTGCCGAGGGCGGCGGCGCTGACGGCCCGCCCCTCGCGGGCCGCGACGAGGTCGGCGTGGAAGTCGATGGCGCTCTGGTACCTCGCCTCGCGGTCCTTGGTCAGGGCGTGCAGGACCACCGCGTCGAAGGCGGCGGGGATGCCGCGGCGCAGGTGGGACGGGGGGGTGGGGGGCTCGCCGACATGCTGGTAGGCGACGGCCACCGGTGTGTCGCCGACGAAGGGGGTGCGGCCGGTGAGCAGCTCGAAGAGCAGGCAGCCGGTGGAGTACAGGTCGGACCGGGCGTCCACCTGCTTGCCCTGGGCCTGCTCGGGGGACAGGTACTGCGCGGTGCCCACCACCGCCTGGGTCTGGGTCATCGTCGCGGCGGTGTCCGCGACGGCACGGGCGATCCCGAAGTCCATGACCTTGACGTCCCCGGAGGGGGTGAGCATGACGTTGGCGGGCTTGATGTCCCGGTGCACGATGCCCATCCGGTGGCTGTAGGCCAGGGCGGCGAGGACCTGCCCGGTGAGCCCGGCCGCCTCGTGCGGCTCCAGGGGGCCGTCCTGGGCCAGGCGTTGCCGCAGGGTGACCCCCTGGACGAACTCCATGACGATGAACGGCTGGGCCATCGGGGTGCCCCGCGCGTCCACGCTGGGCTCGTCGCCGGAGTCGTAGATCGCGACGATCGCCGGGTGGTTGAGCCCCGCGGCCGACTGGGCCTCGCGGCGGAACCTGGTGAGGAAGCTGGCGTCGCGGGCCAGGTCCGAGCGCAGCAGCTTGATGGCCACGGTCCGGGAGAGCCGGGTGTCGTAGCCCTCGTGGACGTCGGCCATGCCGCCCCGTCCGATGACCTCGCCCACCTCGTACCGCCCGTGCAACAGGCGCGGTGCGCTCACCCTCGACACCCCTCCCCCCACCTACCCACTGCTCGCCGACCCCGTGGCGCCCCTGCCGTTGGACACGGTCAGGGTAACCGTCGCGGTCGTGTCGGTCGGCCCGGTGGGGGTCACCGCCAGCACGGTGCCGGCAGCCGCCGCGTCGGCGGCCTCGACGACCTTGACGTTGCCGGTGGGGAAGCCGGCGGTGACGAGGTCGTTGCGCGCGGCCGTGACGTCGCGCCCGACGTAGTCCGCCTCCTTGAGGTTGACCTTCTTCGCCGGTAGGGTCGTCGGCGCGCTGGTCGCGGGGGTCGAGGTGGCCGTGACGGTCCGGGTCGTCGTCTGGGTCTGGGTGACCGTGACGGCCGGGGGGCTCGTCGTGGCCGAGGGCGTGGGGGTGGCGCTGGAGCGGGACTGCACGAGCAGGAACGCGGCGAGGGCGAGCAGGGCCAGGACGGGGAGGATCCACCACCACGCGCTGCCTCGGGGGCGGTCCGTGGGGCCGCGGGGGTTGGCCGGCTGCACCGGGTCGGTGGCGATCGTCACGGGGGCGCCCAGGACCGGCGGCAGGACCGGCGGCAGGGCCGGCGTCACCACGTGCGTCGGCGTGGGGGGCGCCATGGCCTGGGTGGCCCCGAGGTCGGTGACCGCGATGACGCTGGTCGCGGGGCTGGTGTCGGCGACCCCGCTCACCGGCATACCGAGCGATGCGGCCAGGGCCGCGGCGCTGGCCGGTCGGTGCGCCGGGTCCTTGTCCAGGCAGGCGGTCACCGCCGAGTTCAGCGGCTCGGGGACTGTGGCGGGCAGGGCCGGGGCGGGGTCGTTGACGTGCGCCAGGGCGGTGGCCACGGCCGAGCCGCGGTCGAAGGGCCGGCGCCCGGTGAGCATCTCGTAGGCGACGACGCCGAGGGAGTACAGGTCGGTGGCGGCGGTGACCGGCTGCCCGAGGGCCTGCTCCGGGGACAGGTACTGCGGGGTGCCGATCACCTCTCCGGTGCGGGTATGGGAGGCGCCGTCGCCGGCGTGGGCGATGCCGAAGTCGGTGAGCTTCACCTGGCCCTCGGGGGTGAGCAGGATGTTGGCGGGCTTGACGTCGCGGTGCACGACCCCGGCCTCGTGGGCGGCGGCGAGCGCGAGCGCCGCCTGCCCGACGATGGGCTGCGCGACGGCGGGGTCCATGCCGCCCCGGGTCACCAGGTCGGACAGGGGTCGGCCGGCGACGAGCTCCATGACGAGGTATGCCGTGCCCGCGTCCTCGCCGTAGTCGTAGACGGTGGCGATATTGGGGTGCGACAGGGCGGCGCTGTGGCGTGCCTCGTCGCGGAAGCGGGCCGCGAAGGACGGCTCCGGGTGGGGGCGCATCACCTTGACCGCCACGGTGCGGCCCAGCACCGCGTCGGTGGCCGCCCACACGTCGCCCATGCCGCCGACGGCGACGCGGTCGGTGAGCGTGTAGCGACCGCCCAGGGTGGTGCCGCGCGACGGGGTCATGGGCTCTCCTGCACTCTCGTCATCGTCGGATCGCCGCCTCCATGACCGCCTTGGCGATCGGACCGGCGAGGCGGCCACCGGCGGCCTCGTTGCCGGCGTTGCCGCCGTCCTCGACGACGACCGCGACGGCGACCTGCGGGTCCTCGGCGGGGGCGAACGCGGTGAACCAGGCGTGCGGCGCCTTGCCCTCGCCCTGCTGGGCGGTGCCGGTCTTGCCGGCCACGCTGACCCCGGCGATTCGTGCCGGTGTGCCGGTGCCGTTCTCCACGGTGGACACGAGCATCGTGGTCAGGACCGCGGCGATCTCCGGCGACACCGCTCGGGACAGCTGCTGCGGTTGGGCTTGGTCGAGCACCTCCAGCCCCGCCCCGAGGGTCTGCTGCACGAGGTAGGGGCGCATGACGACGCCCCGGTTCGCCACCGCCGCGCTGACCATGGCCACCTGTAGGGGCGTGACCCGCACGTCGTACTGCCCGATGGCCGCCTGCGCGGTCTGCGACCGGTTGAGGTCGGCGGGCACGGTGCTCGGGGTGACCCGCATGGGGATCCGCATGACCTCGCCGAACCCGAACTTCGCCGCCTGATCGCGCAGCGCGTCCGGCCCGATCTTGAGCCCGAGCCACCCGAACGCGGTGTTGCAGGAGATCTCGACGGCGCGAGCCAGGGTGGTCTGGTCGTTGGGCCCGCACGGGCGCAGGTCGTAGTTGGGCAGGCCGGCGCTGGTGTCGGGCAGGTCCATGCGGGCCGGTGCCGGGATCGGCGTGGTCGCGGTGACGGCACCCGCGGAGAGCGCGGCCGCGGCGGTGACGATCTTGAACACCGACCCGGGCGGGTAGAGGTTGCCGGCGGTCGCCCGGTCGGTCAGCGGCCGGTTCGGGTCGGCCAGCAACGCCTTCCACGCGGCGTCCACGGCGGCCTGGTCGTGCGAGGCGAGGGTGTTCGGGTCGTACTCCGGGTGGCTGACGATGGCGAGGATCGCCCCGGTCTTGGGGTTGAGGGCCACGACGGCCCCCCTCTGGTCCCCCAGGGCCTTGCTCGCGGCCTCCTGAGCCTTGGGGTTGACGGTCAGCTGCAGGGTCGCCCCGGTGGGCTGCCGACCGGTGAACAGGTCGGCGACCCGGCGGTAGAAGAACGCGTCGGACGAGCCGGACAGCAGGGCGTCCTCGGCGGCCTCCAGGCCGCCGCCGGCCCCGACGAGGTAGGAGTAGTAGCCGGTGACGTGGGAATAGAGCTGGGGTTGCGGATAGCTGCGCTGGTACTTCAGCTGGCCCTCGGTGGGCGTGGAGCGGGCGACGGACTGGTCCCCGACGAGGATCGACCCGCGGTCCCGGGAGTAGTTGTCCAGCAGGGTCCGGCGGTTGTCCGGCCGGGCGCGCAGGCTCGGGGCCTGGACGAACTGGATCACCGTGGTGGCCACCAGCAGGGCGGCGAACAGGGCTGCGACGAGTCGGGACATCCGCAGGATCGGGGTGTTCACGAGGTGGTCACCACCTGGGTGGCGCCCGGGTCTGCGGCGGCCGTGGCCGGCATCGGGCGGGGGCCGGCGGGGCGCAGCCCGTCGCCGTCCGGCAGCGGTCGGCGGGCCTGGTCGGAGATCCGCAGCAGCAGCGCCAGGATGGACCAGTTGGCCAGCAGCGCCGATCCGCCCAGCGAGAGGAACGGCGTGGTGAGCCCGGTGAGCGGGATGACCCGGGTGACGCCGCCGACGACGACGAACACCTGCAGCGCCACCGAGAACGCCAGCCCGAGGGCGAGCAGCTTGCCGAACCCGTCGCGCACCCCCAGGGCGGTGCGCAGACCCCGCTGCACGAGCAGGCCGTAGAGCGCGAGGACGGCGAAGACGCCGAAGAGCCCGAGCTCCTCGCCGAGGCTGGGCAGGATGAAGTCGCTGTCGGCGAAGGACACCATCCAGGGCCGGCCCTGGCCCAGCCCGGTGCCGAACAGCCCGCCGGCGGCCATCCCCATCACCCCCTTGGCCAGCTGGTCGGACTGGGCGATCGAATCGGTCGAGAACGGGTCCAGCCAGAGGGTGACCCGCCGTTGCACGTGCGGGAAGACCAGCCACGCGACGTACGTGCCGGCGGCGAAGAGGGTCAGGCCGATGGCGATCCAGGACACCCGCTCGGTGGCGACGTAGAGCATCGCGACGAACAGCCCGAAGAACAGCAGCGAGGAGCCCAGGTCCTTCTCGAAGACCAGCACGCCCAGGCTGACCAGCCAGGCCACGACGATAGGGCCCAGGTCCCGGCCCCGGGGGAAGGTGAAGCCGAGGACCCGCCGACCGGCCAACGAGAGGACGTCGCGGGTCTGCACGAGGTAACCGGCGAAGAACACGGTGAGGACGATCTTGGCGATCTCGCCGGGCTGGAAGGACATCGGCCCGAGCCGGATCCAGATCTGCGAGCCGTACTCGGCCGTGCCGATGACCGGCAGCAGCGGCAGCAGCAGCAGCCCGATCCCGGCGGCCATCATCGTGTAGGTGTAGCGCCGCAGCACCCGGTGATCGCGCAGCCAGAGGATCAGCGCGGTCGCCAGGGCAGTCGAGACGGCGGTCCAGATCAGCTGCCGGATCGCGTTGCCGTTGAGGCCCTCCCGGCCCCCGGCGAGGTCGAGCCGATGGATCATCACCAGGCCCAGACCGGTGAGCAGGGTAGCGATGGGCAGCAGCAGCGGGTCGGCGTACGCGGCCCGCCACCGCACCGCGAGGTGGACCAGCAGCACGAGCGCCAGCAGCCCCCCGCCGACGGTCGCCAGCGCCGAGGGCACGGTGTCGCGCAGGGCCAGGTCGACGTTGACCCACGCGAGCAGGACCACGGCGACCGCGAAGAGCACCAGCGCGAGCTCGACGTTGCGCCGGGTTTTCGGCGAGATCGTCTCGACGGTGGTGATCACGACGGCCCCCCGGACGGGCCGGGAATGCCGCCCGCGTCGGCCGAGGGGACAGCCGCCGTCGTGGTGGGCAGCTCGACCGGCGCGGCGGGGACCGCGGGGTCGTTCGTGGCATTCGGGGCGCTGGTGGTGCTCGGCGGGCAGGTGGGCCCGGAGCTCCCGCACGGGGTGCCGAGCGTGTTGAGGGCGCGGCACTCGGCGGCGACGATGCGCAACGAGGCGACCCGGGCGTCGGCGTCGTCGCGGGTGCTCACCGGGATCGTCCCGCGCACCTGGTCCTGGTAGTGCCCGGGCAGGTCGGTGACCAGGACGGTGGAGCGCTGGGCGACCTCCCCGAGGTGCACCGGCCCGAGGTCCTGGTTGACCCCCCGGTAGATCGCGACGTAGCCGTCGTCCGCTCCGATGAAGTACTGCCGCTGGGTCCAGGCGTACCCGGCATACGTGGCTCCGACGAGCACGACGGCGGCTGCCGCAGCGATCCCGGCCCGCCGCAGCCAGAGCACGCGCGGGGTCACCGCCTCCTCGGCCAGGGCGGCCGGCTCGTCGTCGGGCAGGCCGGACACCTCGCGGGACAGGGCCGCGGCCTTCTCCGCGGGACTGATCGGGATGGCGCGGGTCCTCCGTCGCCCGCGCCGGCGGACCGCCGCCGCACCGACGACCTGGGGGATCGACGAGGGTGGCGGCTGCGCGTCGGCGTCGACGGCGTCGGCGACCACGACGGTGATGTTGTCGCGCGCGCTGGCTTTGACTGCCACCTCGACGAGCCGCTCGGCCGCCTGGTCGGGGTCGGACGCCTCGGCGAGGATCTCGCGGACCGTGTCGTCCGTGACGAAGTCGGTCAGCCCGTCCGAACACAGCAGGTAGCGGTCCCCGAGCAGCAGCTCGCGTACCGACAGGTCCGGCTGGTCGTCGGCCTGCCCGGTCATCACCCGGGTGACCAGGGAGCGCTGCGGGTGGTGCAGGGCCTCGTCCTCGCTGATGCGTCGCTCGTCGAGCAGGTGCTGGACGAAGGAGTGGTCCTTGGTGAGCTGGCTGAAGTCGCCCTCGCGCAGCAGGTAGGCCCGGGAGTCGCCGATGTGCGCCATGGCCAGTTTCGTGCCGCTGCGCAGGATCGCGATCGTCGTGCTGCCCATGCCGGCCAGGTCGGCGTCGTCGTGCATCGCCTCGGCGAGCCGGTCGTTGGCCGCGGCCAGCTCGTCCGCCAGGGCGGTCATGGCCTGCTCGGCGGACAGGCCCTCGTCGTCGAGGTGGGCCAGCGACCCGACGATCATCGAGCTGGCGACGTCGCCGGCGGCGTGCCCGCCCATCCCGTCGGCGAGGACCAGCAGGTGCGGGCCGGCATACCCGCTGTCCTCGTTGCGGGTCTTGGGGCCCAACCCGAGATGGGAGCGCGCCGCGTAGCGTAGGGCGAGGGTCATGCCCTAGCCCCGCAGTTCCAGGACGGTCCGCCCGATCCGCAGGCTCGACCCGATGCCGACACCCCGAGCACCGTCCAGACGCTGGCCCTCGAGGAAGGTGCCGTTGGTGGATCCCAGGTCCTGCACCACCCAGCCCTCGGGGGTGGGGTAGAGCCGCGCGTGCCGGCCGGAGGCGAAGTCGTCCTCGAGGACGAGCGCGCACTCCGGGTTGCGACCGATGAGGATCGCGGTCTGGCCCAGCGGCAGGGTCGTGCCCGCCAGTCCCCCCTCGGTGACCGCGAGGGTGCGGGGCAGGACCGCGCGGGCGGCCCGGTCCTTGGTGCCGCGGTCCTTGGCGCCGCGGTCGCGGCGTGGCGTGGCGACCGGGTCGGCGGGCGCGCGGGTGGTGGTGCGGGTACCCCGGCGGCCCCGACGGGACACCCGCGTGCCGTAGAGGTCGCTGCGTAGCACGCCGACGACCGCGAAGACGAACACCCACAGCAGGCCGAGCAACCCCAGACGAAAGAGCGTGAGGGTCAGCTCACTCACCGGCTCACCTCTTCCCGGCGCGGTAGGTGACCGAGGTCCGCCCGACGGTGACCCGGTCGCCGTCGCGCAACCGGGTGGCGGTGATGCGTTCCCCGTTGACGAACGTGCCGTTGGTGGAGGCGAGGTCGCGGATCGACGCGACGAGGTGGGGCCCGTCGTTGGTCACCCGGATCTCGCTGTGCCGGCGTGAGATTCCCGGGTCGTCGAGGATCACGTCGGCGGTGGTGTCGCGGCCGATGACGGTGAGCGGCCCGAGCAGCGGGTAGCGCTCGCCGTCGACGTCCAGCCACGGGCGGTCGGCCGGGGTGAGACCGGGCCGCCGACGCGCGAGCGGATCGGCCCGGTATGCCGTCGGGTCGTCGCCGCGCCTCGGCCCCGCTGTGCCGGCGCTCGCCGCACCAGGGGGTGCGCTGGCGACTCCCGGGCTGGCGACTCCCGGGCTGGCGACTCCCGCGGGCGTCCCGGCGGCCTGTGGGTCGGCTGGTGAGCCGGTCCCCGGGCCCGGCATCGAGCCCGGCGCCGGGGCGGCACCGGGGGTCGGGCGCGGCGGCATACCGGTCGGGGCCATGGTGCGCTTGGACGTGGTCGGACGGACCCGGAACACCCCCGTCTCGAGGTCACCGCCCTCGGCGAACACCACCTCGACCGGGCCGCCAGGCAGGTACCGCTGGGAGTCGGCGTGCTCCTGCGCCGCGGCGACGAGCTCCTCCGAGAGGGCGTCGGAGTATTCGTCCAGACGCCCGAAGTCGGTGGGCGACAGCTCGATGGTGTAGATGTTCGGGACCATGGTGCGGCCGTGGCCGAGCACCGCCGCCCGATCGTCCATCGCGCGGCGGATGGCCGAGGCGATCTCGACGGGCTGGACCTCGGAGCGAAACGCCTTGGCGAAGACGCCGTTGACGGCCTTCTCCAGGCCCTTCTCGACCTTGTCGAACAGTCCCACCAGCCCTCCTTCCTGGCCCTGGGCGGTCTGTTCATCGTATCCGCCGCAGCCAGCAGGGACGGGTGGGCGAGACGGCGGGCCGGCCCTGGCGCGTCGCAGCGCCGGCGCCGGTCGCCGCTCGCCCGCTCGACGGCCGCTACCCGTCGTCGGCGTCGGTCAGCGGCCGGCGGCCACCGTCCACCGCCCCGGGGCGGCCGTCACCACCAGTCGTAGAAGGAGATGGAGTAGCCCACGACGTAGTAGTCGCTGGGGCAGGTGGCGGTGGAGGTACCGGAGGGCGTGACGATGTTGCCGACCGCGGACCAGTAGGTGTTGGTGAGGTCGAGGCGGCAACGCAGCCGCAACCGGAAGACGTCGTACGGGTAGGGCGTCGAGGAGCACCGGGCGTTCCACGTCGCCGTGCCGGTCCTCCACACCGTGCAGTCGGCGGCTTGGGCGGTGCTGGTGGCCCCGAACGTGGCGGCGGTGGCGAGGATGCCTATGGCGCCGAGGCGGGCGAGGTGTCGCTTCATGTTTAGCCCCTGAGTCGGTTCAACGATGATCGAGCCCTGGTCGGTGCTCCCGGTCAGGTCAGTGTGCCCCGCGTCGTCCCATTGGCCAAGACCCTGCCCGGTTCGCAGAGGTCTGTGGCGCGGTGGTCGGCCCGCGGGGCTCTGTCCCCCGCGCGAGTGGGGTGACTCACCCTGGCGGGGTGAGCTCGGGCGGCGGTCCCCGGCCCCGTGCGCAGGGGCCGTCGCGGGGGCGGGTTACGGTTTGCCTTGTCCAGGTGGTGAGGGCACACTTGGTCCTCGCACACGCGCAAGTGGCGGAACGGCAGACGCGCTGGCTTCAGGTGCCAGTGTCCGCAAGGACGTGGGGGTTCAAATCCCCCCTTGCGCACCAATGTGATGTCTCAAGACATCGGCAAGGCCCGAACCCTCAGTGGGGACTGCCCAGGGTCTGGTTGACACCGAGCGTGTGAGGACTGTCAGTCCTCACCGGAAGGATGCCGACCATGCCCAAAGCGTTTCCCAAGGAGTTCCGCGACGATGTGATCGCGGTGGCACGTAGGGCCGAGGCGTCGGTGGCGCAGGTGGCCAAGGACTTCGGGATCTCCGAGTCCTGCCTGCACCGCTGGCTAGCTCTGGCTGACATCGAGGATGGCAAACGTCCTGGCGCCACGAAGGAGGAGTCGGAAGCGTTGCGGGAGCTGAAGAAGCGTAACCGGCTGCTGGAGCAGGAGAACGAGGTGCTGCGCAGGGCGGCGGCGTACCTGGCCCGGGACGTGCTCCCAAAATGACCTACCCCCTCATCACTGACCTGGCCGCTGAGGGGGCCACGATCCGGGTGCCCGTGATCGTCTCGTGCCGGGTCCTGGGCGTGTCCCGGCAGGCCTACTACGCGTGGCGGGCCGACCCGGTCAGCCAACGCGACTGGGACGACGCCCACCTGATCAACGCCGCCCGGGACGTGCACGCCGACGACCCGGAGTTCGGCTACCGGCTGATCAGCGACGAGCTGGTCGAGCAGGGGTTCACCGCCTCAGAGAACCGGGTGTGGCGGGTCTGCTCGATGACCGGGATCTTCTCAGTGCTCTCCCCGAAGCGCCGGGGCGGCAAACGTCCTGGCCCGGCGGTGTACGACGACCTGGTCGAACGCGACTTCACCGCTGACCGGCCCAACGAGCTGTGGCTGACCGACATCACCGAGCACGCCACCGGTGAGGGCAAGCTGTACATGTGCGCCGTCAAGGACGTCTACTCCGGGCGGATCGTGGGCTACAGCATCGACTCGCGGATGAAGGCATCTTTGGCGGTGGCCGCGCTGCGCAACGCGGTCGACCGCCGCGGCGGCCCGAGTGTGGTCTCCGGGTGCATCGTGCACAGCGACCGAGGTAGCCAATTCCGAGCCCGGAAATACACCCGTGCCCTGGCCGACGCTGGGCTGGTCGGCTCGATGGGGCGGGTGGCCTCGAGCGCTGACAATGCGGCCATGGAGAGCTGGTTCGCCTTGCTGCAGAAGAACGTGCTCGACCGACAACGGTGGGCCACCCGCGGCCACCTGCGGCTGGCGATCGTCACCTGGACCGAACGCACCTACCACCGCCGGCGCCGACAGCGTCGCCTGGGTCGACTGACCCCCATCGAGTTTGAGACCATCTACTCGACCGCCTCAGCGGCCTGACAAGACCACCCACCATGACTGTCAACCAGACCCTGGGCAGTCCCGTGGGGGTTCGGGCTTTGTGGTTGGGGCTGGTACTTGCGGGTGGTGTCGAGGGTGAGTTGGCGTAGTACTTCGCCGGTGGTGGCGTCGACGATGGTGATGTGTAGGCCGTGGATGAGGGCTTTGACGGTTAGTCCGTTGTGGTGGCGGCCGATGCCGATGGAGTAGAGGGTGCCGCTGTGGCGCAGGGTGATCTTGCCGTTGTTGACCTTGTCGGTGCGGATGCGGGTGTGGGTTCGGTCTGGGGGTTCGTTGGTGGGGGTGGCTTTGGGTCGGGCCTGGTAGGCGGCGGTGGGGGTGGCCCGGTGCAGGGCGCGGTGGGGTCGGTGCTGGTTGTACTCGGTGCGGAATCGGTCGATGAGGGCTTGCAGCTGGTCGATGGTCGCGGGTGGGTGGGGTTGGCGGGTGAGCCAGGTCTTGAGGGTCTGCTGGAATCGTTCGACTTTGCCGCAGGTGGTGGGGTGGTGGGGCGGGAGTTCTTCTGGGTGACGCCCAGGTGGGCGAGTTCGGTTTCGAAGGCGTTGCGGCCGCCGCGGGCTCGGGTGGAGGCGTGCCGGACGGTGTACACCATGCCGTTGTCGGTGAGAGTGGATGCGGGGCAGCCGTATTCGGTGATGGTGGCGCGGAAGGTGGCCAGCACGATCGGGCCGGTGATCGTGCGGTGTGCCGAGACGTGCAGGCCATCCTGGAGTGGTCGTCCAGCCAGGTGATGACCTCGACGTCGGTGCCGTCGGCCAGGGGCACGTGGGTGAAGTCGGACTGCCAGCATTCGTTGGGTTGGTCGGCTTCGAACCGTCGGTAGGTGCTCTTGGGCTTCTTGGCCGGGGTGGGGACGACCCGGTGGTGGTGGGTCAGGATCCGGGCCACGCTGGCTCTGGAGACGGATACCGTGGTGCGGGCCAGGTAAGCGCTGATCGTCTCCGGGCCGGCGTCGTGCCCGGCGGCGACCAGCCGGTCTCGTTCGGCCAACACGGCCGCCGCGACCGGCTCGGACACGGCCCGTGGGCTGGTCTTGGGCCGCCGCGACCGCGGTTCGAACGCGGCCTGGCCCTCGAGGCGGTAGCGGGCCACGAGCCGGGACACCCAGGCCGGTGACAGGCCGTACTGCCGGGCCGCCTCGGCCTGGCTGAGCCCCTGCAGGATGACCGCGGTGATGACCAACCTCGCCTTCGACACCCCACCATCCGAGCGCCGACGTGTTGCCTATGTCTTGAGACACCCGTTGCCTATGTCCTGAGACTCGACACCCCCTTGCGCACCAAGACCAAGGCTCGAGAGTTCGCAGCTTCTCGGGCAGCGCGCTGGAGTAGAGGGAGCCGTCGACCCAGATCATGCCGGCGGCGGGTCCGGGACGCACCGCTCGCTGTGTCTTGTGCAGGTCCAACGTCAGGGTCATCTCTCGGTCCCGCAGGGGTCCGGGGAGTCGAGTTTCTTTCGCCGTGGGTTACCCAAGTCGCTGCGAGCCATCGCTGAAATGTACAAATCAGCGCTTTCGCCGTATGGTGGAGCACATGAGCGAGATGACGGTGAGTGACGCGCGAGCCCGGCTGGCCGACGTCGTAGACGCCGCCCGCGTCGAGCACAATCCTGTGTATCTCACGCGGCGCGGGCATCGGGTAGCCGCAGTCATCGACGCCGATGACCTAGACCGACTCATCGCGGCGGCCGAGGACCTCGCTGACCTCGAGAACGCCGCCGCCGCCCGGGCCGAGATGGCGGACGGGCATGCCGCCATCCCGTGGGAACTGGTCAAGGCCGACCTCGGCCTGGCATGACGTATCGGATCGAGGTCGCGCCGGCAGTCGTGCATCAGATGCGCAGACTGGATCCCCCGGCTCGGCGCAGGATCCAGGCGGCCATTGAGTTGCTGGCGGATCACCCTCGACCCCGAGGCGCCCGAAAGCTTGTCGGCGGCGATGGCGAGTGGCGTGTGCGCACCGGCGACTACCGAATCGTCTACGAAATCCACGACGACGTCCTGCTGGTCCTCGTCGTCGCGGTCGGCCATCGCCGCGACATCTACCAGCGCCGGTGACCTGGCCGAGACGTCACGGTGTGCCTGGGGGCCGCCACTGGCTGTGCCTGAAGCGCAGCGGGGGGTTGCATGCGCGCAGGTCAGGGACTTTCGGAGAGGTGAGCGCCACCGGCAACTTCGAGCCTTGGGTCGGCTTTTTCGCCGTGAGGCTGCCTTCGCTTTCGCTAGAGCCCCTGCAGGACAGCGACGGGGACGATTTGCGTTGGCTCGACGTGCCCGCAGCGAGGTGACCTGGGCACTGCTGCGGCCTGCCTCATCCCACCACCGGGCCCACGACCGCTGACCTCACCGCGCGCCTGGGAGCCGGATGCCGCGTTGGGCCGGCCGCGGCCCGCCGGGACTGGGCGACATGGCCGGCCGGGCCGATGCGACGATGGGGCTCGTGGTGTCGGCGTTCGTCACGTTGCTCTGTCTCACCGCCGTCTTGGCGTGGGTCAACGAGCGGTTCGTGCGCATCCCCACCACGGTGGGGGTGACCCTGGCCGGTGCGCTGTCCTCCCTGCTGGTCCTCGGGCTGGAGGCATTGGGGATCTCGGTGGGGCTCAAGGCGCGCGCCCAGGAGATGCTCCAGACGCTGGACTTCACCGCCTTCGTGCTCAACGGCATACTCTCGGTGCTGCTGTTCGCCGGGGCGCTGAGCCTCGACGCGCGTCGGTTGCTGCACCAGCGGGCCGGCATCTTCACCCTCGCGACCGCCGGGACGATCGTCAGCGCGGTCGTCGCCGGGGCCGGGGCCTGGGCGGCCTTCCGGGTGGTCGGCCTGGAGCTGCCGTTCGCCTGGGCGCTGCTGTTCGGTGCGCTGATCAGCCCGACCGACCCGGTGGCCGTGCTCGACATGCTGCGTCGCGTCAACGCGCCGCCGCGGCTCAAGACCCTGATCGCCGGCGAGAGCCTGTTCAACGACGGTGTCGGGGTGGTGCTCTTCGTCGCCTTCGCCGGGCTCGCGGGCGTGGACGCGGGTGGGCACGTCGGGGCGGGCCTGGGCGGCGCGCTGCTGGTGTTCGCCCGTGAGGCCGTCGGCGGGGTGGCCTTCGGCGCCGCTCTCGGCTGGCTCGGCTACCGCATGTGCCGTTCCATCGACGGGCACATCGTCGAGATCGTCATCACCCTGGCCCTGGTGGCCGGCGGGTACCTTGCCGCGGACACCCTCGGGGTCAGCGGACCGCTGGCGATGGTCGTCGCCGGGCTCGTCGTCTCGGCCGGCAAGGAGGAGGCCTTCGACCCGGTGACCCGCGAGCAGCTCGAAGGCTTCTGGGAGACCCTCGAGCAGGTCCTCACCGTGCTGCTGTTCGCCTTCATCGGTTTCGACGTCCTACTCACCGAGACCTTCGGCCCGCAGGTCCTGGCCAGCGTGCTCATCATCGGGGTCGCCCTGCTCGCCCGAGCGGCCAGCGTGATCGTGCCGATCCGCCTGGTGCGACACCGCGACGGGTACGGCCCGGGCACGATCCGTCTGCTGGTCTGGGGCGGGTTGCGCGGCGGGATCGCCATCAGCCTCGCGCTCGGCCTTCCGCCGAGCCCGTACCGCGCCCACCTGGTCACCGCCACGTATGCCGTGGTCCTGTTCAGCATCGCCGTCCAGGGCCTGACCGTGATGCCGCTGGTGCGCCGGGCAGCCGCGGCCGACCCGGAGACGGCGGCCCCGCACGGAACGTGACGCCGCAGGGGTTCCCCCCCCGGGCTTCGGGTGGACAGGATGCGTCTATGACGCCCGCACCCGGTATGCCGCCCGCCACCCGTGGCCTCGACCCGGCCGTCGTCGACCGGCTGCGCGCGATCGCCGGCCCCGAGCACGTCTACGTCACCGACGGCGACGTCGAGCCGTACTCCCGAGACGCCACGCCACTGTTCCGCGCCCGGCCCGACGCGGTCGTCCTGCCCTCGACCACCGCGCAGGTGTCGGCGATCCTGCGGTTGGCGACCGAGCGCGGCATACCCGTCGTGCCCCGCGGCGGGGGCTCCAACCTGGCTGCGGCGACGGTGCCCCAGGCCGGCGGCATCGTGCTCGTGCTCACCCGGATGAACGCGATCCGCGAGGTCGACGCCGACGAGCTGCTCGCCGTCGTCGAGCCGGGCGTGACCACGGCCGAACTGGCCGACGCGGCGGCCGCGAAGGGCCTGCTCTATGCCCCCGACCCCGGGAGCAAGACGGTGTCGACGGTCGGGGGCAACGTCGCCATGTGCGCCGGCGGGTTGCGTGGGCTCAAGTACGGCGTGACCCGCAACTACGTCCTGGGCACCGAGGCGGTCCTGCCCACCGGCGAGGTGATCCGCACCGGCGGCCGGCTGTGGAAGGACGTCGCCGGCTACGACCTCACGCGGCTGCTCACCGGCTCCGAGGGCACTCTCGCCGTTCTCACCGAGCTCACCGTCGCGCTGCTGCCGATGCCCGCCGTGGCCCGCACCGGGGTGGCGTACTTCGGTTCCCTCGCCGACGCCGGGCGGGCCGTCGCCGGGGTGATCCACGACGGGGTGGTGCCGGCCACGTTGGAGTTCCTCGACAACCGGTGCATCAACGCCGTCGAGGACTTCGCCCGGCTGGGCCTGGACCGCCAGGCCGGCGCCTTGCTGCTCTTCGGGGACGACGGCACCCCGGAGGCGGTCGAGCGGTCCCTGTCGCTCATGGCCGCGACCTGCGAGCGCACCGGGGCCCGCGGGGTGACGATGGCTCGGGACGTCGCCGAGTCCGAGGCGCTGCTCACCGCACGGCGCTGCTCGCTGCCGGCGCTGGCCCGCCTGGCGCCGATCACCCTGCTGGAGGACGCCACGGTGCCGCGGCCGAGGATCGCCGAGATGGTCGACCGGATCGACGCGATCGCCGCCGCCCACGACGTCGTCTGCGCGACCTTCGGGCACGCCGGCGACGGTAACCTGCACCCGACGATCGTCTTCGACCCCGCCGACGAGCGGGCCCGGCACCGCGCCGAGGCGGCCTTCGGTCAGGTCTTCGAGGCCGCCATCGAGCTGGGCGGGACGATCACCGGCGAGCACGGCGTCGGCTCGGCGAAGCTGGCCTACCTGCAGCGTCGGCTTGGCGCCGACCAGATGGCCCTGCTGCGCCGGCTCAAGGCGGCCTTCGACCCCGCCGGCATCCTCAACCCCGGCAAGCTCGGCTCATGAGCAGCACCCACGACGCCGGTATGCCGCCCACCCCCGCGGGCACCGCCGAGCCCCAGGGGGTGCTGCCCCCGAGCCGCGACATCTTCGACCCGCAGCTGCTCGCGGCGTGCATCTCTTGCGGGTTCTGCCTGCCGGTGTGCCCGACGTACGAGCAGACCAAGCGGGAGAGCTCCTCGCCGCGCGGCCGGATCACCCTCATGCGGGCTCTGCAGGAGGGCCGGTTGGAGCCCGACGACGACACCCTGCAGGCCGAGGCCGGGCTGTGCCTGGGGTGTCGGGCGTGCGAGACGGTCTGCCCCGCCGGAGTTCACTACGGCGAGCTGCTCGAGCAGTGGCGCGACCACCAGTGGCGCGGGCGGCATACCCCGCCGATCGCGGCCGCCCTGCGTGGCGTGGTGCGGATGACGCCCGGGCTGGCCCTGGCCGGCCGAGTGCGTCGCGCCGCCGCGCCGACCAGCCCCGCCGCGCCGACCAGCCCCGCCGCGCCGACCGGCCCCGCTGCGTCGACCAGCTCCGCCGCGCCGACCGGCGCCGCGGGGGCCAGCGGACCGCATCTCATGCTCGGGTGCGTCGAGAGGTCGCTGTTCCCGGGGGTGAGCCGGGCCGTCCGGCAGCTCGTGCCCGAGGTGGATGTGCCTGCGGGACAGGGGTGTTGCGGCGCCCTGCACGCGCACAACGGCGGGTCCGAGGCCGGCGCGCAGCTAGCCCGACGGCTCGGCGAGCGCCTGCCCGGCGTGATCCTCACGACTGCTGGCGGGTGCGCGGCATACCTGGCCCATCAGCTGGGCCGGGAGCGGGTGCGCGAGGTGTCGGAGTACCTGCACCAGCGGTGGGAGGCCGACCCGGCGAGTATGCCGCCGCTGCGTCGGCTCACCGTCGACGGTCGCCCCGCACGAGTGGCCCTGCAGGACTCCTGCCAGCTGCGCAACGGCTTGGGCGTGTCGGCCGAACCTCGGGCCTTGATCGCCCGGGTCGCCGACTACGTCGAGCTGCCCTCCGCGGGAGTGTGCTGTGGTGGCGCCGGGACGTATTCCATGCTGCAGCCGCAGATGTCCCGGGCGATTTTCGCCCCCCGAGTCGAGCAGGCCCGAGCCGCCGGGATTGACTACTACGTCACGGTCAACCCGGTCTGCCAGCGGCAGGTCGCCGCGGAGCTCAAGCGCGGCGGGCTGCGCGTGCCCGTGCTGCACCTGGTGGAGCTGTTGGCGATGGCCGCCGGAGCGGACCCGGAGTCCTAGAGTGCAGCCATGCCGTCGCTGCCGCTGTTCCCGCTCGCGACGGTCTTGCTGCCCGGCGGGCGGCTGCCGCTGCAGGTGTTCGAGCCACGCTACCTCGACCTCATGGCGACCCTGCTGGAGCGCCCGGCGGACCAGCGCGAGTTCGGGGTGATCGCGATCCGCCAGGGCCACGAGGTCGGCGTCGGGCGCGCCCTGGCCCTGCACCCCGTCGGCACGGCCGCCCGGCTCGACGCGGTGCTCCCCGGGGCGACCGTCGCCATGCCCCGGCTGCAGATCGTCACCACCGGCACCAGACGGTTCCGCCTCGAGGGCCTGGACCCCGATGCCGGCACCGCCTACCCGCTGGGCCGGGTGACGTGGCTCGACGAGGGCGAGCCGACCGCGGGGGACGCCCAGCTGGCGCTGACCCTGCGCCGGGAGCACGCGGCATACCTGGGCGCTCTGGGGTTGGCCCCGGTGACCCTGCCGGACGATCCCGCGCGGCTGCCCTACGCCGCTGCCGACGCGGCCGTGCTGGGTCTGCCCGACCGTCAGCGGCTGCTCGACGGGCCCAGTCTGGGCGATCGGCTGCGGTCCGTGGTGGAGGTGCTGCGGCGGGAGCGAGCCCTGGTCGAGCGGTTCGGGGCCCTGCCGACCCCGCTGCAGCCCGGTGGGGCGGCGTTGAACTGATATGGACGGTCCGGCCAAGGCCCCGCCGATCGCCCTCGCCCCCGACGCCAGCACACGCGAGGCGTTCCTCGTCGTCGTCGGCGCGTGCCTGGCCCATGCCGACGCGAACGCGGCCGGGGTCGACGCCGAGGGCGACCCCGAGGCCCTGCACCAGCTGCGGGTGGCCTACCGACGGCTGCGCTCGGCGTTCTCCCTGCACCGCAAGGTATGCCGCGACGACCCGCGGGCGCGCGCGCTCACCGAGCGACTGCGCGCCCTCACCGCGGCGTTCGGCCCGGCCCGCGACCTCGACGTGTTTCTCGCCGCCCACCGGGACCTCGACGAGGACGAGGTGGCCCGGGTGCGACAGCTGCGCGTGGACGCCTACGCCGCGGCGGCGCAGGCCGTGCGCGCGCCCGCGCTGCCGGCCTGGCGCGCCGAGCTGCAGGCCTGGCTGGACACCGCCTGGCTGGGCAGCGAGCACCCGGGATCGGCGCGCCGGTCGGCGAGTGCGGCCCTGACGTTGCGCCGCGACCGGATCGCCCGCCGGGGCCGGGATCTCGTCGCCCTGACCCCGGCCCGTCGTCACCGGGTGCGCATCGAGGCGAAGAAGCTGCGCTACGGCTGCCAGTTCTACGGGTCGTTGTGGCCCGGACGGGAGGCGTCGGTGTGGGCGTACGAGCAGGCCCTGGCCACCCTGCAGGACCAGCTCGGCCTGCTCAACGACGGCGTGGTCTGGTCGGGGATCCGGGCCGACGCGGGGATCGCCACCCCCGAGCCACCCGTGGACGTGCCGCGGACCCTCGCCGCGGCCCAGATCACCTGGCACGGCGTGGTCGGCAGTCCGATGTTCTGGCTGCCCACCGGTGGCCGGCGGCGCTCAGTCCCCGCCCGAGGCGCCAGGATGACCCCATGAGCACTGCACGTCGGTCCGTGTCCTCGGGCTCACCCTTCGAGCCGCGCATCGGTTTCTCCCGGGCGGTCCGGGTCGGCGATGTCGTCGCCGTCTCCGGCACGGCACCGATCGACGCGGACGGGCGCATCGTCGGGGCGGGCGACCTCTACCGACAGACCGTGCGCTGCCTCGACCTCATCCAGGAGGCCGTCGAGGCGACCGGCCTCACCCTCGACAACGTCGTGCGCACCCGCGTCCTGCTCACCGACCTGAGCCGGTGGGAAGAGGCGGCCAGGGCACACGGCGACCGGTTCACCGACATCCGACCGGCCTCGACGTTCGTCCAGGTCGCTGGTCTGCTCGACCCCGGGTGGCTGGTCGAGATCGAGGCCGACGCGGTGGCCGGCCCGAGCTGACCGAGCCCACCGCGCGCTAGCCTGCGCTGGCAGCGACATCGAGCACAGGAGGCAGCCATGAGCGCGGACCCACTCGGCCCGGCATACGTCTCGCGCACCATGCCGATGCGCGACGGATCGGTCGCCACCCTGGTACGCCACGCCGCAGCCGACAACACCCGCGGTGCGGTGCTGTACGTGCACGGATACGTCGACTACTTCTTCCAGACCCATGTCGCAGAGCACTTCGCGGCGCGCGGCTACGACTTCTACGCCGTGGATCTGCGCCGCTGCGGTCGGTCGCTGCGGCCGGGGGAGGCGAAGTTCTATGCCGAGGATCTGGGCGAGTGGGACGAGGAGTTCGACACCGCGGTCGAGGCGATCCGCGCCGACGGTCACGATCGGATCACCGTGCTGGGCAGTTCGACCGGCGGCCTGGCGGTGCTGCTGTGGTTGGCGCGTCGGCCTGAGCTGCCCGTGCCGGCGGTCGTGCTCAACAGCCCATGGCTGGATCTGCAGGGCCCGTGGTTCATGCGTACCGTCGGCACGCAGCTGGTCTACCTGCTCGCGCGGATCAAGCCGCAGCTCGTTCTGCCCCAAGGCATTCCACCGGCATACGGGGACAGCGTGCACGTCTCGGCCCATGGCGAGTGGGACTTCGACACCGAGTGGAAGCCGCTGCGGGGCGCCCCGACCTACGTCGGCGTGCTCGCCGCGGTCCGGCGTGGGCAGGCCCGGCTGCACCGTGGGCTCGGGCTGACCATGCCGATCCTGCTGCTGCACTCCGGCCGTAGCCGCCTGGACATCACCGAGTGGGCCGAGGCTGCCCAGTCCCACGACGTCGTGCTGGACGTCGAGCAGATGAAGCACTGGGCGGCCCGGCTCGGCCCGGACGTCACCACCGTGCCGATCGAGGGTGGCGTCCACGACCTGTTCCTCTCCGCCCCGCCGGCCCGCGCCCGGGCACTGACGGCGGTCGACGAATTCCTCGACCGGGTCGACCCCGCGGACCGCTGAGCTGCACCGGGGCGGGCGCAGCGGGGGCAGCGCCACCCGGTCAGTCCGCCAGGGCCCCGCGCATCGCCGCGACGATGGTGTGCACGTCGTCCTCGGTCGCGACCAGCGGCGGCGCCAGCCGGATCGTGGACCCGTGGGTGTCCTTGGCCAGCACGCCGCGGCGGGCCATCCGCAGCGCGAGCTCCTTGCCGCTCATCAGCGTGGGGTCGATGTCGACCCCGGCCCACAGGCCCCGCTGGCGGATCGCGGTGACCCCATGGACGGACAGGTGGGCCAGCTCGTCCGCGAGCACGGCGCCCAGCGCGGTGGCCCGGGTCTGGAACTCGCCGGTGGTC
The DNA here is from genome assembly GCA_037045055.1 of Dermatophilaceae bacterium. Taxonomy (GTDB): domain Bacteria; phylum Actinomycetota; class Actinomycetes; order Actinomycetales; family Dermatophilaceae; genus Phosphoribacter. The sequence continues at coordinate 1,206,029 of JBAOHJ010000003.1, read as the reverse complement.
AGCATCGCCACCACCTCGCGGCCGATCGCCGCGGCCAGCGGGTTGCCGCCGAAGGTCGAGCCGTGCGACCCGGGCGTGATGACGCCCATGACGTCGGCGTCGGCGACCACCGCCGACAGCGGCAGGATGCCGCCGCCGAGGGCCTTGCCCAGCACGTACACGTCGGGGACGACGTCCTCGTGGTCGCAGGCGAAGGTCCGCCCGGTGCGGGCCAGGCCGGACTGGATCTCGTCGGCGACCATGAGGATGCCGTGGGCGTCGCACAGCTGGCGGACCTGGCGCAGGAACCCGTCCGGCGGGATGACCACGCCACCTTCGCCTTGGATCGGCTCGAGCAGCACCCCGATGGTCTGCTCGTCCACCGCGGCCCGCAGCGCCTCGATGTCCCCGAACGGCACGCTGACGAACCCGGGCGTGAACGGGCCGTACCCGTCCCGGGCGTCCTTGTCCGAGGAGAACGACACGATCGTCGTCGTCCGGCCGTGGAAGTTGCCGGCCATGACGACGATGGTGCCCCAGTCCTGCGGCAGGCCCTTGGTCCGGTGCCCCCACCGCCGGGTCACCTTGATCGCCGTCTCGACGGCCTCGGCACCGGAGTTCATCGGCAGGATCATGTCCTTGCCGCACAGGGCGGCGAGATCCCGCGCGAACGGCCCGAGCTGGTCGCTGTGGAACGCCCGACTGGTCAGGGTGAGCGTGTGCAGCTGTCGCTGCGCGGCGGCCACCAGCCTCGGGTGGCAGTGACCGAAGTTCAGCGCCGAGTAGCCGGCCAGCGCGTCCAGATAGCGCCGCCCCTCGACGTCGGTGACCCAGGCCCCGTCGCCACTGGCGATGACGACGTCCAGCGGCGAGTAGTTGTGCGCGGCATACCGCCGTTCCAGCTCGATGATCTCGGCCGTCGGCGGCTCGTGCGGGGCCATCGCACCTTCCCAGGTCGGCGGGACGAGCCCCCAGTATGCCGCCCGCTCGCCCCGGCGTCGGTGCCTGGAGTCTCGGCCCCGGCGTCGGCGCCCGGAGTCGGCGCCCGGCGTCAGCGACCGCCCCGCAGCCGTTCGGCGATCGCTGCCGGGACCACCGTGTCCGGGTCGCGCAGGCTGCCCAGCGCCGAGCGCACCCCCACCAGACCGGTGTAGAGCGCCGGGCAGGTGGGGCACGCCGCGAGATGCGACTCGAGCTGGGCGCGTTCGGCCGGGGAGAGCTCGTCGTCGAGGTAGTCCCCGACCCGCGAGCGGGCGTCCCAGCACCGCAGCGGCACCCCGCGCAGGGCGACCCGCCGCTGGGTCTCGCGAGCCAGCTCGCTGACGAGCATGGCGCGGCCGCGGCTGATCCGCTGCTTGGCCGCGGCCACGCTCACCTGCTGGATGTCGGCGACCTGCGCCGCGGTGAGTCCCTGGACGTCGTGCAGGACGATGGCCGAGCGGTGGGTCGCCGGCAGGTGGACCAGGGCGTCGCGCAGCTGGGCGGCGTCCTCGGCGCGCTCGAGCACGACCTGCGCGTCGACGGTGTAGTCGTCCGCCCGCCAGGCGCTCTCCACGCGCTCGGCGAGCAGGTCGTCGTCTGTGGGGTCGGCCCGCTGCGCCCGCACCACGTCGACGAAGCGGTGGTGCAGGATGCGGTGCAGCCAGGTCGCCGGCGAGGAGTCCCCGCGGAAGTCGGCGGCGCGCTCCAGCGCCCGGACGACGGTGTCCTGGACCAGGTCCTCGGCGGCGACCGGGTCACGGGTGAGGGCCCGGGCATAGCGCAGCAAGCCCGGGACCGCGTCGGTCACCTGCTCGTGCGTGATGCCCACGCCCCCACGGTATGCCGCGTCGGCGCCGGTGTCGCCCGAGGTGCGCGAGCCCCCGGGACGCCGGGCCGGTGCGCTCAGCGCTGCGCCGGCACCTTGCAGGTGCTCATCCCGAAGAGCCGGTAGAGCGGGCAGAAGCCGACGACCGCGGTGACCAGCATGATCGCGGCGACGGCCCACAGGACGACCTTGAGCGCACCCGCGGCGACGGTGAGCGCGAGGATCGCGGCGACGACGGCGATGGCGACGCGGACGCCCTTGTCGGCGTTCCCGACATTGGCCTTCATGATGGTTCTCCTCGTGGTGCGAGACGATTCGCGGACGAGGTATGGACGGCTCGGGTCGCCCGAGGGTGACCGGCTCGGGGTGTGATCCGCGCCATCCCCCGCCAGCACCCGGGGGCCGCAGACCGCGCGCTCGTGCGTCGGGCAGCGGCAGGAGCCGACCCCTGCCCGCCGTCGGCGCCGGGGGGCAAGATGGGGCCATGACCACACCGATCGAGTGCAACGCGGCAATGCGCGAGCAGTTCTCCTTCTACTGGCAGCACCAGGCGCGCCCGCGGCTGACCGGCCTCACCGACGCGGAGTACTTCTGGGAGCCCACCCCCGGCGCCTGGAGCGTGCGCCCCCGCGGCACGAGCAGCGCCTCGGTGCAGGCCGGCACCGGGCCGATGACGATCGACTTCGAGGCGCCCTCCCCCAAACCGGCGCCCATGACGACGATCTCCTGGCGCCTGGGCCACGTCATCGTCGGCGTGCTCGCGATGCGCAACGCCAACCATTTCGGCGGGCCGCCGGCCGGTTACGAGACCTGGGCGTATGCCGCGACGGCCGACGAGGCGCTGGCCCAGCTCGACGCCGAGGTGGCCACCTGGCTGGCCGGCGTCGAGTCGCTCGGCGAGCAGGGTCTGGCCCGCCCGTGCGGGCCGGCGGAGGGGCCCTACGCGGCATACCCGATGTCGACGATCGTCCTGCACATCCACCGCGAGCTCATCCACCACCTGGCCGAGGTCGCCCTGTTGCGCGACCTGTACCTGCACGGCCAGGTCGCCTGATGCCTGCCCTGGCCCACCGGTCGCCGACGAGCGGTCCGCGCTCGCGGCGTTCCTGCGCGAGCAGCAGGACGCCTTCCGCGCGGTGATCTACGGTCTGACCGACGAGCAGGCCGGCCGGGCGCCGACGCCGAGCACCCTCACCGTCGGCACCCTGGTCAAGCGCGTCACGGGCGGGGCAGCGGGCCTGGACGTGGCTGCCGCAGGACACCGTGGCCGATGTGCTCGCGGACTACGACGAGGTTGCCGCGCGGCCGGCTGACCCGAGACCCTCGCCGGGCTTTCGTCGGCGCGGGCGAGCCCGGCTCAGGTGGCTCGCCCCCGGCGGGCCAGCCAGGCGGCGACGGCGCGCCGCCCCTCGTCGCCGAGCAGGTCGCCGAGGGGTTCGAGCAACGGCATGAGATCACGGTGGGTGGTCAGCGCCCGGAACATCGTCGGCACGGTGACCTCGTGGTCGGGGCGGCTCTCCAGGACGATCGGGTCGCCGGCCTGGACCGGGCCCTCGGTGAGCACCCGCAGGTAGGCGCCGGTGCGCCCGTGTTCGGTGAAGCGCCTCACCCAGTGCGCCTCGCCGAGATGACCGGCGAACGTCGCACACGGGATCCGGGGGCCGGTGACCTGCAGGCGCACCGTGTCGCCGACCCGCCAGATGTCGCCGACGAGGGCACCGTCGACGTCCAGGCCCTCGGTGGTGAGGTTCTCCCCGAACATCCCGTCGGGCAGGCCCCGTCCCAGCACCGCGGCCCAGTGCGCCAGCTCCTCGCCGGCGACGGCGTAGACGGCCTGGTCGGTGCCGCCGTGGTGGCGCCGGTCCTCGACGTGGTCGCCCACGAGCCCGCTGCCCGCGCCGCCGCGTCTCGGCCCGGGGTCGCGCAGGTGGACGGGGTCGTCGGTGGGGCGCTTGTCGATGCCGGTCGTGCGCAGGGATCCCGCCGCGCTGGGGCGGGATCGCCCCACGTTGACCGACCGCACCCGGGCCGGGGTCGCCGAGCGGGCCGCGCCGGAGTCGGGTGACGTGGTGGGTGCCATGGACCGCATTGTCCCTCCGGTGGCCTCGCCCGCCCCGTCGATTTCCGGGCGAGGGCGCCCGGCGGCTACCCTGGGACGGTTCGCCGCGGAATACCCGCTGTGGATGACGCACCCGCACCGGGGGCGCAGTCCGCGACACTGGGCCCGAGGCGTGACACATGCACACCCTCCTGTCACGGACCGACCGTGACCGCGAAGACCAGAGGAGGTGGGTCTGCGCATGCGTCAGTACGAACTCATGGTCATCCTCGACCCCGAGCTCGACGACCGTAACCTCGCCCCGCAGATGGAGAAGCTGCTCGCCGTGGTGCGCAAGGACGGCGGCTCGATCGACAACGTCGACATCTGGGGCCGGCGACGGCTGGCCTACGACATCAAGAAGAAGTCCGAGGGCATCTACGCGGTCATCAACCTCACCGCCGAGCCCGCGACGGCTCAGGAGCTGGACCGTCAGCTCAACCTCAACGAAGCGGTCATGCGGACCAAGCTGCTGCGCCCCGGCGCCTGAGCCCACCGCCCGACACCCGCGAAGGGGACAGAACATGGCAGGCGACACCGTCATCACCATCGTCGGCAACGTCACGGGGGACCCGGAGCTGCGGTTCACGCCCTCCGGTGCCGCGGTGGCCAACTTCACTGTGGCCTCGACGCCCCGGGCGTTCGATCGGCAGAGCAACGAGTGGAAGGACGGCGAGACGCTGTTCATGCGGTGCTCGGTCTGGCGCGACGCCGCCGAGAACGTCGCCGAGTCGCTCGGTCGCGGCACCCGGGTCGTCGTCACCGGTCGGCTCAAGAGCCGCTCGTACGAGACCAAGGAGGGCGAGAAGCGCACCGTCGTGGAGATGGAGGTCGACGAGGTCGGCCCGTCCCTGCGCTACGCCACCGCCAAGGTCGTCAAGACCCAGCGCGGGTCCGGCGGCGGTTTCGGTGGGCAGCAGTCCGGCGGGTATGCCGCGTCCGACACCGACCCGTGGGCCACCGGCGCAGGCCAGCAGGGCCTCGGCGGCGGCCAGGGCTCCGGCCCCGCCGGCCCCGGCGGGGGCTCGAGCCCGGCCCAGGGCGGCCAGCAGCCCGGCTGGGGCAACGCTCCGTCCTACGACGAGCCGCCCTTCTGAGCCGGCCCTCCCGGCCCCCACTCGGCCGCGCCCACGCCGGCCGACCCACCTGCAGACCGCACCGACGCACTCCCCCGAGAGGACCCCGTCATGGCCAAGCCGCCGCCCCGCAAGCCCAAGAAGAAGGCGAACCCACTCAAGGTCGCCAAGGTCGAGAACATCGACTACAAGGATGCCGCGCTGCTGCGCAAGTTCATCTCCGACCGCGGCAAGATCCGCGCCCGTCGGGTCACCGGTGTGTCGGTGCAACAGCAGCGGCTCATCGCCCAGGCCGTGAAGAACGCCCGCGAGATGGCGCTGCTGCCCTACTCCAGCTCGGCCCGCTGATCCGCCGGCCCGCCCGATCCGCCGCAGGCCCGCCACCGCGACCGCCCCGCGGCATACGCCCACCGACGCGCAGACAAGGACCTACACCGTGAAGATCATCCTCACCCACGAGGTGAGCGGGCTCGGGGCCGCCGGTGACGTCGTCGACGTCAAGGACGGCTACGCCCGCAACTACCTGCTCCCCCGGTCCTTGGCGACCGCCTGGACGCGCGGCGGCCAGAAGCAGGTCGACTCCATCCTCAAGGCCCGCGCGGCACGGGAGATCAAGAGCTTCGACGAGGCCCGCGCGGCCAAGGACCGCCTAGAGGCCACCACGGTGACCGTCGCCGCCAAGGCCGGCACGAGCGGGCGGTTGTTCGGCGCGGTGAGCAACGCCGACATCGCGGCTGCGGTCAAAGCCGCCGGCGGTCCCGAGGTGGACCGACGCAAGATCGAGGTCCAGGGCCACATCAAGGCCACCGGGCGGTACGAGGCGCTGGTGCGCCTGCACCCCGACGTGCAAGCCACGGTCGGCTTCGAGGTCGTCCCGGCCTGATCGGCCGGCTCCGCCGCCGACCCACCCGCCGACCGATCCTCGCGGCCGGCCTGGCGCCACCCGCCGACCGACCCGCGCGGCCGGCCGGGCGCCACCCCCACCGGACTGCCCCTGGGTGCCCCGCCGACGGGCCGACCGGGGGTTGACCGAAACCTGACCTTCGCTTGACGATGGCGTTACCATGTGCTGAGGCGGTCGACGGGGAGTGTCGGCCGGCTGACCTGGCTTCGCGGGGGCGATCGCGTGCCGTCGTCGGGTGGGTGGCGTCCAGGACGCCGTCCCCGGCGTCGGCCCACCGGCCACCGCCGCAGGCCGCGAGCGGGAGTGATCGTGGTGATCGAGTCGGGGGACTCGTCGTCGGTGCGCGTCGACGTCTCGGCAGCAGGGCGCGGCGACGCCGTCCTGCTGCCCGGGGAGGATGCCGCTGTGGTCGCCGGGGACGGCCCCGGCCCCGCCGCCGCGTCGCCACCCGGGCGCGGGTGGCTGCGGGCCCACCGGACGCCGGTCGTGCTGCTGGCGCTGCTCGCGCTGTTGGCGGGGGGCGCCATGCTCTTCGCGCTGCGGCTCAACGCCATGGTCGGGTCGATCGCTCGGGTCGACACGTCCCTGCCGGAGGGCCTGCGGCCGGTCGCCGGGCCGGTGGGCCCGGCCGTGGACTCGGTGTCGGGGCCACCGGTGACCCTGCTGCTCGCCGGGGTCGACAACGGCGACGACGGCATCGGCATCGCCGAGGCGGTCCGCAGCGGCCGGTGGCAACCGGGGCGCTTCCGCTCGGACACGCTGATGGTCCTGCACATCGCTGCCGACCGTCGGGCGGCATACCTCGTCTCGATCCCTCGGGACACCCTCGTGACGATCCCCGGTCACGGCCAGACCAAGATCAACGCCGCGTTCTCCTACGGCGGGCCGGCCCTGATGCAGCTCACCGTCGAGCAGTTCACCGGCCAGCGGATGGACCACCTGGTGCTGGTCGACTGGAACGGTCTGCGCGACCTGTCGCTGGCCCTCGGCGGGGTGGCGGTCGACGTCGCCGAGGACGTCCGCGACCCCATTTCCGGCAGGACGTGGACCAAGGGCGTGCACAACCTGCAGGGCAGCGACGTCCTGGCCTACGTGCGGATGCGCTACGGCCTGCCCGGCGGTGACCTCGATCGGATCCAGCGCCAGCAGAACGTCATGCGAGAGATGCTGCGCAAGCTCGGCTCGACCGGGACGTTGGCCAACCCCCTGACCCTCGATGAGGCCGTGCAGGCCATCACGTCGAACGTCGTCGTCGACTCCGGCTTCGACGACGCGCAGATCCGTGACCTCGCGGTGCAGTCCCGGGGGCTGCGCCCCGGTGACGTCCGGTACGTCACCACCCCGGTGGCCGGTGCCTCGACGACTCCGGACGGCGCCAGCGTCCTGCTGCCGCAGACCGACCAGACCAGGGACCTGTTCGCGGCGATGGCCCGCGACGACCTGGGTGGCTACCTGCAGACCCACCCCGAGCTCACCCAGCTGCGGCCGGTCGACCAGGTCCGCTGACCCGGCGCCTCAGCGATCCGCCGGCTCGGTCAGTGCCTCGCCGGCCCAAACGCCGGCGGCAACGACCGCCGCTGCGGTGACCCAGGCCGCGCCCGCTGCGCCGTTGGTGAGGGCCCGGTGCACCGGGCTGGCCGTGGTGAGGCAGTCCAGCGCGGCTAGTGCCGCACCGGCGAGCAGGGCGGCGTTGCGCGCCACCGTCCATCCGGTGACCGGGTGCTCCGTGGCCCCGAAACAGGCGCACGCGACCCGCTCGCCGCGCAGCACCAGCCGGCCCACCAGGGCGAGGTATCCGGCCAGCAGACCGACCGCAGCCATCCCCGGCACCCACCGCCAGGGCGCCGGCGCGCCGAGCAGCCCGGTCGCGATGGCCAGCTCGGCCCAGGGATGCAGCCGCACCACCCACGGGCGGCGCAGCGTCAGAGGCACGCGCAAGGCGACGAACTCCCGCGGACCGGAGCGGGGGCGGCGCAGCTTGCCCGCCGCGGCGACGGCCAGCACCGCGGCCACGGCCAGCGGCGCGAGGGCCAGGGCCGGCGGCGGGTCGGGCATCGCAGCAGGCTACCCCGGGCGCTCACCCCGGGTCAGTCCCGCAGCCCGGGTCAGTCCCGCACCCCGGGTCAGTCCCGCAGGCCGGGTCAGTCCCGCAGGCCGGGTCAGTCCCGCAGGCCGGGTCAGTCCCGCGGGCCGGGTCAGTCCCGCAGGCCGGCCTCGAGGTGGTGGACCTGCTCGACCTCTTCCTCGCTGTGCGGGTGGCGCGCCTTGGCCGCCTGGATCTGGCGGTACACATGCCCGCGCAGCTCGGTGAACCGGGGCATCGACCGGGTGGTGAGCTGGTCGCGCATGTCCGGCAGGTCGATGTCGAGGTCCTCTTGGACGACGGTCGGGGAGCTGGACAGGATGATGACGCGCTCGCCGAGGTACACCGACTCGTCGATGTCGTGGGTGACGAACAGGAACGTCACGCCGAGCTTGTGCCAGATGTCGCGGATGAGGTCCTCGAGGTCGGCGCGGGTCTGGGCGTCCACCGCGGCGAACGGCTCGTCCATCAGCAGGACCTGCGGGCGGTAGGCCACCGCACGGGCGATCGCCACCCGCTGCTGCATCCCGCCCGACAGCTGCCACGGGTACAGCGCCGCCGCATGGCCCAGACCGACCGCCTCCAACGCCTCGTCGACGACCCGGCGCATCTCGTTCTTGGGCACTTTGGCGTTCTTCAGGGGCAGCTCGACGTTGTGCCGCACGTTCATCCACGGGAACAGCGATCGCCCGTACTCCTGGAACACCACGGCCATGCCCTTGGGGGGGCCGTTGACGAGCTGACCGGCCAGGTGCACGTCGCCGCGGGTCGGGCGCAGCAGGCCGGCGATGCACTTGAGCAGCGTCGTCTTGCCGCAGCCCGAGGGGCCGACCAGGCAGGCCAGCTCGCCCTCGCGGACGTCGAAGGACAGGTCGCGCACGGCTTCGACCGGGCCGGAGTCGCTGAAGTAGGTCTTCTGCAGGTGGCGGACCGACAGCAGGATGTCGGTGCGCCGGACGCGGGCGGCGGGCTCGGCGACGTCATCCGGCATGGTCGACCTCCCTCTGGCCGTAGTACCACGAGAGCACCCGGCGCGCGGCGAACTGGTACAGCACGGACAGGGCGATCCCGAGCAGGCCGAGGACGGCGATGCCGCTCCACATCTCCGGCACGGCGAACGAGCGCTGGAACTGCACGATGGTGAAGCCCAGGCCGGCCGAGGAGGCGAACATCTCCGAGATCACCATGAGGATCAGCCCCAGCGAGAGCGCCTGACGCACGCCGGCGAAGATCTGCGGACCGGCGGACGGGATGGTGAGGTTGACGATCCGCGACAGGCCGTGGATGCGGTAGACCCGGCAGCTGTCGACGAGCACGTCGTCCACGGCGCGCACGCCCTCCACGGTGTTGAGCAGCACCGGCCAGATGCAGCCGGAGACGATGACGAGGATCTTCATGGCGTCGTTCACCCCGAGCAGGAGCATGAGGATCGGGACCATGACCGGCGGCGGGATCGCGCGCAGGAACTCCAACACCGGCTCGGCCATGGCCCGCAGCACCCTGCGGGAGCCGATGAGCAGCCCGAGGGCGATGCCCAGGACGATGGCCAGCAGCACCCCCACGGTGAGCCTCGCGATGCTGGGCAGGACGTCGTCGAAGAACCGCGGACCGAACCACACCTGGCCGAAGGTCTGGACCAGCTCCACCGGCTTGGGGACGAAGAAGTTGGTCGAGCCCGCCGTGAGCAGGTACCACAGCAGGACCAGGACGATCGGCAGCCCGGTCGCGGTGAGCACCCGGCGCGCGGTGCTCATACGTGCACCTCGCCGCGGACCGAGGGGTGCCAGGCCAGCACCTTGTGCTCGACCCACCGCATCCCGATGTTGATGAGCACCCCGATCAGCCCGGTGAACAGCACCAGCGCGTACATCGGGGTGGCGGCCCCGCCCGACTGGGCCAGGGCGATCTCGCGCCCGAGGCCCGGGTTGCCGATGATGAGCTCGGCGGTGACGGCGAGGATGAGCGCGACGGCCGCGCCCAGGCGCATCCCCGTCATGACGTAGGGCAGCGCCGTGGGCCAGGTGACGTGACGGATGCGGGCCAGGCGCCCGAGGCCGTAGCTGCGGGCGGTGTTCTCGGCGACCAGGTCGACGTCGGTGACGCCGGAGAGCACCTGGATGAGGATCTGCCAGAACGCCGCGTAGATGATGAGCAACAGGGCGGACTGGATGCGCACGCCGAACAGCAGCACGGCGAGGGGGATGAGGGCGACCGAGGGGATCGGGCGCAGGAACTCGATGGTGGAGTGGGTGACGTCCCGGACCCGCCGGTTGGTGCCGACGACGAGCCCGACGGCGATCGCCAGCACGGCGGCGACGGCCAGGCCGATGGCCCAGCTGAGCATGGTGTCCCACACCGCCACCCAGAACGCGGTGAGGGTGAGGTTGGTGGCGAACGCCGCGAGGATCTGGCTGATCGGGGGTAGGTAGCGCGCCTCGATGAGGCCCAGCCGCGGGATCACCTCGCCCAAGGCGAGGGCGATGGCGACCCCGACGAGCCCGAGCACCCAGCCCGGCGTCGACCCGGCGCGTTCGGTCATCTCACCCGGGCCTGGGTTCGGCGACCCCCACCGGTCACGACGGGGGCAGGATCGCGCTGACGTTGACCGCCTTGGTCACCGTGCCGTACTTGAGCATCGCGTCGGCCATCTTCTGGACGGCGTCGCGGTGGAAGTCCGGCAGGTACCGGGGCATGACCATCTTGGCGCGGTCGGCGGCGGAGATCTTCGTGTAGGTGCCGACGATGTCGCGGACCTCTTGCTCGTGGGTGTTGGCGTAGTCCAACGACTTCTTCATGCCCCGCTGGAAGGCCGCGACGAGGTCCTTCTTGGCGTCGAAGTTCTCGGTCTTGGTGAAGTACCCGGCGATGTCGAGGTTGGGGTCGAAGTCGATGAAGTTGTTGGTGACGATCCGCGACCCGGCGGCCACGCTCGCGCTGAGGAAGGGCTCGAGCAGCCATGCCGCGTCGATCTGACCGCGGTCCAGGGCGGCCGGTGCATCGGGGAAGGGGACCTCGACGAACTTGATCGTCTTGGGGTCGCCGCCGGCGTCCTCGACGATCTTGCGGATCGTCGTGTCGCCGATGTTGGACAGGTTGTTCACCGAGACGGTCTTGCCCGCGAGGTCCGCCGGGGTCTTGATGGCGGAGTCGGCCTTGACGACCACGGCGCCGAAGTCGGGCCGCTTGCCCGAGGTGGTCACCCCGTTGCTCACGTAGCGCAGGGCCAGGCCCTTGTCCACGGCGACCATGGTCGACACCGGGTTGCCGAAGCCGATGTCGAACGACCCGCCGACCACACCGGACACGGCGGCCGCGCCGCCGGTGACCTGGGTGATCTTGACGTTGAGCCCCTCCTCGGCGAAGAACCCCTTGCTCACCCCGAGGAAGGCCGGCGCGCAGTCGACGATGGGGATGACCGCGACGTTGACCTCCTTGCCGCCGCCGCCCCCGCTCGCGGCGCCCGAGGAGGTGGTGGTGCCGCTGGGCGATCCGGAGCTGCAGGCAGCCAGCAGGGTCAGCGCCGCAGCGGCCAGGACGGACAGGGGCTTTCGGATCATCTCAAGCTCCATCGCTTGGGGAGGTCGACAGGTCCACGCGGTTCCCGGGTCCGCTTGCGACCTGCGAGGATTGAATCCGCTCCCGCGCAGCAGCGTCAAGGAAACGGCGCAACCGTGACGGTCTCGATACCGCAGGGTGGAATCCGCTTCCCAGGCCCCGCCGGCCCACCGCGGCGGCCTCGACGGGGGGTATCGGCCCCTCCCGGCCACTTTGTCCCGTATGCCGTGAGCCACGGGTCGGCGCACACTGTCGCGCTGCCCGCGACGCCCCGGCAGCCGCGAGCGGTGGGAGGCGGGCCATGCGGTCTGCCGACTCGCCCGCCCGCGGCCTCGATCAGTCCGCCGCCCGCCACGCGGCCCGCAGGCTCACTCGGCCGCGGGTCTGCAGCAGTGAGCGTCGGTAGAGCCGCTCACCGAGCAGGATCGTCACCGCGGCGAACCCGAGGGTGAGCCCCAGCGCCACGAGGGGCTCCCACCAGGCCGCCTCGCCGGAGACGACCCTGCCGGGCATGGTGATCGCCGACAGGACGGGCACGAAGGACGCCACGACCTTGGCGGTGCCTTCCGCGCTGAGCCCGACGACGAACGCCATGACGAGGGTCATCGTCAGGGGGGTGGTCGTGGACTGCAGGTCCTCGCTGCGCGAGGCGAGGGCACCGGCCACCGCCCACATGCAGGCCAGGGCGACGAAGCCGGCGAGGAAGAACCCGAGGAACCAGCCGATGCCCCCGAGCAGCGCGGCGACCGGCAGTGCCTGCTTGGTGAGCGTGACCCCGACCAGGCCGACGGCGGCATACAGGGCCATCTGACCGAAGGCGAGCGCCCCGTTACCGACGACCTTGCCGATGAGCAGCTGCCGCACCGGGATCGCCGTGGTGAGGATCTCGACGATGCGCGACTGCTTCTCCTCGACGACCGAGCTGGCGATCTGCAGGCCGAAGGTCAGCGCGGCCATGTAGAAGAGGATGGCGAAGGCGAAGCCGAGGACCTTGCGGGGGCCGGCGCTGGCCGGATCGACCGGCTCGAGGCTCGTCGTGGACACGGTGGAGCCGTTCGCCAGGGCCGCGACGCTCGTGCCGGCGGCCAGGGCGTTGGTCTCGATGGTGCTCTCGCGCACCGTCCGGGACAGCTCCGCGGTGAGGCGTTCGTCGGGCTCCTTGGCACTGGTCAGCGTCCAGGAGCCCGCGCCGTGCACGAGCAGGGCGTCGGCCTCGCCGCCGCGCACGAGCCGCTCGCCCTCGGCGGCGTTCGACACCTCGCGCGCGACGATCCGGGCCTTGTCGTCGGCGGCCTGCACGCGCGTGCCGGTGGCTTCGACGGCTGCCTTGGCGCTCGGGTCGACGACCGCGACGGTGCGCACGGACTCGCGGCCCAGCAGCAGGGCCTGCAGGCCGAACGCCCCGCCCATGAGCACGAGGGTGAGCACGGTGGCGACGAGGAAGTTGCGGTCGGTGAGACGCACGACGACCTCGCGGGTGGCGACCAGCCGCCACGGAGCGGGACGCGCGGGCCCGGCCGGGGACGGGATGGCGCCGCCCGGCCGGGCGCCGGGCCGGTCCCGGTCCGCCGGGTGGGTGACGGTCGACGGGATCGCGGGGGTCATGCGCTCACCTCTCGGTAGATCTCGCTCAGGGCGGGGACGATGCGGGTGAACTCGTGGACCGGGCCACGGCGCACCGCCTCGGCGAGCAGGTCGTGCACGGCGGTGTCGGTGAGCGGCTCCACGACGGCGGTGTGGCGGTCCACGTCGGCGACGTGCAGGTGGCCCAGGCCGCGGACCCACCCGGCGTCGCCGTCCAGGACGATGCGCCACCGGCGGGTGCCCTTGTCGCGCAACGTCGCCGGCGTGCCTTCGGCGACGACCCGGCCTCGGGCCAGGACGACGACGTCGTCGCATAGCCGCTCGACGAGGTCGAGCTGGTGGGAGGAGAACAGCACCGGGACGCCCGCGTTGCAGTGCGTGCGCAGGACCGCGGCCATGGCGTCGACCGCGTCCGGGTCGAGACCGGAGAACGGCTCGTCGAGGATTAGCGCGGTCGGTCGGTGCAGCACCGCGGCGACGATCTGCACGCGTTGTTGGTTGCCCAAGGAGAGGGTCTCCAGCTTGTCGTCGAGCCGGTCACCGAGCCCGAACCGGGCCAGGTGCTCGGTGGCCCGAGCCCGGGCGTCGTCCTCGCTCATGCGGTGCAGCCGCCCGAGGTAGACCAGCTGGTCGAGCACCTTCTGTTTGGGGTAGAGGCCGCGCTCCTCGGGCATGTATCCGAAACGGGCCCGGTCCGCGGCGCTGACCGGGGCCCCACCCCAGCGGACCGCGCCGGCGTCGGCGGCGAGCACGCCCATGACGATGCGCATCGTCGTGGTCTTCCCGGCGCCGTTGCCGCCGACGAAGCCGACCATCCGGCCGGCCGGGACGGTGAAGGTCACCTCGTCCAGGGCGGTGATCTCGCCGAATCGGCGGGTGAGTCGGTGGACCTGCAGGTCGGCCGGGTCTGGGTGAGCGGGCGTCGGCGTCATGTCCTGGACGGTAGGCGATCCGGTGCCGAGCGGGATCCGTCCCGTGGCGGAGTCGGCGACCGGCCCCGTCCGGGGCGGTCACTCCCCCGGGAGGATGAGGCCCGCCTCGTAGGCGAAGACGACGGCCTGGATGCGGTCGCGCAGATGCAGCTTGGCCAGGCAGTTGGACACGTGGGTCTTCACCGTGGCCTCGCCGAGGACCAGGGCGGCGGCGATCTCCGCGTTGGACTGCCCGCGCGCGAGCCGGTCGAGCACCTCGCGCTCGCGGTCGGTGAGCAGGCCCAAACCTTGGTGGCGCGCGGCGTCGATGGGGCGAGCCGATGCCACGGTCGGGGTGGCCGACGAGTCGCCGCGGGTCGCTCCGCGCGGGCGGTCGGGGGTGCCGTCGCCGGGTGCGGCCTGGCCGGGTCGCGCGGGGCCCGCGTCACGGGACGTGCGGACGCCCTGCGGCGCCAGCTCACTCGAGACCGAGTCGTCGCCCGGCGCGGACCCGGAGCGGGCGGCATACATGCGCTCGATGACGCGCCGGGTGACCTCCGGCGCGAGCAGGGCGTGGCCGAAGCCGACCGCGCGCACTGCCTCGACCAGCTGCTCCGGGTCGGCGTTCTTGAGCAGGAACCCGCTGGCGCCGGCGTCGAGGCCGGCGAAGAGGTAGTCGTCGCGGTCGAACGTCGTGAGGATGACGACCTTGGCCAGGCCCTCGGCGACGATGCTGCGGGTGGCCGCGATCCCGTCCATGACGGGCATCTGCACGTCCATGAGGACGACGTCCGGGTGTAGTTCGCGGGTCAGCGCGAGGGCCTGCGCCCCGTCGAGGGCCTCGCCGACGACCTCGATGTCCTCGTGGACCGACAGGATCATCGCGAAGCCGCTGCGCACGAGGCGCTGGTCGTCGGCCAGCAGCACCCGCAGGGGGCGTGGGTCGCTCACGCGGCCCCCCCGGATCCGGCGGCCTGCTCGGCGCGCTGGCCCACCGGTTGCAGGGCCAACGGGAAGCGCACCCGCACCCGATACCCGCCGGTGACCCGCGGGCCGATCTCGGTCGACCCGCCCAACGTGCGGATCCGCTCGCGGATGCCCAACAACCCCAGGCCGCTGCCGCCCGTCGTCGGCCCCAAGGCCCGCCCGTCGTCGAGGATCTCGGCCTCGGCGTGGTCGGCCGCGATGCGCACGACCACGCTGGCCGCGCGGGCGGTGGAGTGGCGCCGGACGTTGGTCAGCGCCTCCTGGACGATCCGGTAGATGGCCAGCCCCACCTGCGGTGGCACCTCGCGATGGCGACCGGGTGGGTCCTCGACGAGGGTGTAGGACACCTGCAGCCCCGATGCTGCGGTGGCGGCCTCGACGAGCGCGGGCAGGTCGGCCAGACCGGGCTGGGGGGTCCGGTCGTCGGTCTCGTCGGGCTGGCCGTCGCCGCTGCCGCGCAGGGTGCCGAGCAGGCCGCGCAGCTGGCCGACGGCCTCCCGACTGGAGTCCTCGACGGCGCGCAGGGCCTCGGTGGCCCGGGCCGGGTCGCGGTGCAGGACGGTGCGGGCAGCGGCGGCCTGCACGCCCATGACCGACACGTGGTGGGCCACGACGTCGTGCAGTTCGCGGGCGATCCGCAGCCGTTCCTCGGTGACGGCCTGGTCGCGCAGCTGGCTGGTCTGCCGCTCGATGGTCAGCGTCTGGTCGGCCACCTGCGCGGTATGCCGCGCCGCCCGCCAGGCCTGCTGGCCCAGCAGGACCGCTCCGCCGAAGTACACGGTGTTGACGATCAGGCCGAAGAGGGCGGCGGCGACGGCAGCGGTGATCGGGCCCAGCGGGTGGGTCGGGCCGCTGCCGACGAGCTCCTGGACCGCGCTGCCCCAGAGGTAGAGCACGGCGATCCACAGGAACATCGCGGCGACGACACCGCCCACGACGATGGCCATCTGCTGGCGGTCCCGGGCCCAGGCAACCGCCGAGTAGAGCGCGAGGAAGTAGGCCAGTTGCAGCGGCAGCATGCCCATGACCGTAGGGATCGTGACGCCGACGACGAACATGTGCGCACCGGCATACGCGCCGACGAGCAGGGGGAAGCGGCGCCGCCCGGCCAGCGGGAGCGTGCCGGTGGCGATGGCCAGGTGTTGGGCCCACACCGGAGCGCCGGTGGAGGCCAGGGCATCGAGCACGCGCAGCAGCTCGGTGATCGTGACGGCGAAGGCCCAGAAGCCGAGCGCGATATACAGGTCGCGGCGCTGCTGCGTCGGGGTCGGGCGCGGCCGGGTCCAGTGCTCGTGGTCGCCGAGCAGGGCGGCCAGGCGTCGGCGGCGGGCGGTCACGCATCCCACCCTAGGAGGCGTGGGGCGAGCGGACCTCCACCCCGCGGGGGAGCCGGCCGGGGTCGGGCGGGCGTCAGCCCAGGTGCTTGAGCGCCTCCCGCCGGGACAGGCCGGACAGCTGCGGATGCCCGGCGACGTAGGCCCGGACCCAGACCGGGTCGGTCCTGGCGTAGTCGCGCAGCGCCCACCCGATCGCCTTGCGGGCGAAGAAGTCCGGGTCCTGCAGCGACGGCGCGATGGCGTCGGCGAGCAGGTCGGGGTCGGTGCCCGTCGCGGAGCCGACCTGGCAGAGGATTGCCGTGCGGCGCACCCAGAGGCCGGGCTCGCCCGCCCACTGCCGCATCCGGGGTCCCAGGCCGGCCGGGTCGGCCTCGCGCAGCTCGCGGACCAGGTGGGTGGCGACCTCGTCGACGACGTCCCACCAGGCGCCGGTCTGGACCAGGTGGCGGTAGAGCGGCAGGGCCCGCGCGTCCCGGAAGGGTCGGTAGGGGCGGTGCCGGGCTAGGGCGAGGGCGGCATACCAGTGCTCGCGGTGGGTCGCCTCGTCCCACAGGGCGCGCACGGTCGCCGCCCACTGTGGCCGGCTCCCGAGCCGGTATGCCGGATCGCCCAGGACGGGGCGCAGGGTCGCCCGCAGCAGCGGCATGGTGAGGCCGAGGTAGGGCATGGTCGAGCGCATGTACCGTTGTTGCGCAACGGCATTCGCCGGGCACGCGTGCTCGACTAGGGCGGCGCGGATCGCGGCCAGCAGGTCCTGCCGTGCGCCGGGAGCCGAGCCGGGCGGCATCCGGGTCGGCAGCTCAGGCGGGCCGGCCGTAGCGGACGGCGGCCCGGGCCCGGGCCTTGGCGGCCTCGGTGTCGCGGTCGCGGGGCGGCGCGCTGGTGGTGAGGTGCTCGAGCAGGTGGGCGGTGGCTTGGGCGACCGCGGCGACGGCCTCGTCGAAGGCGGCCCGGTTGGCCTGGCTCGGGCGGGTGGTGCCGGCGATCTTGCGGACGTACTGCAGGGCGGCGGCGTCGATCTCGGCGGTGGTCGCCGCCGGCTGGTAGTTGTGCAGAGGGCGGATGTTGCGGCACATGCCCTCCAGGGTAAGTTCCCCCCGGCCGGTCGACTCGCCCGAGATTTTCTGCCGTCCACAGGGGTGGGCGCTCCCGTCGCCCTGATCGGGGCCGCCTCGGGGCCGGGCGTCCACAGGTGAGAGGGCTTGCCCACAGGGTTACCCACAGCAGGCTCCGGCGCGTCGCACACCCTGTCCACCACCGTGTCCACAGGGGGTGATTGAGCCGGTCCGGCGCGCGTGGCTAGGGTGAGGGTCGCCGGGTGGACGGCCGTCGACGGCGACGAATCCGCAGGTCACGAGCCCTTTCAGGGCCATGTCGTGCTGCCCTTGCGGCGCTGTCGGCGGCGTGTGGTGTGCTGGGTGTGGGTCGAACAGGTTTTCGAAGCGGTCGGCGACAGGACGGAGGCAGGCTCGAGGTGTCGATCCACGAGCTGTTCCCCGG
Source organism: Dermatophilaceae bacterium (assembly GCA_037045055.1). GTDB lineage: Bacteria > Actinomycetota > Actinomycetes > Actinomycetales > Dermatophilaceae > Phosphoribacter. The sequence continues at coordinate 1,188,208 of JBAOHJ010000003.1, read as the reverse complement.
GCCCTCCGAGGTGCCGGAGGACCGGCTGCCCCCCAGGACGTGCACGCCGAGCAGTCCGTGCTCGGCGGCATGCTGCTGTCCAAGGACGCCATCGCCGACGCGGTCGAGGTGCTGCGCGGGGCCGACTTCTACCGCCCGGCGCACGAGTCGGTCTACGACGCGATCCTCGATCTCTACGGCCGCGGCGAGCCGGCCGACGCGGTCACCGTCGCGGACGAGCTGACCAAACGCGGCGACCTGGCCCGGGTCGGCGGGCAGGCCTACCTGCACCAGCTCATCGCCTCGGTGCCGACGGCGGCCAACGCCGGCTACTACGCCCAGATCGTCGCCGAGCGGGCCGTGCTGCGCCGGCTGGTCGAGGCGGGCACGAAGATCGTCCAGCTCGGCTACGCCCAGGCCGGCGGCGACGTCGAGGACATCGTCAACGCCGCGCAGGCGGAGGTGTATGCCGTCTCCGACAAGCGCGGCGGGGAGGACTACATCGCGCTCGGGGACATCCTGGAGATGACCGTCGACGAGATCGAGGTCGCCTCGGGCAAGTCCGGGGAGATGACCGGCGTGCCGACCGGCTTCACCGACCTGGACTCGCTGACCAACGGGCTGCACCCCGGGCAGATGATCGTCCTGGCGGCCCGGCCCGCGATGGGCAAGTCGACCCTCGGCCTGGACATCGCCCGGACCGCGGCGATCAAGCACAAGATGGCCTCCGTGGTGTTCTCCCTGGAGATGAGCAAGACCGAGATCACCATGCGGCTGCTGTCCGCCGAGGCGCAGATCCAGTTGCAGCACATGCGCAAGGGCACGATGCGCGACGAGGACTGGCAGCGCCTGGCCGCGACCATGGGCCGGGTGTCGGACGCGCCGCTGTTCATCGACGACTCCCCGAACATGTCGCTCATGGAGATCCGCGCCAAGTGCCGCCGGCTCAAGCAGCGCAACAACCTCAAGCTCGTGGTCATCGACTACCTGCAGCTGATGACCTCGGGCAAGCGGGTGGAGAGCCGCCAGCAAGAGGTTTCGGAGTTCTCCCGCGCGTTGAAACTACTCGCCAAGGAGCTGGAGGTGCCCGTCGTGGCCATCTCGCAACTCAACCGTGGCCCCGAGCAGCGCACCGACAAGCGCCCCCTCATGGCCGACCTGCGCGAGTCGGGGTGCCTCACCGCCGACACCGGCGTCCTGCGCGCCGACACCGGCGCCGAGACGACCCTGGGGGAGTTGTATGCCGCCGGCGCGCGCGACGTGCCGGTGTGGGCGCTGGACGAGTCGCTGCGTTACGTCCGCCGCCACCTCACCCACGTGTTCCCCACCGGGCGACGGCCGGTGTTCCGCCTGACCCTCGCCTCGGGCAAGCAGGTGCGCGCCACCGCCAACCACCCGTTCCTCACCTATGCCGGGTGGCGCTCGCTGCGCGATCTGCGCACCGGCACCCGGGTCGCGGTGCCTCGACACGTGCCGGCCCCAGCGTGGTTCGAGCCGTGGGACGACTCCCGGGTCATCCTGCTCTCGCGCGTGCTCGGGGATGCGCAGTTCGTCGTCGACCGGTCCAAGCCCAACGACGCGTGGGACTGGATGCGCGCGCTGCGCCTGGGCCGAGCGAGCTGGCACGAGCGGCGAGTGCCGCAGCAGTTGTTCTGCGCGCCCAAGGGCCAGATCGCGCTGTTCCTGTCGCACGTGTGGGCACAGGCCGGGTCGGTCAAGGTGGCCGCGGGCGGCGACCGGGGCCGGATCGCGCTGAGCGCGACCTCCCGCGGGTTGCTGGAGGACCTGTCACGGCTGCTGCTGCGCTTCGGCATCTCGACCCGGCTGCGCGAGCGGGGCTTCGGCGCCGACGGGCACGCGGCATACCGGCTCGCGGTGTCGGGGCGCGACAGTCAGCGCCGCTTCCTGCAGGAGATCGGCGTGCCCGGCGCCGATGCCGCCGCTGCCGCGACGCTGCTGCAGATCGTCCGCGACAGCGAGACCGACGGCACCCAGGCGCGGGAGTGCTGCGCGAGCGAGCCGGTGTGGGAGACCGTGCGCGAGGTGCTGGCCGGGCGCGGGCCGGTGGTGGCGACCTCGGCGCTGTCGACCGCGGCCTTCCCGACGGCGTCCTACCCGACGGCGGGCAGCGGGGCGCTCAGTGCCGTGGCCGCCGCGCTCGACGACGCGGCCTTGGACCTGTATGCCGTCAACGACGTGCTGTGGGACCAGGTCGCGGAGGTGGAGGCCGACGGGGTGGAGGAGGTGTTCGACGCCACGGTGGTCGGCGGGCACAACTTCGTCGCCAACGGGATCGCCGTGCACAACTCGATCGAGCAGGACGCCGACATGGTGATCCTGCTGCATCGGGACGAGGCGTACGAGAAGGAGAGCCAGCGCGCCGGTGAGGCCGACCTGATCGTCGCCAAGCACCGTAACGGCCCGACCGACACGATCGTCGTGGCGTTCCAGGGGCACTACTCCCGGTTCACCAACATGGCGTCATCGTTCTGAGAGTGTTGTCGAGATGCAGCGAAGACTTCACAAACGGCGAACCTATGAATCATAAACGAGGCCTTATGGTTTAAGGCATCTCGATCACATCTAGTTATGTTGCGTGCATAGCCTGTCCCTGACCGACGTTGATCGTGACTGTCGAGATGCACTGAATCTTGTAAGAACGGCCGGCGATTCTAAGAATTAGCCGACGTTATGCACCTCGGGCGTGTCGCGACTGAGTGTTATGTGGGTGCACCGAGCCGACCCGGCCCTTGCCCCTGGGTCAGGTCAGGTTTCGGCCAAGAGCTGGCGGTACTCCTGCCAGACCTCGTCAGGGCGCTTCACCGCCAGCAAGGCCTTCACCCGAGCGATGGCCTCCTTCGAGTACCTCTGGTGCCGGACCGCCCCGATCTTGAACTCCTTGTAGCAATCCGGGTCCGCCTTGAGACCCAGGACGCGTATGGCGGCAGAGGTCTTGTTCGTCGTCAGTCCGACCTTCCTAGCGAGGTCATCCCTGCCGAGGTTGTAGTAGCCAAGCTCGTCCACACGCCGTACGGCTACGACCGACGAGCCTGGAGTCCCTTCGGGGACGATGGTCACAGGCACACCGACGTTCTTGCTGATCCTCAGAGAGACGTTTGGTCCGGATCCGTCCGTCACGAACGTGACAGAAGCAATGCCCTGGAAGATCTGGCCGAAGTCATCCCCCGACCTGACCTTCTTCACGAGCTGGCGGAGATCGCCTTCACCTGGTTGCAGGAGTTCACCCCGGATTGCCCCGTCAACGATCGCCAGACCCCGCAGCTTGGCCTGGGCTTCAGCCTGTCGGCGGCTGCCAGGAGCGAGTAGCTGGCGCACCTCGTCCAACTCCTCCTCGAACATCACCATTGGGTCAGTGATGGCTCGGGTAGAGATGGGCAAGACCCGAGCGGGCAAGAGATCGGTCAACTGCTCCTTGAACACGGCGCCAAGGAGGTCGCGGAACAGTGTCACGCCCCCCTGGGCGTGCAGGTACAGCTGCGCCTCGGACAAGTCGACCAGGTGATGTTGCGCGGCGTCCCGGAGGCCATTGATGGCCTGAAGGACCAGGGCCTGCTCATCTGTGAGGAACTGAACACGAGGCGTTGACAAGGCCCGACGCACACACGCGTCGAATCCGATGGTGTTCTTCTCGCGCCGCTCTCGGATCCTTCCGCCCCGATGAAGGATGGAAGCTTTGAGGAGCATCTCAAAGGCATGATCCAGCAGGATCAACACCGCATCGCCTCGGCCAAGGTCCCAAGGACGATTGAAGTGCTCGACGCTCAGAGTGAGCGAGGCAACGGCCTTGTCCTTGAGCAGTCTCACCTCACGCTTCACGGGGGGCCCTCTGCCAGAACGAGGTCCAGGTATCGGGAGAACAGGGCCTCTTGACGTTGCAGGAGCGAAGGTTCTTGAACCCGGAGATCAAAAAGCGAGTCCACCTCCCGATCGAGAGCCTGGTGGGCCAGCTTCAACTCCGCGGGCATGCCAGCAGGGTTGTAGAGCTGGGCCAACGTCTTGCCAGCGAACCTCGCCCGTGCCCCAAGAACACCTTCGCCGGCCGCGCAGACTCGCTCCCTCTTGTCTGAGGCGAGTGGAGCCAGCGGAAAGTTGTTCCAGACGAGGCTGCTCGAGAACGACGGATCGGACTTTAGTCGACCGCCAATGGTCTTCTGCCAGATGATGAACATGGTTGAAGAGACAATTGAGAAGAGGAAGCCGTCGGGGTCGGGGTGGGTGAACAACTTGATCGACGCGATCGTGTCCTCGGAGACCCTGGCCGCCGTGGCGAAGTCCCTGTTCTCCGTGAACGTCTGAGGTATCCCGAGGTAGGCTCCCGCCGGCTGGCGACGCTCTCCGAACAGATGCGGCGTTGCCGCAAGCGCCCGTGTTGCAGCCCGCCCGCTTCTAGAACGCTCGCGCGCGATTGCATCCAGACGCGTTCTCAGGATCGGGCTCTTGCGAAGGGCGGCGACCTCGACTGCCGGATCATCCATCCACAGGCACCAGGAATCAAGCCCATTGATGAGTTCCTTGCCGCCCAGGTAGGGGCGCAAGTACCTGGAAGCCACAGGATCCGCCCGCACCGCCGCCATATCCTCCGACTCGACCATCAGCGAGCCCCAGTCAATTGGGGTGGACCCGGCCCGGAGTGGTTCGAGCGCATGGCTGAGCACACTTCGCCGAGGCGTAACCAGCACGTTCGGGCCGTCCACGAGGTAGGGACTGATGTTCGCCACGACGAGTGGCTCATCCGCGTGCTCGAACAGCCTCGCAGCCGAGCTGGAGTCGCGGTCGAAACCCACGATCACGACGTGGACGGCCGCAGCCCCTGACGCTTCCGAAGTCCAACGAAAGGGTCTGTGGGCAAATCGGATGCGCCAGCCGGCCTCCAGGATAGGTTGGAAGAGTTGAGCCACACCCTCGCCCTGGCAAACTGAGTTGGTCGAGACGTAGGCCCAAGATCCGCGCGTGCGCTCACCGAAGTATTCCAGAGCCTTGGCGTACCAGCCCGTCACGAAGTCAAGATGCTGTGTGTTGGCTGTGTCCCAAGCGAGCCTGAGGTCGGCCGTCTCCTGCGGCGACCGCTCCTTGTGCCCATGGAAAGGTGGGTTCCCCGCGACCACAACATCGTTGGAGGGCGGCAACATATCGGACCAGTCCACTTGGAGCGCATTCTCGACCAAGATCTTGGCTTCTCGCTGGATGGGCAGCCGTTCGGGTGCTTGCCCGAACCGTTCTTGGAGCTTGAGGTCGCTCTGGCGGTCCATCATGAACATGGCAGTCTCGGCGATGCGTGCTGGCCACTCGTCGATCTCGATGCCGTAGAAGTGGTCGAGGGTGACTTTGAGGTCAGACTTCGCGTCGAGCGAGAGCTGGTGCTTGTCGCGGAGGTCATACAGGGCTTCCATGACTTGGAGCTCGATGGCTCGGAGTTCTCGGTAGGCGACGATTATGAAGTTGCCGCACCCACAGGCGGGGTCCATGAAGCGGATGGCGCCGAGGCGGTCCCAGAGCCTGTTGAGGGCGTTGACCTTCTTCTGGGTTGTGTCGCGGGCAAGGGCCACAGCCAGCTCGTCCCTGAGCTCGTCCAGGAAGAGCGGGTTGAGGGTCTTGAGGATGTTCTCCTCGGACGTGTAGTGCTCGCCGAGGGCGCGGCGGGTCTCCGCGTCGCGGACCGACTGGAACATCGAGCCGAAGATGGCCGGGCTGATGCCGGACCAGTCGACGGCGCACGCGTCGAGGATGGCGTTGCGGAAGTCCCTGCCCAGGGTTGGCAGGTTGATCTTCTCGTCGAAGATGCCGCCGTTGACGTACTTGAACCCCTCGAAGCCCGTCGGCACCTGTACGGGCTTGGCTGTGTCGAGGAACGTGAAGAGCTCGTTGAGCACGTGGGCAAGGTCGGAGCCATCGGGTCGGGTCTCGTGCTGGATCACGTTTCGGAAGGCGTCGGTCTGCCACATCTCTGTGTCGTCGCCGAACATGAGGAACAGGATTCGGGCAAGGGTCACCGAGATCTCGTGATCACGCTTCTTGGGGTCAGCGGTGGTTGGGTAAGCCTTCTCGACGGCGGCGTACATGTTCGCCATGAGTTTGGAGGCCCGCTTCGACTCGTTTTGGGCCTCAGTGTCGAAAGCGTGTCGGACCTTGCCGAGGACGGCGTTGGCGTCGAGGACGACGTCGAACGGCATACGGATGATTTCTAGGCGGGCCGCGAACTTGGGGTCGGGGTCGCCCTTCTTGTGGCGGTGGCTTGTCAGGCGTGAGGTGACGGATCGGGACTGCCCAGGGTCTGGTTGACAGTCATGGTGGGTGGTCTTGTCAGGCCGCTGAGGCGGTCGAGTAGATGGTCTCAAACTCGATGGGGGTCAGTCGACCCAGGCGACGCTGTCGGCGCCGGCGGTGGTAGGTGCGTTCGGTCCAGGTGACGATCGCCAGCCGCAGGTGGCCGCGGGTGGCCCACCGTTGTCGGTCGAGCACGTTCTTCTGCAGCAAGGCGAACCAGCTCTCCATGGCCGCATTGTCAGCGCTCGAGGCCACCCGCCCCATCGAGCCGACCAGCCCAGCGTCGGCCAGGGCACGGGTGTATTTCCGGGCTCGGAATTGGCTACCTCGGTCGCTGTGCACGATGCACCCGGAGACCACACTCGGGCCGCCGCGGCGGTCGACCGCGTTGCGCAGCGCGGCCACCGCCAAAGATGCCTTCATCCGCGAGTCGATGCTGTAGCCCACGATCCGCCCGGAGTAGACGTCCTTGACGGCGCACATGTACAGCTTGCCCTCACCGGTGGCGTGCTCGGTGATGTCGGTCAGCCACAGCTCGTTGGGCCGGTCAGCGGTGAAGTCGCGTTCGACCAGGTCGTCGTACACCGCCGGGCCAGGACGTTTGCCGCCCCGGCGCTTCGGGGAGAGCACTGAGAAGATCCCGGTCATCGAGCAGACCCGCCACACCCGGTTCTCTGAGGCGGTGAACCCCTGCTCGACCAGCTCGTCGCTGATCAGCCGGTAGCCGAACTCCGGGTCGTCGGCGTGCACGTCCCGGGCGGCGTTGATCAGGTGGGCGTCGTCCCAGTCGCGTTGGCTGACCGGGTCGGCCCGCCACGCGTAGTAGGCCTGCCGGGACACGCCCAGGACCCGGCACGAGACGATCACGGGCACCCGGATCGTGGCCCCCTCAGCGGCCAGGTCAGTGATGAGGGGGTAGGTCATTTTGGGAGCACGTCCCGGGCCAGGTACGCCGCCGCCCTGCGCAGCACCTCGTTCTCCTGCTCCAGCAGCCGGTTACGCTTCTTCAGCTCCCGCAACGCTTCCGACTCCTCCTTCGTGGCGCCAGGACGTTTGCCATCCTCGATGTCAGCCAGAGCTAGCCAGCGGTGCAGGCAGGACTCGGAGATCCCGAAGTCCTTGGCCACCTGCGCCACCGACGCCTCGGCCCTACGTGCCACCGCGATCACATCGTCGCGGAACTCCTTGGGAAACGCTTTGGGCATGGTCGGCATCCTTCCGGTGAGGACTGACAGTCCTCACACGCTCGGTGTCAACCAGACCCTGGGCAGTCCCGCCTGTTCGGCTTCGGTGCCGCCGGGCTGCTCTCGGCCATCCAACTGGCCACCCGCACCGCAGATCTTGGCCTCTCCTCGATGATGGCCATTCTGATCCTGCTCTACTCCTTGGTCCGCTGGGGCTCGGGGAGAGAGATCGCCGTAGGCATGCCCTATGTCGCCGCAGTCGTGGCTCTGGGCATGTATGCCGCGGCAGCCGGCCCGACGGACATCATCGGCGGCAGCCTCCTCCTGCTGCTCTTCGTCTCGTTCGCAGCGGTATTCCGCTCTCGCGCCGACCTGTGGCAGCGCCAGCTGCGCGAAATCCGCAATGAGGAGCGGCTGATGCTCGCCCGCGAGCTGCACGACACCGTGGCTCACCACATTTCGGCCATCGCCGTGCAGGCGCAGGCCGGCGGCGTGGTCGTCCAAGCGCAGCCCGCGCAGGCGGCCCAGGCGCTGGCCACGATCGAGGCCGAGGCGACGCGCGCTCTCGCGCAGATGCGGGCCATGGTGCGCGTCCTGCGGGAGGACGGCTGGGACGCCTACTCCCCGCAGCAGGGGGTTGCCGACCTCCCCACGCTGGCGCGCGCGGACGCGACCCCGGGCGTCGACGTCTCGCTCGCCGGCGCTGTCACCGGGCTGCCCGGACCCGTGGACGCTGCGGTCTACCGGATCGCGCAGGAAGCGCTCACCAATGCCGCGCGCCATGCTCGAAACGCCACCCATGTCGGCATCGACCTGTGCCGCGTGGGCGACGACGTCAGGCTGCGCGTGACCGACGATGGGCTCACCCAGGCAGGGTCGGGTGTACAGCCGGGATTCGGCTTGACCGGCATGGCCGAGCGCGCCCAGCTCCTGGGCGGCTCCCTGTCTGCCGGCCCGGCGGCCCACGGTGGCTGGGTCGTGGAGGCCGTTCTGCCCGTGCAGGTGTCGCGATGAGCATCCGTGTCGTCGTAGCCGATGACCAAGACCTGGTGCGGACCGGGCTCGTGATGATCCTCGGCGCCCAACCCGACATCGACGTGGTCGGGCAGGCCGCGGACGGCATACAGGCTCTCGACGTGTCCACCCGGCTGCGTCCGGACGTCCTCCTCGTCGACATCCGCATGCCCGGGCTCGACGGGGTCGAGGTGACTCGGCGGCTGGCGGGTCCCGACGTGGCGGACCCGATGGCGGTGGTGGTCATCACCACCTTCGACCTGGATGAGTACGTCCTGGGGGCCGTGCGCGCCGGTGCTCGCGGCTTCCTGCTCAAGGACGCCGGACCGGAGCTGCTCGTCCAGGCCGTGCACGCCGCCGCGAGCGGGGACGCGCTGATCGCCCCCAACGTCACCCGACGGCTGCTGGCGACCCTCGTCGACCACGCACCCGGGACGTTGACCCAGCCCGTCGATCCCCTCACCGAGCGCGAGGAGCAGGTGCTGGCGCTGCTCGCCCACGGCCGCACCAACGCCGAGATCGGCGCGGAGCTCTTCATCGGCCTGAGCACGGTCAAGAGCCATGTCGCCTCGTTGATGGCCAAGCTCGGTGTCCGCAATCGAGTCGAGATCGCGATGTGGGCCTACCACTCCAAGCGGGTCCGATGATCAGGGCGACCGCAGCAGTGTTCGCCGATATCGACGAACGGTCCCCTGCGCAGACCCGCCACCCCGCCCAGAGAGCTCGCCGAGCGCTTCGTCGCCGTCCAGCGATTCACGGTGATGCCCCGCGGCGGCATCACCGGGCCTAGTCCATGGTCTGAACATGGACGTGCGCGCCGGCACGGTTGAACAGGCTGAGGATCTCGGTGCGCGACCGACCGGTGCCACCGAACCAGTGCGGGCGCTGCGTGTCGAACTGCGCGGCCTCGCCCGCGTGCAACACGAGATCCTGGCTGCCCAGGATGAGCCGCAGTTCACCGTTGAGGACGTAGAGCCACTCGGAGCCGTCGTGGCGGCGCAGATCGGGCTTCTCGGCCCGGGCGGGGATGCCGATCTTCCACGCCTGCACGCCGATGGTCCGGCTGAGGGGCACGACCGTCCGGCCGCGCACCCGACGCGCGTCGAGGCGGATCCGGGGGTCGACCTCGTCCGGCACCCCGACGAGGTCGTCCAGGGACACCCGGTGGGCACGCGCGATGGCCAGCAGCGCCTCGAGGGTCGGGCGGCGTTGGTCGTTCTCCAGGCGAGACATCGTGCTCGTCGACATGCCCGTCGACGCGGCCAGCTCGGCAAGGGTCAGCGTGTCCCCGGCCCGCGTCGGTCGCACGATGGGGGTCCTCGGAGCAGCCACCGCCTCGGGCATGGCGCTCGGTCCGGCGATCGGTGGGATGTTGCTCGGGGTCGGCGGTTGGCGCGCTGCCTTCGTTGTCCTCGTGGTGCTCCCGATCGGCGCCCTGGCTCTCGCGGCGGTGGGCTTGGCTGAGCCCGTCGCCCAGGCCCGGCCACCGGGGGGTGGCGAGCTGCGACAGCGGCTGGACCTGCGCGGGACGGCGCTGCTCGGCGTCACCCTCACGGCATACGCGACCGCGGTGACGGTCCACCCCGGCGAAGGGGCCGGGACCGCGACCCTGCTGACCCTCGGCGCGGCCGGCGCGGTGGTCTTCGTGCGCCACGAGCGTCGCACGGCATACCCCCTCGTGGGCCTGGCCCAGCTGCGCCGCCTGCGGCTGCTGCCCCAGCTCGGGTCGGCCTTCGCCGCCGCGACGGTGATGATCGCGTATGCCGTGCTCGCGCCGCTGCTGCTCGCCCTCGGCCTCGGTGTGGACCCGTGGGCTCTGGGGCTGATCCTCGCGGTGAGCCCGGTCGCGGCGATGGTGACCGGCTGGCCGGCGGGGCGGCTCGTCGACCGGCGCGGCGCTGGCTGGGCTGCGCTGATCGGCCTCGGCGCGATCGCCGCAGGCGCAGCGGCGCTGGCGGTGCTGCCGCTCCGGCTCGGGGCGGTCGGCGTCGTGCTCGGCGGTCTGATCCTCGCGCCGGGCAACCAGCTCTTCATGGCCGGCAACGCGACCCTCGTCATGACCGCTGCGTCCGCAGCCCAGCAGGGCGTCGCCGCCGGGCTCGTCACGCTGGCTCGGAACCTGGGGTCGGTGACCGGCGCCTCGGTCATGGTGGGGCTGTACTCGTGGGCAGCCGACGCCGCCGGCGGCCCCCCGGCGGCGTCGGCCAGGTCGGGGTTTGCTGCCGTGCTCCTCGTCGGCGCGCTGCTGGCGGTGACGGCCGCGGTCCCGTCGCGCTGGGCCCCGACGGGCAAGCGGGCGAGGGCGAGGTCGCTCTAGCGTCCGCAACGGCTCGTTGGGGTCACCGTGCCGACGACAACTGGTTGCACCCCAGTCGATCTCGTGCGCCCCAGACGTGCGACCGGCCTGGGCTCGCCGTCGCCTCCGGTCGCGGCATACCCAGGGGGACCTGCCAGCCGGAGCCACCGGCCTATGATTCCTCCCGAGGCGGATCCGACGTGCGGCGGTCTGCCCGAGCATCGGAGGTCGCTGTGCTTGGCCCGAGGCACCTCGCGCTGCTTCAGCGGTTCGGCTTCGACGGTCCCGCCCAGACGGACCCCGACGCTCTCCTGCTGCGGATCGCGAACCGGCGGCGACCGTGGTCGCCAGGGATCACCCTCACCTGGCGGATCGTCACCCCGCTGCGCCGGCCCTGGCCCGTGCGGGCGGTGCTGGAGGTGGCGGCCGTGCTGATGTCGCTCGCCGGGCCACAGTCCGTCTCGCCCGCGGACAGCCGCTCGACCCGGGCCGGGCGGCTGGTGATCCTCGATGCCACCGAGTCGGCGCTGACGACCCAATTGCGCCGGCACACCGGCCAGGTGACCGGACCTGAGGCTCTGCGGCTGCTGCGCCCCCTGTCTCACTGAACACGACCCGCGGGATCGGCCTGGCGCTCAGGACGCCCCGCTCGGCGTCGTCGACGTCTCGTCGGTATGCCGCGCCACCGCCGCCGCAGCCGTCCCGCGCAACAGCGCGCGGACCGAGGCCGGGGCGATGACCTCGACGTCGCCTCCGAAGACGATCAGCGCCACCACGGCGAGCCTCTCGCCGGGGAAGCGCAGCGTGAGCGGCACCCACCCGTCGGCGTCCGGGGGCGGCAGACGTCCTGCGACGACCTGCCCGCCCAGCGTGGAGCCGCGCGCGGCCGTGACGCGCAGGACGACGTCGAGGACCTCCGCACGGACCCGGACCCGGACGTCGATCGGGACGATGCCCTCGGGCTCCTCCAGGCGCTTGCGCAGCCGCTGCCAGACCTCGGCGAGGTCGACGTCGGCCGGGGCGCGGGAGGGCTCGGCGAGGACGTCGGCCCGGGTGATCCGGTCGACGCGCCACATCCGCTCCTGGCCCCGGTGCCGGCCCACGAGGTACCAGAGGCCGGTCTTGGCGACCAGCCCGTAGGGGTCGACGAGGGCGGAGGTCGGCGGCCCGGTCCCGGACCGGCTGCGGTAGCGAATCCGGATCCGACGCGGCTCCCAGAGGGCCTGCTGGACCAGCTCGAGAGCCGGGGCGGAGGGGGTGCGACGGTACCATCCGGCGTGGTCGACGAGCACCCGGGCGCGTGCCGCCTCGGCGGCCGGTCGGTGCGAAGCCGGCACGGCGGCAACGAGTTTGTGGACGGCGCTGGCCAGGGCCGAGCCCATGCCGAGGTCGTCCGGCACGGCCCGGCCGGACATCGCGACGAGTGCCCTGGCCTCGGCGGCGGTCAATCCGGTCATGTCGGTGCGGTATCCCGGCATGAGACGGATGCCGCCTCCTTTGCCCTGCTCGGTCCACACCGGCACGCCGGCGGCGGACAGGGCCGCCACGTCCCGGTAGACGGTCCGGGTGCTCACCTCCAGCTCGCGTGCCACCTCGGGGGCGACGACGCTGCCGCGCGCCTGAAGGATGAGCAGCAGGCTCAGCAGCCGGTCCGAACGCACCCTTCGAGAATGCCACGATAACCTGACCGTAGTTGTCAGGTTAGGTGGGCCAGGGTCGGTGGCATGACTACCGATGCGATGACCAGCGACCCCCGTCCCGCCTTCTTCGCCGCCGCCGACCAGGCCGCACGGCTGATCTGCGAGGTGACACCGGCCGATCTGCGCCGGCCCACGCCCTGTGCGGAGTTCGACGTCGAGGCGCTCACCGGCCACGTAGTGGCCGTGTTTCGTCGGATCACCCACGTCGCCGAGGGCGGGGACTACACCGGGACGACGACGGTGGTGACCGGCATACCGGAGGGTGAGTGGGCGGCCACCGCTGGCGCGGACCGGGACCGCCTCGTCGCCGTCTGGTCGGACGACGCCGTGCTCGACCGAGTCATGACCTTGCCGCCGGGCGTGCAGCTGCCGGGTCGAGTGGGGGCGCTGCGCTACACCCAGGAGTTGGTCACCCACGCGTGGGATCTGGCCACCGCTCTGGGCCGGGCCGACGAGCTCGACCCGGCGCTCGCCGCGCCGATGGCCCAGGCCGCCCGGCGGTTCATCCCGCGCGACGGTCGCGAGGACTGGCCCTTCGGCGAGGTCGTCGACGTCGCCGACGACGCCGGGCCCTACGAGCGTCTGGTCGGCTGGCTCGGCCGCGACCCCTCCTGGCGCCCGCCGGCGTGAGGCGAGCGCGGCCGCGTCGGGAGAGTCTCAGCGGGCGCCCCGATCCGCTCGACCACCCCGCCGGGGCGCTCAGCACGTGCAGCTGACCGCCCGCGAGGCGCGCCACCGGCCATCCGGGTGCCGCCGCTGCCGCCAGCGGCGCCGCGTCGGTGTCGCCGATGGCCGCAGCACCGACACGTGCAGAGCGTGCGGGACCCGTGGCGCCAGGACGTGGTCGGCGTCGACCCGATCCGACGTGGCGGCCAGAGCGTGGGCCAGCCCGGCTCTCGCCGGGGAGGACCCGCCGTCGGGCGCCTGGGAGCACTCGGATGGGCAGGCGGGGTCAGGGCCGCGGATAGGTCGACCGATAGCGGGTATGGCCCGGGCATGTGGGCAGTCGCCGTCGACGTCGTCGAGATCGCGGGGCGCACGCGGTGACCGAGCCTCCGCCGCGCGGCACCGGGCCGGCACCGGGCACCCCCGCCGCCGCCGACACCGAGCGGGTCGGCCTGGGCGGCGTGCCCCACTGCGGGGCCCAGGCGGTGCGCGCGGCAACCGCCCCGGGTGAGGATCGGCGCCAGCCCGACGGGCAGGACCACGGCCTCTGGGAGCCCGGCCCCGCGTCGCGCATCAAGGACTACGCCGTGATCGGCGACCTGCAGACCGCGGCCCTGCTCGGGCGCGACGGGTCGATCGACTGGTTGTGCCTGCCCGCGTTCGACTCGGCCGCGGTCTTCGCGGCCCTGCTCGGTGGGCCCAAGGCCGGCCGGTGGCGGATCGCCCCCCTTGCCGGCGGGAATTGCACGAGCCGGCGCTACCTGCCCGACACGATGATCCTCGAGACGACCTGGCAGACCCCCGAGGGTCGAGTCGTGACGACCGACCTCATGCCCCGGCGTGGCCGCGAGCCCGACCTCGTCCGCATCGTCACCGGCGTCTCGGGGCGGGTGTCCATGGGCGTGGAGCTCGTCGTCCGCTGCGACTACGGCCGTGTCGTGCCGTGGGTGCGCCACGGCGGGGAACGCTGGGTCGGCATCGCCGGCCCGGACTCCCTGTGGCTGGACGCCCCCGTGCGCCTGCACGGGCGGAATATGCGCAGCCTGGCGACCTTCGACGTCACGGCGGGAGACCGGGTCCCCTTCGTCTTCACCTGGGCCCCCTCTTACGGCGACCCGCCGCGGCGCTACGACGCCGGGACGCTGCTCGAGCAGACCCGCGACTACTGGCACGAGTGGATGGGGCGCTGCTCCTACCGCGGCGCGTATGCCGACGCGGTCCGTCGGTCTGTGGTCGTGCTCAAGGCGCTCACCTACGAGCCGAGCGGGGGGATCGCCGCCGCCGCGACGACGTCGCTGCCCGAACAGCCCGGCGGCACCCGCAACTGGGACTATCGGTTCTGCTGGTTGCGCGACGCCGCCTTCACCCTGCAGGCGTTGGCCGGGGCCGGCTACGTCGCGGAGGCCAGCGCCTGGCGGGACTGGCTGCTACGCGCCGTGGCCGGCGACCCCGACGACCTGCAGATCATGTACTCCCTCGTCGGGCGCCGGCGGCTGCCCGAGATCGAGCTCGACTGGCTCGGGGGGTATGCCGGTTCGCGCCCGGTCCGGGTCGGCAACGCGGCGGCCGGGCAGTTCCAGCTCGACGTCTACGGGGAGGTCCTCGACGGCCTGCACACCGCCCGGCGGGCTGGCCTGGCCGACGAGGACGACGCCTGGACTCTCCAGTCGGTCCTCGCCGACTACCTCGAAGGGGCCTGGCACCGGCCGGACAGCTCGCTCTGGGAGGTCCGCGGGCCGCGCCAGCACTTCGTGCACTCCAAGGTCATGGCCTGGGTGGGCTTCGACCGGATGATCCGCACTGCGCAGCGCTCGGGCCTCGACGCTCCGCTGCAGCGGTGGCGAGCCGCCCGGTCGGCGGTGCATCGCCAGGTGTGCCAGCGCGGCTTCGACAGCAGCCGCAACACCTTCACCCAGTACTACGGGTCGCGTGGACTGGATGCCGCGCTGCTGCTCATCCCCCGGGTGGGGTTCCTCCCCGCCGAGGACCCCCGCGTGGTCGGGACGGTCGACGCGGTCCGACGGGAGCTCACCGAGGAGGGCTTCGTCGTGCGCTACCGGCCCGACGCCGACCCGGTGACCCGGGCCGGGACCGTCGACGGGCTGCCCGGCGACGAGGGGGTCTTCCTCGCCTGCAGCTTCTGGCTGGCCGACGCCCTGACCCTCGTCGGCCGGCCGGCCGAGGCCCGGGAGCTGTTCGAGCGGCTGCTCGCGCTGCGCAACGACGTGGGACTGCTCAGCGAGCAGTGGGACCCGGCGACCGGCAACCACCTGGGCAACACCCCCCAGGCGTTCAGTCACGTCGGGCTGATCAACACCGCGCTCGCGCTCGGGCGGGGCGCGCGGCATACCCGCACGGGCGGGTGAGGCGACGCACCGGTGCGGTCACCGCCGGCACCCTCGTGGGGTCAGGCGGGCGCGTAGGTCACCCTCAGGACGTCCTCGCCGATCTGCTCGTGGCCGGTGAGGCGCAGCGGGGGCCGAGGGCCGGCGAAGAACGGCGTGCCGTGCCCGAGCACGACCGGGTGCAGGTAGATCCGGTACTCGTCGATCATGCCCAGCTCGGTGAGGCGGCTCGCCAGCGTCGGTCCGGCGACCTCGATCTCCCCGTCATGCTGGGCCTTCACCGCGCGCAGAGCGCGCTCGAGATCGTCGTGGAGCAGGGTGGCGTTGGGTCCGACGGACGTCAGCGAGCCCGAGACGACCCACTTGGGTTGGCGCCGCCATGCGACGGCGAACTCCCGTTCCGCCTCGTGCCAGCCGGGATCGTCGTCGTCCCAGTAGCGCATGATCTCGTACATCCGCCGCCCGTACACCGATCCCGCCTGGGCCCGAGCCTGCTCGACGAAGTGGTCGAAGAGCGTCGGCCCGGGCCCGAACGCCGTGTGGTCGACGTAGCCGTCGAGGCTCTGATTCATCCCGAACACGAACCTGGCCATCCCCGGACTCCCTTCCGCCAGCTCGGCCGGCGATCTGCATCGGACCGACGACTCGAACGACACCCGTGCCCGCGAACCACGGTCGGCTCGCTCGTGCCCTACTACCCGCGTCGGAGCCGGGCATGCACGCGTCGGGGCTGCCCCCGATGCGGCAGATGCTGGACAGGCGAGACGCGACCGTGCGCGCTCGGGCGCGCTACCGGGCTACGAGGGGCGGCGGTCCGACGGTGAGGGCGCCACCGCGCCCTGGTGGACCTCGAGACGCAGCAGCCGACTGGCCAGGTCGATGAGCGGCCCCAGCAGGACGACGACGGCGATCGTTCCCGGCCCGACCGTGGCGCCGAGCAGCCAGCCGACCAGCGCACTCACCCCCTGGACGAGGTTGTAGCTCCAGCGGAACGGGATCGGTGGGTCCCAGGCGAGCGCCGCCGCCTCGGCTGGCCCCGCGCCGCTGTGACTTCCGAGGTATGCCGCGATCCCCGCCGCGAGCACCGGGAAGGCTGCGGCCACCATCGCGATCCGCCCCGCCCAGCCCTCCGGTCGCGGCAGCACGGACAGGACCACGGTGACGACGAACCCGACGAGCACGATCTGGGTGACGCTGCCCCAACCGGGCCGGACCCGGCGCGCCGACGCGACTCCGAGAAAGCCGCAGGCGACCAGGAGGTTGGCCGCCCAGAACGGCATACCCGACGCGCGGGCGAGCCCGTTAACCAGCGTGGAGAAGCCGTCGGAGCCGACGTCCCCGACCAGGAGCATCCCGACCCCCGCGCCCAGCACGACGCAGCCCCCGAGCAACAGGACGCTCGGGGGCAGGCGGCTCATCACCTCATCGTTCCACGCCCGCCGGACCGGTCGGCCGGACCGGGGACGACCCGGCGCGTTGGTTATCGTCGGCGGACTCCGACGGGTCGGTCCGCCCGGGCATCGACCGCCGGGTCGGGCTGGACGGCGTCGCCGGGGCCCTGACCGCCATGGCCCAGGGCGAGTTGCTCGGTCAGGCGGTGGTCTGCCCCTGACGGCACGCGCTCCGCGGCGCCCGCGCGTTCAGGGCTCGGAGCCGAGCGTGCCGCGGGTGCTGCGTCGCACGTGCTCGGCGACCGCGCCGGCCAGGGGCAGCCCGACGAGCAGCACGGAGAACGGCATCGAGGCGTCCACCAACGTCGAGCCCAGCGCTGCGACGGCGACCAGGGCGGCCGGGCGCAGCACCCGACGGCTGCCCCCGCACACCGCGTGGATGCCGGCCAGCCCGAGGACGGTCACCGCCACGGCGGCAGCCAGTGCCACGGCGACCGGCCGCGACGACACCGCCGCCGCCCCGGTCGTCACGTCGATGGCCGCCGACAGGGCCGCCCCGATCGCGGCGATCGAGGCGTACACCGGCAGGTGGCCGTAGGAGAACACCCAGGCCGTCCACGGCCGCCGCTGCAGCAGGCTGGCGTTCTCGGTCTTGAAGTACAGCCACCACGTCGAGTAGACGACCAGCAGGCCACCGATGACCAGCGGCAGCATGTCCCACCCGACACCGGCGGCGGCATACGGGGCGGTGTGCCCGGCCCCACCCTCGGCCGGCGCTGCTGAGGCGATGGCCTGTTGGATGCTCTGCACGGTCGACAGGACGACCTCGCCGAGCGCGATGATCGCCAACAGCCCGAACCGCTCGGCGATGTGGTGCGGGTGGTAGGGGGTGTTGCCGCGCGACTCGGCGACCACCGGGACGAGCAGCTCGAGCCCGACCAGGACGAAGAACGACCACGACAGGCTCGCCGGCAGCCAGAGCCGGCCCACCCACAGCACCTGCACCAGCGAGATGAGCACGGCGTACGTCAGGGCGGTCCGCCGCCGCTCGGGGTCGTCCGCCGCGGCCCGCAACCACAGACCCACCTGGCCGAACCGCATCACGGCATACCCGGCGACGCCCATCACCGACTGCCCGGTCGGCGCCAGCTCGGGCACCGCGGCAGCGAACATCAGCGCCCCGGTCATCACCACGAGGGACAGCACCCGGAAGACCACGTCGTCGGTGTCGTAGGCCGAGGCGAACCACGTGTAGCTCACCCAGGCCCACCAGATGCCGAACCACGTCAGCGTGTAGCCGGACAGCGCCCCCCAGTCGCCGGCCGACAGCCCGTGGTGCAGGTATGCCGCGTCGCTGGCGATCGCCACGACGAAGACCAGGTCGAAGAGCAACTCCAGGGGGGTGGCCGCGCGACCCGCCTCGTGGCGGTCGCGACCGGTCATGGGGCGCCACAACGGCACCGGGACGAGCGACATGCGTGGAGTATGCCGCGCGGGCCGAGCCGGCGGCAGGCCCCCGATCGCGAGCGCGGGCCGCGACGCTCACCGCAACGCGGCCAGCGCATCCTCGATGCCGCGGTGGAACGTGGGGTAGGCGTAGATCATCGACCGTAACACCTCGAGCGGGACCTGGGCGTGGACCGCGACGGCCAGCGCCCCGAGGACCTCGCCGCCGGCCGGACCCATCGTGGTCGCACCGACCAGCACACCGCGGTCGGCGTCGGCGACGAGCGTGATGAACCCCTCGTTGCCGACCTTGTGCATCCAACCCCGAGCCGTCGAGGGCACCTGCGTCTGGCCGACCTGCACGTGCGCCAGCTGCTCGCGGGCCTGCCCCTCGGTCAGCCCGACGGCACCGACCTCGGGGTCGGTGAAGGTCACCCGGGCCACGGCGCGGTAGTCGGCGGGCGGCCCCGGCTGACCGAGGATGTCCCGCACGACGATCCCGGCCTGGTACATCGCCACGTGGGTGAAGGCGCCCTGGCCGGTGACGTCGCCGACCGCCCAGACCCCGTCTACCACTCGGCACCGCTCGTCGACGGGGACCGAGCGGGCCGACGGGTCGACGCCCACGGCGGGAAGCCCGACGCCGCCGACGTCGACCCGTCGGCCGGTGGCCACGAGGACGCGGTCCCCGGTCACGACCGACCCGTCGGCGAGCCGGACCTGCACCTCGGAGCCGGCCCGGGTCACCTGCTGGGCGGCGACACCCACCGCCACCCGCACGCCCTGCTCGGTGAGCACGTCGGCCAGCAGGGTGCCGGCCTGCGGCTCCTCGAGGGGCAGCAGCCGGGGCGCCGCCTCGACGATGCCCACCCGCACCCCGAACCGGGCGACCACCTGGCCCAGCTCGCAGCCGATCGCGCCGCCGCCGAGGATGACCAACGCCTCGGGCAGCGTCGTCGCCTCGACGAGGTCGTGGTTGGTCCAGTAGCCCACCTCGGCGAGCCCCGGGATCGGCGGCACCGCGGGCGAGCTCCCGGTGGCCACGACGATCCCGCGCCGCACGGCATACCGGGTGTCCCCGACGGTGAACTCGGTCGGCGAGAGGACCCGGCCGGCGCCGCGGACGAGCACGCCGCCCTTGCCGACGAAACGGTCGGCGGCCACGGTGTCGTCCCAGGTGTCGGTCGCCTCGGCCCGGATCCGCGCCGCCACCGGGGCCCAGTCCGGCACGACGACGCCGGTCGACCCGGCCAGTTGGGGCACCCGCCGGGCCTCGGCGAGCGCGTCGGCGGCCCGGACCATCATCTTGGTCGGCACGCACCCCCAGTACGGGCACTCCCCACCCACCAGGGCCCGCTCGACCCCGAGGACCCGCAGGCCCGCCTCGGCGAGGGTGCCGGCGACGTGCTCACCGCCGGGACCCATCCCGATGACCGCCACGTCGAACACGTCCACGACAGCTCTCCTTCGACGTCGGGCCCGGGGACCGAGCCGGGCGCGCAGGCCCGCGATGGGAGCGGCGCACGTCCGAGCGGCCAGGCCGGGGGCCGGTCGATCCCAGGACGTCGACGCTACGCCTGCCGGCGTCCACGCGGGGGTTACGCTGCGGCGGTGATCTGCGTGCCGAGCCTGGTGGCCTTCGTGCCGGTGAGCGTGCTCGTCGTCGCCGTGCCCGGGCCGAGCGTGCTGTTCGCGGTCGGGCGGGCCCTGACGCTCGGGCGGCGCAGCGCGCTGCTCACGGTGGTCGGCAACGGCGCCGGGTTGGCCGTGCAGGCCGCGACGATCGCCACGGGAGTGGGCGCGCTGCTCGCCGCCATGTCGGGGGCCCTCGTCGTGCTCCGGGTCGCCGGCGGCCTCTACCTCGGCTGGCTCGGGGTGCAGGCGATCCGGCGTCGTCGCGAGCCGGCCCCCACGGTCGGGCCGAGCTCCGCTGGGGCCGGGGCGGACCTGCGCGCGGGTTTCGTCGTCGGGGTCAGCAACCCCAAGACCCTCGTCTTCCTCACCGCGCTGCTGCCGCAGTTCGTCCCGGCAACGGCCGCACCGGCACCGCAGATGGCCGCCCTCGGGGCGATCTTCGCCGTGGTGGCGATCCTCGGCGACAGTGTCTGGGCGCTGGGCGCCGGCGCGGCCCGTGGATGGTTCGCTCGCTCCCCGCGACGCCTCCAGGGCGTCCAGGCCGCCGGCGGGGTCGTGCTCATCGGGCTGGGGACCTACTCGATCGCCTCCGGCGCACGCGCCTGACCCGCGGGCAACCGCACCCCCTCACCCTGCTTCCGCTGCGGGTCCGGGCGCGGGAGCATCCGGGTATGGCCACCGGCACCGACGACAGCGTCCGCAACACCTACCGTTACCTGCGCGCCGCCCCACTCGCCCTCACGGTGTTCCTCGGGCTCGGGGTCTGGCTGCAGAGCCGGGCCGCCGACTGCGTGGAGTCCTCGATCAGTGCGACGTACTACACGTCGAACCATGCGGTCTTCGTCGCCGCGTTGTGCGCCATCGGCGTGTGTCTCATCGCCTATCAGGGCAGCTCGCCGTTCGAGGACGTCGTGCTCAACCTGTCCGGGTTCCTGGCGTTCCTCGTGGCCATGGTCCCGACGTTCGAGGATCCAGTGCGCCTGTGCCGGGACGCCGCTGCCGTCATCGACCCGCTGCCGGCGTCGATCCGGCTCAACGTGGCTGCCGTCTTCGGGGCCGCGGCCGTCGCCGAGGCCGTCCGGTGGGTGTTCGTCCGCCCGCTGTGGCGGCTCCCGCAGGACTCGCAGTACCGCCGCTGGTACGTCCTGGTCGTCGCCGGCGTCGGCTACCTGCTCGTGCTCTTCCTCGCCTGGCGTTACCTGAGCGACTTCGAGGGATGGTTCGTCCGCAACGCGCACAACTGGTCGGCCGTGTCGATGTTCGGCGGGATCGTCCTGCTCATCCTCATCAACGGCGTGGGGGCGGTGCGCGAGATCCTCGGCTCGCCCGCCCGACGGACCCGCACGGTGCTGGCGACCGCGGCATACCTGGTCAGTGCGCTGGGGATGATCGGCGGGCTCGCGCTGACCCTGTGGCGGCGTTCGGCGCAGGGCGTGCCGGATGTGTTCGGTGCCGAGGTCGTGGTGATCGCCGCGTTCGCGCTGTTCTGGCTCACCCAGACGCTGGAGCTGTGGAACGCCACCGACCGGCAGGCCAAGCGCGACGCGGAGGGGATCGTCGTGCCGCCGCTGGGCGCGACGGGTTAGGCGCGGTGGTGTTCAGTCGCGGTGCCGCACGACGTGGACCGCGACTGCGGCCATCCTCGCCGGGGCACCCGTGGCGGTCCCAGCGGTCCGCTCGCCATCCGTCGCGTCTGGGCTGCCCTCGTATGATCGGCGTCACGGGCGCGGGGTCCCCGCGTCCGCCCTGGGTCAGGAGGCGGCAGATGGACCACGTCCGGGTGAGCGACAACGCGCCGCAGGAGCGCTTCGAGGGGCACGTCGACGGGCAGCTGGCCGGCTTCGCGGAGTACGTGCGGGTCGGGGACCTCGTGGTCTTCACGCACACCGAGGTGGAGCCGGCCTTCGGCGGGCAGGGCGTCGGCGCGGCGATCGTCAGGTACGCCATGGACGCGGTGCGGGCCGAGGGCCCGGCCCGGGTGGTGGCGCGGTGCAGCTACGTCCGGGCGTGGCTGGGCAAGCACCCCGACTACGCGGAGCTGATCCACCACCCCTGACCGAGCCGGCCGGTGGGCGAGCCGGCGTCAGAGCCGGTATGCCGCGCGGGTCGCCTCGTCGATGGCGGCGGCCGCGTCGAGCCCGGCGGCGCGGTGCGCGCCACCGACGAGGACCGGCTCGAGGCCGGCCGCGATGAGCTGCTCGTGCAGGAGCCGGTCGCTGTCCTGACCGGCGCACACGACGACGGTGTCCACGGGCAGCACGTGGGTCTGGCCCTCGAGTAGGTAGTGCAGCCCGGCGTCGTCGATGCGCTCGTAGGTGACGCCCGAGAGCTCGCGCAGCCCGGCCTCGGCCAGCCGGGCGCGCAGGATCCACCCGGTGGACTTGCCCAGGGTGCGCCCGAGCCGCCCCGGCGTGCGTTGCAGCAGGGTGACCTCCCGCGCGGAGGCCGGGTCGCCGGGCCGGGGGCTTGGGCGGACCGGCCGGCCCGAGTGGCGGCCCTCGGCCAGCAGCCCGCCCGGCCGCCCGATCGTCTCATCGACGCCCCAGCGCGCCAGGAACAGCGGCGCGTCGAGGCACTCGGCCGGGTCGCCGAGGAGGAACTCCGCGACGTCGAAGCCGACCCCTCCGGCGCCGATCACCGCCACCCGGGGCCCGACCTCGACGCGCCCGCTGAGCACGTCGAGGGAGGACACGACGCTGGGGTGCTCGATGCCCTCGATGTCCGGGACCCGCGGGGTCACCCCGGTGGCCACGACGACGGTGTCCCACCCGCCCGCCACGACGTGCGCGGCGTCGACCCGCTGCCCCAAGGTGACCGTCACCCCGAGCCTGTCCAGCTGCCCGCGGTAGTAGCGCAGCAGCTCGGCGAACTCGGCCTTGCCCGGCACCCGCCGCGCCAGATCCAGTTGTCCGCCGATCGAGTCCGCGGAGTCGTACAGCGCCACCCGGTGCCCGCGTGAGGCCGCGGTGACGGCATACGCGAGCCCGGCCGGCCCGGCGCCGACGACCGCGACCCGGCGTCGCCCGGCCGGCCCGGGCGGCGGGGAGCGGAAGTCCAGCTCCCGACCGGCGATCGGGTTGACCAGGCAGGTCGCCGCCCGGTCGGTGAAGATCGCGTCGAGGCAGGCCTGGTTGCAGCCGATGCACGGGCAGATCTGCTCGACCCGGCCCTCGCGGGTCTTGCGGGCGAGCTCGGCGTCGGCGAGGAAGGGGCGGGCCATCGAGACCAGGTCGGCGTCGCCGCTGGCGAGCACCGCGTCGGCGTCCGCCGGGGTGGTGAACCGGTTGCTCGCCACGACCGGGATGCCGACCGCGGCCTTGACGCGGCGGACCGCGAAGCGCCACGCGGCCCGGGGCACGCTGGCCGCGATGGTCGGCACCGCGGACTCGTGCCAGCCGATCCCGGTGTTGACGATGTCGGCGCCGGCCGCCTCGACCCGCCGGGCCAGCTCGAGCACCTCCCCGCCGGTGAGCCCGTCGGGCACCAGGTCGATCGCGGAGATGCGGTAGACGAGCACCCGCTCCGGGCCCAGCGCCGTGCGCACCGACCGGACGATCTCGACCGGCAGGCGCAGTCGACCCTCGAGGTCGCCGCCGAACTCGTCGGTGCGCTCGTTGGTCCGGGGCGAGGTGAACTCGTTGAGCAGGTACCCCTCCGAGCCCATGACCTCGACCCCGTCGTAGCCGCCCTCGACGGCCAGCCGGGCCGTGGTGGCGAACTGCTCGACCAGATGCCAGACCTCGTCGGTGGCCAGGGCGCGAGGGGCGTAGGCGTTGATCCGGGCGCGCCGCGGGGACGGGCCGACGCACTCGGGGACCTTGGCGTACCGCCCGGCATGCAGGATCTGCAGGACGATCGACCCGCCCTCGGCGTGCACGGCGTCGCAGATCCGCCGGTGCCCGTGTCGCTCGAGGTCCTCGACCGAGGCCAGCACCGCGGTCTCCGGGTCCATCCGGCCTTCGGGCGACGGGGCGAACCCGCCGGTGAGGATCAGCCCCACCTCGGCGGCCGCCCGCACCCGGTAGAACTCGACCAGGCGCTCGACCGGGCGGTCCAGGGTCTCCAGCCGGGTGTGCATCGCGCCCATGACCAGGCGGTTGCGGACGGTCACCGACCCGATCCGCAGCGGCTGGAGCAGGTGGTCGAAGGCCATGGTCGGGACCCTAGCGCGCACCGGCGGCTGGTCGACCGAGCGGGCCCGTGCCCCCATGGCGGGGGCGGAGGCGGGTCGGCCCATCGCCTGACGGCGGCGACCGTGTGGCCCGGCGGCTACCCCGCCATGGTCAGGCCGCCGGACACCGACAGGACCTGTCCGGTGACGTACTGCGCCTGCGTCGAGGCGAAGTAGCGGACCGCGGCGGCCACGTCCTGCGGGGTCGCCAGCCGCCGCAGCGGGATCGCCCTCTCCAGCCCGGCCCGCAGCCCGGGCGGCAGGCTGTCGAACAGCGGAGTGTCGGTCGGCCCGGGGCACACCACGTTGACGGTGATGCCGTAGCGGGCCATCTCCCTGGCCAGCGACTTGCTGAAGGCGATGACGGCGCCCTTCGTGCCGGCATACACGGTCTCTCCGGAGCTGCCCACCCGCCCGGCGTCCGAGGCGATGTTGACGACCGTCCCCCGCGCCCCCGCCGCGACGATCGAGGTGAGGAACGCGTGGCACAGGCGCACCGGCCCGAGGTAGTTGACGGCCACCAGCGAGGTCCACAGCTCGTCGTCGTTGTCGAGGAACGGCTCGACCCGGTCGAAGCCGGCCGCGTTGACCAGGACTCCGGGCAGGCCGAGCCGGCCGAGCACGGCGTCGCGCAGGGCGAGTATGCCTCCGCGCTCGCCGAGGTCGGTCTGGAAGGCCTGGCTGCCGCCACCGGCCTGCGCCGCGGTGTCCTGCGCTCCGGGGAGGTTGCGGTCGACGACCGCGACCGTGGCTCCGGCGGCGGCGAGGTCCAGGGCGATGGACCGGCCGATGCCGGAGGCCCCGCCGGTGACGACGGCGACGGTGTCCTGCAAGGTCATCCAGTCCTCCTCGGGGTGGTCCGGCGGTCGCGGTCAGGCGAACGGGCGGTAGTCGGGGGCGCGCTTCTGCGCGAATGCGTGCGCGCCCTCCTGCCCCTCCGCGGACGTGACGAACTCGTCCAGGCCGGCGAAGGCCAGCGCCCCCAGGCCCCCCATGTGGTCGGTCTCGGCGTTGAAAGCGAGCTTGAGGAACTTCAACGCGGTGGGGGAGAGCGCGGCGATCTCGTCGACCCAGCGGCGAGCCTCGGCCATGAGCTGGTCGGGCGGCACCACGGCGTTGACCAGCCCCCAGTCCAGGGCCTGGGCGGCGTCGTACTGGCGGCAGAGGAACCAGATCTCTCGGGCCCGTTTCTCGCCCACCGCCCGAGCGAGCAGCCCCGTCCCGAACCCGGCGTCGAACGAACCCACCCGCGGCCCGGCCTGCCCGAAGCGCGCCGTCTCGCTGGCGATGGTGAGGTCGCACAGGACATGCAGGACGTGACCGCCGCCGATGGCGATCCCGTTGACCGCGGCGATGACCGGCTTGGGGATGGCCCGGATGAGCTTCTGCAGCCCCTCGATCTCGAACAGCCCCGACGCGCTCGGGCCGTAGTCGCCGGTCTGCGCCTTCTGCTTGACGTCGCCCCCGCTGCAGAACGCGCGGTCCCCGGCACCGGTGAGGATGACGGCGCGCACCCGGTGGTCGGCCCACGCGGCGCGGAAGGCGTGGATGAGCTCCTCGACCGTGTGCGCGCGGAAGGCGTTGAAGCGCTCCGGCCGGTCGATCGTGACGATCGCGGCGGGTCCGTCGACCTCGTAACGCAGGTCGGTGTACTCGTGCTCGGTGGGCAGCGCGGTCATGGCGTCCTCCGTACGTGGGGCGGGTCGTGCCGGGTGGAGTGCTCGGACAGCAGGGTATGCCGCCGGGTCGCGGCACCGGTGCAGTAGCGTCGCGGCATACCCGCTGGGGTGAGGAGGTGGCCGTGGAGGCCGACGAGTTCGGGATGATCCTCACGCAGATTCGCGACTTCGTCCGCAAGGTCGTCGTGCCGGCCGAGGAGCAGATCGAGCGCTCCGACGAGATCCCCGAGGCGATCCGGCGTCAGGCCGCGGACATGGGGCTGTTCGGCTACGCGCTGCCCCAGGAGTACGGCGGTCTCGGGGTGAGCATGACCGAGGAGGTGCAGATCGCGCTTGAGCTCGGGTACACCACCCCGGCGTTCCGGTCGCTGCTCGGGACGAACAACGGCATCGCCGGGCAGGTGTTCGTCAACCTCGGCACGCCGCAGCAGCGGCAGCGGTATCTGCCCCGGCTGGCCAGCGGCGAGTTGCTCGGGTCGTTCTGCCTCACCGAGCAGGACGCCGGCTCCGACCCCAGTGGCATGCAGACCCGGGCGGTGCGCTCGGGCGAGGGGTACCGGCTGACCGGCAGCAAGCGGTTCATCACCAACGCGGCCCGCGCCGGGGTGCACATGGTGTTCGCCCGGACCGGGGCGGAAACGACGGGCACGCAAGGGATCTCGGTGTTCGCCGTGGACGCCGACCGGCCGGGGGTCACCGTCGGGGAGCCCGACGAGAAGATGGGCCAGCACGGGTCGGTTACCTCGGACGTCTACTTCGACGACGTGCCACTGGCGCCCGAAGCGCTGGTCGGGGGAGTCGAGGGAGCGGGTTTCGCGACCGCGATGGCGTCGCTGGCCCGCGGGCGGCTGCACATCGCTGCGGTGTGTTGTGGGTTGGCCGGGCGGCTGGTCGAGGAGAGCGTCCGGTGGGCGTTGCAGGCGCGCCAGGGCGGCGAGCCGATCGCCCGGTTCCAGCTCGTCCAGGCGCTCATCGCCGAGTCGCAGACCGAGCTGTATGCCGGCCGCGCGATGGTCCACGAGGTGGCCCGGCAGTACGACAGCGGCGTGGACCGGCGGGTGGGGCCCAGCTGCGCGAAGCTGTTCTGCTCCGAGATGGTCGGTCGGGTGGCCGACCGGGCGGTCCAGGTTCACGGCGGGATGGGGTACATGCGCTCGACGCAGGTGGAGCGTTTCTACCGGGACGTCCGGCTGTTCCGGCTCTACGAGGGGACCAGCGAAGTGCAGAAGCTCATCATCGCCAAGGCGCTGCTCGCCGCCGCGGACGCCTGACGCCGGCCGATCGACGACTCGGTGCGGCGCAGCGAGGGGGTGTGGCAGGAGTGCTACGATCGAGCACATGGGTTCGATCGCCGCAAGGGACCTGCGCAACCACACCGCGGCGGTCTTGCGCCAGGTCGCCGACGGGGCCGAGGTGACGATCACGGTGCACGGTGAGGCCGTCGCGGTGATCGCCCGCCCGACGGCACGGCGACGGCACGGCATACCGCGTGACGAGGTGGTCGCCATGCTTGGGGACCGGTCGGTCGACCCCACGCTCGCGGCCGATCTCGAGTGGATCTCGGCCGGGTCGACCGACGATCTCGAGCCGCCGCGTTGAGGGAGGGTCTTGTCGACACCAGCGTGTGGGTGTCGGCCGAGCTCGGACGGGGGCTGGATGTCGCGCGCCTGCCGGAGCTGGCCAGAGTCAGCGTCGTCACTCTGGCCGAGTTGGAGGCCGGGGTGCTCGCCTCGGGGGACCCGCTGATCATGAGCGCTCGCCTGCGCACGTTGGAGGTCGCCCGGTCCAGTGATCCGCTGCCGATCGACGCCGCGGTGGCTCGGGAGTGGGCGCTGCTGCGGGTGCAGGTGGCCCGATCGGCCCGCCGGGTCAACGTCAACGACCTGTGGATCGCGGCCACCGCTCGGGCCAACCGCCTACCTGTGGTCAGTCAGGACGGCGACTTCGCCGTGCTCGCCGAGCTGGGTCTCATCGAGTCGATCGAGCTCTGAGGTCCCACGACTACGAGAGCGAGCGACGGGAATCGAACCCGCGTATCTAGCTTGGGAAGCTAGCGCTCTACCATTGAGCTACGCTCGCGCGGCCCGGGCCGGCCGGGCCGAGACGGCAGTCTAGCCGACCGACGATCGCCGCCCTTCGCGCCACCCGGCGCGGGGTATCCGCCGGACCAGAGCCTCCCGCGCAGCGGTCTCGACGACGGCCGCACCCACGTCGGCGGAGCCGACGGCATACTCGCCGCAGCCGTCCAGGCACCCCGGCTCGGCCCGTCGACCTCTGCCGCACCTAGAGTGGTGCCGCTCGGGCCGACGAGAGGACGTGACGACGGTGCCGTCGTTGGTTGGGGACATGAGCCGGTATGCCGATCTGGCGCGGCTGCTGGTGAAATACGGCCGCGCCGACCTCGTCTCCGGGGCGGGTCTGGACGAGTACCTCACCTCGGACGCCGAGGCGCAGCTCGACACCGCGGCATCGCGCAAGGCCGTGGATCTGGCCGCCGATCTGGAGCGGATGGGGCCGACCTACATCAAGCTCGGCCAGCTGCTCTCCACCCGCTACGACATGCTCCCGCCGGTGTACACCGACGCGCTGGCGCGGCTGCAGGACTCGGTCGAGCCGTTCCCGGCCGAGCAGGCCCGCGAGATCGTCGAAGCCGAGATCGGCGCGCGGATCCGGCATCTGTTCGAGTCCTTCGACGACAAGCCCGTCGGCGCGGCGTCGCTGGGGCAGGTGCATCGGGCGCGCACCCGCAGCGGCAAGGACGTCGTCGTCAAGGTGCAGCGACCCGGCATCCGAGAGACGGTGCGCGACGACATGGCCGTGCTCACCCAGCTCGCCGAGCTCGCCGAGCGGCGCACCGACGTGGGCCGTCGCTTCGGGATCACCCGCCTGCTCGCGCAGTTCCGCCGGTCCCTCGTCGGCGAGCTGGACTATCGACGCGAGTCGGCCAACCTGGTGCGCTTCGGCGAGCTCACCGCCCCCTACCCGCACCTCGTCGTGCCCCAGCCGCTGCCGGACTACACCACCTCCCGGGTGCTCACCATGGACTTCGTCGCGGGCCGCAAGGTCACCGACGTCACCCCCTACGGGCTGCTCGACATCGACGCGCCGACCCTCGTGGCCGAGCTGTTCCGCTGCTACCTGCAGATGATCCTCGTCGAGGGCACCCTGCACGCCGACCCGCACCCGGGCAACATCCTGCTCACCCCCGAGGGTACCCTGGCCCTGCTCGACCTGGGCATGGTGGCGACCGTGCCACCGCGCATCCAGGACAAGGTGGTCAAGGTCCTGCTCGCCATCGGCGACGGAGACGGCGAGGAGGCCGCGTCCGTGCTCGCCAGCATGGGCCACCCGCTGGACGGCTACGACGCGGCGTCGTTCCGCGACGACGTCGCGCACCTGGTCTCGAGCACGGTGGCGATGGGGGCGGACCTGCAGGCCGGGGCGGTCCTCGTGCAGCTGAGCCGACTGTCCGGACAGCACGGCCTGCGCCCGCCCGCCGAGATGTCGATGATCGGCAAGGCCCTGCTCAACCTCGACCAGACCACCGCGCACCTCGACCCGACCTTCGCCCCCGCCGAGGCCATCCGCGACAACCTCGCGCAGATCATGCGCGGTGGGCTGTCGGTGTCCTCCGCGGGCATCATGGCGGCCGCGATCGAGGCCAAGGAGTTCACCGCCCAGTTGCCCAGGCGGGCCAACCGCATCCTCGACTCGCTGGCCGACGGTGAGCTGACCGTCCGGGTCAACGCCATCGACGAACAGCGCCTGCTCATGGTGCTACAGCGGCTGACCAACCGGCTCACCATGGGGCTCGTCCTGGCCGCCATCGTCGTCGGTGCCGCCCTGATGATGCAGGTGCCGACGGCCAGCGAGATCCTCGGCTACCCCGCGATCGCCATGGTCTTCTTCGTCCTCGCGGCGGTGGCCGGGGCGGTGCTCGTCGCGTGGATCGCCCTCACCGACCGCAAGGTCGCCCGCCGGCCCCGGGATCGCACCGGCCGCGTTCCCTAGCCCGAGCCGCGTGCGAGGATGTGGCATCCCGGGTGACCGAGACCACTAACCTCGCGCTGGTATGCCGCTCGCTCGCCCAGGTGCGAATCCCCGTCCCGCGGGTATAGACAACACGAGACCGCCGAGGACGACGCGACGGCCGAGGACAAGGAGAGACCCATGACGACGACACCGACGCCCTCGCCCGGAGGGTCGAGCACCGCGGGAGGGGCTGCGGCCGAGAGCGACCGCAACAGCCTGAGCCTGGGCCCGAACGGCCCGCTGCTGCTGCACGACGTCCATCTCGTCGACACCTTGGCCCACTTCAACCGGGAGAACGTCCCGGAGCGTCGCCCGCACGCCAAGGGCGGCGGGGCCTTCGGGGAGTTCACCGTCACCGGCGACGTCACGGCATACACGAAGGCGGCGGTGTTCCAGCCCCGCGCGAGCACCCGCACCCTGCTGCGGTTCTCCACGGTCGCGGGGGAGCTGGGGTCGCCGGACACCTGGCGGGACGTGCGGGGTTTCGCCCTGCGGTTCTACTCGACCGAGGGCAACTACGACCTGGTCGGCAACAACACGCCGGTCTTCTTCCTGCGCGACCCGATGAAGTTCCCGCACTTCATCCGCAGCCAGAAGCGGCTGCCGGACAGCGGCCTTCGCGATGCCACGATGCAGTGGGACTTCTGGACCTTGTCGCCGGAGTCGGCCCACCAGGTCACCTACCTCATGGGCGACCGGGGTCTGCCGCGGTCGTGGCGACACATGAACGGCTACGGCTCGCACACCTACCTGTGGGTCAACGCCGCGGGCGAGAAGCACTGGGTGAAGTACCACTTCCACAGCCAGCAAGGCGTCGAGGCGCTCACCGGGGCCGAGGCCGAGCGGATCGCCGGAGCCGACGCCGACTTCCACCGCCGGGACCTCGTGGAGGCCATCGCGCGCGGCGAGCACCCCTCGTGGGTGCTGTCCGTGCAGCTCATGCCCTACGCAGACGCCCCCGACTACCGGTACAACCCGTTCGACCTGACGAAGATCTGGCCGCACTCGGACTACCCCCTGCACGAGGTGGGCCGGCTGACCCTCAACGAGAACCCGACCAACTTCTTCGCCCAGATCGAGCAGGCCGGGTTCGCCCCGAGCAACGTCGTGCCGGGGATCGGCTTCTCTCCGGACAAGATGCTCCTCGCGCGGGTGTTCGCGTATGCCGATGCGCACCGGGCCCGCATCGGCACCAACTTCCACCAGCTGCCGGTGAACCAGCCCATCGCCGGGCACGGCAACTACTGGGTCGCGGACGGGCACATGCTCTACCACCACACCGGGGCCGCCCCCGTTTACGCCCCGAACTCGATGGGCCGGTCCTGGGCCGACCAGGAGGGGCCGGTCGCCGAGGGCTGGGAGGCCGACGGCGAGATGGTCCGCCAGGCGTACGTGCTGCACGCCGACGACGACGACTGGACGCAGGCCGGCATACTCGTGCGGGAGGTGTTCGACGACGCCTCGCGTGACCGGTTCGTCGACACCGTCGCCGGCGCCCTGTCGGGGGTCCGCGCCGACGTCCTGCAGCGGGCGTTCGACTACTGGCGCAACGTCGACGAGGCCATCGGCACGCGCATCGAGGCCAAGGCCCGCGCGGACGCGGGGGCGCCCAACCCCGGCGCCGAGAAGGACGAGGCCAAGGCCGTCGCCGACGCCACGGTGATCCGCGAGTCCCGCACCCAGGCCGCCCGGTGATCGCCGGCATGGGCGCCCTGCCCTTCGAGGACGGGGTGGCCTTCCGGGTGTGGGCGCCGCACGCCGAGTCGGTGTCGGTCGTCGGCGACTTCAACGACTGGGCCGACGACGCCGACCCCCTGCATTCCGAGGGCAACGGCAACTGGTATGCCGAGGTGCCCGCCGCGCGGGTGGGCCACGAGTACAAGTACCTGCTGCGCAACGGCGACCAGGTGCTGCAGCGCATCGACCCCTACGCCCGTCAGGTGACCAACTCGGTGGGCAACGGAGTGGTCTACGACCACGGCGCCTTCGACTGGGGTGGCGACGACTACCAGATCCCCGGGCACCACGAGCTGGTCATCTACGAGCTGCACGTCGGGTCCTTCTACACCCGCAGCGACGACGAGGTCGGCACGTTGGAGCTGGCCATGGAGAAGTTCGACCATCTCGTCAAGCTCGGCGTCAACGCCGTCCAGGTCATGCCGCTGGCCGAGTTCGCCGGGGACTACTCCTGGGGGTACAACCCGTCGCACGTCTTCGCCGTCGAGTCGGCCTACGGCGGGCCCGACGCCTTCAAGACGTTCGTCCGAGAGGCCCACGCCAAGGGGCTCGCGGTGATCCTCGAC
The DNA here is from genome assembly GCA_037045055.1 of Dermatophilaceae bacterium. Lineage (GTDB taxonomy): Bacteria > Actinomycetota > Actinomycetes > Actinomycetales > Dermatophilaceae > Phosphoribacter. The sequence continues at coordinate 1,156,082 of JBAOHJ010000003.1, read as the reverse complement.
GTCGTCTATAACCACTTCGGGCCCAGCGACCTGGACCTGTGGAAGTTCGACGGGTGGAGCGAGAACGACCTCGGCGGCATCTACTTCTACAACGACGGTCGGGCCAATACCCCGTGGGGCGACACCCGCCCGGACTACGGGCGGGAGGAGGTCCGCCGGTTCATCCACGACAACGCGATGATGTGGCTGTACGACTACCACGTCGACGGGCTGCGCTACGACATGACGCCCTACATCCGCAGCGTCGACGCCACCGGCAAGGACCTGCCCGAGGGGTGGGACCTCATGCGGTGGATCAACATGTCCGTGCGCGAGCAGTACCCGGGCCGGATCACCATCGCCGAGGACATGCACCAGGATCCGTCGGTCACCCAGGTCGACGACGGCGGCGCGGCGTTCCACACCCAGTGGGACGGCGCGTTCGTCCACCCGGTCCGCGAGGCCGTGATCGTCGCCGACGACGCGTGGCGCTCGCTCGCCGGGGTCGCCAAGGCGGTGGCCACCGTCTACAACGGGGACGCCTTCCATCGGGTGATCTACACCGAGTCGCACGACGAGGTGGCCAACGGTCGCGCCCGGGTGCCCCACGAGATCGACGAGCAGGACTCGACCGGGTGGTACGCCCAGAAGCGGTCCACGGTCGGGGCCGCGCTCGCGTTGACCGCCCCCGGCATACCGATGCTGTTCCAGGGGCAGGAGTTCCTGCAGGGCGAGTGGTTCCGCGACGACGTCCCCTTGGATTGGGACCTGCGCTCGGAGTTCCGCGGCGTGGTGCGGCTGTATCGCGATCTCATCCGGCTGCGTCGCAACCTCGACGGCACCACCAAGGGGCTGACCGGGCAGTCGGTCAACGTGTTCCACGCCGACGAGCAGACCAATGTCCTGGCGTTCCACCGCTGGGCCGAGGGCGGGCCCGGCGACGACACGGTCGTCGTGGTCAACCTCTCGGCACAGGCCTACGAGCACTACCGCATCGGTATGCCGCACGCCGGGCGATGGGGGCTGCGGCTGAACTCCGACGCGCAGGACTACAGCCCCGACTTCGGCGGCGGCGAGGCGTACGACCTCGACGCGTGGTCCGAAGAGGCCGACGGGCTGGACGCTCACGTGAGCCTGTCCATCGCGCCGTACACGGTGTTGGTGTACTCGTTGATCGAGTAACCGTTCGGGTGGGTCGGGGCTTGCGCGAGCCGCAGGGCGGCGCGGGCGTCGTGCGCAACGAACCGATGCCCGCTGCCGCTGCCGGCTCCGCGGTCTGCTGCCCGCTCCGCGACCTGCTGCCCCGCTCCGCGGTCAGGGGTTGATGAGGACAGCCGGGGCTTGTTTGACGGTGAGGGTCGTGGAGGCGGCGGTGAGGGTGACGGTGTCGGGGATCGGAGCCCACGTCCCGCCGTCGATCCGGAAGTCCGCGCCCACGGTCGCGGTGACAGCGACGGTCTTGGCGCCGGTCGTGGTGTATTGGTGACGGATCGTGCCGGTGGGCCATGGCCCGCCCGGGTTGGGGGTCGGGCCGAACTCGCTGCCGTCTCCGAAGGCGTATCTGTAGCCGACCAGCCGGGGGCGGATGTCGACCTGGTAGCCGAGCATGCTGGCCGGGTCCAGAGCATCGACCTCCCCCGGGCCGTACCCGGACTCACCCCACGACGCGGCGTAGTAGGTGTCCAGGTTGACCAGGGTGATCCCACCGACGGGTTGGATGGTGGTCGTCAGGGTCGCCCACGGAGTGCGGTGGAACGCCTCGCGGACCATGGCCAGAGTGACCGCTGGGCGTGCCTGGGGCAGGGCCCCGGCCGCGCAGGTGACCACGATGACTCGCCACGGTTGCACGATCTGCCCGTCCGCGGCTCGGTCTTGGCGCCAGACCCGCCGCAACGGCCCGGGTGCGGTTGGGTCGGTGCACGCGGAGGTCGCCTCGGTGCAGCCGACGTTTCCTCGATCGGTCCCCCGGACCGCATCCACACACGCCAACGACGTGTCGTACTCGTACGTCAACAACCGCCCCACACCACCCACCGCCACCGTTGCCGACGCTGGGAACGGTGCCGGAGCAGCCGCTCTGGCCCACTCCATCACGCCTCCCGCTCCGACTGAGCAGTTGACCACCGTGTCGCAGGCCGCGACGACGGTGGAACCGAAGGTCGCCGGAGCACCCAGGAGCATGAGGACGCCGAGCACCAGGATCAAGGTTCCTCTTGCCCGAGTGCTCACGTTGGTGGCGCTTCCGTCTTGATCTCAAGCACCCGCCATTGGGAGTTCCGGACGAGTTCGAACACCAGGGCGACTTGCGAGGGTGGCAGCGTTTGTACAGTGGCTCCGCGATCGTCCACGACGCGTCCGTCCGGTTGACCACCGGTGGCTCTGATGATCGCGGCTCCGGGGGACCACGAGACACCGATCACGGGCGACGTCTGATAAGGCGTGCCGACGTAGCGACGGCGCGCGGTCTCTAACTCTCGCGCCCGCTCGGTCAGCGCTGCACATGTTTTGCTGGTGGCCATGCACAAGGGTGCGAGGAGTGAAGGGTCCGGAAGTGTCCTACTCTCGTTTGCACGCTGAATGAAGTACGTCACGAACGCCTGGGCGCCTTCCAGGGAATCCTCGCGGGCCGCTGCTGGGACGCCGGGGTCGGTCGGGGGTGTGCCGTTCTCGGTCGGGGCGGTCGATGTCGGTGAGCTCGTGTTGGTCACGGGGGTAGACGTTGCGGCTGTGGACCCGGTCGGGGTCGGTGCCGGGGTGGGCGTGCATCCTGCGGTCAGCCCGGCCACTACTGCGAGGGCGAGGACTGTCAGCGGCGGCCGTGCCCGCCGGGTCTGCCGTCGCCCGACCTGGGGCGTCGCTGTTGGCACTCGCTCCACCCGTGTTCCCCTGTTCGAAACGGCGCCGCCCGGGCGCGACCTTGTATCGAGTATGCCGCCCCGGCACACGACCCGCCCGTCCATGTCCACAGGTCACCGCGACCCCGCGGGACCACCGCGGCCCGCCGCGCCGTCCGGCTCCCGGTACGGTGGCCCCGTGCTGCTCTCCGACCGGGACATCCGCGCCGAGGTCGCCACCGGCCGCATCCGCCTGGACCCCTGGGACCCGGCCATGGTCCAGCCCTCCAGCGTCGACGTGCGCCTCGACCGGTACTTCCGGCTCTTCGACAACCACCGCTACCCGTTCATCGACCCGGCGGCCGAGCAACCCGACCTCACCCGGCTGGTGGAGGTCGGCAGTCGGGACGACGCCGGGCCAGCCGAGGCCGCGACGGACAGCTTCGTCCTGCATCCCGGCGAGTTCGTCCTCGGCTCCACCCTGGAGACCGTCGGCCTGCCCGACGACCTGGCCGCCCGGGTCGAGGGTAAGTCCAGCCTGGGTCGCCTCGGCCTGCTCACTCACGCCACTGCGGGCTTCGTCGACCCCGGCTTCAGCGGCCACGTCACCTTGGAGCTGTCCAACGTCGCGACCCTGCCGATCGTCCTCTACCCCGGCATGAAGATCGGCCAGCTGTGCTTCTTCCGTCTCAGCTCACCCGCCGAAAACCCCTACGGCACAGGCGTATCCGGCTCGCACTACCAAGGTCAGCGGGGCCCGACGGCGAGCCGCTCCTGGCAGAACTTCCATCGGACCGGGCTGTAGGAGCGTCGTGTCCCTCATGGATCTGCTCGCCCGGTCGCCGTTGCGGCGCCTCACCGGGCGGCATACCGCGATCCTGCACTATACCGCGCCGCGATCCGGCCGTCAGGTTGAGCTGCCGATCTGGGCCCTCCCGTCCGGCGACGGCTGGCTCGTCGCGGTCGGCCAGCATCGGAAGAAGACCTGGTGGCGGGCCTTCGTCCGGCCCCTGCCGGCCCGCCTCGACGCCGGCGGACGGCTGCACGCCGTGACCGGCGAGGTGCTCACCGGAGCGGACCGCGATGCCGCCCTCGCGGCATACCGCGCGGCCGTGCCGATGTCTCGACAGTTCACCGCGCAGGACAGCCCGATGGTTCGCTTGCGCCGACGCGCGTAGCTCCCGGCCCGCCACCGGGCCGTTGTCGGGGACCTCCGCTAGGTTTGCCGCCATGATCCGCTTTCAGGGGGTGACCAAGCGGTATGCCGCGGCGACCGCGGTCGACGACCTGACCCTGGTCGCGCCCACCGGCCAGATCACCGTGCTCGTCGGGCCCTCGGGCTGCGGCAAGACGACGACGCTGCGCATGGTCAACCGGATGATCGAGCCCACCGGGGGCACCATCTGGCTCGACGACCAGGACACCGCCACCCTCGACGAGGCGCAGCTGCGCCGTGGCATCGGCTACGTCATCCAGCACGCCGGGCTCTTCCCCCACCGCACCGTCGCCGACAACGTCGCCACCGTGCCCAGACTCCTGGGCTGGGATCGGCGCCAGGCCCGCGCCCGAGCCGTGGAGTTGCTCGAGCGGGTAGGCCTGGACGCGGCATACGCCGACCGCTACCCGAGCCAGCTCTCCGGCGGCCAGCAACAGCGCGTCGGGGTGGCCCGGGCCCTGGCCGCCGACCCGCCGGTCATGCTCATGGACGAGCCGTTCTCGGCGGTCGACCCGGTGGTGCGCGAGCAGTTGCAGGACGAGTTCCTGCGGCTGCAGGGCGAGCTGGGCAAGACCATCCTCTTCGTCACCCACGACATCGACGAGGCCATCCGCCTGGGCGACCAGGTCGCGGTGTTGCGGGTCGGCGGCCGCCTGGCGCAAGTGGCCAGCCCGGAGCGGCTGCTCGAGGATCCGGTGGACGACTTCGTCGCGGACTTCGTCGGGCGCGATCGCGGCTATCGGGCCCTGGGCTTCCGGGCGACGCCGCGGTTGGCCTTGGCCGCGGAGCCCGCGATCGGGCTCGGTGCCACGGCACAGGACGCCCGAGCGGCCAGCACCGACTCGTGGTTGCTCGTCGTCGACGAGCACGGCCGTCCGCTCGGCTGGGTCGAGCCGGCCCGCCTGCTCGGCCCGATCGACCGGGACACCCTGCACCGAGGCGGCACGGTCGCGAAGGCCGACGGTTCGCTGCGAGCGGTGCTCGACGCCGCGCTGTCCGCACCGTCGGGTCGAGGTGTCCTCGTCGACGCCGACGGGGTCCTGCAGGGCACCGTGACCGCCGACCAGGTGCTCGCCGCGATGAGTGGGCCAACTGGCGCGGCTTCGCCGCGCGGCACGGACCCGCCGGGCGAAGCAGCCTCGCGACGTGACGCGGACCCCCCGGGCGGATCGGACCCGAGCACCACTGACGCGGATCCATCGGGCGCCGACTCATGAGTTGGGTCTGGGAGCATCTCGGGGACATCGGCGGGTATGCCGTCGCGCACGCCCTCCTGGCCGGCATCCCGCTGCTCGTCGGGCTCGCGCTCGCACTGCCGCTGGGCTGGCTGGCCCGACGCAACCCCCGGGTGGCCCCCCTGGTCATCGGCGGCAGCGGGCTGCTCTACACGATCCCCAGCCTGGCGCTGTTCATCCTCATGCCGCTGGTCCTGGGCACCCAGATCCTCGACCCGCTCAACGTCTACGTGGCCATGACGATCTACACCCTCGCCCTGCTCGTGCGCACCGTCGCCGACGGGCTCGGGGCGGTCTCGGAGTCGACCCGGCAGGCGGCCACGGCGATGGGCTACCGGGGCCTGGGGCGAGCCCTGGCCGTCGAGCTGCCGCTGGCGGTGCCGGTCGTCGCCAGCGGGCTGCGGGTCGCTGCGGTGAGCAACGTGAGCATCGTCAGCGTCGCCTCGCTCATCGGCTACCCCCAACTGGGCTACTACCTCACCGACGGTTACCAACGGACCTTCCCCCTGGAGATCGCCGTGGGCATCGCCGGCTGCCTGCTGTTGGCGCTGGCCTTCGACCTGGCGATCCGCGCCGGTGCCTGGGCGCTGACCCCGTGGCAACGAGCGGGGCGGTGAGCGGCGATGCTCGGCTCGATCCTCGCCTGGCTCACCGACCCGGACAACTGGTCGGGCACCCGGGGCATCCCCCGGCGTCTCGTCGAGCACCTGGGGTACTCCGCGCTGAGCGTCGTGCTGGCGACCGTCATCGCCGTGCCCCTGGGCCTGTGGGTGGGGCACAGCGGCCGAGGCCGCTGGCTGGTCACCCTGGGCAACACCGCCCGGGCGGTGCCGAGCCTGGGCTTGCTGTTCGCCGTGGCGATGCTCGTCGGGCCGCGGATCACCAGCGACCTGGCCTTCGTCATCCCCAGCATCGTCGTGCTCGTCCTGCTCGCGCTCCCGCCGCTGCTGTCCGGCGCCTCCGCGGGGGTCGAGGCCGTCGACCCCGCGGTGCGCGACGCGGCATACGGCATGGGCATGCGCGGCGGCGACGTGCTGCGCCGGGTCGAGCTGCCGTGCGCGCTGCCGCTGCTGCTGTCCGGTCTGCGCAGTGCGTCCTTGCAGGTCGTGGCCACGGCCACCATCGCCGCGTCGGTCAGCCTCGGCGGCCTGGGGCGCTACCTCATCGACGGGCTGGCCGTGCGCGACTACGCCCAGATGGCCGGCGGCGCCCTGCTCGTGGCCGCGCTGGCCCTGCTCGTCGACGCTGCGCTCGCCCTCGTGCAACGCCTGGCGGTCTCGCCCGGGTTGACGGGAAGGTTCGGGGGCGGCGAGCGTGTTGACCACCCCAAGGGTCGGGTGCTGGCGCCCGGCGTACCTCCAACCGGAAGTGAGCTCACATGACCCGCTCGACCCGCCTGCGCGGCCGCGCCCTGCTCGTCACCGCCGCGGCCGGGGCGCTCGCCCTGTCCGCCTGTGGCGCCTCGTCCGACCCCACCAAGACCACCGCCACTGGGGCCGCCGGCGGCGCGGTGTCCAGCGTGACGGTGGGGGCCGCCGACTTCTCCGAGTCGCAGGTGCTCGCCGAGATCTACGCCGCCGCCCTCAACGCCAAGGGCGTCAAGGCGACCACCCGGCCGAACATCGGCAGCCGCGAGGTCTACCTCAAGGCGCTGGAGGACAAGTCCGTCGACCTCGTGCCCGAGTACACCGGGTCGCTGCTGACCTACCTCAAGAAGGACGCCACCGCCAAGGCCCCCGACGAGGTGTATGCCGCGCTCAAGGCCGCGCTGCCGGCCACGCTCACCGCGCTGGACAAGTCCGCCGCCGAGGACAAGAACTCCATCGTCGTTACCAAGGACACCGCGGCGAAGTGGTCGCTGACCCAGATCGGCGATCTCGTGGCCCGCCAGGGCGAGGTCGTCGTCGCGGCACCGCCGGAGTTCCAGAGCCGCCAGCAAGGTCTGCCGGGCCTGAAGGCCGAGTACAACTTCGTGCCCAAGGATTTCCGCCCGCTCAAGGGCAAGGCCATCGTCGACGCGCTGACCAACGGTCAGGCCCAGGCAGCCAACATCTTCTCCACCGACCCGTCGATCTCCACCAACGGGTTCGTCACCCTGGCCGACCCCAAGCTGCTGTTCGGCTCGGACAACGTCGTGCCGTTGCTGCGCAAGGACAAGGTCAACGACACCGTGACCGCGGCGCTCAACGCGGTCTCGGCCAAGCTCGACACGGCGACCCTCACCGACCTGGTCAAGCAGGTCGACGTCGACAAGAAGGACGCGGCCGTCGTGGCTAAGGACTTCGTCGCCAAGGCCGGCCTGAGCTGACCGGCGCTCTGCACCCGCCGGCGCAGCGACGGCCGGCGGGTGCAGAGCCAGGGCTGCCGGCGAGGGAGGGTCGGGGCTCCCCGCAATGGAGGGTCAGGGCTCCCCGCGAGGGAGGGTCAGGCCGTCGGCGCGGGCTCCGGCTCGGCGGGAGTGGCTTGAGCCGGGACGCCGTCGGCGCCACGACGCACGGCGGCCAGCAGCATCTGCGCCACGTCGACGACCTCGACGGCACCCTCGGTGATCGTGCGCTCTTCGACGAGCTTGTTCACCCCGTCGCTGAGCATGACCTTGCAGAACGGGCAGCCCACGGCGATCCGGGCCGCACCGGTGCCCACCGCTTCGGTCGCCCGGTTGACGTTGATCCGGGTGCCGAGGCGCTCCTCCATCCACATCCGGGCACCGCCGGCGCCGCAGCAGAACGACGTCTGCCCATGCCGGTCCATCTCGGTCATCGTCACCCCGGGCAGCGCCCCGAGCAGCTCGCGCGGCGGCGCGTACACGTGGTTGTGCCGGCCGAGGTAGCACGGGTCGTGGTAGGTCACCGAGGCCGCCGTGGAGGCGTCTTTGGTGCCGCCGGATTCCCCGGGCCTCGACACCGGCACGAGCCTGCCCTCGCGCACCAGCCGGTTGAGCAGCTGGGTGTGGTGGACGACGTCGTACTGACCGCCGACCTGCGGGTACTCGTTCTTGAGCGTGTTGTAGCAGTGCGCGCAGGTGACCACGATCTTCGTCGCGCCCACGTCTTTGAGCACCTCGACGTTCTGCTGGGCGAGCATCTGGAAGAGGAACTCGTTGCCGGCGCGCCGGGCCGAGTCCCCGGTGCAGGCCTCGCCGTCGCCGAGGACGGCATACGAGACCCCCGCCGTGTGCAGCAGCTCGGCCACGGCCCGCGAGGTCCGCTTCGCGCGGTCCTCGAAGGCACCCGCACACCCGACCCAGAACAGGTAGTCGACGCTGGCGAGGTCCTCGACGTCGGCCCCGGCGATCGGCACCTCGAAGGGCAGGTCCTTGGCCCAGTCCATGCGCATCCGCGGCGCCAGGCCCCAGGGGTTGGAGTTCTTCTCGAGGTTCTTGAACAGCCCACCCAGCTCACTGGGGAACGCCGACGCGATGAGGTTCTGGTAGCGGCGCATGTCGACGATGTGGTCGACGTGCTCGATGTCCACGGGGCACTGCTCCACGCACGCGCCGCAGGTGGTGCACGACCACAGGACGTCTTCGTCGATCACCCCGTCCAGACCGAGCGGGTCGTATGCCGTGAGCGGGTGGTTGTGGTCGTAGTCGTTGTGCCCGATGAGCGGCGCGTCCGCGAGCTTGAGGGTGTGTGCCGGCAGGTCCTCGCGCGCGGCGGCGGTGGCCGTGAGCCAGGGGGCCTTGGCGAAGGTGTGGTCCCGCAGCGTCATGACCAGCAGCTTGGGCGAGAGCGGCTTGTCGGTGTTCCAGGCCGGGCACTGGCTCTGGCAGCGGCCGCACTCGGTGCACGTGGTGAAGTCCAGCAGGCCCTTCCAGGTGAAGTCCTGGACCTTGCCGACCCCCAGCGAGGCGTCCTCGTCCAGGTCCTCGATCGCCTCGAGGTCGACCGGCTGGCCCCCGACCATCATCGGCGCCAGAGCACCCAGCGAGGTGCGCCCGTGCGCGTGCCGCTTGAACCAGATGTTGAAGAAGGCGAGGAAGCGGTGCCACGCCACCCCCATCGTCGGCTGCAGGGACACCGTGATCATCCACGCGAACGACACGAGGATCTTCACCATGGCCACGAGGTAGATCGCCTGCTTGACCCCCTCGAGGTCCAGCCACTGCCACAGCACGGTGCCCCACCCGGACAGCGGGAAGTGGACGACGAGCGACTCTGCCGGCGAGGTGATCTGGACCAGGCGCGCCTCGAGGGTGCGCAACAGCATGATGCACAGCATCACCGTGAAGATCGTGAACTCCACGTAGTACGCCTGCCACCACACCGAGCCGAAGAACCGCGACCGTCGGCCGGCCACCCCGGCGGCCTTGCGTGGGTGGTTGAGCTGGCGGATGACGATGAGCACGCAGATCGCGACGAACCCGAACCCGGCGAACAGCTCGATGACCCACTCGAAGGGCGCGAAGTGCCCGAGCACCGGCAGCCGGAAGTCGGCCCAGATGAGCTGGAAGAAGGCGTTGACCAGCGTCGCGAAGAGGATGAGGAAGCCCAACGCGGTGAACCAGTGCGCGATCGACACGATGGGCAGCCGGGACAGCCGGGTGTGCCCGAGGAACTCCTTGGCCAGGGTCCACGTGCGAGCTGCCGGCTCGTCGCGGCGGGACGCGTCGGGCTGACCGGACCGGAACACCCTGGTGAACCGCACGACCTGCCGGAACAGCAGGATCCAGCCGAGCAGCGGGATCGTGAAGCACAGCGTGATCGCGACGATCTGCAGCGGGCTCATGTTGCGAATATAGTTCCGGCGCAATGGGTGGCCTCTCGGGGTGTGACCAACGGTCCCCGGGGGTGTTCGACGTCACAGCGGCCGGGCACGCGCGCACTGGCGCCGGCCGGTCGCGCCCGGGTCGCCCTGCCGCGCGGGGGCTGACATCATGCCCCCGTGAGCATCGGCGGCTCGGACACGTTCGAGGACGCGGCCACCCGCCGGGTGGCGAGCACCTTCGGCGACATCGACCTGCAGGCTCTGCGGGCCAGCTTCAACCTGGTGCGCCTGGCGACCCTGCACGTCGCCCGCCTGGAGTCGCTGGTGCACCGGCCGGCCGGATGGAGCATGGCCGGCTTCCGGGTGATGTTCTGCGTCTGGGTCGCCGAGGAGCTGGAGCCGCGCGACATCGCGCACTTCTCCGGGCTGTCTCGCGCGGCCGTGTCCAGCGTGCTCAACACCTTGGAACGCGACGGCCTGGTCGAGCGACACCGCGAGTCCGCCGACCGACGCCTGGTCACCGTGCGCCTCACCCGCGTCGGCGCGAGCCGACTCGAGGCGGCATACCGCGCCGAGAACGACGTCGAACGCTCGTTCTTCGCCCCGCTGTCCCGGCAGGAGCTGACCCAGTTCAGCCAGGTCATGGCCCGGCTGCTGCGGGCCCGACCCGACGACCGGCGCTAGCCGACGCCTCGCCGCGCACCCGGGATGGGCGGCGCGCTGGGCGCCGGGCGGGTCGCGGAGGCCCGCACCGACCGGCCCGCGGCCTTGACCGCCTCGCCCACCCGGTCGGCGACGTAGGGCACCGCCCGGGTCCGCACGGCCTCGCCGGCGTCCTGCAGGCGCTCCTGCACCGGGTCGGAGCGCCACACTCGGGTCGCCTGCCGGGTGATCTGCTCGTAGCGTCGCCGGCCGGCGCGGGTGCCCATGACGTACCCCACCGCGGCGCCCGCCGCGAACCCGATCATGGTCCCAGCCTCGCAGACCCGGGCCGAGCGACCAAGGCCTAGCCGGTATGCCGCCCCCCGCGCGCCTCCCGCACGCGCTGCGCGACTCCCGCGCGCTGCGTGCACGCGCCGCGCGACTCCCGCACGCCCCCTGCACGCGCCGCGCGCTGCGCGCCGTCCAAAGGATGACGCGGATTAGGGCGCCGGAAGGGCGGTTGGATAACCTGGCGTTGGAATATCCATAACGGGTCCGCGAGTTGACGGGGATGTCGCGGTCCGACCTGTCCCTCGAGCCCGAAAGGGTGCTCATGCCCATCCACGCCGACGTCACCGCCCTGATCGGCAATACTCCGCTGGTGCGGATCAACCGCCTCTTCCCCGACAGTGTGGCGACGGTGGCGGCCAAGCTGGAGTTCTACAACCCGGCCAGCTCGGTGAAGGACCGCATCGGGGTGGCCATCGTCGACGCCGCCGAGGCCGCCGGGCAGCTGCCGCCCGGCGGCACCATCGTCGAGGCCACCTCGGGCAACACCGGGATCGCCCTGGCCATGGTCGGCGCGGCGCGGGGGTACACCGTCGTGCTCACCATGCCCGAGTCGATGTCCAAGGAGCGCCGGGCCCTGCTGCGGGCCTTCGGGGCCGAGCTGATCCTCACCGACCCCGCCAAGGGCATGAAGGGGGCCGTCGACCGGGCCGACGAGATCGTGGCGCAGCGCCCCGGCGCCGTCCTGGCCCGGCAGTTCGCCAACCCGGCCAACCCGCAGATCCACCGACGTACCACCGCCGAGGAGATCTGGCGTGACACCGACGGCGGGGTCGACATCGTCGTGGCCGGCATCGGCACCGGCGGCACGATCACCGGCGTGGGCCAGGTCCTGCGCGAGCGCAAGCCGGGCGTGCAGATCGTCGCCGTCGAGCCCGCCGAGTCGCCGATCCTCAACGGCGGGGCGCCCGGACCGCACAAGATCCAGGGCATCGGCGCCAACTTCGTCCCCGAGATCCTCGACACGAGCGTCTACGACGAGGTCATCGACGTCGACGCCGAGCAGGCCGTGCAGGTGGCTCGGCGCGCCGCGACGCAGGAGGGGCTGCTGGTCGGGATCTCCTCCGGGGCCGCGCTCGCCGCCGCGGGCCAGGTCGCCGCCCGACCCGAGAACGCCGGCAAGACGATCGTCGTCATCATCCCGAGCTTCGGGGAGCGCTACCTGTCGACGGTGCTCTTCGAGGGCCTGGTGGACTGAGGGCGACGACATGGCCCAGCCGCTGTCCCTGCTGCCCGCCCGCACCGGTCCGGACCGCGCCCGCCGTCGGCGGGGGCGGCTGCGCGCGGCATACCGGCTCGTCATGGACGACATCGACGCCGCCATGGACCGCGACCCCGCGGCCGGCTCGCGCACCGAGATGGTCGTCGCGTCCGCGGGGTTGCACGCGATCTGGGCCTACCGGCTCGCCCACCGGATCTGGCAACGCCCCGGCGGCCGGTTGCCGGCGCGGACCCTCTCGCAGCTGGCCCGGATCACCACCGGTGTCGAGATCCACCCGGGCGCGACGATCGGGCGTCGGTTCTTCATCGACCACGGCATGGGCGTGGTCATCGGCGAGACGGCGCAGATCGGCGACGACGTCATGCTCTACCAGGGGGTGACCCTCGGCGGGCGGTCCATGGAGAAGGTCAAGCGCCACCCCACCGTCGGCGACCGGGTGTCCATCGGGGCCGGCGCCCGGGTCCTGGGCCCGGTCCACGTCGGGGACGACGCTCGGGTCGGGGCCAACTCCGTCGTGGTCCGCGACGTGCCGGCCGGGGCGGTCGCCGTCGGGGTGCCGGCGCAGATCCGGCAGGCCATCCCCGGCCTGACCCCCGAGGAGATCCTCGACTTCCACCCGGCGATCTATATCTGACCAGCGCGCGGCGCCCTGCCGCGGTCCACGTCGGGGCCCGTCCCGGTCTGGTCCTCCGGCCCCGCCCGCAGGGTCGCAACCCTAGGTCGAGAGCTCGGGCGCAGCTCGCCACGGCGCGCCGAAGACCGTGAAGGCCCGCGCGATGATCGGGCCGTCGGCGGCGGCCTGGGCGAGGGCCACGGCGGCGTCGGTGCCCTGGGAGAGCGCCGCATGGTAGGCCACCATCGTCGAGGCGGCGACGTCGTCGGGCACCTTCGACACCGCGGCCACGACGGTGCGCACGCCCAGGCTCAGCAGCAGCGCGGTCAGCCCGAGCGTCTCGTCGCCGGGCCGGATGGTTGCGCGGCCCACCTCACAGGCCGAGAGCACCACGTGGGATGCCGCGATGAGGGCCTGCGGCACCTCGTACCCGAAGGCCGGGCCGTCGGACATGCGCAACGAGGAGAACATCGGGCTCTGGTAGTGGTGGCGGCCGTGGGCGGCGATGTGCACCAGGTCGTGGGTCGAGGCGACCTGCCGCAGCGCCGCCGTCGTGCACTGAGCCGGCTCCAGGACCGTTGCGTCGGGGTACATCGCCCCGATGGCGCGCACCTCGCGGGGCGCCTCACGCAGGTCCGGGCCGGCCAGGGCGGCGACCCGGGGCCGCACGACCAGCGCGTCGGGGGCGCTGGCCCACGACGTGGCCGAGCGAGCCACCGTGGTGGCCAGGCCCAGGCGGCTGGGCAGCATCCCCCAGGGCACGGCGGTGATGGTGTTGTTCGGCACGACGACGAGGCGCTCGGGCGGGGGTGGGGTCACGTCGGGGCCCCGCTCGGTCGGCCAGCGCAGCAGGAGCCGGTCGAGACGGGCCAGATCGGCGCGCAGTGAGGCGTCGATGGTGGCCCGCACCGGGCCGAGGGTGGGCAGCGCGGCCGCCTCGACGTCGGCGCGCACCCGGGCCACGAGGTGCTCGATCTCGGCGACCGTGCCCAACCGATGGACGCGGCCGCGCCCGGGGCCCAGCACGACGGCATACAGGTCCCCGCGGTAGGGCAGGTAGGTCGCCAGGACGGCGCCTCGAGAGCGCACCCGGCGCAGCGTGTCGGCGTAGCCGAGCGGGCGCAGCGGCAGGGTCGGGGGCAGGTCGCCGCCGCTGCGGGCCCAGTCCAGGGCGCGCAGCCGCCGCTCCAGTGCGGCGGCCTCGGCGCCGGCTCGCTCGTCGTCCTCGGGCTCCGACGCGGTGCGCAGCGCCTCGGTGATCCGGCGCAGGCGGGCCAGCAGCCCGGCGGCCTCGTCGTCGCTGGGGGGCCGCACGAGCGGCACCCGGTCGGACACCGCGCGCCACCGCTCGGTGCGGCTGAACAGCGAGGCGACCGAGCCGCTGGCGAATCCGAGCTCGAAATCCAGCAGTGCCAGCCGACTGGCGTGCACGGCGAGCGCGGTGCGCAGGTCCAGACTCGAGGCGCCCTGCTGGGCACCCGCGAGATCGTCGGCGGCCTCGGCGAGGATGCGGGACGAGCGGGCCGGGGAGGTCGCGGCGGCCAGCCGGGCCCCCACCAGCCGGGCGTGCAGCCGGATCGGCAGGGACGCCGAGTGCACGAGGTCACGGGCCTGGCGGTATGCCGCGCCGGCCTCGGTGGTGTCCCCGACCTGTAGGGCCGTGTCGGCCGCGATGAGGTGGGCCTCGCTGCTGACGTGCCGCTCTCCGTGGGCCCTGGCCGACCCGGCCAGGGCCCGGGCCAGCCGCAGCGTGCGTCGTGGCTCGGCACGGCGGGCGCCGTCGGCCTCCAGCTCGACCAGCTGGGCGCGCCGGCGCCACGGCCCGGACTCGCGGCTGTGGAATCGACGCCGCGCCTGGGCGGCCCACCGCGCGGAGGCGTCGAGGTCGCCCAGCAGCAGGCTGGTCCGCGCGAGGGCGAGCTCGATCTCACCGAGGGTCTGGCCGCTGCCGTCCTGGGCGGCGATGTCCAGGGCCAGGGTGAGCACCTCGGCGGCCTCGGTGAGCAGCCCGGCCTCGAGCAGGGCGCGGGCGCGGTCGAGGTTGGAGACGCCGCGGCTGACGTCCACGGTCATGGCGTCGGCCTGGTTCATCAGGCGCAGCGCGGTCGGCAGGTCGCCGCGCAGGTACTCCACCCATCCCTCGTTGTGTCGGGCCATGAACTCCAGGGCGGGGTCGGTGCCCTCGGCGAGGCGGCCCGCGCGGTCGAGGTCCTGGCGGGCCTGGTCGAGCTCCATGAGCTCGCAGCCGAGCGTGCCGCGGTTGAGCAGCAGCAGCGCCTGTTGCTGGACCGGCAGCAGGTCCAGACCGGCCTCGGCCGAGCGCATCCGCGCGAGGGCACCAGGGAGGTCGCCGTGCCGGCCGAGCATGGTGGCGCCTTGCATGTGGCACAGGGCGACGAGATCCTCGCGGTGCATGTCGGCCGCCTGCCCGGTGGCCACCGCGAGGACCTGCTCGGCGGCGCTCCAACCGGCCTGCTCGAACGCCGTCCACGACTGCGCCAGCACGATCCGGGTCATGGCCTCCTGGGCGCGGGGTGTGCCCGCCAGGGCCGGCGGCAGGGTCTGGACCAGCCGTGCGGCCTGGGCCAGCAGCGCGGCAGCCTCGTCGGGCTGGTAGTGCTTGACGTGGGTGAGCGCCTCGCCGTGCAGCCGCTCGATCCGCTCGATCGGGTCCTCGCCGCTCAGGCTGGGGTCACCCGAGGCATGGGGCACTACAGCTCGATCGACGGAGTGATCACCGGCCGCTCGTCGGGGCTCTCCGGTCGCAGGATGAACCGGGCGGATCCGTGCGGGACACCCTCGATGACGAACCGGCCGTTGTCGTCGGCGGTCGTGGTGAGACTGACCTGCCCGACCCGCAGCTCGACGGTGGCTCGGCCCGAGGTCACCCACCCGTCCACCCGGATGGTGTCCGCGGCGCTGTCGCCGTCGGGGGGTCCGAAGGTCACCATGAGGCTGAGCGTGCTGCTGGTGAAGGTCACCGAGTCGGTCGTCGTGAACGTCGCGGCGTCGTCGCGGACCTGGGCCATGGACAGGTGCTCGAGCTCGGCGATCTCGGCATGCAGGGCGGCCAGGGTGAGCTCGAACTTGACCCGGTCGGTCAACCCACTGGGCACCGGGTCGGTGCGCGCGTGCAACTCCCGCACGAGGGTGAGGATCTTGGCGTCGTGCTCGTCGAGGGGGCCGTCGGCCAGGCGGGTCTCGTCTGTGGTCATGTCAGGCTCCAGGTGGGGTCGGCGAGCAGGGCGGTGCGGAGTTTGGCCAGGCAGCGACCCCGGGTGGGCCCGATCGAGCCGACCGGCATACTCAGGGCTTCGGACACCGCCGCGTAGTCGGGCCGGTCCACGAAGGCGATGACGCGCAGCAGGGCCTGGCAACGGTGCGACAGTGCGGAGACGTGCCGCCACAGCGCCGCCTGGCCCTCGCGCAGGACCGCGGCGACCGCCGGGTCGAGGGGCTCGGGGCTCCCGTCGGGGTCGGGCTCGGGCAGGTCGTCGACCGGCAACGCTCGGCCCTCGCGCTTGAGCGTGCGCCAGGACTCGCGCCGCACCGTCGTCAGCAGCCAGGCCAGCACCGCCTGCGGGTCGTTGATGGCGTCGGCGCTCTCGATGAGCCGGATCCACGCGGTCTGGATGACGTCCTCGGCGGCCTGCTGGTCGAGGCGCTGCGAGCGTGCGGTGTGCCACAGCACCGGGGTGAGCACGTCGACCAGCTCGCCCATCCGCTCGCGCTCACCGGCCTGGTATGCCGCGAACGCCGACGCCGCCCGGGCCGCGAGGCTGCCGGCCATGGCGGTCACAGTCCCTTGCCCTGCCACTCGGCGACGACGGCCTTGACGGCTCGGCGACCCCGCGCCACCGCGGTGGCCTGGTCGATCGCCGGCAGGTCCGGGTCGCCGACCAAGGCCGCGGCGATCTCGCCGGCCAACACCGGGGCCGCGAAGGACGTGCCGCTCCACGTGCAGAAGCCCCCGCTGAAGTCGTCCGGGTCCATGGTGGTGCGCTGGCGGCCGCGGAAGGTCACCTCCGCGGAGGGCTGCAGGGCCGCGGTGACATCGGTCGGGAACGTGCTGACCAGGGCGCTGCCCTTGCGGAAGGTGCTCACCCAGTCGCCGTCGTTGGAGAAGTAGGCCACCGTCTTGCCGCCGGGGTTCAGGGCCCCGACGCTGGCCAGCGGGACGCGGCCCTCGGCGAACCCGGTGACGTCGGCGGCGAATCCGGCGGGGTACATCGGCGACAGGGTGGTGCTGTTGCCGGCCGCCGCGACGACGGCGACCCCGTGCGCGGCATACTCGCGCATGAGGGCGCCGAACGGGCCGTCCATGCGGTGGTCCTCGGCGCTCTCGTGGTAATAGCCCAGGGACAGCGACAGCACGTCGACCAGGCCGTCCTCGGTGCCGTCGAGCAGGGACTGCTTGTGCCGGGCCAGCAGCAGGGTGAGGGTGTTGACCAGGCCGCTCTCGGCGACGACCCCGTCGTTGCGCATCACCGGGATGGCCAGGATGCGCGCCTGGGGGCACAGCTGCCGGATGAGACCGGCGATGAAGGTCCCGTGGCCGGTGTCGGGCTCGATCCCAGGGTCCAGAGGGTTGGCCGCGGGCGGCGGCGAGTCGGCGTCGAAGGGGACCGGGCCGTGCAGCCCCAGCAGGATGCCGTCGAAGTACACCTCGGTGGTCACGGTGGGGTCCCCGTCGAACCACGGGTGCGAGCCCAGGCCGGTGTCCGGGACGGCGACGACCGGTGCCCGGGGCACTCGGGCCGCCCCGACGGCCGGGTTGGGCAGGACCACGGCGACCGGGCTGCGCCCGCCGAACCCGGCGCGGCCGTACTCCACGGCCGGGCTCTGGGTGCCCCCCCAATAGGGCGTCCCGCCCCAGTACGGCGTCCCGCCCCAGTAGGGGGTGCCGCCCCAGTAGGGCGTGCCGGCCACCGGGGTCGCCGCGATGAGGTGGTCCAGGCGCATGGTCCGGGCCTGGTCGGGGGCGTCGGACTGCAGGCGGCGCAGGCAGGGCCAGGCGTCGACGGGCTGGTCGGGCTGGTCGGCACCGGGGGTCAACCGCACGGTGTCCATCCAGTGCCGACGGATCAGGTCGAGCACCTCGGGATGCACAGGTGGGCGCGCCCCGCGGCGGCGGCG
Source organism: Dermatophilaceae bacterium (assembly GCA_037045055.1). Lineage (GTDB taxonomy): Bacteria > Actinomycetota > Actinomycetes > Actinomycetales > Dermatophilaceae > Phosphoribacter. The sequence continues at coordinate 1,138,150 of JBAOHJ010000003.1, read as the reverse complement.
CAGCCGGTCGAACCCCGTGGAGGTGCGCTCCATCCGCACGCCCAACTGGGCGCACGGATCGCGCAGCTGCACCAGCGGATCGGCGGCGTCCCGGTCGGCGACACCGCGTTGCATGACCAGGCGCTCGCCGGCATACACGGTCGGGCGCGGCGCCGTCGAGTCGGGCAGGCGGACGGCCGTGACCGGGTCCAGGACGCGGGCCCCGTGCCGGGCAGCGATGCTCGGGGGGACGACGACGGCGTGTGGCGCGGGTCGGGCCTGGTCGGGCGGTTCGACGCTCTTGGTGCGGGCCATGACGTCCTCGTTTGTCCTGGTCGTGGCGTATGCCGAGAGCCTAGGGCCGGGCGTGCGCATCTGTCAGGAGTGGCCGACGGGTCGCGCTGATACCGCTTGCGGTGATGAATTCCCCGCAGGTATGCCGCGCGGGCGCCGCCGGACGGCGGTCAACCCCGTCGGCGGGCAGGCCGCCCGAGTATGGCCGCCCTCACGCTCCCGAGGTCGTGGGCGCGCGGGACTACCATGGCTCGGCGGTCGGGCCGCAGTTGCCGATCCGGCCGCGCTGGAGGGCTCGCATAGTGGCCTAGTGCGGCGGTCTTGAAAACCGCTTGGCGGGCAACCGTCACGTGGGTTCGAATCCCACGCCCTCCGCCCGAGTGCTGTCATCCTGACCGCGGCCTCGAGGGTGTCCCCCGGTCAACCCGCGGGTAGCGGCACCTCCACCAGCGATCGGTCATTGACGAGGTAAATCCACGGTCCGGTGGGCCGCTCGCGCAGGAGGTGCTCAATGTCGTCCCAGCGCCTGACGATTCGGACGAGCCACTCCCAGGTGGGAAGGTCACGCTTCCCCCGATCCGGAGCACACGAAGCCCCGCATCGCGGAACTGGGCGAGTTCGGCCGGGCGCGTGCGGATGCGCTTGTCGCGGCCGAGAGCGACCAATCCCCGAGCGGCCACGGCCGGGATCCACTCCGGATCGAGGACGCCAAGTGGGCATTCGGGGATCAACCGGTGGCCTGCGTGAACGGTGTCCCGCCGAGCTGCCTCGAGCGCCTTGCCAAGCCCCAAAGCGCTCTCATCGACGTAGAAGAGGAGTTCGTCGCGCTCAGCGACCATGGGTAGGCCTCGGTTCAGGCGGCCCGGCCGCGGAGCAGTTCGTACCGCAGGGCGGCATCAACTTGCGACCGCGACAACTCGTACATCTCGGCGATGGCGTCTGGGGTCTCCCCGGCGCGGAACAGTTCTCCGATGATCTCGGTGCGGACCCCGCGACCGCGCACGGTCGGTTCGCCGGAGTTCAGCAGCGGATCAAGGACCACGTCCTTGATGTCGGTGTTTGGGCGCAGTTCGCTGATCTGGGCACCCTGCGGCATGTCCCGCCACTCATTGGATTCGCTGAAACCCCTGGCTTCATCGGACCAGTCGAGCACGCCCTGGCCCGACCGTACGACTACCAGCGAGAGCCGCGGCTCCAGGCCGACTTCGTCTTGGACCCGTCGCACCAACTCCCGGCCGGACACATCCAGCCAGATTCGGGCGGAGGCCAGGGGGTAGGGCGTGCCGAGTTCGTCACGCAGGCGCTCGACGGTTGGTCGCATCCGCAGGATCGGGACTCCAGCCTCCCGGTACTCCGAGAGAAGGCGGGTCTCGACGAACTCCCCCCAGGTGACCACGTCTCCTCCGGTCGAGGTATGACGCACGACGGGCTCGTAGTGTTGACCCCCGCGCTCATAACCGTCGATCCAGCGACGGGCTGTCCCAGGCTTCAGACCGAGGATGCGGTCTACCTGACCCGTCCCATACACGGGTCGATCGAGCAGATCCAGGACCTGAGCCATGCCGTCATCATCGCAGCCGAGCCGGACAGCCGCATGGCGATCCACGGTGGGCGCGGCTCGGTGTGCCCAGGGACGCGAAACCCCTATCGGCTCAGGTCCGCGCATCCCACGCCCTGCGCCGGATGACCCCCCGCGACCCACAGCACGGCCACCCACCGGACGGATCCCATCTTCCGCGGCACCGTGGCCGATCAGCCCATTCCGGACGTCGCCGACCCCGCCCCCCCGCGTGTGGGCGTGCAGCCGACGGGGCAGGGCTGCCGCCCGGCTACCGGTACGGCGCACCGGCTTCCGCTCGGAGATCAGTCCTAGCCCGGTGTCGAATTACGGGACGGCGACCGCCCTGACCTGAGGCCAGCCGGCGGCTCGGGCCGAGGGACCCGGGGCTCGACGGGGCGTGTTCGTGCTTGCCGGGGAGCCCGGGCATGCAAAGATCCATCTCGGACAAGTAGATCTTTAACGGAGGAGGGGCGGGTCAGTGTCGGTGGCTGCCGAACCCCTCCGGGCCAACAACGGGGTCGCCCCGCTGCCCAGCGTCGCGGGTGGCTTCCGGACCATCCTGGCCGACCCACCCTGGCGGTTCCAGAACCGCACCGGCAAGGTCGCCCCCGAGCACCGACGACTGGATCGCTACTCCACCCTGGATCTCGAGGCCATCAGCACCCTGCCGGTCGGCGACGCCGCAGCCTCGAACGCCCACCTGTACCTGTGGGTCCCGAACGCCTTGCTGCCCGGCGGCCTGCGCGTCATGCACGCGTGGGGCTTCCGCTACGTCTCCAATCTGGTCTGGGCCAAGCGCCGCAAGGACGGCGGGCCCGACGGTCGGGGAGTGGGCTTCTACTTCCGCAACGTCACCGAGCTCATCCTCTTCGGCGTGCGCGGCTCGATGCGGACCCTCGCCCCGGCCCGCCGACAGGTCAACCTCATCGAGACCCGCAAGCGCGAGCACTCCCGCAAGCCCGACGAGCAGTACGCGCTGATCCAGTCGTGCTCACCGGGCCCCTACCTGGAGATGTTCGCCAGGACGGGCCGGCCCGGGTGGAGCGTCTGGGGCGACGAGTCCGCCATCGACGGCGCGCCGCGAGGGAAGGTCCACCCGGGCTACCGCGGTGGCGTCATCGAGGCTCCCTTCCTCGAGCCGCACGACCGCCTCGAGGACGCCACGGCCGGGGCCCTCGCCCGCCAGCTGGGCGATCGCTACCAGGCCGGCGCCAGCGTCCGGCAGCTGGTCGAGGAGACCGGGTACAGCATCGCGCGGGTCCGCGGTCTGCTCGCCAGGACGGGCACGCCGCTGCGCACGCGGGGACGTCCCGCCGCGGGCCAGCAGGTGTTGTTCGGGCCCTGACCGCGGCCGACACCGGGCGGGGCGGGGCACCGGGTGCACGGGTCGCTGGCATGCTCGAGCGGGCACCACCCCCCGGCCCCGGCACAATGCACTCGTGAGTCCGCCGTCCGTGCCCCCGCTCGGGCCGCGGCCGGCCGGCGAGTCCGGTGGCGCGGGTGCTGGCGGCGGACCCGGTGGCCCAGGTGCCGGTGGGCCCGGTAGTGCCGATGCTGCCGGCGGGCCCGGCCCCTCGGGCGCCGCCACTCGTGCCGCGGCCGCGGTCGCCTGGCCGGTGGTCGCGACGGCCGCCCTGGTCGTGCTGGCCGGCCTGTGGGTGCTCGCCGACCCCGCCGCGCTCGGCGCCCGCCCCGCGACCTGCCTGCCCACCGGGTGCTTCTGCGAGCGGGTCGCCGCCACGGGCAGCGCGCAGCCGGCCAACGCGTGGTCCAGCCTGGCGTTCCTGCCCGCCGCCCTGGCCGTGGCGGTCCGCGCCCGACGGATGCCCACCGGCATACCGGAGCGGGTCCTGTCGTGGGGGCTGGGCGCGGCCCTGCTCGCCGTGGGGATCGGCAGCCTGGCGCTGCACGCGACACTCACCTACGCCGGGCAGCTGCTGGACCTGCAAGGGATGTACCTCGTCACCCTGGTCCTCGGCGTCGGCGCCCTGGCCCGGTCGGGTCGGCTCGGGCCGGCCCCGGCGCGGGCCTGGACCGTGGGCGCCGTGGTGCTGCTGGCCGCCTCGCAGTACCTGCTGCCCGGCACCCGGCGCTGGCTGTTCGCGGTGGTCCTGGCCGGCGCGCTGGTTGCCGAGGTCGCCGGGCGGGGCTGGTCGCGGCCGTTGCGGGCCAGCCTGCTCACCCTGGCCGTCGCGTATGCCGGGTGGCTGGCCGACGACCGACACGTGTGGTGCGCCCCGACCTCGTGGTGGCAGGGGCACGCCCTGTGGCACCTGCTCACCGCGCTCGCCGGCTTCCTGCTCGTCGAGCATTACGTCGTGACCTCGGAGGGTCGTGCTCACGTGCGACGATGAGGGCGTGGCCGAGGACCTGCACGCGCCGGTCCTGCCCGATCCGGCACCACTGGTGCTGCGCGGCCGCACCTTCGACGCCTCCCGGCCAGCGGTCATGGCCATCGTCAACCGCACCGGCGACTCCTTCTACGCCGGCAACCGGCACGCCGATCCGCTCGGCGCACTCGCCGCCTTGGACACCGCGGTGGCCATGGGCGCCGACATCGTCGACGTCGGCGGGGTCCGGGCCGGGCAGCAGGGCGCGGTCGTCGGCGTCGAGGAGGAGATCGAGCGGGTGGTGCCGTTCCTCGAGCGCGCGCGCGCGGCATACCCGGATCTCATCCTCAGTCTGGACACCTGGCGCGCCGAGGTCGCACGCGCCGCCGCGCACACCGGCCTAGACCTCGTCAACGACACATGGGCCGGCCACGACCCCGAGCTGCTCGGCGTCGCGGTCGAGATCGGCGCGGGGATGGTGGTGTCGCACACCGGCGGGCTGCCGCCCCGCACCGACCCCGTCGACGTGACCTACGGCCCGGACCCGCTCGACGTGGTCCGCGACGTGCTCGCCACCCTGGGCCGCGGCGCGCGACGCGCCCTGGACGCCGGTATGCCGCGCAGCCGGGTCCTCGTGGACCCCACGCTGGACTTCGGCAAGACCACGGCCCACTCGCTGCAGGTGCTGCGGCATACCGCCGACGTCGTGGCCCTGGGGTTCCCGGTGCTGCAGGCGCTCTCGCGCAAGGACTTCGTCGGCGAGAGCCTGGGCCTGGCGGCCGACGAGCGGCTCGAGGGCACGCTGGCGGCGACCGCGGTGGCCGGGTGGTTGGGCGCGACGGTGTTCCGGGCGCACGATGTGCGGGCCACCCGGCGGGTGGTGGACATGGTCGCGACGATCCGCGGCGACCGGGCGCCGGTGTGGTCGGTGCGGGGGGTGGGCCCCGGTGGGTGAGACTACCGACGGGTAGGGCAAATTCGCCGATCGGAGCGTGTGGAGCAGGCGCCGGCGCGTGCTAACGTCGGCGCGGTTGCAGTTGCAGTTCCTCGCAGGTCGAAGACTTCCGCCCGCTGCAGATCATGTGGTGGGCGTGTCTGTTCCGTAGGGTGTGGGGTCGGGCGGCAGCTACCGGGACCTGCGATGGGTGGGTCTCGGGTCGTCAGTAACGAAAAGAGAGTTGTCCCCATGGCACAAGGAACCGTCAAGTGGTTCAACGCTGAGAAGGGTTTCGGTTTCATCGCGCAGGACGGCGGTGGCCCGGACGTCTTCGTGCACTACTCCGCCATCCAGACCAGCGGCTACCGCACCCTCGACGAGGCCCAGCGGGTCGAGTTCGAGGTCACCCAGGGTCCGAAGGGCCCGCAGGCGGACGCGGTCCGTCCGCTCTGAGCGAGAGCTCGGCACCGACCTCAGGTCAACGATCAGCCCCTCGGCCAGCCGGCACGGGGGGCTGATCGGCGTCCGACCCGACGGCCGTCACTTACCGGGCCCGACGGGCCGCCATCACCCCGCGCCGCCCGTCGGTCTTGCGCGTCGCGCCGGCCAGCGGACCCGGGGTGTCGGTCAGCACCCGCCGGCCAGCGGACCCGGGGTGGGCAGGGTGGGTGCCACCGGGGTCACCGGCGCGGGCTGGCTCTTGGCGGTTTTGGCCGAGGGTTTCGCCGTCGGGGCCGCGCTCGGCCGGACAGGCGGCGCCGCCGGCGTCGTCGGGGCCGCGCCGACCGCCGATTGGATCGCCGCGCGCAGCCGGGCGAAGTCGGGGGCCGCCGCCGAGGCGTTCTCGGCAGTCAGCGCGAGGGCGGTCGCGGCGCCGCGCGGCATACCGGCAATCAGCTCCGACCAGGCCGGCAGGTCCGCGAGGGTGACGTCGGTCGAGACGCTGGTCTTGGCCGCGCGGGCGATGTCGGGCCAGGAGCGCAGCAGACCGGCCGGCGTCACCGCGGCGGCCAGCGAGCGCACCAGGCACTGCTCACGAGCCCAGCGGGTGGCGTCGTCGGGGGAGGCCCGCAGCCACCACAGCGTCTGCGTCCCGTCCAGGCGTCGGGCGCCGGGCTCGACCCAACCGGCGGCACCGATGACCTTCCCGGTCGCGTCCGTGCGGGGCTGCACGGGGATGCGCTCGAGCACCTGGACGGCCAACCCGCCGAGCGCGTCGACCAGCACCGGCGTGCTCTTGAGGTCGACGACCACGGTGGCGTGGACCTGCAGCCCGGTAATCTGACCGACGACCCCCTTGAGGGTGCTCAGCCCAGGCGACCGGTCGTTCTTGAACAGGTCCGGGTGGTTGGTCGCCTCGTTCCACACGTTGCCCAGCGGGCACAGCGCCCCGCAGTTGTACCCGCTGGGCCACAGCTTCGCCAGGGGGCTGGACGGCGGGAAGGGGACGTTGCGCAACTCGGCGGGCAGGGTGATGTACACCGTGTCGCCGGAGGTCGGGTCGATGCTCGCCACGACGATCGAGTCGGTGCTCACCCGGGTCCGGTCACTGCCCAAGTCCGACCCGACGAGCAGGACGTTGACGCGCCCGGCCGTGCCCCAGGGCGGCCCGGGGTCGCGGTCGGCCCGACCGGTGAACACCGACGCGAGGGCGTCGCGCTGCGCGACGGCATACCGGCCGAACTGCGCCAGCGGGGTGATGACCAGGGCGCACAGGGCGAGGGTGAGCAGCCCCAGGGCGACCCGCTGGAAGCGGTCGTATCCCGCGTGGCGGGTCTCGCGATGGGTGAGGACGACCTCGAAGAGCCAGAACAGGGTCACCGGCACGAGGCACAGCGTCAATGTCAGCAGGACGTCCGGCCGGACCGCGAGGTAGCCGATGGCGCCGCCCAGGCCCCAGCCCTTGGCCACCGCGACGAGGCCCACCCCAAGCAGCCCGGCCGCCAGCGTGGTGAGCAGGCCCAGCCGGCGGTGCCGCGTGCCGACCAGGCCCAGCCCGGGCACGAGGGCGCTGCACGTGGTAAGCAGGGCCGACCGCCGCGCGATCCGGTGAATCCGCAGCCGCTCCAAGCGGCGGGCGCCGGCCGCCGCGGCGGCCTTGCCCTGGTCCATGTGCACGGTGCGTCCCTCACCCTCGACGGCGTTGCCATTGTGCCGCCGGGACGACTCGCGGGCCGGTAGGACACGAGCTCGGGGGCGGTTTGGCGGGCACCAGTGCGGCCGATACCCTGTGCTGGCCCCGTCCGCGGGGCGTGGAGGCGTCGCATAGCGGCCTAGTGCGCCCGCCTGCTAAGCGGGTTGGGGATAACACCCCTCGCGGGTTCAAATCCCGCCGCCTCCGCCACGGCGTACCGAGCTCGTCGGTGGCCGGCTCAGCGCCGGCGCGCGAAGATCCAGTGGCGCATCGCGACGAACCGCACCACCGTCGACAGGGCGGTCCCAGCGGCGACGGCGCCCACGGCGAGCCACAGCGGCGCAGCCGGTGCCGCGGCCTCCAGCAGGGTCAGAGCAGCGCTGGTGGCCGCCCAGGTCAGGGCGAACACCCCGAAGGCGAGCACTTGGGCCGACGTCGCCGACCGCCTCGCCGCGCGGCGCCCGCGGAAGGTCCACGATCCGTTGGCCGCGGTGTTGACCACCGTGGACAGGGCCAGCGAGACGACGTTGGCGGCCTGCGCCGCCACGGCCAGGTGCAGCGCGGCGAACAGACCCAGCTGGAGCACGGTGGACACCGCCCCGACCACGGCGAACCGACGCAGCTCGACGGCCAGTCGACCCGACCCCGGCGCCACCTGCGGGGTCGGCGTCGCCGGCACCGGGGCCGGGACGGTGACCACTGCGCCCACCTCAGCTCGCCGCGCTCGCGGTCGCCGCCCCGGCGGCCAGCGGCACGGTGAGGTCGTAGAAGCGGGACCCGCCGATGGTGACACTGGTGAAGTTGGCGGCCACCCATGACGAGATCTGGGATGAGCTGCGGCTGCCTCCGTTGGGCATCCCGCCGACGCCCGAGGCGGCAAAGTAGTGGATCCTGCCCTGGGCGACGTACTGCTGGAACTGCGCCAGGGTGGGCGAGGGGTCCGAGCCGTTAAAGCCGCCGATCGACATCACCGGCAGGCCCGTGCCGAGCTGCAGCCCGGCGGCGTTCTGCGACCCGACGGCCGAGGCGACCCACGTGTACCGCGCCGCGTCGGCGCTCAAGGCCGCGACGACCTGGGTGTTGGGCGTCGAGGTGTTGAGCAGCCCGCCGCCCGCGGGACCACCCGCACCACCCGGTCCACCCGCCCCACCCGGCAGGCCGGGCACCCCCGCACCACCGGGAAGGCCGGGCACCCCCACACCACCGGGAAGGCCCGGCGCCCCCATCCCACCCGGCGGCCCTCCGGCCAGGCCCCCCGGTCCCGCAGCCCCCGGCATACCGCCCGGCCCCGCGACCCCCGCGGCGGCCGGGCCGGCGGCGACGATCGACCCGGTGTGCGCGACGCTCACCGTGTGCAGGCTGTACGCGGTCGGGCCGAGCAACCCGGCGACGACCGCCAGGGCGACCAGCGCCGGCAGCGCGGCCCGGTGCAGGCGCCGGACCAGCAGCATCCCCACCGCGGCGGCGACCCCGAGACCCAGCGCCACGACGCGCAGCCAGGAGTTCCACGTCGTGGTACGCGACAGCAGCAGGAACGCCCAGCCGCTGGTGCCGGCCGTCGCCACGGCGAGCACCGCCCGCGACCATCTGCTCTCGCGCCGCTCCCATGCCTCCCGGGCGCCCATGGCGACCAGTGCGGCCACCGCCGGGGCGAGCGCGACGGTGTAGTACGCGTGGTAGATGCCCGCCATGAGCGAGAAGGTCAGCGCGGTCACGACCAACCACGACCCCCAGGCCAGGTATGCCGCCCGCCGGGCGTCCGTGCGGGGCCGGCGGGCCCGGTAGACCAGGCCGGCGACCAGCAGGACCAGCGCCGCGGGCATCAGCCAGGAGATCTGGCCACCGTTGTCGGCGTTGAACAACCGGGCCAGGCCGGTCGCCCCCCAGTTGCCGCCGCCGCCGGCCCCGCCGCCCCCGCCGCCTCCGCCGACCGACCCGGTCTCGTTGCCGTTGATCCGCCCCAGCCCGTTGTAGCCGAAGGTCAGCTCGAGGAAGGAGTTGGTCTGCGAGCCGCCGATGTACGGGCGCATGCTCTCGGGGACCAGCTCGACGATGGCCACCCACCAGCCGGCCGAGGCGACGATGGCCAGGCCCCCGAGCACGGTGCCCCGGATCCGTCGAGCCAGCGACGTCGGTGCGGCGACGAGATAGGCCAGGGCGAAGCCGGGCACGACGAGGAAGGCCTGCAGTGTCTTGGTGAGGAACGCCAGCCCGACGAACACCCCGACGAGGGCGAACCACCTCGACGACGCCGTCTCCACCGAGCGCATCGTCGCCCAGGCGGCGAGGGTCATGCAGAGGGTCAACAGCGCGTCGGGGTTGTTGAACCGGAACATCAGCACCGCGACCGGCGTGAGCGCCAACACGGCCCCGGCGAGCAGGCCGGCGCCGGCCCCGAAGTGCCGCTTCACCGTGGCGTACAGCACGCCGACCGACGCGATGCCCATGAGCGCCTCGGGCAGCAGGATCGCGAACGAGGACAGGCCCAGCAGGCGCACCGAGAGCGCCATCGCCCACAGCGAGGCCGGCGGCTTGTCGACGGTGATGGCGTTGGCGGCGTCCGAGCTGCCGTAGAAGAACGCCGTCCACGAGGCCGAGCCGGCCTGGGCGGCGGCGGAGTAGAACGCGTTGGCGTAGCCGCTGGCGGTGAGGTTCCACAGGTAGAGGACGGCGGTGGCCGCCAGCAGACCGAGCAGGGCGGGCCGGGCCCAGGCCGGGTCGTCGCCGGGCCCGCGCCACAGCCGGCCCAGGCGGCGGCCCGCCCCGGGCGCGGCCGGGGTGGCCTGGGCAGCCCCGGCGGCCTCGGCGCCCGCGGGGGTGCTCGACGGGCGGGGCAGGACGCTGCTGTCGATCATGACGACCACGCTCGGCCACCGCGCTGTGCGGGGTCTGTGTGCCGGCCAGGTCGTCCCGATGAGATATGCCGGGCCGCGCCGACGAGCTCGGTCGACCTATCCCGCGGCGTCCCGGGACCCGACCGAGACCCGGCCCAGCGACGCGGTCGGGGCGGCCACCGACGCGGCGGTCGGTGCCGTCGCGGCCCGGGGCGTGGCGTCCTCGGCGGGCAGGACGACCGAGAACGTCGTGTCGCCCGGACGGCTGGACATCTCGACCGACCCGCCGTGGGCCTGGGCCACGGCGGCGACGATGGACAGGCCCAGACCGGTGCTGCCGGCGGAGCTGCTGCGCGACGTGTCGCCGCGGGCAAAGCGCTGGAAGACGTTGGGCTGCAACTGCTCCGGGACGCCAGGGCCGTCGTCGTGCACCGAGAGCCGGACCCGGTCACCGTGCTGCGCCAGGCTGGTGCGCACGGTCGTGCCCGGGACGGTGTGCACCCTGGCGTTGCCCAACAGGTTGGCGACGATCTGGTGCAGCCGCGCGGTGTCGCCCCGCACGAGGACCGGTTCACCGGGCAGGTCCAGCGCCCAGGTGTGGTCCGGTGATGCGGCGTGCGCGTCGCTCACCGCGTTGACGACGAGCTCGGACAGGTCCACCTCGTCGGCGTCCAGCGGGCGGCCGGCGTCGAGGCGGGCGAGCAGGAGCAGGTCGTCGACCAGCGACGACATCCGGGTGGCCTCAGACTCGACGCGGCTGAGGGCGTGGCTCACCGACGCCGGGACGGGCTCGCGCTCGCGGCGGGTCAGCTCGGCATACCCGCGGATCGAGGCCAACGGGGTGCGCAGCTCGTGCGAGGCGTCGGCGACGAACTGGCGGACCCGTTGCTCGCTGCGGTGACGTTCGTTGAGGGCGTTGTCGACATGGTCCAGCAGCCCGTTGAGCGCGGCCCCGACCTGACCGACCTCGGTGCGTCGGTCGGTGTCCCGCTCCGGCACCCGCTCGGCGAGGGCGACCTTGCCGGTGGCGAGCGGGAGCTTGGAGACCCTCGTGGCGGTCGCCGCCACCCGGGTCAGGGGTCGCAGGTTCCGCTTGACCAGCCACCCTCCGGCGACCCCCATCACGACCAGGCCGAGCAGCCCGGTCGTGCCGGCGGCCAACGTGATCGCCGAGAGGGTGCGCTCCTGTGGCTCGGTCGGCAGGCCCACGATGATGGTGGCGCTGCCGCCGGTGCGGGTCGCCGCGCTGGCGGCCATGACCCGGTAGGCCCCGACTGACCCGCCGAGGTCGACGGTCTCGGGCTCCCTGCCGAGGCTGGCGTCGTCGAGCAGGGTGAGCTGCTCGGCGGTCAACGACACCCGCTGCCCGTTCGCTCCGGTCGCCCAGCCGATGCCGAGGTCGCCGGCCAGACTGGCCAGCAGCCCCTCGTTGCCCGGCCCGCGGCGCACGTCGGAGTCGGGCAGCCGCCCGTCCGGGGAGTTGACGAAGCGCCCCAGCGAGCTGCGCAGCTGCTCGTCGATCTGACCGGTGAGGAAGCGGTTGAGCGCCACCACCGAGGCCAGCCCGGTGATGAGGCTGATCGCGGTGAACAGGGCGAGCATCGAGGCCACCAGCTTGGCCCGCAGCGACCACCCGGAGATGTCCAACCGCCGTCGGGGGGTGGGGGTGGGGGCCGTCCGGTCGGCGCCCTCGTCGGGCCCGCCGGCTGCGGGGCTCGGGGTGGAGGTGGGCGGCATACCGGGCTCGTCAGCTCGCCGGCTTGAGGACGTACCCCACGCCACGCATCGTGTGGATCATCGGCTCGCGGCCGGCGTCGACCTTCTTGCGCAGGTAGGAGATGTACAGCTCCACGACGTTGGCCTGACCGCCGAAGTCGTAGTTCCACACCCGGTCGAGGATCTGGGCCTTGGACAGCACCCGCTTGGGGTTGCGCATGAGGTAGCGGAGCAGCTCGAACTCGGTGGCGGTGAGCTGGATCTGGGCGCCGCCGCGGGTGACCTCGTGGGAGTCCTCGTCGAGGGTGAGATCGCCGACGACGAGGATCGAGTCGTCCTCGTCCTGGGCGACCAGCACGGTGCGGCGCATCAGCGCCCGCAGCCGGGCGACGACCTCCTCCAGACTGAACGGCTTGGTGACGTAGTCGTCGCCCCCGGCGGTGAGCCCGGCGATGCGGTCCTCGACCGCGTCGCGAGCGGTGAGGAACAGCACCGGGATTCGCTCGTTGTGCTCGCGCATCCGGCGCAGCACCTCCAGGCCGTCCATGTCGGGCAGCATCATGTCCAGGGCCACGGCGTCGGGCTCGAACTCCCGAGCCGCGCGCACCGCGGCCATGCCGGTGGCCGCCGCACGCACCTCCCACCCCTCGTATCGCAGGGCCATCCCCAGCAGCTCGGTGAGATTGGCCTCGTCGTCGACGACCAGCACCCGAGGCGGGGTGCCGTCGGGACGCTGGAGCTTCTGCGGGGCGACGGTCCGGCGGTTCATGCCTGCGATTGTCCATTGCGGCCGGTGAGAAGCCCATGTGCTCCTGCTGTGGCCTTTCTGTGAACCGAGGGGGTGCTCCCACGTGGTGGCCACAGTGCTGGCACAGCGTCGGCACAGGCCGCCGGGCCACTCTGGGAGAGTCCCGGCGGGTACGAACAGACGAGGTATGCCGTGCCGCAGCTTCCCGAGGCCAGCTTCCCCGAGTCGGCCGGCCGACCCGAGCTAGCCGGCGGACACGAGCTGGCCGGCTATCCCGAACGCGGGGGTCGACCCGAACGCGCGGGTCGACCCGAGCCTGCGGCACCGCTAGCCACTGCCTCTGGGCCGGATCCCGCGGCGGCCGGCACGACGACGCCGAACCCTCCGCCGCGCCGCTGGAGCGGCCGCGCCACCGCACTGGTCGCCGTAGGTGTGCTCGGGCTCAGCGGGCCCGGGCGGGCGCGGCGGCGCCGGCGGGCTCGGGCCCGGGCCGGGTGGGATCGACGGGCGTGCCGGGACTACGAGCCCGGCGGGTCGGTAGTGAGTCGGTAGGTGCAGCGGATCGCGCGGCATGCCGCGCGATCCGCCACACCTACCGAGGCGGGCTGCCCGGTCATGGCCCCCCTCCGCCATCGGCACCCACCGCCGTGGCTGCGCGGAAGGGTTCTTGCGGCATACCGGGATGGCGAAGGGGGCCGCGGCATACTCCGCAGCCCCCTTCGTCGATCTGCGCGTCAGTCCGCGGACAGGCGCTCCTTGAGCCCGTCGAGCTCGCCGCGCAGCTGTGGCGGCAGCTTGTCGCCGAACTTCTCGAACCACTCGTCGATCATCGGCAGCTCCTTGCGCCAGTCCTCGACGTTGACCGCGAGGGCCTTCTCGACGTCCTCGATCGGCATGTCCAGGCCGGTCGTGTCGATGTCCTCCACGCGCGGCACCAGGCCGATCGGCGTCTCGACGGCGTCGACCTTGCCCTCGAGCCGCTCGACGACCCACTTGAGCACGCGCGAGTTCTCGCCGTAACCCGGCCACAGCCAGTGCCCGTCGGCGTCCTTGCGGAACCAGTTGACCTGGTAGATCCGCGGCAGCTTGGACTCGTCGGCCTGCTTGCCGATCTCGATCCAGTGGTTCATGTAGTCGCCGGCGTGGTAGCCGATGAAGGGCAGCATGGCCATCGGGTCACGGCGCACCACGCCGACCGCGCCGGCGGCGGCAGCCGTCGTCTCGGACGAGAGCGTCGCCCCGACGAACGTGCCGTGGGTCCAGTTGCGCGACTCGTAGACCAGCGGCACCGTCGTGGCCCGCCGCCCGCCGAAGAGGATCGCGTCGATCGGCACGCCGTCGGGGTTCTGGTACTCCTCGGCGAGCATCGGGCACTGGCTGGCCGGGGTGGTGAACCGGCTGTTCGGGTGAGAGGACAGCTCGCCGTTGTCGGGGGTCCAGCTGCGGCCCTTCCAGTCGGTCAGGTGCGCCGGCACCTCCTTCGTCATGCCCTCCCACCACACGTCTCCGTCGTCGGTGAGCGCGACGTTGGTGAACACCGAGTTGCCCTTGTCGATGGTGCGCATAGCGTTGGCGTTGGTGTGCATGCCGGTGCCCGGCGCGACGCCGAACAGACCGAACTCGGGGTTCACGGCATACAGGCGACCGTCGGGTCCGAAACGCATCCAGGCGATGTCGTCGCCGATCATCTCGGCCTTCCAGCCGGGGATCGTCGGCTCGATCATCGCGAGGTTGGTCTTGCCGCAGGCCGAGGGGAAGGCGCCGGCGATGTACTTGACGTCGCCGTCGGGAGCGGTGAGCTTGAGGATGAGCATGTGCTCGGCCATCCAGCCCTGCTCGCGGGCCATCGCGGAGGCGATCCGCAGCGAGTAGCACTTCTTGCCCAGCAGGGCGTTGCCGCCGTAACCGGAGCCGAAGGACCAGATCTCGCGGGTCTCCGGGAAGTGGGTGATGTACTTGGTGTCGTTGCATGGCCAGGGCACGTCGGCCTGACCGGGCTCGAGCGGGGCACCGACGGAGTGCAGGCCCTTGACGAAGTCCGCCTCGAGCTCCTCCATCGTGTGCAGGGGCGCGTTGCCGATGCGGGCCATGATGTTCATGTTGACCACGACGTAGGCCGAGTCGGTGAGCTCGACGCCGAACATCGGGACGGTCGCGTCGAGGTGGCCCATGACGAACGGGATGACGTACATCGTCCGGCCCTTCATGCACCCGTCGTACAGACCGGTCATGATCGCCTTCATCTCGGCCGGAGCCATCCAGTGGTTGGTCGGGCCGGCGTCGTCCTGGCTCTGCGAGTTGATGAAGGTGCGGTCCTCCACCCGGGCGACGTCGCTGGGGTCGGAGGCGCAGTAGAAGCTGTTGGGCTTCTTGTCGGGGTTGAGCCGCGTGAACGTCCCGCCGTCGACCAGGACCTGGGCCAGGCTGTCGATCTCCTCCTGGGTGCCGGTGACCCAGTGGATCTTGTCGGGCTTGGTCAGGGCAGCGACCTCGTCGACCCACGCCGCCAGGCCCTTGTGCGTTGTGCTCATCAGCATCCTTTCCCGGCGATCGGCGGCCACGCCATCGCAGCGTCCTTGAGGAGTCGGGGCGCACTGGCAGACGACGACCGGGCCGGGGCTCGGGCTGTCGTCGCGTGGAGCGCCTCGGTTGGGACCACGGTATCCCGGGCCGCGGGGGGCAGGGAACGGGGGATGAGCGCGAGGCTGGTGAGTCGACTCACACGGCTGGTCGAGGTCGCCCGTCGGCTCCCGGATTGGCTGCCCGCATCGGTATGCCGGTACGCTGGCTCCTCGGCGCTGGGACCGGAGTTGGGGTTTGGCGCCGCCGGCGCCCGTAGCTCAACGGATAGAGCATCTGACTACGGATCAGAAGGTTAGGGGTTCGAATCCCTTCGGGCGCGCAGAACGGATACCCGCCGTGACCTGCGGAAACGTAGTCTCAAACCGCACCCGACCGAGACCCGATGCCCGGCTCCCGGCTCAAATATGGGCTCAAGTACTTCTCGCCCAGCCGCCCCGGCGGCGTGACCGAACGGCTCGACCAGGCTCCGGTGGCTGGCGTCCCCCCATCCTGCACAAGGTCCCCCGGCGTGGTTCTCGTCGACGACCCCCGCGCCTATCCCCTCCCCCTTGGCTCCAGAACTCTTGGCGATAGCCACTAATCGGCTCGCCAGAGTCAAGGCGTCCCGTTCGGCGGGCGTAAGTCGGCTGGCATGCGCCTGGCGACATCGTGATGGCGGAGATGTAGGCGTCGTGCATCGCCAGTGGGGGCACCCTATTCGCTCGTGAGCCTGGGCCTCGTCCACGACACCTGCGCGAGCGTGTAGGAGAGCCGTTCCCCCATCCGGGGAGTTGCCCAGACATCCGAGAAGCGCTTCGGTGCCATGGGTCGAAAGGTTGGCGGGGGTGTCGGCGGGGGAGAGAATGGCTGGTTGTGAGGGAAGGTCCCCGACCGGGCCTCGACGCGGTCACGGCGCGCGAGCGCGAGGTGCTGCAGGCGATCGGTGAGCGCCTGAGCAACGCCGAGATCGCCGAACGCCTCTTCATCTCCGTGCGGACGGTGGAGAGCCACATCTCCTCACTGCTGCGCAAGCTGCAGGCTGAGGGCCGGCGCGAGCTGATCGCCCTCGCCGTCGAGCGAGCCGATCCGGACGGGCCTGCCCCCGCCTTCCACCCGCTCCCCGTGTTCGTGACCCCGTTCATCGGGCGGGACGTCGAGACCGACCGGCTCGCCGAGCTCCTCGCCGAGCACCGGCTGATCACGGCCCTGGGGCCGGGTGGCGTGGGGAAGACCCGGCTCGCGGTCACCGTGGCCGCGGCGTCCGGACCCGTGTTCTCGGACGGGCTCTGCTACGTCGACCTGGTGCCGCTGAGCGACCCGGCACGGCTCGTGTCAACCGTCGCCGAGGCCTTCGGCGTCGGCGAGAACCCGGGCGTGCCACCTTCCACCGTGCTCGCCGGGTTCCTGGCCGAGAGGCGGGTCCTGCTCGTCCTCGACAACTGCGAGCACCTCCTCGAGGGGGTCGGACCGCTGGTCGAGGAGCTGCTGGCTTCCAGCCCCGGTCTGACCGTGCTGGCCACC
Organism: Dermatophilaceae bacterium; assembly: GCA_037045055.1. Classification (GTDB taxonomy): domain Bacteria; phylum Actinomycetota; class Actinomycetes; order Actinomycetales; family Dermatophilaceae; genus Phosphoribacter. Next base: position 1,121,534 of record JBAOHJ010000003.1, on the reverse strand, counting down.
AGCCGTGCCCGGTTGCTGGTCCCCTTCGAGCGGACGTTCCCCGTCCCGGGGATGACCGTGGACGGCGACGACGGGGACGCGGTGCGGCTGTTCTGCGCGCGGGTCGCCGCGTGTGGCGCTGCGCTGGCCGCCAACGACCCCTCGGTCCGAGCGCGGATCGCCGGGATCTGCGCCGCCCTGGACGGCGTACCCCTGGCGATCGAGCTCGCCGCGGCTCGCTATCCCTCGCTCGGTCTGGACGGCCTCGCCGAGGGGCTCGGTCACCAGCTGGGCCTGCTGTCCGGTGGGCACCGCGCCGACGACCGGCACCGCTCGCTGCGGTCGACGCTCGCATGGAGCTGCGCCCTGGTCGACGACCAGGCACGGGCGGCGCTCCGTCGGGTGTCGGTGTTCGCGACACCCTTCACCGTCGGCGCGGCCCGCCAGGTGATCGGATGGCCACCGGTCGCCGCGGCGGAGGTCGCCATCCACCTCGCAGACCTCGTCGACCACAGTCTGATGACCGTGGTCCCGACACTCGACGGCACCCGTTACCGCACCCTGGAGACGGTGCGCCAGCTGGGTAGGGAGCATCTCGACGACACGGGTGAGACCACCGAAGCAGTACGGCGGCACCTGCACTGGTGTGCGGCCGAGGCAGAAGCGCTGGCGTCCACCGCCCCCGCCCTCGCGGGTGAACGCCGCGAGGGCTGGCGCGCAGCCTTCGACGCGGTGGCGGCCGACCTGCGGACGGCCCTCGACCGGGCCCTCGCCAACCCGCCACCGGACCCTGTGGCTCACGGGCTGGGACTGTCCCTGGCGCATTGCCTGTTCCTCCGTGGACTCGCGGGCGAGGCCCAGCAGCGCTACGAGACCGCCGCCGCCCTGGCCCCGGACGACCTCGCTGCCGCCGACGCCTGGCGCCGTGCCGCTGGGGTGGCGGAGGCCCGGCACCTCGGCGACAGCGCCCTGCGGCTGCGCGAGGCGGCCGCCGGGGCGGCGCTGCGGGGTGGCGATCCGGCAGCCGCGGCCCTCGACCTGGCGCGCAACGCGGAGCTCATCCGTCGGGCTCCGGGGCTGATGGCGTCACCGCCCGACACCGCGACCGTTGACGGACTCCTCGAGCGTGCCCGCGTGCTGGCCGGCGTCCACGGCCATGACGCCGGCCCGCCCTCGCACGCGTGGAGACGGGCGCGGGCTCGGTTCGCCAGTGCGGAGGCCTTCCGCCTGCCGGAGGACGACCCGCGCGCGAGGGGACTGGCCGAGAAGGCGGTGGCGATCGCCCAGCAGGCGGACGATCCGTTGAACAAGAGCGCCGCCGCGGACTGCCTGACGTCGGTGCTGCTGGCCGCCGGCGAGGTGCTTGAGGCGGCTGCCACGGCGCGGCGTCGCACCGAGCTTCTGGAGCCGATCGAGGTCTGCGCCGAAACCGCCATGGAGCACGCCGACGCGCTGATCATGGCCACCGAGTGCTCGGTGGCCGCGGGCGACCTGGCTGACGCCAAGGTGTACGCCGAGCGTCTGCGCGACCTGCCGTTCTACGGCGACGACGCGCACCTGGCCCACGGCCGCCTCCTGCTCGTCGCCGTGCTCTCCGGCGACTGGCCGCAGGCTCTCCGCTCCGCCCGTCTGTTCCGGGACGGCTGGGCGCGTTGCGGAAGGCAACGAGCCGCGAATCTCAGCCGCGGGGCCCACGCGGCCGCGTTGCTCCACGGGCTGCGCGGCGAGGAGGACGAGCGCAAGCGGTGGCTGAGCATCAGCGATCACCTGACGTCCGGCGCCAGACCCGCCCGTCGTTCGTTCCACGACGACGTCTTCGACGCCTGGCTGCTGCTGCACCACGGTCGATCGGCCGAGGCGGCGTCCCGGCTCTCGTCCGCGCCGGAGACTCTGACGAAGTGGTATAGCGGGCTCTGGCGCCCGTGGTACGCCGCCGCCTGGGCCGAGGCCGCCGTCTTGGCGCGAGCGCCCGACGCGGCCGACCTGGTCGTCCGGCTCAGTGGACACTGGTGATCCGGGGCCAGGGATCCATCCGCGGCTCGACGAAGGCCCCGTCGTGGAAGTGGCCGTCGGCGGTCACCCTGCCCAAGGACGCGAGGGCCTTGCCGCTGGCTCCAGCGTGGAAGAGGAAGTGGCCGTCGCCGATCGGCACGACGTGTCGCCACCCGGGGTCGAGCTGGAAGGTGTGCAGGTCGGCGTACTGCCCGTCCAGCCCGAAGACCGCGGTCGCGGCCGCACCGCTCTCGAACTCGTAGAACAGGATCGGGCCGAGCCCGCTCGCCACGATGGCGGACCAGCGATCGAACCCGGTGTAGGAAGCGACGTCGGCGTAGCCGCCGGCCTCGTCGACCGATACCAGTGCCGCGGTGCGGTGTGATGCGTTGTAGCACAGCACCTGCGAGTTGCCGACGGCAGAGACGAGGGTCCAAAGATCCCACCCGACGTGGTCCTGTAGTCCTCGCACACGCCCGTCGGCCTCTACCCGAGCAGTCATGGCTCGGCCGTTCGAGACACCCAACAACAAATTCGGTGCCGGTGCGGTGAGGTGCTCCACCGAAGCCCAGGAGCTGCTCCGGTGGGAGACGACGATGCCACCGGGCGTCACCGAGTGCACCCAGAAACGCACCGTGCTCGTGACGTGCGAGGATCTGGAGACGATGCGGCGACCGCCGATCGCGACCATCAGGTCGGCTGCTTCGATGGTGCCGTTGAACAGGTCGGTGCAGGCGCCGCTGGGGTCAATCGCCGCCGTGGTGATGTCCCCGTCGCGGTGGCACACGAGGATCGTCTGGTCGGCCTGCAGCGACTGTGCCCTCTCATTGTTGACGGGCTCGCTGTCGAAGTGCTCGGTGGTCATGGCGTCCCCCTCAGGGTTGGTTGGAAAAGCCACTCTCGCCGGTGTGGACGCAGGGCACATCCGGGCAGCACACGAAGTCTTGTCCGTGCTGGGCACCCAGACGCAACACGCCGCGGACGGCGAGCTGATCCCGCACTGTTGGCCGACGCCGATCCGGCGGGCGCCTACGACCTGCTTGTATGCCGCTGCCCGCAAGGCCATGGCGGCCGCCTCGGGGTGCAGGGCCTGCCGGGCCACCAGTAAAGGCGGACACCTGCCGTGCAGGGGCCGTCACCCTCCAGCTGGGTTCCACAGGTTCGGTCGTGCATCCTCGTGACGAGCGATCACCCGCCGGCAGCAGCGCGACCATCGGCCCCCACCTGGCACCCTGGCAATAGCGCCCCAGCCGCCGGCCCGGTCCTGAAGCGACGGTCGCGACCCCGGCCCAAGTACGGGCCACAAACTCACTGAATGATCGAGGGACGCGTCCGGGGGCGACGGGAGGCGACTCGTCACGACGCCGAGGCTGCACCGGTCCCGACCTGCTAGTTTGGTCGAACTGAAGGTGTCGGCTGGTGGCATGCCGGGTCGGCCCCAGACACCCCGGACCGGGTGGGTCCGAAGACCACGGATCAGACGGTCAGGGGTTTCGAGTTTCTTCGGGCGCGCTTCTCGTTCGTCTTCTCGATTCGGCCTCTGACCTGCGGTGATGTGGGCGGGGGCCGTGCTCGTGGGAGGACTTGAGCGCGTCATGGCGGGCCCGGCTGCGTCACGGCAGGCCCGGCTCCGACGGCACGCGGCGACTGCCGCGCGGCTCCAGCGCGGCTCGCAGCGGTCAAGTCCGCTGGGGTGGTGTACGAGGGTGATTCCTCGTTGGGGGTTAGGCGCTGATCGCGCCGGCGATGGTCAGGGTGTTCTCCTTCTCGTCGGTGGTGTGCGTTGTCAGGGCGGCTCGGCACTGTTTGAGGAGCTCGAGGCCGAGGTAGCGGCGCTGCTCGACCCACTCGTCGTGCTGCTCGGCCAGGACGGCGCCGACGAGCCGGATGACGGCGTCCCGGTTGGGGAAGATCCCGACCACATCGGTGCGGCGGCGGATCTCCCGGTTGAGGCGCTCGATCGTTATCTTGAGCCACTGGCCGGGCTGGTGCCTTGACCTGCGGTTTTTCGTGCTGGACGTGTCCGGGACGAGGGTGTTCGGGGGCGTGTCCGGGCTCGTCGTCAGGGGCGGTTTTCGAGTGGGTCTCGGGCGTGTCGCGCGCGCTGGTCGCCGAGGGCTTGGGCGAGGGCGTGCCGCAGTTGCTGGTTGTCGGCCTCCAGTTCGCCGATCCTTTGGTGTGCGAGTTGCAGGCGTTGCCTGAGGGAGCTGTCGCTGGCGGCCTGCCGGGCGGGCACGGCAGGGACTGTCGTCCGCCGTGGGCGTTCCGCGCGGATCTGGGCGAGCAGGTCGGCCTGGGTGTACAGCCAGGATCGGGATACCCCGGCGCGCTGCGCGAGCACGCTGACCGTGATGGTCTGCTCGGTGGTGGCCAGGTGCCGCAGGGTGCTGACGGCACGGCGACGGGTCTGCTCCGCGCGGGAGCGGGCGGCCTTGGCGAGGTGGCGGCTGTTGTCAGCTCTCATCGTTCTCCTCGGGGTGTTCGAGCGCGGTGATGATCGACTCGAGGTTGCTCAGCACGTCCTGGTTCATCTGGGCCACTCGGGTCCGGCCTTGGGCCTCGGCGCGGGTGATCAGTTCGATGACCTGGGCGCGGTGCTCGCGGTGAGCGGGCAGGTGGGTCGCGGTGGTCAGGAACATCGGGCAGGTCAGGCACGCGTTGGCGTGGGGACATGCCTTGTGGATCGGCAGGGCGCAGTGCCCGTTGGGCAGTGCCTGGGTCGCGGCGGCGAGGCGGTGACCGGTCCAGGCGGCGTCGGCCAGCGGGCTGCCCGGTTCGCTGGGGATGGCGGCGCCGGTGATGTCGACCTTGCGGGCGGCGTCCCAGTGCCGGCGGACGGTGTCGTCGTGCAGCCTGGCGTAGTGGGCCGTCATCTGTGACGAGTCGTGGTCCAGGATGCGGCGCACGACCTCTTGGGGCACGTCCCGGTTGATCAGTCGAGTGCCCAGGGTGTGCCTCCACTGGTGCGGGGTCAAGTGCACGCGATGGGCGTGTTCGTCTCGTACGTCGAGGGATTCGAGCCACCGATACAACGCGGCCCGGTAGGTGGAGGTGCTCAGCGGGATGGCCCGGTCGGGGTTCTTCGTCGGCCGCGGGAACAGCACCGGCGGCGCGGTGGCCTCGGCGGTGAGGCGTGCCTGTTGGGCACGAATCAGGGTGTGCAGTTCCTCGTCGAGGGGGACGAGGGCCTCACGGTTCATCTTGTGGTTGACGTAGCGCAGGTAGGGCGCGCCTTTGGGGTCGGTGACCAGGCAGTCGTAGGACAGCCTGGTCGCGTCGCCGACGCGCAGCCCGCAGCGGATCAGGATCAGGGTGATCACCGCCCCGGCAGGGTCGGACCAGGCCGCGATCGCGGTCGGCGCCTCGAGCTGGGCCATCACATGCTCGGCCACCGCGCGCGGCCCGCGCTGCGGGCGGGGCGGGTTGTCGTCGGTGAACAGGGCCGCGGTCGGGTGCAGCGGCGCCCAGCCCCGCTGCCGGACGGCCTCGAGGAAGCCGCGCAGCTGCCCGATGTGGACCTGGCGTCGGTGGGCGGTTGGGACGCCGGTGGAAAGGTCGGCCAAGTAGCCCTCGAGCACGACCCGGGTGAGCGCCTGCGGAGCGTCGATCCGTGCCTGCTGCAGGTAGCCGGCGAGCCGGGTCACCGCGGTCAGGCCGCGGCGGACGGCCTCGAGCCCGACACCGGTGGCCAGCCGTTGCCGGGTCCACCGTTTGGTCGCCTCACGCAGCCACGGCTGGGCGATCCGGGTGAAGTCGAGGGTGAGGTTGCCGGGATAGCCGAGCCGGCGCAGCTGCCATACCTCGCGCGGGTACTCGGCCACCCAGCCGCTGCCGGCGGCGAGGTCGGCGACCCGTTGATGGGCGTACACGAGCAGGCCACGGCCGTTGCTGTCGCGTCGCCCGGACGCGGTGAACGCCTTACGCCAGGACCGCTCGTCCCCGTCGCGCAGGCTGGGAACGTCGGCCTCGAGCAGGAACGACACGAGGCGCCCTACGACCTCCGGAGGTGTCCGGCTGGCACGCTCGTCGTGCCGACACTGGATGACGTAGGCCAGCTCCCAGCGCAGCGGCTCAGGCAGCCGGGCCAGGACGATCACCTGGTCCGAGGGAACCCGGAGCGCGGCGAACTCACGAGCGAACACCACCGGGTCCGGGCGCCCGTTCGCGCGCCACGTGCTGTGGTGGGCGTGACATAACGGCCCGGCCGCTTGCGGCCACAACAAGCATCCCGGGACGTGGCACGCCTCGGCGACCGGCGCCTTGATCGGCGGTGGCCCCGCGGCGAGCCACTGCTCGAAGTCGGGGCGCCCGGAACGTTCCCACCCTTGAGCATGTAACTGGCACAGACCTTTTCGTGCTACCCCGTACCCGCACGCCTCGACCCGGCAGGCCCGGTTCGGGCGCTGACGTGCCCAGCCCGGATCGGTGCTCGCAACGAACTCGTCCACATCGGGCCGGCCCGCCTTGGCCCACCGGTGGTGGTGCCCGGCGCACATCCCGTGCCCGCGGGCCAGCCGCTGACAGCCTTCGACCAGGCATGGCCCCGCGGAGTAGGCCGGGTCGTTCACGCCGACCACGATCCGGTCGGCCGCGAACTCCGGCCGCAGCGCCGTGCGGACCCGAGCCGTCCACGCTGCCTCGCTGCCGCGGCCGGTGCGTAGCGGCAGCACGATAGCCGAGGTCACGACACGTCCTCGGTCAGCACACCGGCACGGGTGAGCGCGGCCCGGGTGTCGGCCACGGTCAGGTGCGCGTACGTGCTCGAGGTCGTGGCCACCGACGCGTGCCCCAGCAGTGAGGAGACGACCTCGACCGGCACATCGGAGCGCAACAGCCCGGTCGCGTACGTGTGCCGCAGCCAGTGCGGGTCGAAGTCGATCCCGGTCCGGGCACGCAGCCGCCGGACCAAGTCGTACACCGCCGCGTACTTCAGCGGTGAACCGACGCGCCCACCCCACAGATTGACGAAGACGTAGTCACTGTCGAGCTCGCCGTACTCCTCGATCAGGTAGTCGGCGTAGCACCGGACCAGCGAGGCCGGGACCGGGATCGTCCGCGGGACCAACGATTTGGAGCGGGCCCGGTTGTCGTTGTCACGGGCGATCACCCGCACCTGCCGCTCGGCCGCGTCCCAGTCCTCATGCCGCAGCCCGAGCGCCTCACCGACTCGCATCCCAGTGCTCGCGAGCACCTCGAGCAGCAGCCGGTCCCGGCGCCGCTGGCACGCCCCGATCAGCGCCTCGACCTCCTGCCGGTCGAGGGTGCGCGGTGTGCGCCGTCCAGCCCGGACCCGCACCACCGGCGCGGCGACCGGCCTGGACTTGCTCACGTGGTGCAGGAACCCGCGAGCCCCGCCCCGCCGGCCCGCAGGGCGCCACACGCTCAACGCGGCGTGCACCGCAAGCCCGGACCGGCTCGCGTGCTGGTACATCGACCCGACCGCCGCGAGCTTGCGGTTGATCGTCGCAGCCGAACAATGCTCGCCCAGCGGCAGCACCGCCACCCCTGCGCCACGCGCTGAAGGTGGCAGCCGCAGCCACGCCACGAACGCCGCGACGTCCTCGACCGACACCGCGGCCCAGTCCAGCGCACGACCGGCGAGGAAGGCGAACCAGTCCCTCAGGTCATGGGCGTACGCCTTGACCGTGTTCGGCGACCGTCCCGCATCGGTCAAGAACGACAGGAACCGCTCGGCCGGCTCCACGAGCTGCCCGTCCTCACCGACCACCGTCCACGACTCACGCCGCGAGCCGGACACCACCACTCGAGCAACGAACACCGAACCTCCCACGACCATGCCTGCTGGACGGCTGCAGATAAGCACGTCCAGCACGCACGATGGGGGACCGATCCAGGCCATCGGCTACATCAACGACACCCTGAAGCTGGCTCAAGATAACGTTGGGGTTGTTGGACCAGATCTGTCGCCAGCAGGCCTTGGGGAAGACGGTGAACGCAAGGATGTCCTCCCGCGCGTCCTCGAGGTAGGTGGCGACGGTGGGGAGCTTCTCGGTGAGGGTCTCGACGATCCGGTCGAACTGGGCGTGCACCGAGGCGGCGTCGGGCTGGTCGTACACGCTGTGTAGCAGCGCCTTGACCCACGGCCACGAGCTCTTCGGGGTGGCTGCCATGAGGTTGGCCGCGAAGTGGGTCCGGCACCGCTGCCACCCGGTGCCCGGCAGGGTCGCGCCGATTGCGTCGACGAGCCCGGAGTGCGCGTCACTGGTGACGAGGCCGACCGGGCCCGCGCTGGTGAGGCCGCGGGCGACCAGGTCCCGGAAGAAGCTCAGCCAGCCCGCGTGGGTCTCGGAGGTGGCGGTGTGCACGCCGAGGATCTCCCGGTATCCCTCGGCGTTGACGCCGGTGGCGACCATGACCGCGACCTTCACGACGCGGCCGTTCTCGCGGACCTTCATCACCAGCGCGTCCGCCGCGACGAACGTGTACGGGCCTTGTTCGAGGGGCCGGGTGCGGAACGCGGCGACCTGCTCGTCCAGGTCCTTGGCCATCTCCGAGACCTGGGACTTCGACAGTCCGGTGATCCCCAGGGTCCGCACGAGCTTGTCCATCCGGCGGGTGGAGACCCCGAGGAGGTAGCAGGTGGCGACCACGGTGGTCAGTGCCCGCTCGGTGCGCCGGCGCCGCTCCAGCAGCCATTCCGGGAACAGGGAGCCCTCGCGCAGCTTGGGCACCGCGACGTCGAGGGTGCCGACGCGGGTGTCCAGGTCCCGGTGCCGGTACCCGTTGCGGCGGTTGACCCGCTCGGGGTCCCGGGTGCCGTACTCGGCGCCACACACTGCGTCGGCCTGGGCCGAGAGCAGAGCGTTGACGAACGTGGTCAGCAGCTCGCGCATCAGGTCGGGGCTGGCCTGGGCCAGCTCGTCGCGGAGAAACTGGGCAGGGTCGATACTGGGGACAGCGGTCACCGTGGTGCTCCTACTTCGAGACGGTTGTGGAAGATCACTCGAAGAATCACCCGGTGACCGCCACCTACATCGGCAGCGACACGGTCACCGGCTGCTCGTACACCACCTTGCCGGACTCAACTCTCGCACAGCTGGTCCCTCGACGAGACCCCGACTCGGCTATAGACCGCCCGTAGGTGGTATTCGACCGTCTTCGGCGACAGGAAGAGCCGAGCCGCCGTCTCGCGGGTCGTGTGGCCGGCGAGCAGCAGCTCGACGACTTGGCTCTCGCGAGGGGTCATCGCCAGACGCGTCGAGGCGTCGCGACGGGTGAGGGCCTGCCCGCTCGACTCGAGCTCGAGGGCCGCCTGGTCGGCCCAAGCTCGCGCGCCGAGGGTCTCGAAGACGCGCAGGGCCGTGCCGAGCCGCGCTCGGGCCTCGACCCGGCGTCGCTCGCGCCGCAGCCGCTGGCCATAGCGCAGCAGGGTGCGCGCCCGCTCGAACTCGTCGACGGTGGCGTCGTGCTGGTCCAGGGCAGCACCGAACACCTCGTCGAGATGGTCAGGCGGACAGATCGTCCCCCGGGCCCGACCGGCCCGCGCCAGCGCCCAGGGCCGGCCCTTGCCTTGCGCCTCCCCGGCGAACCGCTCTACCTCCTGACTGGCCTCGTCCAGCCGCCCCGCGAGCGCCAGCGCCTCGACGAGTTCGGGACCGGGGTCGAGGTCGACGTCGAGCACGTCGGCGGCCACGAGCACCGCTCGCACCTCGCGGTAGTGCGTGATCGCCCCGTCGGCGTCGCCGGACCCCAGGGCGCACTCGCCACGGGCCAGGCCCGACCAGATCACCGCGAGGGTGTTGTCGTGGGCCAGCGCGAGCCGGCTCGCGTCGACGGCATGCGCTCGGCTGGCCGCCATCTCGCCACGACGCGCCTCGAGCCAGGCGAGCGCAGCCAGCGACGCGGCGTGCTCGGTGTGTTGCCCGAGCTCGAGCGCCAGGGCCACCGCCTCCGTGTAGTGGGCCTCCGCCGCGGACCAGGCATCGCGGGTGGCGCGATCGCGGCCCAGATGCATGAGCACTCGCGGCAGGGTGCCCAGGGTCACCGCAGCCCGTTGCTTGTCGACGAGCGCGAAGGCCTCGCCTTGATCCGCGTCGCGCAGCCAGAGTCGGGTCAGCAGCGACCAGGTCGCATCAGCGGCGGCGCGGGCACCGGCCGCCTGGCCGAAGCCGGTCAGTGCGGCTCGCAGCTCGGCCTCGCCGGACCGCCCGGCGAGCACCTCCGCCATGCCGATAGTCATGTGGCACAGGGCTGCCGGCATCGGTCCCGGGCCCAGCGTCAGCACACGGGTCGCCGCCTGCGCCGCGCGCGCCGCCGCGTGCCGGTCGGCGAGGTAGAAGGACGTGGTGACCAACTCGGCGAGCAGGTATGCCGCGCGGTCCGGGTCGTCGCCAGTCGCGCCGTCGACTGCCTCCTCGAGCAGGGACCGCGCCGACGCGAGGGAGCCACCGCGCATCGCGACGAGGCCCTGGGTGGCCGCCGCGAGACTGGCCACTCGGGTGTCGGCGCACTCCGCGCGAGCCCGGTCGGACAGCCGCACGGCCCACCCGTCCTCGCCGGCGTCGGCGGCCGCCCGAGCGGCCGCCAGCAGCAGATCGCACCGCTGCGCCACGCCGGGACAGAAGCCGGCCGCCTTCTCCCACAACGCTGCTGCCGCGGCATACGCGCCACGGCCGGCCGTCTGCTCGGCCAGCGCGTCGAGGGCTGCCGCGAGCGGGCCGTCGGGGGGCAGGGTCGCGGCCGCGAGGTGTCGCAGCCGGGCATCGCTGTGGGGCGCCAGCGCCTCCGCAACCGCGACGTGCACGGCGCGGCGGTCGGCCGGCGGCAGGACCGAATAGGAGGCCGATCCGATGAGCGGGTGTCCCAGGCGATGCCGCTGACCCCCGAGGGTAAGCAGCCGCCGGGCCTCGAGCACGGTCGGCACCGCCGAATCCAGCCCGAGCATCTCCGCGGCCGCAGCGGTCAGCCGAGGATCGCCGTCGCAGACCGCGACGATCGCGACGTAGCGCACGGCATCCGGTCCGGCCTCCCGAACTCGGCGGGCCAGCTCCTCACCGAGTTCCTCGCGCAGCAGCAGCGGCTCGCCGAGCGCGAGCCGGGCCCGCAGATCGGGGTGCCGGCACAGCTCGGTCAACGCGAGCGGGTTGCCCCCGGTCAGGGCCAGGGCGCGGGGGGCGAGGTCGTGCGCCCCTGCCCCTAGTCAGCCTGCGGAGCAGTTCGGCCACCGCCGGCTCGTCGAGCCCGGACACCGGCAGGGTCGGCAGGCCTGCGCTCGCGAACGGCGAGGGCATCCCGGTCCGCACCGCAACGACTACCGCGATCGAGTCGGCCACCAGGCGTCGCGTGGCGAAGGCGAGCGCCGTCGCGGATGCATGGTCGACGAGGTGACCGTCGTCGACGATGAGCAGCACCGGTCCCCTGTCGGCGCGCTGACTGAGCGTCGCCAGGGTGGCGGCCCCGACAGCAAACGGGTTGGGAAGCGGCCCGGTTCGCGTCGCGAAGGCCACCTCGAGGGCCTGCGTCTGGGCGGCTGGGAGTAGCTCGGTCGTCGTCCCCATCGCGGCGAGGACGAGCTGCAGCGCGGCATACGGCGTCTGGCTCTCGGCCTCCGTCCCCCCGAGGCGCACCACCGCCATCGTCCCGGCCTCTGCGGCGGCGAAGTCGAGCAAGCTCGTCTTGCCGATGCCCGCCTCGCCGGTGAGCACCAGCACGCCCGAGCGAGCCCCACTCGACCAAGCAGCGGGAAGACTGCGTGGGCTGGGCCCACGAGATCGCGCCGGGCACTTTGGTGGATGCCACGGCGGGGCGCATCGGCCTGCTGGGCGCGACGTCGACGCATCTCGACGAGTACCTGGGCGGGGTGCGCTGCCCCACCCTGCTGATCCACGGCTCACAGGACGCGGTGCGGCCGGCCGACAACAGCCGGGAGCTGGCCCGCCGGATCGAGGCCGAGCTGGTCGTGCTCGACGGTGCCGGACATGGCCCGATGTCCCGCGAGCCGGTCAAGGTCAACCACCTGCTCAGAGAATTCGTGGACCGGGTCACCGCGACCGATCCGGACCAGCCGCCCCAGCGCCGGCGCCGGGCAGGTCGCCGCCCGTCCGCGCTGTTCGTGTCCTCGCCGATCGGACTGGGCCACGCGACCCGCGACCTGGCGATCGCGCGGGAGCTGCGCCAGGCGCGCCCGGACGTGCAGATCACCTGGCTGGCCCAGGACCCGGTGACCCGCGTCCTGGCCTCAGCGGGTGAGCGGGTGCATCCCGCCTCGCGGCATCTCGCGAGCGAGTCCGCGCACATCGAGGCCGAGTGCGGCGAGCACGACCTGGCCGTCTTCGAGTCGATCCGGCGGATGGACGACATCCTCGTGAGCAACTACCTGGTGCTCGACGAGATCCTCGACACCGAGCGGATCGACCTCGTCGTCGGCGACGAGGCGTGGGAGACCGACTACCACCTGCACGAGAATCCCGAGCGCAAACGCTCGGCGTTCGCCTGGCTCACCGACTTCGTCGGGTGGCTACCGATGCCCGAGGGCGGCGATCGGGAGGCGCGGCTCACCGCCGACTACAACGCCGAGATGATCGAGCACCGGGCGCGCCTGCCGTGGGTGCGGGACCGGTCGATCTTCGTCGGCGATCCCGAGGACGTGGTGCTCGACACCTTCGGGCCAGGGCTGCCGCGGATCCGCGACTGGGTGGAGCAGGAGTTCGACTTCGCCGGCTATGTCGGGCGTCCCGCCCGGTTGTCGGAGGGGCAGCGGGCGCGGGTGCGAGAGGGCCTTGGCCTCCGGCTCGACGAGCGGCTGGTCGTCGTCACCGTCGGTGGCTCCGCGGTCGGCGCAGCGCTGCTGCGTCGGATACAGCAGACCGTGCCGCTGGCCCGCCGGGCCCGCCCGGAGCTGCGCTTCCTCGTCGTCGCCGGCCCCCGCATCGACCCGGCGAGCCTGCCACCCCAGCCGGGCGCCGAGGTCGTCGGCTACCTGCCGGACCTCTGGCGGGTGCTCGCCGCCGCCGATGCCGCGATCGTCCAGGGCGGGCTGACGACCTGCATGGAGCTGGCGGCGGCGGGCACGCCCTTCCTCTATGTGCCGCTGCGCCGGCATTTCGAGCAGCAGATCCATGTGCCGCATCGGCTGCAGGCCGGTGGTACGAGACCACCGAACAGGACCCGGGCACCGGTCAGGCCCGGCAGGCCATCAAGGAGGGCGCCAGCGTCGTGTGTCCCCTCGGCGGCGACGGCACGGTGCGCGCCGTGGCCGAGGCCCTGGTCGGCTCGCCGGTCGTGCTGGGCCTGCTGCCGGGCGGGACGGGCAACCTGCTCGCGCGCAACCTCGACCTGCCGGTCGACGACCTCGAGGTCGCCCTCGACGTGGTGCTCGCCGGCCAGGACCGTCGAATCGACGTGGGCTACCTACGTTGCGACGACGACGAGGAGCGGGCCTTCCTGGTCATGTGCGGCATGGGGTTGGACGCCGAGACGATGGCCGGGGCCAGCGAGAAGGTCAAGAGTCTCGTCGGCTGGCCGGCCTACCTGGTCTCCGGGGCGAAGGCGGCCGTGACGAGCGGATTCCGCGCCCGGGTCAGCGCCGGCGACCAGCCGGTGATCCGGTCGCATGCCCGGACCGTGGTCGTCGGCAACTGCGGCACCCTCACCGGCGGGGTCGACCTGATGCCCGACGCCGCCCTCGACGACGGGCGGCTCGACGTCGTCGTCGTCTCGCCGAAGGGCCTGCTCGGGTGGGGTGCCGTCGCCCTGCAGCTGGCCAGCGGCAAGCGCCGCGGACACCCCCGACTGCAGCGCCGGACGGCCGAGCGGGTCGAGGTGCTCGCCTTCGAGCCAACCGAGGCCCAGCTCGACGGGGACGCCATCGGAGCGCGCACCCGCATGATGTGCCGGGTCGAGCCCGCCGCCCTGGTGGTGCGGGTTGCCTAGCCGACCCGGGCTCGGCCGGCGGCTGGCGCGCTCGGTCGCCTACGCCGTGGCCGTCACCCTGCCGGTCGGTGCGATCGCCTTCCTCGTGCGCACGCAGTGGGAACCGATCCTGCGCATCGACGAGGACACCATCGTCGCGGCGACCGCGTTCACTCGCCAGCACCCGGCCCTCTTCCAGACGCTGGTGGCGTGGGAGGAGGCGTTTCAACCCCGGTGGGTCTACCTCGTGGGCACCCTGGTCTGCCTCTGGACGTGGCGGCGCCTGCACTGGCGCGGCCGGTCGCTGTGGGCCTTCGTCACGATGATGCTGGCGTGGAACCTCGCCCTCGACGTCAAGCTGCTCGTCGCCCGAGCCAGACCGGTGGTCGAGGACGCCCTCACGCACGCACCCGGCTACAGCTTCCCGTCCGGGCACGCCGCCAACACCGCCGCCGCCGCCACCACCCTCACCGTGCTGCTCTGGCCGGCACTGGGCCGGCCTGGTCGCGCCGTGGCAGCGGGGGTCGCGGCCCTGGTCGTCGTCGCCACCGGAGCCGACCGGGTCCTGCTCGGCGTGCACTATCCCTCCGACGTCGTCGGGGGCATGATCCTGGGCGTCGGGCTGACGCTGGCCTCGTATGCCGGGTGGCGACCGCCGGCCACCGGCGCGCCGACCGTGCGGGGGTCCTCGCCCGCGGTGGCGAGCGCGCGGCATACCGCTGCCGGCGCGACCTCGGCCACGCCACGGTGACACTCGTGCTCACCCGCTACGCCGACGACCCGAGTGCCCCCACGGTGCGCCAGTGGGCCCGCGACGTGCTCGAGCGGGCGGTGGCTCCCGCACTCGCCCTCTTCGCTGGCATCGTCGCGCTCGGCATGGTCATCGGCGGGCCGCTGGCCGGGCTGACCGCCGAGGACGGGATCAACCGCTCGATCCAGGCCGGACGAACGCCGGCGTGGGACGCGGTGACCGGAGTGTGGTCGCGGGTCGGCAACACCGAGATCGTCATCGGGGTGTGCGTCCTCGCCGTGGCGCTGCTGTGGTGGCGCACCCGCCAGTGGTGGTATGCCGTGATCCCCGCCATCGCGATCTCGCTGCAGGCCAGCGTCTTCGTGTCGGCGACGGCGATCACCGGCCGGGAACGTCCAGACGTCGAGCACCTCGACCCGGCCCCGCCCACGTCGAGCTATCCCAGCGGCCACATGGGTGCCTCGACCGCGCTCTACCTCACTCTCGGGGTCATGGCACGACGTATCGAGCATGCGTGGGTGCGCCGGTTGGCCACGGCCGTCTGCGTCGTCATCCCCCTGCTCGTCGGCTACGCGCGGATCTACCGGGGGATGCACCACGTCAGCGACGTGGTGGTCGGAGCGGTCAACGGCATCGTCTGCACCGCCCTGGCGTGGCTCGCGGTCCGCCGGGTGGGACCGGGGCGGCCGACCGACGCGCTCGGCCGCCCGGCACGCCCGGGGACGACCCGGCCGGAGACCGTCCCGTGAGCGGCGGCGAGGTCCGCCAGGTCGCCCGGACGATCGGCGATCACCCCTTAGTCGAGCTCGGCGCCCGGCTCGGCTACGCCGCCAACGGGGTGATCCACTTGGTCATCGCGTGGATCGGCGTGCAGCTGGCGTTCGCGCAGCGCAGCGAGACCGCCGACCAGTCCGGTGCCTTCCGGACGATGGCGGCCACCACTGCGGGCCGCCTGGCGCTCTGGGCGGCGGGGGCGGGCCTGATCCTGCTGGCCGTCTGGCAGGTCACCGAGGCCGTCCTGCGCCGCGACCTGCCGGCCCGCGCCAAGGCCCTGGCCAAGGCGCTCGGGTATGCCGCGCTCGGCCTCGCCGCTGCGGCCGCCGCCCGCGGCGGGGGCGCCGACAGCAGCACGCAGACCCGCGACTTCACGGCGGCGCTGATGGACCGACCGCTGGGCCTGGTGCTCGTCGCGGCGGTCGGTGGCGTCGTCATCGCGGTGGCCGCGTACCACGGTTACAAGGGGTGGACGGCTCGCTTCCTGCGTGACCTGGCCGAGCATCCGCCCGGGTGGGTGCGCGCCGCCGGGCGGTACGGCTACCTGGCCAAGGGCGTGGCCCTGGTGGTCGTCGGGGCGCTGTTCGTCGTCGCGGCAGTGAGCCAGCACGCGGAGGAGTCCAGTGGGCTGGACGGGGCGATGCGGACCCTCATGGACCTGCCGGGTGGCCGAGTGCCCCTGGTGCTCGTGGCGGTGGGGTTCGGCGCGTTCGCGGTCTACTCGGCGGCCCGCGCGCGCTACGCCCGGGTGTGAGGACGCGGTGCGGCCCGCCGGCCGCACCGCGTCGACCCCGCAGACAGCCCGTCAGGCCCGCGCGTCGGTGGGGGCCGTCCTGGTGGACAGCACGCTGGTCACGGTGACGACCGTGAGCACGCCGACGATGACGACGAGCGAGAGCAGGGTGGGGATCTCAGGGACCCATGACCAGATGCCGTGGGCCCAGTGCAGGACCAGTTTCACCCCGATGAACACGAGGATGGCACTGAGCCCGAAACCCAGGTGGGCCAGCCTGCCCAGCACCCCCTCGAGGACGAAGTAGAGGGCCCGCAGACCGAGCAAGGCGAACGCGTTGGTGGCGAACACGAGGAAGGCATCCTCGGTGATCCCGTAGACCGCCGGCACCGAGTCCACCGCGAAGACGAGATCCGTGCCGAGGATCGCGACGATGACCAGGGCCAACGGCGTGAGGGCCCGCGTATCACCCCGACGGACGGTCAGCGCGGTGCCGGCATACGCGTCGGTCACCGGCCAGAACCGACGCACCAGGCGGACCGAGCGCAGCGTGCCGATGTCCACGGCATCCTCGTGGGCCAGGCTGTCGCGCAACACCTTCACGCCGGTGGCGAGCAATACCACGCCGAACAGCAGGAAGGTCCAGGCGAAGCGCTCGATGAGCTGTGCCCCGAGGGCGATGAAGATGCCGCGCAGGACGAGGGCGCCGGCGACTCCGATGAGCAGCACCCGTTGGCGCAGCTCGCGGGGCACCGCGAAGGAGGACAGCAGGACGAGGAACACGAAGAGGTTGTCGACGGACAGCGACTTCTCCACGAGGTAGCCGGTGTAGTACTCCACCCCTCGGTCGGCCCCGTGCGCCTGCCACACCCAAACCCCGAAGGCGACCGGCAGGGCGATGTAGAAGACCGACCAGGCGACGGCCTCGCGCATGCCGACCTCGTGCGGACGGCGGGTGATCGCGAAGTCGAGCAGCAGCAGCAGCGCGATGACGACGATCGAGATCAGCCACAGGGTCGGCGATCCCACGGTCGGGGGCGGGGTCTGGGTGGTGAGCATGGGTCTCCTCGAAGCAGAACGGCTTCGAGGTCTCCTTCACCGAGTGGTCTCGGCCCGCCGCCGAGCGGGCGGTGCCCGCGTACTGACCGGCGACGGATTGGGAAGTACTCCCCTCGTGGCGTCGCAGTGTAGAGGATCGTCGGCCGGCTGCCCAAACCTGTGACAAAGTATGGACAGCCGGCCGAGGTGCGGGTTCCTACCGAGTCGGCAGCAGGACGCCGTCGATGACGTGGATGACGCCGTTGCTGGCGCCGATGTCGGTCTTGGTGACCTTGACGGTCGCGCCGGTCGCGTCCTTGAGCATGACGTCCGAGCCGGACACCATCACGGTGAGCTGGGCGCCGTTGACGGTCTTGACCTGCTGACCGTTGAGCTTGACGACGTCCGCGGCCATGACCTTCCCGGGCACCACGTGGTAGGTGAGGATCGGCGCCAGCTTCATCTTCGGGTCGGCCAGCAGCGCGTCGAGGGTGCCGGCGGGCAACTTGGCGAACGCGGCGTCCGTGGGGGCGAATACGGTGAACGGCCCAGCGCCCTTGAGCGTCGTGACCAGGTCGGCCTTGGTGAGCGCCGTGGCGAGGGTCGCGAACTGCCCGGCCCCGACGGCCGTGTCGACGATGTCCTTGGCCGCTGCGGCGGTGGGGCTCGCGGTGGTGGGGCTCGCCGTGGTGGCGGCCGGTGGTGCCGACGTCGTGGTAGTGGTGGAACTGCCGCTGCTACACGCCACCAGCGCGAGCGCGGCGGCAGAGATGACGGCGGAAACGGTGATCGGGCGACGCATCGGGAAACCTCTCCTCGGAGCGAGACAAGTGGTGCTCGTACACCTGACTTCCCCTCCGGCGGGCGATCCGGATGCAGCCAGGGGCGGAATCTTCCAACCCTGGTGGCACCGGACCGGCCGGCGACCGGCGTGTCAGGCCGGCAGGGTGCCGCGCATGATGCTGCTGCCCGAGTGCGCGGGCTGGTCGTCGAACGCCTCGGTCGACAGGTCGACGATCCGATAGCCCTGCTCCAACGCGCCGGGCGGGATGGTCACCGTGGTGACGTGCCCGGGGGTGAGCGTGCCCACCGAGATCATCCGGGTGAGGTCGGTGTTGATGAGCCACACCTCGACGTATCCCGCGGGGGGAGCGAGCAGGGGCCCCGGGTCGACGACGAGGTCGAGCACGCCGGTCCGTTCGACGACGTCGGCGTGGCCCATCGGGCGTCCGCCGTCCAGCGTGGTCAGCGCCGTCTGGACGAGGATCCGGGTCGGGCCGGACTCGCCGCGGGTGGCCGTGAAGCGACCGAGGGCGGCTCCCGCGACCACCAGCAGGATCGCGGCCGCCGCGGCCGTCCAGACCGACCGCCGACCCGTCCACACCCCCGGCACCGGCTCTGGGCTCGGCACCGGGACCTGCGCCGGCGCCCTGGCCGGGCCCGGCTCGGGCGCTCGGGCGGGGGACTGCGGTCCGGCCCCGCTGGCGAGGCGGATCGACTCCCACAGTCCGGCCGGTGGGTGCGGCATCGGGGTCGCGCCGAACTCGCCAAGCAGCACCTCGACGTCGGCCAGCTCGGCCACCACGCCGCGACAGCGCGCGCACCCGAGCACGTGCCGCGCCACGTCCTCGGGCACCGTCGGGTCGTCGACGAGCAGGCCCGCCAACTGGTCCTCGCTCGGGTGGATGGTCACGGCCCCACCTCCGTCAACTGCGTGCGCAGGGCCAGCAGGCTGCGGCGGACGTGACTCTTGACGGTGCCCAGCGGCATACCGAGGATCTCGGCGATCTGCTCGTGAGTGCGGTCGTCCACGTAGGCCAGCCGCAGGATCGTGGTCCGTGGCTCGCCCAGCTGGGTGACCGCGTGGGTGAGCACGAGCCCGTCGACGATCCGGTCCACCGGCACGTCCGGCTCGGGCAGCGCCGAGGCTCTGCCCTGGACGGTCACGGCCTGCTCGTGCCGGCGCCGCCGCAGCTGCAGCTCGTCGGCGATCTTGTGACGCGTGATCCCGACGAGCCACCCCGGCAGCGCCGACTCGGACGGCCGCAGGGTATGCCGCCCGGTCCACGCGGCGACGAAGACCGCCTGGGTGACGTCCTCGGCGTCGCTGGGACCCACCGCCCGCGTCGCGATGGCCAGCACGAGCGGCGCCCACAGGCGATAGGCCTCCTCGAGGGCGTCGTGCTCGCCCTGCGCGAGCCGGCGGGCCAGGGATTCGGTGCTCATGCTCTCGCCATCGTAGGGTCCGGCCCGCCGCGCCGTGACGTCCGCAGCGGCCGGCAGGGGGCGGCTCGGCACGGGTCGGCGCGCCAGCCGACGCCGGGGACGGACGTCATGACCCAGGTTCGCGTCACGGGGCCCTGCCGGATGCACCCGCGGCGTGCGCGACCCCGGCGGCCGGTCATCGGCGTGGGCCGAGCGCGGCCCGGCGGGTGGCGCGGATCACCCGCGCGCGGCGGCCGCACGGCTTGACCCTAACGATGTTAGGTGAGATTCTGCTACAGAGACTAACAACGTTAGGCAGGAGTGCCATGATCTCACCCACCACGCCTGCGGCCGCGGTCGGGCCGCGGCTGCGTGCCGGTGCCCTCGCCGGCGTCGCGATCGTTCTGGTCCTCGCCGGGTGCGCGGCCGGACCGGGTCTGGCCAGCGGTGCCGACGCCGCCGCGCTGCCGGGCTTCTGGCACGGGCTCTGGCACGGGCTGATCTCGCCGGTGACGTTCATCATCTCGCTGTTCACCGACTCGGTGTCCATCTACGAGGTCCGCAACGGCGGCAACTGGTACGACGCCGGCTTCATGCTCGGCGTGTCGACCGTCTTCTCCACCGGCGCCCGCAGCGGGGTCAAGGCCCAGCACCGCCGGTCCGGCCGTCGCCGGTCGCCGGGGTCGCCTGCGGCGACCTGAGCCGCTCAGGTGGGCGACGCGGAGCCGGGCCCGGGGACGTACGAGCGGATGAGCGCGCGCAGGTTGCGCCGGGCGGTGTCCTTCGACCAGGTGCCCATGGCCTCGGCCAGGGTCGGCGGCAGGTATGCCGCGTCGCGCTCGAACTGCCGGGTGGCGAAGACGGCATACCCCACGCTCAGGGCGAGGAGCCCCTGGAACAGGTCGACGGCGTCGCGCACGCTCAGGCCCTGCTCCACCAGGTAGGGCAGGCCCTGCGCCGGGTCGGAGTCCACGTGTCGACCGGCCAGGGGCAGCAGGTGCGGATGGTCCATGAGCACCTCGAGGTAGCGCAGGAACACTGCCTCGAGCAGGTCCGGCCAGCCCTGCGGCAGGGGCTGCTCCAGGACGATCTCGGTGCGCATCAGGGCCAGCGCTCCGTCGAGCAGTTCGGCCTTGCCGGCCACGTGGTGGTAGAGCGAGGCGGCCTCGACGCCGAGGTCGGCGGCCAGTCGTCGCATGGTCAGGGCGGGCAGTCCCTCGGCGTCCACGATGGCCAGCGCGCGGGCGAACAGCGCCTCCCGGGTCAGCGGCGCGCGCGCGGGCGTGGTCACGGGCGGGACACTAACACCGTTAGGTGGCGCGCGAGCGCATTGCACGCCGCGACCCGGGCAGGGGCTTGGTCGCGACGAAGCCGAAGATCGTCACCGAGGATCTCGGTCCCGAGGAAGGTCAGCGAGTCCGAGCCGATCTCGCGCCGAACCGATCGGGTGGGACACTCGAGCCCATGACCGACACCACGATCCCGAAGCAGCAGGAGTTCTTCGAGAAGTGCGCGGCAATGATCCGCCGCTACCACCGCTGGTCGATCAGCGGCGACCCCGGCGACATGAGCTCGCCGTGTCTCATCGTCTCCCACCACGGATTCGGCACCATGACCGACCCGGGGGTCTACGCAGTGTTCGCCTCCCTGGGCTGGATCGACCGCAAGCTGCCGGTGACGATCCTCATGCACGACCTCAACTGGAAGATGAAGATGGGCAAGCAGATGGAGCAGATCGGCGGCCAGCCGGCCAGCCGCCAGGCCTTCTCGGACGCCGTCGCCCGCAACCAGCACGTGTCCGTGGCACCGGGCGGCGACTATGACACCGGCACGGCGTGGAAGGACCGGAACCGGGTCGACTTCCACGGTCGCAGCGGCTTCGCCAAGATGGCGATGGACGAGGGCACACCCATCGTGCCCATCGTCACGGCCGGGGCGGCGGAGGGCGCTTTCGTCCTCACCAACGGGGCCGGGATCGCTCGCCGTCTCAAGCTGTCCAAGATCCCCGGGTTCAAGACCCTGCCGGTCTCGGTCTCGCTCCCGTGGGGGGTCACCGTCGGAGGGCCACCGCCGTACCTGCCGGTGCCGGTGCGCATGCAAACCCGGGTCCTGCCGAAGATGACCCCGCTGGCGGGGGAGACACCGCGCGAGTATGCCGCGCGCGTCCAGGAGACCATGCAGGCCGCCATGGACGAGCTGGTCGCCCAGCGGGGTCCGCTGTTGGGGTACCCGGCGAGGAAGCGCTGAGCTCGACCGGCGAGCGGCCCCGCCGGGCACCGCGAGTCCGCACGGGAGTCCCAGCGCTCGGTCAGTCGACCTGCTCGGCCACACTCACCCGGAAGTGGAAGGCCTTGGTCGCCCCATGGATGACGACGATGAAGGCGTCCTCGGATTGGCGAAGGATGGTGCGGTCCAGCTTGCGCCACGGGTTCTCCGGTTCGAACCGACGAGCCAGGTCCAGCGCTGCCTCGCGGGCTTGCGCGCGGGTCGTGGCGGTCAGCGCCACGGGCTCCGGTCGCACGGTCCACCAGAACCGATCGCTGTTACCGACGGTCTGCTCCACCACGAGGACGTACTGCGCGGGGGCGTCACGGGGGGTGGGCCGAGGCCACGTCGTGGCGTCCTGGGGGTAGGGCAGGGCGGGGGAGTCGCTCATGGCTCCATCGTCGCGCACCCGTGACCGGCCGGTTGTTGCAGGAGCCCGGCGCCCGGTCATCCGGTGGGGTGGGGCGAGCTCTGCATTGCCCGCCACTGGCGGGCAATGCAGAGCTCCCGGTGACCGGTAGGGGGACCCTGGCCGGCGGAACCGGCGGCGCCCCGCGGACCCGTCGGCGACGCCGAGCTCGTGGCCGCCGGCCGCGACCGGACGGACGTGGTGGTCACCCTGGAGCGATCGCGCTACCCTCCCGGCATGTCCGAGCCGCCGACGGCTGCCGGGGGAGCGCCGAGGCACACCGGCTCGGCCGCCGACGGGCCTTCCAGCGTGGACCCGCGCGCCCTGGCCGCGGCCCTGTTGCGGGCACCTGTCGGGTATGCCGCGTCGCTGGTATCCGACGCCGCCGAGGCCGCCTTGCTCGTCGCGCTCGCCGCCCGCCGGGCCCGCCCCGGCGTGGAACGCCCGCAGATCCTCGCCCCGACGACCGTGCACGCCGATGTCCACCGCGCGGCCTGGTTGGCCGGATTGGAGCTCGCCCTCGTCGACGTTAACCCCACCACGCTGCGGGCCGACCCGGTGGCGATGGGCCGCGCCGTCACCGAGCGCACCGTGCTGGTCGTCGCGAGCGCCCCGACCTACCCGCACGGGGTCCTCGACCCGATCCGGGACATCGCCGAGGCCGCTGAGGACTTCGACATCCCCGTCCACGTCGACGCCACCTGCGGCGGCTGGGGTCTGGCCCAGCTGCCGGGGGTCGGCGACTGGGGCTTCGGCGTGCCGGGGGTGAGCAGCGTGACGCTCGGCGCCCGCGACGAGCCCGCGCCCACCGGCCGGGCCACCGCCCTGCTCTACCGGTCGCTGCCGATGCGCCACGGCCAGTTCTGGGCCCAGGTCGACTGGCCAGGACCGTCCGTCGTGCACCCGTCGCCCGCGGCCGACGGCGCCTTCGCGGCGACGCCGTCGGGGTCCGACCCGACGCTGGTGCTCGGCACCGCCGGGTATACCGCTGCGGCACGACGCGCCCACGCGGCGGCGGCCGAGGTCGCGGCCGGCGTGGGCGGCATACCGGGGTTGCGCGTGCTCGCCGAGCCGGACGCCATGGTGACGGTCGTCGCGGCGACGGGCCCCGCCGACGTCTACACCGTGGCGGACGAGATGCGCGCGCGTGGCCACGCGGTGTCGGTGCAGCTGCCGTTCCGAGACCTGCCGGCCTCGATGCGGGTGGCGTGGACCGCCGCGTCGGCGGATCCCGCGGTCGTGCTGGGCGACCTGTCCGCGGCAGCGGCGCTCGCGCTGGCCTCGGGGCCGGCCCGGCCGGACCCGACCCTGGATGCCATGCTTCGCGGGGTGGACTCCTCGACCCTGGTCGGCGACACCGTCGAGGCCGTGCTCGCGGCTGCCGGCCTCGAGGTGGGCGAGTGCGGCCTGCGACTGCCGGCCCGGATGGCGCCGGTCTACGCGCTGCTGGCCAGCGCCCCGGTGGCGGTCCGCGAGGCCCTCGTCGTCGCCGTCGTCGAGCGTCTCTAAGCGCCGACCCGCCGCGTCGACGCGCTCGTCCCGCGCCTCGAAACGGACCGGGGGCCGGGTTGCGGGCGGCCCGGGTCTGCAGTGGACTGCCGTCGATACCGCGATCTCGGGAGGCCCTGTCATGACGCTGTCCGTCGCCGTCGGAGAGACCGATCCCCCGTTGTTGGAGTCCACCATCGGCGACAACCTCGACGACACGGCGGCGCGTTTCCCCGACCGGGACGCCCTGGTGGACGTGGCCGAGGGGCGCCGATGGACGTATGCCGAGCTGGTCCGCGACGTCGACGCGCTGGCTCGCGGCCTGCTCGCCGCCGGGATCGCCAAGGGCGACCGGGTCGGCATCTGGGCGCCGAACCGGTGGGAGTGGGTGCTCGTCCAGTACGCCACCGCCAAGATCGGGGCCGTCCTCGTCAACGTCAACCCTGCCTACCGCACCCACGAGCTGCAGTACGTGCTGCACCAGGCCCGTGTGCGCCTGCTGGTGTCCGCGCCGGCCTTCAAGACCTCGGACCACCACGCCGGGATGATCGAGCAGGTGCGCCCCGAGGTGCCCGCCCTCGAGCGGGTGGTCCTGCTCGGGGAGCCCTCGTGGGACGCGCTCGTGGCCGCCGGTGCCGGCCGGTCCGCGCGGGACCTGGCCGCCCGCCAGCGGGAGTTGGACCCGACGGACCCGATCAACATCCAGTACACCTCGGGCACCACCGGCTTCCCCAAGGGCGCCACCCTCAGCCACCGCAACATCCTCAACAACGGCTACTTCGTCGGCGAGGTCTGCCGCTACACCGAGGCCGACCGGGTGTGCATCCCGGTGCCCTTCTACCACTGCTTCGGCATGGTCATGGGCAACCTCGCGTGCACGACCCACGGGGCGTGCATCGTCATCCCGGCTGCGGGCTTCGACCCGGTCCTGACGCTGCGGGCGGTGCAGTCCGAGCGGTGCACCTCGCTGTACGGGGTGCCGACGATGTTCATCGCCGAGTGGGCGCTGGCCGACATCGGCGACTACGACCTGTCCACGGTGCGCACCGGCATCATGGCCGGTGCCCCCTGCCCCGCGGAGATGATGAAGAAGCTCATCGCCAGCGGCATCGACGAGATGACGATCTGCTACGGCATGACCGAGACCTCACCGGTCTCGACCCAGACCCGGCCCGACGACACCTTCGAGCGCAAGGTCGCCACGGTGGGCCGGGTCGGCCCGCACCTGCAGATCGCCGTCGTCGACCCGACGACCCGCGAACCGGTGCCGCGCGGCCAGACCGGCGAGTTCGCCACGTCCGGGTACTCGGTCATGCTCGGTTACTGGGAGCAGCCCGACAAGACCGAGGAGTCGATCGTCGACGGGTGGATGATGACCGGCGACCTCGCCGTCATGGACGAGAGCGGCTACGTCCAGATCACCGGTCGGATCAAGGACATGGTCATCCGCGGCGGCGAGAACATCTACCCGCGGGAGATCGAGGAGTTCCTCTACACCCACCCGGACGTCCTCGACGCCCAGGTCATCGGGGTGCCCGACGAGCGGTACGGCGAGCAGCTATGCGCCTGGATCCGGATGCGCGAGGGGACCACGCCCCTGACCGTGGACACGGTGCGGGAGTTCGCCACCGGCAAACTCGCCCACTACAAGATCCCGCACTACGTCGAGATCGTCGAGGACTTCCCGATGACCGTCACCGGCAAGGTGCGCAAGGTGGAGATGCGCGAGCTCGCCGCGGCCCGCCTCGGCCTGACCAGTCGCTGAAGCGCCGGTCAGGACCAGTCGCGCCGGTCGACGATCGGCTCGCCGCCCTCGGGCATAGCGTCGACGGCCCGCACCGCGCAGGCGAAGCGCAGGCCGGAGCGGACCACCCCGGCCACCCGATCCACCACCTCGTCGACCGGTGCGCCGTCGCGGACCACCACTTCGCAGGACAGCTCGTCGCGGTGCGCGTGCCGCTGCACGACGAACCGCCAGGCCGACACGTCCGGCTCGCCGCCCATGACCGCAGCGGCCTGTCGGGGGTGCAGGAACATCCCACGGACCTTGACCGCGGCCCCGACCCGCCCCAGCACCCCGACCAGTCGGGGCTGCCCGTCCGACCCGAGGGTCCACGCCGACAGGTCGCCGGTGCCGAACCGCACGAGCGGGTATGCCGCGCGCAGCACCGTGACGACGACCTGCCCCTCGCCGTGCGCGATCGGCCGGCCGGTGTCCAGATCGCAGACCTGCACGCAGACTCCGGGCGCGGGAACCAGGCCGGCGCCCGGCTCGGTCTCGTAGCCGATGAGGCCGGTCTCGGCGGTGCCGTAGGCCATGAGCACCGTCGGGACCCGCTCGCGCAGCAGCGCGCGCAGCGAATCGGGCAGCGGCTCCGCGGTGACGAGGGCCTTGACCAGACGCCAACGGTCGGCAGCCAGCCCGAGCGCGTCGTAGCGGTCGACCAGGGCCTTGAGGTAGCTGGGCAGGCCGGTGTATGCCGTGACGCCGAGGTCGGCGATGGCGGTGGCCTGCAGGTCCTGGTTGCCGATGCCGCCGGGCACCACGGCGGCGCCCGCGGCGAGCGCGGCCTCCTCGAACATCGCCCCCGCGGGGGAGAGGTGGTAGCCGAAGCAGTTGAGCACGACATCGCCTGCCGCGACGCCGGCGGCGGCCAGCGCCGGCCCCCAGCGCCACGGGTCGGGCCCGGCGAACTGCGGTTCGTAGATCGGCCCGGGCGACTGGAACACCCGGCGCACCCCGCTCAGGTCGGGCAGCAGCCCGCCGAACGGTGGGTCTTGCCGTTGCCGGCCTAGCAGGTCGTCCTTGGTCTCGACGGGCAGCCCGGACAGGTCCCCGGCGGCTAGCGCCGAGGGGTCCACGCCCGCGACCGACACCCGGGCGGCCAGGGCCGGCACGCGCCTGGCCGCCTCGACCACCGCGGCGACCTCGCGAGCCTGCGCCGCGGCATACGCCTCGACGGCCGCCCCGAGCGGATCGGACATCCGCGACCTCCTACAGCCAGCGCTTGCGACGCTTGTAGTGCTTGACCTCCCGGAAGCTCTTGCGGCCCCCGGACTCGCCCAGACCCAGGTAGAACTCCTTGACGTCCGGGTTCTCGCGCAGCTCGTCCGCGCTGCCCTCCAGGACGATCCGGCCCTGTTCCATGATGTAGCCGTGGTCGGCGACCTCCAGGGCCCGCCGGGCGTTCTGCTCGATGACCAGCACGGTGAGCCCGAGCTCGGCGTTGATCCGCTTGATGAAGCCGAAGATCTCCTTGACCAGCAGTGGCGCCAGCCCGAGAGAGGGCTCGTCGAGCATGAGCAGCCGGGGCTTGGCCATCAGCGCCCGACCGATGGCGAGCATCTGCTGCTCGCCGCCGGACAGGTATCCGGCGATCCGCGCGGGCATGTCGCCGAGCTTGGGCAGCAGGGCGTAGACCTCGCGCAGGTCGGCCTGGATGTCCACACCCCCGCGGTAGTAGGCCCCGGCGACGAGGTTCTCGGCGACGGTGAGGTGCTCGAAGACGTGTCGGCCCTCCATGCACAGCGAGAGGCCGAGCTTGACGCGGGCGGCCGCGTCCATCCGGGTGATGTCCTGTCCGTCGAACACCACCGCACCGTCGGTGACCTCGCCGTGCTCGGTGGGCAGCAGGCCCGACACCGCCTTGAGGGTGGTGGACTTGCCGGCCCCGTTGGAGCCCAGCAGGGCGACGATCTTGCCCTGGGGCACCGCGAGGGACAGCCCGCGCAGCACGAGGATGACGTCGTCGTAGATGACCTCGACGTTGTTGAGGGCGAGCAGGTCGGCGGTGGCGGGGGTGGCCGACGCGGTGGCGCCGGTCACCCCCGCAGCGCCGGAGGCGGAGCCGGTCACGGGACCTGGTTGGCCGCGATCTCGACGAACTTGCCGGCCTTGACCTGGTAGATGCCCGACCCGGTGGACCCGCGGTGCGACTCGGCGCTGAACTTCACCGTGCCGGTGCCGACGACCCCGCCGGTGTCGACCTTGTCCATGGTCTCCAGGGCGGCCTTGATGGACTCGCCGGTGAGCTTGTCGCTGCTGCCCAGGGCCTTCTCGATGCCCTTGGCCATGACGTCCATGGTGTACCACCCCTGGGCGTAGTGCAGGCCCTTCTCCTCCAGCGAGGAGCCCTTGGTCTTGAGGTAGTCGTCGATGACCTTGGAGCCGGGCTTGCCGGCGGACCCGGGAGCGAAGGGCTGCACGAGGATGTGACCCTCGGCGTTGTCCGCGCCGGCCGTCTTGACGAACAGCTCGTCGGCGCACCAGTTGAGGCAGACGATCTTCATCCCGGCGTTCTGGTCCTTGATGTCCTTGGCGACCTTCGCGGCCGGGCTGGAGACGTTCTGGATGACGATGTACTTCGCGCCCTGGGACTGGGCCTGCTGGACCAGGGCGGCGAAGTTCTGCGCGCCGGCGGGCATCGGGTAGGCCTTGTACCCCAGCTGCAGACCCTTGTCGGTGATCCACTTCTGCCCGTCGGCGACGGGGGCGGTGCCGAAGGGGCTGTCGTTGTGGAACACCGCGACCTCGGCCTTGCCACCGGCGTCCTTGGCGATCCAGTTCAGCGCGACGCGCATCTGGTCGGAGTAGGTCGGGGCGACGACGAAGTTGTATGCCGACTGCTTGGGATCGGTGAGGACCTCGGCGTACGAGGCGGACATGAAGGGCAGCTTGTCGGAGGCCACCTTGGTGCGCAGCGCCTCGGAGTCGCCGGTGCCCCAGCCCTGGATGACGACCGCGCCGTCGGTGACGTACTTCTTGTACAGCTCCTCGGCCTTGGGCACCTGGTAGGCGTAGTCGTTGCTCATCGCGGTGATCTTGCGGCCCTTGATGCCGCCCTTGGCGTTGAGCCAGTCGATGTAGCCGAGCATGCCCTCGTTGTAGGGCTTGCCGACGTCTCCGGTGGCCCCGGTGAGATCGGCGATGATCCCGACCTTGATCGGGGCGGCGTCGCTGGATCCGCCGCTGGACGCGCTCCCGCCGCAGGCGGTGAGGCCGAGCAGGACGGCCGCGGCGGCCGCGACGACGGTGACGCGGGGATGGGTTTTCATGGGCTGCTCCGTTTCGTGCTGTGTGCCGGTGTGGTTCGTGCGGTATGCCGGTGTGGTTCGAGCCGGGTGCCGGGTGCCGGGTGGCTCGGGGTGGGGTGGACGGATGGACGGGTCTGCAGGGTCAGTAACGGAACGGCCAGAACCGGACGTAGTCCTTGATCCGGGTCCAGATGCGGTCCAGCCCCCGGGGCTCGACGAGCAGGAAGACGATGATGGCCAGGCCGAAGATGGCGTTCTTGATCGCGGGCAGCTGCTCGGAGACCACCGGCAGGGTGGCCGCGATCTCCTCGGAGACCTCGGTGAGCAAGGCGGGCAGCAGCATCATGAAGGCCGCGCCGTACACCGACCCGGCGATGCTGCCCAGCCCTCCGACGATGATCATCGCGAGGTAGAGCACCGACACCTCCAGGGTGTAGCGCTCCCAGGTCACCGTCTCGGTGTAGTAGGCCGACAGGGCGCCGGCCAGGCCGACGAAGCCGCTGGACAGGGCGAAGGCGGTGACCTTGGCCCGGGTGAGGTTGACGCCGATGGCCTCGGCGGCGATGTCCTGGTCGCGCACCGCCATGAACGCGCGCCCCACGGCGGTGCGGAACAGGTTGCGGGCCATGACCACCGCCAGCACGGCGATCGGCGCGAGGATCCAGTACCACTGCACCTCGAAGGTCTCCCGCTCGATCCGCAGCGGCCCGAGGTCCAGGCGCGGCACCTCGATGTAGCCCTTGCCCTCGGTGAGGAACGCCCAGCGACGCACGACGAAGAGGATGATCTCCTGCGAGGCGAGGGTGGCGATGGCCAGGTAGAGGCCCTTGAGCCGCAGCGCGGGCAGCCCGAACAGCGCGCCGACCGCCGCGGTGGTGAGCACGGCCAGGGCGATGGCGAACGGTACGGGCACCCCGGCCCGGGTTGACAGGATCGCCGAGGTGTAGGCCCCGACCGCGAGGAAGCCGCCCTGGCCGAGGGAGATCTGGCCGGTGAAGCCGACGAGGATGTTCAGCCCCACCGCCCCGATGACGGCGATGAGGATGGTGTTGGCAATCCCCAGCCAGTAAACGTTGAGCAGCCACGGCAGGGCGACCAGCAAGGCGAGCACGAGCCCCAGGCGAGCCCACTCCGCGCGGGTATGCCGCAGGGCCAGCTCCGCGCGGTAGGTGCGGTGGTGGATGCCGGTGGCGGTCGCCATGTCAGACCCTCTCGATCCGGGTCTCGCCGAAGATGCCGTACGGGCGCACCATGAGGATCGCGACGAGGACGAGGTAGGGGACGACCTCGGCGAGGCCGGGGTCGGCATACCCGGAGACGTACTGCTTGAGCAGCCCGATGGTCAGGCCGCCGACGATGGTGCCGGGCACCGAGTCCAGCCCCCCGAGGATGACCACGGGGAAGACGATGAGCCCGAACGTCGCGATGCCCTGCTCGACCGCCGACAGGTCGGCCAGCAGCACGCCCGCGATGAGCGCGCTGACCGCGGCCAGGACCCACGCGAGTGCGAACACCCGGCGCACCGAGATGCCCATGGTCAGCGCGGCCTGCTGGTCGTCGGCCACGGCCCGCATGGCGATCCCGTGCCGGGACCGCCGGAAGAACACCGTGAAGGCAGCCAGGACGGCGGCGGCGATGACGATGACGAGCATCCGGTTGACCGGCACGCTCACCCCGGCGATCTCCCAGCTGCCGGTGGGCAGGATCTTGGGTTGTTCGCGCACCGAGGTGCCGAAGAACAGCTGCACCAGAGCCTTGAGCACGGCGGACAGCCCGATGGTCACCATGATCACGCTGATGGCGTTCTCGCCGATCAGCGGGCGCAGGACGAACCGCTCGACGAGCACGCCCAGGACGATCGCGAACAGCACGCCCACGGCGGCGGCGAGGATCAGCGGCAACCCCATGACGACGTATGCCGCGTAGAGCGTGTAGGCCCCGACGAGCAGGAACTCGCCCTGGGCGAAGTTGATGACCCGGGTCGCCTTGTAGATGAGGACGAAGCCCAGGGCCGCCAGGGCGAGGATCGCGCCGTCGGCCAGACCGTAGACGGTGAGGGTGACCAGGGTGCTCATCGGCGACCGCTCCAGACCGGGCGCCGTCCGCGCCCCTCGGGCTCGCGGAAGGTGGCCAGGTCCACGATCCTCAGGGTCAGCACCCGCTCGACGCTCGTGCCGTCCTGGTAGGTGACGGTGCTGGTGATGCCCACCTCGTCGGATCCCCGGGCGAGCGCGTCGATGATGACGGCATACCGCTGGGCGATGACGTTGCGCCGGACCTTGCGGGTGCGGGTGATCTCGTCGTCGTCCGGGTCGAACTGCTTGTGCAGCAGCACGAAGCGACGCACCCGGATGCTCTCCGGGAGGTCCTCGTTGGCCCGGGTGACCTCTTCGGCGACCAGCTGGGCCACCTCCGGCTTGGCGGCCAGGTCGGTGTAGGTCGTGAAGCCGAGGCGCTCGTGCTCGGCCCAAGACCCGGTCGTCATCGGGTCCAGGGTGAGGATCGCCGTCATCGCACCCTCGGCGGGGAAGACGACGGCCTCCTCGACGTAGGGGGAGAACTTCAGCTTGTTCTCGATGAAGGCCGAGGAGAACCGGGTGCCGTCGGCGGTGGTGAGCACGTCCTTCTGTCGGTCGATGACCACGAGGTGGCCGTTGTCCTCGAGGTAGCCGGCGTCGCCGGTGTGCAGCCAGCCCTGGGCGTCGACCGCCTCCGCGGTGGCCTCGGGGTTGCCGTGGTAGCCCTTGAACACCGACGCCGAGCGCAGCAGGATCTCGCCGTTGTCGTCGATGCGGATGTCGGTGGACTCGATGGGGGTGCCGACGGTGTGGAAGGCGATGTCGTCGTCGCGGTGGACGACGGCGATGCCGCAGATCTCGGTCTGGCCGTAGATCTGCTTGAGGTTGACGCCGATGGCGTGGAAGAAGCGGAACACGTCGGGGCCCAGCGGAGCGCCCCCGGTGTAGCAGTGCTTGACCCGGGCCAGGCCCAGCTGGTCGCGGACCGGGCGCAGCGCGACCTGGTCGGCCACGGCATACGGGATCGCCAGCGCCCCGGCGCGCCGGCCGCGGATCTTGCGCTCGGCGACCTTGTCGCCCAGGTCGTAGCCCCAGCCGAACACCGTGCGCTTGAGCCAGCCGGCCTCGTCGATGCGCACCTGGACCTCCGAGAGCATCGACTCCCAGATCCGCGGTGGGCTGAACAGCACGTTGGGCCCGATCTCGCGCATGTCGGACTTCTGGGTCGCGGCGTCCTCGGGGAAGGACAGCGTCAGCCCCCGCGAGAGCCCGCACGCCACGGCAAGCATCTGCTCGCCGATCCACGCGAACGGCAGGAACGAGACGTAACGGTCCTTCGTCGAGATGGGGTCGATGGACGTGAGGTGCTCGGCCATGGCCAGCAGGTTGGCGTGGGAGAGCTCGGCGAGCTTGGGCAGGTTGGTCGTGCCGGACGTCGTGCAGATCACCGCGGTGTCCTCGGGCCGGCCGGCGGCGACCTGCTCGTCGAGCCACCCCGGGTGGCCCTGCCCCCACTCGCGGCCCATCGCCTCGACCGCCGTGAAGTCGCGCAGCGCGGGGTGGGCGTAGGCCTCCAGCCCGTGCGGGTCGTAGAACACGACGTGCTCGACGGTGCGGGCCCGAGCCGGTATGCCGTTGCCGTTGCCGTTGCCGTTGCCGTTGCCGTTGCCGTCCGCCGAGGTCGCCGCGCCGTCGGACTCTTCGCGCAGCCGGATGAGCTTGTCGACCTGTTCCTGGTCCTCGGCGACGACGACCCGCACCTGCGCCAGGTCGAGGATGTGGCGCAGCTCCTCGCCGATGCTCGTGGGGTAGATGCCCACCACGGCCGCCCCGATGCTCTGGGCGGCCAGCTCGGCGATGAGCCACTCGGGCCGGTTGTCCCCGAGGACGGCGACCACCTGACCACGCTGCACGCCGAGGGCGGCCAGGCCGTGCGCGAAGTCGCGCACCCGCTCGGCGTAGGTCCCCCAGGTCAACGGCACCCAGATGCCGTACCGCTTCTCCTGCATGGCGGTGTGCTCCGCTCGGGTGCGGGCGAGCTCGGCCAGCAGGCGGGGGAAGGTTTCGGCCGGGGACGAGGGCCGGGCGGCGGGCCCGCCGGGGGTGGCCATCAGTGCTCCTCCGCCCCGAGGTAGGCCTCGACGACTGCCGGGTCGGCCTTGACCTGCTCGGGGGTGCCGTCGGCGATCAGCCGGCCGAAGTCGAGCACGCAGACCCGGTCGGAGATGTCCATGACGACCGCCATGTCGTGCTCGATGAGGATCACGGTCACCCCGGCCAGCTCGTGCACGTCGAGGACGTACCGGGCCATGTCCTCCTTCTCCTCGGCGTTCATGCCCGCCATGGGCTCGTCGAGCAGCAGCAGGGACGGTTGCAGGCACAACGCCCGACCCAGCTCGACGCGCTTCTGGATGCCGTAGGCCAGCGACCCCACGGGCTGGTGTCGGAAGGGCTGCAACGAGAGCAGGTCGATGACCTCCTCGACCAACCCCCGATGGGCGATCTCCTGCCGGCGGGCCGGCCCGAACCACAGCATCGACAGCGCCACGCCTTTGTACATGTGGATGTGACGGCCCAGCAGGAGGTTCTCCAGGACGGTGAGGTGGGTGAACAGCTCGATGTTCTGGAACGAGCGGGCCACCCCGAGCTGGGCGATCCGGTGCGGCGCGAGGCGGGTGAGCTCCTGGGTGGCGCCCTGGTCCCCGGTGTGCAACAGCACCGACCCCTGCTGCGGGTGGTAGAGGCCGCTGATGCAGTTGAGCAGGCTGGACTTACCGGCGCCGTTGGGGCCGATGACCGCGTGGATATGCCCCTGGGTGATGGTGAACCCGACGTCCTGCAGGGCGACGACGCCCCCGAAGCGCAGGCTCAGATCGGCGATCTGCAGCGCGGGCGAGCCGACCGGGACGGTGGAGGAGTTCAGGGTGTGCTGGTACGCGCGGCTTCGCACCGAGACCTCCTGGCCGTCGTGGGGCGGTCGGGGCGAGCATAGGATTCCACTATCCGGAAGGCAATGCCTTCTTGTGGAAAGAAAGCCCGGCGGTCTACAGTCGTCGCCTCGTCGGCCGGGAGAGGGGATCGTGCCACTCAGTGACGCCCTGCGCGAGGCCCCCGGTGCGCTCGGGACGGTGCGCAACGCGGCCCTGTTGCTGCGGTTGCTCGCCGACGGACCGGCATACCAGCAGCTGACCGACCTGGCCGACCGTTCCGGCCTCTCGCTGGCCACCGTCCACCGGCTGCTGCGCTCCCTGGTCCTGGCCGAGCTCGTCGAGCAGGACCCTCGCTCCGCGCGCTACGGGTTGGGCCCCGAGCTGACCCGCCTGTCGCACCGCTACCTGGCCCGCCATCCCGTCGTCGCCGCGCTGGCCCCCTATCTGGGCCAGCTGCGCGAGCAGACCCGCGCGACGGTGAGCGTGCAGCTGCTCGTCGGCACCGGCGTGGTCACGGTGGACCGGGTCGAGGGCCGCGACGCTGGGCTGTACCGCGACCCGCACGAGCTGCGCCCCGCGCTGCGCACCGCCGCCGGCCGGCTGATCGGAGCGCGAGCCGAGGACGACCGGTGGAAGCACCTGCTCGACGCCGTGGGCGAGCAGCTGCGCGACCTGGCCGAGCGCGAGCGCGAGGCCTGGTCACGCGCGGCCTGGCTGCACGTGGGCGACGCGGGCGTGGCTGGGGAGCTGGCCGTGCCGATCGCCGACGCCGATGGGCAGGTCGTCGCGGCGCTCACCGCCGCCGTCGCCGCCGACCCCACCGCCGAGGCGCTCGACGAGATCGCCGCGCTGCTGGCTCGGGCCGCCGGCGTCGCCACCCGCCCCTGGGGCCGGGCCTGACCGTGGGCGTGTCGCAGCCGGGTGCGCCGGATCTCGCCGCGTGGGCGCAGGTGTCCGGGCGCCTGCCGTGGCAGCCTCCGCCGGACCCGTTGTGGTCGCCGGGCCCCCGACAGGGTCGGTGGTTCCAGGGCGGCCGGCTGGACGTGGCGACGGTGTGCGCGGGGGTCTGGGCGCGGCTTACCCCGACGCAGGTCGCCGTCGAGTGGGAGGGCGAGCCCGGGGACCGACGCACCCTCACGTATGCCGCGCTGGCCGACGAGGTGGGCGCGCTGGCCCGGGGGTTGCGCGGATTGGGGCTGGCGCCCGGAGACGTCGTGGCCCTGCACCTGGGCCTGCTGCCCGAGACCGTGGTCGCGATGCTCGCCTGCGCGCGGGTCGGTGCCGTGCACGCCGTGGTGCCCACGCCGTTGCCGCCCGACGCCCTCGCCGACCGGCTGGCTGCCCTGGGCGCGCGGGTCCTGCTCACCCAGGACGGGGCCTGGCGGCGGGGCACGGTGCTGCCGCTGAAGGCCCGGGCCGACGAGGCCCTGGCCGCCACCACCGGCGTGGAGCACACCGTCGTGGTGCGTCGCACGGGCATCGACGTCGCCTGGTTCGAGGGGGACCGCTGGTACCACGACCTGGTGGCCACGGCCCGCCCCGGGCAGGCCCGAGACGACGACGCGCCGGTCGCCCGGCCCGCCGAGCACCCGGTGCTGCTGGTCAGTCAGGCCTATCGCCGCGGCCGACCCGTCACGGTGTCCCTCGGGGCCGCGGCCCTGGTGTGCTCGGCCCTGGCCCTGCACGACGGTGGCATCGCCGACGGCCCGGTGACCTGGTGCGTCGGCGACGTGTCGTGGCTGGGCACCCAGGCGCACGGGATCTACGGGCCGCTGGCCGCCGGCGCCACCGCAGTGCTCTACGAGGGGACCCTCGACGTCCCCACCCACGCGCGGGCCTGGGAGATCCTCCGCCGGTATGCCGTGTCCACGCTGCTGACGACGCCGTCGGTGCTGCGCTCGATGCGCACCTGGTCGGTGGAGCGCGACGCCACGACCCGCGCGCCGTCCCTGCGGCGAGTCGTGGCGTTCGGCGAGCCGATGGACGAGGAGCTGCGGTCCTGGGCCGCGACCGGCCTGGCCGGCGCCGTGGTGTCGGTGGCCGACGGGTGGGGCCAGGTGGAGCTCGGCGGCATCGTGCACCTGGACCGGCCGGTCGACCCGCACCGGATGCCCGACATCGGGGCGGTCCTGCTCGACGCGGACGGGTCGGCGGTGCCCGACGGGCAGGTCGGCGAGCTGGCCCTCACCCGGTCCTGGGCCGGGGCAATGCTCGGTGTCGTGGGCTCGCCCGAACCGGCCCCGGACGGCCACTGGTCCGGCCCCCCGGGGGTCTACCTCAGCGGAGACCGCGCCCGACGTCGTGCCGACGGCTCGCTGGAGTTCCTCGGGCGCACCGACGAGGTGGTCTCGGTGTCCGGGATGTTGGTCTCGCTCGGCGAGGTGCGGGCCGTCCTGCTGGAGCACCCCTACGTCGCCGCCGCGGACGTCATCGAACGCCGCGACCCCCGGCGCGGGCGCATCCTGGCCGCCGCCGTGGTGCTGCGGCCCGAGGCGGCCGGCGTCGACCCGGCCAGCGTCGTGCGCGATCTGGGGCGCAGTGTCCACGAGACCCTCGGGGGTCTGGCCCGGCCCCGGCTGGTCGTCGTCGTCGACCGGTTCGGCGACGAGCTGCGTGGCGACGAGCGCCGCCGGGCCCTGGCCCTGCTGCCGGTGGGTGACCCGACCCAA
The DNA here is from genome assembly GCA_037045055.1 of Dermatophilaceae bacterium. Lineage (GTDB taxonomy): Bacteria > Actinomycetota > Actinomycetes > Actinomycetales > Dermatophilaceae > Phosphoribacter. The sequence goes on along the minus strand of JBAOHJ010000003.1, from coordinate 1,085,378 downwards.
CCGGCCCGGGCCACCTGGGAGCAGGTCCTGGCGACCGCTCGGGTCGCCGACTGACCGCCAGCCGCTGGGCCGCCGTACCCGGCCGCCGTCGCCTCCGCACCGTCGCCGCCCCTCGCGGCGGCGACGGTGCGCTCCCGAGCGGATACCGTCGCTGCATGCCGCCTGCGCAGGAACCTCTGAGCTGGGTGCCGCTGAGCGCCCATCTGCACCTCGTGGCGCCGCCGGTGGCCGCCGCTGCCGGGCTGGTCCCGGAGGCTCGGGTGGCGCAGATCGACCCCGACCTGGCGGACACCGCGGCGTTCTGCACGGCATACGACGTGGCGCCGCAGGCGTCCGCGAACTGCGTCGTCGTCGACGGTCGGCGCGCCGAACGGTCGGTGCACGCCGCCGTCATGGTCCTCGCGGTCGATCGCGCCGACATCAACCGGGTGGTGCGCAAGCAGCTGGACTTGCGCAAGCTGTCGTTCATGGGCGCGGCGCAGGCCGAGGCGCTCACCGGCATGCGGGCGGGCGGCATCACCCCGGTGGGTCTGCCCGCGGACTGGGTGGTCCTCGTCGACGCCGCGGTGGCGCGAGCCGGCCCGGTCGTGGTCGGAGCGGGTGTGCGCGCGGCCAAGCTGTTGCTCGACGGGGCGGACCTGGCCGCCCTGCCCAACGCGCGGGTCCTCGACCTGGCACTGCCGCGCTGACGGCATACCGGTCTGGGGTATGCCCTGCCCGGCCGACGCGCGCCGATATCCTGACCCGCATGCCCTCACCTGCCGAGCTGCTCGGCCCGCGCGTGAGCGCTGCCATCGAGGCGGCGTTCGGGGCGCAGTACGCCGGAGCCGACCCGGTGCTGCGGTCGAGCCAGTTCGCGGACCTGCAGGCCAATGCCCCACTGGCACTTGCCAAACGCCTCGGTATGCCGCCACGGCAGGTCGCGGCTCGGATCGTCGCAGCCCTGGACGTCGCGGACATGTGCTCGTCGGTGGAGATCAGCGGCCCCGGCTTCGTCAACCTCACGCTGTCCGACGCCTGGATCGCCGCCGCCTTCTCGGCGCTGGCGGTCGACCCACGTCGGGGGGTGCCGTGGCAGCAGCCGCAGGTCGTGCCCATCGACTACTCGGCGCCCAACGTCGCCAAGGAGATGCACGTCGGTCACCTGCGCACGACCATCGTCGGCGACGCGCTCGCGCGGACATTGGACCACCTCGGCCACCGGGTGATCCGGCAGAACCACGTCGGCGACTGGGGCACGCCCTTCGGGATGCTCATCGAACGACTCGTCGACGTCGGCGAGGGCTCGCCGGCGGCGCGGGTCGTCGAGACCGAGCCCAACGCCTTCTACCTCGCCGCGCGGGCGCAGTTCGGCGGTGACCCGGACTTCGCCGACCGCGCCAGGGCTCGGGTGGTGGCCCTGCAGGCCGGAGATGCCGACACGACGCGTTTGTGGGGCGAGCTGGTCGCGCTGTCCAAGCGCTACTTCAACCGGGTCTACGCCGCGCTCGGGGTGACCCTGACCGACGCCGACCTCGCGGGTGAGTCGACCTACAACGCCGACCTCGCCGACGTGTGTGACGAGCTGCAGGCCGCCGGGATCGCCGTCGTGTCCGACGGGGCGCTGTGTGTCTTCCTCGACGAGTTCACCGGCCGGGAGGGCAGGCCGGTCCCGCTGATCGTGCGGAAGTCCGACGGGGGTTACGGCTATGCCACGACCGACCTGGCGACAATCCGCCACCGGGTCCGGGACCTGCACGCCGACCGGATCCTCTATGTGGTCGGGGCGCCCCAGTCCCTGCACCTGCAGATGGTGTTCCGGACCGCTCGGCGGGCGGGCTGGCTGCCGGACGAGGTCGAGGTCGTGCACGTGCAGATCGGCAACGTGCTGGGCTCGGACAAGAAGATCCTGCGCACCCGCGAGGGCAGCTCCCCCCCGTTGATGGGCCTGGTGGAGCAGGCCGTGGCCCGGGCTCGCCAGGTGCTCGACGACTCCCGGCCGGACCTGCCCGAGCCCATCCGGGCGGCCGTCGCGCCGCAGGTGGGGGTCGGGGCGGTGAAGTACGCCGACCTGTCGGTGGCCCACGACAGCGAGTACGTCTTCGACCTCGACCGGATGGTCTCGCTCACCGGCAACACCGGGCCGTATCTGCAGTATGCCGTCGCCAGGATCCGCTCGATCTTCCGCGCCGGGGGTCTCGATGTCCCGGACGCGTCCACGGGCGCTGACGCGGCGGCAGCCGAGATCGTCGTGACCGAGCCCGCCGAACGGGCCCTGGGGTTGGCGCTGCTCGGCTACGGCTCGGTGGTCGCCGAGGTGGGCCGAGCCCTCGAGCCGCACCGGCTGTGCGGATACCTCTTCGAGCTGGCCCAGACCTTCTCGGTGTTCTACGAGGCCTGCCCGGTGCTCAAGGCGCCCGATGCGCGCATCCGCGAGTCACGGGTGTCGCTGTGTGCGACCACGCACGACGTGCTCGCCCAAGGACTGCAACTTCTCGGAATCGACACTCCGCCCGAAATGTAGCGATCTCGTCGAACGTGGTATGTTCCGGGGGAGTTTGGCGGCACTTGCGTCGGGCGGTAGGTGTGCGCAACCCGGGACGAGTGTCGCCCGTCGGGGAGTCGCTGCGTCCGTCGCACGGCGCAGCGATGGGCTAAGGGCATGGTGGGAGATCATGACCGGACGGGTGTCCCGGCGTGGCTGGCTGGCCGGCCGCGCCGCGCGGACCTGTAGCACGGCCCTGGCGGCCGCTGCCCTCTCGGCGTCCGCCACCCCCGTGTCGGCTGCGTCCACCACGGTCGCCTCCTCCAGGACCTCGACTACGCTCGCCTCCTCCGGCCCAGCCCACGCGGCATCCCCGGTGTCGAACGCGGTCTCGGCACCGACGCGCGGTGTCCGCGCCGCCGATGGGCCCCAGGGCTACCAGGTCGCGATCTCACCGCGCCAGACCGTCGACGCGTGGTGCCAGGACGTCCCCCCGGGGGTGGCGATCTACGCCGGACGTGCCTCAGTCGCCGGGCCCCAGGGGTACTCCTTCCCCGTCCCCGGCTACCGCTGCGACACCCTCATCTCGCCGGTGGGACCCGCGGGTGCTCAGGGCCCCCGGGGCTTCCCGGGCGTCGACGGTGCCGACGGCGAGGCGGGACGCTCCGGGGACGCCGGAGCGCAGGGGGCGGCGGGCCCGGCGGGCGCGCCCGGCCCAGTCGGCGCGGCCGGCGCGGCCGGCGCGGCCGGCGCCCAAGGATCCCCGGGTCCGCAGGGGTTCCAGGGGACGCAAGGGGTCCAGGGCGCAGCCGGAGCGCAGGGCGAGCAGGGGTCCCAAGGCGCTCAGGGAAGCCAGGGCTCGACGGGGACGCAAGGTGACCAGGGCTCCCAGGGTGCGATCGGCGCACAGGGCACCCAGGGGTTCCAGGGCGTACAAGGCACCCAGGGGTTCCAGGGCACGCAGGGCGCGCAGGGGGCGATTGGCGCGCAGGGTCCGCAGGGCTTCCAGGGCGCACAAGGCAATCAAGGATTCCAAGGGAGCCAGGGCACTCAAGGCAATCAAGGATTCCAAGGGAGCCAGGGCACTCAAGGCAATCAAGGATTCCAAGGGAGCCAGGGCACTCAAGGTGTTCAGGGGACGCAGGGTCTCCAGGGCGCGACTGGGGCGCAGGGTGACCAGGGCTACCAGGGGGCGATCGGCGCACAGGGCTCGCAGGGCGTGCAAGGGAGCCAGGGGTTGCAGGGGGCGATTGGCGCGCAGGGTCCGCAGGGCTTCCAGGGGACGCAAGGGAACCAGGGCTTCCAAGGCACCCAGGGGTACCAGGGCACTCAAGGTGCCCAAGGGAATCAGGGGTTGCAGGGGGCGATTGGCGCGCAGGGTCCGCAAGGGGTCCAGGGGACGCAAGGGAATCAGGGCTTCCAGGGGAGCCAGGGGTTGCAGGGGGCGATTGGCGCGCAGGGTCCGCAGGGAGTCCAGGGCACGCAGGGCGCGCAGGGGGTCCAGGGGACGCAAGGCGACCAGGGCAACCAGGGGTTCCAGGGCGTACAAGGCACCCAGGGTGTTCAAGGCACCCAGGGGGCGATCGGCGCGCAGGGGCCGCAGGGCTTCCAGGGCGCACAAGGCAATCAGGGATTCCAGGGGAGCCAGGGCACTCAAGGTGTTCAGGGGACGCAGGGTTTCCAGGGCGCGACTGGGGCGCAGGGTGACCAGGGCTCCCAGGGGGCGATCGGCGCACAGGGCTCGCAGGGCGTCCAAGGGAGCCAGGGGTTGCAGGGGGCGATCGGCGCTCAGGGTCCGCAGGGCTTCCAGGGGACGCAAGGGAACCAGGGCTTCCAAGGCACCCAGGGCTTCCAGGGCACTCAAGGTGTCCAAGGGAATCAGGGGTTCCAGGGGGCGATTGGCGCGCAGGGTCCGCAAGGGTTCCAGGGGACGCAAGGGAACCAGGGCTTCCAAGGCACGCAGGGCACCCAGGGCTTCCAGGGCACTCAAGGTGTCCAGGGGAACCAGGGGTTCCAGGGGGCGATTGGCGCGCAGGGTCCGCAGGGCTTCCAGGGCACGCAGGGTAACCAGGGTGTCCAAGGGAACCAGGGCGTTCAGGGCACGCAGGGGGTCCAAGGGAACCAGGGATTCCAGGGCGCCCAGGGGAATCAGGGCTTCCAGGGCAACCAGGGCTTCCAGGGCACTCAAGGTGTCCAGGGGAACCAGGGGTTCCAGGGGGCGATTGGCGCGCAGGGTCCGCAGGGCTTCCAGGGCACGCAGGGTAACCAGGGTGTCCAAGGGAACCAGGGCGTTCAGGGCACGCAGGGGGTCCAAGGGAACCAGGGATTCCAGGGCGCCCAGGGGAACCAGGGCTTCCAGGGCGCCCAGGGGAACCAGGGCTTCCAGGGGAACCAGGGCTTCCAGGGCACTCAAGGTGTCCAGGGGAACCAGGGCGCTCAGGGGGCGGTGGGCGCGCAGGGGCCGCAGGGCTTCCAGGGGACGCAGGGGAACCAGGGCTTCCAGGGCGTTCAAGGTGTCCAAGGGAACCAGGGCGCTCAGGGGGCGGTGGGCGCGCAGGGTCCGCAAGGGTTCCAGGGGACGCAAGGGAACCAGGGCTTCCAAGGCACCCAGGGCTTCCAGGGCACTCAAGGTGTCCAAGGGAATCAGGGGTTCCAGGGGGCGGTGGGCGCGCAGGGTCCGCAGGGCTTCCAGGGCACGCAGGGGAACCAGGGCTTCCAGGGGAACCAGGGCTTCCAGGGGAACCAGGGCTTCCAGGGGAACCAGGGCTTCCAGGGGAACCAGGGCTTCCAGGGGAACCAGGGCGTTCAGGGCACGCAGGGCGTTCAGGGCACGCAGGGGGTCCAGGGGAGCCAGGGGTTGCAGGGGGCGATCGGCGCGCAGGGTCCGCAGGGCTTCCAGGGCACGCAGGGGAACCAGGGCTTCCAGGGGAACCAGGGATTCCAAGGGAACCAGGGCAGGCAAGGCTTCCAGGGCAATCAGGGAGTCCAAGGTACCCAGGGCAGCCAGGGAGCAGTCGGAGCCCAAGGCCCGCAGGGCTTCCAGGGGGCGCAGGGGGCCACGGGGGCCGCTGGCCCCCAGGGCTTCCAAGGGGGGACAGGCCCACAAGGGTCCACGGGAGCCCAGGGTGGCACCGGCGCGCAAGGCGGTACCGGTGCCCAGGGCGGCGCGGGCGCTCAAGGCAGTACCGGAGCCCAAGGGGGCACCGGCGCGCAAGGCTCGACAGGAGCCCAGGGGGCCGCCGGGCCGCAGGGACCCCAGGGCGCCATCGGGACCCAAGGCCCGCAAGGCAGCCAAGGACCACAGGGGCCAGGGCTTGGGGCCCAGAGCCTGGTGGTGAGTGCGACGATCCCCACGCCTGGCACCAGCACCGCAGTGGTCTCCGTGTCGTGTCCCTCCGGGTACTTCGCGGTAGGGGGCGGCGGCTACAGCACCGACCTCGGCGCCGACATGGCATTCACCCGCCCGGTGGGTGGGGGCACCAGCGCACCAGCCACGGGCTGGCAGGCCGCCTGGTATGTGTTCCGCGGCGGCAGCTACACCGCGTATGCCGTGTGCAGCCGATGACGATTCGATGGGAGTTCCCCAGATGACCCTGCCCCCCGCCGGCCCGTCGCGCCGGAGCGTCGGCGGCGCCCTCGCCGCGGTGGCCGCACTCACGTTCGCCCTGGCGGCATGCAGCGGGTCCGCCACCCCCTCGCCCACCGGGTCGGACACGGCATCCGCGTCGACGTCGGCGAGCCAGGTCGCGGCGCTGCTGCAGCAAGGCGTCGATCAGGCGACCCAGAACAAGATCGACGAGGCGGTGGCGACGTTCACCAAGGTGCTCGCCCTCGACCCGAACAACAAGTACGCGCTCTACAACCTGGGGCTGATCGCCCAGAACCGCAACGACTCGGCCAGCGCCCTCGCCTACTACGACAAGGCCATCAAGTCCGACCCCGCGTTCACGTCGGCGATGTACAACAAGGCGATCGTCCTCGAGGCGGCCAACCTCGACGAGGCGATCGGGCTGTACGAGAAGACCGTCGAGATCAACCCGAAGGCATCGACCGCGTGGTACCGCCTGGGGCTGGCCTACGAACGCAAGGGCTTGGCGGACAAGGCGAAAGAGGCCCGAGACAAGGCCGCTGCGCTCGACCCCTCGCTCACCGCGCCGACGGCCGGCGCGCCGGCCACCAGCGCGCCGGCACCGACGCCGTCGTCCACCCGCAAGCCGTGATGGACGGGCCACTCGTCAGCGTCTTCACCCCGTCCCACCAGCCTCGATTCCTCGACGAGTGCCACGAGTCCTTACGCGGCCAGACCGACCCGGACTGGGAATGGGTCGTGCTGCTCAACGGCAACGCGCGCTGGCGGCCACCCGAGCCCGATTCACGGGTGAGGGTGATCGAGGACGACGACGTGCGTGGGGTCGGAGCGGCCAAGCGGCAGGCGTGCGCCCGAGCGCGCGGCGACATCCTGGTCGAGCTCGACCACGACGACCTGCTGGTGCCGGACGCGATCGCCACCGTGCGGGAGGCCTTCGCGCAGAGCCCGTCCGCGGCCCTGGTCTACAGCGACACCGCGCACGTGGCCCACGACGGCACCCGCGACGACAGCCGCTTCGATCTGGCCAACGGCTGGCAGTACGAGGACGTCGTGGTCGACGGGCGCACCCTGTTGTGGGCCCACTCGTTCGAGCCGACACCGCACAACGTCTCGTACATCTGGTTCGCCCCCAACCACGTGCGAGCGTTCCGGCGGGCGGCATACGAGGCGGTCGGCGGCTACGACCCCAGCCGGCACGTGCTCGACGACCAAGACCTCATGTGCCGGCTCTACCAGTTCGGCCCGTTCCACCACATCCCACGGGTGCTCTATCTCCAGCGCATGTACGACTGGAACACCCAGCGCGAGCAGCAGACCAACGCCTTCATCCAGGAGGAGACAGTTCGCCTGTACGACCGGTACATCGAGGGCAATGCGCTGGCGTGGTGCCGACGTGAGGGGCTGCTGGCGTTGGACCTCGGGGCGGCGCACAACCGGCCGCCGGGTTATCTCGGGGTGGACCAGCATCCGGGCGAGCACGTCGACATCGTCGCCACCCTGCCCGCGCCGCTGGACCTGGCGGACGGCACGTGCGGGGTGATCCGGGCCTACGACTTCTTCGAGCACGTCCCCGACAAGGTCGCCATCATCAACGAGATCTACCGGCTGTTGGCCCCCGGCGGCCTGTTGCTGTCGATGACCCCGAGCACCGACGGGCGGGGCGCCTTCCAGGACCCCACCCACGTGGCCTTCTACAACGAGAACTCGTTCTGGTACTACACCGAGGCTCAGTACCGCAACTTCGTGCCGCAGATCACCGCTCGGTTCCAGTCCTCGAGGTTGGTCACGACGTTCCCGAGCGAGTGGCATCAACGACACGACATCCCGTACGTCTACGCCAATCTCATCGCCCTCAAGGAGGGTATGCCGCGCAACGCCGGGCCGATCTGGGTGTGACGATCTCGGCCCGACCCCCTACTGACCTGCCGCTGTCGCCGGGGCGTCCTCCACCGGGTCGGGGGCGCGGCCGGAAGCCACGGTGAGCAGCAGCACGCAGTCGGTCACCGCGTCGACCCCGTGCCGCGCCGGCGGCACGGCGGCATACCCGCCGGCTCCCAAGAGCCACTCGCGATCCCCCGACCAGAGTCGGGCGCGGCCGCTCAGGCACTGCAGCGTGGCCGCCGGCGGGGCGTTGTGCTCGGCCAGCGCCCGCCCCTCGACCAGCGCGACGAGCATGCCCTTGAGCACCGGGGTGGCGAAGACGGCGGTGGCGGCCCGGCCCGCCGTGGATGCCCGGGCCGCCGCCAGCAGCTCGGCGCCCTTCTCGGGCAGATCGACGACATCGGCCATGACGCGACTGTATGCCGTCGGTCGGCGGACCGGAATACGGTCGGGCCAGCAAGGGTTAGCCGCAATAGTTGAATCCGCGAGCATCTATGGAGGCGAGCATGCCGGCCATCACCGTGGCGGACCTGGGCGTGCTGCCGCGCCTGGCGACGATCCCCCCCGACGTGCCGCGTCGCTCGGTGCGCAGCCTCGCCACCGCCCCCCGGGGCCTGGAGGGAGAGGGCTTCCCGGTGAAGCGGGCGCTGGCGGGAGTGGACCTGGCCGACCTCGACCCGTTCGTCATGATGGACGAGATGGGCGAGGTGGAGTATGCGCCCGGCGAGGCCAAGGGCACGCCGTGGCACCCACATCGCGGCTTCGAGACGGTGACCTACCTGCTTGACGGGACCTTCGTGCACGCCGACTCGCAGGGCGGCGGCGGCACCATCACCGACGGCGCGACCCAGTGGATGACGGCCGGGTCGGGGATCCTGCACATCGAGGCACCGCCGGAGTCCCTCGTGGCCAGCGGTGGGCTCTTCCACGGCCTGCAACTGTGGGTCAACCTGCCGGCCGTCGACAAGCTCGCCGCCCCCCGCTACCAGAGCCTGCAACCCTCCGCGGTCGCCCTGTCGACCTCGCCCGACGGCGGAGCGCTGGTGCGGGTCATCGCCGGCGAGGTCGCCGGCGTGACCGGCCCCGGCCGGACCCACACCCCGATGACGATGATCCACGCGACACTCGCGCCCGGTGCCCGACTGGAGCTGCCCTGGCAGCCCCGGTTCAACGCGCTGGTCTACGTCATGGCGGGCTCGGGCGTGGTCGGGTCGCCGGGCCGGCCGATCCGGGCCGGTCAGCTCGCCGTGCTCGGTCCCGGGGCGGTGGTCACGCTCGCCGCGGACGCTCGACAGCAGTCACGCCACCCCAGCGGCCTGGAGGTCGTCCTGCTCGGTGGGGAGCCGATCCGCGAGCCCGTGGCGTGGTACGGGCCGTTCGTCATGAACACCCGAGCCGAGCTGGTCGAGGCCTTCGAGGACTACCGGGCCGGACGGCTGGGGCAACCGATTACCTGATCGGGGAGGCATCCGCTACGCTGTCCGCACGGTTCAATCGTCAACCGAACCGCGGCGGCTCGACCCGCCACCCCGAAGCTACCGAAGGTCCGCGATGTCCCCCCTGTCTCGCGGACCTTCGGTGTGTCCGCACCCGGGCCGGTGCGCTCCCGTCCACCCGGGGCGGTCCTGTCCACACTGACGATGGTCCCTGTCGCGGGGCTGGCCCCACCCAATAGGTTGGTGTCGACACCGGGACTGGTCCCGGTCGGCCGGGTGCCTGTTCGGGCCCTGGTGCCACCTGACGTCGGGAGTCGTACGTGCTGATAGGTGTCCCACGAGAGTCGAGGGCGGGTGAGCGCCGTGTCGCCGCCACGCCCAAGACCGTCGAACAGATCAAGAAACTGGGCTTCGACGTCGTCATCGAGAGCGGGGCCGGTCACGCGGCCAGTTTCGAGGACGAGGCGTATGCCGCGGCCGGGGCCGCCATCGGCACCAGCGAGCAGGTGTGGGCGGCCGACCTGGTCGCCAAGATCAACGCGCCGGACGCCGACGAGATCGGGCGCATGCGCAAGGGCGCGTCGCTGGTCAGCCTGGCCGCCCCCGCGCTGAACCCGAGGCTGCTCGAGCAGCTCGCCGCCCAGGGAGTGAACGCCCTGGCGATGGACGCCGTGCCCCGGATCTCACGGGCCCAGGCGTTGGACGTCCTGTCGTCGATGGCCAACATCGCCGGCTACCGCGCGGTCATCGAGGCGGCGCACGAGTTCGGGTCGTTCTTCACCGGCCAGGTCACCGCCGCGGGCAAGGTCCCGCCGGCGAAGGTGTTCGTCAGCGGCGCCGGGGTGGCCGGTCTGGCCGCGATCGGGACGGCCAACTCCCTCGGCGCGATCGTGCGGGCGACCGACGTGCGTCCGGAGGTCGCCGAGCAGGTGGAGTCGATGGGCGCGTCGTTCGTCAGCCCGGACATCGAGACGCAGGAGGTCAGCTCCGACGGCTACGCCAAGGAGGTGACGGCCGACTACGCCCAGGCCGCCGCGCTCATGTATGCCGAGCAGGCCAAGGACGTCGACATCGTCATCACCACGGCGCTCATCCCCGGCAAGCCCGCCCCCCGGTTGCTCACCGAGCAGATGGTGGCGGCGATGAAGCCGGGCTCGGTGATCGTCGACATGGCCGCCTCCAACGGGGGCAACGTCGCCGGCTCGGTGGCCGACCAGATGGTCGTCACCGACAACGGCGTGAAGATCATCGGCTACACCGATCTCGCCGGCCGGCTGCCCACCCAGGCCTCGCAGCTCTACGGCACCAACGTCGTCAACCTGCTCAAGCTGCTGTGCCCGGACAAGGACGGCCAGCTGGTCTTCAACCAGGAGGACGTCGTCGTCCGCGGGATGACGGTGGCCCGCGAGGGCGCGGTGACCTGGCCGCCCCCGCCCGTGCAGGTCTCCGCAGCGCCGGCGGCGGCCCCGGTCGCGCCCGTCGCGCCCAAGACGCCGAAACCGCCACCGGACCCACGCCGACGCCTCGTGGTCATGGGCTTGGCCGGGCTGCTGTTCCTGCTCGTCGCGGCGATCTCGCCGGAGGCCTTCCTCGGCCACTTCATGGTGTTCATGCTCTCGGTCGTCATCGGCTACTACGTCATCGGCAACGTCCACCACGCCCTGCACACCCCGCTGATGTCGGTGACCAATGCGATCAGCGGCATCATCGTCGTCGGGGCGCTGCTGCAGATCGGTCACGAGGACAAGCTGTGGGTCACCGTGCTGGCCTTCATCGGCGCGCTGGTGGCCAGCATCAACGTCTTCGGTGGCTTCACCGTCACCGGGCGGATGCTGCAGATGTTCAAGCGGGAGGACGCCGTCCGATGACCATCTCGTTCACCCTGCTGCAGGGCACCTACATCGTCGCCGGTCTGTTCTTCATCCTCGCGCTGGCCGGCCTGTCCAAGCACGAGTCGGCCGTCATGGGCAACCGTTACGGCGTGGTCGGCATGGCCATCGCCCTGGTGGTGACCGTCCTGGCCGCGACCGGGGGCATCGACATCGCCCCTCTGGGCACGTCCCCGGGCGACACCAAGGGCACCGCCGTGCTCGGTCTCGTCATGATCCTGGTGGCGATGGCGATCGGCGCGGTCGTCGGCATCTCGCTGGCCAAGAAGGTCGAGATGACCGGCATGCCCGAGCTCATCGCGATGCTGCACAGCTTCGTCGGTCTGGCCGCCGTGCTCGTCGGCTGGAACAGCTCCTACGAGACCTCGGCCAACCCGGCAATCCACGACGTCGAGGTCTTCGTCGGCATCTTCATCGGTGCGGTGACCTTCACCGGGTCGATCGTGGCCAACCTCAAGCTGTCCGCGCGGATGAAGTCGGCCCCGCTGATGCTGCCAGCCCACAACGCGATCAACCTCGGCATCGTCGCGGCATTCCTCGTCACGACCGTCGTCTACACCCGCATCCCGCACGAGAGCGTCGCCGCCCGACAGGGGTTGCTCGGGGCGATGACCCTGCTGGCGCTGTTCCTCGGCTGGCACCTGGTCGCCTCGATCGGCGGCGGGGACATGCCCGTCGTCGTGTCGATGCTCAACAGCTACTCCGGATGGGCGGCGGCCGCGGCCGGCTTCCTGCTCAACAACGACCTGCTCATCATCACCGGCGCCCTCGTCGGCTCCTCGGGTGCCTACCTGTCCTACATCATGTGCAAGGCGATGAACCGGTCGTTCATCTCGGTCATCGCCGGCGGGTTCGGCTCCGACGGCGAGGTCACCGGGGTGGCGAAGGACTACGGCGAGCACCGCGAGACCAGCGCCGTCGAGGTCGCCGAGCTGCTCAACAACGCCCACGAGGTGATCATCACCCCGGGCTACGGCATGGCCACGGCGCAGGCGCAGTATGCCGTCGCCGAGCTGACCTCCCACCTGCGCAAGAAGGGCGTCAACGTCCGCTTCGGCATCCACCCGGTCGCCGGGCGACTGCCGGGCCACATGAACGTCCTGCTCGCGGAGGCCAAGGTCCCCTACGACATCGTCCTGGAGATGGACGAGATCAACGACGACTTCCCCTCGACCGACGTCGTGCTCGTCATCGGCGCCAACGACACGGTCAACCCCGACGCCCAGGACGACCCGGCCAGCCCCATCGCCGGCATGCCCGTGCTGGAGGTCTGGAAGTCCTCGGATGTCATCGTGTTCAAGCGTTCGATGAACACCGGGTACGCGGGTGTGCAGAACCCGCTGTTCTTCAAGGACAACTCCGCGATGCTCTTCGGCGACGCCAAGGACCGCGTGGAGGACATCGTCAAGGCGTTGTAGGCCACGCGACGGTATGCCGCCCGACCGCTCCCCCCTCGGCCGGGCGGCATACCTGTGTTCGGTCCGCCGCGTCGACCCGCGGCCCGGTGCCCTCGCGGACCGCACGCGTGCAGCCGTGCCGGGTCGCCGGCGTCAGGGCTGCTCGTACCACGGGATCGGCCCGGTGTCGGCGGCCCGATCCCGGGCGATGTGGTCGGAGCTGCGGTAGAGCGTCTCCGGCGGGGCGGGGCGATGCACGGGGATCGCGCGGGAGTGCTCCGTTGGCGGTTGTGGTCGCGGCGGCTGCGGGCGACGCCCGGGGTCCGGGCGCCTCGTCCACCGTCGGGCCCGGTTGGTGGGCCGTGGCCAGGACTCGCGCGGGCCCCCCGATCCGGGGTCGCCCCCCGGGCCGCCGCCGCCCCCGGGCGGCTGGCCCGGGTCGGTGGGCCCCTCCGCGTCGGGCGGCAATCGATAGCGATCGTGCACCCCGAAGATCTCCGCGACGATGGCCCGGTAGATGCGCTCCGGATGGGGGATCCAGCGGATCTCGTGCAGGGCCTGATCCTGCCCCGCGCTCTCCAGGACGAACGTGCCGTAGCCCAGCAGCAGCCCCGGCAGGGTGCGCACGAAGGTCATGTCGGTGACCTTGGTCAACGGCATCATCCCGGTGTTACGCGCGATGACCCCGTGGATGAGCAGCAGCCGCTTGTCCGTGGCGATGAACCACTCGGTGCGCCAGTCCACGACGATCCACGCCAACCGGGCTGCGAGGTAGAGCCACCCGAGCCAGACGAGGTTGGCCAGCAGCCGGGCCCCCGGCGCCACCGCGGCATCGACGAGCAGGGCGGCCACGAGACCCCCGACGACGGCGGCCACCGGCGCCACGAGCCGAGCCCAATGTCGGTGAATCCCGAGCACCCGGCGCTCGCCGTCCAGCAGATAGCTCTCGTAACCCATGGCGTCGGCCCGGGCGGGTCAGCGCTTCAGGAGTGTGTCGAAGAACGCGATGATCGCCTTGACGCCCTGCGCGAGGATGTCGAACGACGTGTGCACGATGTCCGCCGCCTGGGTCGGGGACTTGACGATGGCGTAGACGACGAAGGCCAGCAGCAGCCACTTGCCGACCGTCTTCGCGCGGGCCATTTCATGCTCCTCGTCCGGGCACGCCACGGCATACCCTGCGATCAGTGTGACGGACGAGGCCGGTGAGGTCGGCGAGGCGCGCCGGGCGTCATCGGGCGCCCCGGCCCGGGCGCTTCCCGGGACCGCGGCTCACACCACGCCGTAGAGCCGGTCGCCCGCATCGCCCAGCCCGGGGACGATGTACCCCCGGTCGTCGAGGCGCTCGTCGACGGCACCGGTGACCAGGCAGACCGGGATGCCGAGGTCGGTCAGGGCGTCCTGGACGTGCGCGATCCCCTCGGGGGCGGCGATGAGGGTGATCGCGGTGACGTCGTCGGCGCCCCGCTGCGCCAGGTAGCGGATCGCCGTGGCCAGCGTGCCTCCGGTGGCCAGCATGGGATCGAGCACGTAGCACTGTCGACCGGCCAGGTCCTCGGGCAGCCGGTTGGCGTAGGTCACCGCCTCCAGCGTCGCCTCGTTGCGGGCCATCCCGAGGAATCCCACCTCGGCGCTGGGCAGCAGCCGCACCATGCCCTCGAGCATCCCCAGCCCGGCCCGCAGGATCGGCACGACCAAGGGCTTGGGCTTGGCGAGCTTGATGCCCGTCGTCGTGGCCACCGGAGTGCGGATCTCGAACGGCTCGACGCGCACGGCACGGGTGGCCTCGTACGCCAACAGGGTGACCAGCTCCTCGGCCAGTCGCCGGAACGTCGGCGAGTCGGTGCGGGCGTCACGCAGGTACGTCAGCTTGTGCGAGACGAGCTGATGGTCGGCCACGTGCACGCGCATGCGGGAAACTTACCGCGTGTCCCAGGACCCCTCCGACTCCACGGCGCAGTATGCCGCGTGGATGGCGCAGGCGCTGCAGCTGGCCGCAGCGGCCGGCCGAGCGGGCGACGTACCGGTGGGCGCCGTGGTCGTCGACGCGTCGGGCAGGGTCGTCGGGCAGGGGGCCAACGCGCGGGAGCTGGCCCAGGACCCGACCGCCCACGCCGAGATCCTCGCACTGCGCCAGGCGGCACGGCATACCGGGTCGTGGCGCTTGCTGGGCGCCACACTCGTGGTCACCCTGGAGCCGTGCCCGATGTGCGCGGGAGCGGCGGTCCTGGCACGGATCCCGACGCTGGTGTTCGGCGCGTGGGACCCCAAGGGCGGGGCCTGCGGATCGGTGTGGGATCTGGCCGCCGACCCCCGGGCCAACCACCGCATCCAGGTCGTCGGCGGGGTGCGCCAGCAGGACTGCGCGCACCTGCTGCGCGACTTCTTCCGGGTGCGCCGCCACGGGTCGGATGCCACCGACGGATTGTGACCGCGCCCGGCCCGGCCGGTACCCTCGTGCGCGGTGGTGTGTCCGAGCGGCCTAAGGAGCACGCCTCGAAAGCGTGTGTGGGGGCAACTCCACCCAGGGTTCGAATCCCTGCACCACCGCCATCGTCACGGGTCGCTCGATCGGTCGACCCGGGCGCCGCCCGCCCTGGCCTACGCGCTCGTGGCGGGAACGCCATCGGGCACCGGGGCAGTGACGGGATCGAGGGATCGGGTCAACAGGTCGGGGTCGCCGTCGCGGGTGCGGGGACCGGGGCGGTGGGCTGGGCCAGGGCGGTGAACCCCTCCCCGAGGACGAGGTCGACGGAGGCATCCGCCCGGGTGTCCGGCAACGGGACCGCACCGGCCACCAGGCCGAGCACGAGGGTCGCGCTGGCCTCCCCGGCCGGGCCGTAGCGGACCTCGGCGGGCTGCGGCACGGCCTTCTTCAGGGGGTCGTTCTCGATCCGCCCGACGACGAAGCCCCGCTCTTTGACGATCTTCGCGGTCGCCCCGGCCAGCCCGCTGCGCTTGGTCGCGTTGAGGACGTTGACGGTGACCTGACCGGGCGCCAGCTGCCCGCCGGCGCCCGGGGTGGGGGTGCACGACGCCGCGCTCGTAGGGGTGCTGGCGGAGCGGTTCCAGTAGCTCTGCGCGTAGTAGAAGGCGCCGGCCAGCACGACGGCCACGACGGCCAACGTGATGGCGGTGCGGCGGCGTCTGCGGGCTTGCGCCGATGCTTGCGACTCGACGACGTAGCTCACCGGACGGTGTCCTTCCCCGTGGTCGACGCGACGTGCTCGCGTGTGGGCCTAGTCAAGCACGAGCACACGGGCGTGCAGCGTCCCACGCTGGTGCAATGCCGCTCTCAGGGCGCGGTGCAGCCCGTCCTCGAGATACAGCTCCCCGCGCCACAGCACGACGTGGGCGAACAGGTCGCCGTAGAACGTGGAGTCCTCGGACAACAGGGCGGCCAGGTCCAGGGTGCGTTTGGTCGTCGTGAGCTCGGCCAGTCTGACCTGGCGGGGGGCGACGTCGGCCCAGTCCTTCGTCGTGGACCGGCCGTGGTCCGGGTAGGGCCGACCGTCGCCGACGCCCTTGAAGATCACCGCGCCAGTCTAGGCGGCGCTCCCGACGGGCCGGGTCGACCACGGGTCGGGTCGACCACGGGCCGGGTCGGCCGCCGGCGCGGGTCGGCCGCCGGCGCGGGTCGGCCGTCGGCGCGGGTCGGCCGTCGGCGCGGGCCGGCCAACTACAGTGGGCCGCGTGACCGATGCCACCGCACCCCAGGATGCGCAGCCGCAGGATGCCGCTGCGCTGCCCGAGCAGATCGCCCAGATCGCCGCCGGCTACGCCTTCTCCGGCGGCGCCCTGGAGTTCGGTGCCGCCGTCAAGGACGGCACGGCATACCCGGCCGCGGCGGTGAAGATCCCGCTGGGCGTGCTCAACCGGCACGGTCTGGTCGCGGGGGCCACCGGCACCGGCAAGACCAAGACACTGCAGCTGATGGCCGAGCAGCTGTCCGCCCAGGGCGTCTCGGTGTTCCTCGCCGACGTCAAGGGCGACCTGTCGGGCATGGCCAGCCCCGGTCAGCCAAACGACAAGATAGCGGCGCGGGCCGCAGACATCGGCCAGCAGTGGACGGCGACGGCATACCCGACCGAGTTCTCCTGCCTGGGCGGGCAGGGCCAGGGCATCCCGATCCGGGCCTCGGTGTCGGCGTTCGGGCCGACCCTGCTGTCCAAGGTGCTCGGGCTCAACGAGACCCAGGAGTCCAGCCTCGGGCTGGTCTTCCACTTCGCCGACGCCAGGGGCCTCTACCTCGATGACCTCAAGGACCTGCGAGCGGTGGTGCAGTACCTCACCTCCGACGAGGGCAAGGCCGACCTCAAGGACCTCGGCGGGCTGTCGTCGGCCACCGCCGGGGTCATCCTGCGCGAGCTCATCACCTTCGCCGACCAGGGCGCGGACGTCTTCTTCGGGTTGCCCGAGTTCGACACGGCTGACCTGCTGCGCACGGCGCCCGACGGTCGGGGCCTGGTGTCGATCCTCGAGCTGCCCGCAGTGCAGGACCGCCCCCAGTTGTTCTCCACCTTCCTCATGTGGCTGCTGGCGGACCTGTTCCACGACCTGCCCGAGGTGGGCGATCTCGACAAGCCCAAGCTGGTCTTCTTCTTCGACGAGGCGCACCTGCTGTTCGCCGACGCCTCGAAGGACTTCCTGCAGGCCATCACCCAGACGGTCCGCCTGATCCGCTCCAAGGGGGTCGGGGTCTTCTTCGTCACCCAGTCACCCAAGGACGTCCCCGCCGACGTGCTGGCACAGCTGGGCAACCGGGTCCAGCACGCGTTGCGGGCCTTCACCCCCGACGACGCCAAGGCGCTCAAGGCGGCGGTGTCGACCTACCCCAAGAGTGGCTACGACCTGCAGGAGCTACTGACCTCGCTGGGCACCGGCGAGGCGGTCATCACCGTGCTCTCCGAGCGCGGGGCACCGACCCCGGTGGCGTGGACCCGGATGCGGGCCCCGCAATCGCTCATGGGTCCCTCGCCGCAGACCCTGCTCGAGCAGGTCGTGGCCAGCTCGAGCGTGGCCGGCAAGTATGCCGCGGCCACGGACCGCGAGTCCGCTTTCGAGAAGCTCTCGGCGCAGGCCGCCGCCGCAGCAGCGGCTCAGGCGCCGGCGCCTGAGCCGGCGGCCACCCAGCCGGCAGACCCGCCCCGGGCCGCCCCGCAGCGCCCCCCCGGGCAGCGGGCACCGCGCGAGGAGCCCACGGTGGTCGAGCAGGTCGTCAAGTCCTCGGTGTTCAAGTCGATGATGCGCTCGGCGGGCACCGTCATCGGCCGGGAGATCACCCGCTCGATCTTCGGGACCGCCCGGCGCCGCTGAGCAGGCCGACGGTCGCCGCAGGCCGCCGCGGCCCCGACCGGCTCCGACCGCGCGACCGGCCCGACCGGCCCGACCGGCCAGACCGGCCCGACCGGCCCGGCCCCGTCCAGGGACCAGGGTCGCCCGCCGAGCCCGGCTCGGGCGCTAGGTTCGCGTCCATGAGCAGCCAGCCCCCCGTGCGCCATCCCCTGGGCGACCCGAGCCTCGTCGGGGTCGCCGACGGCATCCATGCCTGGGTGCAGCCCGACGGCACCTGGTGGGTCAACAACACCGGTGCCGTCACCGGCAGCGACGGCACCGTCGTGGTCGACACCTGTGCCACCGACGTGCGAACCCGCCGATTCCTCGGGGCGGTGGCCGAGGCGGTGCCTGGCTCGCCGCTGCGGATGGCGGTCAACACCCACCAGCACGGCGACCACACCTACGGCAACAGCCTGCTGCCGGCGCAGACCGTGCTGGTCGGTCACGAGAACATGCGCGAGGGACTGCGGGTGGACCAGATCATCGACGGCTGCCCTCCGGTGTTCGAGCCGCTGCCGGACTGGGGCGAGATCGAGCGGCGATTGCCTTCGGTCACCTTCCGCGACACGGCGACCTTGTATGCCGGTGAGCGCCGGATCGAGCTGGCCCACCCCGGTCACCCGGCGCACACGACCGGCGACGCGGTGGTGTGGGTGCCCGACAGCGGGGTGCTGTTCTGCGGCGACCTGCTGTTCCACGGGCTCACCCCGCTGGTGTTCATGGGATCGGTGCAGGGGGCGTTGCGCTCGCTGGACTGGCTGGCGGCATACCCGGCGTCGGTCGTCGTGCCCGGGCACGGCCCGCTCGTGCTGGCCGCGGACCTGCCGCGGGTGCTGGACGAGCACGAGCGGTACTTCCGGCTCGTGCTGTCGGCCGCCGCCGCGGGGATGGCCTCGGGGCGCAGCCCGCTGGAGTGCGCGCAGCAGACCGATCTGGGCCCGTTCGCGGCCTGGGCCGACGAGGAGCGGCTCGTGCTCAACCTGCATCGGGCGTATGCCGACGCTCGCGGCGTCGAGCTGGACCTCATGGCGGCCTTCGCCGATGCGGTGAGCTACCACCACGGCCCCTTGGCCACCGGCGTCTGATCGGCCCGGCGCCCCCCGGTCCGGGCTGGACCGAGGTGCCCGCAGTCACCGCGCTCGACCGGCCGCCGCTCGCGCCGCCAGCCCTGCGAGCACGACCAGGGCGCCGGCTAGCACCGATCCCCAGGGCAGGCTGAGCGCGAGCAGCAGGCAGCCCCCGAGACCGCCGACCTGCACCCAGCGGGGCCAGCGCCGGTGCGCGTCGTCCTGGGTGAGCGCCGCGGCGTTGGCGATGGCGTAGTAGAGCAGGACGCCGAAGGAGGAGAAGCCGATCGCGTGGCGCAGGTCGGTGAGCAGCACCAGCAGGGCGACCGCCGACGCGATCGCCACCTGGGCCGTGGCCGGCACGTGACGGCTCGGGTCGACGGCCCCGAGCCGACCCGGCAGGTCGCCGCCACGGGCCATCGCGAAGGTGGTGCGCCCCACCCCGGCCAGCAGGCCCAACAGCGCGCCCAGGCTCGCCACGGTCGCGCCCACGCGCAGCACCGCCCCGAGCCACGACACGCCCCCCGACTCCGCGGCGGCCAGCAGTGGCAGCGGGCTCCGGGCTACCGCCGCGGCACCGATGGTCAGCAGCAGGACCAGCGCGACGGCGCCATACAGGATCACCACGGTCGCCAGGGCCGTGGTGATGGCCCGGGGGATGACCCGCGCCGGGTCGCGGACCTCCTCGCCCAGGGTGGCGATCCGGGCGTAGCCGGCGAACGCGAAGAACAGCAGCCCGGCGGACTGCAGGATGCCGTAGGGCGAGGTGTCGCCTAGGCCTTCGATCGGCGAGTGCCACGCGCGGGTGGCGGCGAGGACGACGCCCACGACGACGGCCAGGCAGGCCAGGGTGAGCCCGAGCAGCAGCCGGGCGAGCCGGGCCGTCCGAGTGATGCCGCGGATGGTCACCCAGGTCAGTCCTGCGACCACGGCAAGGGCGAGGATCTGGGTGGCTCGCGCCTCACCGCCCAGGGCGTAGGTGGCCACGGTCAGCGCCATCGCCGCGCAGGACGCGGTCTTGCCGACGACGAAGGCCCAGCCCGCGGCGAACCCCCACGCGGGGCCGAGGCGCTCGCGGCCGTAGACGTAGGCGCCCCCGGAGGACGGGTACTGTGCGGCCAGCTGCGCCGAGGAGGTCGCGTTCGCCCAAGCCACGGCGGCCGCGATCACCAGCCCGACGAGCAGCCCCGACCCGGCGGCCTCGGCGGCCGGCGTGAACGCGGCGAAGACACCGGCACCGACCATCGACCCCATCCCGATGACCACCGCGTCGACCGGGCCCAGACGCCGCGGCAGGGTCGCGCTCATGGGTTCATCCTGCCAATGCCGGGCCGCCCTGGCGGAGGATGCGGGATTTGAACCCGCGAGGGGTTTCATCCCCAACACGATTTCCAATCGTGCGCACTAGGCCGCTATGCGAATCCTCCGCAGGGAGGGTACCCGAATGCCGGCCAGGACACCGACGCCGCCCGGGGCCGTGCCGCCGGATCCGCGCCGCCGGATCCGCGCCCGGCGGTGTCATGAGGCGGCGGGCACGCCGTCGTACACCAGGGACAGGCTCGGCACCGGGTCAGGGCTCGCCGCCCGCCCGTCCCACACAGGCTCTGCCGGGGGCGGTGGTCGCGCCCGCCCCCGGCAGCCACGAGCGCGGCGAGGGTGCCCCCCGGCGGTGGCGCCGCGCGGCATACCGGATCGTGCCTATGATGGTCGCCGGCACCCCGCGTGGTGGTACCTCACCGAACCCCCCCAGGGCAGGAATGCAGCAAGGGCAGGTGAGCTCTTCCAGGTACGTGGGGTGTCTCGCGTCGTTCGGTACCGGCAGGACCAGCGACTCCGAGCCCGGCCCGCGGCATACGGGATTGTCCGGTGACGCCGCTAGGGTCGGAGGGTGACCACGGCCTTGTACCGGCGCTACCGGCCCGAGACGTTCGCCGACGTCATCGGCCAGGAGCACGTCACCGAGCCGCTGATGCAGGCCTTGCGCACCGGCCGGGTCGGTCACGCCTACCTCTTCTCCGGGCCTCGCGGCTGCGGCAAGACCACCAGTGCCCGCATCCTGGCGCGCTGCCTCAACTGCGATGCCGGCCCCACGCCCACGCCGTGCGGGGAGTGCGACTCCTGCGTGGCCCTGGCCCGCGGCGGCCCGGGCAGCGTCGACGTCATCGAGATCGACGCGGCCAGTCACGGCGGCGTCGACGACGCCCGCGACCTGCGTGAGCGGGCCTCGTACGGCCCGGCGCAGAGCCGGTACAAGGTGTACATCATCGACGAGGCCCATATGGTCACTCCGCAGGGCTTCAACGCCCTGCTCAAGATCGTCGAGGAGCCGCCCGAGCACGTGAAGTTCGTGTTCGCGACGACCGAGCCGGACAAGGTCATCGGCACGATCCGCAGCCGCACCCACCATTACCCGTTCCGCCTGGTCCCGCCCGCGACTCTGACGGCCTATCTCGAGCAGGTAAGCCGCGCCGAAGCCGTCGCGGTCGCTGCGGGCGTGCTCGGTTTCGTCACGCGCGCCGGCGGTGGCTCGGTGCGCGACAGCCTCTCGGTGCTCGACCAGCTCATCGCCGGTTCGGGGCAGGAGGGGCTGACCTATGACAACGCCGCTGCCCTGTTGGGCTTCACCGACGTCGAGCTGCTCGACGCCACGATCGACGCCGTCGCGGCGGGCGACGCCGCCGCGCTGTTCGGCCAGGTCGACAAGGTCATCGAGTCCGGTCACGACCCTCGCCGCTTCGCCATGGACCTGCTGGAGCGGCTGCGCGATCTCATCATCGTCGCCGCGGTCGGCCCCGATGGGGTGGGCCAGGTGCTGCGCGGTGTCCCGCAGGACCAGCTCGACCGGATGCTCGGGCAGCAGTCCCGTTTCACGCCCGGGGCCTTGTCCCTCGCCGCCGACATCGTCAACGCGGGCATCACCGAGATGACCGGAGCGACCTCGCCGCGACTGCAGCTGGAGTTGATCTGTGCCCGGGTCCTGCTGCCTGGTGCGTCGGGCGAGAAGGGGTATGCCGCGCGCCTGGACCGCCTGGAGCGTCGCCTCGATCTCGGGCAGTCCCCCACGTCAACCGGGTTCCCGGGCGGTGGCGGCCACGGGCCGTCACCCGCCGCCTCGGCGTCACCCGCCGCCTCGGCGCCACCCGCCGCCGACGCCGCGGTTCAGGGTCATGCAAAGAGCGGGAGATTTGACGTGTCTGGCATGACGCAGGGTGAGTCCGGGCCTTCCGAGTCTGCCGACGACGACCAACACCGAGCCGACCACTCGGTGCCGACCCCGCCGGCCCCGGCCGGCGGGATCGATGTCGTGGCGATCCGGCGGGTGTGGCCGGAGGTGCTCGGAAGGGTGTTCACCATGCGCCGGGTGACGTGGACGTTCCTGTCGCAGCATGCCCAGGTCATCGACTACGACGGCACCCGTCTGGTCCTCGGCATCGCCACGACGGGCTTGGCCAATACCTTCCGGCAGGGCAATCACGCCGAGCTGGTCCGTCAGGCGGTGCTCGACGAGATCGGTCTCGACGTGCGCGTCGAGGGCGTCCCGATGCCCGAGGCTGACGCGATGCGTCGCTCCGGGACGTCCCTCCCCACGACTACCCCGGTGGGCTCCGGCGGCGACCGACCGGCCGACGACGGCCCTGGCCGCGACCGGCCGGCCGACGGCGGTCTTGATCCGGGTTGGCCGGCCCTGCCGGCGGTTGAGCCGCCGGCAGGGCCAGCCGCCCCGTCGGCGGCGGCCGAGCACTCATCGACCGGCCTGGCGCATCCAGAGCCAGCACAGGAGGGCTCGGCGAGCCTCGACGACGAGGACGTCGCGGCCGGCGCAGAGGTGGGGCGCGCCGTGATCGAGCGAATGCTCGGCGCTCAGGTGCTGGCCGAGTTCGACGAGTAGCGCGGCGCGTGTCGGCCGTCGCCCCGACCGCCCGAGCGATCCCACGACGGTGTTTGACCAGGCGAGGAGAGCGCGCGGAGAGGCACCGTCATCGAGAGTCCCAGAGGGTCGACGCTGCGCCTCGGCGTTGTGGCGATGCCCGGGAACCGGAGTCGCGACGGTCTGTTCTGCGGTAGCTCTGCATTGCCCGCCACTGGCGGGCAATGCAGAGCTACCGGAGAACGGGTGGTCCGGCCTACCCGGCGTGGGCAGCTTCCACGCCCAGCCGGTAGCCGAGCCCGGGCACCGACACGCCGACCCGAGGCCCGCCCGCGGCACGGATCTTGCCGCGCAGTCGGCTCAGGGTGACCTCCAGCACGTGGTCGTCGCCATGCCAGCTGCCCCACACCCGTTCGACGAGTTCGGCGCGGGTCATGACGCGGTGACGGTTCTCGGTCAGGGCCGCCAGCAGGCGGAACTCCGTCTTGCTGACCTTCAGCTCGGCGCCGTTGACCTTTGCCGAACACAGGTGCACGTCCACCTCGATCGGGCCCACCACGTGGGACACGCGCGACAGGTGAGCCGGAGCGGCCCCGCGACGGACCAAGGCGGCGACCCGAGCGCGCATCACCTGCGCCGACACCGGCGAGCGCATGAAGTCGTCGGCTCCGCTGGACAGGGCCAGCAACTCGGGCAGCTCGTGCCGGGTGGCCGAGACGATCATGATCGGGATGCCCGAGCGGGATCGGACCCGGCGGCATACCTCGGTGGCGTCGTGCTCGTCCGGGGTGTCGCCGATGATGAGCAGGTCGGCCTCGTCCAGGTGCAGGTGGTGGGCCACCGTGCGCAGCTCGCGCAAGGCGATGACGTCGTAACCGTGCCGGCGTAGGTTCGCGGTGAAGCCCGCGGCCCGAGCGGGGTCCGAGTCGATGAGCACGATGGTGGGCATCAGCGGGCCCCCGCCTGCTCGATCATCCGGACGGAGTGGGACAGCGATCTCATCGGTGCTCCTCGAAGAACCTGGTATCGAATCGCGTCCGGGCCCCCGCCCCTGACGACACTCATGAGACGGGCGGCATGCCATTTCGTGACGGACAATTGGCAAGTTCTTGACCCTCCGGTCGAGGCCGGGCGGTCGAGCAACCCGCGTCGACCGAACGGTAGATTCGTCGGCATGCTGTATCGGGCCGCATCGCTGGTCCTCAAACCGGTCAGCCACGCCCTC
This sequence comes from Dermatophilaceae bacterium, assembly GCA_037045055.1. GTDB lineage: Bacteria > Actinomycetota > Actinomycetes > Actinomycetales > Dermatophilaceae > Phosphoribacter. The sequence goes on along the minus strand of JBAOHJ010000003.1, from coordinate 1,061,225 downwards.
TACCGACCGCGGATCTCCGGCGCCGAGAACGTCCCGCGCACCGGTGGGGTCATCCTGGCCAGCAACCATCTCTCCTTCGTCGACTCCTTCGCCATCCCGCTGTCCGCCCCCCGCAAGGTGCACTTCCTCGCCAAGTCGGACTACTTCACCCGACCGGGTGCCCTGGGCGCCCTGCAGCGCGAGCTGGTCACGACCCTCGGGGCGATCCCCGTGGACCGCGACTCGGCCCACGCCGCACAGGAGTCGCTCGACGCCGCGTTGCAGGTGCTGCTGCGCGGTGACGTCTTCGGCATCTACCCCGAAGGCACCCGCTCCCGGGACGGTCGGCTCTACCGCGGGCGCACCGGGGTGGCCTGGCTGGCGCTGACGGCGGCAGCCCCGGTCGTGCCGGTGGGCCTGCGCGGCACCGAGCAGGTCGCGCCGGTCGGCACCCACGTCCCCCGCCTGGCGACCGTTACGGTGAGCTTCGGGGCACCCATCCATCCGGAGGCGTATGCCGGTCTGCCGGCCGGCCGGGCCCGTCGGCAACTCACCGACGACGTCATGGACGCCATCGCCGCGCTCACCGGCCAGGACCGCTCGCCCGACTTCAACGCCCTGCCCCCCACGCCCGAGGACTGAGCCCTGATCCACCGGTGGGTTTGAGGTGTTGGGCGGGTCGTAACGCGAGAGTGCCCTTGTGATGTAACAGGATCGGGAGTGTCGAGTTCCTGAAGATGTCGCTCACGAAGGGCACCTCGTAGGTGAAAGCCTCTCACACGATCCGTGCGGTGTTCGATGACCCGAACCTGGTGTCGGCGGCCGGGTTGGTGCCGGTGCTGCGGTTGGCCGAGTCGGCCGGGCTGGGTGATCTGCTCAGCCAGCATCTCGGCGTGCCGTCGCCGAACGCGGCGGTCAAGACGAGCGCGGTGCTCGCCGGGATGCTGGCCGGCGCGGACAGTATCGATGACCTGGACCTGCTGCGGCACGGGGCGATGCCGCGGCTATTCACCGGGGTGCGGGCGCCCTCGACGCTGGGCACGTTCTTGCGCTCGTTCACCCACGGGCACGTTCAGCAGCTCGACGCGGTCGGGACGCGGTTGCTGGCCGGGCTGGCCAGGCAGGTCCCGGGCCTGCTCGCTGGAGCCGACCAGGTCGCGTACGTCGATGTCGATGACACCGTCCGTGAGGTCCACGGGTACGCCAAGCAGGGTGCCGCGTTCGGGTACACCCGCCAGCGCGGGTTGACCGTGCAGCTGGCCTCCGTCTCGACCCCGGCCGCGGCACCGGTGATCGCCGGCGCCCGGCTGCGCCGCGGGAACATCGCCTCCGCCGCCGGTGTGGGCCGCCTGCTGGCCCAGGCCATCACCACGGCCCGCGCGGCCGGGGCCACCGGGCAGGTCCTGTGCCGGGCCGACTCCGCCTACTACGGGTGGGCCTTCGTGGGGACCGCGCTGCGGCACGATGCGTGGTTCTCGGTCACCGCCCGGATGGACCCCAAGGTCAAGGCCGCGATCACCGCGATCGACGAGGACGCCTGGACCAGCATCGAGTACCCCAACGCGGTGTGGGAGGACAGCGAGCAGCGGTGGATCTCCGACGCGCAGGTCGCCGAGATCGACTACGTCGCGTTCACCGGCCGCCGCAAGAGCCAGCACGTGCGCTGCCGCCTGGTCATCCGCCGGGTCGCCCGGCTGCAACCACTGGCCTCCGACGGGTCAGTGCAAGGTGAACTGTTCGCGGCCTGGCGCCACCACGCCTTCATCACCAATAGCGACCTGAGCGCCATCGAGGCCGACCAACGCCACCGCGAGCACGCCCACGTCGAGCAGGTCATCGCCGAGGTCAAGAACGGGCCGCTGGCGCACCTACCCTCCGGGAAATACGCGGCCAACGCCGCCTGGCTCGCCTGCACCGTGATCGCATTCAACCTCGCCCGCGCCGCCGCTGTCGCGGCCGCGATGCGCACCGCCCGCTGGGCCACCGTGCGCACCCTGATCATCAACGTCCCCGCCCGCCTCGCCAGGACCGGCCGGCGGCTCGTGCTGCACCTCCCCGCCGCCTGGCCCTGGGCACCGGCCTGGCAGACCCTGTGGCACCGCGCCACCAGCCCACCCGCCGCGGCCACGACCTGACCACCCAGCCCCAGCGGCACGACCAGAGGACCCAACGTGGAAGAGCCGGACAGACCGGCCAGCCACCCGCGCCCCCACACCCGCCCCCAACCGAAAACCCGAACTGATGACCTACGACATCACCGTCGGTGGATCAGGGCTGAGCGGCCGACCGCGGGCGCGGCATGCCACGGGCGCGGCGTGCCATGGGCCGGCCGACACGGCATACTCTGGGCGGCGTGTACGAAGGGATCGTGCAGGACCTCATCGACGAGCTGGGCCGGCTGCCCGGCATCGGCCCTAAGAGCGCCCAGCGGATCGCCTTCCACCTGGTGGCCGCCGACCCCGAGGACGTCGCGGGCCTGGTCCGAGTGCTCGGGGAGGTCAAGGCGAAGATCCGCTTCTGCGAGCGCTGCGGCAACGTCGCCGAGGCGCAGGTATGCCGCATCTGCGCCGACCCGCGCCGCGACCCCAGCGCGATCTGCGTGGTCGAGGAACCCAAGGACGTCGCGGCGGTCGAGCGCACCCGGGAGTTCCGGGGGACTTACCACGTCCTCGGCGGGGCGATCAGCCCGATGGACGGTATCGGGCCGGACGACCTGCGCATCCGCGAGCTGCTCGGCCGGCTGCAGGACGGCACGGTGACCGAGGTCATCCTCGCCACCGACCCGAACATCGCCGGGGAGGCGACCGCGACCTACCTGTCCCGCACGCTGGTCCCCCTGGGCCTGACTGTGACGAGGCTCGCCTCCGGTCTGCCCGTGGGGGGTGACCTGGAATACGCTGACGAAGTCACCTTGGGGCGAGCCTTCGAAGGCAGGAGGGCGGTCAATGTCTGACCCACCCCGACCGAGCCGCGACGCCGCACCGCCCGACGACCCCGACGACCTGGGCGATCTGGCCGCCGACTCGGCGCAGCAGGTCCGGACCTTCCTCGCCGCCGTCACCGAGGTGGCCTCCGGCGCCTCGCCCGACACGGCGATCCCCCTGCTGCTGCTGGCCACCTCGCAGCTGTTGCTCACCGGGGCGCGGCTGGGCGCGGTGCACGACGTCGTGCTGGACGAGCGGTTCGAGGCGGACACCGGGCCGGACCCGGACGTCGAGCCGCTGCGCGACAACATCGCCAACCTCTTCGAGGGCATCGACGCCTACGCCGACGTCGTCGACCCGGTGACCCGCGCGGAGCTCACCAAGGGCGCATTGTCCGACGACCTGGCCGAGATCTGCCTGGCACTCACCCACGGCCTCGCCCACTACGACGCCGGCCGCCGCGTAGAGGCGCTGTGGTGGTGGCAGTTCTCCTACCTGTCGACGTGGGGTGAGCGCGGCGCGGCCGTCCTGCGCGTCCTCGTGTCCATCCTGTCGCACCTGCGCCTGGATGCCGACGAGGACACCGTGGCCGATGCGGAGTTCGAAGCCCTGCACCCGTAACGGACCCGATGCGGGCGCCATCGGGTCGCCGTCCCTGCGTGCCCCCGGCCGACCGCTGCGGCTCAGAAGTGGGCGAAGGCCGCGACGATCCGGATGACGCCCGGGCCGATGATGACGACGAACAGGGCCGGGAAGATGCACAGGATCAGCGGGAAGATGATCTTGACGGTCACCTTCTGCGCCCGCTCCTCGGCCCGCTGGCGCCGCGCGAGGCGCATCGACGCGGCTTGCTCGCGCACGACCCCGGCGATGGGCAGCCCCATCCGGTCGCTCTGGGTGATGGCCGTGACGAAGGACTTGACCTGCGGCATGGGTAGTCGCTCGCCCATCCCCGCGAATGCCTCGGTGCGGCTGCGGCCGATCTGGATCTCGGCGAGCACCCGTCGGAACTCCGAGGCGATCGGGCCCTGGATGGTCCGCGCGACGTGACCGAGGGCGGAGTCGAAGGCCTGACCGGCCTGCAGACAGATGGTCAGCAGGTCCATCGCCTCGGCCAGGCCGCGCATCGCGCTGTCCTGGCGGCGCAGGGCGGCGTTGTACACGGCCAGGTCCGGGGCGTAGAGCCCGACGGTGCCGATGACCAGCGCGACGACGACGCCGCGCAGCGTGGGCCCGAGCAGCAGTATGCCGGCCACGACGCCGAGGACGAGCCCGATGCCCTTGGTGGCCATGATGCCCTCGGGGGTCCAGCCCTGCGGGTTGCCCGCCCGGTCCAGCGACCGGGCCAGGCGGGCGGACGTGCCCCCGGGTGAGAGCCGCTCGGCGAGCCGGCGGGCCCCGGCCACCAGCGGGGTGAGGAAGCGATCCCGGGCGGACAGGTCCCGGCGGACCACGGACCGCGCGTCGACGGTCTGCTCCAACAGCAGCAACGAGCGGGCGACCCCGCCGGTGGGGCCGGCGGCTCCGGCCTTGGTGCCGACCGCGAGGACCGCGACGCCGAGCAGGACGACGAGCACACCGGTGACGAGTAGGGCCATGGTCAGACCTCGATCCGGACGACGCGGCGCATCCACAGCACCCCGACGACGAGTAGGACGGTGGCGACGACGCTCATCAGGATGCCCAGGAAGGTCTGCCACAGCAGGCTGATGTAGCTGTAGTTGACCAGCATCATGTAGAGCGCCACGAGGACGGGCAGGACGATGAGGATGGCCGCCGAGAGCCGGCCCTCCGCCGAGAGGGTGCGCACCTGGCGGACCACCGCCTCGCGTTCGCGCAGGGTGTTCGCGGTGGTGCGCAACGTGTCGGCTAGTGCTCCACCGACCTCGCGTTGGATGCGCACGGCGGTGACCGTCCAGGCCAGCGCGGTGCTGCCCATTCGGGTGGCCACGTGGTCCAGCGCATCGGAGATGTCGATCCCGATCCTGGTCTCCGCCAACGCCCGCGAGAACTCCACCCCGGCCGGCTCGGCGGCGTCCCGGGCCACCGCCTCCAACGCGGCGGGCAACCCGAAGCCGCTGGCCAGGCTGGTCGCCACGAGGCTGAGCAGATCGGGCAGGAGACGGTCGAACTTGGCGGCGCGTCGGCCGGCTGCCACCTTGAGCACGAGCCACGGTGCGGCCAGACCCAGCAGCACGCCCAGGAGCGCGCCGAGAAGCGGCAGCGCGCCGACCAGCACCAGACCAAGCAGGCCGCCGACGGCACCGCTCAGGGCGGTCAGGACCAGCCACTCGCCGGGGCGCAGAGCCCATCCGGCGCGGTCCAGCAGCAGGACCAGGCGCGGGGTCGACGAGCTGTTGGCCATGGCCCGGTCGCCGAAGGAGGCCAGGGCCTGCGAGAAGCTGGCCCGCGCGTCGGCGGCCGCGGCGAGCGCCTCGTGCGGGGTGGTCCCGGTGTACCGGACCAGGGTGGACACCCGGGTCTCGCGACGCGAGGCCAGGGTCGGGGCCAAGGACGCGAAGCCCACCGCGGCGAAGGCCAGGGCCACCAGCGCCGCGGCCACCCAGGCGACCCACGGCACGGTCAGCCCGGTGGGCACGGCGGCCGGGGCCGCAAGGTCGACCGCCGGGTCGGGAGCCGGGGCGGCAGCCGGGGCGGCGGCCGACGCCGCGGACGCGGGCTGCGGGTCGGCGGCCAGCGTGCCCTCGACGGCGAATGGCGTGCCGCCGGCGGTCCCCCGCAGGGCAACTCGGTGGGCTCCGGTCAGGGTCGAACCCACCTCGACGGTGAACTGGACCTGGCTCTCCAGCTCCTTGGCGGCGCCCTGGAAGGCGGTGGCGACGGCCGCGCCGTCGTAGGCACTCACCAGGACACTGCCCGGGCCGGTCGCCAACGCCTGCAGGGCGGCGGCCGCATCCGGGTCGTCGGTCTTGAACTTCACCACCGTGGTGCGCACCCCGGCGCCCACCAGCGCCGAGACGGCGCGCGTCCGAGCCGCGGCCCGGTCGGTGCTCGTGGTGTCCGCGCCGTCGCTGAGCAGCACCATGCTGCGGTCCGCGCTGGGAGCGGAGGTCAGCGGCGCCAGCGCGGCGTCGACCGCGGCATACAGGCTGGTGTCGCCCGCGGAGGCGAGCGAGTCGACGACCCGCAGCACCGCCTCGTGGTCCGTCGTCGGGGCCAGGTCGACGCCGGCCGTCGACGCGAACGACACGACGCCCACGCGGACGTCGGCGGGCACGTGGGCCAGGTAGTCCCGGACCGCCGAACGCACCGTGGCCATCCCGGTCCGGCCTATGGACCCGCTCGTGTCGATGACGAGCATGGCCAGACGGGCGGCGCGGGGTGCCTGGGTGATGGCGACCGGGTAGGAACGCCCGTCGACCGTGGCCGACACGGTGGCCGGGTCGACGGTCGCGTCGCCGACGCTGCGGACGGTGAGCGACCCGGTCACCTGCTCGCCGACCGTCTGCAGGTTGCCCAGGGCGACCACCGCAGCGGGGTCCGCGGCGGCGGCGGCAGCGCCGGCCAGCCCGGTCGTCGCCAGGCCCACGGCGGTGAGCAGCGCCAGCGCCAGCCGGCGCACGGAGGCCTGGGCCATCACCGCATCCCCCGGGCGAACAGCGCGGTGGGCAGCTCGACGCCGAGGTCGGCGAGGTCGTCGCTGAACCGAGGGCGTATGCCGTTGGGGCGCAGCGCGCCGCGGAAGCGGCCCGTCTCGTCGCGACCGGCGGCGAAGTCGAACGTGAAGAGATCCTGCAGGGTAATGATGTCCGCCTCCATGCCGACCACCTCGGTGACCGCGACGATCCGACGGGTCCCGTCCTTGAGCCGGGCCTGCTGGATGATGAGGTCGACCGCGCCGGCGACCTGCTCGCGGATGGCGCGCATGGGCAGGTCCACGCCGGCCATGAGGACCATCGTCTCCAGCCGGGCCAGGCTGTCCCGGGGGCTGTTCGCGTGGACCGTGGTCAGCGAGCCGTCGTGACCGGTGTTCATGGCCTGGAGCATGTCCAGCGCGGCCCCGTCGCGGACCTCGCCGACGATGATGCGGTCCGGGCGCATCCGCAGCGAGTTGCGCACCAGCTCGCGGATGGCGACCTCGCCGCGCCCCTCGATGTTCGCCGGACGCGACTCCAGCCGGATCACGTGCTGCTGGCGCAGCTGCAGCTCGGCGGCGTCCTCGATGGTGATGATCCGCTCGTCCCCGGGCAGGAAGGAGCTCAGGACGTTGAGCGTGGTCGTCTTGCCCGAGCCGGTGCCGCCGGAGATGACGATGTTGCGTCGTCCCCGCACGCAGGCCTCGAGGAAGTCCCGGACGGCCGGGCTCATCGTGCCGAAGGTGACCAGGTCCTGGTCGGTCATCGGGTCGGTGGCGAACTTGCGGATGGTGAGGATGGCGCCGTCCAGGGCGATCGGCGGCAGGACCGCGTTGACCCGGGACCCGTCGGGCAGACGGGCGTCGACCATGGGGCTGGACTCGTCGACCCGCCGCCCGACCCGCCCGACGATCTTGCCGATGGTCCGGCGCAGGTGTGACTCGTCGCTGAACCGGGCATCGACCGAGTGGATCTTGCCGTCGCGCTCGACGTAGATCTCCGAAGGCCCGTTGACCATGATCTCGGTGACCTCGGCGTCGCGCAGGTAGGGCTCCAGCGGACCGTGGCCGAGGATGTTGTCGGTCACCTGCTGGGCGATCCGGGTGCGGTCGGCCTGGGACAACGGGGTCTGCTCGCGGTCGATGACGTCCTTGAGCGTCGTGCGCACCTGACCGGCCAACTCCGCCTCGGTGAGGTTGGGGTCGTGCAGCTTCGGCCCGAGGACCTCCACCAGTGCCTGGTGGACCCGTTCGATGACGCCGGCCAGCGGGTCGCGAGAGCGGGCGTGGTGCGGCGAGCGCAGCAGCGGCGTGACGTCGGCCCCGGCGCCGGGCTGGGCCTGGCGAGCCCGGTCGAGACGCTCGGCGAGGTTGCTCATCGCCGACCCCACAGACCGGCCCGGCGCTTTACCGGCGCGGGCAGCTCGACGCCGAAGCGGTGGCGCACCTGACGGTCCACGAGCTCGCGCATGGCCAGGGACACCGGCGCGTGCGGCTCGTCCAGGACGATCGGCACGCCTCGGTTGACCGCCGCGGAGACCCCCAGGCTGTTGGGCACGCTGGCCGCGATCGGCTCGCGCAGGGCGAGCTCGACCTCCTTGGGCCCGAGACCGACCTTGGTGTCGGCACGGTTGAGGACCACCACGCGGGACTCCTTGCTCGCCCCGAGGGCGTCGAGGGTGTTGATGGCGATGCGCAGGTTCTTGACGGCGGGAATGTCCAGGGTCGCCACGAGCAACGACAGGTCCGTCCGGTCGAACGCGGCCAGGACGTGCTCGGTGAACGCCGGGGGGGTGTCCACGACGACGAACTCGTACATCGACCGGGCCACCCGCAGCAGCTCGGCGACCGGGGCGGCCGGGATGCGGTCGGCCTCGGCCGGGTCGAGCGGGGCGGTGACCACGTCGAGCCCGCTGCCCTCGTGGTGCGTGACGACCGAGGCGATCCCCTGGGCGTCGAGGTGCCCGGTCATCGCGACGAGGTCGCTCATCGAGTGGGTGGGGGACAGCTGCAGGCTGATGGCGACGTCGCCGAACATCAGGTCGAGGTCCACGAGCAGTGTGCGGGCGCCGGTCGAGGCCAGGTATGCCGCGCTGTTGGTGGCCAGGGTCGTCTTGCCGACGCCACCCTTGGCGGAGAAGACGGTGACAACGTGCCCGTCCGCGCCCGCGCCCTGGCCGGCGTGCCCGCCGATCTGGGCGGTCAGCTCGCGGCTGCGGCGGACGGCGTCGGCCAGAGCCGTGTAGTCCTCCGCGGCGACCACCTCGCGGATGCCGCTGCGCAGCGCGTCGCTCAGGCTGGGGACGTCCAGCCGGTGGCGCAGCAGGATCACCCCGACGGCGGGGTGCTCGATCCGGGTCGTCTCGGCCAGCTCGCAGGCCGAGGCGAGGTCGATGTCCGGGCCGATGACGACGAGCGTCTGGGCGTGGTCCTCGTCCAGCTCACGGGCGATCCGCGGGCCCGCGGTCAGCGCGAGCACCTGGCCGCCGAGGGCGAAGCGGTACCGCTCGACGGCGTCGGGGTTCTGGTCCCAGAGGATGGTCATGGCAGCACCAGGGTGAAGAGGTTGACGTCGTTCACCGAGGTGCCGGGGTCGAGCTTGACGTCCGACCCGCGCAGCGCGGCATACAGGGTGCCGGTGTTGATGCCGTGCACCAGGCGGGTGGACTGCGCCGGCGTGACCGCCACGGTGACCAGGAAGCTCGCGACGTTGTTCTGCTGGCCGTTGCTCTTCGCGGCGGCGTCCCCGGTGGGCGCGGCCACCGGGGCGGCCAGCGGGGTGTCGCCGATCCCGATGACGAGCACGTCGTCGAGCAGCAGGTTGGTCTGCTTGATGTCGTTGTCGTTGATGAGCTTGCTCTTCGGGTCGTCGCCGAGGGACTTGAGCGTGAACGAGTCGTAGATGGCCAGGTGGGTGCCGGGACGGACGAAGGTGCCGACCCGCCCCGGGTCGGTCAGCTGCACGGACACCGCGAGCATGCCCGCCGGGACCTCGATGGCCTTGGACCCGACCGGCGTGGTGCCGAAGCGGGCGGTCATGAGGAACTCGCCCGGCTGCACGTCGCTGAGTGCCAGCAGCGTGCTGTTCTCGGTGTCGATGGTGGCCAGGGCGCCGCTGGGCAGGCCCTTGGCGGCCACCTGGGTCTCGGCGAGCAGCCCGGTGCGCTGGGCGTCCTTGAGGGTGGTGCCCGAGGGGATGAGCTTGGTGGCCACGTAGGCGCGGGTGGGCGTCTGGCCCGAGACCGCCCTGGCGTCGGCGGTGCGGGCATAGACCAGGACCAGGGCGCCGCCGGCGAAGGCCAGGACGACGGCCGCGACGATGGCGACGATGCGACGGTTCACGGTGGGAGTTTCCTTCGAGTGTGGTCAGCCGGCGGGCTGGACGGACGTCAAGCCGTAGTTGGGGGTGCCACCGGGCGGCGGCGGGACGATGGGGGCGTCCTCGACGAGGTCCTGGGTGAACCACCCGAACAGACACCGGTCGGGGTTGCCGCACTGGTACCCGCCCGGTGGGCGGACACTGGCGTGCTTGTTCGGGTTGAGCCACCAGCCGCTGAGGTAGAAGGAGGCGTAACCGGAGATGTGGTAGTAGGTGTTGTTGCCCACCCCGCTGTTGCAGTTCGTGCTCGAGGTGATGGTCACGGGCGCGCTGGTGAGGCAGTCGAACACCGGCACCATGACCGTGCGCCCCCAGTACTGGCTCAACTCGGTGTAGGAACACTCGACATCCGCGCCGGTGTCGCCGTGCGCCCACCCGCTGGACACCTGGGCCAGGCAGTTGGCGTGCGGGATCGTGTCCAGCCAGGCGAAGCCGCCCGGCGCGGTGCCGCCCGGCGAGCTGGTGTCGCAGGGGGTCGGGTTGCCTTTGGAGTAGACGGCGTGCTGGACCGACGCGGCCGGCCAGGGGCGGGTCGAGCCGGCGAGGTTGTCGTAGCCCGGCCAGGCACCCTGCGGAGCGGCGGGGTAGACGGCGGTCCCGGGGCCGGTGTACCCCGTCTGGGCCTTCCAGTCGCACTCGGAGATCACCAGCGGCAGGACGATGGCGTTGGTGGGGCCGGCCGGGCCCCACGCCGCGCGCGCGCAGGCCGACACCGACGCCTGCGGGGCGCCGACGAGGGCTTGGGAGAAGAAGCCCGGCAGGATGGTGTCGTCGGCGGCCGTCGAGCGGGTGCGGGTGTAGACCTCGACGTACTTCGTCGCCGAGCCTGCGGCGCCGGTGAGCCAGGTGGGCAGCGGCGGGCAGTCCGCCAGGGCGGTGACGTCGGCGGTGCTCGTGGCCGATGCGCAGACCGGCAGCCCGGCGGAGTTCGCGCCGCGGGCGCACAGACCGTTGACCGTGCCGGGGTGGGTGTCGAATTGCTGCAGACCGTCGGCCGCGTTCGCGTTGACCAGGGGGGTGAGGTCCGTGACGGCCCCCGGCGCGCACTTGGTGGCGTCCTTCGCGCAGGTCTGGGCCAGCGCCAGCGAGGCCGCGTCGGCACCGTTCTGCAGCTGGCGCCGCTCCCACATGATGTTGCCGACGTCGATGCTCAGGGCAAGCATGCCGATGATGACGCCACCGGCGAGCAGCACGGCGACGAGGGTCGCCACGGCACCGCGCTCCCCCTCTGTGCCACGCAGGCTGGACCGTCGGGCTTGCCACACGGGGCGGGTCACTTCGAGCACCTCATCACGGCGGTGGAGGACAGCGTGTCGGGCAGGGCGCCGGAGGCGCCGAACATCGAGGTGACCGGCCCGAGCAGGATCCACTCGAAGGAGGTGCTCGCGGTGACGCTCGCGTGGCCGGTGCCGGGGCACAGGGAGGCCGTGGTCGTCAGTGTCACGCCGGGCGCGGCTGCCGCGGTGCGGGCCTGGATTTGGCCCAGGGTGAGCGTGCTCACCGACGCGGCCCGAGCGCCTTCGCGGGCCGCGTTGGTCAGCGCGATCTGGGTGTAGAAGGCCCGGCCGTAGTCGACGATGCCGGCCACGACGAGCAGCAGCAGCGGCAGCACGAGTGCGAGCTCGACGGCGGCGGCGCCGCGGTCACGCGATCGGGTCCGAGTCATCGATGCCTCCGGGCGAGAGCGGGGGAGTGGGTTGTGCTGCGGCCGGTCGTGGCCCCGCGTTCGGCGGGGCCACGACCGCTGAGCCGAGGATCAGGCCGGGAGGGCGTCGCGGACGTCGGTGAAGGCGCCGAGCACCCTGGTGCCGATCGCGAAGACGACGGTGACGATGACGGCGATGATGGCGGCGACCATGACGCCGTACTCCACGGCGGTCGCACCCTTCTCGCGGGTGGTCTTGAGGACGTAGTACTTGGCGGCCAGACGAGCGGTCATGATGAGGTGGTCCTTCTGTTCGGAGTTCCCGGTGCTTCCGGATGCCACGATGAAAGCAAGCGCCCGGGGCGACCACCGAGCCGATGGTTGAAACTGTGAGCGTTCCGTGAGCCCGACCTCGGCGGACCAGGGATCCACCCGCACCCGAGCGATCCTTCGGTTACCCTGTGCGACAACGTATTCGAGCGATCTGGGAGAGGGCCGTGCGACAACCCGCAGTGCTCGGGGCGGTCCTGGCCGTCGGGGTGGTGGTCGCAGAGGTGCTGCGACGGTGGCTGTCGCGACGCACCTACCGCCTGCCCGAGGAGGGCGAGGCCCCCGAGCGACCGACCTGGTGGGTGACCCCGCTCGCCGCGGTCGGCGGGGTCGGGCTGTGGTGGGCGCTCGCGCCGCGCCAGTCGTGGGTGGCGGCCGCGGCGTATGCCGCGACCCTGTGGGTCATGGTCGCGCTGGCCGCGATCGACCTGGACGTGCACCGGCTGCCCGACGCGATCCAGCTGCCGGCCTACCCGGTGCTCTCAGTGTTGCTCGCGGCGGCCTCCTGGACCGTCGGCTCGTGGTCGTCCCTCGGACGGGCTGCGGTGGCTGCGGTCGCGTTGCTGGCGATCTTCCTGCTGCTGGCCCTGGTCGGGGGCGGCATGGGCCTGGGCGACGTCAAGCTCGCCGGCCTGCTCGGGCTGCTGCTGGGCTGGCTGAGCTGGGCGCACGTGCTCATGGGGGTCGCCGCCGGCCTGCTGCTCGGCGGGGTCGTCGGGGTCGCGCTCCTGGTCACCCGCACGGCCGGCCGGAAGGCGGAGTTCGCCTACGGGCCCCCCTTGCTGGCCGGTGCCGCCCTCGCCGTGCTCGCCCTCCCGGTCGGCTGATCATCGCGGTGCGGTGCGGTGGGCGGCCGGCCGCCGCACCGCGCGCCGGGCCCGCGTCGCCTCGACCGGGTCGCGTCTCGGGATCCGGCGACTGACCGGCATACGAGACGACGCCGGTAAACTGGGCCGGTTGGTCTGTCCGCCCCCGGGAGCTCGTCGTGAGTGTCGTCGTGCAGAAGTACGGTGGGTCCTCCGTCGCCGATGCCCAGGGCATCAAGCGGGTGGCCCGCCGGGTCGTCGAGGCGAAGAAAGCCGGTCGCGAGGTCTGCGTCGTCGTCTCGGCGATGGGCGACACCACCGACGAGCTGCTCGATTTGGCCAACCAGGTCACCGCGACCCCGCCCGGGCGTGAGCTCGACATGCTGCTCACCGCCGGCGAGCGCATCTCGATGGCCCTGCTGGCCATGGCGATCAACAGCCTGGGCTACGAGGCGAGGTCGTTCACCGGGTCGCAGGCCGGGGTCATCACCGACGCGGCGCACGGCAAGGCGCGGATCATCGACGTCACCCCCGGGCGGATCACCACGGCCCTGGACTGCGGGCACGTCGCGATCGTCGCCGGCTTCCAAGGGGTGAGCCAGACCAGCAAGGACATCACCACGCTGGGGCGCGGCGGCTCTGACACCACCGCGGTGGCGCTGGCGGCGGCGCTGCGGGCCGACGTCTGCGAGATCTACACCGACGTCGACGGGGTCTACACGGCCGACCCGCGCATCCTGCCCTCGGCCCGCAAGCTCGACGTCGTCTCCAGCGAGGAGATGCTCGACTTGGCCGCGAACGGCAGCAAAATCCTGCACCTGCGGTGCGTCGAGTACGCGCGGCGGCACGGCATACCGATCCATGTCCGGTCCTCGTGGTCCACTCACGACGGCACCTGGGTCAAGGAGTCGGCGTACGACGAAGGAGATCGCGTGGAAGCCCCGATCATCACCGGCATCGCCCACGACCGGACCGAGGCGAAGATCACCGTCGTCGGCGTCCCGGACAAGCTGGGCACCGCCGCGGACATCTTCGACGCCGTCGCCCAGGCCGGGATCAACGTCGACATGATCGTCCAGAACGTCTCGGCGGTGGCGACCGGTCGCACCGACATCTCCTTCACCCTGCCCAGTGCCGACGGGCCCAAGGCGGTGGCGGCGCTCAACGCGGTCAAGGACGCGGTGGGCTTCGAGACGATCCTCTACGACGACACCATCGGCAAGCTCTCGCTGGTCGGGGCCGGCATGCGCTCGCACCCCGGGGTGTCCGCACGGGTGTTCCGAGCCCTGGCGGACGCCGGCATCAACATCGAGATGATCTCGACCTCCGAGATCCGCGTCTCAGCGGTGACGCGGGCCGAGCAGCTCGAGGACGCCGTGCGCGCGGTCCACACCGCCTTCGGCCTGGACTCGGAGTCCGGCGAGGCGGTCGTCTACGGAGGGACGGGTCGATGACCGCGAGGCCGAGCGCGAACGTCGGGGTGGTGGGCGCCACCGGTCAGGTCGGCGGCGTGGTGCTGCGCCTGCTCGCCGAGCGCGCCTTCCCGGTGGACCGGCTGCGGCTGTTCGCCTCGGCCCGCTCCGCCGGCCGGGTGATCCAGTGGCAGGGTCGGCGGGTCACCGTCGAGGACGTGGCCCAGGCCGATCCGACCGGGCTGGACGTCGCGATCTTCTCCGCGGGGGCGGCGGCGTCCCGGCAGTACGCGCCGAGATTCGCGGCGGCGGGCGTGCGGGTGGTGGACAACTCCTCGGCGTGGCGGATGGACCCCGAGGTGCCGCTGGTCGTCGCCGAGGTCAACCCCGCGGCCGCCAAGGACGCCCCGAAGGGCATCGTCGCCAACCCCAACTGCACGACGATGGCGGCCATGCCGGTGCTCAAGCCCCTAGCCGACGAGGCCGGCCTGGTCCGCCTGGTCGTGTCCACCTACCAGGCGGTGTCGGGCTCCGGACCCGAGGGCGTGGACGAGCTGGTCGAGCAAGTGCGCCGAGGGGTGGCCGCCGGCGACGTCGCGCGGCTGACCCACGACGGGTCGGCGGTCGACCTCGGTATGCCGCGCAAGTACGTCGCGCCCATCGCCTTCGACGTCGTGCCCCTGGCGGGGTCGCTGGTCGCCGACGACTCCGGCGAGACCGACGAGGAGCAGAAGCTGCGCAACGAGTCGCGCAAGATCCTCGACCTACCCGACCTGCGTGTCTCGGGGACCTGCGTGCGGGTGCCGGTCTTCACCGGGCACTCGCTGTCGATCAACGCCGAGTTCGCCCGGCCGCTCTCCCCGGCGCGCGCGCGGGAGATCCTCGGGTCGGCACCCGGCGTGGCCCTGGCCGACGTGCCGACCCCGCTGCAGGCCGCCGGGGCCGACCCGGCCTTCGTCGGGCGCATCCGCCCGGACCACAGCGTCGACTCAGGGCGCGGGCTGGTGCTCTTCGTCAGCAACGACAACCTGCGCAAGGGGGCGGCCCTGAACGCCGTGCAGATCGCCGAGCTGCTCGTCGCCGGCTGACCTCGCCGGACCGCCCGGTGACGACCCGGTATGCCGCCGGGCGCGGCGGTCAGGCACGGTTGCCCCCGGGCGGGGTGGCCGGGCGCGGCAGGGGGTGTGGCACCATCGGGGGTCATGACCCGGCGTGCGCTGGCGCTCGGGGCCGCCGCCGTCGTGGTCCTCGCGGGATGCTCGGACGCCGCCGCCCCGCCGACCCCCACGACGGTCACCGTCACGGTGCGCCCCGATGAAACCCCGGCGGGCAGCACCTCCGGGCCGGTCTCCGGGTCGTTGCCGACCGGCACGCCCTCGTCCGGCCCGACGATCTCCGTCGGCACCCACCGCAGTGTCGCCTTCGGCAGCCCCACCGGGAATATCACCTGCGCGGCATACCTGGATCAGGGCGCCGGCCGCGGCTGGGGGTTGCGGTGCGACGTGCTCGAACGCTCGTGGACGCTGCCGCCCAAGCCGGCCGACTGCGAGTTCGCCTGGGGCTTCGGCGTGTCGCTGGACGCCGCCGGCGCCCGGCTGGTCTGCGCCAGCGACACCGTGACATACGAGGCACGGGTGGGTGCCGAGGGCGTCTGGTGGGGCGGGCAGCCCGGGTCCCAGGTCGTGTCGGACCCGCGGCGCGGCGACCTCGTCGCGCTCGCCTATGGCGCCACCATCACCATGGGCGCGATCACCTGCCAGAGCCGCCTGGACGGCATGCATTGCACGAACACGACCACCCGGGCCGGGTTCGACGTCAACCGGGAGTCCTACACCCTGCGCTGAGCGCGCGGGCCACCCCCACCGGCTCACCCGGCGTGCTGGACCTCCAGCTGGCCGTCGGCGAACTGCTGACGCACGACCTTCTTGTCGAACTTGCCCACCGAAGTCTTGGGGACCTCGCCGATGACCGCCCACCGCTCCGGGACCATCCAGTGCGGGAGGTGGTCGCGCAGCCAGACCCGCAGCTGCTCCACGGTCGTCGTGGCCCCCTCGACGAGCACGACGGTGGCCAGGGGCCGCTCGCCCCAGCGCTCGTCGGGCACCCCGACCACACAGGCCTCGCGCACGTCCGGGTGACCCATGATGGTGTTCTCCAGGTCGACCGAGGAGATCCACTCCCCACCGGACTTGATGACGTCCTTGGACCGGTCGGTGAGCACGAGGAAGCCGTCGTGGGTCAGGGTGCCGACGTCGCCGGTGCGCAGCCAGCCGTCGGGGCTGAACTTCGCGGCCATCTCGCCACGCTCGTACTCCGACTCGGACCCGTTGTGGTAGTACTCGCCGGTGATCCACGGCCCGCGCACCTCGAGCTCGCCGACGCTGCGCCCGTCCCAGGGGGCGTAGCTGCCGTCGGGAGCCACCAGGCGCCCGTCCACCCCGGGCAGCAGCCGCCCTTGCGCGGTGCGGTAGCGCCAGTACTCCGCCGAGCCCTCCGGCACCGAGGCGGGCGGGACGGCCATGCTGCCGACCGGCGACATCTCGGTCATGCCCCAGCCGTGGATGATCTGGATGCCGAACTTGTCCTGGAACTCCGTCATCAACGCCGGCGGTGCCGCCGACCCGCCCACCATGAGGGTGCGGCAGGCCGAGACGTCGGTGGGGTTGGCCTCGAGGTAGTGCAGCAGGTCGTTCCAGATCGTCGGGACGCCGGCGCCCAGGGTGACCCCGCACTCCTGCATCATCCGGGCCAGCGGCTCGGCCTGCAGGAACCGGTCGGGCATGATCAGCGAGGCGCCGGACAGCAGGGCCAGGTAGGGGAAGCCCCAAGCGTTGGCGTGGAACAGCGGCACCACGGTGAGCAGCCGGTCGCCCTGGCGCACGCCGAGCGACAGCGGCACCGACACGGCGTGCAGGTAGTTGCTGCGGTGGGAGTAGGCGACGCCCTTGGGATGGCCGGTGGTGCCCGACGTGTAGCACATCGACGAGGCGCTGTCCTCGTCGAGGTCGTCGGGCCAGTCGAAGCTCGTGGGCTGGGCCGCCAGCAGCGTCGCCCAGTCGTGCACCCCCTCGATCTGCGGGGCGTTCTGCAGCGCCGCCAGAGTCTCCGGCGGGATCGGGCCGTTGACGATGACGTGCCGCACGGTGTCCAGGTGGGGCAGCAGCCCGGAGAACGGCTGGGCCAGGGAGTTGTCGACGATGACCACCCGGTTGTCCGCGTGCGTGGTGATGTAGACGATCTGCGGCGGGAACAGCCGGATGTTGAGGGCATGCAGCACGGCGCCCATCGACGGGACGGCGAGGTAGGCGACGGCGTGCTCGGCGTTGTTCCACATGAACGTCCCGACGCGCTGGTCGCCGGTGATGCCCAGCCCGCGCAGGGCGTGGGCCAGTTGCGCGGCCTGGGTGCCCAGCTCGGCGAAGGTCATCGAGCGCGAGCCCTCGCCGGTCCAGGTGACGACCTCTTGGTCGGCATACACGGTCGTGCCGTAGCGCAGGATCGAGGAGATGAGCAGGGGGGTGGTCTGCATGGTGCTCTTCATGCGCCGAGCCTGCCACCTTCGGTTCCCCGCGGCGAGGTCTGCGGGGCGCCGGCCGGACCGACCCGGTATGCCGTGCGACACAGTCCCCGGACGCGGCATACCGTCGGCGGGCACGAGGCCTCACGCCCGTTGCGCCTAGCGGAATAGCGGGTCCGCCGAACGACCTCTGCTTGGTATCCTGAGCACCAGATGAGAGCGCGGCGGTCGGCCCCGCCGACCCCGTGCCCGCCCCGATCCCGAAGGTGGTCCCCCGTGTCGACGTCCCTGTCCCCCCGTCTGCCCGACGTCCTGAGCAAGCCCCAGCTGTACACCCTGGCCGAGGTCCCGCGCGCCGCGGTCGACATGATCGCGTTGCCGTTGGCCATGCCGGCCCTGGTGAAGAAGAAGGTCGAGCACGGTCACCCCGTGCTCGTCGTCACCGGTCTGTGGAGCGTCAATGCGGGCACCATCGAGATGCGCGCGGCGCTCAAGCTGCTTGGGTACCCGACGCACACCCCGCCCGAGTTCACCATGCTGCGCACCCCGTCGACGATCCGGCGCGTCGTCATCGCCGAGGTGGACAAGCTGCACGCGCAGACGGGCCAGAAGGTCTCCCTCATCGGCTGGTGCGTCGGCGGCGCGTTCACCCGGATGGCGGCCTTCGCAGTGCCCGACAAGGTCCGCCAGGTCGTCAACCTGGGCTCGTCCCGCGAGGGCTGGTGGTATCCGAAGGAGCACAAGTACGCCGGTGTCGAGCACCTGCCCGTGCCGTCTACGGTGGTCTACTCGCGCAGCGACGGGATGTTCGAGCACCATCGGGTGTGCGAGCCGGACGGTCCGCTCAACGAGAACCTCGAGATCGTCTCCAGTCACTGGGGCATGGCGAACAACCCCATGACGATGCGGATCCTCGCCGACCGGTTGGCCCAGCCCGAGGGCCAGTGGGCGCCCTACGGCGCCGCGAGCGCTCAGGTCGTCTCCGGTGAGGTGCTCGCCACCTCGGCCTGACCCGCACGCCCTCCGGTGGGCCGATCCGCGCCGGGCGGTGACGTCGGGGGCACCGGCGGGTGGACATTTCGATCAGCGGAACTGCCCGACCCTACCGGCCGGTTGGGCCGCACCCTGAGTAGCAGGACCCGACCATGATCGCCCCGAGGAGTCGACCGACGATGACCAAGCTCACCCCCGACAGCATCCCCGACTGGATCACCCAACCCGGGCAGTTCATCGCCTTGGAGGCCCCCCGCATGGTGGTGGAGATGGCGGCGACGCCGTTGGCGTTGCCCTGGCTGCTGCGACACCGCACGACCAACGGCCAGCCCATCCTCGTCGTCCCGGCGATGGCGCCGGCGGTGGGCACCCTGGAGATGCGCCTGGCCCTCAAGGCCCTGGGGCACAAGGTGCACTGCGTCCCCGAGCTGACCATGCTGCGCCGGCCCAGGACCATCCTCGACGTGGTGCTGCGCGAGACCGAGAAGGTCGCCGAGCTCTACGGCGAGCCGATCACGCTGGCGGGGTGGTGCTACGGCGGCGGCTTCACCCGGCTGGCCGCACACGCCCTGCCCGACGCCGTCCGCCAGGTCATCAACATGGGGGTGGCCAAGAGCCTGCCGATGTATCCCAAGCTCACGCACGCGAGCGGGCAGACCACGTCGAGCGACCCGCTGCCGGTGCCGTCGACCTCGGTGTACTCCCGCTCGGACGGGACCTTCAGCCGCAAGCAGGTGACCCAACCGCGCGAGCACCACCACCACACCGAGGACATCGAGGTGGTCTCCAGCCACTTCGGCATGGCCAACAACCCGATGACCCTGCACATCATCGCCGACCGGCTGATGCAGCCCAAGGGCGCCTGGCGCCCGTTCAGCGGGTGGACGCTGGAGCAGGCCGGCGACAAGGCCAGCGCGGCCGGCAAGGTCGCCTGAGCCCGCCCTCGCACGCCGCCTCGGGGCGCTGCGCGGCCGGTGCGTCGGGCCGGTATGCCGTGCGACACAGGCGGCGCGCGGCCCCCGGCCCTCGACGCACACTGGTGGCGAGGAGTTTCCCGCCGGACGGCATACCGGGCTCGGAGGTCACCCCCGCCAAGTGCTTGGCAAACCAAGCAACGCTTGGTAAACTAGGCGCATCGTGGTCAGGCCCGTCGGTCAGGACCGCCCGCTCGAGGCACCATCACACGTCCCTACCGCTAGCTCCCGAGGTGACCAATGAAGATCATCCCCGACAGCGTCCCGAACATCGCGACGCATCCGGCCATCTGGCGCATGTTCGAGCCCTCGCGCATGATGGTGGAGATGGGCGCCCTGGCTGCGGCGACCCCCCTGCTCGTGCCCCAGCACACCTCGGACGGTCACCCGGTCATCGTCGTCACCGGCTTGTGGAGCCCCTCGATGGGCACCATGCAGGTGCGCGGTGCGCTGCGCCTGATCGGCCACCACGTCTACTCGCCGCCGGTGCACATGATGTACCTGCCGCCCCAGAAGATCCGGTCCACCCTGCTGAAGATGACCGAGGAGCTCTACGAGAAGTACGACGGCGACAAGGTCAGCCTGGTGGGCTGGTGCGTCGGCGGCGCCTTCACCCGGATGGTCGCCCACGCGGCTCCCGACAAGGTCCGCCAGGTGATCAACATGGGCACCTCGCTGGAGGGCTGGTGGTATCCCAAGGACCAGAAGTTCGCCGCCGGTCGCCTCCCGGTCCCCTCGACGGTCATCTACTCGCGCACCGACGGCACCATGGACTGGCGCAAGATCGTCGAGAAGCCGGCCCCGCGCACCGAGAACATCGAGGTGCTCTCCAGCCACTTCGGCATGGCCAACAACCCGATGACCGTGCAGATCATCGCCGACCGGCTGGGCCAGCCCAAGGGCGAGTGGGCCCCCTTCGCCGGTTGGGACCTCAAGCACCCGACCCACCCCACCCAGAGGCCTGTCCGGGTCGCCTGACCCGCCTGCGAGGTATGCCGTCCGGTCGAGGGCCCGGGCGGCATACCGGCGTCCGGGGGCCGCCGGCCCTAGTCTGGTCCGCGTGCGCGTGATCGGCCGGCGGGCCCTGCTGCTCGGTGGAGTGTCGGCGGCCCTCGCGGCATGCGCGGCCCCGTCCGAGTCGCAGACCGCGACCCGCGGGCCGTCCCCGTCGATGGCCGACCCCTTCACTGCGGGCGGCCCGACGCCGGCGGGCGCGCCGGAGCCCTCGGCCGCGTCGAGCACGGCCGCGTCGAGCGCGACCACGCCGGTGGCCGCGCCGGCCGTGGACCGAGCCGCGCTCGTCGCGCGCTATGCCGGTGTCGCACCGACAAGTTGGGGCCTGCAGGCCGACGGGATCGTCCAGGCGCTCGGCACCCGGGACCCGGTCGTGGCGCTGACCTTCGACGCCTGCGGCGGGCCGAGCCCGACCAGCTCGGGATGCGGCTACGACCGGGATCTCGTCGAGCTGCTGCGCCGGTTGCGGGTCAAGGCCACGTTCTTCCTCAACTCGCGGTGGATCGACGCCAACCCGCGGATCGCCGACCACCTCGTCGCCGACCCCCTGTTCGAGATCGGCAACCACGGCACCCGGCACATGCCGTTGTCGGTCACCGGTCGCTCCGCGTACGGGGAGCCGGGCACGAGCAGCCCGGCGGAGGTCTACGACGAGGTCGCCGGCAACCACGCGAAGCTCACCGCGCTGCTCGGGCGCCCGCCGCGGTTCTTCCGATCCGGCACGGCGCACTGTGACGACGTCGCGGTGCGGATCTGCCGCGAGCTGGGCGAGCAGGTCGTCAACTTCTCCGTCAACGGCGACGCCGGCACGACGTTCACGCCCGCGCAGGTCGCCGCGGCCCTGCGCACCGTCCGGGGCGGGGACATCGTCATCAGTCACGTCAACCGGCCGGAGCATGCCAGCGCCGAGGGGTATGCCGCGGGCCTGCCGGGGCTGCTGGCGCGCGGGCTGCGCCCGGTGACCCTGGGCGAGCACCTGACCTGACCGGCCGGCGCCCGGAAGACGCCCGGTCGACCTGGCCTGACGGGCCGGCGGTCCCGCGCCGGTCTCGGCACTCGGGTCGGGCCGGTGCCACCCGGGCGCCGATCGGTCGACGGTGTCCGTTTCGCGCGACCCGACAATGTCGCCCTTCTCACATCGCCGGTTTATGCGTACGCTGGCCCCGATGGGGGCGCGGGATCTGGCACGAGTGGCCACGGTCCACGGGCCCCTTTCGCGCGTGTACAGCAGGATCCATCTCGACCACAACGGGAGACGCGAACCGTGCAAGTTCTCATGAAGATGGGCTGGAACCTCCCTCCGGAGCGCACCGAGGAGTACTCCGAATTCGTCAAGAACCGGTTCATCCCGGGATGCACGGAGCTGGGTCTGCAACCGGTCGGCGGCTTCTACGTCGAGGTCGGGGCCGGCCCCATCCTGATGTCGGTCAACCGGGCCGACTCCCTGGAGGATCTCAACCGGATCATGGCGAGCGTCGAGTACGAGCAGCTCGTCGCCGACCTCAAGGACATCGTCGTCGGCTACCGCAGCAAGATCATGCGGTCCACCGGTCGGGTCCCGCGGGGGACCTACCAGATCCAGAAGGGGGTCTGGAAGTTCAACCAGTACTGGGACATCCAGCCCGGCAAGCGGGCCGATTACGCCCAGTTCATCCTTCAGGAGTACCACCCCGCCCTCGAGGCACTCGACTACCTCGAGGTCACGGACGCCTGGCAGGTGCTCATCGGCGGGCACAGCGAGATCGTCCTGGAGTTGACCTTCCGCGACCCCGTCGACATCGGGGCGCTGTTCGACAACCCCACCTACCGCGAGAACAGCTACCGCCTCAAGACCGAGTACGTCACCAACTACTACAGCCGCATCCTGCGGACGACCGAGTACTTCGCCGAGCCCCGGTGGTTCGCGCTCTAAGCCTTGTGAACTGGAGGAAAACCCGTGCCATCCAACGACTCAGGTCCGAAATTCCTCAGCCCCCACGAGGTGCCGACGATCCCCGGCACCGAAGGGTGGGAGAAGCTCTACCCCTACTACTACCAGTTCAGCAAGGACGACCCGGAGCGCGCCGCCTTCGAGGAGAGCCAGCTCTGGTACTACGACGGTCTGCACTACCCCGAGCCGCACTACCCCTTCGACCTGATCTGGGACGAGGCGTGGTTCCTTAGCCTCTCGCAGAACAACACCCGGACCTTCCTGGTGCCCCCGGCCCTGGGCATCGCGCACCGCATCGTCAACGGCTACGTCTACATCTCGCCGATCGGTGTCGACGACCCGGCGGAGATCGAGAAGCGGGCGCCGGTGTTCATGGAGCGCGCCGGGCATTACTACCAGAACTGGAACGCCCTCTACGAGGAGTGGAAGGTCCGGATGAACCAGCTCCACGAGGAGCTGGCCGCGGTGACCTTCGAGCCGCTGCCCGACGTCGAGGACGCCTCACTGGTCTTCGACAACCCCGACGGCACCGGCAGCGGCTACGCCCTGCTCACCAAGTACGACGAGCTCATCAACATGGGACTGCGGGTCTGGCAGTATCACTTCCAGTTCCTCAACCTCGGGTATGCCGCGTACGTCACCTTCATCAACACGGCGAACACGATCTTCCCCGACATCCCGATCTCGACGCTGACCAAGATGGTCTCGGGCATCGACGTCGTCATGTACCGGCCCGACGCCGAGCTGATCCGGCTGGCCCGGTTGGCCATCGACACCGGCCTGGACACCGTGTTCGAGACCCAGCAGGGCGCCGAGGCCGTGATGTCCACGATGGCCACCAGCGACGCCGGTAAGACCTGGCTCGAGGAGCTGGAGAAGGCGCGCTACCCGTGGTTCTACATCTCCACGGGCACCGGGTGGTACCACCACCACTACTCGTGGAACGACAACCTCGACGTGCCGTTCTCCTCGATCGCCATGCACATCGAGGCGATCAAGGCCGGCAAGCAGGTCGGGCGCCCGACCGAGAAGCTCAAGGCCGAGGCCGACGCGCTGATCGCGGAGTACCGCTCGCTCATCGACAACGACGAGGACCGCGAGTCCTTCGACCAGACGCTGGCGATCTCGCAGACCGTGTTCCCCTACGTCGAGGACCACTTGTTCTACGTCGAGCACTGGTTCCACAGCGTGTTCTGGACCAAGGTGCGCCAGGTCGGCGCGCTGCTGGCCGACGCGGGCTTCTTCGAGGACAAGGAAGACGTCTGGCTGCTCAAGCGCGGCGAGATCCGCGACGCGCTCTGGGACCACGTCACCAGCTGGGCGACCGGGATCATCGCGCGCGGCCCGTCCTACTGGAAGAAGGAGGTGGAATGGCGCCGGGGGGTGCTCCAGAAGTTCCAGGAGTGGACGCCGCCGCCGGCGTTGGGTGCCGTGCCCGAGGTCGTCACCGAGCCGTTCACCATCGTCCTGTGGGGCGTCACCACCTCGACCCTCAAGAACTGGCTGTCGGGGATGGAGGCCCAGTCGGGAGCCGAGAGCAACGTGCTGCCCGGCGCCCCCGGATCCTCGGGCATCGTCGAGGGCAAGGCCCGGGTGATCAAGTCGGCCGACGAGCTCGACCAGCTGCAGGAGGGCGAGATCCTCGTCGCGACGACGACCTCCCCGAGCTGGGCGCCCGCCTTCACCAAGATCGTCGGCGCGGTGACCGACGTCGGCGGGGCGATGTGCCACGCGGCCATCGTGTGCCGCGAGTACGGCCTGCCGACCGTGGTCGGCACCGGGCGTGGCACTACGACGATCAAGACCGGCGACCTGGTGCGCATCGACGGCGACGAGGGTCTGGTGACGATCCTGTCGAGAGCTTGACCGGCACGCCGGCAGGGCCGACCCTGGCCCTGCCGGCGCCCTGACCACACTCGGAGAGGCAACGATGACGGACAGAGAACGCACGACCCTGTTCTGGTACGACGAGTTGGCCGGAGCCGACTTCCCCCTGGTCGGGAAGAAGAACGCCAACCTCGGCGAGATGATCAAGGGCGGTATCCGCACGAGCCCCGGGTTCGCGCTGACGCTGCACGCCAACGACACCTTCGTCACCGAGACGGGGATCAAGGCCGAGCTGGAGAAGTACCTCACCTCCCTGGGCGAGGCCACCCTGGACGCCTGCCGGGCGGCGAGCGACTTCGCGGTGGGTCTCATCACCTCCGCCGAGGTGCCCGCGCAGATCGAGGACGAGACGCTCGCGGCATACCGACGGTTGTGCGAGATGTCCCACCACGAGAACGTCCCGGTCGCGGTGCGCTCCAGCGGCGCCGTGTCGATGCCCGGACAGATGGAGACCTACCTCAACATCCGGGGCGAGCGGGATCTCATCGACTACATCAAGAAGACCTGGGCCAGCGCCTACCACGTGGAGGCCATCACCTACCGGCTCAACAAGGGCATGCACTTCCTGCTCAACATCGGTATCGGCGTGCCGAAGATGGTCAACTCCCGGGTCTCCGGTGTGGTGTTCACGCTCAACCCGGTCAACGGCGACCGCTCCAAGATCACCGTGGACGTCAGTTACGGGCTCGGCGAGGCCGTGGTCAGCGGCCTGGTCACCCCGGACAACTACCTGCTGGACAAGGTCACGCTCGGCGTCATCAAGTCCACCAAGGGCAGCAAGGAGGTCATGTGCGCCTACCGGGACACCGGCAGCGACATCGACGTCGTCGAGGTGCCCGAGGCGGACCGCACCCGCTTCTGCGTGACGGCCGAGGAGATCCAGGAGATCGCCCGGGTCTCCAAGGCGATCGACAAGTACTACGGCAAGCCCTACGACATCGAGTTCGCCATCGACGGCGACCTGGACTTCCCGGAGAACGTCATCATCCTGCAGGTCCGGCCCGAGTCGGTGTGGGCGGCGAAGGCCGCCCAGGCCAAGACCGAGAAGAAGGCCGGCGCGATGGACCGGATCGTCAGCCAGCTGATGACTGGCGTCCGGGTGAAGTGACGCGACTGGGACGGGCTCGCGACCGCCCGGCCGCCCCGGCGGGCGCCGAGGCCCCGCTCGTCGACCGGGTCGAGGCCTACCTGCGCTCGCAGCACACCGCGTCGATCGCCACGGTCGGTCGCCCGGGCACCGAGGTCGCCGGTATGCCGCACGCCGCGACGGTGTTCTACGCCAGCGACGCGAGGCTGCGGCTGACCTTCCTGAGCAAGCCGACGAGCCGGCACGGCGTCGACATCGGCGACGGCGCGCCGGTGGCCGTGACGGTCGCCGGCATCTACCAGGACTGGCGCGAGATCCAGGGGATCCAGCTGTGGGGCGAGGCGACCCGGTTGTCCGGTGCCGCGCGCGCCGGTGCCTTCGCGGCATACGTCGCGCGGTTCCCCTTCGTGGGCGCCATGCTCACCGACCCCAGCGTCGCGGCGCGGCTGACCCAGATCGCGGTCTATCGGGTGACCCCCACCCGAGCGGCGATGACCGACAACCGACGCGGGCTGTTCGGTCAGGAGATCCTCGACGACCTGCCCGGCACCCCCTGATGGGCGGCGCCGGGGGATGGCCACCCCTGCACGGCACCGTCGTCACGGGAGTCGGCGAGGCGGCCGGCTTCGTCACCGTCCCGTGGGTGCGCGAGAAGCTGCGGGCCTGGCTGGGCGCGGAGCCCTACCCGGGCACGCTCAACCTGCGCATCGAGGACCCGGCCGACCGGGCCACCTGGCAGGCGCTGGCCAGCCGAGGCCCGTGCCTGACCCTGCCCGCGGGCCAGGAGGGCTTCTGTGACTCCAGCTACCTGCCCGTCGTGCTCGACGCGCGGCTGCCGGGGGGCGTCGTGCGCCCGCACCTGCCCGGCTACCCCGCCGACGTGCTCGAGGTCGTGGCCCCGGTGAACCTGCGCGCCGCTTTGAGGGTCCGCGACGGCGACGTCGTGTCGGTCGCGGTCTCGACCACGGGGGCCGGGTCGTGACCGGCACGCCGGTCCCCAGCGGCGGTGTCGGCGCCAAGGACCGGCACGTCGAGGTGTGCCTGACCCAGGACGTCGAGTCGACGACGACGACCGGGTTGGAGGACTACCGCCTCGACGGGGCGCTGCCCGACGTCGCCTACGCCGACCTGGACACCCGTCTCACGCTGTTCGGGCGCGGCCTGCGGATGCCGCTGCTGATCTCCAGCATGACCGGCGGCGGTGAGCGCTCCGGGGAGGTCAACCTGCGCCTGGCCGCGGCCGCCCAGCGGCACGGCCTGGGCATGGCGGTGGGTTCGCAGAAGCTCATGCTGCGCGACCCCGACGCGGCGGCGAGCTTCCGAGTGCGCTCGGTGGCCCCGGACATCCTGCTGTTCGCCGACCTCGGTCTGGTCCACCTCAACTACGGTTTCGGGCGCGCGGAATGCCTGCGGGCCGTCGAGGCGATCGAGGCCGACGCCCTGGCGCTGTACGTCAACCCCCTGCACGAGGCATTCCAGCCTGCCGGCGACCTGGACTTCACCGGGCTGCTCGACCGGCTGGCCGACCTGCTGGCCGACTTCCCCTACCCGGTGGTGGTCAAGGAGGTCGGCGCCGGGCTGCCGGAGTCGCTGCTCGCCCGGCTGTCCGAGCCGCCGTTCGCCGAGGTCCTCGGCGGCGTGGAGACCGCCGGGCTCGGCGGGACCCATTGGGGCAGAGTGGAAGCGTTGGTTGCCGGTCGGCCGGTCGGCGGGCCGGAGGAGGAGCTGGGCACCCGCACCGCCGACTCGCTGGTCGCCGCGGTGCGCCACCTGCCGGCGGGGATGCCGGTCATCGCCACGGGCGGGATCCGCACCGGGGTCCAGGCCGCCAAGGCCCTGGCCCTGGGCGCGACGACGGTCGGGATGGCCCTGCCCCTGCTGCGCAGCGCGGCGATCTCGGCCGATCACCTCGACGCGACGATCGCCCGCTTCCGCCGCGAGCTGCTGCTGGCCATGTGGCACGCCGGCTGCGCGGATCTCGGTGCGCTGCGGGGCAAGGCGCGCCGGGTGCCGGCCCGCGGCATCCCGGCGGGGGTAACGCCGTGACGGCGACCGCGGCGCGCCGATGCCGCTGCGACGGCGCGGGTATGCCGCCCGGCCCGGTCCGGCGTCGAGCGTGGGCAAGGGCTACCGCATCGCGGCGGTTTGCTGCCATGATGCGAGGCGAGCCCCCACCCGGTTACCTGCCGCACCAGACGGCACCGCGTTGCGCTGCCGTCACCCGATGCACCGCCCTCCGTCCGCCCGCTCACGACTCAGCACCTGGGAGTGCCCATGGACCTGCGTGACTACATCGCCCAATGCGAGAAGAACGGCGACCTCAAGCGGGTGACCGCACAGGTCGACTGGAACCTCGAGATGAGCCACATCGCCAAGCTCCTGGAGGAGCGGGACGGGCCGGCGGTGCTGTTCGAGAACGTCAAGGACCACGAGGGGTGCGGGTCGGTGCTCTTCGGCGCCTACAGCAACACCCGGCGGTTGGCCACCGTGCTCGGGCGCGGCTCCGACATGACCATGGTGGACCTGTCCTACGAGTGGATGAAGCTCTCGGTCGGCGAGGTCATCCGCGCGCAGGAGGTCGAGACCGGCCCGGTGCTGGAGCACACCATCGAGGAGGCCGACATCGACATCCTCTCCCAGATCCCCTCGCCGCGCTTCTACGAGCAGGACGGCGGGCGGTACATCGGCACCGCGTGCTTCATGGTGGTGCGCGACCCGGAGACCGACGAGATCAACCTCGGCACCTACCGCAGCCAGGTCCTCGACGCCACGACCGTCGGGGCGCAGATCCTCAAGGGCAAGCGCGGCGACCGGATCCTGCAGAAGTACCGCAAGGCGGGCCAGAAGATGCCGATCTGCCTGGTCGTCGGCTGCGACCCGCTGCTCATGCTCGCCGGCAGCGCGATGGTCGAGAACGCCAACGAGTACGACGTCGTCGGCAGCCTGCGCGGCGAGCCGGTCAAGGTGGTCAAGGCCCCACTGACCGGGCTGCCGATCCCGGCCGACGCCGAGTGGGTCCTCGAGGGCTACATCGACGGCGACAACCCCCGCATGGAGGGGCCGTTCGGGGAGTACACCGGCTACTACACCGAGGAGCTCTACCACCCGGTGCCCAAGCCGGCGATCGAGGTCAAGCGGATCCACCACCGCACCGACCCGATCTTCCTGGCCGCCTCGGTCGGCCGGCCGGTCAACGACAACCACATGATGCTCGCCTTCGTCCGCAACGCGACCCTGTGGACCGAGCTGACCAAGATGGGCATCCCGGGGGTCAA
This sequence comes from Dermatophilaceae bacterium, assembly GCA_037045055.1. Taxonomy (GTDB): domain Bacteria; phylum Actinomycetota; class Actinomycetes; order Actinomycetales; family Dermatophilaceae; genus Phosphoribacter. The sequence continues at coordinate 1,032,478 of JBAOHJ010000003.1, read as the reverse complement.
GTCGGTGTACATGCCACCGGAGGCGTGCGGGCGGTTCTGGGCGATCGTCTCGGTCAAGCAGCTCTACCCGGGGCACTCCGACCAGGTCGCCGCTGCGGTGATCGCCAGCAACACGTGCACCTACGGGCTCAAGGGTCTGATCATCGTCGACGACGACATCAAGGCCGACGACCTGCCCCGGGTGTGGTGGGCCCTGGCGACCCGCTACGACGCCGAGCGGGGCACCCAGATCCTCAAGCGCGGCCGGTCCACCCCCCTGGACCCGGCCCTGGACGCGAGCAACAAGTTCATCACCTCGCGCATCGTCATGGACGCGACGATCCCCTTCGAGTGGAAGGAGAAGCCGGTCCAGGTGCAGATGTCGCAATCGGTGCTCGACAACATCACGTCGCGGTGGGCGGAGCTGGGGCTGGGCTCCGGGCCGGCGGACTGACGGCATACCGGCACGAGCGGAAGGACGAGCTGGGCATGAGCGACACGACGGGGGCGCTGCCCCACGGCAAGGACCGGGCCGACGCCCAGGCCCGGGCCGCCAACACCAAGCTGGTGGTCCTGGACGTGCACGGCGTGCTGACCACGGGCGCGATCCTCTACAACGACGAGGGGGTGAAGTACCAGACCTTCTGCCACGACGACGGCTTCGGGGCCAACTGCCTGATGATGCTCGGCGTCGACGTCGCGCTGATGACCCGCAAGTCGAGGATCGTGGAGATCCGGGCGGCGGAGATCAACATCAAGCACGTGTTCCAGGCCAAGGACAAGACCAGCAAGCTCGCCGAGGTCGCCCAGGAGATGGGCATCAGCCTGGAGAACATCGCCTTCGTCGGCGACGAGATCATCGACCTCGGCGTCATGCGCACGGTCGGCTTCGCGGTGGCACCGGCCAACGCCTGCCAGGAGGCGAAGGACGCCGCCCACTACGTTACCGAGCGCGCGGGTGGCCACGGGGTGCTGCGTGAGCTGGGCGAGTTCATCCTGCGAGCCCAGGGCAAGTGGGACGGGCTCGTGGCCAAGGTTTCCTCCAAGGGATGGGGTTAGAGATGGCGCAGCAGGGCAAGGCCGGCCGGGTCGGCCAGGGCGGATGGACGTACTACCGGGACAACCGGGAGTTCATCGAGGGGTTGCGCGAGTCGGGGCTGCTCGTGCAGGTCAACCAGCAGGTCGACTGGGACCTCGAGATGGGCGCCATCGTCCGGCGGGTGTGTGAGCGCAAGAGCCCCTCGCCGTACTTCACGGACATCAAGGACTACCCGGGATTCGAGGCCCTCGGTGCGCCGCTGGCGACCTACCCGAAGCTCGCGGTGGCCCTGGGGTTGCCCGCCGACAGCACGATCCCGCAGATCGCCGAGGTCTACCTCGAGCGCAGCGAGGGCACCCCGGTGCCGCCGCGGATCGTCGAGAAGTCCGACGCTCCGTGCAAGGACGTCGTCATCACCGGCGACGACGTCAACCTCTTCGACCTGCCCGCCCCGATGGTCCACGACGGCGACGGCGGCCGGTACCTGTGCACCTGGCACATGGTGGTCGCGTCCGACCCGGACACCAAGGCCATCAACTGGGGGATGTACCGCCAGATGGCTTTCGACGAGAAGACCATGGTGGGCCCGGTCCTGCCGTTCAGCGACATGGGCAAGATGTTCCACGGCAAGAGCGTGCCCCGCAACGAGCCGTTGCCCTTCGCGACGGTCATCGGCATGGACCCGCTGGCCGGCATCGCGGCGGCGGCGCCCTCGGCGATCCCTGAGGACGAGCTCACCGGGATGCTCATGGGCGACCCGATGGAGCTGGTCAAGTGCGAGACCAGCGACCTCATGGTGCCCGCGCACGCCGAGATCATCATCGAGGGCGAGCTGCTGCCGGGCATCGTCATGGACGAGGCGCCGTTCGGCGAGTACACCGGCTACCGCACCTCGCCACGCCAAGGTCGACAGGTCTACCGGGTGCGCGCGATCACCCACCGCAACACCCCGATCATGCCGCTGTCCAACATGGGCGTGCCCACCGACGAGGGACAGCTGCTGCGCTCGTTCTCGCTCGCGTTGGAGATGGACAAGCTGCTGCGCAGCCAGGGCATCCCGATCACCGGGGTCTACATGCTCCCCGAGTCGACCCACCACCTGGTCGTCATCGGCGTGCACCCGGCATACAGCGGGATCGCCCAGCAGTGCGCGCAGCTGGTGTTCGGCAGCAAGCTCGGGCCGTGGTTCCACCAGGTGATCGTCGTGGACGACAAGACCGACATCTACAGCATCCCCGAGGTCATCCACGCCTTCTCGACCCGGTGCGACCCGGCCAAGGACATCCACATCTACGCCAACTCCGTCGGCACACCGCTCAACCCGTTCGCCTCACCGGCCGACCGGGCGGTCGGGCGTGGCTCCAAGGTGTGTTTCGACTGCCTGTGGCCGCCGGAGTGGACCCGGGCCGAAACGCCGATCCTGGTGTCCTTCCAGAACACCTACCCGAAGGAGATCGTCGAGAGGGTGACGCAGAACTGGTCCAGCTACGGGTTCACCGACTGAGCGGCCAAGGACGGACAAGGAGACAGCCGTGACCGAGTACGACACGTTCTTCCTCACCGAGCTCAGCGCGGTCGCCCAGGACACCGTGCAGGAGATGGTGATTCGCGACCTCACGCCGACTCGCGCCAAGTACCGTTGCCAGTACGTCAACGCGTCGGTGTCCAGCGACCCGGACCGCTACCCGGACCGGCTGTGGCCCCGCCTCGGCCGCGGCCAGTGGGTCGGCGAGCCCTGGTCGATCAAGGTGGCCGACCTCGTCGACAAGATCCCCGCCGAGTGGCGGTAGCGCGTGGCCTTCGCTGACCTGCGGGCCGCGCTCGCGTGGTTGGAGGAGGCCGGTCGGCTCACCGTCGTCGGCGAGCCGCTGAGCCCGCGACACGAGATCGGCGCGTTCCTCGCGCTGGCCAGTCGCCGCGAGCGCCGCGCCTACCGTTTCGACGCCGTCGCCGGGTATGCCGTGCCGGTCGTGGCGAACGTCGTCCACGACCGGGCGGTGCTGGCTGCCGCCATGGGTGTCGAGGTCGACGACCTCGTCACGGCATACCAGGCCCGGCTCGGTAGCCCGCTGGCGCCCGTGCTCGTCTCGGACGCCCCGTTGCTGCAGCACTCCGCGCCCGTGGACGTCGAGCGGCTCCTGCCGGCGCTGACCCACTACGAGCGCGACTCGGGTCCGTTCGTCACCAGCGGGATGGTGACCATGCGCAACCCGGCGACCGGGGCGCTGGAGCGCACCCTGTGCCGACTGGAGCTGCGTGGGCCGGACGCGCTGGGGATGGGGTTCCTCACCGCACCGTTCGTGGATCTGTTGCCGACTCTGGCGCAACAGGTTTCGGCGGGCCAGCCGCAGCCGGTGGCGATCACCATGGGCTTCGAGCCCGGGGTGCTGCTCAGCTCGGCGCTGGCGCCGCAGGCCGGCTTCGACAAGCTCGCGGTCGGCGGCGGCGTGCGCGGCGCGCCGGTCGAGGTGGTCGAGGGGCCGCTGACCGGGCTGGCGGTGCCGGCCCGGGCCGAGTTCCTCGTCGAGGGAGTGTTAGAGGTGCCCGGGCAGTTCGACGGGCCGATGGGGGAGTCGAACGGCTACTACCAGAGCACCCCGGTGACGCCGACGTGCCGGATCGGCGCGGTGCACCATCGCGCCGACCCGATCTACCAGGCGCTGCTGCCGACCGGCCCGGAGAGCGACACGCTGCTGGTGCTGGTCATCGAGGCGGCCATCGCCACGACGATCCGCACCCGCTTCCCGTTCGTGCGCCGAGTCGCCTTCTCACCGGGGAGTTTCGGCGCCGCGCTGGTGGTCAGCGTCGCGCGGGCGGAGCCAGACTCGGTGCGCGAGCTGCTCCGGGAGCTGTTGGAGCTCAACCGCACCAAGAAGGTCGTCGTCGTCGCGGACGACGTCGACCCCGCCGACCTGGTGCGGGTGGAGTGGTCGATCGTCACCCGCAGCCAGCCCGATCGAGACGTCGTCGTCGTCAGCGGCAAGCCCGGTCATCCCATCGACCCGACCTGCCTGCCGGAGCGGATCACCGCGCGGATCGGGATCGACGCGACCGGGTTCGACCACTTCCAGTGCGAGGGTCCGGTGACATTTGCGCCGGCGGCCTGGGCCCGTGCGCAGGACGTCTTCACCCACATCACGAAAGGACGCTGATGACCACTCGCCTGATCGTCGGGATCTCGGGAGCCTCGGGGACCGTCTACGGAGTGCGCCTGCTCGAAGTGCTCAAGGACTCTCCTATCGAGACCCACCTCGTCATGTCGGACTCGACCAAGCGGGTCATCGAGCTGGAGACCGGCTTCACCGTGGAGGGCATCGAGGCGCTGGCGGACGAGGTGCACAACAACAAGGACGTCGGGGCGCCGATCGCCTCCGGGTCGTTCAAGACCAGCGGGATGGTCGTCGCGCCGTGCTCGATGAAGAGCCTGTCGGCGATCGCCAACAGCTACAACGAGAACCTCCTGGTGCGGGCCGCCGACGTCGTGCTCAAGGAGAACCGTCGCCTGGTGCTGGTGGCCCGGGAGACCCCGCTGCACCTGGGACATCTGCGCTTGATGAGCCGGGTGGTCGAGATGGGCGGGGTGATGCTGCCGCCGATGCCGAGCTTCTACCACCGCCCGGAGACCCTGGACGACATCATCAACCAGACCGTGGGCAAGGTGCTCGACCAGTTCGACATCGACCACCGGATGTTCGCCCGGTGGGAGGGCACCACGGTCCGACGTCGGACCCTGGAGTCCGAGCGGGCGCACCAGGGCGGATAGCCCGGGACGCCGCCGGCCCGCGCCCGTCGGTGCGCGGCCCGACAATGCACCGCCCGACGTTGCGCCGCCCGGTCGGTGCGCCGCCGGGTCGTAGGGTGGGGCCAGGGTGTGGGCCGTGGGTATGCCGCCGGGTCGCGGCATACCGGCTGGTCGTGCCCACGTCCGAAGCGCCGACCAGAGGAGGCACGCGTGTCCAGCACCGGGGTGCACGAAGACGGGCTCAGCAGCAAGGCACTCGACCTGCATCGGGCGATCGTCTCGCTCATGGAGGAGCTCGAGGCGGTCGACTGGTACAACCAGCGGGTCGAGCGCTGCACCGACAACGAGCTGCGGGGCCTGCTCGAGCACAACCGCGACGAGGAGAAGGAACACGCGGCGATGCTCGTGGAATGGTTGCGCCGCAACGATCCCGGGTTCGAGAAACAGTTGGGCACGTACCTGTTCGCCACGGGCGACATCCTGCAGGCCGAGGAGGCGGCGAAGGGGAAGGCCTAGGATGCCGTCCGGTCGCCTGGCGGCCGGGCGCGCCGTACGGTCAGAAGGCGAACCGGACTCCGGTGAGCTCCTCGCTGAGCGTCCAGAGCCGCCGGGCGAGGTCGCGGTCGGCCGCCTGGGTGCTCATCCTGGCCGGCCCGACACCGCCGCGCACCTCGCCGGGCCCGCTCGGCCCGCAGTAGCTACCCGGCTCGGCCACCAACGCGGCATACAAGATCGGCTGCGCGCCGCCCTCCGCGCCGGGCAGGACCAAACGCATGAGTTGGGGCATCACCGTGCGGAAGAACCACCGCGAGCCCATGCCCTCCGGGTTGGCCACCAGGTTGGTCACCGCGACCCCGGGATGCGCCGCCGTCGACGTCAGGGGCGACTGGGCCGCCGTCGCGCGGCGTTGCAGCTCCAGGGCGAACAGCAGGTTGGCGAGCTTGGAGTTGCCGTACGTCCGGCCCGGCTGGTAACCCGCCGCGGGGTTGGCGTCCAGGACCGCGGCGCTGCCCTGTCGGTGGGCGATCGAGGAGACCGTGGTGACCCGAGGCGTGGGCGCGGCGAGCAATGCGGGCAGCAAGCCGGCGGTTAGTGCGAAGTGGCCCAGGTGATTGGTGCCGAACTGCAGCTCGTGGCCGTCCGTCGTGGTGCGGTACTGCTGCGGCTGCATCACCCCGGCATTGTTGACCAGCAGGTCGATCGGGCCGGCGACCCGCTCGGTGAAGCGGCGCACCGAGTCCAGGGAGGCCAGGTCGAGCTGCTCGACCTGGGTGCGCCCGGTCATCTGGGCGGCGACCCGCCGACCCGCCTCGGTGTTCCGCACGGCCAGCAGCACGGTGGCGCCGTGCCGCGCCAGTTCGGTGGCGATGACCCGGCCCGTGCCGGACGTGGCTCCGGTGACGATCGCGGTCCTTGCGGACAGGTCGCCGATGTCGTCGGCCGTCCAGTGCATCAGCCTCTCCTCACCGCGGGTTTCGCGATGCAGTGTATGCCGGTGGGCCTGCGGTTCGGTCGAGCGAGAAGAGAAGGAGACCGACGTCAACATCGCGGTCGGATTGGTCACCGACACGGCACGGGGTGCGATGGACCACCTGCCCCCGGTTGAGTTCGAACACCATCACCGGCAGGCTACGACCGTGACCCCCATCCCGGAGGTCGCGCAACCAACACACCCTCCGGGAATCTCAGGACGGTTCAGCGTCGTTTGCGTCCAGGTCGTCCCATCTCGACCCCTTCATCCAAGTCGGGGTGTTGCGTCGAGTCGTGGAACCCAAGGACGCCAGGGGGTCAATATTCAGGCGTCGCCGACACACCGAACCCATAGCGGAGCACGAGAGCTCGACGGAGTGGTCGGGTCAGGGGTGGCCGGAGGCCATCGCGAAGCGACGCCGCAGGCGCCCTTGACGCGGTCCAGAGTCGGGCGGATGCTCCTGCGTCGGGTCGGCGGCTCGGAGGTCAGTGGTCTCGTGACGGATGGCAGCGTGCTCTCGGGTTCCCGGCTGGCGTGGCCGGTGAGCGGTGGGGGTGCGTAGGCGCGCCAGCGCCGGCGCGGGGGTCCCTGCCGTGAGCCGGACTGAGCCAGGCGGTTGGCGCGGCGGAGCCGCGCCCTTGATCTCATAGAGCCCTATCCAGCAGTCCCGTACGCTGTCCGGCGCAAGCTGGGAAGCGTCACGCGATCTGGATCGCACCTGAACCGCGACGCAGCCCAGACGCGACAAGGTTCATGCCCCGCAATGCGGTGCCATCAACTCTTGAGATGTCGTTGGACATGGAACGCGCTCGGTTGATGCGCTCAGCCAGCTGCAAGCCAAGGGCTGACCTATCGGCAAGAGCGCCCCACCGCCAAGCTTGCTGCCGCACTGACGTAAGGTCGGCCAAGGACTTCCTCCGAGACAGGACGGCGTGTGCTCGCGCGTCGCGCAACATCGTTTGACCGCTTGGTGCGCAGCACTCTGCGTCCCCACAGAAGATCGACGCCCACAGTTGCGGCATGTCGGAAAGTGCCTCTACCGACCTCTTGGGGATGCTTCGCATCAGTCCCCTCACGAACACGGGCCGCGCGCCTCGAGGCCCGTCCTCAGCGGCGGCACGCCGAGAGGCCAGGGTAGATCCCATGTCGAGTCCTTCACGCTGGCCGATCCCAGTCTCGTATCCGACGGCTCCGGCGATGACACAAGCCTCACCAAGCAGCCCTTGCTGCCAAGCGATGACAGGTGCAATCTCTCTGAGTTTTCCGATCGATGCGCACAGGTCCAGGACCCGTCCCTCAGGCCGCGCTCCGAGGTGACTTTTGGAAGAACTAATTGCGACTTCCGATGGCCTCAAGCCCCTCAGCGCTCTGTCGAGGGCATCGCCGCGGGCGAGAGCGCCCGCGCCTCGGAGGCGCTTCCAGTCTAGGGATGCGATGGCAAGCACTGGCAGCTGGACGCCCATCGTCTGGAGGATGCGCCGGGTTCTCGTCCACACGGCAACCTGGATCTCTGCCCAGCCAAGCTCGCGCCCGCCCAGGAAGAAGTAAGGGGGAATGATGGCGGTAGCTCCGCGCTCTAGCTGGAGCTGAGCCACCGACTCGATCAATTCGTCGATCCGCCTCGCACTCATGTCCCGGGGCTCAAGCTTGCCCGGAACGCCAAACGGGAGTCGACACCATGGATCCCCGATTGGCTGATGATCCTGAAGGAGGTATGTCTGAGGATCGATGAGGAGCGGTGCGCCGGCGACGTTCGCCGCCGCGGCGATCTCCGGCCTACGTCCGGCAACGTGTGCATCTACGACCACTCGGACTCGGGGGAGGCCGTCGACGTCTGCGCCCAAAACTCGGGGCAGCATCAATGCGTCTTGGAAACCAGCTCGGATCAGCAACTCTGCCATAGACCCTCCTCGCGCAATGTAATACGCAGAATAGCATGCAATCAGCGTGCTACTCTGCACTACAATCAGAGGCGCAGGGCACGAGCGACAGGAGCACATGTGACCACAGGCGGCAGGCGTGGCACGCAAGGGAAGCGGACGCAGACCCATGCGACCTTTGTCGGCGTCATGCAGGAGGTTGGCGCCTCCGGCCTCACTCAGGCGGAACTGGCCAAGGCTGTAGGAGCGAGCGTTCGCACTCTCCAGACGTGGGCCGCTGGTACAAGCCAACCCACTGGCGTACGAGCGACCCGACTTCTTGACGTGAAACTCATCTTGGAGAAGCTGCGCGACGTATACACGGAAGAGGGGATCCGCATCTGGCTGCACTCCCGAAACAGCGATCTCGGGATGCGGAGGCCAATTGAGTTGTTGGAACAGGGTGAGATCGACCTGGTCCTCGACGAGGTGGACAGCCTCGTGGGGGGCTGGTAGGTGGCGGCTCCGTCCGGGAACGAATTAACGAATCGCCTGACCGGCGCACCACGCGCCAGTGTTGATGGAACCTGGTTCAGGCATGTGCCCATCCGGTATCGGGAAGCGGCGCTGACCGGACACGTCGCGAACGGTCGGTGGTCACGCAGTGACGGCTTCCCCGTCGTGTACCTAGGTGAGCCTGAGGACTCAGTGGTCGCCGAGGCTTACCGTCACTTGGTCGACCCTGTCGAGGGCGCCATCGCTGAGCACATCGCCCCGCGAGTGCTGGTGACGTGCCACGTCGCGGTGACGAATCTCCTGGATCTCACAACCGCTGGCACGAGACTGCTCGCAGGTCTGGACCTCGCCACGCTTCGGTCTCCAACGAATGACGTCGACGCCTACGAGGCTTGTCGGACTGTTGCAGCGACCGCTCATCAACTTGGCTTCCACGGAGTGCTCGCCCCGGCCGCCACTCAGGTTGGTCGCACCCTTGCTCTCTTTCCAAACACGTTGCCAGCAGACGAGTTGCCGAGACGCACCGGCGAAGTCGAGTGGCACGGGCTGCCCGTGGCCCCAGGAAAGGGTAGAGCCATCCTTCGTGTCGTGAAGGATTGAAGGCCGCGGCGATCCGGGGGTCCATCGCAGCAGTCAGGCACTATGTGGAGGGTGCGGAGTCATCCGGATGCGCAGCAGCTAGCTGCGGAACACTTGGCATCTCTGGGACGGCGTTGGGGTCAAAGTCAGGGCCGTCGGGCCGATTAGTTAGCGGAGCGACACCGGCGCCCCCTTCCCAGCTGGGACGAAGTGTTCGACGAGCTCGACCAGCTGGGCGACGACGCCGAGCCGATGCACGTGCTCACCCTCGGCAAGCAGGTCGACATCAAGGGCCTGCTCGGCGGCACCCCCGACTCCGACCGGGCCGTCCGGTATCTGTGCAAGTACCTGACCAAGTCCATCGCCGACACCTACACCCAGCCCCGCGACGAGCACAACGACCAAGACGGCGAGGTCGACCCGGGCGAGCTGGCGTACGAGCGGCACATCGACCGGCTCCACCGCGAGGTCCGCTGGCTCCCCTGCTCCCCGGCGTGTGCAACTGGCTCTGCTACGGCATCCAACCCAAAGACGCCCGGGAGCCCCTCGGCCCTCGGCGGCCGCCGTGTACTGGTCTCTCGGCAGTGGTCCGGCAAGACCCTCACTCCAACACCGGGCCGACCGCGCCGCGGTCGTGCGGCAGGTCCTCGAGGAGGCCGGCATCGACGCGCCCGACGCCGACCGGATGGCAGCCGACGTCCTCGACAGCGACGGGCAGCCCGCTTCGTGTGGGAAGACGTGCCCGTCTCCAAACGGGACTACACCACCGTCATCGCCCAATCGCTCCGGCAGGCGCAGCGGTGGCGCGTCCAGTACGAGCAATCCAAAGTCCTCGCCGCGCAACGCGGCTCACCACCTGTGGACAGCAATTCGGCAATCGCACGACTCGCCGCGACCGCGGCGGGATCACCCGTGAGGGGAGCGCAGTGATGAAGAAGCAAATCGACGTCCCGGCCGTGGCCTATCGCGTGGAGGAGGCCGCCCAGGCGTTGAGGCTGAGCCGGTCGGTCATCTACGAGCTGATCCGCTCGGGGGCAGCTGCGCACCGTGAAACAGGGGAGCCGTCGGCTCGTGCCTGTCGTCGCGCTGCAGGAGTACCTCGAATCCCTGTCGGAGGGCGTGGCATGACCGAGCGCCGTTCCAAGGGCGACAGCGGGCTGCACTGGGATGTGCGCCGCCAACGGTGGATCGCGACCGTCATCCTCGGCTACGGCGGTCGAGGCAAGCGCAGCGTCAATAGCGGGTCGGGCCGGACGAAGACCGAGGCGAAGCGCAAGCTGCGGGAGGTCCTGCGCGACCATGAGGACGGTCCACGACGCATACACCGTCAAGCAGGCCGTCGAGGACTGGCTGCAGTTCGGCCTCGGCTCACGCGACACGGAGACTCGCGCCGCCAACGAGAGCCTGTGTCGCAACCACGCGATCCCGCATCTCGGAGCGCGTCGTCTCCGCGACCTGACGGCCCGCGATGTCCGCGTACGACCTCACGTGTAGGTCGGGGTATGGGCTGACGTGTAGGTCGGTCCTGGCGAGTCGTCTGCTGCTCGCCCGTTGAGTGGGGTCACCCTTCGGTTCATCCACTGCCAAGTGGGACTGCCCAGGGTCTGGTTGACAGTCATGGTGGGTGGTCTTGTCAGGCCGCTGAGGCGGTCGAGTAGATGGTCTCAAACTCGATGGGGGTCAGTCGACCCAGGCGACGCTGTCGGCGCCGGCGGTGGTAGGTGCGTTCGGTCCAGGTGACGATCGCCAGCCGCAGGTGGCCGCGGGTGGCCCACCGTTGTCGGTCGAGCACGTTCTTCTGCAGCAAGGCGAACCAGCTCTCCATGGCCGCATTGTCAGCGCTCGAGGCCACCCGCCCCATCGAGCCGACCAGCCCAGCGTCGGCCAGGGCACGGGTGTATTTCCGGGCTCGGAATTGGCTACCTCGGTCGCTGTGCACGATGCACCCGGAGACCACACTCGGGCCGCCGCGGCGGTCGACCGCGTTGCGCAGCGCGGCCACCGCCAAAGATGCCTTCATCCGCGAGTCGATGCTGTAGCCCACGATCCGCCCGGAGTAGACGTCCTTGACGGCGCACATGTACAGCTTGCCCTCACCGGTGGCGTGCTCGGTGATGTCGGTCAGCCACAGCTCGTTGGGCCGGTCAGCGGTGAAGTCGCGTTCGACCAGGTCGTCGTACACCGCCGGGCCAGGACGTTTGCCGCCCCGGCGCTTCGGGGAGAGCACTGAGAAGATCCCGGTCATCGAGCAGACCCGCCACACCCGGTTCTCTGAGGCGGTGAACCCCTGCTCGACCAGCTCGTCGCTGATCAGCCGGTAGCCGAACTCCGGGTCGTCGGCGTGCACGTCCCGGGCGGCGTTGATCAGGTGGGCGTCGTCCCAGTCGCGTTGGCTGACCGGGTCGGCCCGCCACGCGTAGTAGGCCTGCCGGGACACGCCCAGGACCCGGCACGAGACGATCACGGGCACCCGGATCGTGGCCCCCTCAGCGGCCAGGTCAGTGATGAGGGGGTAGGTCATTTTGGGAGCACGTCCCGGGCCAGGTACGCCGCCGCCCTGCGCAGCACCTCGTTCTCCTGCTCCAGCAGCCGGTTACGCTTCTTCAGCTCCCGCAACGCTTCCGACTCCTCCTTCGTGGCGCCAGGACGTTTGCCATCCTCGATGTCAGCCAGAGCTAGCCAGCGGTGCAGGCAGGACTCGGAGATCCCGAAGTCCTTGGCCACCTGCGCCACCGACGCCTCGGCCCTACGTGCCACCGCGATCACATCGTCGCGGAACTCCTTGGGAAACGCTTTGGGCATGGTCGGCATCCTTCCGGTGAGGACTGACAGTCCTCACACGCTCGGTGTCAACCAGACCCTGGGCAGTCCCCCCTTCCGACGGTTGAAAGTTGACCCCCTTGCTGGTTAGTCCTCTTCGGTGACGGCCGCGGGGACGCGGCCGAGTTCGCGGTTCTTGAGGCGGTAGGAGTCGCCCTTGAGGGCGATGACCTCGGCGTGGTGGACGAGCCTGTCGATCATCGCGGCGGCGACGGTGTCATCGCCGAAGACCTCGCCCCAGCGGGCGAAGTTCTTGTTGGAGGTGACGATCAGGCTGGCGCGCTCGTAGCGGGAGGAGACGAGCTGGAAGAACAGGTTCGCCGCCTCGGGCTCGAACGGGATGTACCCGACCTCGTCGATGACCAGCACGGGGTAGCGGGCCAGGCGTCGGAGCTCGTCCTGGAGCCGGCCGGCGTGGTGGGCCTCGGCGAGCCGGTCGACCCACTGCGAGGCGGTGGCGAACAGGGCCCGGAGCCCTGCGTGGCAGGCGCGGACCGCGAGCCCGGTCGCCACGTGGGTCTTGCCAGTGCCGGGCGGTCCGAGGAGGACGACGTTCTCCTTGGCGGCGACGAAATCCAAGGTGCCCAGGTGGGCGATGGTCTCGCGTTTGAGGCCGCGGGCGTGGTCGTAGTCGAAGTCCTCCAGCGACTTGCGGGCGGGGAAGCGGGCGGCGCGGATCCGGCCTTCGCCGCCGTGGGATTCCCGGGCGGCGACCTCACGTTGGAGGCACGCGGCGAGGAACTCCTCGTGGGTCCAGGACTCCTCGCGGGCACGCTCGGCCAGCCGGGGGACCGAATCGCGCAGGGTGGGGGCCTTCAGCGCCCTGGTCAGGTACTCCAGCTCGCTGGTGAGGTCCCGGCTGGTCTTGAGGACCGCGGTGCGGGCCATCACGACACCTCCTCGTCGGCAAGCTGGTCGAGCACGCCCAAGGCCTGGTCATAGACCCCGAGGGAGCGGATCTCAACCTCGCCGCCGGTGGCCGCATCGGCCACCGGCCGCAGCAGGTCGGCACGCCCCCGCCGCAGGTGCTTGGCCGCGACCGCGTGCTCGAAGTCGGTGATCGTCTGATGACGTGCCCACACCCTGGCGTGGTCGGCGACGACCGCTCCTTCGCAGGTCACCCACACCCGGCCCAGGTCGGCGTGGACCTCGACCCGCCGGCCGATCACGGCCGGGTGGACCGAGTAGTCGTTGGAGTCGATCCGGACGTAGTGGTCACGCGGCGGCCGCACCGTCTTGCGCCATCCGACCTCGGGTGGGACCGGCGGCAGCGGCAACGTCGCTGCCCGGTCCGCGGCCACGCGATCGCCCGGAGTGCAGCCCAGCACCCGCATCCTGCGGGCGTTGGCCTTGGTGAAGAACCCGGCCAGCTGGATATTGAAGTCCTCCGGGGAGGTGAACACCCGGCCCGGCAGGAAGGACTTCTCCAGGTAGTCGTGCAGCCGCTCGAGCATCCCCTTGGCCTCAGGGTCGGCCGGCTTACAGATGTACACCGCGGCGCCGAGCACGCCCCGGAACGCCTGACAGTCACCGGTCAGCTCGGGCCGTCGCGCGCGCCACCGGCCGACCGCTCCCTCGCCGTCCCACACCAGCGTCCTGGGCACCCCCTGCAGCTGCCTCGAGAGCAGCTGCCACCAGCCGGCGTACAGGTCCTCGGCCTCCCGGGAGGGGATCAGCAGGCCGCCGGACCAGCGCGAGTATCCCATCACCGTCGTCATCACCGGCAGCCGCTTGGCCGTCCGGGTTTGTCCGTAGCCGACCGGCAGCTCGATGTCGGGGAACCAGAAGTCGAACTGAGCCAGCTCGCCAGCCTCGTAGGCGGTACGCGAGGCCGGGTCCGGCGGCAGGTACGCCGGGCGCACCTCAGCCACCCGCTGCTTGAACACCGTCATCCCGCGCGTCCACCCGACCCGCTCGGCGACCACCGTGGCCGGCATCGTCGGAACCGCCTGCAGCTGCTCACGGATCCGCGGCTCGAAGGCATCCACCGCCGACCCCGCCAGCGCCCGCACATACCTCGGTGGCCCATCGGCGGCCAACGCCGCCCGCACGGTGTTGCGCGAGACGCCCAAGGTCCTGGCGATCAACTTGATCGGCAACTCCTCGGCCCGGTGCAACCTGCGGATCTCAGCCCAGTCCTCCACTGACAACACTCCCGTCCTCCTGCCTCACCACTGGTGAGATCAGGGTCTCGGAGGGGGTCAGTTTTCAACCGTCGATAGGGGGTCAGTATTCAGGCGTCGCCGACAGACGCTTGGCTGCTCGCACTGTCCAAAGGGCTCAGCACCAGACCCTTGGCGGAGTGAGGGCCTGCCTCGTCCGCGCGGTGAACAGGGCCATGGCTCGCGACAAGGTCAAGCGCAACGTCGTTTTGTTGTGCAGCGTGCCGACCGGCCGCCCCGGTCGTCCCTCGAAGTCGCTCACGATGGAGCAGGCCCGGGACGTGATGACCAAGACCGCCGACGAGTGGATGCACAACTACATCGTCGTCTCGCTGCTCACAGGTGCCCGGACGGAAGAGCTGCGCACGTTCAAGTCGCAGCACGTCCACCTCGACGGGATCCCGACCGCCTCGCCTCCGGTGCCGGCCTACGTGGAGGTCTGGCGATCCGTCCGGTCGGGCGGTGACACTAAGACGCGCAAATCGCGCCGGACTCTCGCACTCCCAGCCCGGGCCGTCGAGGCGCTGCGGCGTCAACGCGTCGAGCAGGCCGAACTGCGCGTCAGGGTGGGGGAGCGGTGGATCGACCACGGCCTGGTCGTTCCGAGCGGGGGGGCAATCCGATGGACCGCAACAACGCACTCCGAGCGTGACGCCTCGCCCTGGCCAACGTGCCGAACCTGGACCCCAAGGAGTGGTCCCCGCGAGAGCTGCGGCACTCGTTCGTCTCGCTGCTCTCCGACTCGGGTGTCTTCATCGAGGAGATCTCGCGCCTCGTCGGGCACAGCGGCACGAGCGTCACCGAGCTCGTCTACCGCCACCAGATCCGGCCCGTTCTCCAGACCGGCGCGGTGGCCATGGACAGCCTCTTCGGGACTGGACACGAGAATCCATAGTCACTCAGATAGTCACTCAGGGAAGGAGAGGGCACTTTGCTCTGACTGAGCAAAAGGCCTTTGACCTGCGAAAACGTGAGTCGGGGTGACAGGATTTGAACCTGCGGCCTCTTCGTCCCGAACGAAGCGCGCTACCAAGCTGCGCCACACCCCGTGGCCTCCGGACACTCGATCGTGGACCGAACGGGCGTGCGGCAGCAAACTGAAACCTTAGCCGACCGGCGCCGCGGCCCTCCAATCGGCTCCGGGGCGACGCGCTGCGCCCGCCGTCGTCCCCGCGGCGTCTACCCAGCGCGCGGGTCCAGCGTGAGTAGCGTCGCCTCCGGTCGGCAGGCGAACCGCACCGGAGCCTTGGGTGAGGTGCCGAGTCCCGCCGACACGTGCAGGTATGCCGCGTCCTGCGGCGCCGACTGCGCGGGGCTCGCCCCGGCCCCCGGCCACCACCGGGACAGCCCCTTGGCCCGTGCGCGATCCAGGTCGCAGTTGGTCACCAGCGCTCCGACGCCGGGCAGGCACAGCTGGCCTCCATGGGTGTGCCCGGCGATGACCAGGCCGGCCCCGTCCGCGGTCATGGCGTCCAGGACCCGCCGGTAGGGGGCGTGCACCACCCCCACGGTGAGCGCCGCCGACGGGTCCGCGGGGGCGGCGACCCGCGCGTAGCGGTCGTAGTCGAAGTGCGGGTCGTCGACGCCGACCAATTCGAGCGCGACGTCGCCCACCGGCATACGGACTCGGGCGTTGGTCAGGTCGGCCCAGCCGGCGCCGCGGAAACCCTCGACGAGCCGCGAGGTCGGCAGCCGCGGCGCGTGGCCGACACCCCGGCGATAGTCGGCCATGAGGTAGCGCGCCGGGTTCTTGAGCTTGGGCGCGAAGTAGTCGTTGGAGCCCAGCACGAACACCCCGGGCAACTCCAAGAGCGGGTCGAGGGAGCGCAACAGGACCTCGATCGAGTCGGCATGGGCGATGTTGTCGCCGGTGTTGACCACCAGGTCGGGCTGCAGGGTCGCCAGCGAGCGCACCCACGCCAGCTTGCGCCGCTGGCCGGGCATGAGGTGCAGGTCGGTGATCTGCAGCACCCGCAGCGGCCGAATGCCGGGTGGCAGCACCGGCACGCTGGCTCGGCGCAACGTGAACAGGTTGCGCTCGACCAGACCCGCGTAGCCGACCCCGACGGCGCCCGCGGTGGTGGCGAGGGCGGTGGCGCGCAGCAGCGGATGCATCGGCCCATCCTGGCAAACGTCCAGGTGACAAGACCAATCGCGCGACCGGAGGGCGCAGGTCGACACGAGTTCGCGCACGCCAGGAGGCCCACCCGTAGCCGCAGCGGCAGGGGGGAGCTCACCGCGCGGAAACGGCAGGCCGACGGCGGCACACCGCTGCGACAATCGGCCCATGAGCACCCTCAAGGACACCCTGCGCAGTGACCTCACCGCGGCCATCCGGGCCCGTGAGCAGGTCGTGGCGGCCACCCTGCGGATGGCCCTCGCGGCGCTGACCACCGAGGAGGTCGCCGGGCCGACGCCGCGTCGGCTCGGCGACGACGACGTGCGGCGCGTGCTGTCCACGGAGGCCAAGAAGCGGCGGGAGGCGGCGGCGGCCTACGAGCACGCCGGGCGCACCGAGCTCGCCGCTCGCGAGCGGGACGAGCTCGCGGTCCTGCAGCGCTACCTGCCCGCCCGGCTCACCGACGAGCAACTCGGCGCACTCGTGGCCCAGGCGATCGCGGACACGGGCGCGACTGCCCCGGGCCACCTCGGTCAGGTGATGAGAACCCTGCAACCCCAGGTGGCCGGGCGGGCCGACGGAGCCACGGTTGCCGCCGCGGTGCGCGCCGCGCTGACCGGGTAGCCCGTCCACGTCACGCGCGAGCCGGCCTCGCGGAACGCGCTAACCGGGCGCGGGCGGGGCGGCCGGATCGGGTGCCGGCGCGGGGGCCGGGGCCGGGCCGGCCGAGATGAGGATCGTCACGACGCTGCCCCGGATCGCCCGACCGCCCGGGCTGGTGCCGACGATGGTGCCGGCGGCGAAGTTGGAGAACGTCCGGCGCGTCGCGACCGAGAAGCCGGCCTGGTCCAGCAGCGCCCGGGCGTCGTCGAGGCTGCGGCGCAGCACCGAGGGGATGTCGACCATCTCGCCGTTGGTGATGGTGTCGCTGGCCCCGTTGAACGGGGTGGCCGGCGTGCCCTCCAAGGCCCGGTCCATGATCCCCTTCCAGGTCGGAGCCGAGATGCTCGCGCCGAACACCGTGCCGTAGTACTGACCGGCCAGGCGGATGCCGTCGAGGGTCTTGGCGTTCCCCGGGTCGTTGGGCGTGCCCACCCACACGGCCGTGGACAGCTCGGGGGTGAATCCGACGAACCACGTCTCGTTGTTGCGGTCGGTCGTGCCGGTCTTGCCCGCCGCCGGGCGGCCACCGGCGAGCGCACTGCGCTGCGCCGTCCCTCCGGAGCGCAGCGGGCCCTGCAGCAGCCCGGTGGCCCCGCGGGCGACGTCGGGGTCCACCCGCTGCTCGCACTGACTCCCCGGGGCCGGCACGGGCAAGGCCTTGCCGCCCTTGCCGATCGAGATGATCGGCGTGGGCTCGCAATGCTTGCCCTCGTTGGCCAGGGTCTGGTAGGCGCTGGCCACGGTCATCGGCGACACCGAGTCGGACCCGAGGATGATCGCCGCGGGGAACGGCTTGATCTTCTCGCCGTTGGTCTGGTGCAGGCCCATGCGCCACTCGGTCTCGCGGATCTTGCAGATGTCCTTGAGTCGCACGGCCAGGCCGACGAACGCGGTGTTGATCGAGCGGGACGTCGCCTGGGCCAGGGTCATGTTGCCCTCGGTGATGCTCTCGTCGTTCTTCACCCGCCACGTCGAGCCGCCGAGCCCGCACTCCCCGCCCAGCTCCTTGCCGGTGAAGGTCGCCGGCCCGGCCTTGGCGAACACGCTCGCGCTGGCCGGTATGCCGCTCTCCAGCGCCGTGACGAGGGCGAACGCCTTGATCGTCGAGCCGAACCCGAAGCCCAGCGACCCGCCGTACTTCGTGTCCACCGCCCAGTTGACCGTGGTCTCGGACTGCTGACTGGAGTTGAGCTTGTAGTCGGTGTTCTGCGCGATCGCCTTGACCGCGCCGGTCTTGGAGTCGATGACCGCCGTCGCCGCCCCGATGTCCTCGCCGTTGCCCACCGGGACCCTGGCCACCAGCTCCTCCCGGGCGATGTCCATGATCCGCGGGTCCAGCGTCGTCTGGATGGTCAGCCCGCCGCGGTAGATCGCGTTGATCCGGTCCTTCTCGCTGGTGCCCAGTGCCGCGTCCAGCGAGGGGTCCTGCTTGAGGTAGGCGATGACGTAGTCGCAGAAGTACGGGTAGCGCGAGGACTGGCAGGAGTTCTGCGCGGCCTTCGGGCGCAGGATGTCCGCGAGCTTGACCGCCTTGGCGTCGGTCCAGTCCTTGTCGCTGACCAGCTTGAGCTCGTGCATCCGGTCGAGCACGATGTTGCGCCGGGCCAGCGCCTTGTCCGGGTAGTTGATCGGGTCGGTCGTGCCCGGGTTCTGCACCACACCGGCCAGCAGGGCGGCCTCGGTGAGGGTGAGCTCCTTGGCGTGCTTGCTGAAGTAGTGCTGCGAAGCCGCCTCGACGCCGTAGGCCCGGTCGCCGTAGTAGACGAGATTGAGGTAGCCCTCGAGGATCTGGTCCTTGGTGAGCGTCTTCTCCAGCTGCACGGCATACTTGAGCTCTTGGATCTTGCGCGCGTAGCTCTGTGCGGTGGCCTTGCGCGCGGCGTCGGTGTCGCCGGCGCGCACGGCGTTCTCCTGCAGGGTGATCTTGACGTACTGCTGGGTCAGGGTGGACCCGCCGCCGGTGACCCCGCCGGTGGAGGAGTTGGAGATGAACGCGCGCAGGATGCCCTGCATGTCGACCCCGCCGTGCTCGTAGAAGCGGTGGTCCTCGATCGCCACCTGCGCGGTGCGCATGATCGGGGCGATCTCCGACAGCGGGACGATGACGCGGTTCTCGTCGTAAGGCGTGGCCAGCTGCGACCCGTCGGCGTTGAGGATCACCGACTGCTCCGACAGCGGGCTGGTGGCGAACTCGCTGGGCAGAGAGTCGAACAGGTCCACGCCTGCCCGGGTCGCGGCACCGGCCGCCCCGACCGCCGGCATGACCAGCCCGGCCCCGAGCAGGCCCAGCACCACGGCGGCGGCGAGGAATGCCCCGAGCAGGTTCACGACGCCGGAGACGTTCGTCGCTCGTCCACGCATGGGCTCAAGGGTAACCCGCGGGGCGGACCGATCCGCGGCGCCCGATCCGTGGTGCCCGATCCGTGGCGCCCGATCCGCGGCGCCCGATCCGCCGGGCGCGCGCGACCGGATCGTCAAGGCGGGCCACCCCGGCGGTGCTGGGCTGACTAGTCACACGAGGGGAGAAATCCCCCATACGAGTCATGGTGCCTCGGTGACGGATTCTTTACCTTTTCTTGAGGGTCGGTGCTAGGGGGCTCCGAGCCCGCAAGCCCTGGGGAGGAGGGGTGTGCCATGAGTCACGCGGTGAGTCATGGTGCGCTGCGCACGGACTGGGCGGGAGACGGGGCGTGTCTGGAGCGGGATCCAGATGCCCTGTTCGTCCGGGGCGCAGCGCAACAGCAGGCCAAGCAGGTCTGCCAGCGGTGTCCCGTGGTCGCCGAGTGCCTCGCGGAGGCACTGGACAACCGGACCGAGTTCGGTGTCTGGGGCGGCATGACCGAGCGGGAGCGTCGAGCCCTGCTGCGGCGTAAGCCCAACGTCGGCTCGTGGTGGCAGCTGTTCGACGCCGCCCGGGCCGGGCGCAGCGTCGTCGCCGCGTCCTGACCGCTCGCCGGGCCCCGGACATCTCGGGCAGGTGACCCTCGCCTCGACATCCGCGGCAGGGTCGCCGAGCCCTCGCGAGGCTCAGCGAGCGGCCAACGCCGCACCGATCTCCCGCAGTCCGTCCAGGTCGTGCACGTCCTGCGGGAGGGCGGCCACTTCGACCACCGGTATGCCGGTGTGTCCGGCGGAGAACCGGCGGACCAGGTTGCGCTGGCGGGCTTGCACCTCGACCAGTTGGGCGTGCAGCGCCAGGGCGTCCGCGCTGTCCCGCCGGCCCCGCTCGGCCAGCAGCTCCGCGGCCGCCCGCGCCCGGGCCGCGCTCAGCTCCTGGGCCTGGACACGCTGCAGTCGGTTGACGACCAGTCCGCGCGGCGGCATACCGTCCTGAGCCAACCGCGCGACGAAGTAGCTCGCCTCGCGCAGCGCATCGCGCTCGGCGGCCGCGACGACGAGGAAGGCCGTGCCGGCGTCCTTGAGCAGGGCGTAGGTGTGGTCGGCCCGCTCGCGGAACCCCCCGAACATCGTGTCCAACGCCGAGACGAACGTCTGCACGTCGTGCAGCATCTGGCCACCCAGCACCGTGGTCAGGGTCTTGGCGACCAGACCGATGCCGACGTTGAAGATCCTCAGCGACGCCCGACCCCCCACCCGCGCCGGCGCGGAGATCAGGCGGATGAACCGGCCGTCGAGGAAGGACCCGAGCCGTTTGGGCGCGTCGAGGAAGTCCAGCGCGGAGCGCGACGGTGGCGTGTCGACGACGACGAGGTCCCAGGTGCCCTCCCGGTCGGCCTGGGCGCGCAGCTGGCCGAGCTTCTCCATCGCCATGTACTCCTGCGTGCCGGCGAACGAGGAGGACACCGCCTGGTAGAAGGGGTTGTCGAGGATCTGCTGGGCGGCCTCCGGCCGGGCGTGCGCGAGGACGACCTCGTCGAAGGTCCGCTTCATGTCGAGCATCATCGCGTCGAGGCTGCCGCCGGCGCTCGTGTCGACGCCGCTCACCGGCCGTGGGGTGTTGTCCAGCTCGACCAGCCCGAGCGACTGGGCCAGGCGGCGCGCCGGGTCGATGGTGAGCACGACGACCCGCCGGCCCTGCTCCGCCGCCCGCAGCCCGAGCGCGGCGGCCGTCGTCGTCTTGCCCACCCCACCGGACCCGCAGCACACGACGATGCGGGTATGCCGGTCGCGCAGCAGCGCGTCGACGTCCAGGCGCCGGGCGCGGGGGGTGCGGGACGGCGGGCTCATCCGGCCAACCCCGCGTCGGCGAGCCATTCGGCGAGCTCGCCGATGGCGTCCGGGTCGATGCCGTCGGGCAGGGCCGGCACCGTGACGATGGGCAGGCCCAGGGTGCTCAGGACGTCGAGCTGCTCGCGCTCGAGGGCCAGGCGCTGGGCGTGCGCCTCGACCTGGGCGGTGAGGGCGGCGACGAGCGCGGGGCTGGCGTCCAGACCCGCCGAGGCGAGGTCGGCGGCCAGCGCCGCCGGATCGACCGTCGGGCCGGCGACCGCGGTGGTCGGGATGGCCGCCGGGGGGACGGACGCGGCAGTTGGGGTGGCCGGGTCGTCCCCGGCGGCACCGACCCGGGCCTGGTTGACGACGACCGAGCCGACCGGCATACCGATCTCTCGCAAGGCGGCCACGGCGTCGACGGTCTCCTGGACCGGCATCTCCTCCAGGAGAGTGACCACGTGGACCCGGGTACGCGGCGAGTGCAGCAACTGCGTGATCGAGTCGGCCTGGGCGCGGATCGGGCCCACCCTGGCCAGCCCGGCCACCTCGGCGCCCACCGAGAGGAACCGCGCGACCCGTCCGGTCGGTGGCGCGTCGAGGACGATCGCGTCGTAGGCGAGGTCCTCCGGCCGGCTGTCCCGGTGGTGCTTGTCGTCCTTGCGCCGGCGACTGGCCTCGTAGACCCGCCCGATGAGCAGCACGTCGCGCACCCCCGGGGCGATCGTCGTCGCGAAGTCGATGGCCCCGAAACGCTCCAGCACTCCGCCCGCCCGGCCCAGGTGGTAGAAGAGCTGCAGATACTCCAGCAGGGCCTTTTTGGCGTCGACGCACAGTCCCCAGACCTCGCCGCCGTGGTCCGCCCCCGCCACCAGCGTCTCCGTGGTGCCCAGCGGCGGGACGTCGAAGGTCTGGCTGATCCCTTGGCGCTCCTCGACCTCGGCGAGCAGTACCCGCTGGCCCTGGTCGGCCAGCGCCAAGGCCAGCGCGGCGGCGATCGTCGTCTTGCCGGTGCCGCCCTTGCCGGTGACGACGTGCAGGCGCGCGTCGGGCCGGGCAGGGTCGGGCATGGCCACAGGGTATGCCGTTCGCCGCGGACCACGCCGCGGGGCCCGGGCCACGCCGCACGCCGGCACGACCCTCGCGAGAGCAGGCGTGTGGCGTTGTCGACCACCGCGGTGGCACCACTGGCCCGCTCTCGAGCCCGGACGCTGCCTGCAGGGTGGTCGCAGGGGTGGCTCCGGGGTGGCTGCGGGTGGGCCGCCCACCGGGCGCGGGCGGGGTGGGGATCACGGCGAGGCGAGGACCCCCAGGGCCCGCCGGATCCGATCGACCATGGCCGCTCGGCGGGCCGGGCCGGCGAGATCCAGCGCGGTGATCCGCAGCACGACCCACCCGCGGTCCTGGAGGATCTGGGTGTGAGCGATGTCGGCCAACCACTGGGTGCGACTGGTGCGGTGGTGGTCACCCTCGTACTCCACGACCACCCGCGCCGAGGTCCAGACGAAGTCGCCGCGGGCAAGCCACTCGCCCGCCTCGATGATGTCGGCGTTGAGCGCCGGTTCCGGCAGGCCGGCCGCGGCGAACACCAGCCGCGCCCTGGTCTCCATGGGTGACCCGCTGCCCGAGCGCACCAGGGCCAGCGCCTGCGCCAGTCGGCGGGTGCCGCGGTGGCCCCGACGGCCCGCCACGGCGTCGGCCAACGCGCCCGTGCCATCACGGCAGTGGTTGACGACGTGGTCGCCGGCCACGACGAGCTCGTCGAGACCCAGGATCGGACCGAGGTCGCACCAGGTGTCGAGCAACGACGTGACGGGGACCCCGCGTCGTTCCGTCACCCGGCGTCGCTGCAGCCCCCGGTGGCCGCGCACCCCTTGGCGCTCGACGGCGGCCAGTCCGCTCGGGCGGATGACGTCGACCGGAGCGCCGATCTGCCACGAGGTCGGCACCGGTATGCCGTGCAGCTGCGCGGCGCTGGCATGGGAGAAAGCGAACGGGCGGGGCAGCACCAACGCCAACGCGGCAGCGTGCTCGGCAAGCGAGGCGGGCGGGCGGTGGACCCGCAGCCCGCGCGCCGGGGCGAGCAGCGACCCGTGCCGGACCCGGGATCGCGCCACCCCGAGCGCGGCGGCCTGCGCCACCGTGAAGGGGTGGGCATCCAGCGGCGCGGGCAGCGGGCCAGGGCGGGCGGGCACCCCGCCAGCGTCGCGGCATACCGCGGCGGGAAGCCGGCGTCATCCACAGGCAGGCGCGCGCCGACGCAGCGCTCGGGCATGGATCGCGTCGGCCCCCACGCGAGAGCAGGCCAGTGGTTGCCGTACGCCCGTCGATGCGACCGCTGGCCTGCTCTCGCGACGGAAGGGCGGGGCGGGGGATGGATACAGTGAGGTCCATGACGACGTGGGAGTACGCCACCGTGCCGATCATCGTGCACGCGACCAAACAGATCCTCGACCAGTGGGGCGCCGACGGGTGGGAGCTGGTCCAGGTCGTCCCCGGCCCCGACGGGGCCGGCCTGGTGGCCTACCTCAAGCGCCCGACCGGCTGAACGGGGTCGACGATGAGCGCCGTGGAGGATCGCCTGGCCCGGCTCGGGCTCGCCGTGCCCGACGTCGCCGCGCCGGTGGCGGCATACGTGCCGGCCGTGCAGGAGGGGCGGCTGGTGTTCACCTCGGGGCAGCTGCCCTTGGTCTCGGGGGCGCTGGTGGCGACCGGCAAGGTCGGCGAGGGTGCCGGGCTGATCGGCCCCGAGGCCGCCAAGGCGCTGGCCCAGACCTGCGCCCTCAACGCCATCGCGGCGGTGAGGTCCGTCGTCGGCGATCTGGACCGGGTCACCCGGGTGGTCAAGGTGGTCGGGTTCGTCGCCTGCGATCCCGCGTTCACCGGGCAGCCCGCGGTGGTCAACGGCGCCAGCGAGCTGCTCGGGGCCGCGTTCGGCGACGCCGGGGTGCACGCCCGCTCGGCAGTGGGGGTCTGCGCGTTGCCGCTGGACGCCCCGGTCGAGGTCGAGATCACCGTCGCGGTCGGCGACTGACCAACACCCGCGGCATACCGGCCGGTATGCCGCGTCCCCAGGAGGCATCGTGACCTACCGCGACTTCGTCCTCGGGCACACCGCCGAGGCGCGCGAGAGAGCCCAGCGGCACTACCGCACCGTGCTCGCCGACCCCCCGGAGCCGGTGCGCCCTCGACCGGCGGCGACCGTCATGCTCGTGCGCGACGAGGCCGACGGGGTGCAGGTGTACATGCTCAAGCGGGTGGCCTCCATGGACTTCGCCCCCAGCACGATGGTGTTCCCCGGCGGCGGGATCGACGGACGCGACGACGCCGCCCTGCCCTGGGCCGGCCCGGGCGTCGTCCAGTGGGCCGCGCGGCTGGGCTGCGACGACCACCTCACCCGGATGCTCGTCGTCGCCGCGGTGCGGGAGGTGTTCGAGGAGTGCGGTGTCCTGCTCGCCAGCCCGACCGAGCAGGGCCCGCTCGTGGACGCCGGCGACCCGAGCTGGCGGGCGGCTCGCGACGCGTTGAACTCCCGGGAGCTGTCCCTCGGCGAGCTGCTACACCGCGAGGGGCTGGTCCTGCGCACCGACCTGCTGCGTGCCCACGCGCACTGGACCACACCCGCGGTGGAGCCGCGCCGCTTCGACACGCGGTTTTTCGTCGCCCTCATGCCCGAGCACCAGCGGGCCGACGCGCAGACCTCGGAGGCCGAGCACGGGGGCTGGGTGCGCCCGGCGCAGCTGCTGGAGGACTTCGCGGCCGGTCGGGTGCAGATGCTGCCGCCGACGATCAGCTGCGTCGAGGATCTGGCCCAGGCGTCCAGCGCCACGGAGTTCTTCGCCGAGGAGCCGGTGATCCGCCGGATGGAGCCGGTCGTCACGCTGCGCGACGACGGGGTGGTGGTCTTCCGAGTCGACCAGGCGGGTGCACCGCGGATGCACGCCGAGGGGGGCTGAGGATGCGCAGCGCGACGAGGCCCGCGCGGTGACGGCATACGACCTGTCCACGCAGGCGGGGCGGGGCTGGTCGTCCGGGCCGGTGACCGAACGGGCCTACTGCGTGCTGGCCGGCAACCCGGGGGTGATGACCCTCGACGGCACCAACACTTGGGTGCTGCGCGAGCCGGGGGCGCACGAGTGCGTCGTGGTCGACCCGGGGCCGCTGCACGAGGAGCACCTGCAGCGGGTCATGGCCGCGGCCACCCGCGAGGGCGGTCGGGTCGGGTTGACCCTGCTCACCCACGACCACGCCGACCACGCCGAGGCCGCAGCGCGGTTCGCCGAGCTCAGCGGTGCGCCGGTGCGTCGGCTGGGCCGGGCCCACGACGACCTCGGCGACGGCGACCGCCTCGTCGTCGGCGACCTGGAGCTGCTGGTCGTCACCACACCGGGGCACACCAGCGACTCGCTGTCCTTCCTCATGACCGCCGAGAACGCCCTGCTGACCGGCGACACCGTGCTCGGGCGAGGCACCACCGTGGTGGCCTGGCCGGACGGGCGGCTGGAGGACTACCTGCACTCCCTCGGGCGGATCGAGCACCTCACGCTGGCCGGCACGGTGACCCGGATCCTGCCCGGCCACGGGCCCGACCTGCCCGATGCGGCGGCGGTGCTGCGCTTCTACCTCGAGCACCGGGCCGAACGGCTCGACCAGGTGCGCGCGGCCGTCGCGGCGGGAGCCCGGACCCCTCGGCAGGTCGTCGAGATCGCCTACACCGACGCGCCTCGGGCCAACTGGGCGGCGGCGGAGTTGAGCGTGCGGGCCCAGCTGGACTACCTGCACGCGCGGCTGCCGCGGACCGACCGACCGGGGGATGCGACCGCGTCGCTCAGCGGGCCCGGCGCTTGAGCCGGTCGACGTCCAGCAGCAGCACGGCTCGGGCCTCCAGCTTGAGCCAGCCCCGGGTGGCGAAGTCGGCCAAGGCCTTGTTCACCGTCTCGCGGGAGGCGCCGACGAGCTGGGCCAGCTCCTCCTGGGTGAGGTCGTGGCCGACCATGACGCCCTCCTCGACCGGCCGGCCGAACCGGTTGGCCAGGTCGAGCAGCGCCTTGGCGACCCGGCCCGGCACGTCGGTGAAGACCAGGTCGGCCAGGTGCTCGTTGGTGCGGCGCAGCCGCTTGGCCAGGCTGGCCAGCAAGGCCTTGGACACCTCTGGGCGACCGGACAGCAGCGTGGTCAGCGACTCGTTGCCCAGGCCCATGAGCTGGGTCTCCGCGACCGCCGTCGCGGTCATCGTCCGGGGCCCGGGGTCGAACAGGCTCAGCTCGCCGAACATCTCCCCCGGCCCGAGGATGGCGATGAGGTTCTCCCGCCCGTCGCTGCTGGTGCGCCCGAGCTTGACCTTGCCCTCGCCGATGACGTACAGCGTGTCGCCGGGGTCGCCCTCGTGGAAGAGGATGTCGCCGCGCTCCAGGCGCGAGCTGCTCATCTCGTGCAGCAGCACCTGGGCCGCCTCGTTGTCCAAGGCCGCGAACAGAGGGGCCCGCCGTACGACGTCGTGATCCACGTCGCACAGTGTGCCACGTCACGTGGCGTTGCAGCAGGGGCGCACGGGGCCGGTGGGGAGCCGGACGCCGAAGCTGGTATGCCGCCGGCCCGCGCACGCGGGCCCGTACCCTGTCCCCGTGACCGCCGCTCGCCCCGAGTCGCCGCTGGCCCGCACTCGGCGGGCCCGGCGGATGTACCGGGTGCTGCGCCAGCGCTATCCGGACGCGCACTGCGAGCTGGACTTCACCACCCCCTTGGAGCTGCTCGTCGCGACCATCCTGTCGGCCCAGTCCACCGACGTCAGGGTCAACCTCGTCACCCCGGCGGTGTTCGCCCGTTACCGCAGCGCCGCCGACTACGCCGCCGCCGACCGGGCGACCCTGCAGGACCTGGTGCGCTCGACGGGGTTCTTCCGCGCCAAGACCGACGCGATCATCAAGCTCGGCGCGGCCCTGGTCGAGCGCTTCGACGGCGAGGTGCCGGGGCGGCTGGCCGATCTGGTCACCCTGCCCGGCGTGGGCCGCAAGACCGCCAACGTCGTGCTGGGCGACGCCTTCGGGGTCCCCGGCATCACCGTGGACACACACGTCGGGCGGTTGGTCCGCCGGTTCGGGTGGACCCAGCAGACCGACCCGGTCAAGGTCGAGCACGCGGTCGGTGCCCTCGTCGAGCGCAAGGACTGGACGATGCTCAGCCACGTGCTGATCTTCCACGGGCGACGCACCTGCCACGCCCGCCGCCCCGCGTGCGGGGCCTGCCCGGTGGACCGGTGGTGCCCGGCATACGGGTCGGGGGAGACCGACCCCGTCAAGGCCACCGCCCTGCTGGCCTACGAGCTGGCCCCGACCCGATGACCGGTCCGCACGCCGTCGCCCACGGCACGACCTTCCAGCCCCCGCCCCGGGCCGGCGGCTGGGCACGGCCGGAGTGGGTCGACCGGATCCCCCGAGAGGCCGCCGAGGTGGCGCCGCAGTGGTACTCGCGGTTCCTGCCCCCCGACGACGGGGTCCGCCACTCGGCTGTGCTCGCCCTGTTCGGCCCCGGCCCCCGTGGCGAGGAGTCGCTGCTGCTCATCGAACGCGCCCACACCCTGCGCAAGCACCCGGCGCAGATCGCGTTCCCGGGCGGGGGCATCGACCCGGGCGACGGCGGAGCCGTGGGGGCGGCGCTGCGCGAGGCGGCCGAGGAGATCCGCCTCGACCCGGGGGGCGTCGAGGTCGTCGGGCAGCTGCCGGCGCTGTGGGTGCCGGTGAGCGGGTATGCGGTGACCACCGTGGTGGGGTGGTGGCGGGCCCCCTCCCCGGTCGCGGTGGGCGAGCCGCAGGAGGTCGCCCAGGTGCTCAGCGTGCCCGTGGACTTCCTCACCGACCCGGCCAACCGCTACACCGCGCTGTATCCCTCGGGGCACTCCGGCCCGGCGTGGGATCTCGACGAGCACGACCTGTTGCTGTGGGGCTTCACCGCCGGAGTCGTCGACAAGCTGTTGGAGCTGGCCGGGCGCACCCGGCCCTGGGACCGCGACGTCCGTCGGCCGGTGCCCGAGCGGTACTGGCAGGGGCGGTAGGGCCGTGTCGCGCCATGGGTAACGGGGCCGTGCTCGACGTCGTCCTGGGCGTCGTGCTCATCGGGTATGCCGTGTCCGGGTTCCGGCACGGGCTGGTTGTCTCGGCGCTGTCGTTGGTCGGGTTTCTCGGCGGTGGTGTGGTCGGGATGATCTGGCTGCCCGGGCTGGTGCAGGGGTGGGCGTGGGCCCAGAACAACGATCTGGGCGCTCGGATAGTGTTGATCCTCGGGGTGTTCTTCATGGCGTCGGCGGGGCAGCGGCTGGCGATCGCCGTCGGGCGGCGACTGCGCGCTCGGGTGCATCCCGGCCCGGCTCGCACCCTCGACTCCGCCTTCGGCGCCCTGGCCACCGTCTCGGCCGCCTCCGTGCTGCTGTGGTTCGTGGCGGGGGGGTTGCGGGCGTCGAGCAGTGTCCTGGCACGCCCGATCGGTCAGTCGGCCGTGCTACGGGCCATCGACGCGGTGGTGCCGCCGCAGACCGCGGCGCTGTTCACGGCGTTCCGTCAAGTGCTCGACCGGGGCGGCTTCCCGCGAGTGTTCGAGGGGATGGGGCGCGAGCCGATCACGGCGGTCGAGCCTCCCGCCGCGGGCCTCGCGTCCGCAGCCGAGGTGGTCCGGGCGTCGGCGTCCGTGGTCAAGGTGAGCGGGCTGGCGTCGGCGTGCTCGCGCGGGCAGGAGGGCAGCGGTTTCGTCGTCGCGCCCGAGCGCGTGGTGACCAACGCCCACGTGGTCGCGGGGATGCCCGGCCCGACGGTCCAGGCGCCCGGGTCGCGCCGGGCGCTGCCGGCACGGGTGGTCGTCTTCGACCCCGCCCGCGACCTGGCCGTCCTGGCCGTCGAGGGGCTCACCGCCGAGCCGCTCACCCTCGGTGGCGTGCTCGAGCGGGGCGAGGACGCCGTCGTCGCCGGGTATCCCCTCGACGGGCCGCTGCGGTTGGACGCGGCCCGGGTGCGCACCACGCTCGATGCCGTCGGCTCGGACATCTACGGCCACCCTGGCGTGCACCGCGAGGTCTACTCCGTCTACGCCCGGGTCGAGCACGGCAACAGCGGCGGGCCCTTGCTGGATGCCGCCGGCCGGGTCGCCGGCATCGTCTTCGCCCGGTCCCTCGACGACGACCTCACCGGGTATGCCGTGACGCTGGCCGAGGCGCGCCCGGTGCTGCAGGCGGCGGCCACCTCGGCCGAGCCGGTGGCCGTGGGGGCCTGCACCGCGGGGTGAGAGCGCCGGACGGGGCCCGACCCGCGGTGGGGGGCGGCACACCGCGACTGACGCCGACACCGGTGCGCGGTTCGCGGTGCGGGCGCGGGCGGCATACCGCGCGGCATACCGCGGCGGCACCCGCCGACCCAGGCGTCGCGGCGCCCCGCTCAGGCCGGTGACAGCGCGCCGAGCCAGGCGAGCATCGCCGCGGTCACCCGGTCCGGGGCCTGCTCGGCCAGGAAGTGGCCGGCGCCCTCGACGAGCACGTCGGTATAGCGGCCGCGGACGAAGGCCTGCGAGCCGCCGGTGGCCGGGGCCAGGACACAGCCGTCGGCGCTGCCCTGCAGATGCAGCACCGGCACAACGATGGGCTCGCCGACCCTGCGGTTGAACAGCGGCCCGTCGAGGCGCACCTGATTGCGCCCGATCCAGCGGTAGTACTCCGCCGCGGAGTGCGCGACGAACGGCAGGGCCATGGCGCCGGCGTAGCGGCGTACGTCGGCGTCGGTGGGGAACGGCCCGCCCGGGCCGGCCCAGGCGCTCAGCAGCGTGTGGACCTCGCGGTCGCCGGCCTCGGCCGAGAACCGCCGCTCGGCGACGAACGGCCACTGCAGGTCCAGCAGGTACCGAGACACCCGACGCTGGGCCCGGTTGCGCCACCCGGCGCGTTGCATGACGATCGGATGCGGCATCGACAGGGCGGCCACCCCAGCGGTGACCTGCGGCTGCAACGCCGGCATCGACCAGGCGATCCACCCCCCGAGGCCCTGCCCGGCGACGACGGCCCGCTCGTGCCCGAGCGAGCGCACCAACGCGGCGGCGTCGGCCGTCGAGGTGTAGGTGTCGTAGCCCTTGGGCGGCTTGTCCGAGGCCCCGAAGCCGCGCAGGTCCACCGCGACGGCCTGGTAGCCGGCCTCGGCCAGGGCGGGCAGCTGGTGGTGCCAGGCGTACCAGAACTGCGGGAAGCCGTGCAGCAGCAGCACCAGCGGCCCTTCGCCGGCGACCGCGACGTGGAACCGCGCCCCGTTCGCGGCGACGAACCGGTGCTCCCACGGCCCGTCGACGAGCACCGAGGAGGCATCGTTGGACATGGGTGTCGTCTGGCTTTCGTCGGTATGCCGCGTCCGCCGGCTCCAGGGCCGACGCCTCAGGTCAGCGCTTGAGCGTGGCGATGGTGGCTTCGGCGTTGGCGATGGCCCGCTCGGGCTTGGGGTTGGCTCGCTTGAGGGCCCGGACCCCGACCATGACCAGGATCGCGGCGAGCAGGAGCAGCACGAGCGCGACGACGAGGAACGCCAGCCACGCCGACAGCCCGGCCGCGACCAGACCCCAAGCCCCGGCGGTCAGCAGGAACCCGAACGCGAACAGCCCGAACAGCCCGGCGGCGCCGAGCATCCCGGCGCCCATCCCGGCGTGCTTGAGCGAGCCGGTGACCTCGAGCTTGGCCAGCTCGATCTCGTTGCGCACGATCGACGACATGTCCCGGGAGGCCGATGCGACGAGCTGACCGAGGGTCGGCTCGGCCGCCTGTGCCTCGATCCGGTCGGTGAGCTCGCTCGCCATGGTGTCTCCTCCTGGTGCGCTGGCGCCTGACGCCGAGCCTAGCGGCGCCGCGACGGCACCGGTACGCCGTTGCCTCGACCCAGGCTAGGGGCGCGGACCGCCGCCGGCCACTCGTGGGCCGGCCCGGTCCGATCTGTCCGGCTGCCCGGCTGCCCGGCTGGGCGGCCGAGCGGGACAGCCGAGCGGGACGGCGGAGGCCTCGGTCCGGGCGCAGCGGCGCTCAGGGGGTGGCGTGTCGGCGCGTTCGCCCGGCGATGCCGACGAGCAGCAGACCCAGCACGACCCACCCGGCGAGCACCAACAGCGGCTGAGCCGCGCCGTGGCCGTCGAAGAAGGCCACGGCGCGCAGCGCGGTGTTCGTCGCACCCGCCGGCAGCCACTGGCCCAGGGCGCCCCACCCGGTGGGCAGCAGCTCGGGGGCCGCGCCGGCGGCGGACAGGGCATTGCCGAGCAACATCATCAGCGCCGCGCCCAGTGCCAGCCCCCGAGTGCCCAGCACCGACTCCAGGCCCAGGACCGCGAACGCCACGGCGGCCACGCCCAGGGCCATGACGGAGGCGTTGGTCCAGAGGTTGCCGGACAGCGAACCCAACCACGACTGCAGCAGCCAGGTCAGGGCCGCACCGCCGATGACGGCATACAGGCCCGCGGCGACCAGGCGCCAGCTCCGCTTGCGGATGGCGAACGTGGTCGCCGCCGCGCAGGCCAGACCGCCCAGCACGATAGGCAACAGGCCGGCGGCGAGCCCGGCGCCGCGCGGGTCCTCGGCCGGCAGGGGGACCAGGTCGGTCACCGCCGGGGCCGTGCCCTGACCGGCGGCCACCTGCTGGCCGGCCTGGCCGAGCAGTTGGGCCACGACGGGCGAGCGGGCCGAGGCGGTGAGCACCTCGCTGCCGCCCGGGCCGACGACCAGGGCGCCGTACACCTGACGCTCCCGCACCAGCCGGACGGCCTCCTCGCGCGTGGTCACGGTCGTCACGGCGAAGGCCTCGGGCCGGCCCTGCGCCAACCCGGCGGCCATGCGCGCGGTCACCGGCGCCGGACCGGCGACGGCGATCGGCAGGTCGTGGGGGGCCAGGCGCGCCGCCGGCCAGGCGAACAGGCTGAGCATGACCCCGAGCGCGATGGTCAACGCCAGCGCGATCCCGACGGCTCGGACACCGTCGCCGGGCCGGTGGTCCACGCGCGAGGGTGTCCCTGCGCTCGAGGGTGTCCCCGTGCCCGAGGGTGTTCCTGCGCCCGAGGGTGTTGCTGCGCCCGAGGGTGTCCCCGTGCCCGAGGGTGTCCCCGTGCCGGGCGTGGGTGTGGCGGGACGGTCGTGCTCGTTGTCGGTCATGGCGATCTCCCTGCGGCGGTGGTGACCTCGCGTCGAGGATGAGCCACCGTCCGACCGTTGTCAAACCGAACGTTCGTTTTTTATAATCTCAGAGAGAGCCCTGCCCCGCCCACCCGAACCGACCGAGCCGAGGCCGTCGCGACAGGAGAGGGACCTGCCCAGGATCACCGCCCAGCGACGCGCCCAGCGCCGCGCGCAGATCGTCGACGCGGCGATTCGCTGTGTGATGCGCGCGGGCTTCCAGGGCACGACGATGGCCCAGGTCATCGAGGAGTCGGGGCTCTCGGCGGGTGCGGTCTACGGGTACTTCTCGAGCAAGGACGACCTGCTGGCCGCGGTGGCCGACAGCCGACTGGGCGACATGGACGCCGTGCTGCAGCGAGCCTTGGCCGAGCCCACTGCCCAACACCCGGCCGACGTGGTGGCGGCCCTGGTCGAGCAGGTGCTGACGATGGCGCGACATGTCGACGGCGACCTCACGGTCGTCGTCGTCCAGATCTGGGGGCAGGCCGTGCTCGGTGGCCAGGTGCGCGGCATACTCGCACCGCGCCTGCGCGAGCTGCTCGGGACCCTCACCGAGGTCCTGCGTCGCTGGCGGGACGCCGGGCATCTGCGCGGGGACGCCGACCTGGACCCGATGGCCCGGGTGATCTTCGCGATGCTGCCCGGCTACATGCTGCAGCGGCTGGTCCTCGAGGAGGTGAGCCCCGCCGTCTTCGCCCGGGGTCTGCGCGACCTCATGGACGGCGTCGGCGACCGGCTCAGTCCGCCGACCCCTGGGCCATGCCGGACTTGATGAGGTCCATGACCGTCGAGTCGGCCAGCGTGGTCGCGTCGCCGACCTCCCGGCCCTCGGCCACGTCCCGCAACAGCCGCCGCATGATCTTGCCCGAGCGGGTCTTGGGCAGCTCGGTCACCACCATGATCGACTTGGGTTTGGCGATCGGGCCGATCTGCACCGCCACGTGGTCGCGCAGCGCGGCGACGATCTGCTCGCCGGTCATGGCCTCGGCGCCCTCGCCTTGGCGAAGGATGACGAAGGCCACCACGGCCTGCCCGGTCATCGCGTCGTTCGCGCCGACGACGGCGGCCTCGGCGACCAGCGGATGCGACACCAGCGACGACTCGATCTCGGTCGTGGAGAGGCGGTGACCCGAGACGTTCATCACGTCGTCGACCCGACCGAGCAGCCAGATGTTGCCCTCGAGGTCCTTCTTGGCGCCGTCGCCGGCGAAGTAGTAGCCCTCGAACCGCGACCAGTACGTCTCCACGTAGCGCTGCGGGTCGCCCCACAGCCCTCGCAGCATCGCGGGCCACGGCTTGGTGAGCACTAGGTAGCCGCCGGCTCCGTCGGGCACCGGGTCTCCCTGGTCGTCGACGACGTCGGCACCGATGCCTGGGATGGCCTTCTGGGCGCTGCCCGGCTTGAGCGAGGTGACCCCGGGCAGCGGGCTGATCATGATCGCGCCGGTCTCGGTCTGCCACCAGGTGTCGACGATCGGGGCCCGGCCTCCGCCGATGTGCTCGCGGTACCACATCCACGCCTCAGGGTTGATCGGCTCGCCCACCGACCCGAGGACCCGGATCGAGGACAGGTCGAACTTCGCCGGGATGTCGTCGCCCCACTTCATGAACGTGCGGATCGCCGTGGGCGCGGTGTAGAGGATCGTCACCTTGTGCTGCTCGACGATCTCCCAGAACCGGCCCTGGTGCGGGGTGTCGGGCGTGCCCTCGTAGAGCACCTGGGTGACCCCGTTGGCCAGCGGGCCGTAGACGATGTACGAGTGCCCGGTCACCCAGCCGATGTCGGCGGTGCACCAGTAGACGTCGGTGTCCGGGTGCACGTCGTGGACGACCGCGTTGGTGTATGCCGCCTGGGTGAGGAAGCCGCCCGTGGTGTGCAGGATGCCCTTGGGCTTGCCGGTGGTGCCCGAGGTGTAGAGGATGAACAGCGGGTGCTCGGCCGGCATCCCCTGCGCCGCGTGCTCGTCGGAGGCCGCGCCGACGACCTCGTCCCACCACAGGTCCCGCTTCTTGTTCCACGGCGTGTCCTGGCCGGTGCGGCGCACCACGAGGACCTTCTCCACCGAGGTCTCGCCGACGTCCAGCGCGGCGTCGACGGCGGGCTTGAGCGCGGTCGGGACGCCGCGTCGGTAGCCACCGTCCGCGGTGATGACCACGCGCGCCTTGGCGTCCTCGATCCGGCTGTGCAGGGCCTCGGCGGAGAAGCCGCCGAACACCACCGAGTGCGGCGCGCCGATCCGCGCGCAGGCGAGCATGGCCACGGCCGCCTCGGGGATCATCGGCAGATAGATCGCCACCGTGTCGCCCTTGCGCAGCCCGAGGTCGAGCAGGGCGTTGGCGGCCTGGCAGACCTCGCGATGCAACTGCGCGTACGTGACGTCGCGGGTCTCCCCGGTCGGCTCGCCGACCCAGTGCAGGGCGACCTTGTCGCCGCGGCCGGCCTCGACGTGCCGGTCGAGGCAGTTGTATGCCGCGTTGACCTCGCCGTCGCCGAACCACCGGGCGAACGGGGCGTTGCTCCAGTCGAGGACCTCGGTGAAGGGGGTGCTCCAGGTGACGTACCGGCGGGCCTGGTCGGCCCAGAAGCCCTCGAAGTCGGCCTCGGCCGCGGCATACAGGTCGGCCGTGCCGTTGGCCTGCGCGGCGAACGCCGGGTCCGGCGGGAAGCTGCGGTCCTCCTGGAGCAGGTTGGCGAGGGTTTCGTTCGACACGGGTCCTCCTGCGGGGCACGTAGGTAGGCCCCACTCTGTCGGGCTGTGACCCCCGCCACAAGTCCAGCGTCGACGCCGCCGCGGCGGGCGGGGGATTGCCGCGACGAGCGGGTGGGGGTGCCTCGAGGCGACCGTGCCCGGGCACCCCCACGGCGGTTCAGCTCACCGCGTCGAGGGCGTCGACCACGCCCTCGCCCGCGTAGCTGTTGTTCGCCAGCGGGCCGACACAGTCCGCGCCACCGGGCGTGGTCGTGCCCGGACGGAACTGCGCGGGCGCGCACGCCTTGTCGTCGGCCTGGGCGAGCACCTTGGCGATCATCTGGGCAGGTGTCCAACTCGGGTGCACCGACTTCATCAACGCGAGGACGCCGGCCACGTGGGGCGAGGCCATCGACGTGCCGCTCTTGAGGCCGTAGGAGTTGCCGGCGACGATCGTCGAGAGGACCCGCGAGCCGGGTGCCGCGACGTCGATCTTGCCCAGGCCCCGGTTGGAGAAGTAGGACAGCTGGCTGTCGGTCGAGGTCCCGATGCGGGCCAGCGACGACACCGTCACCACCCCGTCGAGCTCGGTGGGGATGTCCTCGCAGCGGGCGTCGAGCCGACGCAGGATCGGCGTGCCGTCGTCGGGGCTGCCTGCGTCGACGGTCTTGTTGGCCAAGTCCACCGCGGAGTTGCCGGCCGCCGCGGCATGGACGACACCCATCGACGTCGACCACCGCACCGCGCGGCGCACCGCCTCCTTGGCGGCGTACTGGTCGGGCTGGTCCTCGCAGTAGAACTCGAAGGGGTCGACGTAGTAGCTGTTGTTCGTCACGTCCATGTGGCGCAGGCCCGCCCAGACGAAGCCGCACACGGCGTACTCCGGGTAGATGAAGCCGTCGTCGTTGACGACCTTGACCGAGGCGACCCGGACGTTCGGGGCCACGCCGACGATGCCGACCCCGTTACGCGCCGCCGCGATGGTGCCCGCGACATGGGTGCCGTGGTCACTGGTCGTCGGTGACCACCCGCTGGCCGACAGGTCGGGGCGGCCGGCCGCCGAGCAGTTCACCGAGTCGGCGACGTCGAGGTTGGCCACCAGGTCGGGGTGGTCGGGGTCGATGCCGCTGTCCAGGACGCCGACGAGGACGTTGCGCGACCCGTCGGTGATCCGGTGGGCCAGGTCGGCCTTGATCATCGTCAGGTCCCACTGCTCGCCCTCCCGGGGGTCGGCCGCCGTCGCGGGGGACTCGTCGGCGGGCAGGTCGCCGTTGCTCTTCTTCTTGGCGTCCTTGCGGTACCCGGAGGCGCCGGGGCCCCACGAGGCGCCCAGGTCGGCCGGGGTGCCCTCGACGACGGCCACGGACCGGGTGGCGCCCACGGACTGCACGGCGTTGCCGCCGGCGGCAACCACGTCGGCCCGGAAGGACCCGTTCGTCGAGTGGGCCACGACGACCCCGATCTGCGGCCAGGACTGCACGACGACGCCCCCGGCGGCGGTCACCGCCCGCTCGACCAGGCGGGTCTGCCCCGGGTTGGCGATCCGGGCGTTGACCAGGTAGCTCCACAGGGCGCCGTCGGGGGTGGTGATCGGCGCGGGGGTCGAGCTGGTCGTCACCGGCGCCTGGGGCGCCGCGCCGGCCCCGGGGATGCCCAGGGCGAGGGCCAGCGCCGTGGCCGCGCCGAGCGCGAACGTCCGATAGGGCCGAGGGTGGGTCATCGTCGTCTCCCGTGGTGTGGGTGTCGGGGCCGGGCGGATGGCCGGCGGTGGACATCCTGGTCGGATTCGGGCGCCAACGGAAGGCCCGGGCGCCGCCCAGGCGGGAGGCCTCCGCCCGAGCCGGGAACAGCGCGAGTGCCGGGCTCGTTCAGACAGGTGCACGCGGGCCACCGCTCGCAGACGTTCACCGCACCACCAGGGGGATCCCGGAGATGACGACCATCACCGACATGCTGCGCGAGAAGGCCGAGCAGCTGCAGGTCGAGCGCCGCCTCGGGCAGCTCGGCGCGGCGACCGTCAAGGCCGTCGACGAGGCCCGCAGCCGCCTGGGCACGGCGGCGCACGACAACCAGGGCAGGGTGCTCACCCTGCTGGACAAGGCCGGGGCGAGCGTCGACGAGCGCACCGGCGGGCGGTACGGCGACACCGTCGCCAAGGTCAAGGCCCACCTGACCCACCTCGTCGAGGCGGTGGCCGAGCAGCGCCCGGCCGCCGCAGACGAGGGCGGCACCACGACGTCCACGGACGCTCCGCGCGGGACCCCCTGACCGCCGGAGCACAGACGGGGGGTATGCCGCGCGGCATACCCCCCGTCGCTGGGTGGCCGCCGACCACCCCGAGCCGACGTCGTGCTCGCGCGTCGAGTCGGCCGCGGCAACCGGGCGGTGGGGGCGCGGGGCTGCCGCTCAGCCCAGCGGGGGCAGCAGGCCCATCCGGTCGTACACCCGGCCCACCGTCGCGGTGGCCACGGCGCCGGCCCGCTCGGCACCGGCCGCGAGGATGCGGTCCAGCTCGGCCGGGTCGGCGACCAGCTCGGCGAGGCGCTGCTGGTAGGGCCGCAGCGAGTCCACGACGACCTGTGCGACCTGGCCCTTGAGCTCGCCGTAGCCGCGACCGGCATACCCGCGTTCGAGGGTCTGCACCGGGGTGCCGGTCAGGGCCGACTCGATGGACAGCAGGTTGGACACCCCCGGCTTGGCCTGCGGGTCGTAGCGGATCTCCCGCTCGGCGTCGGTGACCGCGGACTTGATCTTCTTGGCGATCCGGGCCGGGGGGTCCGACAACAGGATGAGCCCCTGCTCGGTGGAGGTCGTGCCGGACATCTTCGACGTCGGCTCGGCCAGGTCCATGATCTTGGCGGTCTCCTTGAGGATATGCGGCTCGGGGACGACCAGGGTGTCGCCGAACCGCTGGTTGAACCGCTGCGCCAGGTCTCGGGTGATCTCCAGGTGCTGGCGCTGGTCCTCGCCGACGGGCACCTTGTCGGCGTCGTACATGAGGATGTCGGCGGCCATGAGCATCGGGTAGGTGAACAGCCCGACATTGGGGTTCTGGCCCTTGGCGACCTTGTCCTTGTACTGCGTCATCCGCTCGGCCTCGCCCTTGGCGGTGAGGCAGTTCATCACCCAGGCCAGCTCGGTGTGCTGGGGCAGATGGCTCTGGCAGAACACCGCCGAGCGCGCCGGGTCCACCCCGCCGGCGACGAACTGCGCGGCGGTCACCCGGGTGCGTCGGCGCAGCACGGCGGGGTCGGTCGGCACGGTGAGCGCGTGCAGGTCGGCGACGAAGTAGAACGCGTCGTAGCGCTCCTGCAGGTCGACCCAGTTGACCAGGGCGCCGAGGTAGTTGCCCAGGTGCAGCGAGTCGCTCGTGGGCTGCATCCCGGAGAGGCTGCGCGGACGAGCCCGCGCCGGGATGCCGCCGGCGCGGGTCGGGGCTGCAGGGGTCATCATGGTGCCTTCGGTGTGGGGCCTGCGGGCTCGCGGCGCCGGACGCGGCGACGCCGCCCGCAGGCGGCGTCGCAGTGGGGGATGGTCCGCTCGGCTCGCCTCGTCAGGACGGGCGCCAGGAGCCGGTATGCCGGGCACGGACCATGCGGCGAGACTAGCAGCGCGGGCGGTGACGTCGCGGCATACCGTCGTGTCGGCGGCGACCTGCCGGCTCAGTCGGTCAGTCGGCTCAGTCGGCTCAGTCGGCTCAGTCGGTCAGTCGGTCAGTCGGCTCAGTCGGCGGCGATGGTGGCCAGGGGCCACCCGCCGCGGGCCAGGTGAGCCGAGACCCGGGCGGTGGCCAGCTCGTCGGCCTGCTCGTGGATGCGGGCGCCGATGAGGTCGCGGATGTCGTCCTCGGTCACCGGGGCCCCGGGGGCGCAGATCGACGCAAGCTCGGCGGCCAGGTCGTCGACCTCCACATCGGTGAGCTGGCGGTGCAGGATGCCCAGCAGGGCGATGTAGTCGTGGCCGGGGACGCCGCTGGGGTAGCCGGCCCGCAGCCAGGTGAGCATCCGATGGGGCAGGGACCGGACGGACTGCGACATGGCCCTCGCCTACTTCTTGGAGACCAGCGTCGGGTACACGTGCTCGAAGGACAGCGCCTTGCCGAAACCTGAGGCGACGATGTAGGTCAACCCCAGCGCGACGCCCACGAGGACCACGGCGAAGCACAGATAGGCCAGGACGGTGCCGATGGGACGGCCGGGCTCGCGGCTGAGCTCGGCCCGGCCGCCGGAGCCGTAGGCCAGGGCACGCACGCCCAGGGCGAAGACCGTCGGCAGGCCGGCCCCGAGGACCAACCCGGCGACGAGGACCTTCCAGGCCCCGTCGAGGGCCAGGACGACGTTGTTCATCGGTGTTCCTCGATCCTCTCTAGCGGGTGGGGGTGACGCTCGGGGCGGGGGCCGCGGCCGGGGCGGCAGCCGCGCTCGCGGTGGGGGCCGCCGCCGGGACCGCGGCCTTGCGGCCGGCGGGAGTGCCGGTCCACTCGGCGTTGACGTTGGTGTGGTCGACGGGCTCACGCCGCGAGCGCATCCACATCCACGAGGCCAGCGCGACGAGCACCCCGAAGACGGCCAGCGCCCCGGCCAGGCCGCCGATCAGGTGCCCGAGGAACCACATCGCGGCGCCGCCGGCGGCCGCAGCGGGCAGGGTGATGAGCCAGGCGACCGCCATCCGGGCGGCGACCCCCCAGCGGACCTCCGCGCCGCGCCGGCCCAGGCCGGTGCCGAGGATGGACCCGGTAGCCACGTGCGTGGTCGACAGGGCGAAGCCCAGATGGCTGGAGGCGAGGATCACCGCCGCCGAGGAGCTCTCCGCGGCCATGCCCTGGGGCGAGGAGATCTCCACCAGGCCCTTGCCCAGGGTGCGGATGATCCGCCACCCGCCGAGGTACGTGCCGACGGCGATGGCGGCGGCACAGGCGACCTTGACCCACAGCGGCACCGACGTGGTGTCCGTCCACGACCCCGAGCCGATGAGCGCCAGGGTGATCACGCCCATGGTCTTCTGGGCGTCGTTGGTGCCGTGGGCCAGCGAGACCAGGGACGCGGAGCCGATCTGTCCCCAGCGGAACCCCTGCTCCTTGAACCGGTTGGCCACGCCCTGGGTCACCCGATAGATCAGCCAGGTGCCGACGGCGGCCACCGCGACGGCGACCAGAGGCGAGAGCAGGGCCGGCATGACGACCTTGCCGAGCACGCCGTCCAGCTTCGACCCGTCGCCGGCCCAGTTGACCCCCGAGAGCCCCAGACCGGCCAGGGCCGAGCCCACCAGGCCGCCGAACAGAGCGTGCGAGGACGACGAGGGCAGCCCGAGCAGCCAGGTGACCAGGTTCCACACGATCCCGCCGACCAGGCCGGCCAGGACGATGAGCAGCAGGGCGTGGCCGCCATCGGCCAGCAGCGCCGGATCGGGCGCGCCGGTCTTGTCCTGGATCCTCACCACCGCGTTGGTGACGGTCAGGGCCACCTCGACCGAGAGGAAGGCCCCGACGAGGTTGAGGACGGCCGACAGGGCCACCGCGACCTTGGGCCGCAACGCCCCGGTGGCGATCGAGGTGGCCATGGCGTTGCCGGTGTCGTGGAAGCCGTTGGTGAAGTCGAAGGCCAGGGCGGTCACGACGACGAGCGCGAGGATGACGGTCGCGGTGGTCACGTCTCCATCGTCGGGGGACCATCAGGGCGGCCATGCCAACCTCGCAAGTCTTCGCCACCGCGACCGGGACTGTTCGCCCGACGTACACCTGGGACACCTGACGTACACCTGGCGTTCACCCGGCATACCGAATCTTGCGGCAATACACGGCGCCCCGAACCTGTGCGGCCCGGGGCGCCGTGTGCTGTGGGGGTCGTGCCTCAGTGCTGGACGACCGCCTTCTCGGCACCGGCGCCGGTGAGCGAGCGCACCTCCATCTCGGCGTACTTGGCCTCGTTGTGCTCCGTCGAGCCCAGCGATCCGAGCCAGCCCAGGAAGAACGACAGCGGCACGGTGATGATGCCGGGGTTGCTCAGCGGGAACCAGTCGAACTTGGCCGACGGGAACATCGACGTGGCCGCTCCGGACACCGTGGGGCTGAAGATGATCAGGGTCAGGGAGCTGATCAGACCGCCGTACATACTCCACAGGGCGCCGCGGGTGGTGAAGCGTTTCCAGAACAGCGAGTAGAGGATCGTCGGCAGGTTGGCGCTGGCGGCGACTGCGAAGGCCAGGGCCACGAGGAACGCGATGTTCTGGCCGTTGGCGAAGATGCCGCCGATGATCGCCAGGATGCCGATGACCACGGCCGCCCGTCGGGCGATCTTGACCTCGTCGTCCGGGCCGACCGAGCCTCGCTTGATGACGTTGGCGTAGATGTCGTGGGCGAACGAGGCGCTGGCCGTGATGGTGAGCCCGGCGACCACCGCGAGGATGGTGGCGAAGGCCACCGCCGAGATGATGCCGAGCAGGACCTCCTGACCCAGGGCGTAGGCCAGCAGTGGTGCCGCGGAGTTCTGCCCGCCCGGAGCCTTCTTGATGGTGTCGGCACCGACGATGGCCGCGGCGCCGTAGCCCAGCACGAGGGTGAACAGGTAGAACAGGCCGATCAGCCAGATCGCCCAGACGACCGAGCGACGGGCCTCCTTGGCGGTGGGCACGGTGTAGAACCGCATGAGCACGTGCGGCAGACCCGCGGTGCCCAGGACGATGGCGATCGACAGCGAGATGAAGTCGATCTTGTTCTTGTACTGCAGGCCGCCGTAGAGGATGTTCGAGTTGCCGGCCTTCTGGATCGCCCCGTCGAACAGGCCACCGAGGTTGAAGCCGTACTTCACCCCGACCCAGATGGTCATGATGAACGCCCCGATGATCAGCAGGGCGGCCTTGATGATCTGCACCCAGGTGGTGCCCTTCATCCCGCCGATGAGCACGTAGACGATCATCAGGGCGCCCACGACGGCGATGACGATGCTCTGGCCGCCCCGGTCGGTGATGCCCAGCAGCAGGGCCACCAGACCACCGGCGCCGGCCATCTGGGCCAGCAGGTAGAACGCCGACACCGCGAGCGTGTTGACCGCCGCGGCGGTGCGCACCGGCCGCTGACGCAGCCGGAACGACAGCACGTCGGCCATGGTGAAGCGGCCGGTGTTGCGCAGCAGCTCGGCGACCAGCAGCAGGGCCACGAGCCACGCCACGAGGAACCCGATGGAGTAGAGGAAGCCGTCGTAGCCGTTGATGGCGATGGCGCCGGCGATGCCGAGGAAGGACGCCGCGGAGAGG
The DNA here is from genome assembly GCA_037045055.1 of Dermatophilaceae bacterium. Lineage (GTDB taxonomy): Bacteria > Actinomycetota > Actinomycetes > Actinomycetales > Dermatophilaceae > Phosphoribacter. The sequence continues at coordinate 990,242 of JBAOHJ010000003.1, read as the reverse complement.
TAGTCGCCGGTGATGGCGATGCCGTTCTGCCGCCCGGAGAAGGCCCGGCCGCCGGCGTAGTAGTCGGCGGCGGTGGTGTTCTGCTTGGACACCCGGATGACGATGACCAGGGTGACCACGACGAAGAGCAGGAAGATCCCGATGTTGAGAGTCGAGTTGCCGACCATTACTGCAGCTCCCCCCGCTCCATGTGCTCGGCGACCCGGGCGGCGGCCGGGTCGAACTTCTTGTCCGCCCAGCGGGCGTAGATCATCGTGATCGCAAAAGTGGTGGCGAACTGCAGCAGACCCAGGACCAGGCCCATGGTGATGTTGCTGCCGCCGATGCGGTAGTTCATGAGGTCCGTCGCGTAGGAGGCGAGCAGGACGTAGAGGAAGTACCAGGCCAGGAACAGGCCGGTCATCGGGAAGACGAACCGCCGGAAGCGGCGCCGCAGGTCGGAGAACTCCTCGGAGTTCTGCACCTCGATGTACCGGGCGGCACGCTCCTCGCTGATGTCGTGGGTGCTCAAGGACGAACCTCCATCGGGGCGGGCTGCGAAAACGGCGTTCCCGCAGTGGTGTGCGTCACACTCTTGGGGTTGGGCTCGACCCCCGGAAGTGGGCGCGCGCCCGATGGGGAGCCGGCTCGCTCAGTGGGACATCGCGGTGCGCCGAACGGTCGTTCCCTACGCCGAACGGTATGCCGTGGGTCACCTGAGGCGATCTGGGTCGGATGTGGCCACGATTTCGGACGTTCGGGACGAGCCGGACCCCCGGGACGCCGCGGGCCGGACCACGAGACGGACCACCGACGCCGCCGGGGCCGGACCCCCGACGCCACGAGACGGACCACCGACCCCGCGGCGGCGGCAAGGCGCGTCGCCGACGCCGGGCGCTCTGGGCAGTGGGCGACCCCGAGAGCAGGCCAAGGGTCGGATAGAGGGCGGTATTCGACCTTGAGGCTCCACTCGCTGGACTCCGGAGGGGAGGGCCACGCGCAGGGTTTGCGATGTCGGCGACTCCGCCCGGGAACAACCGGATTCGGGCAGCTCAGCCGGGCGGGCTCAGCCGGGCAGCTCAGCCGGACAGCTCAGCTCAGCCGGGCGGGCTCGGCCGGGTCAACTCCTCGGGCGCGTGCAGGCGCACCATGGTGCGGGCCGCCCCCTTGGGGATCGACCCGGGTGTGGCCAGCGACACGATCACCGCGGTGGCGAAGGCCAGCGGGACGGTCCAGGCCGCGGGCTGGGCCAGCAGGGCGCCGACCCAACCCCGCCCCGAGGACCCGGCGGCACCGAACATCGTCAGCCCGGCCGCCACGGTGGCCAGCCCGCCACCGACCAGCAGCCCGCAGGTCGCCCCGACCAAGGAGAGCCGGCGCCACCAGACCCCGAGCACGAGCAGAGGGCAGAACGTCGAGGCAGCCACGGCGAAGGCCATGCCGACCGTGTCGGCGATGCTCGTCGAGGTGGTGAGCCAGGACGCGGCATACGGGAGCACGACGGCGACGACGGTGGCCAGCCGGAAGGAATGCACCGGGGGCAGGTCGCCCCCCATCCGGCGGTTGAGCCACCCGGAGAGCAGGTCCTGGTCGATGACCCCGGCCACCGAGACGGTCAGGCCACTGGCGGTGGACAAGAACGCCGCGAAAGCCCCGCCGGCCAGCACCGCGGAGAGCAGGTCGCCCAGCGTGCCGCCGGCGACGACCTGGGGCAGCAGCAGCACGACGGTGTCGGCGCGGGTCCCCTCGGGCAGGGTGGGCAGGTAGCTGCGGGCCAAAGCCCCGTAGACCGGGGGAAAGAGGTAGAACAGCCCGAGCAACCCGACGACGACGACCGTGGTCCGGCGCGCGGCGGTGCCGTCCGGGTTGGTGTAGAAGCGCACGAGCACGTGCGGCAGTCCCATGGTCCCGAAGCACAGGGCGAGGATCGTGGAGTACGTCGAGTACAGGGGCTGGTCGCGAGGCTCGTATGCCGCGAGCGCGCCGGCGAAGGGACCCCCCGGACCGGTGGCGCTGGGCAGTGGTTGACCGCCGCGCACCCACAGCCACAGCAGGACGAACGCCGGCACGGCGATCGCGGCGAGCTTGATCCAGTACTGCATGGCCTGCACGAGGGTGATCGAGCGCATCCCCCCGGCGGCGACATTGGCCAGCACCACGGCGGCCACGAGCAGACTCCCGAGAGCGGCCGGGGCCCCGGTGACGGTGGCCAGGGCCAGCCCGGCGCCCTGGAACTGCGGCAGCAGGTACAGCCACCCGATCCCGGCCACCAGCAGCGAGGACACCCGGCGCAAGGCCACGGACTCCAGTCGGGTCTCGGCGAAGTCGGGGATGGTGTAGGCGCCCGAGCGGCGCAACGGGGCCGCGACCAGGGTGAGCAGGACGAGGTAGCCCACGGTGTACCCGACCGGCAGCCACAGCATCTCGGTGCCCAGGGCGTAGACCAGCCCGGCCACCCCGAGGAAGGACGCCGCCGAGAGGTACTCCCCGCCGATCGCCGAGGCGTTCCACCCGGCGGTGACGATCCGGCTGGCGACGTAGAAGTCGCTCGTGGTGCGCGACAGGCGCAGCCCCACCGCCCCCACCGCGACGGTGACGACGCACACCGCGGCGATCGCCGCCACCCCGAAGCCGGCCACGGCCCGCTCACCGCCGCCGCAGCAGGTCGACGAAGTCGCGCTCGATCCGCTCGGCACCGCGCACGTGCACGGCCGCCGCGAGGACCACCACGGGGTAGATCAGCGCGCCGACGACGAGCCAGGGCACCGGCAGCGGCCCGAGGGTGGCCGCGCTCGCGGCCGGCACCAGCAGGAACAGGGCCGGCAGCCAGCCCACGAGGATGGCCATCGCCAGCAGCACGCGCAGCGCCAGGCGCAGCTGGGCCCGCAGCAGGGCGGTGAAGTACACCTCGCCGAGCCCGGTCTGCTCGGTGAGGTCGACGTAGCCGGGACGCCGCTCGGCGCGGCGATGGGCCTCTCGCCGCGGCGAGGTGACCCGCACGCGGCGGGGCGTCGGTGCGCCCGCGCCCTGGCTCATCGGCCGGTGGTGCGGATGAGCCGGTCGCGCAAGGCGCGGGTATGCCGCCGACTCACCTCCAGGTCGACGTCCTCGACCAGCCGGACCCGGCACCGGCCGGCGGTGACGGTCACTGCCGTGATGTGGGTGACCGAGACCAGGGTGGAGCGATGGATCCGCACGAAGCCGTGCGGCCCCCACCGCTCCTCCAGCGCGTTGAGCGAGATCCGGATGAGGTGCGAGGTCTTGGTGGTGTGCAAGCGGGCGTAGTCGCCCTGGGCCTGGGCGTAGAGGATCTGGCTGCGCTGGACGAACGTCGTCACCCCCCCCAGCTCCACCGGGATGGTCTCGTCTCCCCCAGCGTCCGCGGACGGCATACGGGCGGCGGCCTCGGCACGCTGCGCGACCACCCGACGCACCGCCTCGCCGAGCCGGTCCGAGCGCACCGGCTTCATGACGTAGTCGGTCGCCTCGAGCTCGAACGCCGCGACCGCGTGCTCGTCGTACGCCGTGACGAAGACGACCTGGGGGCGCTGGGCGAAGCGGGACAGCACCCGGGCCAGGTCCAGCCCGTCGAGGCCGGGCATCGAGATGTCGGTGAAGATGACGTCCACCTCGTGGGTGTCCAGCGCCTTGAGCGCCTCGGTGCCCGAGCCGGCCGTGTGGATCGGGCCGATCCGTGGGTCCTGGCCGAGCAGGTAGGCCAGCTCGGACAGCGTCGGGGCCTCGTCGTCGACCAGCAGGGCCCGCAGCGGCGGCACCACGGTCGGCGAGGTCATGGGGGTCACCCTACGAGATCGGGTCCGGCGAGCCGAGGGTCGGCGGCGTGCTGCGGGCCCCAGCCAGGGGCGTGCTCAGGGGCCCGGGCGGGCGCCGGGGGCGTACTTGGGGACTCGGAAGGTCACCCGGGTGCCGGCGCCCTCGGCGGTCTCGACGACCAGGCCGTACTCGTCGCCGAAGGCCTGGCGCAGTCGCGCGTCGACGTTGCCCAGGCCTACGCTGTCGGCCGCGCTCTCGCCGGCGAGCACCTCGCGGATCGTCTCTGGGTCGCTGCCCCGCCCGTCGTCCTCGATGACGATCTCGGCGGTGGCGCCGACGTCCGAGGCGCTGATGGACACGTGCCCGACCCCGTCCTTGCCCTCGATGCCGTGCCGTACGGCGTTCTCGACCAGGGGCTGGATGGCCAGGAACGGCACGGCGACGGGGAGCACCTCGGGAGCGATGGTCAACGAGACCACGAGGCGCTCGCCGAACCTGGCCTGCTCCAGCACCAGGTAGCGTTCGATGTTGCGCAGCTCGTCCTGCAAGGTGGTGTAGGCCCCGCCGCGGCGGAAGGCGTACCGGGTGAAGTCGGCGAACTCCAGCAGCAGCTCACGGGCCCGGTCGGGATCGGTGCGCACGAACGAGGCGATCGCGGCCAGGCAGTTGTAGACGAAGTGCGGCGAGATCTGGGCGCGCAGCGCGCGCAGCTCGGCCTCCATCACCCGGGTGCGCTGCCGGCCGAGCTCGGCCAGCTCGACCTGGGTGGAGATCCAACGAGCCAGCTCCTCGGTCGCGCCGACCAGCCCGGCGGAGGTGGCCCGGCCGTAGGTCGCCAGGGCCGCGACGACCCGGTCGTCGGCGACGATGGGGGCGATGACGGCCGAACGGACCGGGCAGTCGGGGTCGGCGCAGTGGATCTGGTCGTCGGTGAGTACCAGGGTGCGACCCGAGGCCAGCACCGGTTCGGCGTGCTGCAGGGTGTGGCCCCGGTGGTGGGACCCTTCGCCGTCCCACGCGAGCATCCGACCGGTGTCCACGAGGGCCACCGCGGCGGTCCCGAGCATGGCCCGCAGGTGGCGGGTGGCGCGCTGCGCTGCGGCCGGGGTGAGCCCGTCGCGCAACGTCCGGGTGGCGAGCGCGGCGGTGTGCAGGGTCTGGTAGGTGGCCCGGTCGACCGGTGACACGAACCGGCGTCGGCGGGTGAGCACGAAGGTGAGCCCGAGCAGCCCGAGGACCGCGACGACGGCCACGATCGTCCACACCGAGGGCACGGGAGGCACTGTATGCCGTGGCGTCGCCCGCGGGGGTCGCCGCCGGCGGGCACGCGGGGGCGGTGCGGGCACGGCATACCCTGTGCGGGTGGCAGACCCGACCGACTCCGTCCAGGCCCTGCTGGGTCTCGACGGTGTCGCGGACGCGGTCGAGCAGGCCCGGGCCGCGTGCACCCGACTGCGCTGGCACGAGGCGCTGCGCCGTCGGATGCCCGAGGCGGCGGCCGAGTCGCGGCTGCGGGGCGCGCGCGCCAGCGCGGCCCTGGACGGGGCGGCCCTGCCGATGGCGCTCGTGCGCGACCGGGCGCGCGGCGCGGCGCCCTGGCCGCCGCGGCCCGATCCCGTCGACACCGTCGTCGCCGCCGCCCTGGCCGTGACCACCGAGACCGAGCACGTGCGCACCCTGGTGCGGTCCGCTCCGGCCCAGGCGTTGGCCCGGCTGCACGTCGCCGCGGCCACCGGTCTGGTCCCGGCCGACCAGGTGGGCCGACCGAGGCTGGGTCGGGACGAGTGCGGGGAGTTCGTCGACCTGGGACCGGCCCCGGCGCCCGACCACCTCGCGCGTCGGCTCGCCGACCTGGGCGGGCTGATCAGACGTGGCGGTCCGCCGGTGGCCCTCGTCGCCGCGCTGGCGCACGCGGAGGTCTGTGTGGCCCGGCCGTTCGTCCGCGGCAACGGGTTGGTCGCCCGGGCCCTGGAGCGGGTCCTGCTCGTCGCCGGGGGCCTGGACCCGACCGGGGTGGCGGTGCCCGAGGAGGGCTACCTGCAGACCGGGCCGACGGCCTACCTCGGTGCGCTGACGGCATACGCGCATGGCGGCCCCCCCGGCGTTGCGCTGTGGCTCCGGCACGCGGCCCGGGCGTACGTCGACGGCGCCGCGCATGGGGAGTCGATCTGCCGGTCGGTGCTGGCCGGGCGTCTGGGGTGAGTCCCCGGCGCGTGCGGACCCACGGTTTTCCCGAGTTCCGTGCGTGGGGGTTTGCTTCCGGTGGCCTCTGGGCCTGACAATGGTGGTGCGCTCCCTGTTGGTCGAGCGCCGCGCACTGGCCCCTCCCCCCCGGTGCCAGCGCGCCAGGCGGCCCCCGTTGTCCCCCCAGCGGGGGCCGTCGCACGCCCGGCGCGGGGCGGCGGTCCGGCTGATCCGGATCGGGCGGCTCGGTGGCCGTCGGCCGGATCGTGCACAGGACGTCGACGGATCGTCACACCGTCCACAGGGACGCGTGGCGGGGTGGTGCGCCGCCGTCGAGCGCCGCACCGTGGGGGGCATGCCTCTGCCACCATCGGGTATGCCGCGCGCCCGCCCCCGTGCCGTGGGCGGGTCCGCTGGTGGGCCGCCCGTGCTGGCGGTGGTCGGAGCCAGCGGGGGCGCGGGGGCCAGCACGCTGGTGGCGGCCCTGGGCTCGGCCACCTCGCGGCGGGGGCTCTCGGGCGTGGTCGTCGACCTGCAGCCGGGCGGCGCGGGGTTGGACCTCGTCTGCGGGGTCGACCATGTGGCCGGTCTGCGCTGGAGCGATCTGCTCGACGTCGAGGGGGCGGTGGACGGGGCCGCGGTGGGCCTGCAGCTGCCCTCGGTGGCCGGGTTCGCGGTGCTGTCCCACGCCCGGCAGGCAGGCGCGGTGCCCGGTGCCCAGGTCGTCGCCGCGGTGCTGCAGGGGTTGGCCGAGGTGTTCGACGTGGTCGCCCTCGACGTCTGCCGGGGTGGCGTCGGGCAGCTCGAGGGCCTGGTCGGGCAGCTCGGCGCCGCCGTCGTGCTCGCCGGCGTCGGTGTCGTCGAGGTCGCCGCGGTCGCCGCGACGGTGGACGCCGTGACCACGATGGTCGGGCCGCCGGCGGTGCGGCTGCGCGGGCCGCGCCACCGGCGGCGGGTGTGCCGCGAGGTGGCGACCGAGCTGGGCCTCACGGACGTCGAGTGGCTGGCCGACGACCCCTCCGTCGCGCGCGATGTGCTGGCCGGTCGCCCGCCCGGTCGACGACGGGGGGCCCTGTCCGCCGCCGCCGACACCCTGCTCGACCGGCTGGCCTGCTCTCCCCGACGAGCCGCGGTGGCCTCATGAGTCTGGGCGCCGCGGTCTGGGAGCAGATCCGGCTCGGTCGGGTGCCCGACCCGGACTTGCTCGCCGGGCTCGTCGACGGTCAGCGCGCCGTCCTCGGCGTCGAGGGCGGTCGAGGGCTGCGCCGGAGCGTGGCCGCCGCGGTGCTCGGGGCCGGCCCGCTCGACGAGCTGCTCGGGCAGCCGGGGGTGACCGACGTCGCGCTCAACGGCGACGGGAGCGTGTGGGTCGACCGCGGCGACGGGATGACCCGCTCGGGGCTGACGCTGCCGGCCGGCGAGGTGCGCGAGCTGGCGGTCCGGCTGGCGACGGCGGCAGGTCGACGCCTCGACGACACGGCGGCATACGTCGACGGGCTGCTGCCCTCCGGCGTGCGGCTGCACGCGATCCTGCCGCCGCTGGTCGCCCAGGGGGCACACGTCACCCTGCGGGTGCCGGCCCGCTCGGGGCTGCGTCTGGAGGATCTGGTGGCGGCGGGCTCGATGCCGCCGCACTGGGCGCAGGTGCTGGCCGGCCTGGTCGACCAGCGGGTGTCCTACCTGGTCAGCGGCGGCACCGGTGCGGGCAAGACCACCCTGCTGGCCGCCCTGCTGGGCACCTGCCCGCGGCAGGACCGGGTGGTCGTCGCCGAGGACGTCCGCGAGCTGGTCGTCGACCTGCCCCACGTGGTCCACCTCGAGGGCCGGCCACCGAACGTCGAGGGCGTGGGTGAGGTGACCCTGTCGACCCTGGTCCGGCAGGCGCTGCGGATGCGCCCCGATCGGTTGGTCGTCGGCGAGGTCCGGGGTGCGGAGGTCCGCGACCTGCTCAACGCGCTCAACACCGGCCACGAGGGCGGGTGCGGCACCGTGCACGCCAACGGCGCGGCCGACGTGGTGGCCCGGGTCGAGGCGCTCGGGGCGTTGGCCGGGCTGTCCCGTGACGCCGTGCATGCCCAGCTCGCGAGTGCGGTCGAGGTGGTCGTCCATCTGCGCAGGATCGGCAGGCTACGCAGGGTCGAGGGGATCGGGGTGCTGGCTCGCGGTCCGGACCGGGTGCCCACCGTCGAGATGGCCCTGGGTCGGCTGCCCTCGGGCGAGGCGACCACCGGCCCGGCCTGGCCGACGCTGGCCCAGCGGTGCGGGCTGCGGTCATGAGGGCCGCCCCAGCCGTGGTGGGCCTGCTCGTCGCAGGTGTCGTGCTGCTGTGGCCCCGGGCCGGCGCGGTCCGGGTCGGCGCCGACCCGTCCGGTCGGGACGCGGCCGCCACTCGGGTCGGCCCAGCCTGGCCCTGGCCCCGTGGCGGGCGGCGGGCGCGCCGCCGGCGGCGTGCCCTCGAGCAGACCGTGCTCGCGGTGCTGGACGCCCTCGGGGCCGGGCTTCGCGCCGGGCTGCCCCCGGAGGGTGTCCTACGCCACCTCGCCGCCACGGACGACGCAGCCGTGGCGGGGCTGGCCGCCGAGCTGGTCGCGGCCGGCAGCCGGGGGGAGCAGTGCTGGCGCCGACAGGCCCGGCTCGCGCAGGCTCCCGAGGTGCTCGTGGTCGCCCAGGCCTGGGCCCTGGCCCGCGACGCGGGGGTGCGCCTGGCCGATGCCGTGGAGCTGGCCGCTCGCCTCCTGCGCGAGGCCAGGACCCGTCGCGACCGACGTGAGGTCTCGCTGGCCGGCCCCCGCGCGACCATTGCCGTGCTCACCCTGCTGCCGGTGCTCGGGCCCGCGGTCGGGCTCACCCTGGGGGTGTCCCCGACGACCCTGTATGCCGGCAACGTCGCGTCGATCGCGGCGACCGGGGCGGGTCTGGCCCTCGTGGTGCTCGGCCGGGCATGGGCACACGCGCTGGTGAAGCGAAGCCAGCAGGCCGTCCCGCAGTCCTGGGCCGAGCGCGCCCGGCCCCGCCGGGGCTGGTCGGTGCAGCCGCAGGCGGCGAGCGCCGTGCTCAGGAGGTCACCGTGATCGCATACGCCGCCACGCTCGTCGCGTTGGCCGTGGTCCTGTGGCCCGCGGCCCGGCCCGTGGGCGCCGCGCGAGACCGCGGTGCGGGACAGCCGCTGCCCAGGGCTCTGCGGGCTGCGCGCGAGGAGGGGTCGCTCGGGTCGGCGCACGCGTTCGGTGCCGTGCATCCGGTCGGGTCCACCCACGGTGCTGCAGCCACTCGCCGGTCCGACTCCGGTGCGGCGAGCCGGCGACGCGCTCCTGCCGGGGCTCGGGTCCGCCCCGACGAGGTGGCCGTCGTCATGGACCTGATCGCGGTGTGCTGCCGTTCCGGGGGTGCCCTCGTCCATGCGCTCAGCGCCGTCGGCACCGTCAGTGAGGCGCGGGTGCGCCGCGACCTGTCTTGTGTGGTGGCCGCCTTGGCCTGGGGCGTGGACGCCGACCAGGCCTGGGCGCTGGTCGGGTCTGCGTGGCGGCCGGTCGCCAGGGCGTTGACGCTGGCGGCCCGGGCCGGCGTGCCGCCCGCCGATGCCCTGGGGCGTGGTGCCCGGGACCTGCGCGCCGAGCACGCTCGGGCGCTGGACATCGCCGCCGCCCGCCTCGGGGTCACCATCGTGCTCCCCCTGGGGCTCGCCTTCCTGCCGGCATTCGTGCTGCTCACCGTCGTGCCGGTGGTGGTCGCGCTCACCCGTCAGCTGATCGGGTGAGGCGGCCGAGCACCGGCCGGCGAGCCGTCAGGAGGGCTGCTCGAGGAGGTCCGGGCGCAGCACGGCCAGCGTGGTGATGCCGCCGGACAGGCTGCTGCTGTCGATCCCGGCGTGGGCCAGGGTCCGGTGGGCGAGGTAGGAGCGGTATCCGGAGGCGCAGTGTGCGACCACTCGACGCCCCCGGGCCGCGGTCCGGATCCGCTCGATCGCGCCCGCGACGTCCGGTTGCGGCACCAGCAGCGCGTCGCGGACGTGCCCGGCGGCATACTCGCGCGGCGATCGGACGTCCAGGACCAGGACGGCCTGCGGGTCGAGCGCCTCGGTGGGCTCCGCCTGCACGAGGGTGCCGGTGAGGATGTTGTCGGCGATCATCCCGAGCATGAGCACAGGGTCCTTGGCCGCCCCGTAGGGAGGTGCGTAGCACAGGTCGAGGTCCACCAGATCGGTGACCCCGAGGCCACCTCGGGCTGCGGTGGCGATGACGTCGATGCGCTTGTCGACGCCGGCCCTCCCGGCCCCTTGGGCACCGAGAATGCGCCCCGCGGAGTCGAAGTGCAGCACCAGGTGCATCGTCTCGGCCCCCGGGTAGTAGCCGGCGTGGTGACCGGCGTGGACCCGGGCGGTGTGGACGCTCCGGTCACCGAGGGCATGTCGGGACGCCCCCGTCATGGCCACGGTGAGGTCGAAGACGCGGACCACCGCCGTGCCCAAGGGCTTGGGCGACCGCAGGGCCGGCGTCAACCCGACGATCGAGTCGGCGGCCACCCGCCCGGCCCGGTTGGCCGGGGTCGCCAGCGCTACCGGGCCCACCGTGCCGGTGATCGCGTGGACGCTCGCCGTGGCATCGCCCACGGCCCAGATCGCGGGGTCGCTGGTGCGCTGCTCGGCATCGACGACGATGGCCCCCCGCTCGGTGAGAGTGAGGCCGGCGTCGCGAGCCAGCGCCGAGCGAGGCCGCACCCCCACCGACAGCACCACCAGGTCGGCGTCGCGATGGTCGCCGTCGGACAGGTGGACCCGCACCCCCCCGTGCTCGCGCGTCTGCACAGACGTGGCCGACACCCCCTCGTCGACCGTGACACCGTGACCGACGAGCTCGTCGCGCACGAGCGCGGCGATCTCCGGATCGACGACCGGCAGGACGTGCGGCGCCGCCTCGACCACGCTGACCTGCAGACCGGCGTGACGCAAGCCCTCGGCCGCTTCGAGGCCGATGAAACCCGCACCCAGCACGACCGCGGATCGGGCGCCATGCGCGAGCATGTCGCGCAGCGCGTCTGCGTCGGGCACCGTGCGCAGGGTGCGGACCTGCGGGAGGTCCAACCCGGCAATCGGCGGGCGGACGGCCTCGGCGCCGGGTGCCAGGACCAGCGCGTCGTAGCTCACCTGGCTGGTCGCACCCGATCCGTCCACCAGGGTCACCGTCTGCCCTCGGGGGTCCAACGCCGTCGCCAGCGTATCGACGCGGACGTCGAGGCCCAGGGTCGAGGCGAGTGAGGCCGGCGTGCGCAGCAGCAGGCTGGACCTCTCGGGGATCTCCCCGCTGACGTGGTAGGGCAGCCCACAGTTGGCGAACGACACCTCGCTGCCCTGTTCGACGACGATGATCCGGGCGCTCTGATCCAGACGGCGCAGCCGAGCCGCGGCACTCATGCCGCCGGCAACCCCGCCGATGACGACGTACGTCTTCACGCGTGCTCCTTCGGTTTGCCCGATCATACCCCTAGGGGTATGTCCCTGCCGGCTCGCGGGGCGCGCGGCGTGCACAGGGCGTCGGCACGGTGTCCCACCGTCCACAGGAGCCGGCGGCCCCCTGGTGGGGGACCCGTTCGGATCGCAGGATCGGGACATCGATTCGGAGAGGAGCACACATGCGTGAGACCTGGGCCGCCGCGCGCAGGGCCGTCATCCCACGGCTGCAGCGCTCGGCCGCACGCCGGCGTCATCGGGGCCGCACCGACACCACCCGTCGGCACCGCGCCGGCGCCGGAGCCTGGCGGTGGCGAGCGGAGGCGGGTATGACGACCGCGGAGTATGCCGTGGGGACGCTGGCCGCGGTGGCGTTCGCCGCAGTGCTGCTGGCCGTGGTGAAGTCGGAGGCCGTCCGATCGGCGCTGGCCGGGATCATCACCAGCGCGCTGAGCGTCGTGAGATGACCACCGTCACCGGCGTGCGCCGAGACATCGCCCCGCGGCGCGACCGGGGGATGGTGACCGCCGAGCTGGCCGCGGCGCTGCCGGCGTTGCTGCTCGTCCTCGCCGTGGCCGTTGGGGCGCTGGGAGCGGGCATCGACCAGATCCGATGCATCGACGCGGCCCGTCTGGGTGCTCGGGCGCTGGCTCGGGGCGACCCGATCGACGCCGCGCTGGCCACCGCTCGGGCGGTGGCGCCGCCCGGTGCCCAACTGAACGCCTCGACCGCCGGGGCGACCGTGACGCTGTCGGTGTCGGTTCGGCATGCGCTCCCTGGTGGGTTCGGTGGGGTGGGTCTCGGGTCGTCCGCGAGCGCCGATCGGGAGGTGGGGTCGTGACGGGCTTCGGGCGCCGGGGGGTCGCTCGCGCACCGCGTGGTGCGCAGGAGCAGACCGGAAAGGCCGGGCGGTGGCGGCGGAGCGCCCCTGAGCGCCGCCGGCGGACTCGATGTGACGCCCAGCGCCGGCGGCGGCCTCGTCGTGACGCCCAGCGCCGGCGGACTCGACGCGCCCCGGTCAGGCGACCTGAGATGCGTCGGCCGCCACGGCGGGATCGGTGCCGACGGTCCGGTGATCGGGGGAGTGCCTCGGTCCTGGTCGTCGGCGCGTGCGCCGTCGTGGTGGTGCTCGCCGCCGGAGCGCTCGAGGTCGCCCGGGCGGTGTCGGTGAGCCACCGGGCGCGCGCCGCCGCCGACCTGGCGGCGCTGGGGGCGGCCACGGCCCTCTCCCTGGGCGCCACCGCTGCCCAGGCCTGCGGGCGCGCGGCGGACCTGAGCGCCCGGAACTCGGCCCGACTGTCGATGTGTGTGGCGTCGGGCGGGCAGGTGGACCTCGTCGCGGTCGCGACATCCGATCGGCCGTGGCAGATGACGGCCTCGGCGAGGTCCCGCGCCGGCCCCGCCCCGGTCGCCGTGTGGGCTGGGTGATGCGCCGTGCGGCTCCAGATGTCGAGCTCGGCGGACCGACCCGCGTCGGCTCCCACGATCCGGGCTTGGGCACGACGACGGTGCCGGGCGCCGCAGGCCATGGGACGCAGGCCGGCGTCGGGTCAGGGGGTGGAGGTCCGTCCTGGCGCGGGCGGAGGTGCCGACGGGGTGCGAGGCTGGTCGGAGCGCAGGCGGCGCACTTCGTCCCTGCGGGCTCGACGCCGTCGGGCGCCGGCGCCGATCACCCGGGCCCCGATCCACAGCAGCAGCAGCGACCCGACCCCGGCCGCGAACAGGGTCACCGGCAGCACCGTCACGCTCAGGCCGGCCCCGCCCAGGGTGATGCCATCGGTGCTCTGCCAGGCCAGCCAGCCGATCGAGACGCCGGCGCCCAGACCGACGAGAAGCAGGACCACACCGAATGCCACCACGCGGACCTCCCAGAGCTCGACCTCAGTTGGGACCCTACCCGCCTGGGCGAATCTCACACGGTGACCGATGCGGGGGCGCCGGCGCGTCCTGTTCGACGGGCCTGCGACCGGCCGGCGGACCCTCGCGCAGACCCCGGGCCAGCACCTCGAGCAGCGCGCTCGCGCCGGTCTTGTCGAGGGGGTGGTTGCCATTCCCGCATTTGGGCGACTGGACACAGCCGGGGCATCCGTCGGCGCACCCGCACGCCGCGACGGCCGCGCCGGTGGCGGCGAGCCACTGCCGGGCGTGCCGGTAGCCGGCCTCGGCGAACCCCGCTCCCGCAGGGACCCCGTCGTAGACGAGCACCGTGGGCAGCAGGGTGTCCGGGTGCAGGGCCGTCGAGACGCCCCCGACGTCCCACCGATCGACGGTGACCACCAGGGGCAGCAGCCCGATGGCGGCGTGCTCGGCGGCGTGCAGACTCCCCGGCAGCGCCGCCTCGCTCACCCCCGCTGCCGACCAGGCCGGATTGCGGTAGGTCCACCAGACCCCCTGGGTCGTCATGGTGCGCTCGGGAAGCTCCAGCGGATGCTCGCCAAGCACCGAGCCGAGCGGGTCGCGGCGCAGGAAGGAGACGACCCGGCTACGCACGGTGACGGTCCCGCGGTAGATCCCGCCGCCGCCCCAGTCCCGGCCCCGCGCGACGGACCCGAGCTCGAACTGCGCGACCGAGCGGGCCTGTGTCGACCAGCCGGGGTCGGCGGCGACCACGAGCGCGACGCCGGCGCCGACGTCGAGGTCGACGACGAGGAACGTGCGGCCCTGGTGGACGTACACGGCTCCGGGATGCACAGTCGCGTCCGCCCGGGCGGAGTCCACGTCGCCCAGCACGCGCCCGGTCCCCCGTTCGACGATCCGCACGCTGCCCACCGCCCCGCGCAGCGAGACCCGGGCCGCCGGGGGGTCCGGGCCGGTCCAGTACCACCCGCCCGGTCGTCGGCGCAGCACCGACCGCTCGACCAGGTCGGCCAGCAGGCGCGGCATACCGGCCCCGAACACCTGCGCGTCCTGCTCGCGCACCGGCAGCTCGGCCGCGGCGGCGACGAGGTGGGCGGCGAGCACGTGCGGGTTGTGCGGGTCGATAGCCGGCGTCTCGGCGGGTGGGTCGAAGACCACGTCCGGGTGCGCGACGAGGTAGCTGTCCAGAGGGTCGTCGGCGGCCACGAGCACCGCGAGGCAGTCGCGCCCGGTCCGTCCCGCCCGGCCGATCTGCTGACGGAACGCCGCCGTCGTGCCGGGCCAACCCGCTACGACGACGGCATCGAGCCCGGCGATGTCGACGCCGAGCTCCAGGGCCGTCGTCGCGGCCAAGCCGCGCAGCCGTCCGCTGCGCAGGTCCTGCTCCAAAGCGCGGCGGTCCTCGGGCAGGTAGCCCCCGCGGTATGCCGCGATGCCCGCACCGTGCCCCACCCCGTCGGCGCCGTCCTCGCGGCAGCGCCGGGCCGCCGCTGCGGCCAGGGCCTCGACGCCGGCCCTCGACCGGGCGAAGGCGACGGTCTGCGCGCCGGCGTTGACGAGATCGGCGAGCAGGTCGGCGGCCTCGGCGACCGCGCTGCGCCGCCCCTGCGCGACGGCCGGGCTCGGCCCGTGGCCGGCCCGCCCGGCGGGATCGGGGCCGCGCGGCCGGCGGGTGGGCGGCTCCCACAGCGCCACGGTCGCCGCGGCCCGGGGCGAGCCGTCCTCGGTGACCGCACGGACCGGCATACCGATCAGGGCCTCGGCGTGCTGGGCCGGCGACCCGACCGTCGCCGACGCGAGGACGAACACCGGTGCCGAGCGATACCGCGCGCACACTCGTCGCAGCCGGCGCAGCACGAGGGCCACATGCGAGCCGAACACCCCTCGGTAGACGTGGCATTCGTCGACGACGACGTAGCGCAGGGCCCGCAGGAACGGGGCCCAACGGGGGTGGCCCGGCAAGAGGGTCCGGTGCAGCAGGTCGGGGTTGGTGAGCACGTATGCCGCGTGCTCGCGCACCCAGCGCCGCGCCTCGGTCGGCGTATCGCCGTCGTAGGTGGCCACCCGGAGCCCGGGCACCGCCAACGCGTCCACCCGGGCGAGCTGATCGTGGGACAACGCCTTGGTGGGGGCGAGGTACAGGGCCGTGGCGCCCCTGCCGGTCGGGGCGTGGGACCCGTCGAGCAGGTCGCTGAGGATCGGCACGAGGTAGCCCAGCGACTTGCCGGACGCCGTCCCGGTGGACAGCACGACGTGCTCGCCGGAGTGCACCGCCTCGGCGGCCTGCGCCTGGTGCGACCACAGCCGGCCCATCCCCCCGGAGTGCAGCGCGGCGGCGACGGCCGGGCTCACCCAGGCCGGTAGCTCGGCGTACCGGCCGTGGCGGGCGTCCAGGGTGCGCACGTGGCGCAGGCACGGCCCGCCGTGCGTGGCGACCAGGCCCGCCAAGGCCTGCTGCGCGTCGAAGGCAACAGCGGCCCGCTGCGGGTCGACGGGGCGAGCGACCTGCGGCGGGTCGACGGCTCGAGCTGCGCCCAGCCCGGGATCGGGATCGTCCATGCTGTGCCAACGGTACGGTCCCGGGGTACGGTGCTGGACAGGGCGAGGATGGGAAGGCAGAGGCACTCGTGGATTTGGCGATGTCCAGCACGGCCCAGGGGGCGCGCACCATCGTCCACGTGGCCGGAGAGATCGACGTCTACACGGCCCCGGAGCTTCGTCGCGAGCTCGACGACCAGATCCACCGAGGGTGCCGCGATCTGGTCGTCGACCTGGCCCAGGTCACCTTCATGGACTCGACCGGGCTGGGCGTGCTCGTGGGCCGGCTCAAGCTGACCCGCGCGCAGGGCGGCACCATGCGCATCCTCGGCGCGACCGAGCGGGTGCTCAAGGTATTCACCATCACCGGACTGGACCGGGTGTTCGACATCGTCGACGCCCTCGAGTAGTCGGCCAAGACAACCGCGAGGACCGCGACAACCGCTTCCATGTGACGTGTGCCATAGGCCACAGGTGTCCCACGCGACACAGCACCCCACGGACCCCAGCGCGACCGGTACCGTCGAGGACGACACCGGCGCGCTCCCGGCCCGGGCGGTCCCGCTCAGGCCGGTCGAGGGCGCCCTCGAACGGCGCCGAGGAGGAAGCACATGATCTCACCCGTACCAGCCGCAGGGACGATCGATCTGCAGGGCACCAACCAAGTCCTCGTCATCGCCGTCCTCGTCATCGCCCTCATCGCCTTGGCCATGGGGGCGATGTTCCGTTCGCAGGTGCTGGTGGCCGACACCGGCACCGACAACATGCGCACCATCGGGGCCGCCGTCGAGGAGGGTGCCCAGGCCTACCTGGCGCGCCAGTTCAAGACCCTCGGCGGGTTCGTCGTCCTGGTGTTCCTGCTGCTGTTCCTCCTGCCGGCCGACTCCATGGGCATCAAGACCGGCCGGTCGCTGTTCTTCGTCGTCGGTGCGGTGTTCTCCGGGCTCATCGGCTACCTCGGCATGTCGCTGGCCGTCAAGGCCAACGTCCGGGTCGCCGCCGCGGCTCGGGTGGGCAGCCGCGAGGGCGGCATGCGGATCGCCTTCCGCACCGGTGGCACGGTCGGGATGGCCACCGTCGGGCTCGGCCTGCTGGGTGCCTCGCTCGTCGTGCTCATCTACCGCGGCGACGCCCCCAAGGTGCTGGAGGGCTTCGGTTTCGGCGCGGCCCTGCTGGCGATGTTCATGAGGGTCGGCGGCGGCATCTTCACCAAGGCCGCCGACGTGGGCGCGGACCTCGTAGGCAAGGTGGAGGCCGGTATCCCCGAGGACGACCCCCGCAACGCCGCCACCATCGCGGACAACGTCGGCGACAACGTCGGCGACTGCGCGGGGATGGCCGCCGACCTGTTCGAGTCGTATGCCGTCATGCTCGTCGCGGCGCTGATCCTCGGCTCCGCCGCGCTGGGCACCGAAGGCCTGGTCTTCCCGCTCATCGTGCCGGCCATCGGCGCGATCACGGCGATCATCGGCGTCTACATCACCCGCGTGCGGGGCGACGAGAACGGCCTTACCGCGATCAACCGGGGCTTCTACATCTCCGCGGTCATCGCCGCCGTCCTCTCCGTCGCCGCGGCGTTCATCTACCTGCCCCAGTCGGTCGGGGACACCACCGGGCTGCGCATCCGCGCCTCCCTCGCGGTGATCTGCGGCATCGTCCTGGCCGGGATCATCCTCTGGCTCACCGGGTACTTCACCGGCACGACGTCCAAGCCCACCAAGGACGTCGCCCGCACCTCGCTCACCGGATCGGCCACCGTGGTCCTGGCCGGCATCGGCGTGGGGCTGGAGTCGGCGGTCTACACCGCGGTCATCATCGGTGGCGGCGTGTACACGGCATACCTGCTCGGCGGCGGGGCGATGGGGCTTTCGCTGTTCTTCATCGCCCTGGCCGGCTGCGGCCTGCTCACCACGGTCGGTGTCATCGTCGCCATGGACACCTTCGGCCCGGTCTCCGACAACGCCCAAGGCATCGCCGAGATGTCCAAGGACGTCGACGAGCAGGGCGCCCGGATCCTCACCGACCTGGACGCCGTGGGGAACACGACCAAGGCCATCACCAAGGGCATCGCCATCGCCACCGCCGTGCTCGCGGCGACCGCGCTCTTCGGGTCCTTCAACGAGGCCTGGAGCACCGCGGTCAAGGAGCTCGGCGACGCGGCCAAGCGGGTCACCGCCAGCGAGGCGGCGTGGTTCGACCTGGAGATCACCACGCCCAACACGCTGATCGGCGCGCTCGTGGGCGCCTCCGTGGTGTTCCTCTTCTCGGGGCTGGCCATCAACGCGGTGACCCGGGCGGCGGGCGCCATCATCTTCGAGGTGCGCCGCCAGATCCGCGAGATCCCCGGGATCATGGAGGGCACCGCCAAGCCCGAGTACGGCAAGGTCGTCGACATCTGCACCCGCGACTCGCTGCGCGAGCTGGCCACGCCGGGCCTGCTGGCCGCGATGGCGCCGATCGTCGTCGGGTTCGGCTTCGGCATCGGAGCCCTGGCCGGGTTCCTCGCCGGGGCGATCACCACCGGCTGCCTCATGGCGGTGTTCCTGGCCAACTCCGGTGGGGCATGGGACAACGCGAAGAAGATCGTCGAGGACGGCAGGCACGGCGGCAAGGGCAGCGATGCCCACGCGGCGACCGTCATCGGCGACACCGTCGGCGACCCCTTCAAGGACACCGCCGGCCCGGCCATCAACCCGCTGATCAAGGTGATGAACCTCGTCTCGGTCCTCATCGCCCCCGCGGTGGTCACGCTGAGCATCGGCCCGAACGCCAACCAAGTGCTGCGCTACGGCATCGGCGCGGTGGCCGCCGTCGTCATCTTCGTCGCCGTGGGCATGGCCAAGGCGCGGGCGCTGTCGATCGGCAGCGACCACCACGACCCCGCGATGCACGACGACATGGTCGCCGAGATCGACGCCGAGTGACCTGACCGGCACCCACGGACGGGCCGCGATCCCTGCGGGGGCGTGGCCCGTCCCGGTGTGACGGCGCGGCTCGGGCGGGTGACCATGGCCCCCGGGCGACTCCCGGTCGCCGCCCGGACCACCCCCCGCCCGGAGGCGGACACGGCATACCCTGTCGCTCGTGACCACGCCGCCTGTCGCCGACGCCGCCGCGGTGACCTCGCTGCGGGCGGATCTGCAGGCCGCGGGCTACACCGTCGAGGGGGTCCTCGAGGCCCTCGGGCCGGTCGCCCACGCCGCGCTCGGGCGCGAACAGCGGCTGCCGGCGGACCTGGCCACCCGCGACCGGCGCGACCCGGTCTGCGTGCTGGTGCGGCTGTTCGCCCTGGGCTTCCCGGTCGCCTGGGACGACGCCGACCGGGCCTTGCCGACCCTGCGCGCGGACGGCGCGGTCCGCCTGGGTCTGGGCCGCGCCGAGGGCGCCGACCTGCGCGCGAGCGTCGACCTGCGCCCGTATGCCGCCGACGCCGACCGCTGGTGGGTGGTCTCGGACCTGTCCGAGATCGCCACCGGCCAGCCGCTGCCGCAGACCCACGTGCTGGGCGTCGGCAACGCCTCGACCACCCTCGCGGAGTGGACAGTCCGCCGCCCGGCCGCCCGCGCCCTGGACCTCGGGGTGGGCAGCGGCGTGCAGTCCCTGCATCTGGCGACCCACTGCGCCACCGTCGTGGGCACCGACGTCTCGGCCCGGGCGCTCGGCTTCGCCCGGTTCACCGCGGCCCTCAACGGCATCGACATCGACCTGCGCCAGGGCAGCCTGCTGGACCCGGTGGCCGGCGAACGGTTCGACCTCGTGGTGAGCAACCCCCCGTTCGTCATCACCCCCCGCACGCCCGGGGTGCCGCACTACGGATACCGCGACGCCGGCCTGGTCGGCGACGGGGTCATCGAGGCGTTGGTCGGCCGGGTGGGCGAGCACCTCGAGCCCGGCGGCATCGCGCAGTTCATCGGCAACTGGGAGATCCCCCGCGGCGCCGACTGGCGCGAGCGCTGGCGCGGGTGCCTGGCCGGCACCGGGCTGGACGCCTGGGTCATCCAGCGTGACGTCCAGGACCCCGCCGAGTACGCCGAGCTGTGGGCTCGCGACGTCGGCGCGGTCCGCGGGGTGGCCGGCTTCGAGCGGATGTATGCCGCGTGGCTGGCCGACTTCGCCGAGCGCGACGTCGCCGCGGTCGGCTTCGGGGTGGTGGTGCTGCAGCGCCCGACGTCCGACCGGCAGCCGTGGGTCGACCTCGACGAGGCGACCGGCCCGGTCGCCGCCGGCATGGGCGGGGCGGTCGACGCCGGGCTGGCGGCCCGGACCGCGCTGGCCGAGCAGGGCGACGCGCTGCTGCTGGATACCCGCTGGCGCGCGGCCCCCGACGTCGTCGAGCAGCGGCATACCCGCGCCGGAGCGCCCGACCCGGCGGTCATCCGGGCGACTCAGGGCACCGGACTGCGCCGCACCGTCACCCTGGGCACCGCGACCGCCGGGATGCTGTCGGTGTGCGACGGGTCGCTCACCGCGCGGGCCGCCCTGCACGCGGTGGCGGACCTGGTCGGCGCCGAGGCCGGGCCGACGGTGGCCGACGCCCTGCCCGTCCTGCGGGCCCTGGTCGCCGACGGGTTCCTCGTGCGCTGACCGCGCCCCGGGGGCGAGGGCAGCCCTCGCGGCTGCTCGTGCGCTTGGCGTGCCCGGAGCGGGGGGTCAGCTCTCGCGACCCGCAGCGAGCAGCGCCGCATAGCGCCGCAGGCCGCCGTCGGCTTCGCCCTGCGGGCGCAAACCTGCGCGCAGCAGGGTGCGGTGCGAGGCGAGGTTGTCGGGGGACGTCTGTGCGGTCACACGCACCAGGCCGCGGCGGGCGGCGAAGGCCAGCAGGGCCCCGACGGCCTCGGCGGCATACCCGTGGCCCCGCCCGGAGGGGGCCACACCGTAGCCGATCTCGACGCACCCGTCGACGGGCGGTCCGGTGAACCCGATGCCCCCGACGGCCAGTCCGTCCACCCGCCGGGAGATCCGGTAGTAGCCGAAGGGCCGCTGCTCGCCCCAGGTGGTGGTGGCGTGCAGGAAAGCGCGCAGGGCGACCAGGTCGCCCTCGAACGGGTAGTCGGGCGCCCAACGCTCGCCGGGCCCGGCTGCGCCGGCGAGGATGCGTTGCGCCTCGGCGGCGTCGACGGGGTGCAGGGACAGGCGCGCGGTGCGCAGCTCGGGCATGCCTCAGGCAAGCACCGGGGGTGGTCCGGCGACAACATCATTTCGCGGGCCGCGCCTGCACACTCTTGTGAGTGAGCACTCACTCATTTAGGGTGGCCGGGTGGCTCCCCGCGCCGCGCCCCTCAGGGCCGATGAGCGTCGCGCCGCGATCGTCGAGGCCGCGCTGCCGTTGGTCCTGCGCAAGGGCCGGCGGGTGACCAGCCGAGAGCTCGCCGAGGCGGCCGGGGTCGCCGAGGGCACGCTGTTCCGGGTCTTCGGCAGCAAGGAGGATCTCATCCTGCACGCCGCCCGCAGCGTGTTCTCGCGGGCGGAGCACCTGCCCGCACTGGCCGCGATCGAGCGCAGTGCCCCCCTGGAGCGCCGGCTCGTCGAAGTCATGCGCATCTGGCAGGACCACGTCCGGAGGATCATGGCGGTGCTGGTCGTGTTCAGCACCCCCGAGGACCGCGCCCGCCTCGGCGACCCGAGCCTGCTGGCCGATCCGAGGACGCGGGAGCGCGCGGACCGGCTGGTGGCCGAGTTGCTCTGCCCGGACGTCGAGCGGCTGCGCCTGCCGGTGCCCGAGGTCGTGCGGATCCTCGGCGGCCTGGCCCTGATGAGCGTGCACCCGGCCGAGGTCGGCCCGCCGCTGACCGCCGAGGACGTAGTCGACCTCGTCCTGCACGGAATCATCCGCGAGGGAAAACCGCTTGACCCTGACGTCGCGTCATCGGCGACCATCGACCCCGCTGCCGCACCCACCGGCAGACCGACAGGCGATCCCGCCGCCGCCCTCACCGGCATACCGACCGAAGGACACTCATGCTCTGGCGACTGATCCGCACCGGGCTGGCCCCCTACCGCGGCGCCGTCTGGACGATCGTCGTGCTGCAGCTCGGCAGCGCCATCGCCAACCTCTACCTGCCGCACCTCAACGCCGCGATCATCGACGACGGAGTGGCCAAGGGGGACACCGGCTCCATCCTGCGCTCGGGTGCCCTCATGCTCGGCGTGAGCCTGCTGCAGATCGCCACCTCGGTGTATGCCGTGTACCTCGCCGCCCGCAGCTCGATGGCCTTCGGGCGCGACACTCGCTCGGCGGTGTTCCACCGGGTGGTGTCCTTCTCGGCACGGGAGGTGTCCCACTTCGGGGCGCCCACCCTGATCAGCCGGTCGACCAACGACGTCCAGCAGATCCAGATGGTCGTGTTCATGGCCCTGGCGATGATGGTCGGTGCACCGATCATGATGGTCGGCGGGGTCGTCATGGCGGTCCGCACGGACGTCGTGCTGTCCTGGCTGGTGGCCGTCGCGGTGCCGGCCCTGGCCGTGTCGGTCGGTCTGGTGCTGCGGCGGATGCTGCCCCGGTTCCGGATCATGCAGACGTCGGTGGACGCGGTGAACCGCATCCTGCGCGAGCAGATCACCGGGATCCGCGTGGTGCGTGCCTTCGTCCGCGAGCCCTTCGAGCAGCGTCGGTTCGCCCAGGCCAACACCACCCTCACCGATGCCTCGCTCGGGGTGGGTCGGCTCATGGCGATCGTCTTCCCGGTGGTGATGTTCATCCTCAACGTCTCGACCGTGGCGTTGTGGTGGTTCGGCGCGCAGCGGGTCGAGGCCGGCGACATGCAGGTGGGCGCGCTGACCGCGTTCATGCAGTACCTCATGCAGATCCTCATGTCGGTGATGATGGCCACGATGATGTCGATGATGATCCCCCGCGCGGCGGTCTGCGCCGAGCGGATCACCGAGGTCCTCGACACGTCCACGAGCGTGGCCACCCCCGTCGACCCGGTGGACGAGCTCGAGCGACCGGCCGGCGTGCGCTTCGAGGACGTCGACTTCCACTACCCCGGGGCGCAGGCCGCCGTGCTGCACGGCGTCACCTTCCAGGCCCGCCCGGGGCAGACCACCGCGATCATCGGCTCGACCGGCGCCGGCAAGAGCACCCTGGTGGGGCTGGTGCCGCGGCTCTTCGACGTCACCGGCGGTCGAGT
Source organism: Dermatophilaceae bacterium (assembly GCA_037045055.1). Taxonomy (GTDB): domain Bacteria; phylum Actinomycetota; class Actinomycetes; order Actinomycetales; family Dermatophilaceae; genus Phosphoribacter. The sequence goes on along the minus strand of JBAOHJ010000003.1, from coordinate 967,331 downwards.
GCTCGTCGGCGGCGTGGACGTGCGCGAGGCCGACCCCGAGACGCTGTGGGCCCGCCTGGGTCTGGTGCCCCAGAAGCCCTACCTGTTCTCCGGCACGGTCGCCTCGAACCTGCGCTACGGCGACCCCGACGCGACCGACGAGCAGCTGTGGGAGGCCCTGCGGATCGCCCAAGCCGCCGACTTCGTCGCCGAGATGGACGGTGGGCTGCAGGCGTCGATCGCCCAGGGCGGCACCAACGTCTCCGGCGGGCAGCGCCAGCGTCTGGCGATCGCCCGGGCCCTGGTCCGTCGGGCGGACGTCTACCTCTTCGACGACGCCTTCTCGGCCCTGGACGTCGCGACCGACGCGCGGCTGCGGGCCGCGCTGCGCCCGGCCACCCGGGAGGCGACGATCATCCTCGTGGCCCAGCGGGTCTCGACGATCGTCGACGCCGACCTCATCGTCGTGCTCGAGGACGGCCGCGTGGTCGGCACCGGGCGGCATACCGAGCTGCTCGACTCCTGCCCCACCTACCAGGAGATCGTCGTCTCGCAACGGGCCGCCGACGAGGTGGCCGCATGAGTATGGCCGGCGAGGGCGTCAAGACCGCCGAGGAGAAGGCCGCCGAGGCTCGGCGAGGGCCACGTCGCGCGGGCGGTCCGCCACACCTGCAGATGGGGATGCCGGCCGAGAAGTCGATCGCGTTCGTCCCCTCGGCGCGCCGACTGCTCGGATGGCTGCGCCCGGAGCGCGCCGGGGTCACCCTGGTCGTGGTGGTCACCGTGTTCGGCGTGCTGCTCTCGACGATCGGTCCGAAGATCCTCGGGCGGGCGACCGACCTCATCTTCGCGGGCTTCCTCGGGGCCACCCTGCCGGCCGGGGCCAGCAAGGCGCAGGTCCTGGCCGGGATGCGGGCCTCGGGCCAGGACCGCATGGCCGACCTGCTCGCCGGGGTGGACCTGGTGCCCGGCCAGGGCATCGACTTCGCCACGGTCGGGCGCATCCTGTTGCTGGCCCTGGCGGTCTACGTGGTGTCGGCGGTGTCCATGTGGGTCGGCGGTTATCTGCTCACCGGCATCGTCCAGCGCACGGTGTACCGGATGCGCGAGCAGGTGCAGGCCAAGCTCGCCCGGCTGCCGCTGTCCTACTTCGACGGCCAGCCGCGCGGCGAGCTGCTCAGCCGGGTGACCAACGACATCGACAACGTCTCGATGTCGCTGCAGCAGAACATGTCCCAGCTGCTCACCTCCCTCGTCACGGTGGTGGCGGTGCTGGCCATGATGTTCTGGATCTCCTGGCTGTTGGCGCTCATCGCCCTGGTGACGATCCCGGTGTCCATCCTCGTCACCGCCGCCATCGGCAAGCGCAGCCAGAGGCTGTTCGTCCAACAGTGGGCGGTGACCGGGGCGCTCAACGGGATCATCGAGGAGACCTTCACCGGTCACCAGCTGGTCAAGGCGTTCGGGCGCCAGCGCGAGGCGCAGCGGGCCTTCGACGCCACCAACGGGCAGCTGTACACCGCGGCGTTCGGCGCGCAGTTCGTCAGCGGCATCATCATGCCGACGATGTGGTTCGTCGGGAACCTCAACTACGTCGCCGTCGCCGTCGTGGGTGGGCTCAAGGTCGCCACCGGGCAGATCTCGCTGGGCGACGTGCAGGCCTTCATCCAGTACTCCCGACAGTTCACCCAGCCGCTGACCCAGGTCGCCTCGATGGCCAACCTCATGCAGTCCGGGGTGGCGTCCGCCGAACGGGTCTTCGAGGTCCTCGACGCCCCCGAGCAGGAGCCCGACGCGGCATACCCGGCGACCATCCTGGACCCGCACGGGCAAGTGCGGTTCGAGGACGTGTCCTTCTCCTACCGCCCGGACGCCCCGCTCATCGAGCACCTCGACCTGCTCGTGGACCCGGGCCACACCGTGGCCATCGTCGGGCCGACCGGTGCCGGCAAGACCACCCTGGTCAACCTCGTCATGCGCTTCTACGAGCTCGACGGCGGCCGGATCACCCTGGACGGGGTCGACATCACCGAGCTCACCCGTGAGGACCTGCGCAGCCGGATCGGGATGGTGCTGCAGGACACCTGGCTGTTCGCCGGGACGATCCGCGAGAACATCGCCTACGGCCGCCCGGACGCCACCGACGAGCAGATCCTCGCCGCGGCCCGGGCGACCTACGTCGACCGGTTCGTCCACTCGCTGCCCGACGGCTACGACACGGTGCTCGACGCCGAGGCGAGCAACCTGTCCGCAGGCGAGAAGCAGCTCGTGACGATCGCCCGCGCGTTCCTGTCCGACCCGGCGCTGCTCATCCTCGACGAGGCGACCTCGTCGGTCGACACCCGCACCGAGCTGCTCCTGCAACACGCCATGGCCGCGCTGCGCTCCGACCGCACCTCGTTCGTCATCGCGCACCGCCTGTCTACGATCCGCGACGCCGACGTCATCCTCGTCATGGAGGCCGGCCGGATCGTCGAGCAGGGCACCCACGAGCAGCTGCTGCGGGCGCACGGCGCGTACGCGCGCCTGTATGCCGCGCAGTTCGCCGGTGCGGCGGCCGAGGTGGACGCGGCGGTGCCGGGGCCGGGCGCGCCGGGGCCGGGCGCCGGCGGTATGCCGCCGGGGATGGTCGCGGCGGGCGGCAGACGCCCCGGCGGGTAGGACACCCGGCGTGCGCCCTCAGGTCGGGCCTCCCGGACCGGGGGGTCAGTCCAGCTGCCAGGAGCGCTTGGCGAAGCCGTACCAGAACCCGTCGATCACCGCCCGGCTCGCCAGCGAGCCGCGGCTCGCCGCGACCCCGAGGGCCAGGTAGATCGGTGCCCAGTGCTCGGTGCGCGGGTGGGCGTGCCGAAACACCGGGGCCCGGTGCGCCACGTCGAGAAGGGCGTCGAGGTCGCCGTCGGCCATGGCCTGCGCGGCCCACGCGTCGAAGTCGGCGGAGGCCGCCGGCACGGGGCCGGCATACGGGTCGCTGCTCGGGCGGAACCAGCTCATGTTGTGCGTGGTGAATCCCGACCCGATGACCATGACGCCCTCCTCGCGCAGCGGCGCGAGCCGCCGGCCCACCTCGACGAGCGCGCCCGGGTCGAGGGTGGGCAGGGACAGCTGCACGACGGGGATGTCGGCGGCCGGGTACATCTGCACCAGCGGCACGTAGGCCCCGTGGTCCAGCCCCCGGGTCTGCTCCCGACGGACGCTCAGCCCCCCCTCGCGCAGCAGCCGCTCCGTCGCCGCGGCCACGCCCGGCGCCGGAGGCGAAGGGTAGGTCACGTCGTAGTACTTCTGCGGGAACCCCCAGAAGTCGTGCACCAGCGGCGCCCCGGTGGTCGAGGAGAGCGAGATCGGCCGGGTCTCCCAGTGCGCCGACACCATGAGGATGCTCTCGGGGCGCGGTAGGGCCGCCGACCACTGCGCGAGCTGCGCGGTCCAGATCGGGTCGTCGGCCAGCGGCGGCGCGCCGTGACCGAGAAAGAGCACCGGGGTGGACGCCATCGACCCTCCAGAAGTTGACGGATCAACGATATCGTGTGCAACGCGGGGAGACTGCCGGGTATGCCTCAGCTCGGCACGCCCCGGGGCGGCCGCGGGGTGTGCCGGGGTCAGACCAGCGGGGTGAGGCGCACCCGCGCCAGCGACGGCAGCAGCTCGAGCACCCCGGTCCAGGCCCGGTCGACCGAGCCGCCCAGCCAGGCCACGATGCGCTCGCGAGACGGTGCGTCCAACCCGTGGACGGCATCGAGGTAGAGCGAGGCCCCCGCCCGCCGCACCAGCGGCTCGAGCACCGGGGCGTCCGGGACCGCCACCGCGGTGGCGAGCACGCGGCATACCTCCTCGAGCGCGGCGCGGGCCTGGGCCGCCGCGGCGTTGTCCGGCGGCGCCTTGGCCAGCATCGTGCGCAGCCGGCTCACCCGCTCGGCCCGGGCCAGGGCGAGCATCTCCACCGCGCCGTCGAGCAGGGTCTGCCCGAGCGGCTGCGCGGCGAAGAACGGCGCTCGGGCATGGCGATACCACGCCTCCAGGGCGGCGAGCTGGCCCAGGTAGCGCAGGTTCTTGGCCAGCAGGCGGGTGACCGCCCGGTAGTCGGCCCCCGCCCGGTCGGCGGTCAGCGACGGGGGCGGGCCGAGGACGACGAGCTTGCCGGGAGGCACGTCCGAGCGGACGATCGACCCGGCGGCCACCACCGACCCGTAGCCGACCGACACCGGCCCCACCGCCCCGCCCTGTCCGCCGAGGAAAATCGCCGGCCGGTCCAGCAGCACACCGTGCACGACGTCCCCGAACAGCGACGGCGTCGTCTTGTCGCCGTCCGGGGTGAAGTTGAAGTGGATGTAGCTGGAGCCGACCTCGCTGTGCTCACGGCGCGACGTGCCGCCGGACATCAGGCAGTCGCAGAAGTTGACGAGGCTGCCCAGGGTGACGTAGGGCAGCAGGATGGTCTGCTTGAGCCCGACGGTGTGGGCGCCGCTGGCCTGCTCCTCCAGCAGGGTGCCCTCGCGCACGTGCGCGCCCGACCCCATCGACGCGCCGGCCATGAACACCGACCGGGCGGCATACCCGCCGGCGAGCGAGGCCCCCGGGCCGAGACGGACGTCCCGGATGGTGACCGGCGCCTCCGAGCCCAGCTCGACCCCGGCGCAGATCGCGGTGTCCGCGCCCGCGATCCGGCAGCCGGGGTGGATCACCACGCCGTCGCCGCTGATCCGCGTCGGGTCGACCTCCGGCGCGACGTGGACGGTGCGCGGATCGGGCATGGCGACGCCCCTGTCGAGCAGGGCGGCGACCGGGGCGCAGACAGGCATCACCGGTCAGTATGCCGCGCCGCGTCGGGTCCGGGGGCTGGGCTGGGCGCGCGAGGGCCGACCCCGTGGGCTACCGTGTCGGCGGCACCCACGTCGGAGCAGCGACGAATCCGCTGCACGGGGGTCGCGGGAGAAGAAGGGTCGGCAGTGGCTGCAGGCAAGGGGCGCAAGCTCGTCATCGTGGAGTCGCCGGCCAAGGCGCGCACCATCGCGGGCTACCTCGGGGGCGAGTTCGACGTCGAGGCGTCGGTGGGGCATATCCGGGATCTGCCCAACCCCCGGGACCTGCCCACCGAGATGAAGAAGGGCCCGTTCGGCAAGTTCGCCGTGGACGTCGACAACGGGTTCGCGCCCTACTACGTCGTCGACCCGGACAAGCGCAAGAAGGTCGCCGAGCTCAAGCGGGCGGTCAAGGACGCGGACGAGCTCTACCTGGCCACCGATGAGGACCGCGAGGGCGAGGCCATCGCCTGGCACCTGCTGGAGACCCTCAAGCCACGGATCCCGGTCAAGCGCATGGTGTTCCACGAGATCACCCGCGAAGCGATCCAACGGGCGGTCGCCGACACCCGCGAGGTCGACACGCGCCTGGTCGACGCCCAGGAGACCCGGCGCATCCTCGACCGGCTCTACGGGTACGAGGTCTCCCCGGTGCTGTGGCGCAAGGTCCGCCAAGGGCTGTCCGCGGGTCGGGTGCAGTCGGTGGCCACCCGGATGGTCGTCGAGCGCGAGCGGGAGCGGATGGCCTTCGTCGCCGCGCCCTACTGGGACGTCAAGGCGCAGGTCACCCCGGCAGCCGCCCGCGAGCCGTTCGGCGCCCGGCTCACCGGGGTGGACGGCGAGCGGGTCGCCACCGGGCGGGACTTCGCCGACGACGGGCGGCTCACCGGCCGGGCGGTCCAGCTGGACCGGGCCCGCGCCGAGGCGATCGCCGAGGCCCTCGCCGGCGCGTCGGTTAGGGTCGCCGACGTCGCCGAGAAGCCGTACACGCGCCGGCCGTCGGCGCCCTTCACCACCTCGACCCTGCAGCAGGAGGCCTCGCGCAAGCTGCGGCTGTCGTCGAAGAACGCCATGCGGGTGGCCCAACGGCTCTACGAGAACGGCTTCATCACCTATATGCGCACCGACTCGGTGACGCTCTCGGAGGCCGCGCTCACCGCCGCCCGCAGCCAGGCCCGCGATCTCTACGGCGCCGACCACGTCCCCGACGCCCCACGTCGGTATGCCGCCAAGGTGAAGAACGCGCAGGAGGCGCACGAGGCGATCCGGCCCGCCGGCGACCGGTTCCGCACGCCGGCCCAGGTGTCCGGCGAGCTGCGCGGGGACGAGTACGCGCTCTACGAGCTGATCTGGAAGCGCACCGTCGCCTCGCAGATGTCCGACGCCCGGGGGTCGACCGCGACGGTCCGGCTCGGGGCGGCCCTGGGCATCGAGGCGGCGGGTGCGGTGGAGCTGAGCGCCAGCGGCACGGTCATCACTTTCCGGGGTTTCCTCGCGGCATACGAGGAGGGCCGCGACGTGGAGGAGGCCACCCGCACGGCCGGCGCCGACGACGAGCAGCGCCGTCTGCCCAAGCTCTCGGTCGGGGTGCCCGTCGAGGTCCTGGACGCGCAGGAGGACGGCCACGAGACCAGCCCGCCGGCCCGCTACACCGAGGCCACTCTCGTGAAAGCCATGGAGGACAAGGGGATCGGGCGACCGTCCACCTATGCCGCCACGGTCGGCACGATCCAGGACCGCGGCTACGTGCGGGTGCGCGGGCAGGCCCTCATCCCGACCTGGCTCGCCTTCGCGGTCACCCGCCTGCTCGAGGAGCACTTCACCGAGTTGGTCGACTACGACTTCACCGCGTCGATGGAGGAGGACCTCGACCGGATCGCGGACGGGCGCCTGGAGCGGGTGGACTGGCTGCGGAGGTTCTACTTCGGCGACGAGGCCACCTCGGCCGAGGGGCTGCGCCACCTCGTGGCGGACCTCGGCGAGATCGACGCCCGGGAGATCTCGACGATCCCCCTGGGCGAGGGCCTGGTGGTGCGGGTGGGGCGCTACGGCCCGTACGTCGAGGAGGTCGTGCCGGTCGGCGTCGACGCGGCCACCGGGGAGGTGCTCGACGCCGACGCCGCCACCCCCCGCCGGGCGACGATCACCGACGACCTGGCCCCCGACGAGATGACCCCGGCGACGGCCCGGGAGCTGCTGGACCGCTCTGCGGACGACGGGCGGGTCCTGGGGACCGACCCGGCGACCGGCCGGGAGGTCGTCGCCAAGGCCGGTCGCTACGGGCCGTACGTCACCGAGGTCATCCCCGCCGATGCGCAGCCCGAGGCTCCGGGTGAGGCCAGCGGCTCGCCGGGCCCCGACCCGGACGCCCCGAGGCGGCCCAAGCGAGCCAAGAAGGCGGAGGGCCCCAAGCCGCGCACCGCCTCGCTGTTCAAGGACATGGACCTCGCCACCGTCGACCTGGCCACGGCGTTGCGGCTGCTCTCGCTGCCCAGGGTCGTCGGCGTGGACGCCGACGGCGTGTCGATCACCGCCCAGAACGGCCGGTACGGCCCGTACCTCAAGCGGGGCACCGACTCACGCTCGCTGCAGACCGAGGCGCAGCTGTTCGAGGTGACCCTGGACGAGGCGCTGGCGATCTACGCCCAGCCGCGCACGCGCGGGGGTCGTGCGGCCGCGGCGCCGCTGCGCGAGCTGGGCGAGGACCCGATGTCCGGTCGGCCGGTGGTGGTCAAGGACGGGCGCTTCGGCCCGTACGTCACCGACGGCGAGACCAACGCCACCCTGCGCAAGGGCGACGAGCCGTCGACGTTGACCCCGCAGCGCGGCTTCGAGTTGCTGGCCGACAAGCGGGCCCGCGGGCCGGTGCCGCGCAAGCGGGCCGCCAAGAAGGCCACGGCGAAGAAGGCCACGCCGGCCCGCCGGTCCACGGCGAGTGCGAAGACCGCGAGCGCGAAGACGGCGGCGGCCGGCTGATGGGCGGGGCGTCGCCGCCCGAGCACCCGGCCGCACCCGCTGCGGATCGCGACGAGGCGGTAGACCCGGCCACCGCCCGAGCGCTCGGCGGGTGGCTGCGCCGGACTCAGGTCGACTACCGCCAGCCCTCGCTCGCCGCGGCGATCGCCCGCGACGGCCGACTCGTCTGGGCCGATGCGGTGGGCTCCTCGGACGGGCGCGGGGTGACCCCCGCGAGCCCGGACACGGCATACCGGATCGCCTCGGTGACCAAGACGTTCGTGGCGGTCGCCGTGCTGCAGCTCGTCGATGCGGGTCAGGTCGACCTCGACGATCCGGTCGGCCGGCACGTGCCCGACGCCCCGGTCGGCGACGCCACGGTGAGCCAGCTGCTCAGCCACACCTCCGGGCTGCAGGCCGAGACCGACGGCGACTGGTGGGAGCGCAGCCCGGGATACCCGTGGGAGGCGCTGGTCGGCATGGGGGCGCAGCGGCGGTTCCGGCCGGGTCGCAAGTACCACTACTCCAACCTCGGGTATGCCGTCCTCGGGCGCCTGCTCGAAACCCGCACGGGCCTGCCCTGGGACGTCGGCATCGAGCGGACCGTATTGGCGCCGTTGGGGTTACGGCGCACCCGCCGGCTGGCGCCGGCGGACGCCGCCACCGGCTGGGGCGTGCATCCGCACGCGGCGCTGCTGCACCACGAGCCGGTGGCCGACTACCTCGCGATGGGTCCCGCGGGGCAGCTGTGGTCCACCGCGCGGGACCTCGCGGTCTGGGGGTCCTTCCTCGGCGGGCGGGTGCCCGGGCCGCTGTCGGGCGAGCTGCTGGGGCAGATGCGCGAGCCGTGGGCCGTCAACGACCAGCCGGGCCTGCCCTGGGTCGGCGCCCACGGCCTCGGGCTGCAGCTGTGGAACGTCGAGGGCGCTCGGCACGCCGGCCACACCGGATCGGTGCCCGGCTTCACCTGCGAGGTCCGCGCCGATCTGGGCACCGGGGACGTCGTGGTCACCCTGGGCAGCGCCACCACCGGGTTCCTCGGCGGGCTGGGGCTGCTGCAGCTGTTCCAGGATCGGCTGCCCGCGCTGCCCGACCCTTGGACGGCCGACCCGTCCCAGGCGGCGACGCTCGATCTGCTGGGCACGTGGTACTGGGGCACGACGGCATACCAGATCTGCGCCGACGTCGACGGTGGGCTGGTCGCGACGGTGCCCGCCATTGCCCGATCCGGGGCGCTGCGCCCCGACGGTCCGGACCGCTGGATCGGGCTGAGCGGGTACTTCGACGGCGAGCCGCTGGTGGTCGGGCGCGACCCGGCCGGGCGCGCGGCGTGGCTGGACATCGCGTCGTTCCGCCTCACCCGCACCCCGTATGCCGCCGACGGCAACGTCCCGGGTGGCGTGGACGAGCGCGGCTGGCACTAAAAGGCCGCCAGCCTGCGGGCTCAGCGACGGGGGAGCAACGCCACCAGGCGGGCGGGCGCGGTGCGCCGGTAGGACATGTCGAGCAGCTCGCCGATCTGCGCCCAGTCGGGCTCGGCGGCGCGCAGATCCAGACCGACCCAGCCGTAGGCACCGACATAGCCCGGCACGAAGAAGCGCGGATCCTGCAGCAGCCCCGGGCGCTCGTCGGCGTCGGGCAGCACGACCACCGACTGGGCGTAGCGGTCGCTGGAGTGCTCGCCCTTGAGCACCGCCCCGAACATCGCGAACACCTTGACGGTGTGGAAGTTCGGGCGGCCGTGCGAGATCTTCTCCTTCGCCTCGGGCAGCGCCAGGGCGACCTCGCGCAGCCGGACCAGGTAGGGGTCGTCGTCGCGATACCGCAGCGGGTGCGCCATGACGATGACAGTACGCCCGGCGGGCGGTAGGCCCGGGCGGGCCAGCCCGCGGCATACCCTGCCCGGTCGGCGCGGAAACCGACTTGACCCTCACCTGGCGTGAGGCCACAGGCTGGACCCGTGACCGCAGGACCGCCGCTGTCGACCACCTGCTCGGTGGGCGAAGTCGCCGCCCTGCTCGGCGTGACGGTGCGGACCCTGCACCACTACGACGAGATCGGGTTGGTGTCGCCCAGCGCGCGCACCCCGGCCGGGCACCGCCGCTACACCGACGCGGATCTCGCCCCGCTGATGCAGGTGGTCGTCTACCGGCGTCTCGAGCTGCCCCTGGGGCAGATCGGGCGGTTGCTGGACGGCGAGGAGGAGCCGGCGGCGCACCTGCGCCGCCAGCGCACCGCGGTGATGACCCGGCTGCGCGAGCTGCAGGAGCTCGTCGCGGCCATCGACGAGGCATTGGACAGGACGATGAGCGACCAACCGTTGACCGCCCGACAGCTCAAGGCGCTGTTCGGGGACAGCTACGAGGACTGGCAGGCCCAGGCCCAGCAGCGCTGGGGCGACACCGACGCCTGGCGCCAGTCGGCGGCCCGGACCAGCACCTTCACTGCGGCCGACTGGCAGGCCGTCAAGGACGAGGGCGTGGTGATCGAGGCGGCCTTCGCCGCCGTGTTCGACGCGGGCGAGCCGGCGACCGGCGAGCCGGCCATGGCCGCCGCGGAGGCACATCGGGCCGCCATTGCGCGGTTCTACGACTGCTCGTACGCCATGCACCGGGGCCTGGCCGACATGTACCTCGCCGATCCGCGCTTCACCCGGCACTACGAGGACATCCGGACCGGGATGGCGCAGTACGTCCACGACGCGATCCACGCCAACGCCGACCGGCAGAAGGCGTAGCGACCGGCCTGCCGGTGGCCTGGCCTAGGCTCGACGCGTGGCCGTCCCCCGACCCGCGCAGCCCGATACGGGGCTGTTCGTCGTCTTCGAGGGCGGCGACGGCGCGGGCAAGTCCACCCAGGTCGAGCTGCTCGCCGAGGCGCTGCGCGGGGCCGGACGACGGGTGCTGGTCACCCGCCAGCCGGGGGGGACCCCGCTGGGGGCGACGCTGCGCGATCTGGTCCTGCACGGTGGGCAGGTGTCGCCACGGGCCGAGGCGCTGCTGTTCGCCGCCGACAAGGCCCAGCACGTCGACCAGGTGGTGCGCCCGGGTCTGGCCGAGGGCGCCGTGGTGCTCAGCGACCGTTTCACCGACTCGTCGCTGGCCTACCAGGGGGCCGGGCGTGAGCTGGGCGTCGACCAGGTCGCCGCGCTGCTCGACTGGGCCGTCGGTGGCCTGGTGCCCGACCTCACCGTGGTGCTGGACGTGCCGGCACGGGTGGGGCGGGCTCGACGCGGCGGGTCGCCCGACCGGGTGGAGGCCGAGCGGGACGACTTCCACGAGCGGGTCCGACAGGGGTTCCTCGACCTGGCCGCCGCCGCCCCGCACCGCTACCTCGTCATCGACGCGGCGCTGCCCGCGGAGACCGTGCACGAGCGGGTCCTCGAGCGGTGGTTGGCCATGGGGGTCGGGGCGTGAGTGTCTGGGCCGACGTGGTCGGCCAGGACCAGGCCGTGACCGCCTTGCGGCATGCGGTCGCCGACCCGGCCGCGATGACGCACGCCTGGCTGGTCACCGGGCCACCCGGCTCGGGCCGATCGACGGCCGCCCGGGCGTTCGCGGCGGCGCTGCAATGCCCCGAGGCCGGCTGCGGCGCCTGCCGCGAGTGCCGCACCGCCCTCGACGGGACGCACGCCGACGTCACCGTCGTGGCCACCCAGGGCCTGTCGATCAAGGTCGAGGACGCCCGGGCGCTGGTCCAGGAGGCCGGGCTGCGCCCCTCGGTCGGTGCCTGGCGGGTGATCGTCGTCGAGGACGCCGACCGGCTCACCGAGCGGGCCGCCGATGCCCTGCTCAAGGCCGTGGAGGAGCCCACCCCGCGCACCGTCTGGGTGTTGTGCGCGCCGTCGGTGGAGGACGTGATCGTGACCATCCGGTCACGGACCCGGCAGGTGCGACTGCGCACCCCGCCGGTGGAGGCGGTCGCCGACCTGTTGGTGCGCCGCGACGGCGTCGACGCGGTCATGGCGCGGTATGCCGCCCGCGCAGCGCAGTGCCACGTGGGGCTGGCCCGACGCCTCGCGAGGGACGAAGCCGCGCGCAACCGTCGTCACGAGATCGTCTCGCTGCCGCTGAAGATCCGCACCGTGGGCGACGCCGTCGGAGCCGCCGCGGACCTGGCCGGGATCGCCGACGAAGAGGCCGGCGCCGCGGCATACGAGCGCGACGCGGCCGAACGGGTGCGGCTGCTGCAGACCCTGGGCGCCGATCCCTCGGCGCGCACCCAGCCGCCGCACGTGCGCGCCCAAGTGGCGGCCCTGGAGCGGGAGCAGAAGGCCCGGGCCACCCGGTTCGGGCGCGACGTCGTCGACCGGTCGCTGGTCGACCTGCTGTCGATGTACCGTGACGCCCTCATGGTCGCCACCGGGGCCAGCGTCGGGCTGGTCAACGCCGAGGCGGGCGACGCGGTGCGGGCCCTGGCCGCGGCGATGCCCCCGCAACGTCTGCTGACCTGCCTGGAGGCGATCGGGCAGGCCCGGGACCGGATCAACCTCAACGTGCCGCCGCTGCTCGCGCTGGAGGCGATGGCCGTGAGCCTGCAGCTGTGAATCACCCACGAGCGGGTAGCGTCGGGCGCAGACCGAGTGGCCCGGGGAGCCGAGGAACATCCAGGAGCGGTGGAGGACCATGACCCGATGGAGTCCCAGCGTGCGCCGCGCCGGTGGCGCGCGACGGCGGCTCGGCCTGGGCCGGCAGGCCCGCAGGCGGGGTGTGACGGTGTCGGCGGCCGCCGCGGCGGCATTGTCGCTGTCCTCGTGCCTCGTGCTGCCGTTCGTCGGGCCGGACCAGACCGAGGTGCCCACGTCGGCTCCCACCCAGGCCGACGGGCCCGACGTCACCACGCCCCCGCCGGGCCAGCCAGGCCTGGCCGGGTTCTACGCCCAGGCGCTGCGGTGGAGTCCGTGCGCCGGCGGCGAGTGCGCGAGGCTGCGGGTGCCGGTCGACTACGCGGCCCCCGGCGGCGACACCATCGAGCTGGCGCTGCTGCGGGTCAAGGCGTCCAGCTCCGCGCAGCGCGTCGGCTCGCTCGTGGTCAACCCGGGGGGGCCCGGCGGATCGGGCGTGGACTACGCCCGGGCGGCCAGTCAGATCGTCGGCTCGGAGGTGCGGCGCCGCTTCGACGTCGTCGGTCTGGACCCTCGGGGGGTGGGCCAGTCGGCCCCGATCGACTGCCTGTCCGACGCCGACCTCGACACCTTCCTCGGCATGGATCCGACCCCCGACGACACCGCCGAGGAGCAGGCGTTCGTCGCCGAGGCGAAGGTCCTGGCCGACGGGTGCAGACAGCGGGGCGGCGCGCTGCTGGCGCACGTGTCGACCGAGGACGCAGCGCGGGACATGGACATCCTGCGGGCGACCCTGGGTGAGCCCCAGCTGCACTACCTCGGCAAGTCCTACGGCACCTTCCTCGGGGCGACCTACGCCGACCTGTTCCCCGCACGGGTGGGCCGGTTCGTGCTCGACGGCGTCGTGCCGCCCGACCTCACCTCGGCCGAGCTGAGCGAGGGCCAGGCCCGCGGTTTCGACCTGGCGACCCGGGCCTACGTCACCTCCTGTGTCAAGCGCTCGGACTGCCCGGTCGGCACGAGCGTCGAGGAGGGCATGCAGTGGATCCGCGACTTCCTGCGCGGCGTGGACAGCCAGCCGCTTCGGGTGACCGGCGACGCCCGGGTGACCCAGCTCGGCGAGGGCTGGGCGTCGATGGGCATCGGGTACGCGATGTACGCCCAGTCCCTGTGGCCCTCGCTCACCACGGCGTTCCGGGAGGCGAAGAACGGCGCCGGGTCGGCCCTTATGGACCTGGCGTACCAGTACGCCGACCGCACGTCCTCGGGCCGCTACACCGGCAACATCATGGAGGTGATCTACGCGGTCAACTGCCTGGACCGGCCCGACACCGCCGACCTGCCCACCGTCGAGAGGAACGCCGACGCCTTCGCCCGGGTCGCCCCGACCTGGGGTCGGATGCTGGCCTGGGGGTCGGTGCCCTGCGGGGTGTGGCCGATCCAGACCGGGCGGACGCCCAAGAAGGTCACCGCAGCCGGCTCGGGACCGATCGTCGTGGTCGGCACGACCCGCGATCCGGCGACGATCTACGAGTGGTCGGTCCGGCTGCGCGACCAGCTCGCCAACGCCGTGCTCGTCACCTACGACGGCGACGGCCACACGGCATACACCCGCTCCAACTCCTGCGTCGACAAGCCCATCGACGCCTACTACGTCAGCGGCACAGTGCCGACCGACGGGCTCAAGTGCTGAGCAGCTCGACTGCCCAGCCGGTATGCCGCGCCCGCTGCAGGGTTCGTGGGTGGTGCGCGATATCCGTATACTCGACAGCCGTGCCCCGGCGGGCACCCGCCGCCTTAGCTCAGTCGGCCAGAGCGATTCACTCGTAATGAATAGGTCGTCGGTTCGATTCCGACAGGCGGCTCCCCAGGACGCCCTCCGGCCCGCCGGGGGGGGGGGGGGGTTCCGATGGTCAGCGTCGGTATGCCGCGCGGCCCAAGCCCCGCGATCGGGTCGACTCCGCGACATAGGGTGGAAGGGATCGATCGGTAGGCGCCGATTGCCCGTGTCGGTTGCCGAACGGGCGGCGTGCGAGGAGGACCGGTGTCCAGTCTGATCGCGCCCCTGCTCTGGGCCGTCGTCGTGGGGGTGACGTTGTGGCCACGGATGGTCGGGCGCCGGTTGGGCTTCGCCGTGTACGTGCTCACCATGGCCGTCAACGAGCTCCCCCTGGTGTTCCTGCTCATCATCTCGTCGGGAATCTGGGTGGGCATCGACGATCGGCCCGCCGGTCTCTTCGGTGTCGTGTGGATCGCCGCATGGGGAGCCACCGTCGTAGGTCTGATCTGGGCCCAGATCCGAGCCGGGCGGGCCCGCCCCGCCCTGGACGGGGCGTTCGCGCAAGCCCTGGGCGGCGACTGGCGTGCCGTCCTCGACGCGCGGCGGTCCGGAAGGCCGCGGCGCAGTCGTCCCTGGCTCACCGGGATCGCCTGCCCCTTCCAGCGGCGTCGGCGGGGCGTCGAACGCATCCGCGACCTGACCTATGGACCCGATCCCGCACACCGGCTCGACCTGTACCGGGCCACCTCCACCGGCACTGGTCGGCCGATCCTCATCCACTTCCACGAGGGAGGGTTCGTCCAAGGCGGGAGGAGCCGTGAGTCCGTCACCATGCTCAATCAGTTGGCGGCACACGGGTGGGTCTGCATCAGCGCCGACTACCGCCTGCGTCAGGCCGCCGCCTGGCCCAACCCGCTCGTCGACGCCAAACGCGCCATCGCGTGGGCCCGTGAGCACGCGAGCGAGTACGGTGCCGACCCCGGCCGCGTCCACCTGGCCGGTGGCTCCGCCGGAGGTCACCTCGCCCTCGACGTCGCCTTAACGTGCGCGCAGCCGCGGTTCCAACCGGGGTTCGAGGATGCCGACACCTCGGTGGCCAGCGTGGTGTCGCTGTATGGCTATCTCGGGGGCCGGGACGAGGCGTTGGCCAGCTCGCCGGGGCGTCTGGCCCGGCGGGACATCCCGCCCCTGCTGCTGATCCACGGCGCCAACGACACGGGCTTGGGCGTACCCCTCGCCACCGTGCGCGGGTGGGCCCGGGCCCTGCGGTCCGCGTCTGATGCACCGGTGGTGTATGCCGAGCTGCCCGGCGCCCAGCATGCCTTCGACCTCTTCGCCTCGGTCCGCGCCCGGATGACCGCCGACGCCGTCGAGGACTTCCTCACCTGGACCAGGTCGGCAGGCCGCCACGGGACTGCCCGCTGAAGCTCACCCGCCACGGCCGAGCCCGTCCCGAGCACCCAGACCCCGCCCGGCCCCCGTCTGCCGAGCCACCGATGGCGCCGTCGGGTCGCCGCGTCGCGATCCCCCCACGGCAATCGGTCGCGACCGGCCTAAGCGGTGCGAGACTGGCGAGGGTGAACACCTCCACGAGGGACATCGACCTGACGATGGACGAGTTGCGGGCGGTCACCGGCTATGCCGCGGCGTGCGCCGAGCCCGCACTGGTCATCTTCGCCAAGGTCCACCCGGACGACCCTCGCCCGGCAGCGGCCCTCCAGGCCGCCCAGATCTTCGCCGACGGTGCGCCGCGCTCCCGCCGGCAACGTGCGACCGCGAGCGCGGCCCACCGGGCGGCGAAGGAGGCCACCACTGCGGCGGCCGGCCATGCCGCGACCGCCGCCGGGGATGCCGCCGCGGCCGCCTACCTGCATCCGTTGGCCACGGCGACCCAGGTGCGCCACATCTTGGGCGCGGCTGCCCATGCCGCGATAGCGGCCGAGCTGGCCCGGGGAGACGACCCGGTGGTCGCCGAGTACGTCATCACCGCCGCGGCCAGGCGCATGTCGGCGGTGGTGCTCGACGTGCTGACCCGGTATCCCCGGGCACCGCGGGGGCGCGCCCGGGTGGCCGTGCTCATGGCGCGCCTGGACGGGATGCTGCGGGATCCGGCTCCGACGCCGCGGGTGGTCGACGACCCCGGGCCGTTCTTCCACGGGACCAGAGCCGACCTGCGCCCGGGCGACCTGCTCACCCCAGGGTGGCGCTCGAACTACGGCTCCCGGCGACAGGCCAAACACATCTATCTCACGGCCACGCGCGAGGGCGCGCCATTGGCCGCGGCGCTCGCGGTGGGCGACGGGCCGGGACGGGTCTACCGGGTGCAGCCCCTGGGCACCATCGCGGACGACCCCAACGTCACCGACAAGCGTTTCCCCGGCAACCCGACCCGCTCCTACCGCACGACCGAGCCGCTGCGCGTGCTCGAGGAGATCACCGACTGGGTCCCGCCCCCGGCGGCGACGATCCGACACATTCGCGAGCGTATGGCGCAGTTGGCCGAGCTGGGCATCGAGGCCATGGACGACTGACCGCACGTCGCCCGGACCCTCGGCGCCGGGTTATCGGTGGTCGCCCTCAACGGAATGCGATGTGGCCGCCGACCGGACGTCGGCAGCCACATCGTTCCCCCGGCCTGCGGAGACCCGCGAGAGCGGTCAGTTGCCGAAGGCGTCCTTGACCTTCTCGCCGGCCTGCTTGAGGTCGGACTTGGCCTGGTCGGCCTTGCCCTCGGCCTCCTGCGACTCGTCGCCGGTCGCCTTCCCCACGGCCTCCTTGACCTTGCCCTCGACGTCCTCGGCGACGTTCTTCGCCTTGTCGACCAAACCCATTGCGTCCTCCCGAACATCGTTCAGGTCCGCCGCGGCGGACCGACCCGGTCTGCGACCCGGTCACTGCAGCCCTACCCGTGAGGGCGGCCCGGCAAACCGGTGCAGACCGCTGGGCTGCTCCGGACCACCCCCCTCGGGTCGGCTCAGCCGCAGCGCAGGTCGTCCTCCAGCAGCTCGCCCAGCCGCGAGCGGATGCCGCTGAGCAGCCGGGACACGTGCATCTGGCTCACCCCGATCCGGGCCGCGATCTCGCGTTGGGTGAGGTCCTCGACGAACCGCAGTCGCAGGATGGTGCGATCGCGCTCCGGCAGACTCGACACCGCCTGGCGCAGGGTGAGGCGCCATTCGAGTCGATCGATGGGGTCCTCGCCCGTCTGGCCGGCGCCGGCCCGCGCGCACCCGTCGGGGGTGCAGTCCAGCGACTGGGGCCTCTGGGCCATCTCGGCGATCCGGGCCGCCTCGACCTTCGCGTCGGTGGAGCCCACGGCCCGGGCCAGGTCCGAGCAGGTGGCCTCGCGCCCCAACCGCTGGGTGATGTCCGGGCGGATGGCGTTGACGGCCAGGCGCAGCTCCTGCAGCTCGCGGGGCGGCCGGACCATACTGCCCTGGTCGCGGAAGTACCGGCGCAGCTCCCCTCGGATGGTCGGACCGGCATACCCGGCGAACGGTATGCCGCGCGCGACGTCGAAGCGGTGGACCGCCTTGAGCAAGGCCAGGGCGGCCACCTGGTTGAGATCGTCGCGGTCGACCCCACGGTTGGCGTACGTCGCGGCGATGGAGTATGCCAGCGGGATCGCCTGGCGGACCACGAGGTCGAGCAGCCGCTCCACCTCGGCGGGGTCGCCACTGGCGCGCATCCGGACGATCAGCGTCGTCACCGGACACCGGGGGTCGGGACAGGGAGGAATGTCGATGCCGTCGGCCACCCTCAGGCTCCTTAGCCAGGTGTCGCCGCGGCCAGCTGTTTGACCGACGTCGTCCAGGGTAACGCGCCCACGACGGCTGGCGTTCCCGTCGCCCCGGCCGTCCGTCCGGCGTCCGCGCCGTCGGCGCCGGATCGCCGCTACCCGGTCCTGGGCCTGACCTGGGACTGCTGGCCCTCGACGACCCGCACCGCGACCTCGGCGAGCTTGAGGTTGAGGTCCTGGGAGGTCCGGTCGAGGATGCCGAAGGCCTCCTGCTCGGTGACCCGGTGCGCCGCCATGAGCAGGCCGACGGCCTTGCCGATCTCGCGGTTGGACGCCAATCCCGCGCTCAGGTCCTTGGCCTGCTGGCGCGCGCTGGTCGTCATGAGAACCACGGAGGCGAAGGCCGCGACGACACTGGCCTGGTCCAGGGACGTGGCGGTGAATGCGCCCGGAGTCTCGCTGAAGAGGTTGAGGGCGCCTTCCTTCCGCCCGTCCACGAGCAGCCGGAAACCGATCATGCCGCGCACCGCCGTGTCCCGCAGCACCCGCGCGGCCAGTCGTGGCCACGGTGAGCCGGTGGCGATGTCGGGGTCGCACTGCGGCTGCTCGTCGAGGATCGCGTCGAGACAGGGCCCCTCCCCGAGCGCCTTCTCGAAGTCGTCGATCGCCGCGGCGACCGGGCTGGTCGCCGCGGCCGTGGTGATGACGCCGCGGGAGAGCAGCATGATGCACGCGTGGTCGCAGCCGTCGACGACCACGGGCGCGAGGTCGACGACGGCGCGGTAGACCTGGGCCGAGTCGCCGGTGGCGTAGACGCGCTCGGCGAGCGCGGCGAAGGCCTTGGCGGACGACTCCGGGATCATCGGGCCACCGTCGAGGTCGGCATCGACGCCAGGGGTCGCAGTGCCGGGACCGGCACCCCCGACCGGGTCGCGAACTCGCCGATGCGCATGACACCTCCGAGCCCATCGTAGAGGGGTCGCCGGGCTAGTCTGCGGGCGTGGAGCCCGAGCGGACGCCGCGGCCCGAGCCACTGCGGCGGATGCCCGACGGCACGGTGAAGCAGGTCAATCCCTACTCCGGCACGTCGGTGTGGACCGTGCCGAGGAGGGGCAACCGCCCCCTGGGCGTCTGGAGCACGACGCCGGTCGCGCTGGACCCGGCCCAGGCCGGCCGATACTGCACCTTCTGCGAGCTGCGCTATGCCGAGACCACGCCGGAGAAGGCCCGTTTCGAGCGCGACGCCGACGGGCGCTGGGCGGCTCGACAGGGGCTGTCGGCGCGACAGGTCCGCCGCCACCCGGCCGAGCTGCGCCTGGTGGCCAACCTCTTCGAGATCGTCGACTTCGACTACTGGCGTCTCAACTACGGCTACGAGCCCGACCCGCAGACGGCGGCGCGGTTCGCGGCATACGTCGCCGACGAGGCCGGCCGCGAGCACCTCCTGGACCTGCTGCGAGTGCGGGCCCTCGCCGAGGGCGTCGAGCAGGCGCAGTGGGCGCAGACGCCCGAGCGGGACCGGCTGGCCCGGGGGATCGCCTTCTTCGCCGGCGGGCACGACGTCGTCGTGGCCAGGCGGCACTACGTCGAGGGGGCCACCCACGACGACCAGCTCGCCTCGGCCGGCACCCTGTCCGTCGACGAGCACCGGCACTACATCGCCCTGACCGTCCAGGCGCTGGCGGCCCTCTACGAGGCGATCCCGTTCGCGCGCTACGTGGCGGTGTTCCAGAACTGGCTGCGCCAAGCCGGCGCGTCCTTCGACCACCTGCACAAGCAGCTCGTGGCGATCGACGAGCAGAGCGCCCGGATGGAGCTGGAGCTGGCGCGGGTCCGGGCGGATCGGCACTTCTACAACCGTGACGTCGTCGACTACGCCATCGGCCAGGGCCTGGTCGTCGCCGAGAACGAGCACGCCATCGCCTTCGCCGGTTTCGGCCACCGATACCCCTCACTGGAGGTCTTCTCCAAGGCGCGCTCGGGCCGCCCCTGGGAGCAGACGTCGGCGCAGGTCGACGCCGTGGCCGACCTGCTGCACGCCTGCCACGCCGCGACCGGCGCCGCGATCCCCACCAACGAGGAATGGCACCACCAGATGCCCGCCCTGGCGCCGCCCATGCCGTGGCGCATCGTGATCAAGTGGCGGGTGTCCACCCTGGCCGGGTTCGAGGGCGGCACGAAGATCTACCTCAACACGATCGACCCCTGGCTCCTTCGGGACCGGGTCGTCCAGGCACTGGCGGCGCTGCAGGCGCAGGGCAGCCTCGCGCCCGGGATCGCGGTGGGTGCGCACTGCCCGGCTCGCCCGCGCTCGTTGCGCTACGACCGGGCCGACGATGTCGACGAGTGAGCACTTCGTGCTGGCCGACGAGTGGCTGCTCAACGCCCCCACCGCACGCGTGTATGCCGTGCTGGCAGACCCGTCGCGGTACCCGACGTGGTGGCCGCAGGTCCGGTCGGCGGTCCCGCTGGACGCCGACCGAGGTCACGCCACGGTGCGGGCGCTGCTGCCCTACACCATGCATCTCACGGTGACCCGCGAGAGCGTCGACCCCGACGCCGGGCTGCTGCGCGCCCGGCTGTCCGGCGATCTCGACGGCTGGTGCTCCTGGCGGGTGACCCCGAGCGCGAGCGGCTTCACCCGGGCGCGGTTCGACCAGCAGGTCCGGGTCACGCCCTGGGTGATGCGGCTGTGGGCTAGGTGGGCCCGGGACCTGGCGTTGGCCAACCATCGGGCGATGATGCGCGGCGGGGAGCGTGGTCTCGAGGCGTACCTGGCCGGCCGGCGGTGAGCCGCCCGAGCGGTTGTTACCGAATCGTGACCAATCTCGAACGTCTGATCGATTACCGATAAGGGCCTGCGGAAAGACAGCGCTGTGATTCCGGGGATGCCATCGCTGTGATTCGCCAATAACCTCTGTTTCCAACGGGATTCGAGTGACGGCTGTTCATTTTGGGGCGGTTGAGTCCTACTCTCGACGAAAGGACGAAGCGTTTTCCCCTGTCGCGCAACGCCGACCCAGGTCACCGGAGGGAGTGCCACGCCGTGTCGCACCACCGCGGTCCCGCGTGTCGCTGCCGGCGATCGGCCGCGGTTGCTGCTATGGGAGCCGGGTTGGTCCTGACCCTGGCCGCGCCGGCCTACGGAGTCGACGACCCGGTGTTCCCCTCGGCCGGCGAGGTCGCCGCCGCGCGCAGTGCGGTGACCGGCGCTAGCGCCCAGGTCGCCGCGATCGACACCGAGCTGGCCGCCGCGCGCGAGCTGCTGGCCGGCAGCCAGCAACGCGCCGCGGCGGCGGGGGAGCGCGCCAATGCGGCTCGACTGGAGCTGGCCCGGCTCACGCAGGAGAGCGACACGGCCCGGGTGGCCGCGGACGCGGCGCGGGAGAAGGCCGCACAGACCACGCTCGCCTTGTCGCGGTATGCCGCGGAGGTGTTCCAGGGCGGGGGCGGCATCTCGCAGTTGGACCTGGTGCTCGGTGGCGACCCGCGCGACACCCTCGATCGGGCCGCCGGGCTCGACGCCGTCGGCGACCGGCAGGCCCAGGTGATGCGCGAGGCCGACGCCGCCCGTCAGCTGTCCCAGGTCGCCGACCAGGCGGCCCAGGAAGCCCGCGACCGGCAGGCGAGCGCGGCCTCCGCAGCGCAGCAGGCGGCCGCCCAGGCCCAGTCGCAGGCCGACGCGGCAACCGCACAGGCGGCGGCGGTGAGCCAGCGCGAGGACCAGGCGGTCGCCCAACTGGCCACCTTGCGCAACACCTCGGCGACCCTGGAGCGCGAGCGGCAGGCCGGGCTGGCCGCCCAGGAGCAGGCCAGGATCGAGGCCGAGAACCGCCGTCGCGCCGAGGCCGCCGCCGAAGCCGCTCGGGTCGCCGCCGAGCGCGAACGCGCCCGGCAGGCCGCAGCAGCCGCCGCCGCAGCAGCCCAGGCGGCCGCCGAGGCGGCCCGCCGCCCACCGTCGGCGCCCGCCCCCGCGCCGCCGCCGGCGACCAAGCCCGCCGTCGTGCCGGCCCCCTCGGGAGGAGTGGCCGCCGTCCTCGCCTTCGCTCGTGCCCAACTCGGGGAGCCCTACGCCTGGGGGGCCGCCGGCCCGGACTCGTGGGACTGCTCCGGTCTGACGATGATGGCCTGGGCCCGGGCGGGGGTGTCGCTGTCGCACTACACGGGCAGCCAGTGGGGCCAGACCGCTCGGGTGCCGCTGGCCCAGCTGCAGGCCGGCGACCTGGTGTTCTACGGCTCCAGCGGGTCGTCGAGCTACCACGTGGGCCTCTACATCGGCGGCGGTCGGATGATCCACGCGCCCCGCACCGGCGACGTGGTCAAGGTGTCCTCGATCTACTACATGGGCGACCTGCTGCCCGAGGGCGGGCGCCCGTAACGGCGGGCGTCGCGCCCGCCGCCGGTCAGTGGGGCCGTGCACGTGTGGGGGACTGTCGAGGCACGTGCCGGGCCAACCGCGGCGACCTCACCCCCCCGGGGTCCACCCGTCGGGCACCGGTGCTCACCCGACGGACAGCAGCCGCGACAAGGGCTCGAGGGCCTCGGGCCGGATCCAGTAGTAGACGAAGGTGCCGCGCCGTTCGCTGTCCACCAGGCCGGCCTCGCGCAGGGTCTTGAGATGGTGCGAGATCGTCGCCGAGGACAGCGCGAAGGCGGGCGTGATCTCACACACGCACACCTCGGGACTGGCCGCGATCATCGACGCCAGGCGCAGCCGGACCGGCTCGCCGAGCGCCTTGAACATCGGCGCCAGCCGGGCGGCGTCCTCGGCCGTGACCGGTGTGGTGGCCAGCCCGCAGCAGGTCACCGCTTTCGTGCGTGGGGAGGACTCGAGGACCGGCACGCGGCTATCTTGACAGATATCGAATCAGTGGTCCACAGTGAGGACGTTGATTCGATGACCGTCGATACACGATGGTCATGGGTTCCCGAGTCCCGAAAAACGACATGGGGTGATGCGCGCGATGGGCCCGACGAGCGAGCAGATGCAGCAGGCGGTGCGCGAGAGATACGCCGCCGCGGCCCGGGCGCACCTGCAGCAGCAGCCGGATCCCGGGTGCGGCTGCGGGTCGCACTGCTGCAGCGGCCCGCACCGCCCCGACCCAGCCGACAGCGGTGGCTGCTGCGCATCGTCGTGCTGCGCGCAGCCGGCCCAGACCCGCGCGCAGGACCCGATCACCTCGGACCTGTACGACCCGAGCGACACCCCGAGCGACGCCGCCCTGGCCGCCTCGCTGGGGTGCGGCAACCCGACCGCCTTGGCCGCCCTCGCACCGGGGGAGGACGTGCTCGACCTGGGCTCCGGCGGCGGCCTGGACGTCCTGCTGTCCGCGCGGCGGGTGGCGCCCGGCGGCACGGCATACGGACTGGACATGACGCCGCAGATGCGACAACTGGCCGAGCGGCACCGGGCCGAGGCCGGGGTCGAGAACGCCCGGTTCCTGCTCGGCGTCATCGAGGACATCCCGCTGCCGGACCAGGCGGTCGACGTGGTCATCTCCAACTGCGTCATCAACCTGTCCGGGGACAAGGACGCCGTCCTGCGCGAGGCGTTCCGAGTGCTGCGCCCCGGTGGTCGGTTCGCGGTCAGCGACATCGTCCTGCTGCGGGAGATCCCCGACGCACTGCGCGGCGTCCTGGCCCTGTGGACCGGGTGCATCTCCGGGGCCCTGCGCGACCGGGACTACGTGGCCAAGCTGACCGCCACCGGGTTCCAGGACGCGGCGGTCGAGGTGACCCGCACCTACGGCCGTCACGAGCTCGAGGCGATGGCCGACGCGCTCGAGGCGAGCCACCTGCCCCCCGGCACCACGATGCGCGACGCCGTCGAGGCGCTGGACGGGGCCTTCGCGTCGGCGTTCGTCCGGGCGAACAAGCCAGCCTCGTGAGCGCCACCGGCCTGCCCGCCACGACGGCACCGACGACCGGGGGCCTGTCCACGGTGGACCGCTGGCTGCCGGCCTGGATCCTCGCCGCGATGGCGGTCGGCCTGCTCACCGGTCGGGCCGTGCCCGGCCTCGGCGGCGCACTGTCCGCCATCGAGGTGGGCGGCATCTCCCTGCCGATCGCCGTCGGCCTGCTGGTGATGATGTACCCGGTGCTGGCCAAGGTCCGCTACGACCGGCTCGACACCGTCACCGGCGACCGCCGGTTGCTCGTCGCCAGCCTGCTGCTGAACTGGGTCGTCGGACCGGCGCTGATGTTCGCGCTGGCCTGGCTGTTCCTGCCCGACCTGCCCGCCTACCGCACCGGCCTCATCGTCGTCGGCCTGGCCAGGTGCATCGCCATGGTCATCATCTGGAACGACCTGGCCGGCGGCGACCGCGAGGCCGCGGCCGTCCTCGTCGCGCTCAACTCGGTGTTCCAGGTCCTCGCCTTCGCCGCCCTCGGCTGGTTCTACCTGACCGTCCTGCCCGGCTGGCTCGGCCTCCCGCAAACCGGCCTGGACGTCTCCGCCTGGGCGATCGCCCGATCCGTCCTGGTCTTCCTCGGGGTCCCGCTGCTGGCCGGCTTCCTCACCCGCCGGATCGGCGAACACCGCTGGGGCCGAGCGGCATACGAAGGCTCCTTCCTGCCGCGGATCGGGCCCTACGCGCTCTACGGGTTGCTGTTCACGATCGTCGTCCTCTTCGCGCTGCAGGGCCAGAACATCACCTCCCGCCCACTCGACGTGGCCCGCATCGCGCTGCCCCTGCTGGCCTACTTCACCCTCATGTGGGGCGGTGGGTACCTGCTCGGCAAGGCCCTGGGCCTGACCTACGAACGGACCACGACCCTGGCGTTCACCGCCGCCGGCAACAACTTCGAGCTGGCCATCGCGGTGGCCATCGCCACCTTCGGCGTCACCTCCGGCCAGGCCCTCGCCGGGGTCGTCGGCCCGTTCATCGAGGTCCCCGTCCTGGTCGCCCTCGTCTACGCCGCCCTCGGGCTGCGGACCCGCTACCCCCACCCCACCGGCCCGACCGCCCTGGAGACACCATGACCGCCGCCAGCCGCCCCCGCGTGCTCTATGTCTGCGTCCACAACGCCGGCCGATCCCAGATGGCCGCCGCCTACACCCATCACCTCTCGCACGGCGACGTCGAGGTCCGCTCGGCCGGATCGGCGCCCGCCGACACGGTCAACCCCGCCGTCGTCGCGGCGATGCTCGAGGACGGCATCGACATCCGCGCCGAGCGTCCCAAGGTCCTCACCCCCGAGGCCGTCCAGGCCTGCGACGTCGTCGTCACCATGGGCTGCGGCGACAGCTGCCCCATCTACCCCGGCAAGCGCTACGAGGACTGGGTGCTCGAGGACCCCGCCGGCCAGGGTGTCGAGGCGGTCCGCCCGATCCGCGACGAGATCAAGCGTCGGGTCCGCCAGCTCGTGGACGAGTTGGTCGTCGGCTAGGTCCGTCGCGCGGGCCCGGCCACGCGGCCGCGGCGCGGTGACGGCCTTCACCGCACGCCCCGAGCCCGCCCCGCGGGGCTCGCCGAGGGTCAGTGCGGGGCGCTGGGCATCCGCCACCGGGCGGTCGTCAGGCCGGCCGTCTTGGCCCGCTCCACAGCCTCCAGGATGACCCGCTCGGCAACCACCCGCCCGAACCACCGCGAGCTGTCGACGGTCTTGCCCGGCTCGAGGTCCTTGTAGGTCTCGAAGAAGTGCCCGATCGCCGCGAGCTCGAACTTGTTGATGTGGTCCAGCTCGGTGATCTCGGCGTGGCGGGGGTCGTCGGCGGGCACGCACAGCACCTTGTCGTCGCCACCGGCCTCGTCGGTCATCTGGAACACCCCGATCGCCCGAGCCCGCACCACGCATCCCGGGAAGGTGGGCTCGTCGAGCAGGACGATGGCATCGAGCGGGTCGCCGTCCTCGCTGAGGGTGTCCTCGATGTAGCCGTAGTCCGACGGGTAGCTCATGGACGTGAACAGCCAGCGGTCCAACCGGATCCGCCCGCTCGCGTGGTCGACCTCGTACTTGTTGCGATGTCCCCTCGGGATCTCGATGGTGACGTCGAACTCCACGCTGACCTCCGTCGGTGATAGTGATGGCCTACGCTCGGGTTCCGCTCGTCGGCGAGTCAAGGGTAGGGGGTGGCGATGAGGCGGACGACAGCGGTTGCACTGCTCACCTGCGTCGCCCTGGCCGGTGGCTACCTCGCGTTGGACGTCCTCGACGTGGCGCCGGGGGTGCTCACCCTGGCGCCGCCCCCAGACCCACCCGCGCCCGCGCCGACTCCGAGCACCCCGACAGGGCTGCCGACCCTTCCCGCCCCCGGGATGCCGTTGCCCACGGTCGCCGCGTCCGCCCCGGCGCCCTCGCCCGCCGGACTGCAGGCCGCCCTGGCCCCCATCCTCGCCGACCCTGCTCTGGCCGGGTCGGTGTCGGCGGTGGTGCGCGACGGCGTGACCGGCGCGCACCTGCTCGACCTCGCCCCGGACACCCCCCGGGTGCCGGCCTCGGTGCTCAAGCTCCCGACCGCGGCGGCGGTCGCGGCGGCCCTGCCCGCGGGGGCGAGCGCCGACACGACCGTCGTGCTCGAAGCCTCCGGGGCCCGCGTGGTGCTGGTCGCCGGGGGTGACACCCTGCTGGACCCCGGGCCCGGGGACCCGGACGCCGTCGCCGGCCACGCCGGGCTGGGGACGCTGGCCGCCCAGACGGCGCAGGCGCTGCGCGCCAGGGGGATCGGGCAGATCTCGCTCGGCCTGGACGTCTCGTATGCCGCGGGCCCGCCGGTCGCGCCGACCTGGCCACCCTCGTTGGTCGCCGACGGTCTCACCGGCCCGGTCACCATGCTCGGGCTGGCGACCCACCGTGCGGTCCCCGGCGCCCCGGCCCCGGTCGACCCGCCGGCGCAGACGCTGGCCGAGTTCGCCGCCCGCCTCGCCGAGCAGTCCGTCCAGGCCGCCGTCGAGCCGTCTGCGGGCCCGGCGGCCCCCGGCGCCATCGAGGTGGCCCGGGTCCGCTCCGCCCCGCTGGTCGACCAACTGGCCCTGGCGTTGGTGGACAGCGACAACGCCCTCACCGAGACCCTGGCCCGGCAGGCCGCCGCCCGCGCCGGCGGCGGCACGGACTTCGCCGGCACCGCCGCGTGGGTGCGGGCCACCCTCTCCGGCCTCGGCGTGGACCTGGCCGGCACCGACACCGTCGACGCCTCCGGGCTCTCCCGACAGAACCTGCTGCCGGCCCGGGTCGTCGGCGACGTCCTGGCGCTGGGCGCCGGCGAGAGGCTGCCGGCGTGGCGTGGTGCGCTCGCGGCGCTGGCCGTCGCGCACCTCAGCGGCACCCTGACGGACCGGTTCGCCGACGGGAGCGCCACCGCCGGGGCGGGCCTGGTGCGGGGCAAGACCGGCACGCTGACCGGGGTCGACAGCCTGGCCGGCACGGTGGTCACCATGGACGGGCGCTTGCTGCTCTTCGCCGTG
Source organism: Dermatophilaceae bacterium (assembly GCA_037045055.1). Classification (GTDB taxonomy): domain Bacteria; phylum Actinomycetota; class Actinomycetes; order Actinomycetales; family Dermatophilaceae; genus Phosphoribacter. The sequence goes on along the minus strand of JBAOHJ010000003.1, from coordinate 940,111 downwards.
CTCCACCAGGGTGGGAGGGGAACAGCGATCACCCGAGCCGCGTTGGATCGGTTTGGAGCGACCCTCGCCAGCTGCGGGTGTCGTTGACGAGGGGAGCCCAGTGACCGATTCGCCACCCCTGCCCGCGGGTGACGGGGACGCCGCCGCACCGCGCCCCGGCGCCGGCGCGGCATACCCCGTGCTCGTCGACTGGGACTTCGCGACGACCACCGCGCGGCGCCTGGTCGGTGCCGGTCCTCGGGTCAGCGCCCAGGACGCCGCAGAGGTGGTCGCCTCGCTGCGGGCCGCGGCCCGGCGCGCCGTGTCGCCGGTCGCGCAGACCTCCCGCATGGCGTCCCCGGCGGGGTCCGCCCCCGTGCTGGTCGTGGACCGGCCCGGGTGGGCCGCCGCGAACGTCGACTCGATGCGGGCGCTGCTGGACCCGGTCGTGGCGAAGATCCAGGCCGGCGCCACCGCCACCGCCCCCTCGGCGGTGACGGCCATCGGCGGCAAGGTCACCGGCGCCGAGATGGGCGCCCTGCTGGCCTTCATGTCGAGCAAGATCCTCGGGCAGTACGACCTGGCACCCACCGGCTCCCCCCGCCTGCTGCTGGTCGCCCCGAACATCGTCCAGGCCGAGCGCGAGATGGGGGTCGACCCCGGCGACTTCCGGCTGTGGGTGGCCATGCACGAGGAGACCCACCGGGTGCAATTCACGGCGGTCCCGTGGCTTCGTGAGCACATGGTCAGCGCCAGCCGGGAGCTGTCCCTGGACCTCGCGCCGACACCTGCCGAGCTGGCCGATCGGCTGCGTCAGATCGTCGGGCGACTGCCGGAGGTGATGGCGCCGGGCAGCAGCGGGCTGGCCGAGGCGTTGCTCACCCCCGAGCAGAAGGCCAAGGTCGCCGAGCTCACCGCGGTGATGTCGCTGCTGGAGGGGCACGCCGACGTCGTCATGGACGACGTCGGTCCGGCGATCATCCCCACCGTCTCCCACATCCGCGAGCGGTTCACCACGCGCCGCGCCGGGCTGGGCCAGTTCGACCGGATGATCCGGCGGCTGCTCGGGCTGGAGGCCAAGATGCGCCAGTACCAGGACGGCGCGGTGTTCGTCCGGGCCGTCGTGGCCCGGGTCGGCGTGGACGGGTTCAACGCGGTGTGGACCTCGCCGCAGACCCTGCCCACCTCGGCCGAGCTGGCCGACCCGCAGCTGTGGGTCCGGCGCGTGCACGGCTAGTGCCCGGGCCCGCCCCCGCCGTCGCGGCCACCCGCCGCGCGCTGCGGGCGGCGCTGGCCGACCTGCCCGCCGACACCTTGGTCCTGGCCGCCTGCAGCGGGGGAGCGGACTCCTCGGCGCTGGCCGCGGCCCTGGCCTTCGTAGCCCCGCGCGCCGGTCTGCGCGCCGGCGCCGTCGTCGTCGACCACGGCCTGCAGCCCGGGTCCGACGCGGTGTCCCGGGCGGCCGGGCAGGTCTGCCTGGACCTCGGGCTGCGTCCGGTCGAGGTCGTCGCGGCCCGGGTGGTGGCCACCTGCGACGGCCCCGAGGCCGACGCCCGGGCCGCGCGCCACGCCGCCCTCGACGCCGTGGCGCAGCGGCTCGGCGCCGGTGTGCTCCTGCTGGGGCACACCCGCGACGACCAGGCCGAGCAGGTGCTGCTGGGTCTGGTGCGCGGCTCCGGGGCGCGCTCCCTGGCTGGGATGCCGTCGCGCCGGGCCCGGGTGGCCCGCCCCTTCCTCGGGCTGACCCGGGCCCAGACCGAGGCCGCGTGCGCCGCGCAGGGGCTGATCCCCTGGGTCGACCCCCACAACGCCGACCGCGCCTACACCCGGGTGCGGGCCCGCCAGGCCCTGGTCGACCTGGAGCGCGACCTCGGCCCCGGCGTGGTCGCCGCGCTGGCCCGCAGCGCCGACCTGCTGCGCCAGGACGCCGACCTGCTCGACGAGCTGGCCGACACGGCATACCGGTCCGTGGGTGACCCGCCGGACGTGGCCCGGCTCGCCGACCTTCCGCCCGCGTTGCGCCGCCGGGTCCTGCGCCGCCTCGCGGTCGCCGCCGGGGCGAGCCCCGGGCGCCTGCGGGCCACCCACGTCGCCGCGCTCGACGCCCTGGTGGTGGACTGGCACGGCCAGGGGCCGGTGCACCTGCCCGGGCCGGTGCTGGCCCGCCGGGTGGACGGGACGCTGCGGTGGCGCCGCGGTCGGTCCGAGGACACCCGCCCGGCGCGGTAGTCCCGTCGACAGCCCTGTCGACCGGCCCGGTCGGTGGGCTCGGGCGAGGCGATAGTCTCCGGGGTGACCGACGCCCGTGGCCCCGAAGGAGTCGACCCCGTGGACGCAGCCGACGTCGGCGCCCACCTGCGGCAGGTCCTGCTGACCGAGGAGCAGATCCTCGCCCGGCTCGACGAGCTGGCCACCCAGATCGCGCGGGACTACCACGGCCAGGACCTGCTGCTCGTCGGCGTGCTCAAGGGCGCCGTGCTGGTGATGTCCGACCTCATGCGGGCGCTGCCGTTCTCCGCGCCGATGGACTGGATGGCGGTGTCGTCGTACGGCTCGGGCACGAAGTCCTCGGGCGTGGTGCGGATCATGAAGGACCTGGACACCGACATCGGGGGCAAGCACGTGCTCGTCGTCGAGGACATCGTCGACTCCGGGCTCACCCTGTCGTGGATCATGGCCAACCTCGCCACCCGCCGGCCCGCTTCGCTGCAGATCTGCGCGCTGTTGCGCAAGCCGGAGGCGGCGAAGGTGCAGATCGACGTCAAGTACGTCGGCTTCGACATCCCCAACGAGTTCGTCGTCGGTTACGGCCTGGACTACGCCGAGCGCTACCGCAACCTGCGTTGCATCGGCACGCTCGACCCGGCGGTGTACTCCTGAGCGGCGCACAGCGCCCCGTCTGACCGCGCCGCGTCGGCCGTGGAACATCGCCGGTATGCCGGTCGTTGACCTGCGAGAATGCCTACGCCCGGCCTACTGCAGTGCCGGCCCGACGACCCACCCCCAGGAGGTTGGGGCCCGTGCCCCGCAGACCTATGAACGCCAAACGGCTGCTCCGGATGCCGATGACGTGGGTCCTCGTCGTCCTCGGCGTCCTGATGTTCACCGTGTTCTTCTCCGACACCGGGGGGTACACGCGGGTCGACACGTCGGCGGCCATGGAGCTCATCACCACCGACCGGGTCGAGCAGGCCAAGCTGCTGAACAACGAGAAGATCCAGCTCACCCTCAAGGAGGGCCAGACCTACTCCGACGGCGCGCGGATCAAGGACGCGACCAAGGTCGAGGCCTACTACGTCATCGCGCGCGGCCCCGAGGTCGTCGCGGCCCTCAATGCGCACAAGCCGCCCAAGGGCTTCTCCGACGAGATCGTCGGGCAGAACTTCCTGGCCAGCATGCTGGCGACCATCGTCCCGCTCATCCTCGTGCTCGTCGTGTTCTGGTTCCTCATGGGCCAGATGCAGGGCGGTGGCTCGCGGGTCATGCAGTTCGGCAAGTCCCGGGCCAAGCTCGCCTCCAAGGACACCCCCAAGGTCACCTTCGCCGACGTCGCCGGCTGCGACGAGGCGGTCGAGGAGCTGCACGAGATCAAGGAGTTCCTCCAGGACCCGGCCAAGTTCCTCGCCGTCGGGGCCAAGATCCCCAAGGGCGTGCTGCTCTACGGGCAGCCCGGGACCGGCAAGACCCTGCTCGCGCGGGCGGTGGCCGGCGAGGCCGGGGTGCCGTTCTACTCGATCTCCGGCTCGGACTTCGTGGAGATGTTCGTCGGCGTCGGCGCCTCCCGGGTGCGGGACCTGTTCGAGCAGGCCAAGGCCAACGCGCCGGCCATCGTCTTCGTCGACGAGATCGACGCGGTGGGCCGGCACCGTGGGGCCGGCCTCGGCGGCGGTCACGACGAGCGCGAGCAGACCCTCAACCAGCTGCTCGTCGAGATGGACGGCTTCGACGTCAAGACCAACGTCATCCTCATCGCCGCGACCAACCGCCCCGACATCCTCGACCCGGCGCTGCTGCGCCCGGGCCGGTTCGACCGGCAGATCGCCGTCGAGGCGCCGGACATGATCGGGCGACACCGGATCCTGCAGGTCCACGCCCAGGGCAAGCCGATGGCCGGTGACGTCGACCTGCTCGCGGTGGCCCGGCGCACCCCGGGCTTCACCGGCGCGGACCTGGCCAACGTGCTCAACGAGGCCGCGCTGCTCACCGCCCGGACCAACAAACGGCTCATCGACAACCATGCCCTCGACGAGGCCATCGACCGGGTAGTCGCCGGCCCGCAGAAGCGCACCCGGATCATGTCCGCCAAGGAGCGCAAGATCACCGCCTACCACGAGGGCGGGCACGCCATCGTCGCCGCCGCGATGAACCACCTCGACCCGGTGACCAAGGTGACGATCCTGCCCCGCGGCCGGGCCCTGGGCTACACCATGGTCATGCCCCAGGACGACAAGTACTCCACGACCCGCAACGAGATCCTCGACCAGCTCGCCTACGCCCTGGGCGGCCGGGTGGCCGAGGAGATGGTCTTCCACGACCCGACGACCGGCGCGGCCAACGACATCGAGAAGGCCACCGCGATGGCCCGCAAGATGGTCATGGAGTTCGGCATGAGCGAGCGGGTCGGCGCGATCAAGCTCGGGCAGGGCTCCGGCGAGGTGTTCCTCGGGCGCGACTACGGGCATCAGCGCGACTACTCCGAGGAGATCGCCGGCGTCGTCGACGTGGAGATCCGTCGCCTCGTCGAGAACGCCCACGACGAGGCGTGGCACGTCGTCAACGACAACCGCGACCTGCTCGACCGGCTCGTCCTGGAGCTGCTGGACAAGGAGACCCTGGGCACCAAGGAGCTGGCCGAGCTGTTCCGGCCAATCGTCAAGCGCCCGCCGCGCCCGACCTGGCTGTCCAGCGCGGATCGGGCGCTGTCCGACCGTGGCCCGGTGATGACCCCGGCCGAGCAGGCCGCCCTCAACGGGGAGTCGCAGATGCCGCCGCCCGGTGGCACCACCCTCGCCCCGCACCCCCCGGCCGACACGGTGCCGGTGCCGCCGGCGTGGCCCGGGCCCGAGAAGCCCTGACGGTATGCCGGTCGACCAGCACCGCCTGGCCGCGGCGGTGCGCGAGCTGCTCGCCGCCGTCGGCGAAGACCCCGACCGCGAGGGGTTGCGCGACACCCCGGCCCGGGTGGCCCGGGCCTACATGGAGATGTTCGCCGGGCTCGACCAGGACCCGGCGACCCTGCTGGCGACGACCTTCGACATCGACCACGACGAGATGATCATCGTCCGCGACATCGAGGTCTACAGCACCTGCGAGCACCACCTCGTGCCCTTCCACGGGGTCGCCCACGTGGGCTACATCCCGGCCAAGGACGGCAAGGTCACCGGCCTGTCGAAGATCGCCCGGCTGGTGGACGTGTTCGCCAAGCGACCCCAGGTGCAGGAGCGGCTGACCACCCAGGTGGCCGATGCCCTCGTGGACCATCTGCGGGTGCAGGGGGTCATCGTCGTCGTCGAGGCCGAGCACCTGTGCATGTCGATGCGCGGGGCGAGGAAGCCCGGCTCGCGCACCATCACCTCCGCGGTGCGCGGGCAACTGCGCTCGCCGGCGACCCGGGCCGAGGCCATGGCCCTGCTGCTCGGCGGCAAACGATGACCCGGCGGTGAGGGCCTGGTGACCTCGGCGACGGTGGCCGACCCGATCGGGGATCGCTCCCGCACCCTGGTCATGGGCGTCGTCAACGTCACGCCCGACTCGTTCAGCGACGGCGGCGCGTGGTTCGAGCCGGCCGCCGCGGTGGCGCACGGCCGGGCGCTCGTCGCGGGCGGTGCCGACCTGCTCGACGTGGGCGGGGAGTCCACCCGCCCCGGGGCGCGGCGCCCCGGGGTCGACGAGGAGCTGCGCCGGGTCCTGCCGGTGGTCGAAGCGCTGGCCGGGGACGGCATACCGGTGTCCGTGGACACCATGCGCGCCCAGGTCGCCGCCGCCGCCCTAGATCTCGGGGCGGCCATGGTCAACGACGTCAGCGGCGGGCTGGCGGACGAGCGGATGCTGCCCCTGGTCGCCGCTCGGGCGGTGCCGTACGTCGCGATGCACTGGCGAGGGCACAGCGTCGACATGCAGGTGCGGGCGGTCTACGACGACGTGGTCGCGCAGGTATGCCGCGAGCTGGCCGCCCGACGCGACGCCATCCTCGCCGCCGGGGTGTCGCCCGGGCGCCTGATCCTCGACCCGGGGCTCGGGTTCGCCAAGACCGCCGAGCACAACTGGGCGCTGCTGGCGGATCTGGGCGCGCTGCTGGCGCTGGGGCATCCGGTGCTCGTCGGCGCCTCACGCAAGGCCTTCCTCGGCCGGCTGGGCCGTGGCCCGCAGCAGACGCCGCGACCGCCCGCCGAGCGCGACGCCGCCACCGCCGCGACCAGCGTGGTCTGCGCAGCGGCGGGGGTGTGGGCGGTGCGCGTGCACGAGGTGGTCTCGACGAGGCGCGCCCTGGAGGTCCTCGAGGCGCTGGCGCGCGCCCGAGCGGCCGGTCCCAGGCCCGCGACCGCCGGGGCGACGCCGTCGGCGGGGACCGCGACGGGGTCCCGCGGGCCAGGGTCCTGCGGGACGGGGTCGGAGAGCGGGGCATGAGCGACGTCATCCGCGTGGACGGCGTCCGCGGACGGGGCCGTCACGGGGTGCTTGCCCACGAGCGCCTCGACGGGCAGGAGTTCGTCGTGGACGTCGCCATCGAGCTCGACCTGGCCCGGGCGGGGGTCAGCGACGCCCTGGCCGACACCGTGGACTACGCGGCGGTGGCCTCCGCCGTGCTCGCCCGGATCGAGGGCGAGCCGGTCGACCTCATCGAGCGGCTGGCCGAGCTGATCGCCGGCGACGTGTCGGCCGATCCGCGGGTGCGGGCAGTGCAGGTGTGCGTGCACAAGCCCCGGGCGCCGGTCGGGGTGCCGTTCGAGGACGTCTCGGTGACCATCCGCCGGGAGCGCGCAGTGCCCGTCGTCGTCGCGCTCGGGGCCAATCTCGGCGACCGGGTCACCACACTGAGCGCCGCCGTGGCCGACGTCGCGGCGATCCCGGGCGTGACGATCACGGCGGTGTCGCCGCTGGTCGAGACCGACCCGGTCGGGGGTCCGGACCAACCGGCATACCTCAATGCCGTCCTGCTGGCCCGCACCACCCGAGCCCCCAAGGCCCTGCTGCGAGCCCTGCACGCGGTCGAGGCGGCGCACGGGCGCACCCGCGAGACTCGTTGGGCCGCAAGGACACTCGACCTGGACCTCGTCCAGTACGGTCGCCCTGGCGAGGACGACGAGATCCTGCACGACGGTCCTCACCTGCAGGTGCCGCACCCGAGAGCTACGCAGCGCGCGTTCGTCCTGGCGCCCTGGGCGCGGCTCGCGCCGGACGCCCCGGTGCGGGTCGGGCCGGCGGCCAGCGACCCGGTGCTGACCGTGGCCCAGGCCCTCGCGCGGCTGGACGTCGGCGGCGTGCGGCCCGGACCGCCGTGGGAGCCGTCGTGGTGACTCGCGAGGGGGTGCGGGCCCGCCACCTCGTGGGCACCGCGTTGGTCATCGGCGCGGGCGGTTACGGCCTGCTGCGGGCCGCCGGGGGTGCCTCGGCGTTGCCGTCCCCCGGCTGGGCCGGCGTGCTGCTGCTCGTGGTCATGGCCGCCGGGGTCTACGCTGCCGGGTTGCCGGTGCGCCGGCTGCGGGCCGGTCGCCCCACGGCGCGGATGAGCCCGCTGCGGGCCGCGCGCACGCTCGTACTGGCCCAGGCCGCCGCGTTGAGCGGTGCCGGGCTGGTCGGCTGGTATGCCGCGCAGGCGCTGCTGCTCGTGCCCGACCTCGACGTGGACTCGCAGCGGTCCAGGCTGTGGCCGCTGCTCGCGCTCGCCGCCGCGGGGGTGCTCCTCGTGGTCAGCGGGATGCTGGTGCAGCGGATGTGCCGGCTGGACGACGACGAGCGCGCCGGCCGGTCGACGGGTGCCGACCCCGCCGACTAGCGCGCGTCCCGAACTCGACCAGTGCGGCGTTGGTCCACCCCGGGGGCTCGCGCGTCCCGAACTCGACCGGTGCGGCGTTGCGGTCCGTGCCGGGGGCTCAGGGGCGTCCCGAACTCGACCGGTGCGGGGTTGCGGTCCGCCTCGGGGGCTCGGGCGCGTCCCGAACTCGACCGGTGCGGCGTTGCGGTCCGTGCCGGGGGCTCGGGCGCGTCCCGAACTCGACCGTTGCGGGGTTGGGGTCCCGAACTCGACCGGTGCGGCTTTGCGGTCCGCCTCGGGGGCTCGGGCGCGTCCCGAACTCGACCGGTGCGGGGTTGCGGCCGTGCCGAGCGTCAGCTGGCTCCGCGCAGCCGTCGACGATGGCGCCAGCCACGCATCCCGTCGACGCCGAAGGCGCCCTCGCCGGGCGCCGCGTCGGTGCGGTACACCGTGACCTCACCCAAAGCCATCGATCCGGTCACCCAGAGCACGGGCGCCTCGGCAGCGGCCGGCTCGGGTGCACCGGATTCCTTGGCTCGGAACTCGCCGAGGATCGCCGAGCCGCGGCATTCGACCCGATGGGTCTCCGGCACGACGATCTTCACCTCGCCCATCAGCCCGAGGACCTCGATCTCGGTCTCCGTGGCGGCGAACTGTGCCTGGCGCAGGTCCAACCGCACCTCGCCACAGGCCACCGAGACGACCAGTCGTTGGGGGACCAGCCAGGTCCCGTCCCACACGGTCTGACTGAACACCGTCCAGGTGCGCTGCCCGGCGCTGCCGACCGAGGGGGCCGTGCCGGCCGGTCTGGCGATGCCCGCCGCCGGGATAGGCGCAGGCGCGTCGGACGGGGCCGAGGTAGTGGGGGCGTCGGGCATCGGCGCGGACGCGGAGGCGGGCATCGGCGCGGACGGGGAGGCGGGCATCGGCCCGGACGAGTCGGCCGGGACCGGCCAGACGGGGGCGTCCTGCGGTGGGTCGTTGCTCGTCGGGCCGACCTGCGGTGGGTCGTTGCTCGTCGGGCCGACCTGCGCTGGGTCGTTGCTCGTCGGGCCGACCTGCGAGCTGCTCATACGCCTATCCTGCGGAGTCGACCTGGCGCAGACCATCGGGGCTCCCCCTGAGCCGTCCCTGACCGGCGGATCACCCAGGGCCCGGCACGGCTCACTTGTAGACGTCTCCGCCGACCTGGCCCATGCCCGCGTCGAGGGTGCCTCCGGCGACCCAGGTGGCCCCGCCGCGGACGTACTTCGCCTTGGCGAGGGCCGCCGTGAGGGCGAGGTAGCGGGCGTCGGGGGAGTCGACGTACCAGAGGTAGAGGGCTTCGCCCGCGGCGAGCTTGCTCTGGCAGACCACGGCGGCGGGGGAGCCCGACGCGGCCGGCAGGGTGATCGGTGCCGGCTTGGCCGGGCACTGGAAGGCCGCCGGCAGGTCGGCCAGCGAGTGGATCGCCCCGGCGTCGACGCCCGCGGGCGAGGTGCGCAGCACCGGGGGGAAGGGCCCCAGGGTGCTCGTCGTCGGGGGGGCGGTGCCCTTGGACGTGCTCGCCTTGCCGGAGGCCTTGGCCAGGGTGGTCGGGGCGGGTCGGGCGCTCGTGCCGGCGGGCGTCGAGGTGGCCCCGGTGCCGCCATCGGAGCCGCAGCCCGCGGTGAGTGTGCCGACCAGCGTCAGGGCGATGCCCAGGCGACGTGCGCCGGCCGGCCGGCTCACCGCTCGACGTCCCCGATGACGAACGGCAGGGACGCCAGCACGGTGACCAGGTCGGACAGGCGGGTGCCCGGCAGGACGTCGGTGAGGACGCCGACGGTGGCGAAGGACGGGGTGCGCAGCTTCAGCCGCCACGGGGTGACCCCGCCGGTGGACACCAGCAGGCACCCGGTCATGCCCAGCGGCGTCTCGGTGGCGGCATACCACTGCCCCTCGGGCACGCGCACCACCTTGGGCAGCCGCACCGAGATCGGCCCCCGGGGCAGCGCGGCGTACCGGTCCAGACAGGCGTCCGCGAGGTCCAGGCTCACGTCGACCTGCTCGGCCAGCACCTCCAGGCGGGCCTGCGCGTCCCCCTCGGCCCGGGTCACCACCCGGCCCGGACCGCCCGCGCCGAACAGCTGCGCGTAGGCCAAGTAGGGCTCGTCGCGGCGCAGGTCGACGTCGAGCCCCGCCGCGCGGGCCACCGGCCCGGACACCCCGTAGGCGTGGATCTGCTCGGTCGTCACCACCCCCACGCCGGTGCAGCGGGCGCGGACCGCGGGCTCGCGTAACGGGGCCAGCAGGGTCGCCATCCCGTCGCGCACGGCCGCAACGGTATGCCGCGCCCGTGCGACCCAGCCGGCCGGCAGGTCCGCCCGCAGCCCCCCGAGCTGGCACAGGGTCAGGTGCATCCGCGCGCCCGACACCTCCTCGAAGAGCTCGAGGATCGCCTCGCGCAGCGGATCGGGCCGCGCCGACGCGCGCTGCCCCACCACGACGGGGAAGGCGTGCAGGAAGGCCAGGTGCGAGGCCACCCGGGTCAGCTCGGCCAGCAGCATCCGCACCCAGGTGGCGCGCTCGGGCACCGGCAGGCCCAGGGCCTCCTCGACGACCAGGGCGACACCCAGCTCGCCGGCGAACGCCCCGAGCCAGTCGTGCCGGTTGGCCAGGGGGAGGATTTGGCGGTAGTCGCGGACCTCGAACAGCTTCTCGGCGCCCCGGTGCAGCAGACCCAGGACCGGCTCGGCGCTGACGATCCGCTCCTCGTGGACGACCAGCCGCAGCCGCAGCGAGCCGTGCCCGGCCGGGTGGTCGGGGCCCAGCCCCACGACGAGGTCGGCGTTCACCAGGGCGTCCGGGCCGGTGGCGACGCTCACCCGCGTCACGTCCGAGGTCCCCGCCGTCATGGGTGCCAGTCTGCCTCAGGCCGCCGGCCGATCGGCGTGCAGGCGAGGCCCTCGCGCGTCGCGGCGGCGTGTGCCGAGCGCTTCCCGGCGAATCCGTCGCCCGGTAGCGTGCCGTGTCATGCCTCGCGCCGAACGCCCGCGGATGGCGGCCTACGGGGTGCCGACCGACCCGGAGGGGACGCTGCCCTGGGAGTGGGCGCGCCAGCGCCTGGTGCGCAATCGCAACTACTGGGTGGTCACCGCGTCCGCGGCCGGGCGTCCGCACGCCCTGCCGGTGTGGGGGGTGTGGTTGACCGGCGGCGAGGCCGGCGAGGGCGGCGAGTCGTTCTGGTTCTCCTGCGCGCCGGATGCCCAGAAGGTGCGCAACATCCGAGCGAACCCTCAGGCCACGGTCGCCGTCGAGGACACTGTCGAGTGTGTGAGCGTGCAGGGCCGAGCCCGCCTCGCCGCGCCCGACGAGATCGACCCGATGATCGCCGCGTACCTGCCGAAGTACTGGCCCGACGAGGACGCTCACGAGCAGATGGCCGCGTTCCTGCGCTCGCACGCCGTGGTGGCGCTGCGGCCCGAGCGGGCGTTCGGGATCGTCGAGCGCGAGGACGAGTTCGCCGCCCGGGCCACCCGTTGGGTGTGGTGAGGTGCGGATGCCTGCCCGGTGACCCGACCTGACCGCCCGGCGCCGGGGCTGCTGCCCGTGCGCCGTGCCGGCCGGCGGCCCAGGTGGTCCACGCAGCCGACCTTCTGGTGCTCACGGTGCGTCGCAGCGGCGGCATACGACGTCCTGCCCCTGGCGCTGCACCCGGCCGTGGTCGTGACGACCCGGGCCGACCGGCGCCCTCTGAGCGAGGCGCTGGACGGTGTCGCCCCGCGCGGTAGCGTTGCCCGCGACCATCGCCCGGAGTCGACGAGGACCAGGAGCCCGTGTGAGCATCCGCATCCCGCGTTGGCTCGCGGCGCCGGCTGCGGGATGGCAGACCGGTGCCGACGTCCTCGTCGTGGGGTCGGGGATCGCCGGCCTGACCGCGGCGCTGCGCTTGCGGGAGCAGGGCGCGACCGTCCTGCTGGTCACCAAGACCGTGCTCACCGAGGGCTCGACGACCTGGGCGCAGGGCGGCATCGCCGCCGCGATGGCCGACGAGGACTCCCCTGAGGAGCACCGCCGGGACACCCTGGTGGCCGGCGTCGGCCTGTGCGACGTCGCGGCCGTGACCGCCCTGGTGCAGGAGGGTCCCCAGCGCGTGCGCGAGCTGGTGGCCCGGGGCGCGGAGTTCGATCGGGGCAGCGACGGGCGGATCAGCCTCACCCGGGAGGGCGGTCACCACCGCGACCGCATCCTGCACGCCGGGGGCGATGCCACCGGGCGGGAGATCAGCCGGGCACTGCTGGCCGCGCTCGACCGGGTCCACGACGACCCGGGCATCGAGGTCATCGAGCACGCCCTCGTCGTCGACCTCTTGCAGGACGAGGCGGGTCGGGTGTGCGGAGCGACGATCCACGTCATCGGGGAGGGGCAGATCGACGGGGTCGGTGCCGCGCACTGCCGGGCCGTCGTGCTGGCCACCGGGGGGCTCGGGCAGATCTACGCCTCGACGACCAACCCGTCGGTCGCCACCGGCGACGGCATGGCGATCGCCCTGCGTGCCGGGGCCCAGCTGGCCGACGTCGAGTTCGTGCAGTTCCATCCCACCGTGCTGTGGCTCGGCGACGACTCGACCGGGCAGCAGCCGCTGATCTCCGAGGCGGTCCGCGGCGAGGGGGCCTTCCTCGTGGACGCCGACGGGGTGCGGTTCATGCAGGGGGTGCACGAGCTGGCCGACCTGGCCCCCCGCGACGTGGTGTCCCGCGCCATCGTCGCGCGGATGGCCCAGACCGGCACGGACCACGTGTTCCTCGACTGCCGCCACCTGGGCGCAGGCTTCCTGCAGCGGCGCTTCCCGTCGATCCTGGCCAGCACCCGCGAGCACGGCTTCGACCCGGCCACCGACCTGCTGCCGGTGGCCCCGGCCCAGCACTACGCCAGCGGCGGAGTGCGCACGGACCTGGTGGGGCGCAGCTCCCTGCCCGGGTTGTACGCCTGCGGCGAGTGCTCCTGCACGGGCGTGCACGGCGCCAACCGCCTGGCCTCCAACTCGCTGCTGGAGGGGCTGGTCTTCGCCCACCGGATCGCCCGGGACATCACCGAGCGGTTCGCCGCCGGCGAGCTGCCCCCGGCTGTGCCCGAGCCGGCCGGGTCGGGCTCGCCCGACGACTCCGTGCTGGTGCGCTCGAGGCACCGCCACGACATCCAGCACCGGATGACCCAAGGGTCCGGCGTGGTCCGCTCCGCGGCGTCCCTGGCCGCGACGGCGGCCTATCTGGCGGGCCTGGCCGCCGCGGCGGACGGCGCCGAGGGCGGGCCGAAGTCGTGGGAGACGACCAACCTCGTGCACCTGGGCCAACTGCTCACCCACGTTGCGGCCCGGCGCGCGGAGACCCGCGGCGGGCACGTCCGCAGCGACTTCCCCGAGCGCGACGACGCGCACTGGCTGGGGCATACCTGGGCCCGGCGCGGCCCGGACGGCAGCCTGCACACCTCCTACCACCCCGTCGAACCCCAGGACCTCAGGTGAGCACCGATTTGTCATTCCCCCTCGCCGACGCCCGAGAGCTGGCCCGGGTGGCCCTGCTGGAGGACCTCGGCCCGAGCCACCTCGACGTCACCACCCTGGCGACCATCCCGGCCGAGCAGGTGAGCACCGCCGAGGTGGTCGCGCGCGCCGACGGGGTGCTGGCCGGTCTGCCCGTGGTCGCCGAGGTCTTCGGCACGGTCGCCGCGATGATCGGCTCGCCGGCCCCCACCATCGAGGCCCTGGTGGTCGACGGCGCCCGGGTGCGCCGAGGAGACGTGCTGGCCCGGGTCACCGGTGCGGTCCGCGTCCTGCTCATCGGCGAGCGGACCATGCTCAACATCCTCAGCCGCCTGTGCGGCGTCGCCACCCACACCCGTCGCTGGGCCGACGAGCTGGACGGCACCCGGGCCATGGTCCTGGACACCCGCAAGACCACCCCGGGCATGCGCCACCTGGAAAAGTACGCCGTCCGTGCCGGTGGCGGCACGAACAAGCGCATGGGCCTCTACGACGTCGCCATGATCAAGGACAACCACAAGCTCGCGGCCGGGTCGGTGTCGGCCGCCTACCAGGCGATCCGGCAGGCCTACCCCAGCGTGGCCGTCGAGGTCGAGGTCACCACGGTGGCCGAAGCGCTGGAGGCGTATGCCGTCGGCGCGCGGTTCATCATGTGCGACAACATGTCCGTGGACCTGCTGACCAGCACCGTCGAGGCCCTGCGGGCCCAGGACGAGCCGGTGGAGATCGAGGCCACCGGCGGCCTGACCCTCGCTGTCGCCCGGGACTTCGCCCGTACCGGCGTCGACTACCTGTCGGTGGGCGGGCTGACCCACTCCAGCCCGATCCTCGACGTCGCCCTGGACCTCGTCGCGGACGGGGACTGACCGCCCGCCCAGGTCCGGGCTCCGGACCCCGATAGTCGCGGTCACCCGTCGGCGGGGTCGGGGTCGGCGCGGTCACCCGTCGGCGCGGTCGGGGTCGCGGTCGGCGGGGTCGGGGTCGCGGTCCAGCCAGGTGCACACGCACGCCTCGTTGCCCTCGGCGTCGGCGAGCACCCAGAACGCCCGCGCGTGCGCGTCGCTGACCAACCGACCCCCGGCGGCCAGCGCGGCGGCGACCCGCTCCTGCGCCACGTCGTGCGGCACGACGACGTCGACGTGGACCCGGTTGCGCTGCGGCCGCGGGGCATCCATCTGCTGGAACCAGATTGTCGGGCCGATGCCTCGCGGGTCGCTCACCTCGTCGACCCCGTCGTCGCGGTAGCCACATACCGCCGCCCAGAACGGTCGGACCGCGCCGATGTCCAGGGCGTCGATGGCCAGCTCCACGGTGGTGCTGCCCGCCGGGTCGCTCGTCGCACCGAGCTCGGCGGCCAGGGCGCTCACCGCCCGGGCCAGCCGCACGTCCCGGTCGGTGACGCCGTGGGCATCGTGCGAGGTGGTCACCACGTGGACCAGCCCCGGGTAGCGCACGTCCACCGCCGGGTGGTGGTCGTGCTCGTCGGCCAGCGCCGCGACGCCGGCCGCGAGGGTGCCGGCGGCGGCATACGACCGGCAGGCAAAGGTCGCCTCCAGCCGGCCGACGAGCAGGCGCCAGTCGGGCAGTCCGGCAGTCTGCAGGTCGGCGCCGGTCAGGGTGGCAGTCATCCCTGGACGGTATGCCGTGCGACCGACGGCGGTCGAGCCCCCTCGGGCCGCCGGTCCGGGCGGGTCGAGGGGGCTCGGTACCCTTGGGCGTGTGAGTGCCCCGCCTCCGACCGACGCGCCCGACCTGCCCGAGCAGCTGCGGGTGCGCCGGGACAAGCGGGACCGTCTGCTGGCCGCGGGGCACCCGGCATACCCCGTCGACGTGCGTCGGACGCACACCCTCGCGCAGATCCGCCAGGGCTGGGAGCACCTGCAGCCCGGCGCGCAGACCGACGAGGTGGTGCGCACCGCCGGGCGAGTGATGTACGTGCGTAACACCGGCAAGCTGTGCTTCGCCACCCTCCAGGAGGGTGTCGGCACCCGAGTGCAGGTCATGCTCAGTCTGGCCGAGGTCGGCCAGGTCGCCCTGGCCGACTGGAAGTCCTACGTCGACCTCGGCGACCACGTCGCCGTCGAGGGTCGGGTGGTGTGCAGCCGGCGGGGGGAGCTGTCCGTCCTGGCGACCTCGTGGCAGATGGCCGCGAAGGCGCTGCGCCCGCTGCCGACCCTGCACCATGACCTGTCCGAGGAGACCCGGGTGCGTCAGCGCTACGCCGACCTCGTGGTGCGCCAGCCGGCCCGCGACATGGTGCGGACCCGGGCCAGGGCGACCCGGGCGCTGCGCGAGCAGCTGCACGAGCAGGGCTACCTGGAGGTCGAGACGCCGACGCTGCAGCTGGTCCACGGAGGGGCGGCGGCGCGACCCTTCCGGACCCACCTCAACGCCTTCGACCAGGACATGACCCTGCGGATCGCCCTGGAGCTGAACCTGAAGAAGGCCGTCGTCGGCGGCGTGGACCGGGTCTACGAGATCGGGCGGATCTTCCGCAACGAAGGCATCGACGCCACCCACAGCGCCGAGTTCACCATGCTCGAGGCCTACCAGGCCTACGGCGACCAGACCTCCATCGGCGCGCTCACCCGGGACCTCTACCTCGCGGTCGCCGACGCGCTCGGGTCGCGGCAGATCCAGACCCCGCAGGGGGTGGTCGACCTGGACGGGCCGTGGCGATGGCTGCCGGTGTACGACGCGGTGAGTGAGGCGCTCGGTGCGCCCGTCACGGTGGACACGCCGGTGGCGGACCTGCGCCGGTATGCCGCCGCGCGGGGGGTCGCGCTGGACCCCGCGGGGGAGGCCGGCGCGGTGGTGCTCGAGCTGCTCGGCGAGCTCGTCGAGCCGACCCTGCTGGCGCCGACCTTCCTGTGCGACTACCCGGCGCTGGCCCAGCCGCTGGCCCGACCACACCGGTCCACGCCCGGGCTCATCGAGGCCTGGGACCTCGTCATCGCCGGGGTCGAGCGCGCCACCGGCTTCTCCGAGCTGGTCGACCCGGTGATCCAGCGCGAGGTGCTCGTGGCGCAGTCGCTGCGTGCCGCCGGTGGCGACCCGGAGGCGATGATGCTCGACGAGGACTTCCTGCGCGCCCTGGAGTACGGTGCGCCCCCCATGGGGGGCATGGGTCTGGGGCTGGATCGGCTGGTCATGCTGTTCACCGGGGCCTCGATCCGCGAGACCATCCTCTTCCCCCTGCTCAAGCCGGAGGACTGACCATGTGGGACGCGATATTCCCCTACCTGGCGGCCATCATCCCCACCCTGGGGATGCTCGCCATCGCCTATGTGGTGTTCAAGAACGTCTTCGAGGCCGACCGTAAGGAACGCCTCGCCATGTCGCAGTGGGAGGCGGCCCAACATCCGGACGAGGTGGCGAATGCCGCCGATTCCGGCGGTCGCAACTCCGACGAGCCGCAAACCCCGGAAAAGCCCTAACTCGGCGTTTGCGGAGAATTGTCGTGGGCCACTGCCCGGATTGCCCGGGAGAATCTGCTACGGTGACAGTCCGCCGTCCAGCTTCGGCGTTGGGATGCGGTAGGGAAAGCGGGATTCGGCATCGTCACGGTGGCTCGGGCGGCATCGATTGATGAATCCACAACGACAAGAGGAGATTCCACCCGTGGCGCAGCGAGTCCAGATCCTCCTGGAGGACGACGTCGACAAGAGCCCGGCTGACGAGACCGTGAGCTTCGGCCTCGATGGGGTGAGTTACGAGATCGACCTGTCCGCCCACAATGCCGCCAAGCTGCGTGAGCAGTTGGCGCCCTGGGTCGGGCACGCCCGCTCCAGCGGCGGTCGGCGACCGCGTCGGCGCGCGGGCGCCTCGCCCAAACGCGGCAATGTTTCCGCGGTCCGGGAATGGGCGCGGGCCAACGGTCACCAGGTCAGCGACCGGGGCCGAGTGCCGGCGAGCATTCAGGCGGCGTACGAAAAGGCGAATTCCTGACCGGACGCCACGAAGAGGCCGTCGCCATCACGGGCGGCGGCCTTTTCCGTGCGTGCGCTAACCCAACAGAGCCCGGGCCAGGTCGCCGTGACGGGCGACCCGGTCCAACACCTGCTCCATCGTGGCGTGCTCGATCCCGCCCTCGTCACGCGCCCCCATTTCCACTTCCCGCCAGGTGCGTGGCGTGGCGACGAACGGGGCGCTCCTGGCCCTGACGGAATAGGGGCTGATCGTCGTTTTCGCCGCCGCGTTTTGACTCCAGTCGATGAACACTTTGCCCGGGCGCAACGACGTGGTCATCTTCCAGACCACCAGGTCGGGGCGGGCCTTGGTCAGCTCCTGGGCCAGGTGCTGGACCAGCGCGCTGACCTGCGCCGAGGACTGCGCGCCGGGCAGGGCGGCATACACCTGCATCCCCTTGGAGCCGCTGGTCACCGGGACCGGGTCCAGGCCCAGCCCCTGCAACCGCTCCCGCACGTCCAGGGCGATCACCGAGCACTCCCGCAGACCGACCCCGGGCCCGGGGTCCAGGTCGACGACGAGCCGGTCGGGCGGGTGCGGATGGCCGTCGGCCCGGACCCGCCACTGCGGCGCGTGCAGCTCGACGGAGGCCAGGTTGGCCAGGTAGGTCAGCACGTCGACGCCGGTGACCAACGGGAAGACGATCTGGTCGCGCGAGGTGCCGACGGTCACCGAGGGCAGCCAGTCCGGCGCGCCGGACGGGAGGTTCTTCTCGAAGAAGCTCACCCCGCCGACGCCGTCGGGCAGGCGCACCCGGGTCACCGGTCGCCCGTCGAGATGGGGCAGCAGGACCGGGGCGATCCGGGCGTAGTAGTGGAGCAGCTCGCCCTTGGTGGTCTCGGTGTCGGGGAACAGGATCTTGTCGAGGTTGGACACGACCAGTCGCCGGCCGCCGACCTCGACGGTGGTCCGGGCGCCGCCGGGGTCAGCCATCGAGGTCGCCGGGGTCGATGTCGCCGGGCGTGAGATCCGGGCGCAGACCCCGGTATGCCGGTTGGCGCAGACGCCCGGCCGGGGTGAGTCCGAGCGACTGGACGTCGCAGACGAGCACGGGGTGCACCCAGTGGGCTGCCGCGGCGTCCGGCGCGGGCAGGTCGCCGGCGAACGGCGGCTGCGGCGCGGCCAACGGACGCAGGTCGCTGTGCAGGGTGCGCGCGCTCGCCCCGGCGATCCCACTGCCGACCCTCCCGAGATAGCGCAGACCGCCGACGCCGGGGACCCCGACGAGCAGCGCCCCGAGCCGCTCGGGCTGGTCCGTCTCGGGACGCCACCCCCCGATGACGACCGACAGGGTGCGCCGGTGCGGCGACTTCAGCCACTCGTCGCTGCGCACGCCCCCGCGGTAGCGCGACGAGCGCCGCTTGCTCACGATCCCCTCCAGACCTTGCTCGCGGGTGGCGGCATACAGCGCCGGGCCGTCGGCGAACACCGGCGGCACCTGCCAGTGCGGGCCGCGCAGGTCGAGCCGGTCCAGGGTGGCGCGCCGCTCGTCGTAGCTGCGTTCGGTGAGGTCGACCCCGTAGAGGCGCAGCACGTCGAAGGCCATCAGCGTCACCGGAGCGCTCGACGCCAGCGCGCCGGCCCGCGCCGCGCTGGTGACGTGGAAACGCTCGGCCAGGGCCGCGAACGACGGGACACCCTCGCGCAGCGCGACGATCTCGCCGTCGACGAGCAGGTCGTCGTAGCGCTCGGCGATCCCGGCCAGCTCCGGGAAGGCCACGGTGACCTCGCGCTCGGTACGGCTGGTCACCCGCAGCACGCCGGCGCGGACCTCCACGAGCACGCGCATGCCGTCCCACTTGACCTCGTGCACCCACTCCGGCCCGGTCGGCACCGCGGTGGCCGACGTGGCGAGCATGGGGCGCATGGGCACATCTTGGCCCACGCCGCGGGGGCGGTGGCCACGGCCGGCACCGGGCGCGCGCGGCATACCGGCGTTGTGAGGGGGCCGGTGGGTGGGTCATGCTGGTCTCTCACGCGACCAGCGTGACCAGTGGGAAGGGTGAGCCGCCATGCGTGCGATGTGGAAGGGGGCCGTCTCGTTCGGTCTCGTCAACGTCCCGGTGAAGCTCTACTCCGCCACCGAGAACCACGACATCTCCTTCCGCCAGGTGCACCGTGAGGACGGCGGCCAGATCCGCTACCAGCGGGTGTGCAGTGTCTGCGGGCAACAGGTGTCCTACGACGACGTCGCCAAGGGGTACCAGACCGAGGACGGCCAGATGGTCGTGCTCACCGACGAGGACCTGAGCGAGCTGCCCAACCAGTCGAGCAAGGAGGTGGCGGTCGCCAGGTTCGTCCCCGCCGACCAGATCGACCCGCTGCTGCTGGACCGCTCGTACTACCTGGAGCCGGAGAAGGGGGCGGCCAAGGCCTACGCCCTGCTGCGCGACGCCCTGGTCACCGCCGACCGGATGGCCCTGGTCACCGTGTCGATCCGCACCCGGATGACCGTGGCGGTGCTGCGGGTGCGGGACGGGGTGATCGTCCTGCAGACCATGCTCTGGCCCGACGAGATCCGGGCCGCCGACGGGGTCAACCTCGGCGACGTCGGGCACGCCACCGACAAGGAGCTGGCCATGGCCAGCCTGCTCGTGGACTCGCTGTCCGGGGACTACGAGCCGGGCGAGTTCGAGGACGACTACGCGGCGGCGGTGCGAGCGCTGGTGGCCGCCAAGCTCGACGGCGGCCAGGTCGCGGCGTCGGCGGCGGCCCCCAACGGCGGCAGCGAGGTGCTCGACCTGCTCGAGGCGCTGCAGCGCAGCGTCGACCGCGCCAAGGCCGCCCGCGGCGAGCCGGTTGACCCGGCGGCGACGCCCCGGGCGCCCCAGGCTCCCGGTGCGGCGAAGGCGGCCGGTGCGACGAAGGCGGCCCGTGCGACGAAGGCCGCGGGTGGGACGAAGGCCGCGGGTGCGACCAAGACCGCCGTCGCGACCAAGGCCGCGGGTGCGACCAAGGCCGCGGGTGCGACCAAGGCGGCCGGCGCGACGAAGCCTGCGGCGGGCAAACCGGCGGTCAAGCGCAAGGCGAGCTGAGCCGAGCATGCCCGAGGGGCATACCCTGCACCGCCTGGCAGGGGCGCTGCAGGCCGCCTTCGCGGGCCGGGCGCCGGCGGCCACCAGCCCGCAGGGGCGCTTCGCCCGCGGCGCCGCGGTGCTGGATCGCCGGCCGGTGCTGAGCGCGCAGGCCTGGGGCAAGCACCTGTTCGTCGACTATGCCGACGACCTCGCGCTGCACGTGCATCTCGGGCTGATCGGCCGCTTCGACGTATCGGCCTTCCGCGCGCACCCGGGCGACGCCGGACCGCCCGCCCCGATCGGCCAGGTGCGCCTGCGTCTGGCGACCGACGAGCACGTGGCCGATCTGCGCGGGGCCACGCTGTGTCGGGTGGCCACGCCCGAGCAGGTGGACGCCGTGGTCGCCCGGCTGGGCCCGGACCCGCTGCGGGAGGGCGCCGATCCGCAGCGGGCCTGGCGGCGGATCGCCAAGAGCACCCGGACGATCGCCGACCTGCTCATGGACCAGGCGGTCCTCGCCGGGGTCGGCAACGTCTATCGCAGCGAGGTGCTGTTCCGCCACCGGGTGGATCCGCACCGGCCCGGGCGCGAGATCCGATGCGCGACGTGGGAGGCGCTGTGGGCCGACCTGCGCCTGCTCATGCCGATCGGGGTGGCCCTCGGGCAGATCGTCACCATGGCCGACCAGGTCGCCGACGCCGCGGCCGGGGCCTACGACGCGTCGGCGGTCCCCCTGCAGCCCGGAGGGGTGTCGGCCTGGCGGCCCGGCCCGAGCGGGGCGTTGGAGCGCCGCTACTACGTCTATCGACGGGCCGGGCAACCCTGCCGGGTGTGCCGGGCGAGGGTGCGCACCGAGGTGGTGGCGGGGCGCAACCTGTTCTGGTGCGGCCGCTGCCAGCGTCGTCGCTGACCGCCGATCGCGGTATGCCGTCGTGGCCCCAGTGCGCCGGGCGCCCCGCCGGGCCGGCGCGACCCGACGGCGCGAGGCGGCCCGAGGCGGCATACCCTCGACGGCATGAGCAGGGAGAGCGACCTGGACGCGGTGACCGGGCAGGCAGCCCGGGCGCACCGCAGTGGGCAGCGGTTCTTCGTCGTGCGCCTCAAGCTCGGGGCGTGGGGCCAGCCCGGCCACGGGGAGCTGCCGACCTGGGGGGAGAGCCTGGAGGCGATCGAGGCGGCCGGATGGGTCCTGGAGCACTGGTCGACCAGCTCGGACAACAGCGGCGGGCTCAACGCCCTGCCGGTGTTCCGTCGGTCCGGACCGCCGGTGGGTCCGGCGCCGTCCGCGACGTGGCCGACGGCGCCGCAGGATCACCCCTGACTCGGCGCGCCCTGACTCGGGATGGCCGTGGACGCCGACCCGGCTCGGGGCGAGGTGTGACGGTCAGCGGTGGGTCACCGCGACCGGCACCGGTGAGCCGACCAACGCCTTCAGGGCCGTCGACCCGAGCACCAGCCCGCCGAACCCGCCCTTGCCCCGCGTGCCGACCACGAGCAGGTCGGCGTCTTTGGCGCGGGCGTGCAGCACCTGGCCCGGGGAGCCCTCGACGGCCACCGGGTTGACGGTCACCTCGGGGTGGGCGGCGGCGGCGTCGGCGACGAAGCGGGTCACCTTCTGGGCGTACCGGTCGCGGATGCGCTGCTCGATGAGCTCGTCACCCCCGGCGATCGCCTCGCTCTCGGCGACGTCGAACCACCAGGCGTAGACCGCGTCCACCGTGCCGCCCGGCCCGGCCGAGGCGATGGCGAAGTCGAGCGCTCGGGCCGAGCGCTTCGACCCGTCCACCCCGACGACGACCCTCGCGGCACCGGTGGGGTGCGTGCTCGTGCGGTCGGGGTGCACGACGACGACGGGGGACGTGGCGTGCATGGCGGTGGTGAACGCCGTGCTCCCGAGCGCGGCGTTGGGGCCCTTGCGCCGGCCGTGGCTGCCGACGACGACCAGCGCGGCCCCCTTGCTCGCCTTGACCAGCCGTCGGGCGGGTTGCCCCTCGACACCGATCTGCTCGACCGGCAGGTCCGGGTGGGCGACGCGGACCGCGTCGACGGCCTTCGCCAACACCGCCGCGGAGTGCTCCTCGACGATCTCGCCGACCTCCCCGACGGCGGCGCCGAGCGGCAGCTGCCCACTGCGCAGCTCCTCCACGTGCAGGATGTGCAGGGCGACGCCGCGGGCCGCGGCCTCGCTGGCCGCCCACAACACGGCGGCATGCGCCGGGTCGGCACCGTCGACCCCGACGAGGACGGGAGCGCCCGAGCGGGCGGATGTGCTCTGGATGTCTGCCATGGCCCTATTCTCGGTTGTCAGGGGGCTGACAGGCTAGGACTTTCGACCCAGATTGCTTGGGATACCAATCACAGCGGTGCCGGGTCCGCCCTCGGCGAACCCACGACGCCGGTATGCCGCGCCCGCCTGCCTTGGGGAACACCACGGCATACCGCCGCGTTTGCCTGGACAGCGCCCGCATCCGACGGGCGTACTGCCGCGGGACGACGAGCACGTCACTGGGGACCCCGACCCGGTGGCCGTTACCCTGGACGTTCACGGCAACGGTAGGAGTGGTGAGGATGTTCGAACGGTTCACCGACCGCGCTCGGCGGGTGGTCGTGCTCGCCCAAGAAGAGGCGCGCATGCTCAACCACAACTACATCGGCACCGAGCACATCCTGCTCGGGCTCATCCACGAGGGCGAGGGGCTGGCCGCCAAGGCGCTGGAGAACCTCGACATCTCCCTGGTCGCGGTGCGCGAGCAGGTCCAGGAGATCATCGGCACCGGCCAGCAGGCCCCGACCGGCCACATCCCCTTCACCCCCCGGGCCAAGAAGGTCCTGGAGTACTCCCTGCGCGAGGGCCTGCAGCTGGGCCACACCTACATCGGCACCGAGCACATCCTGCTCGGGCTGATCCGCGAGGGCGAGGGCGTCGCCGCCCAGGTGCTGGTCAAGCTCGGCGCTGACCTCAACAAGGTGCGCCAGCAGGTCATCCAACTGCTCGCCGGGTACCAGTCCGGCCAGGGCGAGAAGGCCGGGGCCGGGGTCGGCCAGGCCCAGGGCCCGGCCGAGGGCACCCCGGCCGGCTCGCTGGTGCTCGACCAGTTCGGTCGCAACCTCACCCAGGCCGCCCGGGAGGGCAAGCTCGACCCGGTCATCGGGCGCGAGAAGGAGATCGAGCGGGTCATGCAGGTGCTGTCCCGGCGCACCAAGAACAACCCGGTGCTCATCGGCGAGCCCGGCGTCGGCAAGACCGCCGTCGTGGAGGGTCTGGCCCAGGACATCGTCCGCGGCACGGTGCCCGAGACCCTCAAGGACAAGCAGCTCTACACCCTCGACCTCGGTGCGCTGGTCGCCGGGTCGCGCTACCGCGGCGACTTCGAGGAGCGGCTCAAGAAGGTCCTCAAGGAGATCCGCACCCGCGGCGACATCATCATCTTCATCGACGAGATCCACACCCTCGTCGGGGCCGGCGCCGCCGAGGGCGCCATCGACGCGGCGTCGATCCTCAAGCCCATGCTGGCCCGCGGCGAGCTGCAGACCATCGGGGCCACCACGCTGGACGAGTACCGCAAGCACATCGAGAAGGACTCAGCGCTGGAGCGGCGTTTCCAGCCCATCCAGGTGGCCGAGCCGACCCTGTCGCACACCATCGAGATCCTCAAGGGTCTGCGCGACCGCTACGAGGCCCACCACCGGGTGTCGATCACCGACGGGGCCCTCGTGGCCGCCGCGTCGATGGCCGACCGGTACGTCAACGACCGGTTCTTGCCGGACAAGGCGATCGACCTCATCGACGAGGCCGGGGCGCGGCTGCGGATCCGCCGGATGACCGCCCCGCCGGACCTGCGCCAGTTCGACGAGAAGATCGCCGACGTGCGCCGCCAGAAGGAGGCGGCCATCGACGGGCAGGACTTCGAGAAGGCCGCCCGGCTGCGCGACGACGAGAAGCAGCTCATCCTGGCCAGGAACGAGCGGGAGGCGCAGTGGAAGTCCGGTGACATGGACGTCGTCGCCGAGGTCGACGAGGAGCTCATCGCCGAGGTGCTGGCAGCCTCGACCGGCATCCCGGTCTTCAAGCTCACCGAGGAGGAGTCCTCGCGGCTGCTGAACATGGAGGGCGAGCTGCACAAGCGGATCGTCGGCATGGACGACGCGATCAAGGCGCTCTCCCAGGCGATCCGGCGCACCCGGGCCGGGCTGAAGGACCCGCGCCGCCCGGGTGGGTCGTTCATCTTCGCCGGCCCCACCGGGGTGGGCAAGACCGAGCTGGCCAAGACGCTGGCCGAGTTCCTCTTCGGCGACGAGGACTCGCTGATCCAGCTGGACATGTCGGAGTACTCCGAGAAGCACACCGTGTCGCGGCTGTTCGGCTCACCGCCGGGCTACGTCGGCTACGAGGAGGGCGGCCAGCTCACCGAGAAGGTCCGGCGCAAGCCGTTCTCCGTCGTGCTGTTCGACGAGGTGGAGAAGGCCCACCCGGACATCTTCAACTCCTTGCTGCAGGTGCTCGAGGACGGCCGGCTCACCGACAGCCAGGGCCGGATGGTCGACTTCAAGAACACCGTCATCATCATGACGACCAACCTCGGCACCCGCGACATCACCAAGGGCTCGCTCGGGTTCTCGGCCGGCCCGGACAGCCGCAGCGAGTACGAGCGGATGAAGAACAAGGTCACCGACGAGCTGAAGAACCACTTCCGGCCCGAGTTCCTCAACCGCGTCGACGACGTCATCGTGTTCCCGCAGCTGACCCAGGACGAGATCGTCGCCATCGTCGACCTGGAGATCGCCAAGCTGGACAAGCGGCTCAAGGACAAGGACATGGGTCTGGAGCTCACCGTGGCCGCCAGGAGCCTGTTGGCCAAGAAGGGCTACGACCCGGTGCTGGGCGCCCGGCCGCTGCGGCGGACCATCCAGCGCGAGATCGAGGACATGCTCTCGGAGAAGATCCTCTACGGCGAGCTGACCTCGGGCGAGTTCGTCCTGGTCGACGCCACCGGCGAGCAGAAGGACGCCACGTTCACCTTCACCGGCTCGCTCAAGCGCGACACCCTCCCGGAGATCCCGGACGTGCCACCCGTGGACGCGGTGGGCCCGGCGGGCTCGGGTGGCCCGCAGGATGCCGCCAGCGCGGCCGGGTGAGAGCCGCTCGCCTAGGATCGGGCCCGTGGCCTGCGACGAGGTGACCCGCGACGACGCCGGTCGTTGGGTGCTGCCCTGGGACGGGCGCGAGGTCGACCAGATCTGCGTCGACTTCGCGGTGACGTTCGTCGTCGACGGCTGCCACAGCGTGCGCATCGGGACCGCCTTCACGGCCCAGGTCGGCCAGCAGGCGCACCAGGTCGACCCCGCCGACATCCAGACGGTCGCGCCGGTGCTGGCCTTCCACCGAGCGGTGGTCCGGTCGGCGGTCGCCGAGCACGACGGCACCCTGCGCATCGATTTCGAGGGCGGGCTGGGCCTGCTCGCCCCGCCCGACCCCGCCGACGAGGCGTGGGAGATCGACGGCGGGTTGCCGCCGGTCACCCCCGGGTATCGGTTGGTGGCCAAGCGCGGCGGCGGCGTGCTGGTCGGCGGCCGCGCCGACGACGCCTGAGCGGCGCGGCATACCGTCGTGGGAGAGCCCAGCACGAGACCGGCGCGCACCGACGACGTGCGCGACATCCGAGCCATCGTCGCACCGCTGGTGGCCACCCGTCGCCTGGTCGCCAAGGACGCGGTGGCCTACTACGAGTCGTTGCAGCAGTTCCGGGTCGCCGAGGTCGACGGCCAGGTGGTCGGGTGCGGGGCCCTGCACGTGCTCTGGGACGACCTGGCCGAGGTGCGCACCCTCGCGGTCGCGCCCGAGCACCTCGGCACCGGCGTCGGCCGGGCCCTGCTGCACGCCCTGGTCGCCGACGCGCGGGGGCTGGGCGTGGCCCGGATCTTCGTGCTCACCTTCGAGACCCGGTTCTTCGCCCGCCACGGCTTCGTCCCGATCGAGGGTCAAGCGGTCCCGGCGCCGGTTTACGCCGAGCTGGTGCGCTCCTACGACGAGGGCGTCGCCGAGTTCCTCGACCTGGAGCGGGTCAAGCCCAACACGTTGGGCAACACCCGGATGCTGCTCACGCTCTGACCCGCGGGACACCGCACCGGTATGCCGCGCGGCCCGAGTCTCACCTCGGCAGCCGGAACCGACCCGACCGAGCGGCTCGGCGAGGCCGTCGGCGACCAGCCCGTCGAGGCAGCGCGCCCGCTGTGCCGCGCTCGGCCAGGCCCGGCGCAGGGCAGCGGACGGGACCGCGCCGTCGGCGTCGCGCAGTACCGCCAGCAGCGCGCCGCGCGCCTGGGGGTCCGTGCCGGCCCACGCCTGACCCCGCCGTGGCGGGCCCTCGGGTGTGGGCCGACCGCCGCGGTGCCAGGCGCACAGGTCGGCGACCGGGCAGCCCGAGCAGCGGGGGGCGCGCGCCGAGCAGACCAGGGCGCCGAGCTCCATCACGGCGACGTTCCAGGTGTTCGCCTCGGCGGGGTCGGCCGGCAGGGCGGCCCGGGCCAGCTCGACCTCGGCCCGGGTGGGGCTCGACGGTGCCTGCGCCGCGCCGCAGACCGCCCGCGCCAGGACGCGGCGCACGTTGGTGTCCAGGACCGGCTCGGGGATGCCGAACGCGAAGCAGGCCACCGCCGCCGCGGTGTAGTCGCCCACGCCGGGCAGCCGCCGCAGGTCGGCCACGCAGGTCGGCACCTGCCCGCCGTGGTGCGCCACCATGGCGCGAGCGGCCTCGTGCAGGCGCAGCGCCCGACGCGGGTACCCGAGCCGGCCCCAGGCCCGCACCGCCTCCCCCGGGGAGTCGGCGGCCAGGGCCGCGGGGGTGGGCCAGCGGGTCAGCCACGCCCGCCACACCGGCTCGACCCGGGCGATGGGCGTCTGCTGGGCCATGACCTCGCTGACGAACACCTCCCAGGGGGTGGCCTGTGCCGCCCGCCAGGGCAGCGGGCGCGCGTGCGCGGCATACCAGTCGAGGATGCGTCGGTGCAGCAGCGGGTATGCCGCGGGGTCGCCCACCCGTCAGACGTAACGCTCGAGGATGCTCGACTCGGCCAGGCGGGACAGCCCCTCGCGCACCGCGCGGGCCCGGCTCTCGCCGACCCCGTCGACGTCCATGAGGTCCTCGAGGTTGGCCGCGAGCAGCCGTTGCAGGGAGTCGAAATGCTCGACGAGCCGCACCCCGACGCTGGCCGGCAGTCGCGGGATCTTGGCGAGCATGCGGTAGCCCCGCGGGCTGATCGGCGTGTCCAGACCGTCGGCGAGGGTGGTGAACCCGAGCGCGCGGGCACCGGCGTGCAGGTCCAGCAGGTCGGTGGCCGACACCCCGACGAGGTCGGCCATGGCCTCCTGCGGGGTCTTCCCACCCCGGGCGGCGTGCAGGTAGTCGCGGATCACCAGCTCGCGGTCGTTGCCCAGCCCGCCGGTGAGCTCCTCGAGCTGCAGCGACAGCAGCCGCCCGTCGGTGCCGAGCTCGACGGCATACTCGGTGATCTCGTCGCTGATCCGCCGGACCATCTCCATCCGCTGCAGCACCGAGGCGATGTCCCGGACCGTCACGAGGTCCTCGATCTCCAGCGCGGACAGGGTGCTGGTGACCTCGTCCAGGCGGGACTTGTAACGCTCCAGGGTCTGCAGGGCCTGGTTGGCCCGCGAGAGGATCTGGGCCGAGCCCTCCAGGACGTGGCGACGCCCTCCGACGTACAGCGCGATGGACTGCATCGACTTGCTCACCGAGATCACCGGGTTGCCGGTCTGGATGGCCACCCGCTCGGCGGTGCGGTGCCGGGTGCCGGACTCGGAGGTCTCGATCGAGGCATCGGGCACCAGCTGGGTGTTGGCCCGCAGGATGTGGGTGACGTCGTGGTCCACGACGATCGCGCCGTCCATCTTCGACAGCTCGCGCAGCCGGGTGGCCGAGAACTCGCTGTCGATGCGGAAGCCCCCCGAGCAGATCGCCTCGACCGACCGGTCGCTGCCCAGGACGATGAGCGCGCCGGTGCCCCCGCGCAGGATCCGCTCCAGCCCGTCCCGAAGCTCGGTGCCGGGGGCGACCGCCGCCAGCGTGGCGATGAGCGGGTCGTCCTCGGGCCGTTCCACGCCCGCGAGTCTAACCGGGGGCCAGGTTACCGGCCGGGATGCCGCCGCAGGGGCCGGGCCTGGGCGAGCGTCGCGGCCGGCGAGCGCGGCGGCTCGTCAGCCCGGCGCGGCGCCGAGCACCCCGGTCACCGCGGCGGCGACGTCGGCGACCTCGGTGACCTGCAGCCCCGCGGGCACCACGGCGCCGGCCAGGACACCGGGGGGCACCCAGGCCCGGCGGAACCCCAGCCGCGCCGCCTCGGCGAGCCGTCGCGGCATCCCGGTCACCGGGCGCAGCTCGCCGGCCAGCCCCACCTCGGCGAAGGCGACCGCCTGCGGCGGCACGGGCAGGTCGAGCACCGAGGAGGCCACCGCCACGGCGATGGCCAGGTCGGCGGCCGGCTCGGTGAGCCGGGCCCCTCCGACGGTGGCGGTGTAGACGTCGCTGGACGCGATCGGCACCCGGGCCCGCCGGTGCAGGACCGCGGTGACCATGGCGACGCGGGAGGCGTCCAGGCCGTGGGTGGCCCGCCGCGGGGTGGGCACGTGGCTCGGGGCGACCAGGGCCTGGACCTCGACGACCAGCGGCCGGCGACCCTCCAGGGCGACCGTGACGCAGGTGCCGGGCACCGCCGCCTCCCGCGTGGACAGGAACAGCCCGCTGGCGTCGGCCAGCCCGACGATGCCGGCGTCGGACAGGTCGAAGCAGCCCACCTCGTCGGTCGGGCCGTAGCGGTTCTTGGTGGCCCGCAGCAGCCGCAGCCGGCCGTGCCGCTCGCCCTCGAAGGCCAGCACGACGTCGACGAGGTGCTCCAGCGTCCGCGGACCGGCCACCGCACCGTCCTTGGTGACGTGCCCGACGAGCAGCACGGGCAGGTCGCGGCGCTTGGCGGCCTGCACCAGGGCGGCGGCGACCTCGCGCACCTGGGCGACGTTGCCGGCGGCCCCCTCCACCTCGCCGCTGGCGATCGTCTGCACCGAGTCGACGACGAGCAGGTCCGGCGCCAAGCGCTCCAGGTGGTGCAGCACGGTGCCCAGGTCGGTCTCGGCGGTCAGGTAGAGCGAGGTGGCCATGGCATCGATCCGCTCGGCCCGCAAGCGGATCTGCCCGGCCGACTCCTCTGCGCTCACGTAGAGCACGACCCGGCCGGCGCGGGCGGCCCGGGCCGCCACGTCCAGCAGCAGGGTCGACTTGCCGATGCCGGGCTCCCCGGCCAGCAGCACCGCCGCGCCCGCCACCAACCCCCCACCGAGCACCCGGTCCAGCTCGCCGACCCCGGTGGGCCGGGGCGCGCACCGGTGCGCGTCGACCTCGCCGATCGCAGCCGGCAGGGCAGCCAACGCCGCCGGGCCGAGGTGGCTGCGCGTGGGGCCGACCTGCGCCACCGACCCCCAGGTGTGGCACTGCGCGCAGCGACCCACCCACTTCGGCGCCGTCCACCCGCACTCGCCGCAGTGGTAGGCCGCCCCCCGCCCGACACTGCGGACCGACGCCTTCGATGCCATGTCCGGACGCTATGCGCCGGCACCGACACCGTGGCCCCCGCCGGGCACCGCCACGTCCCGGCCCGCCGGGTCAGAAGCGCCGCCACCTGAGGTTCACCGCGTAGTCGACGCCGGTGCGCCCCGGCTCGGCGGCCAGCAGGCGCTCGGCATACACCGGCGCGAACTCCAACCGCAGCACCTGCGCGAAGTCCTGCGGGGTGCCCAGCTCCCAGGTCACGGTGAGGCGTTCGCGCAGCCACCCTTGCCGGGTCCAGAACCTCTCCACCGCCACCGGGTCGTAGCTCGCCCACGCGCCCCGGAACCACTCGCCGTAGGTCGAGCGGGTGGCGTCGACGTCGATGACGTATGCCGTGCCGCCGGGTCGCACGACCCGCGCCAGCTCGGCCAGGCCGGGCTCGCAGCCCGGCCCGAAGAAGTAGGCCCACCGGGCCTGCGCGACGTCGACGGACCGATCCGCCAGCCCGGTCCGCTGCGCGGTGGACACCCGCACGCGCACGTCGGTGAGCCCCAGGGCCGCGACCCGGGCCCGGGCCAGTGTCGCCAAGGGCGCGTGCGGCTCGACGCCGACGACCGAGCGCGCCGACGAGGCCAACCTCGGCAGGTGGAAGCCGCTGCCACAGCCCACGTCGAGCACGTCGCGCCCCGCCCAGCCGCCGAGCGCGCCGATCGCCGCATCGAGCACGCCCGCGCGATCCATGCCGCGGTTGCCGATCTCGTAGACCTCGGGGGCGTCCCAGATGTTCGGGGCGGCGATCGCCCCGTCGGCGTCGCCGGCGCTCATGGCCGTGACCCGGGCCGGCGACCCTCCCGCGCCGCGAGGGTGGCCGGGTGCACCAGCAGGGGCAGCAGGGTGCGCCCCGGCAGGCGAGCAGCGGCCCGGACCTGGCGCTGCTGGGCGGCGCAGCGCAGCTCCAGCTCGGCGTAGGCGTCCGGGCCCATCAGCTCGACGAGCTCGGCCCGACTGGAGCGGTACACCGGCTCGCGCCCGACATGCGCCGTCGGGCTGCCCGAGCAGTACCAGTCCAGGTCGTGCCCTCCCGGGCCCCACCCGCGTCTGTCGAACTCGCCGATGGACACCTCCAGGTAGCGCGAGCCGTCGGGTCGCTCGACGGTGCGATAGGAGCGGCGGATCGGCAGCTGCCAGCACACGTCGGGTTTCGTCGCCACCGGACCGACCCCCTCGGCGACGGCCTGGTAGTGCAGCGCACATCCCGGCCCGGTGCGAAAGCCCGGCCGGTTGAGCAGGATGCACGCGCCGTCGACCACCCGGGTCTTGCGCACGCCGTCCTCGACCTCGGTCCAGTCCTCGCGCCGCAGCCGCCCGGACGCGGCATACCCGAGCTCGTGGCGCTGCCACACCTGCGGGGTCAGCCGCTTGACGGCCTTGCGGACCCGCGTGTAGTCCGCCTTCTCGGTGAAGTGGGCGCCCAGGCTGCAGCAGCCGTCCGCGGGCCGGTCGGCGTAGATCCCCCGGCAGCCGTCGCCGAAGATGCACGCCCACGAAGAGGTCAGCCAGGTCAGGTCGCACCGGAACCGTTGACCCGGGTCCGCGGGGTCGGTGAACTCCACCCAGGTGCGCGGGGAATCCAGCGGGATCTCGTCCACGCGGTCAGCCTAGGGGGCCCTCGTGCGGGTATGCCGCGGTGCCCGGTAGCGTCGGGACCATGCGCCTGGGAGTCGTCGACGTCGGCTCGAACACCGTGCACCTGCTCGTCGTGGATGCCTACTACGGCGGCCACCCGCTGCCGGTCTACTCGCACAAGATGGAGCTCAAACTCAGCGAGAACATCCAGCCTGACGGCATGATCGGGCCGGGCTTCACCCGCCGGCTGTCCGACTTCGTGGGCGAGTGCCACGCCATCGCGCAGGAGCAGGGGGTGGCCGACCTCATGGGGTTCGCGACGTCGGCGATCCGGGAGGCGCCCAACGGGGAGCAGGTGCTGGCCACCGTGGTCGGCGAGAGCGGCATCGACCTGGAGGTGCTCCCCGGTCGGGACGAGTCGCGGCTGACCTACCTGGCGGTGCGCCGCTGGTTCGGCTGGTCCAGCGGTCGGGTGCTCGTGGTCGACATCGGCGGCGGCTCCCTGGAGCTGGCCTCCGGCCTGGACGAGGAGCCCGACGCCGCGGTGAGCCTGCCGTTGGGGGCTGGGCGGGTGACTCGCAACCTGCTGCCCGGCGACCCGCCGTCGGCCGCCGACGTCAAGGCGACCCGCGCGCAGGTCCGCGCCGAGATCGGCGGGGCGGTGCGCGAGCTGACCCGGTTCGGCGCGCCCCACCGCGCGGTGGGCTCCTCCAAGACCATGCGCTCGCTGGCCCGGGTCACCGGGGCGGCCCCGAGCAGCGAGGGCATCTACGCCGCCCGATCGCTGCGGCGCAAGGACCTCAAGGGCGTCATCGAGCGGATCGCCCCGATGACCGCGCGCGAGCGCGCCCAGCTGCCCGGGGTCTCGACCACCCGGGCCCACCAGCTGCTCGCCGGGGCCCTGGTCGCCGAGGCGGCCATGGACCTGCTGCGGGTGGAGGCCCTGGACATCTGCCCGTGGGCGTTGCGCGAGGGGGTCATCCTGCGCCGCCTGGACCACCTGGAGGTCTGAGCGGCGGACCCTGCGCCGGGCCCGAGCCCCGAGCGGGCGACAATGGGTGGCATGGACGTGCGGGTCGGGTTGTCGACCGCCTCGGTCTACCCCGGCAACTGCGCCGTCGCGTTCGACCTCGCGGCCCGGCTGGGTTACGACGGTGTCGAGGTCATGGTGTGGACCGACCCGGTGTCCCAGGACGCCACGGCCCTGGCCGCGCTCGTGGAACACCACGGGATACCGGTCGTGTCGGTGCACGCCCCGACGCTGCTGATGACCCAACGGGTCTGGGGGGCCGAGCCCTGGGGCAAGGTGGACCGGTCCGTCGAGCTCGCGGCCGCGCTGGGGGCGCGGGTGGTCGTGCTGCATCCGCCGTTCCGCTGGCAGCGCGAGTATGCCGCCGAGTTCGCCGACGGGGTGGCCCGGCGCGCGAGCGACAGCGGGCTTCGGCTGGCGGTGGAGAACATGTTCCCGTGGCGGGCCCGACGCCGGCAGTTGCAGGCCTACCTGCCCGGCTGGGATCCGGTGCCCCTGCCCTACGAGCACGTCACGCTCGACCTGTCGCACACGGCGACCTCGGGCTCGGACGCGCTGGCCATGGCCGACGCCCTGGGCGAGCGCCTGGTGCACCTGCACCTGGCCGACGGCACCGGGCTGGCCCGCGACGAGCACCTCGTGCCGGGGCGTGGCGCGCAGCCCTGCTCGGCGGTGCTCGGTCGACTGGCCGCGGCGGACTTCGCCGGGGAGGTCGTCGTCGAGGTGACCACCCGCAAGGTCCGCCCGCGCCAGCGGGAGGCCGACCTCGCCGAGGCCTTGGCCTACGCGCGTCGGCACCTGGGGCAGTCGCCCGCGGTGGCCCTCACCGCAGGCGAGTGAGAGCCAGCCCCACGGCGACCAGCACCCCGTAGGCCAACTGCAGCCGACCGGTCGCGGCGAGCACCGGGACCAGGTCCGGGCCGGTCGCGCCGGCCCGGATCGCGGCTGCGGGGCGGGCGGCGAATGCGAAGGCGGCCAGGCCGACGAGGGCCACCGGATGCCACACCCCGACGACGGCGACGGCCGCCGCCGCGACGGCGAGCAGCCCGAGCCACAGCCGCCTGGTCCGGGCGTCGCCCAGGCGGACCGCCAGGGTCCGCTTGCCGGCCGCGGCGTCCGTGGAGATGTCGCGCAGGTTGTTGGTCACCAGCAGGGCGCAGGCCAGGGCGCCGACCCCCAGCGCGCCGAGCAGCCCAGCCCAGGTGATCCGGTGGATCTGGGTGTACTGCGTGCCCAGGGTCGAGACCAGACCGAAGAAGAGGAACACCGACACCTCGCCCAGTCCCCGGTAGCCGTAGGGTCGGTCTCCGCCGGTGTACCGCCACGCGGCGACCAGGGCCGCGGCGCCGACGGGCAGCATGAGCCACGTCTCGGTGAGGGCGACCAGCGCCAGCCCGAACACGGCGGCGAAGAAGAACGACCCGTATGCCGCCGCCTTGACTGTGGGCGCGGCGGCCAGCCCCTGACCGACCAACCGCACCGGGCCGACCCGCTCGGCGTCGGTGCCCCGGACCCCGTCGGAGTAGTCGTTGGCGTAGTTGCTGCCGATCTGCAGCCCGAGGGCGACCACCAGGGCGAGCACCGCGAGCCCCACGGAGACGTGCGACTGCGCGTATGCCGCGCCGGTGCCCACGGCCACCGGGGCGACGGCGGCCGGCAGCGTGCGGGGTCGGGCCCCGTCGATCCATTGGGCGATGGTGGCCATGGGGTGCTGGGCGGTCCTTAGCGGGTCAGGCGGGTCGGGGGTGCGGTCCGGGCGATCCCGGCCGCCGCTCACAGGCTACGCAGGAAGTCGGGGTCGTCCTCGGGGCCACGCGGGCGCCCGGGCGGGGGCCCGGAGCCGCCCGGCGGCCGGGTGGCCGGGCGACCGCCGAAGAACCAGGCAATCGGCCCGATCACGGTCAACAGCAGGATGAGCAGGATCCACGCCGGCTTGGGCAGGTTGCGCACCCCGGCCGAGGGGGTCTGCAGGCAGTCCAGCAGAGCGTAGAGCGTCAGCGCGACGGCGGCGACGGCGAGCACGAACCGTGCCATCGCGCCTCCCTCCCCAGCTGCGGACCGCTACCGGCGGTCGGGCCCGATTCTCGCACCGAGCAGCCCGACCAGCGAAACCCGGTCGGGTTTGCCGGAGGGCAGCTGGGGCAACTGCTCGAGGACCCGCAGCACCCTCGGCAGGGCGTGATCGGGCAGGATGCCGCGCAGGGCGGCCCGCGCGTCCCGGACCGTGGGCATGGCATCCCGGCCGGTGAGCACGGTGACCGCAGCCGCGACGACCTGTCCCCAGTCCGGGTCAGGGACGCCGACGACGACGGCGTCGCGCACCCCGGGCACGAAGCGCACCAAGGCGTCCTCGACCGGGCCGGGAGCGACCTTGAGCCCGCCGGTGACGATCAGGTCGTCGGCCCGGCCGGTGATGCTCAGCCGCCCGTCGCTGTCGAAGTGGCCCAGGTCGTCGGTGCGGAACCACCGCACCCCGTCCGCGTCGGTCTGGAACCGGTCGGCGCTGCGCTCGCGCTGCCCGAGATAGCCGTGCGCCACCGTCGCGCCGCCGAGCACGACGTGCCGGTCGTTGTCGATGTGGATCTCGGTGACCGCCAGCGGCATACCGTCGTAGACGCACCCCCCGGCGGTCTCGGACATCCCGTAGGTGCGCACCAACCGGATGCCGTGGGCCCGCGCCAGCTCGCGGGTGGCCGCGGGCGTGCCGGCCCCGCCGACGAGCACCGCGTCGAAGCCGGCCATGGTCTGACGACCGCGCGGATCGGCCAGCAGGCGGGTGACCTGGGTGGGCACCAGGGAGACGTACCGCGGCCCGGTGCCCTGGCCCATCCGCCCGGCCGCGGCGACGAACCGTTGGGCGGTGAAGCCCGAGGCGCCCTCGAGCCCGGTCGGCGGGCCCGACCCGAGGATGGAGCGCACCAGGACCTGCAGACCCCCGACGTGGTGGGCGGGGATGGCCAGCAGCCACGACCCGGGCCCGCCCAGGACGGTGTGGGCGGCCCGGGCGCTGGCCAACAGGTTGTCCGCGGTGAGCATGACCAGCTTGGGCTGCCCGGTGGACCCGGAGGTGGACACGACCACGGCCAGCCCCTCGGGCAGCTGCCGGGGTCGCACCCGCGGCACGGCCGGCGGTGCGCCGTCGGCGGCATACGGGACGATCGGCGGCCCGGCGCCGGACAGTGCGGCCGCCAGGGCGTCCAGCAGCGCCGTAGGCCGGGCCGTGGAGATCGGGACGGGGAGCATCGTCGTGGCAGGTGGTCGGCCGGGGGCTCAGAAGTACCAGGGGAACGGCGACCAGTCGGGCTCGCGCTTCTGCAGGAACTGGTCGCGCCCCTCGAGTGCCTCGTCGGTCATGTAGGCCAGCCGGGTGGCCTCTCCGGCGAACACCTGCTGACCCATGAGCCCGTCGTCGACGAGGTTGAAGGCGAACTTCAGCATCCGTTGGGCCTGCGGGCTCTTGCCGAGGACCTCGCGGGCCACGCCCAAGGCGGTGGCCTCCAGGTCGGCGTGGTCGGCGACGATGTTGACCGCGCCCATCTCGCGCATCTGCTGCGCGGTGTAGGTGCGCCCGAGGAAGAAGATCTCCCGGGCGAACTTCTGCCCGACCATTCGGGCCAGGTAGGCCGACCCGTAGCCGGCGTCGAAGGACCCCACGTCGGCGTCGGTCTGCTTGAACCGGGCGTGCTCGCGGGAGGCGACGGTGAGGTCGCACACCACGTGCAACGAGTGCCCGCCGCCGGCGGCCCAGCCGCCGACGACGGCGACGACGATCTTGGGCATGGTGCGGATCAGCCGTTGGACCTCGAGGATGTGCAGCCGGCCGCCCTCCGCCTTGACCCGCCGCTCGTCGACGGTGTCGGCGGTGTCGCCGGTGGCGTACTGGTAGCCGGAGCGTCCGCGGATGCGCTGGTCGCCGCCGGTGCAGAAGGCCCACTTGCCGGCGCTGCCGGTGCCGTGCGGCCCGGGGCCGTTGCCGGTGAGCAGGACCACGCCGACGTCCGGGGTGCGCCGGGCGTGGTCGAGCGCCCGGTAGAGCTCGTCGACGGTGTGCGGCCGGAAGGCGTTGAGCACCTCGGGCCGGTCGAAGGCGATCCGGACACAGCCCAGCCCGCGGGCCCGGTGGTAGGTGATGTCGGTGAGCTCCTCCAGCTCCGGCACCGGGGCCCATACCGAGGGGTCGAACGTCTCGGACACGTGGCGCGCGGCGTTGCTGGTCACCCCAGTGAGGATAGTGCGCCCCGCTGGGTCCCCCCGGGGTGTCAGGCGGGGGCGCGGTGCTCCTCGGTGGCCAGCCGGATGCACACCGCCACCGCCTCCATGGCCGCGGTGACCTGGGCCAGCGGCGGGCGGGTCGGGGCGATCCGGATGTTGCGCCCGGAGGGGTCCCGCCCGCCGGGGTAGGTCGCCCCGGCCGGGGTCAGCGTCACCCCGGCAGCCTTGGCGAGGGCGACCACCCGCTCGGCGACCGGCTCGACGGTGTCCAGCGACACGAAGTACCCGCCCCGGGGCCGCGACCACACGGCATACCGGCCCGGCTCGCCCAACCCCTGCGTCAGCGCGTCGTCGACGGCGGCGAACTTCGGCGTCAGCAGCTCGGCGTGGGCGCGCATGAGCCCGGCGACCCCGCCGGGGAAGCCGTCGAGGAACCGGGCGTGCCGGGCCTGCTCGAGCTTGTTGGCGCCCAGGCTCTGCGCGAACAGGTATCGGCCGAGCCAGCCGAGCATCGCCCGGCTGGTCGCCAGGAAGCCCAGCCCGCCACCGGCATACGTGATCTTGCTCGTGCTCGCGAACACGACGGCCCGGTCCGGGTGGCCGGCCGCGCGGCACAGCGAGAGGAACTCCACCGGGGTGTCTGGCCGGTCGCCCAGGTGGTGTGCCCGGTAGGCGTCGTCGGCGAGCAGGAGGAAATCGGGGGCCGCGGTGGGCATCTCGGCCAGCTGCCGGGCCTTCTCGGGGCTGATCGTCGCGCCGGTGGGGTTGGAGTACGTGGGGACGAAGAGCATCGCCCGCACGTGCGGGTCGTCGGCCACCAGCGCGGCGACCGCGTCGACGTCCGGGCCGTCCGGGGTCATGGGGACGGCGACCGGCTCGAAGCCCAGGGTGGTCAGCAGGTGGAAGTGCCGGTCGTAGCCGGGGACGGTGACGATCACCTTCGGCGGGGCGGCCGAGCGCACCCAGCCGCCCTGGGCCGGCGCGCCGGGCAGGGGGTGCAGCAGGGCGAAGGTGAGCACGAGCCCCTGCAGCTCGAGGCTGGAGTTGTTCCAGACGAGGACGTTCTCGGCCTCGACGTCCAGGTATGCCGCGAGCAGCCGCCGCAGCGAGGGCAGGCCCGTCGAGCCGGCCGGCGGGTAGTTGCGCAGCTCGATGTCGTCCTGGACCGTGTCGCCGGGCTTGACCGCGTCGAGCAACCCGTCGGACAGGTCGAAGTCGGCGTCGCTGGGCTGGCCGCGCTGCATGTCCAGGGACAGGTCCAGGGCCAGCAGCGCGTCGTAGTCGGCGCGCGCCCGATCCAGGGCAGAGGGTGACTCGGGCATGCCGGCCAGCGTAGTCGCGCGCCGCCGCTCGCGCGCCGGCCGTGGCACCATCGGGGGCATGGCGCTGCGCTGGTCCCGGGGGGCGATCGACGCGGACCACGGCGCTGCCCGGGGCCAGTCGGTGGGCGCCGGCGCGGGGTGCGCGGGGTGCGCGGGATGACCGAGCCCGCCCGGGAGCGCGGTGGGCGCCGGTGGCCGCCGCTGGGCGACCTGCTCGCGGACCTGCAGGTGGTGAGCATCCCGCTACGGGTGCGCTTCCGGGGGGTGACGCACCGGGAGAGCGCGCTGATCCGGGGGCCGGCGGGCTGGGGGGAGTTCGACCCCTTTCTCGAGTACGGGCCCCGCGAGGCCGCCCGCTGGCTGGCCGCCGCCGTCGAGGCCGCCTGGACCGGCTGGCCGGCGCCGGTGCGCGACGCCGTGCCGGTCAACGCCACCGTGCCGGCGGTGGCCCCAGGGCAGGTGGCCGGGGTGCTGGCGCGCTTCCCCGGCGCCACCACGGTCAAGGTCAAGGTCGCCGAGGCGGGGCAGGCGTTGGGGGCCGACCTCGACCGGGTCGCCGCGGTCCGCGACGTCCTGGGTGCCGGCGCCCTGGTCCGGGTGGACGCCAACGGGGGCTGGTCGGTCGACGACGCGGTCCGGGCGATCGGGGCGCTGGCGGCATACCGACTGGAGTACGTCGAGCAGCCGTGCCCCACCGTCGCCGACCTCGCGGCGCTCCGCCGGGCCCTGGCCCGCACCGGGGTAGACGTGCCCGTCGCCGCCGACGAGTCGATCCGCCGGGCCGAGGACCCGGTGGCGGTCGCCCGCGCGGCGGCGGCCGACCTCGTCGTCGTCAAGGTGGCCCCGCTGGGCGGGGTGCGTCGGGCGCTGCAGGTGGTCGCCGACTGCGGGCTGCCGGCGGTGGTGTCCTCGTCGTTGGACACCTCGGTGGGCCTGCGTGCCGGGATCGCGCTGGCGGCGGCGCTGCCGCACCTGCCCTATGCCTGCGGGCTGGGCACGGCCGCCCTGTCCGCCGGCGACGTCGTCGCCGACCCGCTGGTGCCGCGCGACGGTGCGGTGGCGGTGCGCGCCCTGGCCGTCGAGGGGTCGCTGCTGGCCCGCTGGGCCGCCGCGCCGGCGCGTCAGGCCTGGTGGCGCCGCCGGGTGGTCGATGCCTACGCCGAGCTGGCGGGTCGCTAGCTCGGGTCCTCGCCGCGGTGCCGACCCGGCGATCGGCGGTCCAGGCGGTTGACGATCGGTGCCGCGAGCACGGCGATCTCGCGCACCCGCAAGGCCCGGGCCAGCACGAGGTAGAGCGTCCCGAAGAACACCCCGCCGACGACCAGGACGAGCAGGTCGGCCCACCGCCCCGGCGGCAGCACCCGGGTGAGCACCAGGACGATCCCCCAGGCGAGGTACGCCGCGCCCGCCGAGGCCAGCGCGATGCGCCCCCAGGTGCGCAGCACCCGCCGCAGGCTGAATCGCCCGATCCGCCGGCGCAGGACGAGCATCCCGTATGCCGCGGCCGTCACGTTGCTCAGCACCAGACCCACCGCGATGATCGGGGTGGTCCACTCGGGCGGGAAGGCCAGCGACGTCAGGGTGACCGCGACGGCCACAACGGTGAGGACGCACTGCTCGACGAAGGCGATCCGGCCGGCCTCCAGGGCGTAGAGGACCCGCTGGTTGAGCACGTCGACCCCGAAGGCGAGGACCCCGGGGGCCATGATCGCCAGCACGGTGGCGGTGGCGGGGACCTCGGCCGGGTTGCGGCTGGAGTACAGCAGACCGGTCAGCGGCAGCGCGAAGGTCACCAGGGCAGCCGATGCCGGCACGGTCAGGGCCGCGGGCACGAGCAGCCCCCGGCGGTAGTCGCGGCGCAGCGCCCGCCGGTCGCCGGCGTGCGCCGCCGCGGCGATCCTCGGGTACATCGCCGTGACGATGGACAGCGCGACGAACGAGTGCGGCACGATGAAGACGAACATCGCGTTGGCCCACACCGCCACCCCGGCGACGAAGGGGGCTGCGTCGGTCGCGGTGTCGCCTCCCGAGGCCAGCCACATGACTCGGGAGGCGACCAGGTAGCCCAGCTGCGACACCAGCAGCGCCCCGAACGCCCAGCCGGCCACCCGTGAGGTCGCGCGCAGCCCGACCCCGCGCAGGCCGAACCTCGGCCGCCAGCGGAACCCGCTGCGCCACAACGGCCAGACGAGCACCGCCGCCTGAGCGACGATCGAGGCGGTCGCCGTGCCGGCGAACCACCACACCATCTGCGGGGTCCACTCGCCCGGCGCGAGATGCCCGTCGTAGAGGCGCATGAAGGCGAGCACGCCGACGATGGCCACGAGGTTGGCGATGGCCGGGGACCAGCCGAACGCCGCGAAGCGGCCCCGGGCGTTGAGCACCTGCCCGAGCAGGGCGTACATCGCGTAGAAGAACACCTGCGGGATGGTGATCGCCGCGAAGAACACGGCCAGGTCCAGGGCGGTGCCGGACAGTCGGTCGGTGTAGGTGCGCACCAGCAGCCCGGCGGCGGCCGTCGCGGCCACGGTGACCACGACGAACCCCGAGACGGCGAGGGTGACCAGGCGGTCGGTGTAGTCGCGCCCCCCGTCGGGCGCGGCCATCGCCCTGACCAGCTGCGGCACGAGCACGGAGTTGAGCACCCCGCCGGCCACGAGCATGTAGACGATGTTGGGCAGGGTGTTGGCGGTGGTGAACGCGTTGGCGGTCAGGCCCTGCCCGATGGACACGACGATGAGGCTCTGGCGGACCACGCCCAGCACCCGGGAGGCGACCGTCCCGGCGGCCATCGCGATCGAGGAGCGCGCGACCGTCGAGTCGGGCCCCGCGGCCGGCTCGTGAGGGCCGCTCATGCGATCGCCCCGGTCAGCGCGGTGATCGCCGCGGCGGTCTGCCGGCGGCGCTCGCGGGACACCCGGGCCTCGAGCACCCGGATCCCCCTGGAGGGCTGGGCCAACGCGTCCCGCAACTCGCGGCGCGAGACGACCCGGCGGTATGCCGTGCCGGTCGCCGCGCAGCGAGCGCCCAGGTCGACGCCGTGCGGGGTGGCGAAGACCCGCTCGAAGGCCGCGGCATACTCCTGCGCGCCCTGCTCGAGCAGGGCGAAGATCGAGCCACCGTCGTCGTTGACCACGACGACGGTGAGGTCGGGGCACGCCTCGCCCGGACCGAGGACCAGGCCGTTGGCGTCGTGCAGGAAGGTGAGGTCACCCACCAGCGCCAGGGTGCGGCGCTCGCCGCCGCGTCCGAGCGCGACGCCGACCGCCGTCGAGACCAGCCCGTCGATGCCGGCCAGTCCGCGGTTGCCCACGACCATCCGTCGCTGGCGGGGCGGGTAGGGCTCGAGCATGAGGTCCAGGTCGCGCACCGGGTTGGACGACCCGACGACGAGGGTCTCGCCGGGGCCCAGCGCGGCACCGACCTCGGCCGCCACGTGCAGGGCGTCGAGCTCGGGCAGGGCGCCGGCGAGCCGGTCGATGTCGGCACCGAGCCGGGTGTCGGCGGCGCGCCAGCGGGCGAGCCACGCCGGGTCGCCGCGCCGCTCGACGGACGGCACGGCGCCCAGGTGGCGCGCGGTGCGGGCCGGGTCGGTGGCGATGCCGCCGGGGCCGAGCACGGAGAGCAGCTCGACGTCGGGCCGCGACAGCAGGGCGGTGACCGGTCGGGACAGGGTCGGGTGGCCGACGACGACGACCCGCTCGACGGCGTCGGCCAGCGGCGTGCGCAGCAGCAGGCGGTAGGTGCGGATCGCGTGGTCCCCGGCTCGCGAGCCCGACGTGGGCTCGGCCAGCAGCGGCCACCCCCCGGCCTCGGCGAGCAGCCGACCGGCCCGGCCGGCCTCGTCGCCGGCCACGACGACGGTCGCCGGCCCGGGGTCGAGTCGTTCGGGCACGGCGGGGTCGCGGGCCGCCCCCGCCCCCGGGTCGAGCCCGGCGCCGGCCCCGTCGGGATCGCCGGACGGGCCGTCGGCCGGTGGCCCCGGCCACCACGGCGCCCGGTCGGGCACCAGCGGGGGCGCGAACTGGAGGTTGAGGTGCCCCGGGCCGCGGCGGCGGCATACCGACGCGACCGCGGCCCGCAGGTCCGCTGCGGTGGCGTCGAGCCCGAGGTCGTGACAGGGGGCGAACCGGCCGAAGATCCCCTCCTGCCAGGTCGTCTGGTTGGCCCCGGTGCCGCGCAGGGCGGCGGGCCGGTCGGCCGAGACGACGACCAGACGGCGACCGCTGTGGTGGGCCTCCATCACCGCCGGGAGCAGGTTGCCCACCGCGGTCCCCGACGTCGTCACGACGGCCACCGGCCGGCGCGACCCCATCGACAGCCCCAGTGCGAGGTACCCGGCGCTGCGCTCGTCCACCCGCACGTGCAGCCGCAGGTCGCCGGCGGCGTCGGCGGCATACAGGGCCAGGGCCAGCGGAGCCGAGCGCGACCCCGGGGACAGGACGACCTCGCGCACCCCACCGGCGACCAGGTCGCGAAGGACCGCCACCGCGGCGGTGGAGGAGTCCACGGCCCCGAGTATGCCGCGCCGGGCTAGCGACCGCCGAGCGCGTCGCGCATCGGCAGGAGCTTGGCGTCGGACTCGGCGACCTCGTCGTGCGGGTCGGAGCCGGCCACGATGCCGCACCCGGCGAAGATTCGCAGCGTCGAGGGGGTCAGATAGCAACCGCTGCGCAGGGCGATGCCCCACTCGCCGTCACCGCGCGCGTCCATCCACCCGACCGGGCCGGCGTACCGGCCGCGGTCCATGCCCTCCAGCTCGGCGATGAGCGCCAGGGCGGCCGGCGTGGGGGTCCCCCCGACCGCGGCCGTGGGGTGCAGGGCGGCCGCCAGGTCGAGCGAGGTCGCCCCGTTGGCGGCGACGCCGGTGACGTCGGTGGCCAGGTGCATGACGTTGGGCAGGTGCAGCACGAACGGCGACTCGGGGACGTTCATCGACGAGCAGTGCGGCGCGAGGGCGTCGGCGACCGAGCGGACGGCGTACTCGTGCTCCTCGAGGTCCTTGCTCGACCGGGCCAGGGAGGCGGCCAGACCCAGGTCGTGGACGTCGTCGCCGGTGCGCTGGATGGTGCCCGCGAGCACCCGCGAGGTCACCAGACCCCGGTCGCGGCGCACGAGCAGCTCCGGGGTCGCCCCGAGCAACCCCTCGACGGCGAACACCCAGGTGTTGTCGTAGCGGTCGGCCAGCGCGCGCAGGACCCAGCGCGGGTCGACCGGCTCGGCGGCCTGGACGAGCAGGTCACGGGCGAGCACGACCTTGTCGAGGTCGCCCCGGTTGATCCTCTCGACCGCCTCGGCCACGCGGGCGGCCCATTCCGCCGACGACAGGGCGCCGTCGGCGAAGGCGACCTGGCCGGGAGGGTCCGGCGGTGGGGTCGGGGACAGCGGCGGCGGGGGGAGGGGGCCCGGGCCCGTGGTGGTCACCCACCAGCGCCCACCCCGGTGGCCGAGGACGACCTCGGGCACGACGAACACCGCCTCGTCGGCAGAATCCTCGGCGAAGGTCAGGCTGCCGAAGCACACCGGCCCGGTGCCTGGCATACCGACCTCGTCGCGCACCACGGTGTGCGCGGCGGTCGCCTGCCACCACTGCGCCGCCGCGGCGAACCGCGCGGCCCCTCGGGTGCGGAAGCTGGCCGCTTCACCCCAGCCCACCAGGCCCTCGCCCCGGCGCACCCAGGAGAGCACGTCGGCGGGGTCGGGCCGCTGCGGCACCAGGGAGAGCAGGGCCTCGGCCGGACCGGTCGGCACGGTGCGGCACACCAGCGCAGCCGCCGGGGCGGCGGGCGCGTCGGCGCTGCGAGGCACGCTGGACATCAGGGGCCATGCTAAGGCCCGGGATGCCACGGGCCCGGTCACGGTGGCGTACTGCTCACCGGCGGCGCGCCCCGGTCGGGGGTGCGGGCCCGCCGCGGACGTACACCGGTCGGTCGAGCGGCCCGGGTGCGAGGATGTCGGCCATGACCCGCGCGAGCCTGGCCAAGCAGCCCGAGGAGGTCGCCGGGATGTTCGACGCGGTGGCCGCGCGCTACGACCTGACCAACGACGTGCTGTCGATGGGACGGGCCCGGTGGTGGCGTCGGGCGACGGTCGCCGCCGTGGGGGCACGCCCGGGGGACACCGTGCTGGACATCGCGGCCGGCACGGGCACGAGC
This sequence comes from Dermatophilaceae bacterium, assembly GCA_037045055.1. Lineage (GTDB taxonomy): Bacteria > Actinomycetota > Actinomycetes > Actinomycetales > Dermatophilaceae > Phosphoribacter. Next base: position 895,766 of record JBAOHJ010000003.1, on the reverse strand, counting down.
TCCGAGCCGTTCGCGGACGCGGGGGTGCGGGTGGTGCCGGCGGACTTCTCGCAGGGGATGGTGCGGGTCGGGCGGCGCCGACGCCCCGACCTGCCCTTCACCGCCGCCGACGCGATGCGCCTGCCCCTCGCCGACGGCTGCGTCGACGCCGTGACGATGTCCTTCGGGCTGCGCAACGTCAGCGACGTCCACGCGGCACTGACCGAGTTCCGCCGGGTGACCCGCCCGGGCGGACGCCTGGTGATCTGCGAGTTCAGTCGCCCGACCAACGCGGCCTTCCGGGGGGTGTACCTCGACTACCTCATGCGCGCGCTGCCCGCGATCGCCCGTCGGACCTCCTCGGACCCGGAGTCGTACGTCTACCTCGCCGAGTCGATCCGCGCCTGGCCCGACCAGCGCGCCCTGGCCGCTGCCGTCCGGTCCGCCGGGTGGTCCGGCGTCGAGTGGCGCAACCTGACCGGCGGCATCGTCGCCCTGCACCGGGCCACCGCCCCGCGGCGCCCGGGCTGAGCGGCCCACCGGGCTACTGACCGACGAGCTGCTCCGGCGGGTCCTGGTCGGTCTGCCGCTCGGCGCGCTCCTGCAGGACACGCTCCACCTGCTCCTGGTCGGCGTCCTCCAGCGGGCCGGAGGAGTCCTCCACCTCGGCGGCCAGGGCCTCGACGTCGTTCTCGTTCATCCTCGCTCCTTCGTCGTCGGCGAACGCCGGGTGCGCCCGCCCTCTGGCTGTTGCCCGCATCGGGTGGCGCCAAACCCCGGACCGGCGGGTAACCGACGTACCCTCGGGGCTACCGACCCGTCGGCGAGGGGGGCGCGCGTGGCCCGCACGTACATCGGCACGTCCGGGTGGACGTACGACAGCTGGCAGGGGCTGGTGTATCCCCACGACGTCACGGGGCCGGCCCGCCTGGGCTACTACACCGCGTTCCTCTTCGGCACCGTGGAACTCAACGCGAGCTACTACCGCTGGCCGCGGGATGCCACCTTCGCCGGGTGGGCCCGCCGCCTGCCCGACGGCTTCCGGATGACCGTCAAGGCCCCTCGCGCGCTCACCCACGGGGCCCGGCTGTACCGCCCCGAACGGTGGATCGAGATCATGACCCGCAGCCTGCACCGGCTCGGCGAGCGGCTCGGCGTGGTGCTCGTGCAGCTGCCTGCGGCCCTGGAGCGCGACGACGACCGGCTCGACTGGTTCCTGCGCGCCTGCCCGTCGCACTGGCCGGTGGCCGTCGAGACGCGGCATCCGAGCTGGGAGTGCGACGAGGTCTTCGCCCTGCTGGAGCGACACCGCTCGGCCTACGTCGTCAAGAGCGGTGCCGGCATGCCGTGCGTCCTGCGGGCCACCACGGGCTGGGTGTACGTCCGCTTCCACGGCCCCAGCCAGGAGCACCTCTACGGTGGCTGCTACAGCGACACCGACATGCACTGGTGGGGCGAGCGGGTGCGCGAGTGGCTGGGGCAGGGCCGCGACGTGTGGGCGTACTTCAACAACGACATGGACGGGTATGCCGTGCGCAACGCCCAGGCGCTGCGCGCTGCCGCCGGCGGCTGAGGCCCGGGCGGTGCCGACCCGAGCCGCCGGGGCCGACGGATCGGGCAGTGCGCACGCCGCTACGAGTAGAGCGGCCGGTCCGGGCTCTCCGGGTCGTCGGTGCCCTCGACCACCGGCTCGTGGGCGGCGGGCGCGTCCGCCGGCGAGCCGTAGAGCACTGTTCCCGAGTCGTCGAGGATGGTGAGTCCGCCGGCCCGGCCCTGGGCCAGCTGCTCGATGGTGCGCACGATCGAGCTCTCCGGAAGGTCGATGCCCCAGTCGGCCAGTCCGGTGCGCAGGGCGGTCTCGATGGCGTCGTCGTCCAGGTCGTCCTCGTTGGCGACGATGGACCCGAGCAGGGCGACGTAGTTGGAGACTCCGCGCGGTCCGACCGACTGCGCGAACGGCTCGCTCACCTCGATGGTGACGCCTCTGACCTCTTCGCGGCGTCCACCAAGTTCGTCGGTCATGTGCCATCCCTTCGTTCGGCCGTGCGGCCGGCAGGAGCCTGCCGCCGCGTCCCTCGCGGCACCCCGTCGTGCGGCGCCCGCGTGGACCAGTGTGGCGCAGCGGCCGGTCTGGGGCGACGGGTGGTCCGTCCAGGCCACCCGTGGCGAACCGTAGACTGCAGCGGTTGCACCGCGACGCACCAACCCACCGCCATCCCGGACCCGAGAGCTAGACCGTGACGAGCGCCCCCGCGCCCAGCCCGGCGGACCAGACCGCCGACGTCGTCGTCGTCGGCGCCGGCCCCGGCGGGTCGGCCACCGCGGCATACCTCGCCTCGCACGGGGTCGACGTCGTGCTCCTGGAGAAGGCGGCCTTCCCCCGGGACAAGATCTGCGGCGACGGGCTGACCCCGCGGGCGGTCAAGGAGCTGGTGCATCTGGGCATCGACACCACCGGGTGGCAGCGCACCCGGGGCCTGCGGATCTTCGGCGGCGGCCATACCCTCACGCTCGACTGGCCCGAGACGGCGACCTTCCCCGGCTACGGTCTGGTGCGCACCCGACGCGAGCTCGACCGGACCCTGGCCCGGCACGCCCAGGCCAACGGCGCGCGGCTGTCCGAGCGCACCGCCGTGGTCGGCCCGGTCCGCGACCGCTCGGCCCGGGTGCAGGGGGTCACCGCCCAGTGCCTCGACGAGCGGGGCCGCCCCACCGGCCAGACGGTGACCTACCGAGCGCCGCTGGTCGTGGCCGCCGACGGCGTCTCCTCACGCCTGGCGACCGCGGTCGGCCGACCGAAGCGCGCGGACCGCGTGATGGGCGTGGCGGTCCGCGCCTACTACCGCACCCCGCGGCCGGACGACTACCTCGAGTCGCACCTGGAGCTGTGGAGCACCGACGACGCGGGCCAGCGGATGCTCATGCCCGGCTACGGCTGGCTGTTCCCGTTGGGCGACGGGCGCACCAACGTCGGCCTGGGCATCCTCGACACCAGCGCGGCGTTCGGCCAGACCGACTACAAGGACGTGATGCGCCGCTGGGTGGACACCCTCGCGGACGCCTGGTCGCTGACCCCCGACGTCGAGGGCGGGCCGATCCGCGGGGCCGCGCTGCCGATGGGTTTCAACCGCACGCCCTTGTATGCCGACGGCCTGCTGCTCGTCGGGGACGCCGCCGGCATGGTCAACCCGTTCAACGGCGAGGGCATCGACTACGCGCTGCAGGCCGGTCGGGTGAGCGCCGAGGTCATCGTCCAGGCGCTCGCGCGCGACGGTGCCGCGGCCCGGGAGCGGGCCCTGGCGGCCTACCCGCGGATCATGAAGGACCAGCTCGGCGGCTACTTCACCCTCGGCCGGTGGTTCGCCCGGGCCATCGGCAAGCCCGAGGTCATGCGCCTGGCCACCCGCTACGGTCTGCCGCTGCACACCCTCATGCGCTTCCTGCTCAAGATCATGGCCAACCTGCCCGAGCAGCCCGGTCGCCGCCTCGACGACCGGGTGATCCACGCCCTGGCGACGCTGGCGCCGGACGCGTGATCCCGATGTCCGCATCGGCACCGCCCGGTAGCGTCACCACCGTGGTCACACCTGCCGTGCCCGCCCCTAGGATGGGGAAGGCCCGCGGTGGCGCCGGTCGGAGAGGGAGCGAGGTATGACGCAGTCCTACATTCCGCTGCTGTTCCTCATGGGCCTGGGTGCGGCGTTCGCGGTCGTGTCGGTCGGGCTGAGCCTCGTCGTCGGTCCGAAGCGCTACAACCGGGCCAAGCTGGAGGCCTACGAGTGCGGGATCCAACCGACGCCCCGGGTCCGCGACGGTGGCCGGGTGCCGGTGAAGTACTACCTCACCGCCATGCTGTTCATCATCTTCGACATCGAGTCGGTGTTCCTCTATCCCTTCGCCGTCGCGTTCAACCAGCTCGGGCTGGTGGCCTTGGTCGAGATGATCCTGTTCATCGTCACGGTCTTCGTCGCCTACGCCTATGTCTGGCGCCGCGGCGGGCTCGAGTGGGACTGAAGGGACGTCGCGGATGGGTCTGGAAGAGAAGCTCCCCTCGGGCATCCTGCTCTCGACGGTCGAGGCGCTGGCCGGCTACATGCGCAAGGCCTCGATCTGGCCGGCGACCTTCGGCCTGGCCTGCTGCGCCATCGAGATGATGGCCGTCGGCACCCCGGACTACGACATCGCCCGGTTCGGCATGGAGCGCTTCTCGGCCACCCCCCGACAGGCCGACCTGATGATCGTCGCCGGCCGGGTGAGCCAGAAGATGGCCCCCATCCTGCGTCAGGTCTACGACCAGATGCCCGGGCCCAAGTGGGTGATCTCCATGGGCGTGTGTGCGAGCTCGGGCGGGATGTTCAACAACTACGCGATCGTCCAGGGCGTGGACCACATCGTCCCGGTCGACATCTACCTGCCGGGCTGTCCCCCCCGGCCGGAGATGCTGCTCAACGCGATCATCCAGCTGCACCACCAGATCGAGAACATGCCGCTCGGGGTCAACCGCGAGGCCGCCGCCCGGGCCGCCGAGCAGGCCGCCCTCACGGCCACCCCGACGCTGCAGATGAAGGGGCTGCTGGCATGAGCGACGACGCCGGTATGCCGGTCGAGCCGGCCGGCGCCCAGGTCGCCCAACGCGGCGGACCGGTCGCCGTCGGCCGGCGCGAGGGCATGTTCGGGGCGGGCGACGACGGCGACACGACCGGCTTCGGTGGCCTGGTCAGCCCGGTGCTGCTGCCCGGCGACTCGCCACGGCCCTACGGCGGGTACTTCGACGAGGTCGCCGACCGACTGGCCGCGGCACTGGCGGCGCGCGGCACGGCATACGACGACGCCGTGTTCAGCGTGGTGATCGACCGCGGCGAGATGACCCTCAACGTCCACCGCGAGCACCTGCCGGTCCTCGCCCAGGCGCTGCGCGACGACCCGGGCCTGCGATTCGAGGTCTGCACCGGGGTGTCCGGGGTGCACTTCCCCGAGCACACCGGTCGGGAGCTGCACGCGGTCTACCACTTCCTCTCGATCACCCACGGCAGCCGTCGGGTGCGGGTGGAGACGACGTGTCCGGACGCCGACCCGCACATCCCGTCGATCGTCGCGACCTATCCGGCCAACAACTGGCACGAGCGCGAGACCTGGGACATGTTCGGCATCGTGTTCGACGGTCACCCGGCGCTCACCCGCATCCTCATGCCCGACGACTGGCCCGGCCACCCCCAGCGCAAGGACTACCCGCTCGGGGGGATCCCCGTGGAGTACAAGGGCGCCACCGTGCCGCCCCCCGACCAGCGGAGGTCCTACACCTGATGAGCGACACGGCATACGACCCCGGCCGGTTCGCCACGGCGGGCGACACGGGCTGGGAGGACGGGAGCATCCCGACCTTCCACGCCGGCGGCGGCGACTGGGACGACCTCGTGGACGAGGCCACCTCGCTGCACGAGGAGCGGATCGTCGTCAACATGGGCCCGCAGCACCCCTCGACGCACGGGGTGCTGCGCCTCATCCTCGAGCTCGACGGCGAGACGGTGACCGAGACGCGGGCCGGCATCGGCTACCTGCACACCGGCATCGAGAAGAACATGGAGTTCCGCACCTGGACGCAGGGCGTGACGTTCTGCACCCGGATGGACTACCTCACCCCGATGTTCCAGGAGACCGCGTACTGCCTGGCCGTCGAGCGGCTGCTGGGCATCACCGGCGAGATCCCGCAGCGCGCCTCGGTGATCCGGGTGCTCATGATGGAGCTCACCCGGCTGTCCTCGCACCTGGTGTGCCTGGGCACCGGTGGCATGGAGATGGGCGCCACGACGGTGATGACGGTCGGGTTCCGCGAGCGCGAGCGGGTCTTCCAGGTCATCGAGATGGTCACCGGCCTGCGGATGAACAACGCCTACGTGCGCCCGGGAGGGGTCGCCCAGGACGTCCCCCCGGGCGCCATCGACAAGCTGCGCGAGGTCGTCCCCGAGATCCGCAAGGGCATCCGCGAGCTGGAGCTGCTGCTCAACGAGGCCCCCATCGTCAAGGGTCGGATGGTCGGCGTGGGGCATCTGGACCTGGCCGGCTGCATGGCCCTGGGCATCACCGGGCCGATCCTGCGCTCCACCGGGCTGCCGCACGACCTGCGCCGGGCCGCGCCGTACTGCGGGTACGAGACCTACGACTTCGAGGTGGTCACCCGCACCAGCGCGGACGCCTACGGCCGGCTGCGCATCCGCCTGGACGAGATGTACGAGTCGCTCAAGATCGTCGAGCAGTGCACCGACCGGCTGCAGGCCACGCGAGGCCAGCCGGTCGTGGTCGCCGACAAGAAGGTCGCCTGGCCCGCGCAGCTGGCCATCGGCGGCGACGGCATGGGCAACAGCCTCGACCACATCCGCGAGATCATGGGCGAGTCGATGGAGTCGCTCATCCACCACTTCAAGCTCGTCACCGAGGGCTTCCGCGTCCCGCCCGGGCAGGTCTACGTCGCCGTGGAGAGCGCCAAGGGGGAGCTCGGCTGCCATCTGGTCTCCGACGGCGGCACCCGCCCCTTCCGCGCCCACTTCCGCGACCCCTCGTTCAACAACCTGCAGGCCACCTCGCTGATGTGCGAGGGCGGGCAGGTCGGCGACGTCATCGTCGCCGTCGCCTCGATCGACCCGGTCATGGGAGGGGTGGACCGCTGATGGTCACGCACGACGGCCTCGCGCCCTCGGGCTACCTGCACGTCGAAGCCTCGAGCCGGGCCCCCTACGAGCCCGAGGTTCTCGCGCAGCTGCACGCCGACGCGCAGGCCGTGCTCGCCCGCTACCCGCAGAAGCGTTCGGCGCTGTTGCCGTTGCTGCACCTGGTCCAGAGCGTCGACGGCTACGTCGCCGGGCGGGGTATCAGGTTCTGCGCGCAGGTGCTCGAGCTCACCGAGGCCGAGGTGAGCGGTGTGGCGACCTTCTATACCCAGTACAAGCGCCACCCCAACGGCGACTACACCGTCGGGGTCTGCACCAACACGCTGTGCGCCATCATGGGCGGCGACGCGATCTGGGAGGCCGTGTCCGAGCATCTGGGCGTCGGACACGACGAGACCACCCCGGACGGCGCGATCACCCTGGAGCGGGTCGAGTGCAACGCCGCCTGCGACTACGCGCCCGTGGTCATGGCCAACTGGGAGTTCGTCGACAACGCCACGCCCGAGTCCACCGTCGCCATGGTCGAGCAGCTGCGGGCCGGGCAGCCGGTCGCGCCAACCCGCGGCGCGGCCACGGTGTGCACCTTCAAGGAGGTTTCCCGGGTGCTCGCCGGATTCCCCGACGGGCGGGCCGACGAGGGCGTCGGGGCCGGGGAGCCGTCGCTGCTGGGCCTGCGGATCGCCAAGGAGCGCGGCTGGAGCGCCCCGAGCGCCGACCGGCCGGCGCCGAAGGACGGCGCGCCCGCGCGCCAGGAAACCCCGGCGCCCGCAGGCCAGGCGGCGCCCGCGCGCCAGGACACCGCCGCTCCGGCGCCCGGTGGCCCGCACTCCTCGGCCGAGCGTTCGGTGCCGGGTAAGGAGGCCACGTGACTGACCCGCTGACCCCGGTGCTCACGGCATACTGGGACGAGCCCGAGTCCTGGACCCTGGCGACCTACGAACGCAACGGCGGCTATGCCGCGCTGCGCAAGGCCCTGGGGATGCCGGCGGCGGACGTGCTCAACCTCGTCAAGTCCTCCAACCTGCTCGGTCGCGGCGGGGCCGGCTTCCCGACCGGCCTGAAGTGGTCGTTCATGTCTCCCCCCGACGGCGGTCCGCGCTACCTCGTGGTCAACGCCGACGAGTCCGAGCCGGGCACCTGCAAGGACATCCCGCTGATGATGGCCTACCCCCAGGTGCTCGTCGAGGGGGTGGCCATCTCCGCCTACGCCATGGGCTGCGAGCACGCCTTCGTCTACCTGCGCGGCGAGGTCGTGCATGTCTACCGTCGGCTGTTGCATGCGGTGGCGCAGGCCCGGGCCGCCGGGCACCTGGGCGCCGACGTCTACGGCAGCGGCGTCCGGCTCGACATCACCGTGCACGCCGGTGCGGGTGCCTACATCTGCGGCGAGGAGACCGCGCTGCTGGACTCCCTGGAGGGCCGCCGCGGCCAGCCGCGCTCCAAGCCCCCCTTCCCGGGGGCCCAGGGTCTCTACGCCCGCCCGACCTCGGTGAACAACGTCGAGTCCATCGCCTCGGTGCCCGGGATCGTCCTGCACGGCCCCGAGTGGTTCAAGCAGATGGGCACCGAGCGCTCCAGCGGGCACGGCATCTTCAGCCTGTCCGGCCACGTGCGCCACCCGGGGCAGTTCGAGGCCCCGCTGGGCATCACCATGCGCGAGCTGATCGACCTGGCCGGTGGCGTCCGCCGGGGTCACCGGGTCAAGTTCTGGACCCCGGGCGGGTCCTCGACGCCGATCTTCACCGACGAGCACCTCGACGTCCCGCTGGACTTCCAGTCGGTGGTGGCGGCCGGGTCCATGCTCGGCACCCGCGCCCTGCAGGTATTCGACGAGACGGTCTCGGTGGTCCGTGCGGTCTCGCGGTGGACCGACTTCTACGCCCACGAGTCGTGCGGCAAGTGCACCCCGTGTCGTGAGGGCACCTGGTGGCTGCGCCAGATCATGACCCGCCTGGAGCAGGGTGAGGGCCAGCCCGGGGACATCGACACGCTGCTGGACATCTGCGACAACATCCTCGGCCGCTCGTTCTGCGCCCTCGGGGACGCGGCGACCAGTCCGATCGTCTCGGGCATCAAGTACTTTCGCGAGGAGTTCGAGGCCGGCCTGCGCACCCCGGCCGCGCAGCTGTTCCCGCCCGAGCGCTCGGTGCTGTTCGCTCGCGCCCAGGCCGACGAGGACGAGAAGGAGGCCGCGAAGGCATGAGCGCCACCCCCGCACCCGGCGACGCGCCCACGCCCGAGCTGGTGTCCCTGACCATCGACGGGGTGCCGGTGAGCGTGCCCAAGGGCAGCCTGGTCATCCGCGCCGCCGAGGTCGTCGGGATCGAGATCCCGCGCTTCTGCGACCACCCCCTGCTCGACCCGGTGGGCGCCTGTCGGCAGTGCCTGGTCGAGGTCGCCACCCCCGGCCCCGACGGCGTGCTCAAGACGCTGGGCACCCCCGACGGCACCATGAAGCCGCAGGCGGCGTGCACCACCACGGTGTCCGAGGGCATGGCGGTGCGCACGCAGGACGACTCCGAGCGCATCGACAAGGCCCAGGCCGGGGTCATGGAGCTGTTGCTCATCAACCACCCGCTGGACTGCCCGGTCTGCGACAAGGGCGGCGAGTGCCCGCTGCAGAACCAAGCCATGTCCGCGGGGCGCACGGTCTCGCGGTTCGACGACGTCAAGCGCACTTTTCCCAAGCCGGTCAACGTCTCCACGCAGGTGCTGCTGGACCGCGAGCGGTGCATCGTCTGTCAACGCTGCACCCGATTCAGCGACCAGATCGCCGGCGACCGGTTCATCAGCCTGGTCGAGCGCGGCGCGATGCAGCAGATCGGCATTTACGACGAGGCCCCCTTCGAGTCGTACTTCTCCGGCAACACCGTCCAGATCTGCCCGGTGGGGGCCCTGACCAGCGCGACCTACCGTTTCCGCGCCCGGCCCTTCGACCTGGTGTCGACACCGACGACCTGCGAGCACTGCGCGTCCGGGTGCGCGATCCGCACGGACCACCGCCGGGGCACCGTGCTGCGCCGGATGGCCGCCCAGGACGACGAGGTCAACGAGGAGTGGAACTGCGACAAGGGCCGCTGGGCGTTCGCCTACGCCACCCTGGCCGACCGGATCGAGCTGCCGTTGGTGCGCCGGCCCGACGGGTCGATGCAGGTCGTCGGGTGGCCCGAGGCGCTGGCCGCCGCCGCCGCCGGGCTGCGCGCGGCCGGCTCGGCGGGCGTGCTGGTCGGGGGGCGGGTCGGTGCCGAGGACGCCTACGCCTACGGCAAGTTCGCCCGGATCGCGTTGGGCACCAACGATGTCGACTTCCGGGCCCGGCCGCACTCGGCCGAGGAGGTCGGCTTCCTCGCCGAGCACGTCGTGACGAGCGGCCCCGACACCGGCGCGGTCACCTATGCCGACCTGGGTCGCGCCAAGGCCGTGCTGCTGGTGGGCCTGGAGCCCGAGGAGGAGTCGCCGATCGTCTTCCTGCGGCTGCGCCGGGCCATGCGCAAGAGCCGGACCGCGGTGTATGCCGTGGCCCCCTTCGCGACGCGCGGGCTGGTCAAGCTCGCCGGGCGGCTGCTGCCCACGGCGCCGGGCGCCGAAGCGTCGGCGTTGGCCGCTCTGGTCGACTCGGACGTCGGCGAGGCGCTGCGCGACGGCGGCATCGTCCTGGTCGGGGAGCGGCTGGCCACCTCGCCCGGCGCGCTGCCGGCCGCCGCCGCCCTGGCTGCCGCGACCGGGGCCCGACTGGCCTGGGTGCCCCGCCGGGCCGGGGAGCGCGGCGCCCTGGAGTCCGGTGCGCTCGGTGCCCTGCTGCCCGGTGGCCGCCCGGTCGCCGACGCCGCGGCCCGGGCGCAGGTCGCCCAGGTCTGGCAGTCCGACGCCCTGCCCACCGCGGCGCCCCGCGACACCCGTGGCATCCTCGACGCGGCCCGCTCCGGCGCCCTCGGCGCGCTCGTCGTCGGCGGCCTCGACCCGGGCGACCTCGGCGTCGCGGGGGCCGCCGACGCCCTGGCCCGGGCCTTCGTGATCAGCCTGGAGCTGCGCGAGTCGGCGGTCACCGAGCTGGCCGACGTCGTGCTGCCGGTCGCCTCGCACGCCGAGAAGGCCGCCACCTACGTCGACTGGGAGGGCCGGCTGCGCCCGTCCCAGGCGGCGCTGACGACCAACGCGATGAGCGACCACCGGGTGCTGGACATGCTGGCCGACGAGCTCGGGGTGTTCCTGCAGACCCGCACCCAGGAGCAGATCCACCAGCAGTGGCAGGCGTTGGGTCCGTGGACCGGGCCACGCGCCGTCCCCGCCGCCACCAGCTCGCGCGCCGCCGCCGGGATGGGCGAGGTGATCCTGGCCACCTGGCCGACCCTGCTGGACCGCGGCCGGCTGCAGGACGGCGAGCCCTTCCTGGCCGGCACCGCCCCGCGCGCGGTGGCTCGCCTCGGCCGGGCGCTGGCCGAGCGGCTCGGCGTGCAGTGCGGTGACCCGGTGACGGTCGCCACGTCCGCCGCAGCGGTCACCGTGCCGGCCAAGGTCACCGAGGACATGGTCGACGGCGTCGTCTGGCTGCCGACGAACTCGGCCGGCTGTGCCGTACGGCGCACGCTGGGGGTGGACGCGGGGGCCCGCGTCACCGTGACGAAGGGTGGTGCCTCGTGAGCCTCGCAGCGCTGTTTGCCGCGCCGGTCGCGTCCGCAGCCGCGGCGCCGGTGGCCGCAGCCGGCATACCGTCGACCGAGAACCCCATCGCGGACTTCTCCGACACCCCGGTGTGGCTCTCGTTGGTCAAGGCCGTGCTCATCTTCGTCTACCTGCTGATCTCCACCCTGCTGGTCATCTGGTTCGAGCGGCGGGTCATCGGGCGGATGCAGCAACGGCCCGGTCCCAACCGCAACGGCCCGTTCGGGCTCCTGCAGACCCTGGCCGACGGCATGAAGTCGATGTTCAAGGAGGACGTCACCCCGGCCAACGCCGACAAGGTGATCTTCACCCTGGCGCCGCTCATCGCCGCGACCATGTGCTTCGTCTCCTTCGCGATCATCCCGCTGGGCGACCAGGCCTGGTTGTTCGGCCATCTCACCCCGCTGCAGCTGACCGACGTCCCGGTCGCGGTGCTGCTCGTCCTCTCGGTCGCCTCGGTGGGGGTGTACGGGATCGTCATGGCCGGCTGGTCCTCGGGGTCGACCTACCCGCTGCTGGGCGGGCTGCGCTCGACCGCGCAGGTCATCTCCTACGAGATCGCCATGGGCCTGTCCCTGGTGGCCGTGTTCCTCTACAGCGGCTCGATGTCGACCTCGCAGATCGTGGCGTCGCAGTCGAGCCTGTGGTACTTCCTGCCGGCGTTCTTCTCCTTCGTCGTCTACCTGGTGACGATGGTCGGCGAGACCAACCGGCTGCCCTTCGACCTGGCCGAGGGCGAGGGCGAGATCGTCGGCGGCTTCCACACCGAGTACGGCTCGATGCGCTTCGCGATGTTCTTCCTCGGCGAGTACATCAACATGTTCACCGTCTCGGCGGTCGCCACGACGATGTTCCTCGGCGGGTGGCAGGCCCCACCGATCATCTCGCTCATCGGCGACAACGCGCTCAGCGGCGGATGGTGGGGCGTGTTGTGGTTCACCGTCAAGCTCTGGCTGTTCATGTTCCTCTTCGTGTGGCTGCGGGGCTCGCTGCCCCGGGTGCGTTACGACCAGTTCATGCGTTTCGGCTGGAAGCTGCTCATCCCCGCCACCCTGGCCTGGGTCGTCGCGGTGGCGTTCATCCGCGCGGCGATCAACGGCTGGTTCGGCTCCGGGGTCCTGCAGCTGTGGGTGTTCCGGATCCCGCACGCGGCGCTGATCGTCGTCGGGCTCATCACCGTGCTCGTCTTCGTCGCCGTGTGGACGTGGGAGTCGCGCGCCGCGGCCGCGGCAGCCGCGGCCCAGACCCCGCTGGCGGCGGAGATCGACCCGTATGCCGGTGGATACCCGGTGCCGCCGCTGCCGGGTCAACGCCTGCGTGAGCCGGCCCGCGCGCCCGACGCGGTCGCGGCCGCCACCGTGCAGGAGGGCTCGCATGGCTGACCACCTGCCGGCCGATCCCGGGCCCTCGCCGCTGCCGGCTGCCCGCGACACGGCGTCCACCGAGTCCCCGGCCCGGGCCGGGTGGCTGGGCGAGAGCATGCCGCCGCCGGTCGGGGGCTTCGGGGTGACCTTCGCGACGATGTTCCGCAAGGTCTACACCGAGGAGTACCCGGAGGAGAAGCGCCCCACCGCGCCCCGGTTCCACGGCCGCCACCAGCTCAACCGGCATGCCGACGGTCTGGAGAAGTGCGTGGGCTGCGAGCTGTGCGCCTGGGCCTGCCCGGCCGACGCGATCCTCGTCGAGGGAGCCGACAACGAGGACGCCGAGGGCGGCACCGGCCGGTTCTCGCCGGGCGAGCGGTACGGGCGGGTCTACCAGATCAACTACCTGCGGTGCATCTTCTGCGGGCTGTGCATCGAGGCCTGCCCCACCCGGGCCCTGACCATGACCAACTTCTACGAGCTGGCAGACAACAACCGCGCCGACCTCATCTACACCAAGGACCAGTTGCTCGCCCCCTTGCAGGAGGGCATGCTCGCGCCGCCGCACCCCATGGTCGAGGGGTTGGACGAGCGCGACTACTACCTCGGCAAGGTCGAGCGGTCCACCGACGCCCAGCACGCCTGGGCGCAGGAGCAGGACGAGGCGGCCGGGTCGGCCGAGGCCGAGATGGTCGGCGAGGGAGGGCCGGCGCGATGACCGGGACCGGCGAGACGGTGCTGTTCTGGACCCTCGGCCCGCTCATGGTGGCGGCCAGCCTCGGGCTGCTGTTCGCCCGCAAGGCCGTCCATGCGGCGTTGTGCATGGCGTTCGTCATGGTCAACCTGGGCGTCTTCTACATCGCCCAACAGGCGCAGTTCCTCGGCGTCGTGCAGGTGTTCGTCTACACCGGCGCGGTGATGATGCTCTTCCTCTTCGTGCTCATGCTCATCGGCGTCGACGCGGCCGACTCGGTCGTCGAGACGATCCGCGGGCAGCGGGTCGCCTCGCTCGTGCTCGCCTTCGCGCTCATCGCGGTGCTCTTCGTCTCGGTGGGCTCGGCCGTCCTGCCGGCGAGCGTGGGGCTGGAGGCCACCAACGCGGACCCCGGCAACGTCACCAGCCTGGCCTGGCTGATCTTCGGCAAGTACGTCTGGGTCTTCGAGATCACCTCTGCCCTGCTCATCACCGCCGCCATCGGCGCCATGGTCCTGGCCCACCGCGAGCGCCTCACCCCCAAGGTCACCCAGCGCGAGCTGGCCCAGCGTCGGGTCCGCGACAACGCCTTCGTCGCCGGGCTGCCCGCGCCCGGGGTGTACGCGCGGCACAACGCCGTGGACACCCCGGCGCTGCTGCCGGACGGCCGTCCGAGCGAGCTGTCCGTGTCGCGGGTGCTCGTCGCCCGCGACCAGATCACCGCCCCGGACACCTACACGGAGGCGCAGCTGCAGGCCGAGCGGGAGATCCAGCAGGGGAGCGCACGGTGAACCCGGTCAACTACGTCTACCTCGCCGCGGTCCTCTTCGCGGTGGGCGCCGCCACGGTGCTGTTGCGGCGCAACGCGATCGTCGTCTTCATGGGCATCGAGCTCATGCTCAACGCGGCCAACCTCGCGTTCGCCACCTTCGCCCGGGTCTACGGCAACATCGACGGGCAGGTCATTGCGCTGTTCGTCATGCTCGTCGCCGCGGCCGAGGTCGTCGTCGGGCTGGCGATCATCATGGCCGTCTTCCGTGCCCGCCGGTCGGCCTCGGTCGACGACGCGAACCTGTTGAAGCTGTAAGGGAGTGGCGCAGTGACTCACCTCCTCACTCCCCTGGCGGGTATGCCGGCCGCCGACGGGGCCGCCGACGCGCTCGCGGCGGCCACCGGGCCCGCGGCATACGCGTGGCTGCTCGTGGCCCTGCCGCTGCTGGGTGCGGCGATCCTGCTGGTCGGCGGGCGGCGGACCGACGCGTGGGGCCCGCTGCTGGCGGTGGCGCTGTCCTGGGCCTCGTTCGTCGTCGGGGCGGTCGTGCTGGCGCAGATGCTCGGGCGCGACCCGCAGCAGCGCGGCCAGCACCTGCGGCTGTTCTCCTGGGTGCCGGCCGGCCAGTTCCAGCTCGACGCCGGTATGCGGATCGACCAGTTGTCGATGTCGTTCGTCATGCTCGTGACGTTCGTGGGGTCGCTCATCCTCGTCTACTCGCTGGGCTACATGGCGCACGACCCCGACCGGCGTCGCTTCTTCGGCTACCTCAACCTGTTCGTCGCGGCGATGCTCCTGCTCGTCCTGGCCGACTCCTACCTGCTGCTCTACGTGGGCTGGGAGGGGGTAGGCCTGGCCTCCTACCTGCTCATCGGCTTCTGGAACTGGAACCCGCCCTACGCCAGCGCCGCGAACAAGGCCTTCGTCGCCAACCGGGTCGGCGACCTGGGCATGGGTGTGGCGATCATGATCATGTTCTGGCAGTTCGGCAAGGTCGACTTCGCGACCGTCGAGGGCGCCATCCCGGGAGCCTCCGAGGGCGCCCTCACCGCGTTGGGCCTGTTCCTGCTGCTGGCCGCCTGCGGCAAGTCCGCCCAGTTCCCGCTGCAGAGCTGGCTGGGCGACGCCATGGCCGGCCCGACCCCGGTGTCCGCGCTGATCCACGCCGCGACCATGGTCACCGCGGGCGTGTACCTCGTCGTGCGCAGCGGGGCGATCTTCCAGGCGGCCCCCACCGCGCAGCTGGCCGTGGTGCTCGTCGGCGCGGTCACCCTGCTGTTCGGGGCGATCGTCGGCTGCGCGAAGGACGACATCAAGAAGGCGCTGGCCGCCTCGACGATGAGTCAGATCGGCTACATGATGCTCGCCGCCGGGCTCGGGCCGATCGGCTACGCCTTCGCGATCCTGCACCTGCTGACCCACGGCTTCTTCAAGGCCGGGATGTTCCTCGGCGCGGGCTCGGTCATGCACGGCATGAACGACCGGGTGGACATGCGCGGCTTCGGCAACCTCTCGGGCGCCATGAAGGTCACCTGGGCGACCTTCGCGTTCGGGTGGCTGGCGATCCTCGGCATCCCGCCCCTGTCGGGCTACTTCTCCAAGGACAAGATCATCGAGTCGGCGTTCGTCGGCGAGGGTTGGCGGCCCTGGGTGTTCGGGCTGGTGACCATGCTCGGCGCCGGGATCACCGCGTTCTACATGTCGCGGCTGTTCTTCATGACCTTCCACGGCGAGAAGCGCTGGCCCAAGGACGCGCACCCGCACGAGTCGCCCAGGGTGATGACGGTCCCCATGGTCGTCCTCGCGGTCGGCTCGGCGCTGTTGGGCGGGCTGCTGTCCATCGGCGGCGGGTTCTCCTCGTGGCTCGCCCCGGCGGTCGGCGCCCACGAGGGTGCGCATCACGAGCCGGTGCTGCCCGCCCTGGCGATCACCCTGCTCACCTTGGCGCTCGTGCTGGCCGGGGTATGGCTGGCCTGGACGCGGTACTGGCGCGAGCGCGTCCCGCAGACCGCGCCCGCCGGCAACCTACTCACCCGAGCGGCCCGTCAGGACCTCTACCAGGACCAGGTCAACGAGGGGCTGCTCATGCGTCCGGGCATCCACCTCACCCGAGCCCTGGACTTCCTGGACCGCCGCGGCGTGGACGCCGCGGTCGGTGGCCTGGCCGCGCTGGTCGGCGGTACGTCCTCCCGGCTGCGCCGGGTGCAGAACGGTCTGGCCCGCTCCTACGCCCTGACGATGCTGCTCGGCGTCGTCCTCATCCTCGGCACGGTGTGGGTGATGCAGTGATGAACGCTTTCCCCTGGCTGACCCTGCTGGGCCTGCTGCCGCTGATGGGGGCGCTGGTCATCTGGATGCTGCCCGGGTCGTGGGTCGCGCGGGCCAAGCACATCGCCCTGGCCGTCTCGTTGGTCACCCTCGTGCTCACCCTCGCCGTGGCCCTGCAGTTCCGCCCTGGCGCCACCGCCAAGTTCCAGTTCGTCGAGCAGTACTCGTGGATCCCGCAGTTCGGGGTGAGCTACGCCCTGGGCGTCGACGGCATCGCCCTGTCCCTCATCGTCATGTCCGCGATCCTCGTGCCGATCTGCCTGGTCGCCGCCTGGAACGACCTGCCGGCAGAGCAGGCGCACCGGGAGCGGCACTACGTCGCCCTCATGCTCGTCCTGGAGACGTTCATGATCGGCGTGTTCACGGCGACCGACGTGTTCCTCTTCTACGTCTTCTTCGAGGCGATGCTCATCCCGGTGTACTTCCTCATCGGGCAGTTCGGCGGTCCGCGGCGGCAGTATGCCGCGGTGAAGTTCGTGCTGTTCTCGCTCGCCGGTGGGCTCATCATGCTCGCCGCCGTCATCGCGCTGTACAGCAACGGTCCCGGCGGGCCCGAGGGGTTCCTGCTCGGCGAGCTCTCCGGCCTGACGATGTCCCCGGGCACCGAGCGGCTCATCTTCCTGGGCTTCTTCTTCGCCTTCGCCGTCAAGGCGCCGATGGTCCCGGTGCACACCTGGCTGCCCGACGCGGCGTCCGAGTCCCGCCCGGCCACGGCCACCCTGCTCGTGGGCGTGCTGGACAAGGTGGGCACCTACGGGATGATCCGTTTCTGCATGGAGCTGTTCCCCGGGGCCAGCCAGTGGGCCACCCCGGTGGTCATCGTCCTGGCCGTGGTGTCGATCGTCTACGGCGCGCTGCTGGCGATCGGGCAGACCGACCTCATGCGTCTGGTGGCCTTCACCTCGATCAGCCACTTCGGGTTCATCGTCCTGGGCATCTTCGCCACGACGTCCACGGCCTGGACCGGGGCGACCCTGTACATGATCAACCACGGCTTCTCCACCGCCGCGCTGTTCCTCGTCGCCGGGATGCTGATCAGCCGCCGCGGCAGCAAGCGGATCCCCGATTTCGGTGGGTGGCAGCGGGTCGTGCCCGGACTGTCCGGCGTCTGGCTGGTCGCCGGCCTGTCCTGCCTCGCGTTGCCCGGGCTCGGCTCGTTCCTGTCCGAGTTCCTCGTCCTGGCCGGGACCTTCCAACGCCACCAGGTGCTCGCGGTGGTCGCCACCACCGGCATCATCCTGGCCGCGCTGTACATCCTGCTCGCGTACAAGCGGATGATGACCGGCCCCAGGCCGGAGAACCTGGCGGTGCCCGACCTCAGCGTCCGTGAGAAGTGGGTCGCCGTGCCGCTGATCGCCCTGTTCGTCGCCCTGGGCTTCTATCCCAAGCCCGCGCTCGACGCGATCACGCCTGCGGTGACGAGCATCCTCACCGCGATCCAGGTCGGCGATCCCGCACCGGTGGCCGAAGGGAGCGCCAAGTGACCTCCGCGCTGCCCGCGGCCTTCGTCACGGCCGACCTGGACTATCTGGCACTCGCGCCGATGCTCATCGTGCTCGGCGCCGCGGTCCTCGGGGTCCTCGTCGAGGCGTTCGTCCCGCGCCGGCACCGGTATGCCGTGCACGTCCCGCTCACCCTGCTGGGCTTGCTCGGCGCCCTGGTCGCCCTGGTCGCCGGAGCCCGCAACCACCAGGGCACGACCGCGAGCACCCGGGCCAGCGGGGGCTCCGCGCTGCTGGGCGCAGTGGTCCTCGACGGTCCCGCGTTGTTCGTCCAGGGCGTGGTCCTCGTCTTCGCGCTGCTCGGCGCGCTGACCTTCGCGGAGCGGCTCGGTGGCGGCGGGCCGGAGCCTTTCACGTCGATGGGCGCGGCCACCCCCGGCTCCCCCCAGGAGTCGGCCGCCGACCGGGCCGGTGCCCTGACCGCCGAGGTCTACCCGTTGTTCCTCTTCTCGGTCGCCGGGATGATGCTCTTCGCCTGCGCCGGCGACCTGCTGACGATGTTCGCCGCCCTCGAGGTCCTCTCGCTGCCGCTGTACATCCTGTGCGGGCTGGCCCGCCGGCGCCGGCTGCTGTCCCAAGAGGCCTCGCTCAAGTACTTCCTGCTCGGGGCGTTCTCCTCGGCGTTCTTCCTCTTCGGCGCGGCCTTGGTGTACGGCGCGACCGGATCGGTCTACTTCACCCAGATCGCCGCGGCGATCACGCGGACGAACAGCCTCCTGCAGGGCCTGCTCGTGCCCGGCGTGCTGCTGATCATCACCGGGCTGCTTTTCAAGGTCGGGGCGGTGCCGTTCCACATGTGGACCCCCGACGTCTACCAAGGAGCCCCGACGCCGGTCACCGGGTTCATGGCCGCGGCGACCAAGGCCGCCGCCTTCGGCGCGATCCTGCGCTTCCTCTACGCCGGTGTCGATGCCGTGCAGTGGGACTGGCGCCCGGCGCTGGTCGCCGTCGCGGTGCTCACCATGGTCGTCGGCGCGGTGCTGTCGGTCACCCAGACCGACGTCAAACGGCTGCTGGCCTACTCCTCGATCGCCCATGCCGGGTTCATCCTCGTCGGGGTCCTCGCGCTGGACCGCGAGGGGGTCTCGGGCGTGCTGTTCTATCTCGCGGCCTACGGGCTGACCACGCTGGCCGCGTTCGCCGTGGTCACCCTCGTGCGTGAGGGCGGCGCCGAGGCGACGCACCTGTCGCAGTGGGCCGGGTTGGGCAAGCGTCACCCGGTGACCGCCGGGCTGTTCGCCTTCCTGCTGCTGGCCTTCGCCGGCATCCCGTTGACCTCGGGCTTCACGGCGAAGTTCGCCGTGTTCGCGCCGGCGCTGCGCTTCGGTGGCGGCACCGGCGCCGCCCTGGTCGTCGTCGGGCTGCTGTGCAGTGCGATCACGGTGTTCGTCTACGTCCGGATCATCGTGCTCATGTACTTCACCGAGGCGTCCTCCGACGACGTCGCGGTGGTCGACGGGGCCTGGCTGACCAAGACCGCCGTCGCCGTCGGGGCGCTGTCCACCTTGGTCCTCGGACTGGTGCCCTCGGTCCTGCTGTACGTCACGACCAACGCCTCGCTGTTCCTGCGATGAACGTCGGCGCGTCGGCGCTGGCGGTGCCCGGCATGTCCCCGGCGGTGGCCGGTCGACTCGCCGACGGGCTGGCCCGAGTCGAGGCCCGACTGCGTGAGGTCGTCGAGCACGACGACCCGTTCGTCGCCGCCGCCTCGGCTCACCTGGTGCCCGGGGGCAAGCGGCTTCGCCCGATGCTCGCCCTGCTGGCCGCGCAGGCCTGCCAGGGGATCAACGAGGACGTCGTGGCCGCTGCGGTCGGCGTGGAGCTGACCCATCTGGCCTCGCTGTACCACGACGACGTGATGGACGAGGCCGCCGTGCGTCACGGCGCTCCCAGCGCGCACGCGGCATACGGCAACTCCACGGCCATCCTCGTGGGCGACCTGCTGTTCGGCAGGGCATCGGAGATCGTCGCCGGTCTGGGCGCCGAGGCGGTGCGGATCCAGGCGAGCACCTTCGTCAGGCTGTGTGCCGGGCAGATCCGCGACGCGCGCCCGTGCCCGGTCGGGACCGACCCGGTCGACTACTACCTGCAGGTCCTCGCCGACAAGACCGGCGCGCTGATCGCCACCGCGGCCCGCTACGGCGCCATGTTCTCCGGGGGCGACGCGGCGGCGGTCGAGGCGCTGGGCGAGTACGGCGAGCGGCTGGGCGTGGCCTTCCAGCTCGCCGACGACATCATCGACATCGCCTCCGACTCCAGCCAGAGCGGCAAGACCCCCGGCACCGACCTGCGCGAGGGGGTCGACACCCTGGCCGTGCTGCATGCCAAGGCCTCGACCGACCCGGCCGACGCCCGGCTGCGCGCGCTGGTGGCCGGGCCGATCACCGACCCCGAGGCGCACGCCGAGGCGTTGGCGCTGCTGCGCGCCCATCCCGCGCTGGGCCGAGCGCGCGAGCACGCCCGCGCGGTCGGAGGTGAGGCGCTCGCCGCCCTGCGGCGCCTGCCCGCCGGCGAGGCCGCCGATGCCTTGGCGGCCCTCGTCGGCTCGGTCGTCGACCGGGTCGGCTGAGCCCGCAGCACCCTCGACGGCACGCCCCCCGGGCGGGGACGCGGCGCACCCCCGACGAGCTCGGGGATCACCGGCCCGGCCGGACCCAGTCCTCGGCCTGGCCGTGGTGCAGGTCGAAGGCGGGGCGTTCGGAGCGGATCCTGGGGATGGAGGTGAAGTTGTGCCGCGGGGGCGGGCAGGAGGTGGCCCATTCCAGGGAGGCGCCGTAGCCCCAGGGGTCGTCGACCTCGACCAGGGGGGCGGTGCGCCAGGTCTTCCAGACGTTGTCGAGGAACGAAATCATCGACAGCCCGAGCAGCAACGCCCCGGCCGAGGAGATCTCGTTGCCCAGCTGGAAGCCCTCCTCGGGCAGGTAGTCGGCGTACCGGCGGGCCATGCCCTGGATGCCCAGCAGGTGCTGGACCAGGAAGGTGGTGTGGAAGCCGATGAAGAGCATCCAGAAGTGGATCTTGCCCAGCCGTTCGTCGAGCATCCGCCCGGTGAGCTTGGGCCACCAGAAGTAGTAGCCGGCGAACATCGCGAACACCACGGTGCCGAACACGGTGTAGTGGAAGTGCGCGACGATGAAGTAGCTGTCGGTGACGTGGAAGTCCAGCGCGGGACTGCCGATGACAACCCCGGTGATCCCGCCGAACAGGAACGTCGTGAGGAAGCCCAGCGCCCACAGCATCGGGGTGTCCAGGCTCACCCGACCGCCCCACATCGTGCCGATCCAGTTGAAGAACTTCACCCCCGTCGGCACCGCGATGAGCATGGTCATGATCGCGAAGAACGGCAGCAGTACCTGACCGGTGGCGTACATGTGGTGCGCCCAGACCGCCGTGGACAGGGCGGCGATGGCCACCGTGGCTAACACCATGGTCTTGTACCCGAACAGCGGCTTGCGCGAGAAGACCGGGACGATCTCGCTGACGATGCCGAAGAACGGCAGCGCGATGATGTAGACCTCCGGGTGGCCGAAGAACCAGAACAGGTGCTGCCAGAGCATCGCCCCGCCGGCCTCGGCGTCGAAGATGTGCGCCCCGAACCGGCGCTGGGCGCCCAGGGCGAACAGCGCCGCGGCCAGCACCGGGAACGCGACGAGGACCATGATCGAGGTGACCAGGACCGTCCAGGTGAACATGGGGATCCGGAACATCGTCAGCCCCGGTGCGCGTAGGCACATGATCGTCGTGATGAAGTTGACCGCGCCCAGGATGGTCCCGAAACCGGCCAGCGCCAGACCGAAGACCCACAGGTCGCCGGACACTCCCGGACTGTAGGACGCCGTGGACAGGGGCGCGTAGGCGAACCACCCGAACGACGGACCGCCTTGAGGGGTGAGGAAACCGCCCATGACGATGAGGCCGCCGAACAGGTAGAACCAGTACGCGAGCATGTTCAGCCGCGGGAAGGCCACATCGGGGGAGCCGATTTGCAGCGGGACGACGGCGTTGGCGAAGCCGGCGAACAGCGGGGTCGCGAACAGCAGCAGCATCACCGTGCCGTGCATGGTGAACAGCTGGTTGTACTGCTCGGCGTTGTCGACCACCTGCTGCCCCGGTGACACGAGCTCGGCCCGCATGACCAGGGCCATCAGCCCACCGAGCAGGAAGAAGACGAACGTCGTGACGAAGTAGAGGTTGCCGATGACCTTGTGGTCGGTGCAGGTGAGCACCCGGACGAGTCGACGGGCCGCTGCTCGCTCGGGCCGGCGGGCCGGCGCCCCCGGTGAGGTCACCCTCGCCGGGGGGGTGACGGTCGTGGGACGTGGGGGCCGGGTATCGCGCATGGGAGCCTCGCTGGCGTGGGGGTCCGATAAATAGTACGCTTAGAACCGTGAAAAATACCAGGGTGGTCGACCGGCGGGAGATGGGTCCTCGATCGGCCGCCCCGGCGCCGGCCGTGGCCACCGCCGCCCAGGTCGAGGTGTACCAGCGGCTGCTCGACCGGCCCGCTGCGGTGACCGTGGGCCAGCTCGCGTCCGAGTGTGGCCAGCACCCCAACACGGTCCGCGAGCATCTGGGCGCACTGACCCGGCTGGGCTTCGTGGAGCAGCGCAGTGCCGCGCCGCAGGGCCGTGGTCGACCGGCATACCGGTATGCCGCGCGGCCGGCGACCATGTCCGGCGCGCACCTGGCCGTCGTGGACGCCCTGGCCACGCACCTGGCCGGCTCGACGAGCGATGCCCTGGACGCGGCGGTCGAGTTGGGCCGCCGCTGCGGCGACCAGCTGCCGGCCGCCCCGGCACCGGCCGGCCACCCGCCCGCCGGGACCGCGACCGGACCCGCTGCGGCGCGGCGGGCGCTGCGCACGGTGGCCGAGGTCATGCGCGGCTTGGGCTTCTCGGTCCGGGTGTCGCGCGACGGCAGTGTCGCGCGACTGCTCACGTGTCCGCTGCTGGATGCCGCGAGAGTGCACCCACAGGTGGTGTGTGGCGTCCACCGCGGGCTCGTCGACGCGGTGGCCGGGGGCGCCGGCGCGGCTGCCCGGGCGGTGCGGCTCGTCCCGTTCGCCGAGCCGGGCGCCTGCCTGCTGCGTCTGGACCCGCCTGCCGCCGCCCCCGCCACCCCCGCGTAGCCCCCGACACCCTCCTGGGAAGGACCGCCATGCCCGACACGCCCACGTCCAGTCCGGCCGAGCTGCCGATCGCCCCGACCGCCGGAGCGTGCGGATGCGGGGGCCACGACGAGGCCCTGCCGGAGCTCGACGCGCGCGCGATCCCCCACGCGATCCGGCATGCGGCGATCTTCGGCGCGATCGGTTCGCTGGGCCTGGGCCAGGCCATGGTGCTCGTGGCGCCCCACGACCCGGTGCCGCTGCTCACCCAGCTGTCGCAGCGCGAAGGCGATGCGGTGAGCGTGGACTACCTGCAGCGCGGCCCGGATGCGTGGCGGCTGCGCCTACGACGGGTGGGCTGACGATGTGCTCCTACTGCGGCTGCGAGGCCATCGAGCTCATCGGCCAGTTCATGGCCGAGCACGTCGACATCGTCAACGCCACCGGCGCGCTGAGACAGGCGCTGCGGCGCGGCGACGTCGCGGTCGCGGCGGCGGCCGCTGGCACCGTCGCGGCGCTGCTGCACCCGCACACCCGACGCGAGGAGGAGGGGCTGTTCCGGGTCCTGGCGCGCACCGAGACGTTCGGCGCCGAGCTGGCTCAGCTGCGCGCCGAACACACCGACCTGGACGCCCTGCTGGCCGCCGTTGCGTCCGGAGAGCTGGGGCCGATCGTCCCCTTCATCGACCGGCTGCGCGAGCACGTCAACCGGGAGGAGAACGGGCTGTTCCCCGCGGCGGCCATCGCGCTGGACGGCCCGGACTGGGAGGAGCTGGCCGTCCTCACCCCCACGTCCGCCACGCGGTGACCGGCCTCGAGGCGGTGGCACCGGCTCGCAGTCCTGCCCGTCGGGGCTCCAGTTCCCGGGCGGTGTTCGTCGCACCGGCCGGGATCTGCGTGCTCGCCGGGCTGTACGCCGCCGTCCAGCTCGTGCTGGACCCCGGCGACCCGTCGCCGGGCCGGCTCCCCGACATGCACGGGATCCTCATGGTGTTGGGGTTCCTCGGCACGCTCATCGGACTGGAGCGGGCGGTGGCGCTGCGGCGGCCCTGGGGGTATGCCGCCCCCCTCGCGCTCGGGGCAGGTGGGCTCGCCCTGGTGCTGCCGCTGCCGGTCATCGTCGGGCAGATCCTGCTGGTCGCGGGGTCCGGCCTCACGGTGGCGGTCCTGCAGGCCCTGTGGGGACGCCAACGAGACGCCGCCACCGCCACCCAGGTGCTCGCGGCGATGCTCGCGGTCGGGGCGAGC
Source organism: Dermatophilaceae bacterium (assembly GCA_037045055.1). Lineage (GTDB taxonomy): Bacteria > Actinomycetota > Actinomycetes > Actinomycetales > Dermatophilaceae > Phosphoribacter. Next base: position 871,445 of record JBAOHJ010000003.1, on the reverse strand, counting down.
GGGTTGTGGACCAGGCTCGAGGTCGCCGCGACGCTGCCGTGGCTGGCCGGCTTTGCCGTCCTCACGATCTGTGCCGAGCGGGTCGAGCTGGCCCGGGTCGCCCTGCCTACGTGGGCCCCGCGGGTGCTGCTGAGCCTGGCGGTGGCGCTCACCGCGGCGGTCGTGGCCGCCCTGGTGTGGCCCGAGGTGGGCACCCGCGTGCTTGGCGTGGTGCTGGCGGGCATGGTCGGGTGGCTGGCCCGAGTCGACGTCGCTCGGCGCACCATCCACTCGTGCGGGCTGGCGCGCTTCGCCACCGCGGCGCTGCTGCTCGGCTACGCGTGGCTGGCGTTCGTCGCCCTCGCGTGGACCGTCGCCGGCCCGCCGGTGTCGCCGGCGGCATACGACAGCGTCGTGCACGCCACCTTCCTCGGTTTCGCAATGTCCATGGTCATGGCCCACGCCCCGGTGATCCTCCCGGCGGTGCTGCGCCGCCCACTGCCCTACCACCCGGTGATGTGGGCGCCGTTGGTGCTGCTGCACGCCGGGCTGCTGCTGCGGGTGCCCGTGGGCAACGGGCTCGGGCTGCTCGGCCCCTGGCAGATCGGGGCCCTGAGCGCACTCGTGGCCGTGGTGTCGTTCCTGGTCTGCGCGGCGTGGAGCGTGCTCACCGCGTCGCCCGAGGGGCGCTCCCGATGAGCGGACCGACCGCCCGCCGCGGCGGCCGCTGGCGCGACTACCCGTCCATGGTCTGGCTGGTGGTGGCCGGGCTGGTGTCCCTCGGCCACCCCCTCGTCGAGCACTCCCGGTGGCTGCTGATGCACCTCGTGCTGCTCGGCGCCCTCACTCACGCCGCCGTGGTCTGGAGCACCCATTTCGCCCAGGCGCTGTTGAAGACCGACCTCGACCTGGACCCGCCGGGACGGCAGAGCTGGCGGCTGGCCACCCTGTTCCTCGGCGTGTCGGGGGTGCTGCTCGGGGTGAGCCTGCAACGCTGGGCGGTGGCGCTCGTCGCGGCGGCGCTGGTCGTGCTTGCCGTCGGCTGGCACGCGCTCGCGCTGTGGCGGCGGGCTCGCGCGTGCCTGGGTGGGCGGTTCCGCGTCGTCGTGCATTACTACCTCGCTGCCGCCGCCTGGGTGCCGGTCGGCGCGACCTTCGGCGTGCTGCTGGCCCGCGGCCCGCAGGACCAGTGGCACGGCCGGTTGCTCGTCGCGCACACCGCGGCCATGGGCTTGGGCTGGCTCGGCCTGACCGTGACGGGCACGCTGGTGACGTTCTGGCCGACGATCCTGCGCACCCGGATGGACACCCGGGCGAGCCGGTGGGCCACCGGCGCGCTGATCCCGCTCGTCGGGTCGGTCGTCGTGGTCACCGGCGGATCGCTGCTGGGCAGTCGCGCGGTCACCGCAATCGGCCTGGGCGGATACCTCGTCGCCGGGTGGTGGTGGGCGCGGGCGTTGTGGGCCCCGGCCCGATCCCGGGCCCCCCGCGAGCTGGCCCCGCTGTCGGTGGCGGCGGCGCTGGGCTGGGCGGTCTTCGCGGTGGGCTGGGTCCTGGGCTCGGTGCTGCTGCGCGCGGACTGGGCCGAGGTGGGGGACACCTACGGGGTGCCGACGGCTGCACTGGCCGCCGGGTTCGCCCCGCAGATCCTCGTCGGCGCGATGTCCTACCTCGTGCCCAGCGTCCTGGGTGGCGGTCCCGCCGCCGTGCGCGAAGCCCAAGACCGGCTGGAGCGCTGGGCGGTGCTGCGGCTGCTCGTCGTCAACGGCGGCCTGGTCCTGAGCCTGCTGCCGGTGCCCGGCGCGGTGCGGGTGGCGACGACGGCGCTCGTGCTCGCGGCATACGCCGCGTTCGTGCCGCTGCTGGGGCTGGCCGTCCGGGCCGGCGTCCGCGCTCGTGGCCGGGGTCGCGCCCCCCACCGGCCGGGCGTGACGACAGCGCCGGTGGCGCGTCGCCCGCTGTGGTCCTCGGGGCAGCTCGTCGCCGGAGTCGGCGCCCTTGCCCTGGCCGTGTGCGCCGGCGTGCTGGTCGATCCCGCCGCCGCCGGGTATGCCGTGCCGGGCGCCTCGGGTGGCCCGGGGGGCGGCACCGCCGCGGCGGCGACCGGGCACACCACGACCGTGCACGTCGTCGCCAAGGACATGCGCTACGACCCGGCCGTGGTGACCGTCCCCGCGGGCGACCGCCTGGTCGTCGACCTGGTCAACGCCGACCCGACGACCAGCCACGACCTGGTGTTCGGCAACGGCCGCGCCACGCCGCGGCTGCGGCCCGGGACCTCCGCCACGGTCGACGTCGGGCTCGTCGACGCCCCGATGGACGGATGGTGCTCGGTCGTCGGCCATCGACAGCGGGGGATGACGCTGACCGTGCAGGTGCTCGGCGGGCCGTCCGGGTCGGTGGCCGGCGGCGGCGTCCGTCACGGCGACGCGGGCGCACCCGGCGTGGCCGCGACGGCCGGCCCGCCCCCCGGACCGGTCGACCTGCACGGACCGCCCGGAGCCGACATCGCCCCGGTGGACGCGGCGCTCGCCCCGGCGTCCGCCGACCGCACCCACCGGGTGACCTTGACCGTCAAGGAGATCGAGCTGCCGGTCGCCCCGGGGGTGTGGCAACGCCGCTGGACCTTCGACGGGGTGGTGCCCGGGCCGACGTTGCGGGGCACGGTGGGCGACGCGTTCGAGGTCACCCTCGTCAACGACGGCTCCATGGGCCACTCCGTCGACTTCCATGCGGGGTCGCTGGCCCCGGACGGGCCGATGCGCACGATCGCGCCCGGACAGTCCCTCGAGTACCGCTTCACGGCGACCCGGGCGGGAATCTGGATGTACCACTGCGCCACCATGCCCATGTCGGCGCACCTGGCCGCCGGGCTGGTCGGCGCCGTCGTCATCGACCCTGCCGACCTGGCCCCGGTCGACCGGGAGTACCTGCTGGTGCAGTCCGAGGTCTACCTCGGCGCCGACCACCGCGCCGGGTCGGCAAGCGAGGTCGACGCGGCCAAGGTCGACGCCGAGCAGCCCGACGCCGTGGTCTTCAACGGGATCGCCGACCAGTACGACCGGCACCCTCTCACCGCCCGGGTCGGGCAGCGCGTGCGGCTGTGGATCCTGGATGCCGGGCCGAACCGCGCGACGTCACTGCACGTCGTGGGCGGGCAGTTCGACACCGCGTATGCCGAGGGGGCCTGGCTGCTGCGCGCCGCCCCGGGCGGGCCGGACGCCCCCGGGGGCAGCCAGGCCCTGAGCCTGGCGGCCGCGCAGGGCGGGTTCGTCGAGCTGGTCTTCCCCGAAGCCGGTCACTACCCGGTGGTCAGCCATGTCATGGTCGACGCCGAACGTGGGGCGCACGGTGTCATCGAGGTGACCCGGTGACCGGTCCGGTCACAGCGTGGTGTCGGCGACGGCCTCCAGGACCGCGCGCAGCCCCAGCCACCACTGGTCCTTGGGTCGCTGCTCGGCCCAGTCGACGAGGTCCTCCAGGCCCTTGAAGGGCACCAGGTCGATGTGGTCGTCGACGAGCCCGAGGTAGCCCTGCCGGGCCGGTTGGCCGGCCAGCTGGGCGTCCAAGACGTCCAGCGCCCGAGCCGTCAGCCGGGTGGCCAGCACCCGGTCGAACGGCGAGGGATTGCCGCCCTGCTGCACGTGACCCAGCACCGCGGTGCGCACGTCGAACAGCCCCTCGCTCTCCTGGGCGAACAGCGCGGCCAGGAAGTCGGTGGTGTAGAGCGGGTTGGCCAGCTCCGAGCGGATGGTCAGGTAGAACCGGCGCCCGGCTCGGAACGAGGCCTTCATCCGCTCCACGTCGGCCTGCAGGTCGTGCAGGGTGATCCCGTCCTCGTGCAGGTAGACCCGCTCGGCCCCGGTGGCGATGGCCGCCATCATCGCGAGGTAGCCGCAGTAGCGGCCCATGGTCTCCACCACGAAACACCGCCGGGAGGCGTTCGCGGACTGCTTGACCCGGTCGAGGGACTCGACGATGACGTTGAGCGCGGTGTCGGCGCCGATGGCGGACTCCCAGCCGGGCAAGTTGTTGTCCAGGGTCGCGGGCACGACGACGATGGGCAGCCCGAACGCCGGATACCGGTCGCGCACCGACCACATCCGGTGCATCGACAGGTACGCCGAGAAGCCCCCGACGACCAGCAGCGCGTCGACCTCGGCGCGCTCGAGGGCCCGCCCCACGGCATACAACTGTTCGTCCGTGGGCACCGACCGGCTGGTGCCCAACTCGGCCCCCCCGGTGCTCTGCCAGCCCTCGACGTCGCCCCAGGACAGCGGCTGCACCTGACCGTCCAGCAGCCCTCGGAAGGACCCGCGCACCCCGAGCACGGTGTGGCCACGAGCCAGCCCGAGGCGCACCGCCGCCCACGCGGCCGTGTTCATGCCCGGGGCCAGCCCCCCGACGTTCATCACCGCGATGCGCTTGCCGGTCGGCGGGGTCGCGCGGTGCTGGGGCGCCTCGCTGAGCTCGCGGAAGATCTCGGTCATGTCGGCGAAGCTCGGCCCACGCAGGGCCATCGCGGCGGCGTAGTCGTGGTCGGCGATGAGGGTGGCCACCGACCGGGTCTGCTCGACGGCCTCCAGCAGCGGCCCCCGCCAGACCCGGTGGTGCCGCAGGCCGAGCACCATCGCCGGGGACTGCGGTGGGGCGGTGAGCAGCTGGTCGACCGCGGCGGCGCCGACGAGGGTCGGCATCCACCGGTCGAAGGCGCTGGGCGCACCGCCGCGTTGGACGTGCCCGAGGATGGTCACCCGGGTGTCCTCGCCGAGGCGTTCGCGCAGCAGGTCACGCACGTAGTCGCTGGTGATGGGGTTGCCCGCGGTGTCGGCGGCGCCCTCGGCGACCACCACGATGCTGTCCCGACGCCCGGCCGCGCGCCCGGCCTGCAGCAGCGTGCACATGCGCTCCTCCCAGCCGGGGGTGGGCGGGTCCTCGGGCACCAGGGCGAAGTCGGCGCCACCGGCCACCGCGCCCATGAGGGCCAGGTAGCCGCAGTGCCGGCCCATGACCTCGACGACGAAGGAGCGTTGGTGGCTGGCGGCGGTGCTGGAGATCGCGTCGATGGCCTCGACGATCCGGTGCAGGGCGCTGTCGGTGCCGATCGTCATGTCCGTGCCGACGAGGTCGTTGTCGATCGAGCCGACCAGCCCGGCGACGTGCAGCACGGGGTGGCGCGCCACCACGTCGGCGTCGACGAGGCCCTCGTCGCGCAGCTGCGCGGTCAGACCGGGCCACAACTGGCGGAACTGCTCGATCCCCGAGAGGCTGCCGTCGCCGCCGATGACCACGAGGCGGTCGATGCCCAACGCCAGCAGGTTGCGGGCCGCGGCGAGCATGCCCGCTCGCTCGCGGAATGCCGGGCAGCGGGCCGTGCCGATCACCGTGCCGCCGCGGCCCATGATCGAGCCCACGTCGCCCCAGTCCATGCGCCGGATCCGCTCGCCGCCGTCGACCAGCCCCTGGTAGCCCTCGTACACGGCATACACGCACGTCCCGCGGTGCAGCGCCGTGCGCACGACCGCACGCACGGCGGCGTTCATCCCCTGGGCGTCGCCGCCGCTGGTGAGCACGGCGATACCCGCCGTGGTGGCGAGGGGGGGTGCCTGCGTCGGCATGGCGCTCTCCTGGTCGTGGATCCGGCGAGACCAGGCTAGTGGCGCCGACCGGGCCGGGTGTCGCGCCTGCGGCTACCGCGCGGGGCGGTGGCGCAGGGTGTCGACGGTGAGCACGAGCAGGGCCACCCAGACGATGCCGAACCCGACCCAGCGGGCCGGCGAGACGTGCTCGCCCAGCACGACCGCCGCCAGCAGCTGCATCACCGGGGTGAGGAACTGCAGCAAGCCGATCGACACCAAGGGGATGCGGCGGGCCGCCGCCGCGAACAGCAGCAGCGGCGCCGCGGTCACCGGCCCGGAGGCCACCAGCAGGCCGGCGTGCCCGAGGCCCTCGGTGGCGAACGTGGACCCGAGCGTGCCGGCCAGCGGCAGCAACAGGGCCAGCGCGATCGGCACCAGCACCCCGCTCTCGATCGTCAGGCCGTGCAGGGCCGCCAGCCGGGCGCCGACCCGGTTCTTCACCAGGCCGTAGAGCGCGAAGCTCACCGCCAGGGTCAGCGCCGTGACCGGGACGGTGCCCGCGACGAGGGTGAGGAACCCGGCGGCGAAGCCGCCGATCCCCACGGCCAGCCACTGCATCCGCCGCAGCCGCTCGCGCAGCACGAGCACCCCGAGCGCGACGGTGAGCAGGGGGTTGAGGAAGTAGCCCAGCGCCGCCTCGCTGGTGTGGTCGGTGACCACGGCGTTGACGTACACCACCCAGTTGCCGGCGAGTAACAGGGCGGCCACGGACAGGCCGGCCAGCAGACGCGGTCGACGCACCACCGGCCCCAGCCACGACCAGTCCCGCCGCAGCAGCAGCACCAGCACGCACACGACGAAGGTCCACGCGATGCGCTGGCCGAGGATCTCCCACGCCCCGGCCGGCTTGACCGCGACGAAGAAGAACGGGAAGACCCCCCAGAGCAGGTATGCCGTGAAGCCGTAGAGCAGCCCGGAGCGCCGCTCGTCGGGATGCTCGCCGGGGTCGGCTCCGCTCACTCCTCGATGGTCCAGGTGTCACGCCCGGCCAGCAGCGTCGCCAGCTGCTCGTCGGTGGGCGGGCCGCTGAGGCCGCCGCGAGCCGCAACGACCTGAGACCGGACCAGGTCGTCGTAGGTGGGGCGGGACACCTGCCGGAAGACGCCCATCGGGACGTGGGTCAGCCCCGGGTCGGCCAACCGGCTCAAGGCGAACGCGAGCGAGCTGTCCTGGGCGCCGACGTGGTGCTCGACGACCCGGGCCGGGTCGGCCTGGGCCTGCGGCACCACCTGCAACGAGCCGTCGTCGCCCCGCACCACCACCGAGTCGCCGGAGCGCACGGGCTGGCCGTCCTGCAGGGCCAGGATGCGGGCCTGGGCCTCGGCGCGGTCCTTGAGCACGTGGAACCAGCCGTCGTTGAAGATCGGGCAGTTCTGGTAGATCTCCACCAGTGCCGAGCCGCGGTGCTCGGCGGCCGCCCGCAGCACCTCGGTGAGGTGCTTGCGGTCGGAGTCCAGCGACCGGGCCACGAAGGTCGCCTCCGCCCCGAGAGCCACCGACACCGGGTTGAACGGCGTGTCGACCGAGCCCATCGGGGTGGACTTGGTCACCGTGCCGACATTGGAGGTGGGGGAGTACTGCCCCTTGGTCAGGCCGTAGATCTCGTTGTTGAACAACAGGATCTTGATGTTGACGTTGCGCCGCAGGGCGTGGATGAGATGGTTGCCGCCGATCGACAGGGCGTCGCCGTCACCGGTGACGACCCAGACCGACAGGTCCTCGCGGGCCACCGCGAGCCCGGTGGCGATCGAGGGCGCCCGGCCGTGGATCGAGTGCATCCCGTAGGTGTCGAGGTAGTAGGGGAAGCGCGAGGAGCAGCCGATGCCCGAGACGAACACGATGTTCTCGCGTCGCAGCCCGAGCTCGGGCAGGAAGCCTTGCATCGCGGCGAGGATCGCGTAGTCGCCGCACCCGGGACACCAGCGCACCTCCTGGTCGGAGGTGAAGTCCTTCTTGGTCAGCGGGGGCGCCGCCGGGTCGACGACCGGGACGCGCGCCTGGCCGGTGGCCGGCATACCGAGATCGACGCTCACGACTGGTCCTCCAGGCTCGACAGGGCGGCCGCGAACACGTCGGCCAGTTCGTTGGCGCGGAACGGCAACCCGCGCACGACGCCGTAGGACTGCACGTCGACGAGGTACTTGGCCCGCAGCAACATGACCAGCTGGCCGAGGTTCATCTCCGGGACGATGACCTGGCGGTACCGCCGCAGGACCTCGCCGGTGTTGCTGGGGAAGGGGTTGAGGTGGCGCAGGTGCGCCTGGGCGACCTTGGCGCCGCGCTTGCGCAGCAGTCGGGTGGCGGCGGCGACCGGGCCGTAGGTCGAGCCCCAGCCCAACACCAGCAGCTGCGCGTCGCCGGTCGGGTCGTCGACGGTGAGGTCGGGGATCGTCGCGGCGATGCCCTCGATCTTGGCCGCGCGCAGCGCGGTCATCCGCTCGTGGTTGTCCGGCTCGTAGTTGATCTCCCCGGTGATGTCGGCCTTCTCGATGCCGCCGATGCGGTGCTCCAGCCCAGGGGTCCCCGGGATGGCCCAGGCCCGGGCGAGGGTGCGCGGGTCCCGGGCGTAGGGATGGAAGACCGGCGCACCCGTCTCGTCGACCCCGTTGGGCTCGGTCGCGAAGCCCACCTCGAGGTCGGGCAGGCTGGCCGGGTCCGGCAGCTGCCAGGGCTCGGAGCCGTTGCCGAGGTAGCCGTCGGACAGCACCAGCACCGGGGTGCGGTAGGTCGTGGCGATGCGGGTGGCCTCGACCGCGATGTCGAAGCAGTCCACCGGCGACTGCGGCGCGAGCACGGCCACCGGCGACTCGCCGTTGCGTCCGAAGAGGGCCTGCAGCAGGTCGGCCTGCTCGGTCTTGGTCGGCAGGCCGGTGGACGGGCCGCCGCGTTGGACGTCGATGACGATGAGCGGCAGCTCCAACGAGACGGCCAGGCCGATGGTCTCGGCCTTGAGCGACAGGCCCGGGCCGGAGGTCGAGGTGAGGCCGAGCGCCCCGCCGAAGGACGCGCCCAGGGCCATGCCGACGCCGGCGATCTCGTCCTCGGCCTGGATCGTCGTGACGCCCAGGTGCTTGAGGCCGGACAGGGTGTGCAGGACGTCGGAGGCCGGGGTGATGGGGTAGGTGCCCAGGACGATCGGCAGCTTCGCCTTGGCCGCCGCGACGACGAAACCGTAGGCCAGGGCGACGTTGCCGGTGACGTTGCGGTAGGTGCCCTGACGCATGGCCGCGGGGGCCACCTGGTAGGTGTGGGCGAAGTCCTCGGTCGTCTCGCCGTAGTGGATGCCCGCGCGCAGCGCGGCGAGGTTGGCCGCCAGCAGGTCGGGCTTGCTGGCGAACTTGGTCCGCAGGAACCGCTCGGTGGCCTCGGTGGGCCGGGTGTAGAGCCAGGACAGCAACCCCAGGGCGAACATGTTCTTCGCCCGGACCTTGTCCTTGCGGGTCAGCGTGGTGTGCTCGGCCAGCGCCTCGACGGTGATCGAGGTCAGCGCCAGGGCGTGGACGTGGTAGGAGTCCAGCGACCCGTCGGTCAAGGGCGAGGCGGGGTAGCCGACCTTGGCCAGGTTGCGGGTGGTGAACTCGTCGGTGTCGATGATGACGGTGGCGCCGCGGGGGATGTCGGGGAGGTTGGCCTTGAGCGCCGCCGGGTTCATCGCGACGAGGACGTCGGGGTCGTCGCCGGGGGTGAGCACGTCGTGGTCGGCGAAGTGCAGCTGAAAGCTGGACACCCCGTGCAGAGTGCCCTGCGGGGCGCGGATCTCGGCGGGGTAGTTGGGCAGGGTCGACAGGTCGTTGCCGTGGAAGGCCGAGTCGGAGGTGAACCGGTCGCCGGTGAGCTGCATCCCGTCGCCGGAGTCGCCGGCGAACCTGATGACCACTCGTTCCAGTGTCTGGACTGGCTTGCTCATCTACTGGTCACTCCGTCTTCACGCCACCGTTCCGTCCCGGTCGACGGACGCCCTCGGGCCATGGTAGGCCCGCGCGAGGGTTCAGTCGTCAACCCACCGTTCCGGCGCCCCGAAGCTGGGCGATCTGGGCCGGCGAGTAGCCCAGCTCGGCGAGCACTGCCGCGGTGGCGTTTCCGCGCTGCGGCACGGCGCCGGGGGTGGCTGGGGTCCTGGAGAATCGCGGCGAGGGCGCCGGGAGCAGGTGGTCGCCGATCCGTCGGTATGCCGCGCGGCCGGCGACGTGGGGGTGCTCGGGCACCTCGGCCAGGTCGAGGACGGGCGCGACGCAGGCGTCGGATCCCTGCAGCAGCTGGGCCCAGTCGTCCCGGGACCGGGTGGCGAACAGCGCCGCCCAGGCCGCCTTGGCCTGCGGCCAGGTGGCCCGGTCGTGTCGTCGGCAGGGGTGGCGGGGATCCTCCGGCGCCAGGTCGAGGTCGAGCAGGCGCAGCAGCTCGGAGTAGAAGCGGTCCTCCAGGGCCGCGACGGCCAGGTGCCGACCGTCGGCGCACTCGTAGACCTCGTAGAACGGCGCCCCCGAGTCGAGCAGGTTGCGCCCGGGCGGGGCGTTCCAGAACCCCACGTCGCGCAACGCGTGGACGAACGTCGTCAGGTACGCCGTGCCGTCCATGACCGAGGCGTCGACCACCTGACCGCGGCCGCTACGGCCGGTCTCGACGAGGGCGGCCAGCAGCCCGATCACCAGCTGCAGGGCGCCGCCGCCGAGGTCGCCGAGCAGGGCACCGGGGGCCAACGGTCGGGGCCGCGTGCCGTCGCCGGGGTCGCGCGCGGTGGCCGCCAGCGCCCCGGTCAGCGCGAGGTAGGCCAGGTCGTGACCGGCATACCGGGCCAACGGGCCGTCCTGTCCCCACCCGGTGACCCGCCCGTAGACCAGCCGCGGATTGACCGCGAACGCCTCCTCGGGCCCCAGGCCGAGACGCTCCATGACCCCGGGGCGAAAGCCCTCCACGAGCAGGTCGGCCCACGCCAGCAGGCGCCGGGCGACCTCGCGACCCGCGTCGGCCTTGAGGTCGAGCACGACCGAGCGCCGACCGCGGGACAGCAGCGGTGTCTGGGCCAGGTCGGAGCCTCCGTCGGCGCGCTCGACGCACACGACGTCGGCACCGAGGTCGGCCAGCAGCATCCCGGCGAACGGGGCCGGGCCCAGGCCGGCGAACTCGACGGTGCGGACAACGGCCAGCGGCCCGCCCCGCGGGGATGAGTCGGTCACCCCTCCACCGTGCCACAGGCCCGGCGCCCGCACCGGCATCCCGGGGCGGGCCAGGCCCCCGTGCGGTTACAGCAGCGCGACGACGCCCGGGTGGGCCAGGGCGACGACCGACTCGCGCGCCTCGCCCGCGGTCCGCGAGGCCAGCGCCGCGGTCGCCATGCCGTGACACTCGGCCATGGTGTGCCGGGCCAGGGCGTAGCGGACCATCGACACCTTGGACGGGGCCATGGACAGGCTGCCGGCACCCAGCCCGGCCAGCACGAGGGCCAGCAGCGGGTCGCCGCCGGCCTCGCCGCAGACGCCGATCGGCTTGCCGGCGGTCCTCGCGCCGTCGCAGGCGTGCCCGATGACCTGCAGCACCGCCGGTTGCCACGGGTCGAGCAGCTCGGACAGCTCGCCCTCCATGCGGTCGGCGGCCATGGTGTACTGCGCGAGATCGTTGGTGCCCAGGCTCGCGAAGTCGACCTCGGCCAGGACGTAGCGGGCCAGCAGGGCCGCTGCGGGGACCTCGATCATCACCCCGACCGAGGGCAGGCCGTGCTCGCGGACCCGCCGCGCGAACCAGGCGGCCTCTTCGGGGGTGGCGACCATCGGGGCCATGACCTTGACCTCGGCGGCGGTCGTCTTGGCCGCGGCGGCGAGCGCCCGCAGCTGGGTGTCGAGCAGCTCCGGGCGCAGCGCCTGCAGGCGCAGCCCACGCTTGCCCAGTGCCGGGTTCTCCTCGGGCCCGAGGTCGGCAAAGGCCAGTGGCTTGTCCGCACCCGCGTCGAGAGTGCGCACGGTCACCCGACGCGGGCCGAAGGGCTCGAAGACCTGGGTGTAGATCTCGGTCTGCTCGGCCAGCGTGGGGGCGGTGTCGCGGCTGAGGAAGACGAACTCGGTGCGGAACAGGCCCACCCCCTCGAGGTCCTGGGCCGCGGCAGACACCGCGTCCTCGACGCCGCCGATGTTGGCCAGCAGCGCCACCGGGTGACCGTCCCGGGTCGCGCCCGGGCCGGCCGAGCCCGCCAGGGCGGCGCGGCGGCGCTCCCGCTTGCCCACCAGCTCCTCCTGGTACTGCGGGCTCGGGTCGACGGTGACCTCTCCGGAGTCGCCGTCGACGGCGATCAGCGTGCCGTCCGGGATGTCGCAGGCGTGCGGGACCTGCACCACGGCGGGAATGCCCATCTGGGCGGCGAGGATCGCGGTGTGGCTGGTGCGACCGCCGGCCTCGGTGACGATGGCCCGGACCAGGGCGGGGGAGAGGGTCGCGGTCTCGGCGGGAGCCAGGTCGTGCGCGACCACGACGCTGGGCACGTGGAAGTCCGGCACGCCCGGATCCTCGTGACCGAGCAACCGGGCGACGGCCCGGTTGCGCACGTCCTTGAGGTCGGTGACCCGCTCCGCGAAGTACCCGCCCAGCGCCTCGAACTGCGCGGCATACTCCGCCACCGCGCCGGTGACCGCCGTGGCGGGGCCCGCGCCGGCCTGCAGCAGCTTGCCGATGGCCTTCTGCAGGCCCTTGTCGCGGGCGATGAGCGCGGTCGCGGTGAGGATCTGCTGGGCGGTCTCGTCGGCGGCGGCGGCCCGCTCCTGCAGCGTCACGGCGACCGACTCGAACACCTCCTTGACCCGCTGATGGGTCGCCTCCGGGTCGGTCGTCGGCGGCTCGTCGGCCGGCGGCCGGACCGGCGGGCGGACCTGGACCACCGGTCCGACCGCCGCGCCCGGGCTCACGCCGATCCCGCGGGGAGCCTCAGCCACGGCGGGTCACTCCGCGTCGAGGTCGCGCGAGAGCAGCTCGACGAGCGAGTCGAGCGCCTCGTCGGCGCCGTCGCCCTCGGCGGTGAGCACGACGCTCTCGCCGTGCTTGGCGCCCAGGGCCATGACGCCCAGGATGCTCGTGGCGTCGACGGCCTCCTCGCCCTCGCGAGCGATCTCGACGTCCAGGCCGGTGGCGCTGGCGGCCTGGACGAACAGTGCGGCCGGGCGGGCGTGCAGGCCGACGGACGAGGCGATACTGACGGTGCGGGTTGCCATTTCGGTGGTCTCCTTCGACGGGTATGCCGCGGACGGCAGGGTGGGGGTCAGGCCCGGGCGGCGGTGGGGGTGGCCTTGGCGCCCATCGACTTGAGCACGATGAGCAGCCCGGTCATCACGAGCACGCCGACGACGATGGCGAGGATGAACATCGGCCAGTTGCCGATGAGCGGGAGCACCCAGACACCGCCGTGCGGCGCGCGGGAGGTGGCCCCGGCGACCATGGCGATGCCGGCGGTCACGGCCGAGCCGACCACGGACGAGGCGATCACCCGGGCCGGGTCGGCGGCGGCGAAGGGGATCGCGCCCTCGGAGATGAAGGACGCGCCGAGCAGCCAGGCCGCCTTGCCGTTCTCACGCTCGGGCTCGGTGAACAGCCGCGGCCGCAGGGCCGTGGTCAGCGCCATGGCCAGCGGGGCGACCATGCCGGCGGCCATCACGGCGGCCATGACCTTGAACTGCGTCGCGTCGGCGGCCAGCCCCGCGGTGGCGATGCCGGTCGCCCCGAAGGTGTAGGCGACCTTGTTGACCGGGCCGCCGAGGTCGAAGCCCATCATCGCGCCGACGATGATCCCGAGCGCCAGCAGGCTGCCCGAGCCCATGCCGTTGAGGCTGGTGGTCAGCCAGTCCATGAGCGCCTTGATCGGCCGGCCGAGCAGGAGGATGAACAGCCCTCCGGTGACCAGCAGGGACAGCAGGGGGGTGACGACGACGGGCATGACCCCGCGGACCCCCTTGTGGACCTTCCACCCGCTGATCCACCGGGCGACGACGCCGCCGAGCAGGCCGGTGACCAGACCGCCGAGGAAGCCCGCGCCCATGGCGTTGGCGATGAAGCCGCCGACGATGCCCGGCACGAGGCCGGGGCGGTCGGCGATCGCCCAGGCGATGTAGCCGGAGAGGATCGGCACGAGGAAGCCGAACGCGGCGGCCCCGACGACGAACAGCAGGGCCGCCCAGTGGGTGAGGCTGCCCGGGCTGAAGCTGTCCATGAGGCTGAAGGCCGGGTCCTTGGCGGTGATCGCGTACTTGGTGATCTCGATGGCGCCGTTCTCCCCCAGGGCCACCTGGGCGAGCATGAAGCCCAGGGCGATGAGGATGCCGCCGGCGGCGACGAACGGGATCATGTACGACACGCCGGTCATCAGCCACTGCCGCAGCTTGGTGCCGGCGCCCACCGTGTCGGTCGCGGCAGGGGAGGCCGCGGCGGCCGTGGCCGCGGCGGCAGCGGCCGCCGGGTCGGCCTGGAACTGCTGGGCCGCGGCGACGGCCTGGGCGATGAGGCCGGGGCCGTCGGAGATGGCCTTCTTCACGCCGACGTCGATGGTCGGCTTGCCGGCGAACCGGGCGCGGTCCTTGACCTCGAGGTCGTGGGCGAAGATCACCGCGTCGGCGGAGTCGATGACCGACTGGGCGAGCGGCTCGGAGCCGGCCGAGCCCTGGGTCTCGACGGCCATGGTGTGCCCGGCGTCTTCGGCCGCGACCTCCAGGGCCTCGGCGGCCATGTAGGTGTGCGCGATGCCCGTGGGGCAGGAGGTCACTGCGACGAACTTCATGCGTTCACCACCTCTCGGTCGACGATCTCGACGACCGTGGCGGCGTCGGGAGCGTCCATCAGGGACTGGCGGAAATCGCGCCGCATGAGCTTGCGGGCGAGCTTGGCGAGGATCTGCAGGTGGGCTTCGCCGCCGCCGTCCGGCGCGGCGATGAGGAAGATCAGCGTGGCCGGGCCGTCCTCGGCGCCCCAGTCGATGCCGGTCGCGGCCCGTCCGAAGGCCAGCGACGGGGTGGTGATGCCGGCGCTGCGGGCGTGCGGGATGCCGATGCCGCCCGGCAGGCCGGTGGCCATCTGCTCCTCGCGCTTGCGCACGTCCTCGAGGAACTGGTCCAGGTCCGTGCAGCGACCGTCGGCGACGAGCGTCTCGGCCAGCGTCCGGGTGGCTGCGTGGCGGTCGGCGGCGTCGAGGTCGAGCACGACCTGGGCTTGGGTGATGAGGGACATGCCGGGCTCCTTCGGGGTGGCGGGTCGGTGGCGTGGGGTCTGGTCAGTCGGCGACGAGGCGGCTGAGGTCGGGGGTGTCGGTGCTGGTCACGGCGATCCCCACGACGTCGTCCGGGGTGGGCATCCGACTACCGGGCAGGCTCACCGCGGCCGCCCCCCACGCGGCGCCGGTGGCCAGGGCCTGGCGCGGCGCCGCCCCGTGGGTGACCGCGTGCAGGTACCCGGCCAGCAGCGAGTCGCCCGCGCCGACGGTCGAGACCGGCCGCTCGATGTGGGCGGTCGCGTGCGCGATGCCCTCGGCACCGACCAGCAGCGCCCCGTGCCGGCCCAGGCTGACGACGACGGTGCCGATCCCGCCCTGGACCAGGGCGGCGGCGGCATCGCGCACGTCGGCCAGGGTGCGCAAGCCACGCCCGACGAGCTCCTGCAGCTCCTCGAGATTGGGCTTGATGAGGTCCGGCCCGGCGGGCACGGCGGCGCTCAACGGCGCCCCGGAGCTGTCGATGGCCACCTGCGCACCGGCCGCGTGCGCGTGGCGCACCAGGTCGGCATACACGTCCTCGGGCATCCCCGGCGGCAGGCTCCCGCACCCGACCACCCAGTCGGCCCCCGCGGCGATCCGCTCGGCGACCGCGGCCAGCAGCGCCGCGTGCTCGCGCGGGTCGAGGACCGGCCCGGGCTCGTTGAGCTTGGTCGTGGCGCCCCCGGGCTCGATGGCGGCGATGTTCATCCGAGTCGTGCCGGCGATGGGGACGGCCTGGTATGCCGTGCCGGAGGTACGCAGCAGCTCCTCGAGCAGGTGCCCCTCGGGGCCGCCGGAGGGGAGCACCGCGAGGCTGTCGCTGCCGTTGGCCGCCAGGGCGCGGGCCACATTGATGCCCTTGCCGCCGGGGTCGATCCGGCTGCTGGTGGCCCGGTTGACCTCGCCGACGTCGAGGCGGTCGATCGACACGGTCCGGTCGATGCTCGGGTTCGGGGTCAGGGTGACGATCATGCGCGGATGACCTCCGGTCCCTCGGCCTCGATGAGGGTGGCCGTCTCGTCGTCGAGCCGGTCGTCGGTGACGACCGCGGCGATGTCCTCGAGGTTGGCGAAGCGGCTGAAGTGCTCGTCGCCGACCTTGGAGGAGTCGGTGAGCAGCACGGCGCGGCGGGCCGAGGCGACCATGGCGGTCTTGGCCAGGGCCTCGCCGGGGTCGGGGGTGGTCAGGCCGCGGCGCAGCGAGAGCCCGTTGGTGCCGATGAAGGCCACGTCGACGGTGAGCTCGCGCAGTGCGGCCTCGAGCCAGTGCCCGACGGTGGCCTGGGTGCGGTGGCGGAACCGGCCTCCGAGGACGAACAGCTGCACCGTGGAGATGTTCGACACGGCCAGCGCGGCGGGCAGGGAGTTGGTGACGACGGTCAGCTCGCGGTCCCGGGGGAGCAGCTCGGCCAGGCGCAGGGTCGTGGTGCCCGAGTCGATGAGCACCGTGCCCTCGGCCGGCACCTGCTCCAGGGCGACCTTGGCGATCCGCTGCTTCTCGGCGACGTACCGCTCGGCCCGGGTGGCCAGGGTGGGCTCGAAACCGAGGCGCTCGACGGGGATCGCCCCGCCGTGCACCCGGCGCAGCACCCCGAGGCGCTCCAGGCTGGTGAGGTCGCGCCGGACCGTCTCGGCGGACACCGCCAGGTCCTCGGCCAGGGCGGCCACCTCAACGCGCCCGTCCGCCCGGGCGACGCCGAGGATCCGCTGCTGGCGTTCGGCGGCGTACATCTGGCCTCCTGCGACGGGTCTGCCCGGACGGTCACCGCGAGTGGGCAACTCCCGAGGACCGTTTCCCACCCTAGGGGCAAGACACGACAGAAGTAAAGATGTTCAGTCAGGAAATCGCAGAAACAGGCAGAGATGGGCGTCACGACGGGTGTCGCACCGCCGCCGTCGCGGGTACGCAGTCCCGACGGCTACGGTGGGCCCGTGCCCGTCCACCTGCCCGTCCCGGGGTTGCGCGCGCGCTTGGCCGAGCCGGTGGGCCGGCTCGCCGAGCCGGTCCGGGCGCTGGTCGAGCACCTGGGTCACCGGCATACCCTGCACGTGCTCGACCTGCCGCTGGCGTGCTGCGCCGTCGAGTACGTCGCCGCCGGCGTCCAGAGCACGGCGATGACCACCCTCGGGGTCGAGCCGTTCACCGACGATCCCCGCGAGGCCGACGTGCTCGTGGTCTCGGGCACGCTGACCGACGCGATGGCGCCGGCGGTGCGGGCGGCCTACGACGCGATGAGCCCGCCGCGCTGGGTCGTCTCGTTCGGCGCCTGCGCGAACTCCGGCGGGCCCTACTGGGATTCCTACTCGGTGACCAAGGGCGTCGACCAGATCGTGCCCGTCGACGTCTACGTCCCCGGCTGCCCGCCCCGCCCGGAGGCCCTGATGGACGGGATCGCCCGGCTGCGCACCCTGCTGGCCCAGCGGGGCCGACGGTGACCGCGCTGGACCCCGGCGACCGGATCGACCCGACCCGGTGGCGGGCCGCCGTGGAACGGGCCTACGACGAGGGCTTCACCTACCTGGACCTGCTCACCGCGATCGACCACCTGGCCGACCCGGGCGAGCCCGGCATCGACGTCCTCGTGCGGGTGCTGCACCTGTGGGACCGGCCCGCGGTCGGCGCGCGGGTGATCCGCACCCGGGTCGCCGACGGCGCGGTGCTGGAGAGCCTCACGCCGGTGTTCGCCGGGGCTGCCTGGGCCGAGCGGGAGCTGCACGAGATGTTCGGCATCGGGTTCTCCGGCTTCCAGGACGGCACCGACCTCGGGCTGCGCCGGCTGCTGCTGCCGGCGGCCTTCGAGGGGACGCCGCTGCGCAAGTCGTTCGTCCTCGCGGCCCGGGCCGCGCGCCCCTGGCCCGGGGCCGTCGAGCCGGGTGGTCGCGAGCCGGCCGTCGGCCGTCGGCGAGCCCGCCCGCACGGCATCCCCGACGAGCCCTGGGGGGCCTGGTGACCGTCCTGCCGAACCGCTCCCACGGCGTCCTCGCGCTGGTGCCCGACCTGTGCACCGCGTGCATGCTCTGCGCGCGGGAGTGCCCGTGCTGGTGCATCGAGATCACCTCGCACACCCAGACCCGGCCCGCCCCGGCCGGTGCTCGGGAGCGCACCGAGCACGTCCTGGACGCCTTCGTCGTGGACTACTCGGTGTGCATGTACTGCGGGATCTGCGTCGAGGTGTGCCCCGCGGACGCGCTGCACTGGAGCCCGCAGTTCGCGTATGCCGCGCCCGCCGCCGGCGACCTGCGCCACGACCGGGAGCGGGTTGCGGGCTGGCTGCTCACCGTGCCGCCGCCGCCGCCGTTGGACCCGGCGGCACCCGACCCGGGCGAGCTCGCGGCCGGGAACACCCACCGGCGGCGCGCTCGTTAGGCTCGATGTGCACCGACATTTCAACGGCCTGAAGACCGCTGCCCTCTTCGGTGGGCTGTGGGCGATCGTCCTGGGCATCGGTGCCCTGGTGGCCAACGGCCGGTTCATCTGGCTCTTCGCCCTCATCGGTCTGGCCACGACGGCATACGGGTACTGGAACAGCGACAAGCTCGCCATCCGCGCGATGCGCGCCTACCCGGTGAGCGAGGCGCAGGCGCCGGCGATGTACCGGATCGTGCGGGAGCTGTCCACGCGGGCCGGTAAGCCGATGCCCCGGCTGTACGTCTCGCCCACCGACGCCCCGAACGCCTTCGCCACCGGCCGCAGCCCGGAGCGCGCTGCGGTGTGCTGCACCGAGGGCATCTTGCGGCTGCTCGACGAGCGGGAGCTGCGGGGGGTGCTCGGCCATGAGCTCATGCACGTCTACAACCGCGACATCCTCACCTCTTCGGTGGCCGCCGCGATCGCCGGGGTGGTCACCTCGGTGGCCCAGATGCTCATGTTCGCCGGGGTGTTCGGCGGCGGCGGCAACGACGAGGAACGGCCCAATCCGCTGGCCCTGCTTGCCCTGGCGCTGCTGGCTCCGATGGCCGCCACGGTCATCCAGCTGGCGATCAGCCGCACCCGCGAGTACGACGCGGACCAGGACGGCGCCGCGCTCACCGGTGACCCGCTGGCCCTGGCCGCCGCCCTGCGCAAACTGCAGGCGGGCGTGGCCCAGGCGCCGCTGGCGCCGGCCCAGGACGTCGTCAACGCCAGTCACATGATGATCGCCAACCCGTTCCGCGCGCAGGACGTCTCCCGGCTGTTCTCGACCCACCCGCCGATGCCCGAGCGGATCGCCCGGTTGGAGGCCCAGGCCCGGGGGATGACCGGCCGCTGAGCCGTACGACCCGACGGCGTGGCCCGATCGGTCGGCACCCGCCGGGGAGCGCTCAGGGGTGGGCCTCGTCCTCGGCGTCGAGGTACAGGCAGAACGGGTGGCCGCACGGATCCAGCAGCACCCGGGTGGACTCCTGCGGCTGGTGCTCGGCGAGGGTGGCACCCAAGGCGAGCGCGTCGGCCACCGCCTCGCCCAGGTCGGTGACCTGGAAGTCCAGGTGCATGGTCGCCTGGGGCGCCCCGGCCCGGGGTGGCCAGGCCGGGGGCCGGTAGGTCGGCGAGGTCTGGAACGCGAGGTAGGCGACCCCGTCGGGCGGGGCGATGGCGGCATGCTCCGGGCTCTCGGCGGCGATCGCCCACCCGAGCAGGTCGGCGTAGAAGCGGGCCAGGGCGGGCGCGTCGGGAGCCTCCAGGACGACGCCCCACCAGTCCTGTCGAGCCCACCGGTCGGTGTGCTCCCCGAAGGTATGCCGTCCGCGCACGGGGTCACTCTGTCAAACGTCGCCCGGATCCGCGGGCGATTGGCCGGCGTGCCGGCCCCTGGGGGATCGCGGGCCCGGGTCGGTCGGGCCTCGGCCAGGCCGGCAGGGTGTCGCGGTGGTGGGTTAGCCTCGGAAGCGACCGATCCGTCTGTCGCAGGAGGACGCTCGAGGTGGCGTTGGTCTCGCAGACCGAGCACGCCCGCGCCGTGGGGCAGGTCGCCGCTGCGTTCGGTGCCCTGGACCCGGCCCGCCCGGTGCGCCTGGCCAAGCGCACGTCCAACCTGTTCCGGGCCCGGGCGCCGGGCCCGGCCTCGGGGCTGGACGTCTCCGGTCTGGACTCGGTCGTGGAGGTCGACCCGGGCGCGCGCACGGCACAGGTCCAGGGCATGGCGACCTACGAGCGCGTCGTCGAGCAGACCCTGGCGTTCGGGCTCATGCCGCTGGTGGTGCCGCAGCTCAAGACGATCACCGTGGGCGGGGCGGTGACCGGGCTGGGCATCGAGTCCAGCTCCTTCCGCAACGGCCTGCCGCACGAGTCCGTCCTGGCCCTGGAGGTGCTCACCGGCACCGGCGAGGTGGTCACGGCCACGCCCACCGGCGAGCACGCCGACCTCTACCGGGCCTTCCCCAACTCCTACGGCTCGCTGGGCTACGCGATGTCGCTGACCATCGAGCTGGAGCCGGTCTCGCGCTACGTCCGACTGCGCCACGTGCGGTTCTTCGACCTGGCCGGGCTGCTGGACGCCGTCGGTCACGTCATGGAGAGCCGACAGTGGCACGGGGTCGGCGTGGACTTCGTCGACGGGGTGGTGTTCGCCCGAGACGAGAGCTACCTCGTCCTGGGCACCTGGGCGGACACCCTCGGCGCCGGGGAACGCCCCAGCGACTACACCGGCCAGCAGGTCTACTACCGCTCCATCCCGGCGCGGGCCCGCGACGTGCTCACCGTGCACGACTACCTCTGGCGCTGGGACACCGACTGGTTCTGGTGTTCGCGGGCGTTCGGGGCGCAGCACCCGCTGGTGCGGCGGGTCTGGCCGCGGCGCTGGCTGCGCAGTGACGTGTACTGGCGGCTGGTCGGCATCGAGACCCGCTGGCGGCCGATGGGGCGCATCGATGCGCTGCGCGGGCGGGCGCAGCGCGAGCGGGTGATCCAGGACGTCGAGCTGCCGCTGGAGGCCACCGGGGAGTTCCTCGACTGGTTCCTGGACACCGTGCCGATCGAGCCGATCTGGCTGTGCCCGGTGGCCCTGCGCGGCATGCCGCGCGGCCCGGGCGACGACGTGGCCGGGCAGACGCCATGGCCGCTGTATCCCATGCACCTGGGCGTCCCCTACGTCAACGTCGGCTTCTGGTCGACGGTGCCGGTCGCGCCCGGTGCCCGGCTGGGCGACGTCAACCGTGACATCGAGCGGGTCGTCGGCTCGCTCGGCGGGCACAAGTCGCTCTACTCCGACGCCTACTACGACCGGGACGCGTTCCTCGCGAAGTACGGTGGGGCGGCATACGAGAAGGTCAAGGGTCGCTACGACCCGTCCGGGCGCTTCCCGGATCTGTACGACAAGGCGGTGAGACGGCAATGAAGGTGGCCGAGGCGATCGACCAGCTCTTCGACAACGACGCGGTGCGAATGCACGCCTGGGACGGGTCGGTGAGCGGGCCGCCGGACGGGCTGCCGATCCGGGTGGCCAGCCCGCGCGGCTTGAACTACCTCGTCACCGCGCCCGGCTCGCTCGGCATGGCGCGGGCCTACCTCATGGGCGACCTGGTCATCGACGGCATCGACGAGGGCGACCCCTACGACGTGTTGAGGTTGCTCGAAGAGGGGCTGGCCCCGCGGCGGCCGCGGCCCTCGCAGCTGGGCCCCCTCGCGGCGTTCCTGGCCCGGCACCGGCCGCGGGTCCCCGAGCTGCCTCCGGAGGAGTCGCCCACCCGGCTGCGCCGGCTGGCCGCGGGCCTGGCGCACGGTCGGCGGCGCGACGCGGCAGCCATCTCCCATCACTACGACGTGTCCAACCGGTTCTACGAGCTGCTGCTCGGCCCGTCGATGGCCTACACCTGCGCGACCTACCCGCGGGCCGAGTCGACGCTCGAGGAGGCGCAGGAGGCGAAGTTCGACCTGGTGTGCCGCAAGCTCGGCCTGGAGCCCGGGATGCGCTTGCTCGACGTCGGCTGCGGCTGGGGCGGGATGGTCAGTCACGCGGTCCGCCACTACGGGGTGAGCGCCCTGGGGGTCACGCTCTCGGCCGAACAGGCCCGGTATGCCGCGGACCGGCTGGCGCGCGAGGGCATCGCCGACCGAGCGCAGGTGCGCCACCTGGACTACCGCGACGTCACCGAGAGCGGGTTCGACGCGGTGAGCTCGATCGGGCTGACCGAGCACATCGGGCCGCGGAACTACGGCGACTACTTCGCCTTCCTGCGCCAGCGGCTCGCCGAGGGCGGGCGGCTGCTCAACCACTGCATCACCCGTCCGGACAACCGGCACGCCGGGGCCCCCGAGCGGGGGTTCATCAACCGGTACGTCTTCCCCGACGGGGAGCTGACCGGCTCCGGCGACATCGTCCGAGCCGCCGAGGACGTCGGCCTCGAGGTGCGCCACCACGAGAACCTCCGCGAGCACTACGCACTGACCTGCCGGGACTGGTGCGCGAACCTGTCCAAGCACTGGGACGAGTCGGTCGCCGAGGTCGGGCGGGGGACCGCGCGGGTGTGGGGGCTCTACCTCGCCGGGTCGCGGCTGTCGTTCGAGCGCAACCGGATCCAGCTGCACCAGGTGCTCATGGTGCGTACCCCGACGTCGGGGCGGGCCGGGTTCGGGCTCGGGACGCTGTGGCCCGAGGTGGGCGCGCCCCGGCAGGGGTAGGGCCGGCGGGCACCGTGGCGGCGGCGCGCGGCATACCGGCGCCTGGCCGTGGCTCGCGGTATAGCGGCCGGTGGGTGGTTCAGCGGTAGTTGACGAACTGCAGCGCGACGTCGATGTCCTCGCGGTCGCGCATCAACGCCATGACCGCCTGCAGGTCGTTCTTGGACTTGCCCGACACCCGCAGCTCCTCGCCCTGGATCTGCGCGCGGACGCTGCGCGGTCCCTCGTCGCGGACGATCTTGGCCAGGATCTTGGCGGTGTCCTGGGCGATGCCCTCCTTGAGCGCGCACTCCAGGCGATACTCCTTGCCCGACGCCTTCGGCTCGGCGTCGGCCCCGTCCAGGTGCTTGAGCGACACCTTGCGCTTGACCAGCCAGGTCGACAGGACGTCGAGGACCGCCTTGACCCGCTCGGGCGAGTTGGCCTTCATCACCAGCCGGTCTCCGGACAGCTCGATCGAGGCGCCGACGTTCTTGAAGTCGTAGCGGGTGGCGATCTCCTTGGCGGTGGTGTTCACCGCGTTGGCGACCTCCTGCTTGTCGTACTTGCTGACGATGTCGAAGGACGAGTCGGCCATCGCGGTGGGTTCCTCCAGGGTCTCGGGCGGGTGTCGGCGAGGGGCGCCGGGGGGGGCGACCGGGCCGGTATGCCGCGTGGGCCACGGTCGAAGGCCGTGGCGGTTCTTGCTATCCTCGCATGCGCACCAGGGCAGGTTGCCCGAGCGGCCAATGGGAGCGGACTGTAAATCCGTCGCGAAAGCTTCCGAGGTTCGAATCCTCGACCTGCCACCACGGGCACGACGGCCCCCGACCAGCGCGTATGCCGGTCCGGGGCCGTCGTCGTGTGGGTGTGCGGCCGGATCCGGGCGCACACCCACGATCCCGTCCTCTGGCCTTTCCTGACCGTCTGGGCACCCACGGGGCGGGACTGGCCGCGGCACCAGATCGGACGGTCGGCAGGGTCGCCGCCACCGCGAAGGAAGGCTAAGGGTCGCTTTGGGTGTCCCCATGGCGCACATCGCCTGCTTTCGCGCCGCCCGGCTCCCCGGCCCGGGGGCCCGCACCGCGCATCGCGGCCAGGTGCGCGCGCAGGTCGGCCCGGTCCATGAACCACGCCACCGCGATCCCGGCCACCAGACCCCAGAACGCCGAGGAGATGCCCAGCACGGCGATCCCTGCCACGGTCACGAGGAAGCAGGCCAGCGAGCCGAAGCCGAACCGCCCGGAGAACGCCGTGACGAAGGCCCCGCGCAGCGCCGGCAGCATCGCCAGTCCGGCCAGGGCCGCGACGAAGGCAGCCGGCATCCCCAGCATGAGACGCACCGACACCGGCGCCAGCAGCCCGAAGGCCAGCGCCAGCACCCCGTTGACCAGGGCGCCGACGTACTGGCGCCGCCGCTCGCCCGACTCCACGAGCAGGGCGTTGGTGGGCCCGGTGAGGCAGGTTGAGATCGCCCCGACGACGGCGGACAGCAGCGACATCCCGCCGCAGGCGACGGTGACGACGTTCATCGGGGGCGGGTGCCCCGCGGCGCTCAGCACGGCCAGGCCCTGACCGTTCTGGACCACCAGGACGGTGATGACCAGGGGGACGACGAGATCGAGCAACGAGCCCGCGGTGAGCTCGGGCGCCCGGACCACCGGCTGGACCAGCCACTGCGAGCCGGTCAGCGACGGCATACCGCCCCCGACGGCGACCGCGACGGTGCCGACGAGCAGCGCCCCGAGCACCGGCGGCACGACGTGCCCCACCCGGGGTGCGGACGCCAGCAGCAGGTATGCCGCCGCCATGGGCACCGCGACCGAGGGCAGCTCGTTCAGGGAGGTCACCAGCCCGAGCCCGAAGCGCAGGAACACCCCGGCGACCATGGCCATGACGATGGGCATGGGCAGCCAGGCCATCGCGGTGCGCACCCGTCCGGTGAGCCCGAGGCCGAGCATGACCAGGCCCGAGACGAGGAAGACCCCGAGGATCTCCGACCAACGCCGGTGGGTCAGGGCAGTCCCGACGACGACGGTGCCGGGGATCGTCCAGTAGAACGCCAGCGGCATCCGGTAGAGCCACGACGCGGCGATCGTCAGCAGCCCGTTGAGGACGAAGACCCCGAAGATCCACGAGGAGACCTCGGCGTCGCTCAACCCGCCGCGCCCGGCCTCCGCGAGGATGATCGCCACCGGCCCCGTCGCGGCGAAGGTCCACCCGACGATGCCCGCGGTCACCGCCACCCGGGAGGTGTCGTGCAGCACGTCGCGCGGGCGCAGCAGCGGCCGCGGCGGTCGCTCGAACCGGTGCTCGTGGCCGGCCGGCGGCGGGGCGGGTGCGGGCGTGGTCATCGCTGCCGCCGGTCCGGTGCGCCCTCGGCCAACCCCCGTGCGGCCAGCGCTTCCCCGGTCGCGTGGGCGTAGCCGACCGCGCCGACGACCCAGGGGACCAGCAGCGCCACCGGGTTGCGCTCCACCCCGCGGGCGCGCGCAGTCATCCGCACGTCGGCCATGGACCCGAGCAGGTAGGGCACGCTGCGGATCATCAGCGCGACGGCCAGCGCGACCCGCTCGGGGTCGACGCCGACCACGCGCAGCGGGCGCACCGCCGCGACGAGCGCGTCGACCAGGGCCGGGCCGGGCGTAGTGAGCACGAGCAGCCGGCTGGCCAGCACCGCGAGCCAGACGTTGCCGGGCACGACGAACGCGCCCGCCCAGTCGCCGGTCACCGCGTGGTATGCCGCGAGCGCGGCCAGCAGCACGGCCAACGCCACGGGCATCCGGTAGGCCGCCCGGCCCGGCACCCGGGCCACCGCCAGCAGGCCGGCGGTGGCCGCGAGCAGGGCCGCGCTCACCCAGGGCCGCTGGGCGAGCACCGCCGGGGCGACGAGACTCAGCAGCAGGACGTACTTCGCGCCGACGCCGGCCCGGTGCAGTGGCGACTCACCCGGGCGGTAGAGCCCGAAGAGGTCGTGGTGGGCGCTCACGGCACCCCCACCAGGGCGCGGTATGCCGCGACGGCCGGCACCGGTGCGCCGTCGTGGACCACCCGGCCGCCGTCGATGACCAGGACCCGGTCGGCATCGAGCGCGAGGTCCAGGTCGTGAGTGGCGTAGACCAGCTGCTGGGCCACCTCGGTGAGCGCCCGGCGCACCACCTCGCGGTTGCGCAGGTCCAGCAGGGTGGTGGGCTCGTCGGCGACGAGCACGGTGGGGTCGGTCGCCAGCACCGAGGTCAGGGCCAGCAGCTGGCGCTCGCCGCCGGACAGGTCGTAGATGCTCTGGGTGGCCAGGGGGGCCAGCCCGGCCCGGGTGAGCAGGTCCATGGCCGCGGCACGCCGGGCCCGCCGGTCCCGGATGGTCCGGCGCAGACTCAGCTCCACGTCCTCGACCGGTGTGGACATGACCAGTTGGGCCAGCGGCTCGGTGAAGACGAAGCCGACCCGGCGACGCACCGCCGGGCCGTCCCGGCGGGTGTCCAGGCCGTCGACGAGCACCTGTCCTCGGGTGGGCAGGACCAGGCCGTTGAGCAGGCGCAGCAGGGTGGACTTGCCCGAGCCGTTGGCCCCGACGACGGCGATCCGCCGCTGCGTAAGGTCCAGACTCGTCGGGTGCAGCAGCGTCGTGGCGCGCGGCCCCGACCCCCCGGCATACACCGGGGCGTGCACCGCGACCTCGACGAGGCGGATCACCGGGGTGCTAGGTCGCGGGGGCGACCTGCCGGCGGGCCAGCAGCGCGGGGAACGCCTTGTGCACGGCCAGCGCCACCGCGGCGGCGAGCAGGTTCTTGAGGACGTCGCCCGGCCAGTAGGGCAGGTCGGCCAGCACCGCCTTGCCCAGGTCGAGCCCGGCCACCGTGGCGATGCCGAGGATGCCGGCCGGGTGGACCACCAGCACGCTCGCGCCGAAGCCGGCGGCGAACAGCCAGGCGTACTGCCCGCGCAGACCCCGGCGCACGAACCACGCCGCCAGCGCGCCGGCGACGAACGCGGCCACCGGGAAGGACAGCAGGTAACCGACCGACGGCTTCTGCAGCACACCGAGCCCGGCCGCCCCGCCGGCGAACACCGGCAGCCCGGCGAAACCGACCAGCAGGTAGAGCAGCGTGGCGGCGACGCCGCGCCACGGGCCGAGGACCAGCCCGGCCAGGGCGACGCCCAGGGTCTGCAAGGTGATGGGGACGCCGACGCTGCCGACCGGGATGGCCGGGGCGAGCGCCAACGCGGCGATGACCGCCGCGAACACCGCCACCAGCGCCAGGTCGGTCGCCGTCGACGTGCTCGTGGAGCCGCGATCCATGTGCCCTCCTGGTGAGTCGAGCCCGCGACATCCCGGTCCGCGGGGGGAGCCGGGCCTGGGCCGGCCCGCAGCGTGAGGCTACCGGGCGCCGGGCCGGCACGTCGCCCCGCGGCGGCGGACGGCCCCGCTCCGCGACCCCACCGGAATACCCGTGGGGGGTATGCTGTTGGGGTTGCCGACGACGGAGGAGCGCCATGACCACTCAGACCTTCCAGGTCTCCGGGATGACGTGCGGGCACTGCGCGCACGCCGTCACCACCGAGCTGCGGGCCCTCGAGGGGGTGTCCGAGGTCGGCGTCGACCTCGTCGCCGGCGGCACGTCCACCGTCTCGGTGCAGGCCGACCGCGAGCTCACCGACGCCCAGGTCGCCGCCGCACTCGACGAGGCAGGCAACTACTCGCTCGTCGGACGGTGACCCGATGACCGCCGTGCGCGAGGCGGAGCTGGTCATCGGCGGGATGACCTGCGCCTCGTGCGCGGCGCGGATCGAGAAGAAGCTCAACCGCATCGACGGGGTGAGCGCCTCGGTCAACTACGCCACCGAGAAGGCCGTCGTCGCCTTCCCGGAGGCCGTCGACCTGGCCCGACTCATCGAGACCGTCGAGGCCACCGGCTACACCGCCGCCCTGCCCGCACCTGCTCCCGCTGCGCCCGGCGCGCCGGCCGCGCAGGAGGCGCGCGGCATACCGGCCGACGACGACGAGACCGCGGCGCTACGCCGCCGGCTGGCAGTCTCGGCGGCGCTGACCGTGCCGGTCGTCGCCCTGTCCATGGTGGCGCCGCTGCAGTTCGCCAACTGGCAGTGGCTGGCCCTCACCCTCGCCTCGCCGGTGGTCGTCTGGGGGGCGTGGCCGTTCCACCGGGCGGCGCTGACCAACCTGCGCCACGGGGCCACCACGATGGACACCCTCATCTCGGTCGGCGTGACGGCGGCCTACCTCTGGTCGCTGTGGGCGCTGTTCTTCGGGCATGCGGGCATGCCCGGGATGCGGATGACCTTC
This sequence comes from Dermatophilaceae bacterium, assembly GCA_037045055.1. Taxonomy (GTDB): domain Bacteria; phylum Actinomycetota; class Actinomycetes; order Actinomycetales; family Dermatophilaceae; genus Phosphoribacter. The sequence continues at coordinate 843,733 of JBAOHJ010000003.1, read as the reverse complement.
GAGCTGCTGCCCAGCCGCGCCGAGGCCGGCGAGCACATCTACCTGGAGACCGCCGCGGCGGTGACGACGTTCATCCTCGCCGGGCGGTACGCGGAGTCCCGCGCCAAGCGCCGGTCCGGCGCTGCCCTGCGGGCGCTGCTCGACCTCGGGGCCAAGGAGGTCGCGGTCCTGCGCGGGGGCCTCGAGACCCGGATACCGGTCGCCCACCTCGCGGTCGGCGACGAGTTCGTGGTGCGGCCCGGGGAGAAGGTCGCCACCGACGGCGAGGTGGTCTCCGGCGCCTCGGCGCTCGACGTGTCCCTGCTGACCGGCGAGCCGGTGCCCGTCGACGTCGCGGTGGGCGACGCCGTCGTGGGCGCCAGCGTCAACGCCTCGGGACGTCTGGTCGTGCGGGCCACCAGGGTGGGCGCCGACACCCAGCTGGCACAGATGGCCCGGCTCGTCGAGGCCGCCCAGAACGGCAAGGCCCAGGTGCAGCGGCTGGCCGATCGGGTGTCGTCGGTGTTCGTGCCGGTGGTCATCGCCCTGGCGGTGGGGACGCTCGCGGTATGGGTGCTCACCGGGCACTCCTGGACCGCGGCCTTCACCGCCGCGGTGGCCGTGCTCATCATCGCCTGCCCCTGTGCTCTCGGCTTGGCCACCCCGACGGCGCTCATGGTCGGCACCGGCCGCGGCGCGCAGCTGGGCATCCTCATCAAGGGCCCGCAGGTGCTCGAGTCCACGCGCCGGGTGGACACCGTCGTGCTGGACAAGACCGGCACCGTCACCACCGGGCGGATGTCCCTCGTCGGCAGGTATGCCGCGCCCGGCGAGGACCCGGCGCGAGTGCTGGCCCTGGCCGGCGCCCTGGAGTCCGGCTCGGAGCACCCCATCGCGCGGGCCGTTGCCGCCGCTGCGGCGGGCCCCGCCGGCGCCGCCGTCCCGGCGGCAGGCGCGAGGGTCGAGGCCTCCCCCCCGGCCTCGGGCGAACCCGCGGGCGCCGCGGTGGAGGCGTTCCGCAACCACGAGGGCCTCGGGGTGCGTGGCCGGGTCGCGGGTGTCGAGGTCGCCGTGGGTCGGCTGGACTTCGTCGTCGGCGCCTCGGGTCGCACACCGCCGGACGGGCTGCTCGCCGCGGCCGACGAGGCCGGCGCTCGGGGGCAGACCCCGGTGTGGGTGTCCTGGGACGGTGCCGTGCGAGGCGTGCTCGTGGTGGCCGACACGGTCAAGCCCACCTCGGCCCGCGCCGTGGCGCTGTTCCGCGCCAACGGACTGCGGCCCGTGCTGCTCACCGGCGACCACGCCGAGGCGGCGCGAGCGGTCGGTGAGCTGACCGGCATACCCCCCGAGGACGTCGTCGCCGACGTGCTGCCCGCGGACAAGGTCGCCGCGGTGTCCCGCTTGCAGGACCGGGGTCGGGTGGTCGCCATGGTCGGCGACGGGGTGAACGACGCCGCCGCCCTGGCCCAGGCCGATCTGGGCATCGCCATGGGCAGCGGCAGCGACGTCGCCATCGAGGCCTCGGATCTCACCCTGGTCCGCGGCGACCTCGTCGGGGCGCTCGACGCGGTCCGGCTGGCGAGGGCCACCCTGCGGACCATCCAGGGCAACCTGTTCTGGGCGTTCGCCTACAACGTCGCCGCGATCCCGTTGGCCGCGCTCGGTCTGCTCAACCCGCTCGTCGCCGGGGCCGCGATGGCCTTCAGCTCGGTGTTCGTCGTGACCAACAGCCTGCGGCTGCGGCGATTCCGCCCGACCGCGCCAGCCTGACCGCCGACGCGCTGCCCGGGTCGCTGCCGGGCGACCGACCCCGTCGCACGCCTGCGCGGCTGCTCACCTCGGTGCTCGATGAGAGGGTAGGACCGTGAGCGGGTCGCAGCGACACGGATGGATGCAGTGGCACCGGTGGGCCCCGGTGTGCGCCCTCGTCGTGCTCGTCGCGGCGTGGGGCCGCAGCATGCCCGGCGCGGTGGCGCTGGCCTTGGGGGTGATCCTGGCCGTCACCGTGCTCGCCTCGGTCCACCACGCCGAGGTCGTCGCCGCCCGGGTGGGTGAGCCGTATGGGTCGATCATCCTCGCGGTGGCCGTGACCGTCCTGGAGGTCGGGATGATCCTCATGGCGATGAGCGGAGACCAACCACGTCCCACCCTCGCCCGGGACACGGTGTTCTCGGCCCTCATGATCACGGTCAACGGCATCGTCGGGCTGGCGCTGTTCGTCAACGCCGGCCGGTCCGGGATGGCGCAGTTCCGTCAGCGCAGCAGCGGCTCGATGCTCGCCGCGGTCGCCACCGTCGCCACCCTCACCCTGGTGGTCCCCGGGTTCACGTCCAACGCCGGTCCGACCTTCCGCCCCCAGCAGTTGGCCTTCATCTCGGTCGCGGCGCTGCTGCTCTACGCCCTGTTCATCACCACCCAGGGCGCGACCCACCGCGACTTCTTCCTGCCCGTCGACTCCGAGGGCCAGCTGGTCGACGAGGAGCAGCACGCCCAACCGCCCACCGCTCGACAGGCCCGCGCCAGCCTCGGACTGCTGCTGCTCTCGCTCGCCACGGTCATCGGGCTGGCCAAGCTGATCACCCCCTCCCTGGAGCAGGCCACCTCCACCCTGGGGATCCCGGTGTCCTTCGTCGGGGTGGTTATCGCCCTGCTGATCCTCGCCCCGGAGACCACCGCGGCGGTCCGGGCGGCGAACCGGGACCGCGTCCAGACCAGCATGAATCTCGCCTACGGATCGGCCATGGCCTCCATCGCCCTGACCATCCCGGCCCTGGCCCTGGCGACGATCTGGTTGTCCACGCCGCTGGCCCTGGCGCTGGACCCGATCCACATCGCCCTGCTCGGTCTGACCCTGCTGGTCGCCGTGCTCACCGTGGTCCCGGGCCGGGCAACCCGGTTGACCGCCGGGGTGCACTTGACGATCTTCGTGGCATACCTGCTGCTGGCCGCGGTGCCCTGAGCCGGCGGCCTACAGCTGCGCCAGCCCCGTGGCCAGCCGGTCCAGGATGCCGGCCGGGGCGCCGTGCGGGAGGTTCATCACGGCGACGTCCACGCCGGCGTCACGGTAGGCCGCGGCCAGCTCCACCGCCGCGGCGATCTCGGCGTCGCCGGTGCCCGTGACCATGACGTTGACCGAGCAGTCGATCTCCCCCGGGTCGCGGCCCACGGCCGCGCAGTGCTCGAGCAACACCGTCTTGAGGCGGACCCACTCGTCGGGACCGGTGAGGATGGCGTTCCAACCCTGGGCCCATTTGGCCACCGCGAGCAGGGTGCGTTTGGGTCCCTTGCCGCCGATGGTGAGCGGCGGGTGGGGGCGCTGCACGCCCTTGGGCTCGTTGCGGGCCCGGGTCAGCCGGAAGTGGCGCCCCTCGAAGCTCGTGTGCTCCTTCGTGAGCAGCCCCAGCAGCACCTGCACGCCCTCGTCGAACCGGTCGAAGCGTTCCTTCATGGGCGGCAGCGGGATCCCGTATGCCGTGGTCTCCAGCTCGTTCCACCCGGCGCCGACGCCCAGCTCCAGGCGACCGTCCGAGATGATGTCGACGGCGCTGGCCATGTTCGCCAGCACCGCCGGGTGGCGGTAGATCATCCCGGAGACCTGGCAGCCGACCCGGATCCGGCCGGTCGCCTGGGCCAGCGCGGCGAGGGTGGTCCAGGCCTCCAGGTTGGGCCCGTCGAGATCGCCGGTCAGCGGGTAGAAGTGGTCCCAGTGCCAGGCGCTCTCGAACAGCGGTATGCCGTCGGCGGCGATCCAGGTGTCCCGCATCCAGGCCCAGGTGACGTGCTCGGGTCGGGTCTTGACGTGGAACCTCATGTGGTCACTCCCTGCGCGGACTCGGCCGACCGCGAGCTGGGCCGGCCGTCCGGCCCATCATGGCCTATCGGGGCCGGCCGGGGCCGGGGCGGCTACCAGGTGCCGGAGGCCGGCGGCGGCGCCCCCGCCGCCGCGGCACGCACCGCCGGGTGGTCGCGCCAGGCCGGCATACCGGACAAGAACGCCAAGGTGGCGGCGCGGACCTGTTCGGCCGACGCGTTGGGGTCGCGCCGGGACTGCCAGGCGCACATCCGCTCGACACGCTCCTCGAAGGACTGCAGGTTGCCCTGGTCGTCGACGCAGTGCGGGCAGTACCGACCGCTCTCGATAGGCATCGAGCAGCTCTCGCAGGTCGTCATGGCTGGTCCTTTCCGGGTGGGGGTGAGGCGGCGTTGACGAGGGCCTGCAAGCCCGCGACGACGGCCGTGCGCTGGTCGGCATGCAGGCGCTGCAGGGCGGCACCGACGAGGTCGAGGGACAGGACCCGGCGGTCGGCCTCCAGCCGCGACCTGCCCTCGTCCGTCAGCCAGACCAGCGTGCGCCGGCGATCGGCCGGGTCGTCGAGCCGCTCGACCCACCCGTGCCGCTGCAGTTGGGAGACGATCTCGCTGACCACCGACTGAGCGCGCCCCAGGTGCGTGGCGGCCGCACCGACGCTGGGCGGGCCACTGAGCGACAGGTGCAGAAGGACGGCCCGGGAGGCGCCGGACAGCTCCTCGCGGGCCCGGTCGCGTCGGTGGAAGACCAGGTATGCCGCCGCGAAGGCCCGCTCGAACGCCCGCGCGTCGGCACCCCCGTCCGCGTCGCTGTCCCCGTCCATGCGGCCACCCTCGCTCGCGTGGCACGCATCGTCAATCCCGATTGGTCGGCGCGGGCCGTTCCGGGGGAACGGCGGCATACCCCCTGCAGGTGGATGGCGCCGACGAGGACGTGGGGCAGGATGGGGGTCGTGCTCACGTCGCCGGTGACCGTCGAGGTCGTCGAGCCGACGATGCCCGACCGGGTCCGTCGGCCGTCCGACGTGTACGCGTTGCTCGCGTATGTCGTGGCCGTCGTCGTCGCGATGAGCCTGGGCAACGTCGCGGTCGACACCACCGGGGCGGTGGAGCACGACCTCACCCTGGCCACCAGCGGCCTGCCCCGCCTGCTGCTGCAGCTGTTCTCCTGGGCGGGCGGGATCGGCGTCCTCGTCGTCCCGGTGGTCATCGGCGTCGACCTGCTGGCCCGCAGCAGGGGCTGGCAGCTCGTGCACGCCCTGCTCGCCGCCGGGCTGGCCGCCGCGGTGACCCAGACCGTGAAGGTCCTTGTCGTGGGCGGCCACTTCGAGCAGGCGTTGGCCGCCCTGTCCCGGCCGATACCCCGGGACGGGCTGTCCGCACCGCTGGACATCGTCGTGGTCACCCTCGTGGCGCTGGTCATCGTCGCCAACATCAACGGCCGGCGCTGGATCTCGCCGTTGGTCGCCGTCGTGCTCACCTCCGCCACCCTGACCTCGTTCCTCTCCGGCGCGAACACCGCACTGGCGCTGCTGTGCAGCTTCCTGCTCGGGGCGATCGTCGGTCACGGGGTCCGCTTCGCCTTCGGCACCGCGTCGACCCGTCCCCCGGGCACCGAGATCGCCCGGGAGCTGGTCCTCGCCGGCGCCCCGTTGGCCCGGCTGGCGCTCGTCGACGACGACGACGAGGGCGAGCGGGTCTACCAGGGTCGCACCCGCGACGGGCAGATCCTCGACGTGCACGTCCTGGACCGGGACACCTTCGGGCTGGCGTCCGGCCGGCGCCTGCTCACCCGGCTGCGGCTGCGGGGGGCCACCGCCCGGGCCCCGTCCTTCACGGTGCGCCACGCCCTGGAGCACCGCAGCCTCACCGCGTTGGCACTGCGCTGGGCCGGGATCACCGCTCCGTACCCGGTAGCGGTCGTCGACGTGGGAGGGTCCTGCTCGGCGCTGGCCCTCACCCGCGTCGAGGGGCGGACCCTACGCGAGCTCGGGGCGGAGCTCACCGACGCGCAGGCTCGGGCCGTGGTGCGCATGGTCTGGCGCATGCAGGACCGTCGGATCGTGTTCCGCGGGCTCAACCTCGACAGCGTCGTGCTGCTGCCCGACGGATCGGCCGGGGTGCGCACCACCGGCGACGGCGACGTCGGCGCGGACGACCTGACCCGCCGGGCCGACGCCGCCCAGGCGACCACCCTGCTCGCGGTGTGCATCGGGCCCGAGCGGGCCTTGGACGCGGTGCTCGGCGAGGTCGGCCCGCAGCGGGCTTCCCGTGCCCTGCCGTTGCTGCAGCCGCTCGGGCTCGGGCGGCCGATCCGCGCCGAGCTCAAGGCCCGCGCGGGGCTGCTGGACGATCTGCGAGCCCGGATCATCGCCCTGGACACCAGCGCCGACGAGCCGCGCAGCATCGAGCTGCGACGGGTCTCCGCCAAAGGCGTGCTCACCGCGCTCGGCGGCGCCGTGGCGGCATACCTGCTGCTGACCCAACTGGCCCAGGTGGACTTCGCGGCCGTGCTCGGGCGGGCCGAGTGGCCGTGGGCGTTGGCCTCGCTGGTGTTCGCGATCCTCACCTTCGCCGGGGCCTCGCTCGTGCTCACCGGCTCCGTGCCGACCCGGCTGCGGTTCGTGCGCACCTACATGACCCAGCTCGCGGTCGCCTTCAGCGGTCTGGTCGCACCGGCCGCGATCGGCAATATCGCGCTCAACACCCGGTATCTGCAGAAGTCCGGCGTGCCGGCCGCCGCGGCCGGTGCCAGCGTCGGTCTGGCGCAGGTGTCCCAGTTCAGCAGCTACGCCACGCTCCTGGCGCTCGCGGGCGTCGTCGCCGGCACGGGCCCGCAGGCGTCGTTCCAGCCGCCCGAGTCGGTGGTCGTCGCGATCCCGGTGCTCGTGCTGGTCGTCATCGCCCTGTTCGCGATCCCCGCGGTGCGCAAGGCCTTCCGGGACCGGGTGATGCCGCAGCTGCGCACCGTGGTGCCGCAAATCCTCGGGGTGCTGCAGCACCCGGGCAAGCTCGCCCAGCTCATCGGCGGCGCGCTGGTGCTGGACACCGCGTTCGTCGGGGCGACCTTCTGCGCGACCCGGGCGTTCGGGTCCACCACACCGCTGGCGGCCGTCGCCGTCGTCTACTTCGCCGGCGCGATCATCGGCTCCGCCGTCCCCACCCCCGGTGGGCTCGGGGGCATCGAGGCGGCCATGTCGGCCGGACTCATCGCCGTCGGCAACGACAGTGGCACCGCGGTCTCGGCGGTGCTGCTCTACCGGCTGGTGACCTACTGGCTGCCCATCCCGTTCGGCTGGTGGTCGATCGGCCGGCTGCAGAAGCTCGAGGCCATCTAGGCACCGTCGCCCGGCGCCGGGGGCTCACCCGGACGCGGCGGCCCGCTCCTCGTCGGTGGCCCGGCGCACCACGATGCGGGTCCACGCCCCGACGTACACCCGGTCGCCCTCCTGAAGCTCCTCCTTGGGCCCCACCGGGATCGGATCCTCGGGCAGCGGCTTGAGCATCCCGCCGACGTAGGTGCCGTTGGACGAGCCGAGGTCCTCGACGAACCACCGGGTCCCGTCCGTGGTCAGCTGGGCATGGCGGCGGCTGACCCCACTGTCGGTGGTGCAGTCGACGTCCGGGTGGATGCCGCGGCTGGCCGAGACCCGTCCGATGAGCGCGCTGCGGGTGGTGAGGGCCACGACGGTGGGCAGGCCGGGGGAGGGCATCTGCTCCTGCGCCTCCTGCGCGGCATACCACTCGGGGTCGATCCAGACCTCGGCGACCCACTCCGGCGGCGTCGCCGCGGGGATGCCGCCCGCGCCCGCCTGGGGGGCCGGTGCGCCCGGCCCGAGGGCGCCGCCCGGGTCGCCGGCACCGCGCGGCATCGCGCCCGTGGTGAAGTCGTAGCCGCAGGCCTCGCAGAACAGCGAGTCGGGGGTGGACGGGGTCTGGCAGTTCGGGCAGGTCGCCCCGGCGGGAGCCGCCGGCGGGGTCGCCGCGGGCGCCGACGCCGCCGGCTCGGGCGCCGGTTGGGCGGCCAGGTCGATCTTGGCGCCGCAGGTGTCGCAGAAGTCCTCGGCCTGCGAGGGGTGCCCGGCGGGGCAGGTGTAGCTCACTTCTTGATCCTCCTGGTCTTGGTCGAGGCGGTGTCCAGGGCCATCTCGTCCAAGCGTGCGGCGCCCTTCTTCAGCCGCACCGTGCCGGTCTCGGGATTGTCGATGTCAACGACCATCTGCAGCCGGGCGGTCATCTCCTCGTCGCCGGCCGCGTTGGCCAGCTGGACGGCTCGGCCGAGCTTGGCCGTGGCGTCGGCGTCGTCGCCGGCGGCCTTGGCGGCCAGGCCGTCCTGGATCGCCTGGGCCAGCTCGGCCTGGCCGGTGTAGCGGGCCACCTGGTCGTCGATGCGGGTGGTCAGCGCCTCGTCGTTGGACCACGTGGCCTTGACCAGTGCCTGCGCCTGGACCTCCTCGCCGATGACCAGCTGCACTCGGGAGGCCAGCTGCTCCTGACCGACGCTCTTGGCCGACAGGCGCACCGCCACGTGGTAGTCGCGGGTCTCGTCGGCCCAGGCCCCGGTGGGGAACCCGGAGGTCAGCGGGTTGACGACGGTCCGGCGACTGGTGAGGTCCTCCAGGGTCGGCGCGACCTGCTTGACGAACAGCGTCTGCGCCCCCTGCGGCGCCCACACCCGCAGCTGGGCCGACGACACGCCCCGCGCCATCGAGGCTCGGATGAGTCTCTTGAACTCCTCGGCCATCCGCTCCGGGTGCGGGATGAGGTCGACGGTGCCGAGCAGGGCCGAGGCGATCCTGCGCACTTCTTCGACCTGCCACCGGTCGCCCAGCCCGCGGCAGTCGCACTGGAAGAACCCGGTCGCGTTGTAGATCGCCCCGGTCAGCTGGTCGGGCGTCTCGTGCTCGTTGGCGCCGTCGGTGAGCAGGATCGCGTGCCGCTGGGTCACCTGCGGCACGCTGAGGAACACCTCCTTGGCCTTGGTCAGCCAGGTGCCCATCGCGGTGCCGCCGTCGGCCCGGAACCCCTGGATCGCACCGATCGCCTCCAGCCGGGTGCGGGCGTCCATGCGGACCATCTGCTGGATGCCGTATGCCGGGTACACCAGGGTGCCGACGTGGTTGCCGGCGATGACGGCGAACCACGTGCCGTCGGTGATCTCCCCGAGAGCCGCGGTCGCGGCATACCGGCCCTGCGCGATGCCGTTGGCGCCCATGGAGCCGGACGTGTCGACGATGACGATCTCGGCGGCCTCCTGGCCGGCCGCCGCACCGGCGGACCCGGCGCCCCGGCAGGTGACCCGGACGATCGCGTGCACGTCGGTGCCGCCGTCGGGCAGGAACTCGTTCTGGAAGACCTCAGTGGTGAACTGCGCCATCGGGGGCGTCCTCTCCGGTGCTCGGCGGGGTGGGGGTCGGGGGAGTGGGCGCGGTCGGCGCGGTCGGGCCGACCCGGGCCAGCGCGACGGTGATGTTGTCCGCGCCGCCCTGGGCGTTGGCGAAGTCGGTGAGGGACTGCGCGAGGGCCACCGGGTCCAGGCCGCCGGGCCCCAGCTGCGCGACGGTGGTGGCCACCAGCTCGCGCAGCGCGCTGGCCTCCGAACAGTAGTTCCACAGCCCGTCGCTGCACAGCAGCAGCCAGCCGTCCTCGACCAGCTCGACGTGGGTCGTGTGCGGGCGCAGGTCCGGCGGGGAGTCCAGGCCCAGCCACCGGGTGATCGCATGCGCCTGCGTGCCTGTCTCGGCCTGCTTGCGCGGGACCCCTTCGCGCATCTGCTGCTGCGCGAAGGAGTCGTCCACGCTGAGCTGGACCGGTGTCGATCCGGGCGCGTCGGGCAGCCAGTAGGCCCGCGAGTCGCCGATGTTGCCGACGACGGCGGTGCCCTCGTCGATGAGGGCCGCGACGAACGTGCACGACGGCGGGCTGTCGACCGTCACGTCGGCGGTGGTCTGCACCACCGCGTCCCGGGCCCGCAGCGCCGCGTTGGCCACCTGCTGCTCGATCGAGCCGAGGATCGCCTCGCGCAGCCCCATGCCGCGTGGGAGCGGGTCGTCGAGGACGTCGCGGGCGGCCCGGGCCGCGGCGAGGCTGGCGATGTGCGAGTCGGTGGAGTTCGACACCCCGTCGCACACCACGAGCACGGCGCTGTGCAGCGGACGCTCGCTGGCGTGCAGGGCCAGGGCGTCCTCGTTGCGGGTGTGCCGCCGGCCGATGTCGCAGACGCCGCCGACCCAGGCCGCCGGGGCCTCGGTGAAGTGGTCGCGCGGGTCGGGGGCCTTGGCCCCGCACTGGTTGCAGTAGCCGTCCTCGTAGCTGCCGGCGCCGCACTGGGCGCAGGTGGCGTCGGTGGGGCCGGCGACCTGCACGACCGGGCCGCGGTTGACCGGCCCGGTCCAGCCCAGATCCAGGGGGGACTCCTGCCCGGCGTCCGCGGTCTGGGCGCGAGCCGGGCTCTGGCGGACCTGGCTCTCGGCCGCGGCGGCGGGGGTGGTCGGCGCGCCACCGCCCCCGAAGTCGTGCCCGCACTGCTCGCAGAAGGACGCGTCGGCGGCGCGCTCGGCCCCGCACGACGGACACGTCGTCATCGGCCCGCCCCCCTTCCGCGTCGAGCCCTCATCGTAGGGTCCACGGGCGGACCTCGTTGGCCCGGTCGACCAGGGCGGCCCGCTCGCCGACGTCGGCAGTGGCCTCGGCCAGGGCCCGCAGGGCCGACTCGAGGCCCTCGCGCACCCCGCGGATCGAGCCGGGGTGTCCGTCGATGGTCACGCCGACCTGGGGGCCGGCGGATCCGGTCACCGCGGCCAGCGCGCTCTCGAACACCTTGACCCGCAAGGCGGCCCGGTCCCGGCTGTCCATCGGCACCTGCTGGACGCTGGTCAGCGCCTCGGCCAGGGCGGGCAGCCCCCCGCCGGAGTCGGCCAGCAGCTGGGCGCGGTTGTGCCGCGCCAGGGCGTAGGCCCGCGAGGTCGTGGGGACGAGGTCGAGGGCCGCGACCGCACCGCGCAGGTCGCGTCGACCCGCCCGGATCCGGGACATCCCGAACGCGCCCGCCGGGGTGTAGTTCAGGTCGGTGCGCGCGCACGCGGCATACAGGCTCTCGGCGATGTCGGACTCCCCGGAGACCTCGCAGGCGAAGGCGAGGGCGAACTTCGGGGCCAGCTCCCCGGGCACCTGGCCGTAGACGGCGTTGAAGGCGCTCTGGGCGCCCTTGGCGTCGCGTTGGGCCAGGGCGAGCAGTCCTTGCACCCACACCGCGCGCCACTCCCACGGGTCCGCGCGCAGCAGCGTCGCGGTGGCGTCGGCGACGATGCCCGGGTCCTGGACGTCCAGGCCCACCCGGGCCAGGGCCAGCAGCACCTCGGGGGACTGCGGGCGCACCTCCCGCAGCGCGGAGAGCCGCTCGTGCGGGCGGCTGCCGCTCAGCCCGGCCAGGAAGCCCATCTGGGGGTCGTGCGGGTCCGGTCGCAGGTTGGGCAGCGTGTACCAGTCGAGGGTGTCGGTGGAGATCGCCGGCTCGTCGAACAGCAGCGACGAGGTCGAGGAGGTGGCCCGCTGCGAGGGCCGCTGCCCGGCGACCACCTCGCGCAGCACCCCGAGCAGCTGCACCCGCATCTCGTCGGCGGACGCGAACCGGTCGTCGGGGGACTTCGCACAGGCCTTGAGCAGCAGCCGGTAGAGCGAGTCGTGCTGCTGGAACAGCGGGGTGTCCTCGACGGGAGGCAACGAGTCGGCGTACGTGGTCTGGTAGCCGCGGAACTCCATGGTGAGCACGACCAGGGTGCGCCCGATGGTGTAGATGTCCGAGGCGACCGAGACCCCCATCTCGGCGACCTCGGGGGCTTGGTACCCGGCAGTGCCGAAGATCGCCGAGTCCTGGTCGTCCATCCGCCGCACGCCGCCCAGGTCGATGAGCTTGACGTCGTCGCCGACCTGGATCATGTTGTCGGGCTTGAAGTCGCAGTAGGCCAGCCCCAGGTCGTGCAGGTACTGGAAGGCCGGCAGGATTTCGACGACGTAGGCGATGGCCTGGTCGACCGGCAGCGGGTCGTAGCGGCCGCTCTGGCGCATCCGCTGTTTGAGCATCGCCTTGAGCGAGGTGCCGCCGACGTACTCCATGACGATGTAGCCGGCGCCCTGGTGGCTGACGAAGTTGTAGATCTCGACGATGAGCGGATGCTCGACCTGGGCCAGGAAGCGCTGCTCGGCGATGGCCGCGGCCAAGGCGTCGGGGTCGCCGGAGTTGAGCAACCCCTTGAGCACCACCCACCGGTTGGACACGTTGCGGTCGCGGGCCAGGTAGATCCATCCGAGCCCGCCGTGGGCCAGGCACCCGGCGACCTCGTACTGCCCGGCGACGAGGTCGCCGGCGCGCAGCTTCGGCTCGAACGAGAAGGGCTGACGGCACTTGGCGCAGAACCCGCTGGTCCGGCCCGGCTTGCCGCCCTGTCCGCGCCCCACCTTGGTGCCGCAGCTGGGGCAGTAGCGCTTGTCCTCCGGGACGACCGGGTCCTTCATCACCGCTTCGGCGGCGTCGATGGCCGGCACCGGCGGGATGGTGGTCAACCCCGCACCGAGGCGGGCCGCGCGCATCCGCTGGCTGCCCGAGGCGACCCGCCGGGTCGGTTTGGTGCCGGACTGGCGGGCCCGGGCCGACCCGATGGCGGTGGCGGCCAGCCGGTTGCTGGTCGTCGCCCGGGACGCGCTGGCCGAGATCGGCGAGGCGTCCGGGGCGTCGGGGTCCTCGGCGGCCGTGCCGCAGACGTCGCAGTAGCCGTCCTGCACCCGGCCGTCGCAGCCGGGCTCGCCGCACGGGGTCCCGTCGGGGACGGCCGAGGGGGTCGGCGGCTGGGGCCGGGCCGGCGGGGTGATCGGCTCCTCGTCCTCGTCGGGCTGCGGCGACGGTGCCGACGGCGCGGCGGTGGCGAACGCCGTGGTGCCGCCCGCGCCGGGGGTGCCGCAGACGTCGCAGTAGCCGTCGACGATCCTCCCGGTGCAGTCCGGCTGCCGGCAGGCGTCCGGCCGGGACCCGGCGGCGGGGGCGGGTGTCGCCGGGGGCGTGGGCGTCGCCGGGGGCGTGGGCGTCGCCGGTGGCGTGGGTCCGGGGGCCGCGGTCGCCGGCGCGCCGGCCGGGGCCCCGCAGACGTCGCAGTAACCGTCGAGGATGGTGCCGGTGCAGCCGGGCTGCGCGCAGCGGGTGGCGCTCATCGGGCCGGGGCTCCCTTCGTGGTGATCGCCTGGAGGAACGCCTGGTAGGCCGCGAGCAGGGCCCGCGCGCGGTGGACGTCGGTGGGCCGCCCGGCGAACACCGCGTCGAGCCGGCCTTGGAGCAGCTGCAGGTCGGGGTCGTGCACCCCCGTCGCGTGGGCCTGCGCGCTCAGCGCGCCCGCGTATCCCTGGACCTCGTCGCGCTGGGCGAGCGCGTCGCTGTATGCCGCGTGCACCCGGGTGAGCGCGCGGGACACTGCGTCCAGGCGCACCAGGTAGGCCTCGACCGCGTCGGGCGCGGTGGGGACCTCGCCGAGGGCGCGGACGTCCGGGACGGCGAGGTTGGGGCAGGGGGTCACGGCCGCGACGCAGCGGGCGACCAGGGCGGTGATGGCCTCGCCGCGGGCGATCAGCTCGGTGCGCACCTGCCCGGCCCGCTCGACGTCGCGGGCGGCGCCGACGCGCCGGCCCGCGCCGACGATGAGGTCGCGTTCGGCCGCTGCCGCGTCGTACTCCAACGGGGCGAGCAGCCCCCCGACGTCGGCCCCGCGCTTGGCCCGGTCGGTCACGTCGAGCAGGCGCTGCTCGAGTCGCTGCAGCAGCATCCGGCCGCCCTCGCGGTCCGGGCCGTGGGGGGTCAGGCCGACCTGGTCACGGATGCGCTCGATCGTCGCGCGGACGTCCTTGACCCGGGTGCCGACCTCCGCGCCGGAGGGCTCCAGGGACAGTCGGGCCCGCAGCGAGGAGGTCATCGCGTCGGACAGGCGGCAGGCCTCCGGCAGGGACAGCCCCAGGGCCCCGCTGGTCGACGCGGCGATCGTCGACGCGGCCGATCCGGGGGCCAGGTCGAGCCGACCCCAGATCAGGGTGGCGAGCCGCTCGGCCTCCACGGGCCCGACCCGGCCGGAGTCGAAGGTGACCGTGAGCAGGTCGTAGCGGTCGCTGATGGCCTTCCACAAGGCCATCGACACGAGCATGTCCCGGCTGAAGGCGTCGCGGTCGCTGGAGGCCAGCGCGGCGGCGTCCAGGCCGTCGAGCTCGGACTTGCGCCGGTCGCGCCACACCCCGAGGTCGCGCAGGTAGACGAACGCCTCGTGGGCGCTCAGTGGTGAGCCGAGCCGTCCCGGCGCCTCCGGGGCCCCTCCGGCCCCGCCCGGGCCGACCGGGCCGGCGGCCGTCGGCAGCGTCGGCCCGCCGCTGGTGACGCCGGGGCCGTCGGGCACCGGGTCCAGGGACAGGCTCATGTCAGCCCCGCCCGTAGGTCGGGGCCGGTGGGGCGGGGGCCGGGCCGAGCGGGCCGGCCAGCCACCGGTCGTACATCGCCTTCCACCGGCCGTCGGCGCGCATCTGCTCCAGGAGTCGGTTGACGTACTGGACGAACCCTCGGTCGTCCTTGTTGAAGGCGACCCCGTAGGGCTCGCTGGTGATCGCCGGGCCGGCGGGCACGGTGGCATACGGGTCCTGGGCGGCCAGCCCTGCCAGGACCGTGTCGTCACCGGTGATGGCGTCGACCTGGCTCTGCTGGAACAGCACGAGGCAGCCGGTGTGGGTGTCCGACCCCACCGCGACGACACCGGCATACTCGGCCAGCTTGGCCATGCTCGACGTGCCCGTGGGCGCGCAGACCCGCTTGCCCTTGAGGTCCTCCAGTGTCGTGGCGGCGGACCCCTTGGGGACGAGGATCTTCTGCCCGGCCTGGTAGTACACGCTGGAGAACGCGACGTCGTTCCAACGGGCACAGGTCTGGGTCATGTTGCGCACCACGACATCGACGGTTCGGTTCTGCAGCACCGGGATGCGTTGGCTCGCCGTGATGACGACGAGCTTGACCTTGCCCGGGTCGCCGAAGATCGCCGTGGCGATCGCGCGGACGAGGTCGATGTCGAACCCCTCGATCTGGCCGGAGAGCGGGTTGCGGGCGCCGAGCAGCTGGGTGTCGGCGGAGACGCCGGCGACGAGGTAGCCACGGTCGCGGATCGCGGCCAGCGTGCCGGTGAGCGCGCTCGCCGGGGGCAGGCTCGGCACCGGGTCGTAGCTCTGGGTGGGGTTGGCGCAGGCGGGTGGGGCGGGCGCGGTGGTGCTCGGGGCGGCCGTGGCGGTCGGGGTCGGGCTGGGCAGCGGGGTGTCCGGGTAGTTGCCGACCCCGCAGGCCCCGAGCAGCGCCAGGGTGGTCAGGATCGCGGCGAGGGTGGCCAGCGGCGTCCGGCGGGTCATCGGTACTCACCCACCCGCTGCCGGATGCCCCGCGTGACCAGCAGGGCGCTGACCAGGCCGGCCAGCAGCATGGCCAGCGACGCGACCACGGCCCGGCCCCGGGGGGCGGTGGTGTCGGAGGCGGTGGCGTTCTGGTAGCCCTCCAGGGCCTTGGCCATCGCCGCGTCGACGGTGCCGAAGGTCGTGCGCGGCCCGGCCGGATCCGCCCCGGTGGCCAGCCCCACCGCACCGGCCCAGTCGCCGCCGTCGTCGAGGCCGCGCACCGTGGCGTGCGCGTTCTGGTATGCCGTCCACTGCTGACCCAGGGCCGCCGCGGACGCGCCGGCTCCGCCGTACCACGACGTGCGGGCGAGCGCGGTCAGCGCGGCGCCCACCTGGGTGTCTCGGGCCTTCCAGGCGTCCTCGTAGGGCTTGGCCTGCCCCTGGGCGATGAGCCCGAGACTCTCGTTGGACCGGGCGTCGTAGGCCGCCGAGCGTGCGGTCGTCAGGGCGAGGGTGCCGGCGAACTGGTTGTCCCGGACCTTGCCGAGGTCCCCGGACAGGCCGGCGACGACGATGGCCCCGGCGACGAGGGCGATCAGGACGATCGCGGCTCCGGCGGTCACCGGGATGTTGAGGTAGCGGTGCGTACGGCGGGCCAGCCAGTAGCCCACGGCACCGAGCACGAGCAGCCCGACGATGCCCGCGGCGATCAGCGGCCAGCCGCGACCGGCCGCCGCGAACTCCTCCTGGGCCCGCTCGGTGTTGGCCTTGGTCATCGCCTCGAGCAGGGGCAGGGCCTTGGTGCGCAGGGTGGTGCTCGCGGTCTTGAGGTACTGCGCACCGATGGGCAGCCCTTGACGGTTGTAGGCCCGAGCCTGCTCGATGGACCCGGCGTAGGCCTGCACCTGCGCGTTGAGCCCCGCCAGCGCGGTGCCGTCGGCGGGCTGGGCCTTGGCGGCCTCGGCGATGGTCTGGGCGACCCGGACCATCGACGCCTCGTAGTCGGCGCGCTGGGCGGAGTCCTCCAGGCCGCCGACGAGGAACGCGTTGGTCGCGTCGGCATCGGCCCGCAGGACGTCGGAGTAGATCGACTGGACGCGGACCACCTGCGCGGTGTTGGCCCCCGCCCGCTCGACGGCCCCGGCGTTGGCCCACAAGGACATCGCGCCGACGAGGCCGAACAGCGCGGCGGTGACGGCGCCGAGCCCGCCCAGCAGGCGCATCCGGCCCGGGGTGCCCGCGAAGGTCTGCCGGACCCACTCGGCGAACGGGCTCGAGGACGCCCTCGCCCCCGCGGGGGCGGCAGGGGTCCGACGGGCCGGGGCGGCCGGGCTGGCCGGGGTCCGGGCCGGGGGGCCGGACCGCCCGGCAGTGGCCCCGCCGCCCGGGGGTGCGGCGAGCGCCGATCCGACGCCGCCGGCAGGCACGCCCGGGGGAGCGCTCGGCGGCGGGGCCATGGCGGGGCCGCCGGGGGGGTGGCTCATTCGGTTGCTCCACTTCGAGTCGGGTCTTCGGCTGGGGCGGCGTGGGCCGGGGAGCCCGCGGTCGGACCGGCCCGTCCAGGGATAGACGCACCGTCCTGGTCCTCGGGTTCCCGCGGGGGCGGCGGTGCGCCGGCGGGGGCCGGTGTCCCGGGCGGGTCGGCGGCATACCCCTCGTCGCCGGGCTCGAAGTCCTCGGCGACGAGCTCGCGCAGCTGCGCCGACGTGGGGTCGGCGACGTCCTGCAGACGCCACGCGTGCCGGCCGATGGCCTCCTCGAGCAGGTTGCGGGCGAAGCGCCCGTTGCCGAAGGCCGGCCCGCGCGGCGTGGCCTGCAGCAGGGTGCGAAAGCGGGTGCGGGCGGCCTCGGTGACGTCGTAGTCGCTGGCCGCGGCCAGCTTGTCCAGGATCGCGACGATCTCCTCGTCGGTGTAGTCCTCGAATTCGATGGTCGTCTTGAACCGGCTGGCCAGGCCGGGGTTCTGGGCGATGAAGACGACCATGGGGTCGGGGTAGCCGGCCACGATGACCACGAGGTCCTCGCGGTGGTCCTCCATCTCCTTGACCAGGGTGTTGATCGCCTCCTGGCCGTACTGGTCGCCGGAGAGCGAGTACGCCTCGTCGACGAACAGCACCCCGCCGTAGGCCTTCGCGCAGACCTCGGAGGTCTTGATCGCGGTCTGTCCGAGGTACCCGGCGACCAGCTCGGACCGGTCGACCTCGACCAGCTGGCCCTTGGGCAGCAGCCCCAGCGCGCGGTAGATGCCGCCGACCATCCGCGCCACCGTGGTCTTGCCGGTGCCCGGGTTGCCGACGAACACCAGGTGGCGGGTGATGTCGGGGCTGCGCATGCCGGCCTCGCGGCGGCGCTGGTCGACCTTGAGCAGGGCGACCTGCTGGTGGACCTCGCGCTTGACCCGCTGCAGCCCCACCATCGCGTCGAGGTCGGCCAACTGCTCCTCGAGGGACTTGACCGGCTCGGGGGCGGGCGCCGGGTCGGTCGTGGTGGCGGTGGCCGAGCCGGTATGCCGCGTGGCCGGGTCCGCGGGGGCCCCCGTCGGGCCCGGGCCCACCGCAGGGTCCGCGCTGGCGGCGGGGTCCGCGCTGGCGGCAGGGTCCGCGCCCGGTGGGATGGCCGCGCCCGGTGGGATGCCGGTCCCCGCCGGGGTGTCGCGCCCGGAGGTGAGACCCGACAGCAGCCCGGGCAGGTCGACGTCGAGGGTGCGCGGGTCGAGCGCGGGCGGGATCGGCACGGCGCCCGGCGCGGTGGCCCACCCGACCCCCGACAGCAGCGGCCCGGGGGGTCGCAGGTCGGCGGCCTGCAGCTGCGCGGCGGCGGCCACCGAGGCGTTGCCGGTCACCCGGATCGTCGGCTCGCCCAGGGTGCACGCCGCGGAGGCGACCTCGGTGAGGGCCTTGGCGTAGGCCGCCGCTGCGGCCCGGTCGGTGACGGCGAGGTCGGCGAGCACGGCGGTGGGCGACTGGCGCCACCGCCGTCCTTGGGAGGCCGCGTCGAAGAACCCGGCGTTGGCGTCCGCGAGCTCGGCAGGGGAGCCGTCGCGGGCCTGCGCCCAGTCCTGGGCGGCTCGAGGCGCCGACTCGGCGATGGCCGCGGCGAAGGCCAGGCCCTCCTGCCGGGCCCGGGCAGCGGGCACACCCGCAGCGGTGGCGACGGCGACGAGGGCCTCGAGTGCCTCGCGCAGCTGGCTCATCGGGGGTTTCCTGCAGGGGGGGTCAGGGGAACGGGCGGCTGGAGGCGGCCCGGGTCGGGGGTGGGGTCCGCTGCCCGGGGGCGGGGGGGCGGCGGGTCGGCATCGATCCCGCCGGGTGCGGGACCCTGGCCGGGCCCGGGCATGGGTGGCAGGGGGGTGGACGGCCCCACCTGCAGGACACCACCGGCCCCGGCAGTCCCGAACTTCTCCTGCAGGAACCGGCCGTGGACGACCAGCGCCTGGGCGTCCGCCCGGTTGATCGCGTCGAACACCTTGTCCATCGTCGCCCCGAGCAGGTCGAGCTGGTCGACCAGGACCAGCAGCGGGGTCTTGCCGCGGTCCACCGGCCGGGTGTCCGCCCACTCGCGAGGCAGGCGCAGGTAGCCGCTGATGGCCTCGGGCAGGTAGTCGGTGGCGGTGGCCATGACGTTGTACGCCTGGGCGCTGCCCGCCCCGAGTCGGTCCAGTCGAGGGAGCGTCTGGCGGACGATCCTCGTCACCCGGACCAGCCGACTGAGCACGCCGCCGGGGACCTTGCCGTCGCGGGCCATCGCCTCGACCCGGTCGACGGCGGCGAGCAGGTCCGCCCCGGTCGGGACGCGGCTGGGCGCGGGCTCGGGCTCCTCGTCCTTGCCGAAGCCGAACCACTCGCCGATGCCCATGGCTGCGATTGTCCCCCTGCCCGTGCCTGCTGTCTGTCGTGTTCCGCCCTGAGCGGCCCCTGACCGGTGGCCCGGTCACCCTGAGCGGCCCGGCACCGGGGGCCCGGCCACGATGCGCCGGCCTCCTCCCACCCGTCCGCCGACCCGCGGCCCGCGCGCCGCCGGCCGGACCGCCCGTCCGCCGGGGCGGGAGCGTCACACCGGCCGCGACGGCATACCGGATCGGCGCCCGGCCAGGGCGCTAGCGGCTCAGGTCGAGCGCGCCCATGGCGACGTTGGGATTGGTCCGGTTGGCCCGCTCCAGGTAGGCCCGGGACTTGGTCACCTCGTTCTCCAGGGTGCCGATGGTCGCCGCCATGTTGTCCAGGGCCTGGACCTTGAACGTGTCGATGGCGTCCATCGTCTGGTAGATGTTCTGGAACGCCGCCTGCAGCTGGGGCAGCCCGATGGTCGCCGAGGCGGCCTGCTCCTGGATGCGCACCGAGTTGTCCCGCAGCATCTCCGAGGTGGACTGGATCAGCCCCGAGGTCGTCGTGTTGAGGGCGGTGATCTGGTCGAGGACGAGCTTCTGGTTGCCCAGGGCCTGGGCGACGATGACCGCCGTGCGCAGGGCCGACACCGTGGTCGTCGAGGCCCGGTCGACGCCCTTGATGAGCTCGATGTTGTTCTTGATGGTGATGTCGATGGCCAGGTAGTTCTGGATCGACACGGCCAACTGGGTGAGCAGGTCCTGGTGCTTCTGGCGGACGTAGAAGAGCACGTCCTGCTTGAGCGTGGTGGCCTTGTCCGGGTCGGTGGCCTCGACGGTGGCGATCTGGGCGGCGAGCTTGGCGTCCAGGCGCTCGGCGATGTAGACGTACTGGTTGAGCCGGCCCATCGCCTCCCAGAGGTTCTGCTTCTCCAGGTTGAGCGCGACGTTGTCCCGGTGCAGCTCGTCCTGGCCGTCGCGCAGCGAGTGCAGGATGCCGTCCAGGTGGCTCTGCGCCGACTGGTACTTGCGGAAATAGTCGGTGATCCGGTCGCCGAACGGGATCATCCCGAGGACCTTCTTGGCGCCCTTGGCCTGGCTCGGGTCGAGGTCCTCGACGGTCCGGCGCAGCTCCAGCAGCGTCTTGCCGACCTTGCCGCCCTCGGACAGCCCGCCCTCGGTCATCGCCTTCACCGGGGACCGCAGCAGCCGGTTGCTCGACTCGGCCGCGCGGCGGATCTCGTCGTCGCCCATGACCCGCACGTCGTTGGCCTTGGCCTCGAACTGCGGCGACTTCGGAGCGGCGGTGAGCAGCGAGGTCAGGTAGGAGTCGACCTTGGCGTCCAGGCCGGGCAGCGCCGCCTCCGGCACCGCCGGGGCCATCCGCGGGGCGGCGGTGGCACTGATCGGCTGGCTGGCCGCGGCCGGCGGCTCCAGACGCAGCGAGTCCGCCGCCGCCGCCGGCGGGGCGAGCGGGCTCACCGCGGTGTCCTGCGCCGCGGCGGCGCCCATCGGCTGGTCGGTCATGGCGTCTCCCTGTCTGCCCGTCGGTCGTCCGCGGGCCAAGTCGCCGAGGCGGTATGCCGCGCACCGTCCGAACTCGTGCGGCGCCGCTGCCCCGGTGGTCCCAGCCAACCAGACGTGCGGCCAATCTACGCGGTTCCCTCCGGGGGTGGCAGCGCCCGCGGTTCCCTCCGGGGGTGGCAGCGCCCGGGGAGCCCTCCGGGGGTGGCAGCGCCCGGGAGCCGTCCGCCGACCCCCCGGATCGTGGGCCGGCCGTCGGCGGACCGCAACGCCGCCCTGCCGGGCCCGGCCGGCTCAGGCCTGCCCGTGCGCCTGCTTGACCTCCCGACGCAGCAGCTTGCCCGAGGCGTTGTGCGGCAGGTCCTCGACGATGATCGCCGAGCGGGGGATCTTGTACCGGGCGAGGATGCCCTCCAGCCCGGCGAGGATGCTCTCCGGGGTGGCGGTGCGGCCGGGCTTGAGCACCACCACGGCCCGCCCGAGCTCGCCCCACTTGGGGTCGGGCACCCCGATGACGGCGCATTCGGCGACCGCGTCGTTCTCGTAGATCGCCGCCTCGACCTCGGCGGGGTAGACGTTCTCGCCGCCGGAGATGATCATGTCCTTGAGCCGGTCGACGATGTAGAGGAAGCCGTCGTCGTCCTTCTTGGCCAGATCTCCGCTGCGCAGCCACCCGTCCTGGACGAACGTCGTCTGCGTGGCGGTGGGGTTGCGCCAGTAGCCGGGGGTGACGTTGGGGCCCTGGATGAGGATCTCGCCGGCCTGGCCCACCGGGCTGTCCTGGAACGCCGAGTCGACCACCCGCACGTCGGTCCAGTAGCACGACGTGCCGGCCGACCCGATCTTGTCCAGCGCCACGTCGGTGCGCAGGTAGGTCGCGCCGGGCGCCGACTCGGTCATGCCGTAGGCCTGGGCGATGATCAGCCCGCGCTTGGCGTAGTCCCGCAGCAGCATCTCGGGCACCGGCGCGCCGCCGCAGATGAGGGTCCGCAGCGAGCTGACGTCGGTGCTCTCCCAGGCCGGCGCCTGCAACAGCGACAGGTACATGGTGGTCACCCCGAAGAGCATGGTGATCTTGTGCCGCTCGATGAGCTCGAGCACCCGGTGGGGGTCCCACGTCGGCTCGAGCAGCATGGTGCCGCCCTTGACGAAGATCGTCATGAGCTGCTGGTCCAGGGCCGCGGTGTGGAACAGCGGCGCGCTGATCAGGGCGACCTCGTTGCTGCCCAGGTCCGCGTCGATGAGGGTGTTGTAGGTGTTCCAGGTGACGTTGCCGTGGGTGAGCATGACGCCCTTGGGCCGCCCGCTCGTGCCGGAGGTGTACTGGATCATCATGAGGTCGTCGAGCGAGACCGGCTCGTCGATCCGTTCGACCTCGCCGGTGGCGAACACGGACGCGAAGGAGCGCTCGTCCGCGGTGCGCGGCGTCACCGCGAGCAGCGGGATGCCCAGCTCGCGGATCTCCGGGGCGTCCACGAGCTCCCCGTGCGGCGGGGCCCAGATGAACACCTTGGGCTCGGCGTCGCGCAGGATGTATGCCGTCTCCGGGGGCGAGAGCCGGGTGTTCATCGGCAGGTAGACCGCGCCCAGCCGAGCCGTGGCGAACAGGGCTTCGGCGAAGGTGGTCGCGTTCGGCCCGACATAGGCCACCCGGTCGCCGCGCTCGATGCCCAGCGCCCGCAGCCCGTGCGCGAGCCGGGTCACGCGCTCGTCGAACTGCGCGTAGGTCGTCTCGCCGGTGGCGTCCGAGAACGCCACCTTGTCCGGGGTCATCCGTATCCGCCGGGCCGGCCACGACCCGATGCCGCGATCACGCATCGCCGCTCCCTTCGCTCACGGGGGCAGTCTGCCCGGGCCCGTCCCCCCGCGCGACGGAGGGCAGCCTCAGTGCCGCACCACGGCATCGACGAGCATGTATGCCGCGATGGCCAGCAGCAGCAGCCCGAACCCGCGGGTCAGCGTCTCCGGGGAGGCCCGCCGGGCCAGGCGAACCCCGGCGATGCTGCCCAGGGCGGCCCCGGCCGCGAACAGCGCGACGAGCCACCAGTCGAGCTCGACGCCGTGGCCGAGCCGAGCGACCAACGCCGTCGCGCTGTTGAGGGCGATGACCAACAGCGAGGTGCCGACGGCGTCCGCCATCGGGGAACCGAGCACGAGGGTCAGCGCCGGGACGACGGCGAAGCCACCGCCGACCCCGAAGAAGCCGGTGAGCGCCCCCACGCCCACCCCGACCAGCGCCACGGCGACCGGGTGGGGGCGAGCTGCGGTCCTCGCGGCGGCCTGTCCATGCGACGTTCGCGCGCCGTCCCGCGGCGAGCCCGGCCCCGGCCCGGCGGCATCCGGGCGGTGACGCAGCATCAGCCCGGCGACGACGACGAGCAGGGCGGCCAAGAGCACGAGCAGCACCGACGGCGCGACAGCCGCGGACAGCCGCGAGCCGGCATACGTCCCCGGCAGCCCGGCCAGGGCCAGCAGCGCCGCCGGCCCGGCGCGGGCCTGGCGCCCGCGCAGCGGCCCGACCGACCCGGCCAGGGCGCCGATACCGACGACGAGCAGGGCCTCGGTGGTCGCGGTGTGCGGGTCCTGGCCCAGCAGGAACACCAGGACCGGGATGGTGAGGATCGCCCCGCCGCCGCCCAGGGCACCCATGACCAGGCCGGTGAGCAGGCCCAGCGGCACGGCGACCCACGGCATACCGGCTCCTTGTGTTGCAGCGTCGACGGAGAGCCGCTGGCCACCGGTGCTGATTACGGGCCGGCGTCGCCGAACGTGTACCCTGTCGGACGCACCACGGGGCGGGCTCAACGTCTGCCCGCGGCCCCAATAGCTCAGTCGGCAGAGCGTTTCCATGGTAAGGAAAAGGTCTAGGGTTCGATTCCCTATTGGGGCTCTCGTCGCGGTCTGTCGAGGCTGCGGCGCACCTGGCGGGATAGCTCAGCTGGTCAGAGCGCACGACTCATAATCGTGAGGTCGCGGGATCGAGCCCCGCTCCCGCTACCAGGGGATTTCCGGGATCGGCCCGGCCCCCGTATCGTGGTGCGTCGCGTTCGCGCCCGCCGCGCACCGCCGCCGACCCGAGAGCAGGACACATGGCCAGCAAGACCACCGACGTCCGGCCCAAGATCACCATGGCCTGCACCGAGTGCAAGGACCGCAACTACATCACCAAGAAGAACCGGCGCAATGACCCGGACCGGCTCTCCATGAACAAGTTCTGCCCCAAGTGCGGCAAGCACACCGAGCACCGCGAGACCCGCTGACCGCACCCTGCCCACCACCACGGCCGCGTCCCTCGGGCGCGGCCGTCGCATGTCCAGGGCACGGGGGATGACGACGCCACGTCGACATCCGCAGGCCCTCGGCGCGTACGTCCCCGCCGGGGCCGGCGCGGGCGGGTACCCTACCGCGCGTGTTCGGTATGCCGCTGGCCAAGCTCGTCACGGGTCTGGGCCGCCCCGACCCGACCCCCCGGACGGTGTACGTCACGGTGCACGACCCCGACGACGCGCTCGCGCACCTGCGGGCCCCAGGTCCGGCAGACGGCCCCCGGCTCTCGGCGCGGCTCACCCGGGCCGCGATGCGGGCCGCGCACCGCGTCCGCCGCAGTGGCTGGGCGGTGGTGGCCCCTCGCGGCCACCCCCGGCGCCTTCGGGGCACCCGGCATACCGGCGCGCGGTCCGGCTAGGCTGCGGCCATGCCAGTCAACCCTGATCTCGTCGAGCGTGAGTTCGAGCCCACCAAGCCCTATCCCGTGAGTGCGGCCAAGATCGCCGAGTTCGCCGACGCCGTCGGGTCCAGCGACCCGGCGCACTTCGACGCCGAGGTGGCCCGGGCCCGCGGTTACCGTGACGTCATCGCCCCGCCGACCTTCGCCGTGGTCATCTCCCAGCGGGCCGAGCTCGCCCTCATGGTGGACCCCACCTCGGGGATCGACTTCGGCCGGGTCGTGCACGGCGAGCAGAGCTTCACCCACCACCGCCCGCTCACCGCCGGCGACGAGGTGGTCGGGACGTTCCACGTCGACGGCATCCGCGCCGCCGGCAACAACACCATGGTCCTCACCCGCTGCGAGCTGACCGCCACGTCCGGCGACCCGATCTGCACCACCCGCTCCACCGTCGTCGTGCGAGGAGGCAACTGATGCCCGCGCTGACCCTCGACCAGGTCTCGGTCGGCGACCAGCTCCCCGGCCGGACCATCCACATCGAGCGCGCGACGCTGGTGCAGTATGCCGGCGCGTCGCTGGACCGCAACCGGATCCACTGGGACGAGGCCTTCGCCAAGAAGGTCGGGCTGCCCAACGTCATCGCCCACGGGATGTACAGCATGGGCGCGGCCATCGCCCCCGTTATCGACTGGTGCGGCGACGTCGGGCGGATCGTGTCCTACTCGACGCGGTTCACCAGCATGGTCCCGGTGGACTACGAGGACGGTGCCGATCTCGCCGTCGCCGGCGAGGTCAGCGCGGTCGACCCGGAGGCCAAGACCGCGACCGTCTCGCTCACCGTGACCTGCGGCGACACCCCCGTGCTCGGCAAGGCCACCGCGGTGGTCCGGCTCGACTGAGCCGCTCGTGCCGGCGGCGACGGCGCCCCGCGAGCGCCACGACCTGCCGCTCGCCGCACTGACGACGATGCGGGTCGGCGGCCCCGCCGACCGGCTCGTCACGGCGGGCAGCACCGACGAGCTCGTCGAGGCGATCCGCGAGGGCGACGCGGCGGGGCAGCCGCTGATCATCCTCGGCGGCGGGTCGAACGTCGTCATCGCCGACGCCGGCTGGCGGGGCACCGTCGTGCGGGTGGCCACCCGCGGCATCCAGGTCGAGTCGGCCGATGCCTGCTCGGGGGCGACGGTGCGTGTCGCCGCCGGCGAGCCGTGGGACGAGTTCGTCGCGCTTGCCGTGTCGCAGGGCTGGTCGGGCGTCGAGGCGCTGTCCGGCATCCCGGGCTGCGTGGGAGCCACGCCGATCCAGAACGTCGGCGCCTACGGCCAGGAGATCGCCCAGACCCTGGCCCAGGTCCGGGTGTGGGACCGCAGCGCCGGTGGGGTGCGCACGCTCGCCGCGGCCGACTGCGAGTTCGCCTACCGTGACTCGCGGTTCAAGCGGGCCGCCGGTCGATACGTCGTCCTCGACGTCGTCCTGCAGCTGCCGTTGTGCAGCCTCGGCGCGCCGGTCGGCTACCCCGATCTGGCGGCCCAGCTGGGCGTGGCCGTGGGCGAGCGGGTGCCGTTGGCGGCGGCGCGGGCGGCGGTCCTGCAGCAGCGCCGACGCCGCGGCATGGTCCTGGACGAGGCGGACCACGACACCTGGAGCTGCGGGTCGTTCTTCACCAACCCGGTCCTCACCGGGGGAGAGTTCGCCGGGCTGACCGCCCGGGTGGGCGGGCGCCTGGGCCCCGGTCACCCCCCGCCGGCCTGGCCCCAACCGGGTGGCGCGGTGAAGACAAGCGCGGCGTGGCTCATCGAGCGCGCCGGCTTCGGCAAGGGCTTCGGCCTGCCAGGCCCGGCCGCCCTGTCCACCAAGCACACCCTCGCGGTGACCAACCGCGGCACGGCCAGCGCCGCGGACGTCCTCGCCCTCGCGCGCCGGGTCCGGGACGGCGTCCAGGCGACCTTCGGAGTGCGCCTGCACCCCGAGCCGGTGCTCGTGGGCGTCAGCCTGTAGGGGTCGACGGCACCGGTGCCGCACCGACGACCGGCGCGCTGAACACCGTCTTGGCGAAGGTCTGCCCGGTGTCGGTCACCCGGGACGCCGGGCGGGTGTAGTCCAGACGCATCGTCGTCGCGTCCTTGGGGTCGACCTTGAACACCAGCCAGCCGGTGGCGCTCTGCCCGTTGGGCAGGGTGGCCGGCAGCAGCGGCCACGCCGCGGCGCTCAGCAGCGGGTCGATCAGCGGGTCGGGCCGATTGGGGAACTGGCTGCCGGTGACGAGGGAGAAGTCCACCTGGCGCAGAGCCGCCGTGTAGGTCACGCCGGGCGTCCACGTCATCTCCACCCCGACCAGCTCGTATGCCGCCGCCGAGGCGGCATACCCGTCCGGCCAGGGCAGGGCGCGCACGATGCGGTTGACCTTGACCTCGTGGCCGAGGTCGGGGTCCTTGATCACCTGGTTGACGGGGACGAAGGCGGTCGGCAGGGCCACCGGCGAGGGCGGCGCCGTGGGGGTGCCCGACGCGGTGCCGGTCGTGACCGTGGCGGACGGGTCGGTGGTGGACCCGGTCGGGCTGGCCGACTCGGTGGGGCCGAGGGTCGTCGTGGCCGACGCCGACGACGCCGACGGGGTCGGCGAGGCGGTGGTCGTGCACCCGGCCAGCAGCAGCGCCAGCGGCGCCGCCCACCAGCCGATCCGACGTCCTGCCAGTCCCCGAGCCATGGACCAACCCTAAGCGCTGGTGCACCGAGGGTCGGGGTCTGTTGGGCGTCGTGAGCGTGCCGAAACGCGAGGATGCCCTTGCCGGCTGGGAGGTTGGGACGTGCGACCGCCTCAATGAGCTCAACCCGGACGTGCACCTTTGGGATGCGAATCTCTCACACTCTTGGTCGGACCTCGGTGGTGTTCGACGACCCGAACTTGGCGTCGTCGGTGGATTGTCCAGGGGGTCGCGTCGGCGATCGGGCTGGGCTTCGTGAGCTCGCCGAGGAGCATCTGACGGTGAAGTCCGACCCGGTGCGATCGCGGGGTTGACGGTCTCGCCGGTCGCCCGGGATGGTCGCCGGTGCGGGCTCGATCCTGGACATGGTCGTCCTGCGGCGCGGCGGGATCGGCCGGTTGTTCGCCCGGGAGTATGCCGTGCCCGACGTGCGGGCGGCATGTCCCCGCACGTCGCTGCAGGGTCAGACGCGGCCGAGGAACTGTGCGACGGCGGGACGACGGCGGATGACGAGCAGGTCGACGAGGAAGGCGGCGAGCAGCGACAGGCCGAACAGCGGCAGGAAGATCCCGAGCGCGACGAGCACGACGAGTAGCCACGGCGACTGGCGCAACGGCATACCGCCCCGGGGCGCCCCGAGCGCACCCCGGGGACGGCGCCGCCACCACATGATCGGCCCGGTGACGCACAGGAAGAGGATCGCGACGCAGAACAGAGCGCTAGCAACGAAATTGAGCGAGCCGAACCGCTGACCCTCATGCAAGGCGATGGTCTGGGAGACGAGCTTCGCCGTCGGCGAGTACTCGTCGAAGCCGTATCGACCGACGACCGCTGCGGAGTACTGGTCGACGTGGGTGACCTTCTCCATCGTCGTGTCGGTGTATGCCGGTGCGCTCTTGTCGTGCCACATGTCCGACATGACCGAGAAGACGGCGTCGTCGGCGTCGGGGTAGAGGACGAAGTAGGGACCGGGGAGCCCGTCCTGGACTGCCGTGGCGACGACCCGGTCGAGGGAGATGCGACCGGTGACCCCGCCGGCCGCTTGCGCCGTGCCGTGGTCCATTCCGGGCATCCCGGCCATGGATGGGTCACTCGTGGGCAGGGTCGCGGCGCCCTCGGCCCACGGCGCCGGGGCCGTCGTGTTGCCGGCGGCGGTGAGTTTGTCACCCAGCGTGGAGGTCGCACCCGGGTCCTCACCCCAGAGGCTGAAGCCGGTGCCCGTGGCCAGTGCTTGAACCTTGGCCCCCCACAAGCCCGCCCAGGGCAACCCGGAGCCGACGAGCATGAGGATCCACAGGCCGGCTATCGCGCCGATGAGTCCGTGGCGGTGGCGCATGACGGCGCCCTTCGCCCCCGCGGCGACGCGGCGCAGACGTGCCTTGCGACCCTTGAAGAACAGGTAGTAGCCGGTCAGGGTCATGACCAGACCCCAGCAGGCAGCGAGCTCGATGATGCGGTCCCCCAGGGTGCCGGGGGTGAAGGGCTTGCCGGTCACCGGGTCGGCGAACAGCTTCGGCGTGGAGATCTCGCCGAAGATGAGCTGACCGTGGATGAGCGTCGCGACGCTGCTGGGCAGTTGGTCGCCGTCCAGCTCGCCGGTAGTCTTCCCCGTCCACGGGTCGACGTAGATGTTGCGGGTCGTGCCGTCAACGAGGTCTGCGGTGAACACGGTCGTGCGATCATCCGCGCCGAACTGAACGGCGGTGACCGTGGCGTCGGGATGGAGGGCCAGCACGGCGGCCTCCTGCTGAGAGGGGCTGATCGTCGCGGTGTGGGCTGGGGGCGTCACAGTCAGCACCCCCGGGTTGAGGGCCGGGTCGACTTGCCACTTGAACAGGATGACCAGGCCGGTGATGGACAGCATGGCGAAGATCGGGATAACGATGATCGAGGCGTAGAAGTGCCAGCGCCAGAAGGCGCGGAACAGACCGGACGTGTGACTCTTGGGCTCGGCGGAGGGGGTGCGAGCTTCAAACGGCGGGTTGGGCTCGTCGACGGGCGCTACGGAGCCGAGGGTGGTGGACATCGTGCCTCCAGGGATGATGCAGAGAGTCTGGGAGAGTGGGAGGGATCGCCGGGACGTGCCCGGCTGGCATTCGGGGCGGGTCAAGACCGCTGGGCTCCGCCCGCGGATGAAAGGAGTACGAGGTCCAGCTGGTCTGAACGTCCACATGACCCCAACCGCCGGTATGCCGCAACCGCGATCGGCGATGTCCGGCGACAGCGACTGCCCGAGTGAGGTCCCGGGGGATGCCGCCGCCACGATGGGGAGCAAGACGAGGCCGCCGGTGCGCGTGCATTCCGAGGCGTCGCGTCATGTCGCGAGCAACCTGGGGCGGGCTCAGGGCGGCCCGGCCTGTGGGACATGTCCGGAACGGCTAGGCGGAAGGCGGTGGTGCCCGGCCGAGGGCTGGTGACCGAACGATGCGCGACACGAGGACACGCATTGCGCGCTCGACGGGCCCGGCGCGGTGGGCGCGCGGGCCGGCCGGGAGCAGGAGCGGAAGCGGGTGGGTGAGACGCCGGGCCAAAGCGGCTGCCCGGGTCTCGCCGCGGTGCATCCACAAGGCACAGAGCAGGGCGGCCAGAGTGTGGGCCGCGAGCATGCCCGCCGAGAGGCCGGCGTCATCCGTGACGACGGGGACGGCCACGGCGCTCGCGTGGCGATGCCCCACGGGCTGGCCCACATCTCCCTGAGCAGCGAGCACGAGGTGGCCGACGAGTTGGCTGGCCAAAGTGAGTATGACGAGCGGCGCCAATCGTGCAGTCCGTCGCCCGAGCGCCAGTCGCCCCAGCGAGGCGCCTGCGGCGAGGACTGCGACGGATCGGAGCGAGGGCGAGCAGCCACTGGCGAGGGCGTGACCACCGACGGCCAGCCCGGTGGCGACGGTGGCGAAGGTCGGCACGCGCAGGAGGCCCGAGAGCGGCGTCGTCGCCGCGCGTTGGGAACGGGATCGCCCGCGGGCGACTGGTGCCCACTGACTACACCCTGTAGACAGCATGCACCGAACTGTAGCGAAAGCCCCTGTCGCGCGAAAGGCGACCGAGGCGCCACGACGACCGTCCCAACGTGGGATCGGTCACGTGCTGTCGACATCGTGTGGACAACCAGGGGCAATCCGAGGGAACATGGCCCCGCAGTCGGCCCTTAACCGAAGGGAGCGACCCCCATGGTCCGCGCCATGCCCGGTTCGTTGGAGAGCCGGGTCATGCAGGTGCTCTGGCAGGCCGGTCGGCCGGTGCCGGGGCGCGAGGTCTGGTTGGCCTTGACTGACGGTGAGGCCGGACCGGCTCGCACCACAGTGCTGACCGTGCTGGCCCGGTTGGAGGCCAAGGGCATGGTCGCCCGAGACGAAGAGGGGGGTCTTGTGCCGGTGCGCACCGAGTGGGCCACTGCGGCGAGCCGGATGGAGCAACTGGTCAATCAGGCCGACGACCGGGCCGCCGCGTTGGCGCAATTCGCCGGCATGCTGCCGTACGAGGACCTGCTCGCGTTGACCAGGGCGTTGAAACAGCGGCGGTGACCGCGACCCAGACCGCGGTGGCCGTGGTCCTTTGGGCGGTGTGTGCCGCAGTGGTGTTCCCCCTGCGTCCGTGGCAGACCCACCACCCGCGGGAGACCCTGGCCGCGTGGTCTGCGCTCGTGCTCCTCGGTCATGCCCTGGCCGGGCTGGTCGTGTGCAAGGTAGTCCTCACGGCAGCCACGCCGCTCGCGACGCCTGATCCCCGCACGGCGCTGTGGTATACCGCTGGCTGGACGGTCCTGCTCGTCGTCGGAGCAGCCGGGGCATGGGTGTTCACTCGCGCCGAGGAGTTCATCGCCATCGACGACGACGCAAACGCGACTATCGAAGAGCTGCGCCGTGCCTCGGCCTACCACAGCGAGCAGCGCGGGAGCTGGCGAATCACCTACCTGAGGTCGGGCCACCCAATGGCCTGGACGCATCCATCGCAGCGCGAGGTGCTGCTCACCAGCGCCCTGGTCGATCACCTCAGCCAGGCCGAGGTGGGCGCGGTCATCGCCCACGAGGAGCACCACGTGCAGGCCCGGCATCCCCTGATGTTGCGGGTGTCGCGGCTGCATGCGGCCTGTGTACCGCTGGCCTGGGTGTCCGCCCTGCACCGGCGCGCTCGGCTGCTCATCGAGCTGGCCGCCGACGACCACGCGGCCCGGCGGTGCGGCATACCGGCGACGGCCGGAGCGCTTGACCAGCTCGCCGCCCTCACCGCCAACGACTCTGCGGCCCTGCGGGCCTATCGGCTCCGGGTGCGGTCCGATTAAGGCCGCCCGGGCGTGGGGTGAGCCACCTGAGCCACCCACTTGACACGCCCTGGGCGTCCCCATGGCCGCCGGTGCCAGGCACCAGCGGCTCTGGCCGATGTCAGCGCTCCCGTCGAGAGCCGACGTGACCCACGAGCTCACTCATGCGGGCGGGACTCAGCTAAGCGCTGGTCCAGGCGTCGATGTCCGCCAGGGCGCGGGCCCGCACCGCCTGCGGTGCCCGGCTGCCGCGGAACGAGGCCCGGGCCAGCTCGGCCAGCATCGAGTCCGAGAGCCCCGCCGCGGTGCGGGCCAGCGCGTACTGCTCCACCAGGCGCGAGCCGAACAGCAGCGGGTCGTCCGCGCCGAGGGCGACCGGTATGCCGCGTGCCACCAGGGCCTGCAGGGGGACGTCCTCGGCGCGCTCGTAGACGCCCATAGCCACGTTGCTGCCCGGGCACACCTCCAGCGTGACCCCGGCCTCGGCGACCTCGTCGAGCACCCGGGGGTCCTCGACGGCCCGGACCCCGTGACCGAGCCGATCGGGGCGCAGCACCGTCAGGGTCTGCTGCACCGCGGCGGGCCCGAGCAGCTCGCCGCCGTGCGGCACGAGCGCCAGCCCGGCCCGCGCGGCGATCCGGAAGGCGGGGGCGAACTGCTCGGTCACCCCGCGCCGCTCGTCGTTGGACAGCCCGAAACCGACCACCGATCCGGGCCCCTCACCGGCATACCGGGCGGCCAGCCGCGCCAGGGTGCGGGCATCGAGGGGGTGGCGGACCCGGGACGCGGCGACGACGACCCCGACCCCGGTGCCGGTCGCCGCCGAGGCCAGTCGCGCCTCGTCCAGGACGACCTCCAGCGCGGGGGTGAGACCGCCGACGGACGGGGCGTAGGAGCTCGGCTCCACCTGGATCTCCAGCCACCGCGACCCCTCTCGGGCGTCGTCCTGCGCCGCCTCGCGGACCACACGGCGCAGGTCAGCCTCGCCCCGCACGCAGGCCCGGGCGGCGTCGTAGAGCCGCTGGAAGCGGAACCAGCCGCGCTCGTCGGTGGCGCGCAGGCGCGGTGGCCAGTGGTCGGTGAGGGCCTCGGGCAGTCGGATGCCGTGCTCGGCGGCCAGGTCGGTGAGCGTGGACCGGCGCATCGAGCCGGTGAAGTGCAGGTGCAGATGGGCCTTGGGCAGGGTGTGCAGCGGACGGGCCGCCGCGGGGCCGGGGTGCGTGCTCGGCCCCGGCGCGGGCCCGGTCAGTCGTCCGGGTCCTCGTCGTCGAGGATGTGCATCGCGGCCTCCTCGGCCGAGGCGGCGCCTCCGTCGATGCCGACGTCCCCGGCATACACGTCGCTCTCCTCACCGTCGCGCAGCCGGCCGCTGCGCCGGCGTCCCGCCTGGCCGACGAAGTCCTCGTCGGCGAAGATCGCGTCCGGGTCGTCACCACCGAGGCGCTCGCGGCGGGCCTGCCGGTCGCCGCTCTCGTCCTCGGGCGCGCCGTACGCGGAGTACGGGTCCGGCTCCTCCTGCTGGATGCGCTGCTCGATCGTCTCGTGATGGCTCTGCTCGTAAGCCGTGGTGCCGTAGCAGCCGGAGTAGCGCGGTTTGTCCGGCGGGGAGTAGCCCTCGTCGAGGATGTCGGCGATCCCCCGGTCGATGAGGGTGTCCTCCGGCTGCAACTGGTCCTCGTCGTCGATGGACCAGAGCTCCAAGTCGTCGCCGATCGTCTCGCGGTCGAAGTCCTGGTCGGTGGCCATGGGGAAACTGTAAGTCGATGCGCGGGCGGAGTGAACCGGCGATTCGGGAGGTCTGCGTCTCACCGCCCGCGTGGAGCGCGGGCGGTCCCGGGTCGCGGGTGGGGCGCGCCGCGTGGCCGCTCGGGGCTCAGGGGCCGTCGACCTGCCGCTGCTCGATCGGCCCGCGGGGGGTGTGCTCGGGCCGGTCGTCGCGGTCGACGGCCAACCAGATGCCCCATGCCGCGAACAGCACCAGCGCGGTGAGGGCCAGCTTCAGGCGGTTCTCCTCGGCCCAGATCGCCCAGATCGCCAGCACCACGGACACGGCGATGAGCGCGAACTTGACGGGGTAGGCCTTCACGCCGCCCTCCCGCCCACCGTCGCCGACTGCTCTGCTGCGCCCATAGTGGCAGGTCGGGGGCGCGGGCGTCGGCAACCGGGCAGGGAGCCGGTATGCCGCGGCGCTGGTTCGCGGCCCACGACGCGCTGCGCGTATGCTGTCCCTTCGGTGGCTTCGGCGATCATGCTTCGGCATGCCCTGGCTCGGCCGCCCGGCGGGTCGTCCCCACGCCCCGCCGAAGGGCAATAGCTCAATTGGTAGAGCACCGGTCTCCAAAACCGGCGGTTGGGGGTTCGAGTCCCTCTTGCCCTGCGTTGGTCTGCCGGTCGGTCGGCACGGTCGACGGCAACGGTGACGGGTATCGACCGCTGGTCGATCGAGGGAGAGGTGACGTGTCCGAGACGAGCGCTCCGCGGCGCACCGCGCGCCCTCGCGACGAGGGTGGCAACGTGCTCGGTCGCGCGGTCCGGCGGCTGTCGCGGTACGTGCGTCAGATCCTCGACGAGCTGAGCAAGGTGGTGCGTCCGACCGGCTCGGAGTTGGTCAACTACACGGCGGTCGTCATCGTGTTCGTGCTGGCCATCATGGGGATCGTCGCCGGCCTGGACTTCGTCCTGCACCAGCTCGTGTTGCTCGTCTTCGCCGGCGGCTGAGCGCGCTGGCCGGCCCGGCGGTGCGCGAGTGCCACCGCGCGGGCCGAACATGCAAGGGTGCCCTGAGCGCCAATGGGTTTCGACGGAGAGGGTCCTGAGGTGACCGAGTACGACGACAGCGGCGTGCGGCCGGGCCACGAGGTGGCCGAGCAGGTCGCGGACGTCGACGCCGCGCCGGCCGACGACGTGGGCGAGGCACACGCCGACGACGCGGGAGAGGCCACGCCGGCCGACGACGTGGGCGAGGCCACGCCGGCCGACGACCCGGGCGAGGCCACGCCGGCCGACGACGAGGCCGAGGCGCCGGCCGATCCGGTGGCCGAGTTCAAGGCCACCCTGCGCTCCAAGACCGGCCAGTGGTACGTCGTGCACTCCTACGCCGGCTACGAGAACCGGGTCAAGACCAACCTCGAGACCCGCGTCGTGTCCCTGAACATGGAGGACTACATCCACGAGATCCAGGTCCCCATGGAAGAGGTGACCGAGATCAAGAACGGCCAGAAGAAGCTCGTGCGCCGAGTCCGCGTGCCGGGCTACGTCCTCGTGCGCATGGACCTCACCGACGAGTCCTGGGGCGCGGTGCGGCATACCCCCGGGGTCACCGGCTTCATCGGCAGTGCCCACCAGCCCATCCCGCTGACCCACGACGAGGTCTTCGGGATGCTCGCCCACAACCTCGTCCCGGCCACCGCCGGCCACGGCGGCACCGGCGGGGCCCGCCCCTCCGCGGGTCAGGCCAAGGAGGTGCGGATCGTCGACTTCGAGATCGGCGAGTCGGTCACCGTCATGGAGGGTCCCTTCGAGACCCTCCCCGCGACGATCTCCGAGATCAACCCGGACACCCAGAAGCTCAAGGTGCTCGTCTCGATCTTCGGCCGGGAGACCCCGGTCGAGTTGTCGTTCGGCCAGGTCGCCAAGATCTGACCGACCGACTCCGCCCCCGGTCCTGCCGGGCGGCACTGCAACCGGGTCATCGCCCACGGCGTCGGCCCACGAAACGGTAAGGACACACACGGCAATGCCTCCGAAGAAGAAGAAGATCGCCGGCTTCATCAAGCTGCAGATCAACGCCGGCGCGGCCACCCCGGCCCCGCCCGTGGGCCCGGCCCTCGGCCAGCACGGCGTCAACATCATGGAGTTCGTCAAGGCGTACAACGCCGCGACCGAGCACCAGCGCGGCAGCGTGATCCCGGTGGAGATCACGGTGTTCGAGGACCGCTCGTTCACCTTCGTCACCAAGACCCCCCCGGCCGCCGAGCTCATCAAGAAGGCCGCCGGCCTGGCCAAGGGCTCCAGCGAGCCGCACAAGACCAAGGTCGCCACCCTCACCCCCGAGCAGGTCCGCGAGATCGCGGCGCAGAAGATGGTCGACCTCAACGCCAACGACGTCGAGATGGCCGCCCGGATCATCGCCGGGACGGCCCGCTCGATGGGCGTGCAGACGCCGGGCTACTGACCAGGCTGCCCGCCCGCGCGGCGGGACGTGCGCGGCATACCGCAGGGGTATGCCGCGTGGTGGCAGGGCCGGCGCGGCCCGCAGACCACGACTGGACCCCTGATCGACAGGAGCAGCAGTGAAGCGCAGCAAGGCCTATCGGGCCGCGGCGGAGAAGATCCAGCCCGGCCGTGTCTATGGCCCCCTCGAGGCGGTCCGCCTCGCCAAGTCGACGGCCACGACGACCTACGACGCCACCGTGGAGGTGGCCCTGCGGTTGGGGGTCGACCCCCGCAAGGCCGACCAGATGGTCCGCGGCACCGTCAACCTGCCGCACGGCACCGGTAAGACCGCCCGGGTGCTCGTCTTCGCCGGCGGTGACAAGGCGCAGGCCGCACGCGAGGCCGGGGCCGACCACGTCGGCGCGGACGAGCTCATCGTGAAGATCACCGGCGGTTGGCTCGACTTCGACGCCGTCGTCGCGACGCCGGACATGATGGGCAAGGTGGGCCGTCTGGGCAAGATCCTCGGCCCGCGCGGGCTCATGCCCAACCCCAAGACGGGCACCGTGACCATGGACGTCGCCAAGGCGGTGACCGACATCAAGGGCGGCAAGATCGAGTTCCGCGTGGACAAGCACGCCAACCTGCACTTCATCATCGGCAAGGTGTCCTTCGAGGACCGGGCCCTGGTGGAGAACTACTCCGCGGCCATCGACGAGGTCATGCGGCTCAAGCCCTCGGCGTCCAAGGGTCGCTACGTCACCAAGGCGACCCTGGCCACCTCGATGGGCCCCGGCATCCCCCTGGACGCCGGCCGCACCCGCAACCTCATGAGCGAGGACGAGTCCGCCTGAGGGTGGGCGCGGCGCACGGGCGACCCCCGGCGTAGGGGGACCACCGCCGGGGCGCCTCGGGACCGCCGGCCGGGCACCTTGCCGACGCCCGAATAGTCGCCATGGTGGGGACGTCCTACAGTGGTGGTGAGGGCGTCCCCAGGGGGTGGTGGCGATGACGGCGAAGCCGGCCGAGACCTCCGGTCAGCCATCCGGTGAACGTGGGTTCATCCGCTATTGGACGACCCTCCCGGGGATTCTCACCGGTTTGGCGGCCCTGCTCACGGCGATCGTCGCCGTGGTGGGGTGGTGCGGTCCGCTCGCGACACACCCGGGTCGTCGACCACCGCGGCGAGCACGAGCGCCGTCTCCGACGGGTCGGTCGGGGGGGAGCGCGTATCGGTCCCGCCGGCGGCGGCGGGCGCCGGGCGCACCGACCCGGTCCGACCCACCGTGCAGCCGAGCGGGCAGGTCCTCGCGACGGGGTCGATGAGCGTGCGGGTCGGCCAGTTCGCGGACCTCACCGTCGGCCTGGTCGCGAGCTCGAACTCGTTGCCCACCACCGAGTTCACGGTGGATCACGACCGCGACTACTCCGTGCGCACCATCTACGGCCACAGCGTCGCCTTGGCCCGGGGCGGCTCCGACCGGGCCGCCTGCGTGGCAGCTCTGAGCGTGCCCAACGATGTCGACTTCCTGCTCAGCCTCGACCCGGTGACGCCAGGATCCACGATCTGCCTGCTCACCAAGGCCGACCATGTCGCGGCTCTGCATGTCACGGCCGTCCCCACGGTCGGCGACCCGCAACTGAGCTTCGACTATGTGCTCTGGCAGTAGGGCCCAGCGGAGCAATCCCGGCGGTGCCTAGGTCGGCGACCCGGGGAGCTGCGACGAGGTGCCCCCGGCGGTCGACGTCCTCGGCGGCTCCCGGTCCGCCACGGCCGGGCGCGACCCTGGCGCTTGCTGCTGGTACTTTCGCCGACGAGAACAACTCCACCACTCAGGGGGTCCCGCGTGAAGAGTCGCCTGCTCGTCCTGCTCAGCGTCTCGGCCCTGGTCGGTCTGGGGGCCTGCACCTCCTCGCCGACCACCACGGCCACCTCGACCACGGCGACTACCTCGACGATCGACGGCGCCGTCATCGGGGCGAGGATGGTCGAGGCGATGACCAAGGCCGGCAGCGGCAAGGGCGTGGTCACCACCGAGGGGGGCGGGGCGGGGCTCGCCCTGACCGGCGAGACCCTCTACTCCATCGCCAAGAACGGGACGCTGGACTCCAAGGGCACGCTGACAGTCGGCGGGCAGCCCATGGACGTCGTCGCCGTCGGCGGCACCTTCTACATCAAGAGCGCGATGTTCCCGTCGGCCAACGGGGCGCCCTGGGTGAAGATCGACCCCGACGCCACCGACGCGGTCAGCAAGCAGATCAGTGCGCGGCTGTCGGGCACCACCGATCCGCGTCAGCAGATCGAGGCGCTCAAGGGCTTCGCGGCGACTCTCGTGGGCACCGAGGGCGGCCTCACCCACTACAAGCTCACCGGGGCCGGCAGTGCCAGCGCCACCACCGGCGGGCCAGAGGTCGACGTCTGGCTCGACTCCAGCGATCGCCCGGCCAAGCAGATCGGCACGCTCGCCGGGGTCAAGGTGATCACGGTGTACTCCGAGTGGGGGACCCCCGTGACCATCGCCGCCCCGCCGGCCGACCAGGTCGGGCCGCCCCGAGCGCTGGGCTGACCGGCGCCCGTGTCGCCACTGCAGCGGACTCTCGAGCGGATCCAGCCCCTGTCGGGCCCCGACGTCGACGCGGCCCGGCAGCGGCATACCGTGCTCACCAAGCCGCCCGGCTCGCTGGGCCCGCTCGAGGACCTCGGCTGCGCGCTCGCCGGCATCTACGCCACCTGCCCGCCGCCGCAGCCGCAGCGGGTGGCGATCGCGGTCTTCGCCGGCGACCACGGGGTCCACGCCCAGGGCGTCACGCCCTGGCCACAGGAGGTCACCGCCCAGATGGTCGGCAACCTGCTGGCCGGGGGAGCGGTGGTCAACGCGCTGGCCCGCCAGGTCGGTGCCCAGGTCGTCGTCGTCGACGTCGGGGTCGCCGCCGACCTGCCGGACGCGCCGGGACTGCTCTCGCGCAAGGTCGCCCGCGGCACGGCGGATCTGTCCCTCGGCCCGGCGATGAGCACGCAACAGGCTCTGGCCGCGATCGAGGTCGGCATCGAGGTCGCCGACGGCCTGGTGGCCGACGGCTGTCAGCTGCTGGTCACCGGCGACATGGGGATCGCCAATACGACCGCCTCCGCCGCGCTGGTCGCCGTCTTCACCGGTCTGCCGGCCGCGGCGGTGACCGGCCGGGGGACCGGCGTCGACGAGGCCACCCTGGCCCGCAAGGTCGCCGTCGTCCAGCAGGCCGTGGCCCGTGGGGTCTCGCCGGCCGATCCGCTCGAGGCGCTGGCCCAGGTGGGCGGGCTGGAGCATGCCGCCCTGGTGGGCCTGCTGCTGGCCGGGGCGGCCCGCCGCGTGCCGGTGCTCCTCGACGGGGTGATCGCCTGCTCGGCCGCGCTCGTGGCTCGCGCCCTGGCCCCGGTCGCGGCCGACTACTGGGTGGCCGGGCACCGCTCGGCGGAGCCCGGGGCGAGCGCGGCCCTCGACAGTCTGGGGCTGCGTCCGCTGGTCGACCTCGAGCTGCGCCTCGGCGAAGGCTCGGGGGGTGCCCTGGCCGTCCCGATGGTGCAGTCCGCGGCCCGGGTGCTGCGGGAGGTGGCCACCTTCGACGCGGCGGGGGTCACCGACAAGGGGGAGGCGAGCTGACCCCATCGAGCGGACCTATCGCGGCCATCGACGCTAGCGATAGAGAGCAGGTGGCAATAGGAGTGCTTTCAATATAGAATGACTATCGTCAATCCGCGACCTACAGCGAGGTGCTCAACGTCCATGGGAATCATCGGCAGCACGATCCAGCCCTTCTCGGCGACCGCGTTCAAGAGCGGCGCGTTCGTCGACGTCACCGAGGCCGACGCCCTGGGTAAGTGGTCGATCTTCTTCTTCTACCCGGCGGACTTCACCTTCGTGTGCCCGACCGAGCTCGGCGACATGGCCGACCACTACGCCGAGCTGTCCGCGCTCGGCGTCGAGGTGTTCTCGGTGTCCACCGACACCCACTTCGTCCACAAGGCCTGGCACAGCTCCTCCGACACGATCGGCAAGATCGACTACTACATGGTGGGCGACCCGAACGGCGCCATCACGACGAACTTCGGCGTGATGCGCGAGGGCGCCGGCCTGGCCGACCGGGGCACCTTCCTCGTCGACCCCGACGGGGTCATCCAGGTCATGGAGATCACCTGCGAGGGCGTCGGGCGCAACGCCGCCGAGCTGGTCCGCAAGGTCAAGGCGGCGCAGTACGTGCGCAGCCACCCCGGTGAGGTCTGCCCGGCCAAGTGGGAGGAGGGCGCGCAGACCCTGGCCCCGTCGCTGGACCTGGTCGGCAAGATCTGACCGGTATGCCGCGCCGGCCCCGGTGTGCCGCCGCCCGGCATACCGGGGCCGTGCCGTCCGGCCGGTCCGCCCTCACGCCAACCGATCCGCACCACCCGAACCAGGAGCCGACGCCGTGCTCGACGCCACCCTCACTGCCCAGCTCAAGACCTTCCTCGAGCGCGTCACCGAGCCCGTCGAGCTGGCCGCCAGCCTCGACGAGGGCCGCCTGTCCGCCCAGACCCGCGAGCTGCTCGACGAGATCGCGGCCCTGTCCGACCGCGTCACCGTCGTCACGGCGCCGGACGTGCGCACCCCGTCGTTCGCCGTCCGGCGCCCGGGCTCGGAGGTGTCGGTGCGCTTCGCCGGGCTGCCGCTAGGGCACGAGTTCACCTCCCTGGTGCTGGCCCTGCTGCAGGTCGGCGGCGTCGCCCCGAAGCTGTCCGACGACACCGTGGCGGCGATCCGGGCCGTCGAGGGCGAGCACCACTTCGAGACGTACATGTCCCTGACCTGCCAGAACTGCCCCGACGTGGTCCAGGCGCTCAACGCCATGAGTGTGCTCAACCCGCGGATCGGGCACGTGGCTATCGAGGGCGGGGCCTTCCAGGACGAGATCGAGGCGCACGCCGTGCAGGCCGTGCCGACGGTCTTGCGCAACGGCGAGCTGTTCGGCCAAGGCCGGATGACCGTCGAGGAGATCCTCGCCAGGCTCGACCCGGGCACGGTCGCCGCGCAGACCGCCCGCATCGACGCCATGGAGCCCTTCGACGTGCTCGTCGTCGGGGGCGGCCCGGCCGGGGCCGCGGCGGCCGTGTATGCCGCGCGCAAGGGCATCCGCACCGGGCTGGTGACCGAGCGCTTCGGCGGCCAGGTGCTCGACACCGTCGGCATCGAGAACTTCGTCTCGGTGCCCTACACCGAGGGGCCCCAGCTCGCCGCCGCCCTGCAGGCCCACGTCGAGAGCTACGACGTGGAGATCGTCGGCAACCAGCGGGCCAGGTCCCTGGTGCCCGCCGCCGCGCCCGAGGGTTTGATCCAGGTCCCCCTCGAGGGGGGCGCGACGCTGCGGGCCCGCACCGTCGTGCTCGCCACCGGCGCCCGGTGGCGGCACATGGGCGTGCCCGGCGAGGAGGACTTCCGCAACAAGGGCGTGACGTTCTGCCCGCACTGCGACGGGCCGCTCTTCAAGGGCAAGCGGGTCGCGGTCGTCGGCGGGGGCAACTCCGGCATCGAGGCGGCCATCGACCTGGCCGGGGTCGTCGGGCACGTCACCGTCCTGGAGTTCCTCGACGAGCTGCGCGCCGACGCGGTCCTGCAACGCAAGCTGCACAGCCTGCCCAACGTCGAGGTCATCCTGTCCGCGACGACCACGCAGGTCGTCGGCGACGAGCGGGTCACCGGCCTGGACTACGAGGACCGGGTCAGCGGCGCGGCCCGGCATATCGACCTGGAGGGGGTGTTCGTCCAGATCGGCCTGCTGCCCAACACCGAGTGGCTCGGCACGGCGGTGGCGCTCAGCGAGCGCAAGGAGATCGTCGTCGACGACCGTGGTCACACCTCGGTGCCCGGCGTCTTCGCCGCCGGGGACTGCACGACGGTGCCCTACAAGCAGATCGTCGTCAGCCTCGGGGCCGGGGCGACCGCAGCCCTCGGCGCGTTCGACCACCTCATCCGCACCAGCGCGCCGGAGGAGTCCGCGGCGGCGGTGCCCGCCGCCCCAGTCGTCGCCGCCGCCACGGCGTGACGATGCCGCCGCGGCATACCGGCGGGGGTCGGGGATGAACCTGCGGGACCTGCAGTACCTCGTCGCGGTCGCCGACCACCGACACTTCGGCCGCGCGGCGCAGGCCTGCTTCGTCAGCCAACCGACCCTGTCGATGCAGCTGAAGAAGCTCGAGGCCGAGCTGGGCGCCGAGCTCGTGGAGCGCAGCCCTCGGCAGGTCATGCTCACCGCGACCGGGCAGGCCATCGCCGCGCGGGCCCGCGACATCCTCGCCGAGGCCGAGGCCATCCGGGGCCTCGCCCGCCAGGCCCGCGACCCCCGCTCGGGCACCCTGCGACTGGGCGCCTTCCCGACCCTCGCGCCCTACCTGCTGCCCCACGTCGTGCCCTCCCTGGGCCGTCGGCTGCCCGATCTCGAGCTGCTGCTCGTCGAGGACAAGACCGCCGTCCTGCTCGACCAGCTGAGCTCCGGGCGCCTCGACGCCGCGGTGCTCGCCCTCCCGGTGGACGACGAGGCCCTGGTCGCCGAGCCGCTCTTCCGGGAGGACTTCGTCCTGGCGGTGCCGGCCGGGCACCCCCTCGCCGCCGGCACCGGCGCGGTGGCGCCCTCGGCGCTGGCCGGTGAGCGGG
The DNA here is from genome assembly GCA_037045055.1 of Dermatophilaceae bacterium. GTDB lineage: Bacteria > Actinomycetota > Actinomycetes > Actinomycetales > Dermatophilaceae > Phosphoribacter. The sequence continues at coordinate 801,750 of JBAOHJ010000003.1, read as the reverse complement.
TGCTGCTGCTGGCGGAGGGCCACTGCCTGCGCGACCAGGCCCTGGCGGTATGCCGCCTGGTCGGCGGTCAGGAGTACGACGAGTTCCGCGCGACCAGCCTGGAGACCCTGCGGCACATGGTCGGCGCCGGCGTCGGGGTGACCCTGCTGCCGATGTTGTCGGTGTGCCCACCGGTGCCGCCCTCGCCCACCCTGGTCCTGCGCCGGTTCGGCGACCCGACCCCGCATCGCGACCTCGCCCTGCTCTGGCGACGCACCAGTGTGTTCCGCCAGGTGCTGCCCGAGGTCGCCACGGTGCTGCGCGACCTGCCTGCGGACCTGGTCCACCCGCTGGCGCCCCCGGCCGAGGGCGGCCAGACGCCGGCGCCGAGGCACCGACCCACCGCGTTTTGACCCGCGCCGGGGCCGGCCCGTACGCTGTCCCCGACCGATGACCGCCGGTTGTCCCCGGGCCCAGCCTGGGGATCGAAGGTCCCGCCACCAGCGGGCCGCCAGCGCAGGCCACGACGTTGACCGGCACGCATGTCCGTATGCCGCCCCCAGCCCCGTGCGCCGCGCGCTCGGGGCTCTCTCGTGCCGGGCCCTCGCCGGAGGACCACACCGACGAAGGAGGCCCGATGGCCACCGCCGCGAAATCCGCTGCCATCGCCGATCTGGCGCAGCGGTTCCGCAGCTCCGGGGCGGTCGTGCTCACCGAGTACCGCGGGCTGAGCGTCAAGCAGCTCACCGCCTTGCGCAACTCGATCCGCGAGCACGCGACGTATGCCGTGGTGAAGAACACCCTCACCGAGCTGGCCGCCAAGCAGGCCGGGGTGAGCGCCTTCGACGGGCAGCTGGTCGGGCCGTCGGCGCTCGCGTTCGTCACCGGCGACCCGGTCGAGACGGCCAAGGGGTTGCGCGACTTCGCCAAGGCCAACCCGATGCTGGTGATCAAGAGTGGGGTCCTGGACGGCCGGCCGCTCACCGCCGCCGACATCGCCAAGCTGGCCGACCTGGAGTCGCGGGAGGTCTTGCTGGCCAAGCTGGCCGGGGCGATGAACGCCTCGCTGAGCACCGCGGTCTCGCTGTTCGCGGCCCCGCTGTCGCAGACGGCCCGTCTGGTCGAGGCCCTGCGGGCCAAGGTCCAGGCCCAGGGACCGGTCCAGGACGGCGGGCCGCAGGACTCCCTCCCGCAGGACGCCGCAGCGCAGGACTCCGTCGCGCAGGACGCCGCTGCGCAGGAGTCCGTCGCGCAGGACGCCGTGCCGCAGGACGAGGTCGCAGGGCCGTCCGACACCACCACCGACACACCCACCGACGTCGCCACGGGTGGCGACGACGGCTGAGCCCGCTCGGGTCGCAGCCGCACACCGAAGCCACTCACGGCATACCCAGGAAGGAACGCCCACCATGGCCAAGCTCAGCACCGACGAGCTCCTCGAGGCATTCAAGGAGATGACCCTCATCGAGCTGTCCGAGTTCGTCAAGCAGTTCGAGGAGACCTTCGGGGTCACCGCCGCGGCCCCCGTGGCGCTGGCCGCGGCCCCCGGCGCGGGCGGCGGCGCGGCCGAGGCCCCGGCCGAGGAGGAGAAGGACGAGTTCGACGTCGTCCTCGAGGCCGCCGGCGAGAAGAAGATCCAGGTCATCAAGGAGGTCCGCGCGCTGACCAGCCTGGGCCTCAAGGAGGCCAAGGACCTCGTCGACGGCGCCCCGAAGGCGGTCCTGGAGAAGGTCGACAAGGCCGCGGCCGACAAGGCCAAGGAGCAGCTGGAGAGCGCCGGGGCCACCGTCACGCTCAAGTGAGATCCCGTGGTGTGCCGGCATCACGGCATACCACGGCCAGTCGGACCCGGCCCACCGCACACCCCTGCGGCCGGCCGGGTCCGACCGTCTCCGCCGACCGAAGGGGTGCCCGATGGCCCTGACCCGGGCGCGGCTGGACGCCGCGACGGCGCTGGTCAGGCGGCACTTCCCGCCGACGCCCGCCTACCGGTGGCCGCTGCTGAGCCGGGCCGTCGGAGCCCAGGTGTGGGTCAAGCAAGAGAGCGCCACCCCGACCGGGGCGTTCAAGGTGCGTGGCGGGCTGGTCTACCTCGACCGGCTTCGCCGGCAGCGCCCACAGGTGCCCGGTATCGTCTCGGCGACCCGCGGCAACCACGGCCAGTCCCTGGCCTATGCCGCCCGGGCGGCCGGGCTGCCCGTCGTCATCGTCGTCCCGGAGGGCAACAGTCCGGACAAGAACGCCGCGATGGTCGGCTTCGGTGCGCAGCTCGTCGTCCACGGTCGGGACTTCCAGCAGGCGCGCGAGTATGCCGCGGCGCTGGCCGCCGAGCGTGGGTGGGAAGCGGTGCCGCCCTACCACCCGGACCTCGTCGTCAGGGTGGCGACCTACGCCGCCGAGCTGTTCGCGACCGCCGGAGCGCTCGATGCCGTGTACGTCCCGGTGGGCATGGGCTCGGGCATCGGCGGGCTGATCGGGGTGCGCGACCTGCTGGGCCATCCCACCCGGATCGTCGGCTGGTCAGCGACCGGGCGCCGGCCACCGCGCTGTCCTTCGCCATCGGCACGGTCGTCACCACGCCCGACGCGGCGACCTTCGTCGACGGCGTCGCCTGCCGGGTGCCCGACCCCGAGGCGGTGCGCACCATGGTGGCGGGCGCGCATGGCATCCGGGCGGTGTCCGACGACGACTGTGCCGAGGCGATGCGGGTGCTGCTGCGCACCACGCACCTGCTCGCCGAGCCGGCCGGCGCGATCGCGTTGGCCGGGCTGATCGCCGACCGCGACGCGGTCGCCGGGGCTCGGGTGGCCGTGGTGCTCAGCGGCGGCAACTGCGACGCGGATCTGCTCGCCGAGGTGCTCGCCGGGCGCACCCCGGCGCCCTGACCGGGCGCCTGCGGGGGCCCCGACCCGCGCCGTCGGGGGCCCCGACTGCTGGGCGCCCGGGCCGCGACACGGGGTGGTCCGGCCCCGCCATGCCTTGACGTTCGCCGTGCGAGGCGTCATCCTCGTCGTATCGAGTTCGGTCACCGCAGCGTACGCCGAGCGATCGCACGCCGGGGCCCTTGACTCGATTGGACAGTCATGCCCACCTCCGGTATGCTCGCGCTTTGCGCTGCCCACTGTCCTGACCCCCGATCCTTCGCCTGAGCGCTACGTGCTGACACACCGCCGTGACTGCCGCCGTGGCTCGGGATGCCCCCGGTGAGCGACGCGACGACGACACTCGGCACGTCAGTGGAAGGACACCCGTTGGCACCCTCGCGCAACGCGTCCCAGAACCTCACCACCGCACGGACGGCCTCGGGCCGTCTCTCCTTCGCCCAGATCCACGAGCCGCTGGAGATCCCCGACCTGCTGGCGCTGCAGACCGAGAGCTTCGACTGGCTGCTCGGCAACGAGCGCTGGCAGGCCCGGGTCGCCGCGGCCAAGGCCGCCGGGCGCACCGACGTGCCCGACCGCTCGGGCCTGGAGGAGATCTTCGAGGAGATCTCCCCGATCGAGGACTTCTCCGGGTCGATGTCGCTGTCCTTCCGCGACCACCGGTTCGACGAGACGCGCAAGACCATCGAGTCGTGCAAGGAGCGCGATCAGACCTACGACGCGCCGTTGTTCGTCACCGCGGAGTTCATGAACACCAACACCGGCGAGATCAAGAGCCAGACGGTGTTCATGGGCGACTTCCCGTTGATGACCGAGCGGGGGACGTTCATCATCAACGGCACCGAGCGGGTCGTGGTGTCCCAGCTGGTGCGCAGCCCGGGAGCCTATTTCGAGCGCAGCCCGGACAAGACCTCCGACAAGGACGTCTTCACCGCCAAGATCATCCCCAGCCGCGGCGCGTGGCTGGAGTTCGAGATCGACAAGCGCGACATGGTCGGCGTGCGCGTGGACCGCAAGCGCAAGCAGTCGGTGACCGTGCTGCTCAAGGCGTTGGGCTGGACCAACGACCAGATTCTCGAGACGTTCGGCGACTACGAGTCGATGCGCCTGACCCTGGAGAAGGACCACACCCAGGGCCAGGACGACGCGCTGCTGGACATCTACCGCAAGCTGCGCCCGGGCGAGCCGCCGACCCGGGAGGCCGCCCAGACGCTGCTGGACAACCTCTACTTCAACCCCAAGCGCTACGACCTGGCCAAGGTGGGCCGGTACAAGCTCAACAAGAAGCTCGGGCTCACCGCGGCGCTGTCCGCCTCGACGCTGTCCATCGACGACATCGTCGCGACCATCCGCTACCTGGTGGGCCTGCACGCCGGCGAGGCGACCATCGCCGGGCAGCGCGACGGCCAGCCCCTCGACGTGCTCGTCGAGACCGACGACATCGACCACTTCGGCAACCGCCGGCTGCGCAGCGTCGGCGAGCTGATCCAGAACCAGGTCCGCACCGGCCTGTCGCGCATGGAGCGGGTGGTCCGCGAGCGGATGACCACCCAGGACGTCGAGGCGATCACCCCGCAGACCCTCATCAACATCCGCCCGGTGGTGGCCTCGATCCGGGAGTTCTTCGGCACCAGCCAGCTGTCGCAGTTCATGGACCAGAACAACCCGCTGGCCGGCCTCACCCACAAGCGGCGCCTGTCGGCCCTGGGCCCGGGCGGTCTGAGCCGGGACCGGGCGGGCATGGAGGTCCGGGACGTCCACTCCTCGCACTACGGTCGGATGTGCCCCATCGAGACGCCGGAAGGGCCGAACATCGGCCTGATCGGCTCGCTCGCGTCGTTCGGGCGGATCAACGCCTTCGGCTTCGTCGAGACCCCCTACCGCAAGGTCGTCGCCGGCAAGGTCACCGACGAGGTCGACTACCTGTCGGCCGACGAGGAGGACCTCTACGTCAAGGCGCAGGCCAACGCCGTGCTCAACCCCGACGGGACCTTCGCCGAGGAACGGGTCCTCGTGCGCACCAAGGGCGGCGAGCTGGAGTACGTCCCGGGCGCCGACGTGGACTACATGGACGTCTCGCCCCGCCAGATGGTCTCGGCGGCCACCGCGCTCATCCCGTTCCTCGAGCACGACGACGCCAACCGGGCGCTGATGGGCTCGAACATGCAGCGTCAGGCCGTCCCGCTGGTCAAGTCCGAGGCCCCGCTGGTGGGCACCGGCATGGAGTACCGGGCCGCGATCGACTCCGGGGACGTCGTGCTGGCCGAGGCGCCCGGCGTGGTCACCGAGGTCAGCGCCGACCTGGTGACGGTGGCCCAGGACGACGGCACCGGCCGCACCTACCGGATCGCCAAGTTCGACCGGTCCAACCAGGGCAACTGCTACAACCAGGTGGTCATCGTCGACGAGGGCGACCGGGTCGAGGCCGGCACGGTCATCGCCGACGGGCCGGCCACCGAGGGCGGCGAGATGGCCCTGGGCCGCAACCTGCTCGTCGCCTTCATGCCGTGGGAGGGCCACAACTACGAGGACGCGATCATCCTGTCGCAGCGCCTCGTCCAGGACGACGTGCTCTCCTCGATCCACATCGAGGAGCACGAGGTGGACGCCCGGGACACCAAGCTCGGGCCCGAGGAGATCACCCGGGACATCCCCAACGTCTCCGAGGACGTGCTGGCCGATCTCGACGAGCGCGGCATCATCCGTATCGGCGCCGAGGTCCGCGACGGCGACCTGCTCGTCGGCAAGGTCACGCCCAAGGGCGAGACCGAGCTGACCCCGGAGGAGCGGCTGCTGCGGGCGATCTTCGGCGAGAAGGCCCGCGAGGTGCGCGACACCTCGCTCAAGGTGCCGCACGGCGAGACCGGCACGGTGATCGGCGTCAAGGTCTTCGACAAGGACGACGGCGACGACCTGCCGCCGGGGGTCAACCAGCTGGTCCGGGTCTACGTGGCCAACAAGCGCAAGATCACCGACGGCGACAAGCTCGCCGGTCGGCACGGCAACAAGGGGGTCATCTCCAAGATCCTCCCGGTCGAGGACATGCCCTTCCTCGAGGACGGCACGCCCGTCGACGTCGTGCTCAACCCGCTCGGCGTCCCCGGCCGGATGAACGTCGGGCAGATCCTCGAGCTGCACCTCGGGTGGGCCGCCTCGCGCGGGTGGGACATCGAGGGCAACCCGGGCTGGGCCGACGTGATCCCCGCCGACAACCACTCGGCCCCCCCCGGGTCGCGGGTGGCCAGCCCGGTCTTCGACGGCGCTCGCGAGGAGGTCATCACCGGCCTGCTCGACGCCAGCCGGCCCACCCGCGACGGGGTGCGCCTGGTCGACGGCTCGGGCAAGGCCCGGCTCTTCGACGGCCGCTCCGGCGAGCCGTTCCCCGAGCCGGTGGCGGTCGGCTACATGTACATCCTCAAGCTGCACCACCTCGTCGACGACAAGATCCACGCCCGCTCGACCGGCCCCTACTCGATGATCACCCAGCAGCCGCTGGGCGGGAAGGCGCAGTTCGGCGGCCAGCGGTTCGGCGAGATGGAGGTCTGGGCGCTGGAGGCCTACGGCGCGGCATACACGCTGCAGGAGCTGCTGACCATCAAGTCCGACGACGTCCCCGGCCGGGTCAAGGTGTACGAGGCCATCGTCAAGGGCGAGAACATCCCCGACTCGGGCATCCCGGAGTCCTTCAAGGTGCTGCTCAAGGAGATGCAGTCCCTGTGCCTCAATGTCGAGGTGCTGGCCTCCGACGGCCAGGCCATCGAGATGCGCGAGGCCGACGAGGACGTGTTCCGCGCGGCCGAGGAGCTGGGCATCGACCTGTCCCGGCGGGAGCCGAGCTCGGTCGAGGAGGTCTGAGGACCCCTTGGCGGTATGCCGCCGCGGCCGTCGCGTGGGGGAGCGGCGAGCGCGGCACACCCACGTACGACACGCACTCAGGGTGAGAGAGAAGGACGCACGACGTGCTTGATGTCAACTTCTTCGACGAGCTTCGCATCGGCCTGGCCACAGCCGAGGACATCCGCCAGTGGAGCCACGGCGAGGTCAAGAAGCCCGAGACGATCAACTACCGCACCCTCAAGCCGGAGAAGGAGGGCCTGTTCTGCGAGCGCATCTTCGGCCCCACCCGGGACTGGGAGTGCTCGTGCGGCAAGTACAAGCGGGTGCGCTTCAAGGGCATCATCTGTGAGCGGTGCGGCGTCGAGGTCACCCGCGCCAAGGTCCGCCGCGAGCGCATGGGGCACATCGAGCTGGCCGCCCCGGTCACCCACATCTGGTACTTCAAGGGCGTCCCGTCGCGGCTGGGCTACCTGCTGGACCTGGCCCCGAAGGACCTGGAGAAGGTCATCTACTTCGCCGCCTACATGATCACCGCGGTCGACACCGAGCAGCGGCACAAGGACCTGCCCTCGCTGGAGGCGCAGATCCAGGTCGAGCGCAAGGAGATCGAGAACCGCCGCGACGTCGACATCGACGAGCGGGCCAAGAAGCTCGAGAGCGACCTGGCCGAGCTGGAGGCCGAGGGCGCCAAGTCCGACGTGCGGCGCAAGGTCAAGGACGGCGCCGAGCGCGAGATGGCGTCGATCCGCCGCCGGGCCGACCAGCAGGTGGAGCGTCTCGAGCAGGTCTGGGACCGCTTCCGCAACCTCAAGGTGCAGGACCTCGAGGGCGACGAGATCCTCTACCGCGAGATGCGCGACCGCTTCGGGCTGTACTTCGAGGGCGGGATGGGCGCCGCGGCGATCCAGAAGCGCCTGGAGACCTTCGACCTGGACGCCGAGTCGGAGATGCTCCGCGAGGTCATCGCCACCGGCAAGGGCCAGCGCAAGACCCGGGCGCTCAAGCGGCTCAAGGTCGTCACCGCCTTCCAGACCACGACCAACCGGCCCACCGGCATGGTCCTGGACGCCGTGCCCGTCATCCCCCCGGACCTGCGCCCGATGGTGCAGCTCGACGGCGGCCGGTTCGCCACGAGCGACCTCAACGACCTGTACCGGCGCGTCATCAACCGCAACAACCGGCTCAAGCGGCTGCTGGACCTCGGTGCCCCGGAGATCATCGTCAACAACGAGAAGCGGATGCTGCAGGAGGCCGTGGACTCGCTGTTCGACAACGGCCGGCGCGGCCGGCCGGTCACCGGCCCCGGCAACCGCCCGCTGAAGTCCCTCTCGGACATGCTCAAGGGCAAGCAGGGCCGGTTCCGCCAGAACCTGCTCGGCAAGCGGGTCGACTACTCCGGCCGCTCGGTCATCGTCGTGGGCCCGCAGCTGAAGCTGCACCAGTGCGGGTTGCCTAAGCAGATGGCGCTGGAGCTGTTCAAGCCCTTCGTCATGAAGCGGCTGGTCGACCTCGACCACGCCCAGAACATCAAGTCCGCCAAGCGGATGGTCGAGCGCTCGCGCCCGGTCGTGTGGGACGTCCTGGAGGAGGTCATCACCGAGCACCCCGTGCTGCTCAACCGCGCCCCCACACTGCACCGCCTGGGCATCCAGGCTTTCGAGCCCCAGCTCGTCGAGGGCAAGGCGATCCAGATCCACCCGCTGGTATGCACGGCGTTCAACGCCGACTTCGACGGCGACCAGATGGCCGTGCACGTGCCGTTGTCGGCCGAGGCGCAGGCCGAGGCCCGCATCCTCATGCTCTCGAGCAACAACATCCTCAAACCGGCCGACGGCCGGCCGGTGACCATGCCCACCCAGGACATGATCATCGGGCTCTACCACCTGACCTCCCAGAGCGCTCCGGCCTACCTCGAGGGCACCGACGACGAGGGCCACCGCCGGCTGCGCGGTTTCGCCACGGCGGCCGAGGCCCGGATGGCCTACGACGCCGGTGAGATCGGGCTGGGCTCGCTGGTGCGGATGCGTCTGACCGGCGTCGTGCCGCCGGCCGAGCACCCCTTGCCCGAGGGCGTCGAGCCGGACCCCGACGGCCGGGTCGCCGTGCTCGTGCTCGACACGACCCTGGGCCGGGCGATGTTCAACGAGACGCTGCCGCTGGACTACCCCTTCGTCAACGAGTCGGTCGACAAGAAGCGGCTGTCGACGATCGTCAACGACCTCGCCGAGCGCTACAGCAAGGTCCAGGTCGCCGCGTCGCTCGACGCGCTCAAGGAGGCCGGCTTCCACTGGGCCACCCGGTCGGGCACCACCGTGGCGATCAGCGACGTGGTCACCCCGGCGCGCAAGGGCGAGATCATCGAGGAGTACGAGGCCCGGGCGTCCAAGGTGCAGAAGCTGTACGACCGAGGGGCGATGACCGACAACGAGCGGCGTGAGGACCTCATCGAGATCTGGAACGAGGCGACCAACGAGGTCGCCAAGGAGATGGTCGCCAGCACCCCGGAGTCCAACACGATCTTCCGCATGGTCAACTCCGGTGCCCGAGGCAACTGGATGCAGCTGCGCCAGATCGCCGGCATGAAGGGCCTGGTGTCCAACCCCAAGGGCGAGATCATCCCCCGCCCGATCCGCTCGAACTTCCGCGAGGGCCTGTCCGTGCTGGAGTTCTTCATCTCCACGCACGGCTCCCGCAAGGGCCTGGCGGACACCGCGCTGCGTACCGCCGACTCGGGCTACCTCACCCGTCGCCTGGTCGACGTGTCGCAGGACGTGATCATCCGCGAGGAGGACTGCGGCACCGAGCGGGGCCTCAAGGTGCCGATCGTCGCCACCAGCCCGCAGGGCGAGCGGGTGCTGCACGACGACGTCGAGACGTCGGTCTACGCCCGCACCCTGGCCGAGGACGTCGCCGTCGACGGCCAGGTGCTGGCCGAGGCCGGCATCGACCTGGGCGACGTGGTCATCGGGACGTTGTTCGACGCCGGGGTCGACGAGGTCCGGGTCCGCTCGGTCCTCACCTGCGACAGCCGCGTCGGCACCTGCGCCAAGTGCTACGGGCGCTCGTTGGCCACCGGCAAGCTCGTCGACATCGGCGAGGCGGTCGGGATCATCGCCGCGCAGTCGATCGGCGAGCCCGGCACGCAGCTGACCATGCGGACCTTCCACATCGGTGGCGTCGCCGGCGACGACATCACCCAGGGGCTGCCCCGGGTGGTCGAGCTGTTCGAGGCCCGCACCCCCAAGGGGGTGGCCCCGATCGCCGAGGCCACCGGGCGGGTGCGCATCGAGGACACCGACAAGACGCGTCGGGTGGTCATCGTCCCGGACGACGGCTCCGACGAGCACTCCTACCCGGTGAGCAAGCGGGCTCGCCTGCTCGTCGGCGACGGCGACCACGTCGAGGTCGGCGGGCAGCTCGTGCAGGGGGCCATCGACCCCAAGCAGGTCCTGCGCATCCTGGGGCCCCGGGCGGTGCAGATGCACCTGGTCGACGAGGTCCAGAACGTCTACCGCCAGCAGGGCGTGTCGATCCACGACAAGCACATCGAGGTCATCGTCCGCCAGATGCTGCGGCGGGTGACCGTCCTGGAGGCCGGGGAGTCCGACCTCGTGCCGGGCGACCTGGTCGAGCGGGGCCGTTTCGAGGAGGCCAACCGCCGGGTCCTGGACGAGGGCGGCAAGCCGGCCTCCGGTCGCCCCGACCTGCTCGGCATCACCAAGGCCTCCCTGGCGACGGAGTCGTGGCTGTCCGCGGCCTCGTTCCAGGAGACCACCCGGGTGCTCACCCAGGCAGCCATGGAGGCCAAGTCCGACCCGCTGCGGGGGCTGAAGGAGAACGTCATCCTCGGCAAGCTCATCCCCGCCGGCACCGGCCTGCCGCGCTACCGCAACATCGTCGTGGAGCCCACCGAGGAGGCCAAGGCGGCGATGTACTCCATGCCCAACTACGACGTCTACGACTACACGCACTTCGGGTCCGGGTCGGGCGAGGCGGTCCGCCTGGACGACCTCAACCTCGACGACTTCGGTCCGCGGATCTAGTCGGCATCGCGCAGCGCCGCGGGGGTCCTGGTCCGGGATGCCGGCCGGGACCTCCGGCGGGCTCCCCGGGCAGCCGGCCGGTCGCCTGTGCCGAAACGTGGGTCGGGAGGCGCGTCGGCTCTCGACGAACGGCGGGAGCGCCTCCTTTCGACGGCCTCGTCGGTGCTGGCGACGGAGCATGCCACCCGGTGCGCGGCGGGGGGTACGCGGCATACCGGGCGTGGTCTTTCCGCAGCGGGGAACGGGCCCGGTCCCAGGATGTGGACGGCGCGACCCCGGTGGTCGCGACGGCGTCGAGATGGTGGAATGGTTGCCGACTGAGTCGGGTGCGCCGACGCACCCACCCCCCGTGGAAGGACCCCCCAATGACGCGGTACGTCTTCGACTTCGCAGAAGGCGACAAGGACCAGAAGGCACTGCTCGGTGGGAAGGGGGCCAACCTCGCCGAGATGGTGAAGATCGGGCTGCCCGTGCCCGCCGGGTTCACCATCACCACCGACGCCTGCCGCGCCTACCTCAAGGACGGGCACGCCCCCGCCGAGCTGGCCGGCGAGGTGAGCACGCACCTGGCCACCATGGAGAAGGCCATGGGCCACCCGCTGGGCGACGCGCAGGACCCGCTGCTGGTCTCGGTGCGCTCGGGCGCGATGTTCTCCATGCCCGGCATGATGGAGACGGTCCTGAACATCGGCCTCAACGACGCCTCCGTCCAGGGGCTGGCCAAGCTCTCCGGCAACGAGCGGTTCGCCTGGGACTCCTACCGCCGGCTGTTGCAGATGTTCGGCAAGACCGTGCTCGACATCGAGGGTCACGAGTTCGAGTCGCGCATCGAGGCGATGAAGACCGCCCGCGGGGTCAGCCAGGACGTCGACCTCACCGCCGCCGACCTGCAGGAGCTGGTCGCGCAGTTCAAGGCGGTCATCGAGAAGCACACCGGCAAGCCCTTCCCGCAGGAGCCCCGAGCGCAGCTCGACGCGGCGATCGAGGCCGTGTTCCGCTCGTGGATGGGCGAGCGCGCGGTGCTCTACCGGCGCCAGGAGCGCATCCCGCACGACCTGGGCACCGCGGTCAACGTCCAGGCCATGGTCTTCGGCAACATGTCCGAGGACTCCGGCACCGGGGTGTGCTTCACCCGCGACCCGGGCACCGGGGAGAAGGGCGTCTACGGCGACTTCCTCATGAACGCCCAGGGCGAGGACGTCGTGGCCGGCATCCGCAACGCCCACCCGCTGCACGAGCTGGAGGCCGAGGTCCCCGAGGCCTACACCCAGCTGCTGGACAACATGAACCGCCTGGAGGGCCACTACAAGGACCTCTGCGACATCGAGTTCACCATCGAGCGCGGCAAGCTGTGGATGCTGCAGACCCGGGTGGGCAAGCGCACCGCGGCGGCGGCGTTCAAGATCGCCTGCCAGCTCATCGACGAGGGGGTCATCGACGACAGCGAGGCGCTCACCCGCGTCACCGGTCAGCAGCTGTCGCTGCTGATGTTCCCGCGCTTCGACCGCTCCGGCGACGTCCGGGTGCTGACCAAGGCCGTCGCCGCCAGCCCCGGTGCGGCGGTGGGGCGGATCGTGCTCAACTCCGCGGACGCCGCCGAGTGGGCCGGCCGCGGCGAGCGGGTCATCCTCGTGCGCACCGAGACCAACCCCGACGACCTGGTCGGCATGATCGCCTCGGAGGGCATCCTCACCTCCCGCGGCGGCAAGACCTCGCACGCCGCGGTCATCGCCCGGGGCATGGGCGCCCCATGCGTCTGCGGCGCCGAGGCGCTGGCCATCGACTTCGCCAAGAAGCAGGTCACCGTGACCGGCGCGGACCCGCTGGTGCTCAAGGAGGGCGACCTGGTCTCGATCGACGGCGCCACGGGCGAGGTCTTCCTCGGCGAGGTCCCGGTGATGGCCAGCCCGGTCGTCGACTACTTCGAGGGCAAGCTCGATGCCGACTCCGACGAGCTGGTCGCCGCCGTCCACCGGATCATGCAGATCGCCGACGCCAACCGCCGCCTGGCCGTGCGGGCCAACTCCGACAACCCGGAGGACTCCGAGCGCGCGGTGCGCTTCGGCGCCCAGGGCATCGGGCTGTGCCGCACCGAGCACATGTTCCTCGGCGACCGGCGCGAGCTGGTCGAGCGGCTGATCCTCGCGCACACCGACGCCGACCGCGAGGCCGCGCTGGAGGCCCTGCGCCCGCTGCAGCAAGGAGACTTCGAGGGCATCTTCCAGGCGATGGACGGCAAGCCGGTCAACATCCGGCTGCTCGACCCGCCGCTGCACGAGTTCCTGCCCAACCTCACCGACCTCACCGTGAAAGTCGCGGTGGCCGAGGCCAAGGGCGAGCAGGTCAGCCCGAAGGACGCCGAGATGCTCGCCGCGGTGCACCGCATGCACGAGGCGAACCCGATGCTCGGCCTGCGCGGGGTGCGGCTGGGCATCACCATCCCGGGCCTGTTCGGCATGCAGATCCGGGCCATCCTCGACGCCTTCCTGGCCCACAAGGCACGCGGCGGCACGGGATCGGTCGAGATCATGGTGCCGCTCATCGACACCTACCAGGAGCTGGACATCGTGCGCGCCGAGGCCACCGAGCTGGCCAACGCGGTCGGGCTGGAGCCGGGGCCCGGCAAGGAGGTCTCGATCGGCACGATGATCGAGCTGCCGCGGGCGGCGCTGACCTCCGGGCAGATCGCCGAGGTCGCCGACTTCTACTCCTTCGGCACCAACGACCTGACCCAGACGACCTGGGGCTTCAGCCGCGACGACGCCGAGGGCGGGTTCTTCTCGCAGTACCTGGACAAGGGCATCTTCCAGGTCAGCCCCTTCGAGATGCTCGACCGCGCCGGCGTCGGCCGGCTGGTCAAGATGGCCGTCGAGGAGGGCCGGGCGGTCAAGCCCGGACTGAAGACGGGGGTCTGCGGCGAGCACGGCGGTGACCCCGACTCGGTGCACTTCTTCCACGAGGCCGGGCTGGACTACGTCTCCTGCTCGCCGTTCCGGGTGCCGGTCGCCCGCCTGGAGGCCGGCCGCGCGGCCGTCGCCACCGGCGCGCACACCGCCTCCACCTGATCGGCGCAGTCCCGACGACGGGGTATGCCGCGCGCTCGTCTGCGCGGCATACCCCGTCGGGCGTCCCGGCTTGTCGCGGTCCGTCGCGCCGCGGTCTGCCGACCCGGTGGGTAGGGTGGCCTGCGTGACCCTGGAGCCCGTCGCGGACATCGTGATCGTCCTCACCGAGGTGGCGCTCAGCGCCCGGGACGTCGAGCGCATGCTGGGGTTGCACTCCGACGAGCGGATGGCCTACCACGTCATCGTGCCGTGCGACACCGACCGGCACGTCGTGGTGGATCTGCTCGACCACCTCATGCTGCTCGACCTGGGCGCCCTGGCCGGCGACCTGCGCCGCCGCGACCAGGTGCAGGTCCGGGCGCACGCCGACGAGGCGCTGCGTGAGTCGCTCGCCGCGATCGCACGGGGCGGGCGGGACGCCACGGGCATCGTCTCCGAGGAGCCGCCGCTGGAGATCCTGCGCGCCGAGGTCGAGGCGATGGCGCCCCGCGAGGTCGTCGTCGTCACCGAGCCGCACGCCGTCGCGGACACCCTGCACACCGACTGGGCCTCGCGCGCCCGGGAGGCGGTCGGCATCCCGGTCCTGCACATGTACGCCGGGGACTGGCGCCTGGGCTGACCCGGCGGCGCCCGGGCGGTCAGTCGGAGACGATCCGGGTCGACTTGGCCGCCGGCGCCTTAACGTCTTCGGAGGCCGACCGCTTGGGCTTGGGCGGCGGTGTCCTGGCGAAGCCGCGCAGATACCCGCTCCAGGTCTGCTGCGCGACCGGCTGACCCCCGCGGACGTCGGCCTCGGCGGCCCGGTAGTCGTGCCACCCGACCGAGAAGGCCCGACTGGTGGGGTCGTCGGCGTGCCCGTTCTCGGCGCGGTCGACGCCGGTCCGATACGCGTCGAACGAGCTCGCCGCGACCCGGCCGGCCGGCGGGCCCCCGTCGAGGTTCGCGGTGGACGCCCGGGCGTGCGCGAGTCCGTGCTCGTATGCGGTGTGCGCCGCGACGGCCGCCACCGGGCCGAGGGGAGCCGCCGCCTGACCGCGGGCATGGGTCTCACCGCTCCAGTAGTCGCCGGCGCCCTGCGCGCCCGCGGCGCTCACGACCCCGGGGGTGTGCGGCGCGTTGGCCATGGCGTGCCCCACGCCCGCGTGGTAGTCGGCGTAACCGCCCGCCGCCGCCGACGGCAGTCCGGCGTGTGCCGTGCCCACCGGGGCCAACCGTGCGTGATCGGCCCCCTGCCAGTACTCCGCGGCGGCCAGGGTCCGTCCGGCGCTGCCCGGGTCGGGCGGCTGGGCCCGGGGGTGCGCTCGGGCGTGGGCCAGCCCGTCGAGGTAGTCGGCGTGACCCCGGCCGGCCGCGGGCCGGGCCGGTTTGGCCGACGCCGCGTCCGCTCGCGCCGCGGCGACTCCGGCGAGGTACCCGCCGTGGCCCACCGCCGCCAGGGCAGGCTCCAGACCGCCGGCCGGGGCCGGGGCGTCCTGCCCGGCTCGCGCGGCCCCCATCCCGCGGGCGTGGACGTACCCCGCCCGGAAGCCCGCGTCGGTGCGCACCGGCGGGGGGCCTGCGGCGTCCGCCCTCGCCGTCAGCCCCTCCGCGCAGGCCTGCCACCCGCGGTCATAGGCCGGCCGGGCCGCGTCCGTCGCCGAGCCGTCGAGGCAGGCCTGCACGCCGTCGCGGTAGTCGGCGAACCCCTCGGCGCCGCTGCCGACGGCCGGGGCGGGCCCGTGCAGGGCCGTCAGGTCGGACTCGGCCAACGCGGCGGCCTGCCGGTAGTCGGCGAAACCGGCGCCCTCGGCGGCGCTGGGCCCGGCATACGGGGTCGCCGGTGGTGCAGTCCGCGCCAGGTCCGCGCCCTGCCAGTACTCCACCCACGCCCCCCGGCGCGCCCCGGGCTGGGCCTGCGGGGCGGTAGCGCGCGGTTGCGCCCGCCCGTGCGCGACCCCGTCGGAGAAGTCGGTGTGGCCGGTGAGCTTGCCCAGCTCCGCAGGCGGCGGGCCGGCCAGGTCCGCCCGGGCGGCGGTGACCCCGGCCCAGTAGTGCGCATGCCCCCGGCCGCGCCCGAGATTGCCGGCCGGGGCCACCGCCGGGGGGTTCGCGGCGGCGAACGCCACCCCGGCCCAGTAGTCGAGGTGGCCCTTGGCCTCCCCCAGACCGACCGGCGCGGTGGCGGCGTCGTGGGTGTGCCCGTGCGTCACGCCCGCCCAGAAGTCGGCGTGGCCCTCGACGTGGGCGCGGTTGCCCGCGGGCGGGGTCGCCTCGTCCTGGGTCTCGCCCAGGGCGACCCCGGCCCAGAACTCCGCGTGCCCGTCGACCGTCGCCTGCGGGGGTGCCACCGGCGGGGTGGCCAACGGTGTCGCCCGGCCCTGCTCGATCCCGCTCTGGAAGTCCTCGTAGCCGAGGCTGTAGCCCCGGCCCAGTCGGGTGGCTGTCCGGGGCCCGACCCGCGACTCGGCCACGCCGTCCTGGTAGTGCTGGTGACCGGCCTGGAAGGCGGGATTGACGCTGACCAGCGCCACCCCGTTGCGCGCGTCGTCGATCCCCAGCCACCGTTGCGGCACCACGTGGGCCCGGGTCGCGGCCGGGGGGTTGCCGCCACCGGGCGGCAAGGTCCCGACCCGAGCCCCGCTCTGCACGCCCTTCATCGAGGTGAGATGGCCCCAGGTGACCTTGACGTATCCGGCGTACTCGTCGACCCGCTTGGGCGCGGCCAGGAAGGTCATCGGGCTGGGGATGGCCAGCCCGAGCGACCCGGTGATGCCGCCGGGCTTGGCCGGTGGGGCGGCGTTCGTCGCCGCGGGGCTCTGGTCCAGCTCGGTCCACTGCGCCGTCAGGCTGCTGGCGTAGGTGAAGGTCCGGTCGGTCGCCGCGATCCCCGCCCAGGTGGCCAGGGCGGTCTGGGCGCCCAGCCGTCGGCGCAGCCGGTCGGCGTTGTCGGTCGCGTAGCCGATCGACACCTGGTAGCGGAACCAGGAGGTCTTCGCCGCGTTCTTGACCGACTGCTCGATCGCCTTGTTGTGGTCGGAGTTCGTCGGCTTCTGCGGGAATGCGGTGAGGTTCTGGGCGGCGTTGGCGTGCGCCGGGTCGCCGGGTCCGCCGAGGTTGTCGTTGAGCAGGTGACCCTGACAGTAGAAGGCCGGCGAGGTCGCCGCGCTGAACAGGCTCGTGTAGTCGTAGGGGCGGAAGCCGGTGAGGGCGCCCGGCCCGGACCCCTAGACGTAGCCGGGCCCGACGATGGCATCGACCGAGGTGCCCTGCCCGGTGGTCGGGTCGACCGCCCCCCAGGTGGCCCCGTTGACCAGCGCGCGTTGCACGACCGGCGGCAGACCGGGCAGCCCGGGCGCAGCGGGTGGGCGGGTCGGGCACGTCGCCGCCGCCGCGGAGCCGTCGACCTGCCGGTATGCCGCGACCGCGGCGGCGACCGCGCGGTTACCCACCGCGCGCTGCAGGGCGGTCATCGCCGCGGCAGGGCCGCCGGCCCCGCCGCGGCGCAGTCGGGCCGACGCGTCCGTCGTGGACGCCGGCGCAGGCGGACGCCGCTGCCGGGTGGAGATACCGGGCAAACCCACCCTCCCAGCCTGGGCCGGGACGCCCAGCGAGGGCAGGGCCGATCGGGCAACGGGGGTGCCCGAAAGGGCACGACGGTCACGACCCGGCGGGATCGGCCGGCGGGTCGGCCGGCGGGTCGGTGGCCGCGGGCGGCGGTGATTTGGCCGACCCCCGGGCGCGCCGGTATCCTCGGTAGCCGTGCCTGGGGCAGCCCGGGCCCATGAGCATGCTCGCCCACCAGCGGGCCGGCTCGACCCCCACTCCCGCCGGGCAGCGCGATGCGGCGACGGGCGCCTGGCGCCCCGAGGGCAGCGCGACGTGCAGGGGGGAGCACCCGGTCCCAGACCCCGAGCGGGGCGTGGGCCGGAACGACCAAGGAGTCCGCCTCGCCGCGGACGGATCATCTGCCAGACGACGGAGAGACTGTGCCAACGATCAACCAGCTGGTGCGCAAGGGCCGCCAGGACAAGGTCGGCAAGACCAAGACGCCGGCGCTCAAGGGCTCCCCCCAGCGCCGGGGGGTGTGCACCCGCGTCTACACGACGACCCCCAAGAAGCCCAACTCGGCGCTGCGCAAGGTGGCCCGGGTCAAGCTCACCAGCCAGATCGAGGTGACCGCCTATATCCCCGGCGTGGGGCACAACCTGCAGGAGCACTCCATCGTCCTGGTCCGCGGCGGCCGGGTGAAGGACCTGCCCGGCGTGCGGTACAAGATCGTCCGGGGGTCGCTGGACACCCAGGGCGTGAAGAACCGCAAGCAGGCCCGGTCCCGCTACGGCGCGAAGATGGAGAAGAAGTAATGCCTCGCAAGGGACCGGCCCCCCGGCGCGCGCTCGTCGTCGACCCCGTCTACGGCAGCCCGCTGGTCACCCAGCTGGTCAACAAGATCCTCCTGGCCGGCAAGAAGTCGATCGCCGAGACCATCGTCTACGGCGCCCTCGAGGGCGCCCGGCAGAAGACCGGCACCGACCCGGTGGTCACCCTCAAGCGAGCCCTGGACAACATCCGCCCGGCCCTGGAGGTCAAGTCCCGCCGGGTCGGTGGGGCGACCTACCAGGTGCCGGTCGAGGTCAAGCCCAACCGGTCCACCACCCTGGCCCTGCGCTGGCTGGTCGGCTACGCCCGTCAGCGGCGCGAGAAGACGATGACCGACCGGCTGATGAACGAGATCCTCGACGCCTCCAACGGCCTGGGGGCCGCGGTGAAGCGTCGCGAGGACACCCACAAGATGGCCGAGTCCAACCGCGCCTTCGCGCACTACCGCTGGTAACGCCCGACGGTATGCCGCCCGCCGCGACGCGGGCCACGCGGCATACCGACGATCGGGCCGAGCTGCCCTGACGAGCTGAGACGAGACGACTGACGTGGCACTGGACGTCCTGACGGACCTCACCAAGGTCCGCAACATCGGGATCATGGCGCACATCGACGCCGGCAAGACGACGACGACCGAGCGCATCCTCTTCTACACCGGCATCACCTACAAGATCGGCGAGGTCCACGACGGGGCCGCGACGATGGACTGGATGGAGCAGGAGCAGGAGCGCGGCATCACCATCACCTCCGCCGCGACGACGACCTTCTGGAAAGACCACCAGATCAACATCATCGACACCCCCGGCCACGTCGACTTCACCGTCGAGGTGGAGCGCTCGCTGCGGGTGCTCGACGGGGCGGTCGCCGTCTTCGACGCGAAGGAGGGGGTCGAGCCGCAGTCCGAGACGGTCTGGCGGCAGGCGGACAAGTACCGCGTGCCGCGGATCTGCTTCGTCAACAAGATGGACAAGCTCGGCGCGGACTTCTTCTTCACCGTCAAGACCATGGTCGACCGACTCGGCGCGCATCCCCTGGTGCTGCAGCTGCCGATCGGGCAGGAGAGCGCCTTCGTCGGCGTCGTCGACCTGCTGCGGATGAAGGCGCTCACCTGGCGCGGGGAGACCCAGAAGGGCGAGGACTACGCCGTCGAGGAGATCCCGGCCGAGCTGGTGGAGCAGGCCCGGGCCTACCGCCACGAGCTGGTGGAGAAGGTCGCCGAGTCCGACGACCACCTCATGGAGTGCTACCTCGAGGGCGAGGAGCTCACCGTCGAACAGCTCAAGGCCGGCATCCGCGCCCTCACCGTCCATGGCCACGTCAACCCGGTCCTGTGCGGCACCGCGTTCAAGAACAAGGGCGTGCAGCCCATGCTCGACGCGGTCGTCGACTACCTGCCCTCGCCGCTGGACGTCCCGCCGATGGTGGGGCACAAGCCCGGCGACGAGGAGACCTCGATCGTGCGCAAGCCGGCGTCCGACGAGCCGTTCTCGGCGCTGGCCTTCAAGATCGCGGTGCACCCGTTCTTCGGCAAGCTCACCTACGTCCGGGTCTACTCCGGGTCGGTGCCCTCGGGCGCGCAGGTGGTCAACTCGACCAAGGGCAAGAAGGAGCGCGTCGGCAAGCTGTTCCAGATGCACTCCAACAAGGAGAACCCGGTCGACCGGGCCTCGGCCGGGCACATCTACGCCTTCATCGGCCTCAAGGACACCACGACCGGCGACACGCTGTCCGACCCGGTCAACCAGGTCGTCCTGGAGTCGATGACCTTCCCCGACCCGGTCATCAACGTCGCCATCGAGCCCAGGACCAAGGGCGACCAGGAGAAGCTCGGCATCGCCATCCAGAAGCTCGCCGAGGAGGACCCGACCTTCCAGGTCGAGAACGACCAGGAGACCGGCCAGACCATCATCAAGGGGATGGGCGAGCTGCACCTGGACATCCTCGTGGACCGGATGCGCCGGGAGTTCAAGGTCGAGGCCAACGTCGGCAAGCCCCAGGTGGCCTATCGCGAGACGATCCGCCGGGCCGTCGAGAAGGTCGACTACACCCACAAGAAGCAGACCGGCGGGTCGGGGCAGTACGCCAAGGTCCAGGTCACCATCGAGCCGTTGGACACCGCCGACGGGGAGATGTACGAGTTCGCCAACCAGGTCACCGGCGGGCGGGTGCCCAGGGAGTACATCCCCTCGGTCGACCACGGCATCCAGGACGCCATGCAGTACGGCGTGCTCGCCGGGTACCCGCTGGTCGGGGTCAAGGCGACCCTGCTCGACGGGGCCTACCACGACGTCGACTCCTCGGAGATGGCCTTCAAGATCGCCGGGTCGATGGTGCTCAAGGAGGCCGTCCGCAAGGCCGACCCGTGCCTGCTCGAGCCGATGATGGCCGTGGAGGTGCGCACTCCCGAGGCCTATATGGGCGACGTCATCGGCGACCTGAACTCCCGGCGAGGGCACATCCAGGCGATGGACGACGCGGCGGGTGCCAAGGTGGTCCGAGCCCTGGTCCCGCTCTCGGAGATGTTCGGCTACGTCGGGGACCTGCGCTCCAAGACGCAGGGACGGGCCAGCTACTCCATGCAGTTCGACTCGTATGCCGAGGTGCCCCGGGCCGTGGCCGACGAGATCGTCCGCAAGACTCGTGGCGAGTGACCCGGGTAGACTCCCGTAGGCTTGCCACCGAATTTCCACCAGCACGCGCCACGTCCTGCCCTGGCCGTTCGGCGTAACACACGACAGTCACAAGGAGAGCACACCAGTGGCGAAGGCAAAGTTCGAGCGGACCAAGCCGCACGTCAACATCGGCACCATCGGTCACATCGACCACGGCAAGACGACGCTGACCGCTGCGATCACCCGGGTCCTGCACGACAAGTTCCCGGACCTCAACCCGTTCACGCCGTTCGACCAGATCGACAAGGCGCCCGAAGAGCGTCAGCGTGGCATCACCATCTCCATCGCCCACGTGGAGTACCAGACCGAGTCGCGCCACTACGCGCACGTCGACTGCCCGGGCCACGCCGACTACATCAAGAACATGATCACCGGCGCCGCGCAGATGGACGGCGCGATCCTCGTCGTCGCGGCCACCGACGGCCCGATGCCGCAGACCAAGGAGCACGTGCTGCTGGCCCGGCAGGTCGGCGTGCCCTACATCGTCGTGGCGCTGAACAAGACCGACATGGTCGACGACGAGGAGATCCTCGAGCTGGTCGAGATGGAGGTCCGCGAGCTGCTGACCTCCTACGAGTTCCCCGGCGACGACCTGCCGGTCGTGCGGGTGTCGGCGCTCAAGGCCCTCGAGGGCGACGCGCAGTGGAGCGCGAGCGTCGAGGAGCTCATGGACGCGGTCGACTCCTACATCCCCGAGCCCGAGCGGGCCACCGACCGCCCCTTCCTCATGCCCGTCGAGGACGTGTTCACGATCACCGGCCGGGGCACCGTCGTCACCGGTCGCGTCGAGCGGGGCGTGCTCAAGGTCAACGAGGAGGTCGAGATCATCGGCATCCACGACAAGTCGACCAAGACCGTCGTCACCGGGGTGGAGATGTTCCGCAAGCTGCTCGACGAGGCCCGCGCTGGCGAGAACGTCGGCCTGCTGCTGCGTGGCATCAAGCGCGAGGAGGTCGAGCGCGGCCAGGTGGTCGTCAAGCCCGGCACGATGACCCCGCACACCGAGTTCGAGGCCCAGGTCTACATCCTGTCCAAGGACGAGGGCGGCCGGCACACGCCGTTCTACGACAACTACCGCCCGCAGTTCTACTTCCGCACCACCGACGTCACCGGCGTGGTCAAGCTGCCCGAGGGCACCGAGATGGTCATGCCCGGCGACAACACCGAGATGAGCGTCAGCCTCATCCAGCCCATCGCCATGGACGACGGCCAGCCCTTCTCGATCCGCGAGGGTGGCCGCACCGTCGGCTCCGGCAAGGTCATCAAGGTCATCAAGTGACCTGACGCGCCCGCGCGTCCCCGGAGGGTCCGAGCAGCGGTTGCTCGGGCCCTCCGGCTTTCGCCGATGCCGCGCGCCGGCAGCCGGGCCGGCGTCGCCGTCCAGGCTCGCGCGCTCGCCATCGGCGAGCCCAACACCCGAGCGCCCACCCCCGCTAAGGTCCCGAGTGTGACCGCGCTGTTCGACCGTGAGGACGAGGCCCAGGGCCTGCTGGACTACCTCGACGCCTCGCCCACGCCCTACCACGCCGTCGAGCAGGCCGCGCGGCGACTGCGGGCCGGCGGTTTCGCTGCCCTGGAGCTCACCGACCCCTTCCCCGCCGGCCCCGGGCGCCATGTCGTCGTCGCCGACGGGGCGCTGGTGGCCTGGGTGGTGCCCGCGGCAGTCCCCGCCCACGCCCCGTGGCGGGTCGTCGCCGCGCACACGGACAGCCCGACGCTGCGGGTCAAGCCCCGGCCCGACCTGGTCAAGGCCGGCTGGCAGATGGTCGGGGTGGAGCCCTACGGGGGGCTGTTGCTCAACTCGTGGCTCGACCGCGACCTCGGCCTGGCCGGGCGGGTCGTCGTGCGAGCCGGCCCCGGCGGCCACCGGGTGCACCTCTTCCACGACCGGTCGCCGGTGCTGCGGGTGGCCCAGCTGGCCGTCCATCTGGACCGGCAGGTCAACGAGACCGGGGTGGTGCTCGACCGCCAGGACCACCTCGTGCCGCTGTGGGGCCTGGGCGAGCGCCCGGCGAGCGTCGCGGCATACCTGGCGGGCCTGGTGGGTCTCGACCCGGCCGAGGTCCTCTCCTGGGACGCCATGGCCTACGACACCCAACCCGCGCAGCGGATCGGTCGGGAGCGCGACCTCGTGTCCGGCGCACGGCTGGACAACCTGGTCAGCGCGTATGCCGCGGTCCGGGCCGTGCTCGCCGCCGCCGACACGCTCGCCGGCCACCGGATCATGCTCGTGCTGTTCGACCACGAGGAGGTGGGCAGCCTGTCCGGCCGGGGAGCCCACTCCGATCTGTTGGGGTCGGTGGCCCGGCGGGTCGTCCGGGCGGCCGGGGGTGACATCGAGGATCACCTGCGGGCGGTCGCCGCGTCGGTGGTGGCCTCGGCCGACATGGCCCATGCCGTGCACCCCAACTACCCGCAGCGCTCCGAGCCCGCCCACCCGGTCCGAGTCAACGCCGGCCCGGTGCTCAAGGTCCAGTCCGAGCTGCGCTACGCCAGCGACGCGGTGGGGGCCGCGCACCTGCGCCGGGCGGCCGAGCAGGCCGGCGCCGCGCTGCAGACGTTCGTGGTGCGCTCGGACCTGCCCTGCGGCTCGACCATCGGCCCGATCACCGCCGCGCGGTTCGGGGCCTGCACGGTCGACGTCGGCGCGCCCATGCTCTCCATGCACAGTGCCCGCGAGCTGTGCGGGGCGCAGGACATCGCCCCGTATGCCGCGACGTTGGCCGCCTTCCTCGTTCCGACCTGACCCGCGCCGACCTGACCCACGCGCCGACCTGACCCGCGCGCGCGACGACCGGGCCGGGGCGCCGCAGGCACACCGCGTGTATCTGCTCCTCGACGGTGCCGCTCTTCCTGGCATCGACGACCGCCGGGCCCCTCCCACGGTCGCCCCGCCCGCCAAGGAGTCTCCCGTCATGGCCAAGCGCGCGCTTCTCATCGGCATCAACCGCTACGCCCTGCCCGGCGCCGACCTGCGGGGGTGCGTCAACGACGTCAAGAACATCGCCTCGGCGCTGCAGCAGAGGTTCGCCTTCGCGCCGGGCGACCTGACCACACTGCTCGACGAGCAGGCGACCAAGGCCGCGATGCAGCAGGCGATCGTCGACCTGGTCCGTTCGGGCCAGCCCGGCGACGTGCTCTATCTGCACTACTCGGGGCACGGCTCCAACGTCAAGGACGCCAACGGCGACGAGGACGACGGTCGCGACGAGATCCTGTGCCCCCACGACCTGGACTGGGACGACCCGCTGACCGACGACTGGTTGCGTCGGACCTTCGACACGCTCGACCCCGGCGCGAGCCTCACCGTGGTCATGGACTGCTGTCACTCCGGCTCCAACACGCGCGCGTCGGGCCTGGTGCCCCCGGACACGCCGGTGATCCCGCGGTTCTTGCCCAATCCCCGTGACGTGGCGACCGGCGGGGCGTTCACCGGGACGCCGAAGCGGCCCCGGCGGCGCAGGCGCAGCGAGGACGTGCACGCCGTGCCGCTGACCGAGGCCCTGCTCACCGGATGCCGTGACACTCAGACCTCCGCCGACGCGGACATCGACGGGGTCTTCAACGGGGCGTTGACCTACTACCTCGTCAAGGCGCTGCGCGCGCTGGGCCCCGAGGCGAGCTACCGGCAGGTCCACGCCGCGACCCTGGCCGGGCTCAAGGGCTCCTACGACCAGGTCCCGCAGCTGGAGGCCCGGCAGGCACGGTTGGATCGGCCGTTCCTCTCTGCCCAGGGGTAGGGGATGTCCGACCTCGCCGACACGCCCCCGGAGGCGACGTCGCCGCTGGTCGCCTCGCGGCCCCGGGCGACGATCCCGATAGCCAAGCCACCCGGACCGGCGCCGGCGCCACGCAGACCGGCGCCCGAGCCACCCGGACCGGCGCCGGCGCCCGAGCCGCCGAGCGCGGCGCCGACGCCACCGATCGCGTCGACGACGGGCATCTCCGACGCCCCACCCCGGCGGGCGGCCCGCCCGCGGACCGAGGTCCGGGTCGCCCACGGGGACCTGCGCTTCGCCCGCGACCACGTCCTCGTGGGGCACTACCCGGGCACGAGCCTGCGGGGCGGGGAGGCCGCTCTCGACGAGATCCTCGACGGTCGGCTCTCCCGCGCGGCCCGGCTGGGCATCTATCCGGGTGAGTTGCAGACCTGTCAGGTGTTCACCGATCCCGCCGACTGGGCCAGCCCACCGGGCGCCATCGTCGCCGGGTTGGGGCCGGTCGGCGAGCTGTCCGCCGCCACCTTGGCCCGGGCCACCGCCCAGGCGGCGCTGACCGCGGCGATGGCCCGGCTCAGCGTGGCCGGGGGCGAGGCGCGGCACGAAACCGAGGCGGTCCTCCCGATGCGGATGTCGACCGTCCTGGTCGGGGCCGGTGGGCCGGGTGCGCTGCCGGTGCGCGACAGCGTGCAGGCGATCCTCGGCGGCATCCACTGCGCGAACGACCGGCTGCGCGACGCGGACGTGCCGGTGCACATCGCCCGCATCCAGTTCCTCGAGCTGTGGCAGGACCGGGCCCTGCAGGCGCTCGACGCCGTCCACCGGAGTCTGGCCGGCAGCGCCCTGGAGTACTCCTTCGTCGCCGAGCGCACGCTGCGCGAGATGCCCGGCCGCCAGCGTCGACTGGTGTTCGCCGACCCCCCGGGGTGGTGGCAGCAAATCCGGGTGCGCAGCGAGTCCGACGGAGCGCTGTCATTCCAGGCGTCGGCGCGCCGGGCCGGTGCGCCGGTTCGCACCGTGCCGACCCAACGTGCCCTCGTCGACCGACTCGTCGACGCTCTGGTGGACTCGCCGACCCCCGACCCGGCGTCCTCGCGCGCCCTGTTCGAGCTGCTCTTCCCCAACGACCTCAAGGCGCAGGCGCCCGACACCGACAACCTCGTCCTGGTCGTGGACCCCGACGCGGCCCACTACCCGTGGGAGCTTCTCGACGACCACACCGCCGACGCCGGGCGGGTCCCCCTCGGGGTGCGTCGTGGGCTGCTGCGCCAGCTCGAGGGGTCGACGATGCGCAGCCACGTGCTGTCCGCGACGAACGCCAGGGCCCTCGTCGTCGGCGATGCCGAGTGCGGCCAGACCCCGCTGGCCGCCGCCCAGGCCGAGGCCCGCTCCGTCGGCGCGGCCTTGGCCGGCAAGGGTTTCGACACCCAATGCCTCGTCGCCGCACCCGGTCAGACGGTGGTGCAGGCGCTCTTCGACGGGGCCTACCAGGTGGTGCACCTGGCCGGCCACGGCGTCTACCGGCTCCCGGTGGGCCGGACCGGCCCGGCGGGACCGACCGCCGGCGACGGCGGGGCGAGCGTCACGGGCATGGTCCTGGGCAACGGCATGTACCTCACCGCCGCCGAGATCGGCCAGATGCGCCAGGTGCCCGAGCTCGTCTTCGTCAACTGCTGCCACCTGGGCACGGTGGCTCCCGACCGGGCCGCCGGCGCTGCCCCGACGAGCTTCCACCGGATGGCTGCGAGCGTCGCGACGGAGCTGATCTCCGTCGGGGTGCGTGCCGTCGTGGCCTGCGGGTGGGCGGTCGACGACGAGGCGGCCGGGGCCTTCGCCGATGCCCTGTATGCCGCGTTGCTGGAGGGCACGCCGTTCGGGGAGGCGGTGAAGCAGGCCCGCCGCAGCACCTGGGAGGGCTTCCCCGACGTCAACACCTGGGGGGCCTACCAGTGCTACGGCGACCCCGACTACGTGCTCATGCTCGACGGGGTGGCCAGCACCCGGCCCCGTGGGCACGACCTGCCCTGTCTGCAGGCGGCAGAGGTGGAAATCGACAACCTCAGCCACTCGATCGACGTCACCCGCGACACCCGGGTCGGTCTGCGTCGGCTCGAGGAGATCCAGGGCGTGCTCGCCGATGCCGGCCTCGACGGTCCGGGGTTGCACGTGCGGTTGGCTCGGGCCTACCACCGGATGGGCAGCTACGACCAGGCCTTCGCGCACTTCCAGACCGTGCTCGACGCCGGCGGGTCCACCCTCACCGTCGCGGACGTCGAGCTGTGGATCGACCAGGGGGTGCGCACCCTGGTCGGCGGCCTGGATGCCGACGCCTTGGCCGACCAGGCCGTCGCGACCGTCGACGAGTCGATCGCCGCGTTGCGGCGCTTCCTGGCCGATCCGACCGCCCTGGTGTCCGGCTCCCGCGCCGACCCGGGCTCGTTGCCCCGTCCCGACGACCTCGGCGCGGGGGTGGGCATCGAGCGACTGTGGCGGGTGGCCAGCGCCTACAAGCGCCTGGCCATGCTGACCTGCCCGGCCCGGGGGCGCTCGGCCCGCGGCGCCGCTCGCGGCGACTGGACGCGCTGCCGCGAGGCCCTGGCCGACATGGCCGACTGGTATGCCGCGGCCAGCCGGGCCGCGCCGGAACGCGACCCCCGTCAGTACCGCGCCCTGGCCAACGCACTCGCCGGGCACGCCGCGCTGCGCTGGCGGCCGGGCCCGGGGCGGGCCGCGATGCCACTCGCGCAGGGCCGGGCCCTCATCGGCGCGGCCCGCGAGCGCGCCTGCCGCGAGGCCGACCGACGCCCGACGTTCTGGAGCATCGCCGGCTGCGCCGACCTGGCCAGCCTGCAGGTGCTCTGGGGGACCCGCGCGAGCGCGTCGGCCGCCGAGCCGGTCCTGGAGATCTACCGCAAGGCCGCGCGGATGGGCAGCGACGAGCAGGTGCGTCAGGTCCGCGACCAGGTGGCCTTCCTGCACCTCATGGCGGGGACCTCGGCGCGCGGACGGGCCGACTTCCTCGACGCGCTGGGGGAGGGTCTGGCTCGCTTGTCGGCCCTCAGCCCAGGCGCCGGCTCGCCCCCGGCCGCACCCGCACGCTGACCGGCCGCACCGGGCCGGCCCGGCGGCATACTGTCGATTTGGGGCCGGCGCCGGCGCTCTGGCACACTAGGGCGGTTGCTTGACGCGCGACGCCATGCCCGGGGACACCTCGGCGGGGCGCCGCCGCCCCTCGACGGACGAGCCAGCCGGCCCGGCCCGAGGGAAGCGCAAGCCCCGGCCACGGCCGGGCCACCGACACCGGATCCGACCGGGCACCGCGAGGTGCCGGGCTCCGGCCGCGGAACGGGCGCGACACGCCCGACCTCGGGGGTCGGAGGCCACGCCGGCGCCGGGACGGCAGGTGCAGGCGAGAGAGAGACGGGACCCCATGGCGGGACAGAAGATCCGGATCAGGCTGAAGTCGTACGACCACGAGGTCATCGACAGCTCGGCCCGCAAGATCGTCGACACGGTGACCCGCGCCGGGGCCACCGTGGTGGGTCCGGTGCCGCTGCCGACCGAGAAGAACGTCTTCGTGGTCATCCGGTCGCCGCACAAGTACAAGGACAGCCGCGAGCACTTCGAGATGCGCACCCACAAGCGCCTCATCGACATCATCGACCCCACGCCCAAGGCCGTCGACTCGCTGATGCGTCTCGACCTGCCCGCGGACGTCAACATCGAGATCAAGCTCTGAGGACACCGCGATGAGCAACGCCACGACACGCGTCGTCAAGGGGGTGCTGGGCGAGAAGCTCGGCATGACCCAGGTCTGGGACGCCGACAACCGGCTCGTCCCGGTCACCGTCATCCAGGCCGGGCCGTGCATCGTCACCCAGGTGCGTGGCGATGCCGAGGGCTACGCCGCCATCCAGCTGGCCTACGGCGAGATCGACCCCCGCAAGGTCAACAAGCCGATGAAGGGCCACTTCGAGAAGGCCGGGGTCACCCCGCGCCGACACCTGCTCGAGCTGCGCACCGCGGACGCCGACGAGTATGCCGTGGGGCAGCAGGTCACCGTCGAGGTGTTCGAGCCCGGCCAGTCCGTCGACGCCACCGGCACGACCAAGGGCAAGGGCTTCGCCGGGGTCATGAAGCGCCACGGTTTCTCCGGCGTGGGGGCCTCGCACGGCGCGCACCGCAACCACCGCAAGCCCGGCTCGATCGGCGCCTGCGCCACCCCGGGGCGGGTGTTCAAGGGCGTGCGGATGGCCGGGCGGATGGGCGGCGTACGCCAGACCACCCAGAACCTCACCGTCCACGCGGTCGACGCCGAGCGCGGCCTGCTGCTGATCAAGGGCGCCGTCCCCGGCCCGCGCGGGGGCATCGTCCTCGTCCGCACGTCCTCGAAGGGAGCCTGAGGACATGACGACCAAGATCGAGGTCGACCTGCCCGGCGACATCTTCGACGTCCAGACCAACGTCCCGCTGATCCATCAGGTGGTCGGCGCCCAGCTGGCCGCCGCCCGCCAGGGCACCCATGCCACCAAGACCCGCGGCGAGGTCCGCGGCGGTGGACGCAAGCCCTACCGTCAGAAGGGCACCGGTCGGGCTCGCCAGGGCTCGATCCGGGCGCCCCAGTTCACCGGTGGTGGCATCGTGCACGGCCCGCAGCCGCGGGACTATGCCCAGCGCACCCCGAAGAAGATGAAGGCCGCCGCCCTGCGCGGGGCGTTGTCCGACCGGGCGCGACACGGATGCGTGCACGTCGTCGAGTCCCTCCTCGAGGGCACCGAGCCCTCGACCGCGGCGGCGGCCCGGGTCCTCGCGGGGCTCACCGAGCGGACCAAGTTCCTCGTCGTGCTCGACCGGGCCGACCTCGTCGGCTACAAGAGCGCCCGCAACCTCGCGCAGGCGCACGTGCTGGTGGCCGACCAGCTCAATACCTACGACGTGCTGTGCGCCGACGACGTGGTGTTCACCAAGGCCGCCTTCGACGCCTTCGTCGGAGCCCGCGCCGCCGCCACCCGGGCCGGGGAGGACCGATCGTGAGCATCCACCGCAAGGACCCCCGCGACATCCTCATCGCGCCGGTGGTCTCGGAGAAGTCCTACGGCCTGCTCGACCAGGGCAAGTACACCTTCGTCGTGGACCCTCGCTCCAACAAGACCGAGATCAAGATCGCCGTGGAGCAGGTCTTCGGCGTCAAGGTCGACTCGGTGCACACCCTCAACCGCCCGGGCAAGGCGCGCCGCACCCGGTTCGGCATGGGCCGGCGCAAGGACACCAAGCGGGCCATCGTCACCCTCCGCGAGGGCACCATCGACATCTTCGGCAGCGTCTCCTGACGCGGCATACCGACTGAGGACACACCATGGGTATCCGTAAGTACAAGCCGACCACCCCGGGCCGCCGCGGCTCGTCGGTGGCCGACTTCGCCGAGGTCACGCGCTCGACGCCGGAGAAGTCGCTGGTGCGCCCGCTGACCAAGACCGGCGGACGCAACAACTCCGGCAAGATCACCACGCGGCACATCGGCGGCGGGCACAAGCGCGCCTACCGCGTCATCGACTTCCGCCGGCACGACAAGGACGGGGTGACGGCGCGGGTCGCGCACATCGAGTACGACCCCAACCGCACCGCCCGGATCGCCCTGCTGCACTACGCCGACGGCGAGAAGCGCTACATCCTCGCGCCCAACCGGCTGCGCCAGGGCGACGTGGTCGAGAACGGCCCGGCCGCCGACATCAAGCCCGGCAACAGCCTGCCGCTGCGCAACATCCCCACCGGCACCGTCGTGCACGCCATCGAGCTCAAGCCCGGCGGCGGCGCCAAGATCGCCCGGTCGGCCGGCGCCCGGGTCCAGCTGGTGGCCAAGGACGGCCCCTACGCCCAGCTGCGGATGCCGTCGGGAGAGATCCGCAACGTCGACCTGCGCTGCCGGGCCACCGTCGGGGAGGTCGGCAACGCCGAGCAGAGCAACATCAACTGGGGCAAGGCCGGGCGCAACCGTTGGAAGGGCAAGCGCCCGACGGTGCGTGGCGTCGCGATGAACCCCGTCGACCACCCGCACGGCGGCGGCGAGGGCAAGACCTCAGGGGGGCGACACCCGGTGTCGCCCTGGGGCCAGCAGGAGGGCCGCACCCGCCGGGCCCACAAGGAAAGCGACAAGCTCATCGTGCGTCGCCGTCGGACTGGCAAGAAGCGCTGAGCAAGGAGCCGTTGACAGATGCCGCGTAGCCTCAAGAAGGGCCCCTTCATCGACGACCACCTGCAGAAGAAGGTGGACGTCCAGAACGAAGCGGGCACCAAGAACGTCATCAAGACCTGGTCGCGCCGGTCGGTGATCAGCCCCGACATGCTCGGGCACACCTTCGCCGTGCACGACGGTCGCAAGCACATCCCGGTGTTCGTCACCGAGTCGATGGTCGGGCACAAGCTCGGCGAGTTCGCCCCGACGCGCACCTTCAAGGGTCACGTCAAGGACGACAAGAAGGGACGTCGGCGCTGATGGCCACCACCGACACCGACCCCGCGGTCATGGCCAGGGCGGTGGCCCGGCACGTGCGGGTCACCCCGATGAAGGCCCGCCGCGTCGTCGACCTCATCCGGGGGAAGAGCGCCACCGACGCCGTCTCGGTGCTGCAGTTCGCCCCCCAGGCCGCCTCCGACCCGGTCCGCAAGGTGCTGCAGAGCGCGATGGCCAACGCCCGGGTGAAGGCCGACGCCCTCGCCGAGGCCTTCGACGAGCGCGCGCTGGTGGTGTCCGCGGCATACGTGGACGAAGGCCCGACGATGAAGCGGTTCCGGCCGCGGGCCCAGGGCCGGGCCGCCCGGATCAACAAGCGCACCAGCCACATCACCGTCGAGGTCACCCAGCCGGTGATCTCGGCTCGGAAGGGAGCCCGCTGATGGGTCAGAAGGTCAACCCGCACGGCTTCCGGCTCGGCATCACCACCGAGCACAAGAGCCGGTGGTTCGCCGACTCCACCAAGGAGGGCCAGCGCTACCGGGACTACGTCAAGGAAGACGTCGACATCCGCAAGCTCATGGCCAAGGGCATGGAGCGCGCCGGCATCTCCCGGGTCGAGATCGAGCGCACCCGCGACCGGGTCCGCGTCGACATCCACACCGCACGCCCGGGCATCGTCATCGGCCGCCGCGGCGCCGAGGCCGACCGGATCCGCGGGGAGCTGGAGAAGCTCACCGGCAAGCAGGTGCAGCTGAACATCCTCGAGGTCAAGAACCCGGAGATCGACGCCCAGCTGGTCGCGCAGGGCATCGCCGAGCAGCTCTCCGCGCGGGTGTCCTTCCGCCGGGCGATGCGCAAGGGCATGCAGTCGGCGCTGCGGGCCGGCGCCAAGGGCATCCGGGTGCAGTGCTCCGGACGCCTGGCCGGGGCCGAGATGAGCCGCTCGGAGTTCTACCGCGAGGGCCGGGTGCCGTTGCACACCCTGCGGGCCAACATCGACTTCGGCTTCTACGAGGCGCGCACCACGTTTGGGCGCATCGGCGTCAAGGTGTGGATCTACAAGGGCGACCTGACCGCCCGCGAGCTGGCCCAACAGCAGGCCGCCGCTCCGCGCCCGCCGCGCGGTCCGCGACGCGACGGGGCCGACCGCCCGGCCCGGGCCCGGCGCGAGCGCGACGGTATGCCGCGGGCCGACGAGGGCGGCGCGCTCGCCCTCGACACCGCCGCGCCGGCCCCGACGACGACCGAGAACGAGCAGGTCTGAGCATGTTGATCCCTCGACGCGTCAAGCACCGCAAGCAGCACCACCCGGGTCGCTCGGGCGCTGCCAAGGGCGGCACGGCCATCGCCTTCGGCGACTACGGCATCCAGGCCTTGGAGCCGGCCTACCTCACCAACCGCCAGATCGAGGCCGCGCGTATCGCGATGACCCGCTACATCAAGCGTGGCGGCAAGGTGTGGATCAACGTCTACCCCGACCGGCCGCTGACCAAGAAGCCCGCCGAGACCCGGATGGGATCGGGCAAGGGCTCCCCGGAGTGGTGGATCGCGAACATCAAGCCCGGCCGGGTGCTCTTCGAGCTGTCCGGCGTGTCCGAGCCGGTGGCCCGCGAGGCGATGCGCCTGGCGATGCACAAGCTCCCGATGAAGTGCCGATTCGTGCGGCGCGAAGGCGGTGACAACTGATGGCGGTGGGCACCAAGGACCTCGCGTCCGAGCAGCTGCGCGGGTTCGACGACGACCGGCTGACCGAGGAGCTGCGCAAGGCCAAGGAGGAGCTGTTCAACCTGCGCTTCCAGTCGGCCACCGGTCAGCTGGACAACCACGGTCGGTTGCGCGCGGTCAAGCGTGACATCGCCCGGATCTACACCGAGATGCGTGAGCGCGAGCTGGGCATCTCCGCACCGCCGGAGAAGGCCGAGACGACCACCGAGGCCAAGGCCGGCCGCCGGGCGGCCCGGGCCGCGCGCAAGGCCGCCAAGCAGGAGAAGGCGAAGGCATGAGCGACAACGACACCAGGGACACCGCGTTGCACGAGGGCGACGTCGCGGACGCCGCCACGGTCGGCCCCGCCGCGGCGACGGACGCGGCGCCGCGGCGCTACCGCAAGACCCGGCAGGGCTACGTCGTCAGCGACAAGATGGACAAGACCGTCGTCGTGGAGGTCGAGGACCGCGTCAAGCACCCCCTCTACGGCAAGGTGCTGCGGCGCAGCAGCAAGGTCAAGGCCCACGACGAGGCCAACTCGGCCGGCGTGGGCGACCGCGTCCTCATCATGGAGACCCGTCCGCTGTCGGCGACGAAGCGGTGGCGGGTCGTGGAGATCCTGGAGAAGGCGAAGTGATCCAGCAGGAGTCGCGGCTGCGGGTGGCCGACAACACCGGGGCCAAGGAGCTGTTGTGCATCCGGGTCCTCGGTGGCTCGGGACGACGGTATGCCGGCATCGGCGACACGATCGTCGCGGCCGTCAAGGACGCCATCCCCGGCGGCAACGTCAAGAAGGGCGACGTCGTCAAGGCCGTCGTCGTGCGCACCGTCAAGGAGCGCCGCCGCCCGGACGGCTCGTACATCAAGTTCGACGAGAACGCGGCGGTGATCCTCAAGAACGACGGCGACCCGCGGGGGACCCGGATCTTCGGCCCGGTGGGCCGCGAGCTTCGCGACAAGAAGTTCATGAAGATCATCTCGCTCGCCCCGGAGGTGCTCTGACATGGCCAAGCTGCGGATCAAGAAGGGCGACCTCGTCCAGGTGATCTCCGGCCGCTCGCAGCGCAACGGCGGCGACCGGGGCAAGCAGGGCAAGGTCATC
Organism: Dermatophilaceae bacterium; assembly: GCA_037045055.1. Classification (GTDB taxonomy): domain Bacteria; phylum Actinomycetota; class Actinomycetes; order Actinomycetales; family Dermatophilaceae; genus Phosphoribacter. Next base: position 767,934 of record JBAOHJ010000003.1, on the reverse strand, counting down.
GCCGTCTACCCCGACACCCAGCGGGTGCTCGTCGAGGGCGTCAACCGGGTGACCAAGCACGTCAAGGCCGGCGCGACCACGAGGGGCACCCGCACCGGGGGCCTGGTGCACACCGAGGCGGCCATCCACATCAGCAACGTCGCCGTCGTCGACCCCGACGCCAAGGTGCCGACCCGCGTGCGGGTGCGCGTGGAGTCGGCGCAGCGCGACGGACGGACCAAGGCCAGCCGCATCCGGGTGGCCGTGCGATCCGGTAAGGACCTGTGAGGCAGATGTCTGAGACCACTACGACGACGGTCCACGAGCCGGCGCAGCGCCCCCGGCTCAAGGCCCGCTACCACGACGAGATCAAGGCCGCCCTGCACGCGCAGTTCGGCTACGACAACGTCATGCGCGTGCCGGGGGTCGTCAAGGTCGTCGTCAACATGGGCGTCGGCGACGCGGCCAAGGACAGCAAGCTCATCGAGGGCGCCGTCCGGGACCTCACCGCGATCACCGGCCAGAAGCCCGTCGTCACCAAGGCCCGCCGGTCCATCGCGCAGTTCAAGCTGCGCGAGGGCATGCCGATCGGCGCGCACGCCACCCTGCGCGGTGACCGGATGTGGGAGTTCCTCGACCGGCTCGTCTCGGTCGCGCTGCCGCGGATCCGCGACTTCCGGGGCCTGTCGCCCCGGCAGTTCGACGGCCGGGGCAACTACACCTTCGGGCTGACCGAGCAGTCGATGTTCCACGAGATCGACCAGGACCGCATCGACCGGGTCCGTGGCATGGACATCACGGTCGTCACCACGGCGGCCCACGACGACGAGGGCCGCGCGCTGCTCAAGGCGCTGGGCTTCCCGTTCAAGGAGAACTGACATGGCCAAGACCGCGCTCGTCAACAAGGCCAACGCCAAGCCGAAGTTCAAGGTCCGGGCCTACACCCGGTGTCAGCGCTGCGGCCGGCCGCACTCGGTCTACCGCAAGTTCGGCCTGTGCCGGATCTGCCTGCGCGAGATGGCCCACCGCGGCGAGCTGCCCGGTGTCACCAAGAGCTCCTGGTAACCCTGACCCGCACTCACGACGACACCGCAGGTCGGCACGCGGCATACCAGTCGCACACCCGAAACCACGGTGAGAAAGGGCGCAGAGCCCGATGACCATGACCGACCCCATCGCGGACATGCTCACCCGTGTCCGCAACGCCAACTCGGCGCACCACGAGAGCGTGTCCATGCCGTTCTCGAAGCTCAAGTCGAGCATCGCCGAGATTCTCGCGCGGGAGGGATACATCGCCGGCTGGAGCGTCGCGGACGCCGAGGTCGGCAGGACGCTGACCGTCACGCTGAAGTACGGCCCCAACCGCGAGCGTTCCATCGCCGGGGTGCGACGGGTGAGCAAGCCCGGGCTGCGCGTCTACGCCAAGTCCACCAACCTGCCACGGGTGCTCGGCGGGCTCGGCGTGGCGATCATCTCCACGTCCACCGGCCTGCTCACCGACAAGCAGGCGCACGAGAAGGGCGTCGGCGGGGAAGTCCTCGCCTACGTCTGGTAAGGCGGTCAGGACATGTCGCGAATCGGACGTATGCCGGTGACCGTCCCCTCGGGCGTCGACGTCACCATCGACGGTCAGGCCGTCTCGGTCACCGGGCCCAGGGGCACGCTCGCCCTCACCGTGGCCGAGCCGATCGCCGTGGCCCGGGGCGAGAGCGGGGCCATCGAGGTGACCCGGCCCGACGACGAGCGCACCTCGCGCTCGCTGCACGGGCTGACCCGCACCCTGATCAACAACATGGTCCTCGGGGTCACCGAGGGCTACGAGAAGAAGCTCGAGATCGTCGGCACCGGCTACCGCGTGGTCGCCAAGGGGTCGAGCCTCGAGCTCGCGCTGGGCTACAGCCACCCCATCACGGTGGACCCGCCGCAGGGCATCGCCTTCGTCGTCGAGGCCCCGACGCGCTTCTCCGTGCAGGGCATCGACAAGCAGCAGGTCGGCGAGGTGGCCGCCAACATCCGCAAGCTGCGCAAGCCCGACCCGTACAAGGGCAAGGGCGTGCGGTACGCGGGCGAGACCATCCGTCGTAAGGTCGGAAAGGCCGGGAAGTAAGCATGGCAATGATCGTCAAGCGCGGCGCGAGCAAGAGCGCCGCCCGGACCCGCCGCCAGGCGCGCGGCCGCAAGCGGGTCTCCGGCACGCCGGCGCGTCCACGCCTGGTGGTCTCCCGCTCCTCGCGGCACGTCTTCGTCCAGGTCGTCGACGACACGGTCGGTCGCACCGTCGTCTGCGTCTCGACGATGGAGCCGGACCTGCGGGCCTTCGCCGGCGACAAGACCGCCAAGGCCAAGCGAGTCGGCGCGCTGGTCGCGCAGCGCGCCAAGGCCGCCGGCATCGACGCGGTCGTCTTCGACCGCGGCGGCAACAAGTACCACGGCCGGGTCGCGGCGATCGCCGACGGAGCCCGCGAAGGGGGTCTGTCCCTGTGAACGTCCCTGCCCAGATCGAGATGAGGATCAGCTGATGCCCGGACCACAGCGTCGAGGCACCGGGGTCGGTGCCGGCCCCGAGGGCGGCCCGGAGCGGCGGGGCGAACGCCGGGGCGGGCGCGACGGCCGCGACCGCCGCGACGCCCGCGACGCCGACCGGAGCCAGTACGTCGAGCGGGTGGTGACGATCAACCGCGTCGCCAAGGTGGTCAAGGGCGGAAGACGGTTCAGCTTCACCGCCCTGGTCGTCGTCGGCGACGGCGACGGCACCGTGGGCGTCGGCTACGGCAAGGCCAAGGAGGTGCCCTCGGCGATCGCCAAGGGTGTCGAGGAGGCCAAGAAGGCCTTCTTCAAGGTCCCGCGCATCCAGGGCACCATCCCGCACCCGGTGCAAGGCGAGGCGGCCGCCGGTGTCGTCCTGCTGCGCCCGGCGTCGCCCGGCACCGGCGTCATCGCCGGAGGCCCGGTCCGCGCGGTGCTGGAGTGCGCCGGCATCCACGACGTGCTGTCCAAGTCGCTCGGCTCGGACAACGCCATCAACATCGTCCACGCGACCGTCCAGGCGCTGCGCTCCCTGGAGAAGCCCGAGTCGGTAGCCGCCCGGCGCGGCCTGGCCCTCGAGGACGTCGCGCCGTCGGCGATGCTGCGGGCCGCCGCCGCCAAGCCCGTCGGGGCCGGTGCGTGATGGCCCAGCTGCGGGTGACCCAGACCAAAGGGGTCGTCGGAGCCAAGCGGCAGCACCGGCTGACCCTGCGTTCGCTCGGTCTCAAGCGGATCGGCGACGTCGTCGTCAAGGCGGACCGCCCCGAGATCCGGGGCATGGTCCAGGCGGTGCGCCACCTGGTCACCGTCGAGGAGGTTGACTGAGCATGGCCGAGCACACCAGCGACCGGGCCAGCGGGGGCGGATCGACGCTGAAGGTCCACCATCTGCGCCCCGCGCCCGGGGCCAAGACCCCGCGCACCCGCGTGGGCCGCGGACAGGGCTCCAAGGGCAAGACCGCCGGCCGGGGCACCAAGGGCACCAAGGCGCGCTACCAAGTGCGGGCCGGTTTCGAGGGTGGGCAGATGCCCATCCACATGCGGATGCCCAAACTGCGGGGCTTCAAGAACCCGTTCCGCACCGTCTACCAGATCGTCAACCTCGATCGACTCGCCGCGCTCTACCCCGAGGGCGGGCAGGTCACCGTGGCCGACCTCGTGGCCGCCGGCGCGGTGCGCGACGGTATGCCGGTCAAGGTGCTGGGCACCGGCGAGATCGCGGTCAAGGTCGACGTCACCGTGCACCGGTTCTCCGGCGCCGCCAAGGCGAAGATCGAGGCCGCCGGCGGGAGCGCCACGCCGCTGTGAGCGTGGCGCGGGGCGGCTGAGGTCGACCCGGCGCAACGCCCCGGCGGGGTCGGGGGGGCCGGCCGCGGGGTGTTATCGTCCGAATCGGTCGCTCGACCCACTCGCCGCGTGCGAGACCCAGGAGGACCAGTGCTCACCGCCATCGCTCGTGCATTCCGCACGCCGGACCTGCGCTTCAAGCTGCTGTTCACGCTCTTCGTCGTGACGGTGTTCCGGCTCGGCTCGGCCGTGCCGACCCCGGGGGTCAGCTACACCAAGGTCACCGAGTGCGTGCGCAGCGCCGACCCGGCCTCCGGGTTCCTCGGCCTGGCGAACCTCTTCAGCGGCGGGGCGCTGCTGCAGCTGTCCATCTTCGCGCTCGGGATCATGCCCTACATCACCGCGAGCATCATCATCCAGCTGCTCACCGTGGTCATCCCCCGCTTCGAGGCGTTGAAGAAGGAGGGCCAGGCCGGGCAGACCCAGATGACGCAGTACACCCGATACCTCACCATCGGGCTGGCGGTGCTGCAGTCCTCGACCCTCATCACCTTCGCCCGCAACCCGAGTCAGCTCTTCGGACCGGCGTGCACCGAGATCCTCGTCGACCAGTCGATGGGCACCATCCTCATCATGGTGCTCACCCTCACGGCGGGGACCGGGCTGATCATGTGGCTGGCCGAGCTCATCACCGACCGGGGCATCGGCAACGGCATGTCCCTGCTCATCTTCACCTCGATCGCCGCGGGCTTCCCCGGGTCGCTGTGGGCGATCCAGCAGCAGGAGGGCCGCTGGGACGTGTTCATCGGGGTGATCCTCGTCGGCTTCCTCGTCATGGCCTTGGTGATCTTCGTCGAGCAGTCCCAGCGGCGCATCCCGGTGCAGTACGCCAAGCGCCAGGTCGGCCGCAAGATGTACGGAGGGTCCTCGACGTACATCCCGCTCAAGGTCAACATGGCCGGCGTCATCCCGGTGATCTTCGCCAGCTCCCTGCTGGCCCTGCCGGCGCTGGTCGCCCAGTTCGCCAGCCCGCAGGACGGCACGGTCCCGCCGGAGTGGGCGCAGTGGATCACCGCCAACCTCGTGCGCGGCGACCACCCGGTCTACATGGCCCTCTACGTCGGGCTCATCCTCTTCTTCACGTTCTTCTACGTCTCGATCACGTTCAACCCCGACGAGGTCGCCGACAACATGAAGCGCTACGGCGGGTTCATCCCCGGCATCCGCGCCGGCCGGCCCACCGCGGAGTACCTCGCCTACGTCCTGCACCGCATCACCGTGCCCGGAGCCATCTACCTCGCGGCGATCTCGCTCATTCCGCTCATCGCCCTGGTGTTGTTCAACGCCAACCAGAACTTCCCCTTCGGGGGTACCTCTATCCTCATCATCGTCGGCGTCGGGCTGGAGACGGTGAAACAGATCCAGGCCCAGTTGCAGCAGCGGAACTACGAAGGGTTCCTCAAGTGAGACTGATCCTCATGGGCCCACCGGGCGCCGGGAAGGGCACCCAGGCCACGGCGATCGCCGACCGGGTAGGCATCCCGGCGATCTCCACCGGCGACATCTTCCGGGCGAACATCACCACAGGGACCCCGCTGGGGCGGCAGGTGCAGCAGATCACCGCCTCGGGCGGGTACGTGCCCGACGAGATCACCAACGCGATCGTCCGCGACCGGCTGGCCGAGCCCGACGCCGCCGGCGGGTTCCTCCTGGACGGCTACCCCCGGACGGTGGGACAGGTCGACTACCTCGACGGCCTGCTCGCGCAGGGCGGCCACCGACTCGACGCGGTCCTCGAGCTGACCGCCGACGAGGACGAGCTGGTCGCTCGGCTGCTGCAGCGCGCGCGGGAGCAGGGCCGGGCCGACGACACCGAGCAGGTCATCCGCACCCGGATGCAGGTCTACCGCGCCGAGACCGAGCCGCTCACCGCCGTGTACGCCGAGCACGGCATCCTCGTCCAGGTCGACGGCCTGGGCACGGTCGAGCAGGTCGCCGGGCGGCTGGCCGACGCGGTCGCCGCGCTCGCCGACTGAGGTGCTCGGCCGCCGCCTGACGCCGGGTCGCACCGACGCGCAACTGGTCCGCATGCGGGCTGCCGGACTGCTCGTCGGACGCACCCTCGCCGCCCTCGTCGAGGCGGCCCACCCCGGTGTCACCACCGGGGAGCTGGACCGGCTCGCCGAGGACTTCATCCGCGGCCACGGCGGGGTGCCGTCCTTCCCGCACGTGCCGGGCTACCGCCACACCCTGTGCACCTCGGTCAACGACCAGGTGGTGCACGGCATCCCGGGGTCCTACGCCCTGCGCGAGGGCGACCTGCTGTCCATCGACTGCGGCGCCATCGTCGCGGGATGGCACGGCGACGCCGCGGTCACCCTGGTCGTCGGCGGCCCCGCCTCGGCGCGACCGGAGGACCTGCGACTGAGCCGCGCGACCGAGGACTCGCTGTGGGCCGGCATCGCCGCGCTGGCCGTGGGGGAGCGCCTGTATGCCGTCGGCGAGGCCATCGAGGCCGCCGTCGCGGACAGTGCCGGCCGGGACGAGCTGCCCTACGGCATCGTCGAGGACTACGTCGGCCACGGGATCGGCACCCAGATGCACGAGGACCCGCAGATCTACAACTACGGCGTGCGCGACAAGGGGCCGCGGGTGAGGTCGGGATTCACCGGGGCCATCGAGCCCATGGTGACCCTGGGCGCGGCCCGCACCCAGGTGCTGGCGGACGGGTGGACGGTGGTCACCGAGGACGGGTCCCGGGCGGCGCACTGGGAGCACACCGTCGCGGTACGCGAGCAGGGGCTGTGGGTGCTCACCGCCGTGGACGGCGGCAGGGCACGGCTGGGCGCCCTGGGCGCGGCATACGCTCCGGTGCCGGGCTGAGATCGTCGGCACGGTCGCGCTCGGCGGCGATTTCGGGGTATGCCGGCCGGTGCCGTACGATAGCCCGTTGGGTGTCGTGTGCTCGGGACGCCCGTGACACCCCCACGTTCGCGAGCACGCCAGCATACGGATCGACGGAGGACATGGCCAAGAAAGACGGGGTCATCGAGATCGAGGGCACCATCGTGGAGGCGCTCCCGAACGCGATGTTCCGGGTCGAGCTCTCCAACGGGCACAAGGTCCTCGCCCACATCTCGGGCAAGATGCGCCAGCACTACATCCGCATCCTGCCCGAGGACCGGGTGGTCGTGGAGCTCTCGCCCTACGACCTGACCCGAGGGCGCATCGTCTTCCGCTACCGCTAGTCCGCTCGCGGACCGGCACGCACCACCGCGTCACACCCACCCACCGCACTGGGGGCATGCCCGGCCTGGCCGGCGGGCTCCCGGCGCACGACCCGCGAAGACCGAGGCGATGAAGGTCAAGCCGAGCGTCAAGAAGATCTGCGACAAGTGCAAGGTGATCCGCCGCAACGGGCGGGTCATGGTGATCTGCGACAACCTGCGCCACAAGCAGCGCCAGGGCTGAGCACGGCACCGACGCCAGGCACGACCCGCGGGTCCTCCTCGGACGCGCACCGAAGAACTGAACAAGGCGACACCCGGCCCCTGGACCACCAGGACGTCACCCCCGGCACGGAGGCCGGGGACCGCAGGGCTCTGGCAGCCCGCGCCGCCGGCTCACCCGCCCGGGCGGGCCACGCGGCATACGGAACGGTGTCGTCGACGACCTCCGCGAACGATCAGGAGAACCACCGCACATGGCACGTCTCATCGGCGTCGACCTGCCGCGCGACAAGCGCGTCGAGGTCGGCCTGACCTACATCTTCGGAGTGGGTCGCACGACCGCCCGGGCGGCCCTGGCCGCCACCGGCGTCAACCCCGACACCCGGGTCAAGGACCTCGGGGACACCGAGCTGGTCGCCCTGCGCGACTACCTCGAGGCCAACGTCAAGATGGAGGGCGACCTGCGGCGCGAGGTCGCGGGCGACATCCGTCGCAAGGTCGAGATCGGCTCCTACGAGGGCCTGCGGCACCGGCGCGGGCTGCCCGTGCGCGGGCAGCGCACCAAGACCAACGCGCGCACCCGCAAGGGTCCCAAGCGCACGGTCGCCGGCAAGAAGAAGGCCGGCAAGCACTAGCCCCGGGCCGCGCCCCGCACCCAGCGATCCCCAGACCTCGAGGAGTCACCCATGCCCCCCAAGGGCCGCCAAGCCGCCGGCGCGAAGAAGGTCCGGCGCAAGGAGAAGAAGAACGTCGCCCACGGGCACGCCCACATCAAGAGCACGTTCAACAACACCATCATCTCGATCACCGACCCCACCGGTGCGGTGATCTCGTGGGCCTCGGCCGGCCAGGTCGGCTTCAAGGGCTCGCGCAAGTCCACGCCGTATGCCGCGCAGATGGCCGCCGAGGCCGCCGCCCGCCGGGCCATGGAGCACGGCATGCGCAAGGTCGACGTCTTCGTCAAGGGCCCCGGCTCGGGGCGCGAGACGGCGATCCGCTCGCTCACCGCGGCCGGCCTGGAGGTCGGGGCGATCAGCGACGTCACGCCCTCGCCGCACAACGGTGTCCGCCCGCCCAAGCGCCGGCGCGTCTGAGCCGCAGAAGGAGATCCGACACTCATGGCTCGGTACACCGGCCCCATCACCAAGAAGTCCCGCCGGCTCAAGGTCGACCTCGTCGGCGGCGACCGCAGCTTCGAGATGCGCCCCTTCCCGCCCGGTCAGCACGGGCGTCGGCGCATCTCCGAGAAGGAGTACCTCACCCAGCTGCAGGAGAAGCAGAAGGCCCGCTTCACCTACGGGGTGATGGAGAAGCAGTTCCGCCGCTACTACCAGGAGGCGGCCAACCGCCCCGGCAAGACCGGCGACAACCTGCTGCGGATCCTCGAGTCCCGGCTGGACAACGTCGTCTACCGCGCCGGCCTGGCCCGCACCCGCAGGCACGCCCGGCAGCTGGTGACCCACGGTCACTTCGAGGTCAACGGCCACCGCGTCGACGTCCCGTCCTACCGCGTGGAGCAGTACGACATCGTCACCGTGCGTAAGCAGTCGGTCGAGTCGTTCCCCTTCGAGCTGGCCCGCCAGACCTACGGCGAGCGCCCGGTCCCGGCCTGGATGCAGGTGGTCGAGGGAACGCTGACCATCCTCGTGCACCAGCTGCCGGTGCGGGCCCAGATCGACACCATCCTCACCGAGCAGCTCATCGTCGAGCTCTACTCCAAGAACTGACGTCGGTATGCCGCCGCCCACTCGGGCGCGCGGCATACCGGCTATCCCCGGCCACGGACAGAGGTGCGCCGGGTCGTCACGCGGCGTCATATAGCGGTCGCCCGTGGGAAGGAAGAACAGTGCTCATCGCCCAGCGTCCCGTGCTCAGCGAAGAGGTCGTGGCGGACAGCCGCTCGCGCTTCGTCATCGAGCCGCTCGAGCCCGGTTTCGGCTACACCCTCGGCAACTCCCTGCGTCGCACCCTGCTGTCCAGCATCCCCGGCGCGGCGGTCACGTCGCTGCGTATCGACGGGGTCCTGCACGAGTTCCAGACGATCCCCGGGTGCAAGCAGGACGTCACCGACATCATCCTCAACATCAAGGGTCTGGTGGTCTCCAGCGAGCACGACGAGCCGGTGGTGATGTACCTGCGCAAGCAGGGCCCCGGTGAGGTCACCGCCGCCGACATCGCCCCGCCGGCCGGGGTCGAGGTCCACAACCCCGAGCTGCCCATCGCCACCCTCAACGCCAAGGGCCGCATCGAGATGGAGCTGACCGTCGAGCGGGGCCGCGGGTACGTCTCGGCCCAGCAGAACAAGTCCGGCGACCAGGAGATCGGGCGCATCCCGGTCGACTCGATCTACTCACCCGTGCTCGCGGTGACCTACAAGGTCGAGGCGACCCGGGTCGAGCAGCGCACCGACTTCGACCGGCTCATCGTCGACGTCGAGACCAAGTCGGCGATGGCCCCCCGCGACGCGATGGCCTCGGCCGGCAAGACCCTCGTCGAGCTGTTCGGGCTGGCCCGCGAGCTCAACGTCGACGCCGAGGGCATCGACATGGGTCCCTCGCCGACCGACGCGGCCCTGGCCGCCGACCTGGCCCTGCCGATCGAGGACCTCGACCTCACCGTGCGGTCCTACAACTGCCTCAAGCGCGAGGGCATCCACACCGTGGGCGAGCTGGTCGGACGCAGCGAGGCCGACCTGCTGGACATCCGCAACTTCGGCGCGAAGTCCATCGACGAGGTCAAGGCCAAGCTCGCCGGCATGGGCCTGGCGCTCAAGGACAGCCCCCCCGGTTTCGACCCCTCGTCGATCGTCGACTCCTACGGCGACGACTTCGACCCCTTCGACGACGGCGGCGACGACGGCCGGCTGCTCGCCGAGGACGAGCAGCTCTAGCCCCCGGCCGCCCCTGCCGCACGACAAGGAGAACCCCCCATGCCTACCCCTGCCAAGGGTCCCCGTCTCGGTGGCGGTCCGGCGCACGAGCGGCTGCTGCTCGCAGGCCTGGCCACGGCGCTGTTCGAGCACGACCGGATCACCACGACCCAGGCCAAAGCCAGGCGGCTGCGTCCCCTGGCCGAACGCCTCATCACCTTCGCCAAGCGCGGCGACCTGCACGCCCGCCGGCGTGTGCTCACCGTCGTGCGCGACAAGGGCGTGGTCCATCGCCTGTTCACCGAGGTCGCTCCCGACATGGCCAAGCGACCGGGCGGCTACACCCGGATCACCAAGATCGGGCCGCGCAAGGGCGACAACGCCCCGATGGCGGTCATCGAGCTGGTCCGGGAGCCGTTGTCGCCGAAGCAGGCCACCGTCGCGGAGGCGCAGGCGGCGACCAAGCGGGCCGCCAAGGACCGCGACGCCCAACCGGGTGCCGATGCGCCGGCGTCCGCTGCTGCGCCCGCGGCGGCGCAGGACGCCCCGACCCTGGCCGACTAGGGCACGACGAGCCGCGTGCGCCGCCTGGCCGACATCGACCGCAGGCGGTCCACGCCCCGATGGTAAGCCGCGGTCCCGGCCCCGCGGCATACGTGAAGATGGGGGGCGTGGACGGGCAGGCGAGCGTGCGGCTGCGCCTGGACCTCGGCTACGACGGCACGGACTTCTCCGGATGGGCCGCGCAGCCGGGTCGGCGGACCGTCGAGGGCGAGCTCTCGAGGGCCTTGACGACGGTGCTGCGCACTACCGAGCCGGTGCGCCTGGTCGCCGCGGGGCGCACCGACGCCGGCGTGCACGCGCGGGGGCAGGTCGCCCACGCCGACGTGCCCCTGGCGGCATACCTGGCGTCGGTAGGGCGCTCGGCCCGCCCGCCCGAGCAGGCGCTCGTGGCCCGGCTGCGCGGGGTGTTGCCCGACGACGTCGTGGTGCACGAGGTATGCCGCGCGCCGGCCGGTTTCGACGCGCGGTTCTCGGCGCTGTCGCGCCGCTACGCCTATCGGCTCGCCGACGCCGGCGCGCGACGCGACCCGGTGCGCCGCCGCGAGACCGTCTGGGTGGACGACCGGTTGGACGAGACGGCGATGACCGAGGCGGCGGCCGGGCTGCTCGGGCTGCGCGACTTCGCCGCGTTCTGCCGACGGCGGCCCGGCGCCAGCACGGTGCGGACCCTGGTGGAGTACTCCTGGACGCGCCGCGACGACGGCGTGCTCGAGGCCCGGGTGGTCGCGGACGCGTTCTGCCACTCCATGGTGCGCGCCCTGGTGGGCGTGGTCGTGCCGGTCGGGATGGGCCGCGAGGGCCTCGACTGGCCGGCCCGGGTGCTCACCGCGGGGGAGCGCTCCGGCCGGGTCCGGGTCATGCCGGCGCGCGGGCTGTCCCTGAGGGAGGTGCGCTACCCCCAGCCGGACGAGTTGGCCGTCCGCGCCGAGGCGGCCCGGGCCCGTCGGGACCTGCCGTGATCGGCTATCGCCACGACGCGCGGCGCAGGGCGAACCGGACCCGCTCGCCGGGGCGCCGCTGCGCCAGCCGGTCGGTGTCCGCGTCGTCGACGACGGCGATCACCGGGTAGCCGCCGGTCGTCGGGTGGTCGGCGAGGAACACCAGCGGCCGACCCGACGGCGGCACCTGCACCGACCCGCGCAGTACCGCTTCGCTGGGCAGCTCCTGCGCCCGGGTGTGGGCCAGGGGGGGCCCATGCAGCCGGGTGCCGACCCGGTCGGTGTCGTGGGTGACCGTCCAGGGCCAGGAGCGCAGCACCGCCAGTGCGCCCGTGTCGAACCAGTCCTCGCGAGGCCCCACCACGGCGTGCAGGACGACGAGCCCACGCGCGGACGGGTCCTCGGGCAGCGGCGCGGCCCTGGCCGCAGTCGGATCGGGGCGGGCCGCTGCGATCCGCAGTCGCTGCCCCGCCGTGAGCGGCGGCGGACCGACGCCGCCGGTCCGGTCGGTGCTCGCCGACCCGTAGACCCGGTCGGCGAGCAGGCCTCCGCGCACCGCCAGATAGCTCCACAGTCCACGTGACGGCATCCCCAGAGCTATGCATTGCCCCACCTGGAGGGGCAATGCATAGCTCGAGTCAACCGGGGTGCCGTCGCGCTGCACCAGGGCGTCGGTGCCGGTCACGGCGACCAGACACGGGGTCTCGGCCCGCACGACGAGCCCGCCGAGCAACGCCTCGACGCCCGGCGTGTGGGCGGGGTTGCCCACCAGCTCGTTGGCCCGGCGCAGGGCGCCGCGGTCCAGTGCCCCGGCCTCGGTGACGCCGACGTCGGCGTGTCCGGGGCGGCCGAGGTCCTGGATGGTGGCGAGCGGGCCGACCGCCTCGACGAGCAGCGTCATCCGGTGGCCTCGAATCGGACTCGGACGCCCGGGGCCAGCAGGGCGGGTGGGTCGCGGTGAGGGTCCCAGATCGGGCTGCGCGTCGACCCGACGAGCTGCCATCCCCCCGGCGACTCGCGGGGGTAGATGCCCGAGTACGGTCCGGCCAGCCCCACCGACCCTGCCGGCACCCGGGTCCGCGGGCTGCGCCGGCGGGGCACGAGCAGGCCCCCGGCATTCCCGAGCAGGTAGCCGAACCCGGGCAGGAACCCGGCGAAGTCCACGGTCCAAACCTGCCCGGTATGCCGGGCCACCACCTCGTCGGTCGGCACCCCCAGATGCGCGGCGACCTCGGGCAGGTCCGGGCCGTCGTAACACACCGGCACCGTCACCGGGTCGCCCTCGGCGGCGGGCAGGGGGACGACTGCGTGTGCGTCCAACCCGCGCAGCTGCTCGGCCAACCGGGGCAGCTCGACCGGGTCGGCCACCCGCACGAGCACGGTCCGCGCGGCCGGCACGCAGTCCAGCACCGAGGGCAGGCCGGCCGCGCGCAACGCCGCGGCATACCGCTGGCGCTGCGCCCCGTCCGCGAGCTCGACGAGGATCGCGCGCTCGCCGCACGGCAGCAGACGCGGCGTCACGACCGGTATGCCGCCGGCGCGGCCACCAGCGCCCCCGCGTCCTGCAGCGCGGCCCGTACGGCGACTGCCAGGTCCACCGCGCCCGGCGTGTCGCCGTGGACGCACACCGAGTCGGCCGTCACCTCGACCCGCGTCCCGTCCACTGCGGCCACCCACCCCTGGGTGACCATGCGGACCACCCGGGCGGCGACCTGCTCGGTGTCGGTGACCAGGGCGCCGGGGTGACCGCGCGGGACCAGGGTGGCGTCGGCGGCATACCCCCGGTCGGCGAACACCTCTCGGACGGTGGGCAGCCCGGCCGCGCCGGCCGCGGCGAGCAGCGCCGACCCGGCCGGCCCGAGCACCGCCAGCTCGCGTCGAAAGGCGCGTACCGCGGCGGCGAGCGTCTCGGCCTGGGCCTGGTGGGCCACGGTGGCGTGGTAGAGCGCCCCGTGCGGCTTGACGTAGGCGACCCGCCCGCCGACCGACCGGGCGATGCCGTCGAGCGCGCCGATCTGGTAGAGCACGTCGGCGTAGAGGTCCTCGGCCGCCACGTCGAGGAACCGGCGCCCGAAACCGGCCAGGTCCGCGTACCCCACGTGCGCCCCGATGGCCACCCCGTGGGCGACGGCCCCCCGGCAGGTCCGCACCAGCGTCGCCGGGTCGCCGGCGTGGAAGCCACAGGCGACGTTCGCCGAGGTGAGCACCGGCAGCAGCCGGGCGTCCTCGCCCAGCGTCCAACGCCCGTAGGACTCGCCGACGTCGGCGTTGAGGTCGATCCGCGGTCGGTGCACCCTCCAAGAGTGCCCGACCCGTGGCCGCCGCCGACCGTCGACCGACCGGGATACGACAGACTGTCCGCCCATGGGTCAGGTGCCACTCGGGTACGGATCGGCGGTGTGGGTCGCCGACGCACTGGTGGCCCTGCCGGCGTGGGCGGTGCCGGCGGGTCGGACCGCCGAGCAGCTGCGCTGGCAGCTGCGCTGGGCGCCCGGCGGCGGGATCGACCCGGACCGGCCCGCCGAGCCGGGCAGCCACGTGAACCTGACCCTCGACCCGGCCGGCCTGCCCGGCGCGGTGACCTACGCGTTCCCGTTCCTGCTGGGCTACCTCGCCCTGCGCGGCGACCCGGCGGTCGCGGCGGCGATCCCCGACATCCTGCGCGGGCAGGTCGCCCTCACCGCGGCCGACCCGCAGGGCGGGGAAGGGTTCGCCTCGCACGTACAAACCGCGACACTGCTCGACGACCGGTATGCCGCCTCGGCCAGCCGCCGCCGGTACGGGGTCACCCACCATCCCGACGCCACCGCGTTCACCCTCTGGGCGCCGACCGCCGCCGATGTCGGTCTGCTCACCTGGCCGCCCGGCACCGCGGACCTGCCGCCGGAGCAGGCCGCCCACCGGCCGATGGTCCGCGCCGAGGACGGCTCCTGGACGGTCCGCACGCCCGTCCTCGCCTCCGGCACCCGGTACCTCTACCAGGTGCGGGTCTACGCCCCGACCACCGGACTGGTGCAGACCAACCTCGTCACCGACCCGGCCTCGGTGGCCCTCACCCGGGACTCGACCCGGTCGGTGGTGCTGGATCTGGCCGACCCGGCATACCGACCGGCGATCTGGGCCGACACCCCCACCCCGGCGCTGGCCCGGCCGGTCGACTCGATGATCTACGAGCTGCACGTGCGCGACTTCTCGGCCGCCGACCCGACGGTGCCGCCCGAGCACCGCGGTCGCTACCTCGCATTCGCCGACGACACCGCCGGCACCCGACACCTGCGGGCGCTGGCCGAGGCGGGGCTCAACACCGTGCACCTGCTGCCGACGTTCGACATCGCCACGATCCCCGAGGACCCGGCCGCACAGGCCGAGCCCGCCGGCCTGGCGGCCTACCCGCCGGACGGCCAGCTGCAGCAAGCGCTCCTGGCGGCGGTCCGGCGACAGGACGCCTTCAACTGGGGGTACGACCCCTGGCACTGGAGCGCCCCCGAGGGCTCGTATGCCCTCGACCCCGACGGGGGGGCGCGGGTGGCGGAGTTCCGCACCATGGTCGGGGCGCTGCACCGGATGGGGCTGCGGGTGGTGCTCGACCAGGTGTTCAACCACACCACCGCCTCCGGGCAGGACCCCCACTCGGTGCTCGACCGGGTGGTGCCCGGGTACTACCACCGGCTCGACCCCACCGGGGCGGTCTACACGACGACGTGCTGCCCGAACGTCGCCACCGAGCACGTCATGGCCGGTCGGGCGATGACCGACTCGGTGGTGTCGTGGGCCCGGCACTACCGGGTCGACGGGTTCCGCTTCGACATCATGGGCCACCACACCAGGGCCAACCTGCTGGCCATCCGGGCGGCCCTCGACGAGCTCACCCTCGAGCGTGACGGCCTCGACGGCCGGTCGATCTACCTCTACGGCGAGGGCTGGAGCTTCGGCGAGGTCGCCGGCAACGCGCGGTTCGTGCAGGCGGCGCAGGGGGAGCTCGGCGGCACCGGCATCGGGTCCTTCAGCGACCGGGTGCGCGACGCGGTGCGCGGCGGCGGGCCGTTCGACGCCGACCTGGCCCGTCAGGGTTTCGCCACGGGGCTGGCCGGCGATCCCAACGGGGCACCGGTCAACGGGTCGGCGGACGACCAGGCGGCCACTCTGGCCTGGGCGACCGACCTGCTGCAGCTGGGGCTGGCCGGCAACCTGCGCAGTTTCACCCTGCGCAGCCAACGGACCGGGCTGACCCTGCGCGGGGACCAGGTCGACTACTACGGCGGGCCCGCGGCATACGCCGACGAGCCCGCCGAAGTGGTCAGCTACGTCGACGCCCACGACGGCGAGACCCTCTTCGACGTGCTCACCGCCAAGCTGCCGGTGGACCTGCCGATGGGCGAGCGGGTGCGGATGAACACCCTCGCGCTGGCCACCGTGGCCCTGGCGCAGACCCCGGCCTTCTGGCACGCCGGGGCCGACCTGCTGCGCAGCAAGAGCCTGGACCGCAACTCCTACGACAGCGGCGATTGGTTCAACCGGCTGGACTGGAGCGGCGTGGACAACGGCTTCGGCCGCGGGCTGCCACCGGCCGCGGACAACGAGGCCCGGTGGGCCCAGATGCGCCCACTGCTGGGCAACCGCTCGCTCAAGCCCGGCCCGTCGGACGTCGCGGTGGCCGCGGCGGCCGCTCGGGACCTGCTCCGGCTGCGGTTCTCCACCCCGCTGCTTCGCCTGGGATCGGCCGAGCTGATCCGGGCCAAGGTGTCCTTCCCCGTCTCCGGCACCGGGGACGCCCACCCCGGGGTGGTCGCCATGGTGGTGGACGACACCGTCGGGCCGCGCGTCGACCCGACCCTGAGCGCCGTGGTCGTCGTGCTCAACGCGACACCGAGGGCGGTGCCCCAGCGGTTGCCGCCGCTGGTCGGGGCCGATCTGGTGCTCTCGCCGGTGCAGGCCGGCGGCAGCGACCCGGTGGTGCGTCAGGCCCGCTGGCGGCCGGCCGAGGGCATCCTCGAGGTCCCGCCCCGGACGGTGGCGGTGGTCGTGCGAGGCCGCTGACCCCCGCGGGCCGCCCCGTCAGCCGCGACGCGGGGGCCGATCCACGTCGATGGGGTAGCAGAACGCGTATGCCGCGACGCGGCGGGCCGCGGGATTGCCCTGGCCGACCCGCCGGTACCTGGCGAACACGGCGGCGACCTCGGCTCGCAGGGCCAGCAGCTGCTCGGCGGTGACCAGGACACCGGCGTCGTCGGCGCCGCCGGCCTGCTGCCAGGACGGCGGCCAGTCCGGCCAGACGTCCAGCCAGCGCTCGTACTGTCGCCCGAAGTGGCGCACGTGGTCGCGGGACAGCCAGCCCAGGACCGCCTCGGCATCCGCGTCGAGCCCGCCACCGGCGACCTCGACGCCACCGTCGACCGGCCAGGCGGCGCCGTCCGGGCGCACCGCCGCAGCCCACACCCGCTGTCGGCCGGTCCCCTGGCCGGTGTCGACCACCAGAGCGGCGGCATGCAGTCGCCGCACGTGGTAGCTCGTCGCGCCGGTGTTGCTGTCCAGGGCGGCGGCCAGCTCGGTGGCGGTGGCCGTCCCGCGCCGGCGCAGCTCCCCGAGGATGCGCCCGCGCAGGGGGTGGGCCAACGGGGCCAGCCGGTCCCGCAACGCCGGCGGCCGGTCCCGCACCCGGTCCGGGGCCTGCTCCGGCGGGGTCACCGCGCTGTCGCGGGGAGGTCAACGGTCGTCACGCTGTGCACAATACCTGTGCATGATTCGTGTGGATATCGCGGACCCGGACTCCCAGACCGAGACGTTTGCCCAGGTCACAGGCCACATCCAGGCCCCTGGGAGCGATTTGGGGCCCTCCGGGACCCCCCGTACACTGATCCACTGGTGTGTCTGGCGCCCCGCGCGCTGCGGGCTGCGCGTCGGGCGACCACCCGGCATACGGCACCCGGTCGGAAGAGACGGAAAGAACTCATGCGGACCTACACCCCCAAGCCCGGCGAGATCGCCCGCTCGTGGCACGTCATCGACGCCACGGACGTCGTGCTCGGGCGCCTGGCCAGCCAGACCGCGGTGCTGCTGCGCGGCAAGCACAAGCCGACCTTCGCCCCGCACGTCGACACCGGCGACTTCGTCATCGTCGTCAACGCGGGCAAGGTCGCCCTCACCGGCTCGAAGGCGCTGCAGAAGCGCGCCTACCGCCACTCCGGCTACCCGGGGGGGCTGCGCTCGGTGAGCTACGGGGAGCTGCTGGCCAAGGACCCGGCCAAGGCCGTCGAGAAGGCCGTGCGCGGCATGCTCCCCAAGAACTCCCTGGCCCGCCGGCAGCTGACCAAGCTCAAGGTGTATGCCGGCGACACCCACCCGCACGCGGCGCAGAAGCCCCGTCCCTTCGAGATCACCCAGGTGGCCCAGTGACTACCGACGTCGACGTCCTCGAGACCGACGAGCCCGCCCTGACCGAGTACACCACCGAGTCCAGCACCCCGGTGGGCGAGGCCGAGGTGCGCAAGCCCACCGCGTCGGCGCCGGGCGCCGCCACGGGCCGGCGCAAGCAGGCCATCGCGCGGGTGCGCATCGTCCCGGGCTCCGGCGAGTGGTCGATCAACGGCCGCACCCTCGACTCGTACTTCCCCAACAAGGTCCACCAGCAGATCGTCGGCGAGCCGCTCAAGGTCCTCGACCTGGACGGCGCCTACGACGTGCTCGTGCGGGTCCACGGCGGCGGCCCGTCGGGGCAGGCCGGTGCGGTCCGCCTGGGCGTGGCCCGGGCGCTCAACGGCGTCGACGAGGACCTCAACCGCCCGGCGCTGAAGAAGGCCGGCTTCCTCACGCGCGACGCCCGGGTCCCCGAGCGCAAGAAGGCCGGTCTGAAGAAGGCCCGTAAGGCCCCGCAGTACAGCAAGCGGTAGCGCCCGCACGCCGGTGCCGGCGGGATGCCGGGGCCAGGTCGTGCGCCGGTGGCTCGCGGCACGGCATACCTCGGGAAGGGAGAGCGCGCGTGGGACGGCTGTTCGGCACGGACGGGGTCCGGGGCACGGCCAACGCCGACATCACCGCGGAGCTGACGCTGGACCTGTCCGTCGCGGCGGCCCACGTGCTGGGCGAGCGGGGGACCTTCGCCGGGCACCGGCCGTTCGCGGTCGTCGGCACGGACGGCCGCGCGTCGGGGGAGTTCCTCACCGCCGCCGTGGTGGCCGGGCTGGCCTCGGCGGGGGTCGACGTCCTCGACGCCGGCATGCTGCCCACGCCGGCCATCGCGTTCCTCACCGCCGACCTGGGCGCGGACCTCGGGGTGATGCTCTCGGCGTCGCACAACCCGATGCCCGACAACGGGATCAAGTTCCTCGCCCGGGGCGGGGTCAAGCTCGACGACGACATCGAGGACGCCATCGAGGCTCGGATGGACGAGCCGTGGACCCGCCCCACCGGGGCCGCCGTGGGCCGGGTCCGACCGCTCACCGACGGGCCGCGGCGCTACCTGGACCACCTGCTCGCTCTGGTGCCGCACCGTCTGGACGGGCTGCACGTCGTCGTCGACGCCGCGCACGGCGCGGCGTCGGTGGTGTCGCCGCAGGCCTTCCGCGAGGCCGGAGCCCGGGTGAGCGTCATCGGCGCCGAGCCGACCGGGCTGAACATCAACGACGGCTACGGATCCACGCACCTGCAGCGGCTGCAGGACGCCGTGCTGGCCGGCGGGGCGGATCTGGGCATTGCCCACGACGGCGACGCCGACCGGTGCCTGGCCGTGGACGCCGACGGCGCGATCGTCGACGGCGACCAGATCATGTGTATCCTCGGCCTGGCCCTGCGCGAGCGGGGCGCCCTGGCCCGGGACACCATCGTCGCCACGGTGATGAGCAACCTCGGGATGTTCCAGGCGATGACCCGCGAGGGCGTCACGGTGCGCCAGGCCGCAGTGGGCGACCGCTACGTCCTGGAGGACATGCGCTCCGGCGGATACACATTCGGCGGGGAGCAGTCCGGGCACGTGATCTTCCTGGAGCACAACACCACCGGCGACGGGGTGCTCACCGGCCTCATGCTGGCCTCGCGGGTCGCCCAGACCGGGCGGTCGCTGGCCGAGCTGGCCTCGGTGATGCGCCGGTTGCCCCAGGTGCTCGTCAACGTCCCGGACGTCGACAAGGACGCCGTCGAGACCTGCCCCCCGGTGCAGGAGGCGGTCCGGGCGGCCGCCGCCGAGCTCGACGGGACCGGCCGGGTCCTGCTGCGCAAGTCCGGCACCGAGCCGCTGGTGCGGGTCATGGTCGAGGCCGGCGAGCAGTCGCAGGCCCAACGCGTGGCCGAGCGGCTCGCCGAGGTGGTCCGGGCCAACCTCACGCTCTGACGGCGACCGCGCGGCATACGGCCGTCGCGGTTCAGCCCAGGCGCAGGCCCAGGGCGGTGACGACCATGGCCCGGCCCTCCCGCAGGCCGTAGGTCGCCCCGACGATCCCCAGTGTGCCGGCCTGCACCCGGTCGCCGACGAGCGACGAGCGGTCGGCGAGCAACCGCGCGGTATGCCGCACGTGCTCGGCCTCGACGTCGTCGGTGGTGCTCGCTCCGTGCTTGCGGGCCGAGAGCACGCTCGGGGTGACCCGCTCGACGATGTCGCGCAGGAAGCCGGTCGGCATGTCGCCGGTCGACACCGCGTCGAGGGTCGCCCGGACCGCGCCACAGGAGTCGTGCCCGAGCACGACGACGAGCGGGATGTCCAGCACGCCCACGCCGAACTCGATCGAGCCCAGCACGCTGGAGTCGACGACGTGGCCCGCGGTCCGCACGACGAACAGGTCGCCCAGTCCCTGGTCGAAGATGATCTCGGCGGCCACCCGGGAGTCGGCGCACCCGAAGAACACCGCCCGGGGGGTCTGGCCGGCGGTCAACGAGGCCCGGGCCTCGACGTCCTGGTTGGGGTGCTCGCGGATGCCGTGGACGAACCGGTCGTTGCCCTCGGCCAGCTCCGCCCAGGCCTGGGACGGGGTCTCGCCTCGCGGGGGCAGCCCGAGGCCGGGGCTCACAGGCCGGGTCGCTTCTCGATGGTCATCGCCACCGGCGTGGTCACCGTGGCGAAGAAGTCGTTGCCCTTGTCGTCGACCACGACGAAGGCCGGGAAGTCCTCGACCTCGATCCGCCACACCGCCTCCATGCCCAGCTCGGGGTACTCCAGCACCTCGACCGAGCGGATGCAGTCCTGCGCCAGCCGGGCCGCCGGCCCACCGATCGAGCCGAGGTAGAACCCGCCGTGGCGGGCGCAGGCGTCGGTGACCTGCTGGCTGCGGTTGCCCTTGGCGAGCATGACCAGCGACCCGCCGGCCGCCTGGAACTCGTCCACGTACGAGTCCATCCGCCCCGCGGTCGTCGGGCCGAACGAGCCGGACGGCATACCTGCCGGGGTCTTGGCCGGACCGGCGTAGTACACCGGGTGCTCGCGCAGGTAGGCCGGCATGCCCTCTCCGGCGTCGAGGCGTTCCTTGATCTTCGCGTGGGCGATGTCGCGGGCGACCACGAGCGTGCCGGTGAGCGAGAGGCGGGTCTTCACCGGGTACTTCGTCAGCTCGGCTCGGATCTCGTCCATCGGGCGCGACAGGTCCACCCGCACGACCTCGCCGTCGGAGTCGATTGCCTGCTCGGACGGGTCGGGCAGGAAGCGCGCCGGGTCGGTCTCCAGCGCCTCGAGGAACACCCCGTCGGCGGTGATCTTGCCCAGGGCCTGCCGGTCGGCCGAGCAGGAGATCGCCACCGCCACCGGCAGGGACGCGCCGTGCCGAGGCAGCCGGACCACGCGGACGTCGTGGCAGAAGTACTTGCCGCCGAACTGCGCGCCGATGCCGAAGCCCCGGGTCAGCTCCAGCACCTGAGCCTCCATCTCGACGTCGCGGAAGGCGTGCCCGGTCGTGGACCCGGCGGTCGGCAGGGTGTCCAGGTACTTGGCGGAGGCGTACTTCGCGGTCTTGAGGGCGAACTCCGCCGAGGTGCCGCCCACGACGACGGCCAGGTGGTAGGGCGGGCAGGCGGCCGTGCCGAGGGAGCGCAGCTTCTCGTCGAGGAAACGGATGAGCGAGGTCGGGTTGAGGACCGCCTTGGTCTGCTGGTACAGGAAGCTCTTGTTGGCCGACCCGCCGCCCTTGGCCATGAAGAGGAACTTGTACGTGCTCTCGTGCCCCGGCGCGGTGTCGGCGTACAGCTCGATCTGGGCCGGCAGGTTCGAGCCGGTGTTGCGCTCGTCCCACATCGTCAACGGGGCCATCTGCGAGTAGCGCAGGTTCAGTGTCGTGTAGGCGTCGTAGACTCCCCGGCTGATCGCCCGCTCGTCGGTGCCGGCGGTGAGCACGTGCTGGCCGCGCTTGCCCATGACGATGGCCGTGCCGGTGTCCTGGCACATCGGCAGCACCCCGCCGGCGGCGATGTTGGCGTTCTTGAGCAGGTCCAGCGCGACGAACTTGTCGTTGGCGCTGGCCTGCGGGTCCTCGAGGATGCGCCGCAGTTGCTGCAGATGCGCGGCCCGCAGGTAGTGGGCGATGTCGTGCATCGCGGTCTGCGACAGCAGCCGCAGCGCCTCGTCGTCGACCTCGAGGAAGGCCCGGCCCCCGGGGCCCTCGAGAGTGCGCACTCCCTCGGAGGTCACCAGCCGGTATGCCGTGTCGTCCGCGCCGATCGGCAGCAGGTCCTCGTAGTCGAACTCGGCCATGGCCACTCCCTCGGGTGTGTCGGGCACGTCTGCGTCGCCCGGGGTGACGCCGACGTGCCGTCCCGGACGCCTCGGCGGCCTCCGGTCTGCCCAGCATAGGAGTGGGCCCGAGCTGGCGCCGCACCCGTGCGGCCTGGCGCGGCCGGGGCCCGGGTTGGCGGGCGGGCGGCGGTCGGGGACCATGACAGGGTGAGTGCTCCGTTGCCGACGCCGCCGGTGCCGGCTGCCCCGGTCCGCAGCCGCTACGCCATGGGGACCGTGGCCAACATGGCGCGCTCGTTGGTCGTCATCCTCGGCATCGTCGCCGTGCTCGTCGTCATCGTGCCGCGCAGCGACGGGGTGACCCAACCTCCGGTCGACGCCGCCGGGGCGGCCGCGTTCGCCGCGGGTGAGAGCGGCCTGGCCCTCGAGGTGCCCGTCGGGCTCGGCTCGGGGTGGAAGGCCACCAGCGCACGGTATGCCGCCGCCACGGACTCCGTGCCGACCTGGCAGGCCGGATGGACCACCCCGAGCGGTGAGTTCGTCGGGATCCGGCAGGCCAAGGCGGTGACGGCGCGCTGGCTCGAGGTGGCGACCAACTCCGCCGGTGCCGAGGGGACCACGGTGGCGGCGGGTCGCACCTGGCAACGGCTGCGCGACGCCCGTGGTCAGGTGCATGTGGTGGCCGTGAATCCCGATGGCCTGACCACGGTGGTCAGCGCGTCCAGCGAGCGGGCCGAGCTCTCGGAGTTCCTCGAGGCGTTACGGCCCGCCGGGTCGAGCGGGTAGGTCCGGTGTCCGGTGTCCGGTGTCCGGTGTCCGGTGTGCGGTGTCCGGGTGCCGCGGCCCGGTGCCTGGGCCCGAGTGGCGCCATGGCGCAGTTGTGGTCGTCGGATCCGGGTGTTGCGTGACCCGAGTGGCACCATGGCGCAGGTGTGGTCGTCGGATCCGGGTGTTGCGCGACCGGGCTACTGGGGGTCAGCCGGCGCGTCCTCGCGGGATGGCGCAGCGGTCGCCGGCGCCTCGGCCAGTCGGGCCTGCGCTCCGTCGAGCCAGGTGGTGCAGTGCGCGGCCAGGGCCTCGCCTCGACGCCACAGGTCCATCCCCTCGGCCAGGGCGACCTGGCCGGCCTCCAAACGGGCGACGATGGAGACCAACTCGTCCCGGGCCTGCTCGTAGGACAGGTCGGCCACGTCCGGGAAGTCCGCCACGGCGACGACCCTAGCCGACCACGGTAACGGCGAAGTCGCCTGCGGCGACCCGCACCCGCAGCAGTTCGTCGGGCATCACCTCGGCCCGGTCGGTGACGATCCCGCCGTCGGCGTGCTGCACCACGGCATACCCGCGATCGAGGGTGGCCTGCGGTGACAGCGCGCGTCCTTGCGCGACGAGGTGCTCCAGCCTCTCGGCGTCGCGCTCGACCCGAGTGCACATCAGCTCCCAGGTCCGGCGGCGCAAGGCCGCGACCTGGGCGCGGTGCGGGACGAGCATCGCCACGGGGTCGGTCATCACCGGCCGACTGCGGGTCGCCGCGAGCAGCCGGCGCTCGCCGTCGAGCCTGCGGGTCAGGGCCGCGACGGCCCGGTGCCGCAGCATGGTCAGCGCGGCGGTCTCGGCGGCGGCATCGGGCACGACGCGCCGGCCGGCGTCGGTGGGTGTGGAGGCCCGCCAGTCGGCGACGAGGTCGAGCAGTGGGGCGTCCATCTCGTGACCGATCGCGCTGACCACCGGGGTCCGGGCCGCCGCCACCGCGCGCAGGAGGGTCTCGTTGGAGAATGGCAGCAGCTCCTCGACCGACCCGCCGCCGCGGGCGATGACCAGCACCTCGACGAGTGGGTCGTCGTCCAGGTCGGCGAGCGCGGCGACGACCTCGGCGACGGTGGCCGGGCCCTGGACCGCGACCTCGCGCAGCACGAACCGGACCGACGGCCAGCGGCGTCGGGCGTTCTCCACGACGTCCCGCGCGGCGGCGCTGCCCCGGCCGGTGACCAGGCCGACGGCCCGGGGGATCAGCGGCAGCGGGCGTTTGCGTGCCGGGTCGAACAGCCCCTCGGCGGCCAGACGCCGTTTGAGGATCTCCACCCGGGCCAGCAGGTCGCCGATCCCCAGCGGCCGGATCTGCCGCGCGTCGAGGTGCAGCGTGCCCCGGCGCGTCCAGAACGTCGGCTTGGCGTGCACGACCACTCGCGCACCGTCGGCTAGCGGCCCGGGCAGGGCGTTGAGGGCGTGCACGGAGATGGTCACCGACAGCGACATGTCCACGTCGGGGTCGCGCAGGGTGAGGTAGGCCGTGCCACCGTGCCGGTTGAGCTGCACCACCTGACCCTCGACCCACAGCGGCGACATCCGCTGGACATAGTCGCCGATCTTCAGGCTGAGCACGCGCACCGGCCAGGGCGCCTGCGCGGTGGTGTCCGCGGCCTTCTCGGGCAGACCTGTGCTCACCCGGGAACTCTATGCCGTGCCCGCGACGGCGCCGCGCCGGCAGCCGAGCAGGCCCGCGCCGGCAGCCGAGCAGGCCCGTGCCGGCCCGGCCGGCGCACCCGGAGAAGAGCTGGAGGCCGGACCGGTCGGGGGGCCCGCCGGGCCCGAGGGCTCAGGGCGGCATACCGGCTCGTGCGCCCACGTAGCATGGACGGCATGCCGCAGGACCGACCAGACACCAAGCGGGTGCTGCTGGCCGCCCCGCGGGGGTACTGCGCCGGCGTCGACCGGGCCGTCGTGACGGTGGAGAAGGCGCTGGCCGTCTACGGGGCACCGGTGTACGTCCGCAAGGAGATCGTCCACAACAAGCACGTCGTGGACACGCTGCGCCGGCGAGGCGCGGTGTTCGTCGACGAGACCGACGAGGTGCCCGAGGGGGCGACCGTCGTGTTCTCGGCCCACGGGGTCGCCCCGACCGTCCACGAGCAGGCGCGGGCCCGCTCGCTGAGGACCATCGACGCCACGTGCCCGCTGGTGACGAAGGTCCACCGGGAGGCCGTGCGGTTCGCTCGGGAGGACTACGACATCTTGCTCATCGGGCACGAGGGGCACGAGGAGGTCATCGGCACCTCGGGCGAAGCGCCGACACACATCACCCTCGTCGACGGTCCGGACGACGTCGACCGGCTGCGCCCGCGTGACCCGGACAGGGTCGTCTGGCTCTCGCAGACCACGTTGTCGGTCGACGAGACCATGGCCACGGTGGCTCGGCTGCGCGAGCGCTTCCCGGCCCTGCTCGACCCGCCCAGCGACGACATCTGTTACGCGACCCAGAACCGCCAACTCGCCGTCAAGCAGATGGCCCCCGAGTGCGACCTGATGATCGTCGTGGGGTCGCGCAACTCGTCCAACTCGGTGCGGCTGCTCGAGGTGGCACTCGACCATGGGGCAAGGGCGGGCCACCTCGTCGACTATGCCGCCGAGGTCGACCCGGCCTGGCTTGACGGGGTGGCCACGGTCGGGGTGACCTCGGGGGCCAGCGTGCCGGAGATCCTCGTGGGCGAGGTGCTGGCCGTGTTGGCCGCCCGGGGATTCGTCGACGTGCAGCCCGTCGTGGCCGCGCAGGAGAGCCTGGTGTTCGCCCTGCCCACCGAGCTGCGGCGAGACCTCAAGGGCCACGAGGACGGCGCTGCGCCGGTCGAGGACTAGGGGCGGCGCGGCCGAGGACTAGCGTCGGCGCGGCCGGGAACTAGGGGCGGCGCGGCCGGGTACGGGCTGGGGATGCGCGGACGGGCCGGGCTGGGGATGCTGCCGCGGCGACGCCTCAGCGGTACGCCGAATCGGGCTGCGACGCCTCAGTCGGCGGCGGTGTTCTGCAGGACGAGGTGCTCGCGGTCCGAGCCGGGCTCGAGCACCATGGCGCGCATCCGGTCGGCAGCCGCCCGGAACTGCGGTGTCGCCGGCAGGAGCATGGGCTTGCGGAACCACACCGCCGAGCGGCCCCGCTCGGGCACGGCGTCGCCCAGCTCGCCGAGCGAGCGCGAGTAGGTGTACATCCCGTGGACGATGCACGAGGAGAAGCCCAGCGGCTTGGCGGTGAGACGGTGGACGTGAATGGGGTTCCAGTCCCCGCCGATCGCGGCGAAGCGCCGCCCGGTGCTGTCCGGCAAGGTCCACACCGAGGTGGGTGGGCCGGCTTTGAGGTCCTCGACCGACGGAGCGGGTGCCGTCGCGGCGTTCTCGTCGCCGCGCCCTCGGGCCAGGTAGGTGCTCACCGAGCGCCAGACCGGCTCGCCGCCCACGCCGACCTCGCTGAGCAGATCCACGACTCGACCACGACGGTGGGGGCGTAGGTCCTGGGCCTGCACGGTGATGTCCAGCGGCTCCTCGACCCGGATCGGACGGCTGACGTCGATGACATTCTCGGTGTGCACCAATCCCACGAGCGCGAACGGGAAGTCCGGTCGGGCCATGACCGCCATCTGCAAGGGGAAGGCGAGCAGATGAGGGTAGCTGAGCGGGAGATGGTTGCGCAGGACGAAGCCACAGAACCGCGCGAAGCGCGACACGTGCGAGGCGTCGACCCGCACCGCGGAGCGTCGTGCCGCCACGGCAGGCAGGGTCCTGCCGCGACGGCGACTCGGGATGACCGCCTTGGCGAAGACGACCCGCAGGTCGGGTGCCCGCTCGAAGGTCAGCACTCGCGGGGTGTCGATCATCGGCGGGCCTCCTGCGTGGGTCGTCGGGCGGCAGTCGTATGCCGGGTGCGAACGATGCGAACACTGCGAACGGTGCGAACGGTGCGAACGGTGCGAACGGTGCGAACGTTAGCCAGGTCGGCCCGGCGAGGCGGTCGGTTCGGGGTCATGTTGTCAGGATCGCGCGGTCGCGGCATCCGCAAGACCGGCGACCGCGCCGAGCGGCGTGCCGGGCGCCACGAAAGGGCTGACCGGACCGGTGGTCCGCCCCCGGCCGGCACCCGATCAGCCGGCCAAGCCCCGGTCGGCACCCCATCGGCCCGCCATCGGCCGGCTGCGCGCCCGGCTCGCCGGCCGTCAGCCAGCCAGATCCGCGGCCGGTCTCGGGCGCCTGCTCGCCCCGGCCGGGTCGGTCAGCTCGGCCCGGGCGACCTGGGCGTCCACGGCCTCGATGAGCTCGACCGCCGTCAGGCCCCGGGGCAGCTCGTCGAGGGCGCCCGGCTCGGGCACCGGGTCGGGCCCGAGGCCCAGGGCGTTCATGCGCCGGGCGGTCACCAGCACCCGCCCCTCCAGCGACCCCACCAGCCCGTTGTAGGCCGTCACCGATCGGGCCAAGGCGGTGCCGAGCCGGTCGGCATGCCGCCCCAGCGCCCCGATGCGGGCGTACAGCTCGCGCCCGAGATCGAGCAGCTCCTTGGCCCCCTCGCTGAGGGCCTCTTGCTGCCAGGCGTAGGCGACCGTGCGCAGCACGGCCAGCAACGTGGCGGGAGAGGCCAGCACGACCCCCAGGCGCATCGCGTCCTCGTGCAGGGCCGGGTCGGCGGCCAACGCGGCCCCGAGGATCGACTCTCCCGGCACGAAACACACGACCAGCGGTGGGGAGCTGCCCGCCGCCGTCCAGTACCCCTTGGCGGCCAGCGTCTGGACATGGCCGCGCAGCGCCCGGGCATGCGCGAGCAGGTGGCGGTCGCGCTCGGAGGTATCCATCCCCTGCGCCTGCGCGGCGAGGAACGCGCTCAGCGGGGCCTTGGCGTCGAGCACGAGATGGCGGTCACCGGGCAGGTGGACCACGACATCGGGGCGCACGGCCTCGCCGCGGTCATTACGGCCGCCGACCTGGGTGTCGAAATCGCAGCGGGCGAGCAGCCCGGCGTGCTCGAGCACCCGACGCAGCTGCACCTCGCCCCAGGCGCCGCGCACCGACGAGGACCGCAGCGACCCCACGAGGTCGGCCGTCTGGTCGCGCAGCCCGGCCGTGCTGGCCTGGACGTTGGCCAGCTCGGCGGTCACCCGGGCGAACTGCTCGCCACGGTCGCGCTCCAGGGTGTGCACCTGGCGCTCCACTCGGGCCAGGCTCGCGCGCAGCGGCTCGACGAGGCGAGCGGTCTGTCCGTCGCCGCGGGCGGCCTCGTGCAGGTCGGTCACCCGCTCGCGCAGGACGTCGCGCTCGGCGGCGGCGGAGGCCAGGGCGGCGGCATACCGACCGCGCAGCACCAGCCACCCGAGCACGGCGCCCGCCAGGACGGCCACCACCAACACCACAGGATCGTTCATGGCGCGATCCTCGCAGCGAGCACGGACAGCCCCCCAGGATGGGTACGGTGATCCGATGCCGCTGGCCTGGGACCCGGATCGCTACCTGAGGTACGCCGACGAGCGGGCCCGCCCGTTCCTCGATCTCATGTCGCGGGTCGACCACCCCTCCCCGGCCCTCGTCGTCGACCTGGGATGTGGCCCCGGCAACCTCACCGCCCTGCTGGCCCGCCGCTGGCCGGGCGCCCAGGTCATCGGCGTCGACTCTTCGACCTCCATGATCGCGGCGGCGCGCCGTGAGCACGGGCGATCGGTGCGGTTCGACCAGGCCGACCTGCGCGACTGGGCACCACCCGGGCCGGTGGACGTGCTCGTCTCCAACGCGACCCTGCACTGGGTGCCCGACCACCGGGAGCGACTGTCCGGCTTGCTCGACGCACTCGGTCCCGGTGGGTATCTCGCCGTCCAGGTCCCCGGGGACTTCGCCGCGCCCCTGCACCGGATCCGGGTCGAGCTCGCGGCCACCGCCCCGTATGCCGCTCATCTGAGCAACCTGCCCCAGCCGGGGGCGCACGACCCGGCCGACTACCTCGCCGCGCTGGCCGCCCCCGGTGTCACGGTCGACGCCTGGGAGACGACCTACCTGCACGTCCTGCCCGGAGTGGACCCGGTGCTCGACTGGGTCAGCGGCACGAGCGCCCGCCCGACCCTGCAGGCCCTGCCCAGCCATCTGCGTCGCCGTTTCGAGGCCGAGCTCGCGCGGCGGCTGCGCGCGGCATACCCCCGCGGTCCGCACGGCACGGTGCTGCCCTTCCGCAGGGTCTTCGTCGTGGCCCGCAGGGGCCCTGACACACTAGGCCCATGACGGCGTCGGAGTTCGACTCGGGCATCGCCGTGGTCAGCGACGGCGACCCGAGCATGTGGCACGGCCTGCTGGACGACGGGTGGGGGATCCACGGCGCGATCAACGGCGGCATCCTCATGGCCATGGGTGCCAACGCCCTGCGCCAGATGCTCACCGAGGCGCGCGGCCACCCGGACCCGCTGGCGTTCAGCGCGTACTTCCTCTCCGCTGCGGGCCCCGGGCCGGTCACCCTGCTCACCGAGCAGCTGCGATCCGGGCGCACGATGACGACCGCCCAGGTGTCGATCACCCAGCGCACCAAGGACGGCCGGCGCGAGGAGAAGATGCGCGCCATCGGCACGTTCGGCAACGTCAAGTCCAGCGACCTGCCGGTGCTGCGCGAGGAGCCGGCCCCGCCGATGCCGCCACCGCAGGAGTGCATCGGGCGCGACAACGCCCCGGAGATCCTGCTGCACACCAACCTCATGTCCCGGATAGACCTGCGCTTCGACGAGGCGTCCATCGGCTGGCTGCAGGGCAAACCCAGCCAGCAGGGCCGGATGATGGCCTGGCACAAGCTCGCCGACGGCCGGCAGCCCGACGTGCTCTCGCTGCTGTGGGCGTTGGACTCCCTGCCGCCGGTCGCCCACGACCTCGGCCTGGTCGGCTGGACCCCGACCCTGGAGTTCACCGCGCACATCCGGGCGCACCCGGCGCCCGGGTGGCTGCAGTTCGTCCTCACCACCCAGAACGTCTCCGGTGGTCTCATGGAGGAGGACGCCAAGATCTGGGACTCCACCGGGCGGCTCGTCGCCCTCTCGCGACAGCTGTGTGCCTGGCGCCAGCCGCCGCCGAGCACGCCCGGGCTTGCCCCGCAGACGGCCACCGGCGCCACGAGCCAGCCCCAGCCCGCGTAAACTCCCGCGTTCGTGGCTCTCACCATCGGCATCGTCGGCCTGCCCAACGTCGGCAAGTCCACCCTGTTCAACGCCCTGACGAACAACGACGTGCTCGCGGCGAACTACCCGTTCGCGACCATCGAGCCCAACGTGGGGGTGGTGCCGCTGCCCGACCCGCGGCTCGGGCGCCTGGCC
This sequence comes from Dermatophilaceae bacterium, assembly GCA_037045055.1. Taxonomy (GTDB): domain Bacteria; phylum Actinomycetota; class Actinomycetes; order Actinomycetales; family Dermatophilaceae; genus Phosphoribacter. The sequence continues at coordinate 737,585 of JBAOHJ010000003.1, read as the reverse complement.
CAGATCTTCGACTCCGCCAAGATCGTGCCGGCCACGGTGTCCTTCGTCGACATCGCCGGGATCGTCCGCGGCGCCTCGACGGGGGAGGGCCTGGGCAACCAGTTCCTCGCCCACATCCGCGAGGCCGACGCGATCTGTCAGGTGGTGCGGGTCTTCGCCGACCTCGACGTGGCCCACGTCGAGGGCCAGGTGTCGCCCACGTCGGACATCGAGACGGTGGAGACCGAGCTGTGCCTGGCCGACCTGCAGACCCTCCAGAAGGCCGTCCCCCGCCTGGAGAAGGAGGCCCGCCTGGCCAAGGAGCGGCAGGCGGCCTACGACAACGCCGTCGCGGCCCACGCCTGCCTGGAGGCGGGGCTGACCCTATATGCCGGCCACGCGGCATACGGGGTCGATCTCGGTGCGACGCGGGAGCTGTCGCTGCTGACCACCAAGCCGTTCATCTACGTCTTCAACGTCGACGAGGGCCAGGTGAGCGACCCCGACCTGGTAGCCCGGCTGGCCGCCTCGGTGGCCCCCGCCGACGCGGTCGTCCTCGACGCCAAGCTCGAGGCCGACCTCGCCGAGCTCGACGAGACCGACGCGCGCGAGCTGCTGGCAACGGTCGGGGTGAGCGAGCCGGGCCTGGCCCAGCTGGCCCGGGTGGGCTTCCACACCCTGGGGCTGGCGACCTTCCTCACCGCCGGGCCGAAGGAGTCTCGGGCCTGGACGATCCGGGCCGGCGCCACCGCTCCGCAGGCGGCCGGGGTGATCCACACCGACTTCCAGCGGGGGTTCATCAAGGCCGAGGTGGTGTCGTTCGACGCGTTGGACGCCGCCGGGTCGATGGCTGCGGCCCGGGCGGCGGGGCAGGTCCGGATGGAGGGCAAGGAATACGTCATGGCCGACGGCGACGTGGTCGAGTTCCGCGTCAACGTCTGAGCTCGCGCCACTGGCCTCACGACCCGCCTCGGCGACAGGCCGGCCGGCCTGCCGCCCCGGGCGCGCAGGATGCCCCGCCGGGTCCGGGCGCACCCGGGACGTCCGGTCAGACCTTCCGGACCGGCGGCGTCGACACGGTGGGCGGCGCCGACACGGCGGGCGGCGTGGCCGGTGGCGTCGTGCTGCCCGCCGAGCCCTTGGCCAGGGTCGCCCAGCCCCCGGAAGGCGCCGACCCGACCGGCAGGCCCTGCAGCGCGGCGAGCACCGCCGGGTCCTGGGCGTCGAGCCAGTCGCACAGCTGGCGGAACGACACGAACCGCACGTCCGGTTTGGTGGCCATCTCGGTGAGGGCCGACTCGACGGCGTTCATGTAGATGCCGCCGTTCCAGTTCTCGAAGTGGTTACCCAGGATCAGCGGGGCGCGGTTGCCGTCGTAGGCCCGGGCGAACCCGGCCAGCAGCGAGCCGCGCATCTCGGCCTGCCACTTGGGCCGCTGGGCCGGGTCGCCGTTGACCGTCTTGGACTGGTTGGCCAGGAACGTGTAGTCCATGGAGAGGAACTCCGTGGTCCGGCCGGGCACCGGCAACGACTGCATGGGGATGTTCCACAGCGCCGTCCCGGCCAGCTTGGTCGGCCACACCTGGCGGCCGGTGCCCGAGGTGTCGTAGCGCCAACGCGCCGTCGCCGCGGCCTTGACCAGGCCGGCCTGACCCTCCAGGCACGGCGTGCGCGACCCGACGAGCTCTTTGTCGTAGTCGAACGGCAGCGGCGGCAGGTCAGTGAATCCCGTCGCCGTGCGCCAGGTCGTCACGAAGCGCACCGCCTGGCCGATCTCGCTGTCCCACTCGGCCGGGGTCCAGTCGCCGCCGCCGCCCTTGCCGCAGAAGTGCCCGTTGAAGTGGGTGCCGATCTCGTGTCCCTCGAGCCAGGCGCCCCGGATCTGGGTCAGCGTGGCCCGGATCGCCGCGTCGGAGAGCAGGCCGATGTCTGCGGCTCCGACGGCGTGTCGAGGCGGGTGGTAGTCGGCGCGCCGGCTCTCGGGGAGCAGGTAGATCCCGGAGACGAAAAACGTCATGCCCATCTGGTGGCGTTGCGCGAACTCGCGGAAGTGCGCGAACAGCCCCGACGTCTCGCCGGCGCCGTCCCACGACACGACGACGAACTGCGGGGGCCGCTGGCCCGGGCTCAGCCTGGTGACGGCAGGCTGATGGGGTTGGGGTCCGGTGTCGGCGGTGCTGCCGTCGCCGATCGCCGCCGCCGCGGTGGACGGGGTCGGCGCCGGGCCCGTCGAGGCTCCTGCGGACGTGGGGGCCCCGATGGACGAGGCCGTCGGCGCGGGCAGGTCCTCGCCCGGACGCAGCGCGTATGCCGCGGTGACCAGCACCCCGGCGACGGCCAGGGCCACGATGAGGCGCACCCCGGGCTGCGGCCGTCGGGGCTGCCCGGTCGACCCCTCACCACGCTCCCCGCCGCTCCCCGCGGTCCCCGTAGCCACGACGTCATGCTAACGGTGACACAGCAGGCTCACAGCGAGGGTCGGGCCCGACACGGCGGGCGCCCGGCCCGCCGTCGCCAGCCGTGCCCGCTGGCCGCGGCATACCGCCGACCCGCGCCAGCCCGATCACCGTGGCATACCGCCGACCCGGTCCGATCCACGGGCGTCGCGGCGAACTGCCTGAGCGGTCCGCATCGCTCTGTCACACTAGGGCGTCCCTGCCCGAAGGAGCCCCGAGCCTCGTGTCCCGCCCCCCGTCGTCCGCGCCGGCCGCGCCCACCGGCCCGCAGATGGGTGCGGTGGAGCGCTGGGCCTTCGCCGCCGGGGACTGCTTCGGCGGTGGCGCCGCGGCGACCATCGCGGTGCTCTACCTGTTCTACCTCACCGACATCCTCGGCATGTCCCCCGGCCTGGCCGGCATGACGATCCTCGTCTCGAAGATCTGGGACGCCGTGAACCACCCGCTCATGGGGCTCATCACCGACCGCACCCGCACCCGTTGGGGTCGGCGCCGCCCGTGGATCCTCGGCGGCGCCGTGCTCATCCCGCCCGGGATGGCCGCGCTGTGGGCCCCGATCGGCGACTGGAACGACACCGCGAAGCTGTGGTTCGTCATCGTCGCCCACCTGGTCTGGACGACGATCGCGAGTGTCGTCGCCGTGCCCTACGCGTCGCTGAGCGCCGAGGTGACCACCTGGGCGGCCGAGCGCAACCGGGTCAACGTCATGCGGCTGGGCTTCGCCACCCTGTCCGGCGCGGGGTCGACGCTGGTCATGTCCATCCTGGTGTCCGACTTCAAGGCCGGCTCGCTGAGCATCACCCAGCTCTACCTGAGCCTGATCTTCGGCTTCGGGTTGTTCTTCGCCCTGCCCCTGGTGGGGGTGGCGCTGCACACCCACGAGCGCGCGCCCATCGCGGCCCACGTCGGCAAGCTCTCGGTGCGGGCCGTCGTCGCCCCGTTGCGGCTGCGGTCCTTCCGGTTCCTCACGGTGATGTACCTGTGCCCGGCGATCACCATCGACATCGTCACGGCGGTGATCCTCTACTACGCCCTGTATGCCGTGCCGGGCCTGCGCTCGGTGACCTTCCTCGCGGTGTTCGTCGCGGTGACGCTGACGATGTTCCCGATCCTCATCCGCCTGGTGTCGCGGGTGAGCAAGAACGTCATCTACGCCACCGGCATCCCGGTGAGCATCGTCGCGATGGCGGGCATCGCGTTCTACCCGCCGCACGCGCCGCACTGGCCGGTCTACGTCATGGCCGGTCTGCTGGCGATCGGGTTGGGCGCCGCGCAGATCATGGTGTGGGTGATGTTCCCGGACGTCGTCGACGACGGCGAGCTGCGCCAGGGCTCGCGCGACGCGGGCGCGTTCAGCGGCCTGCTGGTCCTCGTGCGGGCGCTGGCCTCCGCGCTGGCCATCCAGATCCTCAGTCTCGTCCTGGAGGTCACCGGCTACCAGCAGTCGCGCCACGGGCAGTTCGGGGCCACCCAGCCCGGATCGGCGGTCTGGGGCATCCGGCTGTCGATGCTGCTGTCGGTCGCGTTGTTCATGGGGATCGGCTGGCTCGTGGCCCGGCGCTACCCGCTCACCAAGGACGCCGTGACCCGCCTGCACGACGAGCTCGAGCAGGCCCGCGACCAGCGCGACATCGTCGAGGCCGAAGGCGCGCACCGCCCGGCCCATCACGACCTCGCCGGCTCGCTGGATGGCCCCGGCGGAGCCGGGCCCGGGTAGCCACCACGTGCGGGCCCGAAGGGCCTGCGCCCCGGGTCATCGGCGTGGCGTGGGGCAATGCGCGTCCCGGCCGGTCCGGCGGCCCTACTCTCCGAAGTGTCTCCACCGGGTTCGCCTCCGAGCCCGGGACCTGCGTGGGAAGGACGGCGATGGCCGGCAAGTTCGAGCTCTACCAGGACAAGGCCGGCAAGTACCGGTTCCGCCTCAAGGCCAGCAACGGCCAGGTCATCGCCACCGGCGAGGCCTACGAGTCGAAGAAGAGCGCCCTCAACGGCATCGAGTCGATCCGCCGCAACGCCCCCGACGCGAAACTCGACGACCAGACCGCGTGACCGCCGGCCCGGCCGGCTACCTCATCGGCGACGACCCGGCCAGGATCCGATACGGGCCGGGTCCATCGCTGGCTCTCGACGCAGGCCTACTGGGCGCTGGGCCGCGAGCTGCAGGTCCAGCGTCGGGCCCTCGAGGGGTCCTGGACGTTCGGCGTCTACCGGGAGGCACCCGAGGGTGACGGCCCGCAGGTGACCGTCGGATGCCCAGCGATGCGTCGACCGAGGGTCGGACACCCTGACCGTATGCCGGACACACTGGCCTACCATCGGGGGAATGGACCTCACCGGGAGGCACTTCGTCAAGGAGATCGACTTCACGCCCGCCGAGTGGCTGGGGCTGGTCGAGCTCACCGCGCGCCTCAAGGCGGCCCGCCGGGACGGGCGGGAGGACCGCGTGCTGCTGGGCAAGAGCATCGCCCTGGTCTTCGAGAAGACCTCGACCCGCACCCGGTGCGCGTTCGAGGTCGCGGCCCACCACCTCGGTGCGCAGCTGACCTACCTCGACCCGCACGGCAGTCAGCTCGGGCACAAGGAGTCGGCCAAGGACACCGCCCGGGTGCTCGGGCGCCTTTATGACGGCATCGAGTTTCGCGGCTCGCAGCACCACGTCGTGGAGACGCTCGCCGAATTCGCCGGCGTCCCGGTGTTCAACGGCCTCACCGACATGTGGCACCCCACCCAGTCGCTGTGCGACGTCGTGACCATGGGCGAGCACAGCCCCAAGCCGGTGGGTCAGATCGCCTTCGCCTACGTCGGCGACGCCCGGTACAACATGGGCAACTCCCTGCTCGTCGCCGGCGCCATGTCGGGCATGGACGCCAGGATCGTCGCCCCGCGGTCCCTGTGGCCGACCGACGAGGTGGTCGGCCACGCCCGCGAGGTGGCGCGGCATACCGGCGCCCTGGTGACCCTCACCGAGGACCTCGACGAGGGCGTCGCCGGTGTCGACTTCGTCCATACCGACGTGTGGGTGTCGATGGGCGAGCCGGACGACGTGTGGGCCCAGCGGATCGCCCTGCTGACGCCCTACCGGGTCACCGCCGACGTGCTCGCCTCGACCGGCAACCCGGACGTGAAGTTCATGCACTGCCTACCCGCGTTCCACGACCGCGAGACGGCGGTGGGGGAGCGGATCCACCGCGAGTTCGGGCTGAGCTCGATGGAGGTCACCGACGAGGTGTTCGAGTCCGCGGCGTCGATCGTGTTCGACCAGAGCGAGAACCGCATGCACACCGTCAAGGCGGTGCTCGCCGCGACGTTGGCCGGCGCGAGCGCATGACCCCGCCCACAGCGCCTGACCCCGCCTACAGCGCCCGACCGACCAAGGCCCCGATGCCGTAGGTGAGGGTCATCGCCAGCCACCCCCCGACGACGTTGCGGGCCACCGGCCGAGGCCAGGGCGACCCGCCCAGGCGGGCGCTGCCGAAGCCGGTCAGCGCCAGGGCGACGACGACGCTGGCGACCGTCGCCGGCAGGCGCACCGACACGGGGAACAGCGTGATCGCCAGCAGCGGCAGCAGCGCCCCCAGCGCGAACGAGACCGTCGAGGCCAGCGCGGCCTGCCACGGGTTGGTGAGGTTGTCCGGGTCGATCTGCAGCTCCACCTCGGCATGGGCGGCCAGGGCGTCGTGCGCGGTGAGCTGGGTGGCGACCTGCCGCGCGAGCTCCGCGGACAGCCCCTTGCCCTGGTAGATGCCGGCCAGCTCGGCCAGCTCCGCGTCGGGCATCTCGGCCAGCTCGCGCCGCTCCTTGTGCAGCAGGGCCGCCTCGGTGTCCCGCTGCGTGCTCACCGAGACGTACTCGCCGACGCCCATCGACAGCGCGCCGGACACCAGCCCGGCGACCCCGGCGGTGAGCACGACGGTGGAGTCGGTGCTCGCCCCGGCCACCCCCACGACCAGACCGGCGACGGACACGATGCCGTCGTTGGCGCCGAGCACCGCAGCGCGCAGGGCGTTCAGTCGCGAGCCGTGCTCGCCGGTATGCCGCTCGCCGCGGTGCCGTGGGGTGGCCATGACCCGTAGCCTGTCACGCGCCGACCCGGTGCGGCTGAGAGACTGTCCGTCGTGCCCACCCGGACCCGCGGCGACGTCCGCAACGTCGCCATCGTCGCCCACGTCGACCACGGCAAGACCACCCTCGTGGACAAGATGCTCTGGCAGGGCGGGGCGTTCGGGGCCCACCAACACGTCGACGAACGGGCCCTGGACTCCGGCGACCTGGAGCGTGAGAAGGGCATCACGATCCTGGCGAAGAACACCGCGATCCGCTACCACGGGCCCTCCGCCCGGGCCGCGGGGCACCCCGAGGGCGTGACGATCAACATCGTCGACACCCCCGGCCACGCCGACTTCGGCGGCGAGGTGGAGCGGGGCCTGTCCATGGTCGACGGGGTCGTCCTGCTCGTCGACGCCTCGGAGGGGCCGCTGCCCCAGACCCGGTTCGTCCTGCGCAAGGCCCTGGCCGCGCGGCTACCGGTCGTGTTGTGCATCAACAAGGTGGACCGGCCCGACGCCCGCATCGCCGAGGTCGTCGACGAGGTCTACGCCCTGTTCATGGACCTGCTCGAGGACGTCGAGCACCACGAGGATCAGCTGGACTTCCCGATCGTCTACGCCTCGGCGAAGTCGGGCCGGGCCTCGATGCGGCGCCCGGACGACGGGACGATGCCCGACGGGCCCGATCTCGAGCCGCTGTTCCGGACCGTCATGGCGACCGTGCCGGCCCCCGCCTACGACGACGCGGCGCCCCTGCAAGCCCAGGTCACCAACCTCGACTCCTCCAGCTACCTCGGGCGTCTGGCCCTGCTGCGGGTGCACAACGGGACGATCCGCAAGGGTCAACAGGTGGCCTGGTGTCGCCGCGACGGCTCGACGCCCCGGGTCAAGGTCACCGAGCTGCTGGTCACCGAGGGCTTGGCGCGCCGACCGGCCGCGCAGGCCGGGCCCGGCGACATCATCGCGATCGCCGGCATCGCCGACATCATGATCGGCGAGACCCTCGCGGACCCGGACGACCCCCGGCCGCTGCCGCTGATCACCGTCGACGAGCCGGCCATCTCGATGACCATCGGCACGAACACCTCGCCGCTGGCCGGGCGGGTCCGCGGGGCCAAGGTCACCGCTCGGCTCGTCAAGGACCGCCTCGAGCGCGAGCTCGTCGGCAACGTGTCGATCCGGGTGCTGGCCACCGCCCGCCCGGACACCTGGGAGGTCCAGGGCCGTGGCGAGCTGGCGTTGGCGATCCTCGTCGAGCAGATGCGCCGCGAGGGGTTCGAGCTGACCGTCGGCAAGCCCCAGGTGGTCACCCGCCAGGTCGACGGCGCGGTGCACGAGCCGTTCGAACGGCTCACCGTCGACGCCCCGGAGGAGTTCCTCGGGGCGGTGACCCAGCTCATGGCCGCCCGCAAGGGCCAGCTCGAGCACATGACCAACCACGGCACCGGCTGGGTGCGGATGGAGTTCGTCGTGCCCTCGCGGGGCCTCATCGGGTTCCGCACCGAGTTCCTCACCGAGACCCGCGGCACCGGCATCGCCCATCACGTGTTCGACGGGTATGCCGCCTGGGCCGGGGCCATCACCACCCGACTGACCGGCTCGCTCGTCGCCGACCGGTCCGGGGCCGCCACCTCCTACGCCATGTTCAACCTCCAGGAGCGAGGCACCCTCTTCGTCGAGCCGACCACCCGGGTCTACGAGGGGATGATCGTCGGGGAGAACTCCCGCGCCGACGACATGGACGTCAACATCACCCGCGAGAAGAAGCTGACGAACATCCGCTCCTCCACCGCGGAAGTCCTCGAGCGGCTGGTCCCGCCGCGGCGGCTCAGCCTCGAGCAGTCCCTGGAGTTCTGCCGCGAGGACGAGTGCGTCGAGGTCACCCCCGAGGCGGTGCGGCTGCGCAAGGTCGTCCTCGACCAGGTCGACCGGGCGCGCACGGCGGCCCGGGCCAGGGCGTCGGCGCGCAGCGGCGGGTGACCCCGCGGTATGCCGCTCACGGGGCTCGCCGGCGATCGAGGACGCGGCATACCGGCGGGTCCGGCCGAAAGAAGTCACGCGCAGCGACCCCGGCACCGGATAACCCGTGGCCCACGCGTTCGGTAACGATTCGTCAACCATGGCCGTGCAGGCGCTTGGACGACCGGTTGGCGTGTGGCAGGGTATGCCAGGGGTTTTTCAGGGCACGACGGGCTCGGCCGACACGCGAGGAAGGCGGTACGGGTGACCTATACGCCGACGACAGCGCCGCTGGAGCCCGTCGAGCCCGACATCGTCGGTCCCGAGAAGGCCATCGAGGGCCTGTCGCTCGGGCGGCTGGCCCTGCGCCGCCTGCGGCGCGACCGGCTGACCATGATCTCGGTCGTCGTGGTCGCGGTGTTCCTCCTGCTGGCCGTGCTCGCGCCGGTGCTCTCGGCGACCAAGATCCTCGACCCGGAGACCTTCCACAACGACCTCATCGACCCGGCCACCGGTGGCCTGCCGAAGGCGCCCTACGGCGGGATGAGCTGGGAGCACCCGCTGGGCGTCGAGCCGGGCACCGGCCGCGACGTGCTCTCCCGACTGGTCCTGGGGGTGACCTTCTCGCTCATGGTGGCGCTGTTCGCCACCCTGGTGGCCGTGGTCATCGGCACGATCGCCGGCATCGTGTCGGGCTTCCTGGGCGGCTGGGTGGACTTCGTCATCAGTCGCATCGTCGACATGACGCTGTCCTTCCCGCAGACGCTCATGCTCATCGCGCTGTCCGGGCTGTTCATCGACCAGCTCACCGAGCGCCTCAAGGTGCCCGCCGGGAACACCGCCAACGGCGTCTACGTCATCCTCGTGCTCGGGCTGTTCGGGTGGCCGTCGTTCGCCCGGCTCATCCGCGGCCAGGTGCTCTCGCAACGGGAGCGGGAGTACATCGAGGCGGCGCGCAGCCTCGGCGCCCGCAACTCCCGGATCTACTTCAAGGAACTGCTGCCCAACCTCTGGGCGCCGGTCCTGGTCTACTTCACCCTGACCCTGCCGCTGTTCATCTCCGCCGAGGCGGCCCTGTCCTTCCTCGGGGTCGGCATCAAGCCGCCCACCCCGACGCTGGGCAACATCCTCACGAACTCGACGAACTACTCGATCGGCGACTTCACCTACTTCGTCTTCCCGGCCGTCATCATCGCCGGCCTGGTGTTGAGCTTCAACCTGGTGGGCGACGGGCTACGCGACGCCCTGGACCCCAAGGCCAACCGATGACCGTCGGTCGGCCATCCGACTCCTGGCGGCGCACCGGCTGCCAGGCGTCGCGGCGCCGCGGCGACGCGACACACACGAAGGAGAATGCATGACCAAGAAGACGAGGGCGGTGGGCGCCGTCGCGGCCGCGACGATCGTCGCCCTGCCGCTGGCCGCCTGCTCGAGCGGGGGCACGACGTCCAGCTCGACCGCGAGCGCGGCGCAGGCCAAGGGGGGCACCATCTACGCCCTGACCCGGCGCTCCGCGGAGCACCTGGACCCGCAGCGCACCTACATCGGCCGCGACCTCTACTACATGAGCCGGCTGGCCTACCGCGGCTGGGTGCAGTTCCCGGTGAGCGAGGACGCCAAGCAGGCCAACACCCCGGTCCCCGACCTGGCCACCGACACGGGCAAGTCCGAGAACGGCGGCAAGCAGTGGTCGTTCACCCTCAAGGACGGCGTGAAGTGGCAGGACGGCAAGGACATCACCTGCGAGGACTTCAGGTACGGTCTGTCCCGGTCCTTCGCCACCGACGTCATCAAGGGCGGCCCGAACTACATCCTCGGCTTCCTCGACGTCCCGCAGCAGGGCGGGACGGCGGCCTACAACGGGCCGTACAAGAAGGAAGGCCAGGCCGACTTCGACAAGGCGGTCACCTGCAACGGCAAGACGATCACCTACCGGTTCAACAAGCCGTGGCCGGACTTCGCCCTGGCCATCGCCTCGCTGCGTGCCTTCGACCCCTACCGGGCCGACCAGGACAAGGGTGAGCAGTCGAACTACGCGGTCTTCTCCAACGGCCCCTACAAGCTCGAGGGCGTGTGGACCAAGGGCACCGGCGGGACGTTCGTGCGCAACGACCAGTACGACCCGAAGACCGACGGGGTGCGCAAGGCCCTGCCCGACAAGGTCGTCTTCGTCGAGGGTCTGACCACCGAGATCATCACCCAGCGGCTCATCGCCGACGGCGGTAACGACCAGACCGCCATCACCGACCGGTCGATCCCCCCGGCGTTCTACGCCCAGATCACCGGCCCGGTGGCCAACCGCTCGGTCAACCCGGTGGCTCCCTACGTCGACTACCTCGTCCCCAACTTCAACCGGATGACCAACCCCAAGGTCCGCCAGGCCCTGGCGTTGGCGACCAACCAGAAGGCCTACGGCGACGCCAACGGCGGCGACAAGGCCCGCATCCCGGCCAAGTCCATCGTCGCGACCGACCTGCCCGGCTACAAGGAGAACCCGGCGTTCACGGCCCCGGCGACCGGTGACCCGGAGGGTGCGAAGAAGCTGCTGCAGGAGGCCGGGGTCCCGATCCCCTACCCGATCACCTACACCTACAGCGGTGGCACCCCGACCTCCGACAACGCCGCAGCGGCGCTGAAGGACACGTGGGACAAGGCCGGCTTCCAGGTCACCCTGGACCCGCTGAGCGACACCTACTACGACATCATCCAGAACCCGGCGAACAACAAGTCGGACGTCATGTGGGGTTCTTGGGGCGCCGACTGGCCCTCGATGTCGACGGTCATCCCGGCCCTGTTCGACTCGCGGGTCAACATCACCGCCGACAGCAACGGGCAGGACTACGGCAACTACAAGAGCGACGCCGTGAACAAGGCCATCGACGAGGCTGCCGCACTCGGTGACCTCAACGCCCAGGCCGCCGCTTACGTCAAGATCGACGAGACGCTGGGCAAGGATGTCGCCTACATCCCGCTGGGCATCCAGAAGTTCTACTTCCTGCGTGGCTCGAAGATCACCGGGTGGATCAACAACCCGGGTCTGAGCATGTTCGCGGACTTCGGCACCATCGGAGTCCAGCAGTAGCACCGCAGCGTCGGGGTGGCGGCGGCCGTGGCCGCCGCCACCCCGACCCGGCCGCAGTCGCAGCGCAGTAGGACCGAGAGGAGCACGGCCCCCGAGGCCGGACACCCGTGATCGCCTATGTCATCCGCCGCTTGCTCTCCGGCCTCGTCATGCTCCTGGTCATGACCTTCGTGACCTTCGCCCTCTTCTTCTCCGGGCCCGACCCGGTGAAGTACACCTGCGGCAAGAACTGCACGCCGCAGATTCTCGAGAACAACCGCAAGGGCCTGGGCTACGACAAGCCCTTCGCCGTGCAGTGGGCCGACTTCGTCAAGGGGGTCGTCGTCGGGCGCGACTTCCCGGACGACCCGGCCCTCAAGGCCACCGCCCCTAACCTCGTGGCCCGCTGCGACGCGCCCTGCCTGGGCTACTCCCCGCTGTCCAGTGCCACGGTCAGCTCCGTGCTGGTCAAGAAGGCCCCCGTCTCCGCGTCCCTGGCCATCGGTGCGTTCGTGCTGTGGATCGTCATCGGCGTCGGCGCCGGGGTGATCGCCGCCCTGCGCAAGGGCACGATCGTCGACCGGGGGATCGTCGGGACCGCGTTGGTGTTCTACGCCTTCCCCACCTTCTTCACCGGGTTGTTCCTCTACCAGTACATCGCCCTGACCTGGCGGCTGGTCCCGGTGCCGGCCTTCACGCCGCTGACCACCAACCCGCTGTTGTGGCTGCAGGGGCTCTTCCTGCCCTGCCTCACCCTCGCGCTGTTCTACATCGCCGGATATGTCCGGCTCACCCGCGCCTTCGTCCTGGAGTCGCTGAGCGAGGACTACCTGCGCACGGCCCGGGCCAAGGGGCTGCACCCGCGCCGGATCCTCGCCAAGCACACCATGCGCGCCGCTCTCACGCCGCTGGTGACCATCGCCGGCCTCGACCTCGGTGGCCTGCTCGGCGGGGCGATCATCACCGAGCAGGTGTTCAACTACGACGGGCTGGGCAAGCTCGCCGTGCAGTCGGCGACGACCTTCGACCTGCCGATGACCGTCGGGATCGTCGTGTTGCTCGCGTCGTTCATCATCATCGCCAATATCGTCGTCGACGTGCTCTACGCCGTCATCGACCCCCGCGTGAAGTACGCCTGAGGACGCCGCCATGACGACGCAGACGATGTCCAGCGCGCCCGCCGCGCCCCGGGCCGGGGGGCCGGTGCTCTCGGTGCGCGACCTCACCGTCCACTTCCCGACCGAGGACGGGCTGGTCAAGGCCGTCGACGGGATGAGCTTCGAGTTGTATGCCGGCAAGACCCTCGGCATCGTCGGCGAGTCCGGGTCGGGCAAGTCGGTGACGAGTCAGGCCATCATGGGCCTGCACCGGGGCACCCGGGCCCGGGTGTCCGGCGAGATCCAGCTCGGCGAGGACCAGCTGCTGACGATCTCCGACGAGCGCCTGCGCGCCCTGCGCGGTCGCGACGTGGCCATGGTGTTCCAGGACCCGCTCTCGGCCCTGCACCCCTACTACACCGTGGGCAACCAGATCATGGAGGCCTACCAGGTCCACCACGAGGTGAGCAAGCAGGCGGCCCGCGCCCGCACCGTGGAGATGCTGGGCCTGGTCGGCATTCCCAACCCGGCCAAGCGGATCGACCAGTACCCGCACGAGTTCTCCGGTGGCATGCGCCAGCGGGCGATGATCGCGATGGCGCTGGTCAACGACCCGAAGCTGCTCATCGCCGACGAGCCGACCACCGCCCTGGACGTCACCGTGCAGGCGCAGATCCTCGACCTCATGCAGCACCTGCAGGAGCAGTTCGGGTCGGCGATCATCCTCATCACCCACGACCTGGGGGTCGTGGCCCACATGGCCGACGACATCATGGTCATGTACGGCGGCAAGGCGGTCGAGAAGGGCACCGTCGACGAGGTGTTCTACCACCCCCAACACCCCTACACCATGGGTCTGCTCAAGTCGATGCCGCGGCTCGACGAGGTCCGGCGCGAGCAGCTCGACCCGATCCCGGGCAACCCGCCGTCGCTGATCAACCTGCCCTCCGGGTGCGCCTTCCATCCCCGGTGTGCCTACCGGCAGGAGGTGCCCGACGACCAGTGCCGCCGCGTCGAGCCCCGGCTGGAGGCGCTGCCGACGGGTCAGCAGGCCCGATGCCTGCTCACCGAGGCCGACCGGGTGCGGCTGCGCTTCGACCAACAGACCCGTTCGGAGCCCGGCGTCGCGCAGTCGGCCGAGCACCCCGCCCCCGCGGCTCACCAGGACGGTCCCCAGTGAGCGCCGCGAGCCTCGACGGGGCGCAGGCCCTCGCCGGCGCACCCCAGGTGGACGTCGGCGAGGTCGTGCTCAAGGTGACCGAGCTGCGCAAGCACTTCCCGGTGAAGAAGCCGGGCATCATCCGCCGAGCCGACGACCCGGTCAAGGCCGTCGACGGGATCGACCTGGCGGTGCGCCGCGGCGAGACGATCGGCCTGGTCGGGGAGTCCGGCTGCGGCAAGTCCACGGCCGGGCGCACGATGCTCAAGCTGCTGGAGCCCACCAGCGGCACCATCGAGTTCGCCGGCGAGGACATCACCAGGGCCACCGGCAAGCGCCTGCAGACCCTGCGCCGCGAGATGCAGATGGTCTTCCAGGACCCGTACGGCTCGCTCAACCCCCGCCACAGCGTGGGCAAGATCATCTCGGCCCCCTTCGAGATCCAGCGGGTCAAGCCGCCCGGCGGGGTGAAGAAGTCGGTCCAGGAGCTCATGGAGCGGGTGGGGCTGAACCCGGAGCACTACAACCGCTACCCGCACGAGTTCTCCGGAGGCCAGCGCCAGCGCATCGGGGTGGCCCGGGCGATCGCGCTCAAGCCGCAGGTCATCGTCTGCGACGAGCCCGTGTCGGCCCTGGACGTCTCCATCCAGGCCCAGGTGGTCAACCTCCTGGAGGAGATCCAGAACGCCGAGAGGATGGCGTACATCTTCGTCGCCCACGACCTGTCCGTGGTGCGGCACATCTCCGACCGGGTCGTCGTGATGTACCTCGGCAAGGTCATGGAGGCCGCCGATCGCGACGAGCTCTACGAGCGGCCCCAACACCCGTACACCCACGCCCTGCTCTCGGCGGTGCCCATCCCCGACCCTCGGGTGTCGGAGTCGCGCGACCGCATCCTGCTCAAGGGCGACCTGCCCAGTCCACAGAACCCGCCCTCGGGATGCGTGTTCCGGACCCGATGTCCGAAGGCCCAGGACCGGTGCGCGGCCGAGGTCCCGGTGGCCGCCGAGGTCTCGCCCGGGCATGCGGTGGCCTGTCACTTCCCCGAGATCCGCGTCGTCGTCTGAGCCCGGCGTAGATTCGCGCCCATGGCTCGCCTGGTGTTCGTGCACGCCCATCCCGACGACGAGACCCTGGCGACGGGGATCGCGTTGGCCCACCACGCCGCGCTCGGACACGAGGTCCATGTCGTCACCGCGACCCTCGGCGAGATGGGCGAGATCATCCCGCCCGAGTTGGCGCACCTGGGCGCGGACCGCGACGACTCGTTGGGACCGTACCGCGCCGGCGAGCTCGCCGGGGCGCTGAGCGCCCTGGGTGTCCACGGACATCAGCTCGGAGGCGCCGGCACCTACCGCGACAGCGGCATGGTCCTGCTCGCGCACGGCATGGCCGGTATGCCGCCGGTGCCGGACCCGCGCAGCCTGGTGGCCGCGGACCTGGACCAGGCGGCTGCCCGGCTGACGGCGTTGCTCGGCGAGCTGGACCCCGACGTGGTGGTCACCTACGACCGCGGCGGGGGCTACGGCCATCCCGACCACATCGTGACGCGACGTCTGGTCGAGCGGGCCGTGGCCGCCGGGCCCGCGGGCCGCGCCGTCGCGGCATACGAGGTCGTCGTCCCGCGCTCGTGGGCCCGCGAGGACCGCACCTGGCTGGCCGGGCACGTGCCCCCGGACTCCGGGCTGCAGGTGCCCACCCTCCAGCAGCCCTACCCGGTGGCCGTCGTCGACGACGACCTGGTCACCCACGTGGTGGTCGACGAGGGAGCCCGGCAACGCCAACGGCAGGCACTGCTGGCGCACCGCACGCAGGTGCGGGTCTTCGACGGGTACTACGCGCTGAGCAACGCCGTCGCCGCGCGCTTGTCCGGGCGCGAGGCGTTCGTCCGTCTGGACGTGGCCTCGGGCGAGCGGGCCGGCCGCCGGGGTGCGGCGTGGGTCCAGGGCCTGGCCGGGGACGACGGGGCGGACCGGTCGGCGCAGGCGTCGGCCGGGCCGGCTGCTCGGGCCGTGCCGGGCCACGCCGCCGGGGCGGAGCGTGCCGGCACGTGGTGACCGAGCCCCTCGACGAGGACGCCTTCCGTCGCGCCTTCGGGCGCTTCGCCACGGGCGTGGCGGTGGTGACCTGCATCCACGGCGGCCTGGACCGGGCGATGACCGCCAACGCGGTGTCCTCGGTGTCTCTGGACCCCCCGCTCATCCTGGTCTGCGTGGACGTCGAGAGCCGATTCCACGAGGCGATCATCGGCACGTCCCGTTGGGGGCTGTCCGTGCTCACCGCCCCCGGACGGGCCGCCGCGCGCTGGTTGGCCACCAAGGGTCGGCCGTTGCAGGGTCAGCTCGACGTCGTGCCGCACCATCGGGGGCCCAAGACCGGGGTGGCCCTGCTCGACGACGCCCTGGCGACCTTCGAGTGCACCACCGTCGCGGTGCACCCCGCCGGGGACCACAGCATCGTCGTCGGCCACGTCCTCGGGCTCGCCCTCGGCGACGGCGAGGCGGCCGCCCTCACCTTCTACCGCGGCGCCTTCGGCTCCCTGCGCTGAGCTCGCCGGGCCGGCGGCGGGTCGGTCGGCTCGGCCCGCAAGTCGGTCTCGATCGCCCGGGCACACCCGGCCAACGCGCTGACCAGCGCGGGCAGCCGGGCCTCGGAGAACCGCGAGCTGGGCAGACCCACCGAGATCGCCGCCTCGACCCGGCCGTCGTCGCCGCGGACCGGGTAGCCCACGGCGGTGAGCCCGGTCTCGGTCTCCTCGACGTTGATCGCGAACCCCCGCTCGCGCAGCACCCGCAGCTCCTTGCGCAGGGCGCCCAGATCCACTCGGGGGTCCTGCTCGGCGCCGTCGCCGTAGAGGGCGGTCACCTCCTCGTCGGGCAGGTCGGCGAGGATGAGCCGGCCGCCGGTGGTCAGATGGGCGGGGAAGACCATGCCCTCCCGGCTGCTCACCCGCAGCACCTGGCCACCCTCGACGCTGGCGATGAACCGCGAGTGGCGCCCGGCCCGGATGAGCAGGTTCGTCGACTCGCGGACCGTCTCGGCCAGCGCCTCCAGATGGGGCAGGGCCACCCCGCGCAGGCGCGCCGCCCGGGAGCGGGAGGTGGAGGCCAACGACAACACCGGCCCCGCGTCGTAGCTGCGGTCCGAGCGCTGGACGGCGAAGTCGCGGTAGACGAGCATGGACAGCAGCCGGTGCGCGGTCGAGCGGGCCACCCCGAGGCGGTCGGCCGCGCCGGAGACCGTGACGGGCCCCTCGACCTGGAGCATCACCGCTAGGGCGAGGGCATGGTCGACGCTGGTGATGCCGTAGTGCGGTGGGTTCTTCACAACAGAATCCTCTGTTCTTTACCGCGAAACACCTCCATTCTGGACGTCACAGCCAGGATGTCAACCCGCCGCGGACCGGGCCTTGACCACCACCGCCCCCGTCGAAGGAGTGCGCCCATGAACAAGCCGGTCGTCTCGCCGGTGCACCTGCAGGCCGTCTCGGCGCCCAACCAGCCCGAGCCGAGCCCCGAGCTCGAGGAGCTCTACCGCGGGTTCGAGAAGGAGCTGCTCGTCCCGCTGTGGACCGAGATCGGCGATCTCATGCCGCCGCACCCGCGCTCCAAGGCGCAGCCGCACCTGTGGGAGTGGGCCACCCTGCTGGAGCTGGCCGACCGGGCCGGGCACGTCGTGCCCGTGGGTCGCGGGGGCGAGCGCCGGGCGATCGCCCTGGCCAACCCGTCCCTGGGCGGCAAGCCCTACGCCACGCCCACCCTGTGGGCGGCCATCCAGTACCTCATGCCCGGCGAGGACGCCCCGGAGCATCGGCACACCCAGAACGCGTTCCGTTTCGTCATCGAGGGCGAGGGCGTCTGGACCGTGGTCGAGCGCGATCCGGTGCCGATGAGCCGCGGCGACTTCCTCCCGCAGGCCGGCTGGAACTGGCACGCCCACCACAACGCCGCGACCGAGCCGATGGCCTGGATCGACGGGCTGGACATCCCCTTCGCCTACGAGGTCGAGGGACTGTTCTTCGACTACGGCCGCGACGAGATCACCGAGGCCGAGCACGCCACTCCCGAGCGGTCTCGCTCGCAGCTGCTGTGGGGGCACCCGGGCCTGCGCCCGGTGTCCCAGCTCGGGGCCAGCGAGGGCTCGCCCCTGCTGAACTACCGGTGGGCCGACACCGACCAGGCCCTCACCGACCAGCTCGCCCTGGAGCAGGCCGGCTACCCCGGCACCGTCGAGCCGGGTCACGCCGCCGTCCGCTACACCAACCCCACCAACGGTCTGGACTGCCTGCCGACGATCCGCACCGAGTTCCACCGGATCGTCACCGGGGTGCAGACCGCGCCACGTCGCGAGGTCGGCTCCAGCGTGTATGCCGTGTTCAACGGCGCCGGCCGGGTCAGCGTCGGCGACTTCAGCTGGAGCGTCACCCGCGGCGACGTGTTCGTCGTCCCCTCGTGGATGCTGCTGACCATCACCTCGCAGGCGTCGGCGTCCGACTCCGACTCCGGTGCCCTGGACCTCTTCCGGTTCAGCGACACACCGATCTTCGAGAAGCTCAACCTCGGGCGCGTCCAGGTGGAGGGCGACCGATGAGGCTGGCCACCATCCGCCGCCCGGACGGGTCCACGGCAGCGGTGCGGGTCGACGGCGACGGCTACGTCGACCTGGGCGTCGCCGACCTGGGCGAGCTGCTCGCCGACCCGTCCTGGCGGGCTCGGGCCCAGGCCGCCACCGGGGCGACCCAACCGTTGGCGGGGGTGAGGTACGCGCCGGTCGTCCTGCGGCCGAGCAAGGTCGTGTGCGTGGGGTTGAACTACCGCAGCCACATCCTCGAGATGGGTCGTGACCTGCCGGCCTACCCGACGCTGTTCTCGAAGTTCGCCGACACCCTCATCGGGGCCACCGACGACATCCTGCGGCCCGTGGAGACCGAGGAGTTCGACTGGGAGTGCGAGCTTGCCGTGGTCGTCGGCTCGACGGTCCGCCGGGCCGACACCGGGCAGGCCGAGGCCGCCATCGCCGGCTTCACGGTGCTCAACGACATCACCTGTCGGGACTGGCAGTTCCGCACCCGCGAATGGCTGCAGGGCAAGAACTGGCAGTCCACGACCCCGGTCGGTCCGGTCGTGGTCACCCCGGACGAGCTCACCGGGGGGGTGCGCCCCGCGCTGGACTTCCGCACCGTCGTCGACGGGGTGACCATGCAGGACAACAACACCGGGGACCTGCTCTTCGACCCGGTCGCCCTCGTGGAGTACATCTCGACGATGGTCACCCTGCGCCCCGGCGACCTCATCGCCACCGGCACGCCCGGGGGCGTGGGCCACGCCCGCAAACCCCCCGTGTACCTCACCGCGGGCCAGCGGGTGGTCACCGAGATGGACGGCATCGGGCGATTGGACAACCTCGTCGTCGACGACGGGCCGGCGGCATGACGCAGGCCCCGGCTCGCACCCCCCAGGACGGGCAGCGCTGGCTGACCCAGGGCACGGACATCTTCCTGGCCGCCCTCGAGCGCCTCGACGACGCCGCCCTGGCCGGCCCGACCGCCCTGGCGGGCTGGACCGGCAAGCACGTCGTCGGGCACGTCGGCGCCAACGCCGAGGCGCTGCGTAACCTCGTGCACTGGGCCCGCACCGGCGAGCCGACCCCGATGTACGCCTCCACCGAGCAGCGCGGACTCGACATCGACACCCGGTCCCGATGGGATCCCGAGACGCTGCGCGCGCGGGCCCGCACCAGCGCGGCCGAGCTCGCCGCCGACCTCGCCTCGCTCACCCCGGCACAGTGGGCCAGCCAGATCGTCACCGCCCAGGGCCGCACCGTGCCGGCGAGCGAGATCCCGTGGATGCGCGCCCGGGAGCTGATGATCCACGCGGTGGATCTGGGCACGGTGGCCTTCGACGACCTGCCGGCCGACTACCTCGCCGCCCAGGTCACCGACGCAGTCGGCAAGCACGCGGGCGCGGTGGACGCGCCGGCCCTGACCGTGGCCCCCACCGACTCGGACCTGCGCTGGTCCGTCGAGGGCACCGGCGACCCGGTCACGGTCGTCGGCACCCTCGCCGACCTCGCGGCATACCTCACCGGCCGCCCCGGCGGCCCCGTCACCACTGGCGCCGGAGACCCGGCACCCCCACTGCCGCGCTGGCTCTGAACGGCCGGCCGCAGCCAACGAACAAGGAGAAGCGATGAGCACACGTGACGTCGATGTCGTCGTCGTCGGCGGGGGGATCGGTGGCCTCGCCGCCGGCCAGGCACTGGCGAAGAAGGGCCTCGCGGTGCGGGTCCTGGAGATGGCGCCGGAGTTCGGCGAGGTCGGCGCGGGCCTGCAGATCGGCCCGAACTGCACCCGCATCCTGCACCAGTGGGGGCTGCTCGACGAGGTCAAGTCCCTCGGCGTGCTGCCCGAGAACATCATCATGAGGGACGCCATGGACGGGTCCGAGCTGACCCGGCTGGACCTGGCCGACGTCGAGAAGCGCTACGGCTTCCCGTACATGGTCATCCACCGCAGCGACCTGCACGCGACCTTCCTGCGCGCCTGCCGGCGCGAGGGCGTCGAGCTGGTCAACAACGTGCACGTCACCGCCTACGAGAACGTCGAGGACGGCGCCCAGGCGATCAGCGCCGGCCGGGTCGACGAGGCCGAGGTGGTCATCGCCGCCGACGGGATCAAGTCCGTGGCCCGCGGGTACATCGTCAAGGACGACCCGCAGAACTCCGCCTACGTCGCCTACCGCGGCGCGGTCCCCATCCACGAGGTCCGCGGCAACGACATCTCCGAGAGGGACGTCGTCGTCTACGTCGGGCCGCAGCGCCACTTCGTCCAGTACCCGCTGCGCCAGGGCGAGATGTTCAACCAGGTCGCGGTGTTCCAGTCGCCCAAGGCCCTGGCCGGCGAGCAGGACTGGGGGACCCCCGACGAGATGGACGGCGCGTTCGTCGGCTCCTGCCCCCCGGTGATCACCGGCCTGAAGCACATGTGGCGGGACAAGTGGTGGCGGATGTTCGACCGGCTGCCGATCCCCAACTGGATCAACGGCCGGGTCACCCTGCTCGGCGACTCGGCGCACGCCCCCCTGCAGTACCTCGCCCAGGGCGCGATCATGGCCATGGAGGACGCCTGGGTGCTCTCCGAGCACGTCGGCCGTCAGGGCGTCAAGGGCTCGGTCGCCCAGGGCACTTCGCCCGGCATCGACTGGGACGCGGCGCTCGCCGCACTCAACGCGGTGCGCCCGGTGCACACCAAGCGGGTGCTGCAGACCGGCCGCGACTGGGGCGAGTTCTGGCACCACGACGGGGCCAAGCGGGAATGGCGCAACTCGGTCCTGCGTGCCCGCGACGTCTACGACTACTCCTTCGTCGACTGGCTCTACGGCCCCACGGCGATGACCCCCGACCAGATCCCGCCGATGTTCGAGAAGATCTGATCGGAGCGGCTCGCCGCGGGTGCCGCGTCGTCGGCACCCGCTCGGGCCGGGCAGGCGGCACGTCACCGGGGGCGGGGACGTGCCGCCTCGTGCCGTCCGCGACACCCCGACCCGCTAAGGTGCGCACCGGGCGCGCCCCCCTGACCTACCGTGGTGGCGCCGGCCACAGCGCCCTGGGGCCGGGTCATGCCTGCGGGCCTGGCGAGGGAGGAGCGGTATGCCGCGGGACGCCGGAGCGCTCGTGGCGCGGCTCGGGATCGGGCTGCTGCTGGCCGCGGCGGCATACCTCGCGGTGTGCTGGTGGGTCACCCGGCAGATGCCCGCGACGGTCCGGATCGAGGGGATCAACGTCGGGGGCACCACTGCCGAGCAGGCCGTCGCCCGGCTGGACCGCGAGCTCGGTGCCAAGGCCAAGGCGCCGGTGCACATCGACCTGGCCGACTCCGGGCGCTCCATCGTCGTGGACCCGGCCGGCGCCGGGCTCGCCCTGGATCTGCCGGCGAGCGTCGCCGGGCTGGCCGGCTTCAGCCTCGACCCCGCCGTGGTGTGGTCGCACCTCACCGGCGAGGTCGACCGACCGGTCATCACCGTCGTGGACCGTGACCGGCTCACCGCGGCGATCACCCAGAAGGCCAAGGCGGTCGAGGTCGCCGTCAAGGAGGGCTCGGTGACCTTCCCCGGCGGGGTGACGACGGTGACCGACTCGGTCACCGGGATCGCCCTCGACATCGCGGACACCGTCGGTCAGGTGACCCGGACGTGGCCCCGGCAGAGCACCCTGATCGCGGCGACCGCGGTCACGCCGCCGGTGCTGAGCCAGGCGGCGATCGACGCCGCGGTCCGCGACTTCGCCACCCCGGCCATGTCCGGCCCGGTCGTCGTCCTCGTCGGGGACCGGTCGGCGAGCCTCGCCCCCGCCGACATCGCCCCGACCCTGACGATGACCCTGGACCCCTCGGGCCGCCTGGTGCCGTCGGTCGACAAGGCAGCCCTCGCCGCGAAGGTCGCCGCCGTCACCAGCCCGCTGGCCGCCGCGCCCCAAGACGCGCGGTGGGAGCTCGAGGGTGGCGCGCCGGTGCTGCGGCCGGCCGTGCCCGGGGTCGCCGTCGACGCGGTCAAGGCCGCCGACCTGGTCGTCGCGGCGTTGACCGCGCCCGACCGCACGGCGCGGGTCGCCACGGTCGTCGCGGCCCCGGCGATCTCGACCGAGACCGCGGCGGGGTGGGGCATCACCGAGGTCGTGGCGTCCTTCGACTCGCCCTTCCCCGACAACCCCGCGCGCACCGCCAACCTCACCGCAGCCGCGCAGACGGTCAGCGGCACCGTGATCCGGCCCGGTGGCGTGTTCAGCCTCAACGGCATCCTCGGCGAGCGCACCGCCGACAAGGGCTACCAGGAGGGGTACGTCATCGAGGGGGGCCGGCTGGTCAAGGGCACCGGCGGTGGGGTGTCCCAAATCTCGACCGTGGTCTACAACCTCGCGTGGTTCGCCGGCGTCGCCCTCACCGAGCACCACCCGCACTCGTTCTACATCTCGCGCTATCCCGAGGGACGGGAGGCCACGGTGTACTGGCCGACCCTCGACAACCGCTGGACCAACACCACCCCGTACGGCATGCTCGTGCAGCTGTGGATCGCGGACGGCGCGGTGCACGGGCGGATGTGGAGCACCAAGCTCGTCGACGTCGAGTCGGTCAAGGGCGAGCGGACCAACGTGCGCGAGGGCAGGTCCCTCACCGACGGCTCGACCGAGTGTGTGCCGCAGCCGGTGGCGATGCCCGGCTTCGACGTCACCGTCCAACGGGTGATCCGCCGCGGCGGCGCCGTGGTCACGACCGAGAGCTACACCACGAGCTACGACCCGCAGGACCGGATCGTCTGCACCAACCCCGACCACAAGACCTGAGGCCCGGTGCCCTCGCGGCGCGGCGTCACGGCGGGACGAGGTAGTGGTAGCCGTGGTGCACCGCGAACCCGTGCCGCCCATACAACGCCCGGGCCGGCGCGTTGTCTGCCTCGACGAGCAGGTACACCCCCTCGACCCCGGCCTCCCGCGCCACCGACCCGGCCGCCGCCAGCAGGGCGGTGGCCAGGCCGCCCCGCCGTGACGCCGGCGGCACCCACATCGCGTGGACCCCCGCCCAGCCCCGGTCGAAGGACACCCGGGTGATGCCGTTGACCCGGTCCACCTCGTGCGTGGCGAGGAACACCTGGGCGTCCGAGCCGGTCAGCAGCGCACCGGCGACCTCGGGCAGCACCGGGCGGTATGCCGCGTACGCGTCCTCCCACGCCGGGGTGAGCGTCGCCTGCACGGTCACCGGCGTCCGACAGCCGGCAGGACGCGGCAGGCTCGCCGGGTCGGCGACGAGGGCCAGGGTCCGCGAACGCGGGGTGTAGCCGTGCCTGCGCAGGAGCGTGGCCAGCGCGTCCGCGCCGGGCGCGCCGTCGACCCGGGTGAACACGGCCGGCAGCCCGCGGGCGGCATACCAGTCCTGCGCGGTGGCCACGGCGGTGCGCAGCGGGCACCCCGGGTCGCCCAGCGCGAGCACCGAGTTGCCGCGCGCGGTGAACCCCCCCGACGCCCGCAGCAGCCACTGCCCCAGCGGCTGGCGCTCGAGCGCCCGCCACCCGTCGGCCATCACCCGCTGCAGCGTGTCGACGTCGACCGCCATGTCGACCCCTCCCGGTCATGCCGCGCGGACGCACCGCGGTCGGCCCTGCGCGCGACCCGGCAGACTCGGCATACTAGGCCCGTCACCTCCGCCCCGCGCCGAAGGACCGCCCATGACGTATGTCATCGCCCAACCGTGTGTCGACCTCAAGGACAAGGCCTGCGTCGAGGAGTGCCCGGTCGACTGCATCTACGAGGGCGAGCGGATGCTCTACATCCACCCGGACGAGTGCGTCGACTGCGGGGCCTGCGAGCCGGTGTGTCCGGTCGAGGCCATCTACTACGAGGACGACGTGCCGGAGCAGTGGTCGGAGTACTACAAGGCGAATGTCGAGTTCTTCGAGGACCTGGGCAGCCCGGGCGGCGCGGCCAAGCTCGGGTTGATCGACAAGGACCACCCGATCGTCGCGGCGCTGCCGCCGCAGGAGGCGGCGCACTGACCGCGCTCGCGGTCCACGCCGCACGCCAGCCCTCGTGCACCTGCCCGACTTCCCCTGGGACAGCCTCGTCCCCTACCGACAGACCGCCGCTGCCCATCGGGACGGGCTGGTCGACCTGTCCGTGGGCACGCCGGTGGACCCGACGCCCGAGGTCATCCGGCGAGCCCTGGTCGCCGCCGCGGACAGCCCCGGCTACCCGCTGACCTCCGGCACCGCGGCGCTGCGCGCGGCCGTGGCGGCGTGGTTCGCCCGGCGGCGCCGCGCGCCCGACGTCGACCCGGCCGGGGTGCTGCCCACGATCGGCAGCAAGGAGCTGGTGGCCTGGCTGCCGACCCTGCTGGGTCTGGGCCCCGGTGACCGCGTGGGCATCCCGGCGGTGGCCTACCCGACCTACGACGTCGGCGCGCGGATCGCCGGCGCCACGCCGATGGTCGTCGACGGGCTGGCGGCGCTGGGGCCGCTGACCCCCTCGACCACTCCGAGACTGTTGTGGCTCAACAGCCCGGCCAATCCCACCGGCGCGGTGCTGCCGGTGGAGCACCTGGCCAAGGTGGTCGCCTGGGCGCGCCGACACGGCATCGTCGTGGCCAGCGACGAGTGCTACGCCGAGCTGGACTGGCGTCGGCCGCAGCGGGGGGTGCCGTCCGGGCCGACCACCCCCTCGATCCTCGACCCGCAGGTGTGCGGCGGCAGCCACGAGGGGCTGCTCGCGGTGTACTCGCTGTCCAAGCAGTCCAACGTCGCCGGCTACCGGGCGGCGTTCGTCGCCGGCGACCCTGCGCTGGTCGACGCGCTGCTGCAGGTCCGCAAACACGCCGGGATGATGATGCCGGGGCCGGTCCAGGCCGCCCTGGTCGCCGCGTTGGGCGACGACGAGCACGTGGCCGAGCAGAAGCTGCGCTACGGCATTCGGCGGGAGACCCTGCGCGAGGCGCTGGAGGGGGCCGGCTACCGGGTGGACCACTCGGACGCCGGGCTCTACCTGTGGGCGACCCGCGACGAGGACTGCTTCAGCACCGTGGCGGCGCTGGCCGAGCGTGGCATCCTCGTCGCGCCCGGGGCGTTCTACGGTGCCGCCGGGGCCCGGCACGTGCGGATCGCTCTCACCGCCACGGACGAGCGGGTGCAGGCGGCGGCCGATCGGTTGGGTCGCGGCTGAGCGACCGACCGACGGGCCGCGCGCTCAGCCGAGGATGCCGTGCCGGACGTTCCAGGTCCGAGCGCTCTGGTAGGCGTCGACCATGCTCCAGATCCACACCGCCGGCACGACGACGAACCCCACCAGGACGAACACCGAGGCCCACCCGAGGAGGTAGGCCAGCAGGAAGCCGACCCCCTTGCCGCCCTCCCCGTTGACGAACTGCCCGAGGCCCGGCAGGAAGAACGACGCCAGCAGCGCCAGCCCGGCGCTCTTGGGGGCCACGGCGTACACCGGGGCCACGGCATACCGCAGGGGTGTCGGGGGTCGGGGGCCCGGCGGCGCGTCCTGGATGCCGGACCCGTATGCCGTTGCCGTCGCCGGCAGCGCGCCCGGGTCGGTGACGTGGGCGGTCCAGTCGCGCCCGTCCCAGTAGCGCAGTCGCCCGTCCGGCTGGGGGTACCAGCCGGCCAGTGGGGCTGCGCCGGTCATGTCCGGAGCATACGGGGCGCGGGGGTCCGGCGCTCGCGGTGACCCTGCGCAGGACCCGGCAGCTGCCCCGGCGCGCCCGAGCGCCTACCCGCGGGTGGCCACGACCACCCGGACCCCGGGTCCGCCCGCGTCCGGCGCCGCGCCGGCCAGCCAGGCGTCCGGCGCGGCACGGGACCAGACCCGGTCCTCGACCCGGACCGTCGTCACCGAGCGCGCCTGGGCGTGCGCCACCGCCCACGCCGCCGCGGCCCAGCCGCGGGTCCCGCTGGCCTCGACGGTGACCGTCGAGCCGCTGGCCGACGAGCCCGTGCCCAGCTGGCGCTCCAGCGCCTCCCGCAGCGCGCCGGGGTCGCCGGCCGAGCTGGCCGCGTCGAGCCGGCAGACCAGTCCCGCGCGGACCCCGCCGGTGAGCACCGATGCCAGCACGTCGGCCTCGTCCTCGTGCTGCGCGTACGCCTCGGGGTAGGCGCTGCGCTGCACCTGCTGGGCCACCTCGGTCAGGGGGCGGGACGGGTAGTCCTTGACCTTGGCCAGCGCGTCGTAGAAGGCGTTGGCGGCGTAGACCGGGTCGAGGATCTGCTCGGCGGTGCCCCACCCCTGACTGGGACGCTGCTGAAACAGCCCGAGCGAGTCGCGGTCGCCTACCCGCAGGTTGCGCAGCTTGGACTCCTGCATGGCGGTGGCGATGGCGATCGTCGCGGCGCGCGGCGGCATACCCCGGTTGACGGAGATCGCGGCGATGGTGGCGGCGTTGGCGGCCTGCTCCGGGCTCACCCCGACCTGGGTGCGACCCGCGGTCGCGACGCAGGAGTCGGGGATGAGGTCCACGAACACGCCCCGGTATGCCGCCCAGCCGGCATACCCGAGGGCCGCCACGAGCGCCAGGAGCACCAGCCGGACCCCCCAGCGCCGCCGCCGCGAGGGCGTGCGCGCCGGCGCCAGCACGATCCCCCCGCGGCTAGTCGTTGGCATGCAGGGCGTCGTTGAGGACGATGCCGTGCCCGTCGCGGGCCTTGACGACCACCGCGCCGGACACCGAGTCGCGCAGGTAGAGCAGGTTGCCGTGACCGGATAGCGCCCGGGCCTTGACCACCACGCCGTCCGGGAGGGTGACCTTGGTGCCGGCGGTGAGGTAGAGCCCCGCCTCCACCACGCAGTCGTCGCCCAGCGCGATGCCCAGCCCCGACTCGGCGCCCAGCAGGCATCGTTTGCCGATGCGCACCCGCTCGGTGCCGCCCCCGGAGAGGGTGCCCATGGTCGACGCGCCCCCGCCGATGTCCGATCCGTCGTCGACGACGACGCCCTGGCTGATCCGGCCCTCGACCATCGAGGTGCCCAGGGTGCCGGCGTTGAAGTTGACGAACCCCTCGTGCATCACCGTCGTGCCGCCGGCCAGGTGGGCGCCCAGGCGCACCCGGTCGGCGTCGGCGATCCGCACGCCGGACGGGACCACGTAGTCGACCATCCGGGGGAACTTGTCGACGGCGTAGACGGTGACCGGCCCGCGGCTGCGCAGCCTGGCCCGCACGGTCTCGAAGCCCTCGACGGCACACGGGCCGTGGTTGGTCCACACCACGTTGGGCAGCACCGCGAAGATGCCCTCGAGGTTGATCGTGTTGGGCTGCGCGAGCCGGTGGCTGAGCAGGTGCAGGCGCAGGTACGCGTCCGCCACGTCCTGCGGAGGGTGCTCGAGGCGGATCGCGATCCCGATCGCCCGGGTGCGCACGCCGCGGGTGTCGTCGGTGGCCTGCAGGGCGAGCAACGGTGCCGGTGCGGGCCGATCGGCGTCCAGGCCTTCGCCGAGCCGTGGCTGCGGGTACCACGCGTCGAGGACCTGCCCGTCGTCGGTCTCGGTGACCAGTCCGTGGGCCCAGGCCCCGCGCTCGCTCATGGGCCCCACCCTAGGCGAGCCGATGGGCAGCCCCCGGCAGCGGCGGCGGCGGTGGCGGCTCGCCGGCGCGGGTGGCCGGGACACGGACGGGCACCGGTGCCCCCTCGGAGGGGACGAGGGGGCACCGGGGTCGGTGGCTGGCACCGGCCGGGCCGGTGCCGCGTCGGCCCGGGGCGGAGTCGAGGCCGGGGCGCGGTCAGTGGTGGTGGCCGCCGCCGTTGCCCATGTCCATGGCCACCGGGGTGACGACGAACGGGCGCATCATCTCGGTGTCCTCGTGTTCGATGATGTGGCAGTGGTAGACGTAGCGACCGGGCCGGTCGAAACGGATCGCCACCGAGACGAGGTTGCCCGGGTCGACTCGCAGGGTGTCCTTCCAGCCGGTGACCTCATGGGGGTCGTAGGCGCGTCCGCTGGCCGCCGGGTCGGGCACCAGCGGCGCCCGCGTCGTGTGGGTGACCTGGTCGAAGCGGTTGACCTCGCTGCCGTCGGGCTGCACGTCGCTGGTCACGTATGCGGTGCCCGCGTCGCCCAGGGGCTGGAAAGTCGACTGGTGGATGTGCATCGGGTGGGTATCGCCGGTGGTGTTGAGGAAGCGCCACACCTCCCACTGCCCGACGACCGGCATGATCCCGACGGTCTGGTAGAAGGAGGACCCCACGTCGCTGTACGTGCGCGGTGCCGCCTCGGTGGGCAGCTGGATCTCGATCTGCCCCTCGGGGTCGGGGACCACCTCGGTCAGCTGCAGGTGCCCCGGTGGGTCGGACTCGGACAGCACGACGAGGCGGTGTCCGTGATCGTGCGGCAGCTCCAGGTGCGGGGGTCGGGTCGGGTCGGGTGCGCCGGCGGCGTGCACGAGACGCCGGTATGCCGGGTTGAGGACGGTGCCGTTCGCGAGGTCGTCCCAGACCGATCCGGGGACGCAGTCCGAGCGGCCCGCGCGGACGTCCAGCCGCATGACCTGCGGGTATGCCAACCGCGCCTGGGGTCGGGGCGTCGTGACATCGGCCGGAGCCGGGGCGTCCTGGGCGGAGAAGGGTGCGTCGGCGGAGTTGACCACGTAGACGTGGCCGTCGGCCAGCCCGCGCAGGTCCACGAGCAGGTCGAGGCGCTCGGCGGGGGCCAGCAGCAGGCCGCCGTCGGCGCCCACCCGAGTGGCCCGCCAGGACAGCCCGCCCTCGGTGCCGATCACCAGCACTCGGTCGCCGAGCCCTGCGCCGGCGTCGTCCAGCAGGTGCAGGCGGTAGGTGCGCGAGTTCGACCCGTTGTAGAGCCGCAGGCGCACCACCCCGTCGGCGACGGTCATCCGCGGCCACATCCGGCCGTTGACGATGGTGACGGGGCCGAAGAACTCGGCCGTCGAGTCGGTCGTCTTGTGCAGGAAGCGCACCTGGCCGTCGGCGTCGACGCCCAGGTTGCGGTCCTGGACGAGCAGCACCGCCTCGCCCTCGGCGGCACTGGTCGGCAGGCCGAGGGTGCCCTCGTCGGGGTGGCGGACCAGGTAGCCCCCGGCCAGGCCGGCATACACGTGGTAGCGCGTGGCGTTCATCGCGTGGTCGTGGTACCACAGCGCGGCACCGACCTTGGCCAGCCCGAGGTCGGCGTTGTCGTCGTCGTTGGGGTACTGGCAGACCTGGTCGACGCCGGGCGGGATCAGGTTGTCCGGCCAGCCGTCGGAGTCCGGGCCGACGTGGGCCCCGTGCAGGTGCGTGGAGAGCCACCCGAGCGGGCTGTGGCCGGTGTCTTGCGGCATACCCGTGCCGACCCCGGGATGGTTCTGGGTGGAGTCCGCGGGGTCGTCGCCGGCCACGATCGAGGTGAGGAAGGGCAGCTGCGGGCCGGACAACCGGTTGCGCCACCGCACCTGCATCGCGGTGCCGGCGTCGACCTCCAGCAGCGGGCCGGGGGAGCTGGGGTGGTTCCACAGGCCGTAGCCCCAGGCCGGGATCGCGGGCAGGTCCGGGTGCGGGCGGACCGTGGTCTCGCGGACGGTGACCGTGGTGGAGTGCGCGACGCGGATCGCCGGGGCGGGGGAGATCCGGGCGACGAAGGGTGCCAGTGGCGGGTTCCCTGCGACGGGGTGCTCGATGGGGTCGAAGCTCGGGCTGGGCACGAGTGGGCTCCTTACGGGGAGAGCGTGGGGAGACGTTCCCTGACAGGAGTGGCGGTCGGCGCGTGGTGATACCCCCCACTACCCTTTGCGCCATGGCCGAGCTGGATCTGTCGTCGGACGTCGCCGCGCTCGCCGCGGCGGTCTGCGACATCGAGTCGGTGAGCTTCGCCGAGGGCCCCCTCGCCGACGCCGTCGAGGCCGCGTTGCGCGGCCGGCCCCATCTTCAGGTGGTGCGCCACGGCGACGCGGTCCTCGCCCGGACGGCGCTGTCCCGGCCCGAGCGCGTCGTCGTCGCCGGGCATCTGGACACCGTGCCGCTCGCGCGGGTGCCCAACCTGCCCACGCGTCGGGTGGGGCCGGACCTCGTCGGCCGGGGCACCGTGGACATGAAGGGCGGGGTGGCGGTGATGCTCAGGCTGGCCGCCACGATCACCGCGCCCACCCGCGACGTCACCTACGTCTTCTACGACCGCGAGGAGGTGGACTTCGCCAGCAACGGCCTGGGCCGGGTCGCCGCCACCGCACCCGACCTGCTGGCCGGCGACTTCGCCGTGCTCATGGAGCCCACCGACGGGGCCGTCGAGGGTGGCTGCAAGGGCACCCTGCGCGCAGCGGTGCGCACCACGGGCCGGGCGGCGCACTCGGCCCGCCCGTGGACCGGGCACAACGCGATCCACGACGCGGCCGACGTGCTGGCCCGCCTGACGGCATACCGGCCGCGCGAGCCGCTCGTCGACGGGCTGGCCTACCGCGAGGCCCTGCAGGCCACCCTCGTCGAGGGCGGCAGCGCCCCGAACGTCATCCCCGACTCGTGCGTCGTCACGGTGAACTACCGCTACGCCCCCGACCGCACGCCGGCGCAGGCCGAGGCGCACGTGCGCGAGGTGTTCGACGGGCACGAGGTGCGGATCCTCGACAACGCCGGGGGCGCACGCCCGGGGCTGGACCGACCGGCGGCGCGGGCGTTCGTCGAGGCGCTCGGGGTGCCGGTGCGCGGCAAGGAGGGCTGGACCGACGTCGCGCGCTTCGCGGCGCTGGGCATCCCCGCGGTGAACTTCGGGCCGGGCGACCCGTTGCTCGCGCACACGGACGACGAGCGGGCGCCGGTGGCGCAGTATGCCGCCGTCGAGGCCGCCATGGCCCGCTGGCTCACGAGCTGATGGGGCACCCGGCCGCCGGCGCGCCGCTGCCGCCCGGCAGCGGCCCGGCCGGCGCGCAGGGTCACGCGCGGCATACGAAGTAGCGTTGGATCCCGTGACCGACAAGGGCAAGCGCACCCGCCGCTCCTACCAGCGGGGTCCGGTGACCCTGCGCGGTCGGCGGGTGCCGACCGAGACCACCGACCAGCGGCTGCTGGACCACCACCAGGGCGCCGACTGGCTGCACACCGACCCGTGGCGGGTCATGCGCATCCAGTCGGAGTTCGTCGAAGGGTTCGGTGCCCTGGCCGAGCTCGGGCCGGCGGTGAGCGTGTTCGGGTCGGCCCGGCTGCGCAAGGCCGACCCGTCCTACGGGATGGCGGTGCAGCTCGGTCGCGCGCTCGCCTCGGCTGGGTACGCCGTCATCACCGGGGGCGGACCGGGCATCATGGAGGCGGCGAACAAGGGCGCGTTCAAGGCCGGCGGCACCTCGGTGGGTCTGCGGATCGAGCTGCCGTTCGAGGCGGGGATGAACGACTACGTCGACCTCGGGGTGAACTTCCGGTACTTCTTCGCCCGCAAGACGATGTTCGTCAAGTACGCGCACGGGTTCGTCGTGCTGCCCGGCGGGCTGGGCACCCTCGACGAGCTCTTCGAGGCGCTCACCCTCGCCCAGACCGGCAAGGTCACCTCCTTCCCCGTGGTGCTCATGGGCCGGGACTACTGGTCGGGTCTGATCGACTGGCTGCGCGGCACGCTGGTCACCCGCGGCACCATCGACGCCGCGGACGTCGAGCGGGTGCTGCTCACCGACGACGTGGACACGGCGGTGCGGCACATCGTCGCCGCCGGCGACCCCACCCGGGGCCGTCACGAGGAGGTCCGCCCGTGACCTGGCTCATCCTCGTCGTCGCCGTCGTCCTCGTCGCGCTCACGGTCGCCGCCGCCCTGGGCCGCATCGACGGCTCGTTGGCCGAGCCGGTGTCCACCCAGTCCTACGTCCCGCTGCCGCAGGACCGGCTCACCCCGGACGACATCGACGCGCTGCGGCTGGACACCGCCCTGCGCGGCTATCGCATGGACCAGGTCGACGACGTCATCGGTCGGTTGGCCCGCGAGATCCACGACCTCGCCGAGCGGGTGGACCAGTGGGCCCCGAGCCGCCCGGTCGAGCCCGCCGGCGGGGCCGGCCCGGTCGAGCCCGCCGGCGGCGTCGGCCCGGTCCAGAGCCCCCCCGCCCGCGAGATCGTCGACTGACGATGTCCCCGGTGACGGTGCGGCGGGTCGTCGACCGCCCGATCCACGAGGTCTGGGCGGCGGTCGCCGATCCGGCCGGTCACCGGCTGCCGCTCACGACGGTCCAGGTGCCCGCGGCGGGGCTGGGGGTCGGCGCCCGGTTCGTGGCGCGAACGGGCCTGGGGCCGCTGCGTTTCGCCGATCCGATGATCGTCACCCGCTGGTCGCCACCGCAGCGGCCGGGCCGCGAACCCGACGCCGG
The DNA here is from genome assembly GCA_037045055.1 of Dermatophilaceae bacterium. Lineage (GTDB taxonomy): Bacteria > Actinomycetota > Actinomycetes > Actinomycetales > Dermatophilaceae > Phosphoribacter. The sequence continues at coordinate 705,016 of JBAOHJ010000003.1, read as the reverse complement.
GCCGCCGGCGCAGGTGCCGGCCGAGGCCGGGTATGCCGTGGTCAAGGTCGGGCGGGTGCTCACCGGCTGGGCGCAGGTGCAGTTGCAGGCGCTGGACGACCGGCGCACTGCCCTGGTCTGGACCGAGCACATCTGCGTGAAACCCTCCGCTATCGGTCCGCTGCTGCAACCGCTGACCGACCGGGCCGTCGCGGCGATGTTCGGGCGGGCCGTCGACGCGATGCTCGCGGCGCAGTGACCGGCCCCGACCTGGTCACTGCGCCGGACGGCATACCGCGCTGCTTCTGGGTCGGATCCGCCAGCGAATACCTGGCCTACCACGACGACGAGTGGGGGCGCCCGGTCCACGGCGAGCGCGCGCTCTACGAGCGGATCACCCTCGAGTCCTTCCAGGCCGGGCTGTCCTGGCTGACCATCCTGCGCAAACGGGAGGGCTTGCGGGCCGCGTTCGCCGGCTTCGACCCCGAGGCGGTCGCCCGGTTCGGCCCGACCCGGCGGGCGGCACTGCTGGCCGACACCGCGATCGTGCGCAACGCGGCGAAGATCGACGCCGCCATCGCCAACGCCCGCGCCGTCCTCGCCCTGCGCGACCACGGCGGCCTCGACGCGCTGGTCTGGTCGCACGTGCCGGCGGCGCACCGCCCGCCGGCCACCCGGGCCGACCTGCGGGCCACCACGCCCGAGTCGGTGGCTCTCGCCGGTGCGCTCAAGGGGTCCGGCTTGCGGTTCGTGGGCCCGACCACCGCGTATGCCGCGATGCAGGCCTGCGGGCTCGTCGACGACCACCTCGCCGGCTGCCACCGGGCGGGTGTCGGGCGCTGAGCACGCGGGCTTGCCAGGCCCCCGCCCAGGGCGGTGTTCGCGCGCCGTCCGCTGCCCACGGACGTATGCTGCCGCGCATGGTCAGCGCGACGGTGCAGCGCGCGGCCGTGGCGCCGTGGTGGCGCACCCTCACCGTCCAGGTGCTCGCGCTGTACGCCGTGACCCGGCTGGTCAGCGCAGTCATGCTCGCGATGGTCGCACCCGAGCAGCTGCCGGCCGGGATGACCGGTGGCCAGCGGGTGGGCTACCTGGGGTTCACCAAGATCTGGGACGGGGAGTGGTACGAGCGGATCGCCCGCACCGGCTACCCCCACGACCTGCCCGTCGACGCCGCCGGGCAGGTCCAGCAGAACCCGTGGGCGTTCTACCCGCTGTTCCCCCTGGCCTGCCGCGCGCTCATGGCGCTGACCGGGCTGCCGTTCGAGGCGGTGGGCTCGACGTTGGCCCTGGTGCTCGGGGGCGCGGCGGCCGTGGTCATGGCCCGGATGCTCGCCGAGCGGGTCGGGAAGGCGAACGCCCTGCTCGTGGTGCTGCTGTATGCCGTGTTCCCCGCCTCACCCGCGCTGCAACTGGCCTACACCGAGTCGCTGGCCATGCTCCTGCTGTGCGGATACCTCTGGGCGCTGTCCACGCGGCGGTGGCTCGTGACCACCGGGTTGGCCCTGCTGGTCGGGGTGAGCCGGCCCATCGCCCTGCCGCTGGCCCTGGTGACCCTGCTGGCGGTGTGGCTGCGCTGGCGGCAGCGGCGGGACCAGCCGGTGGACCGCCGCGAGGCGTGGTCGGCGCTGGCGGCGCTGCTGGGCTGCGGCGTCGCCGGGCTGCTGTGGCCGGCGGTGGCCTGGGCCGGCACCGGGCGGATCACCGCCTATACCGACACCATGGGCGCCTGGTCGGCCGGCGGGCAGGTGCGCTGGTTCGTCCCGTGGATCTGGACGTCCCAGTGGCTGTTCGGCTCGTGGGGACCGTGGGTGCTGGCCGGGCTGGTGGTGGCCATGGTCGCCGCCATGGCCGGGCCGTGGGCGGCCCGTCTGGGCCCCGAGCTGCGCGGCTGGTCGCTGGCCTACCCGGCATACGTCATGACCGCGCAGGGGCCCGGCACGAGCACGCCGCGGTACCTGCTGATGATGTTCCCCTACCTCGTCGTGCTCGTCGGGGTGGGCTGGGCCCGCCGACCTCGGATGCCGCTGGTGCCCACCTACGTGCGGGTCGTCGTGTTCGCCGCGGTGTTCCTCGTGCTGCAGTGGATGTGGGTTTCCGTGCTGTGGCTGTTCACCCCGCCGTCGGACTGGGCGCCCTGAGACGTCACCGTCCTCAGCGGCCCTGGTAGACCGGCCGCGCCTTGGCCAGGAACGCCTCGACCGCCGCGGTGTGGTCCGCGGTGCGCCCCGTCGAGGCCATGAGCCGACGCTCGTTCTCGATGGACTCCTCGAAGCCGTGACCGGTGCTGAAGGCGATCGCGTTGCGGATCGCGCCGTAGGCCAGGGTGGGTCCGGCGGCGAGCTTGCCGGCCAGGTCGGCCACCGCGCCGGCGAACTCGGCCTCCGGGACGACCTGGGTGACCAGCCCCAGCGCCAGGCAGTCCTGCGCCGAGATGGTCCGGGGCAGCAGGAGCAGCTCCTTGGCCTTGGCGACCCCCACCAGCCGGGGCAGCGTCCACGAGGACCCGGTGTCGCAGGAGAGGGCGATCGCCGCGAAGGCGAGATTGAACCCCCCGGTGTCGACGAGGATCCGGAAGTCGGCGACGAGCGCCAGCGACGCCCCGGCGCCGGCGGCCACGCCGTTGATCGCTGCGACGACGGGCTTGTCCATGGTCGCCAGCAGCAGACCGATGGGGTTGTAGTGCTCGGCGACCATGTCCCCCAGCGAGATCTCCCCGGCCTGCTGCGCCGCGATGTGCTCCTTGAGGTCCTGCCCGACACAGAACGCCCGCCCCGTGCCGGTGAGCACCAGCACCCGGATCGCCGGGTCGTCGGCGACCTGGCGCAGCATCGCCAGCAGGGCGTCCTTGGTCGCGTTGTCGAGGGAGTTCATCGCCTCGGGTCGGTTGAGGGTCACGGTGGCGACCCCGTCGACGACGGTGAACAGGACGGGGGCGGGTGCGTCGTGGACGTCGGTCATGGGTCCATGGTGCCGCAGTGGGCGGATTTCCACTGGCCGCTGTGACGAGGGATAATGGCCGCCAGGGACCGACCCGTCACCAGGCCCTCGCCGACGACGAGGTGACGAGCGAACCCGGGATTTTCCGAGGAAGGGGAACCATGGCGGCAATGAAGCCGAGGACCGGCGATGGTCCGCTGGAGGTCACCAAGGAGGGCCGTGGGATCGTCCTGCGGATGCCTCTGGAGGGTGGCGGGCGACTGGTCGTCGAGATGACACCCGACGAGGCGGCGGCGTTGCGCGACGCCATCCAAGGGTGTGACGGCGTCTCCTGACTCGTCCACGACGTGCCACTGGGCCCCCGGCTCCTCCTGGAGCACGGGGGCCGAGTCGTCTGAGCCCGGGCCGGCCGGCTCGGGCCGACCGGCTCAGGCCGACCTGCGGGATCGGTCGGCCGGTGGGGTCAGCTCCGCACCGCGACGAGCAGCCCGTCGCCGACCGGGATGAGCACCGTGGCGGTGTAGACGTCGTCGTCGCGCAGGGACTTGCCCAGGTCGCGCAGACTGCGGGTGAGCTCGTCTCGGGCCGCCGGGTCGGCGACACTGCCCCGGCCGAGCATCCCGTCGATGACGAGGACGCCGCCGGGGCGCAGCAGCCGGGTGACCTGCTCCACGTAGGCGGGGTACTCCTCGGCGGCCCCGTCGACGAAGGCCAGGTCGTAGGCCCCGTCGGTCATCCGGCCCAGCACGTCCAGGGCCCGCCCGCCGATGACCCGGGTGCGCTGATGGGGGACACCGGCGTCGGCGAACGCCTCCTTGGCGGCCCGCTGGTGCTCGGCGTCGACGTCGATGGTGGTGAGCACGCCCTCCGGCGGCATCCCGGCCAGCAGCCACAGCCCGGACACCCCGGCCCCGGTGCCCACCTCGACGACGGCCTTGGGCCGGGTCGCCGCCGCCAACGCCCGCAGCACCGGTCCGGCGCCCGCGGCGACCGACGCGGCGCCCAGCGCCTCCGCGCGGGCCCGGGCCGAGGCGATGACCTCGGGCTCGGCGACGAACTCGTCGGCGTACGCCCAGCCCGCCGCGCGTGCAGTGCTCATGACGGACACCCTATTGGCCCGCCGAGCTCCCGGGCCAGCGGCGGAAGGCCCGGGTGGGGTCAGGGACGACCCTGATGGTCCGGATGGCACAGGTGGGTCACAGTGGTTTCACGACCGGGGCGGGAACACTCGTGCCCGCCCGAGCGTAGTACCCGTTGCAGCCGGCATCAGAAAGCGAACCCTCGTGACCGACACCCTCACCGTCGCCCCGACGGACGCCCCCGACCTCGGGTGGACTCCGCCGACCTGGGAGGAGATCGTCACCGCGCACTCGGCCCGGGTCTACCGACTGGCCTACCGCCTGACCGGCAACCCCCACGACGCCGAGGACCTCACCCACGACGTGTTCGTGCGTGTCTTCCGCTCGCTGCACTCCTACACCCCCGGCACCTTCGAGGGGTGGCTGCACCGCATCACCACGAACGTGTTCCTCGACAAGATGCGCCGCAAGCAGCGCATCCGCTTCGACGCCCTGCCCGAGGACGCGGCCACCCGGATGGCCACGGCCGAGCCCGGCCCCGAGCAGGTGTTCGAGCGCACCCACCTCGACGACGACATCCAGCGCGCCCTGGACGCCCTGCCGGCCGAGTTCCGCGCCGCCGTGGTGCTGTGCGACATCGAGGGGTTGTCCTACGAGGAGATCGCCGCGACCCTCGGGGTGAAGCTCGGCACGGTCCGCTCGCGCATCCACCGCGGTCGGGCCCAGCTGCGCGAGGCGCTGTCCCACCGGGCTCCGGCGGGTGGCGCCGAGCCGGCCCGCCGACCGGGGCGCACCGGCATACCGCGTCCGGCACCGGCCCTGCCGGGGGTGCGATGACCCGACACCTGGGCGACTCGGTCAGCGCCTACGTCGACCGCCGGCTCGACGCGGCGACGATGCTGGCCTACGACCGGCACGTCACGGTGTGCATCGGGTGCCGGTATGCCGTGGACCAGGAGCGGGCCTTGCTCGCCTCGCTGCGATCCGCCCCGCAGCCCGGACCGTCGATGACCCTGCACCAACTGCTGCTGGGGCTGGGCGGACCTGACCCCGAGGGCTCGCGGACGCCGGCGGACGGCAGCCGGCTCGGCCCGTCCCCCGCGGGCGGCGGGCGTCGCCCGACCCGGGTGGCGACCGTCGCGCCGACCGCGCCGGCCCAGCACCTGTCGCCCCGGCGGGCCACGATGCTCGCGGGGATGGCCGCCAGCGCGTCGGCCGTGGCGGCCTGGTGCCTGGCGACCGCGGTCGCGCCCACGGCCGCCGTCACGAGCCCGGCGCCGAGTGTCCAGCAGCCTCGCCCGATGTCCGTGCTGCAGGTCGGCTTCACGCCGAGTAACGTCGGTGCGGTCCATCGTGGGCCGGTGCCGCCGGCTCGTCTCGTCGAACTCCTGGAGCGCGCCGGCCGATGACCGAGCCACCCGCCCGTCCGGCCTCGTCCTGGCCGGGCGCCGCCCCGGCGACCCCGCCACCGCCGGCTCAGCCCGCCTGGGCGGCCCCTGCCCCGACCCGCAGCCTGCCGGTGGGCCCGTCCCACCCGACGCCCACGGGCACCGGCGACCCCTGGACGCACCCGGTGCGCCGCCCCCCGGGCGCCGGGCGCGTCCTGCTCGCGGCCGCCGGTCTCGGCCTGGTCGCCGGGTCGGTCGGCGGGGTCGCGGCATACCTCGTCACCGACCGGGTCGTCGGCACCCGAGTCGGCCAGCCCGCCGTGCCGGCGCCGGTCCCCGGGGTCACCACCCGCGCGGAGGGCAGCATCGCGAGGATCGCCGCCACCGCGCTGCCCAGCGTGGTCACCGTGAAGATCGCCGGCCGGGACGGCTCGGGCACCGGCTCGGGCTTCGTCATCGACGGCTCCGGGCACGTGCTCACGAACAACCACGTGGTGTCCCCGGTCGCCGGCTCCGGCTCGATCCGGGTGGTGATGTCCGACGGCTCGAGCGCGGACGCGTCGATCGTCGGGCGGGACGCCTCCTACGATCTCGCGGTGCTCTCGATCCCGCGCACCGACGTCACCCCACTGTCCTTCGGGCGCTCCGCCGACGTCGTCGTCGGCGACGGGGTCATCGCCGTGGGGGCCCCGCTCGGCCTGGACGCCACGGTGACCAGCGGCATCGTCTCGGCCCTCAACCGTCCGGTCTCGGCGGGTGACAGCTCCGAGACGAGCTATATCAACGCCATCCAGACCGACGCCGCGATCAACCCCGGCAACTCCGGGGGCCCGCTGCTGGACATGAACGGTCGGGTCATCGGGGTCAACTCGGCGATCGCCCGAGTGCCGGGGACAGGCGGCTCCAGCGGCAACATCGGCGTCGGGTTCTCGATCCCCAGCGACCAGGCATTCAAGACCGCCCAGCAGCTCATCGGCACCGGCCGGGCCGTGCACCCGGTCATCGGGGTGTCCCTGGACGCGCGCTTCGACGGCGAGGGCGCCCGGATCTCCAGCTCCGGCGGGGTCGCCCCGGGCAGCCCCGCGGCGCAGGCGGGCCTGCGCGACGGCGACGTCGTGGTGGAGTTCGAGGGGCGCAAGATCACCACCCGGGACGAGCTGGTCGTGGCGATCCGCGCCCGCAGCGTCGGCGATACCGTCCGCGTCAAGGTCGACCGGGGCGGGGACATCCTCGATCTCACGATGACCCTGCAAGCGGGCAGCTGACCGGCGGCGGCGATGTTCGACATCAACGGCTACGAGCTCATCGTCCTGGTCGTCGTCGCCATCGTCGTGCTGGGCCCCGAGCGGCTGCCGGAGTATGCCGCGAAGCTGGGCCGGGCGGTGCGTCAGTTGCGCGCCTTGGCCGAGTCGGCGAGGTCCTCGCTCAAAGACCAGCTCGGGCCGGAGTTCGACGAGGTGGACTGGCGCCAGTACGACCCGCGCCAATACGACCCGCGCCGGATCGTCAGGGAGGCGCTGCTGGACCCCGACCCGGCCGCCGGTGCGGTGGACTCGCCGGTGCCCCGACCGGCCCACGACCCCACCCGACCCACCCCGTGGGACACCGACGCGACGTAGCGAGCCGCGGTCAGCGACGGGTCGGGCTGAGCCCTAGCGATCGTCCGGACAGCCCGCGGGCCCGGGTCGACAACGCGTCGGCGATGTCGCGCAGCGCGGTGGCGGCAGGGCTGTCGGGGGCGCCGAGCACGACGGGTATGCCGCCGTCCCCGCCCTCGCGCAACGCCGGGTCCAGGGGCACCTGGCCCAGCAGCGGCACGGCGGCGCCGATGGCCCGGGTGAGCGACTCGGCGACCGAGGCGCCCCCCCCGGAGCCGAACACCTCGTGTCGGGTGCCGTCGGGCAGGGCCAGCCAGGACATGTTCTCGACGACGCCGACCACCCGTTGGTGGGTCTGCAGGGCGATGGCCCCCGCCCGTTCGGCGACCTCGGCGGCGGCCTGCTGCGGGGTGGTCACGACGAGGATCTCCGCGCCGGGCAGCAGCTGCCCGACCGAAATCGCGATGTCGCCGGTGCCGGGCGGCAGGTCCAGCAGCAGGACGTCGAGGTCGCCCCAGAAGACGTCGGCGAGGAACTGCTGCAGCGCCCGGTGCAGCATCGGGCCACGCCACACCACCGGCTGGTTGCCCGGCACGAACATCCCGATCGAGATGACCTTCACGCCGTGCGACATGGGCGGCAGGATCATGTCGTCGACCTGGGTGGGCCGGCCCGCGACGCCGAGCATCCGGGGGATCGAGAACCCGTGCACGTCGGCGTCGACGACGCCGACCGACAGGCCCTGCTCGGCCATTGCCGCGGCGAGGTTCACGGTGACCGAGGACTTGCCGACGCCGCCCTTGCCGGACGCGACGGCATACACGCGGGTCAGCGACCCGGCCTTGGCGAACGGGATCTCCCGATCGGCCGCCCCACCGCGCAGCTGGGTGCGCAGGGCGGCTCGCTGCTCGTCGCTCATGACGTCGAGCTTGACCTCGACCGAGGTCACCCCCTCGACCCGGGCGAGGGCCGCCGAGCTGTCGCGGCGCAGGGTGTCCTTGAGCGGGCAGCCGGCGACGGTGAGGTAGAGCTGCAGGGTCACGTGACCGGCGTCGTCGACGGCGACCGACTTGACCATGCCGAGCTCGGTGACCGGCTTGTGGATCTCCGGGTCGTTGACCGTGGCGAGCGCGGCGAGCAGGGCGTCCTGGCTGGGTGCGGGCATGGGGACCATCGTAGGTCGGGATGCCGTGTCCGCCGGCCACGCGCGACAACGGTGGCAGCCCCGAGTCGTGCGGCCACGACGCGCGGTCCTGGGTCGAGATACCCGCCCTGCGGGGCCGCTATGCACTGCCCCACGCCACGGGGCAACGCATACATGTCCGCCGATGGGGGGTGGGGCCTCGCACCGAGGCCCCTGGTGAGCCGGCGGCCGAGCTACTTCTTCCGAGCTACTTCTTCTTGCGGAGCCTGGCCGGGTCCGGGGCGTCGGGGGAGGGGCCGAGGACACCCCGGACGGCCAGCTCCTCGAGCAGCTCACGCAGCTCGGACCGGACGAAGTCGCGGGTGGCCGCCTCGCGCAGGGCCAACCGCAGGGCGGCCACCTCGCGGGTGAGGAACTCGGTGTCGGCGAGGTTGCGCTCGTCCCGAGCGCGGTCCTGCTCCAGGGCGACCCGGTCGCGGTCGGCCTGGCGGTTCTGGGCCAGCAGGATGAGCGGCGCGGCGTACGAGGCCTGCAGGGACAGCAACAGGGTGAGCAGGGTGTAGTTGAGCTCCCGCGGGTCGAACTGCCACGGCGCCGGGGCGAAGGTGTTCCACGCCAGCCAGACGACGACGAACACGGTGAGCCCGATGAGGAACTGAGGGGTGCCCATGAACCGGGCGAACCGCTCGCTCCACACCCCGAAGGTCTCCTGGGACACCGCCGGGGTGGTGAGGAAGGTCCGCCGACGGAACTCCCGTGGCTGGTCGAGGCGACGCGACCGGTCAGCCATGGGCCACCTCGTCGCGGTCCTCGCGCCAGTCCTCGGGCAGGATGTGGTCCAGGACGTCGTCGACGGTGACCGCGCCGAGGAAGTGGCCGTGTTCGTCGACCACGGGCACCGCGACCAGGTCGTAGGTCGCGAGCATCCGGTGCACCCGGTCCACGGTGGCCGTCGGGTCCAACGGCTCGACCTTGTCGATGACCGAGCCCACCGGGGCGTGCGGCGGTTCGCGCAGCAGCCGCTGGATGTGCACCAGCCCGAGGTAGCGCCCGGTGGGTGTCTCCAGTGGGGGGCGGCACACGAACACCGTGGTGGCCAGGGTGGTGGGCAGCTGCTCCTGGCGCACCACGGCCAGCGCCTCGGCGATGGTCGCCTCGGGCCCGAGGATGACCGGCTCGGTGGTCATCAGCCCACCGGCGGTGTCCTCGTCGTAGGTGAGCAACCGACGCAGCGGCGCCGCCTCATCGGGCTCCATCCGGCGCAGCAGGTCCTCCTGTTGCTCGGCGGGCAGCTCCCCGAGCAGGTCGGCGGCGTCGTCGGGCTCCATCGCCTCGAGGATGTCCGCGGCGCGGTCGGTGTCCAGCCCGGCGAGGATTTCCACCTGGTCGTCCTCGGGCAGCTCCTCGAGGATGTCGGCGAGCTTGTCGTCGTCGAGCGCGGCGGCGACCTGGGCGCGGCGCTGCGGGTCCAGTCCGTGGATGACCTCGGCGAGGTCGGCGACCTTGAGGTCGTCGTAGGCCTCCAGCAGCCGCTCGGCGCTCTGCTCCGCGCCCCGCTCGTGCAGGCCGGTCACGCTCGCCACGTCAACGAGGTGGGTCTCGCCCCGCCGCCGCGAGAAGCTCAGCCCGCGCGAGCCGGGGGCGACCTTGCGGCAGAACACCCGGGCCACGACCCACTCCTTGCGGCTCAGGTCGATGGCCAGGTCCTCGACGGTGGCGGCATACGCGCCGTCGGGGGAGCGCACGGTGACCCTGCGGTCGAACAGCTCGGCGACGGCCAGGCTCTCGCCGGTGCGCTGCTCGAACCGGCGCATGTTGACCAGCCCGGTGGTGATGACCTGGTCGGTGTCGATCGAGGTCACCCGGGTCATCGGCACGAACACCCGCTTGCGCACCGGGACCTCGAGCACGAGTCCGATGACCCGGGGGCGCCCGATGCTGTCGGTGCGGAAGGTGACGACCGCATCGCGGACCCGGCCGACCGGGTCGCCGAGCGGGTCGAAGACGCTCATCCCGGCCAGCCGTCCGACGTAGATCCGCGAGGGCAGGCTCACGGGGCCAGGCTAGTGCGCGCGGGCGGGGCGGACGGTCGGCTCACCCCGCGCCGGGCCGGCGTGGCGCGCCGCCCGCGGCGCCGTGCCACGAGGCGACGGGGACGCTCACCCGCTCGTCGGTATGCCGCCCCGGCACCTCCAACGGCTCGCCGAACGGCCGCAGTGCGCTCACCGTGCACTGCTGGCGCCACGTCTCGAGCAGCTGCGGGGTCGCGCCGACCCGCTTGGCGCTCAGGGCCGCGGCGGCCACCTCCCACTCCGGGTCGGCCGGATCGAGCACGTCGCGGCGGGCCCGCAGGCGCAGCAGCCGGCCGCCGGTGTCCCGGCTGCGCAGGACGACGACCACCTCCTGGGGCAGCCACGGCAGATGCTGCTCGCCGGGGCCGTTGAGCAGGTATGCCGTGGGCCCTCGACCACCACCGGCCCCGACGCCGGCGCCGCCCTCGCCCGGTTCGCCGGCCCAGGCGTGCCATGCGGCATACGTGCGTTCGCCGGTGTCGATCCACAGGATGCCGCTGGCGGTCATCGCCGCGTCGACCAGGTCGCTGACCCGAAGTGGTGTGGCCGACATGCCCCTGAGCCTACGAGAGCGACGCTGCTAGGTTCGGAAACGCAGCCCCCCGCCGCGCGTGTCAGGAGCGTGCCCATGCCTCACCCGAAGGACTTCTACGCCCCGTTGGCCGTCGGGGCGCCGCAGCCGCTGACGTCGGTGCCGGCCCGCCCGTCCCGGGTCATCCACTTCTTCGACCCGAGCAACGCGAAGATGGCCGCCAAGATCCCGGAGATGGCCGGCACCGTCGACGTCCTGCTGGGCAACCTCGAGGACGCCGTCAAGGCCGACAACAAGGAGGCGGCGCGGGCCGGTCTGGTGCAGATCGGCAAGGCCACCGACTTCGGCGACCTCACCCAGTTGTGGACCCGGATCAACGCCCTGGACTCGCCGTGGGCGCTGGACGACCTGACCACCCTGGTCACCGAGATCGGCGACAAGCTCGACGTCGTCATGGTGCCCAAGGTCCAGGGCGCCGAGGACATCCACTACGTCGACCGCCTGCTGGCCCAGCTGGAGGCCAAGGCGGGGCTGACCCGGCCGATCCTCGTGCACGCCATCCTCGAGACCGCCCGCGGCATGGTCAACGTCGAGGAGATCTGCGCGGCCTCCCCGCGCATGCAGGGGCTGTCGCTCGGGCCGGCCGACCTGGCCGCGGACCGCCGGATGAAGACCACCCGGGTCGGCGGCGGGCACCCCGGCTACCTGGTGCGCGAGGACCCGCCCGGCGGGGACATCGAGGGCCCACGGACCGTCTTCCAGCAGGACCTGTGGCACTACACGATCGCGCGGATGGTGGACGCCTGCGCGGCGGCCGGGATCTTCCCCTACTACGGCCCGTTCGGCGACATCAAGGACGTGGTGGCCTGCGAGGACCAGTTCCGCAACGCGTTCCTGCTGGGCTGCGTCGGCGCCTGGTCGCTGCACCCGGTGCAGCTGGCCATCGCCAAGAAGGTGTTCAGCCCGTCGGCGGCCGACGTCGCGCACGCCCGGCGGGTCAAGCAGGCCATGGGCGACGGGACCGGGGCGGTGATGCTCGACGGCAAGATGGAGGACGACGCCAGCCTCAAGCAGTGCCTGGTGATGATCGAGCTGGCCGAGCGCCTGGCCAAGACCGACCCCGAGCTGGCGGCCCTCTACGGCCTGGACGGCGGTGCCCGGTGACCGGCGACGGCAGGTCCGTCCCCGGCGGGGGCGCGGCGGCCTACCGGCCGCGTCGGTCGGTGCTCTACATGCCCTCGTCCAACGAGCGCGCCCTGGACAAGGCCAAGACGATGCCCGTCGACGCCCTCATCCTCGACCTCGAGGACGCGGTCGCCCCGGACGCCAAGGAGGCCGCCCGCGAGGCCGCCTGCGCCGCGGTGCGGTCGGGGGAGTACGGCCGGCGGGAGCTGACCATCCGGGTCAACGGGGTGGGCACGCAGTGGCACGAGGCCGACCTGCGCGCGGCCTGCCAGGCCGGCCCGGACGGCATCGTCGTGCCCAAGGTGGGATCGGCCAAGGCGGTCCGCTCGCTGGTCAAGGCCATGGAGAAGCACCGGGCGCCGGCGCACACCAAGCTGTGGGCCATGGTCGAGACGCCGGAGGCGATCCTCGGCGCGCGCAAGCTGGCCGCGGCCTCCGAGCGCCTGGCCGTGCTCGTCATGGGCACCAACGACCTGGTCAAGGAGCTCGACGCGCTGCACGTGCCGGGCCGCGAGCCGGTGCTGCCGGCACTCGCGCATACCGTGCTGGCCGCCCGGGCCGCGGGCGTCGCCATCGTCGACGGGGTGTACAACGACGTCAAGGACGCCGAGGGCTTCCAGGCCGAGTGCCGCCAGGGACGGGCCATGGGCTTCGACGGCAAGACCCTCATCCACCCCGGCCAGGTCGAGCCCTGCAACCGGATCTACGCCCCCAGCGACGAGCAGGTGGACCACGCCCGCGGGCTCATCGCCGCCTTCGAGCAGGCGCTGGCGGAGCGCAAGGGCGTCGCGACCTACCAGGGCAAGATGATCGAGAACCTGCACGTCGACACCGCCCGCAAGGTCCTGGCGACCCGCGAGGCCATCGACGCGCTGTCCGCGCAGTAGCGACCGCCCCGGTCACTGCCCCGGTCCGGCATACGCCACGCTATTTCGTATCTGCGCCCCGGTGCGCGCGCTCTGTCCTCGCGAGAGGGGAGGTCCCGACGCGATCGGGCGTGCCCGCACCGGCCCCGCGGGGTCGCGCACAGACGACAGGAGCCGGTATGCCGTCCAGACGACTCGCGCAGGGCACCCTGCGGGTGAGCTACCCGACGACGCACACCGTCGGCCGTCCCACGCGGGCCAGGGACCTCGGCTCCACGGCCCAGGTCGTCCACGACCGGTTGCTGGACTCCTTGCGCGACAACGACTTCACCACGGTGGAGGAGTTCCAGGTCAGGCCCAAGCGCGCCCGCGGCGGGCCCACCGGTCCGGCCGCCTCGCGCGCACCGGCCGCCTCGGCCGCCCCGCCCGCTCCGGCCGATCCGCTGGCGCTGGACCTGCAGGTGCCGGGGGATCACGCCGCCGTGGTGCTCCTCGAGCAAGACGGCTGCTACTCCTGGCACGTGCCGACGGCCGCCACCCGCCAGGCGCCGCGCACCCGCGCGGTGCCCGGCGAGCTGCGCACGGTCCGGTTCGAGATCGAGCTGCGGCATCCGGGCGCGCCGGCCCCACGGGCGACCCGCCGTCGACCCCGCCGCGGCGCGGCCACCCGGGGCCTGCTGGGCGACCTGCTCAGCGGGGCGGTCCGGGTCACCGTGCTGCGGTTCGCGGCACCGTTGCTCGTCGGCAAGGCCATCGACCTGCTGGAGCGAGGCGTCCGCCCCGGGATCGTGCACATCGGCGCACCGGACCCGGCGAGCTGGACCCTGCTCGACCGGCTCGACCAGGTGCCCCTGCCCACCGACCGGCCGGCGCGGGTGCTGCTGTTCGTCCACGGGACGTTCTCCTCGACCACCTCCGCGTTCGGCATCCTCGGGCTGACCCAGGCCGGGCGGGCCTTCCTCACCACCGCGCTGGCCCACTACGACGCCGTCGTCGGGTTCGACCACCCCACCCTGTCGGTCGACCCGCTGGCCAACGCCACCGACCTGCTGCGCCGGGTCGCCGGCGTGACCACCGGCGTGACCTTCGACGTGGTCTGCCACAGCCGGGGCGGGCTCACCACGCGCAGCTTCGCCGAGTACGTCCTGCCCACCGCGGGCTGGAACGGGTCGGTCGACAGGGCGGTCTTCGTGGCCGCCACGAACGCCGGCACCCACCTGGCCGACCCCGACCGCTGGCACGACCTCGTCGACATGGTCACCAACCTCACCGCCGTGGGGGCCGGCGTCCTGGCCGCCATCCCCGGCGGGGCCCCGGTCTCGGCGGTCGTGGCCGGGGTCGTGCGGGGCCTGGGCGCGTTGGTGAAGTACCTCGCCGGCTACGTCACCGACCCGGCCGGGGTGCCCGGTCTCGCGGCGATGTCGCCCCAGGGGGCCTTCGTCACCGGGATCAACCAGACCCAGCCGGCTCAGCCGACCCCCGGCACGCCGTGGTACGTCGTGTCGTCCGACTTCCACGTCAGCCTGCTCGACGACAGCCACCGACCGGCGGAGTTCCCCCGCGAGCTGGCGGTGCGCCTGGCCGAGGGCGTGGTCGACCGGATCTTCAAGGGCGGCAACGACCTCGTCGTCGACGTGGCGTCCATGGGGTCGATCGACGCCACCGTCGGTGGCTTCGTCGCCGACACCCTGGCCTACGGGACGAACGACGAGATCTACCACATCAACTACTTCGGCGACGACCGGTTCGTCGCCGCCTGCACCCGGTGGCTGCTCAAGGCGCCCGCGGCGCCGCCACGCTCCCGGTCGCTGCCCCGGTCGCGGCCATCGGGGCGGGGATCGGGACGGCGTGCGCAGCGGCGGGCCGCGACGCCAGCGGCCAGGCGAGCCCTGTGCGTCGGCATCAACGAGTTCGTCAACCTGCCCATGGCCAGCTGGCTCTACGGCTGCGTCAACGACGCCACGGACATGGCGGCCATGCTGCGCACCCGAGGCTGGACGACCGCGGACATCACGGTGCTCACGGACGCCGACGCGACCAAGGATGCGGTCCTGGGCGCCCTGACCCGGATGGTGCAGACCGCGAAGCCCGGCGACCACCTCGTCTTCTCGCTGTCCAGCCACGGCACCCAGGTGCCCGACCCCGACGGTGACGAGCGGGACCACGCCGACGAGGCCTTCGCCATGCACGACATCCGCCAGCGCGCGGACCAGTGGGACCTCGACACCGTCATCGTCGACGACGAGCTGCGGGTGCTGTTCCAAGGGCTGCCCTCCGGGGTGCTCATGGAGGTCTTCCTCGACACCTGCCACTCCGGCACCGGGCTGCGTGCCCCCGACCTGCTCGTCGGACGCCGGCCGCGCTACCTGCCGCCCCCGACGCTGCGCGGCATCCGCTCCCTCGAGAAGGCCGA
Source organism: Dermatophilaceae bacterium (assembly GCA_037045055.1). Lineage (GTDB taxonomy): Bacteria > Actinomycetota > Actinomycetes > Actinomycetales > Dermatophilaceae > Phosphoribacter. The sequence goes on along the minus strand of JBAOHJ010000003.1, from coordinate 689,820 downwards.
CGCGACCTCCGTCACCGACGTCGTCACGGCGATCCCGAGTGCGCTGCGGCCCGTGCTGTATGCCGCCTGCCGGCCCGAGCAGACCTCGGCCGACGCGACCTTCGAGGGCCGGGCCAACGGCGCGTTCACCTACCACCTGCTCAAGGCGATCGCCACCGACGCCGCGCGGCCTCGCCAGGCCGTCGTCACCGAGGTCGCGGCCGCCCTGCGCGCCGGCGGCTTCACCCAACGCCCGTCGCTGGAAGGGCCACCCAGGGCCAAGCGGGCCCCGGTGGGCGACCCCTGGTGAGGGCGCCGTGAGCCACGACAGCTGCCCCGGCTACCCCGCCGAACCCTTCGCCACCCTCGTCGCGCACTACCCCGACGGGCAGGTCTACCCGGCGGCGGACTTCCGCACCGAGTGGGGCCCGGTCTTCCACCGCGGACGGCTCGACGGCACCGCCCGGGTGCTGGTCCTCGGGCAGGACCCCGCGACCCACGAGTCGATCTGCCGGCGGATCCTCGTCGGGGAGGCCGGGCAGCGGGTGCAGGGCCTGCTGGCCAAGATCGGCATCACCGACTCCTACGTCATGGTCAACACGTTCCTCTACAGCGTGTACGGCCAGGCCGGAGGGCAGCGCCACGCCGACGACGCCGACATCGCCGCCTACCGCGACCGGTGGCTGGACGCTCTGCTCATGGGCACCGAGGTCACCGCGGTGCTCACCCTCGGGCAGCTGGCCGGGGCGGCATACCGGCAGTGGGCGGGCACTCGGCCTGACGCGGCCGCCGCCCTGCACCACGCACCGGTGCGCCACCCGACCTACCCGGAGAGTGCCGCCCGGGCCACCGGCACCCCGCTGGCGCAGACCACCGCGCGGCTGCTGGCCGACTGGAACACCCGACTGCCCGCGCTGGCCGCCCAGGTCACCCCCGAGGGGCCTGTCGACCCGACGCCGTATGCCGCCGGGTGGCGCCCCGGCGACGTGGCGGAGATCCCCGAACGCGACCTGCCACCCGGGTCGCCGCCGTGGTGGCGCGACCTGGCCGCCTGGGCGTCGCGCACCGGAGCCGACCGCCAGACCAAGCGAGCGACCATCGAGGTGGTCGTCCCGAGGGGGTACCGCACATGGCCCGCCCAGTGACGCACCCGGGCGCCTTCGCCCGGGCCTACCGCCGTGGGGTGACCGAGCCGGTGGGTCCGCCGGCGGCCCGGCGCGCCCGCGCCCTGCCGCCGGCGCCCTTCGCCCTGGCCGGCGCCGTGCTCACGCCGGACGCGGCATGGTCGCGCGGGTTCGTCGTGGTGGCCGGCGGCCGGATCGACAGCGTGACGCGGACCGCGCCGACCGCCGTGCCGGTCCACGAGACCGACGGGGTGATCCTGCCGGGTCTGCTGGACCTGCACGGCCACCCGGAGTTCAACGTCTTCGCCGCGTGGGAGCCCCCGCGGTTCTACGCCAACCGGTACCGCTGGCGGGCCAGCACCCCGTACCGCCAGCTCGTCCGGGACCCGCAGAACGCCCTGCTGGCCGCGGTCCCGGCCCGCACCCAGTTGCGCTACGCCGAGGTGCGGGCCCTCGTCGGCGGGGTCACCGGCATCCAAGGGGCCTCGGGGGCCAGCTCGGCCAACCGGGAGCCGCTGGTGCGCAACGTGGACCTGTGGGCCTTCGGTGCGCACCGGGCGCGCGCCATGGTCGACCTGCCCTCCGCGTCGTCCCGAGACGCCCCGAGGCTGCGGGCCATCCTCGCGGGCATCGCCGAAGGGGAGGTCACCGCGTTCTACCTCCACCTGGCCGAAGGAGTGCGCGGCGACGAGCGCAGCGCCGCCGAGCTGCGCCGGTTCCTCGACCTCGGGGCCGCCACGACGGCGACGAACCTCATCCATGCCAGCGCCCTGAACGCCGAGGACCTGCGCACGGTCGCCGCGGCGGGCTGCCGGCTGGTCTGGTCGCCGCAGTCCAACCTGCGCCTCTACGGCCAGACCACGTTGGCCGGGGCGGCGCTCGACGCCGGGATGCCGGTGGCCCTGGGCGCCGACTGGCTGCCGTCCGGCTCCACCAGCCTGCTCGCCGAGATGAAGGTCGCCCGACGCGAGCTGGCCCGGCAGGGCCACCCGATCGCCGCCGCCGACCTCGTCGCCATGGTCACCTCGGTCGCCGCCCGGGTCGCCGGGCTGGACGAGCACCTCGGGTCGCTGGCCGCCGGCCGGCCCGCCGACCTGCTCGTCCTGGAGCGCCACCACGAGGACCCCTACGAGAACGTCTGCCTCGCCGACCCGTCGTGGGTCGAGCTGGTGTGCATCGGCGGGGACATCACCTACGGGCGGGCCGACTGGGTCCAGAACCTCTCCGGCGCCCGCCCGGGCGGCACGGTCGAGGACCTCACCGCGTGGGGCAAGCCGATGCGCCTGGACACCGGCTTCCAGTCCCCGGCCGCGGACCCGACCCCCGCCCTGGGCACGGTGCGCGGGCTGCTCACCGCGGCATACCCCGCGGTCGGCCCGATCTTCGCCTGAGCGGCGCTCGGGTGGGGCGGTTCACAGGGGGCCGCCGGAGCGCTCGGCACGGCGGAGCGGCATACTCGCAGGTAGCCCCGGACCGCCCGGCGACCCCGACCACGACGAGGTGGAGAACCCATGTCCCGACTGCAGCAGACCGCCGGCCTCACCGAGGAGCAGACCGAGCTGCTCGCCCTGGTGCGCCAGTTCGTCGACGAGCAGATCATCCCGGTGGCCACCGAGCTGGAGCACCGCGACGAGTACCCGCAGGACATCGTCGACGGGATGAAGGAGATGGGCATCTTCGGGCTGATGATCCCCGAGGAGTACGGCGGTCTCGGCGAGTCGCTGCTCACCTATGCCCTCACCGTCGAGGAGATCGCCCGCGGGTGGATGTCCGTCAGCGGCATCATCAACACCCACTTCATCGTCGCCTACATGCTCGTGCAGCACGGCACGCCGGAGCAGAAGGCCAAGTACCTGCCGAAGATGGCCACCGGCGAGATCCGTGGGGCGTTCTCGATGAGCGAGCCGGCCCTGGGCTCGGACGTCGCCCGCATCTCCACCAAGGCGGTCAAGGGCGAGGGCGAGACGTGGACGATCAACGGGCAGAAGATGTGGCTGACCAACGGTGGCTCGTCCAACCTCGTCGCCGTGCTCGTCAAGACCGACCTCGGTGCCGACTCGGTGTACCGCAACCTCACCACCTTCCTCGTGGACAAGCAGGCCGGCTTCGGCGAGACCGCGCCCGGGCTGACCGTGCCGGGCAAGATCGACAAGATGGGGTACAAGGGCGTCGACACCACCGAGCTGGTGTTCGACGGCTACCGGACCACGTCCGAGCAGATCCTCGGCGGGGCGCCCGGCAAGGGCTTCTACCAGATGATGGACGGCGTCGAGGTCGGCCGGGTCAACGTCGCATCCCGGGCCTGCGGGGTGGCCCGCCGGGCCTTCGAGCTCGGGGTGGCCTACGCCCAGCAGCGGGAGACCTTCGGCAAGAAGATCGCCGAGCACCAGGGGATCCTGTTCCGTCTGGCCGACATGGGCACCAAGGTCGAGGCGTGCCACCAGATGATGGTCAAGGCCGCCCGGATCAAGGACTCGGGAGCCCGCAACGACCTCGAGGCCGGCATGGCGAAGTACCTCGCGGCGGAGTACTGCGCGGACGTCGTCGAGCAGTCCTTCCGGATCCACGGCGGGTACGGCTACTCCAAGGAGTACGAGATCGAGCGGCTCTACCGGGAGGCCCCGATGCTGCTCATCGGGGAGGGCACCGCCGAGATCCAGAAGATGATCATCGGCCGGCGGCTGCTGGAGGAGTACAAGCTCAAGGGCTGACCGCCGCGGCGGCGCGGCGTCCGTTCGATTCGGGAGGTAGCCCGAACGGGTGCGAGACTGGGGGCATGAGCATGCAGCCCCGAGCGGTCCGCGCCCCCTTCGGCGCCCTCACCCTCGACTACCCGATGTCGGTGGGGACGTTCGGGAGCTATCCCGAGGCCCAGCGGGCCGTCGACGCGCTCTCCGACGCGCAGTTCCCGGTGCAGAACTGCCTCATCGTCGGCACCGAGCTGCGGCAGCTGGAGCGGGTCACCGGCCGGCTGACCTGGGGCCGGGTGCTGGCCGGCGGGGCGCTCTCGGGGCTGTGGATGGGGCTGTTCGTCGGGGTCGTGCTGTCGCTGTTCTCCAGTGGCAGCACGCCCTTGCCGCTGGTTACCTCCACGATGCTCTTCGGCGCGGTGTTCGGCATGGTCTGGGCGGCGGTCGGCTACGCCCTGACCCGGGGTCGGCGCGACTTCACCTCGGTGAGCCAGATCGTGCCCGGCAGTTTCGAGATCCTCGTGGAGCACAAGGTCGCCGCGCAGGCCCGCGAGCTGCTGGCCACGGCGGGCATCCTCGCCCGAGCGCACCCGCCGACCGAGCCGCTGGGGCCTGCGGACCCCGTCGCCGGGTAAGCGCCGGCCGGGGTGGCCCGGGTCGGGGTGAACGTTGCCCGGGTCGGGGTGAGCCTCGAGAGGGTCAGGCTGCCCGGGTGGGCGTGGTCAGGCGACGTGCCGACCGATGGGCGAGAGCACGTATGCCGGCGCGTGGTCCCGGGCGTCGCAGGCGCGGCACCGGCGGACCACGAGGTCGGTGTCGGGCATGCTCGCCCACTCGCCGAAGGTGTGCCCGCTGGACTGGCAGGACTGTTGGGCGGCGCAGCCCGGGCAGATCACGCCGCGATCGGTGACCTGCCACCCGTGGACGTGGGTGAGCGCGCGCACCGCGGTGGCGTCGTCCGGCCAGGTCCGGCTCCCCCCAGGGCCGAACGGGACGGCGTGGCACCACTCGCACTCGGCGGTGACCCGTCCGCTGCCTTGCATCATGACCATGTCCACAACCCCCATCACGCCCGCGGTACCCCCCGAGGGCCTGTCCCCACGAGTTCCACGGTAGATCACGCCGACCTGGGTGCGTCGGGATATCCACAAAGAGGCTACGGCCGCGGCTGCGGATACACCGGGAGCCGACGGGTCCGGCCCACCCGGCGTGTCGCCACGGCGGCCTGCCCCCGCCGGCCCGCCCGGCCGGCCCGGGTGCCCGCCCCGGCGGCCCCGCTGACCGCCCCGCCGTCAGCGACCCTGCAGGGCGGCGATCCATGCCTCGACGTCGGCGCTCGAGCGCGGGAAGGCCGCGGAGAGCACCTCGGCACCGGTCTCGGTGACCAGCACGTCGTCCTCGATCCGCACGCCATGGCCCCGGAAGCGCTCGGGCGCCAGCAGGTCGTCGGCCTTGAAGTACAGCCCCGGCTCGACGGTGAGGACCATCCCGGGGCGCAGCGGGCCGTCGAGGTACTCCGCGCGGGTGGCCAGGGCGCAGTCGTGGACGTCCAGACCCAGGTGGTGACTGGTCCCGTGGACCATCCACCGGCGGTGGTACTGCCCGTGGTCCTCGTCGAGGGTGGCCGCCACGTCGACGCCCTCGGGCAACGCCCCCCACGCGTGCAGATGCTCGGCGATGACGCGGATCGCCGCGCGGTGGATGTCCTCGAACCGCGCGCCCGGCCGGATGGCGTCCAGGCCGGCCTGCTGCGCGGCATACACGGCGTCGTAGATCTCGCGCTGCGCGTCGGTGAAGGTGCCGTCGACGGGCAGGGTGCGGGTGATGTCGGCGGTGTAGAGGCTCTCGACCTCGACCCCGGCGTCGAGCAGGACGAGGTCGCCCGGGCGCACCGGGCCGGTGTTGCGCGTCCAGTGCAGCGTGTTGGCGTGGTCGGCCGCGGCGCAGATCGAGTCGTAACCGATGCCATTGCCCCGGTGGCGGGCGTGCAGCCCGAACACCCCCTCGACCCACCGCTCGCCGCGCTCGCCCTCGGTGGCCTGCGGCAGGGCGGCGATCACCGCCTCGAAGCCCACGAGCGTGGCGTCCATCGCCGCGCGCAGCTGCTGGACCTCCCAGTCGTCCTTGGTCATCCGCAGCACCGACAGGTATGCCGCCAGCTCGTCGTCCGCCTCGACGGTCGCGTCGGTGACCGCGAGGCCGGCCTCGGCGCGGATCCGGTCCACGAGGGCGGCGACGTCGCGGTCGGCGTCGCGGACCACGCGGATGGTCACCACCCCGGCGTCCTTGGCCAGGGCGTCGGGCAACTCCTCGACATGCCGGGTCCGGATGCCCAGGGCTGCCTCGACGTCGGCGAGGGTCGGTCGGGCCCCCACCCAGAACTCGCCCACCCGGGTGTCGGCGAAGAACTCCTCGGTGTCCTGGCCGGCCAGCGGTCGGAAGTACAGGACCGCGTCGTGACCACCGTCGGGCCGCGGCGTCAGGACAAGGACCGAGTCGGGCTCGGCTTCGGCGCCCTGGCCGGTGAGGTGGGCGAACGCGCTGTGCGCGCGGAACGGGTAGTCGCAGTCGTTGGAGCGGATCTTCAGCCCGCCGGCCGGGATCACCAGCCGCTGGACGGGGAACTGCTCGGACACCGTGGCGCGGCGGGCGGCGGCATACGGGGCGACCGCGGCCCGCGGCGTCGACGCGACCTCGCGCGGCGCCCAGCCCTGACGGACGAAGGCCCGGAACTGCTCGGTCGTCGGACGCGGGCGGTTGTCGGACCGCTTCTGCTGCTCGCTCACCGGGTCATCGTGCCACGGCAGGCGCGCCGGGATGCCGCCTGCGCCGGCCGACCGGGGGATGCTCGGTGAGACCAGGCGCCGCAGCGAGCCGCTCAGCCGCGGTCGGGGGCGGCCAGCCGGGCCGCGTCGGCCGAGGCGTCGTCGGGCATGGTCTGCGAGATCCGCTCGGCGGCGACCCGCTGCTCGTAGTGGGCGACCTCCTCGTCCTGCGTCGCCGCGTCCCAGCCGAGCACCGGTGCGACCAGCCGGGCGGCGGGTCGGGCCGCACCGACCGCGCGGTCCCACGTCTCGATGGACAGCCTGGTCCGCCTCGCGAGGATGTCGTCGAGGTGCCGGGCCCCCTCGTGCGACGCGGCGTACACGATCTCGGCCTGCAGGTAGTCCTCCCCCCGGGCAGCGGCTGGCCCAGCCCCGGGTCCGCCGCGACGAGGTCGAGGATCTCGGTGGTGAGCACCCCGTGGCGCATGAGCATCTTCTCGATCCGCTCGACGTGCAGGCCGGACTGCCTGGCCAGGCGGGTCCGGCCGTTCCACATCGCGTGGTAGCCGACCGCGCCGACCATCGGGATCTCCGCGGTGACGCTGGCCGGCAGGTCCCCGCCGAGGGCCCGGGCCGCCTCGTCGATGGCGTCCTTGGCCATGACCCGGTAGGTCGTGTACTTGCCTCCGGCGACGACGACCAGTCCCGGGGCCGGGTGGGCGACGACGTGCTCACGCGAGAGCGCCGAGGTCTGGTCGCTCTCGCCGGCCAGCAGCGGCCGCAGCCCGGCGTACACGCCCTCGACGTCCTGCTGGGTCAGGTGCGTGGTGAGGACGGTGTTGACGTTGTCCAGCAGGTAGGCGATGTCGGCCGAGGTGGCCGCCGGGTGCGCCTTGTCCAGGGCCCAGTCGGTGTCGGTCGTGCCGATGATCCAGTGCCGACCCCAGGGGATGACGAACAGGACCGAGGTGGCGGTGCGCAGGATGATCCCCGAGGTGGAGTGGATCCGGTCGCGGGGCACGACCAGGTGGATGCCTTTGGACGCCCGCACGTGGAACTGCCCGCGCTCGCCGATCATCGCCTGCGTGTCGTCGGTCCACACGCCGGTGGCGTTGACGATCTGGCGGGCGTGCACCTCGAACTCGCGTCCGGTGACCTTGTCCAGCGCCCGGACGCCGGTGACCCGCTCGCCCTGACGGAGGAACCCCACCGCGGCCACCCGGGTGGCCACGGCGGCGCCGTAGGTCGCGGCGGTCCGCGCCAGCTCCATGGTGTGCCGGGCGTCGTCGACCTTGGCGTCGTAGTACTGCACCGCACCGACGAGCGCCTCGCGGCGCAGGGCGGGGGCGATCCGCAGCGCCTGGCGACGCGAGAGGTGCCGGTGCCACGGCATACCGGCGTCGGTGCCGCTGCTGCGGGCCATGGTGTCGTAGAGGGTGAGCCCGGCCTCGACGTACGGGCGCTCGACGAGCTTCCTGGTCAGGGGGTAGAGGAAGGGCACCGGCCGCACCAGGTGGGGGGCGAGCCGGGTGAGCAGCAGCCCCCGCTCCGCCAGCGCCTCCTTGACCAGGCCGAAGTCGAGCATCTCCAGGTAGCGCAGGCCGCCGTGGACGAGCTTGCTGCTGCGGCTGGAGGTGCCGGAGGCGAAGTCGCGCTGCTCCACCAGGCCGGTGGTCAGGCCTCGGGTCACCGCGTCGAGCGCACTCCCGCACCCCACGACCCCGCCGCCGATGACCATGATGTCGAGCTCCGTGCCGCCGGCAAGCCGGTCGATGGCCTGAGCCCGGTATGCCGGGGAGAGGGCGACGGTGCTGCTCATGCGCCCAGTGTTTCAGGCGTCGTCGCCGGGTGCAGCCGTGCGATGGGTCACGTGGCTTGAGATGACCGGGCGCGGGCGAATGCACGGTGCTCGCGGCGGGCGATTGCGCGGTGCTCGCGGCGGGCGAATGCTCGGTGCTCGCGGCGTGGCGTGCTCTCGGGTGCACTGCCACCTCGGGATCGGATCGAGCACCGTCGCCGTCGTCCTGGAACGTCAGGCAGCGGCGGCGATCAGACCCCACCGGACGCCCTGGTCGTCGACGTTTGCGGTAAGGCGGTCTCGATGGACCACCGTGTGGTGGCGCTCGCACAGCAGGGCTGAATTGGCCACCGAGGTCGACCCACAGTCGTGCGCGGACACCCACTGGCGGGCATTGGCGCAGGTCGACTCGGCGACGACCCCGCGGGTGTGAGCCTGCTCGGCGATGAGGACCGCAGCCGAATCCACGGCGTCACGCAGGGCCGCCACCTGCACAAGCAACGGGCCGAGGTCGCCGGAGTCGACCCGCCAGATCGACTCCGCGAGCGCCGCGATCTCACGCCGGGTGCGCTCGATGCCCCGCCGCAGGCTCGCGATGTCCGGGGAGCCCGAGACGGCTCCGCCGGGGTGCGGGGCTCTTCGAACATATGTCCAGAGTAGCGAGGGGTGAGCGAGCCGTCAAGGGGGAGCTGAGCCGATTGCGTTCCGGCCCAACGTTATTCACATCCCTATCGACCGGCGTCCGGTCGTCCACAGGCGCCCCCGCGGCCGGCCCTGAGGGCGTCACCTGCGGCCGGCCCCGCAATCTGCCGCCACGCTATGGTCACCCCCTACCCACCGAGCCCCCCGGTCAGCCAGACACGTCCACCCAGTCGAGGGTGCGTTCGACCGCCTTGCGCCAGCCGGCATACCCGTCGGCGCGTTGGTCGTCCGACCACCGCGGCGACCAGCGCTGGTCCTGGCGCCAGTTGTCGCGCAGCTCGTCGGTGGTCCGCCAGAAGCCGGTGGCCAGGCCAGCTCCGTACGCCGCGCCCAACGCGGTCGTCTCGGCGACGACCGGCTTGCTCACCTCGACGCCGAGGATGTCGGCCTGGATCTGCATGCACAGGGCGTTGGCGGTGACGCCTCCGTCGACCTTGAGGGTGTCCAGGCGGACCCCGCTATCCAGGGTCATCGCGTCGGCGACGTCCTTGGTCTGGTAGCAGATCGCCTCCAGGGTCGCCCGGGCCAGGTGCCCGGCGGTGTTGAAGCGCGAGAGCCCCACCACCGCCCCGCGGGCGTCGGAGCGCCAGTACGGTGCGAACAGGCCGGAGAACGCCGGCACGAAGTAGATACCCCCGGCGTCGGCGACGGAGGCGGCCAACGTCTCCACCTCGGCGGCGTCGCGGATGATCCCCAGCTGGTCGCGCAGCCACTGGACCGCGCTGCCGGTGACCGCGATGGAACCCTCCAGGGCGTACACCGCCGGCGCGGTGCCCATCCGGTAGGCCACCGTGGTGAGCAGGCCGGCCCGGGAGCGCACCGGCTCGGTGCCGGTGTTGAGCAGCATGAAGTTCCCCGTGCCGTAGGTGTTCTTGGCCTCCCCGACCGCGAAGCACACCTGCCCCACGGTCGCCGCCTGCTGGTCGCCGAGGTCGGCGGTGATCCGGATCGACCCGCCCCAGTCGCTCGGCGACGCGGTCGCGGCATACCCGTGCGGGTCGCTGCTGGGCAGGATCGCCGGGAGCATCGCCCGGGGCACCCCGAAGAAGCCCAGCAGCTCGTCGTCCCAGTCGAGCCCGACCAGGTCCATGAGCATGGTGCGGCTGGCGTTGGTCACGTCGGTGACGTGCCGGCCGCCGCGCGGGCCGCCGGTGAGGTTCCAGATCACCCAGGTGTCGGGGGTGCCGAAGAGCGCGTCGCCACGCTCGGCGGCAGCCCGCAGGCCCGGGACGTGCTCGAGCAGCCACTGCAGCTTCCCACCGGAGAAGTACGTCGCCGGGGGCAGCCCGGCCTTGGCCCGGATGACCTCTCCGCGCCCGTCGGCATCCAGCGCGGCGGCGATGGCGGCGGTGCGGGTGTCCTGCCAGACCAGGGCGTTGGCGTAGGGACGGCCGGTATGCCGGTCCCAGACGATCGTCGTCTCCCGCTGGTTGGTCACCCCCATGGAGTCCAGGTCGCCGGCGGTGAGCCCGGCGGTGGCCAGGGCGGTCCCGATGACGGTCTGGGTGCGCTCCCAGATCTCCAGCGGGTTGTGCTCCACCCAGCCGGCCCGGGGCAGGATCTGCTCGTGTTCGAGCTGGTGGCGGGCGACCTGTCGACCGGCGTGGTCGAAGATCATGAACCGCGTGCTCGTCGTCCCCTGGTCGAGCGCGCCGACGAAATCAGCCATGGGGCCAGCGTGGCACAGCGGCAGGGCCGCCGCGCGACCTGCCCGCACGACCTGCCCGCACGACCTGCCCGCACGACCGTAGGCTCTCGACGTGGTCATCGACCTGCACGCCCACTCCAGCGCCAGCGACGGCACCGACTCGCCGGTGGAGCTCGTCGAGGCGGCGCATCGGGCCGGCGTGCACACCCTCGCGATCACCGACCACGACACGTATGCCGGGTGGGCACCGGCCAGCGCCGCGGCCCGACGGCTCGGCGTCACCCTCGTCCCCGGCGTCGAGATCTCCTGCGAGCACGCGGGCCACTCGGTCCACCTGCTGGGCTACCTCGTGGACCCCGGCGACGCGGCCCTGTCGGCCGAGCTCGCCCAGGCTCGGGGGTCCCGGGCCACCCGGCTGACCCGCATGGTCGAGCTGCTCGCCGCGGACGGCATCCCGGTGTCGCAGGCGGCGGTCCTGGCCCGCGTGCCCGCTGGCGCCACCCCCGGCCGGCCGCACATCGCCGATGCCCTGCTCGCCGCGGGCGCGGTCGCCACCCGTGACGAGGCGTTCGCCCGGTGGCTGCACGACGACAGCCCCTACTACGTGCGCCACTACGCGCCGACACCGCTGCGGGCCGTCGAGCTGGTGTGCGCGGCCGGTGGGGTGGCGGTCCTGGCGCACCCCTACGCCACGAGGAGGGGCTGGTACGTGCCGGACGCCCTGGTCGCCGAGCTGGCCGACGTGGGCCTGCGCGGCCTCGAGGTCGACCACCCGGATCACGACGCGGCCGCCCGAGCCCGGGCCCGGGCCTTGGCCGGCGAGCTCGGGCTGCTGGCCACGGGGTCCAGCGACTACCACGGCACCGGCAAGGCCGCCCGGCTGGGCCAGCAGTCGACCGACCCTGCGGTGGCGCAGGCCATCGAGGCGTCGGCCACCGGCGCCACGGTGGTGCGCGGGTGACGGCGGGCCGGACGTCCACGCCCGGCGGCCCGGCCCAGGGCGCCTTCGCGGGGATGCCCACCCCCCTGTATGCCGCGAGCCCCTCCCGCCTGCTCGCCTGGCTGGACTGCCCGAGGCGCTACCGGATGGCCTACCTCGACCGGCCCCGCCCGCCCACCCGGCCCCAGCGCGCGCACACCTCGATCGGGGTCGCCGTCCACAGCGCCCTGCGTGACTGGTGGCAGCTGCCGCCGCCCCGGCGCACCCCGGCCGCCGGGGGCGACCTCGTGGCCGCCGGGTGGGTCGACGTGGGCTTCCGCGACCCCCGCCAGAGCGCCGACTGGCGAGCCCGCACGGTCGGGGCGGTCACGGCCTACCTGCGCGGGGTCGACCCGGCCGGCCGGCCCGTCGGCACCGAGCGCACCGTCGCCTTCAAGACCGACACCCTGGCCTTCTTCGGGCGCATCGACCGGCTCGACGACCGGGGCGGGTCGCTCGTCGTCGTCGACTACAAGACCGGGCGGCGGGCGCCGACCGAGCAGGATGCCCGGACCTCGCTGCCGCTGGCCCTGTATGCCGCCGCGGTGTGGAAGATGTTCCGGCGCCGGTGCGTGCGGGTGGAGCTGCACCACGTGCCCACCGCAACCGTCGCGGCATACGAGCACTCGGACGACTCGCTCGTGCGCAAGGTGCGCGAGGCGGAGTCGGTGACCCGGGACCTGCGCGGTGCGGATGCCCGGCACGCGGCCGACGGGCCCGACGCGGACGGCTTCGCCCCTCGCGTGTCCCCGTTGTGCCCGTGGTGCGACTACCGTGCCCAGTGTCGGGACGGCCAACTGGCCGGGCCGGAGAAGCCGTCCTGGGCGGCACTGGAGGAGAGCGCGGATGAGCCAGGCATCGACGAGGACCGGACCGGGCCGGGCGGGCAAGCCGAGCCGGACCCGGACCCGGCCCCCGGCTCGGACCCCGCGGGCTGACCAGGACGCCGTCGTCGTCGCCGTCGCCAACCAGAAGGGCGGCGTGGCCAAGACCACCTCGGTGGCCAGCCTGGGCGCCGCGTTCGCCGAGTCCGGCCGGCGGGTGCTGCTGGTCGACCTGGACGCGCAGGCCTGCCTCACCTTCTCGCTCGGGGTCGACCCCGACTCGGTCGAGACCTCGGTCAACGAGGTGCTGCTGGGCCAGGCCGACGCCGCCGACGCGGTCCTCGAGTGCGCCGACGGGGTGTCGCTGCTGCCGTCGGTCATCGACCTGGCCGGGGTCGAGGCGCAGCTGCTCACCCGCCCGGGCCGCGAGTACGTCCTGCGGACCATCCTCGAGCCGGTGCTCACCGACTACGACCTGGTGATGCTCGACTGCTCGCCGTCGCTGGGCGTGCTCACCCTCGCCGCGCTCACCGCCGCCGACTACCTCGTCGTGCCGATGCCCTGCGAGATGCTCAGCCACCGGGGCGTGGGGCAGCTGCTCGACACCGTCAAGGACGTCACCCGGTTCCTCAACCCCGACCTGCAGGTGCTGGGCGTGCTGCCCACGCTGTTCGACGGCCGCTCGACCCACGCACAGGCGGTGCTGGCGGACGTGGGGGAGCGGTACGGGCTGCCCGTGCTCGGCCCGCCGATCCCCAAGACGATCCGGTTCGCCGAGGCCCCCGCGGTCGGCCGGTCCATTCTCGCCACCGCGCGACGCTCCAAGGGAGCCCTGGCCTACCGCGCCGTCGCCGCGTCGCTGGCCAGCGCGTTGTGGCCGTGAGCGGCCCGGGAGCAGGCGCGTCGACCCCACCCGCGGGCGGGCCGCCAGGCTCGCCGAGGCGGGCGCGTCGATGGCGGTGGGCCGCCGCGCTGAGCAGCCTGGCCCTCGTGCTCGCCGCCGTGGGCTTCAGCCTGCAGGTGATCTCGTCCGGGACCGGACCCCAAGCCACCACCGGGCAGGCCTACGGTGCCCTGTTCGGGATGGTCGCCCTGGTCGCCATGGTGCCGTTGTACATCGTCATCGGGCTGGCCTTCGCCTGGGTCAACCGCCCGGGAGACCGCTCCGCATGGTGCTCGATGGCGGTGGCCTTCGCCCTCGCCGTGCCCTTCCTGCGCACCGACCTGCGCGCCCTGCTCGCCGCGGTGGGGATCGTCGCGGTGCCGACCGGGTGCGCGATCATGGCCATGGTCACCGGCGACCGAGCGGTCGCGGCGGCGACGCCCGGGCCCCGAGCGGCCGGCTCGGGGCCCGGGTAGACCGCTGTCTGGAGGGTCTCAGTCGCGTGACCCAGCGCGCGACCCGCGGCGACGCCGTCGTCGAGGGGCACCGTCGGCCCGAGCGGGGCGGCCACCGGAGTCCTCGCTCCGGCCGGTCGTCTCGTCGCCGGGGGCCGGGCTGCGCCCATCGGCGCGGGCAGTCGCGCCACTGGCCCCGGCGGCGGCTGCCCCGCCGCCGCGCGTACGCCGCCGGTTGCGCGCCCCGGGCGCCCGCGGCGAGCCCTCGCAGGCGTCCGGCGCGTCCGCGGCATACCGGCCGCCGTGGCCCGCCGAGCCGGCCCGGCGCCCCGGCGACCCCCCGGCGGGGCGCCGCCCGCCGGCGCGGCCGGTCTCGCCGAGGTCCTCGATCTGCTCGGCGGCCAGCCCGGCTCGGGTCTGTTGGGCCTTGTCCAGCCGGCCGGTGACGTCGGTGGGGATATCCAGCTCGGCGTACAGGTGCGGCGAGGAGGAGTAGGTCTCCTCCGGCTCGGGGATGCCCAGGTCGAGCTGTCGGTCGATCATCGACCAGCGGGGCAGGTCGTCCCAGTCGACCAGGGTGATCGCGATGCCGGTGTTGCCGGCCCGCGCGGTGCGCCCGATCCGGTGCACGTAGGTCTTCTCGTCCTCGGGACACTGGAAGTTCACCACGTGGGTGACGTTGTCGACGTCGATGCCCCGGGCGGCGACGTCGGTGGCGACCAGCACGTCGATCTTGCCGTTGCGGAAGGCGCGCAGGGCCTGCTCCCGGGCGCCCTGCCCGAGGTCGCCGTGGATCGCGGCCGCGGCGAACCCGCGGTCGGCGAGCTCGTCGGCGACCTTGGCGGCGGTGCGCTTGGTGCGGGTGAAGATCAGGCACAGCCCGCGGTCGGTGGCCTGCAGGATCCGCGCGAGCACCTCGACCTTGTCCATCGCGTGGGCGCGGTAGACGAACTGCTCGATCGCCTTGACCGTGTGGGCGTTCTCGCCCTCCTCGCCCATCGCCCGGATGTGGGTCGGCTGGGTCATGTACCGCCGCGCGAGCGCAACGATGGCCCCGGGCATGGTCGCCGAGAACAGCATCGTCTGGCGGGCCGCCGGGGTCAGCGCCATCAGCGTCTCGACGTCGGGCAGGAACCCGAGGTCGAGCATCTCGTCGGCCTCGTCGAGCACGACGGTGCGGGCCTGGGAGAGATCCAGGTGGCCCTGCTTGGCCAGGTCGATGAGCCGCCCGGGAGTGCCGACGACGACCTCGACGCCGCGGCGCAGCGCCTCGACCTGCGGCTCGTAGGCGCGCCCGCCGTAGACGGTGAGCACGCGTATGCCGCGCCGCACCCCGGCCCGCTCGAGGTCGCCGGCCACCTGCACCGCCAACTCCCGCGTCGGAGCCACGGCCAACGCCTGGGGCTTGCCGGGCCGGGCCAGCTGCGCGAACCCCTCGTCCTCAGGCGCCACGACGCGCTGCAGGATCGGGATGCCGAAGCCCAGCGTCTTGCCGGTGCCGGTCTTGGCCTGCCCGATGATGTCGTGGCCGCCGAGGGCCACCGGCAGGGTCATCGCCTGGATGGGGAAGGGGTGGACAATGCCGAGCTCGCCGAGGGCGGCCACCACGTCGGGGTGGACGTCGAAGTCGGCGAAGGTGGGTTCGGGGACAGGGCTCATGCGCTCTCGATCGGTCGGCCGAGGTCGGACGCGGGCGCGTGGGGCGCCTCGGCGGCGAGGGCCGATCGGAGGTCTTCGAGGATGTCGCCGAGTCACTCGGCGGGGGCGATTCGGGCCGATCGGGCACCGTGGTCTCGGTTATTCTAACCGCTGCCGGTATGCCGCGCGGCATACCGGCGTGGACGGGGCCGCCAATACAGTGTCGTCCCATGACGCCCACCCCACCGACGACCGGGCCCGAGATCGTGCCACCGGCCCAGGAGGCCGTCGTCGACCTGCTCGGGGTGCTGGCCTACGGGTGTCTCAGCGGCTTCTCGCGGATGGCCGTGGACGCCGAGCTGGCCCCGGCCTTGCCGGTCAAGACCGCCATCGCCGCCATGGCGGTGACCGAGTTCCACCACTACGAGGTCCTCGCCGACCGGCTCGACCGGCTCGGGGTGTCGCACGACGAGGCCATGGCGCCGTTCGTCGCGGCCGTCGACTCCTTCCACGACCGGACCCACCCGAGCGACTGGCTCGAAGGGCTGGTCAAGGCCTACGTCAGCGACGGGATCGGCCGGGACTTCTACTCCGAGATCGCGACCTACGTCGACCCGCAGACCCGGGCGTTCGTCACCCGGGTGCTGGCCGACGAGGGGCAGGCGCAGTTCGTGGTGGACACGGTGCGCGCCGTGGTCGACGCCGACCCGCGCACCGCGAGCCGGCTGGCCCTGTGGGGGCGGCGCCTAGTCGGCGAGGCGATCCAGCAGGCCCAGCAGGTGGCGGTGGCTCGCGAGTCCCTCACCGCCCTGCTCGTCGGAGGCTGGGGGTCCGGAGCCGACATCGCCGAGCTGGGTCGGATGTTCGCCCGGATCACCCAGGCCCACACCGAGCGGATGAAACGGCTGGGCCTGACCGCCTGACCGCCTGACCTTGGCCCGGGCCTCGGCCGGCGACGCCCGGACGGCGACGTCCGGACGGCGAGGAGCCCGGCCGGGCTCCATCGACCGGCCGGGCTCCTCGGGATCCCGTCAGACCTTCTTGCCGGCCATGTTGCCGTAGACGACGATGCCGATGGCCGCGACGATCGCGCCGCCGAGCAGGCCGATCCACGGGATGCCGCCGCTGGCGTTGTCGTACTTGAAGAGGACGCCGAGCAGCCACGTCGCGAGGAACGAGGCGATGACGCCGATGATCGTGGTCACCAGCAGGGAGATGTTCTGCTTGCCGGGCACCAATGCCCGACCGAGCAGCCCCACGATCAGGCCGACGATGATGGCACCGATGATGCCTGAGACGGACATGTCACTTCCCTTCTCGACGGTCGGGACGACCGGTGTCGTGCCCGCGGGCCCGCCGGTTGGCGGACCCGTCCGATCAAACTCGCACAGCCCAGACACAGATCACCGACACCGCGCCGTGCGTGTCGTTCACGATTCGGACACGGTGGCCACCCCCGGCGATCCGATCGCTGCCGACACCGGGGCCTTACCCGCCTCGCCCGGCGGCAAACCCGCCTGCCTCGGTCGCTCCCGGTCCCGTCTCAGACCGCCCCGAAGCCGACCCGGCCCTTCTCGGACTCGCCGACGTTGACGTAGCCCACCGCGTCGGCGGGCACCAGGTAGCGCCGGCCCTTGTCGTCGACCAGGGACAGCGTGGTGCCGGCGTCGAGGGCGGTGGTGACCAGCGAGGTCACCTCGTCGATGTTCTGGGCGGACTCGAACGCGATCTCGCGGGCGACGTTGCGCACCCCGATCCTGACCTCCACGACCGACGTCCTTCCGTTGTCCCTGATCCCTCTTCGCGGCGGCCGGTGTGTTATCAGCGGCTGCCGCAGCGGTTGTCTGCGCGGCCGTCCGCACGGTGCCGGCCCGTGTCGAGCGCGGGCCGCAACGCACGGCATACCGGCCGCCGGTCACTGCAACTCTAGGCCGGCGCGGGCTGTTCCCGGTCGGCGGTCTTGGGGAACCCGGCGATGCCCCGCCAAGCCAGCTGCCCGACGATCCGGGCGGCGTCGGGCAGGGGGGACGGCGAGCCGATAGTCAGCCAGCTGCGTGCGGCCACCTGCCCCAGCCCGGTGAGGGCGTGCCCCAGCACCAGGGCGTCCGAGCGCGACATCGCGGTGTCGGCGGAGATGGTGTCGGCGAAGGCCTCGCTGCAGCGCGCCATGACCGCGTCCAGCCGGCTGCTCACGGCCGCGTCGTTGACCAGGTCCGACTCGAACAGCAGCCGGTAGGGCGAGCCGTCCTGGGCCACGTAGTCGAAGTAGGCGGCGATCGTCGCGAAGACCCGCTGCTTGTTGTCGGCGGTGCTGGCCAGCGCGCCGCGCACGGTGGCCTCCAGCTCGGCGGCGAGCTGGTCGAGCAGCGCGAGGTAGAGCTCGAGCTTACCCGGGAAGTGTTGGTAGAGAACGGGTTTGGAGACCCCTGCCCGGTCGGCGATGTCGTCCATCGCCGCGGCGTGGTAGCCCGAGGCGACGAAGGCCTCCTGGGCCGCCGCCAGCAACTGGGCCCGTCGGGCCGACCGAGGCAGCCGCTGACCTCGGCTGCGCGTGTCCGTGCTCACCCGTGCCTCGTTCGTCGTCCCTGCCCGGACCGCTGCCCGGTGCGGGCCCATCCTACGCAGGGGTAGTCTCCCCAGACGTGACCATGCCGGAGGACGGCACGCGGCGGGGCCGGCCGGACCGGCACGCGCGACAGGTGCTGCTGCCCGAGGTGGGCCCGGCGGGGCAGCGCCGACTGGCCGAGGCGAGGGTGCTCGTCGTCGGCGCCGGCGGGCTCGGGTCGCCGGCCCTGCTCTACCTCGCCGCGGCGGGGGTGGGCACCCTCGGGGTCGTCGACGACGACCTGGTGGACGAGACGAACCTGCACCGCCAGGTGCTGCACGGGGCGGCTGACCTCGGCCGACCCAAGACCGACTCGGCGGCCGACGCCCTGGCCCGCCTGGACCCCGACGTGACGGTCCGGCGTCACCCCGAGCGTCTCACCGCCGCGAACGCCGTGCCGGTGCTCAGCGGCTACGACCTCGTCGTCGACGGGTCCGACACGTTCGCCACCCGCTACCTGGTCGGCGACGCATGCGCCGTGCTGGGCGTGCCGCACGTCTGGGCCAGCGTGCTGCGCTTCGACGCCCAGGTGGCGGTGTGGTGGGCCGGCCACGGCCCGTGCTACCGCTGCGTCTTCCCCCACCCGCCGGCGCCCGACGCGGTGCCCTCGTGCGCGCAGGCCGGTGTGCTCGGGGCCCTGTGCGGGGCGGTCGGGTCGGTGCAGGCGACCGAGGCGCTCAAGCTCCTGCTCGGGGTGGGGGAGCCGCTGCTGGGCCGTGTGCTGATCCACGACGCCCTGCGGCAGACCTGGGACGCCGTGGCGGTGCGGGCCGACCCGCGGTGCGCGACGTGCGCACGGCCGGCGGGGTCCCTCCCGCCGACCCTGGCCGCCCCCGAGGAGCCGGTATGCCGGGTGGCCGGTCCGGGCGGGCGGGGCGACCTGCCGGGCCAGGCGGCGACGGTCACGGCATACCAGCTCGCGGCCGAGCTCGCCGGGGCCGCCCCCCCGGTCCTGGTCGACGTGCGCGGTCCGGCCGAGCGGGCGGCCCTGGCGATCGCCGGGCACCGGGTGGCCGAGCTGGCCGACCTGGAGTCCGGGGCCGCCCTGGCGGAGTCGGTGCTCGGCCCGCGCTCCGGGCGAGTGGTGCTGTACTGCCGTAGCGGGGCGCGGTCGAGCCGGGGGGTGGCGCTGCTGCAGGCCGCGGGGTGGGCGGGCGCGGTCGGGCTCGAGGGAGGGGTGCTGGCCTGGGTGCGCGAGCTCGAGCAGCCCCGCCCGGCGCCCTGATGCACCCGCGGCGTCCGGACCCCGGTGCCGGACCCGAGGGGTCATGGCCGGCGCCGCTGCCGGCGCCGCTGCCGGAGTACGTCGAGCGGGTCCTCGAGGTCGTCGAGGCGATCCCGGCGGGTCGGGTGCTCACCTACGGGGACGTGGCCGCGCTGGTGGGTGCCGGTGGGCCTCGCGGGGTGGGTCGGGTGCTGAGCCGGTACGGCGCCGGGCTGCCGTGGTGGCGGGTGCTGCGCGCGGGCGGCCTGCCCCCGGTCGGGCACGAGCGGCCGGCGCACCGCCACTACGTCCGCGAAGGCACGCCGCTGCGTGGCGGGGCGCCGGGCCAGCAGCGCCCCGCCTACCGCGAGGGCTATCGGGTGGACCTCACCCGGGCGCGCTGGCGGCCGGCGGGGGGTGTCGGCTCCTCGTGATGGAATCGGGTCCATGGCGGTGAGCGGGTCCCGGGGGGCGCCGCAGGTCACCCTGTGGCGGTCCAGCTCGACGAACGCCGGGGTCCCGGAGCTGGACGTCACCCAGCGGGCGGTGCTGGACCACGATGCCGCGGTCGTGCGCGTCCTCGGCGGGCCGGGCACGGGCACGACGACGACCGCCGTCGAGCTCGTCGTCGACCAGGTGCGTCGTCGCGGCGGTGTCGCGGACCGCTGCCTGCTGCTCACCCCGACCCGCCAAGGCGCGGCCGACCTGCGCAGCCGGGTCACCTCCCGGCTCGGCGGCACCACCACGCAGGTCGTGGCACGCAGCCACCAAGCCTTCGGCTTCGCGGTGCTGCGGGCCCAGGCCGCGCTCCTGCAGCAGCCCGCGCCCCGGTTGCTCAGCGGCCCGGAGCAGGACGTCGTGCTGCGCGAGCTGCTCGCCGGGCACGCCGCCGACGGCACCGGGCCCGCCTGGCCCCCGACGCTGCAGGCCGCCTTGGTCACGCGTGGCTTCCGAGCCGAGCTGCGCGACCTGCTCATGCGCGCGGTCGAGCTCGGTCTGGACGCCGAGGGTCTGGCGGCTCTGGGGCGCCAGGCGGGCCGTGCCGAGTGGGTGGCCGCGGCGGCCGTCCTGCGGGAGTACGACGAGGTCACCGCCCTATCGCGCCCCGGGGCCTACGACCCCGCCTGGGTCCTGGCCGCCGCCGCCGACCTGCTCGAGGACGACCCCGACGCGCTGGCCCGGCTGCGCTCGGAGCTGGACCTGCTGGTCGTCGACGACGCCCAGGAGCTCACCCGTCCGGCCGCGCGACTGTTGTCCCTGCTGGCCGGCCCCCCGCTGCGGTTGGTCCTGCTCGGCGACCCGGACGCCGCCGTGCACACCTTCCGCGGGGCCGACCCGACCCTGCTCGTCGGGCCGTGGCCGGCGTTCGAGCCGGTGCCGACCGTGGTCCTGCGCTCGGCCCACCGCCAGGGCGCGGCGCTGGGCGAGGTCGCCCAACGCGTCGTCACGAGGATCGGGGCGGCCGGCGGCGGCGCCCAGCGCACGGCCACCGCGCTGGGGCCGGCGGGGCACGTGGAGGTGGCCCTGCTGCGGGCCGTGGCCCAGGAGGCCGCCCACGTGGCCGGCGCGTTGCGCGAGGCTCACCTGCGCGACGGTATGCCGTGGGGGGACATGGCCGTCCTCGTGCGCGGACAGGGCCGCGCCGCGACCCTGCGCCGGGTGCTCGACGCCGGCGGCGTCCCGGTGGCGCCCGCGTCGGCGGCGCTGCCGGTGCGCGAGGAGGTGGCCGTGCGACCGCTGCTGACGCTGCTCGAGCTGAGCCTGGCCCTGGCCCGCGATCCGGCGGCCCTACCGGAGCCGCAGGTGGCCGAGGACCTGCTGCTGTCGCCGCTGGGCGGCGCGGACGCGGTGTCGCTGCGGCGGCTGCGCCGCGAGCTGCGCCGGGCCGAGATGCACGACGGTGGCGAGCGCGCCGGTGGCGAGCTGCTGGCCGCCGCGGTCGTCGACCCGTTCGCCGCCGCGCGAGCCGGCCCGGACGGCGGGGCCCTGCGCCGGCTGGCCGCCGCGGTCCGCGCCGGGGTCACGGCCGCCGCTGCGGCGCCGGCCGGGCCCGGCTGGGCGGTCGGGGTCACCGCGGAGACCGTGCTGTGGGAGATCTGGTCGGCTCTGGGGCTGGCCCGACGCTGGCGCGAGGAGGCGCTGCGTGGTGGGGCCACGGCGGTGCGGGCCGACCGCGACCTCGACGCCGTCGTGGCGCTCTTCGACGCGGCGGCCCGGTTCGTCGAGCGGCTGCCCACGGCGGGGCCGGACCTGTTCCTCGACCACGTCCGCGGCGAGGACGTGCCCGGCGACACGCTGGTGGCCCGGGCGCCCACGGCCGGGTCGGTGGCCCTGCTCACCCCGGCGGCCGCCGCCGGCCGGCAGTGGCCGCTCGTGGTCGTCGCCGGCGTGCAGGAAGGGGTCTGGCCCGACCTGCGGCTGCGGGGGTCGCTGCTGGGTTCGGCCGACCTGGTCGACCTGCATACCGGGCGCGAGGGGTCGGTCCGGGCCAAGCAGGCCGCCGTCCGCTACGACGAGACGCGCTTGTTCCACGTGGCGGTGACCCGGGCCACCGAGCGCCTGCTGGTGACCGCCGTGCGCAGCGAGGACGAGCAGCCCTCGCCCTACCTCGACCTCGTCAACCCGCTGCCTGCGCACCAGCCGCATCGCGAGTTCGCCGCGGTCCGCCCGCGGCTGACCCTGACCGACCTCGTCGGGGCGCTGCGCCGGGGGGTGCTCTCGCGCGATCCGCTGGAGCGTCGCCGGTGCGCCCGTCACCTGGCCCGGCTGGCCGACGACGGAGCGCCGGGTGCCGACCCGGACCAGTGGTGGGCGTTGGTCGAGCACGCCGACCCCCGTCCCCGCCGTGGCCCGGGGCAGCCGGTGCGGGTGTCGCCGTCGACCCTCGCGGCCTTCGCCACCTGCCCGCTGCGCTGGGTGCTCACCGCCTCCGGCGGCGACGGCGTGCCGAGCCCGTCGGCCGGCATCGGGTCCCTGGTCCACGCCGTCGCCGCGGAGGTCGGCGACGCCGACGCGGCGACGCTGCGCGAGCAGGTCGACCTGCGCTGGGCGCAGCTGGGGCTGCCTCGGGGATGGGCCACCGATCGGCTGCGCGCCGAGGCGCACCAGATGGCCGGGCGCCTGGCCGACTACGTCGCGGCGGCGCCCGGCCGGGGCTGGCACCGGGTGGGCGTCGAGCTGGACATCGAGGTCCCGCTGGGCCGCGCGCTGCTGCGCGGACGGGTCGACCGGCTCGAGCGGCATACCGACGACGGGCGGCTGCGGGTCGTGGACTACAAGACCGGCTCGAGCAAGCCCACCAAGGCCGAGCTGCCCCGACACCCCCAGCTGGGCGCCTACCAGCTCGCCGTCGTCGAGGGTGCCTTCGCCGAGGCCGGCCGCCACAGCGCCGGGGCCGCACTGGTCCAGCTGGGCAAGGCCGCGGCCTCGACGGTCAGCGAGCAGCTCCAGCCGCCGCTGGCCGACGACGACGAGCCGACCTGGGCCCGGGACCTGGTCGAGCACACCGCCGAGGGCATGGCCGCCGCGACCTTCCCGGCGCGGCCCGGCAAGGATTGCGACCGGTGCCCGGTGCGCGCCAGCTGTCCGGCGCATCCCGAGGGCCGGGCACTGTGACCCGGCCGAGATTCGGCGCCGCCGAGCTGGCCGAGGCGGTCGGGCTGACCCATCCACCCACCGCCGAGCAGCGGGCCGTTATCGAGGCACCGCCGCGGCCCCTGCTCGTGGTCGCCGGAGCCGGCAGCGGCAAGACCGAGACGATGGCGGCCCGGGTGGTCTGGCTGGTCGCCAACGGCCATGTCGAGCCCGACGAGGTGCTCGGGCTCACCTTCACCCGCAAGGCCGCCGCGGAGCTGGCCGAGCGCGTGGACACCCGGCTGCGCGCCTTGCGCTCGGCGGGCATCTGGGCCCCCGGCCGCGACGAATGGGGCGCGCAGGCCCTCGGCGGCACCCCGTCGGTGTCCACCTACCACTCCTACGCCGGCCGGCTGGTCGGTGAGCACGCCCTGCGCCTGGGGTACGAGCCCGGCTCGCGCCTGCTCGCGCAGGCCGCGGCCTGGCAGTATGCCGCGGCGGCGGTGGCTCGCTACGAGGGCCCCATGGACGAGGTGCCCTACACCGAGTCGTCGGTGATCGCCGGCGTCGTGGACCTGGCCGGCGAGATGGCCGAGCACCTGCTCGGCACCACCGAGGTGGCCCAGGAGCTGGACCGGGCCATCGCCGCGATCGAGACTGTCGCCGCCGCCTCGGTCACCGCCCGGCTGAAGTCCGGGCTCAACGACCGGCTGCGCAAGGTCCTCGCGACCCTGCGGGCGCGTCGGGCGATCCTGCCCATCGTCGACGCCTACGCACAGCTCAAGCGCTCGCGCGAGGCCATGGACTTCGCCGACCAGGTGGCCCTGGCGGCGGCGCTGGCCCGCACCTTCCCCGACATCGGGGCCACCGAGCGCGACCGGTTCCGAGCCGTGCTGCTCGACGAGGTGCAGGACACCTCGGCGGCGGCGCTGGCGCTGCTCGCGGCGGTGTTCGTGGCACCGGGCGAGCCCGTGCCGGTCACCGCCGTCGGCGATCCCCACCAGTCGATCTACGGCTGGCGCGGGGCCAGCGCCACCACCCTGGCCGGGTTCGCCGAGCAGTTCCACGACACCGGCCCGGCGGCGACGGTCGCCCTGTCGACGAGCTGGCGCAACGACACCGCGATCCTCGACGTGGCCAACGCGCTGGCCGCCCCGCTGCGCGAGCAGGCCCGGGTGCCCGTCGTCCCGCTGCGCGCCCGCGCGGGGGCCGGGGTCGGTCAGGTCGTCGCGGCCCGGGTCGGCACGCACTTGCAGGAGGCGGACTACCTCGCCAGGTGGCTGGCGCAGGCGCGCGCCCGAGCGGGCACCACCGCGGCGGTGCTGTGCCGCAAGCGCTCGCAGTTCGGGCCGATCGTCGAGGCGTTGGAGCAGGCCGGGCTGCCCGTCGAGGTCGTCGGGCTCGGCGGGCTGCTGCTCACGCCCGAGGTGGCCGACATCCTCGCGCTGCTGCGCGTGGTCGCCGACCCCACCCGCGGCGACGCGCTCATGCGCCTGCTCACCGGGGCGATGTGCCGGCTGGGCGCCGCCGATCTCGACGGGCTGCACTCCTGGGCGGCCCATCGCCAACGCCTCGCCCGGTCCCAGGCACGCGGTGAGCTCGGGATCCTGCTGCCTTGCGCGGGCGAGCCGGGCGAGCCGACGGGCACCGGGCCGGGCCGATCGGATCACCGGGCGGTCGAGCTCGGGCCGGACGCCGACACCCGGCCCAGCCTCGTGGAGGCGCTCCTGGACCTGCCGGCAGCGGGCTGGGCCGGGCCGGAAGGCCAGAGCATCGGCGCGCCCGCGCGGGCCCGCCTGGCCTGGTTGGCCGGCGCGCTCCGGCGGGTCCAGGCGCTCAGCGCCCTGCCGCTGGCCGACCTCGTCGGCGAGGCCGAGCGGGCCCTGGGCCTGGACGTCGAGGTGCTCGCCCGGCCGGAGTACACCCCCGAGGCCGCCCGCGCCCACCTGGACGCGTTCGCCGACGTCGCCGCGTCGTTCAGCTCGGGCGCTGACCGACCGACGCTGGCCGGGTTCCTCGCCTGGGCCGACGCCGCCTTCGCCGAGGAGCGCGGCCTGGACACCCCGTCCCTGGAGCCCTCGCCCGATGCGATCCAGGTGCTCACCGTCCATGCCGCCAAGGGGCTGGAGTGGGACTGCGTCGTCGTCCCGGGGATGCTCGAGGGCACCTTCCCCGCGCGCGGCACCCCGGTCGTCGCCAAGCCCGACGGGGCGGGCGGGTGGCAGGTGGGCGAGCCCCGCGACGGCGGCTGGTGTGTGGGGCTGCCCGGGGTGCCGTACGCCGTGCGCGCCGACGCGGCGGGCCTGCCGACCTTCCGGTATGCCGGTGCGCTGGACGCCGCGGACCTGGCCGATCGGTGGGAGCGGTTCCGCGTCGACGGCGGGCTGCACGAGCTCGCCGAGGAGCGGCGGCTGGCCTACGTGGCGGTGACCCGAGCCCGCCGTCGGTTGCTGCTCACCGCCAGCGTGTGGTCCGGGCAGGCCCGGCCCCGGGTGACCTCGCGGTTCCTCGCCGAGATCGTCGACGCGGCCGCGCAGCTGGGGGTCCAGGTGGCTCGGTGGGACGAGGTGCCCGACTCCACCGGGGCACCGACCAACCCGGTGGAGCAGGCCGCCGTCGAGGTGCTCTGGCCCGCGGACCCCCTGCGGTCGCGACGGGAGGCGTTGGCGGGGGTCGCCGAGCAGGTGGCGGCGGCGCGAGCGGACCGCGCTGCCCCTGTCCAGCCGGCGGACCGGGCAGTCCCCGCCGGGCCGGCGGACCGGGCAGTCCCCGCCGGGCCGGGGGACCGGCATACCGGGGTCCCGGAGGACCGGCATGCGCAGGACGTCGAGCTGCTGCTCGCCGAGCGCGCCGCGGCCCGGGCCCGCGACGAGATCGCCGTCCAGCTGCCGCCGCACCTGTCCGCCTCCGCCGTGGTCGCGCTGGCGCAGGACCCGGCCCGGTTCGCCCTCGCGCTGCGCCGACCCGTGCCCGCGTCTCCCGCGCCGGGCGCCCGGCGCGGGACGGCGTTCCATACCTGGGTGGAGCACCACTACGGGCGGGCCGCCCTGGTCGACATCGACGAGCTGCCCGGCTCGGCCGACGAGGGCGCGGGGGCCGAGCCGGACCTGCCCGCGATGCGGGCGAGGTTCCTGGCCAGCGAGTGGGCACACCGGGTGCCGGTGGCGGTCGAGGTGCCGATCGAGACGATCCTGGCCGGGGTGGCGGTCCGGGGGCGGATCGACGCGGTGTTCGCTCGGCCGGACGGGGGCTACACCGTGGTCGACTGGAAGACCGGCGCCGAGCCGACCGGGGCGCTCGCCGACGCCCGGGCGGTGCAGCTGGGCATCTACGCCCTGGCCTACGCCCGGCTACGGGGCCTTGCCGCCGCGGCTGTCGACGCCGCGTTCTTCTACGCCGGCACGGGTCGGACGGTCCGGCCGCAGCTGCCCGACGAGCACGCCCTGGTGGCCCGGCTGACCGAGATCCCGCAGCGTTAGCCGCCCCATTGCGCTGCCGCACCGCTCGCCGAGCGGCGCGGGCCCGGCCGTCACCGCCCGATGCGCCCGTCGACCTCGTCGCCGTCCGGGTCGTCCGGGTCGGCGGGGTCGGCGGGGAGGGCGGGGTCGGCCGGAGATCCACCGGCCGGGTCGGCCTCCTCGGCCAGCAGGGTCCCGCGGGCCTTGGCCAGCTGGTGCGCGGGGATCTCCTGGGTCGGGTCGTGCCCGTCGTCGCCGCCCGGCGCCTCGTCGGGCGCCGCGGAGTCGCCGTGGCCCGGCGACGGCAGGGCCACCGCACGAGGCGCCGGCGCGGTCGGTGGCGCCGGCACGGCGAGGTCGTCGTCGCCGTGCGTGTCGGCGTCGAGCTCGCGCAGCCGCGCGGCATACTCCTGCACCGCCGGCGCGGCCCCCGACGTGACGGCCACGAGCAACCCGCGCAGCACCCGCAGCTCCCCGAGCAACCGGGCGCGGCGGCGCAGATGGGCGTCCGGGCGCTCGATGCGGGAGTTGGCGTAGGCCTCCAGGACCGAGTCGACCAGGCCCTCGTGCCCCCCGCGCACGAGGGCGGCGAGGTCGGCGGCCGGGTCGCCCATCGCGGCGTCCTCCCACCCGACCAGGGCCTTGACGTGCGCGGCCGAGGCATCCGTCTCGCCGTCGAAGACCGCGAGGATCGAGCGCCCGTCCACACCGCCGTGCGTGGGGGTCGGCGCGAACCGCCACAGGGTGACGTCCTCCAACGCCGACTCCCATCGGGCCAGCAGTGCGGTCGGGACGTGGCCGGTGCCGGCCCCGCGGTCGAGGTCGGCCACGTGCCGGGCCCGGCATGTGGCCGCGTCGTATGCCGGCACGTCGCCCTGGTCGTACACCCCCCGGTCGACGTTGTGCAGCGCCGCGAGCGCCCGGCCGATCTCGGCCGCCAGGCCCGGCCCGGCCGGCACCTGGGCCAGGTCGAGTGCATGCCCGACGAGGTGCGGATAAACCACCGCCCGACCCTGCGGGACGGCGACGAAACCCTTGGGGGCGGGCACCTGGAACGGCAACCGCCGGGCCAGCAGGTGCAGCAGCGCCACCGTGGCGTCCTGCTGGGCGCCGGCGGCCGCGGTCAGGGGCACCCGGACGGTCCAGCGACGCTGCTGGCGGTCCGTGACGAAGGCGACCTGGAAGCGCGCGCCAGGTGCCTGCTGGACCGCCTGCACCGACACCGGGTCCAGACCTGGCACCGCCGAGCTCGCCAGTGCCGCAAGGTATGCCGGGGTGCGGCCCGCGTGCGGTGTCATGCTCACACCGTAGGGCGTCGGGGCGGTCCTAGGGTGGAGGTCATGAGTGCCGCCGCCGAGTCGCTGCCGGGGCTGGCCCTCTCCCGCGGCCTGCTCGACCGAGCCGGCCACCGCCGGGGTGAGCCGGGCCTGCTGCCGGGGCTGCTGGCCGACCCGGGCACCCGGGTCGCGGCCCTGCGCGGGGACCGGATGGCGGTGGCGGCCGATGCCCTGGTCGTAAGGTCCCCCGAGCCGCCCGACGCCGAGCGGCTGGCGGTGTTCCTCGGCGTCGCCAGGGACGGCGCGGCATACCTGGGCGTGGTCGAGGCCGACCAGCCCGGGCCCCACTGGCGCAGCCTGCGGCAGGTCGGCGTCCTCCTCGGCGATCTCGACGCCGGGGTCTTCACCACCACCCTGGCCCTGGCGAACTGGCACCGCACGCACGGCTTCTGCGCCCGGTGCGGGGCGGCGAGCGAGCCGGCCCTGGGCGGCTGGGTGCGCCGCTGCCCGGCCTGCGCCGCCGAGCACTTCCCCCGGACCGACCCCGCGGTCATCGTGTCGGTGATCGACCCGGCGGGGCGGTTGCTGCTCGGGCGCGGGCTGACCTGGCCGGAGAACCAGTACTCCGTGCTGGCCGGCTTCGTCGAGCCCGGCGAGTCCTTCGAGGCGGCGGTGATCCGGGAGGTCCGCGAGGAGAGCGGCGTCCTCGTCGACGAGGTCGGCTACCTGGGCAACCAGCCGTGGCCCTTCCCTTGCTCGATCATGGTCGGGGCCACCGCCCGGGCGGTAACCACCGAGCTGCGAGCCGACCCCCAGGAGCTGGCCGAGGTGCGGTGGGTGACTCGGGCGGAGTATGCCGCGCTGCTGCGCTCCGGCACGATCCGGGTGCCCGGGGGGATCTCCATCGCCAAGCGGATCGTCGAGCGCTGGCTGGGGAGCACCCTGGAGCAGGCCGCCGGGGGGCCCATCGTCGAGGGCTTCCGCCCGGCCACCTGAGCCGGGCGGACTCGCCTCGCGCCGCCGGCCGCCTGCTCGGGTGGGCGGTGCGGGTCGGGGCGTGTGGCGCGGTCAGCCCAGCCGGCGCTGGATCTGCGCCACCGACGGGTTCGTCGCGGCCGACCCGTCCGGGAACAGCACCGTCGGCACGGTCTGGTCGCCGCCGTTGACGCCCATGACGTAGTCGGCCGCCTCGGGCTCCTGCTCGATGTCGACCTCGGCGTAGCGGATGCCCGCCCGGTCCAGCTGGCTCTTGAGCCGTCGACAGTAGCCGCACCACGGGGTGGTGAACATCGTCACCGTGCCGGCGGCGGGGGGTGCGACGGTCATCGGGTCTCCTCGGTGGGCGGGGCGGCGGACTCGGACAGGGTATGCCGCCGGGCCCGCGGGGACCTACCGCGGCCCGGTTCGGCGGTGCCACAATTTCGCCCATGCCCAAACGGACCGCCAACGGCACCCTCAAGCTCGACACGGCGACCTACGAGAGGGAGCTGGCCCGGCTTCAGGCCGAGCTCGTGACGATGCAGCAGTGGGTCATCGAGACGGGGGCCCGCGTCGTGGTCATCTTCGAGGGCCGGGACGCCGCCGGCAAGGGCTCGGCGATCAAGCGGATGACCGAGTACCTCAACCCGCGTCAGGCCCGGATCGCCGCCCTGCCGGCACCGACCGAGCGGCAGAAGACCCAGTGGTACTTCCAGCGGTACGTCGAGCACCTGCCGGCCGCCGGCGAGATCGTGCTGTTCGACCGGTCGTGGTACAACCGCGCCGGCGTCGAACGGGTCATGGGGTTCTGCACCGACGTGGAGTACGCGCGGTTCCTGCGCCAGTGCCCGTCCTTCGAACGGATGCTCCTGGACGACGGGATCATCCTGCGTAAGTACTGGTTCTCGGTGAGCGACGTCGAGCAGGAGGCACGGTTCCGCTCTCGCGCCAACGACCCGATGCGCCGCTGGAAGCTCAGCCCGATGGACGTGCAGTCGATCACCCGGTGGGAGGAGTACAGCAGGGCCAAGGACACCATGATGCAGTTCACCGACCTGTCCGACTCCCCCTGGTACACGGTGGAGTCCGAGGACAAGAAGAGCTCGCGGATCAACGTCATCGCGCACCTGCTGTCGACGATCCCCTACCAGCACCGCGAGCCGACCCCGGTGCCCATCCCCAGCCGCCCCGAGGCGGTGAGCTACATCCGACCGCCCCGCGAGAGCAACCGCTACGTCCCCGACCACGCCGCCACCCTGCAGACGGTCGCCCCCAAGAAGGCCAGGACCAAGCACCACAAGAAGGCCGACCCGCCCGTGCCGGGCGCCGGGCACCCCACGGGGGGCGACGGGCCCGAGGCCGCGGCCCCCGTCGAGCCGCTCGACCCGCCGTCCGCCGACCTCGCCGGGCCCGTGCCCGAGCCTGGCGCGCCGACCGCGGCGGATGTCGAGGCCACCGCGCCCGACGCCGCGGACTGAGCTGAGCCGGCCCGCTCTGCGGGCGCCTGAGCCGGCCCCCTCTGCGGGCGCCGGTGCCGGCCCGAGGCCACGGGCGGTCGGGCGCCGACCCACCGGCAGGCCCGGTGTCGCCGACCCTGCATAGGATCGAGCGGCCATGACCCCCCGCCGCACCCGCCCGGGCCCGCCGGGCGGCATACCGCCCGAGGCGCCCCCCGTCGCCGACGCCGGGATGCCGTTGGCCCGCGCCGACGCGGTGCTGGCGGCCCTGGACCCCGAGCAGCGCCAGGTCGCCGAGAGCCCCCGAGGGCCGATGTGCGTGCTCGCCGGGGCGGGCACCGGCAAGACCCGGGCGATCACCCACCGGATCGCCTACGGCGTGCATGCTGGGGTGTACCAGCCGCAGCGGGTGCTCGCCGTGACGTTCACCGCCCGGGCCGCCGGCGAGCTGCGCAGCCGGCTGCGCGACCTCGGGGTGGCCGGGGTGCAGGCGCGCACCTTTCACGCCGCGGCCCTGCGCCAGCTGCACTACTTCTGGCCGACCGCCGTGGGCGGGGCCGCTCCCGAGATCTTGGCGGCCAAGGCCCCGGTCGTGGCCGAGGCCGCCGCGAGCCTGCGCCTGCCGGCCGACCGCACGGCGGTGCGCGACCTGGCCGCCGAGATCGAGTGGGCCAAGGTCGGTCTGCTCACCCCCGGCACGTATGCCGCGGCGGCCGCCCGGGCCGGTCGCGACCCGGCCGGCGTCGACCCGACCGCGATGGCCCGGCTGTGGGAGGCCTACGAGCGGGCCAAGGCGGCCCGGGGGGTCATCGACTTCGAGGACGTCCTGCTGCTCACGCTCGGGATCCTGCAGGACCGCGAGGACGTCGCGGCGGCGGTGCGCCGGCAGTACCGCCACTTCGTCGTCGACGAGTACCAGGACGTCAACGCCGTGCAGGAGCGGCTGCTGGGCCTGTGGCTGGGGGGGCGTGCGGACATCTGCGTCGTCGGCGACCCGGCCCAGACCATCTACTCCTTCACCGGCGCGAGCCCCGAGCACCTGCTGACCTTCGCCCAGCGCCACCCCCAGGCGCAGGTGGTCCACCTGGTGCGCAACTACCGCTCGACGCCGCAGATCGTCGGCCTGGCCAACCTCGTCGTGCGCAGCGCGCGGACGGCCGGCAGCCAGCGGCATACCGCCCTGCAGTTGCAGGCGCAGTCGGCGCCCGGTCCGGTGCCCTCGCTGCGGGCCCACCCCGACGACCCGGCCGAGGCGGCCGCGGTGGCCGCCGAGATCCGCGCCCTGCTCGACGGCGGCCACCCGGCCGCGCAGATCGCGGTGCTGCTGCGCACCAACGCCCAGTCCGAGGCCTTCGAGGCGGCTCTGGCGGCGGCCCAGGTGCCCTATCTGGTGCGCGGCGGCGAGCGGTTCTTCGCCAGGGCGGAGGTCCGCGCGGCCACGGTGCTGCTGCGTGGCGCCGTGCGCAGCGACGACGGGTCGGTGCCGCTGCCCGAGCTGGTCCGGGACGTGGTGGCCGGGGCCGGGTGGACCCCCACCCCGCCGTCCGGCGGCGGCGCCGTGCGGGAGCGTTGGGAGTCGCTCGCCGCGCTGGCGGCCCTCGCCGACGACCTCGTCGCCGGGGAGCCGCACGCCCGGATGGGCGACCTCGTCCGCGAGCTGGACGAGCGGTCCGCGGCCCAGCACGCCCCCACCGTGCAGGGGGTCACCCTGGCGTCGTTGCACGCGGCCAAAGGACTGGAGTGGGACACCGTCTTCCTCGTCGGCGCCAGCGACGGGTTCATCCCCATCGCCCTGGCCGAGGGGCCGGCTGCTCTGGAGGAGGAGCGCCGGCTGCTCTACGTCGGGCTGACCCGAGCCCGACGCGAGCTGCGTCTGTCGTGGGCCGCGGCGCGCACCCCCGGGTCGCGCCCCAGCCGCCGGCCCTCGCGGTTCCTCGACGCCGCCGCCCCGGTGCTCGGCGACGCTGCCCGGTCCCGGCCCGGGTCGGGGCGCCGCGCCGCCGCGGCGGCCAAGACCCCGTCGGTATGCCGCGGCTGCGGCGCCGACCTGTCGAGCGCGGCCGAGCGCAAGGTCGGGCGGTGCACGGCGTGCCCGCCGACCCATGACCCGGCGGTGTTCGAGGCGCTGCGGACCTGGCGGTCGGGCGTGGCCCGCGAGCAGGCCGTGCCCGCCTACGTCGTCTTCACCGACGCCACCCTCACGGTGCTCGCCGAGCGGTGCCCGGCCACGCTCGGCGAGCTGGCCGCCGTGCCGGGGGTGGGCGCGCGCAAGCTCGACCTCTACGGCGCGGCGGTCCTCGCCCTGCTGGCCGAGCTGCCGGGTGCCCGTGAGAAGCGTTCCGACACAACGACATCCGGGGGCATCAGCCCGACTCCGCCCGGGGATCGGTGACCACGTCGGAAAACATGTTGGTGTCCTCGGGCCCCGCGGGTTACCCTCGATATCGCTCACTCCGCTGGTCGACTCGGCCTGCCGGAAACCGGACGAGGACGGGAAGGAGGGTTGGCCCGATGGAGATCACGATGACGACCGCGATGCCGGGTGCACGTGGCACCGGCGCGGACCCGACGGACCGTCGCCACACCGCCCTCGTGCCCGCCCACCTGGCCGACCGGGGCCGGGCTCTGTCCGCTCGCGTCCGGGCGGCCGCGACCGCCAACTGGATCAAGGACCGGGCCGGTTACGTGCCGGCCTACGACGCCGCCGGTGTCGTGCGTTCCGCTCTCGACAGACCACCCGCCTAGGCAGGCGAGGTCTGACCTCAGGCCGCGGAACCCGACCCGGGATCCGCGGCCTTCGTGTTGCCCGCGACCGGCCGCCGACCCAGACCCGCCGACCGACCGAGCCCGGCGCCCGCCCCCACCGGGGCGCGCCGGCACCAAGACCGCATGGTCGCCCGCCACCGCGAGCGGCCCGGACGACAAGGAGGTGACCGCGATGACGCTCACCGCGCTCATCGACCGCCAGGCCCACGCGTTGTCGCAGGGAGGCGTGATCGCCTGCCGCGAGTACGCCGCGGAGCTGTGGTTCGCCGAGAGCCCGACGGACGTCGAGCTCGCCAAGACGCTCTGCCAGGGGTGCCCGGCTCAGGCTGCCTGCCTGGCCGGTGCCCAGGCGCGTGCGGAGCCGTGGGGCGTCTGGGGCGGGCAGCTGTTCGTCCAGGGCGCCATCGTCGCGCGCAAGCGGCCCCGAGGTCGCCCGCGCAAGTGCGACACCGTCGCGGCCTGACCGGTGCCGACCTCCCGTCGGCACCGGGGTCGCGGCGGCCGAGGAAGTCAGCGACCAGACCCACCGGGAGTGGACATGTTCGAGATCGTCAACCCACACGTGGTGCGAGAGCGCCACGAGCAGCGGGTGCGCCCCGAGCGCATCCAGGGCGTCCGACGCGGCGCCCGGCTGATCCAGCTGGAGATCCGCCGCGCCCGCCGGGCCGGGCACCAGCGGTGACCTGCCGCCCGCCGCGGCACGCCGGACCGGGCGGGCCCGCATGCGCCAGCGTGCGGGCCCGCCCTCGCTGTCTGCCGGCAGCGCGCTGCCGTGACTGCGCGTCCCGCGCCGCGGTGAGCCGGTGGGGTGGCCGCACCGCAGCGGTGCCGCCGACCGGTCGGCGGCATACCCTGACGGGATGAACGCGCACCTGAGGATCGCCCAGGACCCCGCGGCGGACGAGGTGCTCAGCACCGACGCGTTCGCCCTGCTCGTGGGCATGCTGCTGGACCAGCAGTTCCCCATGGAGCGGGCCTTCGCCGGCCCGGCCACGATCCTGGACCGGTTCGGCACCCTCGACCCGGCCGCCGTCGCCGCGGCCGAGCCCGACGCCTTTGCCGACCTGTGCGCGAGACCCCCGGCGATCCACCGCTACGGCCGGTCGATGGCCGGACGGGTGCAGCAGCTGGCCGCCGCCGTGGTGGCGCGCTACGAGGGTCAGGCCGAGCGGCTCTGGACCACCGCCGACGGGGCCGACGAGCTGCTGGCCCGACTCCAGGCGCTGCCGGGCTTCGGCGCCCAGAAGGCCCGGATCTTCGCGGCCCTGCTGGGCAAGCAGCTCGGGGTCCGGCCCGAGGGCTGGCGCGAGGCGATCGGCCCGTATGCCGAGCCCGGATCGTTCCGGTCGGTGGCCGACGTCGTCGACCGGGAATCGCTGGACAAGGTCCGCGCCTTCAAGAAGGAGCAGAAGGCCGCCGCTCGTGGCTGATCGCGACGGGCCGCCCTGGGATCGCTTCGTCGCGTTCCCCGTCATCGCCGGCCGGCGCAGCACGAGCCGGCTCGGCCGAGCCGTGGTCGCCGACGCGCTGCGCGGTGTCGACCCCGTGGGTGCTCGGGCGGCCGAGGGCGAAACCCATTGGCGCAGCGGCTATCCCACCCACTTCCGCCGACTCGTCGAGGCCGGCGTGACCGCCCCCGCCGATGCCCTCGAGATCGCTCGCGGCGGGCTGGCTGCGCTCCACGGGCGGATGCGGTGGGGGGGACCGGACGGCGAGGGACCGCTGTCCGCGGCGTTCGCCGAGGCGGCCCGACCACTGCACACCGAGGTGGTCGACGGCGCGGCACCTCGCGAGCGAGAGGTGCTGCTGCCCTGGCGCGGGCGCGTCCTGAGCGGGGCCGACGTGCGCCGCAGGGTGTCCGCGTGGCTCAACGACGGCAAGGTCGACCCGACGGTCGGCGAGGCGATCGACCGGGTCCTGGCCAACCCCGACTGGCTCGACCTGCGCGATGTCACCTTCGTCGCCCTGGGCGCCGGGGCCGAGCTGGGCCCGGTGCCCTGGTTGCTGCGCTGGGGTGCGGACGTCGTGGCCGTGGACCGGCCGGCACGGGCAGTCTGGACCGGGTTGCTGGCGGCGGCCCGCAAGGGCGCCGGGCGGATGCACGTGCCGATGAGCCCGCAGGCCGGCCCACCGGCCGACCGGGCCGGCATCGATCTGCTGGCCGAGCCGGTGACCGCCGCCACCTGGTTGGGGTCGATGCCCCGGGACTTCGTCATGGGCAGCTACGTCCATGCCCGGGCTGCCCTCGACGTGCGGCTGGCCGTGGCCGCCGACGCGCTCGTCGCCCAGGTGCAGGCGCAGCGGCCGGGTCTG
Organism: Dermatophilaceae bacterium; assembly: GCA_037045055.1. Taxonomy (GTDB): domain Bacteria; phylum Actinomycetota; class Actinomycetes; order Actinomycetales; family Dermatophilaceae; genus Phosphoribacter. Next base: position 654,704 of record JBAOHJ010000003.1, on the reverse strand, counting down.
GCCTTGGCGTTGCTGGCCAGCCCCACCGACGTGTTCGCGGTGCCCGCCGAGGCGGTGCGGCTGTCGGCGCGCGCCTGGGACACCAGCACGGTCAGCCGCGTGGTCCGCGCACCGATGCGGGCGCTCAGCGGCGGCCGCCTGCTCACCCGCAACTACGTGCCCGGGGCGCAGCCGGGCATCAACGACTCGGTCATCGTCCACCAGGGTCCGAACTACCTGCTCGCCCGGCGGATCCAGCGCTGGCGGGCCACGGTGACCCGGGCCACCGGCGCCAACGTGTCGGGGCACGTCGCGCCGCCGACGCGCAGCCGCTCCGTGCTGGGCAACCGGGCGTTGGCCGCCGCCTATGTCGGCGCCCACCGGTTCGGGATCGAGGTGTTCGACCCGGACACGGCCAGGGCACTGATGGCCGTGTTGCTCGTGCACGACCTGCGGGCGGGTCGACCGGCGTCTGCCTCACCGTGGCAGGACGAGGCGGATGCCGCGGTGCACGGCGGGCTGTGGACGACGGCATACGAACCGCGCAGCGCGCTGGGGCTGGCCGCGCTGCTGGGCGTCGGCCGCAGATAGCGCCGCGCCGGCACGAGGCCGGCCTGGCCAGCACCACCGGGCGAAGTCGTCGGTGGCAGCGCTTCCGCGCGGGGCTGCAGCCGGGCACACTTGGTCCGTGGCAGCCCAGGACACCGTGGTGTGCGTGACGTGCGGTCGCGGGCTGCCGCCGTCGCCGGCCGGCACCGAGGCGGCGATGCTCGCCTGGACCAAGGGCCTGGAGGACGGTCGCGTGGTGTGGACCTGCGGTCAGTGCAGCCGCGAGTACCTGCGCGCCATCGAGAGCAAGCTGGACTCCGCCTGGTGGTGACGCCCGGCGGTGCGGATCAGCGCGCCGTCGGCGGCAGGTCCGTGCCGGGGATCATCGCCCCGACCACCGCGCGCCCCGGCACGCTCGCCCCGAGCTGACACAACACCCCGATGCCGCCGAGCCAGACGCGGTGGATGAGGAAGTACTCCCGGGGCAGGTTCAGGCGCAGCCCCACCGAGTAGTTGGGTCGGCGGGGGTCCTTGATGTGGTCGAAGGTCTCACGCAGCCACTGCCGGGTGAACCGGAACTCGGTGTGCCGCAAGGGCGCGATGAAGGGCTCGAGGTACTCCAGGAGGCGGTCGGCGTCGAGGTCCACCCCGTCGCGCACGAAGCCCTCCGCGCGCAGCCCGGCCAGCGTCGAGGCGGCATCCCCGTCGATGGCGAGGGTGAGCAGCCGGCCCAACTGCGGGGGCAGCCCGTCGGGCAGCCGTTTGACCGCGCCGAAGTCGACCACCCCGATCCGCCCGTCGGGCAGCATCCGGAAGTTGCCCGGGTGCGGGTCGGCGTGCAGCAGGCCGCAGCGGCCCGGACCGGACAGCAGGAACTCCATGTACCGCAGCCCCGCGGCGTCCCGCTCGGCCTGGGTGCCCTCGGCGATGATCGCCGACAACGGCCGGCCCGCCACCCACTCGCCGACGACCACCCGCTCCCGCCCGAGCACGACGTGCGGGACGAGCACGTGCGGGTCGCCCTCGTATGCCGCCGCGAACGCCTCCTGGTTGGCCGCCTCCAGCCGGTAGTCCAGCTCCTCGCCCATCCGGGCCTTGAGCTCGTCGAGCAGCGGTGTGATCTCGATGCCCGGAATCCACGAGGTGGCCACCCGGGCCACCCGGGAGAGCTGGTTGAGGTCGGACAGCAGGGCCTTGCCGGCGCCCGGGTACTGGATCTTCACCGCCACCTCGCGCCCGTCGCGCCAGATGCCGTGGTGGACCTGGCCGATCGAGGCCGCCGCGGCGGCGGTGTCGTCGAACTCGACGAACCGGCCCCGCCAGCGCACCCCGATCTGGTCGGTCAGCACCTGACCGACCAGCGGCGGGGGCATGGCCGGTGCGCTGTCCTGCAGCTTGGTCAGGGCGGCCCGATAGGGCCCCATGAGCTCGTCGGGCAGCGCGGCCTCGAAGATCGACAGCGCCTGACCGAACTTCATCGCCCCGCCCTTGAGCTCGCCCAGCGTGGCGAACAGCTGGGCGGCGGTGCGGGTCTGGATCTCGGCCGCGACGAGCTCCGCCGGCCGCCCGCCGACCCGCTTGCCCAGCCCCCACGCCGCCCGACCGGCATACCCCACCGGGAGCGCGGCCAGCCGAGCCGCCCGCGCGATGGGGTTGCCGGGGATGTCGTTCACCCCGCCATTGTCACCCGCTGCCAGGCATCCTCGTGCACGGTGTGCTCCGGGCAGGCCGGGTGGCGCGCCCAGCGGCGGTAGTCGATGCGCGGGTAGGGCAACGAGACCTCCAGCGCGACACCGGCCGGCACCGCCCGCCCGTCCAGCACCCCGCAGGTCACCATGGCCACGACCCCCGCCGCGGTGACCGCCAGGGTGGTGTCGGTGCCCGGCGCCGGCGCGCCGAACGGGTCGGCGGTCAGCTCCGCGAGGACGGCCGGCCACACGGGGTCGGCGCCCGAACGGTACAGGTCCACGCAGCGCAGGCACGCGCCCTCGCGCCAGAGGCCGCCGAGCGGGCCCACGGTGACCCGGGCGCCCTCGGCGACCACCGGCAGGTGGGGTATGCCGCGGCGCCACCAGGGCGCGGCCCGTCGCGGGTCGACGGCATCGGCCGCGACGAGCACGACCATCGCCGGCGGCGTCACCGTCGACGCGGACCGGGGGCCGCCCCACGCCGGCTCGGCGGCGCGCAGCGACAGGTCGAGGTCGTCGGCGACCATCATCCCCAGCAGGACCTGCCCGATCCCGGCCCGGCGCAACGCCTCGGCGACCAGGGCGGCCAGCTCCCCGCGGCCGTCGACGGCGACACAGCGGGCGGGGCGGCGCAAGACCCGCTCCACGAGGCCGGGCGGGGCCTGCGGGGTGTCGGCGGCCACGCGTGCGTCGCGCAGCAGCGCGGTGGGACCGCCCACGGGCACCGCGGCCAGGGCGACCCGATCGACGGCCGCACCGGCCAGCAGGCCCTGGGCTCGCAGCAGTCCCACCAACCGGTCGACCCGCCGGGCCGGCACGCCGTGGCGGGCGGCAACGGCATACAGCTCGGGCAGGGTGCGCGGGCGACCCAGGGCGGTCAGCACCTCGACGTCGCCGGGCAGCAGGCTCTCCAAGACGGCGGCGGCGCCGGGGTCCAGGCCCACCTGGACGCTGCCGGGGGCGCGGCGCAGGACGCGGTGACGCAGCCGGAGCCGGTCGTTGCGGGACATGGGCCGAATCTGCCAGAGGGACGTGGTGGCTCGGGCCGATCATCCACAGCAGGCGGGGGCGCATGGCGGTCGGGGGGTCGGGTGGCGGTCGGGGGGTCGGGTGGCGGTCGGGACACAGGCCGAGGGCGGGCCCTGTCGCGAGCCCGCCCTCGATCGGTCTGCCGGATCCGTGCTGTGGTCAGCCCTTGCCGAGGATGCGGTTGAGGTTGGTGCCGCACTCGGGGCACTTGCCCTTGGCCATCCGCCGGCCGTTCTCGCTCACCACGATGTGGCCCTCGGCCTCACGCTTGGCCTTGCACTTCACGCAGTAGAACTCACCCTTGTAGGTCTCGTCCGACATCGGTTCTCCGTTCGTCTGGGGCGGGCGGCGCATGGTGGCGCTCGCCCGGACTGGTGCGCCGGCGTCTGCTGCGGGCCGGGGCTCCCGCCCACCCTAGACCAGGGGGGCGGGCAACCGCGCGAGGAGACTGCTCGCGCCCTGGCTAGGCTGGCGGGCATGACCGAGCCGGCGTGGTGGGAGCAGCCCTACGAGGACCTCTCGGTGCAGGCTCGACCGGTCGGGTCCCGCCGCGTCGCCGTGGTGACCTTCGACCTGCCCGAGCGCCGCAACGCCATGTCCGATGCCATGACCGACTCCTGGGTGCGGGTCATGGCCCGGTTGCGTCGGGACCCGGAGCTGGCGGCGGTCGTCGTCACGGGTGCCGGCACGGCGTTCTGCGCCGGCGGCGACCTGTCCTGGATCGTCTCCGAGCCCGACGCACAGGTCGCCGACCTGCGCACCCGGATGCTCGCCTTCTACCGCTCGTGGCTGTCCATCCGCGAGGTCGAGGTGCCGACGATCGCCGCGATCAACGGGGCGGCGGTCGGGGCCGGGCTGGGTGTCGCGCTCGCCTGCGACGTGCGGTATGCCGCCGCCGACGCCACCCTCGGGGTGCCGTTCGCGTCGCTGGGGCTGCACCCGGGGATGGCCACGACCTGGTCGCTGCCCGAGGTGGGCGGGATGGCGGTGGCCCGGGACCTGCTGTTGACCGGGCGGATGATCTCCGGCTCCGAGGCGCTGGCGATGGGCGTGGTGTCCCGGGCGCTGCCCGCCGAGCAGGTGCTGCCCGAGGCACTGGCCGCCGCCGAGCGGATCGGGCGTTTCGCCCCGGTCGCCACCCGGTTGACGGTGGCGGCCCTGCGCGGCGGCGGGCACGCGTCGTTCGAGGACGGGATCGCCTGGGAGGCGCTGGCCCAGGCGGTCACCCTGGCCACCGAGGACCTGCACGAGGGCATCGCCGCCGCCGCCGCGCGGCGGACGCCGTCCTTCCGGGGGCGCTGACCGGCGGGCCGGTCGGCCACTCGCAGCGGCGGGGGGCCGAGCCCGGCCGGTGCCTCGGCTGCGGTGCCCCGGGTGCGGCGTCGGCGGCATACCACGCCGTGGATCGGGTGTCCGGACCGCGACGTAGGCTGGCGAGCATGGACCTCGCACCCGCCTCGGACCCGGGGGCAGGGCCGGCCGACCCTGCGGGTGGACCGGTCGAGGTCCGGCGCAGCGCTCGACGACGCCGCACGGTGAGCGCCTACCGGGAGGGCGGGCGCACCGTCGTGCTCATCCCGGCTCGGTTCACCGCGTCGGAGGAGGCCCGCTGGGTGCGCACCATGATGGCCCGCCTGGAGCGCAGCGACCGCAGGCGGCGCCCGGGCGACGACGCCCTGCAGCAGCGGGCCGGGCGGCTCTCCCGCGACTACCTCGCCGGCCGGGCCAGGGCCACGTCGGTGCGCTGGGCGGACAACCAGCACGGCCGGTGGGGCTCGGCGACTCCCTCGGACGGGTCGATCCGCATCTCCACCCGCGTGCGGGGGATGCCGGCATACGTGCTCGACTACGTCCTGCTGCACGAGCTGGCCCACCTGCTCGTCCCTGGGCACGGCCCGGACTTCTGGGCGCTGCTGGCGCCCTACCCGCGCCTGGAGCGGGCCCGGGGGTTCCTCGACGGGGTCAGCGCCACCGCGGGCCTCGGCCTGCTCGACTCGTGAGCCGTCGGCGGCGGGCCGCCGGCTGGGTCCCCAACCAGCACGGTGCGTGGGCCATGCTCGCCAGCCCGATCCTGCTCGGGGCGCTGGCGTCGGGCCCGTCCTGGCGACACGTGCCGCTCGCGCTGTTCTGGTTCGCCGGCTACTTCGCCTTCTTCGCCACCAGCCTCTGGCTCAAGTCCGGGCGGCGGGCGCGCTACCTGCCGCCGGTGCGCGCGTATGCCGCGCTGGCCACGGCGTCGGGCGTGCTCACCGCGACGACGTCACCGGGCCTGCTCCGGTGGGCGCCGGGGTTCGTCCTGCCGCTGGGCGTCGGGCTCTGGGCGGCCGCCCGCCGCCACGAGCGGGAGCTGCTGGCGGGGCTGACCACGGTGGTCGGGTCGGCATTGATGACCGTCGTGGCCTACGACGCCGCAGGGGGCGAGGATCTGCGTCGGGCGTCCCTGCTGGCCCTTGGTCAGTTCCTCTACTTCGGCGGCACGGTGTGCTACGTCAAGTCGATGATCCGCGAGCGGGGCAACCCCCGCTACCTCGCCCTGTCGATCGGGTGGCACGCGCTGGCCGTCGTGGCGATGGTGGGGTTCTCACCGTGGCTCGGCGCGGTCCTGGCGGTCCTGGCGGTGCGGGCTGCGGTCGTGCCGCGGTACGCCCTGAGCCCGGCGCAGATCGGCATCGGCGAGATCGGCTCGACCCTCGCGGTGGGCGTCGTCTCGCTGCTCACCCTCTGAGCGGCACCGCGCGAGCACCTGCAGACCGGCCGGCACGAGGGCCCCGAGCCGCGCGGCGCTCCCGCGTGGCAGCCGACCCAGGGGCCACCACCGCACGTCGATCGACTCGGGGCCGGTCACCGGCTCGGCGCCCCGCGGCGCCACCGCGGCGAACTGGACGTCCAGGTGCTCGCGGCACCGCCCGAAGTCGCCCACCAACCGGTGCCGGGCCAGCGCCGCGATCTCGCGGCAGACCCGCACCCCGGCGATGCCGGACTCCTCCTGGACCTCGCGCACCGCGGCCGCCCACACCGAGGCGTCCGTAGGCTCGCAGTGCCCGCCGAGCTGCAGCCAGGCGTGGGCCTTGCGGTGGTGGGTGAGCAGCACCCGGCGCAGGTCGGCGTCGAACACCAGCGCGCTGGCCGTGAGGTGGGCCGGCGGCCCGGACCTGGCCATCGCGTCGGGGTGCTCGCCCAAGTGGCCCAGCAGGTCGTGCCGGAGGGTGTCCTGCGCCGTAGTCGGGGCGGGCCACCGGCGCAGCAGGGACGTCGCGTCGGCATGCAACCGCCGGTATGCCGCGTCGCTGCTCGCCTCGGCGGGCACCGGCGGGTGTGCCGCGTCCCGCGACGGGTGGGGACGGGCGGCTGCGTGCGCGGCCCGGTCAGGCACCCGCCGGGTCGCCCGGGTCCGCGTCGGGGGGCCCGCCCCGGTCGCGGCCCTCGTCCGGGCCGGGGTCCGGCGGTGCGCCCGCCGCCAACAGCCGGTCCAGCTCGGCGTCCATGGCGTCGCGCACCGGCCCGGCGGTGCGCTTCTCGACATAGCCGAGCGGGTCGTCGAGGTCGGCCGCGGTCGGGGCCAGGTCGGGGTACTGCCACGAGCCGTCCCGCAGCTCGATGCCCCCGGCGTCCTGCAGCGCCGCCCACAGGTTGCGCGCGTCGACGAGTCGTCGGGGGCGCAGCTCCAAGCCGACCAGCCCCGCGAACGCTTTCTGCGCCGGCCCGCCGGCCCGGCGGCGACGGACCGCCTCGCGCAGCGCGTCGGCCTCGGGCAGGTGAGCGGCCACGGCCTGCTCGGTGACCAGGTCGACCCAGCCCTCGACGAGCGCGAGCGTCGACTCCAACCGGGTCAGCGCGGCCTGCTGCTCGGCGGTGGTGCGCCGTCCGAAGAGCTCGGCCTGGGAGAACGCCTGTTGCAGCGCGGCCAGGTCGCTCACGTCGATGGACCGCACGGCGGCCTCGATGGCCTCGGTGTCGATGGTGATGTGCCGCCCGTAGTCGCGGACCGCGGCCTCGAGCTGGGCGGTCAACCACGGCACCTGGGCGAACAGGCGCACCCGGGCGGCTTCGCGGACCGCCAGATAGAGACGCACCTGGGCGGGGTCGATCTGCAGCCCCTCGGCGAAGGCGGCCACCCGCGCCGGCAACAGGGCCACCGCCTCGTCGGCGACCAGGGGCAGCCCGACCTCGGTGCCGCCGAGGACGTCGGCGGCCAGGGTGCCCACCGCCTGGCCGATCTGGGCGGCGAACATGCCGCCGGTGAGCTGCTCCAGGGCCGGCCCGATCTGCCCGAACACCCCGGACAGGTCCACCGCGCCCCCCTCCGGCGCGGCCTCGCCGAGCACCGAGCGCAGGTCCAGGGAGGTGCCGAACTGCTGCAGCTGACCGCGCAGGGCACTGCTGCCGGCCCGGGCCACCCCGTCGGCGACCGGCTCGACGAGCGAGGACCAGGTGGGCATCGTCGCCTCCACCCAGTCGGCCCCACTCCAGGCCAGGGCCCGCCCGGCCGGCGGGTCCAGGGTGGTCACCGGGTCGATCCACAGGTGCGCGACCCCGACCGCCTCGGCGACCTCGCGCCGCTGCGCCTCGCCGACCACTCGGTCCCCCGCCACCGAGAGGACCTTCCGGGCGATGTCACGGGCGCTGTCGAGGTGCCCTTGCGGCGAGGAGTCGCCGAACAGCGTCGCGAACTGCCGGCGGACCGCCGCGGCCATCGGGTTGCCGCTCGGGTCGGCCCGCAACGCCGCGAGCAGCTGGGTCAGCTCCGCCGGCAGCCGGGCGTCCTGGCCGAACACCGAGCGCAGCATGGCCTCCAGATCGGGCATCCCCCCGCCCGCACCGGTCGGCATGCCCAACATGCGCATCAGGTCGTCCATCGCCGGTATGCCGCCGCCGCCGGCAGGCGCGGCCGGGTCGGGGACGGCGCGGTCGGGACGGTCCGAGTCGTCGGGGTCGGGTGGCGACCCGGGCGCCTCGCCGCGATCGGACATCGGGGTGCTCCTGGCTCCTGAGAGGATGTACCTCCAAGACAACCACAGGAGGGGTCGGTGAGTTCCCGGCAATCCGCCGGCCCGAGGCGGCGTCGAGCGCGAGTCCTACCGTCGGTGGCGGTGGTCGACGCCGGTTCGGTCCCGGGGGGCAGGATCCTCGCGGCGCTGGCGCGGCATACCGAGGCAGGTGCGCCGTCCCCCGTCGTGGCGCTCGACGCGACCCCGGGCCAGGTCCCCGGCGTCCTCTGGCGGCAGGCCGACCCGTGCGACCCCGGCGTGGTCGACGCCCTGCGCGACGTGCAGGTGGTCGTCTGGGTCGCCGCCGCGGCCGACCTGCAGAGCGCGTTGGACGAGCGGGCCTCGGTGCGGCGTGCCCGAGTCGTCCGGGCGGCGCAGACCCTGGTCACCGCCACGGCCGCCGCCGGTGCCGCCCGCCTCGTGGTCGTCACGTCGGCGAAGGTCTACGGCGCCCTGCCCGACAACCCGGTGCCCCTGCCCGAGGGTGCGCCGCTGCGCGCCACGCCCGACGACGGGGTGGTGGGGGACCTGCTGGCCGTGGAGGAGGTCGTGGCTGCAGCCCGCTCGGTGCATCCCGGGCTCGTGGTGACGGTGGTGCGGCCGGCGGCCCTGGTGGGCCCCGGGGTGGACACCGTCGTCACGCGACACTTCGAGGCCCCTCGGCTGCTCACCGTGCGCGGCGCCACGCCGGCCTGGCAGTTCTGCCACGTCGAGGACCTCGCCTCGGCCGTGGTGGCGGTCGTCGCCGGGGTGGTCGCGCCGGTCGTCACGGTCGGGTGCGACGGTTGGCTCACCCAGCACCGGCTGGAGCAGCTCACCGGCATGCGCCACGTCGAGCTGAGCCAGGCCACCGCCTTGGGCACGGCGCAACGACTGCACCGGGTCGGCGTGCTGCCCGCTCCGGCCAGTGAGCTGGCGCTGGCCCTCTACCCCTGGGCGGTCGACTCGGCCACGCTGCGGGCGGGGGGATGGGAGGCGGCATACGACAACGAGACGTGCGTGGGCGTGCTGCTGGAGTCCATCGCCGGGCGGCACGCCCTCGTCGGGCGCCGCGTCAGCCCCCGCGACGCCGCCTTGGGCGCGGCCAGCGCCGCGGTGGCCCTGGTCGGCACGGCCGCCGCCCTGCGTCGGGCGCGGAAGCGATGACCGCCCAGCCCTCCCGGGCGGTCGCGCTCGCCGAGATCCGCCAGTCGCCCCTGTCGGTCGACGAGGCGCTCGCCGCGGTCCGCTCCGAGCGCACCGGGGCGCTCGTCGTGTTCGTCGGGCAGGTCCGCTCGGTCGACGGCGGGCGGGTCGTGCAGGTCCTGGAGTACTCCTGCCACCCCAGCGCCCTGCACGTCGCCACCGCGCTCGTGTCGGGGTTGGCCGAGCAGGGCCGGGTGGTCCGGGTGGCGGTGCAGCACCGGGTCGGCCGGCTCGTGGTGGGCGATGTCGCGATCGTCGCCGCGGTGGGCGCCGAGCACCGCGGCGAGGCCTTCGAGGTATGCCGCGCGCTGGTCGACCGGTTCAAGGCGCAGGTGCCGATCTGGAAGCACCAGGTGTTCGCCGACGGGACCGAGCAGTGGGTGGGCCTGCCGTGACCGCTCACCCCGACCCGAAGCACGATGACCTCGCCGACACCCCCGTCGCGGTTCCCTCGGCCCCCCCCGCCGGTCCGGGCGAGCCGGCACCGGGGCGGCGGTCCCTCGTCCGGCTCGTCGTCTCGATGCTCGTGGCCCTCGCGCTGGGGGCCGCGGTGAGCCTGATCCACCTGCCGTACGCGATCATGAGCCCAGGGCCGGCCGTCGACGTGCTCGGCGAGCAACGCTCCGCCGACGGCTCGACGGTCGCGCGCATCCGGGTCGCCGGCGCCCCCACCTACCCCACGGCCGGCCGGCTCGACTTCACCACGGTGCGGGTCAGGGGTGGGCCCGGGTATGCCGTCAACGTCGTCGACGTCCTGGCGGCCTGGCTGGCCGCCGACCAGGACGTGTACTCGGTGGACGAGCTGTTCCCGCCACAGGTGACCCAGGAGCAGGTCGCCCAGGAGAACCGCGTCGAGATGACCGGGTCGCAGCAGGTCGCCGCGGCGGTGGCCCTGCGCGCGGTGGGCTACGACGTCCCGCTGGTCCTGCGGGTGACGCGGCTGGTCGACGGGGCGCCCGCCACCGGCCAGCTGCAGGCCGGCGACGTCCTGGTGAGCATCGCCGGGGCACCGGTCGCCAACGCGGAGGGCCTGCGGGCCGCGATCGCGGCGGTGCGGGCCGGGGACGCGGTCGAGTTGGTGGTGCGCCGGGGGGAGGCCCAGGTCACCGTGCACCCCCGCACCGGCACGGCGCCGGACGGGCGCACCTATGTGGGGATCGCCCTCGCCGGCGACTACCGGATGCCCGTCGAGGTGACGATCGACGCCGGCGACGTGGGCGGACCGTCGGCCGGCTTGATGTTCGCGCTCGGGATCTACGACAAGCTCACCGACGGGGCCTTGACCGGCGCGGCGTCGGTCGCCGGCACCGGGACGATCGACGACGGGGGAGCCGTGGGGCCGATCGGCGGGATCGCCCAGAAGATGGCCGGGGCGCGCCAGGCCGGGGCGAGCGTCTTCCTCGCGCCGGCCGGAAGCTGCCCCGAGGTCCGGGGCCGGGAGCCCGACGGGATGACCGTCGTCAAGGTCGCGACGTTCGCCGAGGCCAGGGCCGCGCTCGAGGCCGTCGGCCGCTCCCAGACCGGTGCGCTGGCGCGCTGCTGAGGCCCGCGGCCCCCGCTGCCGGCGCCCGTGGCCACGACGCGAGGACGGGATCGGGCCCACCGCTGGGTAGATTGCTGTCGTGAGCGAGCGAGAGTGGACCGGCGGCGGCGGCTCGGCAGGCCCCGGGGGTCCGACCGGCAGGCCGAGTCTGGAACGAGCCTTCGAGCGACGTCGCAGCCCGCTGGTGGCCACCATCGTCGTGCTGGTCGTCGCGTTCGTGGCCGTCTCGGCGATCTCCTCGGTGTGGACCGAGGTCCTCTGGTTCGACTCGGTCCGCTTCCGGTCGGTGTTCACCACGCAGGTCGGGGCGCAGGCGCTCCTCGGGGTGGTCGGCGGGCTGATCACCGCGGCCCTCACCTGGTCGAGCCTGTGGTTCGGGCATCGGGCGCGGCCGGTCTACGCTCCGTCGACCCCCCAGCAGGACGCCCTGGACCGCTACCGGGAGGCCTTGGAGCCGCTGCGCCGGGTGGGCACCGTCGCCGTGCCCGTGGTCATCGGGCTGCTCACCGGCATCGCCGCCTCCCAACAGTGGGAGAGCTTCCTGCTCTGGCGCAACGCCACCGAGTTCGGCACCGCGGATCCGCAGTTCGGCATGGACCTCGGCTTCTTCGTCTTCACCCTCCCGTGGCTGACCTTCGTCGTGGGCTTCCTGTCCATGGTGCTCATCATCGGCATCCTGGCCGCCGCTTTCGCCCACTACGTCTACGGCGGCCTGCAGCTGCAGAACCGGGGACGGGACACCACCAGAGCCACCCTGCTGCACCTGTCCACGCTCGTCGCGGCCTTCCTCCTCGTGCGCGGCGCCGGGTACTGGCTGGAGCGCTACTCCCTGTCCACGGCCACGTCCGACCTCATGACCGGCATCCAGTACACCGACGACAACGCGGTGCTGCCGACCAAGGCGATCCTCGCGATCGCGTCGGTCCTGTGCGCGCTGATGTTCCTCTCGGTGATCTGGACCCGGTCCTGGCGCCTGCCGGTGGTCGCCACCGTCCTGCTCGTCGTGGTCTCCGTGGTCGTCGGCGGGATCTTCCCGGCGCTCATCCAGTCGCTGCGGGTCAAGCCCAGCGAGAAGTCCCTCGAGGCGCCGTACCTGGCCCGCAACATCGCGGCCACGCGCGCGGCATACGGGCTGGACACCATCCAGTCGACGCCCTACAAGCCCTCGACGGAGGCCACCCCCGAGCAGTTGCGCACCGCCGCCGCGGCGATCCCGGGCATCCGCCTGGTCGACCCGAACGTCGTCTCGCCGACGTTCAAGCAGCTGCACACCTCGCGGCAGTACTACGCCCTGCCCGATGCCCTCGACGTCGACCGGTATGCCGTGGAGGGCGCGACCAGCGACGTGGTCGTCTCGGTGCGCGAGATCGACCTCGACGGGGTGCCCACCGGTCAACGCAACTGGCTCAACGACCACACCGTCTACACCCACGGCTACGGCGTGCTCGCGGCATACGGCAACCGGCAGTCCGACGGCCAGCCGGTCTTCGCCGAGTCCTCCATCCCCGCCGGCAAGACCCTCGGGGAGTACGAGCCCCGGGTCTACTTCGGCGAGCAGTCGCCGGCCTACTCCATCGTCGGCGCTCCCGCGGGCGCCGCGCCCCGCGAGTTCGACTATCTCACCGCCGCGGACGCGCAGCAGGTCAACAACACGTATGCCGGCTCCGGCGGGGTGCCGCTGGACGGGTTCCTCAAGAAGCTCGCCTACGGCGTGAAGTACCGCGAGCCGAACTTCCTGCTCTCCGACGCGGTGAACTCCTCGTCGCGGATCCTCGACAACCGCACCCCGCGTGACCGGGTCGCCCGGGTGGCGCCGTGGCTGACCCTCGACGGCAACGCCTACCCGTCCATCGTCGACGGACGGATCGTGTGGATCGTCGACGGGTACACGACGACCGCCGGCTACCCGAACTCGCGCCTGACCCAGATGCAGACCTCGACGGTCGACTCGATCACCCGGTCCCGGCGCAGCGTCACCGCCCTGGAGCAGGGCCAGATCAACTACATCCGCAACTCGGTCAAGGCCACCGTCGACGCCTTCGACGGGTCGGTGCACCTGTACGCCTGGGACGCCGGCGACCCGATCCTGCGGGCCTGGATGGGGGCCTTCCCGGGCACCGTGGAGTCGATCGACAAGATCAGCGGGTCGCTGATGTCCCATCTGCGCTACCCGGAGGACCTGTTCAAGGTGCAGCGCGACCTGCTCTCGCGCTACCACGTGCAGGACCCGGGCTCCTTCTACGGCGGGCAGGACTTCTGGCGAGTGCCGTCGGACCCCACCCAGGAGCAGCGCAACACCCCACAGCCGGCCTACTACCAGACCCTGGCGATGCCGGGGCAGAGCGCGCCGTCGTTCTCGCTGACGACGACGTTCATGCCGGTCGGCACCCGCGAGGTGCTCTCCGGTCTGCTCGCCGTGGACTCCAACGCCGGCTCCGCCGCCGGGACGATCCGCGAGGGCTACGGCACCCTGCGGCTGCTGGAGGTCCCCCCGGAGTCCAACGTCAACGGCCCGGGCCAGGTCCAGAACACCATCAACTCCTCGAGCACCTCGTCCAAGGCGTTCACGCTGACCCTGTCGCAGTACCTCAGCAGCGCTCGCCAGCAGGGCAACGCGGTCATCCTGGGCAACCTGCTCACCCTGCCGATGGCCGGCGGGCTGCTCTACGTCGAGCCGATCTACCTGCAGAGCAACGCGACCAACGCCTACCCGCTGGGCCGGGCCATCGTCGTCGTCTTCGGCAACCAGCTGGCCTGGTCGGACTCCCTCGACGGGGCGCTGAACGAGCTGTTCGGCGGTCAGGTCGCCCGGCCGCCGACCCCGAGCACCCCGGCCACGCCCGGGACACCGACACCACCGAGCACCGGGACCGCGGCGCTGAACCAGGCTCTCGCCGACGCCCAGGCGGCCATGGCCGAGGCCGACGCCGCCCTCAAGGCCGGTGACTTCACCAAGTACGGCGAGGCCCAGAGCAAGCTGCGCGAGGCGATCGCCCGGGCCGTCGCCGCGCAACCGCAGGGCGGGACGGCCACGGTGACCTCGCCGCCGACACCGTGAGGCCCGACCGAGCACCCGCGCTGGGCCGGCATCCGCTCGGCGGTGTCCGGGTCGACGGCGATTTGGCCGGCCCCGCGCCGGTCGCGTAAGGTGGTCAGACCGACGCGGGGTGGAGCAGCTCGGTAGCTCGCCGGGCTCATAACCCGGAGGTCGCAGGTTCAAATCCTGCCCCCGCTACGAACCCGAAGGGCCCGGACACCCGGGCCCTTCGGCTGTCCTCAGGGCCCTCACCGCGGTCGCCGGGAGCCTTGGTCGCCGCAGCCCTGGTCACCGGAGGCCGTCACCACACCCGGCCCGGTCGGTGGCCGAGTCGGCACGGTGCGGGGACTGGTGGGGGCCCGGCTGGCCACTCGGCAGGGCCGAAGTGTGATCTCATTGGGCCGTTCGGGGGAACGGCATCCTTCCACGAGAGGACTCACGCGTGTTCACCCCGCTCCACCGCCGCATCGGCATCGCCCTGGCCATGGTTGTGGGCATCGCGCTGTCGACCGCCTCTCCGGCGGCCGCCATCACCGGCGGCGACGCCGACGGGCAGCGCCACCCCAACGTCGCCATGATCGCGTTCTACGAGCCCGACGGGCGGTTCCGCTGCACGGCCACCCTCGTCACTCCCACCGTCCTGCTCACCGCGGCGCACTGCACGGCGGGCACCCTCGGCAAGACCGTGGTCACCTTCGCGTCGCAGATCGCCCAGCAGCCGCCGTCGGGGCTGCCCACGGCGGCCGACCCCGCGGTGGGCTACCAAGCCACCGACGCCCTCCCGGCGGGGTACTACCGTGGCACCGCACACACCCACCCGGGGTACTCCGACTTCACCGACCTGGACAACTGGAACGACGTGGGCGTGGTCGTCCTCGACGCCCCGGTCGACGGGATCGCCCCCGCGGCCCTCGCCCCGGTGGGCTTCCTCGACCGGTTCGCCCAGCCCGTGCTCAACTCCACCCTGTTCACGATCGTCGGATACGGCACCGAGGTGCGCAAATCCGACGCCGGGCCGCAGAAGCCGACGCCGCAGAGCTACCCGCTCATCCGCCGGTATGCCGATGCGCCCGGACAGCGGTTGACCCCGCAGATCCTCCAGGTCAACGGCAACATCAACGACACCCGCGGCACCGGGGGGTCCTGCTTCGGCGACTCCGGCGGCCCGACGTTCCGCGACGGGGTCCTCGTCACGGTGACCTCGTACGGGTACACCCAGAACTGCCGCTACCTCGACGGCCTGCAACGCGTCGACATCGCGGTGGTCCAGGACTGGTTGGCGACCTTCGACGTCCGGCCCTGACCGCCCTCCAGGGCACCCGCGCGGGCCCGAGACCCCCAGGTCAGGGCCCGCGCGGACGGGTCGGGTCAGCCCAGCACGTCGGCCAGCGGCCGGTAGGCCAGGCCGAGGTCGTCGGCCACCGCCTGGTAGGTCACCAACCCGTCGTGGGTGTTCAGCCCCAGGGCCAGCGCCCCGTCGGCCCGCAGCGCCTCGCGCCACCCTCGGTCGGCCAGGCGCACGGCATACCCGAGGGTGGCGTTGGTGAGCGCGTAGGTCGAGGTGTTGGGGACGGCACCGGGCATGTTCGCCACGCAGTAGAACGTCGAGCCGTGCACCGGGAACGTCGGGTCGGCATGGGTGGTCGGGCGGGAGTCCTCGAAGCAGCCGCCCTGGTCGATGGCGATGTCCACCAGCACCGAGCCCGGCTTCATCTGGGCGACCATGTCGTTGGTGACCAGCTTGGGTGCCTTGGCGCCCGGGATGAGCACCGAGCCGATGACCATGTCGGCGTCGAGCACCTGTTGGCGCACCGACAGGGTCGAGGAGGCCAGCTGCTTGATCCGGTTCTGCCAGCGCCAGAACACCATCCGCAGCTTGTCCAGGTCGGTGTCCAGGATCGTCACGTCCGCGCCCATGCCCAAGGCGACGTTCGCGGCGTTCTGCCCGGCGACGCCGCCGCCGAGGACGACGACCTTCGCGCTGGGCACGCCGCCGATGCAGCCCATGAGCACGCCGCGACCGCCCTCGGGCTTCATCAGGGCGTGCGCGCCCACCTGCGGGGCCAGGCACCCGGCGACCTCGGACATCGGGTACAGCAGCGGCAGCAGGCCGCCGGGCAACTGCACGGTCTCGTAGGCGATGGCGGTGACCTTGCGCCGCATGAGCTCCTCGGCGAGCGCCTGGTCGGCGGCCAGGTGCAGGTAGGTGAACAGCACCAGCCCCTCGCGCAACCGGTGGTACTCCGAGGCGATGGGCTCCTTGACCTTGAGCACCATCTCGGCCGCGCCCCACACCTCGTCGGCGGTGTCGAGGATCTTCGCGCCCTCGGCGACGTATCCGCCGTCCTCGATCGAGGACCCGAGGCCGGCGCCCTTCTGGATGTAGACCTCGTGGCCGTGCCGGACCAGTTCGTGGACCCCGATGGGGGTGATCGCCACGCGGTACTCGTTGTTCTTGACCTCGCTGGGGACCCCGATCCTCATCTCTCACGCCCCTCCTGCGGCCCCGACGGGCTCGCTGCTCGGCCGGGCGGGTGGCCCAGGCGCCGGTATGCCGTCGGCAGTCTAGGAGTGCGGCCCGGCGGCCGGACAGGGCCGTTGGTCCGCCGCCCACCGACCCACCGCGGCCACCGGAGCGCCGGCACCGGCGCTCACCCGGCTCGGGCCCGTGGCGCGTACCCTGTGCCTGCACTGTCCCCTGCGACGATGGAGCCCTCGTGACCCACCGAACGCGCGCGCTCGCCCCCCTGGCCGCGCTCGCACTGGCCCTGACGGCCTGCACCGCCGGCTCGAGCTCGAGCACCGCGACCGGGTCGGCCTCGGGCGACGGCGCAGGCGGCACGGTCAACCTCGGCCTGGTCGCCGAGCCGGCCAGCCTCGACTTCACCACCGCGGCCGGCGCGGCCATCCCGCAGCTGCTCATGTCCAACGTCTACGAGACGCTCGTCGCCCAGGACGACAACGGCAAGATCGGCCCCGCCCTGGCCAGGTCCTGGACGGTGTCGCCGGACCGCAAGACCTACACCTTCGACCTGGTGGAGACCGCGAAGTTCTCCGACGGCAAGGCCTTCACGGCCGACGACGCGGTCTTCTCCATCGGCTACGTCAAGTCCTCGTGGAAGACCAGCCTGAAGAAGCCCATGGACGTCGTCGCCGACGCCAAGGCCCTGACGCCCACGCGGCTGCAGGTCACCCTGACCCAGCCGAGCAACGACTGGCTCTACCGGATGACCACGCACATGGGCGCGATGATGACCCAGAGCGGGGTCGCCGACCTGGCCACCAAGGCGCTGGGCACCGGCCCCTACACCGTGACGAGCTGGACCCGCGGCGACTCCATCACGCTCACCCGCAACGAGTCCTACTGGGGTGCCAAGCCGGCATACCGCGTCGTGGTGTTCAAGTACTTCAAGGACGGCACGGCGCTGAACAACGCCCTGCTGTCCGGCGGCATCGACGTCATCACCACGATGCAGGCCCCGGACGCCCTGGCGCAGTTCGCCTCCAACCCGAAGTACCAGGTGGTCGAGGGCACCACCAACGGCGAGGTGCTGCTGTCGTTCAACAACGCCCGCGAGGTCTTCGCCGACCCTCGAGTGCGCCAGGCGATCCGGCAGGGCATCGACCACAAGGCGCTCATGGGCGCCTGCTTCGCCGGTCACGGCACGCTGATCGGCTCGTTCGTCCCGCCCACCGACCCCTGGTACGAGGACCTCACCGGCGTGCTGCCCTACGACCGGGCCGCGGCGACGGCGGGCCTGGCCGCGGCGGGCAAGACCGGCGCGACACTGCGCCTGCGGGTGCCCAACCTGCCGTATGCCGTGTCCTGCGGACAGGTGGTCAAGAGCCAGCTGGAACAGATCGGGCTGACCATCCAGATGGACAGCCTGGAGTTCCCCGCCGCCTGGGTGGCCTCGGTGTTCCAGGGGGGCGACTTCGACATGTCGATCGTCGCCCATGTCGAGCCCCGGGACATCCCGGCGGTGTGGGGGGACCCCGGGTACTACACGAAGTACGGCACCGAGCAGATCCGGGCCTTGTTGGCCACCGCGGACGCCGGCTCCGAGGCCGAGCAGGTGACGACGATGAAGCAGGTCGGTCGGCTCATCGCCGAGCAGGTCCCGGGCGACGTGCTGTTCCTGCTGCCCAACCTCATGGTCGCCGACGCCGACATCACCGGGCTGCCCAAGAACGCGGTGGTGTCCGCCTTCGACGTGGCCAAGCTGGCCCGGCGATAGTCCGCGGTCGCGCCCCCCGGGCATGACAGGCTGACGCCATGCTCCTGCGCCTGGTCGAGCGCCTCCTGGCGCTGCTGGCCAGCCTCGCGGTCAGCTCGCTGCTCGTCTTCGCCTTCATGGTCCTGCTCCCCGGCGACCCGGCTCGGGTCGCCCTGGGGGTCACCGCCACGGAGGAGACCGTCGCGGCGTTGCGGCACGACTACGGGTTGGACCGTCCCTTGCACCTGCAGTACCTCTCCTGGGTGGGCGGGCTGATCCGACTCGACCCCGGCCTCAGCTACGTGAGCAAGACGCCGATCGGGCCACAGCTGGCCGACCGGCTGCAGGTCAGCCTCCTGCTGGTCGGGGCCGCGATGCTCGTCGCGGTGGCCCTGGCCGTGCCGACCGGGGTGCTCATGGCGGTGCGCCACCGCCGGGCCTCCGGCCTGGCCCTCGCGGCGTTGTCCCAGGTCGGCGTCTCGGTGCCCGCCTTCCTGGCCGGCATCCTGCTCATCACCCTCTTCGCGGTGCGGCTCGGGTGGCTGCCCGCCGGCGGCTGGACCGCGCCGGCCGACGATCCGGCGCAGTTCCTGCGTCGGATCGTCCTGCCGGCGCTCTCGCTCGGCTTGGTCCAGGGGGCCGTGCTCACCAGGTACGTGCGCAGTGCGGTGCTCGACGTGCTGCGTGAGGACTACCTGCGCACCGCCCGGGCCAAGGGGCTGACCCCCGCCCGGGCTCTGGTCCGCCACGGCCTGCGCAACGCCGCCGTGCCGGTGGTCACGGTGCTCGGACTGCAGCTGGCCACCCTGCTCATCGGGGCGGTGGTCATCGAGCGGGTGTTCGTCATCCCCGGTCTGGGCAGCCTGCTGCTGGACGCGGTGGCCAACCGCGACCTCATCGTCGTGCAGGACGTCGTCATGGTCCTCGTGGTCGCCGTGCTCGTGGTCAACCTCGTCGTCGACCTGCTGTACCTGGTCATCGACCCTCGGCTGCGGACCGGTGCCCGGTGAGCCGGCCCGGTCGTCGCCCGCTGGTCCTGCCGGCGCCCTCGAACCGTTGGCGAGCCCGCCGGGCGGTCGGGGCGACGATCGCCCTGGGCGGGTCCATCGTCGTCGGCATCGCCGTGGTGGCTCTCGTCGCGCTGGTGTGGACCCCCTACGACCCCGGCCTGGTCGACCCGGCCCACCGGCTGGCGGACCCGTCCGCGGCGCACTGGCTCGGCACCGACAAGCTGGGCCGCGACGTGCTGTCCCTGGTCATGGCCGGCTCGCGGACCACGCTCGTCGTCGGCGTCGTCGCGGTCGGCGTGGCCGCGGTGGTCGGCGTCCCGCTGGGCATCCTCGCCGCCATGGTGCCCCGCTGGGGGGGCGAGCTGCTCATGCGGGCCAACGACCTGCTCCTGGCGTTCCCGGCCCTGCTGCTGGCGATCATGCTCACCGCGGTGCGCGGTCAGGGCGTGGTCACGGCGATGGTCGCCATCGGCATCGCGTCGGTCCCCTCCTTCGCCCGGATCGTGCGCAGCGGCGCCCTCGGCGTCATGCGCAGCGAGTACGTCCTGGCCGCCCGCGCGGCCGGACGGCGGCCTTTCGCGATCGCCGTGCGGCACGTGCTGCCCAATGTCCTGAGCCTGGTCATCGTCCAGGCCTCGGTGTCCTTCGCCATCGCGGTGCTCGCCGAGGCGGCGCTGTCCTACCTCGGCCTGGGGGCCCCGCCGGGCACGCCGTCGTGGGGGCGCATGCTCCAGGAGGGTCAGGAGCTGCTGTTCGTCGCCCCGCGCCTGGAGGTCTACCCGGGCGTGGCGATCGCGCTGGCCGTCCTGGGCTTGAACCTGCTCGGCGACGGGCTGCGCGACCGCTACGACCCGCGGCTGCGGGACCACGGATGAGCGCGGCCGCTGCCCCACCACCGGGCCCGGTGGCGCCGCCCGACGACGCCGACCCGGGCGACGTGCTGCGGGTGCAGGACCTGGCCGTCCATGTGCGTGACCTGGCCCTGCTCGTCGATGTCGACCTGCGGGTGGGGCGCGGCGAGCGGGTGGGGCTGATCGGCGAGTCCGGCTCGGGAAAGTCCCTCACCGCGTTGGCGATCATGGGTCTGCTGCCGGAGGCCTTGACACCGTCCGGCTCGGTGGCGGTCACCGCGGCCGACGGCAGCACCCTGGAGGTGGTCGGCGCCGGCGAGCGGGCCCTGTCTCGGGTGCGCGGACGGGACGTCGCGATGGTCTTCCAGGAGCCCATGACCGCGCTCAACCCGCTGATGCGGGTGGGCGAGCAGGTCGCCGAGATCATGACCACCCATCGCACCCTCGAACGCGTCGGGCCGCGCCCCGCCTCGGGCTGGCGGCGCGCGGCATACGCGCGGGCGGTGCACCTGCTGGCCAAGGTGGGGCTGCCCGACCCGGCCGACGCGGCGCGGGCCTACCCGCACCAGCTCTCCGGCGGGCAGCGCCAACGCGTGGTGATCGCCATGGCCCTGGCGAACGACCCGGCGCTGCTGATCTGCGACGAGCCCACCAGCGCCCTGGACGTCACGGTGCAGGCGCTGGTGCTCGACCTGGTGGTCACCGGGGTGCAGGCGCGCGGCGCCGGGTTGCTGTTCATCACCCACGACCTGGCCGTCGTCGCGAGCGTGTGCGAGCGCGTGCTGGTCATGTACGGCGGGCGGGTGGTCGAGGCGGGCCCGGTGCGCGAGGTCCTCTCCCGACCCCGGCACCGCTACACCCGTGGGCTGGTCGGCGCCTCGGACCTCGACCTCACCCGCCCGGACGGACGGCTGTACACGATCCAGGGCGCGGTGCCCTCGGCGGGACGCTTCCCGGCCGGCTGCGTGTTCCGCACCCGGTGCACCCACGCCACCCCCGCGTGCGAGAGGGTGCCGGGCTGGCAGGGGCCCAGCGACGAGGTCGGCTTCGCCTGTCACCACCCCGTCGTGGTCCGGTGAAGGGCGCCGGCATGCCGCCCGCTGCCGGCCTCGGCGCTGGACCGCCCGGGGTCGAGGTGCCGGCGGTGCGTTTGGTCGAGGTCTCGCGGACCTACCGACGCCCGCGCACCTCGATGCTGCGCCCCGGTGCGCCGGTCGAGGCCATGCGCTCGGTGAGCCTGGACGTCCGCCGGGGCCAGCGCTTCGGCATCGTCGGCGAGTCCGGCTGTGGCAAGTCGACCCTGCTGCGGATCGTCGCCGGCCTGGACCGGCCCACCAGTGGCTCGGTGCAGGTCGAGGGGGTCGACATCGGCAGGCTGCCCGAGCGGCGGCTGCGCTTCCTGCGCGCGCGCCTGCAGGTGGTGTTCCAGGACCCGATGGGCTCACTGGACCCCCGGATGCGGGTGCGTGACATCATCGCCGAACCCCTCGTCGCCCAAGGATGTCGGGACAACGCCGGGCGGGTGGACGAGCTGCTCGACGCGGTCGGGCTGCAGCCCGAGGCGGCCGACCGCTTCCCGCACCAGTTCTCCGGAGGGCAACGCCAGCGGATCTCCATCGCCCGCGCCCTGGCCCCCAGCCCCCGCATCCTGCTGGCGGACGAGCCGGTCAGTGCCCTGGACGTCTCGGTCCGCGGGCAGGTGCTCAACCTCGTCGACGAGATCGTCCGGCGCCTGGAGCTCACCCTCGTGTTCGTCTCGCACGACCTGTCCGTGATCCGCCACGTCTGCGACACGGTCGCGGTCATGGGTCGCGGGCGGGTGGTGGAGATCGGGCCTACCGATCGGGTGTACGACGCCCCGACGCACTCCTACACTCGTCAGCTGGTCGCCGCGGCCCCCCGCCTGCAGGCCGCGTTGGCCGGGCGGACCGCGGCCGACCTCGCCGCGGACACCCTCGCCGCCCGTCCCCCGACCCCCGCCACCCCGAAGGACCGCCCATGACCGACCGTCGGCCCGGGCCTACGAACTCGCTCACCGACGTGCCCGGCATCCGCGTCGGGCACGCCACCCGGGCCGAGGCGGGCTGGCTCACCGGCACCACGGTCGTGGTCGCACCCCCCGAGGGGGCGGTGGCCGGGGTGGACGTGCGCGGCGGCGGGCCGGGCACACGCGAGACCGACCTGCTCGACCCGCGCAACCTCGTCGAGCGGGTCCACGCGGTGGTCCTCTCGGGGGGCAGCGCGTTCGGGCTGGCCGCCGCCGACGGGGTCATGCAGCGCCTGTATGCCGCCGGGATCGGTTACCCGGTCGGCGGGCCGGGCGAGGTGGTCCCCATCGTGCCCGCGGCGGTCGTCTTCGACCTCGGGCGCGGCGGCTGCTTCGAGCACCGGCCGGACGCGACCTTCGGGGCGATGGCGCTGGACGACGCCCACGACGGACCGGTGGCGCAGGGCGGGGTGGGCGCCGGCACGGGCGCCCGCGCCGGGGGCTTGCAGGGTGGGGTCGGCTCGGCCAGCACGCTGCTGCCCGACGGCACGACGGTGGCTGCCCTCGTGGTGGTCAACGCGGTCGGGTCGTGCGTCGATCCGCAGACCGGGCAGCTCTACGCCGCCCGGTACGCGCTGCCGGGGGAGCTGCCGGCGCTGACCCTACCGAGTCCGCAGGAGCTGGCCGCCGCGCGCGCCGCGGCCGGGTCCGGGGCGGCGCCGACGGTGCTGGCCACGACGCTCGCCGTGCTCGCCACCGACCTCACGCTCACCAAGGCCCAGTGCGCCAAGATCGCCGGGATCGGCCACGACGGCCTGGCACGGGCCATCCGGCCGGTGCACACCATGGCCGACGGCGACACCGTCTTCGCCCTGTCGACCGGCCGCCGCGCGGCGCCCGACCCGGTGGCCCTGCACACCGTCCTCGACGTCGCTGGAGATGCCGTGACGCGGGCGGTCGCCCACGCCATGCTGGCGGCGACCGGAGTGGCCACGCCGGCCGGCGCGATCCGCAGCTACCGCGAGGCGTTTCCGTCGGCCCTGGCCTGACCGCGCTCACCCGGGCCGCCCAGGGGGCACCCGGGCGGCCCGGAGCGCGTCGGACGGGGCGACCGCGACGGCCCGGGCAGTGGAAGAATCGCCGCAGCCGCCCAGCCGACGAATCGAGAGCCATGACCGAGCACGCCAGCGGCGTCCCGACCCTGCCGGCCCTGCAGGCCCTGGCCAAGGCCTACGGCGTCGGGGTGGACTTCTGGGGTTTCTACGGCGACCTGCACCCGGTCTCGGCGACCACCCTCACCCGGATCCTGGGCGCGCTGGGTGTGGACGCCTCGACCCAGGCCCGGGTCGACCGGGCGATGGCCGAGCGCGAGGAAGCCCCTTGGCGCCGGATGCTCCCGCCCACCGTCGTCATGCGCGCAGGGGAGCCGACCGCGGTCCCGGTCCACGTCCTGGACGGCGATCCGGTGTCGGTGCACGTGCTCGACGAGGACGGAGGACGCTGGCCGGCGGCCCAGGGCCCGCAGTGGCATCAACCTCGCGAGGTCGACGGGGTCACCGTGGGTCGCGCGACGTTCTGGTTGCCGCAGCAGCTGCCGCTCGGGTGGCATCGCCTGCGGGCGGTCTCGGGCGCGCGGCGGGACGAGGCCACGCTCGTGGTCGTCCCGGCCCGGCTGTCCACCCCGGACGAGCTGCCCTCCCGCACCGGTCGGGGGCGCACCTGGGGCCCTATGGTCCAGCTCTACTCGACCCGCTCGGCCCGGTCGTGGGCAGTGGGCGACGCCGTCGACCTGGGCGACCTGGCCGCTCTGACCGGGGATCTCGGCGCCGACTGGATCCTCGTCAACCCCCTGCACGCGGCCGAGCCGGCCCCACCCGTCGAGGCGTCCCCCTACCTGCCCACGACCCGGCGGTTCTTCAACCCGCTGTACATCCGGGTCGAGGCCGTGCCCGAGTACGCCTACCTGGCCGGTCGCGACCGGGCCCGCGTCGTCGCCTTGGCCCGCAGGGCCAGCGCAGCCAATCGCGACGGCGCGACCCTCGCGCGCGACGCGGCATACCGGGCCAAGCTGGCCGCCCTCGAGCTCGTGTATGCCGTGCCGCGCAGCCTCGGGCGCGAGCACGAGCTGCGGCGCTTTCGTGCCCACCACGGCGAGGGGCTGGAGGACTTCGCCCTGTGGTGCGCGTTGCGCGAGGAGCTTGCCGACGACGACCCGCGCTGGGAGCGGATCCGCCCGCGAGGTGAGGCGGGGATGGCGGCCCGGGAGCGGCTGCGCGAGCGGATCGACTTCCACGCCTGGCTGCAGTGGGTGCTCGACGACCAGCTCGAGGCGGCCCAGACCACCGCGCGCAAGGCGGGCATGACGCTGGGCATCGTCCACGACCTCGCCGTCGGCGTGCATCCCCGCGGCGCGGACGCCTGGGTGCTGCGCGAGACCCTCGCGACCGACGCCGAGGTCGGTGCCCCGCCGGACATGTACAACCAGCAGGGGCAGAACTGGTCGCAGCCGCCCTGGCATCCGACCCGGCTGGCCGACCTGGGCTACGCCCCGTTCCGGGACATGCTGCGGACCATCCTGCGCCACGCCGGCGGGATCCGAGTGGACCACATCCTCGGGCTGTTCCGGCTCTGGTGGGTGCCCAAGGGGCTGCCGGCCGACCAGGGCGCCTACGTCTACTACGATCACGAGGCGCTCGTCGGCATCCTCTGCCTGGAGGCCCAGCGCGCCGGTGCCGTCGTCATCGGCGAGGATCTGGGGACCTTCGAGCCGTGGGTGCGCGACTACCTCGCCTCCCGCGGACTGCTCGGGACGTCGATCCTGTGGTTCGAGTACGCCGAGGGCCGGGTGCCGTTGGCTCCGCAGGCCTACCGTCGCGCCGCCCTCGCGTCGGTCAACACCCACGACCTGCCACCGACCGCCGGCTACCTGCGCGGCGAGCACATCGCCCTGCGCGACCGGCTCGGGCTGTTGACCCGGTCGGTGCAGCAGGAGCGCTCGGCCGATGCCCTGGAGCAGGAGCGGGTGCTGGCGCTGGCGCGCGAGCGAGGGCTGCTCGGGACCGCGCCGTCCGAGCGCGAGACCATCGAGGGCCTCTATCTGCTGCTGGCGGGGGCGCCCTCGCTCATGCACGGGGTCGCGCTGGTCGACGCGGTGGGGGAGCGGCGGATCCAGAACCAGCCGGGCACGGACAAGGAGTACCCGAACTGGTGCATCCCGCTGGCCGGCCCGGACGGCGCCGCCGTGCTGGTCGAGGACCTGGAGCACGACGAGCGGGCCATGTCGCTGTTCCGGGCGGTCGACGCCGCGTTGCGGTAGGGGTTGCGGGCGGGCCGGTCGGCTACCCGCCGATCGCGACCGTCCAGGGCCGCAGCACGTGCTCGGCCCCGGCCCCCGAGATCGTGTAGGGGTCGGCGGCCACCGCCTCCCACACCTGCTCCTCGGTGTCCGCGCGCAGGATGGCCAGCGCCCCACTGCCGTCGCCGACCGGCCCCCCGAGCACGAGCATCCCGCGCTCGTGCAGGGCGGTGAAGTAGGCCAGATGCTCGGGGCGGACCCGATTGCGCAGGTCCATGTCGGTGTAACGGAACTCCAGCACCCAGTAGCCCATGGGCTCAGTGTGCCAAGGAGCTCATGGGTTCACTGTGCCAAGGCCTCGTCGCCGTCGGACGGGTGCGACATCCCCAGACCCGTGATCAGGTCGGCGACGACGGCCAGCGGCTTGGGGTGCAGGAAGTAGTTGAAGTGGTCGGAGTCGACCTCGCGGAAGTCCACCCCATGGTCGCCCAGCCCGTCGATGACGGCCCGGATGCCGGCGATCGGGCACAGCTCGTCCTGCCGGCCGGCGACCACGCCCACCGGCAGGCCCGTGGACAGCACGTCGGCCAGGTCCTCGACGCCCTCCTGGGAGATCGCCGCGACGTCGTTGCGCAGGTCGAAGGGGTGCGCCATCATCTCCTGCGCCAGCCGGGCGTTGGCCGCGAACAGCCCCAACCGGTCATACCAGCTCCCGCGCGTCATCCCCCGGGCGCTCTCGGCCAGGCCCCGGGCGGCCAGCTCGTGGGGGGCCAGCTCCCGCTCGAACCAGGTCGGGGCCACCAGGCACAGGCCGGCGAGCAGGTCCGAACACGCCAGGGTCGCCCGGCGGGCCGGGGCGGTGCCCCGGGAGTAGCCGGTGAGCACCATGGCCGAGGTGTCGTAGATGGTCCTGGTCATGATGTGCCGGACCACCTCGGTGAGCACGGTGGTGCGGAACGGCAGGATGTCGGCCACGCCGAGGCGCCGGCGGGGGTACTCCACGACCACGGCCATCACGTGCGCGGCCCGGGTCAAGGCCTCGCAGGCGGCGCGCGCCGAGGTCAGCCCCTCGCCCCACCCGGCGGAGTATGGCGCGACGATGTCCGGCGCGCCGTGGATCGCCACCATACGCGCCGACGGCATGTACAGCGTGAGCCCGACGCGACCGTGCACTCCGTAGAAGCTCAGGTCGTCGTAGCGCAGGACATCGGCGTCCGCTCGGGTCACGCCCTCAACGGGCCTGGCCACACCTCATCGTGCACCGGGGTTACCCCTTGGTAGGAACGGGGCCACGAGGAACGTGATCATATTGTGACCAGACAGGCCGCCGGCAGCTCGAACCACCGCAGCCCGTCGAAGTCGGCCGACACCGTGCCCTGGGCCGGCTCGGGCCCGTCGGCGTCGGCGAGGATGCGCCGGGCCTCGGCGAGGTATGCCGCGAGCGCGCTCTCCGGGGCCCGCGCGGTGTGCGAGGGGTAGCTGAAGGTGCCGTCCGCGGCATACCGGATGTCGGTGAGGCGCAGCGGCGGCTCGACGGGCCCGCGGCGATGGTGCCACCGGCCGGTGACGGTGTCGAAGCGGTAGTCCGCGAGCATCCGCCAGCCGTCGCGGGCGACCAGGCGCACCGCCTCCACGAGGTAGTCCACGACGGCGTCGGAGAGGAAGTAGTTGAGGTTCACCCGGACCCAGCCGGGTTTGATGCCCTCGCAGCCGTGCGCGATCTCGCGCTCGAACTCGCGCGAGGTGGCCAGGTCGATGCCCAGCAGGGCGTGCCCGTAGGGCCCGGCGCACGAGCAGCCGCCGCGGGCCTGGATCCCGAAGAGGTCGTTGAGAAGGGCGACGACGAAGTTGTGGTGCAGGTAGCGCCCCGAGGGCGCCCGGACGACGAACGACACGATCGACAGTCGACGGGCCGCGAGGTTGCCGAGGATCTCGATGCCCGGCTCGTCCGTCCACGCCGACAGGGCCCGGGCGAGCAGGCGCTCCTCCTGCGCCCGGATGACCTCGACGCCGACGGCCGCCTTGAGCTGGAACACCAGCCCGGCGCGGATCGACTCGATGATCGCCGGGGTGCCGCCCTCCTCGCGGTGCGCCGGGTCGTCGAGGTAGCGGTGCTCGGTGGGGTTGACGTAGGCGACGGTGCCGCCCCCGGGCACGTCGGGCACCCGGTTGGTCAGCAGCTCGCGGCGCACGACGAGCACGCCGGGGGTCGCCGGGCCGCCGATGAACTTGTGCGGAGAGAGGAACACCGCATCGAGGTAGGCCCCCGAGCGTGCCGGGCCGTCGGGAGTCTGCGCCACCCCGCCTCGGCGTACTCCACCCGGGCCGTTGACCTCGATCTGCACGTAGGGCCCGGCGGCCGCGTAGTC
This sequence comes from Dermatophilaceae bacterium, assembly GCA_037045055.1. Classification (GTDB taxonomy): domain Bacteria; phylum Actinomycetota; class Actinomycetes; order Actinomycetales; family Dermatophilaceae; genus Phosphoribacter. Next base: position 626,977 of record JBAOHJ010000003.1, on the reverse strand, counting down.
CCAGAACGACAGCGCGCCGTGCTCGTGCAACAGCGCGGCGACGGCGAACACGTCGGTGACGATGCCGGTGACGTTGCTCGCGGCGGAGAACGACCCGATCTTCAGCGGACGGGCCGAGAACTCGCCCAGGCGCTCGCGCAGGACCCCCAGGTCGATGTGTCCGTCGCCGTCCTGGGGGATGACCACGAGGTCGGCGACCGTCTCGCGCCAGGACAGCTCGTTGGAGTGGTGCTCGAACGGCCCGATGAACACCACCGGTCGGGCCTGGCGGGGGATGTGCGAGCTGAGCCGGTGGGCGTCCTCGAGCGCGCTGGGGATGCGCAGGCCGAGGATGCCGATGAGCTTGTCGATCGCGCCGGTGCACCCCGACCCGGCGAAGATCACCACGGTGTCCTCGTCGCCACCGACCGCATCCCGGATGATCGCCCGGGCGTCCTCGCGCAGCCGGGTGGTCTGCAACCCGGTGCCCGAGGACTCGGTGTGCGTGTTGGCGTAGCGGGGGAGCACCTCGGCCCGGATGAAGTCCTCGATGAAGCTCAGCCCGCGCCCGGACGCGGTGTAGTCGGCGTAGGTCACCCGGCGTGGGCCGTAGGGACCGTCGAGCACCTGGTCCTCGCCGATGACGCTCTCGCGGATGCGGCGCAGCAAGGGGGTCGCCATCGACCCAGCATAGGGCGGTGTTTGGCGCCGATATCGATGGATAACCGGACGTTATGCCGGCTGGGCGGCCCGCACCATCGCGGTCAACTCGGCCATCGCGGCGTCGGCGGCGGCCCGGTCCCCGGTCACCGCGAGCTCGAACAGCAGTCCGCGGGCCGCGGCCACCGACAGCCGCGCGAGGGCCTCGGCGCGGGCCGCAGGGTGCCCCTGGGCGCGGTAGCCGGCGGCCATGGGCGCGGTCCATCCGTCGGCGAGCCACCGGCGCAGCGAGGCGCCCCAGTCGCGGCCCTGCATGGCCAGCCCGGACAGCTCGAAGAACAGCGGGACGAACACCCGCGCCGCGCAGACGTGCGCCCAGAAGGCCGCGCCCGCGGCATACGGGTCCTCGTGCGCGCCCATGAGCTCGGCCAGCGCGTCGCGCTCGGCCCGCTCGACGGCCTCGACGACGGCCCCGAGCAGGCCCTCCCGGGAGCCGAAGTGGTAGATGAGCATGCGGTGGCTGGTCCCCAGGGCGCCGGCGAGCGTGCGCAGGCTGGTGTCGCCGACGCCGTTCTCGGCGAACCACCCGATTGCCCGGGTCAGCAGCGCCTCGCGGGGGGTCACGCCGGGTGTGCCAGCCGGGCCGCCAGGGCGGCGGCCTCGGTGGCCAGGTAGCGCGCGGTCATCCGGCCGTAGGCGGCTCGGGCGGCGCGGGCCAGGGCCCGGACCACCCGATGGCGAGGGTGAGCAGGGTCGAGTCGGGTCCGAGGGCGGTCAGCTCGTGGGTCGCCGTGCTCCGCACGCCCGGGCGGCGGCTGACCCAGACGAAGCCCCGATCGGGGCGCCAGTCGGTGACCTGCCAGGTGGCGGTGCCCAAGCGGGGCTGGCGCACGGCGTAGCGGGCGCCCACGCCGGGCGGCGCGCCCGGGTCCTCGGGGTGGACCGCGCTCACCGTGGGCAGCCACCGGGGCCAGGCCAGGACGTCGGACAGGACGGCCCAGACCCGGTCGGGGGTGGCCGGCAGGGGGTGGGTGTGACGCAGCACCTCAGACATGTACCAGATGGTACATCAGGCGAGCTCGTGCTCCTCGCGCACCGGCGGGATGGCCACGGTCGCCAGCAGGCCGATGAGCAGCGCGACGGCGGCGAAGCCGGTGGTCCGGCGGCTGGCGTCGACCATGGCCTCGCGGGCAGCGGTCGCGGCGGCGGCGGTCTGCGGGGAGCGCTCCAGGGCGGGTATGCCGGCCCCCGCCGACCCCCGCACGAGCTCGACGACCCGGTCCTGGGCGGCCACCGGCATCCCGGCGTCGGCCAGCCGCGACTGCGTGCCCGACCCGAGCGAGGTGACCAGCAGCGTGCCCAGCACCGCTATCCCCAGGGCCGAGCCGAGCTGTCGCACGGTGCTCTGCAGGCCGGAGGCCTCGCCGCCCTGCGCCGGGGGGACCTGGGACATGATCACCGAGGACAGCTGTGCGGTGGCCATGCCCACGCCGACGCCGTAGACGGCCAGCCAGGCGCCCAGGGTCCACCCGGCGACGGTGAGCGAGATGGTCACGGCCAGGCCCGCGACCGCGACGGTCTCCAGGGCCAGCCCGATGCGCACCACGGCGCGCTGCCCGAGCTGCCGGGTGAGCGGCTGGGTCATGCCGGAGGAGAGGAAGGCGCCCACGGCCAGGCACACGAGCATCCAGCCGGCGCCCAGCGCGGAGTAGCCCAGGGTGCCCTCGAGCAACAACGGGAGGGTGAACATCAGGCCGAACTCGCCGAACGCGACGATCGCCGCGGCGACGACGCCGTAGCGCAGGGTCGGCAGTCCGAACAGGTGCAGGTCCATGAGGCCGGGCTGGCCCCGGGACTCGGCCCGGGACTCCCGGGTGAGGAACAGCGCCAACCCGAGCACCCCGACGAGGGCCGCGACCGGCACCGGCGAGATCGTGCCGCTGGGCTGACGCCACCAGCCGTAGTAGGCGCCCTCGATGAGGGCGAACACGATGCCCCCCATGGCCAGGGCCGACAGGCTGGCACCGACCAGGTCCAGGCGGCTGGCGCCGGCGCCGCCGCGGGTCTCGGGGATCACCGTGGCGATCCCGGCGAGCACGAGCAGGCCGACCGGGATGTTGAGCCAGAACGCCCACCTCCACGACACGTCGGTCGCGAGCCACCCACCCACCAGCGGGCCGACGGCGGCCATCCCGCCGATCGTCGAGCCGTACACCGCGAAGGCGATGCCGCGCTCGCGGCCCTGGAACATGGCGTTCATCGTGGACAGCGTCGTGGGCATGAGCATGGCGGCGCCGACGCCCTGGGCGAAGCGTGAGCCGATGAGCATGCCCCCGCTCTGGGCCGCGGCGGCGGCCACGGACGCCGCCATGAAGACCGTGATGCCGGCGGCGAAGACCACGCGTCGACCCCGCAGGTCCCCGACCCGGCCGGCCACGAGCAGCAGCGCGGCGAACACCAGGGAGTACACGGCGTTCATCCACTCGGCCTGGGCGGCGTCCAGGCGCAGGTCCTCGATGATCACCGGCAGCGCCACGGTGACGATCGTCGCGTCCATGATGATCAGCGCGGTGCCGACGGCGATGGTGCCCAGCGCCCACCACCGGCGCCGGCCCAGGGACGCGGCCGGATCGGTGGAGGTCGAGGCTGCCCTCGAGGTGGTGTCCATCGGCGGACTCCCTTCGCTGCGTCCCAAGTTATCGACAACTCTGTCGGGACGTCAAGGGCTGCGCCGGGCGCCCCGAGAGTCTGTGTCTGGCCTGAGTAAAGACTGTGAAAAGGGGGACCCGGGCACGGGGGGACGGGCCTAGCATGAGCGACATGCCCAGGATCGAGGCCGCCACCGTCGCGGAGCACAACGTCATGCGTCGGCGACAGGTGGTCGACGCGGCGGTCGAGGTGCTGACCGAGAAGGGCGTCGCCGGCCTGCACCCCGCGGCCGTGGCCGCCCGCACCGGGTTGGCCCGCAGCACGATGTACCAGTACTACCCCTCGACGCAGGCGCTGCTCGGTGCGGCCGTGGAGGCGATGCTCGCCGCCGCGCGGGACCGTGCCCTCGCCGCCGTCGCGGGCGCGGACACCCCCGTCGCGCGCGTCACGGCATACCTGCACGCCGCGATGGCCGAGGCCCAGTCCGGCCACGGGCGGCTGGCCGAGATCGCCACCCTGCCCATGCCGGAGGTATGCCGTGAGGGCATCCGGGCCTTGCACGAGCAGATGACCGAGCCGCTGCGCCAGGCGCTGGCCGAGGCCGGCACGCCCGACCCGGGCGCGGTCGCCGGGTTCGTCAACGCCGTGGTCAACGCCGTCGCCGTGGCGATCCGGCACGGGGCGCCGCCGGAGTCGACGATCGACGCCGCGCTCCGGTTCGCGCTGGCCGGGGCAGGGTTGCCGCCCCCGGACCGGTCGGCGCAGCAGCCCTAACCCAGCAGGTCGCGCCCGAGGAAGTCGCCCTCGGGTGCCCCGGGGAGCATGGCGAACACGGCCGAGCCGATCGGGGTCGTCCACACGTTGAGCAGGTCGTGCTGGTCCAGCCGCCGCTGCATGGGCACGAACTGGACGAGCGGATCCCGTTGGTATGCCGCGAACAGCAGGCCGGCCTGCGCGGTGGCCGCGCCGAGCGGGGGCTCGTCGTAGTTGTACGGGCGGCGCAGGATCTTCTCGCGCGACCCGGCGGGGGCCGCGGCGTGGCGGATGTGCGCGAAGGACGCGATGACCGGCAGGCCGTCGCGGGTGGCGGCCAGGTCGGCCACGTCGGTCTCGACGGTGCCGGTCAACGGAGCCCCCGAGCCGAGCCGTCGCCCGATGACCGCCTCCTTGGCCTCGGGATCGAGCTGGTCCCAGGTGTCCAGGTCCATCTGGATCCGCCGCAGCACCAGCGACGTGCCGCCCCGCAGCCACGCCGGGCCCTCCGACCCCACCCACAGCAGGTCCTCGACCTGAGCGTCGGTGGGCTGGACCGTGCCGTCGACCTGACCCATGAGGTTGCGCATCGTCGAGGTCGAGGTCGAGGTCGCGGGTCGGCGGAAGCCCCGCTGCATCCAGCGCACTACGGCGATGTCCCGGGCGTCCAGCACCAGCGCCCGGCTCGCATGCGCGAGCACGATCGGATCCTCGGCGCAGATCTGCGCGACGACGTCTCCCTCGCTCCACCTCGCCTCCAGGCGGTCCACCCCGAACGCGGGCAGCGGCGCGAGCCACGCCGGGGCCTGGCCGGCCACGCCGGCCTTCTCCAGGGCCCCGCGGCCCAGACCCACGGTGACGGTGAGCCGAGCCGGGGGGGCGGCCAGGTCGGGCTGCGGGTCGCCCAGGGCCGGCACGCCGCGGGTGAGGCGACCGGCGTCCTCGGTCCACTGGCGCAGCAGGCGCCGCAGCCCCTCCCGGCCGGCGCCGGGGAGCAGGTCGACGGCGAGGAAGGTCGCGTGCGCCTGCGGCGCGGTGCGTATGCCGGCCTGGTGGGTGCCGTGGAAGGGCTCCACCTGACCGGCCCAGGCGGGGTCCGCCCCGGCCGCTACTTCCGTGACGCCCACCCCGGCGCGGGTCGATCCGATCTGGTAGCCCAGCACGCCGACACCGGCGCCGCCCAGCAGGGCGGCGCCGGTCCCGACGACGGAGCGGCGGGTGGGTCCGGTGGCGTCAGCCATGACTCGCGGTGGCTCCCGGGGTCATGCCCGAGCCGGTGGTGGCGTTGGGGGCGTAGGACTCCTGAGCCCCGCTGAAGGTGCGCACCGGCGCGGTCACCGCCACCGTGGAGCCGTCGCCCAAGGTCAGCGTGTAGGTCGTCGTGGTGCCCGACTTCAGGGCGGCGGTGAGGTTCATGAACATCACGTGGTTGCCACCCGGCTTGAGCTCGACGCTCGCGCCCGCCGGCACCACGAAGCCACCCTGCTTGGCCCGCATGACGGTGCCGCCCGAGCCGTTGGACACGGTCTCGTGCAACTCCATCATGGCGGCGGCGGGGCTGGTCGCCGAGACGACCGTCAGCGGTGCCGTGCCGGTGTTCTTGAGCGTGCCGAAGCCGCCGGTCATGCCCGTGTCGGCGGCCTTGACCCAGGCGTCGGTGACGGTCAGGGCGGCCGCCTGCCCGGTCGCCGAGGCGGTGGCGGGGGCCCCGCTCGGGGTCGACCCACCGCTCGATGAGGTAGTGGTCGTGCCGCAGGCGCCGAGCAGCCCGGCGGCGAGGACGGCGGCCGCGGCCGCCGTGGTGGTGCGTCTGGTCATGGGAGTGCTGTCCTGTCTGTCTGTCGTGGGGCGTGCCGGGCACGCAGGAAGGGCCGCGCACGCGCGGCCGGGGTGGCCCGTGGTCGGGCCTCAGGACGGCACGGGAGGGGCGCGCCCCAGCGGCAACCCGCGCGGGCAGCCCCGGGCCGGCGCCGACGCGGCGTGGGCGCCCGGGGCTCGGCGCAGGAGCGTCGGGACCGCGGGGCGACCCGGCAACGACCGGGGGCGCACTCGCTGCCACAGGGCCCACAACGCGCGCTCGCCCCAGGCCAGGACCGCGGCGGTCAGCACGGTGGCCACGACGTGGGCGACGAGCATGGGCAGCTCGATCCCCGCGTCGGCTCCCGGCCCGGGCAGCGCGCCACCGACGCCCCCGCCGGCGTGCACGTGCCCCACCGGCATACCGGGGTCGGCCCCCAGCGCTGCGAACGCGGTGTGCAGGACCAGCTGCCCCACCGCCAGCAGCCCCACCAGGGACGGCAGGCCCAGGCGCCGCCGGGTGGCGAACGCGGTCGGGACGGCCGCGAGCGCAGCGAGCGTCACCAGCCCCGGCAAGCCGGGCAGCTGGCCGCCGCCGACCCGGTGGCCGGCCGCGGCCAGCGCGAGCACCACGAGCGCGAGCGCGCCGCTGCGCGCCGCCCTCAGCAGGCCGCGGTCCGGGCTGGTCATCGGTCCAGGGTACGGGGTGGGCATACCCGCGACGCGGTGTGGGTTGCCACTGACGTGACCGCCGACCACTCGATTGCCCCTGCCCCACTCCGGCCGCGCCGCAGCGACCGCCATCAGGTCCTCGTCGTGGGCTCCGGCTTCGGCGGGCTCTTCGCCACCCAGGCCCTGCGCCGCGCCGACGTCGACGTGACCCTGGTGTCGCGGACCACGAGCCACCTGTTCCAGCCGTTGCTCTACCAGGTCGCCACCGGCATCCTCTCCGAGGGCGAGATCGCTCCGGCGACCCGCGAGATCCTGCGTCGGCAGCGCAATGCGGTGGTCCTGCTCGAGGACGTCGTGGACATCGACCTGGCCGCCCGCACGGTGACCTCGACGACCGCCACCGGCCCGGTGACCACCTCGTACGACAGCCTCGTCGTCGCCGCCGGGGTCGGGCAGTCCTACTTCGGCCACGACGACTTCGCCCGCTACGCCCCGGGGATGAAGGACATCGACGACGCCCTGGAACTGCGGGGGCGGATCCTCGGGGCGTTCGAGTCCGCCGAGTCCGCGGCAGCCTCCGGCCGCCCGGATCTCCTCGAGCGCCGGCAGACCTTCGTGGTCGTCGGGGCCGGTCCCACCGGGGTCGAGATGGCCGGACAGATCGCCGAACTGGCCCACCGGACGCTGCGGCGCGACTTCCGGCACATCGACCCCACCGCCTCACGAATCGTCCTGCTCGACGCCGCCGACGAGATCCTCCCGTCGTTCGGGACCGACCTGGGCGCCAGGGCCCGGGCCCGGCTGGAACACCTGGGGGTGGACGTGCGCCTCGGCGCCACCGTGGTCGACCTCGACGAGGACGCGGTGCGCTACCGCGACGGCAGCGGCACCCACGAGATCGCCGCGGCCTGCACGGTGTGGGCCGCCGGGGTGGCCGCCAACCCCCTCGGGGCGGTCCTGGCGCGCCAGTCTGGCGCGGCGCTGGACCGGGCCGGTCGGGTCGTGGTGCAGCCCGATCTCACCCTGCCGGGTCACCCGGAGGTCTACGTCGTGGGTGACCTCATGAGCCTGGACGGCCTGCCGGGGGTCGCGCAGGTGGCCATCCAGTCCGGCCGGTATGCCGCCCGCGCGATCCGCCGGCGGATCGCCGGCGAGCCCCCGCAGCAGCCGTTCCGTTACCGGGACAAGGGCTCGATGGCGACGATCTCGCGGTTCAGCGCGGTGGCCAGCATCGGCCCGCTGCGGGTGTCGGGCTTCGCCGCGTGGCTGCTGTGGCTGGCCGTGCACCTGGTCTACATCATCGGCTTCAAGCACCGGGTGACCACGCTGCTGCACTGGGCGGTGAGCTTCGTCGGCCGGGGCCGGGCCGAGCGGTCCATCACCGAACAGCAGGTCGTGGCCCGCGAGGTCATCGCCCAGGCCGCCCGCCCGGACTGACCGCGGCATACCGCGGACGGCCGTGGCCCTCGGACGCCGCGCGTCCCGGCAGGTCGTGCGGCCCGACACCCGGCCGGGTAGGGTCCTGCCCGTGGTCATCGCCTACCCGCTCGTCGAGCACACGCTGGACAACGGGCTGAAGGTGGTGGTCAGCCCGGATCACACCGTCCCCACCGTGACGGTGAACCTCTGGGTCCGGGTGGGGTCGCGGCACGAGGCGCCCGGGCGCACCGGGTTCGCCCACCTCTTCGAGCACCTGATGTTCCAGGGGTCGGCCAATGTCGCCTCGGGCGAGCACTTCTCGGCGCTGATGTCCCTCGGCGGTCGCCTCAACGCGACGACGTGGTTCGACCGGACGAACTACTTCGAGACGGTGCCCACGGGGGCGCTGGAGCTGGCCCTGTGGCTGGAGGCCGACCGGCACGCCCGGTTGCTGGCGGCGGTGACCCAGGAGAACCTCGACAACCAACGGGACGTGGTCAAGGAGGAGAAGCGCCAGCGCTACGACAACACCCCCTACGGCAACGCCCTCATCGACGTCTACGCGACGGTCTTCCCCCCCGACCACCCCTACCACCACCCGACGATCGGGTCGATGGCCGACCTGCAGGCGGCCACCCTCTCGGACGTCCACGAGTTCTACGCCACCCACTACGGACCGAACAACTCGGTCCTTACCCTGGTCGGCGACGTCGACCCGCCCGCGGCGATCGCCGCCGTGGAGCGCCACTTCGGCCCGCTGCCGCCCTCGGCCCGCCCACCCCAGCCGGCCGCCCACCACCTGGACCCGCTCGCCGCCCCGGTGCGCCTGCAGCGGCGCAAGCCGCTGCCCAACGACCGTCTGCACGTGGCGTTCCGCCTGCCCGTCGACGCCACCGAGGACTACCTGGCCGCGGCCATGGCCGTCGACGCGGTGGGGGGGCTGACCTCGTCGCGACTGGTCGAGCGCCTGGTCAAGGACGAGCAGGTGGCCACCGGGCTGTCCGCGCACGCCATGGGCTTCGTCGACGGGGTCTCCTTGGGGCTGTTCAGCGCCGACGTGTCCGCGGGGACCTCGCCGGAGGTGGTCGAAGCCGCCCTGTGCGAGGAGCTGGACCGGTTCGCCGCGCAGGGCCCGACCGAGGCGGAGCTCGAGTCGGTCCGGGCCGAGACCGAGCGCGCCTGGCTGTCCTCGCTGGCCGCCCAGGACGAGCGGGCCGACCACATCTGCCACTACGCCGCGCTGCACGACGACCCGGGCTATGTCACCACCTTCCTGGAGCGGGTCGCCGGGGTGAGCGCCGAGCAGGTCCGCGACGCGGCGGCGCGGTGGCTGCGTCCGCAGGCCCGCGCCGTGGTGGCCTACCTCGACGGCCCCGAGTCGACCGCGGCGCAGGCATCGTGAGCGCCGTCCCGCCGGCGCTGCCGCGCCCGCCCGTGCAGCCGGCCGAGCCGTACGTGTTCCCGGTGCCCCAGGTCGGCCGGCTGGCGAACGGTCTCACGGTCGCGGCATACGACCTGCCCGGTCAGTACGTCCACTCGGTGCGCCTGGGTGTGCCGCTGCCGATCGTCGTGGAGCCCGAGGGGCTCGACGGGGTGGGCACGCTCATGGCGCGGATGCTCGACGAGGGCACCGACCGGCACACCTCGGAGCAGTTCGCGCGGCTCATGGAGCGGCGCGGGGTGGCCATCGGTGCGGCGATGGGTGAGGCCGCTCTGTCCGTCGACGTGGACGTCGCCAAACCCAACCTCGACTACGCCCTCGACCTGTTGCGCCAGGTGCTGGTCGAGCCGGCATTCCCCCCGGTGGAGCTGGAGCGCCAGGTGCGCCAACGGCTCGCCGAGATCGACCAGGACCGTTCGGTCGCCGCCCAGCGCGCCGCCCTGGAGTTCGCCGCGACGTACTACGCACCCGGGTCGCGGGCCTGCCGGCCGACCGCCGGCACGGCCGAGTCGGTCCGGTCCATCGGCCGCGCCGACGTCGTGGGGATGCACGCCCGGCACGTCGCCCCGGACGGGGCGACGCTGGTGCTCGCCGGCGACCTCGACGGGGTCGAGGTCCTCGAACAGGTCGGCGCGGCCCTCGGGGGGTGGGCGGCCCCGGAGCACCGACCCCCGCCCGAGCCGGCCCCCGCCCCGCTCGCGCCCGACCGGGCCCGCGTCGTCGTGGTCGACCGGCCCGGCTCGGTGCAGACCGAGATCGTCGTCGGATGCCCGGCACCCAACCGGCGGGTGGCCACCGGATGGGCGCCCTACCCGGTCCTGGCGTTCCTCGTCGGCGGGTCGCCCAACGCCCGGGTCGACGCGGTGCTGCGCGAGCAGAAGGGCTACACCTACGGCATTCGCTCGGTGTTCCGCCCCAAGCGCAGCGGGGGGGTGTTCGTCACCTCGGGCAGCGTGCGCGCCGACACCACGGTGGAGTCCGTGCGGCTGCTGCTGGACCTGCTCGACGGTGCCCGGGACGGCTTCTCGCCCGAGGAGACCCGCGGCGGCGCCGACTACATCTCGCTCACCGCCCCGGGGCGCTACGCGACTGCCGACGCGATCGCCGACGAGGCCTTGGGGCTGGCCCTCGACGGGCTCTCGACGGACTTCACCACCCGGACGCTGCGCGAGATCGCCGCGATCGACCCGGCCCGGCTGGACGCGGCATACCGCGACGTGGTCGACTCCAGCTGGACGGTCGTGCTCGTCGGCGACGCGGCGTCCTTCGCCGACGGGGTGCGGGGCCTGCGCCGGGGCGAGGTCACGGTCGTGCCGAACTAGCATCGCCGGTATGCCGCGCATGCACGGGCCGCTCACCCCGGTCGGGCCGCTGACGCTGGTGCGCGCGACCTACGGGCAGATCGCGGGACGGCTGGGCGTGTCGGTCGGCTCCGCCCGCGCGGTCGGAGCGGCCAACGGCGCCCCCTGACCGTTGGGCGCACCTGCGCCCCGGCCGGTCCACCGGCCGCCGGCGTCAGCGGGCCGGGGTGGCGAGGTGGGCCATCGCGGCCTCGTGCAGGGCGCCGTTGGTCGCCAGGGCGTGCCCGCTCCAGCACCCGGGGCGTCCGTCCAGTCCGGTGAAGGACCCGCCGGCCTCGGTGACCACGGGCACCAGGGCGGCCATGTCGTAGGTGTTGAGCTCCGGCTCGGCGGCGATGTCCACCGCGCCCTCGGCCACCAGCATGTAGGACCAGAAGTCGCCGTAGGCCCGGGTGCGCCAGCACGCGGCCATGAGCTCGAGCAGCCCCTCCCGGCGCCCGAGGCGGTCCCAGCCGCCCAGCGAGGAGTAGGACAGCGAGGCGTCCGCCAGGTCGGTGACGCCGGAGACCTGCAGGCGCCGGGCCGCGGACAGTGACCGGCCGGCATACGCTCCGGCACCCAGGGCGGCCCACCAGCGTCGTTGCAGGGCCGGGGCGGCGACCAGGCCCACCACCGGGGTGTCCCCGTCGACCAGGGCGATCAGGGTGGCCCAGACCGGCACACCGCGGACGAAGTTCTTCGTGCCGTCGATCGGGTCGAGCACCCAGCGCCGAGGGCCGTGCCCGGTGCGGCCGAACTCCTCGCCCTCGACGGCGTCGCGCGGGCGGGTGCGGGCCAGCTGCGCGCGCAGCAGCTCCTCGGCGGCGCGGTCGGCGTCGCTGACCGGGGTAAGGTCCGCCTTGGTCTGCACGACGAGGTCCTCGGCACGGAACCGGGACATGGTGATCCGCTCGACGGCATCGGCCAGGACGTGGGCGAGGCGCAGATCGTCGTCGTAGCTCACCGGGGCAGGCTAACGGACGACGCCGCCCCAGACGGCGCTCGCGCCGGTGTGCCCGGCCTGCAGGACCCAGAACACCGTGGCGGCCCCGGCGACCACGGCCAGGACCGTGGCCACGCCGGATAGACCCGGTCGGCGCCGGCCGAGGGCCACGAGCAGGGCGGCCACGACCAGGCCCAGCGCGGCCAGCGGCACCGAGTCGCCCCAACGGACGTGGTCGTCGACCCGCACGCCCAACCGGCGCTGCAGTGCCTCTCCGCTCTCCTTGGCCGCGAAGCTCGCCCCCAGCACGAGCAGGTCGGCAACGACGACCGGCCACGCGAATCGCTCCCGCCATGGCCGACGCAGCGCGACGACCGCCGTCGCCACGGCCATGAGCGGCAGCAGGACGACCACGGCGTGCACGACCAGCGGGTGTTGCGGCAGGCCCAGGATGGTGTCGAACACGGTGTGTCCTCCCTGAAGTCCGGTGCGACCAACCTATCCCGGTTGACGACTCAATCACACGGGCGGTTCACCCCGGTCGCTCCGAGTCCCCGCTGCGGGCGCGCAGCAGCCGGCGCAGCGAGTCGAGCCGGGCCGTCCCCGCCGGCCCGGCCCGACCGTGCGCGACGTAGTCGTCCAGGCCGCAGTCGGGCTCGTCGTGGGTGCACCCGCGCGGGCAGTCCTCGGTGCCGGGCCGCAGGTCCGGGAAGTGCGACACGATCCGTGCGGGGGCGACGTGGGCCAGACCGAACGAGCGCACACCCGGGGTGTCGACGACCCATCCGTCGCCGTCGGGCAGGCGCAGAGCGAGCGCAGATGTGGAGGTATGCCGCCCCCGGCCGGTGACGTCGTTGACCGCGCCGGTGGCCCGGTCGGCCCCGGGCACGAGGGCGTTGACCAGGGTCGACTTGCCCACGCCGGAGTGGCCGACGAACACCGACATCCGACCGCAGAGGGCGGCCCGCAACGGCGTCACGCCGGCCAGCGTGGCGGCATCCGGGTCCCAGGAGGTGGCCAGCCACGGCACGCCCAGCGGCGCGTAGGCGGCCACGAAGGACCCGGGGTCGACCAGGTCGGACTTGGTGAGCACGAGCAGCGGGTCGATGCCGGCGTCGTATGCCGCCACGAGGCAGCGGTCCACCAGCCGCGGTCGCGGCGCGGGGTCGGCCAGGGACGTCACGACGACGAGCTGCTGCGCGTTGGCGACGACCACACGCTCCACGGGGTCGCTGTCGTCGGCGCTGCGGCGCAGCACCGTGTGGCGGGGGTGCACCCGGACGATCCGGGCCAGGCTGTCCGGCCGGGCCGAGGTGTCGCCGACGAGGGACACCTCGTCGCCGACGACGATCCCGCTGCGCCCCAGCTCACGCGCCCGCATCGCCAGCACGGTGCGCTCGGACGGGTGCGGCCCGCCCAGCCCGGCCGCGACGAGGCAGGTGTAGCGACCCCGGTCGACGCCCACGACGAGACCGGGCACCGCGTCCCGGTGGGTCGGGCGCTCCTTGGTCCTCGGTCGCGAGCCGCGGCGGCTGGGACGCACCCGGACGTCGGACTCGTCCAGGTCGCGCCAGCTCACCCGTCGGCTCCGGCGAGCATGCTCGCCCACCGGTCGGCGAAGCCCGGCAGGGTCTTGGCCGTGGTGTCGACGTCCTCGACCAGCACGCCGGCCACCCGCAGGCCCACGAGCGCGCCGGCCGTGGCCATCCGGTGGTCGTGGTAGGTCCGGAAGCGGCCCCCACGCAGCGCCCCCGGCGAGATCCGCAGGCCGTCGTCCAGCTGTTCGACCCGGGCCCCGAGGGCGCCGAGCTCGGCGGCGAGGGCCGCCAAGCGGTCGGTCTCGTGCCCGCGGATGTGACCCACCCCGCGGATCCGCGAGGGCGAGCGGGCCAGCGCGGCCAGGGCCGCGACGACCGGGGTGAGCTCGCTGGCGTCGTGCAGGTCGACGTCCACCCCCTGCACCTGGCCCTCGCCGCGGACCGTCAGCCCGCCCTGGTCCAGCGACACCTCGGCCCCCATGGCGTCGAGGATGTCGCGCAGGGCGTCCCCGGCCTGGGTGGTGTGCTGGGGCCATCCGGGCACGCGGACGCGTCCGCCGACGACCAGGGCGGCGGCGACGAACGGGCCGGCGTTGGACAGATCCGGCTCCACGTCGACGTCGAGCCCCTCGATCGGCCCGGGCGGCACCTGCCAGGTGTCGGGGGTGTCGTCCAGCACGGTGACCCCGGCGTCCCGCAGGGTCTGCACGGTCATGGCCACGTGCGGCTGGCTGGGCAGCGGCGGGCCGTCGTGGTGCACGGTGACGCCCTGCTCGTACCGGCTCCCGGCCAGCAGCAGGGCGGAGACGAACTGCGAGGACGGCGAGGCGTCCAGGGTCACCGCGCCGCCGCGGACCCGGCCCGTGCCGCATACCGTGAACGGCAGCCGCCCGCCCCCGTCGTCCTGCAGCGCCACGCCGAGGACGCGTAGAGCGTGCAGGACCGGCCCCATCGGGCGACGGCGGGCCGGCGGGTCGCCGTCGAAGCGCACCGGGCCTGCGGCGAGGGCGGCGACCGGCGGCAGGAAACGCATCACCGTGCCGGCCAGGCCGCACTGCAGCTGTCCGCCGCCGCGCAGCGGTCCGGGGGTGACCACCCAGTCGCGCCCACCCGGCCCGGCCTCGTCCACCCGGGCGCCCAGGGTCCGCAACGCGTTCGCCATCAGCAGGGTGTCGCGAGAGCGCAGCGGGTCGCGCAGCGTCGAGCGCTCCCGCGCGAGCGCGGCCAGCACGAGGTAGCGGTTGGTGAGCGACTTGCTGCCGGGCACGGGCACCACCGCGTCGAGCGGCCCGACGGCGCTCGGCGCGGCCCAGTCGCCGGACGCGGCCGGGTCGGCGCTCGGGTTGCCGATCAGCGCAGCGACTCCTGGGCGGAGGCCACCTTGCGGCGCGCGGCGTCCTTGGCGCGCCCGGCCCGCCACGCCAGACCCGGTTTGCCTGCCGTGTCGGCCGCGCCGAGCAGCAGGCCGCCGAGCAGCGCGACGTTCTTGGCGAACTGGGTCCGCTGAGCGGCCCGCTCGGTCGGGTCGGTCTGCTCCCAGAACGGATGACCGGCCAGGGTCGTGGGCACCAGCGTGCCGGCCAGCAGCGTGCAGGCCAGCCGTGGCATCCGACCGGTGGCCAGCATGGCCCCACCGGCGAGCATGGCGGCGCCGTTGAGCCGCACCAGCAGCTGCTGGTCCTGGGGCAGCTTGAGCGCCGGGGCGATCTTGCCCAGGAACGGGCCGGCGACGGCGGCTCGACCCGAGGGGTCCTGCACCGCGTCGTAGCCGCTGACCAGGAACAGCGAGGCGAGCATGGGACGGGCGACTCTGCGGATCATGGGTCCTCCGAGGAAGCGGGCGGGTGCCGTGGCCTAACGGTAGCCCGTCGAGACACGGCGTCGGGCGCTGCTGCCTTACCCCTGGCCCTAGGCTGTCACGCGTGTGCGGTCGGTATGCCGCGAGCAAGGACCACGCCGAGCTCGTGGTGGAGTTCGACGTCGAGGTCGACGCCACCGGCGAGCCGGCGCGCTCGGTCCTCGCCGCACCGCAGGACCCTCCGGCCGGCAGCCCGGACTGGAACATGGCGCCGACCAAGCAGGCCCCGGTCGTGCTCACCCGCCCCCGACGCGGCGGTCGGACCGACCCCGACTCGGCCGCGGCTGCCGCGGTCCGGCAGCTGCGGCTGCTGAGCTGGGGTCTGGTGCCCAGCTGGGCCAAGGACGTCAAGGCCGGCGCCCGCATGGTCAATGCCCGGGCCGAGTCCGTGCTGGCCAAGCCGGCCTTCGCCCGAGCCTTCGCCCGTCGGCGCTGCCTGGTCCCCGCCGCCGGGTGGTACGAGTGGCAGGTCTCGCCCACGGTGACCGATCGGTCGGGCCGACCCCGCCGCCAGCCGTTCTACGTCCACCGTGGCGACGCTGCGACGCTGGCCATGGCCGGGCTGTACGAGTTCTGGCGCGATCCGGCCGTCGCCGACCCCGACGACCCGGCAGCCTGGTTGACCAGTTTCACCATTCTCACCACGGCGGCCGAGCCCGGCCTGGACCGCATCCACGAGCGCCAGCCCCTGGTCCTGGAGCCGGCGGACTGGGCCCGTTGGCTCGACCCGGCGGTGGTCGACCCGGACGCCGTCGCGGACCTGCTCACCGGCCCGGCGGCGGGCCGGTTCGCGGCCTACCCGGTCGACAGCGCGGTCAACACCACCGGGAACAACGGCCCGGGCCTGCTCGCCCCGGTCGACCCCGCGCAGCTGCGCGGGGTCGTGGATCCCGTGACCGGCGAGATCCTCGGCACATGACGGTGCTGGACATCCCCACGCCGGTCGGCCCCGCCCGGGTCCACCTCACCGGGTCGCGCCGGGCCAGGGGGGTCCTCGTGCTCGGTCACGGCGCCGGACCCTCGATCGACACCGTCGACCTCACCGCCACCCGGCAGGCCCTCGCGGCGGACGGCTGGGCGGTCGCCCTGGTCGAGCAGCCCTGGCTGGTGGCCGGGCGCCGGATCGCCGCCCGGCCACCGGTCCTGGACGCCGCGTGGGTCGCGGTGGTCGCGGCGCTGCGGGGTCGCGGCGCGGCCCTGGCCCGGGTGCCCGGGCCGCTGCTCGTCGCCGGACGCAGCGCGGGAGCCCGGGTGGCCTGCCGCACCGCCGTCGCGGTGTCGGCCGACGCGGTCCTGGCACTGTCCTTCCCGCTGCACCCGCCGGGACGGCCGGGGACCTCGCGAGCCGACGAGCTGCTCGCCCCGGTCAAGGCGGGCCTGCCGGTCGGCGTGGTCCAGGGGCTGCGGGATCCCTTCGGCACGCCCGCCGAGCTCGCGGCATACCTGCCCCGGGTCGTCCCGGTGCCCGGCACCCACACCATCCCGGTGCGCGCAGCCGACGCGGTCGCGACGGCGGTGCGGCAGTTCGCCCGCGACCTGCGGGAATGACCGCCTCGGGGTGGGCGTTGCACCACCCGTCGCCGCCCAGGGACCTGCGGAAGGAGTCACCGGTGTTCGTCCTGTCGGTCTCGGGCCCCAGCGTCGGCCCACTACATTGGAGGCCGATGAGTGACACCGAGAAGCCACCTGAGGCCGTCGACCCGGCTGCCGAGACCCCGGCGCAGCGACGGGACCGGTTCGAGCGGGAGGCGATGCCGCTGCTGGACCAGCTCTACTCCGCGGCACTGCGCACCACCCGTAACGCCGCCGACGCCGAGGACCTGGTCCAGGAGACGTACGCCAAGGCGTATGCGGCGTTCCATCAGTACAAACCGGACACCAACCTCAAGGCGTGGATGTATCGCATCCTCACCAATACCTACATCAACACCTACCGCAAGCGTCAGCGCGAGCCGCTGCAGTCCGATGCCGCCGACGTCGAGGACTACCAGCTGCACCGGGCCGACTCGCATTCGGCCTCCGGGGGCCGTTCGGCCGAGGAGGTGGCCCTGGACCACCTGCCCGACAGCGACGTCAAGAACGCCCTGCTGGCCATCCCCGAGGACTTCCGGATGGCTGTCTACCTCGCCGACGTCGAGGGGTACTCCTACAAGGAGATTGCCGACATCATGGCGACCCCCATCGGCACCGTGATGTCCCGGTTGCATCGGGGTCGGCGCCAGCTGCGCGACCTGCTCAGCGGGTATGCCGTCCAGCGGGGTCTGGTCCACGAGGGGGCCGGGTCGTGATCGGCGGGCCGGAGCCGGGCCCCGGGGCCGCGGGGGCGGGGGCGCGCACCCCGATGCAGTGTTCGGAGGCTCTGTTGCGCGTATTCGAGTACCTCGACGGGGAAATGGTCGACGCCGACCATGCGCAGATTCGGGCACATTTGGACGAATGCGCTCAATGTCTACGGCAATACCGACTGGACGAGATGGTCAAATTCGTCGTCAAGCGGTCGTGCGCCTCCGAGCCCGCGCCCGTGCACCTGCGGCACACCATCCTGAGCAGTTTGACCATCCTGCGGGTGGAGACCTCCGACTGACCCACCGGCGGCCGGGCCACCACGCGGCCCCGCCAAGGACTGGTCGCAGCCCACGGGGAGGCGCGCCCAGTCCACGACGAAGCAGGCTCAGCCCACGGCGAGGCAGGCCCAGCCCACGACGAGGCAGGCCCAGCCCACGACGAGGCGCCCCGCGGTGCGAGGCGCGCCGCGGTGCGAGGCGCTCGGGCGCCGGCGCGCGGACCGGTGGGGAGTCGGGTCAGGCGTTGGGTTTGCGGCCGTGATTGGCCGCGTTGCTCTTGCGGGCCCGACGCTTCCGGGAGCGCTTGCTCATGTCCTCATTCTCCTGTGATCCGACGCCGGTCAGGGCTCCCTATCCTGGCATAGCGGGGCGGGGCACGATACACCGGGGATTGCGCGTTGTTGGGCAAAGAGAGTTTAAAGACACCGGTCATCGACTGGATACTGCTCGACTCATCTGTGACCCTGGTACGGCCGGGGGTAATTGACAAAGCCATTTTGTCTAATTTGTCAACTTTAAGGAAGGAAACTCCGCCATGAAGACCACGATCGCCAAGATTTTCGAAGCCATGCTGACCAAGGACGCGACCCCCACCTGGGGCGGATCGGCCCTGGCCGTACCGGCGCCGGAGCGCATGTGGGGTTGGGACCCGCGCTGACGCGGACGCGACGGCGAGCACCCCGGGCGAGCACCCTGGCGAGCACCCCGGGCGAGCACCGCACCGGCCGGTGAATCGCCGGAGCGCGCACCACCGGTGAGTACCCTGTGGGTATGTCGGCGAGCGTCGAACCGGGCGCGGCGCCCCGCCCTCGGGTCACCGTGCGGGTGTTCATCGCCCTGACCGTTGCCCTCGCGGTGGCCACCGGCTGGGCCGGCTACCGTGCCGACGGGCCGCCCGAGGATCTGGTCGCCTTGGGCATCCTCGGGATGATGTCGCTAGCGAGCTGGTTGGTCCAGGTCGACGTCGTCGCCGGCCGGATCCGCTTCGCCGGCAGCAGCATCATCGCGCTGGCGTGCATCGTCATCGTCGGGCCGCTGGGCAGTGCGGTCATCACCGCGCTGTCGTTCTTCCTGCAGTACGGGCGGCGCGCCTTGCACGTGCGCGTCTTCAACGCGGCCATGGGCGCCACCGTCGGCTCGCTCGGTGGTCTGGGCTACCTGCTCGCCGGCGGGGCCCGGGACCTCGACGCCGTCCAAGGCGCGGGCGGGCTGCTGGTCCGGGTCGGCCTGCCGCTCATGACCGCCGACGTCGTGCAGTGCCTGGTCAACGCCCTGCTCATCTCGGGCATCATGTGGGCCGACAAGGGGGTGCCCTTCCGCCGGTTCGTCGGGCAGATGCTCACGACCTCGGGTGTGGCCTACGTCGGTTACGGCGTCATCGGATTCCTCTTCGTCATCCTCTGGGTGCCGGCCGAGCTGGGCCCGTTCAGCGCCGTGCTCATCCTCATCCCGTTGTACGTGGCCCGGTGGGCCTTCGCGCAGTACGGCGCCGAGCAGCAGGCCCACGACCGCACGTTGCAGGCCCTCGTCGCGGCCGTGGAGGCCCGTGACCCGTATGCCGTCGGGCACGGCGAGCGGATCGCCCGGCTGGCCGACTGGATGGCACCGTTCTTCGGCCTCACCGTGCAGCAGGCCGAGTCGCTGCGCTTCGCCGCCCTGCTGCACGACATCGGCCAGGTGGGCATGCCGGCCAGGTCACGCCCCGGGGTGGACGAGCGCAGCGACCGGCGTGAGCTGCTGGCGCTGGCGCGGCATACCGTCGTGGGTGCCGGGCTCATCGAGGAGATCGACTTCCTCGCCGACTCGATCGACGCGGTCCGCCACCATCACGAGCGCCACGACGGTCTGGGCTATCCGGACGGGCTCAGCGGCGAGCGGATCCCGGTCCTGGCGCGGATCATCGCCGTGGCCGACGCCTTCGACTCGCTGACCACCACGCGGGCCGACCGCCCGGCGCGATCGGCCGCCGAGGCCGTAGCCCTGGTGCGGGCGCGGGCCGGCACGCAGTTCGACCCGGCGGCCGTCGCGGCCCTCGAGCGCGCCCTCGAGCGGCACGCCTGGGCCTGCACCGAGCCCGCCCTGGACCTGCCCGACCCTGGCCACCTCGACCACGACGACCCGCTCACCTCGGATCTCATGGCGGCGTGGCAGCACGAGGCCGATCGGGCGGTGCGGGCGTCATGACGCTGCCGGCGGGGCACGCCCCCACGCCCCGCTCGCGAGCGTCACTCGCGGTCGTCGTCGTCGCGAGCGTCGTCGGGGGGGTGTCCGTGCTGCGCTCGAGTCTGCTCATGCCGCTGCGTGGGGACGCCCTGGCGCTGTCCCTGGTCTTCCTCGTGGTCATCGCCGCGGGGGAGTACTTCCGGTTCGACATCGAGGGCTCGCGCGAGTCGGCACCGATGGCCCTGGCCGCCGCGTTCGCGTTCGCGCTCACCACGACGTCGGGGTCCTGGAGCCTGAGCAGCCACGGCGCCGGCACGGTCCTGGCGGTGACCGCCGTCGCCATGGTCGCCGGCGCCCTGCCGCACCTGCTGCGCGGCCGATCGGTGCGCCCGCAGGACGTCGCGGCGCGTTTCCTCGCGGTGACCGTCGTGGCCGTGTTGTGGCGCGAGCTGCCGCTGGCCGGCGGGCGGACGCTGGCCGCGGTGGACGGGCAGTGGTCGGGCGAGCGGTGGCCCTACGCCCTGCTCATGCTCGCGGCGTCGGCGATCGGCCTGGTGGCCTTCTTCGCGGCCACTGCCCTGGTCGCCGCGGCGCGGGACCGGCGGACGTTCTCCCGGGCGCTGGCCGACGAGGTCCGCGCCGGGGCCGGTCTGAGCCTGGCGCTCAACGCGACCGGCACCCTCATCGCGGTCGCCGAGCGACCCATCGGGGTCGTGGCCCTGCCGCTGTTCCTCATCCCCCTGGTGCTGGTCCAGTTCGCGCTGCGGCAGTATGCCGGGGTCCGGGCGACCTTCGTGCAGACCGTGCGCGCCCTGTCCAGGGTGACCGAGCTCGGGGGGTTCACCCGGGCCGGTCACTCGGTGCGGGTGGCCGAGCTGAGCGTCGAGCTCGGTCGCGCCCTGGGCCTTTCCGACCGGGACACCCGCCAGCTCGAGGTCGCCGCGCTGCTGCACGACATCGGCCAGGTGGCCCTGCGCGCGCCGATCCCGTCGGGGGCCACGCTCATGGCCGCGCCGGCCGACCAGCGGCGCATCGCCGCGGACGGGGCGGCCATCGTCCGCAAGACCGGGGCGCCCAGCGAGGTCGCCGAGGCGGTCGAGTTGCAGGCGGCGCAGTACCGCGCGGTGCGCGAGCACGGCGCCGACCTGCCGATGCTCAGCCGGATCATCAAGGTCGCCAACGCCTACGACGACATCGCCGGAGGCAGCATCACCCGGGCCCGTCGGGAGGCCGCCGTCGAGCGCATCCACCTGGGCCTGGGCTACGAGTACGACCCACGGGTCGTGCAAGCCCTCGTCCAGGTCCTCGACCGGCGACCCTAGCCGCCGGACGCAACCGGCGACCCTAGCCGCCGGACGCAACCGGCGACCCTAGCCGCCGGACGCAACCGGCGGCTCAGGCCTTCTTGGTCTCCCAGAAGATCTCCGCGATCTGGTCGATCTTGGCCAGCAGGGCGTCCGCCTGGGCGAGGTCCCAGGTGCCCTTGGTCCCGGCCGCGCCGGCCAGCTTGGTGGCCTCGTTGAACAAGGTGTGCAGGTTGGGGTACTTCTCGAAGTGCGGGGCCTTGAAGTAGTCGGTCCACAGCACCCACAGGTGCTCCTTCACCAGGTGCGAGCGCGCCTCCTTGACGATCGTCGCCCGGACCCGGAAGTCGGGGTCGTCGCTGGCCAGCGCCTTCTCGATGGTCGCCTTGACCGACTCGGCCTCGATGCGCGCCTGGGCCGGGTCGTACACCCCGCACGGCAGGTCGCAGTGGGCACGGACGTGGACCGTGGGAGCGAGCAGTCGGAGCATGACGGTGTCCCTTCGTGGCGATGGCTTTCGCTGGCCTGTTCAGCCAACCTACCTCGGGTCTACCCCGAGGGTGAAGGCCGGTAAACCCAGGTCGGCACCCATCCGGGCACCCGGACGAGGACTCGGCCCAGGACGTCCCGGTCGGCCAGGCCCCCGACCTGCCAGGAGTCGACTCCCTCGCGCTCGTTGTCGCGCTCCACCCACCAGCGGCTCGGGTCGACCGGGTCGCGTGAGGTCACCCGCTTGACCGACAGCCCGCGCGGCCGACCCGGCGCGTCGGGCAGCCGGACCACCGCCAGGCCGCCGATCCGCACCGGCCACCCCCACCCCACCAGCAGCGCGTCGCCCTCGTGCAGGGTCGGCTCCATGGAGCGTCCGTGGACGACGACCACGCCCACCGTGGTGGACCGAGCGGCGGTCTCGGTGGCCACGTCCGGGACCTTGCCGAGCGCCGCGGTGCCCAGCCGGGCGGCATACCGGGGTAGCCGCCGGAACGAGCGCAGGTATGCCGCGTCACAGGCTCGCACGCCAGCTCCGGCACTGCGCGTAGTCGGGCAGCAGGCCGGCCGCGAGCGCCTCGGCGAGCGTGGGGGCGCCGGTGTCCTTGTCCGAGAGGATACGGTGGTCGTCCGCGGGCAGGGTGAGGGCGACGGTGCGGTCCAGCGGCGTGATCCCCTTCTCGCCGGTCGGGTTGTAGACCTGCGAGCACAGGTACAGGCAGGTGCCGTCCGCGACACAGGAGAGGGTGTGCCCGAGTCCCTCGGACAGGTAGACCGCACGCCGGTCCACGGTGTCGAGCACGACACTGTCCCACTGGCCGAAGGTCGGCGAGCCCACCCGGACGTCGACGACGTAGTCGACGAACACGCCCGACAGGGCCGTGACGTACTTGGCCTGCGACGGCGGCAGGCTGGCGTAGTGGATGCCGCGCACCGCGCCGGCCACCGAGACCGAGATGTTGGTCTGGCGCACCGCCATGACGTGGCCGATGTGCTCGGCGAGCTTGTCGGCGCGGAAGCCCTCCGCGAACATCCCCCGCGGGTCCGGGAACTGGGCTGGGGTGACCTCCCAGGCCCCCTCGATGCGCAGCGGCCGGAACCTCACCGCAGCGCGCCCGGCTCGGCCAACAGGCCGGTGAGGTAGTCGCCGTAGCCGCTCTTGGCCAGGCCCGCGGCCAGGGCGGTGAGCCGGTCGTCGTCGATCCACCCGTTGCGCCAGGCGATCTCCTCGACGCAGCCGATCTTGGCGCCCTGGCGGGCCTCGACGACGTGGACGAACTGGCTGGCGTCGAGCAGGCCCTGGAAGGTGCCGGTGTCCAGCCAGGCGGTCCCGCGGGGCAGCACGGTCACCGACAGCTGGCCGAGCTCGAGGTAGGCGGTGTTCACCCCGGTGATCTCCAGCTCCCCCCGGGCGCTCGGGCGCAGTTGCCGGGCGATCTCGACGACCCGGTTGTCGTAGAAGTACAGCCCCGGCACGGCAAACGAGGACTTCGGGTGCGCCGGCTTCTCCTCGATGGACACCACCCGCCCGGTCGCGTCGAACTCCACGACCCCGTATGCCGTGGGGTCCTGGACGTGGTAGGCGAAGACGTGCCCGCCGGTCGGGTCGGTGTTGGCCCGCAAGGCCGAGCCGAGGCCGGTGCCGTAGAAGATGTTGTCGCCGAGGACGAGGGCGACCGGGTCGGTGCCGACGAAGTCGGCCCCGATGACGAAGGCCTGCGCCAGGCCCTCGGGCCGCGGCTGGACGGCATACGAGATGTCGATGCCCCAGTCGGCACCGATGCCCAGCAGCCGCTGGAACTGCTCGCAGTCCTCCGGGGCGGTGATGACCAGGACCTCGCGGATGCCGGCGAGCATCAGGGTGGACAGCGGGTAGTAGACCATCGGCTTGTCGTAGACCGGCATGAGCTGCTTGCTGATCGCCCGGGTGATGGGGTGCAGTCGGGTGCCGGAGCCGCCGGCGAGGATGATGCCCTTCACCCGGTCAGGTTATCGGTCGGTGGCGGTGCGCCCCCACCCGAGGCCGCTTGCCCTGCCCCGTCGCCTCGCGTGGGTGAGCCCACGGGCCAACGGTTTGGCCACCCCTGCCATCGCCCGGCTCACCCGCCAGGCGCGCGAGGCCCGCATCGAGGCGAGCTCGCCCCGCAGCCGGGCCACTTCGCCGAGCGCGGCACCGGCCTCGTCGCGCGCGAGGTCCCGCTGCGCCTCGACCCTGGCCAGAGCCGCCGGCACCCATCCGTCGAGGGTGGTGGCCGGGTGGGCCAGGGCCGGACCCAACCGGTCGTCCTCCTCGACGGTCACGAAGTACCGGTTCAGCCCGTCGAAGAGGCGCTGGCGGTATCCGGCCGCCTCGAGCCGCTGCGTCACGGTCGAGGCGAAGACGCCAGGGTCCTCGGCCACGATCACGCTGGGTCGGTGGCGGCTCAGGTCGATCCCGGCGAGGACCTCGTCCTCGAAGCCCTCGGCATCGATCTTGAGGAAGTCGATCCGCGGCAGCGGGTGCTCCTCGAGGATCTCATCGAGGGTCAGGACGGGCACGGTGCGTGCGTCGACGCGATAGCCCTCGGCTCGGTAGGACGCGGCGAGCGGCTCGTAGAACGTCGATCGCTGGGCGTCCTCGGGCACGAAGAACAGCTCGAGCTGTCCGGGCTGCGCACCGACCCCGACACCGAGGGTCACGTCCCGCGGACGGTCCTGCTCCAGCAGCCGCGCGTAGTGGGGCTGGGGCTCGATGTTGATCCCGGACCAGCCCCGCAGGGAGAACAGCTTGGTGACGGAATCGTCCAGGGGATGGAATGCGCCGACGTCCACATAGATGCCCGGAGTGCGATCCTTCAGGGCCCGCCACAGGACGATGTCCTCGCCGTTGGGGCCATAGCCCACGAGTCGCTCTGCCACGTGACGTCCTTCGTCGGCCGTAATGCGCACAGGGTACCCGTGGCGCGTCGGCCGGCGGCTGCGGCGCGCGGCTGCGGCGCGCGGTCGGCTGCGGCGCGCGGTCGGCTGCGGCGCGCGGCTGCGAGTCACTGGCGTGCAGTAGCCTCGTGGCCTGTGGAGATCCTCATCACCGGAGCCCGGGGGATGCTCGGCACCGAGGTCGCGCTGACCCTGCGCCAGGCGGGGCACCAGGTCACCGAAACGGATCTGCCCGAGGTGGACATCACCGACCCCCGCTCGTGCGCGACCGCCGTCGCCGGCCACCGGCTGGTCGTCAACACCGCGGCCTTCACCGCCGTCGACGCGGCGGAAGCTCAGGAGGCGACCGCCTTCCGGGTCAACGCTGTCGGGGCCGCCGTGCTCGCGCGGGCGGCCCACCAGGCGGGGGCCCGGATGGTGCATATCTCGACCGACTACGTCTTCGCCGGGGACGCCTGCGCTGCCTACGCCGAGGACGCCCCGGTCGACCCCCGCAGCGCCTACGGTCGGACCAAGGCCGCGGGGGAGTGGGCGGTCCGGGCCGAGTGCCCCGACTCGCTCGTCGTGCGCACCGCGTGGCTCTACGGCCCCGGCGGACCCAACATCGCCACCACGATCGCCCGCCTCGCCGGAGAACGCGACACCCTCGCCTTCGTCGACGACCAACGGGGCCAACCGACCACGACCCGCCATCTGGCGCGGTTCCTCGGGGACCTCGTGGCGGCGGACGTGCCGGCGGGTATCTACCACGGGACCTGCGCGGGTGAGACGACGTGGCACGGCTTCGCGCAGGCGGTGCTGAGCGAGCTGGGCATGGACCCGGCGCGGGTGAGACCGATCAAGACCGCGGACTACCCGCTCCCGGCGCCGCGACCGGCATACTCGGTCCTCGGCCACGACCGCGCGAGCGCCCTCGGGATCGCCCCCCTGCCGCCCTGGCGGGCGGCCCTGGCCGAGACCATCCACGACGTCGTGGGTGCCCGGTGAGCGATGCGGCGGTCGGTGCCTCGCAGCCCGTCGGTGCCTCGCAGCCGCTGGTCGTGCCCGGACGGGTCTCGGTCGTCGTGCTCAACTACAAGGGCGCCGACGACACGATCGTCTGCCTGCAGGCCCTGCAGGCGCTGGACTGGCCGGCCGAGCGCCTGGAGATCCTCTGCATCGACAACGCCTCCGGCGACGGCTCGATCGACCGCATCCGCGAGGCCGTGCCCGGGGTGCGGGTGGTCGACTCGGGTGCCAACCGCGGTTTCGCCGGCGGGTGCAACGTCGGGGCGGCGCTGGCCACCGGCGAGTTCCTCGCCTTCGTCAACAACGACGCGCGCCCGGACCCGCGGTGGGTCGCCGCGGCGGTGGCGCAGTTCGAGGGCAGCCCGCAGATCGCCTGCGTGGCGTCCAAGGTGCTCGACTGGGACGGCCAGCACATCGACTATGTCGACGGGTCGCTGACCTGGTACGGCATGGGATACAAGCGGGAGACCGAGCGCCCCGACGACGGCTCCTACGACACCGGAAGGGACGTCCTGTTCGGCACCGGCTCCGGAGTGCTGTTCCGGGCCGAGGTGTTTCGTGAGGTGGGCGGTTTCGACGAGTCGTTCTTCATGTTCTTCGAGGACGTCGACCTCGGGTGGCGCCTCAACCTCCTCGGCCACCGGGTGCGCTACGTCCCCGAGTCGATCGTCTTCCACAAGCACCACGCCAGCATCGACAACTACGGCCGGTTCCGCGAGGCGTACCTGCTGGAGCGCAACGCGCTGCTGTCGATGTACAAGAACTACGACGAGGAGTCGCTGGCGCATTGCCTCGCCCCGGCGATGGCCCTCGCGGTGCGCCGCTCGGTCGCCCGCACGGACCTGGACGCTCGGATGCTCGACCTGCAGGTGCGACCCGGGGGCGACGACGTCGAGTCGGTGCTGGTGCCCAAGATGGCGCTGACCGGCCCGCTGGCCATCGACTACTTCGTGGCGCAGTTCCCGGCCCTGGCCGAGCGCCGAGCGGTCATCCAGCGGTGCCGTCGACGCAGCGACGAGGAGCTCTTCCCCCTCTTCCGCCAGGCCCTCGAACCGGCATACCCCTATCCGGCGTACGTCGAGGCGCACCGCCACCTGGCCGAGGCCTTCGGGGTCCGTGAGCACTTCGCCCGGCGTCGCCAGGTCTGCGTCATCACCGGGGAGCCGCTGGGCGAGCGGATGGCCGGGCCGGCCATCCGGGCCGTCGAGATCTGCAAAGTCCTGCGGGCCGAGCACGACGTCGTGCTGGTGACCATGGGCTCGTGCGACTACGAGGGCGACGGCTTCCGAGCGCTGTCCGCCGGGGGGAAGACCCTGCGACACATCGTCGAGCACAGCGACCTCGTGGTGTTCCAGGGGCTGTTCCTCACCACGCACCCGTGGGCCGTCGAGGTCCCCGTTGCCCTGGTCGCGGACATCTACGACCCGTTCCACCTCGAGGCGCTCGAGCAGGAACGCGCCAGGCCGCTGCCGCAGCGCCAGAAGATCACCGAGGGCACCGTCGACGCCCTGAACACCCAGCTGGCCCGGGCCGACTTCCTGCTGTGCGCCTCGGACAAGCAGCGCGACTTCTGGCTCGGTCAGCTGGCCGGTCTGGGACGGGTCAACCCGCTGACCTACGACGACGACCAGAGCCTTCGCCGGCTCATCGACGTGGCTCCCTTCGGGCTGCCCGATGCCCCGCCGGTCCAGAGCCGGCACGCGTTGCGGGGGACGATCCCCGGCATCGACATGACCGACAAGGTGGTGCTGTGGGGCGGCGGGGTCTACAACTGGTTCGACCCGTTGACGCTCATCGCCGCCATCGACGAGGTCCGTCGAGAGGTCCCCGAGGTCCGCCTGGTGTTCATGGGCATGAAGCATCCGAACCCCGGGGTGCCGCAGATGCGCATGGCCGAGCGCGCCCGGCAGCTGTCGGCCGCGCTGGAGCTGACGGACCGGCACGTCTTCTTCAACGAGACCTGGGTGCCGTACGAGCAGCGGGCCGACGTGCTCCTGGACGCGGACGTCGGGGTGAGCTGCCACTACCCGCACGTCGAGACCGAGTTCAGCTTCCGCACCCGGATCCTGGACTACCTGTGGGCCGGGCTACCCATCGTGTGTACCCGGGGAGACGCCCTGGCCCAGCTGGTCCACGACCGGCAGCTGGGCACGGCGGTGCCTGCCGAGGATGTCGGGAGCCTGGCGCTGGCCCTGACCGCTCTGCTGCGCGACGACGAGGCTCGGGCGCAGACGGCCGCCAGGGTGCGCCAGGAGGCGGCGGGGTTCACCTGGAGCACGGCCCTGGCGCCGTTGGTGGCCTATGCCCGTCACCCCCGTCAGGCGCCGGACATCGTGCCGCTGGTCGGCAAGGCCCGCTGGTCCGGCTCCCCGGCCATGCCCAAGCCGAGGCTGCTGGACCTGCGCGAGGATGTCGCGCTGGCCAAGGAGTACCTCCGCAAGGGCGGCGTGGGGGAGCTGACCAGGAGAGCGGCCAGCCGGGTCAAGCGCGTGGCCACGCACCGACCGGCCGGGTGAGACATCGTCGCACGGCGGCCCGGGCCGACCGACCTACTCGGGCTCGATGGGCAGCGCCGGGACCCCGCGCCACTGGCTCAGCACCCGCCGCCGCGCTCGGCGAGAGCTGCTCCTGCGGCTGACCGCGACTGCCGGGAGCAGCCGCACGCCCGATGCCAGGGCACGCAGCCTCAGGGCCGGGTCCGCGGTGGGGTGATCGGGCACGGCGACCCCCAGGGTGCGCTTGACCGCCAGCGAGATCGTCGTGACCAGGTATGCCGCCAACGCCCCGGCGGCGGTCGGCAGCGGGGCGTTGCGCGCGAGGGTGAGCAGTCGATTGCGCTCGTTGTGGAAGGCGAAGGACGCCGAGCGGACGTCCGAGCTCGCGGCATGCCGGTGGTAGACGACGGCCTGGGGGCAGTAGTGGATCTCCCAGCCGCCCAGGCGCAGCCGCCAGGACAGGTCCGTGTCCTCGTAGTAGAGGAACCACCGGGGGTCCACGCCCCCGACGGCCTTGACGGCCAGGGTGCGCAGGACGCAGGCGCCACCGGAGGCGCCGAAAACCCGTGCCGCGGCGCGGTAGGCGCCCCCGTCGGGATCGCCGAGGCCACGGTCGGCGCCGTAACACGAGGCCAGCAGCACGACCCCCGCGTTGTTCACGACGTCGGGCCGGTCGGCCAGCAGCATCCGGCTGGACACGCCAGCCACCCCCGGATGCTCGTCGAGATAGGCGCAGGCGACCTGCAGCCAGCTCGGGTCCGCCACGGCGTCGTTGTTGAGCAGTGCGAGGTAGGGCGTGTCGACCTGCGCGAGGGCGGCGTGCACCCCTCCCGCGAAGCCGGTGTTGCGGGGCAGTGCGAGCACGCGGGCCCGGGGGTAGTCCCGCCGGACCAGCGCCGCGGTGCCGTCGGTCGAGGCGTTGTCGACGAGCACGAGCTCGTGCGCTTGGGACTGGGCGGCCAGCGACGCCAGGCAGGGACCGACGAGGTGAGCCGCCTGCCACGTGACCACGACGACCGTGACCT
The DNA here is from genome assembly GCA_037045055.1 of Dermatophilaceae bacterium. Lineage (GTDB taxonomy): Bacteria > Actinomycetota > Actinomycetes > Actinomycetales > Dermatophilaceae > Phosphoribacter. Next base: position 597,964 of record JBAOHJ010000003.1, on the reverse strand, counting down.
GCGCCGCGGCGGCCCTCATGCGGCCGCTCCCGCCGCGTGTCGGTATGCCGCGGCCGTCAGTCGCGCGCACTCGCCCCAGGTGTAGCGGGCCGCGTGCGCCCGGCGCTGCTGGACGGTGCTGCTGTCACCAGGGGCTTGCACGGTCTGCAGCCACCCCTCGACGTCGTGCGGGTCGACGAACACGGCCGCCCCGCCGAGGACTTCGCGGCATACCGGGATGTCGCTGGCGGCGACGGCGACACCGCAGGCCAGCGCCTCCAACGGGGGCAAGCCGAAGCCTTCGTAGAGGGAGGGGAACAGCAGCTGTCGAGCCCCCGCGACGAGCGCGCGCAGCTGATCCAGCCGGACGAACCCGAGCCGCACCAGCTGGCCGTCGGGGATCCCCGACACGTCGAGGTCGCGCCCCCACCCGCTGCCCCCGGCCAGGACGAGCGGAGCCACCTCGATGCCCCGCTGGGCCGCCAGCCGGTAGGCGTCGAGCAGCACGGCGAGGTTCTTGCGTGGTTCCCGCGTGGCCACGGTGAGGTGGTAGTCGGCCGGGACGCCAAGTCGCAGACCGGTGTCCGGGTCGGGCCGGGCGGCGAACCACGCCGGGTGGACCCCCAGAGGGGTGACGTGCAGGCGTTCGGCCGGCAGCGGATAGGCCTGGCGCAGCTCGTCGGCGACGGTGCGGCTCACCGTGCACACGACCGCGCCGTCCCGCACCGCCCGGGCGACGTGGTCGCGGTAGCTCAGCGACGACCGGTGGACCGTCTCCGGATAGCGCAGATAGCTCAGGTCGTGGACGGTGACCACCGTGGCACGGCGCCGGGTGGGCGGCACGACGTAGTTCGTCCCGTGGATCACGTCGACGTCGCCGAGCACACCCTCGCCGAACGCGGCCAGCGTCGGGGTCCAGCTCCAGGCGGTGCGCACCACCCGCGCCGGCAGCGGCACGAAGTGCACCGGTATGCCGTCCGGCACGCCGGCGCGGACCTGGCCCGCGCCGGCGCGGGCGATGACCGACGCCTGGACCCGGGGCCCGTCGTCCATCGCGGCCAGGGCGGCGAGCAACTCGGCGACGTAGGTGCCGACCCCGGTGCGTTGCCCGAGCAGAGGATTGGCGTCCACCGCCACGCGCAGGCGCGTGCTCATAGCGGTTCGACAGTGACGCTCTCGCAGTCCATGCCGACAACGCCCGACGTGCGGGGGAGCGCGTCGACGCTGAATGACGCGGCCTCGCGCAGTTGGTGGATGCGCGCCCCGGCGGCGTCGAGTATCTCGGCATGCACGGCGTAGTCGCCGCCGCCGATGAGGCTGTGCGGCATCGCGAACTCGACCCCGACAGGGCCGTCGATCACGGGGAGGTGGGCCATCCGGCGGCTGTGGGCGCTCCACGCCTCGGCCCCGCCCACGGGGCTGATCGACACTCTGCACGACCAGTCCGTCAGGGGACAGTCCGGCACGACGATGACGCGGATGTGGAAGCCGTCCCAGACCCGTACGGTGGGCTTGGGCAGGCCGTCCGCTCCAGTCACGGTGACCGCTTGGACGGTGGCGGAGTTCGACGAGGCATCCGAGGGAGAGCGCCGCTCGGCCAGGCGGGCCACCTCGAACTCGCGGCGCAGCTCGCGGGCTGCGTTGATCGGAGCACCGTCGAACGCGAGCCGGCCGTGGTCGAGTACCAGGGCGCGATCGCACACCTCGATCATCTGCTCCAGCGAGTGGGTGACCAAGACGATCGTGCGCGCCTCGCTCTGGAAGGTGCGGATGTGGTCCATGCACTTGCGCTGGAAGGGCTCGTCGCCCACCGCGAGGACCTCGTCGACCAGCAGCACGTCCGGGTCGACGTGGACCGCGACGGCGAAGGCGAGACGGACGTACATGCCCGAGGAGTAGAACTTCACCTGGGTGTCGATGAAGTCGCGGACTCCGGAGAAGTCGACGATGGCGTCGAGGTGCTGCTCGACCTGGCGCTGGCTCAGCCCCAGGATGGACCCGTTGAGGAAGACGTTCTCCCGACCGGTGAGGTCGCCGTGGAAGCCGGCGCCGAGCTCCAGCAGCGCGGCCAGCCGACCGCGGCGCAACACCGCCCCGGAGGTCGGCGCGATGATCCCGCCGATGGTCTTCAACAAGGTCGACTTGCCCGAGCCGTTGGCCCCGATGAGCCCCACGCTCGAGCCGGCGACGATGTCGAACGACACGTCGCGCAGGGCCCAGAAGTCCTCCTTGTGCCGCCGGGAGCGACCGGGGTTGACCACCCGCTCTTTGAGGTTCTTGTCCTTGCGGATGACGAAACGCTTCGACACATCCTGGACGCTGATCGCGACCGGCCCGGCCATCACAGCTCCTGCGCGAAGTTCGTCTGGAGCCGGGCGAAGACCTGCTGGGCCAGCACCAGCGCCACCAGGCCGATCGCGAGCATGATGCCGAGCCGAGCGGCGAGGTCAGGCGGGACGGACTGGTCAGAGCCGGCCGTCCAGAACACCTGCTGCATGCCCAGCACCGACACCGTGATCGGGTTGGCCAGGTAGACCTGGGCCAGCCGCTCGGGCGCCGCGTTGACCACCAGCTGCCAGGAGTAGACGATCGGCGAGGCCCAGAAGAGCACCATGAGGGCGATCTCCACGAGGTACTGGACGTCCCGCAGGTATACCGTCACCGCGGCCAGGACCATGCCGAGGGCCAGGCCCCAGGCCACCGTGACCGCCACCGAGAGCGGGAAGTACCACCACCGGGGGCCGGTGGGGAAGTCCCCGAAGACGACGGACGCCCCGAGCAGCACCACCAACTGCATGGCGAAGTTGACCAGGGCAGACCCGGCGACGCTGATCGGGAAGACCTCCCGGGGAAGGTAGACCTTCTTCACCAGGCCGGCGTTGGTGAGGATCGATCCGGCGCCGCCGGAGACCGTGTCGGAGAACAGCTGGTAGGTGATGAGACCGGTGAAGACGTAGATCGCGAAGCCGGGGATCGCCTTCGCGGCACCGAGGAAGTGCCCGATGGCGACGTAGTAGACGACCAGGGTGACCAGCGGCCGGATCAGGGTCCAGAGGAACCCCAGTGCGCTGTCCTTGTACTTCATCTTCAGCTCGCGGCGCACCAGCAGACCGAGCAGCTCTCGGTAGGCGAGCAAATCGCGCAGCGCCCGGCGCGAGCCCTCGATACCGGCAGAGCCGCCGGCCTCGGCCAGGGGCTGGGCCGCCAAGCTGTCCAACCGCGCGCGGGCGCTAGGGGTCAGGCCGGTGTCGCTCACCGAGGCAGCGGCAGGAGGCAGTGGATGGCTGCCACCGGGGGGCGTCGGTCCTGGGTCGGGCAGTGGCACATGGCCGACATTCTAGGACCGCGGGTCGGGCATCGCTCGGCAGCGACGCCGGGCCGGATGGCTCACCTATAGTGGTCGGACCCACTCCCATCGCAGCAACGGGGACGTATGCCACCCGCCGAACGCAGGACGGGGCTACGCATCGGCATCGACGCGACGGCCCTCGTGGCGGAGCCCACCGGTGTCGGCAACTACATCCTGCCGATCCTCACGTCGATGGCGAGGGGCCACCCGGATTCCACGTTCATGCTCTACAGCAACCACGAGGTCCAACATCCCCCGGCGGCGAACCTGGTGCCGCGCGTGCTGGCCGGTGGCCGCCGCGGCCCGTGGTGGCAGAACACCCACCTGGCCGCCATGCTGCGCCAGGACCGACTCGACGTGCACTGGGCCGCCAATGGGCTCGTGCCGGCTCGGCGACCCAGAGACCTGCCGGTCGTTGTGACGATCCACGACCTGGTCTACCGGTTTGCCCGGGACACCCTGCCGCTGCATTCCTACGTGGGACGCGCGCTGTTCCAGCCACTCGCGGTCCGGGTCGCTCGTCGGGTCGTCGCGGTCTCGGCGGCCACGGCCGCGGACCTCGAGCGCGTGTGCGGTCGCCGGCCCGACGTTGTCCTGCATCCCCTCGCCGGGCCAGGGTTCCGCCTCGCAGCCAGGGATGACGTCGCGCGCGTCCGCGGCACCTATGGCCTGTTCGGTCCCTATCTGCTCACGACGGGCACCGTAGAGCCCCGGAAGAACCTCATCACCCTGCTGCGTGCCTACGAGCGGTGTCGGGCCGGCGAGGTCCCGTTGCCCAGATTGGCCATCGCCGGTCGATCAGGGTGGAAGAACGGCCCGATCGAGCAGGCGCTGGCCGAGGCACAGTCCCGGGGGTGGCTGCACCGTTTGGGCTATGTGCCTTCCCAGGATCTTCCAGGCCTTTATGCCGGCGCCGACGCCTTCGTCCTGCCCTCGCGATATGAGGGGTTCGGGATGCCACTGGTGGAGGCCCAGCTGTGCGGCACGCCGGTCCTTCACGGGGACCATCCGGCGATGCGGGAGGCCGCCGGGGGTCTGGGTATCGCGCTGCGCCTGGACGTCGACGGCATGGCCGCGGATCTTGCTGACTACGCCCACGGTGTCAGCGCCGTGGCCTGCCGGCTGCCCGGCGACATCGACTGCGACGTCGACGCCCACGCCGAAGTGATGTGGGACCTGTTCGAGCAGGCAGCGGCATCAGTGGCCCGGGGGCCGGTAAGTGGCTGAGCGCGCGCGCCTGCTGATGCTGACCCCTCGGTTGCCCTATCCCGTGGTCGGTGGGGACCGGCTGCGGATATACCACATCGCCCGGACCCTCGCCGAGCACGTGGATTTGACCCTGGTCAGCCTCGTGGAGTCCCGAGAGGAGCTGAACGAGCCGGTGGACGGGGTGTTCCGGGAGGTCCACCGGGTCCTGTTGCCGCCGTGGCGCTCCCGACTGCATTCCGCCCTCGCGGTGCCCACGCAGACGCCGCTGCAGGTGGCGTACTACCGGTGCCAAGCCTTCGCCGACCTGGCTCGCCACGTCTACCCGGGACATCACGGCGTCTTCGCCCACCTGATCCGCACCGACGCCGCCGCGCGGCTACTGCCGGGCCCTCGCTTCCTGGAGATGACCGACGCGATCTCGCTCAACTACCAGCGGGTCCGCAGCGAGACGTCCAGGACCGCGGGTCGGGATCCCCGGGTATGGATCTATGCCCTGGAGTACCGGCGCCTGCGGGCATTCGAAAGGCGGGTCACGGCCGCGTACGAAGCTTCTTTCCTGGTCAGCGACGTGGACCGGAGGTATCTCTTCGGCGACCAGGAGCCCCGCGGGGAGATCCTGGTGTGTCCCAACGGCGTCGACCTGGAGCGTATGCCCTTCGCTCCCCCCGAGGTCCGAGCCGAGCCGGTCGCCGTCTTCATCGGCAACCTGTGCAGCCTGCAGAACTTCGACGCGGCCTACCGGATGGCTGTCGACGTCATGCCTGACGTCCGACTGCGATGCCCCGAAGCGCGTCTGCGGGTCATCGGCAGGATTCCGGCAGACAAGGCGGCCGTACTGCGTGCCCTGCCCGGGGTCGAGGTCACGGGCGAGGTACCCGATGTGGCGGCAGCCGCGCGTGGGGCCAGCGTCGGTGTCGCACCCATGGCTCTGGGGGCCGGTGTGCAGAACAAGGTGCTGGAGTACCAAGCCCTGGGTCTGGCCACGATCGTCACGCCCGTCGCCCTGGAGGGTCTGTCCGCCGTGCCTGGCCGAGACCTCGAAGTGGCCGATCTGGACAACTTCGCCTCGGCAGTGGCGCGCCTGTTCGAGGCGCCCGCCCACCGCGCCGAGCTCGCCTACGCGGGCCGGCGTTTCGTGCTCGCCGAGCACCAGTGGGCTGCCACGTTGGCGCCCATGGTGCAGCGGGTCGTCCGTGGTGTGGAACGCCGGCGACGGGGCCAAGCCCAGAGGTGATCTGCGCCACCTGATCGGGGACCGGCAATCGTCTGAGCGTGGCGCACGGCAGTGGTGACGGCAGGCGAGGTCGGCAGCTGGCCTGCCCCGTGGCGCCGAAAGCGTGCACTACAGTTGAGCGACTCGCCCGTTTCGGCGGGGTCGCAATGGTGCACTGTGAGAGGTTGGCGAGCGGCAAGTGGAAGGGACCCGACCGCCGGGGGTGATCGTGACGGGCGGGGCAGGTTTCATCGGCTGCTCGTTGGCTCCCTACCTGACGACCCTGCCGTTTCGGGTCGTGGCTGTGGACTGTCTCCTGGACCAGGTCCATCCGCGGCAGCGCCGACCTGCTCAGCTCCCACCGGAGATCGATCTGAGGGTAGCCGATGTGTGCGACCCCCACGTATGGGATCGGGTGCTGGCGGACATCACTCCGCGACTGGTGGTTCACCTGGCGGCCGAAACGGGCACGGGTCAGTCGCTGACCGAATCCACCCGGCACGCCAGGGCGAACGTCGTGGGAACCACGGTCATGATGGATGCCTTCGTGCGGCACGGCACCATACCGGACCATGTCGTGCTCGCCTCCAGCCGCGCCGTCTATGGCGAAGGTGGGTGGGTCGGCGATGACGGGCAAGCCTTTTACCCCGGACAACGGTCCCACGCCCAGCTGGCCCGTGCCCAGTGGGATCACCGCACCCCCTCGGGCGCTCGGGCCACTCCGCTCAAGGCTCGCGCCGACACGACGTGTCCGAATCCCTCCAGCGTCTATGGGTCGACGAAGCTCGCCCAAGAACTCATCCTGGCGAACTGGACTCAAAGCTATGGGGTGCCGTTGTCGGTGTTCAGGCTGCAGAACGTCTACGGGCCGGGACAGTCTCCCTACAACTCCTACACGGGAATCGTCACCCTGTTTCACCGGCTGGCCGCGCGGGGTCAGACGCTCGATGTATACGAGGACGGGCTCGTCGGACGTGACTTCGTCTACATCGACGACGTGGTGAGCGTGCTGGCCGCCGGGATCGCGAGTCCGCCGGTCGGGCCGCCGCGAGTCCTGGACGTCGGGACCGGCGTCGTGACGACCATCGCCGAGGCGGCCGCGACCATCGCGGCATACCACGGTGCCCCTACCCCCGCCGTCGGCGGACAGTTCCGCGACGGCGACGTCCGACACGCCGTGGCCGACATCGGACCGACGACTCAAGCGCTAGGTTTTCGGCCCTCGTGGTCGTTCTCCGAGGGCAGCGCCAGCGTGGCGAGATGGCTGGCGGACGGAGGATTCCTTGACTGACCCCTCTGCGCAGGAGTCAGGACCTCCTGGGCAGCCGCGTCCCGCCTTCCGGGCGCTGTTGTACTGCCTGGGGATGGCCCAACCTTGGCTGCCCAGCATTATGAGGCTGTTGGCGGTCCCCGGCCTTGAGTCGGTTCACCTGGCCGTCTCGGACGTGGCCGAGGCCGAGCGAGCCGTCGCACCGCACCCGCGGCTGAGGATCGTCAACAGCGCCAGCCTCTCGGAGCTGATCCTCCAGCACGCCGAGTTGCCCGGCGCACGGGCTCTGCTGGTGATGACCTCGCCCACGTTGCTGCCGTTGGACGGGATCGATCCGGCGCTGGGACTGCTGGAGTCGGACGCCAGGATCGCCACTGTTTCGTTCCTGTGCAACGCGGCCGGCCACCTCAGCTTCCCGTACCGCAACTCGCCGAACCCGTACTCGGTCGAAGGCCACGACGAGTCCACCTTGACCCGTCGACTGCGCGACCTCGACCCGGCGTCGGGCCCGGCACCGACGGCCGTCCCGGCCGGCCCGACCACCCTGGTCAGCAGCGACGCGGTGCTCATGGTGGGCGGGTGTGACTCGATCTTCGACCGTCAGCCCGAAGTGGCTCTGGCCGAGTTGTCTCTGCGGTGTGCGCGCCGAGGACTTCGCGCGGTCCTCGACCCATCGACATATGTGTCCCGACCCTTCGAGTTGGACCCGTGGGAGGACGAACCGCTCCAGCATGAGCCCACCCGCGATGCGCTGGAGCAGCGGCACGGGTTCTTTCCGACGCTCTACGACTCGGACCGAGAGGACCAACACGCTCCTATCTCGCGGGCCTTCAGCGTCGCCCGAGCCAAGACCATGGGACTGCGGGTGCTCATCGACGCATCCGCCCTCGGGCCCATCGAGAACGGCACCCAGGTCCAGATCCTCGCTCTCGTTGACGCCCTCGCGCGCCGGGACGACGTGTGCTGGGTCGGGGTCGGAATCCCGGGGGCGGTCCCGCGGTATGCCGAGCGCGTCTTGACTCATCCGAAGGCCCGGGTCATTGTCACGCCGTCCCTAAGCTTCGAGACCGCGGATGAGGCGGACGTCCTGCACCGGCCCTTCCAGCCCGATCGCGATCTCCCGTGGGAGCGTTGGCGAGAGGTCGCCGATCGCATCTGCGTCACAGTGCAGGACCTGATCGCCTATCAGGTCGGGGCCTACCACATGAAGGGCGGAATCTGGCTGAAGTACCGCGACGCGCTCTCCGATGCCGTCCGCCGTGCAGACGGCAGCATCGTCATCTCTCACGACGTCGCAGACCAGATGCGTCTGGAGAGCCTCCCCGCGGAGCGAGATCGCCTCTTCGTGGTTCAGAACGGCACAGACCACCTCAGCGGCGACGAAGAGGAGTCGGTGCCGCACGCCCTGCTGGAGCGGGGTTGGATCGCCCGCCGATTCCTTGTCGTCCTGGGCGCCGACTACTCGCACAAGAACCGAGACCTGGCCATCGACGTCTTCCGTCGGCTGCGCAGCCGTGGCCACGAGTTGGCCCTGCTGTTGGTCGGGGTGGGCGTTGCCCAGGGATCGAGCCGGATCGGGGAATCGAGGTTCGGCCACGACCCGGACGTTTTGCGGCTGCCGGACGTCACGTCTGAAGAACGCAACTGGCTGCTTCGTCATGCGGAGCTCTGCCTGTACCCGACATCGGCCGAGGGTTTCGGATTGGTGCCGTTCGAGGCGGCTCGGTTCGGGACGGCCACGGTCCACGCCAGGTTCGGCCCGTTGGCCGAGGTCCTCCCGGACTCCCCATTGACCGCTCGCGGCTGGGATCCCGAGGACCTGGCCGAGGACGCGGCACTGCTTCTCACGGACTGTTCGCTACGGGAGGCACAGATCGAGTCTGCGCTGCGAAGTGGTGCGGCCTACACCTGGGAACTCACCGCCGACCGGCTGGTGCGCTGCTACCGCTCGCTCCTGGCACAACCCCAGCGCTGACGTCCCGTCGATCGAGGAGGATTCATGGTTATGGACGATCGACCCGACGCGGGTGCGGTGTCGTCGACAGCGACGGGTGGTCGGCCCGCCGACCTGGACGCGCTCTCGCTCACTCAGGCCCTCGTCGACTTCGAAGTGGCCAATGCGCGGGTGGTGGACCTCACCCGCCGATTGACCAAACTCACCGAGGAGCAGGTGCGGCTACGCACGGAGAACCAGCAACTCCATCTCAGGCTGGGGGCCGCCGAGGCCGAGCTCAGCCGAATCAAGGGGAACGTCCCCTTCCGCGTCCTGCACCTTGCCAACGCGGCGCGCCGGAGGCTGCGCAAGTGAGTGGCGCCACGCCCCGAGTGCTCCTGTGCGTCACGGTCTACAACGGCCGGGCCTTCGTGCCGCGGTGCCTGGAATCGGCGGTACGTTTGGACCCCGGAACCGCCCATCTCGACATCCTCGTCCTGGACGACTGCAGCCCTGAGCCGGGGTGGAGCGCGGAGCTTGCCGACCTTTCGGCCAAGCTGGGAGTGCGCTACTACCGATCACCCCGCAACCTCGGCATCCCGCGCAACGTCAGTCTCGGCCTGTTGGCCGCGCAGGCTGACGAGTACGACTATGTCATCATCAGCAACTCGGATGTCATCTACCCGCGGAATCTGGTGCCCCAGATGCTCAAGGTGGTGGTTCAGGATGCGGTGGGCTCCGTGACGGCCTGGTCCAACAACGTCTCAATCTACTCGCTGGACAACGAGGACCCGGATACCTTCCTCGCCGACCAGGGCGTGGTCGACTGGCTCAGTGCCACCCTGGCAGGGCGTTTCGGCGCCGCAGCCATGGATATCCCCGCCGGCATCTCCTTCTGCGTCATGATTCCCGCTCACGTCATTGCCGACGTGGGCGTCATGGACCCCGTATTCGGACGAGGTTACTGCGAGGAAACCGACTGGTCCTTGCGATCGCTTGCCGCCGGTTATCGAATCGCGCTTGCGCCGGGCACCTTTGTCTATCACTCGGGGCGCGGGTCGAGCATCCATGCCGGGCTCGTGTCGGGCGACTCCACGTCCGTGCCCGAGAACGAAGCCATCTTGGACTTGCGTTACCCCCTCTTTCGAGGTCAGGTCGACGCATTCGCTTCCAGCGGGATCTTCGAGCAGGCAACAGACGATGCCATGCGTGAGATCATGCGTCAGGGTGGCAAGCAGTTCGGCTACTCTATCGAGGTCGGGTGGTTGCCACGACAAACCGCGGACGAGAGCTTTGTGCGGGTCCTCGTATCGCCCGATGGACGCGAAGGAAAGGTGGAGTTGCGATTCCGGGGCTTCATTGTCGACCTCGAGGTGCCCGAATTCGAGGTAGGGCAGGGGATTCGGGAATTCTTCGACGGCGCCCAGCCGACCCAAGTCAACCTCCTGGATCGGGGACCGGTCGCCGATGCGTTACAGCGCGCCGCGGGCCCCTTGGTCACAAAGCGTGGGAACTATCCAAGTCGTGTCTAGGACCGACACCGCTGGCACGGCAACCTGGTTTCCAGGCATCGAAGCGTTGCGGGGAATCGCGGCCATGGCCGTGGTGGTTCACCATTCTTGGTCATTATCGAACCAGCCCCGCTTTCGCGGCTACTGGATCGTCGAAGGCTTCGGCACCTTCGGTGTCGATCTGTTCTTCCTCCTTTCGGGGTTTCTCCTGTCCGAGACGTTCTGGAAGCCGCAGCGAGCCTCCTTGCGCGTTTATGCCATCCGCCGCTTCTTCCGCATCGCTCCCGCATACTACGTCAACGTTGTCATCCTCTTCCTGTTCTTCGCGAACACCTCCATCCTGCTGAGCAAGCAAGGATTACGACAAACCGTGATGTCGGGCACGTTCATGCAGTACCTCTTTCCTGACACCTCGAGCTCGTTGAACGTGAACGGCGCCCTGTGGACGCTCACCATCGAGGTGATGCTGTATGCATTTTTGCCTTTCATGGCACTGTCCTTCCGAGCTTCACCACGGTTGGCCTTTCTCGTTTTCGTTGGCGTTGGTGTTGGATGGCGTCTGTTCATCGCAATGAATGGCGACTGGATCAGGGCACTGTACTTCGGCAGTGAGCCCGGCCTGCCGGAAGGGATCAAGAGTCTTTTCCTTGCCCGTCAGTTCATCGGAGCCCTACCGGTCTTCGCGGTTGGGATCGGCGCAAGGTGGGCACTCCAGAACGCCAGGTTGCCGGTCAAGGACTGGCTAGCCAAGCGGCGTCTGGGTGTGATGAGATTCGTCCTCCTGCTTGTCCCGGGGGTGATGTTCCTGCGATTCATCGAGGAAGCCTCCGACTACCGCAATGCCATGCTTTTCGCCGTGTACGACTTCGTCCTGGTCGTGCTCTTGGTTCCGGCATTGGTCGTTGCTGCCCAGTCGGAAGCGCTGGTGCCCTCGGCGTTGCGGAGGTTGGCCACGTGGTTGGGCGAGCGCAGCTACAGCATCTACCTCTGGCACTTCCCGCTGATTCTCGTGCTGTACGGCCGCGGACCTCTGGAGGGGCCGGCTCCGGAGGACCGGTATGTGCCGCGTCTGATCATGATCTTCGCACTCACGCTCGTCTTCGCGGCAGTGAGCTACCGCGCGGTCGAGGCGCCGGGCCAGGCATGGGGGCGCAGGGTGGCCCGGTTGATTCGTCCCCGACCAGCGTCGACGAGAGGTGACCAACTGTGAAACCCGCAGCCGTCCGCATGCCCAGGAGGGCTCGGACCAACACATTGCCACGGCCTTATGCCGGGCCGGAGATCGTGCGGATCGCAACGGACGCAGGGCCTCTGTGGATGGCGGCAGACGACGAGGTCATGCGTCCGTGCCTGGAGAAGACCGGAACGTGGGAGCCTGACCTGGGCGCATTCCTGCGCCGGTACTTCACACGCGGGCTTCGCTTTCTCGACGTTGGGGCGGGCTTCGGCTACTTCACCAGGTATGTCGCCAAGCACTGTCCGAGCGCCGTGATCCACGCCTTCGAGCCCCACCCCGTGGCCAGCCACGTCCTTGCCCTCAACGTTTGGGCAGCCAAGGCCGAAATCACCGTCCACCCGGTCGCCTTGACCGCCGGGGAGCGCCTGGTCGCACTTCGCACTAACGGTGCCAACATGGGCGACACCCGATGCGTCGAGATGTCTGGTTCTGACAGCCTGAGTTGGCCCCACCATGACGGCTTGGGGTGGCTCCACCTGGTCGGCGTGTCGGGTGGTGTGACGGTCTGATCTGGCCCCACCCCGCGCCAGCGTGAGCGTCATGGCGACGAACGCATCGGTGGTGGTGTCCGGGACGGGGTCTCGGGTGGAGTTGTTCGCGGCGATCCGTCGGGATGCCCGGGTCGAGGAGTTCTCGATCCGGGAGCTCGCGCGCCGTCATGGGGTGCACCGACGAACGGTGCGGCAGGCGTTGGCGTCGGCGGAACCGCCAGGTCGGAAGACCCCGACCCGGGTCGCGCCGAAGCTCGGCCCGTACGTCGAGGTCGTGGACGCGATGCTCGTCGCCGATCTGGACGCGCCGAGGAAGCAGCGACACACGGCCCGCCGGGTCCACGCCCGTCTGGTCGATGAGCACGACGCGCAGGTGTCGTATTCGACGGTGCGGGACTACGTCCGCCGGCGTCGGCCGGAGATCGCGGTCGAGCACGGCAAGGTCGCGGTGGTCGCGATGGTCCCGCAAGACCACGCCCCGGGTGTGGAGGCGGAGGTCGACTTCGGCGAGGTGTGGGTGGTCTTGGATGGGGTGAAGACCAAGTGCCACCTGTTCGTGTACCGCCTGTCTCACTCCGGCGCCGCGGTCCACCGGGTGTACCCGACGTGCGGTCAGGAGGCGTTCCTCCAAGGGCACATCGAAGCGTTCGAGGCTCTCGGTGGGGTCCCGACCGGACACATCCGCTACGACAACCTGACTTCCGCGGTGTCCCAGGTGTTGTACGGCTCGGGTCGGCGCCGGACCGAGAACCCGCGGTGGGTGCTGTTCCGGTCCCACTACGGCTTCGACGCGTTCTACTGCCACCCCGGCATCGAAGGGGCGCACGAGAAGGGCGGCGTCGAGGGCGAGGTCGGCCGGTTCCGACGCGCCTGGCTCACCCCAATGCCCGAGGTGAAGACCCTCGATGAACTGAACGAGAAGATCACCGGCTGGGAGGCCCGCGACCTGCATCGGCGGATCGAGGGCCACCTGCACTCTGTCGGGCATGACCTCAACATCGAGCAGCCGCTCCTGAACTCGCTGCCTGCGGACGGGTTCGACCCCGGCCTGGTCCTGAACCCGCGGGTCGACAGGTCGGCGCTAGTAACGGTGCGGATGGTGAAGTACTCCGTCCCCGCCCGCCTCATCGGCCGCCGCGTCCGCGTCTCCCTGCAAGCCTCTCGGGTGAAGGTGTTCGACGGCCGAACGTTGGTCGCCGACCACCCGCGGCGGATCGCCCGGACCGGCTCGGTCGTCGACCTCGACCACTACCTCGAAGTGCTCGCGTTCAAGCCCGGTGCCCTGCCCGGGTCGACCGCCCTGGCCCAAGCGAGAGCAGCCGGCGTGTTCACGACCTCGCACGAGGACTTCTGGATCGCCGCCCGCCGCGTCAACGGCGACGCTGACGGCACCCGGCAGCTGATCGACGTCCTGCTCCTGCACCGGGCACACCGCGCCGGAGACGTCGTCGCGGGGATCCGGGCCGCCCTGCACGTGGGCGCGGTCACCGCGGAGGTCGTCGCTGTCGAGACCCGTCGCCACGCCGCGGCCGCCGCTGTGGGTGGGGCCAGTGGTGACCGTCACCTCCTTCGTCACGGTCACGACGTCGAGCAAGGTGCAGGGCAACCCGAGCGGGTGGTGTCGCTGACGATGCGTCGCCTCCTCGACCCGACCGCGGTCATCGCCGGCCTCCCACCGGACACCCGGCCGCTGCCCGACCTGGCCATCTATGACCGGCAGCTCCTTGGCCGGGCGACCGGCACCGACCACCCGATCCCCGCACCCGATCCCGGAGGACAACCATGACCGCTTCCGTATCCACGACGACCACGCTGCGCCGACGCCGTGGCCTGACCGAGGAAGCCGCCACTGCCGCCGTCGACACCGCCTGCCGACGCCTTCGGCTACCGACAATCCGCGCGGTGGTCGAGGAGGCCGTCGCGGCCGCGACCAAGGACCAGCTCACCTACTCCGGATTCCTCGCCGAACTCCTGTTGGCCGAGGTCGACGACCGCGACCGCCGCTCCACCGCCCGCCGCGTCAAGATCGCCGGGTTCCCTCGCGAGAAGTACCTCGAGGACTTCGACCACGACGCCAACCCCAACATCAACCCCGCCCTGGTGCACACCCTCGCTGCCGGGGACTGGATCCGCCGCGGTGAGCCCCTCTGCCTGATCGGGGACTCCGGTACCGGCAAGAGCCACCTACTCATCGCGCTCGGGACCGCCGCGGCGATGAAGGGATACCGGGTCAAGTACACCCTCGCCACGAGGCTGGTGAACGAGCTCGTCGAAGCCGCCGACGACAAGACCCTCACCAAGACGATCAACCGGTACGGCCGGGTCGACCTGCTCATCATCGACGAACTCGGCTACATGAGCCTGGACACCCGCGGCGCCGAGCTCCTCTTCCAGGTCCTGACCGAACGCGAAGAGAAGAACAGCATCGCGATCGCCTCCAACGAGTCGTTCGCCGGCTGGACCAAGACCTTCACCGACCCCCGCCTGTGCGCCGCGATCGTCGACCGCCTCACCTACGGCGGAACCATCATCGAAACCGGCACCAGCAGCTACCGCCTCAACCACACGCGCGCTGCTCGCTGACCTCAAGGATCGGTCATTATCTGGGCATGACCGAACGAGCTGGCCCGACCGAGGCGCAGGTCGCCGCGCTCGACGGCGCTGTCGCCGAACTGCTCGACCAGGGCATTATCGCGGGCTGGGTGGCCATTCAGACCGAACACTTCCGCAACCTGTTCCTCAGCAAGCAGCTGGGCTGCTGGCTCCTGTTCACATGGGCCGACGGATCGATCGAGATCGAAGAGGACTACCCGCCCTACGCGCTCGTGCCCGAGCTCTTGGCAGGCACCTTCACCGACGAGGACCGAAGCGCCAACTATCAAGTCGTGTGGGTCGCCGACGACCGCCGTGGCGACGCCTGGCAACGCTACGGAATCCACGAGTCACCAGGCCACTACATGGGTCTCGCTGCCAAGCAGCGCAAGCCGCGATAGCCGGCTCTCGACTTTCCGCGGGGTGGGGCCGAATCAAGCCGTCACCCTGGGGCCGGCCCGGGTTGACATAGACAGATGTCCGCTGCCACGATCCTTGCGGCAGCGGGGGACCTCGACTCGGTGCTGCCAGGTGCGGTCTTCGATCTGGTCAAGATCGACGTCCAGGGCTACGAGCCGGACGTTCTGCAGGGGATGATGGCCACCTTGGCGCGGTCACCTGCGCCGGTCGTGGTCGCCGAGTTCTGGCCGGCGGCGTTGCGTGATCGCGGCCTGGAGCCCACCGGGGTGCTGCGTGGCTACGCGGCTTTGGGACTGGGGCCGATCGGGGTCCAGATCGGCGCCGATGTGCAGGTGCTCGATCCGATCGACATCATGCGTTTGTGCGCAGGAGGTGGGGAAGCGGGCCAGGTGAACCTCGTCCTAGGGCTATAGGGAGTCGACGGACCCCGCGGCGCTATGCCGCGGAGGGGTCTGGACTAGGCAGTCCGATCTCGCGCAGGAAGTCTTCGTAGTCGCGGATGTAGTCCCCGGGGTCGTAGGCATGGGAGGCGAAGACGGCCAGAACAGTCTCCGCCGTGTAGTGGTACTGCGTCCCCCAGGTCATGGCCGGCATGTATAGCCCGCGGCCAGGGGTGTCCAGAAGGACATCTGCGCGCGCCGTTCCGTCGTCGACGATGCACCGGACTGCCCCGCTCAAGCAGACCAGAACCTGGGCACATGCTCGGTGTGCGTGCTCGCCACGGACGTCGGTCGAGGGGACTCCGTACACCGAGAAGAACCTGGCGGGCCGGAACGGAAGATCCTGGTCGAACTCCACCGCTGACAGGGAGCCACGCAGGTCGGTGGCGACGCGGATGGGGATGATCCGAGCGTCGCCCACTCCCAGGCGCTGCGGGGGGACCTGCGTCGCCAGTTGAGACGCCTCGACGCGGCGATCGTTCATGTACCCCACGATGCGAGCGGGGTTTCCGGCAACGACCGCGTTTGCTGGGACATCCCTGGTGACCACTGCGCCGGCGCCGACCATGGCGCCTCGCCCGATGGTCCGGCCGGGCAGGATCACCGCGCCGCCGCCGATCGACGCACCTGCGCCGACCTCGGTCGTGAGAGGCACCGCGTGATACTGCTTTGAGCGCGGCAGGCGGTCATTGGTGAAAGTGACATTGGGACCGACGAAGACGTCATCGGCAAGCCGGACGCCGTCCCACAACTGCACGCCCGACTTCACCGTCACTCGGTCTCCGAGCACCACGTCGTTCTCGATGAAGACGTGATCGCAGATGTTGCAGTCGGCGCCCACCCGAGCGCCGGGCAGGATGTGACTGAACGCCCACACCCTGGTCTCGTCCCCGATGTTCTCGCTCTCGCAGATCCCTTGCGGGTGCACCATTACCGCCACGATTGTGCCTCCTTCGCGGGGCGTCCGTGCGCCCACTGGGTCAGCAGTCGGCCGCCGAGGAAGGTCAGCGGCGCAGTGACGAGCACGACCAAGCCACTCCACGATGCCGGCATCCCGTGAGACCCGGCGAAGTCTACG
Source organism: Dermatophilaceae bacterium (assembly GCA_037045055.1). GTDB lineage: Bacteria > Actinomycetota > Actinomycetes > Actinomycetales > Dermatophilaceae > Phosphoribacter. The sequence continues at coordinate 581,242 of JBAOHJ010000003.1, read as the reverse complement.
GCGAACAGCCCTGCCAGAAACACCGCCACGTACATCGCGGCATACGCGAGCTTGACGGGGGGCCGTAGGTCGACCCGGTAGACGACGGGCCCGGCGAGCAGGGTGGCCGCGACCACACCTAGCGCGTACACGAGGGCGTATGCCGCGCGCGGGTCGACCACGGTCGCGAGGGCGGAAAGCGCCAGGCCGGTGACCACGGTGTTGAGTCCGCCAACGACGACGAAGCGCCACGCCGAACCAGCCAGGGTATGGGGCTCTTCAGCCATCGAAGGTCCGGTGCCTCATGACGATGGAGTTGGGGCGCCCCTTGGAGTTCTCGTAGGTGCGCCACACATACGAGCCGACGACGCCCAAGCCCCCGAGGATGCTGAAGGTTGAGAACAGGATGGTCAGCATCAGCGGGGTGTAGCCCGGCTCGGTGATCCGACCGACGGCCCAGAAGCCGAGCACGGCGAGACCGACCATCAGGGTCACGAGCGAGCCGATGAAGCCAATGGCCTGAAGCGCCTGGATGGGGATATCGGTGAACGAGAAGACCGAGTCCATGAGGTAACGCACTCGTCGACGCATCGACCAACCGGAGTTCCCCGATTCCCTGCGGATTCGGTGGTACGGGACCTCGACGCGGCGGTACCCCACCCAGAACAACAGGCCGACCAGCGACGAGTGCGCCTCGGCGAGAGCGAGCAATCGGGCGGCTACCTCGCGTGTGCACCCGAAGACATCCACTCCGCCCGGGGGGATGTGCCGGTTCACGAACCGGCGGTACAGGCGCCAGAAGGCGCGGGACAGGGCCGAGGACAGCGCCGGGTCTTGGCGCGACTCCCGCCGACCGACCACGACATCGGCGTGAGCGTTCTCCATGGCGTCGAAGAATCTCTCCATGAGCTCGGGTGGCTCCTGCAGATCGGCTGCCATGACCCCCAGGTATTGCCCTCTGGCCGCTGCCAGGCCGGCCCGAATCGCCGGGAAGGATCCGAAGTTGCGCGAGTGCACCAGCAGTTGGCTGGGTAGACCAGCGGTGGGCAGCACGCGCTCGAGGACGGCGAGAGAGTTGTCGGGCGCGCCGTCGACGACGAAGACCACCTCGACCCGGCCGCCCTGTCGATCGGCGAGTGCGGACAGCCCCTGGACGAGCCGAGCAAGGGTGTCCTCGTTGTTGTAGACCGGCACGACGACGGAGTACCGCACCGCCGAGGGGGCCTCGGTCACGCCGTCAGCAGAACTCGGCAAGCGCCTGACACACCCTCTCGACCTCGTCCTCGTGCATCTGCGGGAACAGCGGAAGGGTAAGGACCTGCTGCGCCAGACGTTCCGTAACCGGCAGCGAGACCCCGGTGAATCGGTCCGCCCACGCCGGCTGGTGGTGGTCGGGCACCGGGTAGTGCACGTCCGTGCGAATGCGGTGCGCCGCCAGGTGATCGGCAAGGCGGCCTCGCTGCGGGCACACGGCGACCGCGAGATGGGCGACGTGCTCTGTTGCGGCGCCTCCTAGGACCCGCACTGGGGGCCTCGCGGCGTGAACGTAGCGGGAGAGGATGTCCCGTCGTCGACGGTTCCAGGTCTCTAACCGGGGCAGCCGGCTGCGCAAGATGCTCGCCTGCACCTCGTCCAGGCGCGAGTTGCAGCCACCGTCAACGCCGACTCGGTACTTCGTCGTCCAGCCGTACTGACGCAGCCGACGCACTCGATCGGCGAGCTCGGCGGAGTTCGCCGCCACCGCACCCCCGTCGCCGAGCGCCCCCAGGTTCTTGGTGGGATAGAAGCTGAGCGTGCCCAGATCACCGATGGTGCCGGCCATGCCGGTCGCGGTGTGGGCTCCGAGCGCCTGGGCGCAGTCCTCGATGAGGGCTACCTCACGGTGGCGGCACAGGTCGCGTATGGGCTCCACCCGGGCTGCTTGTCCGTACAGGTGCGTGACGACCACTACGCCGACCTCGGGGGTGAGCACCGGTTCCACGGTGCGAACGCTCAGGCAGTGGTCTGCCTCCTCGACGTCGGCCAAGCGCGCGGCATACCCCGCCCGGTGGATGGCCGTGGTGGCGTACCCCCCCGCGTTCGCCGCGGTGACGACCGCGCTGCGGCCCGGGGGCATCGCCGCCTGAATGCTCAGCATGAGGGCGTCGGTGCCGCTGGCCACACCGACGACGTGCGCACAGCCCAGGTATGCCGCAAGCTCCTCCTCCAGGGCGCTGACCTGAGGACCAAGCACGAGCCAACCCGACCTGAGGACGTCCCGGAAGGCATCGCTCAACTCGTCCCGGTGTTCGTCGATCGATCGCGACAGGTCGTTGAGCGGTACCCAGTCCGCCACGGTGCCGATCCCTTCGAGTGTGGGGCGTCGATCCGCCTGTGGAATCGCTCGGCGACGCTCACCGGCGAGTCTAGAACCCCTCGGCGGCACACGCCGGTCCGCCCCGACGCGTCGCGGGCGTGGATCGCCCGGATAAGGTCGAAACATGCCGGCCGTTGACCCCCCCGCCGAGCCTGACGGCCTCGGCCGGGGGCGCGCTGCGCCGGACAGCCCTCGCCGCACGGGCGACCAGGCTCGAGCGCCCCGACCGATGTCGCCGCCTCTGCTGTTCCTGCTCGCACGGCCGGGTAGGTGGGGGGTGCCCGCCGCGGGCGCGCTCGTCGTCGTCGTCGGGTGGCTGCTCACCCGGACCAGTTTCTTCTACGCCGACGACTTCCTCTACGCGTCGCTGTTCTCCGAGCCGTGGAGCGCCGCGCAGCTGTCGAGGTCCTACTTCGGGCACCTAGGCCCAGCCTTCGCTCTGCTGTCCACGGTGTTCTACCACTGGTTCGGCCTGGACTGGTCGGCGGCGACGGTCGTCATGCTGGGGTGCCTGCTGGGCCTGTCGGTGGCCACCCGCAGGCTTGTGGACGCGACCCTCGGTCGGCGGACCCTCCTCGGGATCCTCGCCGGTGTTTCGGTGGCGCTCACTCCGGCCATCGTCACCCAGGTGCTCTGGTGGGGGGCGGCGATCACCCAGGTGATCCCGCTGGCGGCAGGGCTGTCTGCCATGGGCTGCCTGGTCCGCTGGATCCGGACGGGTCGCCCGATCCACTTGGTGGGCTTGGCCCTCATGTTCGGACTGGCGCTGGCCTTCTTCGAGAAGGCCGTGGTGTTCTCCGCTTACGCTTTCCTCTGGGCCTTGCTTGCCGTTGACGCCGGCGTGCCCTGGCGTGAACGCGTCGCCAATGCCGCCGGTCGGTGGCCGGCGTGGGCGATTCTGGCGATTCTCTCTGCCATCGATCTTGCGGTCTACTTTGCCGGGCCCTACCGCGCGGACTCCGGGCCGTCAGCGCCCGTGGGCGCGTTGGCGTCATTCGTCGTCCGTGGGGTCACGCTCGGCGCGATCCCCTCGCTCTTCGGCGTTGACCTGCAGGGCGCCTCCGCACCGGTCGTCGCCGGTGTTGCGACCCTCACTCTGTTGGCCATGGCCCACGCAGCAGTCCGGTTGATTCGATCGGCACCGTCGACACGTAATGTCCTGGGTTTCGCGGTCCTCGCCACGGCGGTCGGACAGGTCCCTCTGGCGATCGGACGAGCCGCCATCACCGGTGGGGACGGCGGTCGGCTCCTGCGCTACCAAATGGAACCCGTCGCCATCGTCCTGGTCTCCTTCGCCGTGGCGCTCGGTCAGGCCTGTCTCCAGTGCGACGGGGACCTGGCGCGCGCGGTGTCCGCGGGGCATGGGGCGTCGCCCGTCCGAGGCGTGCCCCGATGGCTTCGACTGGCGCGGCTGGTCGCTCCCCTGTTGGTGCTGCTGTGGTCCGGCACTATGGTGGCGGCCGTGCGCGCCAACCCCGGCGCACTCTCCCGGACGTGGGCGACCAATGTGCGGGAACAGTGGCCGTCAGACCCCCCGCCCATGGTGGACGGGCCCGTCGATCATGGGTTCGTCTACGACTGGATGCATCCGTACAACTTGAGATCGAGGGTGCTGGCCACGATGGGATTGGCAGCAACCTTCACCGTGAATCCGCAGGGCACCTGGGCCATCGACTCCCAAGGCCAGCTGGGTCCCGCGGCGTTCGCGGCCTCGACGAGCAGCGAGGCTACCGCGTGCGCCCGGCCGGGAGCACCTGCCGTCGTAAACATCGAGCACCCTGCCGGTGAGTCCACCCTCGTGGAGCTTCAGTACGCGGCGGACACGAAGGCCAGCTTCGGCGTGTCCACCGGGACACCAGCGCAGGACGTCAACCTGCAAGGGCTGGCCGCGCGCACCGAGGTTCCTGCCGGTCGCGGTGCGGTGGTCTTCCAGTGGCTGGGCCGAAACGACTTGAAACAACTGGTCGTGCACAGTCTCAGTGGACAGGTATGCATCAACCAGATCTCGGTCGGGGACCTGGTGGTTCGTCGCGGATGACGCGTCCCACTCCTAGGGCTGCACTCGCGGCGCGCCTGCGCGCGGCGGCGGGGGCGTGGGGCGTCATGGGACGGTGATGGTGGTGCAGCCGAGGGTGGCGGCGGCGCCGTTGATGGGGAGGTTGATGGCGTAGGCGCAGACGCGGTGGGGGCCGGGGGTGGCGGGCAGGGTGGTGTCGTAGCCGTGGTTGGGGCCGTAGGCGGGGTAGGCGTTGGCGATGTCGCCGCGGTTGGTGTTGGCGACGAGGGAGTAGCCGGTGTTGTCGATCCAGACGTTGACGTTGACGGGGTCGGTGGTGTCGGGGTCGAGGGACCAGCCGTAGGTGTGGATGCCGGTGCCGGTCCAGGTGGCTGCGTCGAGGCGGCCGATGGGGGTGGGGTTGTCGGGGACGGTGATGGTGGTGCAGCCGAGGGTGGCGGCGGCGCCGTTGATGGGGAGGTTGATGGCGTAGGCGCAGACGCGGTGGGGGCCGGGGGTGGCGGGCAGGGTGGTGTCGTAGCCGTGGTTGGGGCCGTAGGCGGGGTAGGCGTTGGCGATGTCGCCGCGGTTGGTGTTGGCGACGAGGGAGTAGCCGGTGTTGTCGATCCAGACGTTGACGTTGACGGGGTCGGTGGTGTCGGGGTCGAGGGACCAGCCGTAGGTGTGGATGCCGGTGCCGGTCCAGGTGGCTGCGTCGAGGCGGCCGATGGGGGTGGGGTTGTCGGGGACGGTGATGGTGGTGCAGCCGAGGGTGGCGGCGGCGCCGTTGATGGGGAGGTTGATGGCGTAGGCGCAGACGCGGTGGGGGCCGGGGGTGGCGGGCAGGGTGGTGTCGTAGCCGTGGTTGGGGCCGTAGGCGGGGTAGGCGTTGGCGATGTCGCCGCGGTTGGTGTTGGCGACGAGGGAGTAGCCGGTGTTGTCGATCCAGACGTTGACGTTGACGGGGTCGGTGGTGTCGGGGTCGAGGGACCAGCCGTAGGTGTGGATGCCGGTGCCGGTCCAGGTGGCTGCGTCGAGTCGGCCGATCGGCAGCACGTTCGGCGGAGTGAGCACGAACCATGCGGAGCGCAAGCCGTCCGAGTGGGCCGGATACGGCCTGGCGAAGCGGATCTCCTCACCCGTCACAACAACCGAACTCAGCGTGCCCTCCAAGCGGACTGTTAGCACCCGGCCGCCCCAGTCGCCATATCCGTTTCGGGCGGTCACCGTCAACGCGGTCAGTCGCCCGATACCAGGCCACCGTGCTTCCAGGTCCGAGACGTAGAGGCGTGCGGTCCATTGGTGGACCCCGTCGCCGGGCGCCAGACCGCTCCAGGGATCCGGCTGCGCTTGCAGGTACGGGCGCGATCCTGGGGCGGACCACCCCCCGTTGGAAGAGGAGAACTCGGCAAGTATCGGATTCCCGCCGTAGATGAGGACCTGCCCGGCCGTCTGGTTCACGGCCGTCGTCGTGGATACCTGTTCCATGGCGGTGGGCACGCCCAAGGTCGAGTACGCCCGAGTCCCTCCGAAGACCTGACACGCGGTGGTGTCGCATAGGTCGTAGTACGCAGAGTCTGGGTTGCGGACGTTGTCAGCCGCATACGAGCGAACGGCGACCGCCTGAGCGCGCAGCGCTTCGGCAGGCCACGAGGCAGGGCTCTCGCGCGGGACGACACCCCACAGGTACCACTCGAGTGGGAGTTCCAGCACCGTGACCATGGTCCCTTCGACGGCATACCCGACCGCCGTGCCGCGATAGTCCACCGACGAACCATCGCCGCGCCAAAGGCGCAGTATCGACTCGGAGTTCGTCACCCGGGCTCCGGAGGGCAGGTTGTCCATGCCATTGATCGCGACGACTCGCCACTGCCAGTCGGGCCCGAGGCCAAGCAGGACCAAGCGGCCGGCGTCAGGCAGCAGCCGCCATTGGGAGTACTCGGCCGGCAGAGTGGTTGAGCCCGCAGCGGTCGTCAGAGTCAAGCCGGGCGAAGCGCTGATGCGCAACTGCGTGGAGTCCACGGTGAGGCGCACGCGTACGCCGGAGTCGGCCTGGGTGACCAGCGTGGTGTCGGGGTAGTAGTGGGCGAGGACGGAGCGATACCCGACCCCTTGCGTGGCGGCCCCATAGGCCCCCCATTGGGACAGTCCCCGTCCGTGCCCGAATCCATGCCCGTCCACCCGCCAGTAGCCCTCGGGGGGCGGCAGGTATCTCTCCGCCGCCGAGGCATTCGGCGCCGGCCCCACAAGCACGGCCAGCGAGGTCAAGGCCACGGCCAGGACCATGGCCGCGAGGACCGCCGAGGAATGTCCGGCGGTCCTGCAGAACAGTCGAGATCGGAGCTCGTGAGGGGTGCCATCGCTCTCGCGCGCGGCGGCGGGGGCGTGGGGCGTCATGGGACGGTGATGGTGGTGCAGCCGAGGGTGGCGGCGGCGCCGTTGATGGGGAGGTTGATGGCGTAGGCGCAGACGCGGTGGGGGCCGGGGGTGGCGGGCAGGGTGGTGTCGTAGCCGTGGTTGGGGCCGTAGGCGGGGTAGGCGTTGGCGATGTCGCCGCGGTTGGTGTTGGCGACGAGGGAGTAGCCGGTGTTGTCGATCCAGACGTTGACGTTGACGGGGTCGGTGGTGTCGGGGTCGAGGGACCAGCCGTAGGTGTGGATGCCGGTGCCGGTCCAGGTGGCTGCGTCGAGGCGGCCGATGGGGGTGGGGTTGTCGGGGACGGTGATGGTGGTGCAGCCGAGGGTGGCGGCGGCGCCGTTGATGGGGAGGTTGATGGCGTAGGCGCAGACGCGGTGGGGGCCGGGGGTGGCGGGCAGGGTGGTGTCGTAGCCGTGGTTGGGGCCGTAGGCGGGGTAGGCGTTGGCGATGTCGCCGCGGTTGGTGTTGGCGACGAGGGAGTAGCCGGTGTTGTCGATCCAGACGTTGACGTTGACGGGGTCGGTGGTGTCGGGGTCGAGGGACCAGCCGTAGGTGTGGATGCCGGTGCCGGTCCAGGTGGCTGCGTCGAGGCGGCCGATGGGGGTGGGGTTGTCGGGGACGGTGATGGTGGTGCAGCCGAGGGTGGCGGCGGCGCCGTTGATGGGGAGGTTGATGGCGTAGGCGCAGACGCGGTGGGGGCCGGGGGTGGCGGGCAGGGTGGTGTCGTAGCCGTGGTTGGGGCCGTAGGCGGGGTAGGCGTTGGCGATGTCGCCGCGGTTGGTGTTGGCGACGAGGGAGTAGCCGGTGTTGTCGATCCAGACGTTGACGTTGACGGGGTCGGTGGTGTCGGGGTCGAGGGACCAGCCGTAGGTGTGGATGCCGGTGCCGGTCCAGGTGGCTGCGTCGAGTCGGCCGATCGGCAGCACGTTCGGCGGAGTGAGCACGCCGCCCACCGGATGGGAGATCGAGGTGCAACCGAGCAGGGGGTTGCCCCACCCGCCGGCGATGTTGATTGCGTAAACGCAGACGACGTGCGAGCCTGCGACCGCCGGAATGGTCACATCGAAGCCATGGGAAGCCCCGTAAACGGGATAGGTCGCCGCGACGTCCCCCCGGGTCCAGGCGGCCGTCGTGGCGACGCCGGTGGCGTCGACGTAGACGTGGACGTCGATCGGCGCGGTGCTCCCCGGATCGACCGCCCATCCGGTCACCCGGAGGCCTGCCGTGGAGCTAGTGACGGAGTCCACGGCACCGAACGGCAGGGCCCCGATGGCTGCGTCGACATCGCCGCGCAGTTGCCCCATGAGGGTATACATGAGGTTGCCGGGGCAGTCGGTGTACACCGCATCGCGGTGTCCCGAAACGACGTTGAAGCTCACCGCGTCGCCGTCGTTCCATTTGGCCCCGACCGTGGTTCCACCAGCGCTCTGCACGAGCACGTTGGTGCCGAGCGGGTTCTCGCCCGCGACGACCAAGCGCCAGGCGACGAGTCGGCGCAATGCGTCGTATGCCGCGCTGGGCACTGAACTGGTCATGTAGTTGCCCAGCAGAGACACCGCCCAGCTGTTCGAGTTGAAGCCGCCGGTGGCCCCGCTCAGCACCGGTTTGTCCATCCCACCCGAGCGGGCCTCCCAGATGCGCCCGTACTTGTCGATGATCGAGTTGTAGGCGATGTCGCACCATCCGTTGTTCAGCTGGTAGCTGTAGATGCTGCGCAGGAGCAGGGGGACATCGTTGGCGGTGTACGCGTTGGTGTCAGCGGTGTGGTGGACGAAGATTACCTTCACACCTGAGGTGTAGCGCGGGGATTCACACCCAGCCGGCTTGAGGGCGTCGTCGGCGCCCCAATCGGATCGGCTGTACCACCCCGGCGCGGTGGGGACCTCGCTCGGGGTCGACAAGCCGGGGGCCAGGTCGGCGGCACTCCGTCGCGGTCCGCCGATCATCGAGCCGCCGACCGGCTTCACGTCGTCGGGGCGACGTTGGCCGTCGACCAGGATGAGCCGCAGGCCGGGCGGCGTCGGGCCGCCTGAGGCGCGCACCTGCGCTTCGTCCGAGTCACCGACCCACAGGGGCTCGGACGTCGGTCGCACCGACCGACCCTCATCAGTGTCGGCGTCTGGCGCGAGGTCGGCACGGGTGAGGCGCGTCCACTCGGACCAGCCAGCGTCGGAGTGCGTCCGAACCTCCAGCGCGGTGGACGGGTCGAGCGCCTGTCCTTTGCTCCACGCCGCCCCCACCATTTGGAACCTCCCGGTCACGGCCGCGTGTCGGGACGAATGCGACGGCGACTGCGTCGGCGAGGCAGCCCTGTCGCCGGGCGCGGTCGGCTGACCCGGATTGGCGGTCGTGTCTCCGTCCGGTATCCACAGCTTCGACAACTCGTGTTCCGAGGCCACCGAGCCGGGTCGCGGGGCGTCTGCCGACGGTCGCGAGTCCATGTCCGCTTCGACACCCCCTACCTCGGGGGCGCGGCCGGGGGCCCCGGACCCCACGGCCAGCGAGAGCAGGGCAGTCACCACCGCAAATGACCGCAGGGTCGACGCACGAGCAGGCATGGACAACCACCATCCCGAAATCGGCCGACCCGGTGTGTGCCGGCGTCGGCCCCACCATAACTCTCGCCCCACCCGTCACACACGCACTGCTTCACGTAGGTCGGGAGGGCGTCGCCGTGGCACCGCGACCGATGCGTCCACAGGCGTCGTTACCCGAATGTGACTTCTGCACGCGCTTGCTCTACCGTGGACGAGCCACTACCCCAGGTCACGAAGAGGTCCCTCGGTGTCCCTTGCCCACCGGCATACCGGCCGTCACCGCGCCGCCCGATCTGCCGGCGCGCGCGCCGCCCGATCTGCCGGCGCGCGCGCCGCCCGATCTGCCGGCGCGCGCACCGCGCGGGCGGCCACCCTCGGCGCCACGGGGGTCATTGCGGCCCTGCTGGTCAACGCCACCGCGTCGACCTCGACCGCCGACCCGGTGGACGCCTCGGTGGTGGCACAGGCACTTTCGGTCCGCCTCGACCTGTCCGCCCGGGCCGCGCGCAGCTCGGCGCGCGTGCAGCCCGCGGCCGACGATGCCCTCGCCGCGGCCCAGTCGGTGCAGCAGGACGAGGTGCTCGACATCGCCGCCGCCGACGCCGGGGTGGTCCCGCTGAGCGAGGTCCTGGGCGATCTGGCGCTGGCTGCCCCGGTTGCCCCTCCGGCCGCCCCCCCGCCGGCCGCGGCCGCGGCCCCCTCAGCCCCGGCGCCGGCGGCCGAACCGTCCGCGCCACCGCCCGGGCTGGACCTCTCGTCGTTCGCTCGCGCGGGTGCGTCCCTGGGGCTGGGGGCCAACGCCCAACGCGTCTACTCGGCCGTCCGCGCCGCCTTCGACGTGGATTCCTTCAGCGGCTACCGCCGCGGCGACATGGACCACGGCTCCGGCCGCGCCGTCGACGCCATGATCTCCGGCTCCGCCCAGGGCGACGCGATCGCCGCGTTCGTCCTGGCCCACGCCAAGGAGCTCAACGTCAAGTACGTCATCTGGCGTCAGCGCATCTACAACATGGACCGGCCCGGCTGGCGAGGCATGGCCAACCGCGGCAGCGCCACCGCCAACCACTACGACCACGTGCACATCTCGGTGTACTGACCACGACCGAGCCGGGTATGCCGCGTCGCCCGAGCGCGCGGCCGCCGACGGCATACCGGCGACAGGTCGGTGCGCAGGTCAGTAGCGCGGCATCGTGGACACTCGCCACCCCCCGGCCCGGGGCCCTCGGGCACCCAAACGCGAGGAGGGGTGCCACCACTGCGAGGGCGCCCGCCGGGGGGCCTGGTCGACCTGACCGCCGAAGCCGAGGAACACCGCGCCGAGGACGGCGATCTCTTCGGCGGTGGGGCTACCGCAGGCGATCTGGACCACCGGTGGGTCGGCGGACGCCGCGACGGGCTGGGCGCTCATAGCGGGATGTTCCCGTGCTTCTTCGGCGGCAGCGACTCTCGCTTGGTGCGCAGCGCATGCAGCGCATGGGTCACCAACCGCCGGGTGCTGGACGGGCTGATCACCGAGTCGATGTAGCCCCGCTCGGCGGCGACGTACGGGTTCGCGAGGGTCTGCTCGTAGAGCCGGATGAAGTCCGCGCGCGCGGCCTCGACGTCTTTACCCTCCGCCGCCGCCTGGGCAAGCTCCTTGCGGTAGAGGATGTTGACCGCCCCTTGGGCGCCCATGACGGCGATCTGCGCGGTGGGCCACGCGAGGTTGAGGTCGGCGCCCAGGTGCTTGGAACCCATGACGTCGTAGGCGCCCCCGTAGGCCTTGCGGGTGATGATGGTGATCTTCGGGACCGTCGCCTCGGCGTAGGCGTAGATAAGCTTGGCGCCGCGGCGGATGATGCCGTTCCACTCCTGGTCGGTGCCGGGCAGGAAGCCGGGCACGTCGACGAAGGTCAGCACCGGGACGTTGAACGCGTCGCAGGTGCGCACGAACCGGGCCGCCTTCTCCGAGGCGTCGATGTCCAGGCACCCGGCGAACTGCATCGGCTGGTTGGCGACGATGCCCACCGGTAGGCCGTCGATGTGCGCGAACCCGCAGATGATGTTCGGGGCGAACATCGCGTGGACCTCGAGGAACACCTCGTCGTCGACGACGTGGCCGATGACGTCGTGCATGTCGTAGGGCTGGTTCGGCGAGTCCGGGATACACGTGTCCAGCCACTGGTCGGTCTCGGTCGTCGTCACGTGGGGGGCGTCGTCCGACAGGCTCGGTGGCACCTCCATGTTGTTCGGCGGCAGGTAGGACAGCAGGGCCTTGACGTAGTCGATGGCCTCCTGCTCGTCGTGGGCCATGTAGTGGGCGACCCCGGACTTGGTGTTGTGGGCCTTCGCGCCGCCGAGATCCTCGAACTCGACCTCCTCGCCGGTCACCGTCTTGATGACGTCCGGGCCGGTGATGAACATGTGCGAGGTGCCCTCGACCATGATGGTGAAGTCGGTGATCGCGGGGGAGTACACCGCGCCGCCCGCGCACGGGCCCATGATGACCGAGATCTGCGGGATCACCCCCGAGGAGCGCACGTTGCGGAAGAAGATCTCCCCGTAGAGCCCGAGGCTGACCACGCCCTCCTGGATGCGGGCCCCGCCGGAGTCGTTGAGCCCGATGACCGGGCAGCCGATCTTCATGGCGTAGTCCATGACCTTGACGATCTTCTCGCCGAACACCTCGCCCAGCGACCCGCCGAACACGGTGAAGTCCTGGGCGAACAGCGCCACCTGCCGACCGTCGACGGTGCCGTAACCGGTGACCACCCCGTCGCCGTAGGGGCGGTACTTGTCGGCACCGAAGGCCGTGCTGCGGTGGCGGGCGAACTTGTCCATCTCGACGAAGGTGCCCTCGTCGACGAGCATCTCGATCCGCTCCCGAGCGGTCTTCTTGCCGCGGGCGTGCTGCTTCTCGATGGCCCGCTCGGATCCGGCGTGCACGACCTCGGCCGACCGGCGCTTGAACTCGGCCCGCTTGCCGGCCGTGGTGCTCAGGTCCGGGGCTGGTTCGCGGGCGGACACTGCAGCGGTTGCACCGTCGATGGCCATGACCCGACTCTAGCCTTGTCGAGTGAGCCCAGCCATGGACCCCCGTGCGGTGCAGGTCACCCTGACGACCCCCCCGCGGCCGTGGCGCCACGTCGAGGTCCACGACCGGATCGGGTCGACGAACGCCCGTGCCCTGCAGTGGGGTATGCCGTGGGCGGTCATCCTCGCCGAGCACCAGACCCAGGGCCGGGGCCGGATGCGTCGCGACTGGCACACCCCGAGCGGGCTGGCCCTGACGATGTCGGCCAGCCTGCCCCTGCCCCCCGGCGTCGGGTGGCTGCCCCTGCTCGCCGGGCTCGCCGTCGCGGAGGCGATCGGCGCGACCGCCGCCGTGCAGGCCGTGCTCAAGTGGCCCAACGACGTGCTGGTGCCGGCCGACGGTGACCGCAAGGTCTGCGGAATCCTCTGCGAGGCCAAGCCTGCCGCCGGCACCACCACGAGCACGTGCGCCGAAGGACTTGCCGTCGTCGGCGTCGGGCTCAACGTCGCGCAGCGGCGCGCGGACCTGCCCGGCGACGCGGCCACCTCGTTGGCGCTGTGCGGGGTGGACCTCGCGCGCGAGACCCTGGCCGCCGCGGTCCTCGACGCCCTCGCCGACCGGTATGCCGCCCTGGTCGCCGGCGGGCCGCGCGCGCAGGCGGCCCGGGCGGCCTACCGCCGCTCGTGCGCGACGATCGGCGCGGCGGTGCGACTGGTCCGCCCGGCCGGCCCGGACGTGCTCGGCCGGGCGGTCGCCGTCGACGACGAGGGACGCCTGCTCGTCCAGGAGCCGGCCGGCACCCGGGCGTGGGCCGCGGGCGACGTCACCCATCTGCGCCCGGCCGCCGCGGCGGCGACGGGCTTGACATGATGCACTCATGACGACGGCGGCGCAGGGTCCCCCCGGCCCCGATCAGCCGTCCCCCCCCGGCCGCCTCAGCGACGACCCGGCCGAGATCGCCGCCCTGCTGCTCGGCGGCCCGCAGACGATGTCCCGGCGCGACGTGGCCCTGCAGTCCGGGGTGTCCATGGTCGGCACGCGCCGCTTCTGGCACGCCCTCGGGTTCCCCCTGCTGGACTCCGAGCAGCAGTTCTTCACCGATGCCGACCTGCAGGCGCTGCGCCGGATGGCCCGCCTGGTGCGGGCCGGGCGGATCGACGAGCCGGCGGCCCTGGCGATCACCAGGGCGTTCGCCCGGACCGCCGACCGGCTCGGCTCCTGGCAGGTGCACATCGTCGCGGAGTCCGTCGCCGACCAGGCCGGCGACGGGGTCACCGAGGCCGAGAAGGCGCGCCGCGCGGCCGCCGCCGTCGTCGAGCTGGCCGCCGACCTCGAACCCCTGCTCGTCTACGCCTGGCGACGGCACCTGGCCGACGCCGTGGCGCGGTTGCTCTCCGACGCCACCCCGGGGGACGAGGCGCTGCCCGGGCGCCGGCTCATCGGCTTCGCCGACCTGGTGTCGTTCACCTCGGTCGTGCAACGCCTCACCGAGCGGGAGCTGTCGCAGACCGTGCAGCGGTTCGAGGCCCTGGCCACGGACGTCGTCACCGCGCACGGCGGGCGCGTGGTCAAGACCGTCGGCGACGAGGTCCTGTTCTCCTCCAAGCGGGTCGCCCCCGGGGTGGCCATCGCCCTGGACCTCGTCGACGCGCTCGCCGAGGACCCGGTGCTGCCCGACGTCCGGGTCGGGTGCGCCTACGGCCCGGTGGTCTCCCGGCTGGGCGACGTCTTCGGCACCACGGTCAACCGGGCCTCGCGGCTGAGCGCCATCGCCAGCCCCGGCAACGTCCTGGTCGACTCCGGGTGCGCCACCGCCCTGGCCGCCCAGTCCGGCTTCACCGTGCGGGCCCTGCGCCGTCGGGGTCTGCGCGGCGTCGGACAGGTCACCCCGCACCTGCTCACCCGATCCCGATCCACGACCAAGCCCAGGAGGCCGTCATGACCGACGCCGACCACGCGAGCTCCCCGGACGGCGTCGAGCCCGCCCTCGTGCGCGTCGAGCGCCACGGCGAGTTCGTTGCGGAGCTGGTCCTGGACCGGCCGCAGGGGCTCAACGCCGTCTCCACGGCGATGGCCCGGGCCATCGGGGCGGCCACCGCGGCCCTGGCCGCCGAGGCGAGCGTGCGCTGTGTCGTGCTGACCTCCTCGCACCCCACCGCGTTCTGCGTCGGTGCCGACCTCAAGGAGCGCAACACGATGACCGACGCCGACCTCGTGCGGCAGCGGCCGGTGGCGCGCGCGGCATACGGGGGGGTGTTGGCCCTGCCGATGCCCGCGGTCGCCGCGGTCGACGGGTTCGCGCTCGGCGGTGGCTTCGAGCTGGCCCTGTCGTGCGATCTCGTCGTCGCCGGCGAGGGGGCCACCCTGGGGCTGCCCGAGGTCTCGGTCGGCGTCATCCCCGGTGGCGGCGGCACCCAGCTGCTCACCCGCCGGATCGGGTGGTCGCGCACCGCGAACCTTGTGTTCACGGCCCGCCGGATCTCCGCCCGCGAGGCCTTCGAGCTCGGCGCGGTCGACGAGGTGGTGCCCGCGGGCACCGCGCGCGAGCGAGCCCTGGCCCTGGCCGACGGCATCGCCGCGAACTCCCCGGTCGGGTTGCGCTCGGCCAAACGGGCGATGCGCCTGGGGTTGGACGTCGACCTGGCCAGCGGTCTGGAGATCGAGGACAACTGCTGGCGCCAGACCGCCTTCTCCGGCGATCGTGCCGAGGGCGTGCGAGCGTTCGCCGAGAAGCGCCCGGCGCGGTGGCCGGGTCGCTGAAGACCGACGTCCCGGCATACGATTCGCCCATGACCAGGGTCCTGCTCGTCGAGGACGACCCGACGATCTCCGAGCCCCTGGCGCGGGCGCTGCGTCGCGAGGGTTACGACGTCGACGTGCGCGGCGACGGGCATGCCGCCCTGGAGGGTGCCCAGGCCAACCCCGACCTCGTCGTCATGGACATCGGGCTGCCGCTCTTGGACGGGCTGGACGTATGCCGCCGGATGCGCGCCGACGGCGTCAGCGTGCCGGTGCTCATCCTCACCGCGCGCGCCGAGGAGCTCGACACGGTCGTCGGGCTCGACGCCGGAGCGGACGACTACGTCACCAAACCGTTCCGCCTCGGCGAGCTGCTCGCCCGCATCCGCGCCCTGCTGCGTCGGGCACCGAGCGAGGGCCCGGCCAGCGGCGAGCCGCCGCTGGTGCGCATCGACCCGGACGGACGCCGGGTGTGGTTCCGCGGCGAGGAGCTGCAGCTGACCGCCAAGGAGTTCGACCTGCTGCGCATGCTCGTGCGGGAGCAGGGCCGGGTCGTCTCCCGCGAGCAGATCATGCGCGAGGTCTGGGACACCGCCTGGCTGGGCTCGACCAAGACCCTCGACATGCACATCTCGGTGCTGCGCCGCAAGCTCGGCGACGACGCGACCCAACCCCGATACATCTCCACGGTGCGGGGGCTCGGCTTCCGTTTCGAGCGGCCCGACGGCGACTGACCCATGCGCCGCTACCTGCTGCGGCGGGTCACCCGCGCCGTCGTGGTCATCGTCGTCGGGTTGTGGGTGCCGGTGCTCGCCGGGGCGCTGTGGGTCGGCACCCAACGCGGCGACCTGGTCGACCGGTTCCTCGCCCAGCCCGCCGCGACACGGTCCACCCAGCTGATCACGGTCGTCGTCGCCGTGCAGCTGCTGGCCATCGCGGCCGGGGTGATGGTGGCCCTGCGCCGGATCGACGAGCTGTCCGGGTGGATGCGATCCCTGGCCGCGCTGGCCGAGCGGTTCGGCGAGACCAGGATCGAGCCGATGCGCACTGGGGTCGCCGAGATCGATCAGATCAGCGACGCCATCGGGCGCGCCTCGGCCCAGGTGACCCGCTCGCTCACCGCGGAGCGGGCCTTCGCTTCGGAGGCCTCTCACCAGCTGCGTACGCCGCTCACCGCCCTGTTGATGCGCCTGGACGAGATCTCCACCACCGACGATCTCGACGTCGTCAAGGAGGAGGCCGCGGTGGCCATCGCCCAGGTCGACCGGCTGACCCGGGTGGTCGACGACCTGCTCGTGCGGCGTCGCTCCGACCCGCAGGCGGCGACCCCCGAGGTATCTCTCGACTCGGTCATCGCCGCGCTGCAGCGCGAGTGGCAGCCGGCCTTCGAGCAGGCCCGGCGCAGCGTGCGGGTGCACGGGGAGCGCGGGCTGAGCGTGCGGGCGACCCCGGTGGCGTTGAGTCAGATCCTCAGCACGCTGCTGGAGAACTCCCTGGTCCACGGCCGCGGCACCGTGGACATCCACGTGCGGCGCAGCGGCCCGTCGGTCGTCGTCCAGGTCCGCGACGAGGGCGAGGGGGTGTCCGCGACCATGGCGCCGCACATCTTCGAGCGGGCGGTGAGCTCGGGGCGCGGCTCGAGCACCGGCCTGGGCCTGGCCCTGGCCCGGGACCTGGCCGAGTCGGTGGGTGGGCGCCTCGATCTGGTCGAGCGGGTGCCGGCGACCTTCGCGCTGTTCCTGTCCGAGGCCGTGACCTACGGCGCGGTCCGCTGAGATCGCGGCGGCGGGTCCGGCTCGACGGCGCGCCCCCGGCCCGCCTCGCCGTCGTGGCCCGCCTCGCCGTCGCGGCCCGCTTCGCCGTCGCGCCTCGGGCGCGAGTCGCCGGCCGGGCGCGGATCGTCGACCTGCTGCGGGTCGCCGGGGTGCTCACCGGCGAAGACGAACCGACGGTAGGACCAGAACCTGAAGATCGTCGCCAGGCCGATCCCGACGACGTTGTTGACGTTGACCCACGCCGGCGTGGTCAGACCGAGCAGGTCGTGGGTGGCGTTGAGGTAGGCCGTCGAGATGACCAGGCCGACGCCGTTGACGAGGAAGAACAGCAGCGCCTCGTGGTGCACCGGACGGTTGCGCCGGTGCCGGAACGTCCAGAACCGGTTGCCCAGCCAGGCGAACGTCGTGGCCGCGGCACCGGCGAGGACCTTCGAGGTGGTCAGGCGCCCGGCCAACGGGCCGTAGAACAGCAGGTTGAAGCCGCCGAGGTCGATGACAAAGGCGATCGCCCCCACCACGCCGAACTTGGCCAGCTCCCGCCAGAAGATCCCCACCACCGAGCGCAGCCGGTCGGTCAGCCTCGACGGTGGCGCAGTCACGCCGTCGACTCTAGCCCGCGGCCCTGGGCGACCGCCGAGGCGACCACGCCGACTACGCTGCCCACGTGAGCCAGGCCCGTCGCGCACCCGGCGGATTCCCCGTCGTCGGGGTGGTCGGCGGCGGTCAGCTGGCCCGGATGCTGCAGCCGCCGGCCATCGCCCTCGGCGTCCAGCTGAGCGTGCTGGCCGAGTCGGCGGACGCGTCCGCAGCCCTGGTCGTCCCGTCGGCCCCGGTGGGCGACCACGCGGACCTCGACGCGGTATGCCGTTTCGCCGCCGCCTGCGACGTGGTCACCTTCGACCACGAGCACGTGCCCCCCGACGTGCTGGCCGCCCTGGTAGCCCGAGGCACCGTGCTGCATCCCACCCCCGAGGCGCTGGTCTACGCCCAGGACAAGCTGGCCATGCGCACCCGGCTGGGCCAGGTCGGGGTGCCCTGCCCGCGCTGGGCGCTGGCCCGGACCGAGGGTGAGGTGGCGGCCTTCGGCGCGGCGGTGGGCTGGCCGATCGTGGCGAAGACCCCCCGGGGGGGCTACGACGGCAAAGGGGTGCGGTCGGTGCACCGGCCCGCGGACGTGGCGGACTGGCTGTCCCGCGCGAGCGCGGACGCCGCGGCCGGCGCGGGCCCGCTGCGCGACGGCATCCTGCTGGAACGGCTGGTCCCCTTCACCCGAGAGCTCGCCGTGCTGGTGGCCCGCAGCCCGAGCGGTCAGGCGGCCGCCTGGCCGGTCGTCGAGACGGTGCAGACCGACGGGATCTGCACGGACGTGCTGGCCCCGGCGCCCGGTCTGGACCGGGTCACCGCCGCCGGTGCCACCGAGGCGGCGCTGCGGATCGCCGGGGCCCTGCAGGTCACCGGGGTGCTCGCCGTGGAGATGTTCCAGGTCGACCCGGCCGGCGAGGCGGCGGCGGACGGCGAGGGCGCGGCATACCTGGTCAACGAGCTCGCGATGCGCCCGCACAACAGCGGGCACTGGACCATCGACGGGTCGGTGACCAGCCAGTTCGAGCAGCACCTGCGGGCGGTTCTCGACCTGCCGCTCGGCGACCCCCGCGCGATCGCGCCGTGGAGTGTTATGGCCAACGTGCTCGGCGGCGACGACCCGTCCATCTACCCGGCCTACCGGCACGTCATGGCCCGCGATCCGGGGGCCAAGATCCACCTCTACGGCAAGGACGTGCGCCCCGGTCGCAAGATCGGCCACGTCACGGTCTGCGGGCCGGACCTGCCCGGCGCCCGGGCCCGCGCTCGGCACGCCGCCGACTACCTGCAAGGAGTCATCGATGAGTGAGTCGTCCTGGTCCGCCGACGAGCCGGTCGTCGGGCTGGTCATGGGCAGCGACAGCGACTGGCCGGTCATGGCGCTGGCCGCCGAGGCGCTGGAGGAGTTCGAGGTGCCCTACGAGGCCGACGTCGTCTCGGCGCATCGCATGCCGCAGGAGATGCTCGCCTACGGCACCTCGGCGGCCCAGCGCGGTCTGCGGGTGATCGTCGCCGGAGCCGGAGGAGCCGCGCACCTGCCCGGCATGCTCGCCTCGGTCACCCCGCTGCCGGTGGTCGGCGTGCCGGTCCCGCTGGCCCACCTCGACGGGGTCGACTCGCTGCTGTCGATCGTCCAGATGCCCGCCGGGGTGCCGGTGGCCACGGTGTCGGTGGGCGGGGCCCGCAACGCCGGCCTGCTGGCCGTGCGGATCCTCGCGGCCGGCGCCGGCCCCGAGGCGCACCGGTTGCGCGAGCGGATGGTGGCCTTCCAGGAGGCGCTGCGCGAGCAGGCCACGGCCAAGGGCGCGGCCCTGCGGGCGGCCCGCGGGGGGTGAGCGGGCTAGGTCTCAGCGCCCGAGCCGGGGGTGCTCGATAGCCGGGCAGGTGTCCATGACGACCGACAACCCGGCATCGAGGGCCCGCGCCGCCGCGGCCTCGTCGACGACCCCGAGCTGCAGCCAGATCGCGCCGATGCCCAGCCGATGACGCTGCGCGATCGCCTCGTCGACCACCGAGCCGACCTGATCGGAGTTGACGAAGCAGTCGACCACGTCGATCCGGGTGTCCTGCGGCACGTCCGCCAACGCGGCGTGCCCGGGCCAGCCCAGCACCACCGGTGCGGTGGGATGGATCGGCACGATCCGCATGCCCAACCCGTCGAGGAACCTCGCGACGCCGTATGCCGCCCGGGCCCGGTTCTCCGACAGGCCGACGACGGCCCACGTCGCCGGGGTGGTCAGCAGGGCCCGGATGACCGACGGGTCGTTGATCGCGGCGCTCATCCGGTCAGTGTCACACGCGCCGGGGCCGATGACATGATGGCCGGACACGGCATACCGACTCCCCAGGAGGCCAGCAGATGAGGTTCGGCGCGTTCGTCCCGCAGGGATGGCGGATGGACCTGGTCGGCATCGAGCCGGCCCGGCACTGGGAGGTCATGCGGGGCATCGCGCAGCGCCTGGACGCCAACCCCGACTGGGAGTCGCTGTGGGTCTACGACCACCTGCACACCGTGCCGCATCCCTCCGACGAGGCCACCCACGAGGCCTGGACGCTGATGGCTGCGTATGCCGCCGCGACCTCGCGGATCCGGTTGGGCCAGATGTGCACCTGCATGAGCTACCGCAACCCGGCCTACCTCGCCAAGGTCGCCGCCACCGTCGACGTCGTCTCCGGCGGGCGGGTCGAGATGGGGATCGGCGCGGGGTGGTACGAGCACGAGTGGCGCGCCTACGGCTACGGCTTCCCCGACGCCCCGACCCGCCTGCGGCGGCTGCGCGAGGGCGTCGAGGTGTTCCGCCAGATGTGGACGCAGGGTCGGGCGACCCTGCACGGGCGGGAGTACCAGATCGACGGCGCGATCTGCGCGCCGCGGCCCTTGCAGGGCACCGTGCTGCCCGGCAGCCCGCGCAACGGCATACCGATGTGGGTGGCCGGCGGCGGCGAGAAGGTCACCCTGCGTATCGTCGCCCGCTACGGCGACTACGCGAACTTCTTCGGCAGCCCGCGCGGGTTCGCCGCCAAGAGCGAGATCCTGCGCGGGCACTGCGAGGCGGTCGGGCGTGACGACGCCGAGATCGTCCGCTCGTGCAACGTCAACGTCGTCGTCGGCGAGGACGAGGCCGACCTGGACGCGCGCCTGGAGCGACACGTGCAGCGGATGATCTCGGCCGGGGTGAGCGAGGCCGACGCGCGGGCCGAGGTGGTCTCGCTGCGCAAGGGCGCCGGGGTGGGCACGCCCGAGCAGGTCGTCGAGGGCCTGGCGGCCTACCAGGCGGTGGGGATGGGCTACGCGATCCTCTACCTCGCGGACGCCGCCTACGACGACAGCGCCATCGAGATCCTCGAGCGCGAGGTCATCCCGCACCTGCGCGGCTGACCCTCGGACCGCGCTGCCCACTCTCGGACCGCGCTGCCCACTCTCGGACCGCGGCGGCCGGGCCGATCCCTGGGCCGTCGGCGCGGGGCGCGATGTGACCCATCCCTTACTTTCCTGGTTCCTTCCCTTGACGGTGTCGCTGTCGGTAACGTTGTCGACGGTTCGTCGCGTATGTCGCGATCACGTGAGCCCGGCCGGACCGGGCGACCTCGGGGGCGAGGACGATGGCAGTTGGTGGCGGTTGGGTCGGCGTGCTGCGCACTCGTGTGTGGCGACGGTGGACGGCGTGGTCGACGACCCTGGGGATCGCCGCGGCCGGCCTGGTCGCGATCCCCGTGGCCGCGGTCGCCACCGCGCCCGGCGCCGTCGCGGCGACCGTCCCGATCACCGTGACGGCCCAGGTCCTGCAGCACCACGGCCTGGCCGGCACGGACGCCGCCAACTGCATCAAGTATCTGCCCCTGCTCACCTCCACCAGCTCGACCTTCGTGGGGTCCGGCGCCGAGGCGATCACCGCCCACGGCTACCCGAGCGGATCGACCTGCCCCGCGGCCCTGACCACGGCGATCCAGAGCGCCGTCGGCGTCCGCCCGGCGGCGACGTCCTCGGCCACCGACGGGGTGCCCTTCCTGCTCTCCTCGGTCACCCACTACAACAACCCGATCACCTCCGGCGTCGCGGCGCGCTACACCGGTCAGCTGAACGTCCGGCTCGGCGGCTTCGACGGCAACCCCGTCATGACCTTCGACTGGACGATGTGGGAGACGCCGAACAACGCCGACCCCTGCGCCTTCCCCACCGGTCCCAACCAGAACGGCTGCGCCGACCAGATCACCTTCACCGCCGCCGTCGCCAACCAGACCATCACCCGCAACGGGGTGAGCTACAAGCTCGTCATCACCGGCTTCGCCGCCCAGAGCGGGGGGGTCTGCCCCTCCGCCCCGCCGACCGGAGTCGCCCCGTCGGCCGACTTCCTCACCGCCGAAGGACTGACCAGCACCTCGTGCCTCTACGCGTCGGTCAACCAGGTCCGCTCGCTCACTGTCGTCAAGAAGGCCATCGCCCCGACGGGGCTGGCGCTGCCCGCCTTCGCCTACTCCGCGCAGAGCACGCTCACCGGCAGCCCGTGGGCCGGGACGACCTTCTCGCTCACCCCGCCGGCTCAGCCTGCCGACCGGCGCACCGCCGAGCTGCTGCAGGGCGAGAGCGTGACGATCACCGAGGGGCTGCCCACCGGCGACCAGTGGGCGGTGACGTCGATCGCCTGCGTCGACGGGGACGGCACCCCGATGAGCGGCGTGACCAGCGACGTCGCGACCGGGCGGCTCACCCTGACGAACGTCGGGGCACCGCCGACGACGACGGCCGGGCCGGTGACCTGCAC
Organism: Dermatophilaceae bacterium; assembly: GCA_037045055.1. GTDB lineage: Bacteria > Actinomycetota > Actinomycetes > Actinomycetales > Dermatophilaceae > Phosphoribacter. Next base: position 559,084 of record JBAOHJ010000003.1, on the reverse strand, counting down.
CTACACCAACACCTACACCCCCAAGGGCACCCTTACCCTGCGCAAGACGGTGACCGGGGGCTCGGCCACGGTCGCGGACTTCACCCTGGTCGCCAACGGGCCCACCCCGCTCACCGGCGTGTCGGGCACCGCGGCCGTGACCGACCGGCGGGTGACCGCGGGCAGCTACGCCCTGTCCGAGGTCAGCGGGGTCGGCGGCTACGTCCCCGGCGCCTGGTCGTGCACCGGCGGCACCCTCACCGGCTCGACGGTCGCCGTCGCGGACGGCGCGGCGGTCGTGTGCACCATCGACAACCGGTTCGCCACCGGCACTCTGCGGATCACCAAGACCATCGCCGACCCGGCGGGCGGCTTCGCCGGCACGGCCTCGACCCCGTTCTCCGGCACCTACGTCTGCGGCACCGCCGCGCCGGTGCCGTTCACCGTGTCGACGGGCACGGCATACCTGTCCCCGCCCCTGCCCGCCGGCCAGGTGTGCACCGTGACCGAGACCCCGCCGACCGGCACGCTCAAGGACACGTCGTACTCGTGGGGGACCCCGACCTATGCCGGCAACGGCGCCACCATCGCCGACGGGGCCACCGCGACGGTGGCGATCACCAACCCGATCAGCCGGGCGACCGGCGCCCTCGCGCTGGACAAGGTCGTCCAACCGCGCTCGGGGGTCCTGGCCACCGGGTACACCGGGGGCACGACCCGGCCCTTCCCGGTCGCCTACGTGTGCACCATCGGCACCACGGTGGTGGCCAGCGGCACCGTGACGGTCCGCCCCGACGGCACGCAGACGCAGGTCGGCGGCATCCCGGCGACCGCCTCGTGCACCCTCACCGAGACGCAGGCACCGCTCGCCGGCGACTTCGCCGACGGCTCCTACCGGTGGGACGGCCTCGCCTGGACGGCCAACCCGGTGACCATCGCCGCCAACGCCACCTCCGTGAGCACGGTGACGAACTTCTTCGCCCGCGACTTCGCCACCCTGCGCCTGACCAAGGCCGTGGTGGGCGGCGGCTACGTCGGCACCGGGGCCGTGTTCTCGGTGCAGTGGAGCTGTGCCGGCTCCGGCGGCACGGTCCTGCTCGCCGACGGCGGCGCCACCACCGTGGCGGTCCCGGCGAACTCGCTGTGCTCGGTGACCGAGACCGCGCCGAGCGACACCCTGCTGGCCCCGAGCCACGACTGGGGTCCGGCGCGCTACACCGGGCTGACCGACGGCACGGTGAGCATCCCACCGAACCAGACCGCGACCGTGGGGGTGGAGAACCCGACAGTCCCGGTCTACGGCCGGGTCGCCGTCGAGAAACTGCTCGCCCCCGCGACGCTCTCCACGGGCGTGCGGGCCGGGGCGCTGTTCACCGTCCAGGTGTCCTGCACCGCCCCCGCCGAGGGGCAGACCACCCCGTATGCCGCGACGCTCGCGCTGCCCGTCGGGGCGAGCCAGACCACGCCGAACCTCCCCGTGGGCACCTCGTGCACCCTCACCGAGAGCGCCCCGACCCCGGCCCTGCTCGTCGACGACTCCTACCGCTGGGGCCCCACCCCAGGCGCCCAGACCGTGACGGTCGACACCAAGGACGGGGTCGTCACCGCCACCGTGACGAACACCCTGCAACGGGCCTACGGCACGCTGGGCATCGTCAAGGCCGTCGACAACCCGTTCGGGACGCTGCCCGCGGACCAGACCGACGCGACGGTGTTCTCCGGTACGTGGACCTGCCAGTACGCCGACCAGACGCCGCTGACCGGGTCCTGGTCGCGCACCGGCCCCGGCGCCGCCAGCCTCACCGGCCCCACCGACCAGATCCTGCTCGGCTCGACCTGCGCGATGACCGAGGGCACGCCGAGCCCCAGCCGACCCTCCAGCGACACCTCCTACCGCTGGGGCGCGCCGGCGCTGCCGGCTCCGGTGACCCTGTCCACGGCCGACCCGCAGGGCCTGCTCAGGGTCGTCGACCCGGTCGTCCGGGTGACCGGCGGCTTCGCCGTCGGCAAGGTCGTCCTCGGCGGCGTCGAGGGCACCCAGTTCCAGCCCGGCCCGTTCGCGTTCTCCTACTCCTGCCGGCCCCAGGGCGGCGGCGCGGCGCTGAGGGGGACCCTGCAGGTCGGTGACGGGCAGACCGTCGCCGTCGGCCAACCCGTCCCCGCCGGCGCCGACTGCACCGTCACCGAGGACACCGGCGCCTTCCCGGCCCCCATCGACCCCTACGTGTGGCGCCCCGCCCAGACTGAGATCTCGGTGACCGGACGCGACCCGGTCACCGCCGCCACCATCGACTTCACCCTGCCCGACGACGGCAGCGGCGTCGTCGTCCGCGTCGTCAACGTCATCCAGGAGCAGACCTTCACCGTGACGGCCCGCAAGGCCGTCGACGGGGCGACCGCGGGGTTCACCGGCGCGGCGACGGCCACCTTCGACCTGTCGCTGGTGTGCACGTCGGGCGGCCGGACCCAGACCTTCGGCCCGTATGCCGCCCGAGTCGGGCAGGCCGTGTCGATCCCGGGCGTGCCGCTCGGGTCGGACTGCCAGGTCGCCGAGGGCGCGGTCCCGGCCGGGCTCGGCCTCGCCGACGACTCCTACCGCTGGGTGGCGGCGACCGCCGCCGACCGCCGAGTGGTGACCGGGCCGTCGGAGTTCGTCGTCACCAACACCGTCGAGCGGGTCCGGGGAGCCCTGGCGCTGTCCAAGGTCCTCGTCGACCCGACCGCCGCCGTGGACCCGGGACGGGTCTTCTCCGGCACCTTCGCGTGCGTGCACGCCCCCGACGCCCCGGTGACCGGCACCTGGACGGTGACCGGCGCCGGCGAGGCGACCCTGAGCTACGACGTGCCCGGCTCGGCGCCCTTCCTGGCCTCGCAGTGCACCCCGACCGAGGGGCCCCTGTCGGCCCCGTCGGCCGACCCGTCCTACTCCTGGTCCGCGGACACCCCCTCCCTGGCCCCCGCGACGGTGACCGCCGAGGCCACCGCCCGGATGGTCGTGACGAACACCGTGCAGCGCGCCACGGCCACCCTGCGGGTGAGCAAGACGCTCTCCGGGCAGACCCAGGGCTACGTCGGCACCGGGGCGCAGTTCACCGTGGCCTACTCGTGCTTCCTGGCCGACCCGAGCCAGGCCGTGGAGGGTCAGGTCGTGATCCCGGCCGGGGCGCCGGCGCAGACCCTGGCCACCGGCATCCCGGTCGGCTGGACCTGCCGCGTCGCCGAGTCGACCCCGGCATCGAGCCTGCTGCGCAACGCGTCCTACGCGTGGGACCTGCCGACGATCTCGGGCCTGACCGACGGGCAGCTCGTCGTGGCCGCCGACGTCGAGCTCGTCGTCGACAACCCCGTCCTGCGGCGCACCGGCACCGTGCTCGTCGAGAAGGCCCTGAGCGCCGACACGCCGGCCACGGCGCTGGTCGCGGGGGCGGCCTTCACCGGCACGTACTCCTGCAGCTACGCCCCGGGGCAGCCGGACGCCCAGACCCAGACCGGCACCTGGTCGGTGACCGGGACCGGCCCGGCCTCCATGTCGCCGACCGTGGACCTGCCGATCGGGACCGTCTGCGAGGTCGCGGAGGACGCGCCCACCCAGGCCCAGCTCGTCGACGGGTCCTGGCGCTGGCGGCCCGGCTCCCCGACGATCTCCCCGCCGGTGACCGTCCAGGGGGCCACCGGCGCCCCGACGATCCTCGTCACCAACGCAGCGGATCGGGTGTACTCCTCGATGACGGTGACCAAGCGCTACCGCGGCGTCCCCGGAGCCTTCCCCGCCGGGACGACGGTGTCCGGTGTCTGGTCGTGCACCTCCCAGGGCGCGGTCGTCGCGGCCGGGCAGTGGAGCGCCGACGCGGCCGGCGGCAGCGACGAGCTGTTCCGGGCCGACGGGAGCATCGCCGGGCCGGGCGGGCCCTATCTCGTGCCGGCGGGCGCGACCTGCGAGGTCCTCGAGCAGGCCCTCGACGACAGTCTGCTCACCGACCCGTCGTATGCGTGGGAGCCGGAGAGCTACGACCCGCCGAGCCGGCAGGTCGTCACGGTCGACGGCCAGAGCGTCGACGTCACGGTGGTCAACTCGGTGCGCCGGGTCACCGCGCCCTTCGTCGTCCGCAAGGCGGTCACCGCCCCGGACGGGGTCACCGTCGACCCGGACGTCCGCTACACCGGCGGGTTCGCCTGCACCAAGGCCGGCGACCCCGACTACGCCGGCACGTGGAGCGTCGTCGGCGAGGGCACCACGACCATCCAGGGCGCCCTCGTCGGCGCGACCTGCGTGCTCGACGGCGAGGCCCCGGCCGGCCGGCTGCCGGTCGCCGGCGACGAGTCCTACAAGTGGGGCGAGCCGGTATTCTCCCCGCCCGGTGGGGTGCTCGTCGCCGCGGACCCGCTCGCCGAGCTGCTCGTCACCAACCGTGTCGAACGGCTCACCACCGACCTGCAGATCCGCAAGGTCGTCACCGGCGACGTCGCCGCGCTGCCCGCGGACACGGCATACGACATGTCGTTCAGCTGCACCGCGCAGGACGGGACGAGCACGGTCACCGGCGCCGGCACCGTCGTCGACGGCGCGGCCTGGAGCACCCCGGCGAGCATCCCCATCGGGTCCACGTGCACCGTGACCGAGGGCCCGCGGCCCGATCCGGCACCACGGGCCGCGTGGGGCCCGGTGACGTTCGCGGTCGCCGACATCCTCGACAACCCGGTGACCGTGGCGGGCCAGAGCGCCACCTTCCAGATCCCCGGCGGCGACGCCGACCGGGTCGTCGCCCACCCGGTCGTCACGGTCACCAACCCGCTGCAGCGGCTGCCCGCGGACTACACCATCACCAAGACCAGCGACCCGCCCTCGGGCACCCTGCTGCGACCCGGCGACGAGGTCACCTACACGGTCACGGTCACCCCGACCGGCGTCGGGGTGGTCGAGGACGTCGTCGTCACCGACGACCTGTCCCAGGTGCTGCCCTATGCCGCCCTGGCGCCGGTGACCCCGAGCGTCGGCACGCTCGCCCAGCAGGGGACCTCCCTGATCTGGTCGGTGGGCCGGCTGGTGGCGCCCACCCCGGTGTCGCTGAGCTACACCGTGCGGGTGAACCCCGACGCCTGGGCAGCGACGCTGCGCAACGCGGTCGTCGGCCAGGGCGAGAAGCCCCCGCTCGGCTGCCCGCCGCTGCGGCTGGGCGGCGGCGGGCGGCTCGCGCCGGTGGAGGTCCCCTCCTGCCAGACGACCGAGCACCCGGTGGTCCCCGCCTGGACGATCACCAAGTCGGCCGACCCGGCCTCGGGCACCCTCGTCGCGCCCGGCAGCTCGGTGACGTACTCGCTCACGGTGACCAACCTGTCCGCGGTCGCGGCCCTGGGCCCGGTGACGGCGACCGACGACCTGTCCGGGGTGCTCGCCTACGCCGACCTCGTGGCGATCGGGCCGGCCCCGGTCGGCACGGCCGCGGTGGTCGGCCCGACCCTCACCTGGCAGGTGCCCGCGGTCCCGACCGGCGCGTCGGTGACCCTGACCTACACGGTGACCGTCAAGGCCGACGCGGCAGGGGCCCGGATCCACAACGTCGTGACCGGCACCGGGACGGGTGACGGCGGGGGCGGCAGCACTCCGCCACCCTCGCCCTGCCCGACCTGCACCACCGAGACCGAGCACCCCATCTCGGCGACCTGGACGCTGCGCAAGAGTGCCGACCCACTCAGCGGCACGAGCGTGCGGCCCGGTGAGGTCGTCCGGTACACCCTCGAGGTGACCAGCCGGTCGCGCTCGCCCTTCGCCGACCTCGTCGTCATCGACGACCTGAGCCAGGTCCTCGCGCACGCCGCCCTGGGCACCCTCGACGCGCCCCAGGGGACCAGTGCCGCGGTGTCCGGCACGACCCTGACGTGGACGATCCCCAGCCTGCCCGCCGGCGTGACGCTGACGCTGTCCTACCCGGTCACCGTCGACGCCGACGCCGCGGGGGTGACGCTGCGCAACGTCGTCACGGGCACCGGCGCCACCCCGCCGGACCAGTGCCTGTCGTGCTCGACCGAGCACCCCGTCCCGGCCGTCGACCTGCCGCGCACCGGGGTGGGCCCGCACGTGCCCGCAATGGGCCTGGCCGGGCTGCTCCTGCTGCTGCTGGGCGCCGGCCTGCTGCTGGCTCGGCGCCGGTTGCCGGTCGGTCGGTAGCGCTGCCCGGCGGTCGCGGGGACTACCGCGCCGGCGGTGCCGAGACGCTCTCGTCGTTCTTCAATGCCGTGAAGAGGACCTTGGCCTGCGCGTCGTGCAGTTTCACCGCGCTGCCGGCGTTCTTCGTCAGGTAGCTCGGGTTCTCCACCGGCACCTGCATCGACACCCCCTCCCCGTTGCCCACGGACCGCAGGGCCTGCAGGACCCGCCAGGCGTCGGTGAGGGTGGTCGTCTCGCCGACCACCAGTCCCGTGGACACCGCGTCGGCCACGGCCCGGTAGCGGCCCGGGTCCACGGCGGTGGCCGGGGTGACCGCCTTCTTCATCACCGCGCCGAGGAACTGCCGTTGCCGTTCGGCGCGTCCGAGGTCGCCGCGCGGGTCGGCATAGCGGGTGCGGACGTACTGCAGTGAGGTCTTGCCGTCCATCTGCTGACAGCCCGCCTTGACGTCGATGCCGGAGTGCTCGTCTTTCATGGCGAAGGGCACGCAGATCTCGACCCCCCCGAGACTGTCGACGATGGTCGCGAACCCGATCAACCCGACCTCGAGGAAGCCGTCGATGCGGATCCCGGTGAGCGTCTCGACGGTGTTGGTGAGCAGTCTGGCGCCGCCGAGGGTGTAGGCCGCGTTGATCTTGTTCTGGCCCTTGCCCGGGATCGTCACGTAGGAGTCCCGTGGGATCGACAGCACCACGGGGGGGTTCCCCCGCTCCGACACGTGCACGAGCATGATCGTGTCGGTGTGCTGCCCGGCGTCCTCGGTGTCGACGCCGTAGGTCTGCGCCTGCTGCGTGGTCACGCCGGCCCGGCTGTCCGAGCCGACCAGCAGGTAGTTGCGCCCGGAGCTGTCGGCCGGCCGCGACGCGGGGGCGTGGTCCACGCGCTGGACGGTGCTCCACGCCCGGTAGGGGACCCAGACGAGGAACCCGACCCACAGCACCGCCAGCACGGCGACCAGGGCGACGACCCGCCTGACCCGCACCGCCCGCGAGGGGCGCCTCGGGCCGACGGCGGCGGACGCCTGCGCGGGGACCGGCCCGGCACCCCGCGGGGGGACCGGTCGGGCACCCGGCGGGGGGACCTGCCCGGCGCCCCGCGGGGGGACCGGTCGGGCACCCGGCCCGGGCCGCAGACCCTCGTATGCCGCGGTGCCCACGCCCCCTCGCCCGTCCCGGGCCTGCTGCGTCCAGGGTCGGGTGCGCTGCGCCCCAGCGCCCGAGCCGCGCAGCGAGAAGCTCTTGCGGGTGTCGACGACGACGACGTCGTCCTCCTGCTCCTGCTGCGGCGGCGGCGGCGGGTCGGGCCGGCGGCCGGTCTGGGGGATCGGGCGGGCCTGGTCCCACCGGGGCTCGCGAGGGCTCACGAGGTGGTGCTCCTTCGACTGGACTGCCGTAGCAGTCTGACACGTCGCGCTGGGCGGGCCGGGGAGGCGGCGGCCGGATCACGGCGACGGCGGCCCTAGACTGGCCGGACATGTCGTCCTCACCCGGCCCCGGGCCCGCCTTCCCGGGCGGTCTGCACGAGGATGCGCCGGGGTGGCTGCTCACCGCGGTCAAGGACCAGCGGGTCGCCTTCCTCGGCGTGGGCGTGGTCAACACCCTGGTCGGGTTCGTCGCGTTCTTCGGGTTCGACGACCTGTATGCCGCCGCCGCGCCGGGGTGGCCGGGGGTGGTCCACAACACCGTGGTGCTCGCCTGCGCGCACGTCGTCACCGTGCTCGTGGCCTTCGTCCTCTACCGCTACCTCGTGTTCCGGGTGCGTGGGCACCTGTGGCGGGATCTCGCGAGGTTCGAGAGCGTCTATCTCACCTCGATCGCGGTCAACTGGGTGCTGCTCAACCTGCTGGTCGAGGTGGCGCACTGGTCGGCGAAGCTCGCCCAGACGGTCATCCTCGTCCTGCAGGTGCTCCTGTCGTGGTTCGGGCACAAGCACTTCTCGTTCCGGCGCCCGCGACCCGACGACGGCAGCGGCGCATGAGTGGGGCGCGACGGCATACCCCACGGGTGTCGGTGCTCGTCCCGACCTACAACAACGCGGACTTCGTCGAGGCCACCGTCGAGTCCATCCTCGGGCAGACCTTCGCCGACTTCGAGCTGCTCGTGGCCGACCATACGTCGACCGACGACACCTGGGCCCGTCTGGCCCGGTTCGCCGACGACCCGCGGGTGACCTTGTGGCAGACCGCGCCCGGCGGAGGCGCACCGGCCAACTGGCGCGCCGTCACCGAAGCCGCGACGGGGGAGTTCGTCAAGCTGGTCTGCGGTGACGACCTCATCTACCCCACCTGCCTGGCCGAGCAGGTCGCGGCCATGGACGCCCACCCCCAGGTCACCCTGGTCTGCGCCCGCCGCGACCTGGTCGACGCCTCGGGGACGCTGGTCATGGGGGGTCGGGGCATGTCCCGGGTCCGGGGGCTGCACGTCGGACGGGACGTGGTGCGCCGGGCGGTCGTCTCGGGCGTCAACGTCTTCGGCGAGCCGGCGACGGTGCTCATGCGCCGGGAGGCGCTGGTGGCCAGCGGAGGGTGGTGGGCCGACTTCCCCTACGTCATCGACCTGGCGACGTACTCGCGGGTCCTGCTGCGCGGTGACCTGTATGCCGTGGATGCGTCGCTCGCGGCGTTCCGGATCAGCGCGGGGCAGTGGAGTGTCGAGCTCGCCGAGAGCCAGGCGACCCAGGTGTTGGCCTTCCACGAGGCGCTGGCCGCGTCGGCGCCCGGCCTGCTCAGCCGCGCCGACCTCGCTCGGGGCCGGTTCATGACCCGGTCGATGGTGCGGGCCCGGCGGGCGGTCTACCTGGTGTTGCGGCGGCGGATGAGCACCCCGGAGTAGCTGCGCCACCCGGCCCGCTCAATCCAGGCGGGCGCCGGCTCCGGCGACCGTGGCGAGCAGGAAGGCCGGCTCGGCGCGGCCGGCGGCGCGCAGCGCCGCGGCGACGGCGTCGGCGACCCGGCCCACCGCCTCGGCCGGGACCACGGTGATCGCGCACCCGCCGAACCCGCCCCCGGTCATCCGGGCGCCCAGCGCGCCGGCGGCCCGCGCGGCGTCGACGGCCAGGTCCAGCTCGGGGCAGCTCACCTCGTAGTCCTCGCGCAGGGAGGTGTGCGAGGCGTCCAGCACCGGCCCGATGGCGGCCAGCTCGCCGGCTCGCAGCAGCGCGACGACCTCGCGCACCCGGTCGATCTCGGTGCCGACGTGACGCACCCGCCGCCGCTGCACCGGGTCGTCCAGCAGCGCCGACGCCGCGACCGGGTCGGCCAGCTGGGCCAGCACGCAGACCCCGAGCCGGCGGGCCGCCTGCGCGCAGGTGGCCCGCCGGGCGGCGTACTGCCCGTCGGCGAGGCGATGTGCGACCCGCGTGTCGACGACCAGCAGGGCCAGCCCGTGCGCGGACGGGTCGACGGGGATCGGCGCGACGGTGCCGGCGGCGCCGTCGACCAGCAGCGCGTGACCGGCCACGGCGCGCAGGGCCGCGGTCTGGTCCATGCCCCCGGTGGGCGCTGCGGCCAGCTCGTTCTCGCCACGCACGCAGGCAGCGACCAGCCGGGCCCGCCCCGCGTCGGTGCCGGCCCACCCGAGCCCCGCCAGGGCGTCGACGCCCAGCACCACGGCCCCCTGCAGGGCCGCCGAGGAGGACACCCCGGCACCCACGGGCACGCAGGAGGCCACCGCCACGTCGAAGCCGGGCACCGAGACCCCCTCGCGGGCCAGCGCCCACACCGGCCCGGCGGCGTACGCCGCCCAGCCGCCGACCCGTCCCGGGGCCAGCGCGCCGACGGTCCCGGTCCACCCCGGCCCGGGCGCCGCGCCCGAGACCAGCCGCAGGGTGTCGTCGTCGCGGCGGCGCATCGCGACCACCGTCCGGTGCGCCAGGGCGACGGGCAGGCACGGGCCGCCGTTGTAGTCGAGGTGCTCGCCGACGAGGTTGACCCGCCCGGGCGCGGCCCACACGCCGTCGGCCCGGCCGCCGAAGGCCTCGCGGAACCGGGCACGGGCCGTGGCCACCGCCTCGTCCGTCGACCACGCCCGGTGCCACAGGGGCATCTCGCCTCCGTCTCCTCGGGTCGCCCGCCGCAGCTGCCAGGCTAGACGACGATCCCGCCCGCCCCGTGCCCGCCCGAGCCGACGTGACGTCGGTCAGGTTCGTAGACAACGGGACTCGGGCACCGGATAGAGTCCGCTGCATGGACAAGGTCGTCAACACCCCAGTCGAGGCCATCGCGGGCATCGCCGACGGGATGTCCCTGGCGGTGGGCGGGTTCGGGTTGTGCGGCATCCCGTCGGTGCTCATCCGCGCCCTGCACGACGCCGGCATCCAGGGCCTGGAGGTCTACTCCAACAACTGCGGCGTCGACGACTGGGGCCTGGGCATCCTGTTGCACGACAGGCGGATCCGACGGATGGTGAGCTCCTACGTCGGGGAGAACAAGGAGTTCGAGCGGCAGTACCTCTCCGGAGAGCTCGAGGTCGAGCTCACCCCCCAGGGCACCCTGGCCGAGCGGCTGCGGGCCGGCGGGGCCGGCATACCGGCGTTCTTCACCCAGACCGGGGTGGGCACCCAGGTCGCCGAGGGCGGGATGCCCTGGCGGTATGCCGCCGACGGGACCGTCGCGGTGGCATCGCCGGCGAAGGAGACCCGCGACTACGACTGGCTGGGGCACCGGCGGACCTTCGTGCTGGAGCAGGCGTTGGTCGCCGACTTCGGGCTGATCCGGGCCTGGAAGGGCGACCGGCACGGCAACCTGGTGTTCCGCCGCTCGGCGCGCAACTTCAACCCGTTGGCGGCCATGGCCGGCAAGGTCACCGTCGCCGAGGTCGAGCACATGTACGACGCCGGGGAGCTCGACCCCGACGAGGTCCACCTGCCCGGGGTGTACGTCCAGCGGGTGCTGCCGCTGTCGTGGGCCCAGATCCACGAGAAGCGCATCGAGAAGCGCACGGTCCGCCCGCGGATGGTCTCCGCCGGCGCCGGCTCGGAGGACCTGGAGAACGCGGACGGAGGCAACTGATGGCCCTCACCCGCCAGCAGATGGCCGCGCGCGCCGCGCGGGAGCTCAAGGACGGCGACTACGTCAACCTCGGCATCGGGCTGCCCACCCTGGTGCCCAACTACGTCGCCGAGGACGTCGAGCTGGTGTTGCAGTCCGAGAACGGGATCCTCGGCGTCGGGGCCTACCCGGAGGAGGACGACGTCGACCCGGACCTCATCAACGCCGGCAAGGAGACCGTCACGGTGCGCCACGGGGCGTCGTTCTTCGACTCGGCGACCAGCTTCGGGATGATCCGCGGCGGCAAGGTCGACGCGGCGATCCTCGGGGCGATGCAGGTGTCGCAGTTCGGCGACATCGCCAACTGGATGATCCCCGGCAAGATGGTCAAGGGCATGGGCGGGGCCATGGACCTGGTCCACGGAGCCAAGAAGGTCATCGTGCTCATGGAGCACACCGCCCGCGACGGCTCGCACAAGATCGTCACGGAGTGCGACCTGCCGCTGACCGGCAAGGCAGTCGTCCAGCGGATCATCACCGACCTCGCCGTCTTCGACGTCGACGAGCAGGAGGGTCTCACCCTGCGCGAGCTGGTCGACGGGGTCACCGTCGAGCAGCTGCGGGAGAGCACCGGGCCGGACTTCCGCGTCGACCTCGACTGATCCTCCGGCGGCGGGCCTGGCGGGGTCAGCTCGGCCGGACGGTGACCCGCTCGGCGGCCAGGCGGGCGCTCTGCTCGCCGGTCGGGTGGGCCAGCAGGACGACCGACCCGTCGGCGGCCCAGGCGGCCAGCGCGTCGAGCAGGTGGCGGTGCAGGTCGCCGGTGAGCAGGACCCGGGGGGCCGGGCCCCAGTCCTGCGCGCGGGTCCCGTCGACGACGGCGCGGTAGGCCAGCACGGCCGTGCCGTCCCCGGGGTCCAGGGCGGGGTCGGCCGGCGCGGGCGCGGCATACGGGTCGACGCGGTCCGCGAACGTCGCCAGCTCGCGCGCCTCGTCGATCACCCCGACCGGCGTCTGCGGGTTGGATCGGGCCAGGGCAGCCGGGGTCACCAGCACCGCATACCCGCTGGCCGCCGCCGCGGCAGCCGGCGCGGTCGTCACCAGGACCTCGGCGCCCGCGGCGGCGGCACCGACGGCGACCTCGGCCCCGACCGACCAGGCCGCCAGTGCCCAGTACAGGGCCCGCCAGTGCGGCGGCAGGTCCAGGCCCACCCGCGATCCCGGGCCGGCCTGTGCGTCGTCCTGCAACAGGTTGGCCGCCTTGGCCACCCAGGTCGCCAGGACCTTGGCGGACAGCTCGATCCGCTCGCCGGTGGCGTCGTCGTAGGCGGTGACCCGCGGGCCCGCCGGGTCGGCGCGCAGCATCGCCGCGAGGACCTGGGCGGGCATGGGCATGGGGCACAGCGTAGGTGCACTAGCGTCGGGCGGGTGGACGAGCGCAAGGGCCATCTGGACGCCACGGCGGTCGTCGTCATCGTCGGCTGCACCGTGGTGTGGGGCCTGGGGCAGGTGGCCTCGAAGGTGGCGCTGCCCGAGGTGCCCTCGTTCACCCAGGCCGGGGCCCGCTCGGTGGGGGCCGCCGCGCTGTTGCTCGCGTGGACGGCATACCGGCGGATGCCGGTGTGGAGTCGGGACGGGACGCTGCCCGCCGGGATCGGGGCGGGGCTGCTGTTCACCGGGGAGTTCGCGGCGATCTACACCGGGCTGCGCTACACCACGGCCGGGCGGATGGCGGTGTTCCTCTACCTCGCGCCGTTCGTCGTGGCTGCGGGGATGCCGCTGCTGCTCAAGGTCGAGTACCTGCGCCGCTCGCAGCTGGTGGGGCTGCTGGCGGCCTTCGGCGGGGTGGCCCTGGCGTTCTCGGAGGGGTTCACCGGCACGGCGGCCCTGCCGCTGCAGTGGCTCGGGGACCTGCTCGGGGTGACGGCCGGATTCCTCTGGGGGGCAACGACGTTGCTCGTGCGGGCCACCCGGCTCTCCACCGCGCCGCCGGCGAAGACGCTGCTCTACCAGCTGGGGCTCTCCGGGCTGGTGCTGCTGCCGATCGGGGTGCTCACCGAGGCGCCGGTGCGGTGGCCGCTGTCCGGCCTGGTGTCGGTGTCGATGGCCTTCCAGATCCTCGTCATCGGCTCGACCAGCTACCTGCTGTGGTTCTGGCTGGTGCGCCACTACCCGGCGACCAGGCTGTCCGCGTTCACCCTGCTCACGCCCATCCTCGGCCTGGTCGCCGGGGCCGTGCTGCTGCACGAGCCGCTGACCCTGCGGCTGCTGGTCGCCCTGCTCACCGTGTGCACCGGGATCTACGTCGTCAACCGGGTGCCGGACCGCCGTGACTGACCCCCCGGCGGCGCGCTCCTGGGTGTCGAGCCGGCCGCTGGCGCTGCCGGTGGTGCTCGGGGCGTTCCGGCACGGCGGGGGCGACCCGACCTACCGGGTGGGGCCGGATGCCGCGGTGACGCGGGCGGCGCAGACCCCGGACGGGCCGGTGACCCTGACGCTGCGGTGCCACCCGCGGCTGGGCCGAGTCGAGGCGACCGCCTGGGGGCCGGGAGGCCCCTGGGCCCTGGAGCACGCCCCTGCCCTGGTCGGCGAGGACGACGACCCCGGCGGCTTCGTCGCCCACCACGACCGGGTCGCGCAGCTGGCCCGCCGGTTCCCCGGGTGGCGGGTGCCGCGCAGCGGGCTGGTGCTGGACGCCCTGGTCCCCGCGATCGTCGAGCAGAAGGTCACCGGGGCGGAGGCCTTCGCCGGCTACCGGCGGCTGGTCCGCCGCTACGGCGAGCCGGCTCCCGGGCCGGCCGGCCGGCACGGGCTCATGGTGGCCCCGACGGCCGGCGGGTGGCAGCGGATCCCGTCCTGGGAGTGGTTGCGCGCACCGGTCGACCCGGCCCGCTCCGGGACGGTGCTGCGCGCCTGCGGGGTGGCCGGGCGGCTGCAGCAGGCGGCGGACCTGGACCTGCCGGCGGCATACCGGCGGTTGCGTGCGGTGCCCGGGGTCGGGGTCTGGACCGCCGCGGAGGTGGCCCAGCGGGCCTTGGGCGACGCCGACGCGGTGAGCTTCGGCGACTACCACGTGGCCCGCGACGTGGGGTGGGCGCTGGTCGGGCAGCCCCTCGACGACGCCGGGCTGGCCGAGGTGCTGGCGCCGTATGCCGGGCACCGCTACCGGGTGCAGCGGCTGGTCGAGCTGGGCGGCGTCGGGATGCCCCGGCGCGGGCCCCGGATGCCGCCGCGCACCCACCTGCCGCGGTGAGCGCCGCGGGCTCCGGGCAGGGTGCTGCCAGCGGCACCGGAGCACCTCGCCACCGCGCTCGCGGGCGGCCGGGTCGCCGGGCGGTGCGGCTGCCGGAGCCGGGTCAGCGGTCGCCGGGCGGATCCGCCTGCCCGGCGAGGGCGAGCACCGCCCGGCCCGCCATCGGGTGCGGCTCGGTGTGCTCGACACCCTCGCCGCGCAACGCGGCGTCGAGGCGGGCCGCCACCATGCCGACGACCAGCGGGTCCGCCCCGCCCACCTCGATCCGGTCGGGGCCGACGTCCACCTGTGCGGTGAGCCCGGTGGCCAGGGCCACCCGCACCGCGCGGGCCACCCGGGCGGCCGGGGGCTCCGACCCGGTGGGGCGCACCCCCACGGCCCGGGCCAGGCTCGACCCCGGGGGCACGCCCAACGCGGCCCGGACCGCCTCCTGCGACCCGGCGGCGAACCAGTCGCTCTCGCCCTGGCGCACCAACGAGCCGGCGCCGGGCTCGTCGGCATCGCCCACCCAGGCGTCCAGGCCACGGACCAGGACCGCCGGCACACCGGAGGTCTTGCCCTTGACCAGGTCTGCGGCGGCGGCCACCTCGTCGGCCACCGCCCGGGCGGTGACGTGCAGCGTTCGCCCGTCGGCGTCCACCCCGCCGCGCAGGTCATCGAGCACCCGCATCCCCGCAGCGCCCAGCGCCAGGTCGGTCTGACCGACCCGCCAGGGTCGGCCCGCGGTGTCGGTGAGCAGGACCCCCAGCCGGGTCGTGCCGCTGGCCGCCACCAGCCGGGCGCGCAGGTCGCGGCATACCGCGTCGGGATCGTGCGGCAGCAGCAGCAGCACGTCCCGGCCGCCGGTGTTCGACGCGTCCACCCCGGCGGCGGCCATGACCGGCCCGGCGGCGGCCCGCACGACCCGGGTCGGCCCGTGCGGGGCGATCCGCTCGGCGAGCACCTCACGGCTCTGGGCGGCGACGACGGCCTCCCGCTCGCCCACCGGTCCCACCAGCCCCAGGGCCTTGGACACGACCTTGCTGGACACCGCGACGACGTCGCCGTCGAGCAGCGACAGCCCGGCGGCGCCCAGCGCCCCCACCAGCACCGCGGCCAGGTCGTCGCCGGCTCGGATCTCGGGGATCCCGGGCAGCGGCAGGACGTGCAGCGCCGGCGTCATCGGCGGGCCGCGGCGAGATCCCGGCCGAGGTCCACGGCGGCGCCCGCGAGGTCGGCGGCGGCACCGATCCCGGACATGAGCAGCGGCCGGGAGCGCACCGTGACCCGGTCCGGGGGCGGCATACCGGCGTCGGCGTCGTCGACGAGCCACCCGTCGAGCAGGTCCGCGTAGAGCGCGGCGACCCCCGCGGCGGAGGACTCGACCCCGATCGCGGCGAGGCAGGCGTCGGCGTGCCCGCGCACCGGCCGACCCCCGATGAGCGGGCACACCCCGACCACGGGGGCCGCGGTGTCCCGCAACGCCGCCCGGATTCCGGGGACGGCGAGGATGACCCCGATCGACACGACCGGGTTGCTCGGCGGCAGCAGGACCAGGTCGGCGTCGCGGATGGCCTCGGTGACCCCGGGGGCCGGCACGGCACGGTCCATGCCGACGACGACGAACCGCCGCGCCGGCACCTGCGCCCCCATCCGCACCCACCACTCCTGGAAGTGCACGGCCCGCTCGCCGGTGGCGTCCTCGACGACGACGTGGGTCTCCACCGGGGTGTCGGTCATCGGGAGCAGGGTGACCCGCTGGTGGGCCAGCCCCCAGCGGGCCGCCAGGCGTGCGGTGACCTCGCTGAGCGAGTGGCCCTGGCCGAGCCACAGGGATCGGGCCAGGTGGGTGCCGAAGTCCTGGTCGCCGAGGCGGAACCAGTCCGGGGGCACGCCCAGGGCGGCCAGCTCGCTACCGGCGTTGAAGGTCTCCGCGTCCCGGCCCCACCCCTGCCCTTCGTGGACCCCGCCGCCGAGGGTGTAGAGCACGGTGTCGAGGTCCGGGCAGACCCGCAGGCCGAAGAGGGTGATGTCGTCGCCGGTGTTGCCGATCACGGTGACCGTGCTGTCGGCCAGCTCGGGACGCGCCGCCAGGTGGTGACACAGGCCGCGCAGGAACCGGGCGCCGCCGACCCCGCCGGCCAGGGCGGTGATGTGCATGCCGGCCAGTCTTTCAGTCCACCGGCCATGGTGCGCAGCGGTCCGCCGGGCCGGCCACCGTCGGCCCCGCGACGACGGCCCGTGCCGGCGGTGGGGGGAAATGCGGCGACGAAATATCAGATGACGGCTTGACGAATGGGGTATGACACGCGTGTAATTCCATTGTTGTCCTTATCGGTAGACGCTCGTGGGGTTTCGCGGGTCGTCGCGGTACCGAGGTGGGCCGGCCGGTCACGGCGAGCGAGCGGCGGCCCGACACCGCGGACGACGAGCACGGCACAGCCGACAGGTGCATGCCAGGGACGGGTCGAGGAGAACCATGCACGAGCTGTTGTTGATCACCACGGACGTGGCGCCGGACGGGGAGCTGGGCTGGCAGGAGCGGTCGCTGTGCGCCCAGACCGACCCCGAGGCGTTCTTCCCCGAGAAGGGCGGGTCCACCCGGGAGGCCAAGAAGGTCTGTGTCGGCTGCGAGGTCCGCGTCGAGTGCCTGGAGTACGCCCTGGGCAACGACGAGCGCTTCGGCATCTGGGGCGGGCTGTCCGAGCGGGAGCGCCGCAAGCTCAAGAAGCGCGCCGTCTGAGCGCTCCACCGCGTGCGGCGGTATGCCGCGGCGCCGTGGTGCCCCCGAGCCCATGACAGCACTCGTCGAGACCCACCCCCACGTCCGGGCGGCCACGGCCCCGGACCACCCCCGCCGCGCCGAGCACCCGCCCCCGCCGGCCCCGCCGTGGGTGAGCGCGATCCTCGTCGTGCACCACGGGGCCCGCTGGCTGCCCGAGAACCTCGACGCGCTGTGCCGGCAGACCCTGCTGCCCGACCGGCTCGTCGTCGTCGACCTGGCCTCCTCAGACGGCAGCCTCGAGGTGGTGCGCGAGCACGCCGGGCTGGCCCGGGCCGTGGACGACATCCAGATCCTCACGTTGACCGCCCCCGCACCGTTCGGCACGGCGATCGGCCGTGCGGTGGCCGCCCTGGGACAGCCCGGGCCGCTGGCCGGACCGGAGTGGCTGTGGTTGCTGCACGACGACACGGCCGCCGAGCCCACCGCCCTGGAACGGCTCGTCGGCGCGGTGCGCCGCTCCCCCTCGGTCGGGGTCGCCGGGCCCAAGGTCGTCCAGTGGGACAACCCCCGCCTGCTCGTGGAGGCCGGTCACCAGCTCACCCGGGCCGGCCGTCGGCTCTCCGCCCCCGCCGTCGGCGAGCCCGACCAGGGCCAGTACGACACCCGCACCGACGTCCTGGCGGTCGGCACGGCGGGCATGCTGGTGCGCCGCGAGGTCTTCGAGGCGGTCGGCGGGTTCGACCCCGAGTTCGAGCAGTTCGGCAGCGACATCGACTTCGGCTGGCGGGCCCAGCTGGCCGGGCACCGGGTCGTCGTCGTCCCGGCGGCCCGCCTGCGCGAGGCCAGCGCGATGTACACCGGCGACCGCCACGGCGGCCCGGACGCCGCGGCGGCCCGCCGGGCCCAGCGCCAGGCCGCGCGCCGGGTCGCGCTGACCCGGTGCTCCCCGTGGCTGCTGCCGTTCCTGTCGGTGTGGCTGGTGGTCGGCGCGGTCGCCTCGGCGGCCGCGCTGCTGGTGCTCAAGCGTCCCCGCCACGCGTGGGCGGAGCTGGCGGACCTGCGCGCGCTGGGGCACCCGGTGGCGACCGTCAAGGCACGGTGGCGCTTCCGGGGCAAGGTCCGGCTGCGGCGGCGCGACCTGCAGACCCTCTTCGTCACCACGGGCGAGGCCGCGCGGCATACCCTCGACCGGGTCCACGAGGCCCTGACGCCGGAGTGGGCCAGGCGGGTGGAGCCGACCGCGCTGGGCCCGGTGGAGACCGGGCCGATCGCCGAGGAGGCCGAGGAGCTGGCCACGTTGCCGGCCTCGCTGCCCGAACGGGTGGTCAAGAACCCTGGGGTCCTCGCCGTGCTGGCCGCCACCGCGGTGTCCCTCGTCGGGTGGCGCGACGCCCTGCGCGACGGTGTGCTCGAGGCGCGCGGGGCGGGGCTCTCGGGCGGTCAGCTGCATGCGGTGGCCACCGACGCGGCCGGTCTGTGGCACTCCTTCCGGGACTCCTGGCACGGCGCCGGGCTGGGCACCGGGGTGGAGTCCGGCCCGTACCTCGCCATCCTCTCGGTGCTCACCTGGGTCGCCGAGCGCCTGCCCTACATCGGGCAGGGCCGCTCGCCGGTGGCGGTGACGATGAGCGTGCTGCTGCTGGCCGGTATGCCGCTGGCCACCGCGAGCGCCTACCTCGCCGGCCGGGTGGTCACCGTGGCCCGCTGGCCGCGGGCCCTGCTTGCCCTCGCCTGGGGCTGCTCGGGGGTCGCCGCCGCCGCCGTCTCCGAGGGACGGGTCACCGTCGTGCTGGCCCACGTCCTGCTGCCCCTGGTCGCCGCCGGGATGGTCCGGGTGTCCTCGTCGGTGGGCACCTTCACCGCCGCCTTCGCCACCGCCTTGGGCCTGGCCCTGCTCGCCGCGCTGGTCCCCGTGCTCGGAGTCCTCGGCCTGGCCGTGGCGGGGGCTCTGGTGCTGCTCGGGCCTGGGCTGGCCCGCCGGATGCGGGCACTGGTCGTGGTGGCCGTGCCCCCCGGTCTGCTGGGGCCGTGGCTGCTGCGACTGGTCGACGGGCCGACCGTGCTCACCGGGCCTGGTCTGCTCGACCCGGATGCGGCCGGGCCGACGCCGCTGTGGCAGCTGGCCCTCGGGCTGCCGGTCGGGGGGTCGCTCCCGCTGGCCGTGGGCGGGGCCGTCGTCGCACTGGCCGGGGTGCTCGGGCTGGCGCGTCGCGCCGCGTCCCGGCGCCAGGCCGTCGCCATGGGCGCGCTGGCGGGGCTGGCCCTGCTCGGGCTCGCCCTGGCGTACGCCGCTCCCCGCGTCGTCGTGGGGCGCCTGGACGGTGCGGACGCGACGCCGTGGGCGGGGCTGGGCGTGCAGGTGATGCTGCTGGCGCTCGTCAGCGCCGCGCTGGTGGGCTCGGTCGGCCTCGGGTCGGTGCTGCGGGGGCCCCGATGGGGCTGGTCCCGGGTCGGCGCCCTGGGGGCCCTGGTGGCCGTCTGCGTGGCCGTCACGGGCTCGGCGGGCTGGCGAGCGGCGGGTGGGTTGTCCGACGTACTGTCCGTCGGCCACGACGCGCTCCCCGCGGTGGCCGTCGACCAGGCCCGTGGAGAGCTGGCCAACCGGCTGCTGCTGTTGCGCCCCGAGGCCACCCGGGTCGACTACGAGCTCGTCGGCGCCGAGCCGGGGGCCCTGCTGCGGGACGTGGACCGATCCGACCCGGTGCGCGACCCCGGCGTGAGCGCCGTCGTGTCGGCGCTCGCGGGCGCGCTGCGCGACAGCGCGTCGCCTCCCGGCGAACGCCTGGCCGACCTCGGCGTGGGGTTCGTCGCCGTGCGCGCCGAGGCCGACCACCCGGTCATCCGCACCCTGGACGCGACCGCCGGCCTGACCCGCCTGGGCTCCACCGACGGGCAGACCCTGTGGCGGGTGCTCTCCCGTGGCGGCACGGCGACCGAGGCCGTGCCGCCGGCCCGGGTGCGTCTGGTCGACGCGGCGGGTCGGGCCGTCGAGGTCGTCCCGGTCAGCGGGCCGCACGCCACGGTGGACACCCGGGTGCCGGCCGGCGCCGACGGGCGAGCGGTGGTGTTCGCCGAGTCCGCCGACTGGGCGGATCGCGCGCAGGTCCGGTTCGACGGCGAGGTGCTCTCGCCCCAGCCCGGTGCGGGCCCCCCGGCATACCGGCTCCCGGCCCGCGCCGGCCAGCTGAGCGTCGACCTGCCGCCGGAGCACCCGCGCTGGGTCCTCGGCCAGCTGGCCCTGCTCGGCTTCGTCGTGTTCATGGCGGTCCCGTTCGGCAACCGACGCTCCCGGAGGCCGCGATGAGCTGGGGGTCGGGGGTCCGGGCGCTGGTCACCCTGCTCGGGGCCGGCGGGCTCACCGTGGCGGCGGTGCAGATCCCGGGCACCGTGGTGCTGCCCGAGGCCTCGGGGGCCGCCGTAGCCGCGACCCCGGCCCAGGTGCCGATCCGCCTGGCCCAACTCGGCTGCCCCGGTCCGGAGACCGAGGGCGTCCCGGGCGTGGCCAGCGTCCCCGGCGGCACCAGCACCGTGCTGGCCGCGACCGCGCCCGAGCAGGCCCTGGACGGGGTGGTCGTGGGGTCCGACGAGGGCACGGCGACCCTGGTCGGGATGCCCTCGGGAGCCGCCCTCGCGACCGGCCGTCAGCGCGGCGCGGTGCTGACGGCCGGGGTCACCGGGCCGACCGCCGTCGAGGTCAGCGCCACCGGCAGCCTGGCCCCCGGGCTGGCCGCGCTGCAGACCTGGGTGCGCCGCGACGGCGACGACCGAGGCCTGGACGCGGCGGCGTGCGCGGTGCCGCGAGCGCAGGCCTGGCTGCTGGCCGGCGGCGGCGACAGCACGCGCCGGGAGCGCCTGGTCGTCGCCAATCCCGGGGCCAACACCCTGACCGTCGACGTCCAGGTCCACGGGGAGAAGGGCCCGATCCCCTCGGTCAACG
This sequence comes from Dermatophilaceae bacterium, assembly GCA_037045055.1. Lineage (GTDB taxonomy): Bacteria > Actinomycetota > Actinomycetes > Actinomycetales > Dermatophilaceae > Phosphoribacter. Next base: position 538,058 of record JBAOHJ010000003.1, on the reverse strand, counting down.
GGTCGCGGATCGCCGTGCCCGGCCACGGGCGGGTCGGGATGCTCGTCGACGCCCTTGCGGCGGGCGAGAAGGCCCCCGTGGTGCACGTCAGCGCCACCGGGGGGGTCATGACCGCCCTGGTCGAGGACAGCTGGATCGAGGCCGCCGTCGGCCGTGGCCGCGACGATGCCGGCCCCGCGGACGCCCCCGCGCTGGAGCAGATCGTCCCCGGCGCCTTCGTCGACGGGCCGGCCCGGCTGCGGGTGGTCGTGCCGGGGGACGCCGAGGCCGTCGTGCAGGCCCGGGCCCTCGGGCCGAACGGTCCGACACCGCTGCCGGACAACGGCGTCGTGCGGGTGCCCGGCGGCGCCGTGCGCGACCTCGACCTGGCCGGCCTGCCCCCGGGCGGGTATGCCGTGCAGGTGCGGGCCGACCGTCCGATCGTCGCCGCGGTGCTCACCGAGCGCCGCAGCCCGGGCAACGGGCAGTCCGACCTCGCGTGGGCCGCCTCGTCGGCCGCCATCGCCACCCTCGCCGGCACCCCGTTGCCGGTCGGCTCCAAGGCCGGGGTGCAGGTGGTCGCCTCCGGGGGGCCCGGATCCGCACGGGTCGTCACGGTGGCCGCGGACGGCACGGTGACCAGCCGGGTCCTTGACCTGGCCGCCGACACGGCCACCCTCGTGGACGTCACCGGTGCGGCGTCGGTGTGGGTGCGGCACACCTCCGGCACCCTGCGCGCCGCCGTGTCGCTGGAGCTCGCCGACGGCAACGGCCCGCTCTACGCTGCGCTCTCGCTCAACCCGGCGGCGCTGAGCACCACCGACGTCCCGGTCCGCGAGATCCGCCGCTGACCCACCGGGGGTGCCGCCCGACTCGCTCAGTGCTCGTATCGCGGGTCGAGGTCCTCGGGGGCCACGCCGAGCAGCGCCGCGACCTGCTCGGTGACCACCTCGCCGACGAGCATCGACAGCTCGCGAGAGCTCTCGGCCCGGGTCTCGACCGGGCGTCGGTAGATCACCACGCGAGCCCGACGGTCGCCCTGCGCGGCGAACAGCCGACCCAGCGCGACTTCCGCGTGCTCCCACGGCGCCGGGTCCCCCGGCGGGACGTCCTCGACGGCCACGTCCACGGGGGGCAGCGGCTTGCCCCAGGCGCGCTCCAGGCGGGCCACGCTGTCCAGCACGAGATCATCGAAGCGCTCGGCGCGCGAGCCCATCGCGGGCACCGGCGGCCAGGCCAGTGGCCCGCGCGGACCCCGCCCACGGCGGTCGCGGCGGTGACCGGCAGCTGGCCCGGACCTCACGTCGTCCACCCTATGCCGCCGCGCCGTTGGCCCGGCGCGCCCCGACCGCACCCCCGGCGAGCCGTGACCACCGGCCCGGCGCGCCGCGACCGGCCCGGCCGGGCCCGGCAACTACGCTGCCGCCGTGGGTATGCAGCGGCAGTGCACCAAGACCGGATGCTCCGGCCCGGCGGTGGCCACCCTCACCTACGTCTACCGAGACCAGACCGCGGTGCTCGGCCCGCTGGCGACCTACGCCGAGCCGCACACCTACGACCTGTGCGTCGAGCACGCCAGCGGTCTGACCGCCCCGCGTGGCTGGGAGGTCGTGCGGCTGGTCGCCGACGACGACCTGCCCTGCGCACCCGCCGACGACCTGCTGGCCATCGCCGATGCGCTCCGGGAGACGCCTGCGGCTGCGGCGGCGCGCACGGCCGGGGCCACCCCGTCCGTCCCGCCGGACCCGCACTCCGCGACTCGGTCGCATCCCGGGGCGCGAGGTCACCTGCGCCTCGTGCGCGACTGACCGGCCGGCCGGCGGCGCGCGGCATACCCGCTCGGAGCACTAGGCTGGGCGGTCGTGAGCCCCCCTGGACGAGTCGATCTCGACGCGGTCGTCAAGGCCTACGACGTCCGCGGCCTGGTGCCCGAGCAGATCGACGACGACGTGGCCAGGGCCATCGGGTCGGCGTTCGCCCAGGTCGTCGCGACCCCCGAGGGCGCGGGCGGCGTCGTCGTCGGACACGACATGCGCCCCAGCTCGCCGGCGCTGGCCCGCGCCTTCGCCGACGGGGTGGCCGGTCACGGCATCGACGTCACGCTCATCGGCCTGGCCTCGACCGACCAGCTCTACTACGCCAGCGGCGCGCTCGACCTGCCGGGGGCGATGTTCACGGCCAGCCACAACCCGGCGCAGTACAACGGCATCAAGCTGTGCCGTCGCCGGGCGCGCCCGGTGAGCCAGGACACCGGCCTGGCCCGGATCCGCGACGTCGCCCAGGCCGACCTCGACGACCGCCTCGCCGGCCCGTCGACCCCCGCCGGGCCGAACGGCCTGATCGCCCGCACGGACGTCCTGCCCGACTACGCGCGGTTCCTGCGGGGGCTGGTGGACCTGTCCGCCAGCCGGCCGCTCACCGTCGTCGTCGACGCCGGCAACGGGATGGCCGGGCACACCGTGCCCGCGGTGCTGGACACCGCCGGGGGCCTGCCGGCGGTGCCGCTCACCGTGGTGCCGCTGTACTTCGAGCTCGACGGCACCTTCCCCAACCACGAGGCCAACCCGCTCGAGCCGGCCAACCTGCGCGACCTGCAGGCGGCGGTGCTCGAGCATCGCGCCGACCTGGGGCTGGCCTTCGACGGCGACGCCGACCGGTGCTTCGTCGTCGACGAGCGGGGCGCGCCGGTGAGCCCCAGCGCGGTCACCGCGCTGGTGGCCAGTCGGGAGATCGCCCGGGCGGTGCGCGGCGGGGCCGACCCGCGACAGGTGCGGATCGTCCACAACGTCATCACCTCGGCCGCCGTCCCGCAGATCGTCGCCGAGCTCGGGGCGACCCCGGTGCGCACCCGCGTCGGGCACTCGTTCATCAAGGCCGAGATGGCCAGGGTCGGTGCCGTCTTCGGGGGCGAGCACTCGGCGCACTACTACTTCCGCGACTTCTGGTACGCCGACACCGGGATGCTCGCGGCGATGCACGTGCTCGCCGCCCTCGGCCAGGGCTTGGCACCTCTGTCGGAGCTCGCTGCGGACTTCCAGCGCTACGTCGGCTCCGGGGAGATCAACTCCACGGTCACCGACGCGGCCGCGGCCACGGCGCGGGCGCTGGCCTGGGCCCGCGAGCAGGGCCCGGTGCAGATCGACGAGCTCGACGGGGTGACCGTGAGCCACGTCGGCGAGCCGACGTGGTGGTTCAACGTCCGAGCCTCCAACACCGAGCCCCTGCTGCGCCTGAACGTCGAGGCCGTCGACGACGCGACGATGCAGCGGGTGCGCGACCACGTCCTGGCGCTGTTGCGCCAGCCCTGACCCGAGGAGCGCCCGCCGATGACCCCTCTGCCGGCCTGGCTGCGCGAGATCCTGCGCTGCCCGCAGTGTCATGCCGTCCTGGTCGACGCCGTCGGCCCGGACGGGGCGGAGCTGGTGTGCACCGGGGCCGACTGCGGGTTGGCCTACCGGATACAGGACGGCATACCGGTGCTGCTGGTCGGCGAGGCGCGCCGCCCGGGCGCCTGAGCGGAGGGGACCGATGCCCGCGCTGGACGAGGCCCTGCTCGACGACGAGGGCGCGCTGGCCGCCCTGGACTCGCGGGGCGCGCTGCGCGCGCTGGCCACCGCGGGGGCCCAGGTGCGCCAGGCCGTCGACCTGTGCGCCGACGCCGGGGTGGCGCGGCTGGCCGGCACGGACCGACCTCGATCCGTGCTCGTGGCGGCACTGGGCGGGTCCGCCGTCGTCGCGGACGTCTTGGGCCTGCTCGCCGAGCCGGGCTCACCGGTGCCGGTGAACTCGAGGCAGGGTATGCCGCTGCCCGGCTGGGTGGGCGCGCTGGACCTCGTCGTGGCGGTGTCGCACTCCGGCCGGGCGCCGGGCCCGTTGGCCCTGGCCGCGGAAGCGGCCCGGCGGGGGGCCTCGTTGCTCACCGTCGGGGCGCCGGACTCGCCCCTGGCCGACGTCTGCGCCCGTGCCCGCGGGATCCAGGTCGACGTCCCCGCCGACCGCACCTCGACCCGGACCGCGCTGTGGTCGCTGCTGGCCCCGGTCGTCTGCGCGGCCGACGCCATGGGGCTGGTCGAGGCCGGCCCCGACGTGCTCGCTCGGGTGGCCGACCGCCTCGACGCGGCGGCCGAGGCGCTGCGCCCCTCCTCGGAGGCCTTCGTCAACCCAGCCAAGTCGCTGGCCCTCGATCTGGCCGGCGGCATCCCGGTGGTCCTCGGCGACGGCCCGCTCGGCGGGGTGGCGGCGCGCCGGGTCGCCGCGATGCTGGCCCGGACGGCTCGGCTGCCGGTGATGGCCGGCGAGCTGCCCGACACGGCGTTCGACGTCGTCGCCCTGTTCGACGGGCCCTACACGCAGGCCTGGGCCGATGCCCGGCGGGGCCGGGCGGACGGGTTGGACGAGCTGTTCCGGGACCCTTACCTCGACGGCGAGCCCGACCCCCGGCTGCGCTTGCTCGCCCTGCGGGACGCCGACGCGGGCGAGGCGACCGACGCCGCCCGCGCGGAGCTCGCCGAGGCGGTCGCGGCCACCGCCCGCGAGGCCGGCGTCCGGGTCATCGAGCACACCGCGCAGCCCGGTCACCCGCTGGAGCGCTGGGCCGACCTGGTCAGCCTGGGCGACTTCGCGGCGACCTATCTCGCTCTCGGCCTGCGCCTGGACCCGGGGGTCTCGCCCCACCTGGCCGACCTACGCGACCGGACCCGCTGACGCGACGGCACCCGCTGACGCGACCGCACTTGCTGACGCGACGGCACCCGGCTCGCGTGCCGGAGCGCGAGGGCGTGGGCCGGATCGACCGGACCTCGCCCCGGACGCAGGAAGCCCCGCGGCGGCGCCGTTGCCGCAGCGGGGACTCCTGAGGCATGACGACTACTCGGCCTCCATGACGATCGACCCGCAGGGGCACTCCGCGACGCACACGCCGCAGCCCTTGCAGTAGTCGTAGTCGATGGCGTACCCCTTGCCGATGTCGGTCTTCTTCACCGCGTTGTCCGGGCAGACCCCGAAGCAGTTGTCGCAGCCGAAGCAGTTGCCGCAGGACATGCAGCGACGGGCCTCGAACTGCGCGCTCTCCTCGGTGAGGCCGGTGACGACCTCGTCGAAGGTGCCGGCCCGGCGGGCGCCCTCCAGGTGGGCGCGGTGCTGGTGCGGCGCGTCGGAGTAGTACCAGGTGGTGAGCTTGTCGAAGGTCGCGACGACATGCTTGGCGGGGGCGACGTACTGCGACCCGCGCAGGTAGGCGTCGATGTGCCGGGCGGCCTTCTTGCCGTGGCCGACCGCCACCGTGACGGTGCGCTCGGCCGGCACCATGTCGCCCCCGGCGAAGACGCCCGTGCGCCCGGTCATCATGTGATCGTCGACGTCGACCACGCCGTCGTTGATCGAGATGCCCTCGACGTCCTGCAGGAAGGTCAGGTCCGACTCCTGGCCCAGCGCCAGGATGAGCGAGTCGGCCGCGAGCTCCTCGAGCTCACCGGTGGGCTGCGGGAAGCCGGTCTCGTCCAGCTCCATCTTCTCGACCACCATCTTGCCCTCGTCGACGTGCTTGATCGTCGAGAGCCACTTGAGCATGATGCCCTCCTCCTCGGCCTCCTGGACCTCGAAGTCGTGGGCGGGCATCTTGTCGCGGTTGCGCCGGTAGACGATGATCGCTTCCTCGGCGCCCATCCGCTTGGCGGTCCGGGCGGCGTCGATGGCGGTGTTGCCGCCCCCGTAGATGACCACGCGGCGCCCGAGCATGGGCTTGTCCGCCTCGGTCTCCATGTCGTGCAGGTAGGACACCGCGTCGAGGATCTTCGCCGACTCCCCGGCGGGGATGTAGGCGCGCTTGCCGATGTGCGCGCCGACCGCGAGGAACACCGCGTCGAAGCCCTCGCTCATGACGTCCTCGAGGTGCTCGACCTTGGCGTCGAACTGCAGCGTCACGCCCAGGTCGGTGATCCGGGTGACCTCGGCATCGAGAATCTCCCGCGGCAGCCGGTAGGTGGGGATGCCGAAGCGCATCATCCCGCCGGCCATGGGGCCCGCGTCGCGCACGACGACGTCGTGACCGAGGCGGCGCAGATGGTATGCCGCGGAGAGCCCGGAGGGGCCGGCACCGACGACGAGGACCTTCTTGCCGGACAGGTCGGTCGGGGCCGGCACGGACCAACCCTTCTTGAGCGCCTCGTCGCCGAGGAACCGCTCCACCGCGTTGATGCCCACGGCCTCGTCGACCTCGACCCGGTTGCACGCGGTCTGGCATGGGTGGTAGCAGACCCGGCCCATGATCGCAGGGAACGGGTTGTCCACCATGATCTGGCGCCAGGCCGCCTCGTAGTCGCCCTCCTCGGCGTGGAAGAGCCACTGCTGGATGTTCTCCCCGGCCGGGCAGGCGTTGTTGCACGGGGGCAGCAGGTCGACGTAGACCGGCCGCTCGGTGCGCCACGAGCCGGTCTGGTTGGCCAGGCTCGTCCCGACGTCCAGGGTGATGGCGAAGGGCTTCTGCATCAGTTGCTCGACTCCTCAGGCAGCAGTCCGTAGCGCGCGATGTTGCGGTCGGCCGCGGCCTGCAGGCGGTCGATGACGTCGTCGCGGCGGGTGGGGGAGAACAGGTGGGCGTAGCGCTTCTGGCCCTTGAAGTACTCCTCGACCGGGACCTTGCGCCGGATCGGGCTGGAGGCGACGACCTCGCCGCGCTCGGCTTCGAACACCGGGAAGATGCCGGACTCCTTGGCCAGTCGGGCGTACTTGATGGTGTCGCACGACGCGGTACCCCAGCCCAGCGGGCAGGGGACGAGCACGTGCAGGTAGCGGGCCCCGCGGATCGACATCGCCTTGGTGGCCTTGGCCTCCAGGTCGTGCAGGTCGGCGACGGTGGCCGTGGCGACGTAGGGGATCTCGTGGGCCATGGCGATCCGCGGCATGTCCTTGCCCTGGCCGAACACGTTGCCCGGCTCGGGCCCGACGGCCTGGGTGGTGTTGGTCCGGGCAGCCGCCGGGGTCGCCCCGGAGCGCTGCACGCCGGTGTTCATGTACGCCTCGTTGTCGTAGCAGATGTAGAGCACGTCGTCGTTGCGCTCGAACATCCCGGACAGGCAGCCGAAGCCGATGTCGACCGTGCCGCCGTCGCCCCCCTGGCCGACCACCCGGATGTCGTCCTTGCCCAACGCGCGGTATGCCGCCGCGACGCCGGCCGCGACCGCCGGGGCGTTGCCGAACAGCGAGTGCAGCCACGCGATCCGCCAGGACGTCTCCGGGTAGGGGGTGGAGAACACCTCCAGGCAGCCGGTCGCGTTGACGGCGACCATCTTGCCCTCGGCCGCCCGCAGCGCCGCGTCCAGGGCGTACCGGGCCCCGAGGGCCTCGCCGCAGCCCTGGCAGGCCCGGTGACCGGAGGTCAGGGCGTTGGTGCGCTCGGGGTCGGACTGCACCGAGCGCTGCTCGACCGGCAGCAGCCGGTTGCCCACGGCGAAGCTGCCGACCTGGTAGAACTTCACCGGCTGGTTGGCCGGCTGGTGGCGGATCTCGGTCGTCATGTCAGGCTCCTTCAGGTGGCGCTGGCGCGGACGGCGCCGACGTCGCGCAGCATGTTCTCGGCGCTCGGACCGGATCGCGGCTCGAGCTTGGCGCGCTCGATCTCCCGGTCGACGAGGTCCTGGTCGAGGTCGAGGAAGGTGAGGAACTCCAACTCGTCCGCGACCGCCTTGTCGAGCATGGCGTGCAGCGACGACTTGAGGATGTTGCGCCCGCCCAGGCCGGCGACCACCGTGTAGTTGGCGATCGGGTGCTTGGACATGGCCATCCGCACGTGCGAGGCGACGATGCCGCCGATGCCGACGGAGAAGGCCTTCTCCAGGGCGACGAACCGGGTGGCGTGGCTCAGGGCCTCGCGGACCGCGTCGAGGGGGAAGGGCCGGAACGAGCAGATGCCCAGCACGCCGATCTTCTCGCCGCGCTCGCGACGCTCGTCGACGACGTCCTTGATCGTGCCGAGCACCGAGCCCAGCGCGATGACGACGGTCTCGGCGTCCTCGCAGCGGTAGGTGCGGATCAGGCCACCGGCCTCGCGGCCGAACACCGCCTCGAACTCCTCGGCGACCCGGGGGATCGTCTCCAGGGCGCGCATCTGCTTCTCGTGGGCGAGGTAGCGCACCTCGGTGAAGGCCTCCGGGCCCACCATGGCGCCGATCGACACCGGCTCGGCCGGGTCGAGCACCTGGCGCGGCTGGAACGGCGGCAGGAACCGCTGCACCTGGTCCAGCTCGGGGACGTCGACCTCCTCGACCGCGTGGGTGAGGATGAACCCGTCCATGCAGACCATGACCGGCAGGGACAGCTCCTCGGCGATCTTGAAGGCCTGCACGTGCAGGTCGGCGGCCTCCTGGTTGGTCTCCGCGTACAGCTGGATCCACCCCGAGTCGCGCTGGCTCATCGCGTCGGTGTGGTCGTTCCAGATGTTGATCGGAGCGCCGATGGCCCGGTTCGCCACCGTCATGACGATGGGCAGCCCGAGGCCGGAGGCGTTGTAGACCGCCTCGACCATGAACAGCAGACCCTGGCTGGCCGTCGCCGTGTAGGTGCGGGCGCCGGCGGCCGAGGACCCGATGGCCACCGACATCGCGCCGAACTCCGACTCGACGTTGACGAACTCGCAGCCGGGCAGCTCGCCGGTCTTCACCAGCGCCGACAGGCCCTCGACGATGTGCGTCTGGGGCGAGATCGGGTAGGCGCAGATCACCTGGGGGCGGCAGGCCGCCACCGCCTGGGCGACCGCCTGGGAGCCCTCAATCTGCGTGCGCACCGGCAGCCTCCTTGGTCGCGCCCATGTGGGACTTCACGTACTCGTATGCCGCCGTCGCGGCCGCCTGGTTCTTCACGCCCAGGGCGCCGGGGAAGTGGTGGCCCATGGCCTCCAGCAGGCCGGGGAGGTTGACGACGTCGGTGAACGCCGCCAGCCCGCCGAGCATGACGAGGTTGGGCACCGGGCGCCCGATGTTCTCCCGGGCGATGTCGGTGGCCGGGATGGTCAGCACCCGGACCTGCGGGTGGCTGGTCGCCAGCCCGTCTATGCCCAGCTGGCCGAGCGTCTGGGTGGAGTTGATGAGGACGTAGCCCTCGGGCTTGAGCCCGGCGAACACGTCGACCTGGTGCAGCAGGGTGGCGTCCTGAACGACGAGAGCGTCCGGGGCCACGATGGGCTCCCGGACGCGGATCTGTTGTTCCGCTATGCGGCAGAAGGCGACGACCGGTGCCCCCGTTCGCTCGGAACCGAAGGACGGGAAAGCCTGGGCGTGACGGCCCTCGTCGAAAGCTGCGACCGAGAGAACCTCGGCGGCTGTGACGACACCTTGTCCGCCGCGGCCGTGGATACGGACCTCGAACATGATGCAGACCGTATGCCGCGAGCCGCCGTGGCGCAAAGGGCCGTAGGTCCTTGGTCCCACGCAGCGGCATCGTCGACCCCAGCCCGTCCCACATGCCGGTCATCCGGGGGGTCGTGCGGCCGTCACGACGCGGTCGGCTGCCGGCGTCCGAGGCCGGCCTGGCGCGCCGGTTACCCTGGGCCTGTCCCCGACGACAAGGAGCAGGACCCGATGGCAGGTGGCCTCGTCGCCCTGCTCGACGATATCGCCGCCCTGGTCAAGCTCGCGGCGGCCTCGATCGACGACGTGAGCGCAGCGGCGGGGCGGGCCAGCGTCAAGGCCGCCGGGGTCGTCGTCGACGACACCGCCGTCACTCCTCGCTACGTGCACGGCTTCACGCCCGACCGTGAGCTGCCGATCATCAAGCGGATCGCGCTGGGCTCCCTGCGCAACAAGCTGCTCTTCATCCTCCCCGCGGCGCTGCTGTTCAGCCAGTTCGTTCCGTGGCTGCTCACGCCTCTGCTCATGCTCGGCGGCACCTACCTGAGCTTCGAGGGGGCCGAGAAGATCTGGGAGAAGCTCGGCCACGGGCAGCACGCCACCGAGCCGCTCTCTGCGGCCGTGCCGAGCGAGGAACACGAGCGCACGATGGTCGCCGGCGCGATCCGCACCGACTTCATCCTCTCCGCCGAGATCATGGTCATCGCGCTCAACGAGGTCAGCAGCGAGGCCTTCGTGCCTCGCGCGCTCATCCTCGTCGTCGTCGCCGTGGCCATCACCGCGCTCGTCTACGGCGTCGTCGCCCTCATCGTCAAGATGGACGACATCGGCCTGCGGCTCGCGCGGCGACGCTCGGCCGGCGCCCAGCGGGTCGGCCGCCTGCTCGTCGCCGGGATGCCGCGGCTGCTCGCCGTCCTCGCCACGGTGGGGATCGTCGCCATGCTCTGGGTCGGCGGGCACATCCTGCTCGTCGGCGCCGACGACCTCGGCTGGCACGCCCCCTACTCCCTCGTGCACCACCTGGAGGATTCCCTCGCCCAGGCCACCGGCGCGTTGGGGGGCCTGCTGGCCTGGTGCGTCAACACCCTCGGCTCGGCCATCGTCGGGCTGATCGTCGGGGCGATCGTCGTGGGCATCATCACGGGCGTGCACCGCATCCGTAGCCCCCGGCCCGCCGCGCCCCACCACTGAGCCGCCTCGGGGCGGGTAGACTGGTCGCTCCGCCGGCGTGGGTGACGACCCGCGCGAGAGATGCCGTGCCCAGAAGGGCGACGCCGGGTCAGCACACCACCGACGCCAAGGAGCCTTGCCATGTCCGTCGACTTCCGCGTGGCCGACCTCGCTCTCGCCACCGCCGGCCGCCACCAGGTGCGTCTGGCCGAGCACGAGATGCCCGGCCTGATGGCGCTGCGACGCGAGTACGCCGACCGCCAGCCGTTACGCGGCGCCCGGATCGCCGGGTCGCTGCACATGACCGTGCAGACCGCGGTGCTCATCGAGACCCTCACCGCCCTGGGGGCGCAGGTGCGGTGGGCCTCGTGCAACATCTTCTCCACCCAGGACGAGGCGGCCGCCGCGGTGGTCGTCGGGCCCACGGGCAGCCCCGAGGCGCCCGCGGGGGTGCCGGTGTTCGCGTGGAAGGGCGAGACCCTGCAGGAGTACTGGGAGTGCACCGAGGCGATCCTCACCTGGCCCGACGGCGAGGGTCCGAACATGATCCTCGACGACGGCGGCGACGCGACCATGCTCGTGCACAAGGGCGTGGCGTGGGAGGCCGCCGGCCAGGTGCCCCCGACCACGGACGAGGACTCCGAGGAGTTCGCCGTCTTCAAGGCCCTGGTGCGTCGCACGCTGGCCGCGGACCCGGGCAGGTGGACCCGGGTCGCCGCCGGGATCACCGGGGTCACCGAGGAGACCACCACCGGCGTGCACCGGCTCTACCAGCTCGCCGAGGCCGGCGAGCTGCTCTTCCCCGCGATCAACGTCAACGACTCGGTGACCAAGAGCAAGTTCGACAACAAGTACGGCTGCCGCCATTCCCTCGTCGACGGGCTCAACCGGGCCACCGACGTGCTCATCGGCGGCAAGGTGGCCGTGGTGTGCGGCTACGGGGACGTGGGCAAGGGGTGTGCGCAGTCGCTGGCCGGTCAGGGCGCCCGGGTCGTCGTCACCGAGATCGACCCGATCTGCGCGCTGCAGGCGGCCATGGAGGGCTACCAGGTGGCCCGCCTGGACGAGGTCGTCGAGATCGCCGACATCGTCGTCACGGCCACCGGGTGCTACGACGTCGTCACCGCCGAGCACATGTCCCGGATGAAGGACAAGGCGATCGTCGCCAACATCGGCCACTTCGACAACGAGATCGACATGGCCGGCCTGGCCCGGGTGCCCGGGATCGTCAAGACCGAGATCAAGGGGCAGGTCCACGAGTGGACCTTCCCCACGGGCCGCTCGGTCATCGTGCTGTCCGAGGGCCGGCTGATGAACCTCGGCAACGCCACCGGCCACCCGAGCTTCGTCATGAGCAACTCGTTCAGCAACCAGACGATCGCCCAGATCGAGCTCTACACCAAGGCCGCGGAGTACGACCGTCGGGTGTACACCCTGCCCAAGGTCCTCGACGAGATGGTCGCCCGGCTGCACCTGGACGCCCTGGGCGTGCGGCTCACCGAGCTGTCCAAGCCCCAGGCCGAGTACCTCGGCGTCGACGTCGCCGGGCCCTACAAGCCCGATCACTACCGCTACTGACCGGCCGGCACTCACCACCGCACGGCCGGCGCCTACCGAAGCCCGGCCGGCGCCTACCGAACGGTCGGCACCCACCGACCGGGCGGCACGCGGCATACCCGGGTGAACTGGACGACTTGCGCCCAGGTGCTGGCGTCGGCGGGGTAAGGGACCCATAATGGGGGCCTGGCGGCGCCCTTCACCCCCTGGGAGGGCGCCGCTTGCGTCGCCCGGTCCGCCCGCCCGGCATCCCCGCCGCGGCGCCGACCGTGTGTGATGATGCCGGCATACCCACGTGGGACGTCGGAAGGACCCCCTGGTGAAAGGCCGCGTGCTCGTCGTCGACGACGACCTCGCCCTCGCCGAGATGCTCACCATCGTGCTCACCCAGGAGGGCTTCGAGCCGACCCACGTGGCCGACGGCGCCGCCGCGGTCGCCGCGTTCCGGGACACCCGCCCCGACCTGGTCCTGCTGGACGTCATGCTGCCGGGGATGGACGGCTTCGAGGTATGCCGCCGGCTGCGGGCCGAGTCGGGGGTCCCGATCGTCATGCTCACCGCGCGCACCGACACGGTGGACATCGTCGTCGGCCTGGAGTCCGGCGCCGACGACTACATCGTCAAGCCGTTCAAGCCCCAGGAGCTCGTCGCCCGCATCCGCGCCCGGCTGCGCCGCGGCGACGAGCCCGAGCCGCAGCGCCTCGAGGTCGGCGACCTGAGCATCGACGTGGCCGGCCACTCGGTCAAGCGGGCCGGCAAGGCCCTCTCGCTGACGCCGCTGGAGTTCGACCTGCTCGTCGCGCTGGCGCGCAAGCCCTGGCAGGTCTTCACCCGCGAGGTGCTGCTGGAGCAGGTCTGGGGCTACCGGCACGCCGGGGACACCCGGCTGGTCAACGTCCACGTGCAGCGGCTGCGCAGCAAGATCGAGCACGACCCCGAACACCCCGAGATCGTCGTCACCGTCCGCGGGGTGGGGTACAAGGCCGGCCCCGCCTAGGCCATGGGTGCGCCGCCGGCCACCGGCCCGCGATCAGCCCGGCGAGCGCTCGGGGACCGCGTGCACCTCGTCGACACCGCCCGGCGGGGCGCGCGGGCCGCCGGGCACACCGGGGTGAGCGGTCTGGCGCGTCTGGTGGCCCTATGGCGGCGCTCCCTGCAGTTCCGGGTCGTCGTCGTCACGATCGCGCTGGGCACGCTGGTCGTCGGCGCCGTCGGCACCTATCTCTACGGGCAGATCGCCGCCGGCCTGGTCCAGGAGCGGCACAGCGTGGCCACCGCCGAGGCCCTGGCGCTGACCAAACGCGCCCAGGTCGGCTTCTACGCCACCGACCTGGCCCAGTCGCAGGAGGCCGTCACCGAGGCGGCGGTGTCCATCGTCCAGGAGGCCGCGGGCACCGAGCGCACCCGGTACGTCGTGCTGGCCCGCCTGGACAGCAACCGCAACACCGTCGTCGTGCCGGTGGTGGTCTCCGGCGAGCTGGGCCTGTCCGCGGTGCCCGAGCAGTTGCGCCAGCAGGTCGCCGCGGACCGGACCGTCCAGCACACCCAGCTGGTCACGGTGGCCCTGACCGGCCAGCCCGAGCCGGTGCCCGCCTGGGTGGTCGGCCAGCAGGTCGATTTGCCGCTCGCGGGCGGCTACGGCATCTACTACGTGTACCCGATGGAGCGCGAGCGCGACTCGCTCGCCGTGGTCCTGCGCACCCTGCTCTACGGCGGTCTCGTGCTGCTGCTGCTCATCGGGGCGGTCGCCTACGTGGTCACCCGGCTGGTCGTCGCCCCGGTCCGCAGCGCCGCCCAGGTCGCCGAACGTCTCGCCTCCGGTCGGCTGGACGAGCGCATGGTCGCCCACGGCGAGGACGACCTGTCCAGCCTGGCGACCTCGTTCAACGAGATGGCCGACGGGCTGGCCCGCCAGATCGGCCAGCTCGAGCACCTCTCCCAGGTCCAGCAGCGCTTCGTCTCCGACGTCTCCCACGAGCTGCGCACCCCGCTGACGACGATCCGGATGGCCGCCGACGTCCTGCACGCCGGCCGGGGCGATTTCGACCCGGCCGCGGCCCGATCGGCCGAGCTGCTGCACGCCGAGCTCGACCGCTTCGAGGCGCTGCTGTCCGACCTGTTGGAGATCAGCCGCTTCGACGCCGGCGCCGCCGTCCTGGACACCGAGCTGGTGGACCTGCGCAGCACCGTCGCGCGGGTCGTGGACGCCAACGAGAGCCTCGCCGAGCGCAAGGGCAGCCGGGTGCGCGTCGTGGACCCCGGGCACCCGTGCGAGGCGGAGTACGACGCCCGCCGGGTCGAGCGCATCCTGCGCAACCTGTTGGTCAACGCCATCGAGCACGGGGAGGGGCGCCCGATCGAGATCACCGTGGGTGCCGACGAGCACGCCGTCGCCGTCACGGTGCGCGACCACGGCATCGGGCTGCGACCCGGCGAGGCGGCTTTGGTGTTCAACCGGTTCTGGCGGGGCGACCCGGCCCGGACCCGCACCAGCGGCGGCACCGGCCTGGGGCTGGCCATCTCCCTGGAGGACGCCCGCCTGCACGCGGGGTGGCTGCAGGCGTGGGGGGCGCCGGCGGTCGGGTCGTGCTTCCGCCTCACCCTGCCGCGTCACGCCGACGTCACCCTGGAACGCTCCCCCTTGCCGCTGGCCCCGATCGGGCAGACCGAGGGCGAGACGGCGAAGACGGGGCCGCGGCCGTGACGGGGCGGCGCGGCATACCGGCTCGGCCCCGGCGACCGGTCCGGTGTGCCGGCCGGCTGGCGCGACTGCTCGCCGCGGGGGTGGTCCTGGTGCTGGCCGGCTGCGGGCTGCCCGGCGACGGGCCGGTGCTCGTCGGTCGGGCCGTCGACGAGAACGTCGTGCCGCAGGCGAGGATCGTCGTGCCGGCGCCCGCGCCCGGCGCCGGGCCGGAGGAGATCGTCCGGGGGTTCCTGCAGGCCGGCGCCGCCTTCCAGGAGACCGGGGACCGGTCGGCGCCGGTCGCGGCGAGCTACCTGGCGGCGGAGTCGGTGTCGCGGTGGCGGCCGCTGTCGTCGGTTACGGTGTTCGACCGGAGCGTCGCCCCTCGGGTCGAGCAGTCCGAGGGTGGGTCGGCCCGGGTCACCGTCCAGGCGGTGGCCACGGTCGACGAGACGGGCCGCTACCGCGAGCTGGCCCCGGGCACGGTCGCGCAGGCCGCGCTCGGGGTGGTGCAGGAGCAGGGCGAGTGGCGCGTCACCCTGCCCGAGGGCGGCTTCGGGTTGTGGCTGAGCACCGACGACTTCGGGCGGCTCTTCGAGGCCTACCGGCTGTCGTATGCCGCGGTGGGGGCCCGGCGGATCGTCGCCGACGTGCGCTGGTTCCCGCTCGGGCCGCGGCTGGCGACCGCGTTGGCCCGGGCCCAGCTCGGCCCGGTGCCCGACTACCTCAAGGGCGCCGCGGAGACGGCGATCCCCGACGGCACCCGGCTGGCCGTCGACGCGGTGTCGGTGGACGGCGGGGTGGCCACCGTGGTGCTCACCGCGCCGGCGACCGGCACGGACGCGGGTCGGCGGGCCGCCATGTGGGCGCAGTTCGTCGCCACCTTGACCCAGGTGCCCGCCGTGCACGCGGTGTCCCTGGAGGTGCAGGGGTCCGGGCGGCTGGCCGTGCAGGACGTGCGCAGCCCGGTCGGGGCGATCGAGAGCCTGGGCTTCTCGGCGAGCGTCACCCCCGCCGCGCAGGCCCTGGCTCGGGTCGGCACCCAGCTGGTCTGGGTCGACCCGAGCCGCCTCGACGAGGCCACCCCCGCAGCCACCGGGCCCGGCCCGTCGCCCCTGCCGCCGCTGCCGCCGGGGGTCTCGTCGCTGGCGGTGTCCGCGGACCTCGGCGATCTCGCGGGGTTGTCGGCGGCCGGCTCGCTGGTGCGGTGGCGGGGCTCGACGCCGGTGCCGGTCCAGGCGCCCGGGTCGGGTCTTCTCGCCCCGGCTTACGACGCGCGCGGTGGGCTGTGGGTGGGTGGCGGCGAGGCGCTGTGGACCTTCGACGCCACGTCCGCCTCGATGGTGGCGGAGCCGGTCGAGGCGAGCTGGCTGGCCGGGCGGACGGTGCTCGCCGTGGCACCCTCGCCCGACGCGACCCGCCTGGCCGTGGTGTCCGCCGGCGGCGACGGCGACGGTCGGCTGGACGTCGCCGGGGTGGTCCGCGACCAGGCCGGGCGGCCGACGTCGCTGGCCAAGCCCTACCGCCAGGGTGAGCCGCTGCGTCGCCTGAGCAGCGTGACGTGGGTCAACGAGCTCACCCTCGCCGTGCTCGGGGCGGAGACCGCCGACGGCGCGCTGCGCCCGTATGCCGTCGACCTCGGCCAGGGGGTGGGTCTGCGCCGCCGCGGAGCCGCCGACCCGCGTGACTCCCTCATCGCCCCGGCCGCGGGTGCCGCGCGGCTGGTCTCGACGACCGGCGGTCTGCGCGGCATCGTGGCGATCACCGACGACGCCCGGGTCAAGGTCCGCTCGGGCGGCGGGTGGCGGGTGCTGGCCAACGCCAGCGACCTGCTCGTGCCGCCCGGGCGGCCGGTCTGACACCTCGGCGGCCGGGTCTTGGTCTGCCGACCCGAGCGCGGGCGCGCCGCCGTCGCCCACAGGCCCCCCACCTGCCGTCCCGTCCTGCACAGGCCGCCGGCGGGCCAGCGCCGGGTGGGCGCCGGTGGCGCGACCCTGGACCCATGGGGCGACTCGGCGACGCGGGGCGGGCAATGGCCGCCCTCGCCGACCTCGTCCTGCCCACCGAGTGCGCCGGCTGCGGGCGGCCCGAGACCGGCTGGTGCCCGCAATGCGCGGCCCACCTCGATGGGCGTCCCGCCCGAGCCCGGATCGCCCGCCCCGACCCGGCGCCGCCGGGCCTGCCGCTGGTGGTGACGGCCACGGCATACGAGGGTCCGGTGCGCCGCGCGATCGTCGCCTTCAAGGACGCCGACCGGCGCGACCTCGCGGCCGTGCTCGCGCCGCCGCTGGCCGACGCGGTCGCGGCGTACCTCGCGGCGGTCGGGCCGGTCGTGCTCGTCCCCGCGCCGTCGAGCCGCGCGGCCCGGCGCGCCCGCGGCGACGTCCCGGTCGAGGTGCTCGCCCGCCGGGCGGCCCGGCTGCTCGAGCCGGTCCCCACGGTCGTCGGCGCGCTGCGGGTGACCCGTGACACCGCCGACCAGGCCGGGCTGTCCGCCGGGGCGCGGGCCGGCAACCTCGCGGGCGCGTATGCCGTCCGGCCCGCCGCCGCCCCCGCGCTGGCCGGCCGCGCGGTCGTCCTCGTCGACGACGTCGTCACCACCGGAGCCACCCTCGCCGAGGCCCATCGGGCCCTGCGGGCGGCCGGCCTGCCGGTGGTCGGCGCGGCGGTCCTAGCCGCCACCCGGCGCCGGAGCCACCCCGTGGCCCCCCTGCTGGCCCGCGCCGAGGACCCGGACTAACGTGGTGCTCGGGCGGCCACCGGTCGCCCGTGGCGGTTGCGGACCGGCCTCCCGGTGCCCCGGCCCACCGCCACCGTCGACCAGCCGTGGGAGGACCTCGTGGACATCGTCGTGACCGGCCGCCACATCCAGGTGAGCGATCGGATGCGCGAGCACCTCGACGAGCGCCTGGCCAAGGTCGGCCAGGTGGCCCCCAAGGTCAGTCGGGTCGACGTCGTGCTCACCCACGAGCGGACCGCCCGCAACTCCGAGTTCGTCGAGCTCACCTGCCGCTCCGCCGGGTCCATCGTCCGGGCCGAGGCCAGCAGCGAGGACAAGTACACCGCGGTCGACGCCGCGGTGGAGAAGCTGCTCGAGCGCCTGCGCCGGGCCAGCGGGCGCAAGCGCGCCGCGGTGCGCGGGGGCCGCGACCTCGTGCCGGTCGACGGCGCCGAGCCGGTGCAGGCGACCGCCGACGCGGTGTGGGTCAGCGACGACGCGCAGGAAGAGCCCCGCCGGTTCGGCGCAGTGGGCGACTCGCCGATCGAGGTGCGCGAGAAGGTCCACCCCAGCTCGCCCATGACCCTCGAGGACGCGATCAACCGGATGGAGCTGGTCGGGCACGACTTCTTTCTCTTCAACGACTCCGACACCGGCAAGGCCAGCGTCGTGTACCGGCGGCGTGGGTGGTCCTACGGCGTCATCCACCTGGAGCCGGCGACGACGGGGGAGAACCCCGGTTGATCCCTACTTGTGCCGGTCCGTCGCCCAGTGCAGGCTGAGGCCGTGGACGAGCCGATCGACCCGGACGGGCAGCGCATCCGGGTGCTGATCGCCGACGACCACGCGCTGTTCCGTCGGGGGCTGCGGGTCATGCTCGAGCTCGACGGCGACATCGAGGTCGTGGACGAGGCGGGCGACGGCGTCGACGCGGTGGCCAAGGCCGAGGAGCACGTGCCCGACATCGTGCTCATGGACGTGCGGATGCCGCGCAGCACCGGCATCGAGGCCTGTCAGCTCATCCGCGAGCGGGTCCCGGCCACCCGGATCGTCATGTTGACGATGTCCGAGGAGGAGAGCGACCTGTTCGAGGCGGTGCGGGCCGGGGCCAACGGCTACGTCCTCAAGGACGTCCCGGGCGACGAGATCGCCGCGGGGCTGCGCAAGGTCCACTCGGGCGACTCGCTGATCTCCCCGTCGATGGCCTCCAAGCTGCTCGCCGAGTTCGCCCTGCTGCGCCGGCGCGAGCCCGCCGACACCGGCGCGCCGGCGCCCAAGCTCACCGACCGGGAGGTCCAGGTCCTCGGTTTGGTGGCCCGGGGGATGGCCAACCGCGAGATCGGGCGGGAGCTGTTCATCTCCGAGAACACCGTGAAGAACCACGTCCGCAACATCCTCGAGAAGCTCTCGCTGCACTCGCGGATGGAGGCGGTCATGTATGCCGTGGGCCGCAACCTCATCGACCCCCCGGTCGGCTGACCGCCCGGGTCCGTCGGTGCGCCCCGGCACACTGACCGGGGTGCGCACCCTCTCACTGCCCCTGGCCCGGCGTATCGCCCTGGCCGCCCAGGGCCTGGCCGCCCCCCGGCCGGCACCCGGCACGGTGACCGCACGCCACCTCGCCGCCGTCGTCGAGCGCGTCGGCGCGGTGCAGATCGACAGCGTCAACGTCCTCGTGCGCAGCCACTACCTGCCGTTCTTCTCCCGCCTCGGCCCCTACGACCGGGCCCTGCTCGACGCCCTGCGCGACCGCCCGCCCCGCCGCCTCGTCGAGTACTGGGCACACGAGGCCAGTCTCATCCCGCCCCGCCAGTGGCCCCTGCACGACCACCGGATGCGGGCCGCCGCGCACGGCGCCTGGGGCGGGATGCGCCGGATCCAGCAGGAACGGCCCGGTTTCGTCGAGCAGGTGCAGGCGGCCGTCGCCGAGCACGGCCCGGCCACCAGCCGCCAGCTGCAGGTCGCCCTCGCCCACGACCGGCCGCGGCCCACCGACTCCTGGGGCTGGAACTGGTCGGAGGTCAAGGTCGCCTGCGAGTACCTCTTCTGGGCCGGCCGGATCTCCTCGGCCGGGCGCACGAGCAGCTTCGAGCGGCGGTATGCCGCGCTCGCGCAGGTCGCGCCCCCGGCGGCCCGCGACGACTGGCTCGACCCGGCCCGCCGGCCCGCCGAGGGGGCGGCGGTCCTCGAGCTGGTCCGGATCGCGGCCCGAGCCCACGGGGTGGCCACCGCCGGCTGCCTGGCCGACTACTTCCGGCTCACCCGCGCCCAGGTCGCCCCGGCCGTGCAGGCCCTGGTCGCCGCGGGCGAGCTGGAGCCGGTAAACGTCGACGGCTGGCGGCGCGCGGCATACCTGCACGCGGCGGCCCGCCGGCCCCGCGAGGTGCGCGTCGCCGCCCTGGTCAGCCCGTTCGACTCGCTGGTGTGGACCCGCGAGCGCACCGAGGCCCTCTTCGGGGTGCGCTACCGGGTCGAGATCTACACCCCGGCCGCCCAGCGGGTGCACGGCTACTACGTCCTGCCGTTCGTCTACGGCGACACCGTCGTCGCCCGGGTCGACCTCAAGGCCGACCGGGCGGCCGGGGTGCTGCGGGTCCAGCGGCTGACCTGGGAGCCGGGCGCGCCCGCTGCCGCGCGCCCCGCCCTGGCCGCCGAGCTGGCCGGCATGGCGGCCTGGCTCGGGCTGGGCGATCTCGCCGGGGGCCTGCCCTGAGCGCTACCGTCGTCGGATGACCGCCCTGGACACCGCCCGACGACATCGGGTCCACCGGGCCTGGTGGGTGGCCCTGGCCGTGCTCGGGGCGATGGTGGCCGCCGCCGGGTTCCGCTCGTCCACCGGCGCGCTCATCGAGCCGTTGGAGCGCGAGTTCGGCTGGTCGCGCACCACGACCTCCGGCGCGGTGACCGTCAACCTCGTCGTCTACGGTCTCACCGCGCCGTTCGCCGCGGCGATCATGGAGCGCTTCGGCATCCGACGCACGGTGGCCGGCGCGCTGGTGCTGGTCAGCGTCGGCAGCGGCCTGACCACGGTGATGACCGCGCCCTGGCAGCTGTGGGCCCTGTGGGGCGGGGCCGTCGGGATCGGCACGGGCGCCATGGCCCTCGTCCTCGGCTCGATCGTCGCCAACCGGTGGTTCGTCGCCCGGCGGGGGCTGGTCACCGGGATCTTCTCCGCGGGCAGCTCCACCGGTCAGCTGGTGTTCCTGCCCGCCATCGCCGCGCTGGCCGCCGGCCCCGGCTGGCGGTATGCCGCGCTGCTTACCTCCGGCGCGGCCCTGCTGCTCGCCCCGGTCGTCCTGCTCGTCGTGCGCGACCGGCCGGCCGACGTCGGCGCCACCCCCTACGGCACCGACGTGCCCGACCCGGCCCCCCGGCATACCGGGCTGTCTGCGGCGCGCACCGCGGTGCGGGTGCTCGGCGAGGTCCGGGGGTCGGCGCCGTTCTGGCTGCTGTTCGGCACGTTCTTCATCTGCGGGTGGTCGACCAACGGGCTGATCGGCACGCACTTCATCCCCGCGGCCCACGACCACGGCATGCCGCAGACCACCGCGGCCGGGCTGCTCGCGCTCATCGGGGTCTTCGACATCGCCGGCACGGTGGCCTCGGGGTGGTTCACCGACCGGGTGGACCCGCGGTTGCTGCTGGTCGGCTACTACGTGCTGCGCGGGCTGTCGCTGCTCGTCGTGCCGATGGTGCTCGGGCCCGACGTGCAGCCCAACCTGTTCCTCTTCATCGTCTTCTACGGCCTGGACTGGGTGGCCACCGTGCCGCCGACGATCGCGCTGTGCCGGCGCTACTTCGGCCTGGAACGCTCGAGCATCGTCTTCGGCTGGGTGTTCGCCGCGCACATGGTCGGGGCGGGCATCGCCGCGGCGTACGCCGGGTGGGTGCGCCAGTCGACCGGGGACTACTTCACCGCGTGGCTGACCGCCGGCGGGCTGTGCGTGCTGGCCGGCGCGGCCTGCGTGCTCATGCCGCGCGGGTCGGCGGCCAGCAGCTCGACATAGAGGCTGTCGCTGAGCGTGCCGTCGCCCCGTCGACAGTCCGAGCGGGCGCGGCCCCAGACCCGGAACCCGGCTGCGCGCAGCACGGCCTGGGAGGGCTCGTTGAGCGCGTCGGTGCCGGCGTGCAGGCGCTGCAGACCGAGCCCGCCCTCGGCGACCGGGCGCAGGGCGTGGTCGACGACCACGGGGAGCACCTCGGCGATGGTCCGCCGGCCGCGGGTCGAGGGGTAGAGCCAGTAGCCCACCTCACCCTGGAACCGCCCGGCCGCCGGACCCATGGCGAACACCGAGACCGACCCGAGGGCCCGATCGGTGACCCGATCGGCGATGCACCACAGCACGCTGTCGCCGGCCAGCGCCTGACGCGCCCGCCAGGCCAGCCACTCGGCGAAGCCCTCCGCGGTGGGCTGGGCGCGCGGGGGCATGAAGGTCAGCGCGGCCTCGTCCGGGTCGTCGCCGGGCTGCGGTCCGTCGCCGGCGCCCCAGGGGCGCAGCCGCAGCCGGGGCGTGTGCAGGACAGGCACCGGGATGGGCCGCGACCGCTGAGCCTCGCGGTCGTCGCAGGCCAGCACCTCGACGGTCACCACGTCGACCGGGTCCAGGTCACCGGCTCGGGCCGCCGATCCCTCGGTGCCGACGACGCGAAAGCCCGCGGCATACAGGGTGCGTTGCGAGGTGAGGTTGCCGGCCCGGGCCGCCGAGGCGATCCGGGTCAACCCGAGCCCGCCGTCCGCGGCGGCCCCGAACGCGTGGGGCACCAACAGGTCGATGGCGTCATGGACGTACCCGTGGCCGCGGTGCGCGGTCAGCAGCCAGAACCCCAGGTGCGCGGTGCCCGGCCGCGCCGGGTCCGCCAGGCCGCCCAGGCGGATCCCCCCGAGGACGGCGTCGGTATGCCGGTCGGCCAGACACCAGGTCGCCGCCGCGCCCTCGGCGGCCCGCTCGCGGGCCGCCCGCAGCCACCCGGCGAACTCCGCGCGGGTCGGCGGCCGGTCGACCCCGGGCTCGGCCGTCCCCGGCAGGTCGCCCTCGTCGTCGTCGCCCCAGGCCCGCAGCACGACCCGCTCGCCGGCCAGGGTCGCCGGTCGCAGCCACGCCCCTGCGGGCTGCATCGGCTCGCCGGCGGCCAGCGTGCCCACCCAGGCGTCCCGCAGGCCGAGGGGGTCGGCGTACAGGTGCCCGCGGTCGGTGCCGTGGAAGGTGAACCCGCACGCCCACGCGGTATGCCGCGATGCCCAGTTGCCGACGACGGCGTCCCACCGCACCAGCGGCGCGCCCTGCGCGAACGCCCACCCGCAGACCAGCCGCACCGCCCGGGCCATCCGGCCCTGCCCCCGGGCCTGCGGGTGCAGCCCGTACCCCAGCCGGTACGCGGGTCCGTGCGGCGTGAGCTCGATGCTGCCGAGATAGGTGTCGCTGTCGTCGGCGATCGCCCACGCGCGCAGCCCGGTGGGGTGCAGCCAGCCGGCCCGGACCAGGCCGAGGAAGGTCTCGGCGTCGCTGACGGCATACGGGCGCGGGACGGTCGTCCAGGCCGTCATGTGCTCGTCGGTGCACTGCTCGACGATCCGCTCGAGGTCCTCGGGGCGGTGCGCGCGCAGGGTCACCACGCCGTCGCCCAGCTGCGGGACGCCGTGGGGCAGGGGCGCGGTCACCCGCTCCACCCTGGCCGCCGCTGGCCCACCGGGCAACCCGGGCGACGGGTCACCGGGTGGCATCGACGAACTCGCGCACCCAGGCGGTCAGCGGGGTGATGCGCTCCCAGGTGTCCGCGACGCGCCTGGCGGCGGCCCTGCTCGACACCCAGGCCGGGGTGCCCAACCGTTGGACGACGAGGAGCTCGGCGTAGCGCAGCAGGGCGATCCTCGGATGGTCCTTGGGGTAGCCCCGGGGCGCGGTCTTGACCTGCTCGCCGGCCAGCTCGAAGCCGCCGCCGTGCAGGTCGGCGACGATCCGCTCCAGGCGGGTCCCGCTGGCCGGGGCGTCGACGGCGGCCCGCAGCCGAGCGGTCTGCTCGCGCGAGTGGGCCCGGAAGCCTCCGCCGACGGTGAGACCCTCGGCGTCGACGGCGAGGTAGTACCCCCCGGCGCCGAGGTCGCCGACGAGCGCGCCCTGCTGGGTCTTGTAGGGCGACTTGTCCGCGCTGAAGCGCACGTCGCGGTAGGGCCGGAACAGCGTGGCGGGGCCGAACCGCGGCTCCAGCTCCCGCAGCAGCGCCTGCAACGGCTCCCGGACGTCGTGGTCGTAGCTGCTCTTGTGCGCCGTCCAGTAGGCCTTGGAGTTGTCCGCCTGCAGCCCGGCGTAGAAGTCGAACGCCTGCCGTGGGATGCCCGTGAACGCCATGGGTCCATCATCGGGGCCGGCGAGCCCGCGGCATACCCGCGTGGTGGGTTGGGTGTGGCAGTGCGCGCGGTATGCCGCGCGTCATGCCACACGGTGGGGCGCACGGGTAGGTCCGCGGGGGGCAGCGCACCGACCCGTGGAACCGGCCCGCCCGAGCGGGGCGTTGGGTGCGGTAGGCGGCCACCGACTACCCTGGCCGGTGGTCCCCGCACGGGCCGGTCAGTGCCGTATGCCGCGAGGAGTCCAGCGTGCCGAAGGTGTTCGAGAAGCTGCTGCGTGCCGGCGAGGGCCGGGTGGTCAAGCGGCTGGAGGGCGTCGCGGCCCAGGTCAACGTCCTGGAGGAGGACTTCGAGAAGCTCACCGATGCCGAGCTGCGCGCCGAGACCGACACCTTCCGCTCCCGGCTCGCCGGCGGCGAGACCCTCGACGACCTGCTCCCCGAGGCCTTCGCCGCGGTCCGGGAGGCCAGCAAGCGCACCCTCGGCAAGCGCCACTTCGACGTGCAGCTCATGGGTGGGGCGGCCCTGCACCAGGGCAACGTCGCGGAGATGAAGACCGGTGAGGGCAAGACGCTCGTCGCGACCATGCCGTGCTACCTCAACGCCCTCACCGGCCAGGGGGTGCACGTCGTCACGGTCAACGACTACCTCGCCGAGTACCAGTCCGAGCTCATGGGCCGGGTGCACCGGGCGCTCGGCCTGGAGACCGGGTGCATCCTCGCCACGATGACCCCCGACCAGCGGCGCGGGGAGTATGCCAAGGACATCACCTACGGCACGAACAACGAGTTCGGCTTCGACTACCTGCGCGACAACATGGCCTGGTCGACCGCCGAGCTGGTCCAGCGCGGCCACCACTACGCCATCGTCGACGAGGTCGACTCCATCCTCATCGACGAGGCCCGCACCCCGCTGATCATCTCGGGGCCGGCCGACCAGGCGACCACGTGGTACGTCGAGTTCGCCAAGATCGCCCAGCAGCTGCGCCGCGGGGAGCTGGAGTCGGGGGAGGGCGACTACGAGGTCGACGAGAAGAAGCGCACCGTCGGGGTGCTCGAGGCCGGCATCGAGAAGGTCGAGGACCTGCTGGGCATCGACAACCTCTACGAGTCGGTCAACACCCCGCTCATCGGCTTCCTCAACAACGCGCTGCGGGCCAAGGAGCTGTTCAAGCGCGACAAGGACTACGTCAACATGAGCGGCGAAATCCTCATCGTCGACGAGCACACCGGCCGGATGCTGCCCGGGCGGCGGTACAACGAGGGCATGCACCAGGCCATCGAGGCCAAGGAGGGTGTGCCGATCCAGAACGAGAACCAGACCCTCGCGACGATCACCCTGCAGAACTACTTCCGGATGTACGACAAGCTCGCCGGGATGACCGGCACCGCGCAGACCGAGGCGGCCGAGCTCAACGCGATCTACAAGCTCGGCGTGGTGACGATCCCGACGAACATGCCGATGATCCGCGCCGACCAGTCCGACCTGGTCTATCGCACGGCGGCGGCGAAGTTCGACGCCGTGGTCGAGGACATCGCGCAGCGGCACCGGGCCGGTCAGCCCGTGCTCGTCGGCACGATCTCGGTGGAGAAGAGCGAGCTGCTGTCCACCCTGCTGCGCCGCCAGGGCGTCAAGCACGAGGTGCTCAACGCCAAGCAGCACGCCCGGGAGGCCGCCATCGTCGCCGAGGCCGGTCGGCTGGGCGCGGTCACCGTGGCCACGAACATGGCCGGCCGGGGCACCGACATCATGCTCGGCGGCAACCCCGAGTTCCGGGCGGTGCAGGAGCTCAAGCGCCGTGGCCTGGACCCGCAGGAGTCGCCGCGGGACTACGAGGCGGCCTGGGACGGTGCGCTGGCCGAGGCCGAGCGGGCCGTGGCCGCCGAGCACGACGAGGTGACCGAGCTCGGCGGGCTCTATGTGCTGGGCACCGAGCGGCACGAGTCCAGGCGCATCGACAACCAGCTGCGGGGCCGCTCCGGCCGGCAGGGCGACCCGGGGGAGTCGCGGTTCTACCTGTCGCTGCAGGACGACCTCATGCGGCTGTTCAACGCCGGCCTGGTGGACCGGTTCATGCAGACCGCCCGGATGGACGACGCGGTGCCCATCGAGTCCAAGATGGTCACCCGCTCGATCGCCAGCGCGCAGAGCCAGGTGGAGGCCCGCAACTACGAGATCCGCAAGAACGTCCTCAAGTACGACGACGTGCTCAACCGCCAGCGCCAGGTCGTCTACGGCGAGCGCCGCGAGGTGCTCGAGGGCGCCGACATGCACGAGCAGGTGCGCCACTTCGTCAACGACGTCGTCGCGGCATACGTGGCCAACGCGACGGCCGAGGGCTACGCCGAGGACTGGGACCTCGAGCGACTGTGGAGCGCCCTGGGCACCCTCTACCCGGTCTCGGTGACCCTCGAGGACATCACCCGGCAGGCCGGCAGCCACCAGCGGATCACCGCGGACCTGCTGCGCGAGGAGCTGACCAACGACGCCCACCACGCCTACGACCGGCGGGAGGCGCAGCTCGGGGCCGAGGTCATGCGCGAGGTCGAGCGCCGGGTCGTCATGTCGGTGCTGGACCGCAAATGGCGCGAGCACCTCTACGAGATGGACTACCTGCAGGAGGGGATCGGGCTGCGCGCCATGGCCCAGCGCGACCCGCTCGTGGAGTACCAGCGCGAGGGGCACGGCCTGTTCGAGGTGATGATGGACTCGATCAAGGAGGAGTCGGTCGGCTTCATCTTCAACATCGACGTGCAGGTGCAGCAGCCGGCGGTGGCGCCCGCGCCGGCCCCGGTCGCGGTGAGCGACCTGCTCGCCGGTATGCCGGCCCCGGCGGTGCCGCCCCCGGCGGACTCCGGGCCGTCGGACGCGCCCCCTCGCGACACCGCTGTGGTCGACGCCGACCCGGCCGGCGCCGCCGCCGGCGCGCCCCCGGACGAGCCGGCGGCCGGCTCGGCGTTCCGGCGCACCTCGCCGGTCATCTCGGCCAAGGGCCTGGACGCCCCGGCGACCGCGCGACTGCACTACTCCGCGCCGGGGGAGTCCGGTGAGGTGCAGGAGCGCGACGTCGACTCCTCCGGGGCCCCGGCCTCGGGGACCCCGGTCGGGGGCGGGGCGCGCCGGACCCAGCCGCGGCGCTCGTCGAAGAAGGCCCGCCGCCGCGGCAAGTAGGTCGCGCGCGCAGCGACCCACGCCGCCCGGTCGGACCGCCGGGTCAGCTGACCCGGGCCAGGACCTCGGTGTGGACGAACGCGAGGTACCCATCCGGCTGCATGCTCCAGTCGCGCCAGGCCTGCTCGGCCAGCTCGAGAGTGCCCGGGTCCACCCCGTGGCGCCGGGCCTGCGGCAGCAGACTCTCGCGGCAGCGCTCGATCCACGACTGGGCCAGCCGGCGGCGCTGCTCGGGCGCGGCATACGTCCAGACCGAGGCCGACACCGCGACCTCGGGCAGCCCCGCCTCGTGCGCCCAGTGCGGCAGGCGCCGCCCGGCGTCCGGGGTGGTGCCGTTGCCGATCGCGATGGACCGGTATGCCGCGAGCCAGCCGCCCAGGCCGGGGGCGGGGGGCCACCACGTGGTGGCGCCGAAGTCGACCTCGCGCAGGGCCAGCAGCCCACCCGGCGCGGCGGTCCGCGCCATGGCCCGGATCGCCCCGACCGGGTCGGTGAGGTGCTGCAGGAGCTGGTGGGCGTGGACCACGTCGGCACCGCCGGGCGGGCGCTGCAGGTCGGCGACGTCGCGCAGCTCGAAGCGGGTGCGCCGGTCGCCGCGTCGGCGGGCGGCCGCGCGCGCGAGCGCGAGCACTGGCTCGGCGACGTCCACGCCGACCACCTGGCCGGTGGGGCCGACCGCCTCGGCCAGGTCGAGGGTGATCGAGCCGGGGCCGCACCCGACGTCGACGAGCGTCATGCCGGGCCGCAGGTGCGCCAGCAGGTATGCCGCGCTGTCGGCGGCGGTACGCGCGGCGTGGCTGTCGGTGACGCTCGCCGCGTAGCCGTGCGTGTAGGTCATCCCAGGGTCTCTTATCGTAAGACGTGTGTCTCGTAAAGTGAGACGCTAGCACATCCTGCGGGTCAACCCACCTGCAGGTGGGTGACCACCCACCGCCGGTCCAAACCGCTCAGCCGCAACGCCATCGCCCGGACCCGGTCGTGGTGCACCACGACCGCGCACGCCTCGACCACGCCGTCGACCGGCTCCTGCACCCGCACCCGCCGGACCACCGCGCGCCGGCGGGCGCCCGGTGTCCGGCGGGCCGCGACCAGGGCACGCCGGGACAGGGCGGCATACACCTCGGGTGCGGTCCACCGCGCGACCTGCGGGGCGGGCCGGATGCCGGCCATCACCTCGACGAAGGCCTGCGCCATCGACGCGACGAACGGTCCGGGGTCCGGCAGGTCCTCGCGGGCGGTGGGCTGGCGCTCCACGTGGGGCCGGCTGAAGTCGATCGCCAGGGCGTCCTGCAGGTAGGCCGGCCGGGAGGCGGCGTAGGCCTCGTCGGCGCCGATCAGCGGCGGGCGGTGCTCGCGCACCGGAGTGAGCCGCAGGTCGCTCGTCGCGACGGTCACGGCACGCCGACCAGGCTCGGGGGGGCCAGCCGCTGACCGGGCCGGATGAGGTCGGGGTCGGCGCCGATGACCTGACGGTTGGCGGCATACCACCGCGGCCACTCCCCGGCGATCTGCGCGGCGGTCGCTGCCGGTCCCAGGTGCCGGGCGGCGATGTCCCACAGGGTGTCCCCGCGGCGCACCACGTAGTGCTCCTCGGGCATGGCGCCGGGGCGCGCCGGCGCGACGAGCGGATCGATGGGGACCGGGGTGCGGGTCGCCCGGGGCGCGGCGGGCCGGTAGCCCGGCTCCCGGTCGAGGTCGGCCGAGGACGCGATCGCCGGCCCGCTGGGGACCGCGACGGGGGGTGCTCCGGCGGGGGACGGTCGCGCCGCGGGTGGGCCGGAGGGCGCCGACGGTGGGCCGTCTGCGGACGACGGGAGGGCCACGGGCCGCCCGGACGGCACCGCCGGGGGCGGGCCCGCCGTCGCCGCCGCGGGCGGTGTGCTCGACGGCGACCCCGACGGCGCCGGGCCGGTCAGCGGGTGGAAGCCGGGGTCGGGCAGGCTCGACCCCGCCGGGGAGTCCCCGTCGAGCGCGTAGGCGGACACCCGGCCGGGCCGGTCGGGGGCCGCGACCGCCGTGCCCGGGGCCAGCGCGGCGGCGACCGCGGTGCCGGCCAGCAGGGCGACCATGCGGCGCACCACGGTCGGGGCCATGCGGGCGGCCACCTGCTCGGCCACCGCGCCCAGCGCCCCCGGCGCCCGCGCGAGCGCGGTCGCGGTGGCACCGATCCCCAGCCACGCCGCCAGCACCGCCCCGGCCAGGCACAGCAGCACCAACAGCAGGTCCGCCGGGTCGACCACCGCGACGGCGCCCACTCGTCGCCAGCTCGACGCGGCCAGCCGCAGGAACACGGCCGCCGTCCCCAGGGCGAGCGTGCCGGCACCGAACCCGACCAGGGCGGCTCGAATCCGCAGCGACCTCGGCATTCGTTACTCCTCGATAACCTTCGTTTGCCTATGTTTGAATGACATTGACAGCCGACGGTGCCGATGTCAAGCGAACGTGACATTCTGTGCAGGACGACGGTGGGGCCCGAGCCCGGGGGAGGCAGTCATGCGGTGGGAACGGCTCTTCGAGGATCTGGCGGCCCAGGTGCACGCGGCGTCCGATCGCGACCTGGACGCCGAGGTCGCCGACCGCACCCGCCGGGAGCGCGCCTTGCTCTCCCTGCAGGGGCGGCTGGCGGCCCAGCCCCCGGACGGCGCCCTCACGGCGGTCGTCGCGGGGCTGGGGACCGTCGAAGCGGTGGTCGCCGACGTCGGGGCGGACTGGCTGCTGTTGGCCGGTCCGGGGGAGCGACGCACCCTGGTGCCGCTGGCGGCGATCCGCTCGATCACCGGTCTGCGCGGCCGGGTCGGCCCGGTGTCGGCCGTGGTCCGCGGCTTCACCCTGGCGGCGGCCCTGCGCGCGGTCAGCCGGGACCGCACGGCGGTCACCGTCGTCGACGTCGACGGCCACCGTCTCGCAGGGACGATCGACGGGGTCGGTCAGGACGCGTTCGACCTCGCCGAGCACCCGCTGGACCTGCCGCGCCGGCCACAGAACGTCGGTGCCGTCCGCGTGCTGCCCTTCGCTGCGCTGGCGGCGCTGCTGCGCGACTGATCCGCCCGAGGGGCCGGTCTGCTCACCCGGGCCGGGGACGAGCACCGCGCGGCGCCGAGGATCCCGGGCCCGCGACGATCAGTGGTCCTCGGCCTCCCCGGTGCCACCCAGCGGGTGGGCCGAGACGAACTCGCGGGTCGCGGCATACATGCGTTGGATGTAGGACTCCAGCGCCTCGGCCTCCACCCGCCACTGCCCGCGGCCGCCCACCTTGATCGCCGGCAGGTCCCCGGAGCGCACCAGCGCGTAGGCCTGCGCGGCGGAGATGTTGAGGATCTCCGCCACGTCGGACAGCTGCAGGAATCTGGGCGGCATGACGGCAGTCTGGCACACGCCAACCCAGGTATCCGAGGTTGTCCACAGCTACGCCGATCCAAGTGGCAGCGACCGCACGGCTCGGCGATGATGGTCGGCACGGGCGCCGACCGGTGCCCCGGACGGGGGGCTGACCGTGACCGACCTGCCACGCCCGAGCGCCACCCGGCTGTCCCGACCCTCCTGGCGGGACAGCCGGCTGGTCGTCGGCGTCGTGCTCGTGTTGCTGGCCACCGCGTTGGGGGCCAAGACCATCGCGAGCTTCGACGAGCGGGTGCCGGTGTATGCCGCGGCCGTGCCCCTCGTGCCCGGCGACCGGCTCGGGCCGGAGAACCTCACCCGCGCCGACGTCACGCTCGGCGAGGGGATGGGGCGCTACCTCTCGGCGGCCACCGCCCTGGCCCCGGACACCTTCGTCCTGCGCGAGGTCCGCGAGGGTGAGCTCGTCCCCGCCTCCGCGGTCGGCGGCCGGGCCGAGGTGGCCGTGCAGCCGGTCACCGTGCGGGTCGACGCCACGGCCGCCACGGGTCTGGTGCGCGGGTCCAGCGTCGACGTGTGGGTGAGCGATCGCGACCCGGCGAGCACGACCGAGCGCTACCTCGACCCGCACCTGGCCTTGCGCTCGGTCGCGGTGTCGTGGATCCCCACCGACCAGGGCCGGTTCGCGGTGGGGTCGGCGACCTCGGCGATCCAGATCCTCGTCCCCCGCGCCGAGGTCGCCCTCGTCATCGCCGCCCAGGACCGCCAGTCCCGGGTCACCCTGGTGCCGGTGCCCGGCTCGACCCGCACCGCCGGCTGATGGTCGCCATCCTCACCGCCGTCGGGAACCGTTGGGACAGCAGCGTCGCGACGCTGCTCGGCTCCTCCGGCCAGGTCCGCATCGCCCGGCGGTGTGCCGACCTGGCCGACCTGCTCGCCACCGCGTCGTCCGGGGTGGGCGCGGTCGCCGTCGTCGGCGAGGATCTGCGCGGGCTCTCGCTCACCGTGGTCAGCCGCCTGCGCGCGAGCGGGTTGGAGGTCGTCGGGCTCGTCGACCCCGACGACGAGGGCTCCGAGCGCCGGCTGCGCCAGATGGGGGTGCTGCTCGTCCTGCCCGCCGACGCCACCCTGGCGGCTGCCGAGTCCACCCTGCTGACCGCCGTCGAGGGCGGCGGGGTCGACCCGTGGCCGGCATGGCCGCAGCTGGACGACGAGGGCCTCGTCACCGGCCCGGGCTCCCCGTCACCGGCGCCGGCTGCCGGGCAGCGGGGTCGGATCGTCGCGGTGTGGGGTCCTGCCGGAGCCCCCGGCCGGACCACGGTGGCGGTCCACCTGGCCGCCGAGCTCGCCGGGATGGGTGTGAGCACCCTGCTGGTCGATGCCGACACGTACGGGGGCAGCGTGGCCCAGACCCTCGCCGTGCTCGACGAGGCTCCCGGCCTAGTGGGTGCCGCCCGAGCCGCCGACCAGGGCACCCTCGACCTGCCCGCGCTGGCCCGGTTGGCCCCCCAGGTGGGTCGCGGGATGCGGGTGCTCACCGGCATCCCCCGAGCCCAACGCTGGCCCGAGGTCCGGGCCGCCGCCCTGGAGCGGGTCCTCGACCTGGCGCGCACCCTGGCCCAGGTCGTCGTCGTCGACTGCGGGTTCTGCCTGGAGAGCGACGAGGAGCTCAGCTACGACACCGAGGCACCGCGGCGCAACCAGGCCACCCTGACCACCCTGCAGGTCGCCGACGAGCTGCTGGCGGTGAGCGGCGCCGACCCGGTGTCCCTGCAGCGGCTGGTCCGCGGGCTGCAGGACCTGGCCTCGGTGCGTTCGCCGCAGCCACGGGTCGTGGTCAACCGGCTGCGCCCCGGCGCCGTCGGGGTGCGGCCCGACCTGCGGGTGCGCGAGGCGCTGGCGCGGTTCGCCGGCATCGATCAGGTGTGGTTCGTGCCCGACGACCCGGCCGCCGTGGACGCGGCCCTGCTGGCCGGTCGGACGCTGGCCGAGTGCGCGCCGTCGGCCCCGTCCCGGGCGGCCCTGCGGGCCTTGGCCGCCCAGGTCGCCGGGGTCCGGGCGACCGAGTCGGCTCGGGGCTCGGTCGCCCGAGCGGAGGGTCGGGGCCGGCGGCGGCGGTGACCGGCCCCACCCTGCGGGGCGGCATACCGCGTGGACGCGGTCTGAGAGGATGGCGCCGTGGCCGACCGGTTGAGCTCGCTGGACACCTCGTTCCTCTACATGGAGGACCACACGACGGTCATGCACGTCGGCTCGGTGATGGTGTTCACGCCGGTCAAGGGGCGCATCGACTACGACCGGCTGGCCCGGCTCATCGCCCGTCGGGTCGTGCACCTGCCGCGCTATCGACAGCGCATCCGCTGGATCCCCGGCCACCTGGCCAACCCGGTCTGGGTCGACGACGAGAACTTCGACCTGAGCTACCACGTGCGCCGCGCCGGCCTGCCCAAACCCGGCGACGACGCCCAGCTGGAGGAGTTCGTCGCCCGGGTGCAGCCGCGGCGCCTGGACCGGCACCGCCCGTTGTGGGAGATCTACGTCGTCGACGGGCTCAGCGGCGGTCGGTTCGCCATCGTCACCAAGACCCACCACGCGCTGATCGACGGCGTCGACGCCCTCGACATCGGCCACCTGCTCGTGCGCGAGGAGCCGGGCTGGGACGAGGGTGCGGGGGTCGACCACTGGGCACCGCGGCGGCCGCCGAGCAGCCTCACCCTGGTGCGCCAGGCGGTGTTCGACAACGTCCGCGCTCCGGGCACCCTGGTCGACGCGGTCCGCGGCGGCATGCACGAGGTCCAGGAGGTCTCCGGAAAGGTCATGGCCGGGATGGGCTCGCTGCTGTCCACGGTGGCCCGCGGGGCCGCCCGGCCGGCGCCGGAGCTGCCGCTGAACGCCGTCGTCGGGCCCAACCGGCGGTTCATGCTCGTGCCCACCGACCTGGCCGACTACCGCGCGGTGCGCACGAGGCTCAGCCGCACCGGCAAGGTCGACGTGTCGGTCAACGACGTCATCCTCGCGACGATCGCCGGCGCTTTCCGCGCGTGGTTGCTGACCCGGGGCGAGCCGGTGCACAACGGCAGCGTGGTGCGGGCGCTGGTGCCGGTGAGCATGCAGGAGGAGCACGGTCCGGGCCTGGACCAGTTGGCCGCGTGCCTGGTCGACCTGCCCGTGGGTGAGCCGGGGGCCCTGATGCGCCTGCACCAGATCGGCTACTCGATGCGTCAACAGATCGCCGGCGGGCACGCCGTCGGGGCCGACGAGCTGGTCGACCTGGCCGGCTTCGCCCCCCCGACCCTGCACGCCATGGGGGCCCGGCTGGGCAGCAACATGTCGCACCGGCTGTTCAACGTCATCGTCACCAACGTGCCCGGCCCCCAGTACCCCCTGTATGCCGGAGACGCCCAGATGGTCGCGACCTACCCGGTGATCCCGCTGGCCAAGAACCAGGCCCTGTCCATCGGGCTGACCTCCTACGACGGCGGGGTCTACTACGGCCTCAACGCCGATCGCGATGCGATGCCGGACGTCGAGGTCCTCGGGCAGAGCCTGGTGGACTCGCTCGTCGAGCTGGTCGACCGGCCGGTCGCCGTGCCGTGACCGGCCCGCGGGTGCGGGTCTACCTGCCGCTGTCGACGGCCGACGTCGCCGGCCTGGCCGGGCACCGCGGGGCCGTCGCCGTGACGACCGGGTATGCCGTGACGCCCGCGCTCGAGCGCGCCGCGCCGGGCGCGGACCTGGAGGCGCTCGAGCACGCCGCCTACACCGCGGCCGCGACGGCGGCGGGCCGGGCCGCGTTCGGCATCCCGGTCCGGCGGGTCGTGGGCGCCGCCGACGTCGACGTCGGCGCCGTCCACGACTCCGGCGACCCCGCCGACCCCGCTCGGGTCGCCCTGTCCGGCGAGGTCCCGGTGGGGCGGTTCGGAGCCTTCCATGTCGACGAGTCACCGGGTGGCCGGGACCTGTCGTGGTACGACGTCAGCGAGCTGGCAGCGGTGTCGGAGCTTCTCGGCGGGCCCTGATGCCATCGGCGATGGCCGCGTCGGCCAGCCGCGTCAACCGCCTGGCCTCGGGGTCGCCGGACCCCCCCGGGTCCAGCGATCGGGCGACCGCGCAGCGGACGATGTCGCTGGTGGTGTCGGCGAGCCGGTCCGCGCTCACCCGGGCCCGGGCCTGGGCGTCGGCGGGGACGTCTTTGGTGACCAGATCGAGCACGGAGGACCGGACCGGCTCGGAGGCCACCGCCGTGACGGCGAGCGTGCCTGTGCGCGACGTGGGGTCGGGCAGCGGCACCGCGGCGGCGACCAGGTCCAGGGCCCGACGCATCGACTCGAGCACCTCGTCGATACGGGCCGCGGCGCGGTCCGTAGCCAGGACGGCAGAGCCGACGACGAAACCGGCGGCCTCGCCGACGTCGACGGTGCCCTGGTCGCGCGCCACGCCGACCGGGGCCGCGGACAGCAGGCCGGCCTGGTAGTCCACGACGGCGTCGGTCACCCGGCGCACCGGGGTCGGCTGGCTGCCGTCGTGCAGCTGGAAGAACGTCGCGGTGCCGACCTGGCCCAGCAGCCCCTGCATCCGGGCGATCGCGTCGCCGCGCCGGTCCGCCGTGTCCACGGTGAAGAGCGCGGCGGCCACCCGCTGTGGCTCGCGGACGAGCAGGTCGGCGGCCGCGAGCCCGAACGGGGCCAGGTGCCGAGCGACGTTGGGTGCGGCGGCGTCCTTCAGGTCCCAGCTGGCCAGGGCTGCGGCACCGAGGTCCCGGGCGAACTCCTCGTCCAGCCGGTGCGCGGCCAGGGCGTGGTCCGGCACGGCCGCCAGGTCGACCAGCAGGCGCGAGAGCACCACGCTGGAGGGCAGGATGGCCCCGGTGCCCGCGTGGGCCAACGGCCGGTCGACGACGAGCCGGTGCAGCACGGTGTCCGTGCCGGGCCCGTCGTCGGCCAGCAGGACGGCTCGCGCCACCGTCGGGTCCCGCCCGGCCAGCTCGAGCAGCTCACCGACGGCGTCGACCGGGCCGCGGGCTCCGAGGGCGTCGGCGGGGGGCTCGGCCGGCGGGATGATCGGGTGGTCGGCGCCGACCGGGTCCTCGCGGAGCAAGGCCCGCATCGCTCCCACGAGGACGGCCGCCTGCGGGGCGACCCGCCCGGTGCCCAAGCCCATGAGCTCGACGAGGTCGGCCAGACGCTCGCGTGGGCCGCAGACGGCGTCCTCGGCCAGCCGGTCGCGTCGCTGTCGCCAGGCCGGGTCGCTCTCGGCGCGGCTCGACAGGGCGCTCACCACCGCGGTGCCCAGCGGCGCGAGATGCCGGCGCGCCGCGTCGGCCCGGTCCCACCGGCCCGCTCGCAGGGCCGCCGCCAGGGCGGACACCCCGAGGCGCTCCACCAGGGCCAGCGCGACGTAGGGGTCGGCGACGCGCTCGCCGAGGGTGCCGATGCGGTCCCACTCCCGCTCCCCCCAGCTCGCCGGCTGGGGCGGCATGCCGTCGAGCAGCCCCGCGACCAGGGCCCGCGCCTGGCCGGCCCGGATCGCGCCGTCGGTCAACGGCAGTCGGTCCAGCAGGCTTCGCCGGGTCGCGCCCCCAGTGCCGGTCCCCCCCGCCGTGTCGCGCAGGATCGCCGCGGCCAAGGTCTGCTGCTGGCGCAGCCGCGCCAGGTGTTGGGCGTGACGGGACTGCAGCTCGGCCTGCGTGCGGTCGCACTCTCGATGTGCCGCAAGGGTGATCGCCGGTGCGGTGGGGTCCTCGGGGGTCAGGGCGGCCAGGCGCAGCCGCTCGAGCCGCTCGGCCTGTTGCCACTGCTCGCGCAGCCCGGCCACGGCTGCTCGCGTCGAGGCCACCTCGGCGGCGAACGTGCGCAGCGCCGCGGCAGGCGCGGCGAAGGACCCGACGAGGTCCTGGCACTGCCGGCCTGCCGTGCCCGCCTCGGCCCGAGCCGCCTCGGCGGCCGGCCCGGACCACGTGCTCGACAGCAGCGGGACCAGGCCGTGGCGGCGCGACAGGGAGGTGCCCTCGGCCCAGGCCCGGGCTCGCTCCAACGCGCAGGCCGCGTCGGTCGTCGCGGCGCAGATGTCGGGAGGCATCGGCAGGGCCAGGTCCAGGTCGCTCACGGCGAGCTCTCCAGTGAGCTCACCAGGCCCGCCTCGACCGCCCGGTAGGCCGTGCCGGCCCGGTCCAGGCCCCAGGCCAGCACGTCCGCCGCGTCGGCCAGGGTTCCCAGCGCCGCGACGGCCGCACCGAACACCTCGCCGACGGCACCGGCCAGCTCGGGGTAGCCCTCGGCCGCGGCCGGCGCGGCATACCGGTGCGTCTGGAGCAGGGCCGCCGCGGCGCGCAGTGTGGGGCCGTCGCTGCTGAGCTCGGAGCCGACGGCGGTGAGGTCGTCGGGGTCGACGTGCAGGTGCATGTCGTCACGCTAGATCGGCGCGCCACGGCGCCGCTGGCGTCGTCCACACCCCCTGCAGGGTGACCGTCGCCGCGTCGGGGTCGGTGCCGGCCGGGCGGGTGCGGGTCGCGCGGGCTGGGCGACTAGGAACCGCCGGGGATCGGCGGCGGCCCGACGACGCCGGAGTTGACGAGCATGTCCGCGGCCCGGGTGAGGTAGTCGCGCAGGACCGCCACGTGGGCGGAGTCGAGGGTGCCGTCGGCGGCGAGCTCGTCCACCGAGGCGAGCATGTGCCCCAGCCAGCGGTCGCGCTGCTGCGGCGTGACGGCATACGGGGCGTGACGCATCCGCAGCCGCGGGTGGCCGCGCTGCTGCGAGTATGCCGTGGGGCCGCCGAAGTACTGCTCGAGGAACATCAGCAGGCGCTGCTGCGCCGCAGCGAGGTCGGCCTCGGGGTAGAGCGCCCGCAGCGGTGGGTCGTCGGCCACCCCGGCGTAGAACCCGCCGACGAGTCGGACGAACGTCGGGTGCCCGCCCACCTCCTGGTAGAAGCTCACCGGTCGCCCTCCGCCTCGGGCGTCGGCGCCCCCAGAGCGATCCCGGCGTGCGGCAGCGCCACGGCCACCCGCCGGCGGATCTCGCGCTCCACGGCGACGTTCTCATTGGCCGCGCACCGCACGGTGACCTGCACGGTGACGACCCCGCCGTCGAGCGACTCGACCTGCGCGGCGCTGGGCGCGTCGAGCACCCGGTCGGCCCACCCCGGCTCGGTCGCCAGCTCCGCGACCGCCTCGCCGACGGCGGCCACCGCGCCATCGACGTCGGCGCGGTAGTCGACCGGCACGGTGACCACCGCGGTGGACCAGCCCTGGGACCGGTTGCCCACCCGGACGATCTCGCCGTTGCGGACGTACCACACCACCCCCCCGGCGTCGCGGATCCGGGTCACCCGCAGGCTGACGTCCTCGACGGTGCCGACCACCGAGCCGGTGTCGACGACGTCGCCCATGCCGTACTGGTCCTCGACGATCATGAACACGCCCGAGATGAAGTCCTTGACCAGGCTCTGGGCGCCGAACCCCAGCGCTACCCCGCCGACCCCGGCCGAGGCCAGCAGCGGAGCCAGCGGCACGCCGATCAGGGCCAGGACGGTGAGCAGGGCGATGCTCGCGACGACCACGGTGACCACGCTGCGCAGCACCGCCCCCATCGTCTGGGTGCGCTGGACATAGCGCTCGTGGTCCAGCCCGGCGGCGCTGGCCAAGGCCTGCACGGCCCGGCCCGGACGGTCCGCCCCACGCTGGGCGTGCCGCCGGCCGGCCGCGTCGACGACCCGGTCGATGACCCGGAAGGCCAGCCAGCGGGTCACCAGCGCGACCAGCAGGACCGCGAGCACCTGCAGCGGGCGGGTGACCTGGTCGGCGACCTCGGCCCAGTCGGCGGCCAGGGCCCGGTGGGCCACCGGGGCTGCGCTGCGCTCCACGCCCGGCGGCACCGGTCAGCCCCGCGAGTCGGCGGCGGCGTCGCGCTGCTGGGCGGCGACCGCGGTCTCGACGAAGGTCAGCTGCTCGACGATGAGGCGGCGCAGCCCGCTGGGCGCGTCCGGGTGCTCGGCCAGCCACCGGCGGCTGCGATCGCGCAGGGGCGCGTTGGCCAGGTCGCGGGGGTAGAAGTACTTCACCAGCCGCTCGCCGATCCCGTACGAGCGCGACGCGAAGGTGGGCAGGATCGCCTCGTGGAAGCGCTCGATGTACGGCGTGAGCAGGGCCGGGGCGTCCAGGACCCGACGGAAGCCCTGCCCGAGGTGCTCCACCGCGGCGTTGGTCTGGGTGTCCTCGTCGAAGACCAGCCGGAACGCCCAGTCCTTGGCCGCGGCCGTCGGCATGGCCGCCCGGGCGTAGAGCGCGCGCTCGTGACCGGCCACCGAGGGGTCACGCGCCAGCTCCGCCTCGACGTCGGCGTCGGTGGCCGCTCCGGCGACCGCCAACGAGCACAGCAGCCCCCAGCGCAGGTCCTGGTCGACGGCCAGCCCGGGGAACGGGCCGTGGCCGGCGAGCACGTCGCGGATGCACTGGGCCTGCTCCGGGCCCTGCATCAGCCAGCCGTACGCCGTGACCAGTTGCAGCTGCGCGTCGCTGCCAGGCGCCGCGGCGTCGGCCGCGGCCCGGATCACCGGCAGCACCCGGGCCCGCGCCCCGGCCCGTTGCGGCGGCGGGGTGAACCAGTTCACCGTCGACAACAGCATCGAGGGGATCTGCTTGGTCGTCGTGAGGATCGTGCGCAGCGCGGTGGACTGCCGCTCCACCGGCACGCAGGCCACCAGGTAGTCCAGGAAGTCCGAGGGGGCGAGGTCGCCCTCCTGGACCAGCTCCCACAGGCAGGCCGTGACCAGGCTGCGCGGCAGGCTGTCCTCGAACGCCTCGGGATGGCCGGTGGCCAGGTCGAAGGACTGGGGGTCCAGGCGGATCTTGGCGTAGCTGAGGTCCTGGTCGTTGGGCAGCAGCACGTCCGGGCGCCGGGTGCCGACGAGGTGGGGCAGCGGGGTGCTCGGCCCGTCGACGTCGACCTCGTGGTATGCCGTGCGCCCGAACCTGCCGTCGCGCAGGTCGTAGCCGCCGATGCCCAACCGGTGCGGGCGCAGCGTCGGATGCGCCGGGATCGCGCTCTGGCGCAACGTCGCCGAGGTCACCACGGCGTCGGCGTCGGTCTGCAGGTCGATCCACAGGGTGTTGACCCCGGCGGTGCGCAGCCAGCGCTGCGCCCAGTCCTGCAGGTCCCGACCCGAGGTCGCCTCCAGCTGCGCGAACAGGTCGGCCATCGTCGTGTTGCCGAACGCGTGGGCGCGGAAGTAGCGGATCAGCCCGGTGGTGAACGCCGCTCGCCCGACATGGGCAACCAGCTGCTTGAGCACCGACCCGCCCTTGGCGTAGGTGATGCCGTCGAAGTTCACGGCGATGTCGTGCAGGTCGCGCATGTCGGCGTAGACCGGGTGGGTGTCGGACTGCTGGTCCTGCTGGTAGGCCCACCCCTTCTCGTGACTCTGGAACGTCGTCCACGCCTCGTGCCAGCGGGTCGCCTCGGCCTGGCACACCGACGAGGCCCACTCCGCGAACGACTCGTTGAGCCACAGGTCGTCCCACCACCGCATCGTCACCAGGTCGCCGAACCACATGTGCGCCAGCTCGTGCAGGACGGTCAGCGCGCGCCGCTCCACGGTGGCCTCGGGCGCGGTGCCGCGAAAGACGTAGGCCTCGGTGATCGTCACGCACCCCGCGTTCTCCATCGCCCCGGCGTTGAACTCCGGCACGAAGATCTGGTCGTATTTCTCGAACGGGTATGCCGTGTCGAACTGCTCCTCGAAGTAGCGCAACCCGATCTTCGTCACGTCGAAGAGCTCCTCGGCGTCGAGGTGCTCGGTGAGGGTCTTGCGGGTGTAGATGGCCAGCGGCACGACCCGATCGCGGCCGACCAGCTCGTCGCGCACGACGTCGTAGGGGCCGGCGCAGACGGCGGTGACGTAGCCGGAGAGCCGGGGCGTGGGCGGGAAGGTCCAGGTCGCCGTGCCCGGCCCGGCGGGCACCGGCGCGGGGGTCGGCTGGGTGGAGACCACGGTCCAGTGCTCGGGCGCGGTGACGACGAAGGTGAAGCTCGCCTTGAGGTCGGGCTGCTCGAACACGGCGAAGACCCGCCGGGCGTCGGCCACCTCGAACTGGCTGTAGAGGTAGACCTCGGCGTCGATCGGGTCGACGAAGCGGTGCAGGCCCTCCCCGCTGTTGGTGTAGCGCCCCGTGGCCTCGACGACGAGGGTGTTGTCCGCGCCCAGGTCCGGCAGGGCGATCCGACTGTCCTGGAACGCCTCGTCGGGGTGCAGGTCGATGCCGTTGAGGCTGACCCGCTGGACCGACTCCCCGACGAAGTCGATCCACGTCGACTCGCCCGGCTCGTGGGTGGCGAACCGCACGGTCGTGCGGGTGGCGAAGGTGCGCTCGCCGGTGGTGACGTCGAGCTCGACGAGGTAGCTGTCCACCTGCAGGGCGGCGGCGCGACCGGCCGCCTCCTCGCGGGTGAGGTTCGTTCCGGGCATGCAGGCCGCTCCTGGTGACGGGGGGGCGCGGTGGCGACCTCTGCATCCTAGGTGGCCGTCGACGGGACGGCGTCGCCGCGAGCGCGGACCGTCAACGCGCCGCCACGGCCAGCGAACCGGCGGGCGAGATGACAGGATGGCCGCATGTCAACCGTCCGGGGGGCCCGTCGCCAGTCTGCGCAGATGTGGTTCGACCCGATCTGCCCCTGGGCGTGGCTGACCTCGCGATGGCTCATGGAGGTGCAGCGGGTCCGCCCGGTCGATGTCACCTGGTCGGTGATGAGCCTGTCGGTCCTCAACGCCGGTCGGGACCTCGACGCCGGCTACCGAGAGCTCATGGACCGGGCCTGGGGGCCGGTGCGGGTCATCGTCGCCGCCCAGGGGGCCCACGGCGACGGCGTCGTCAAGCCGCTCTACGACGCCATGGGCACCCGCATCCACGCGCGCCGGATGAAGAATCTCGGCCGGGTCGTCGCCGAGGCGCTGGCCGAGTGCGACCTGCCCCCCGCCCTGGCCGGCGCCGCGACCCAGAAGAAGCACGACGCGGCCCTGCGCCGCAGCCACCGCAGCGGGATCGCCCTGGTCGGCACCGACGTGGGCACCCCGATCGTCGCGGTGGAGGGCGTGGCCTTCTTTGGGCCGGTGGTCACCCCGGCACCCCGGGGCGAGGCCGCCGGGCGGCTGTGGGACGGGTGTCTGCTCGTCGCCGGCACCCCCGGGTTCTACGAGCTCAAGCGGACCCGGACCCAGCGGCCGATCATCGACCGAGCCTGACCCGGCCCACCCGGAGGGAGAGACATGCGCGTGCACGTGGGAGGTGACCACGCGGCATACGAGCTGCACGAGGCGCTCGTGGCCCACCTGACCCGGGGCGGTCACGAGGTCGTGGACCACGGCCCGCACACCTACGACGCGCAGGACGACTACCCGGTGGCCGTGCTGCGGGCGGCCGTCGCGGTCGCCGCCGACCCGGGCTCGCTGGGCGTGGTCCTGGGCGGCTCGGGCAACGGCGAGCTCATCGCGGCGAACAAGGTGGCCGGGGTGCGCGCGGCGTTCGGCGGCTCCGTCGAGCTGGCCCGGCTGGCCCGCGAGCACAACGACGCCCAGGTCGTCTCGCTCGGTGGCCGGTTCACCACGGTGGCGCAGGGCATCGCCGTGGTCGACGCCTTCCTGGCCACTCCCTTCTCCGGGGATGCGCGGCACGCCCGCCGGCTCGCGATGATCGCCCGGTACGAGGGCGACGGGACGCTGCCGGCAGGATGAGACCCCTGTGACCGCCCTGGTTCGACCCGGGGCGAGCCCCCGAGCCGTGGGTCGGCGCTCGACCACTCGGCTGATGCGCCATCTGCGCCGGGCCGGGCTGGTCTCGCGCACCGTGCTCGCCGTGCGGATGAGCGGGCTCATCGTCATCGGCCTGCTTCTCGTGGCCCTGACGATCTGGCGACCCAACGACGTCTCGTGGGGGTTGTACTGCCCCCTCGTCGTGCTCGCCGGGATGTTCCTATCGCCGCGCCCGTTCCTGATCGTGTGCGCGGTGTACTCCCTGTGCCTGCTGCTCACCGGGTTCATGGTCCGTGGGTGGTCCACCGTCCAGGTGGTCACCCTGGGCGCGGTGGGGTTGACCATGGTGCTGATGTACGCCCGGACCCGCAGCCGCGAGCGCCTGGGCGTGCAGGGCAGCGACGGCGACGACATGCTGGTCAACCTGCGCGACCAGCTGACCTCGCTGGCCGACGTCGAGACGCTGCCGACCGGCTGGCACGTCGAACACTGGATCCAGTCCGCCTACGGCGACAAGTTCTCCGGCGACTTCGCGGTGAGCTCGATGTCGCCGGACGGGGAGTCGCTCGAGATCGTCCTGGTCGACCTCGCCGGCAAGGGCGCCGGCGTCGGCACCATCGCGTTGCTGTTCTCCGGAGCCTTCGGTGGGCTGCTCGGCCAGGTGGATCCGCAGCGGCTGCTGCCGGCGGCCAACTCCTACCTGTTGCGACAGGGCTGGTCCGAGGGCTTCGCCACGGCCGTGCACATGTCCCTGCACCTGCCCTCCGGGCGGTTCACCGTGGGCACCGCGGGCCACCCGGGCCCGGTGCACTTCGTGGCCGGCTCGGGCCAATGGCGGGCGATCGACCCCACCGGCGGGCCCGCCCTAGGGGTCATCGAGGAGGCGGCGTACCCGCGCGAGGCGGCGGTGCTGGCCCGCGGCGACGCCCTCGTGCTCTACACCGACGGGGTCATCGAGTCCCCCGGGCACGACCTGGCACTCGGGGTCGACCGCATGGTCGGGGCCGCCGAGGCGATGGTCCAGCGGGGGCTGCACGGGGGGGCCCGCCGCCTGTGCGCCGCGGCGAAGGCGGGCGAGACCGACGACCGGGCCGTCGTGATGATCTGGCGGGACTGACCGGGCCTGGACCCACGGCCCCGCTCGGCGGGCAGGCCCGGCCTGCCGGCCTTAGCCTTGCCCGCCCAAGCCGCGCGCGGCGTCCTTGGCCTTCTGCTGGGCCATGTCGACCTTGTCGGCGTGCTGCCCGCCGGTCTTGTCGTCGACCAGGTCGCCGACCGTATCGATGGCCTGGTCGACTTTGTCCTGGTTGCCCTCGACCAGCTCGCCGGCCTTGTCCTTGATCTCGTCGAACATGCCCATGGCGCTGTCCCTTCGTCGGACCGGACCGCGCACCGCGGCCCTGCCGGTCACTCTACGTCCCGGTGCAGACCGTCGGACCGGTCGCCGCTGCGTAGGCTCGTGTCATGCAGCAGGCGCCGGTGCGGACGTTCCACGCCCGGGCCGGCCGGCTGTCGGCGCTCACCCGCTCGCGACTGCAGGACCTGCAGGCCCGGTATGCCGTGCCGCCGGGGCTGCTCGCCGGCCCGGTCGACGACGGGCATGGCGTGGTCCTTGACGTCGGGTGCGGGCACGGGGCGGCCACGCTCGCCTTCGCCGCGGCATACCCGCATCGGCGCGTCGTGGGCGTCGACGTGTACCCGCTCGGGATCGCCCGGCTGCTCGCCGCGGTCGAGTCGGCGGGGCTGACCAATGTCTATGTCCATCGCGGCGACGCCGTGACGCTGCTGGGCGAGGTAGCGCCGGGCCGAGTGAGCGCGGTGCACCTGTTCTTCCCGGACCCATGGCCCAAGGCCCGCCACCGCAAGCGGCGGTTCGTCTCGGAGGGCACCCTGCGGCTGCTGCACCGGGCGCTGCGACCGCAGGGGCACGTCCTGCTCGCGACCGACCGGCTCGACTACGCCGACCACGTCCGCGCGCAGGTCCACGCGCACGGCGGATTCCGCGTGCACGAGGTCGCCAGACCACCGTGGCGACCCGTGGCCGGGTTCGAGGCGGCGGCCTTGGCCGCGGGGCGCGCAGTGACCGACCTGCGACTGGACCGGGTGTCCTGCGGCTGAGCTGGTGCCCCTGGTGGGCCGGCGGTAGGCCGGGCGCCCGAGCGGGTCGGCCGGGCGCTCGGGCGGGTCAGGCCGGGCGGGTCAGCGGGCCGCCCATGGTGAGGGCGTTGTTGCACTGGGTCGGGGCGGGCGACAGAATCCGGTGGCGTGCCCACCCTGGTGCACTTGACCTGGAGCTTGAGCTCGACCCCTTCGCCGGCGACGAACGGCGTCACGAAGTGGTAGTCCGTGGTGCGGAAGCTCTCCAACGCCTGGGTGAAGACCACCTGGTCGCCCAGCTTCACGGTGAGCAGCCCGCTGTCGCCGTGGGTGTTCTCGATGACGAAATCGGTGAGCGCCAGGGACTGACCGGCGGGGACGGCGAAGGTCGCCGTCTGGGTCGCGCCGCCGGGGTTGGCGGCGACCTCGAGGCGTTGGGAGAAGGGCAGGGTCACCAGCTTCGGTGGCGGCGGCCCGGCGGCGGCGCTGGCCGCCGCCTGCGCGGTGGTCGCGGCGTCCGCGGCCTGCGCTCCGCCGGCCTGGGCCTG
Source organism: Dermatophilaceae bacterium (assembly GCA_037045055.1). Classification (GTDB taxonomy): domain Bacteria; phylum Actinomycetota; class Actinomycetes; order Actinomycetales; family Dermatophilaceae; genus Phosphoribacter. The sequence continues at coordinate 493,366 of JBAOHJ010000003.1, read as the reverse complement.
CCCGGCGGCCTGCTGGGCCGCCGCGGCCTGGGCCTGCGCCGACTTCACCGGGTCCGCGACTGCCTCCTTCGCCGCCGCCTCGATGGTGGGCTTGAGCAACAGGAACCACAGCAGCACCAGGGCCACGAGCAGGGCCAGCAGGGCCAACAGCGCTTTGAGGATCCACGGGGGGAACACGGGGTCCTGCACGTGTGCCCCGACCAGGGGCACCTCGGGGCTGCCTTCGGGCACGACGCTCACGGTGAAGGGGTAGGTGACCGGCACCCCGCGCCACAGTCGCCGCACCGGCTTGACCCGCACCGTGGAGAACGCGGCGTGGCCGGGGTCCACGACGAGGGTCTGCGGGTCGAGGGTGACCCCGATCGCGTCGTTGCTCTCCAGCGGGCGCAGGTGCACGGTCACCGCGACGTTGCCGCCGTTGTCGATCGCGACCTGGTGGCTGCCCGCGGAGCGTCCGTGCGAGGTGTGCGGGACCAGCTCGGCCACCGTCTCGAGGAACGGCAGCACCTCGATCACCGCCTCGGGCACCACGGCCTCGTCGGGGTGCTCGGTGGGCACGACGTGGACCCCGAGGCGTACCTCGCCGGCCGGCACGTCGGGGGTGCGCGGGGGGTGCACGTCGAGGGAGGCGACCTGGGCGGTGCCGGGGTAGAGCGTGAACGTCGGCGGGTCGACGGTCGTCCACCCCGCGGGGGTGCCGACGATCTCGACGCGGTAGTCCTCGACCACCTCACCGGTGTTCTTGACGCTCAGCGGCAGGGTGACGCGCTCGCCTGCGGCGACCCGGGCCGACTCGATGTCCAACTGCGCAACGGTGCTCACCCCACAGGTGTCCCATGCCGTCGCCTCGGCCACGAAGGACGGAGGAGCCGACGACAGGGCAACGGACCTGCCCGTTGAGTCCTTGTTGAGTGCACGAGGAGGATGCCCGGTCATGCTGCCCTCGGTGCGGGAGTCGGCAGTCCGGTGGGGCAGGTCCCCCCGGAGGGACGGTGAGGAGACACCATGGAGTGCGTAGCGGTCGCGGTGCACGCGCGTGACCCGATCTCGGCGGCCGGGGTGGCCAGCCAGTTGCGCCATCGACCCGAGGTCCAGGTCCTGCGGCCACCGGACCTGGACATGGCGCGGGTGGCGATCATCGTCGTCGACGCCATGGACGAGGACGCCGTGGCGTTGTTGCGCTCGGTGCAGCGGCGTGGGCAGTGCCGCACGGTGCTCGTGGCCAGCGCCCTCGAGGACGGCGACCTGGTCTCCGCCGTCGAGGTCGGCGTGGTGGGGCTGGTCCGCCGCGCCGAGGCCACCCCCGAGCGGCTCGTCGACGTCATCACCCGGGCCGCCTCCGGCGAGGGCAGCGTGCCCCCCGACCTGCTCGGGCGCCTGTTGGACCAGGTGGGCAAGCTGCAGCGGCAGGTGCTGACGCCGCGCGGGCTGACCTTCACCGGGCTGGCCACGCGTGAGGTGCAGGTGCTGCGTCTGGTCGCCGACGGGATGAGCACGGGGGAGATCGCGGTGGAGCTGTCCTACTCGGAGCGGACCGTGAAGAACGTCCTGCACGACATCACCACGCGACTGCAGCTGCGTAACCGCTCGCACGCGGTGGCCTACGCCCTACGTCAGGGTCTGATCTGAGCCTGCCCGATCGCACCGCGGCCACTGCCTCAAAGGCTGACCGCCGGCCCGAGTCACCGGACCGGCGAAGGCTGCAGCGTGAGGGGTAGCGCCGTCGGCGAAGGAGGAGCCATGCGCTGCAGCGGGCCGGTGTGCCGGGTGCTCGCGGTCGTCGTCGTCGCGTTCCTGACGGCCTCCGTCACGCTGGCGCCGTCCCCCGACGCGAGCGGCGCGGGCCTGGGCGGCATACCGGCGTCGGCGCGGTATGCCGCCCCGGGGACGGTGCCGCGGCTGCCCGCAGCCATCGCCCCGGACGTCGTGGCGCCGCGTCTGGCCTACACCGAGGACACCCTGCAGCTGGCCGCCCGATCGACGAACGTGGAGGCTGCGCAGTTGCCGCTGAGCGTGCCGCTGGGCAGCGAGGCCAGCGTCGGCAACGCCGACCAGATGGCGTATGCCAGCACTAAGGACCAGGATCGGGGGGAGGTCTACGTCCGACCCGTCGTCGACGGGGGCAGCGAGCTGCGGGTGACCTGCGACGGCGCGATCCAGACCCACCCGGTGCTCTCCCCGGACGGCCGGTTCGTCGCCTACGCCTCCGACGAGACCGGGTCGTTCCAGATCTGGGTCGCCCAGCTCGACGGCGGGGTCGGGGACTGCACCACGCTGCCCCGGCTGCAGCTGACCCGCTCCGCGGGCGAGAACCTCTGGCCGGCCTGGGCCGGCACCGACGAGCTGGTCTTCAGCAGCACCCGGGCCGACCCGTTGGGCGACATCTACCGGATGCCGTTCGCGGGCATCGCCAGCGCGCCCAGCGACGCGGCGGCAGAGCGGCTCACCGAAGGCCCGGCGGCCGAGACGCAGCCCACGACGGTGGCGCTCATCGACAGCGGCTGCTGCGGCGGGTCGTTCCTCGCCGTCGTCTTCACCACCACCCAGTACCGGTCGGACGGGTCGCTGGCCTGGTTGCGGATGCCCTTCGGCGCCGACCCGCGGCCGGCGACGGTGACCTCGCTCTGGGGCGCCGGGCCCCCGCAGTCCAGCGAGGCCAGCGCCTACGTCCTCAGCGGCGGCGACGTGCCGAGCGCCTACCTGGCGTACACGACCACGGAGGCCGACCCCTACGGCGACGTCCGCCTCGTGGGGGTCGACCAGAGCGAGGCCGGCTGGGGCACCGTGACGGTCCTGCCCGCCACCGACCGGGCGATGCTGGACGACCCGGGGCGCACCGAGAGCCACCCCGGCATCCTGCAGTGGTCGGGATCGCTCTACGTCGTCGGGACCCGGCACACCCATGCCGCGGACATCGCGGACGTGGTGAGCGCTGACGGGTCGGGCCGGCGGGTCCTCGCGTCGGGCACCGTCGCTTCTGGCGACCTGGTCACGGCCAGCGACGAGGGCACTGCGGCATACGCGCCCGACGGGCTGCGGATCGCCTACAGCCGCAGCACGGCGGACGCCCCGGCCCGCGAGATCGTCACCGCGGCCGCCGACGGATCCGGCGTCCAGGCGTTGCTGCCTGGGCGCAACCCGCTGGACATCGACATCCAGCCGGCCTGGTCCCCGGACGGCACCCGGATCGCCTTCGTGAGGTACCCGTTCGTCGCCAACCTGGAGAGCTGGGGGCCGGGTCAGATCTGGGTCGCGACCGTCGCCACCGGCGCGTCGCGTCGGGTGTCGCTGCCGGCCCCGGCCGGATTCCGGTACTGGGACGAGCACCCCTCGTGGTCCCCGGACGGCGCCCGGGTGGTCATCGCCCGCGGGAGCGAACGGCTGCCGCCCGACATCGCGGTCACCGCCACGATCCCGGCCAGCACGCTCACCGGCACGACCGTCGACGGGGCGGTCCTGGTGCGCAATCTCGGGCCCGGTGCGACGGGGACCGACATCGTCGTCGTCCATATCAGAGGGCCCGCGACCTTCGCCGAGGGGTCGCCCTTGCGGCTGTCCTCGCCCGACCCTCGATGCGTCACCGAGACCACGGGGCTCGCCTGCACCCTAGGGCCGATGGCCCCCGGTGCGCAGACCTCGGTCGCCGTCCGGGCGACGCCGCCGTCGGGCGGGGCCTACACCCTGGTCGGCGAGGTACCGCCGGTGCCGTTGGAGACCTCCGCAGCCAACAACCGCGGCCTGGCCCGGATCGACGTCGCCGACCCGCCCCCGAACATCGCGGTGGGCTTGAGCATGCCCGATCCGCTCGCGGCCGTCGCGCCGGCGACCTTCCCCGTGGCCACCCTGACCCTCACTAGCACCACCGGCACCGCCATCGCCGGGCCGGTCGTCGTCGACCTCGTCGCGGACCTGCTCGACACCAGCCTGCCGCGCAGCTTCGCGAAGTACGGTCTCGCCTTCACCGCCCTCCCGACGCAGTGCACCGTGACCGACGACTACGTCATCGTCGGGGCTCCGCCGTTCGGCGACACGCACGTGACGGTCGGGATCAGGTGCACGCTGCCCGCGCCCGCCCCCAACGCCTCGACGACGTCGCAGATCCCCGTCTCCGGCAACAGCTCCACGCGTCGAATGACCCTGCGGGCGACCGCCCTCGCCGTGGTCGGGGAGACCACCACGTCCGACAACACGGCGACGGCATCGACGATAAGTCCGGTCATCGTCATCCCCGCGGTGGTGCCGCCGGCGTTTCGCGCCGATGCGCCGGCGGGTGCGGTCTCCGGGTCGTCGCTCGTGACGAGCCCGGCGTCCACGCCGGCGAACGTGCGCCCGGTGCCGATCCCGGTCCCGCAGAACGCCCCCGCCACCCTCTGGGTCCTGGACGTCGAGACCGGGGACGGGGCCGCCGTCCAGACTCCGGCCCCGCCGTGTCCCCCGACACTGGTCTGCCCGCCGACCCTGGTGCCGGTCCCCGGCCGAGCCCCCGCCTGGTCGCCGGATGGCCTGCGGATCGCCTACGAGCGGCGCGGCCAGGTGCAGCTGGGCCTGCTGCTGGACGCCGACGCGAACGGCATACCCGATGTCCCGGAACGCTTCTCGGCCACGGCGGCCGTCACGGGCTTCGCTGCGCCGGGGACGCCGACGCCGAGCCGGTCGGTCCTGTCGGCCGCCACCGACCCGGCCTGGTCGCCGGACGGCGCCGAGCTCGCGGTGGCCGGGCAACCCGCCGGTCAGCCCGATCTGTGGGGGATCTACGCGGTCAGAGCCGACGGCACCGGGGTGCGGGTGGTCGCGCAGCGCCGGGGCAACCCCGAGACCGAGCCGGCCTGGCAGCCGTATGCCGACGTGGCCGTCACGATCGCGTTCGCCCCGTCGACCGTCGCCACCGGGGCGGCGACCACCTTGACGGCCACGGTCACCAACGCCGGCCCGGCCCGGGCCTCGGCGGTGCGCCTGCGGGTCGAGCTGCCCGCCGGCATGACACCGGGCCCCGCGCCCAGCGGCTGCTCGGTCACCGGCCCGGTGCTGGAGTGCGCCCTCGGCGTGCTCGGTAAGGGCACCGACGCCGCCCGAGGGATCTCGCTGCGCTCGCCGACGCCGGGGACGTTCCCGGCCACGGCGGTCGTCGACTCGCCGACCCCCGACCCACGCCCCGGCGACAACACCGCGACGGCCACCGTCCTGGTCGTGCAGCCCGTCCTGCGGGTCGACCCGCAGGTCCTCGTCCCCGGCCAGGTGACGCTGGCCACCGGCTCGGGATTCCCGGCCGGAGTGCAGCTCACCCTCGCCTGGGACACCGGGCTCAACGAGAACCTCCCGGCGGTGACCGTCCAGCCCGACGGCACCATCGCGCCCACCCAGGTCTTCGTGTTCCGCCGCGACCCGCTGGGGCAGCGCCGTCTCGTCGCCACGGCGGTGGTGCCCGGCAGCGTCGATCCCGTGGCTGCGACGGCGCTCGTCGCGCCGCCGCCCCAGCAACCCCCGGACTTCGTGGAGCGGAGGTAACCGTGATCGGTGACATCGACGAGGCCCTGCGCTCGCTGATCAAGGCCGAGGTGGTCGGGTCGGACGTCGAGGTCGTCCTCGACGCGCCGACGAAGGACTGGGCGGCCCGGCGCAACGCTCCCACGGTCGACGTCTACCTGTACGACATCCGCGAGGACCTGCGTCGCCGGGAGCGCGGGTGGGTGGACATCCGCGACAAGGGCGTGCTCGTCGGCCGGCGCCCCGCGCCCCGGTTCTTCAAGATGTCCTACCTCGTCACGGCCTGGACCCAACGCCCCGAGGACGAACATCGGCTGCTGTCCGCCCTGCTGGCCTGCTTCGTCAAGTACGACGCGATCCCCCGCGACCTGCTCAGCGGTCCGGTCGCGCAGACCGGCCTCGTCGTGCCCCTCACGGTCGGGCTGCCGCCGCCGGAGGACCGGGCCTTCGCCGACGTGTGGTCGGCGCTCGGTGGAGAGCTCAAGCCCTCCCTGGACGTCGTCGTCAACGCCCCGCTGGACATCGGCGTGGACTTCCCCGCCGGCCCGCCGGTGCGGGAGGGCGCGCTGATCGACCTGTCCAGCGTGTCCGCGCCGGCGGTCGACCACCGCCGCCAGCGTCGGCCGCAGTTCTGGGGGGTGGCCCTGGACGCCGACGGCCAGGCCACCCTGGGCGAGGACCCCGAGTCGCCCGACGGCGCGGCGACCCTGGGCGAGGACCCCGAGTCGGCAGGCGGCGCGGCGGGCGGCGCCAGCGGCGCCAGCGCAGGCGGGTCCGGCCGGCCCACGGCGTCGGCGCCCGGCATACGGATCGCCCGGCGTGCCCGACGGCCACCGACGTGAGCGCCGTGCCGGACCTCGGGGATCTGCTCGCTCGACTGGGCCGGGTCGAGGAGCGGATCCGCGGCCTGGTCGCGACCCGGCGGGCGGGCGACCCGACACCGGACGACCCGTTCCGCGGGCTGTACCTGAGCGACGAAGCGGTCGACCGGGTCCTGGAGTCGGAGTCGGAGGCCCTCCTGCGGGCCGTCGAGCAACTGCCCGGGGTCGGCGCCGCCGAGCCGGGCGATGGCGGTGCGCGGATCGCCCGGCTGATCGGCACCTGCGGGCTCAGCCCCCTCGAGGTGGACCTGCTGCTGGTGGCCCTGGCCTGCGACCTGGACCCCCGGTTCGAGCAGCTGTTCGGCTACCTCAACGACGACGTCACCCGCCGTCGCCCGTCGGTGGCGGTGGCGCTGGCCCTGTGCGGTATGCCGCTCGCGTCGCCGCTGGCGCGCGACCTGCTCACCAGGGGGTCGTTGATCCGCGACGGGCTGCTCGTCGTCGACGACCCGGACCGGCCGTTCCCGGGTCGGGCCCTGCGGGTGCCGGACCGGGTCGGCGCCCACCTGGTCGGGCTCGACGCGCCCGACCCCGCCCTGCACGGCATCCTGCTGCCGGTGCCCGACGTCGCCTGGGGCGACGGCAGCGCCCTGGCCGCGGTGCTGGGGACCGACGCCGACCTGGTCTACCTGCGCGAGCCGCCGACCGGCTCGGGGCTGCTCGTGGCCCTCGACGCGCTGCACCGGGTGGGCCGCCCGCCCCTCGTCGTCGACCTGGAGGAGCTGGGCCGGCGGGCCGACGCGGTGGCCCTCGCCGGTCTGGTGGCGCGGGAGGCCCGCCTCACCGGTGCCGCCGTGGTGGCTGGGCCGGTGACCGAGAGCGGGACCAGGACCGAGGTCCTCGGGGCGTTGGACGCCCGGCCGCTGCCGCTGTTGCTCACCGGTGCCGTCTCGTGGGACCCGGCATGGTCGGCCCGGGTGCCGCTGCTGGTCGAGGTGCCCAAGAGCACACTTGCCGAGCGGGGGGCGTTGTGGCGCAGCGCCCTGGGCGACACGGGCGTCGACTTCGACCCGGGCTTCGCCACCTCGCAGTTCCTGCTGCGCCCCACCCAGGTGGGTCGGGCGGCGCAGGCGGCGCGGCTGCAGTCGGGGCTCGCCCCGGACGGGCGACTCACCAGCGAGCACGTGCGGGCCGGTGCCCGGGCCGAGAACGGCAGCGCCCTGCAGCGGCTGGCCCGGCGGGTGGAGCCGCGGGTGGGCTGGGCCGACCTGGCGCTGCCCTTGACGACGATGACCGCCCTGCAGGAGGTCGCCGCCCGAGCCCAGCATCGCGAGAGGGTGCTCGGGGAGTGGCAGATGCGCCCGGGCGGCGGGCGCGGGTTCGGCGTCGCGGCGCTGTTCGCCGGCGACTCCGGCACCGGCAAGACGATGTCCGCCGAGGTCGTCGCCGGCGAGCTGGGTCTGGACCTGTACGTCGTGGACCTGGCCACCGTGGTCGACAAGTACATCGGTGAGACCGAGAAGAACCTCGACCGGATCTTCGACGCCGCCGCCGGTGTCAACGGCGTGCTGCTGTTCGACGAGGCGGACGCGGTGTTCGGGAAGCGCTCCGAGGTCAAGGACGCCCACGACCGTTACGCCAACGTCGAGAGCGCCTTCCTGCTGCAGCGGATGGAGAGCTTCGACGGGCTGGCCATCCTCGCCACCAACCTGCGGGCCAACATCGACGAGGCCTTCACCCGCCGCCTCGACGTCCTGGTCGACTTCCCCATGCCGGACCCGACGCAGCGGCTGGCGCTGTGGCGGCTGGCGCTGCGGACGCTGCCCCAGTCCGAGACTCTCGACCTGGACTTCTGTGCGCACGCCTTCGAGCTGTCCGGCGGGGCGATCCGCTCGGCGGCGGTCACCGCGGCATACCTCGCGGCGAACGCCGGCTGCCCGGTGACGATGGCCCAGGTCGTCATGGCGGTCCAGCGGGAGTACCGCAAGCTCGGGCGCCTGTGCGTCGAGCAGGAGTTCGGGCGCTACCACTCGCTGCTGGCCTGAGCGGTGCCCTTTGGGGCAGACATCGTTGCCCGAAAGGCCGCTCCGGGCGACTGGTCGAAGCCGCCCCCGCGGGCGCACAGTGGAGGGCACTCGTCGTACGGGAGGGACTGCCATGCACATCCATGACCAGTCGGCCGCCGAGCGCGATCCGCTCCGACCGAAGTCGCGCCTCGACGAGGAGCGCCCCGAGGCCGTGGACTACCAGGCGGCGGTCGCCGGACGAGCGGACGTGTTGGGCGCCGAGGGGATGCTGCGGATGCAACGCGTCGTGGGCAACGACGTGGTCCAGCGGCTGGCGACCGAGCAGGACACACCCGTGGGGTCGGTGCTCACTCAGGGGGGTTCCCCGCTGGCCGAGCCGGTGCGGGCCGACATGGAGGCACGGTTCGGCACGGACTTCTCCGACGTGCGGGTGCACACCGGCGACGACGCGCACGTCTCCGCGAAGTCCGTCCACGCGCATGCCTACACCGCCGGGTCGAACATCGTGTTCCAGCGCGGGATGTTCGACCCGCAGTCCGCGGGCGGGCGGACCATGCTGGCCCACGAGCTCACCCACGTCGTGCAACAGCGCTCGGGCCCGGTCGACGGGACGCCGACGGGGCAGGGCTACCAGGTCAGCGATCCGGGTGACCGTTTCGAGCGCGAGGCTTCGGCGAACGCCGACCGCATCGTCGGTATGCCGTCGCCCATCGGCGTCGCCGTTGGGTCGGCACAGCGCACATCCCCCGGCTCCGTCCAACGCCACGAGGACGCGTCGCTGCAGGGGCACGTCGATAGCGGCGCGGCTGTCCAGCGCGAGGGCGAGGTGGAGGAGGAAGCGGTCCAGGGCAGCTTCGAGCCCGGCGCGGCCGTCCAGCGCGAGGGCGAGGAGGAGGACGAGGCCCCGGCCTGACCCGGCCCGGGCCCGCCGTCCCGACCCGCCGGGGGGATGTTGTGGAGCGAACGCACCTAGCTCATGGGCAAGCTCCTGCCCATGAGCTCCGCCGCGCGGCGGGACGCGCGAAGGTGCCCGATCTGTCGCTGCTGACGCTGCAGCGCCGTGCCGGCAACGCGGCGGTGACCGCCCACCTGCAGCGCTTGCGGGCCGATGCCCCGCCGCGCCCCGCCCCGATCTCCCCCCGGGCCGACCCCCGGTTCGCCGCCCTCGCCGGCCAGGTCGGCGCGAAGTCCACGAAGGCCAAGGCGCACCAGTCCGCTCGAGCCGAGACCGCCAAGGCGCAGAAGGCCGCCCTCGCTCCGCCCGGGGACAAGCTCGCCCAGGCCCAAGCCGCCCAGGCCGAGCAGATGGGAGCGGCCAAGCCGGCCGGTTTCGACAAGGCCGGTTTCATCGCCGCCGTCAAGGCGGCCATCGCCGCGCAAGCACCCAAGAACCTCGACGAGGCGGACTCCTTCGGGTCCTCGGGCAAGGCCGATGCCGTCAAAGGACAGGTTGCCGGGAAGGTAGGCGAAGGCAAGGCCCGCTCGGCCGAGGACATCGAGCACAAGACCGCAGCCGCCCCGGACCTCGGCGCCGCAAAGGACAAGCCGGTGACGCCTCTGGCCTCGGAGCCCACACCAGCGCTGGGCTCGGTGGACGCCGGGTCGGGGATGCCGGCGCCCGCCCCGCCCGAGCAGACCGACTTCACGGCCGGCAAGGCGCAGACCGACCAGAAGATGGCCGACGCGGGCGTCACCGAGGAACAGCTCGCCAAGAGCAACGAGCCCGAGTTCACCGACGCCCTCGCCGCGAAGAAAGAAGGAGAGGCGCATTCGCAGACCGCTCCGGGAGCCGTCCGGTCGGCGGAAACGGCGACCCTCGCCGACGCCAAGCTCGGCGCGACCGGGCTCGGCACCACCGGGCTGGCCGGCCTCGCCGCCGCGAAAGCCGCCGGGTCCCAGCGGACCGCCGCCGGCAAGGGCGCCGCGAAGACGAAGGACGAGCTCGCCCGGGCCGAGATCACCGCGAGGATCCAGTCGATCTTCGACGCGACGAAGACCGACGTCACCGGCATACTCGGCGCGCTCGACGGCAAGGTGAGCTCGGCGTTCGAGTCGGGGGAACGCCAGGCCCGCGAGGCGTTCACCGCCCAGCACACCAGGGAGATGCGGGCGTACAAGGACGCACGGTATGCCGGGGTGTCCGGTGCGGCGCGGTGGGTCGCCGACAAGCTCACGTCACTACCCGCGGAGGCCAACCAGATCTTCGTCCGCGCCAAGGCTGCCTACGAGGCCCGCATGGAAGGAGTGATCTCCTCGGTCGCCGACCTCATCGGGGCCGAGCTCGGGCGCGCCAAGGACCGGATCGCCCAGGGCCGCAACGAGATCAAGGCGTTCGTCGCGAAGCAGCCGCGTGACTTACGGTCAGTGGCCAACAACGCGGCAACGGCCATGCAGGGGCAGTTCGAGCAGCTCGAGGGCGAGGTCGACGCCAAGAGGGACGCCCTGGTGCAGGACCTGGCGGCCAAGTACGTCGAGGCCCGCACGGCCGTGGACGCGGAGATCACCAAGGCCCAGGACGAGAACAAGGGCCTGTGGGACCGGGCCAAGGAGGCCATCGGCGGCGCCATCGAGACGGTCCTGAAGCTCAAGGACATGTTGTTGGGTGTCCTGGCCAGGGCTGCCGGGGCGATCGAGAAGATCATCAAGGACCCCATCGCCTTCCTCGGCAACTTCGTCAAAGCGGTCAAGGGCGGCATCCAGAACTTCGCGACGAACATCTGGACGCACCTGAAGAAGGGTCTGCAGGCCTGGCTGTTCGGCGCCTTGGCCGAGGGCGGGATCGAGCTGCCCGAGAAGTTCGACCTCAAGGGCATCGTCCAGCTCGTCCTGTCGATCCTCGGGCTCACCTGGCAGCGGGTGCGGGCCCGGATCGTCGCGAAGATCGGCGAACCGGCGATGGCGTTGGTGGAGAAGGGTGTCGACGTCGTCAAGATCCTGGTGACCCAGGGGCTCGGCGGGCTCTGGACATGGGTGCTGGAGAAGGTCGGCGACATCAAGGAGATGGTGATGTCGCAGGTCAAGGAGATGGTCGTCACCCAGATCGTCAAGGCCGGCATCACCTGGCTCATCTCGATGCTCAACCCTGCGGGGGCGTTCATCAAGGCCTGCAAGATGATCTACGACGTCGTCATGTTCTTCGTCGAGAAGGCCGCCCAGATCAAGGAGTTCGTCGACGCGGTGCTCGACTCGGTGGAGTCGATCGCGGCCGGCGGGGTCGGCGCCGTGGCCTCGAAGGTGGAGAACACCCTGGCGAAGATGCTGCCGGTGCTCATCGGGTTCCTTGCCTCGCTGTTGGGCCTCGGCGGGATCTCCGAGAAGATCAAGAAGATCATCGAGACCATCCAGAAGCCCGTGACGAAAGTCGTCGACTGGGTGATCGGCAAGGCGGTGACGTTCGGTAAGAAGGTGCTCGCCGGCGCGAAGCGACTCGGGGCGAAGCTCAAGAAGAAGCTCGGCATCGAGGACGAGACCCCGGCGCAGAAACAAGCCAGGCTGGACAAGGGCGTGGCGGCCGCCGTCGCCGCCGCGAACCGGTTCGCCGGCAAGGCCGTCGCCGAGAGACTGTTGACGCCGATCTTGACCGGTATCCGGCTTCGGTACCGACTCAAGCGGCTCAACCTCGTGTCCGACGGTGGCCGGTGGGCGGTGGAGGGCGAAGTCAACCCCGTGACGAAGAAGGGAACGAAGGCCAGAAAGCCGGTCACCGCGCACGAGACCGCAGCCGGCAAGGCCCTCCTGGGCAAGAAGATCACCCAGGCCGGGGTGAAGCGGGTGTTCGATCGGGCGCCGAGCCGCGATCAGGTGAAGGGGCAGATCCTCGAGGAACTCATGAGCGTGTCCGGAGGTCTGGGCAGCCGTCACGCCAAGGAGGCGCAGGCCAAGGAACCGGCCGCCGAGTTCATCCCCGGACGCCGGATCACCGACGAAGCGGGCAAGCAACTGACCGACGGCATCGTCGGCGTCCTGCTCGACGCGGGCGGCACCCCCCAGGTGAAGATCCTCAAGGTGTTCGAGGCCAAGGCAGGCGAGAAGGCGAGGGCCAAGCTGGCCGCGGAGACCGACCGCCTCAGCCAGGCCAGCGCGCAGACCAAGGCCGAGCTGCGCAAGGAGATCGAGGAGGACCTGCTCGCCGCGAAGTTCCCGCTCACGACCCCGCACGGGGGCGAGCCGACCCCGCAGCAGGAGCGCGACCACAACGCCAAGTACCGCCCCATCGTGCGCACCCAGTACAAGGGGCTGATCACCCGGCGGATGAAGGCGAAGTACCAGCAGCAGGAGCCCGGGCAAGCCGTCAAGACGGTCGAGCGCGTGCTCGGCTCCAGCATCAAGATCGACCGGGTCTCCAGGAGGGTGGTCAACGTCGCGGTGACGGCCACTCCGGTCGTCGGCGTGCTGCCCAAGGACACCTCGGCCGGGAAGGCGACGGGGACGATAACCGGGCAGGGCATCAGCTTCGCGATGGCCCGGGTCGGGATCACCGCCGCGGACCTGGGCTCGCTCACCTCGGCCGTCATCAGGGACAAGAAGAAGACGTGACGGGTGGCCAGGCCCGTTCTGCGTGCCGCGTTGCCCCCGCGTTGCCCGTTCGGGCAGAGCGGCATACCCGACCTGACGACCGCTCGGACGTACCCGGCATACCGGCGCGGGGCGAGGGTGAGAGACGTCGAGATGACTCTCCCGAGGAGGCGGTATGCCGAACTATCTCTCGCCCGGTGTGTACGTCGAGGAGGTCGAGGCCGGCAGCCGGCCCATCGAAGGGGTCGGGACCGCGGTCGCCGCCTTCGTCGGTCTCGCCGAGAAGGGGCCCATGCACGAGCCCACCCTGGTGTCGAACTGGACGCAGTTCGCCGAGACGTTCGGCGACTTCATGCCCGGCACCTACCTCGCCCACGCCGTGTACGGCTACATGCAGAACGGCGGGAGCAACTGCTTCATCGTGCGCATCGGCGGCGCCCCCGGCAGCAACGGCTCCGGCCCGGCCGCGGTCGCCGCGGGCGGCAAGGCCGACCCCAAGGCGGTCGCCGCGGGGCCGGCCACTGCGGCCCTGGGCGGCTTCACCGTCACCGCACAGCCCCAGGCCCGGGGCAAGCACGTCAAGATCGAGGTGTTCGACGCCCAGGGCGAGAACGTGCCCGAGGACCTGTTCACCCTCAATGTCGTCGTCGACGGCAAGGTCGCCGAGAACTACGACAACGTCTCCACCAAGGAGGGCGACGCCTACGTGGTCACCCGGACCGCGGCGTCCAAGGTCGTCAGGATCGAGGCCACCGCCCCGGATGCCGCCCTGGTCAAGGTGGCCCGCGGCGGCACCGACCTGGTCGCCCCCGAAGCCCCGGCGCCGGCCCCACCGCCCAGCGACCTGGGCGCCGACGACTACGTCGGCGACGTCGCCAAGCGCACCGGGTTCAGCGGGCTGGAGGCCATCGACGAGGTCACCATGGTGGCCGTCCCCGACCTCGTCGCCGCCCTCGAGCAGGGCGCCATCGACCTGGAGACCTTCAAGGCCGTGCAGCTGGGCATCGTCACGCACTGCGAGCTCATGGGCGACCGGGTGGCGATCCTGGACCCGCCGCCCGGGCTGAACCCCCAGCAGATCCACAAGTGGCGGGTGCAGGAGGCGGCCTACGACTCCAAGTTCGCGACGCTCTACTGGCCCTACGTCAAGGTGTTCGACCCGGCCAGCGGCACGAACATCCACGTCCCACCCAGCGGCCACGTGGCCGGCATCTGGGCCCGCAACGACGACACCCGCGGGGTGCACAAGGCACCGGCCAACGAAGTCGTCCGTGGCGCCATCAGCCTGCAGACCCAGATCACCAAGGCCGAGCACGACCTGCTCAACCCGGTCGGCATCAACTGCATCCGCTCCTTCCCGGGCCGCGGCGTGCGGGTCTGGGGGGCGCGCACCCTGTCCAGCGACCCGGCCTGGCGCTACCTCAACGTCCGCCGGTTGTTCAACTACCTCGAGGAGTCGATCCTGCTGGGCACCCAGTGGGTGGTGTTCGAGCCCAACGACCACGCCCTGTGGTCGCGGATCAGCCGCACCGTCAGCGCGTTCCTCATCAACGAGTGGCGCAAGGGGGCGCTGTTCGGGCTCACCCCGGACGAGGCGTTCTTCGTCAAGTGCGACGACGAGACCAACCCCGCCGAGGGGATCGACGCCGGTCAGGTGGTCTGCCAGGTCGGGGTGGCCCCGGTCAAGCCCGCCGAGTTCGTCATCTTCCAGCTGTCGCAGTTCTCGGGCGGCGTCAGCCTCGTCAACGAGTGACCCCGAAAGGAGAGTGACCCATGCCCCTCGCCGACCCGCTCGACTCCGCCGCCGCCAACGGCTTCCGGTTCGTCCTCGACGGCATCGAGGTCCCCAAGGTGATCGAGGTCTCCGGCCTCACCTCCGAGGTGGACAAGATCGAGATGAAGCAGCAGACCAAGGACGGCAAGTACGTCGTGCGCAACCTCATCGGCCGACCCAAGTCCGGTCAGATCACCGTCACCCGTGGCCTCACCGACAGCAAGTCGATCACCGACTGGCTCAAGACCGTCATGGAGGGCGACGTCGCCGGCGCCCGCAAGACCGCCGCGGTGGAGATCACCGACTTCAAGGGCTCGACGATCAAGACCCTGGAGTTCAAGAACGTCTGGGTCCAGAAGGTCGAGGTGAGCACCCTCAAGGCCGGCGCCACCGAGCAGGCCACCGAGAAGTTCACCCTCTGCTTCGACGAGTCGACGGTCAAGTGACATGCAGCGCTCGCGTGTCAACGGGTCGCTGGCCGACCTCGGTGACCCCACCGACCTGGACCGTCCGGTGTCGTTCGTCCCCGAGCGCCAGACCCTGAGAACGGAGTTCGAGTTCGAGCTGCCGCGCGGGTACGTCGACGGTGAGGGCGTCGTGCACCGCCACGGCGTCATGCGCCTGGCCACCGCCCGCGACGAGCTGCTGCCCCTCTACGACGCCCGGGTCATGGAGAACGCCGCCTTCACGACGGTCGTGCTGCTGGCCCGGGTGATCGTCTCGCTCGGCACCGTGCCGGCGGTGACGTCCAACGTCGTGGAGAACATGTTCGCCTCCGACGTGGCCTTCCTGCAGGACTTCTACCGGCGGATCAACACCGAGGGGCACACCCGGGCTGCGGTCAGCTGCCCCGAGTGCTCGCACCGGTTCGCCGTGGACCTCTCGGGTGGGCGCCTGGGGGAATCGTGACGTACGCCGCCGACCGGATCCACGAGGAGGTGGCGTACGTGGCCTACCACTTCCACTGGGACCTCGACGACATCCTCGACATGGAGCACGGTCAGCGGCGCCGCTACGTCCGGGAGATCGCCGAGATCAACCGACGCATCGCCGAGGAGCGCTGAGCCGTGCGCTGGCCGTGGAGCCGCCCGGAGCCCGACGCGGCAGCCCCTACCGTCGACGGCGTCGCCGAGCCGGCGATCGAGCGCCCGCAGGCGGCCTGGGCGGCGCTGGCACCCCTGCAGCCGACCTTCGCCCCGCCGACCCTGACCAGCGCACCGGCGGCGTTCGCGGCGGGCCTGGCGACGTGGCGTCCCGCGTCGGTGTCCGGCACCCTGAGCCGTCAGATCGACGTCGACATGCCCCTGCGCAGCACCCCGACCGCGCCGTCGCGGCCGGCCTCGCCGCCCTCGTCGCGGCCCGCGGGCCCGTCGGTGTCGATGCCGCTCGTCGCCCGCCCGGACGAGCCTGTGCCGCAGCTGCCCCGAGCCCGGGCGGGGGATGCCGACGGCCCGTCTCCCACGCCGGCATCTCCCGTCCGTCCCTTGGTGTCCGCGCCGTCGGCCGGTATGCCGCTCGTGCAGCTCGTCGCGGCGCCCCTGCCCGAGCCGCCGGTCGTCCAGCTCGTCGCGGCTCCCCTGCCCGAGCCGCCGGTCGTCGTGCACCCCCCGGCCACCCCGTCGGCCGCGTCGGAGCGACCGACGGTCGCTGCCGGGGCGGGGGGGACCGCGCCGGAGCGGGTGTCGCTGCCGCTGCAGCGCTCGGCACCGGGGCCCAGCGCCCCTCCGGCCGGCCGGCCCGATCCGCCGATCGCCGGGGAGCCCATGCCGGTCATCGCCCGGAGCAGCCCGTCCGAGGGCCCACCGTCGGCGCCCACGGATGCTCCGGCGCATCCTCCGGTGTCGGGCAGCGGGTCCCCGGCGGCGAGCCCCCCGGGCGCGCCCCCGGGCAGCCCCGCCGGCCCGGTGTCCCCGACCACCGACCTCGCGTCGGCGGACCCGCCCGCCGAGGTGTCCGCGGCGCAGGTGACGGTGCTGCCCGGCCCTGGCTCGCCGGCGACGGTGCCGGCACCCCCGACGCCGACCTCCCCGACCTCGGATCGCATGAGCGCGCAACGGGCCAGCGAGAGCGGGGCGGGGCCGGTGCGACTCGGGCTCGGCGCCCCGCTGCCGTCGATGTCCATGCCCGTGGTCCAGCGCACCGTCACCGCCGACGGGGTGGTCGGGCCGGTCCGCCCGGGGACCCTCTCCGCCGCGGCGGCGACCTCGGACCCGGCGGCAGCCCCGGACCCGGCGGCCGCACCGTCCTCCGGCCCGGCCGCGAGACCACCCGTCGAGGACGACGCGTCGGCGTCGGGCGCAGCGGCCTCCCGACCGCCCGACCCGCCGGCTTCGCCGGCGCTCGACCGAGCGGACCCGCCACCGGACGGGCCGGCCGCCGACCCCGACGAGGCGCCGTCCGACACGCTGGCCGAGCAGCCGTGGGGGGCGGTGCCCCCGGAGCCGGTCCGGCCCGCCGACCTCGTGGGGATGCCGCTGGTTCAGCGCAGTGGGGCGCCCGACCCGGACCCCGACGCCGGGGGCGCGGCGGGGGAGCCCGGCGCGCAGGACAGTCGGCACACCGGGGCGGACGGGGCGACCCTGGCCCGCGCGGCGGACCCCGTCGATCGACCGCCGAGCCCGCGGACTGGCTCATCGGCGCCCGACGCCACGGCCGGCCTCCCTGTGGTGACCTCGCTCGCCCCGAGCGCCGGCCCACTGCCGCAGCTCACCGTCGCCGCGGCCCCGCGCACGGGGACCGGACCCTCGCCGCAGGCCCTGCAGCGGCATGCCGACCGGGTCGAGCCGTCCGCGCGGGCGAGCCACCCGGGCACCGCGGCGGCGCCCGGGCCGCTGGTGCAGCGCAGCCCCGCCGGGGCCCACGGGGGGCGGGTCGGCCGTCCCGCCGGCTCGGCCCCGCCGACCTCGCCGGACGCGCCGTCCCCCGGGTGGCCGGCCCAGTCCGCGCCGTCCACCGGGTGGCCGGCCCAGCCCGCGCCGGCCCGGGTGTCGCCTCCGTCCCGGGTGTCACTTCCGTCCGCTCGGGGGACCGGGCCCGTCGCCGGGTCGGCATGGCCGGTCGTCGCGGCCCCGGTGCAGCGGCTGGCCGTGCTGGACCCGCCCCCCGTCATGACGCTCGCCGCTCGGGCCCCGACGAGAGACCTCGGCGAGGCCGCGACCCGGCCGCCGACCGGCCTGATCGCCCCGCTCGACCTGCCGCTCGGGGTGCCGCCCCGGTCCGAGGCGGTCCAACGGGCCGCCGAGGGCACCGACGACGCGGCCGGCTCGGGGCCGATCCACCACGAGGTCGACGTGGTCGCCCCCGGGTCGGCCGAGAGCGGCATACCGATCCTGCAGCGGGTGGACACCGGCACGTCGGCGGCCGCCGACCCCGGCGCCCCTGCCGAGGCCTCCGCGGCCAGCGGCACCCAGGTGGACGAGCTCGCCGACCGGTTGTACGAACCGTTGATGTCCCGGCTGCGCGCGGACCTGCTGCTGGAGCGGGATCGACACGGAGCCCGGACGGACCGGTGGTGAAAGGGGTGGGCAGATGATCGCCCAAGACGTCGACACGGCCGTCTCCGTCGGCTTCCTCGTGACGCTCGACGACGAGAGCCTGGGCATGTTCGCCAGCTGCGAGGGCCTGGGCTGCGAGGTCGTCATGGAGACCAGGGAGGAGGGTGGCAACAACGGCTTCGTGTGGCAGCTGCCTTCCCGGGTGAAGTTCCCCAACGTCAAGCTGTCCCGACCGCTGGGCAAGGACTCGGAGAAGGTCGCCAAGTGGGTGGCCGGCACCGCGAACGGGTACCGGCGCAAGACCGGGAAGATCACCGCGATGACCTCCGACGGCCGGACCATCGCCACCTGGGGACTGCTCGACGTCGTCCCGGTCCGCTGGACCGGGCCCTCCCTGAACTCCGACTCGCCGAAGGTGCTCACCGAGACCATCGAGATCGCCCACCACGGCTTCATCGCGGGAGGGGGGTGAGTCGGATGCCGGCATCGACGGCCATGAGCGCCACCGGGGGCGGCTCGACGGGCGGGCGCAGCAACCTGGCCCACGCGTTCCTGTTGCCCCACGAGCCCAACCCGAGCGGGGACCTGTCCAAACCGGGGGCGAAGCTGGCGCAGATCGACTTCCAGTTCAACCCCAAGGAGCTGAGCCTGAGCAAGGCGGCCAAGTGGGCCCGCGAGACCGGCAAGGGCAACAAGAAGGCCGGCCCGCCGCAGTACCAGGGCCCGCAGCCCTCCAAGCTCACCCTGGAGATGTTCTTCGACGCCACGGCGAAACAGGACGACAGCGTGGTCACCCGGGTGGAGGCGCTCTTCGCCTGCTGCGTGCCCACCGGGTCCTCCCACGACAAGAAGAAGAGCTCCCCGCCCTGGGTGCTGTTCCGCTGGGGTGGGCTGACCAGCTTCCTGGCCTACGTCAGCAGCGTCACCGCGAAGTACACGGTCTTCACCGCCACCGGCCTGCCGATCCGCGCGGTGTGCACGGTGACCCTGGAGGAGCTGGCCGCCGAGCCGGGCGGGCAGAACCCCACGTCCGGCGCCCTGACGCCCCGGCGGGTGCACACCGTCGTCGAGGGCGACACCCTGCCGAGCATCGCCTACCTGGAGTACGGCGACGCCTCGATGTGGCGAGCCGTGGCCCGCGCCAACGACATCGACGACCCGCTGCGCCTGCCCGCAGGTCGGGACCTGCTGCTGCCCTCGGCCGAGGACCTCACCGCCGGGGCGGACAACGGCCTCGTCGACGTGCCCGATGCGCCGCCCGGGCCGCTCGTGCACGCCGCCGGGCGGCACACCCTGGAGGCCCTCGGTGCCCGGTGAGGAGGTCAGCGCCACCCTGACGATCGTGCTCGACGGGTCGCCCCTGGCGGCCCCGGTGGCCGCCCTGCTCGTCGGCGCGACCCTGGACGTCAGCCTCAACGCCCCGGACATGTTCGTCCTGCGCTTCCTCGACGAGCAGGCCAGCGTCCTGGAGCGCTCCCGCGCCAAGGTCGGCTCGAAGGTCACCCTCACGCTGCACCAGAGCGGGCAGGGCGCGCCGCCGACCCTGCTGGACGAGGGCGAGGTCACCGCGGTGGAGACCGACGTCACCGCCGCGGGCACCTTCACCGTCATCCGAGGCTTCGACCAGTCGCATCGACTCACCCGCGGGGTCCGCTACCGCGCGTTCCTGGACACCACCCCCGCCGACATCGCCAGGTCGATGGCCGGCGCGGCCGGCCTGACCTCCGGTCGGATCGGGCCGTTCACCGAGAAGCTGCCCCAGGTGTCCCAAGGGGGGGTGAACGACTGGCAGCTGCTGCAGACCATGGCGAGCCGGGTCGGCGCCACCGTCACGTCCAGCAGCGGCAAGCTGGACTTCAGCGCGCCGACGCTGGCGAGCACCGCGAGC
This sequence comes from Dermatophilaceae bacterium, assembly GCA_037045055.1. Lineage (GTDB taxonomy): Bacteria > Actinomycetota > Actinomycetes > Actinomycetales > Dermatophilaceae > Phosphoribacter. Next base: position 473,363 of record JBAOHJ010000003.1, on the reverse strand, counting down.
GGACCACCCGACGCGCGCCGCAACCCGGTGGTGCTGCAGAAAGGCGTCAACCTGGTCAGCGTGCGGGCCACCCTCTCGGCTGGCGACCAGGTCCCCGAGGTCGAGGTGCGCTCCTGGAACGTCAAGCAGAAGCGGGCGATGAGCGCCAAGGCCACGGCGAAGACCGGCTCGGCGCGGGTGTCCGGTGCCGACCCGGCCCGGTGGGCCGGCACCCTCAAGGCGCCCACGTGGGTGGAGTCGCAGCCGACGTTGCAGACCCCGAAGCAGTGCCAGGACATGGCCGACGTCCTGGCCGACCGCATCGCGGGCACGTCCGCCGAGCTCGACGGGCTGGCGCGCGGCAACCCCGCGCTACGCGCCGGCGTGGCGGTGCGTCTGGTGGGGGCCGGCACGACCTTCGACGGGGCCTACACCCTGTCGACGGCACGGCACGAGTTCAGCAGGGACCGCGGGTATCTCACCTACTTCACCGCGAGCAACCGCTGCGACCGGACGGCATACGGGCTGGTCCGCGCCGGCGCGGGCACCCGGTCGGGTCGCTGGCACGGCCCGATGGTTGGGATCGTCACCGACGTCAAGGACCCCGAGAAGATGAGCCGGGTCAAGGTGAAGCTCCCGCTGCTGTCCGAGCAGTACGCGAGCCCCTGGGCGCGACTGGTGCAGGTGGGCGCCGGCAAGGACCGGGGGACGGCCGTGCTGCCCGAGGTCAACGACGAGGTGCTCGTCGTGTTCGGGATGGGCGAGCTGGACGACCCGTTCGTCATCGGCGGGCTCTACAACGGGATGGACAAACCCCTGGCCGGGTCGGTGCCCGACGTCAACTCCTCCAGCGGCGAGATCCAACGCCGGGCGTTCGTGTCCCGCACCGGCATGGAGGTGGAGTTCGTCGAGTCCTCCAGCGCCGAGACCCTCACCGTCTGCACCAACAAGCGCGCGCAGAAGATCGTCCTCACCCAGACCGCCGACAAGGGCATCCAGATCGTCAGCGAGGGGCCGGTCACCGTCTCCGCCAAGAAGGACGTCAGCGTGACCACCAGTGGCGGGAAGGTCGAGATCGCCTCCAGCAGCGGCGACCTCACCCTCAAGGGCACCAAGGTCGTCATCGACGCCACCAGCGACGTGGAGGTCAACGGCGCCAACGTCAAGCTCACCGCCAAGGCCGCCGCCGAGCTGTCCGGCGCCACCGCCAAGGTCGCCGGGAAGGCGCAGGCGGAGCTGTCCGCCAGCGGGCCGACGTCGATCTCCGGCGCCATCGTCAAGATCAACTGACCGGGAAGGAGCGAGTATGCCGCCGGCAGCACGGATCACGGACCTCACCGCACACCCGGGCGTGGTCACCGGGCCGGGCGTGCCCACCGTCCTGGTCGGCGGCCTGCCCGCCGCGGTGGTCGGCGACCTGCACACCTGCTCGTTCCCGCCGCCGGCCGTGCACCCGCCCACGCCGTTCCCCAAGGGGTCGGTGACCGTGCTGATCGGCGGCCGGCCGGCGCTGCGCGTCGGGGACATGTCCGGCTGTGGGGCCCCGATCATGCCCCCCGGGGCGCCGACCGTGATGATCGGAGGCTGAGCCATGGCCCAGGAGTTCGTCGGCACCGGGTGGGCCTTCCCCATGCGCACCGACCCCACCGGGGGTCTGGCCCTGGTCGGCGGGGCCCGGGAGATCGAGGAGAGCATCCGGATCATCCTCGCCACCTCCCCGGGTGAGCGACCGATGCGCCCCGAGTTCGGCTGCGCCGTCCACGACTACGTGTTCGCGCCCGCGGACGCGAGCACCGCCGGGGACATCGCCTACGTGGTCCGGGTGGCGCTGGAGCGGTGGGAGCCGCGGATCGAGCTGGAGGGTGTCGAGGTGCGCTTCGACGAGGTCGAGCAGGGCACCCTCTACATCGACGTCACCTACACCGTGCGGGGCACCAACGACCCGCGCAACCTGGTGTTCCCGTTCTACGTCATCCCGCCGACCGAACGGAGCGCCTCGTGAGCTCGATCCCGGTGCCCAACCTCGACGACCGGCGCTTCCAGGACCTCGTCGACGACGCCAAGCGGATGGTGCAGCAACGCTGTCCGGAGTGGACCGACCACAACGTCTCCGACCCGGGGGTGACCCTCATCGAGACGTTCGCCTACCTCGTGGACACCTTGCTCTACCGCCTCAACCGGGTGCCGGACAAGCTCTACCTCACCTTCCTGGAGCTGCTCGGGGTGCGTCCGCACCCGCCCACGGCGGCCACCGTCGACGTGACTTTCTGGCTCTCGGCCCGACAGGACGAGCCCATCACGATCCCCCGGGGGGTGCAGGTCGCCACCGCCCGCACCGAGCAGGACGAGCCGGTGGTGTTCCAGACCTCGGCCGAGGGCGTGGTCCCGGTGCGCCACCTGGAGACCGTGGCCACCCAACCGGCCGACGGGGAGCTGCTCGTGCGCCGCTCCGAGCTGGCCGGGGGCACGGCCTTCGACGCCTTCGCCGCCCGACCGGGCATCGGCGACGCCCTGCTCGTGGCGCTCGACGACGCGGCACCCGGGTGTGTGGTCGCCCTGCGCTTCGACTGCCAGGTCCAGGGGGTCGGGGTCAACCCCGAGCACCCGCCGCTGCGGTGGCAGGCCTGGACCGGGTCGGACTGGACCGCGTGCGACACCGAGCGGGACGGCACCGGAGGGTTGAACCGGCCCGGCTACCTCATGGTGCACCTGCCGCCCACCCACACCGCGTCGGTCGTCGGCGGCGTGCGGGGCGGGTGGCTGCGCAGCGTGGTCACGACCCCCGAGGGTGACTACCCGGCATACTCGGCTTCGCCTGTCGTGCGGTCCGTCGAGGCGTTCGCCATCGGCGTCACCGTGCCGGCCGTGCACGCCGAGGAGGTCCTCGACGAGATCGTCGGCCTGTCCGAGGGAGTCGCCGGACAGAGCTTCGCCCTGCAACGCTCGCCGGTCGTCGACGACTCGCACCCCCTGGTGCTGCAGGTCGCCTCGGGCTCGGGATGGCAGGAGTGGGCCGAGGTCGGGTCCTTCGCCGACAGCGCCGCGCAGGACCGGGTCTTCCAGGTGGATCGGGCGCGCGGGACCGTGTCGCTAGGGCCGGCCGTGCGCGAGCCGGACGGGACGATGCGAGGCTTCGGGGCGGTGCCGCCCAAGGGCACGCCGCTGCGGGTGCCGGCCTACCGCACCGGGGGCGGCCCCCGCGGCAACGTCGCGGCCCGCGCCATCTCGGTCCTGCGCGCCAGCGTCCCCTACGTCGAGAGGGTGGAGAACCGACGCTCGGCCGCCGGCGGCACCGCGGGGGAGACCCTCGACGAGGTTCGGCGCCGGGGGCCGCTGGACCTTCGCACCCGCGACCGCGCGGTCACGGCCGCCGACGTCGAGGTGCTCGCCCTGCGGTGCGCCCCCGCGGTCGCCCGGGTCCGCTGCGTCGCCGAGGGCGACTACGGGGTGCGACTGTTCGTCGTGCCCCGGGCCGCGGCCGACATCGAGGGTCGGGTGCGCTTCGAGGACCTGGTCCCCTCCGACGCGGTGCTCACGACGGTCACCGAGTACCTCGACGCCCGTCGGGTCGTCGGCACCCGGCTGGTCGTCGAGCCGCCGTTCTATCAGGGCCTCACCGTCGTCGCGCGGGTCCTGGCCCGTCGACGCGTCGACCCCGACCGGTTGCGCGCCGAGGCCGTCTCGGCGTTGTACGGCTACTTCAACCCGCTCACCGGCGGGCCGGACGGCGAGGGCTGGCCGTTCGGTCGGCCGGTGCACGTCGGGGAGGTGTATGCCGTGCTCCAGCGGCTCCCGGGCACCGAGCTGGTCGAGGAGGTCCGGCTGTTCGCCGCCGACCCGACCACGGCCCAACGCGGCGACCCGACCGACCGGCTGGTCCTGGACCCCGACGCCCTGGTGTTCTCCTTCGGCCACCAGGTCCGCGTCACCAAGGGGGGCTGAGCCGTGCGCGGGATGGTGACGGACCTCCACACCCCGGTGCCGCTGGTCACCCGCCTGCCGGGGATCTACCAGGACGGCGACTTCACCGCCCGGTTCGTCTCCGCCTTCGACACCGCGCTGGCCCCGGTGTTCTCCACGCTGGACAACCTCGCGGCATACGTCGATCCCCGCACCGCGCCCGCGGACCTGCTCGCCTACGTCGGCTCGTGGGTCGGCGCGCCCCGTGAGGACGACACCGCGGTGGCGGTCCAACGGCTCGCCGTCGCCGAGGCGGTGCGGGTGCACCGGCTGCGTGGCACTGCGACCGGGGTGCGCGACGTGGTCGCGCACCTCACCGGCGGGCAGGTGCTGGTGCAGGAGACGGGCGCCGCCGCGTGGTCGGCCGTTCCCGCAGCGCCGTTGCCCGGGTCGGGCCCACCGCACCTGACGGTCCGGGTCGAGGTCGCGGACCCGGAGTCGGTCGATCGGGAGACGGTCCGGCAGGCGGTCGCCGAATCGGTGCCGCCGTACGTCACGTTCGAGGTGGAGGTGGTGGGCCAGTGAGTGTCTCGGGTGTCGAGGCCATCGTGTGCGGCGACTGCGGGTCGGCCAACGAAGGGGACGTCTCCTTCTGCGGGTCGTGCGGGGCCTACCTGGAGTGGGAGGGCCAAGCGGTGGGGCCGGAGCCCGAGCCGGAGCCCGAGCCCGATCCTGGGCCGGAGCCGGAGCCGGAGGCGCCCGACAAGCCGTCGCTGCTGCACCGGGTCAAGGCCGGGCTGGGCATCGAGCAGACCGGTGCCGATCCCGCGACCGGCGTGGTGGCCCGGGAGCCCTCGGCCGGTGGGCCGGCCGCGCCCGAGCCGGTCGCGTCCGAGCCGGCCACGGCGGGCCGCGAGACCGCCGAGCGCGAGGCCGCCGAGCTCGAGGCCGCCGACCGGGAGGTCGCCGTGGCGCCGGCGACTCCCGCGCCGAGCCCCCCGCGCGCCACCCCGGCGGTCGCCCCGGCTAGGCCCGCCCCAGGCTCTCCGGCGACGGCCCAGCCCGCCCCGGTGCCAGCGGCGACGGCGCAGCCCGCACCGGCGTCGGCCGCGGCCAGGCTGGTCACGCCGGTCGAGCCGGGGTCCGGCGCCCCTGCGGCCGGCGCGGCTCGTCAGCCCGTCGCGGTCAAGCCCGGCGCGGAGGCTCGCCCGGCGCCGAAGAAGAAGCTGCCGGTCCAGGACCGCCGGCCGCAGCCCGGCGAGACGGTATGCCGCGAGTGCGGGGCCGGGAACGCACCCGACCGGAAGTTCTGTCGACGCTGCGGGACCGATCTGGCCGATGCGGTGGTGGTGGCGCCGCTGCCGTGGTGGCGGCGGCTGCTGCGGCGACGGCCCGAGACCGCGCCGGTCGCCGGCACCCGCCCGGTCCGCCGCCGTCGGCGCCTGCCCGGCGGTGGCCTGCTGCGCCTGCTGCTCGTCGTGGCCGCCGTGCTCGTCGTGCTGCGCCTCACCTGGGTCTGGGTGGGCGTCCCGGTCGAGGCGGTGCGCGATCGGCTGTCCGGCAACGCCGTCGTCAACCCGTCGGCGATCGCCGCGTCGAGCGCGTTCGACGGGCACCCCGCCGCGCTGGCTCGGGATGGCGCCACGAACACCTTCTGGGCACCGGCCAAGACCGCGGACCCGTCGGGGGAGTTCGTCGAGGCCAGCTTCCCCAGCCCGTTCCGCCTCGTCGCGGTCCAGGTGTTCAACGGTTCGTCCGAGCAGCCCAAGCCCTACCTGAGCACCGCTCGGGTGGCGACCTTCCTGCTCACCGCGGTCAAGGACGACGGGTCGATCGAGACCCGCAGCGTCACCCTGGCGGACGTGCCCGGCAAGCAGGACTTCACGATGGGGATCAGCGACGTGACCACGGTCCGCATCACCGTGCAGACGGCATACGGGGCCGGCCCCCAGGTGCCGGTGGCGCTGGCCGAGGTGGCCTTCTTCAAGCGGTCCTGACCCCGCCGGCTCGGGCGGCCCTGGCGGGCACCGGTCGGGGCCCCGGCGCGGGCGGGGGCACACTGGCCACACCCAGTGACTCCAGGATTGCGGCGTACTCCTGGCGGGCTCGGGAGGCCGCGGCCGGTGCGCCGGCGGCTACGTGGGCCGCGATGAGGATGCGCCAGATCGCGTCGCGCCACGGGTCGACGCGCACCCCCTGGGTGGCCGCCTGGACGGCGGCCTCGGGGCGGCCACGGCGCAGCTCCAGCTCGGCGAGCGTGGTGGCCGCGGCGGCCACCGACTGGCGGTACCGGTCGCGCACCGGCAGGACCCACTCGGCCGGCCCGTCGGCCGGCAGCACGTCGGCGACGTAGCCGTCGAGGACCGCGCGCAGCGCCTCGGCCTGCCCGGTCCGGTCGCCGGACAGCCGGCACCGGGTGGCCTCGGCCAGCGCTGCGTCGAGGGCCTGCAGGTCCGTCAGCAGCGGGCCGCCGGGAGCCAGGGCGTAGGCCTGACCGTTGCGGGCCAGCAGGGTGCGAGCCCGGCCGGGCGCCAGGGTCCCGAGCAGCCGGCGCAGGCTCGACACCGCCACGTGCAGGTTGTGCAAGGCCGCCGCCTCGCGCAGATCCCCCCAGAGGGTGGCGACGATGACGTCCCGGTGCACGGCGCTGCCGGCGTGGACGGCGAGGATGCGCAGCACGGTCTGGGCCACCGGACGGATGACGGACAGATCCACCGGGCGCCCGTCGAGGCGGACCCGGAAGTCCCCCAGGCAGCTCACCGTCAAGGCCGCGGTCGTCACCGAACACCCCGGCCCGGCTCCGCCGCGTCGCGCCGGCACGGGCGGTATCGGCGGCGGTGCGGGTGCCCAGGTCTCGGCGTCGCCGCCCCCGATGCGCTCCCGGGCGGCCGGACCGCCGTCGCGCCGCCAGGTCCACGGTCGGCACCCCAGCCCGCCCAACGAGGCCGTCGACTCGGCCAGCCGGAGCAGCTCGGCCCGTCGGTCGGGTCGTCGCATCGCCAGCGCGGCATACGCCATGGCGAGCGCACCCGGCACGTCGACGTGGCGGGCGAACGCCTCGGCAGCCTCGGCCTCGCCGGCGTCCGGGACGTCGGCCTGCGCGGCGCCCAGGGCGTACAACGACCGGGCCGCCGCCTCCAACGGCCAGGCCCCGAGCGCTCGGTAGCGTTGGGCGAGGGAGTCGGCCAGGGCGAGGTCGGGTCGGCCTCGCCGCGCCTGCGCGATCGCCACGGCCGAGTCGACGAGCACGGCGCCCCAGACGTCGCCGGCGTGGGCCCGGGCCTGGGCGAGCGTGCGGGCCAGCGCCCAGCGGCGCGGGTGGCCGCCGCGGACCACCCCGACCGCGAACACCAACCGCGACACCCAGGTCAGTCCGCGCTCGCGGGCGAGGCGATAGACCTCGGCGAGCTCGGGCGCCGGGTCGTGCGGCCCCACCAGGGCGGTCGCGGCGGCGAGCGCGGCCCGGGCCGACAGCACCAGCTGGTCGTCGGGGGGCGCCAGCGCCTGGGCCAGGGCCAGCTCGGTCCGGGCGCTGCCGACCCGGCCCGAGGCGAGCAGGTGCAGGGCTGCCCGGGCGTGCGCGGACGCCTCGTCCGCCCGGTCGGTCTCGTCCGGGTCCGCCGCCCCCAAGGGCCAGGCCGGGAACCCTGGCGGCATCCGGTCGGTATGCCGCGCCCCCGCCAGGTCCAGGATCCGCTGGCAGCCGGTCACCTCGTCGACGGCGGGCCCGGCCGCCAGGGCCATCGCGGCCACCGCCCCGGCGCGCACCAGCGCGCCGTCCTGCACCAGCGCCCGGGCCAGGGCCAGCAGCAGGCTCGGCGAGCCCGCGGCGAAGGTCCCGGCGAGCAGGGCACAGATCTCCGGCGAGCCACCCAGCACCGTGGTGCCGTGCGCGGCCAGCAGCTCGGTGGCGGCCTCGGCGTGGCCGGCTCGGCAGTGAGCCCGGAACGCCTCGGCCCACGCCCCCTGCGCCTGCAGCACCTGCCCCGCGGCCTCGAAGAGGCGCCGGGTCGTGGCCAGGCCGTGGTCGGCGACCAGGCCGGCCCGCAGGTGCTCCCGCAGCACCCGGTGGTAGCGATACCCCACCCCGTCCGGCTGCGGCACGACGAGACCGACCCGCCGGGCGAGGTCGGCCAGGATCCGGTGCGAGCTGGTGGCGCCCAGCAACCGGTCGGCCCGGTCGGCGGTGACCACGTCGAACACGCTCGTGGCCCGGGCGAACCGCAACAGCGGGTCCGGCAGGTCGGCCAGGACCTCTCGGTCCACGTACTCGTGCAGGCACTCGGGCAGGTCGACCGTGGCGCTGTCCCGCCCGGTCTCGGCGGGGCAGACCCCGGTGCCCTGGTCCAGGCGCCGGCCCAGGTGCCACAGCCGCAGGGCGGCGGCCCACCCCGCGGTGCGGTCGGTCACGGACTCGACCGCGGTGGGGTCCAGCGGGTCCTGGTAGACGTCGGCGAACAAGTCGGCGACCTCCCAAGGCAGGAAGGCCAGCTCGGCGGCGGTGACCGCCACCATCTGGGGCAGCTCGTCCCGGGCGAGGTTGAAGGCCGGCAGCGCTCGAGACGCCAGCAGGACCGGCACGTCGCGGGCGACGCGCTCGACCAGGCGGCGCAACGCCAGGGCCCCGCCCGGGTCGGTCACCAGATGGACGTCGTCGACGACCACGCCACCGGCGCGCCGGGCGACCTCGCGCCGCACCAGCTCGACCGACGGCACCCGATCGGCGGCATACCAGAGCACTGGGTGCTCGCGGGTCTGGGCCCACTGGCGCAGCAGTGTGGTCTTGCCCGTGCCCACCGGGGCCACGACCATCCCCAGGCCCCCGGAGCCGATCGGGGCCAGCCGATCCAGCAGCCGGCCGCGCACCAGCCACGGTGACGACGGCGCGGCGACTCGACCTGACACGGTCGACCTCCGAGGGGGGGTGGGAGAGTCTCGGATGGGAGAGAGCACCACACGGTGTGGTGATACGACAGCAAGCGCGACAATTCGGGAGTCTAGTGAGACGTCGGAGGCGACGACGCCGGTTTTACCGAGTGGTTACCAAACTGGCCAGGCGGGGAGCGGGCGACGAGAATCGAACTCGCGTAGCCAGTTTGGAAGACTGGGGCTCTACCATTGAGCTACGCCCGCGGGGCCGCGTCGACGAGCGCCGCGCTGCCGGGGCGTTAGCCTAGTCCCCGGTCGTCGGGTCGGCGAACCTCGATGCTCACGCGCGGGTCGCGGGTATGCCGCCGGCGCACACCGGGGTATGGCGCAGCTTGGTAGCGCGTCCGCTTTGGGAGCGGAAGGCCGTCGGTTCGAATCCGGCTACCCCGACCAACTACAGTGGACCGGTTGTCCGCCCCGCACCCCCACCCCTCTGGAGTCGCTGTCGTGAAGAGCGCCGTCGAGACCCTCGGACCCACCCGGGTCAAGCTCACCGTCGAGGTGCCGTTCGAGGAGCTCAAGCCCAGCCTCGACGCGGCATACCAGACGATCGGCGGGCAGATCCAGGTGCCCGGGTTCCGCCGCGGCCACGTGCCCAACCGGATCATCGAGCAGCGGGTCGGCAAGGGCGCGGTGCTGCAGGAGGCGGTCAACGAGGCGATGCCGACGTTCTACGGGCAGGCCTTGGCCGAGCACGACGTGCGCCCGATGGGTCAGCCCGAGGTCGACGTCACCGAGGTGCCGATCGAGGACGGCCAACAGCTGGTGTTCAGCGCGCAGGTCGACTGCCGGCCGCAGATCGAGCTGCCCGACTTCGCGACCCTGTCGGTCACCGTCGACCCGCTCGTGGTCACCGATGCCGACGTCGACGAGCGGGTGGAGTCCCTGCGGCTGCGGTTCGGCACGCTCGTGGGCGTCGAGCGGCCCGCCGAGACCGGTGACTTCGTGTCGATAGACCTCACCGCGACGATCGGCGAGCAGACCATCGACGAGGTCACCGGCGTCTCCTACGAGGTGGGCTCCGCGACCATGCTCGACGGCCTCGACGAGGCGCTCGTGGGCCTGGGTGCTGGGCAGACCGCGACGTTCTCGGCAGCCCTGGCCGGCGGCGAACACGCCGGCGAGCAGGCCGACTGCACGGTCACCGTCCAGACCGTCAAGGTCCGTGAGCTGCCCGAGCTCGACGACGCGTTCGCCCAGCTGGCCTCCGAGTTCGACACCTTGGCGCAGTTGCGCGCCGACCTCGCCGAGGACGCCGAGCGCGCCAAGCGCTACGACCAGGGCGTGCAGGCCCGCGACCGGGTGCTGGAGGCGTTGCTGGCCGCCGTCGACGTGCCGGTGCCCGACGCCGTGGTCGCCGCCGAGGTCGAGCACCACCTCGAGGAAGAGGAGCGGGTTGAGGACGAGGAGCACCGCGCCGAGGTCGCCGAGTCGACCCGCAAGGGCATCCAGACGCAGTTGCTGCTCGACGCCGTGGTCGAGAAGCACGAGGTCCAGGTCGAGCAGGCCGAGATCGTCGAGTACCTCGTCATGACCGCCCGCCAGTACGGCATGGACCCCAACCAGTTCGCCCAGGCCGTGGACGGGCAGGGGCAGATCCCGGCGATGTACGCCGAGGTCTCCCGGCGCAAGGCCCTGGCTACGGTCATGGAGCGGGCCACCGTCGTGGACACCGACGGCAACGCCGTCGACCTCTCCGCGCTGACCCGCCCGGCCGCGTCGCCCGAGGGCACGGATGGGGCCGCGGACGGGACCGGCGCGGCGGAAGGCACGGACGCCGTGACCGACGCGGACGGGACCGACGCCGTGACCGACGCGGCCGGGACCGACGCGGACGGGGCCGACGCCGTGACCGACGCGGCCGGGACCGACGCGGACGGGGCCGACGCCGTGACCGACGCGGCCGGGACCGACGCGGACGGGGCCGACGCCGTGACCGACGCGGACGGGGCCGAGGCGGCCGCCGGCGAGGGTGACCAGGGCTGAGCGACCCCCCGGCCGACCGGGGGTCGGCGCCTGACGTCACGTCGACCGTCCGACGGGCCCGCACCGCCACGTATGCCGTGTTCGCACTGGCCGGCGTGCTGTTCGCCGCGTTCGCCTCGCGCATCCCGGACCTGAAGAGCCAGCTGGGGCTGTCCGCCGGTCAGCTCGGGGTCACCCTGTTGGCCGTCTCCGCCGGGTCGCTGCTCGGTCTGCCCTCGGCGGGCTGGGCGGCGCACCACCTCGGGGCGGCCCGGGCGGTGCGGATGGGGATCGGGTGCGCCACACTGGGGCTCGGCGGGCTCGGGGTGGGGGTCGACCTGGCCCGGTCGCAGCCGCTGGTCATGGTCGGGCTGTTCCTGGCGGGGCTGGGCGTGGGCGTGTGGGACGTCGGGATGAACCTCGAGGGCGCGCGGGTGGAGGGTCTGGTCGGGCGTTCGCTGATGCCCCGGTTCCATGCCGCGTTCAGCGGTGCGACGGTGGCCAGCGCTCTGGTCGGCTCGGGCGCGTCGGCGCTGCGGGTGCCCATCCTCGTGCACCTTGGGGCGGTCGGCGTGCTCGTCGTCGGGGTCGGAGGGTATGCCCTGCGCCGGTTCCTCTCGAGGCCGGCCGGGGCGGGTGGGCCGGGTCGCCCGCCCGGCGTCGGGGCCCTGGCGGCCTGGGGTGAGCGGCGCACCCTGCTCGTGGGGGCGGTGGTCTTCGTGGCGGCGGTGACCGAGGGCACGGCCAACGACTGGTTGTCCGTGGCCATGGTCGAGGGCCACGGCCTGCCGGCCTGGGCCGGCGTGCTGGCCTTCGCCACCTTCCTGGCCCTGATGACTCTCGGGCGCATCGCCGGGCCGGCCGCGCTGGATCGCTACGGTCGGGTGCCGGTCCTGCGCCTGCTGGCCCTGCTGGCGCTCATCGGGGCGCTGCTCGTCGTCACCGGGGCCGGGGCGCTGGCCTTCCTCGGCGCCGCCGCCTGGGGGCTGGGCGCCAGCCTCGGCTTCCCGGTCGGGTTCTCCGCCGCCGCCGACGACGCCGAACGCGCCCCGGCGCGGATCAGCGTCGTCGCGACGATCGGCTACCTCGGCTTCCTCGCCGGCCCGCCCCTGCTGGGGTTCGTCGGCGACCGGGTCGGGGTGCTCTCGGCGTTGCTGGCCGTCGGCGTCCTGGCCCTGGTGGCCCTGGCCCTGGCACCCGCGGTCCGCGAGCCGAGCCGCCCGCGGTGAGGCGCGGCATACCGGCGGGGCCCACCCCGAGTCGGCCCCCCGGTGCGCTCACGGCGAACACCGTCGACGGGGGGATTTCCGGACCGGTGGCGGGCGTTAGGGTCGGTGAGCACGTCCCCCGATGTCGATGGAGGCCCGCGGTGAGCCCACGGAACGAGGCCGTCATGGCCGGCGAGCCCATGCCGGGCGGCCTGGACGACCACATCTACAACCGGCTGCTCAAGGAGCGGATCATCTTGCTCGGCTCGGAGGTCCGCGACGAGAACGCCAACGCCATCTGCGCGCAGATGCTCCTGCTGGCCGCCGAGGACCCGGAGAAGGACATCTGGCTCTACATCAACTCCCCGGGCGGCTCGGTGACCGCCGGCATGGCGATCTTCGACACCATGCAGTGGGTCAAGCCCGACGTCGCGACCGTGGCCATGGGGATGGCCGCGTCGATGGGCCAGTTCCTGCTCTCCGCGGGCACCCCGGGCAAGCGCTTCGCCACCCCGCATGCCCGGGTGATGATGCACCAGCCCTCCGGCGGGATCGGCGGCACCGCCTCGGACATCAAGATCCAGGCCGAGCAGATGCTGCACATCAAGAAGCAGATGGCCGGGCTCATCGCCCAGCACACCGGGCAGAGCGTCGAGCAGATCGAGAAGGACTCCGACCGCGACCGGTGGTTCACCGCCGAGGAGGCCAAGGACTACGGATTCGTCGACCATGTCGTCGAACGCGCCGCCAGCGCCGGCCCGTCCGCCGGCCCGAACGCCAACCCCGTCCGCTGACGGACTCGCAGACCGGAGACCCACCATGACCCTCGACCCGTCCGGGCGCCTGACCGTCCCCCCGTCGGTGCGCGCCGCGGCATACCCCTATGTCGGGGAGCCGAGCCGGTATGCCGCCGGCCCGAACGCGCGGTACATCCTCCCGCAGTTCGAGGAGCGCACGTCCTACGGGATGAAGCGCCTGGACCCGTACACGAAGATGTTCGAGGACCGGATCATCTTCCTCGGGGTGCAGGTCGACGACGCCTCGGCCGACGACATCATCGCCCAGCTCATCGTCCTGGAGTCGCAGGACCCGGACCGCGACATCCTCATGTACATCAACTCCCCGGGCGGTTCGTTCACCGCGATGACGGCGATCTACGACACCATGCAGTACATCCGCCCCGACATCCAGACGTTCGTCGTCGGGCAGGCCGCCTCGGCGGCGGCGGTGCTGCTCGGGGCCGGGTCGAAGGGCAAGCGGTTCGCCCTGCCCAACGCCCGCATCCTCATCCACCAGCCGGCGCTGGCCGGCGGCGACTACGGCCAGGCCTCCGACCTGGAGATCCAGGCCAACGAGGTGCTGCGGATGCGGGCGTGGCTGGAGGACACCCTGGCCGCGCACACCGGCCGGACCTCGGAGCAGACCGCGGCCGACATCGAGCGTGACAAGATCCTCTCGGCGGCCGAGGCCAAGGAGTACGGCCTCATCGACGAGGTCCTGGTCTCGCGCAAGGCGTCCCTGCAGACCTGAGCCGACCTGAGCAGACCTGAGCCCGCGGGTCGTGGGTGAGGGACCGAGCAGCGCATTGGCGCAGTTGCGAGCGTGGATTCGGGCATCGACCCGGCCCGGACGTCGCATCGGCGCAGTTGCGGTCGCTCACGGCCCTAGGCTCCGACCGGCCCCCAGCTCCGGGAAGTGCAGCTCCCAGCGGGGATCGAGCCGGGCCGGCACCGGCATACCCCGGCTGCGCATCACCCTGACCAACCGCGCGAGGGTCTGCCCAGGGGTCCGGAACACGTCCGAGGCCCGCAGCACGACGATCCGCCACCCGTCGTCGTCGAGAGCCTCCCGACGGGTCAGGTCGTGGGCCCACTGGGCGTCGGACTCGGCATGCTGGCGCCCGTCGTACTCGACCACCAGCCGGTATGCCGGGTAGCTCAGGTCGAAGCGCATTCGCAGCCGCCCGTCGGGGTCCAGGACCCGGTGGTCGACGACCGGTTCGGGCAGCCCGGCCAGCACGATGAGCAGGCGCAGCCTGGTTTCCATGGGGGAGTCGACCCCCCGCCCGGACCAGGGCCGCCGCCCGGCGAGCCTGCCGCCGGCCGCGCCCGGTCCACGAGGCCGCGGCCGTGGCCAGCTCGGCCGGGCGGAGCACCCCGCGGGCGACCAGCGAGTCGCCGAGCACGACGAGGTCCACCAGGGGCAGCAGGGCCGCGCAGTCGAGGAAGGACTGCACCGGTGAGCTGACCCGCAGGCCGTGGCGCAGGACGACCTGGGCCGACGGGGCCGCCCGGTGACTGGCGATGCCTTCGCGGTTGGCCCGGTGCGCCGGGGAGCTGACGTGCGTGCGCGGGTCCGTGGGCACGACGGCGCCCCACAGCTGCGCGGCGGTGAGGTGGGACAGGTGGCTGGCCGGCGGGCACGCGAGCAGGGCGGCAGCACCGCGCATCGCCACGCTCGGCACGGCCCCGGCCGGCACGTAGATGCCGCGCAGCAGCCGGCGGTACCGGTGTCCGCGCAGCTGGCGGGGCGTGACGCTGGCCCGCAGCGCGTCCCGGCGGGTGAAGGGGGTCGTCGGCGGCATACCGACACGGTCGTGCACCGGTGTCGGCGGTCGCCCGCGCTGTCCACAGGTGCCGGCTCGGGTGGCGCCGGACGCGATCGCGCCGTGGTGGGGTTGTGGTCGCTGAGTCGGGGTCCCGGGCGACCCGACGCCCGCCGTGGTGGGGTTGTGGTCGGGGGTATGCCGCCGGGCGCTGCCGGATGCGGCCGGCCGGGCAGACCGGGGTTGCGCCGACAGCGGACAAAGCGGCGGGCGGCGAAGTTGGCGCGTGTAATTGGGGCTACCGGCCGCCGCAGACGGGTAGCGTCGGCACATCACGGTCCCGAGCACGGGGTCGGATCCGGCAGGCGGGAGATGCACGTGGCGCGCATGGAGGGCAGCGACCTTCTGAAGTGCTCCTTCTGCGGCAAGTCGCAGAAGCAGGTGAAGAAGCTCATCGCCGGCCCCGGCGTGTACATCTGCGACGAGTGCATCGACCTGTGCAACGAGATCATCGAGGAGGAGCTGGCCGAGTCCTCCGACCTGGGCATCGACGAGCTGCCCAAGCCGCGCGAGATCTTCGACTTCCTCGGCACCTACGTCGTCGGCCAGGACACCGCCAAGCGGGCCCTGGCCGTCGCCGTCTATAACCACTACAAGCGCATCCAGGCCGGCGAGGGCCCCGGCAAGAAGGACACCGACTCGGTCGACATCGCCAAGTCCAACATCCTGCTCATCGGCCCCACCGGATGCGGCAAGACCTATCTCGCCCAGACCCTGGCCCGGCTGCTCAACGTGCCCTTCGCGATCGCCGACGCCACCGCCCTCACCGAGGCCGGCTACGTCGGCGAGGACGTGGAGAACATCCTGCTCAAGCTCATCCAGGCCGCCGACTACGACGTCAAGAAGGCCGAGTCCGGGATCATCTACATCGACGAGGTCGACAAGATCGCCCGCAAGAGCGAGAACCCGTCGATCACCCGCGACGTCTCCGGCGAGGGAGTCCAGCAGGCCCTGCTGAAAATCCTCGAGGGCACCACCGCCTCGGTGCCGCCGCAAGGCGGGCGCAAGCACCCGCACCAGGAGTTCATCCAGATCGACACGACGAACGTCCTGTTCGTCGTCGGCGGGGCCTTCGCCGGGCTGGAGAAGCTCATCGAGGCCCGCTCGGGCAAGAAGGGCCTGGGCTTCGGCTCGCAGCTGCACACCGCCCAGGACGAGGGCCAGTCCTTCGCCGACGTCATGCCCGAGGACCTCATGAAGTTCGGGCTCATCCCGGAGTTCATCGGCCGGCTGCCGGTCATCACCACGGTGACTCCGCTGGACCGCGCCGCCCTGGTGTCGATCCTCACCGAGCCGCGTAACGCCCTGGTCAAGCAGTACCAGCGGATGTTCGAGATCGACGGGGTGGAGCTGGAGTTCACCCCCGAGGCGGTCGAGGCGGTGGCCGACCAGGCGCTGCTGCGCGGCACCGGTGCGCGCGGGCTGCGGGCCATCATGGAGGAGGTCCTGCAGCCGGTGATGTTCGACGTGCCGAGCGAGGCGGACATCGCCAAGGTCGTCGTCACCCGCGAGGTGGTCCTCGACAACGTCAACCCCACCGTGGTGCGCCGCGAGGTCCCCCCGGCCGCGACCAAGCGCCAGCAGCGGCGCCAATCCGCCTGAGCGCCTCGAGCGGAGGGTATGGGCGTGCCGGGCCGCCCGCCTGACCCACCCCGGTCGGCCGCGGGACGGCGGTGAGAGCGCACTCGGTGTTCCGCCTGCGGGTGGGCGCTGCCGCCCCGGTGCAGCAGACCGGCCTGACCTGCGGGAGCGCGGTGGCCACGGTCGCCCGGATGCTCCGCGAGGACGCCTTCGCCACCGAGCTGCTCGGGCCGCCGAACGCGCCGACGGGGGGTGCGGCGGCGGCCCGGTTCGCGGCATACGAGGCGGCGGTGCATCGGCGCACGAACGCGGTGCGCAGCCCGACCGGTCGGCTCCAGCTGCCGTGGCCCCGGGCACTGGGCACGCCGCCCTGGGGGCTGGCCGCGGAGCTGACCCGGCTCACCGGTCGGCGCTACCGCACGAGGTGGGTGCGGCTGCGCCCGACGGCGACGCGGACCCGGCTGGCCGCGGATCTGGCCCGCCGGACCGCGCCCGATCTGCCGGCTGCCCTCTACGTCGGCAGCCGGTGGCTGCCTCGGCACGTCGGGCTGCTCGTGCCGCAGGACGGCGCCCTGGTCGCCTACGACCCCGCCCGGGGGCGGGTGGACCCGGTGGGCGCCGCCGGGTGGCGACAGCGTAGGCCGGGGCTGCTGGGGTGGCCGGTGACCTGGTGGGTGGTCAGTCCTCGCTGACCGGGCGCGGGCGCACGGCATACAGGCCGGCGGCGGTGGCCAGCAGGACGACGACGGTCCAGGCGCTGGACCCGGCCAGCTGCCAGGCCTGCGCCGCGACGAGGCCGGCCGCGACCGCCACCGTCAGCGCGGCGAGCACCCCCAGCCGGGCCGCCCAGCGCAGCAGCACCCGCGCGGACGTGGTCAGGCCCGGGGGCGCGGCGGCGAGGTAGGCCGTGGCACAGTGCCCGAGCAGCGCCGCGAGGGCCGCCGGGACCGCCCACCACACGCCGATCGGCCCACCGGCGACCCACATCAGCGCCAACAGGCCCCACACCAGCAGGGGACCGGCGGTGTCGGGGGAGGCCGGCCCGACGGCGGCGGCGGCGACGGCGACCAGATACCACGCCGGGCCGACCGACGCACCGGCCAGCCCCGCGCATCCGAGGAAGGCCAGCGGCATCGCGGCGGCCACGGCCCGGGCCAGCTGCAGCTGCCGGCTGAGCCTCACCGTCGGGCCATTCGCGGACGCCGAGCGCGCCGGGCGGCGTCGCGCAGGACCTGGTCGAGGCTGCCCGGCCCGCGCCAGGGCACGACGGGCACCCCGACGCCGCCGAGCCGGTGGATGTCCTCGTCGCAGGCCAACCGGCGCAACCTCCAGGCCAGGGCCAGGTGGACGTCGGCGGCGTCGGCCCACAGGTGCTCGGGCAAGGTGTCCACGGCGATGGTGGTCAGCCCCCGCGCGGCGATCGACGCGACCGCACCGGCCATTCTCGGGTGGACCAGGGGCGTGAGCACCACGACGACGCACCCGCTGGTCAGCCCGTCCATGAGCTGGCGGCGGGACAGCTCGCGGTCGGTGGCCGGCTCGACGGCGGCCAGCACGTCCTCGATCCGACGCGCCTGGGTCGGCCCGCTGCGCGCGGGCAGCCGCGGTGTCCCGTGCGTCCCGAGGACGCGCAGCGACACCCGGTCGCCCGATCCGAGGTAGTGCGCGGCGACCGACGCCGCGGCCCGCACGGTGAGGTCCAGGCTGGTCGCCCGCCCGTCCACACCCTCGCGGGGGCCCAGGTCGCTGAAGGCGTCCACCACCAGCGCCACGTGGGCGTCCTGGTCGGCATGGGTCGTGGTGACGTGGAACTCGCCGGTGCGCAGCGAGGTGGGCCAGTGGATCCGGCGCAGCCGGTCCCCGGCCTGGAACGGGCGGATCGAGGCCAGCTCGGCCCCGGAGCCGACGCCGGTGGAGCGGTTGACCCCGACCAGCCCCTCGGGGTGCGGAGTCGGCGCACCCGCGTCGAAGCCGCTGCGCTGCGGCACGGCGGTGACCTCGACCGGGTCGATCCGCGCCACGTCGGTGCGGTAGGCCCACCAGGGGCTGCGCACCGACACCAGGACCGGGCCGACCCGTCGGGCCCCCCAGCGGGTCGCCCGCACCGACCAGGCCGCCCGCCGCAGGTGCACGGGCGGGCTGGTCGGGCAGCCGGAGCGCTCGGCTGCCGTGGCCTCGCCGATCGCCACGAACGGGTCCCCGGACAGGTGCGCCAGCACCTCTTCGGCGCCCTGCGGCAGCGCCACCTCCAGCGTGCACGTGGTGACCGCGCCCTCGACGAGCCGCGGGTGCTCCACCCGGACGGTCGCGCTCGCGATATGCCGCGGCCGCATCCACCAGCCCCAGCCGGCCGCGGCGAGCACCGGGGTGGCCAGGATGAGCAGGTCGGCACGGCGCAGGGTGATCGCGCCGAGCGCACCCAGGGCCCCGAGCACGAAGGCGCGCACGAGGGCGTGCGTGGGCCGCCAGGGCCGCAGCACCTGGGCGTCGGGGCCGGTCGGGGCGGCGGTCACCGGGGTCCTGCGGGGGCACCGGGGTCCGCGTCGGCCGTCGGGTCGTTCGGGTCGTCGGGGTCCTGCGGGCGCGGGCTGGGCACCGAGCCCAGCACGGACGCGACCACCGACGGCCCGGTGACGTTGCTCAGCCACAGCTCGGGCCGCACGGTGATCCGATGGGCCAGCACCGACCCGGCCACCGACTTGACGTCCTCGGGGGTGACGTAGTCGCGTCCGTGCAGGACGGCATACCCGCGGGAGACCAGCAGCAGACCCAACGATCCGCGCGGCGAGGCACCCAGCAGCACGGCGGGGTGGGAGCGGGTGGCCTGGGCGACGTCCACGCAGTAGCGGGCCAGGTCCCCGTCGACGACGACGGTCTCGACGGCCTGCTGCATGGCCAGCACCCCCGCACCGTCGGTGACCTGGTCGACGGTGACCTCCTCGCGGCGGCGGACCATGCGGCGCCGCAGCACGTCGAGCTCCTGCTGCGCCGACGGGTAGCCGAAGGCGACCCGGGCGAGGAAGCGGTCGAGCTGGGCCTCGGGCAACGGGTAGGTGCCCTCGTTCTCGACGGGGTTGGCCGTGGCCAGGACGTGGAACGGTCGCGGCAGGGCGAAGGTCTGGCCCTCCACGGTGACCTGGCGCTCCTGCATCGCCTCCAACAGCGCCGCCTGGGTCTTCGGCGGCGTGCGGTTGATCTCGTCGGCGAGCAGCAGCCCGGTGAACAGCGGGCCGCGCCGGAAGGCGAACTCGCCCACCCGCTGGTCGTAGACGAAGGAGCCGGTGAGGTCGCCGGGCAACAGGTCGGGGGTGAACTGCGCGCGGGCGAAGTCCAGCCCCAGGGCCCGGGCGAGACTGCGCGCGGCGAGGGTCTTGCCCAGGCCCGGGAAGTCCTCGATGAGCACGTGCCCCCCGGCGAGCACGGCGGCCAGCACGAGGGTGAGCGGGTCGCGCTTGCCCACGACCGCGCGCTCGACCTGGTCGAGCACGTCGGCACCCAGGCGGGTGACGTCAGCAACGGAGAGGGTCACAGCGACTCGATTCTCGAGAGGACGGCGTCGAGCACGACCGGGTCGAGCAGCCTCCGGTCGGCTGGCCCGGCCCCGAGGACCAGGGCCGACAGCTGCTCGGGCAACAGGCCCGTGACGAGGTCGGGACGGACGGCGAGATCGACCCCGCGGGTGCGGGCGACCCGGGCGACGAGCACCGCGGCGACCCGCTCGCGCACCTCGGCGGCCAGCTGCGCGGCCCGGTCGGGGTCGTCGCCGGACGTGGCCAGGCGGACAGCCAGCTGGGTGGTCGCGTGGTCCGCGCCGCGGCCCGCCCCGGGCGTCGGGAGGTCGTCGACGACCCACCGGGACGGACCCGAGGCCGTCGGGACCGCCACGGCCGCGGCGACGACGGCGACGACGGCCGCGACTGCCCCGAGCAGGGGCACCGACGGGTCGAAGGCCATGAGCGAGAGGACCAGGCAGGCCGATGCCCACGTCCCGAGGACCCACCGCAGCCGCCGCCCCACCGGGCCCGGGCGCGGGGCGGTGCGGCTCACCGGTCCACTCCGGCCGCGACCACCCCGCCACCGCGGTCCTGCCCGCTGGGGTGCCCGGCGGCCCGGGCGAGGTCGGCGTGCACGATGGCCAGGGCCCGCAGCGCGGCGGCCCGGTGGCGCTGGCCGATCGGGTGGTCGGAGAAGCGCGCCTCGCGGTAGAGCTCGGCCAGCTCGTCCAGCGCGGTGCGGTCGACCTCCCACGCGGCCAGGACCCGGGCGAGGTACTCCGTCGGCGTCTCCGCCGGCGCGGCCGGCAGCCCGGCCACGGCCACCGACCGTTGTAGGCGGATCCAGGCCGCGACCACGGCGTTTCGGGGGCTGCCGGCCCGGCCGACCACGGCCCGGGCCTCGGCCACCTGGGCGGCGAGGCGGTCGACCGCCGGCGGCAGGGGGTCCGACCGGGGCGCCTCGGGCGGGGCGAGGCCGCCGGGGGGTCGTCGTCGGCGCAGGCCTCGTCGCCCGAGCGTGACGAGCAGGTATGCCGCGCCGCCGGTCAGCAGGACGCCCAGCACCTGCAGCGCGGTCCCCACCCACGGCGGCAGCGCCGAGGACGGCTCACCCACCCTCGCCGCGGTCGGGGTCGGGCTCGCCGTAGCCACCGCACCGATCGGCTCGAGCGGGGTCGAGG
Source organism: Dermatophilaceae bacterium (assembly GCA_037045055.1). Taxonomy (GTDB): domain Bacteria; phylum Actinomycetota; class Actinomycetes; order Actinomycetales; family Dermatophilaceae; genus Phosphoribacter. The sequence goes on along the minus strand of JBAOHJ010000003.1, from coordinate 452,521 downwards.
CCCTGGTCGTCACGGTGAGTGTCGGGGCCGAGAGGTAGTCGACCGGGCCGCCGGCGACGACCCCGACGAGCCCGGCGAGCACCCCGAGCCCCACCACCACCAGGAGCGCGCCCGTGCGGCGCGTCGAGGTCGACGATGTGGCCCGGACCATGCGTCGAGACTAGCCAGGGCGGCCCGGCTCGGGCGGGGTCGGTGCCGCGGTCGAGACGCTCAGCCGGCCACCGGCGCCGTCGGGACCGCCACCAGCTCGGCGTCGCGGACCTGCAGCGTCTCGGCGGCGGCATACCCGAGGGTCTGGATGCGCCCGGCGGCCCGCAGGTCGCCCTCGGCCTCGCGGACCGCACCCGTCACGCTCGCCGGACCGGCCAGGGACATCGCGGCGATCCCGGCCCGCATCCCGACCTTGGCCTCGGACTTCACCCTGCGGATCGCGGCGAGGGCCTCGCCGACGCCCGAGAGCACGGCGGGGTCGCCGGTGAGGCCGTCGGGCAGCGCATCGGCGGGCGTGGGCCAGGCCTGCCGGTGCACCGAGCCGTCCTGCCACCACGACCAGACCTCCTCGGTGACATAGGGCAGGATCGGCGCGAGCAGCCGCAGCAGGACCCCGAGGGCGATCCGCAGCGCGGCCCGCGCCGACCGCGCGCCGGCCTCGCCGCGCGCGCCGTAGGCGCGGTCCTTGACCAGCTCGAGGTAGTCGTCGCAGAACGTCCAGAAGAACGTCTCGGTGAGCTCCAGCGAGCGGGTGTAGTCCCACGCGTCGAACCCCACCGTCGCGGCCCGGACCACGTCGGCCAGCGCGGCCAGCATCGACCGGTCCAGCGGCTCCGTGACCAGATCCGCTGTCGCGCAGGACGATCCGCCGGACAGCGGGCCGAACGACAGGGCGAACTTGCTGGCGTTGAGGATCTTGATGGCCAGGCGGCGACCGACCTTGATCTGCCCCGGGTCGAACGCCGCGTCGGTGCCCAGGCGCCCCGAGGCGGCCCAGTAGCGCACCGCGTCGGCGCTGTGCTCGCGGACCAACGCCTCCGGCGTGACGACGTTGCCCTTGGACTTGCTCATCTTCTTGCGCTCGGGGTCGAGGATCCACCCGGAGATCGCCGCGTCGGTCCACGGCACGCTGTCGTGCTCGTAGCAGGAGCGCACGACCGTGGCGAACAGCCAGGTGCGGATGATGTCGTGCGCCTGCGGCCGCACGTCCATGGGGAAGACCGCGGCGAAGAGCGGGTCGGGCTCGGCGCCGTCGGCCCCGCGCCACCCGGCGGCGATCTGCGGGGTCAACGAGGAGGTGGCCCAGGTGTCCAGGACGTCGGGGTCGCCGACGAAGCCGCCCGGCACGCCGCGCTGGTCCTCGGTGTAGCCCTCGGGTGCGTCGGCCGCCGGGTCGACCGGCAGCCGGCTCTCGGTGGGCAGGATCGGCCGGTCGTAGTCGACCTGCCCGGCGGCGTCGACGGCATACCAGACCGGGATCGGGACCCCGAAGAACCGCTGCCGCGAGACCAGCCAGTCGCCGTTGAGCCCGGCCACCCAGTTGGCGTACCGGGCCCGCATGAACGGCGGGTGGAAGGCGATCGCCTCGCCCTGGGCGACCAGCCGGTCGTTGAGCTGCCGGTCGCGCCCGCCGTTGCGGATGTACCACTGGCGCGAGGTGACGATCTCCAGGGGTTTCTCGCCGCGCTCGTAGAAGTTCGCCTTGCGCCGGGTGGGCGTGGGCTCGCCGTCGAGGTCGCCGGACTCGCGCAGCGCGGCCTCGATCGCCGCACGGGCGCCGTATGCCGTCGCGCCGGCGACCTTCGCGGCATACAGGTCCGCGCCCGGGCCGGTAAGCCAGTCCGGGGTCTGCGCGGCCAACCGGCCGGTGCGGGTGACCAGCGAGCGGGTCGGCAGGGAGAGCTCGCGCCACCACAGCACGTCGGTGAGGTCGCCGAAGGTGCAGCACATGGCGATGCCGGCGCCCTTGTCCGGCTCGGCGGCGGGATGGGCGAGGACCGGCAACCGCACCCCGAAGATCGGCGAGGTCACCGTGGTGCCCACCAGCGCGGCGTACCGCTCGTCGTCGGGGTGGGCGATCAGCGCGACGCACGCGGGGATGAGCTCCGGGCGGGTGGTCTCGATGTGCACGGGGGTGCCGTCCGGGCGGTGGAAGGCGACCCGGTAGTAGTGGCCCGGGTAGTCGCGGGCCTCCAGCTCGGCCTGGGCGACCGCGGTCTGGAAGGTCACGTCCCACAGCCCCGGGGCCAGCGCCTGGTAGGCCTCGCCGCGGCGGACGTTGCGCAGGAACGCCTGCTGCGAGGTCGCCCGGGAGTGCTCGTCGATGGTGCGGTAGGAGATGGTCCAGTCCAGCGAGAAGCCCATCCGGCGGAACAGCGACTCGAAGGCCTGCTCGTCCAGGACGGTGAGCTCTTCGCACAGGTCGAGGAAGTTCTGCCGGCTCACCGGCACCTGGTCGGCGGCCTTGGTCGAGGCGACGTCGCCCCGGTGCGGCGGCACGAAGCCCGGGTCGTAGGGCAGCGTCGAGTCGCCGCGCACCCCGTAGTAGTTCTGGACCCGCTTCTCGGTCGGCAGGCCGTTGTCGTCCCACCCGATCGGGTAGAAGACCTCCAGGCCGGCCATCCGCCGGTACCGGGCCATGCAGTCGGTGTGGGTGTAGCTGAAGACGTGGCCCATGTGCAGCGATCCGGAGGCGGTCGGCGGGGGGGTGTCGATGGAGAACACCCGGTCGCGGGGCAGGCTCAGCGCCCGCGCGCGGTCGAAACGGTAGGTCCCCTCGCGCTCCCATACCGCGCCCCAGCGGTCCTCGAGACCCTCTAGGGAGGGCCGATCGGGGATCGTCGGGGGGCGGGTCGGGCCGGCGGTCATGGGCGGCATCCTCCCAGACGCCTGGTCCCGGTCTCGACCCGGTCAGCGGGGCGGCCCCTCGTGCGTCCTGGCGGCCGGGTCGTCCCGGCTGGCCTCGGCGCGGAACTGCGAGGGGGCCAGGCCGGTGACCGCCCGGAAGTCGCGGCTCAGGTGTGCCTGGTCGGCGTAGCCGAGGTAGGCCGCGAGGCCGGCGAGGTCGGTCTGGCCGGCGCGCAGGCGCTCGGCGGCCTCCTGCAACCGCCGGCGCTGCACCAGCCAGCGCGGCGTGAGGCCCAACCGGCGGGACACCAGCCGCTGCAGGGAGCGCTCGGAGAGGGCGAACCGTCGGGCCAGCTGGTCCACCCGCAGCAGCTGCGGGTCGCTCTCCACCGCGTCGACGAGGGCGTTGAGCAGCGCGCCCTCGGGGTCGAGCTGCAGCTCGCGGCGGATCGTCCGGGCGACCAGGTCGGCGGCGAGGCGGTGTGCGCTCGGGCTGGTGGGGTCGGGGCCCATCACCGCTCGGACCGCCGGGGCCAGGTCGGCCCACGGCGCGCCGAGCCGCTGCAGGTCCACCCAGGTGTCGACGAGCCGGGACACCGGCTCGCGGGTCACCAGCCACCCGGCGGCGGGGGTGAGCATCGTCCCGACCACCCACCCGCGGCCCTGCAGGCTCACCGTGGACAGGCCCCGCACCACCCCGTAGAGGCGCGCGTAGTCGTGGCCGACGACGAGCTGGCAACACGGGTAGGCCAGCACGTGCTGCTCCCAGACCTCGCCGTCGGGGATGTCCCAGACGGGCACCCACACGTGCCGGATGCGGTCGCGCAGGTCGGCCGGCGGCTCGTAGCGGTAGACCGGCGGGGAGGGGCGTGCGCTGGTGCGCAGGTGCGCCCGCGCGACCGGGTGCTCGCGAGGTTGGCGGGGATCTTCAAGCGGGCCCACGACACCCCCACGCAGGATCGAGTCATGACGACATCCGAAACCTATCGAGCCGCGCTGACACCGCTGAGCGACCTCATCGAGGGCATCACCGACTGGGACGCCCCCGCGCCGTGCGAGGGCTGGACGGCCCGCGACGTCCTGCACCACGTGGTGAGCACCCAGCGGGCCCTGCTGGCGGACCGGGGGGTCGCGCTGGCGCCGGTCCCCGATCCGGCCGCCGACCCGGTGGGCGCGTGGCGGGCGCACGGGCCGGACGTGGCGGCCCGGCTGGCCGACCCGGCGGTCGACACCCTGGCCTACGAGGGGTACTTCGGCCCCACCACCCTCGGCGAGACGATGACGCGCTTCTACGTCTTCGACATGCTCGTGCACCGCTGGGACCTGGCCCGGGCGGCGGGCTCGGACACCGCGTTCACCCCCGACGAGCTCGATCGCATCGAGGCCAGCGCCGACTCGTTCGGCGACATGCTCTACGCCGAGGGAATCTGCCGCGCCGGCGTGACCCCGCCCGAGGGCGCCGACCGCCAGGCCCGCGTGCTGGCCCGCCTCGGCCGGCGCGCCTGAGCCGGCGCCGGCCGGCGCGACGCCGCCACCGCCAGGGGTCGGCCCCGCGGCATACCGCTCAGGCCGCCCAGGCCTCGCCGAGCAGGTGCACCGAGCGCAACCGGTCCTCGGGGTCGTAGGGCGCGCAGGTGACGATGAGCTCGTCGACGCCGGTATGCCGCGCGAAGTCGGTCAGCCCCTCGCGGACCTGGCCCGGCGTGCCGACGAACGAGCAGGCCACCATCTCGCCGACGGCCGCCCGGACCGCCGGTGGCCAGGACGAGGTGACGTCGCCGTCGGTGGGCTCGGGCAGCCGGCCGCGCCGCCCGGTGACGATGCCGTGGAAGCGTTGCAGGACCGAGGAGAACAACCGGCGGGCCTGGGCCTCGGTGTCGGCGACCATGACGTTGGCGGCGGCCATGGTGTGCGGGGCCTCGATGGACCCCGGTCGGAAGGCGGCTCGGTAGCCCTCGAGGGCGCTGCGCAGCATGGCCGGGGCGAAGTGCGACGCGAACGAGTAGGGCAGCCCGAAGTGGGCGGCCACCGACGCCCCGGCGTGACTGGACCCGAGCACCCAGATCGGCACCCGGGTGCCCTCGCCGGGGACCGCCCGGACCTGGGCGTCCTTGCGGACCGGGCCGAGGAAGTCGCGCACCTCGGCGACCTCCTCGGCGAAGCTCGTCACCGCCGCCTCGGCACGACGCAACGCCCGGGCGGTCAGCGGGTCGGTGCCCGGTGCCCGGCCCAGGCCCAGGTCGATCCGGTCGCCGTGCATCGCCGCCAGCGTGCCGAACTGCTCGGCGACGACCAGAGGCGGGTGGTTGGGCAGCATCACCCCACCGGCACCCACCCGGATCGAGCGGGTGTGGTCGGCCACGTGCCCGACGAGCACGGCCGTCGCCGACGAGGCGACCCCCCGCATGTTGTGGTGCTCGGCCAGCCAGAACCTCGCGTAGCCGTGGGTTTCCGCGGTCCGGGCCGTGCGCACCGTGGCGGCGATGGCCTCGGCCGGTGTGCGGCCGTGCCCGACGAGGACGAGGTCCAGCAAGCTGATCGGCACCCGGGTCACGCGACCATTGTTCCGGTGGCCCCCGAGCCCGCGACGGCCGGGGCCGGGGGGCGGCATACCGGCCTAGAGTGACGGGCATGGAACCGCTGTACGAGTGGGTCATCGCGTCGGCGCGCACGATGTTCGCCCTGCAGGGGCTGAAGTTCTCGATGTGGGGCCGCGAGTACGTCCCCCGCGAGGGCGGGGCGGTCATGGCGATCAACCACACCGGCTACCTGGACTTCACGTATGCCGGGTACGCGACGCTGCCGACCCGGCGGGTGGTGCGCTTCATGGCCAAGGAGTCGGTGTTCCGCAACCCGGTGGCCGGGCCGATGATGCGCGGGATGGGGCACATCCCGGTGGACCGCTCGCAGGGGGCCGGGTCGTTTCGCGAGGCGGTCCAGGCGTTGCGGGCGGGCGAGATCGTCGGGGTGTACCCGGAGGCGACGATCTCGCGGTCCTTCGAGCTCAAGGAGTTCAAGACCGGTGCGGCGCGGATGGCCCGGGACGCCGGCGTCCCCATCCTGCCCACGGTGATCGTCGGGGCGCAGCGGGTGTGGACCAAGGACCGCCCCCGGCGCCTGGGGCGGACCAACACCCCGATCTACGTCGAGGTCAACCCGCCGATGCAGGTGCCCGAGGGCGCGGACGTCCGGGTGGCAACCGACCGGTTGCGCGCCGTGATGGCCGAGTCGCTGGACCGGATGTGGGCGAAGTACCCGACCATGCACGGTGCCGACCTGGTGTACCTGCCGGCGCGACTCGGCGGCCTCGCGCCGACGCCCGAGCAGGCGGCCCGGATGGACAAGGCCGAGCGGCAGCGGCGGGCACGCAAGCGCGGCACGCCCGCCGAGCACGGCTGAGCCCGGTGGCTGCACCGCGCCAGCCCCAGGGTCCGCCGGCGGCGCCGCCGGTCCAACGGGTGCGCCTGCGGTACGCCAAGCGGGGGCCGATGCGGTTCGGCTCCACCCGCGACTTCCAGCGCGCCCTGGAGCGGGCCCTGCGCCGCGCGCAGGTGCCCATGGCCTTCTCGTCCGGCTTCCACCCGCACCCGCGGATCTCCTACGCCAACGCCGCACCGACCGGGGCCGCCAGCGAGGCCGAGTACGTCGAGCTGGCCCTGGTCCGCCGCGTCGACCCCGCCGCCCTGCGCGAGGCCCTGGACGCCGCCCTGCCGGTCGGCCTGGACGTCGTCGAGGTGGTCGAGGCCGACCCGGGGGCGCTGGCCGACCGGTTGCAGGCCAGCGACTGGCAGATCCGGCTGCCCGGGCTGCAGGCCGCCGACGTCGCCGACGCGGTGGCGGCATACCTGGCCCTCGATCACGCCGAGGTGACCCGGATGCTCAAGGCCGGCGCGCGAGTCGTGGACACCCGGGCGGCGGTCGTGTCCATGCGCCTGGTCGACCCCGATCCGGCCGCGCCGGGCGGCACGGGCGGGGGAAGGTGTGCGATACTCCGGGTGGTCGTACGGCACACCACACCGGCCGTGCGCCCCGACGACATTCTGACCGCACTGCGTACCGTCGCCGGTCTGGAGCCGCCGTCACCGCCCCTGGTGACTCGGCTGGCTCAGGGCCCGCTGCAGGACGCGACCGGGAGGGTGGCCGACCCGTTGGCCCCCGACGAGAAGGCCGACGGCGCCTGCTGATGCTCGCGCGGGACGCGTGAGCCCAGGCGTAGCGAGACGACTTCCGTCCCGCCGCACCCGGCGGTGGGGACGAGCACACCGCGCCGTGCGGTGACGTGGGGCCTCTGGGCCCGTTCGGTGTGGCCGTCGCCGTGCGGGTGACGAGAGGACGCCGGATGGCATCCACGGACGAGCACGACACCCCCACCGACGCCGGTATGCCGCCGCAGCCGGACACCGCACCGGCCGCGCCCGGACCCACCCCTGGGGAGCAGGCCGCCGCGGCGGCCACGCCGGTCAAGCGCGCGCCTCGCAAGCGGGCCGCGAAGGCCGCCGCCGAGGCGTCGGACCGACCCGCCGACGCGGGGGCGGCCGACCCGGGGGCGGCCGATCCCGCCGAGACGCCGAAGCCCCGTAAACGCGCCGCCCGCAAGAAGGCCGTGGCGGCCCCCGCCTCGGCCGAGACCGACTCGGCGCCGACCGACTCGGCGCCGACCGACTCGGCGCCGACCGACTCTGCCGAGGCCGACTCGGCGCCGACCGACTCTGCCGAGGCCGACTCGGCGCAGACCGACTCGGCCCAGCCGACCGGGCCGGTCCAGGGCGAGCAGCCGGGTCGGCCCGAGGGCGAGCAGGCCGGCGACGAGGCCGGCGCTCCGGACGGCGAGGCACCGTCCGGTCCGGCGACCTCCGCTCCGCCCAGCTTCGGGGTGCTCTTCCAGGCGCCCGAGCCGGTGGTGTCCCGGGCGCCGGTCGCCCGCACCCGCCCGCAGGCCGCCGACGGAGCCGAGGTCGAGACGGACACCGGGCTGGAGCCCGACACCGAGACGCCGGAGCCGACGACGGCCGGCGAGGACGAGGCCGACGAGGCGGGCGGGGCACGTCGGCGCCGGCGCCGCGGCGGCAAGGGGCGGCGGGGACGATCGGCGGACTCCGGCGAACCGGCCGACGCCCCCCAGCAGTCGGAGGGCACCGGCGACGGCCCCGACGGTGCCGGCTCGGCCACCGAGCCGGCCGGGGGCGAGGACGTCGAGGAGGGGGCCGAGGACGGCGCACCGCGTCGACGCACCCGCCGTCGGCGCCGCTCCGGGTCCGGCACGGACGTCGAGGACGCCCCCGGCGTGACCACCCGGGTCCGCGAGCCCCGGCGCGGGCGCGACGAGGTCGTCGGCGTGCGGGGCTCTACCCGCCTGGAGGCCAAGAAGCAGCGCCGACGCGAGGGTCGCGAGGCCGGCCGGCGGCGCACCGTGATCACCGAGGCCGAGTTCCTCGCCCGGCGCGAGAGCGTCGAGCGGGTCATGCTCGTGCGAGAGAAGGACGGGCGCACCCAGATCGCCGTGCTCGAGGACGGCGTGCTCGTCGAGCACTACGTCTCGCGCGAGACCAACGCGTCCATGGCCGGCAACATCTACCTCGGCAAGGTCCAGAACGTCCTCCCCTCCATGGAGGCGGCCTTCGTCGACATCGGCAAGGGGCGCAACGCCGTCCTGTATGCCGGTGAGGTCAACTGGGACGCCGCCGGGCTGACCTCGGGAGCGCCCCGGCGGATCGAGAACGCCCTGGAGTCGGGGCAGTCGGTGCTCGTGCAGGTGACCAAGGACCCCATCGGGCACAAGGGCGCCCGGCTCACCTCGCAGATCTCGCTGCCCGGGCGGTTCCTCGTGTACGTCCCGGACAGCTCGATGACGGGGATCTCCCGCAAGCTGCCCGACACCGAGCGCTCCCGGCTCAAGTCGATCCTGCGCGAGGTGGTGCCCGGCTCCGCGGGGGTCATCGTGCGGACCGCCGCCGAGGGCGCCTCCGAGCCGGAGCTGCGGGCCGACGTGCAGCGCCTCACCCAGACCTGGGAGCAGATCAGCGCCAAGGCCGACGCCGCCGGCGTGGGTCGCAAGGGCAAGAGCGGGGCCCCGCAGTTGCTGCACGGGGAGCCGGATCTCACCGTGCGGGTGATCCGCGACGTCTTCAACGAGGACTTCACCTCGCTGGTCGTCGCCGGCGAGGCCACCTGGACCCAGGTGAGCGAGTACGTCGGCGCGGTGGCCCCGGACCTGGCGCCCCGGCTGTCCCGGTGGACCCGGGAGCAGGACCTGTTCGCCGACCACCGGGTGGACGAGCAGATCGCCAAGGCCATGGACCGCAAGGTGTGGCTGCCTTCGGGTGGGTCGCTGGTCATCGACCGCACCGAGGCGATGACGGTCGTCGACGTCAACACCGGCAAGTTCGTCGGCTCGGGCGGCAACCTCGAGGAGACCGTCACCCGCAACAACATCGAGGCCGCCGAGGAGATCGTCCGCCAATTGCGACTGCGCGACATCGGCGGGATCATCGTCATCGACTTCATCGACATGGTCCTGGAGTCCAACCGCGACCTCGTCGTGCGTCGGCTCATGGAGTGCCTGGGCCGCGACCGGACCAAGCACCAGGTGGCGGAGGTGACCTCGCTCGGTCTGGTCCAGATGACCCGCAAACGGGTGGGCTCCGGGCTCATCGAGGTGTTCTCCGAGACGTGCGAGCACTGCAACGGCCGCGGCTATCTCATCCACACCGATCCGGTCGACCGGCCCAGCGCCCCCTCCGGGGCGGACGCCGGGTCGGGCACCCCACGGGCGCGGACCCGGCGCGGTAGGGCTCCCGCGGCGGAGGCACCCCCCCAACCGGCACCCGGCGGGCCGACGCCGGCCCAGATCGCGGCGGCCGCGCACGCCGCGGCGATCAAGAGCGCCGCTCCGCCGGCCGATCCGGACGGCGCCCAAGCCGACGAGAGTATGCCGCCCGGGCCCGATCCTGAGGCCGGTCTGCAGCCGACGTCGGCGCAGACGGCGGCGGGGCCGCCCTCCGAGGGAGACGGGCACGACGACGCCGGGGCGCAGATCGAGCCTCGCGACCACGCCGGCGTCGAGATCGAACCGCGCGACGACGCCGGCGTCGAGATCGAGCCGCGCGACGACGCCGGCGTCGAGGGCGAGCCGCGCGACGACGCGGGTGTCGAGGGCGAGTCCGGCGACGCGGGAGCCCGGCCCGGCCAGACGGCGCCGCCGGCGGACGACAACGCGGCATACCCGCAAGGCAGCCCACCGGCCCGCCCGCGCCGGCGCCGCGGCCGGGTCGTCGCCCCGGCCGGCCCACCCCCCGCGGCGCAGGACTGACCGCGGGTTTGGACCCGGCCCGGGCGGGCCGGTACGCTAGCCCGTTGGTGCTCGGACCGCCCGACCGACCCGCGCCCAGCGCGTCGTCGCGCGAGGCACCTGCCGACGTGAGTGAGAGAGAGTTCGACGTGTACGCGATTGTCCGCGCCGGTGGCCGGCAGGAGAAGGTCGCCGTGGGCGATGTCCTGCTCATCGACAAGGTGGCGCACCAACCCGGCGAGCGCCTCACCCTGCCCGCGCTGCTGCTCGTCGACGGCGAGGCCGTGACCACCGACGCCGCAGCCCTGGCCAAGGTGGCGGTGACGGCCGAGGTCGTCAAGGCCGCCAAGGGCCCCAAGATCGCCATCCTCAAGTACAAGAACAAGACCGGCTACCGCAAGCGCCAGGGTCACCGCCAGGGCCTGACCCAGGTCAAGATCACCGGCATCACGGCCTGAGAGGGGACCGCCGATGGCACACAAGAAGGGGGCGTCCTCGACCCGCAACGGTCGCGACTCCAACGCCCAGCGCCTCGGGGTCAAACGCTTCGGTGGCCAGCAGGTCAACGCCGGCGAGATCCTCGTGCGCCAGCGCGGCACGCACTTCCACCCGGGCGACGGGGTGGGCCGCGGCGGCGACGACACGCTCTTCGCCCTCGTGGCCGGGGCGGTGTCGTTCGGCACCAAGCGCGGCCGGCGGGTGGTCAACGTCGCGCCGACCGAGTGAGGCCAGACCGATCGGTGTGAGGGCGGGCCTCACGGCCCGCCCTTCGCCGTATGCCGGGTGCGGCCGGTAGCCGCGTCCTCGGGCAGCCGGGCCCGGCGCGCCCCCGCGGTATACCGCCGGATGAGGACGGGAGGGCAGATGGGCGGCGACTTCGTCGACCGCGTATCCCTGCACGTCGCCGCGGGTCACGGCGGCCACGGCGTGGCATCGGTGCGTCGCGAGAAGTTCAAGCCGCTGGGCGGTCCAGACGGCGGCAACGGCGGTCGCGGGGGATCGGTGGTGCTGCGCGTCGACCCCCAGGTGACCACGCTGTTGGACTACCACCACCATCCGCATCGGCGGGCCGCCAACGGTGCCCCCGGCGCCGGGGGCGAGCGCAACGGTGCCGACGGGGGCGACCTGGTCCTCGCCGTCCCCGACGGCACGGTCGTCAAGGACGGCACCGGGGCGGTGCTGGCGGACCTGGTCGGCCACGGCACCGAGCACGTGGTCGCCCGCGGAGGTCGGGGCGGGCTGGGCAACAAGGCGCTGGCGTCGCCGCGGCGCAAGGCCCCGGGCTTCGCACTGCTCGGCGAGCCGGGGGAGGCGCTCGACCTCGTCCTGGAGCTCAAGACCCTCGCCGACGTGGCGCTCATCGGCTTCCCGTCGGCCGGCAAGTCCTCGCTGGTCGCCGCGATGTCCAGCGCCCGACCGAAGGTCGCGGACTACCCGTTCACCACGCTGGTGCCCAACCTCGGCGTGGTCACCGCGGGGCGAGAGCGCTTCACGGTCGCCGACGTGCCCGGGCTCGTCCCGGGCGCGCACCTGGGCAAGGGTCTGGGATTGGACTTCCTGCGCCACGTGGAGCGCTGCTCGGTGCTCGCCCACGTCGTCGACTGCGCCACCCTGGAGCCGGGCCGCGACCCGCTGACCGACCTGCAGGTCATCGAGGACGAGCTGTCCCGCTACGTCGCGGACGTCGAGCTCGGGGGTCGCCCGCTGGCCGAGCGCACCCGGGTCGTGGTGCTCAACAAGGCCGACGTGCCCGAGGCGCTCGAGCTGGCCGAGCTGGTGCGTCCCGAGCTGACCGCTCGGGGGCTGCAGGTGCACGTCGTGTCGGCGGTCGCGCACACCGGGCTGCGTGAGCTGGCCTACGCGTTAGCCCGCGAGGTCCGGGCCGCGAACGCCGAGGGCGCCCAGGCGGGCCCCGCCCGGATCGTGCTGCGCCCCAAGGCGCTCGACGACACCGGCTTCGAGGTGCGCCGCGAGCAGACCTCGCAGGGCCCGGTTTACCGGGTCGTGGGCGAGCGACCCACCCGGTGGGTGCGCCAGACCGATTTCGCCAACGACGAGGCGGTGGGCTACCTCGCCGACCGGCTGCACCGGTTGGGCGTCGAGGACGCCCTGCTGGCGGCCGGGGCCCGGCCAGGGGATGCGGTGCTCGTCGGCCCGGCCGACGACGCGGTGGTCTTCGACTGGGAGCCCAGCCTGACGACCGGGGCGGAGCTGCTCGGCCCGCGGGGCACCGACCCGCGCCTGGACCCGTCGGCGCGACCCACCCGCGGCGAGCGCCGAGCGCGCCATCACGGCCGGTATGCCGCGCGCGCCGCGACCCAGCGTGAGCTGGAGGCGCAGCGGCGCGCCGGTCACTGGACCAGCGCCGGCGAGCAGGACTGAGCCGAGCCGGCTCACTAGACTCGGTCCGTGCCCCGAACCGCAGTCGCCCGCGCTCGACGGCTGGTCGTCAAGGTGGGGTCGAGCTCGCTGACCGGTCCCGACGGGGGCCTGGACGTCGGGCGGTTGGTCGCCCTGGTCAACGCGGTGGCCACCCGCCATCGCGCCGGCGACGCGGTCGTGTTGGTGTCCTCCGGGGCGATCGCCGCCGGGATGGCCCCGCTGGGGCTGGCGTCCCGGCCCCGAGACCTGGCCATGCAGCAGGCCGCTGCGAGCGTCGGGCAGGGCGCCCTCATCGCGGCATACCAGCAGGCGTTCGGCGCCCACGGCGTCACCGTGGGGCAGGTGCTGCTCACCATCGACGACGTCACCCGGCGCACCCACTACCTCAACGCCCGGCGCACCCTGGACCGGTTGCTCGACCTGCGGATCCTGCCCGTGGTCAACGAGAACGACACCGTCGCCACCCACGAGATCCGCTTCGGCGACAACGACCGGCTCGCCGCCCTGGTCGCCCACCTGGTGCGGGCCGACGCGCTGCTGCTGCTCTCCGACGTCGACGCCCTCTACGACGCCCCGCCGAGCCGCTCCGGTGCCCGCCGGATCCCTCTCGTGGAGGGGGTGCACGACCTGTCCGACGTGCTCGTGCGCGGAGCCGGGACCCGGGTCGGCACCGGCGGGATGGCCACCAAGATCGAGGCGGCGGCCATCGCCAACGCCGCCGGCATCCCCGCCCTGCTCACCGCCACCGACCGGGTCACCGAGGCCCTGGCGGGGGGCGACGTGGGGACCGCCTTCGTCCCGGGGCGGCGGCGCCCGCGGAGTCGGTTGCTGTGGCTCGCCCACGCCACGACCCCCCAGGGGCGGCTGGTCGTCGACGACGGAGCCGTGCAGGCGCTCGTCGCGCGGCGCACGTCGCTGCTGCCCGCGGGCATCACCGCGGTCGAGGGCCAGTTCGCCGACGGCGACCCGGTGGACGTCTGCGACCCCTCGGGGCGACCGGTGGCCCGCGGGCTGGTCAACTACTCCTCCGAGGAGTTGCCGCCGCTGCTGGGGCGCTCCACGCGCGACCTGGCCCGGGAGCTGGGTCCGGCCTACCAGCGCGAGGTCATCCACCGCGACGCGCTCGTCCTGCTCTGACTGCGGGGGTCAACCGCCGGGCGCCGCGGCCCCGGTCGACCCTGGTCGGTCCCGGACCAGGCCCTGCTGCGCGGGCGCACTCCAGCGTCGGACGATCCGGGTCACCGCGACTGCCCACCCGGCCCCGGCTACCACCGTCCACCGACCCCACGAGTGCCGCCCCGCCGGGTGCACCCGGCGGGCCAGCTGACCGGCCAGCACGGAGAACCCGACGATCCGGGTGGTCCGGGCCGAGGCCGCCGCGAGGGTCAGCTGCCGGGCCGGCAGGGCGGTGTCGGCGCCGGCCGCGGCATACACCTTGACGGGTATGCCGCTGAGCAACTGCCGCCAGAACGCCCCGGCGCCGTGCTCGGCGAACTGCCCGGCGACGTGCCGGCGCATCGTCGCGGTGGTCAGGGGCAGCGCCACCCCGACCCTCCGGCGGCGCAGCCATACGTGGGTGGCGACCCCGCCGACCGATCCGGCCGCGAGGGCCACGCCGTGGTGCCACGCCCGACGCGGCACCGCGCCGGCCAGCAGGACGACCTCCATCTCGGCGATGACCGGCCACGACAGCGCCTCGGCGAATCCCCACCCGAACGCCACGGCGAGACCCCCGGGCGAGTCCACGACCCGGGCCACCCGGCGCCACACCGGCGACACGATGGGCTCGACCGGCCCGGCGTTGCGCAGCGCCACGACGACGTCGCGCAGCCGGGCCGAGGCGACGTCGGCCGTCTGCGGGTCGGCGGCCAGCCCCTGCGAGTCGAAGGCGGTGCCGAAGCGGACCTCGCCGGCGCCCGAGGTCAGCCGTCCGTTCTTCGGCAGTACCTGGGCGGTGCCCAGCAGCGCCACCGGCACGAGCGGCACGTCCAGGTCGTCGGCCAAGCGCACCGCGCCGGCGTGGAACTCACCGACGACCCCGTCGGTGGAGCGGGTGCCCTCGGGGAACACCACGACGATCCCGCCACTGGCCAGCACCGGCGCGGCGGCCTCGCGCAACGCCGCATACGAGCCCTTCTCGGTGCGCTGCACGGGCAGAGCCGCGACGATCGAGCCCATGACCGCTCGGCGCCACGGCTTGGCGAACCAGTAGTCCGCCGCTGCGGCCATGACCGGCCGGTTGGCCGGCGGGATGCTCGCCAGCAGCGCCGCCGTGTCGGCGTGGCTCTGGTGGTTGGCCACGACGATCGCCGGCCCCGTCGGCGGCGTCCCGGTCACCCGCAGGCCCCCGACGAGGTCCCAGATCGCGCGCCAGAGCCAGTGCCGGGCGGCGGCTCCCGCCCGGGTCGCACCGGTATGCCGCGGGCTCGACTCCGGCCCGACCGCAGCGGTGCGGGCGTTCGGGCGGCGGGCGGCACGGGGGCCGGCGGCCGGGTCGCGGACGGCGCGGGGGCCGGCGGTCGGGTCGCGGACGGCGCTCATCCGAGCACCGCCGCGAGGGGGAGCACGAGAAGCAACGAGTCGACCCGGTCGAGCAGGCCACCGAAGCCGGGCAGCCAGTCGCCGGCGTCCTTGACCTGGGCCTGGCGCTTGACCATCGACTCGAGCAGGTCGCCGGCGACCCCACCGACGGCGACGGCCAGGACGAGCCCGAACGAGATCGTGCCGAGGATGGTCAGCACGACGAGGGTCCCGACGATGGCCCCGACCAGCCCGCCGACTGTCTTGTTCGGCGACAGCGGTGACAGTGGCCGGCGGGCCCAGGAAAAGCGCCGCAGGCCCTTGCCGCCGGTCCAGGCGCTGACGTCGGCGGCGGCGGCCGCGAAACACACCAGGAAGGCGTCCTCCCACAGGACGACCAGGTGGGCCAGCGACCAGCACAGCCAGATCGAGCCGAACGCGGCCATCGCCGCCCGCCGGATGCCGTGCTCGGTGTCGCCGGCGAGCAGGGCCGGCACGGCGCACAGCAGCGCCACCAGAGGCGCCAGGGCCAGCAGGCCGGGGGAGAGCCACGCGGCGGTGGGGTAGGCCAACGCCAGGACGAGCAGGATCGCGTGCTCGGGCCTGGGCAGGCGCACCAGCGGGCGGTACTCCCGCACGGCCTGGATCGCCAGCACGGCGGCCAGCAGCGCGGTGGGCCCGCGGCCCAGCCAGATCGGGATCCCGACGATCGGGGCGATGAGCGCCCAGGTGGTCCACTTGCGGCGCACCTCGGCGTTGCCGGAGACCAGCACGGCCAGCCCGCCGAGCACGAGCAGCCCGACGGTCACCCACAGGAAGAACACCGCTCGCCCCTCGGCGTGCACCTGCCACGGGCCCAGCGACAGGTCGAGGGTGAGGCCCGTCCGGTCGCCGCTGAGCAGCCGGATCCACAGCTGGGTGAGGGTGTCGTTCATCGGGTCAGCTCCGCATGGGTCGCGCGCAGGCGCAGCCCGGCCGTGACCAGCGACCCGAGCACGGTGAGCGCGGCGATCCCCGGCACCCACGCCGGTATGCCGGTCGCCAGGGTCACCAGCGCACAGCGCTCGGTCTTGCCCAGCGGTCCGCCGTTGCGGCGGGTGGCGCCGGCACCCGCCGCGGCCAGCGAGGCGAAGGTGGGCAGGGTGGCCGCGAGGGCGGCGACGAGCACCCATCCGACCGGCGCGCTCACCCAGCCGTCGGCGGTGCGGGCCGCCAGCGCCGCCAGACCGGCATACGTCAGCAGGTCGCTGGTGCGGTCGCCGACCTCGTTGAGCACGAACCCCCAGGGGCTGCACACCCCGCGGGCCCGGGCGACGGCGCCGTCGAGGTTCGCCCCGGTCAGGCGGGCTGCGAGCAGCACGCCGGCCGGCAGCCACCAGCCCCGCCAGATGGCCAGCGCGGCCAGGGCCGCGGCCAGCACCCCGAGGGCGGTGAAGGCGTCCGGCGAGACCCCGCGACGCACGGCCGCCGCGACGATGCCCCCGAGTCGGCGGGTGTACCAGGGTTTGAGCGCGTAGAGGCCTTTGATGTCTCCCCCCGAATGTCGATGGTCGGCTCAGGGCGATTGTGGCAGCAGCGGTGCGCGGCGCGTCCGGGTGTCCGTCACCGGCGGGCGGCCCGGCTTAGCATCGGGCATGGACTCCGGCGGGCCGACCGCGCCCCGGGTGGACGCTCCCCTCGTGCCCCGGGTGCTCGGTCGGGTGGCCCCCCGGGTCCTGTGGCACGGCCCGCCCGGTGCGCACGCCGTGGCGCTGACCTTAGACGACGGGCCGCACCCGTCGCTCACGCCGCGGCTGCTGGACGTGCTGGCCCGGCGGGGCGCCCGGGCGACGTTCTTCCTCATCGGCGAGCGGGTCGTCGGTCACGAGGATCTCGTGGCCAGGATCGTCGCGCAGGGGCACGAGATCGCCAACCACCTCATGCGCGACGAGCCCTCGGTCCGACTGCCGCTGCGCGAGTTCTCCCGACAGCTGGCCGAGGTGACGGCGATGCTGCAGCCCCACCAGCCGGTGCGGTGGTTCCGGCCCGGCTCCGGGTGGTTCACCCCCCGGATGCTCGACGTCGCCGAGGCCCAGGGCCTGCGCGGGGTGCTCGGCGGGGTGGCCGGCCTGCACTCCGGCCGGCCCAGCGACCGGTGGATCGTGCCCCGGGTGCTGCGGGCCATGACGCCCGGGGCGATCGGGGTGCTGCACGAGGGCGCCCCGAGCCGCGCCGGCGTGGTGGGCGCCACCGACACGGTGGTCGCCACGCTGCAGGCCCGGGGCCGTGCGCTGGTGACCCTGTCCGAGTTGGTCGGTCCCGCGGGCGGCATACCCTAGGGCCATGGCCGATCTGGACCCTGGCGTCGTCGCCGACGTCGCCCGACTGGCGGGACGGGCCCGCGCGGCCGCCCTGCGCCTCGGACTGCTCACCCGCGCGGACAAGGACGCGGCCCTGCACGCCATGGCCGACGCGCTCGAGGCCGACACCGCGCAGATCGTCGCGGCCAACGCCCTGGACCTGCAGCGCGGCCGGGCTGGCGGCCTGGCCGACGGCCTGCTGGACCGGCTCATGCTGGACCGCAGCCGGGTCGGCGACATCGCGGCGGCCCTCCGCGAGGTCGCTGCGTTGCCCGACCCGGTCGGGGAGGTGGTCCGCGGGTCCACGCTGGCCAACGGCCTGCAGATCCGCCAGGTCCGGGTGCCCGTAGGCGTCATCGGGATGATCTACGAGGCCCGGCCCAACGTCACCGTCGACGCCGCCGCCCTGGCCCTCAAGAGCGGCAACGCGGTCATCCTGCGCGGGGGGTCGGCCGCGGGCGACTCCAACCGGGCGCTGGTCGCCGTGCTGCGCCAGGCGCTGAGCTCCCAGGACCTGCCCCAGGACGCGGTCGACCTGCTCGACGGCGGGGGGCACGACGCGGCCCGGGCGTTGATGACCGCCCGGGGCCTGGTCGACCTGGTCATCCCTCGCGGCGGTGCCGACCTCATCCGCACCGTCGTGCGGGAGTCCACCGTCCCGGTCATCGAGACCGGCACCGGGGTCAACCACGTGTACGTCGACGCCGACGCCGACCTGGACATGGCCCTGGCCCTCGTGGTCAACGCCAAGACCCAACGGCCCAGTGTCTGCAACGCCGCCGAGTCGCTGCTGGTCCACGACGCGGTGGCCGCGCGGTTCCTGCCCAAGGCCATCGCCGCCCTCGGCAACGCCGGCGTGCTGCTGCACGTCGCGCCGCAGGTGCAGCCGTATGCCGTCGACGCGGGCGCGGCCTACACCTCGGTGACCGCTGCGGACTACGCGACCGAGTGGCACCGCTTGGAGATGAACGTCCGGACGGTGAGCAGCCTCGACGAGGCGTTGGCGCACATCCGCGCCCACGGGACCATGCACACCGAGGTGATCGTCACGGGCAGCCGGGCCGCCGCTCGCCGGTTCGTCGCCGAGGTCGACGCCGCCGTGGTCATGGTCAACGCCTCGAGCCGGTTCACCGACGGTGGGCAGTTCGGGATGGGCGCGGAGATCGGCATCTCCACTCAGAAGCTGCACGCCCGGGGCCCGATGGCGCTGCCGGAGCTGACCACGACGAAGTGGATCGTCGAGGGCGACGGGCAGATCCGAGTCTGACGCCGGGGCGCTCGCCCGGGGGCTCCGGCGACCGAGCAGGCCTCGACCGGCCTGGGCACCCGGCACCGGCCCCGGCGACCGAGCAGGCCTCAGACGGCCCCGGTGCGCCGGCTCGGCTCCCACGGGATGACCGTGGGCATGGGCACCGGCGGGGACACCGGGTCGGGGGTCCCCGGCGCCGCGTCGAGCGAGTCGTAGGCGACGAAGTAAGCCGGTCGGCCCTGCATCTGGGTGTACATGCGCCCGACGTACTCCCCGAGCAGGCCCAGACAGAACAGCTGCACGGCACCGACCCCGGCGACGATGAGCACGGTCGAGGTCCACCCGGGGATGGTGTTGCCGCTGCGCGCGACGACGATCAGCCCCACCGACAGCACGGCGATGAGCACCCCACCGCCCAGGCCCAGGTAGGTCGCCAGGCGCAGGGGAAACAGCGAGAAGCCGGTGACCGAGTCGATCGACAGCCTGAGCATGGTCAGCAGGGGGTACTTCGAGCGGCCCGCGGCCCGCTCCTCCCGGCGGTAGCCCACCGACGCCGCCGGGAAGCCCAGCGCCGGCACCACGAACCGCAGCACCCGGTTGTGCTCGGGCAGCGCGTTGACCGCGTCCACCGTGGCCCGGGACATCAGCCGGAAGTCGCCCGCGTCGCGTTGCGCCCCGGTCGCGGAGATCCGCCGGATCAGCGAGTAGAAGACCCGGGCCGAGATCCGCTTGAAGGCCGAGTCGGTGGTGCGGTCGTTGCGCACCCCGTAGACGACGTCGACGTGCTCGCGCCGAGCGGTCTGCAGCATCTGCTCGATGACCTCCGGCGGGTCCTGCAGGTCGGCGTCGATGGTGACGACGTAGTCGCCGCGGGCCCGGGTCAGCCCGGCCGAGATGGCCGCCTGGTGCCCGGCGTTGGCCCGCAGGCGCACCACCCGCACCTGCGGCCAGTCGCGGGCCAGCTTGGTCAGCAGCGCGGGGGTGAGGTCGGTGCTGCCGTCGTCGACGCAGACCACCTCGTATGCCGTGTCGAGCCGGTCGAGCACCGGGCGCAGCCGAGCCGCGAGCAGCGGGATGACCTCCTGCTCGTCGTACATCGGCACGACGACGGACAGCTCGACAGGCATGAGCACCAGCGTACGGTCGCGGCTGGGTGCCAGCTGAGAATGCCCTGGGGCGAGTCCGTCCAGCCGCGCCTGACCCGGCCTCCCGGCACGCTGGCGGGCCAGGGCCGCGGGGCGGCCTGCGGCAGACCGGGTCGGTGCGGGCGGGCGAACCCCCACCCGCTACCATGGCGCCATGTCTGCGAGCGTCCTGCCTGCCCTCGTCAGCGCCGAAGAGGCCCACCGCCAGCTGCCCATGCCCGCGTGGCTGTACGGCGTCATCGCGATGGTCGTCTTCCTGCTGCTGCTGGGGCTGCTGTGGTCGTTCCGCGGCACGGCATACAAGAATCCGCGACCGGCACGCCGCCCCGGGCGCCGGAGGTCACCACTGAGCCAGCGCGTCGGCGTGATGGGGGGCACCTTCGACCCCATCCACCACGGCCACCTGGTGGCCGCCAGCGAGGTCCAGTCGCTGTTCGGGCTCGACGAAGTCGTCTTCGTGCCCACGGGGCGCCCCTGGCAGAAGGCCGGACGCTCGGTGAGCCCGGCCGAGCACCGCTACCTCATGACCGTGGTCGCGACCGCGTCGAACCCCCGGTTCACGGTCAGCCGGGTGGACATCGACCGACCCGGACCGACGTACACCATCGACACGCTGCGCGATCTGCATCGCGAGCGCCCGGACGCGCAGCTGTACTTCATCACCGGCTCCGACGCCCTCGCGCAGATCGTCACGTGGAAGGACGTGGACGAGCTGTGGCGGCTGGCCCACTTCATCGGGGTGACCCGCCCGGGGCACGAGCTGTCCGACCGCGGGCTGCCGGCCGACCGGATCACCCTGCAGGAGGTGCCCGCCATGGCGATCTCCTCGACCGACTGCCGCGCCCGGGTCGCTGCGGGGGAGCCGGTGTGGTACCTCGTGCCCGACGGGGTGGTGCAGTACATCACCAAGTACCAGCTCTACCGAGAGCAGCCGCATGCCCGCGCCTGACAGTGCCCTGGTCGTGGCCAAGGTGGCGGCGCAGGCCGCGGCGGACAAGATCGCCCAGGACGTCGTGGCGATCGACGTCTCGGCGCAGCTGGCCCTGACCGACGTGTTTGTCATCGCCTCGGCGTCCAACGAGCGCCAGGTCGGGGCCATCGTCGACGAGGTCGAGCGTCGGCTGCACGAGATCGGCGTCCCCGTCCTGCGCCGCGAGGGCCAGCGGGACGGTCGGTGGGTGCTCATCGACGTCGGCGACGTCGTCGTGCACGTCCAGCACGAGCAGGAACGGGCCTTCTACCAGCTCGATCGGCTGTGGCGGGACTGTCCCACCATGGACCTCGACGCGGTGGCGCTACCGCCGGGCACGGCCGGCACCGGCGACGCCGACAGCGCCTGATGCCCACTCGACACAGCGGGTCCCCCGGCGCGTCGGTGCGCCGGCTCGTCCTGGTGCGACACGGTCGCACCGCCTGGAACGCCACCGGGCGCGCGCAGGGCCACGCCGACATCGGCCTGGACGAGACCGGGCACGCCCAGGCCGCCGCCGCGGCGCCCTTCCTTGCCGCGCTGCGTCCGGCGCGGCTGTGGACCAGCGACCTGGCCCGCGCGAGCCAGACCGCGGCATACGTCGCCGACCTGCTCGGGATGCCGGCCGAGCCCGACCCGCGGCTGCGGGAGTACTCCGTGGGAGAGCGGGCCGGACTGACCCGGGCGCAGTTCGCGGCGCGCTTCCCGGTGGAGTACGCCGCGTGGGAGCGCGGCGACGAGACGGTGCGGGTGGCCGGGGCGGAGTCGACGCAGGACGTGCTGCGCCGGATGGTGCCCGCGCTGCGGGAGCTGCTGGCGTCGCTAGGGCCGGGCGACACCGGGATGGCGGTCACCCACGGAGCCAGCCTGCGGGCCGCGATGCTCGAGCTGCTCGGGCTGGACCAGGCCGCGGACGCGGCCTTCGCGACGATGGGCAACGGGGCGTGGAGCACCCTGCAGGAGAGCGAGTTCGGCGGGCCGTTGCGGCTGGCCGGGTACAACGAGGGCGTGCCCGTGCCGGGCACGGTGCCTGGGCCGGTGGCGGTCTGGTCGGCGGATGCTCCGTTCGCCGGGTAGGCGTCGGCGAGTGCGCGGGTCGTCGGCAGGCGGGCCGTCGGCGGGCGTTCGGGTCGCGGGGGCGGCTGGCCGCCTTCGGGGTGGCCGTGATTTCCGTTCGCTGCGAGCCCTTGGCTAGGATCGGGTGGTTGCCCGGCCGTCGCCGGGCTCCGGGGCTGTGGCGCAGCTGGTAGCGCACCTCCATGGCATGGAGGGGGTCAGGGGTTCGAGTCCCCTCAGCTCCACCCAGACCGCGCGCGACACCGGGCTGACGAAGGGTCAGGGCCCGGTGTCGCCGGCCTGGCGGTCCTCTTCCTCGAAGCGGGCCATGAACCGCTCCGGGTCCACCACCCGGCGGTGGATCTCGCCACGAGCCAGCTCGTCGTCGTCGTCGTCGAGCGCGGTGACGTGAAAGATCAGCCGTCGCCCGTCGTTGACCGGCTTGGAGCAGGTCACCCGCACCCGGCGTCCCACCGGGGTGCCCTTGAGGTGCTCGACCTTGACCAGCGTGCCGACGGTGGTCTGCTCCGCCGAGATGTTGGCCTTGGCGACCGTGTATGCCGCCCGCTCCAGCCAGTTGATCATCCGCGGCGTGGCCAGGACCTGCAGGTCGCCGCTGCCCAGACGCGCGGCCGTGTCCTCGACGGTCACGGTGTGCTCGAACGTCTCCAGTGCCATGCCGCGAGTCTAGGCGCGTGGCCCGGGTCGCGGTCGGGTCGGCCGCGGGCGGGGTGATCAACGGCATACCTCCGGGCTGCTGCCGTGGCGCGGGTGGTATGCCGCCGGACGCGCCACACGCGGTGCGCTACCCTGAGCCCGTGACCCAGAGCCTGCCGCTTACCCCGCCGCGCTGACGGTCGACCTCGGCGCGGCATCCCCTCCTGTGTGAGGGGTTTTCCTATGTCCGGGGCCAGTCCGCCGGATCCACCACGAGACCGCACCGCGCCCGACGCCCGAGAGAGCACGATGACCGACGAGACGCCGTTCCGCTACACCGCCGCGCTGGCCGAGCGCATCGAGCTGGCCTGGCAGGACCGCTGGGAGGCCAGCGGGGCGTTCCACGCCCCGAACCCGGCCGGCCCGTGGGCCGACCCCGAGGGCGTCGCCGCGCTGGGCCGCAAGCTGCTCGTGCTTGACATGTTCCCCTACCCCTCCGGTGCCGGGCTGCACGTCGGGCACCCCTTGGGCTACATCGCCACCGACGTGGTCTGCCGCTACCGGCGGATGCTCGGGAACAACGTGCTGCACGCCCTCGGCTTCGACGCCTTCGGCCTGCCGGCCGAGCAGTATGCCGTGCAGACCGGCCAGCACCCGCGCAAGACGACCGAGGACAACATCCTCATCATGCGGCGCCAGCTGCGTCGGCTGGGGCTCGGCTTCGACGAGCGACGGTCCTTCGCCACCATCGACGAGGACTACTACCGGTGGACGCAGTGGATCTTCACCCGGATCCGGGAGAGCTGGTACGACCCGGAGGCGCTGCGCCCCGACGGTGGGCGCGGTGCGGCACGCCCCATCGCCACCCTGGTGGAGCAGCTCGAGGGCGGCCAGCGCGCCGTGCTCACCGAGGACGGGCGCGCGTGGGGGCAGCTCACGCCGGCCGAGCAGGGCGCGGTGCTCGACGACTTCCGTCTGGCCTACCCGTCGGCGGCCCCGGTCAACTGGTGTCCCGGTCTGGGCACCGTGCTGTCCAACGAGGAGGTCACCAACGAAGGCCGCTCGGAGCGGGGCAACTTCCCGGTGTTCCGTCGCGACCTGCGCCAGTGGATGCTGCGGATCACCGCCTACGCCGACCGGCTCGCCGCGGACCTCGACCGCATCGACTGGCCGGAGAAGGTCAAGACCATGCAGCGCAACTGGATCGGGCGATCCACCGGGGCCATGGTCGGCTTCCCCGTGGTGACCACGGCCGGTCGCAGCGCCACCATCGACGTCTTCACGACCCGACCGGACACCCTCTTCGGCGCGACCTTCATGGTGCTCGCGCCCGAGCACCCAATCGTCGACGAGATCGTGCCGACGGGCCCGTGGCCCGAGCACACCGAGGCGAGCTGGCGCGGCGCCGACCCGCTGGCCGCGGCCACCCCGGCGGCGGCGGTCGCGGCATACCGGCTGCTGGTGTCGCGCAAGAGCGACGTCGAGCGGCAGATGGACCACCGCGAGAAGACCGGCGTGTTCACCGGCGCCTATGCGACGAACCCGCTGACCGGAGAGCCGATCCCGGTGTTCGTCGCCGACTACGTGCTGATGGGCTACGGCACGGGCGCGATCATGGCGGTGCCCTCGGGCGACCAGCGCGACTTCGACTACGCCACCGCGTTCGCGCTGCCGATCATCGACGTCGTGGCGCCGGTGGACGACCCGCAGTGGCCGGGCACGGTGGCCGAGGGGAAGGCCTTCACCGGGCCGGGCATCGCGGTCAACTCGGCGAACGCCCAGATCGACCTGGATGGGTGGGACACCGCCACCGCCAAGGAGCGCATCACGACATACCTGCAGGAGAACGGGATCGGGCACGGCTCGGTCACCTACCGGTTGCGCGACTGGCTGTTCAGTCGGCAGCGCTACTGGGGGGAGCCGTTCCCGGTGGTCTGGGACGAGCACGGGGTGGCGCACTCGCTGCCCGACGCGATGCTGCCCCTCGTGCTGCCCGACGTGGCCGACTACTCGCCCAAGACCTACCACCCGGACGACGCGGCGAGCGAGCCCGAGCCGCCGCTGTCGCGCGCCACCGAGTGGGTCGAGGTTGACCTGGACCTGGGTGACGGGCGAGGGATGCGCCGCTACCGCCGCGAGACCAACACCATGCCCAACTGGGCCGGATCGTGTTGGTACTACTTGCGATACCTCGACCCGGCCAACGCGCAGATGCCCGTCGACCCGCAGAACGAGCGCTACTGGATGGGGCCGCAGGAGGCGACCGTCGCCGGCGCGCCGCCCGGTGCCCGCGACCCCGGTGGGGTCGACCTCTACGTCGGCGGGGTCGAGCACGCGGTGCTGCACCTGCTCTACGCGCGGTTCTGGCACAAGGTCCTCTACGACCTCGGGCACGTGACGAGCGAGGAGCCGTTCCGGACCTACTTCTCC
The DNA here is from genome assembly GCA_037045055.1 of Dermatophilaceae bacterium. GTDB lineage: Bacteria > Actinomycetota > Actinomycetes > Actinomycetales > Dermatophilaceae > Phosphoribacter. The sequence goes on along the minus strand of JBAOHJ010000003.1, from coordinate 427,647 downwards.
CAGGGGATGATCCAGGCCCCCGCGTTCAAGGACGCCCGCGGGCAGTACGTCCCGGCCGACGAGGTGCTGCAGACCCCCGGCTCCCACGACGCCGAGCCGACCTTCACCTGGGGCGGCGAGCCGGTCACCAGGGAGTTCGGCAAGATCGGCAAGTCCTTGAAGAACGTCGTCAGCCCGGACGAGATGTACCAGGCGTACGGCGCCGACACGTTCCGCGTCTACGAGATGTCGATGGGCCCGTTGGAGCTGTCCAAGCCGTGGGAGACCCGAGCCGTCGTGGGCTCCTTGCGGTTCCTGCAACGGCTGTGGCGCAACGTCGTCGACGAGACCACCGGGCTGCTCAGGGTCGTCGACGCCGAGACCGACCCCGCCGTGACCGCGTTGCTGCACCGGACGATCGCCGGCGTCCGGGAGGACTTCGAGGGCCTGCGGTTCAATACGGCGATCGCCAAGCTCATCGAGCTGAACAACGCGGTGACTAAGCTCGCCGCGCCGCCGCGGTCGGTGATGGAGCCGCTCGTGCTCATGGTCGCCCCCCTCGCCCCGCACCTCGCCGAGGAGCTGTGGGCCCGGCTCGGGCACGAGGGCGGGGTCACCCGGGCGCCCTTCCCGGTGTCCGACCCGGCGTTGGCCACCGAGCGGACGGTCACTTGCGTCGTGCAGATCCAGGGCAAGGTCCGCGATCGCGTCGAGGTGCCCTCCGACATCTCCGCGGATGCCCTGCGCGAGCTGGTCATGACCCGCGAGAAGGTCATCGCGGCGACCGCCGCAGGGGTGCGCACCGTCGTGGTCCGGCCGCCGACCCTCGTCAACGTCGTCCCCCGCTAAGCCCCAGGAGCCGCCCATGAGCGTCGCGGTCGTCACCGACTCGACGGCATACCTGCCACCGCAGCTCGTCGCGACGGCACCCTGCCACCTGGGGGTCGTCCCGCTGCACGTCGTCATCGGGGGCCGCGAGCATCGCGAGGGGGTCGATGTCGACACCGCGGATCTCGCCGGGGCGTTGCGGGCGTTCCGGCCGGTGACGACCTCGATGCCGGCCCCGGGAGACTTCGCGGCCGCGTATGCCGCCGCCGTCGCCTCAGGGGCCAGCGAGATCGTCTCGGTGCATATCTCGGCGGAGTTGTCGGGCACGTCGTCGGGCGCCTCGCTCGCCGCCCAACAGGCGCCCGTGCCCGTCGTCGTCGTCGACTCGCGCACCATCGGCATGGCCCTGGGGTATGCCGTGCTCGCCGCCTGCCACGCTGCCGCGACGGGCGAGCAGGCCGATGTCGTGGCCGCGGTGGCGCACGCCCGGGCGGCCGCCGCCACCGTCGTGTTCTACGTGGACACCCTCGAGCACCTGCGTCGGGGGGGACGGATCGGTGCCGCCTCGGCGCTGCTCGGCTCGGCGCTGGCGATCAAACCGATCCTCACCGTGCGCGACGGGCGGATCGACGCGCTGGAGAAGGTCCGCACCTCCGCGCGCGCCTTCGCCCGGCTGGTCGAGCTGGCCGTCGCCGCCGGGCAGGCCGCCGGCGTCGAGGGGGTCGACGTGGCGATCCAACACCTCGACTCGGCGCAGCGTGCCGACGATCTCGCGGGCATGCTGCACGCCCGAGTGCCCCGCGTGCGGGAGCTGGTCGTCGGGGAGCTGGGAGCCGTGGTGGGGGCGCACGTCGGGCCGGGCACGGTCGCGGTCACGGTGTCGCCCCGGGCACCGGTGGCCCGGTAGCCGGTCGTGAGCGCGACCGAGGGGATGGACCTCGACGGGCGGCTGGCCGTCGTCCTGGCCGTCACGGCTGTGGGGTCCTTCCTGCTGGGATCGGTCAACCCGGCGCTCATCGTCGCCCGGCTGCTGGGCCGGGACCTGCGCGGGTCGGGGTCGGGCAATCCCGGAGCGACCAATGCCGGGCGCGTGCTGGGCGTGCGGTGGGGGGTGCTCGTCGGGGCGCTCGACGTCGCCAAGGGCGTCCTGCCGGCCTACCTGGCGATGCTCGTGCCGCCGCAGCAGAGGTGGCAGGGGTACCTCGCGGGTGTGGCCGCGGTGCTCGGGCATGCCTATTCGCCGTTCCTGCGCGGGCGAGGCGGCAAGGCCGTGGCGACCGCCCTGGGCGCCGTGCTGGCCGTGCACCCCTGGTGGGCGGTGCTGCTCGTGGGGGTGTTCGCGGTGGTCGTCGTGGTCACCCGGTGGGTGGCCTTGGGGTCGGTGGCCGCCGGCGTGGTCATGGTGGGTGCCGGGGTCGGCGCCGGGCTGGGGTGGTGGTCCGGGGACTGGTGGACCTGCGCCTGGGCCGCCGCGCTGGGCGCCATGGTGGTGTGGCGTCACCGGCGCAACCTGCGGGCCTGGCGCACCCGCCCCGGGCGGGGAAGCGCGGCGTCCACACCCGGGTGACCGTTCGTCACCCCGTCCACAGGCTCGCGACGGGCTACCGGGCGGGCCGCCCGACGCTCCTACGGTGCCGGTATGCCGCGTGCCGCACCTCCCGACGCCGAGCTCGTCGCCAGGATCCGCGCAGTGCTGGCCGCCGGCAGGGTCTCGCGGGGTGGGGCCGAGCCGGGCGCGCCGAGCGTGGCGTGGGCGCCGGGCGTGCCGACGGCCGGGGAATCGGCGCCGGGAGTTGCGGGGGCGCCGGGCGTGCCGGCGGCCGGGGAAGCGGCGGCGCACCGGCCGTCGGGACCGCGCCGGGCTTCGGGGCCGGGACCGCGCCCGCCCCTGGAGCCTTTGGGGACGTGGGTGCCGCCCCCACCGGAGGGCGCCGCTGAATCCTCCTCGTCCTCTCTCGCGCGACCGGCAGCGAGCCGGGGGAGGGGACCGTCGACCGGTCCGCGGGTGGTCACGCTGCCCCACCTGCTCGACGGCGCGCGGCTTCGGGTGCGGCCCCGGGCGGTCGCCGGGCTGATCCTCGCGGCGCTGATCGCGGCGGCGTGGTTGGGGATGCGGGTCTCGGCGGCGTCACGAGCCGCAGAGCCGGCACCCGTGGCCCCCACCCGTTCGGGGCTGGTGGGTCGCAGCCTGCCCCCCGGGTTCACCGGGCTGGGGGCGCCGGCAACCGCGAACGGCTCACCGGTCTCGGGCGAGGCCCACGCAGGGGCCGCGGTAGAGCCGTCGGCCACCGGGTCGTCGGGCGGGTCGGGGCCCCCGATGGTCGTGCACGTCGTCGGTCAGGTGGCCCGCCCTGGCGTGGTCCGCCTCCCGGCCGGTGCCCGGGTGCTCGATGCGGTGGACCTGGCCGGCGGGGCCTTGCCGGACGCCGACCTGCGCCGGCTCAATCTCGCTCGCGCCCTCTCCGACGGCGAGCAGGTCCTCGTGCCCTCCCCCAGTGACCCGCCCGAGGTCGGTGTCGGTTCGGCCGCGTCGACGGGTGGCGGTTCGGTCGGTCGGGTCGGTGCCGGTGGCTCGACCGCGGCGGGCTTGTCGGCCCCGGTCAACCTCAACACCGCCGACCTGACCGCCCTCGACACCCTGCCCGGGGTCGGGCCGGTGCTGGCCCAGCGGATCGTCGACTGGCGCTCCGAGCACGGCCGATTCACCTCGGTGGAGGAGTTGGGCGAGGTCGCTGGCATCGGGCCGAAGCTGCTGGCCCAGATCGCCCCGCGGGTGACCCTGTGAGCCGCCCAGCGGGTGACCGCGTCGCCGCAGGACGCGGCCATCGGACCGCCGCAGGCATCCGCGACCCGGTGGGCGCGGGACGCCACCGGGTCCGTGCGGGCGACCCGGACCTGCGCATGGTCGTGCCGGCGCTGTCGGGTTGGGCGTTGGTGTTCGCGCTGCTGTGGGCGGACGCCTCCACTGGCGTGGTTGCGGGCTGCGCGCTCGTGGCCCTCGCGGCAGCTGTCGCCGTGCTGCGGTGGCCGGGTGCCCGCGGTCTCGGCCAGCGCGGGCTGGTCGGCGCGACCGCTGCAGTCATGGGGACGACGGCTCTTGCGCTGGCCGCCCACGACACGATCCGCGCGACCGGGCCGCTGCGGGGGCTGGCCGCCGACCAGGCCACCGTGACGATCGAGGGCACCGTGTCCGCGGACCCGCTGATCCTCACGGCCCGTGCCGGCACGGCCGAGCCCGACGTCCGAGTGGCCGTCGAGCTGCATGTGGACCAGGTCACCGGGCGAGGGCTGCAGGCCGGCGGATCGGCGCCGGTCCTCGTCGTCGGCGACCAGCAGTGGTCGGGGCTGCAGTGGCGGGCACGGGTGCGGGCCACCGGGCGGCTCGGGCCTGCCTCGAGCGGTGCCGACGTCGTCGCGGTGCTGCGCCCCGGTGGGGGCCCAGTCCTGCTCGACGACGCCGGCCCGGTCGCCGGCGCTGCTGCCGTGGTCCGAAGCCGGTTCCGGCAGGCAACCGCACGGCTGCCCCCGGACGCCGCAGGGCTGGTGCCGGCCCTGGTCGTGGGCGACCGCAGCGCCACGCCCGCCGACCTGACCGAGGCGATGCTCGCGACCGGCCTCACCCACCTGTCCGCGGTCAGCGGCTCGAACATCGCCATCGTGCTCGCCACGGCCCTGACGACCTGCCGGGCGCTGGGGGTGCGTCGACGCTGGCGGCCACCTGTGGTGGCCGGCGTGCTGGCGGGCTTCGTCGTGCTGGCTCGACCGGAGCCCAGCGTGCTGCGGGCGGCGGTGATGGGCGTCGTGGGGTTGGTCGGGATGAGTGCGTCGAGGCGGCGGGCCGGTCTACCGGCGTTGGGCGCCGCCGTCGTCGCCCTGCTCGTGTGGGATCCCTGGCTGGCCCGGTCGTACGGGTTTGCCCTGTCCACCCTGGCCACCCTCGGCCTGCTGCTCTTCACCCGACCGTGGGGCGAGGCGATCGGGCGTCGGATGCCGGCCAAGGTCGCCGGCTGGGGACCGGTGCTCGCCGTCCCGCTGGCTGCCCAGGCGATGTGCGCGCCGGTGGTCGTCCTGTTGCAGAGCTCGGTCTCGCTCGTGTCGGTGCCGGCCAACCTGCTCGCCGAGCCGCTGGTGGCGCCCACCACCGTCGGCGGGGTGGTCGTCGCCGTCGTCGCGGTGGCCTCGCCGGAGCTGGCTGCCCTGCTGGCGTGGGCGCCGGCCCTGCCCGCCCTCGGGATCGCCCAGGTGGCCCGCCGAGGCGCCGACCTGCCATGGGCGAGCCTGCCCTGGCCCGGCGGTGCGCTCGGGGCTGCGCTGCTCGTCGGGGTCCTCGTGGTCGCCGTCCTCGCAGGGCCCTGGACAATGCACCGCATTCGGGCTCAGCCGCTGCTTGCCCTCGGGGCGATCCTGTTGGCCGGCGGGCTGGCCGTGCCGGTCCGGGACGTCTCCTGGCCGTTGCCCGGGTGGCAGGTGGTCATGTGCGACGTCGGCCAGGGCGACGCGCTGGTCCTGTCGACCGGCCCTGGCCACGGCGTGCTCGTCGACACCGGCCCCGATCCCGCCCTCGTGGACGGTTGCCTGGACCGGCTGGGGGTGCACGTCCTGGACGCCGTCGTGCTCACCCACTTCCACGCCGACCATGTCGACGGCTTGGTGGGCGTGCTGCGCCGAGGCGGCGTCCGCGAGGTGCTCACCAGTCCGGTGGCGCAGCCGGCATACGAGGTCGACCAGGTGCTGGCGATGGCCGCCGCCGCGGGCATCGCCGTGACCCCCGTGTATGCCGGTGACGACCTGAGTTGGGGCCAGGTGCGCGCCCGGGTGCTGTGGCCGGCCCGGGTGGTGCACGACGGGTCGGTCCCCAACAACGGCTCGGTCGTGCTCGCGGTGCGCAGCGGGAGCACCACCGCGCTGCTGCTCGGCGACGTCGAGCGCGAGGCCGCCGCAGGGCTGCTCGGGACCCTACGCCGCGACCCGGAACTGTCCCGCGGGGTCGACGTCGTCAAGGTGGCCCACCACGGATCCGCCAACCGCCAGGACGAGCTGTACGCCGTGGCCGCGGGCCGGGTGGGCTTGGTCAGCGTGGGAGCCGGCAACGACTACGGCCACCCCGCGGCCTCCACCCTGGAGCTGCTCACCGGGCTGGGCTACCGGGTGGCTCGCACCGACGAGGACGGCGACGTCGCCGTGTCCAGGGATGAGCAGGGCGTGCTCGTGGTGGCCCACCGAGGGCGTTGACCGCGGGCCGGGCGCCGGCGCGGCGGACGGGTGTGCGGTCGGCCTCAGCGCGCGGGTGCCGGGGCGTTGCGTGCCGTGATGTCCGCGCAGGCCACGCAGACATCGTGGGGGATGACGCCGGCTCGCATGAGGCGGGCGAACACCAGACACCCCACGCAGATCCCGGCCACGGCCTCCAGGGCGGGGAAGACGACCATGAGCGACCCGACGGCGAAGGCAGTGGTGGCGCTCGCCGCGGATCCGGTGACCCAGGCCGCGGCGGCGGCTACGGCGCCGACAGTGGTCAGGACCGCGCCGATCGCCGCGGCAAACCGCTTGGGCGGGCCCGCCGTCGGGCGGGGTGCGGCCGACACCAGCGGGCGCACCCAGCGCAGCACCGAACGGGCGATCGGGCTGAGCGCCGGTCCGCCCGACACCCGTGCCACGAAGTCCAGGGCGAGCGCGGCATACCACCACCACTGCCCGGTGATCAGGCCGAGCGCGCCGACGACCAGGACGGCGGCGGCGACGAGCCGGACCGTGACCTCGTCGACGACGTCGGGATAGCGGGGAAGGGCCATATCCACATTATGGATCAGATAACGGCTAGTTATCCCCAGCTCGTTCGCGATGTGGACGGGCTGGGGACCGCTCGCGACCCTGTTTCGCGCTCTGGGCGAGCGCCTCCAGGGTCGCCGCGACCGCTGGCACCCGCAGCAGGTCCGGGGTGGTCACCGCGTGGATCTGGCGTCGGGAGGGCTGCTTGAGGGTCAGGGCCACGACGCCGGTCTCGTGGGCCGCGTCGAGGATCATGTCCGGCACCAGGGCCACCCCGAGCCCGGCGCGGACCAACCCCAGCACGGCGACGTAGTCCTCGGTCTCGAAAGCCACCGTCGGGGCGAACCCGGCGGTCCGGGCCAGGGAGAGCAGGTGACCACGACATCGAGGGCACCCCGCGATCCACTCCTCGTCGCGGGCCAGGGCCAGGTCCACGGTGCCTCGCGCGGCGAGGGGGTGGTCCGGCGGTACGACGAGGCGCACCTCGTCCTCGAGCAGTGGCTCGATGACGAAGGCGTCGAGGTCCTCGCCGCGTCCCACGTCCGTGCCGTCGTAGGCGAAGGCGACGGCCAGGTCGCACTCGCCGGCCCGCACCGCGGCCAGGGACTCGGGCGGCTCGCCCTCGGAGAAGCGCACCGTCACCTCGGGGTAACGGCTCTTGAGCAGAGCGAGGGCGCGCGGGACGAGCGAGGCCGACGACGACGGGAAGGCCATGAGGCGCACCCGCCCCGAGCGCAGCCCGGCGATGGCAGCCACCTGCTCCTCGGCGGCGTCCAGCGCCCCGAGCACGGTCACCGCGTGGCGGGCGAGGATCTCGCCCGCTTCGGTGAGGCGGACCTGCCGGCCCAGGCGCTCGACCAGGGCCGTGCCGGTGCGCTGCTCGAGTCGACGGACCATCTGGGAGATCGCCGGTTGGGTGAACCCGAGGGCAATGGCGGCACCGGTGAAGCTGCCCTCGTCGGCGATGGCCTTGACCACGCGCAATCCCGCGGCGTCGATCATGGCCACGACGATATAACGGCGGGTTATCGAAAGGCCAGCAATCGCACGCGCGCTGATGCCCCGTCCGCGCCGTGGTCACGGCCCGAGCCCTCCCCGGATCCGTACTCACCGGTCCTCGGTGGCGGCGGGTCGGGCCGGGAAGGGGGACGGAAGGGGGCGCAGGGGGCAGACCCCCGGCCCACACCGAGCCAACCCGGTGGTGGCCCGCGGCATACTGTCCGGGTGTCCGAACCGGCCCTGGAGCACGTGGCCGACCTCGTCCGCGCCGGCGGGGTCCTGGCGCTCACCGGCGCCGGGATGTCCACCGATTCGGGCATCCCCGACTACCGGGGCCCGGACGGCGCGCGCCGGGTGGTGCCCATGCAGTACGCCGAGTTCGTCGGCTCCGCCGCGGCCCGGCAGCGCTACTGGGCGCGAGCGTTCGCCGGGTGGCACCGGTTCTCGGCGGCCGGCCCCAATGCCGGGCACTATGCTCTGGCCGCGCTGCAACGGCTCGGCCTCCTCGACGGGGTCGTCACCCAGAACGTCGACGGACTGCACCAGGCGGCCGGGTCCACCGACGTGGTGGACCTGCACGGCTCCCTGGCTCAGGTCGGCTGTCTGACCTGCGGCGAACGCACGGCACGCACCGACCTGCAGGATCGGATGGCGCTGCTCAACCCGGGGTTCCCGGCGCAGGTGGCCGGGGTGTCGGTGGACGGGTCCCGGGCGAGCAGCCAGATCCGGCCGGATGGCGATGTCGTGCTCGCCGACGCGGCGGTCGCGGGGTTCGTCATCCCCCGGTGCCTGCGCTGCGGCGCCGACACCCTCAAGCCCGACGTGGTCTTCTTCGGCCAGTCCGTGCCGCCCGAGCGGGTGGCCGGCGCCCTGGCGATGCTCGAGCGCAGCCGGGCCCTGCTGGTGCTCGGGTCATCGCTGGCGGTGATGTCCGGCTACCGCTTCGTGCGGGCGGCGACGGCGCGCGGCATACCGGTCGGGATCGTCACTCGCGGGCCGACCCGCGGCGATGCCCAGGCGACGGTGCGCCTCGACGCCCCGCTGACGGCGACCCTGGAAACCCTTGTCGCACGGGCGAGCTCGCCGGCCGCGTGAGCGAGATCAGACCCGGCGCAGGACTGCGGTGACCTTCCCGAGGATCGTCGCGTGGGTGCCGTCGATGGGCTGGTATGCCGGGTTGTGCGGCAGCAGCCACGCGCGGCCGTCGCGGCGCTTGAGGGTCTTGACCGTGGCCTCGCCGTCGATCATCGCCGCGACGATGTCGCCGTTGTCGGCGGTGGGCTGCTGGCGGACCACCACCCAGTCGCCGTCGCAGATCGCCGCCTCGACCATCGAGTCGCCGGTGACCCGCAGCAGGAACAGCTGGCCTTCGCCGACGAGCTGACGGGGCAGCGGGAACACCTCCTCGACGACCTGCTCGGCCAGGATCGGCCCGCCCGCGGCGATCCGCCCGACCACCGGGACGTAGGTCGGGGTGGGGTGGGCATCGCCGCTGTCGGTGTCGAGATCGGCACCGACCGGCGGTGCCGGCGTGGACGGGTGACCCCGATACCCGCGCTCCGGAGCCTCCGGGGAGACCACCTCGATCGCCCGCGGACGGTTGGGGTCGCGGCGCAGGTAGCCCTTGCGCTCGAGGGTGGCCAGCTGATGGGCGACGCTGGAGGGGCTGGTCAGGCCGACGGCCTCGCCGATCTCGCGCAGGCTGGGCGGGTACCCACGCCGGTCGACCGAGTTGCGGATGACCTCCAGGACCCGCCGCTGTCGGACGGTCAGCCCGTCGCCGTCGCGCTCGGGCAGCTCGTGGACCTTCGCCATCGCGGGCCTCCTCGGTATCCGTGCAGGTCAGCCGGGCTGTCGGTGGGTCGTGGTGGGCTCGGCCCGGTGAGCCCAGGGTATGCCGTTCGAACAGGTTTGCCAAACATGTGTTCGACGCGTGTCTCGACAACGTCGGGGCCGCCGTGCTACAAATCGAACAGACGTCCATCGCACATGCGTTCGACTGCCGGGTCGGACGGTGGCACGGACTCGACGAAGGAGGGCCCGATGAGCGCAGTCGCCGCGTGGGAGGTCGTGCCGCAGGAGCGCGCCGGCGAGCCGCGCCCGCCTCGGCCCGAGCTGCGGCTGGTGCGCGGCTCGGATCTCGATCGGGTATGCCGCGCCCCCGAGCCGGTCCGGCGGGCCGGCCCGGAGCAGGTGCGCCGCTCGGTGCGGGCCGGGGCGGTGCGCGCGGGGACGGTGCGGGCCCAGCGGGCGCGCGCGGTGCGGGCGCGCGCGATGCGGGCGCGGCGGGTGGCTGTCGTCGCCGTGGGTCTGGCGATCGCGGTGCTGCTCGCCGGCGCACTGGTGGCCCGGGCCGGGGGCACCGGCCCCCACCGGGTGACCGTGCAGGCCGGGCAGACCCTGTCGCAGATCGCGTTGTCCGAGCTGCCCGACCTGCCGATCGGCACCGCGGTGGCCGAGATCCAGATCGCCAACCGGCTCAACACCTCGCACGTGCACGCCGGGCAGGAGCTGGTGATCCCGGATGTCGGTTGACCCGCTCGCCCGACGGGTGGTCCGCCCCGCCGGCTTCCTCCGGCAGGGCGCGGCCTCGCGGTGTTTTGGTCCGCCCGGCCGCCCGAGCCCGTTGCCGTCCCGCTGGTCTGGCGCGCGGGGCGGCGTGCGGTCTCGTGCGCTGGGTCGCCTGGGGCGAGCCTGACCCTCGGACGGCGTCCACGCCTCGACCCCGTGGGCGCCCACCCCTGGTGGGGCCGCCGGCGCCGCCCGCCTCTCGCCGGGGCGGGCGGCGCCGGCGTGTCCGGACGCGTCCCGAGGCCATCCGTGGTCACCCGAGGCGTGCCCGGTGGTCCGCCCTCTTGACATCGGCCGGTGCGGCCTGCGTACAGTACCCCTACATCTAGTACTTACACAGGTGTAAGTCATCCACATCTAGTCCACAGGCTCGATAGACTTACCCACAGCGCATCCACACGGCATACCGGCCCATCCACCGGGGTGTCCACAGCGCCGGGTCGCCAGGACCCCTGGCGTGGCCCCCTCGCCGCCCCAGAACGTCGCGACGCTCGGAGAGGAGCCAGCGAATGCACTGCCCGTTCTGCCGGCATACCGACTCCCGGGTCATCGACTCGCGCACCACCGACGACGGCACCGCGATCCGGCGCAGGCGCCAGTGTCCGACCTGCACCCGGCGCTTCACCACGGTCGAGACCGCCAGCCTGTCTGTGCTCAAACGCTCGGGGGCGACCGAGCCGTTCAGTCGCGTCAAGGTCCTCGTCGGCGTCCGCAAGGCCTGCCAGGGCCGACCGGTCACCGAGGACCAGCTCGCGCTGCTGGCCCAGCGCGTCGAGGAGCAGGTCCGGGCCCAGGGCAGCGCCGAGGTCGAGGCGCACGAGGTCGGCCTGGCCGTGCTGGAGCCGTTGCGCGATCTGGACGAGGTGGCCTACCTGCGGTTCGCCTCGGTCTACCGGGCCTTCGCGGATCTGCAGGAATTCCAGGACGCCATCACCCTGCTACGCGCCGAGCGCGACGCCGCAGCCACCGACCCGGCCGCAGCCGCCGGACCCGCCGAAGCCGCCAGACCCACCGGACCCGCCGGACCCGCCGGACCCGCCCACCAGGGCGCACGCGGCCGGTATGCCGGGTCCGGGTCGCACCTGAGCCACACCCCGCCGCAGCCACGAGGGCCGTCGGCGCTCGATGAGACATTCACCCGCAAAGGTCACAGGGAGGACCAGCAGCCATGACGGAAACCGCGAACCGCACCGGTGCCCGCCGCAAGCCCGGCAAGGGCGTGCAGGTCGAGCGCATCCACACCACGCCGGGGGTGCATCCCTACGACGAGGTGACCTGGCAGCGGCGCGACGTCGTGCAGACCAACTGGCGCACCGGCGAGACGATCTTCGAGCAGCGCGGCGTGGAGTTCCCCGACTTCTGGTCGGTCAACGCCGGGGCGATCGTCACGACGAAGTACTTCCGCGGGGCGCTGGGCACGCCGGCGCGGGAGCACTCGCTGCGCCAGCTCATCGACCGGGTGGTGCTCACCTACGTCAAGGCGGGCAAGGAGCACGGCTACTTCGGCTCCGAGCAGGACGCCGAGCTGTTCGAGCACGAGCTGACCTATGCGCTGCTGCACCAGGTGTTCTCGTTCAACTCCCCGGTGTGGTTCAACGTCGGCACGCCCTCGCCGCAGCAGGTGTCGGCCTGCTTCATCCTCTCGGTCGACGACTCGATGGACTCGATCCTCAACTGGTACAAGGAAGAGGGCAAGATCTTCCAGGGTGGCTCCGGGGCCGGGCTCAACCTCAGCCGCATCCGGGCCTCGACCGAGTTGCTCTCCTCGGGCGGCACGGCCTCCGGGCCGGTGTCGTTCATGCGCGGCGCGGACGCCAGCGCCGGCACCATCAAGTCCGGCGGGGCCACCCGACGGGCGGCCAAGATGGTCGTCCTGGACGTCGACCACCCCGACATCGAGGAGTTCATCGACACCAAGGCGCGCGAGGAGGACAAGATCCGCGCGCTGCGGGACGCCGGGTTCGACATGGACCTCGGCGGCAAGGACATCGTGTCGGTGCAGTACCAGAACGCCAACAACTCGGTCCGCGTCACCGACGAGTTCATGCAGGCGGTGGAGCAGGGCCGCTCGTTCGGGCTACGGGCCCGCCAGACCGGGGAGACCGTGCGCGAGGTCGACGCGCGCGCGCTGTTCGACCGGATGGCGCAGGCGGCGTGGGAGTGCGCCGACCCCGGCATCCAGTACGACGACACCATCAACGCCTGGCACACCAACCCCGAGACCGGCCGGATCACCGCGAGCAACCCGTGCTCGGAGTACATGTCGCTGGACAACTCCTCGTGCAACCTCGCCTCGCTCAACCTGCTGAAGTTCCTGCGCGACGACGACGCCTTCGACGCCGCCCGGTTCGCCCAGGTCGTCGAGCTGGTCATCACCGCGATGGACATCTCGATCTGCTTCGCCGACTTCCCCACCGAGTCGATCGGGGCGACCACCCGCGACTACCGCCAGCTCGGCATCGGGTACGCCAACCTCGGCGCGCTGCTCATGGCCACCGGCCACGGCTACGACTCCGAGGGCGGCCGCTGCCTCGCCGCGAGCATCACCAGCCTGCTCACCGGCGCGGCATACCGACGCTCGGCGCAGCTCGCGAGCGTGGTCGGCCCGTATGCCGGATACGCCCGCAACGCCGACGCCCACCTGCGGGTGATGCGCAAGCACCAGGCCGCCAACGACGCGGTGCGCACGCTGGACACCATGGCCGGGGACATCCACCGCCAGGCCACCGCCGCGTGGGCCGACGTCGTGCGACTGGGCGCGGCCGACGGCTTCCGCAACGCACAGGCCAGTGTGCTCGCCCCGACCGGCACCATCGGCTTCATGATGGACTGCGACACAACCGGCATCGAGCCGGACTTCTCCCTGGTGAAGTTCAAGAAGCTCGTCGGCGGCGGGTCGATGCAGATCGTCAACCTCACCGTCCCGCGGGCGCTGGCCACCCTGGGCTACCCGCAGGAGCAGATCGAGGCGATCGTCGAGTACATCGCCGACCAGGGCCACGTCGTCGACGCCCCGGGTCTGCGGCCGGAGCACTACGAGGTGTTCGACTGCGCGATGGGGGCTCGGGCGATCTCGCCGATGGGCCACGTGAGGATGATGGCGGCCTGCCAGCCGTTCCTGTCCGGGGCGATCTCCAAGACCGTCAACCTCCCGCAGACAGCGACCGTCGAGGAGATCGCCGAGGTCTACCTGCAGGGATGGAAGCTCGGTCTGAAGGCGTTGGCGGTGTACCGGGACAACTGCAAGGTGGGCCAACCGCTCTCGGACGCCAAGGCCGACACGGGCGCTGCGGACGCGGGGGGGCTCCCCGCGGCGCCGACCCCGGCCGTGGTGCGGGAGGTGGAGTACCGCCCGGTGCGCAAGCGGCTGCCCAAGCGCCGCCCCTCGCAGACGATCTCCTTCTCGGTCGGGGGAGCCGAGGGCTACCTCACCGCCGGCTCCTACCCGGACGACGGCCTCGGCGAGATCTTCCTCAAGCTCGGCAAGCAGGGCTCCACCCTGGCCGGAGTCATGGACTCCTTCGCCCTGGCCATCTCCATCGCGCTGCAGTACGGCGTGCCGTTAGAGACCTTCGTCGAGAAGTTCACCAACCTGCGCTTCGAGCCGGCCGGGCCGACCGACGACCCTGACGTGCGGATGGCCCAGTCGATCATGGACTACGTCTTCCGCCGGCTGGCGCTGGACTACCTCGACTTCGAGACGCGCTCGTTCATGGGCATCTACACCGCGCAGGAGCGCGCGCGACACCTCGAGACCGGCTCGTATGCCGCGCCCGAGCCTTCCGGCGACGAGATCGCCTCGCAGCTGGAGTCCTCCGCCCAGTCCGTGGTCACGCCGACGCCGCACGCCCCGGGCAAGCCGGCCGCCGACGCCCAGCCCGGCTCGACCCACCCCGGTTCGGCGCAGCCCGGCACGGGCACGCCCGTCGCGGGTGCGTCCGGCGCGGGTGCGCCCGGCACGGGCCAGCCCGGCGAGCTCGCCACTGGGCCCGATGGGCTCGGTGGTCGGCAGCCGGGTCCCGGTCGGGTCGCCGAGGTGCGATCCGGGGCCGGGGCGGCGTCGGCGCGAGAGGCCGGATCGGACGTGCACTCCTCCCAGGACCTGCTGGCCAAGTTCCAGGGCAAGGTCGCCGATGCGCCGATGTGCATGACCTGCGGGACGAAGATGCGCCCTGCGGGCTCCTGCTACGTCTGCGAGGGCTGTGGCAGCACCAGCGGCTGCAGTTGACGCCAGGGCGACAGTCGACGCCAGGACGCCAAGGCGCCGCGCGACGTGCTCTTTCGAGTCGTTGGCGTCCGGGTGACTTCGGGAGTCGCTGCCGGCGAAGGCCGGGTCGTCACCGGCTCCGCAACCCCCGTCCCGGCATCCGGACGGGGAGGTCACGGCATCCCCGGACGGGGAGCGTGGGGCCGCCGGCAGGTCCTCACACGCCGATGACGAGGAACCTCACCGCGTCGATGACGGTATGGGCGACCACCGCTGCCAGCACCCCGAACCGGGTCATCAGCAGCGTCAGCGGCAACCCGAAGAGGACGCCGAGCACGAGGGTCTGGGCGAGCAGGTCGGCGAACGAGGACGCGTGCACGGCCGCGTCAGGGACGACCATGACGAGGTAGGTCGAGACCCGCTGAGCGAGCGTGACCGGGGGGTGACCCAGCACGACGACGGCGCAGGCCAGCAGGAACGCCCGCATGCCGATCTCCTCGGACAGCCCCGCGCGGGCGGCGCCGAGCAGGCCCAGGACCGGGGCAGTGTCTGCCGACGTGACCCCGGAGGCTCGCGCGAGGGCGACGTTGACCACGGCGAGGCCGGCGCCCACGACCCCGGTGGCGACGACGGTGACCCACCACGGTCGCCGCACGCGCCACGCCACGGCGTACCCGTGACGACGCAGCGCGGTGAGCGCTGCGACGCCACCGAGGAGCGTCAGCACCGCGAAGGTGAGGCCGGTGGGCACGCAGACGAGGGCAGCGAGGCCGAGCATCGCAGTCTCGCGGCGGCTCGGGCGTCCCCCACGGCGCCAGGCGAGCACGATCACGGTGGCCGCCACCACCGACCCGACGGCGAGGACGACTCCCGCGCTGCCCAGCCAGATCCCGACGAGCACCGGCACCAGGGTCACACCCAGCAGGGCGAGCACCCACGCCGAGGCACGGTCCGCCGGCGGATCCACCCTCGTGGCAGCCGGGCCCGACAGCGCGAAGACCGGCCCCTGCGGGCCTCGTTCGCCACGGGTGTCGCGGTGTCCGGCGCCGTCCCTGCGCGCGTCCCGCTCCGGCGCGGCGGGCAAGCCGCCGTCGGCAGCACCGGCCATGGTGCTGAGCCTACGGGGCGGCCTTGCCGACGCCACGCCCGGGACGGCGGCACGGCATACCCATGTGCGAGGCTGAGCGGGCGCCAGCCCTCGACCGCCGGCCTGCTCGGCCAGCAGCACCGCCGTCCAGGCCTCGCTCGCCCACCCACGGACCTGTGGACGACGCCCGCGTGACGGTGTCGACCCACCGCACGCTGGACCCATGTCCTACGCCGACCTGCCCCCCAACTGGCCCACCCGCCCGGTGAGCGACCCGAGCGTCTTCACCCCGCTGGTCGACCTGATCGTCAGCGAAACCAGCCGCGACGAGGGCGTCATCTACGTCTGGCTCTGTGGCCCGACCGACCGGCTCATGCAACCGTGTGCGGTCACCGACGTCAGCGCCCTCACCCCGACCGAGCGGTGCGCGACCATCGACCCGTTCGCCCGCGCGCTGGCCGAGCAGGTGCCCGACGGTTCCGTGGTCCTCGTGGTGGCCCGGCCCGGGATACCCGCCACGACCGACGAGGACCAGCTGTGGCACGAGGCCGCGGTGGCCGTATGCCGGTCGCGGGGCATCCGGCTGGCCGGTGTGGCGGTGGCGACCCGGGAGGCGGTGTGGCAGCTGCCCCACCGGGGCGATGTCCCCCGGACGCGCCCGGCGTGAGACTGGCGTCGCCCAGATCACCTCGTCGAGTCGTCACCGTATCGGGCCACGGGCTCACGTCCCACCCGCCGCCAAGACGAGGCCGGAAGCGCACGAGCGATATCGACGGACGGCCACGAGCCGGCGAAGCGAGGCCATCTCCGGCGCCACCGTGCCCACCGTTGTCCCCGGCGGTGGGCACCGCCACGTGCGAGGGGCGGCCACTCGCCGTGACGTAGGTCACAGTCGAGCCCGTATCTGGACCTGCCCGCCCGGGTCCTCTCCACCGAACGGGCATTCGCAGACGTCGCCCGGCACCGGCGAGGGAGACAGCCGGCACCGCGCGAGGGGGGACTCGATCGTCCGGTATGCCGTGCGCAGGGGGCGCGGCATACCGGACGACGAGCAGTCGGCCCGGACAAGCCCGCAGCCATCAGCCCGCAAGCCTGCAGCCATCAGCCCGGCGCGGGCGGGCGACCTCGGCGGGGCAGCGGCCCCATCTCACGCGGCAGCCGCCCCGCCTCCCGCAGCGCCCGGCGCAGCACCACCTCGACCTGGGCGTTGACGCTGCGCAGCTCGTCGCCGGCCCATCGGGTGAGGGCGTCGTGCACCGCCGGGTCCAGGCGCAGCAACACCGAACGCCGCGGCCGTCCGGTGCCCTGAGCCATCGACTCGCTCACCTCACCCGTAGAGCGTGCCCGCGTTGATGACGGGGGAGGCCTTGGCCTCCCCGCACAGCACGACGAGCAGGTTGGCGACCATGGCCGCCTTGCGCTCGTCGTCCAGGTCGACGATCTGCTCGCGCTCCAGCCGGGTCAGCGCCATCTCGACCATGCCGACCGCGCCGTCGACGATCCGCGAGCGGGCGGCGATGATGGCCGCGGCCTGCTGTCGCTGCAGCATCGCCTGGGCGATCTCCGGCGCGTACGCCAGGTGGCTGATACGCACCTCGAGCACCTCGACCCCGGCGACGGCGACCCGGTCGGCGACCTCGCGGGCCAGCTCGGCCGACACCGTGTCGGTCGACCCGCGCAGCGACTCCCCGCTGCCGTCCGGGTCGTCATAGGGGTGGCTCGTCGCGACGTGGCGCAACGCCGCCTCGGACTGCACCTTGACGAACGCCTGGTAGCTCTCCACGGCGAAGCTCGCCTTGGCCGTGTCGTGGACCTGCCAGACGACGATGGCGGCGATCTCGACCGGGTTGCCCTCCGCGTCGTTGACCTTGAGCACCGCGGTCTCGAAGTTGTTGACCCGCACCGACACCCGGCGCCGGGTGGTGAACGGGGTCACCATGGTCAGGCCGGTGCGCCGGACCGTGCCGACGTAGCGGCCGAAGAACTGCACGACCTTGGTCTGGCCAGGGGACACCACAAGGACCGCGGACCCGATAGTGGCGGCGAGCAGGACGAGCGCGACCAGGCCGACGAGCAGCCCGGCCGACGGGGTCGCGCCCGGGCCGAAGGACGCCCGGTTGGCGTAGGCCAGCCAGCCGGCCAGGGCCACCGCACCGACCGCCAGCAGCAGGGCGAGGAAGCCGTCGATCCAGAACGTCGCCCGCTCGGCCAGCACGAGCGAGCCGGCCGGACGGCGCCCGAGGCGGGGTGACCCACCCGGGGTCGACTCGGGTGCGGGGTCGTGGGTGGGAGTGGTCGTGCTCATCGTGCCCTCCGGGACTGGTCACCAATGTGACATCTAAGTGATATCACATTCGCTTGGACGCATCACCGGGCCAGCCGGTTCCGCCGTGGGGGGCGCACTCTTCGGGTCGACCGTCGGACGGACCACGCGGGAGACGCGGTCGCGACCCCGGGGGCGCGACCGCACGCGGCCTCGCTCAGCGCGGTTCGAGCAGGAAGACCGGGATCTGCCGCTGCGTGCGGGTCTGGTACTGCGCGTACTCCGGGAACTGTGCCACCGCCCGGTCCCACCAGGGGGCCCGTTCCTCGCCCACGAGCTCGCGCGCCCGCATGGGCCTCGACGTGGTGCCGTCGAGCACCTCGACGTCCGGCCCGGCCCGCAGGTTGTGCGCCCACTGCGGGTCGGTGGGGCTGCCGCCGTAGCTGGCCAGGGCGGCATACCGGCCCTCGTGCTCCACCCGGATGACCGGCACCTTGCGCACCGCTCCGCTGGCGCGCCCGCGCATCGTGATGAGGACCAGCCCGGGGAAGCCGTCCACCGTGACGGCCCGGGTGTCGCCGGCGGCGACGATGGTCGACACCTGGTCGCGGACCCACCGGCTGGGGCTCGGTGCGTAGTCGCCGTCGAGGCTCATGGCCCGCAGTGTGCCACGCGCGCGGCCCGACGAGCCCGGTATGCCGGCTACGCACCGTGACGGGCCTCACGGCATACCGATTTCCGAGACGTCGAGTCCACCATGAGAGACATCGGGCTCCAGGGCGGGCCCACCGGGTAGCGTCCCCCCAGGTCATGAGCGCCAGCGCCAAGCCCCGGTTCGCTGGCCGGCAACCCTCCTCCGCGGTGGGGTGCCCCGGGTGAAGACCTGGCCGCCGCCCCGGCGACGGCAAGCGCGGAGTCACCCAGCTCCCGCACCATCCGACGGCGTGCGGCACGGCATACCGCCGCCGCGACGAGCAGGAAGGCACGATCCCGATGAGCGACCCGACCAGCTGGGCCTTCGAGACCCGCCAGGTGCACGCCGGCCAGGTGGCCGACCCGACCACCGGCGCCCGCGCCCTGCCGATCTACCAGACGACCTCCTACGTCTTCAAGGACACCGACCACGCGGCGAGCCTGTTCGCGCTCAGCGAGTTCGGCAACATCTACACCCGGATCATGAACCCCACCCAGGACGCCGTCGAGCAGCGGATCGCCTCGCTCGAGGGCGGGGTCGCGGCGCTGCTCGTCGCATCCGGCCAGGCCGCCGAGACGCTGGCCATCCTCAACATCGCCGAGGCCGGCGACCACGTCGTCGCCAGCCCGAGCCTCTACGGCGGCACGGTCAACCTGCTGAAGTTCACCCTGCCGAGGTACGGCATCGAGGTGTCCTTCGTCGAGGACCCCGACGACCTGGACTCGTGGCGCGCAGCGATCCGGCCCAACACCAAGCTGCTCTACGGCGAGACCATCGCCAACCCCAAGGTCGAGATCCTCGACATCGAGGGGGTCGCCGCAGTGGCCCACGCGGCCGGGGTGCCGCTGGTCGTCGACAACACCATCGCCACCCCCTACCTCACTCGGCCGCTGGAGTGGGGCGCCGACGTCGTGCTGCACTCGGCGACGAAGTACCTCGGCGGGCACGGCACGTCGATCGGCGGGGTCATCGTCGACGGCGGCAGCTTCGACTTCGGAGCCGACCCGGCGAAGTTCCCGAACTACAACACCCCGCAGGAGAGCTACCACGGGCTCGTCTTCGCCCGCGACCTGGGCGTCGGGTCGGCGCTCGGGGCCAACCTCGCCTTCATCCTCAAGGCCCGGGTGCAGCTGCTGCGCGACCTCGGCCCGGCGATCTCGCCGTTCAACGCCTTCCTCATCGCCCAGGGAGTCGAGACGCTCAGCCTGCGGATCGAGCGACACCTGCAGAACACCCGCAAGGTCGCCGACTACCTGCTGGCCCACCGGCAGGTCCAGTCGGTGGCGTGGGCCTCGCTGCCCGACAGCGACCAGCACGCCAAGGCCCAGAAGTACTGCCCGGCCGGCTCCGGGGCGGTGCTGGCCTTCGAGATCGACGGCGGCCTGCAGGCGGGCAAGCGGTTCGTCGAGGGACTGAGCCTGCACTCCCATGTGGCCAACATCGGCGACGTCCGGTCCCTGGTCATCCACCCGGCCTCGACGACCCACTCGCAAGGCCCCGACGCCGACCGGCTCGCGGCGGGCGTCACCCCCGGGCTGGTGCGCCTGGCGGTCGGCATCGAGAACATCGCGGACATCCTGGCCGACCTCGACCAGGGCTTCGCCGCGGCGGCGGGGTAGCCGCTCGGGCGCGGGGGGCGGCGTCCCGGCGCGGTATGCCGCCCCGCTGGCATAGTGGGCAGGTGCGCGCCCCCGACCTCGACGTCGTCGTCGTCGGCAACGTCGGGGTCGACACCAACGTCTTCCTGCCGGGCGCGGACGTCGACTGGTCACGCGAGGCCAACTTCACCACCAACCGCGACTACGTCGGGCAGGCCGGTGGGTATGCCGTGCGAGGGTACGCGCAGCTGGGCTGGCGAGCCGGGTTCGTCGGGACGGTGGGCCCCGACTGGGCCGGTGCCCTGGTGCGCGACCAGCTCGGGCACGACGGGGTCGACCTGAGCGGGCTGTGGATCGACCCCGTCGGGACCGCCCGCTCGGTCAACGTCATGGGGGTCGGCGGGACCCGCAAGAACTTCTACGACGGCGCCGGGCACCTGGACGCCGTCCCACCGGACGCGGCCTACGCGACAGTGCGCTCGGCCCGGCTCGTGCACGTCAACCTGGCGAACTGGGCCCGCCGGCTGCTGCCCGTGGCCCGGTCGGCCGGGGCCGTCGTCGCCGTCGACCTGCAGGACGTCGCCGACCCGCACGACCCCTATCGGATCGATTTCGTCGAGGCGGCCGATCTCGCGTTCTGCTCGGCGGCGAACCACGCGCGGCCCGAGCCGTTGGCGCAGGCACTGCGGGCGATCAATCCCGAGCTGATCGTCGTGGTCGGCCTAGGCGCCGACGGGTGCGCCGTGGCCGACCGGTCCGGCCTGCGCCGCTACCCGGCGCCCCAGCTCGACCTGCCCGTCGTCGACACCAACGGCGCGGGGGACTCGTTGGCCGTCGGGCTGCTCACGTCGTACGTCCTGCAGGGTCTGGACCTCGAGACCGCGGTGCGGCGCGGCCAGGTCGCCGCGAGATGGTGCTGCGCGCAGTCGGCCAGCACGTCGAGCCTGATCGGTCCGGGCGACCTGGACCGGCTGGCCGAGAGCGCCCGGGCCGCGGCGGTGGCCGGGCGGGGCTGAGCTGCCACCCCGGAGCGCACCTATCCTCGAGGGATGCCCAGTCCGCCGACCGACGCCGCGCCGCGCCCGACGGCCGATCGGCCACGGCGGCGGCGCGGTCGGCGCGGGCCACGGCATACCGACGCAGGTCCACCCGGCACGGCCCAACTGGCCCGACGCGCGGGCCTGGTCCCGGCCATCGCCTACCCCGAGGACCTGCCCATCGCCGCCCGCCGCGACGAGCTCGCCGCGGCGGTCCGCGACCACCAGGTGCTCGTCGTCGCCGGCGAGACCGGGTCGGGCAAGACCACCCAGATCCCCAAGCTCCTGCTCGAGCTCGGCCGCGGCATCCACGGGATGATCGGGCACACCCAGCCCCGGCGGATCGCCGCCCGAGCGGTCGCCGAACGCCTCGCGCAGGAGCTCGGCGTGGACCTCGGTGGGGTCGTCGGCTACCAGGTGCGCTTCACCGACCACTGTGGCCCCGACACGCTCGTCAAGGTCATGACCGACGGCATCCTGCTCGCCGAGCTGCACCACGACCGCGACCTGCGCCGCTACGACACGATCGTCATCGACGAGGCCCACGAGCGCAGCCTCAACGTCGACTTCCTGCTCGGATACCTTCGCCAGCTCCTGCCGCGCCGTCCCGACCTCAAGCTCGTCGTCACCTCGGCGACCATCGACCCCCAGCGGTTCGCCGCGCACTTCGCCGACCCCACCGGCCGGCCCGCCCCGGTCGTGGAGGTCTCCGGACGGACCTACCCGGTCGAGATCCGCTACCGCCCGCTGGTGCGCGAGAGCCCGCAGGGGGCCGCCGAGGTCGACCAGGTCACCGGCATCTGCGAGGCGGTCGAGGAGCTGTGGACCGAGGCCAGCGGCCACGAGGGGGACGTCGACCACGACATCCTGGTGTTCCTGTCGGGCGAGCGGGAGATCCGCGACGCCGCGGACGCCCTGGCGGGGATGCGCCTGCCCGACACCGAGGTGGTGCCGCTGTTCGCCCGGCTCTCCGCGGCCGAGCAGCACCGGGTCTTCGCCGCGCACCCCGGCCGCCGGATCGTGTTGGCCACCAACGTCGCCGAGACCTCGCTCACCGTCCCGGGCATCCGCTACGTCGTGGACACCGGCACCGCACGGATCTCCCGATTCAGCCAGCGGACCAAGGTCCAACGCCTGCCCATCGAGCCGATCTCGCAGGCCAGCGCCCGCCAGCGTGCGGGGAGGTGCGGGCGGCTGGCCGACGGCGTGTGCATCCGCCTGTATGCCGCGGACGACTTCGAGGGCCGGCCGGCCTTCACCGAGCCGGAGATCCTGCGCACCAACCTCGCCTCCGTCATCCTCGCGATGACCACGCTGGGCCTGGGCGAGGTCGCCGCCTTCCCCTTCGTCGACCCGCCCGACGGGCGCCGGATCGCCGACGGGGTGCGGCTGCTGGAGGAGCTGCAGGCGTTCGCGCCGCAGGCGGACCCGGCTGGGCGGCGACGGCTCACGGCATACGGGCGGGCGATGGCGCGACTGCCGGTGGACCCGCGCCTGGCCCGCATGGTCGTCGAGGCCGACCGGCTCGGGTGCCTGCGCGAGGTCCTCGTCGTCGTCGCCGCGCTGTCCATCCAGGACCCGCGGGAGCGACCGGTCGACCGGGCCGAGCCGGCCGCGGCCGCGCACCGCAGGTTCGCCGACGAACGGTCGGACTTCACCGCCTACCTCAACCTCTGGAGCTATCTGCGGGAGCAGCAGAAGGCGTTGTCCGGCAGCGCGTTCCGGCGGATGTGCACGGCCGAGTTCCTGCACTACCTGCGGGTGCGGGAGTGGCAGGACCTCGTCGCGCAGCTGCGCCAGGCCACGCGACAGGCCGGCCTGGACGTCGCCCGCGGCGCCCGTCACGGCGAGCCCGACCTCGACGCGGTGCACCAGGCGCTGCTCGCCGGCCTGCTCAGCCACGTCGGCTCGTGGGACGAGCTGCGCCGCGACTACCTCGGCGCCCGGGGGGTGCACTTCGCCATCGCCCCCGGGTCGGCGCTGTTCAAGCGTCCACCGGAGCTCGTCGTGGCCGGCGAGCTCGTCGAGACCACCCGCCTGTGGGCGCGCACCGTGGCCCGGGTCGACCCCGGATGGGCCGAGCAGCTCGGCGCGCACCTGGTCAAGCGGCAGTACTCCGAGCCGCGCTGGTCGGCGCGCCGGGGCAGCGCGGTCGCCACCGAGCGGGTCACCCTCTACGGGGTGCCGCTGGTCGCCGGCCGCACCGTGGGCCTGGGGCGGGTCGACCCCGAGCTGGCCCACGAGCTGTTCGTCCGGCACGCGCTCGTCGAGGGCGACTGGAACACCCACCATGCGTTCGTCCGGGACAACGCGGCGCTGCTGGACCGGCTCACCGAGCGCCAGGCCCGCACCCGTCGGCGCGACCTGCTCGTGGGCGAGGAGGTCATCGAGAGGTTCTACGCCGAGCGGGTGCCCGCCCATGTGGTCTCCGCCCGGCACTTCGACCGCTGGTGGACGCAGGCCCGACGGCAGACCCCGGACCTGCTCGGCCTCACCGAGGATCTGCTGCTGCGGCCCGACTCCGGCGGCGGCCCGAGCGAGGTCGACTTCCCCGCGCAGTGGCACCAGGGCGAGCTGACCCTGACGGTGACCTACCGCTTCGAGCCCGGGTCACCCGAGGACGGGGTGACCGTCCACGTCGGCACGGACGTGCTCGAGCGCGTCACCGACGCGGGTTTCGACTGGCAGGTTCCGGGCCTGCGCGAGGACCTGGTCGCCGCGCTGTTGCGCACGCTGCCCAGCCTGCTGCGCCGGCGGCTCGTCCCGGCGCCCGAGCACGCCGCCGCGACCCTGCGTGCGATGCGGCAGCGGGGGCTCGGGCCGGCCGACGGGCCCCTGACCGCGGTGCTCGCCGAGGTCCTGCGCGACACGCACGGCGTCGTCGTCCGCCCGCAGGACTGGGCGCCCGATCGCGTGCCCGAGCACCTGCGCATCCGGTATGCCGTCACGGACGCGACCGGGCGGGTGGTCGCCACCGGCCGCTCGTTGGGCGATCTGCGGGTCGCCGCGGCGTCCGCGGTCCGCCGGGAGGTCGCCGCGGCCGGCCGGGGTGTCGAGCGAGCCCATCTGCGGGAGTGGACGATCGGCGACCTGCCCGAGGAGCACTCGGCGGTCGTCGCCGGGCGGGTGGTGCGCGGCTACCTCGCCCTCGTCGACGAGGGTGAGACGGTCGCGCTGCGCGTGCTGCCCACCCGTGAGGAGGCCGACGCCGAGCATCGGCTCGGGGTGCGCCGACTGCTCGTCCTGGGCATCACGCCGCCCTGGCGGGAGGTCCTGGCCCGGCTGGGCAACGCCGAGAAGCTCGCCCTCGGGCACAACCCGCACGGGTCGGTGCCGGCCTTGCTGGCCGACGTGCTCGCCGCCGCCGTCGACGCCATCGTCGCCGAGCACGTCCACCGCCCGCCACGCACCGCCGCCGACTTCGCGCGGGCGCTGGCCGCGGTCCGCACCCACGCCGCCGCCCGGGTGCTGCACATCCTCGGGCTCCTCGTGCCGGTCCTCACCGCGCACCGGCAGCTCGTCCAGCGCCTCGATCGGCTCACCACCCCCGCCATGGCCCACCAGGTCCACGACGTGCGCGCTCAGCTGGCCGAGCTCGTCCGGCCCGGGTTCGTCGCCGACACGTCCGCGGCGCGGCTGGCGGACCTCGACCGATACCTGCGCGCGGTGCAGCGGCGTCTGGAGCGCGCCCCCGCCGACCTGGCCCGGGACCGCGCCCGCACCGAAGAGGTCCTCGCCGTCGAGCGGGCGTACGCCGACCTGCTGGCCGCCCTGCGCCCGTCCCAGCGCGCGCGCAGCGACGTCGAGGCGATCGGGTGGATGATCGAGGAGCTGCGGGTGTCCCTGTTCGCGCAGGGCCTGGGCACGGCATACCCCGTCTCGGCCAAACGTATCCTCCGGGCCATCGACGCGGTGCCCCGCGACTGACCGCCGGACCGCTACCGTGGAGGACGACCCCGCCGCCTCTGCGGAATGCGCGCCGAGGCCCGGTCGTTGACCGAAGGACCGGCCACCCGGTCCGTCGAGGAAGGCCCATCGTGCAGGACCCCAGAGCGCTCTACAGCTTCGAGCCGGACGTCGACCCGTATGCCGCCGGCGCGTCGGTCCTCGTGGTGTCGCTCGGCGGGTTCGTCGACGCCGGGGGGACCCAGCGGGTGCTCACCCGGCACCTGCTGGACGCGCACGAGAGCTCGGTGGTGGCGAGGTTTGACATCGACCAGCTGCTGGACTACCGCGGCCGGCGCCCGGCGATGACCTTCGACAAGGACCGTTGGACCGCCTACGCCGACCCCACGCTGCGCCTGCACCGCGTGCTCGACGGCAGCGGGCACCCGTTCCTGCTGCTGGCCGGCGAGGAGCCGGACTACCAGTGGGAGCGGGTCGCCGCGGCGACCCTCGCCCTCGTCGAGCAGCTCGGCGTCGAGCTCACGGTGAGCGTCCACGGCATCCCCATGGCGGTGCCGCACACCCGCCCCATCGGCACGACCCCGCACGCCACGGACGCCCGTCTGCTCGGCGAGCACGACCCGGTGTTCGGCACGGTGCAGGTGCCCGGCAGCCTGTCGAGCCTGTTGGAGTACCGCCTGGGCGAGTCGGGCCGGGACGCGATGGGCTTCGCCGTCCACGTGCCGCACTACCTCGCCCAGGCCGAGTACGCCGACGCCGCGCTGGTCGGGCTGGACGCCCTCGCCGGGGCGACCGGGCTGGAGCTGGAGCGCACCGGGCTGGTGGCTCTGGCGGCTCTGGGTCGTGCCCAGATCGCCAAGGAGCTCGAGGACGCCGACGAGGTGCGCACCGTCGTCGCCGCCCTGGAGCGGCAGTACGACTCGTTCATCCAGGGCCGCGAGCGGCCCAGCCTGCTGGCCACCGACCTGTCCCAGGTGCCCTCGGCCGACGAGCTCGGCGCCCAGGTCGAGGCGTTCCTCAAGGACGTCACCTCCGACGAGGACCCGCCGGCGCGGTGAGCCGGGCGCGGCGACCGGCCCCGTGTCCGGTCATGGCGTCTTCGCCTCGGCCCAGCTGCGCACCACCGCGACGTCGGCGACGAAACGCACGACGTCGGTGCCGGCCCATCGACGCGATGCGTCCACCAGGGCCCGACCGACCGCCTCGGCCACCTCGGCGGCCTGGGAGGTGGGCGTGTGGACGAGCAGCTCGTCATGCAGGCACAGGACGATCCGAGCCGGTGAACCGGCCAGGGCGTGGCGGACCGTGGCCGCCCACGCCTTGAACAGCTCGGCCGCCGAGCCCTGGATCACCGCGTTGCGGGCATAGCGACCCCGGGCCGCGTCCAGGGCCGCGAGCCCGGTCGTCGAGACGTCCGGCGGCGGGGGCAGCGCGTCATCGAGGGGGAGTCGCCGCCCCCCGAAGGTCCGCATCGGGCGCCGTCGCACGCCGGCCCGGTAGGCCTCGTCGAGCATATCCATGGCGACCGGGTAGGCCCGCCGGAGTTGATCCAGGGCCGCGCCGGCCGCACCCGTGCGCTGTCCGTACATCGCCGCCAACACCGCGACCTTGGCCACCGGTCGGGCCACCCCGAGCCGGGCGGCGACGGGGGCGTAGAGATCGTCGGCGCTGCTGGCCGCGGCCAGTGCCGGGTCGCCGGAGACGACGGCGAGCACCCGCGGCTCCACCTGACCGAGGTCGGCCCGGACGAAGACGTGCCCCGCCTCGGCGACGACCGCCGCACGCAGCGCAGTGGGCAGGTTGTGCAGACCGTGCTGCGCGGTCATCCGGCCGGCGGCTCCGTCGCAGGCGGTCCATCCGCCGCGCAGCCTGCCGTCGGAGCCGACGTGCTCGTCCAGCCAGCGGTAGCCGTAGGTCGTCGCGATGCGCTCGTCCTTGCGCCAGCGCAACAGCGCCTCGACGAGCGGGTATGCCGCCCGGTAGGGCTCCAGCGCCCCCGCCCTCGTCGTGGGGACGTCCACGCCCACGGCGCTCAGCAGGCGCTTGACCTGGGCCGGGTGGCGCAGGTCGGTGCGTTCGTGGCCGGGCGCATGGCGCAGCACCTGCCGGTCACGGTGTCCGCGGATGGCGGCGGCGTCGGTGTCGTCCACCGGGCGCCGGCCCGCGGCGACGGCGATGAGCCGCTCGGCGATCTGCCGGTCGACCGGCAGCCCGTCGCGCTCCAGCTCGAGCGCCAGCACCGCGGCGGCCGACTCCGAGGCCGCCGTGGCGACCGCGCGCGGACCGATCTCGGACAGCCGATCGCGCTGCAGCCCGGCGCACCCGGCCAGCCACCGGGCCAGGCCGGTCAGGGCGGTCTCGGAGCCCAGCCGCACCGGATCCCAAGCGTCGCGACGCAGGTACCCGCTCGGGGCCACCGGCGCTTGCGGGTCCTTGTCCGGCGCTGCCTGCTCGTCAGCCGGGTCGAGCAGGTCCAGCAGACTGTCCGGGTCGCGGGCGCGCGGCATACCGCCCGGGTCGAGACCGCGCAGGCGAGCCCAGGCGTATGCCGGGTCGGCCCGCCAGCCGCCGAAGAGGAGCCGGTGTGCCTCGGCCACGTCCCAGGCCCGGGCCACCGCCACCCCCACGGCCAGCATCCGGGCCAGGCCGCTGCCGGCACTGGCCACCGCCCAGCGGGGGTGCTCGCGGCGTTCCAGGTCGGCGGCTCGGGCCACCACGTCGGTCGCCGCCCCCACCACCGGCCGGCCACCGTGCATCAGCACCGCCCGGTCGCCCACGACGACCAACGGGATCAGCGGCTCGTCGCGCGCCGACGGCATCCGCGCATCACCGGCCACCAGGACATCCAACCCCAGTCCGCCGACGGACCGGCCGCGGCCGGCGGGTGCCGCCGGGCGGACTCGGATAGGTTGGCAGGCAGGTAGGTCCGGCCGGCTCGGCGGCGACGGACGCGACGTCGAGGAGAGGATGCACGGTGAGCCCAGCGCGCAAGAAGCGGGACGAGCCCGGCACCGCACTCGCCCGGGCCGCCCAACCGGGGTCGCGCCCGGCGGGTCTCGGGCGGGCGTCGGAGGCGCTCGTGGAGAAGCTGCTCGACATCGGCATCGACGGTCGGGGAAGGTTCGAGTCCGCCCAGCAGGTCGCTGCCAAGGCCATGACGAAGGCGGGCAGCGACGAGGCGGCCATCGACGCGATCGTCCGGCGGCACGTCGCGACCGGGGCGGTCGGCGGGTTCGTCACCGGGCTGGGCGGGCTGGTGACGATGGTCGTCGCGGTGCCGGCCAACGTCGTGGAGTTCTACCTCACCGCCACCCGGATGGTCGCCGCGATCGCGGTGGTCCGTGGCTACAACCTCTCCCAGGCGCAGATCCGCACCGCCGTCCTGCTCACCCTCGTCGGCGCGGAGGCCGACGACCTGCTGCACCGGGCCGGGGTGACCGCCAGCGGCCGGCTCACCGACCTGGCCACCCGGCGCCTGCCCGACTCGACCCTCATGGTCCTGGACAAGGCCGTGGGTTTCCGGCTCGTGTCGTCGCTGGGCAAAGGGGTGCTGGGACGGCTCGGTCGGGCGGTGCCGGTGATCGGCGGAGCGGTCGGCGCCGGCCTCGACGGCTACCTCATGACCCGGATCGCCGAGCACGCGCGCAGCGAGTTCCCCACGGTGGCGGCCGGCTGACCGCGGAATCGCCGACGCCGCGGCGACGTTGATCCGGTGCGGGCATCGGCTCGCTATCGACAACGGGGGAGACGTCATGGCAGGTCGTGGCTTCGGTGCGCGCCGCTCGCGCTGGGGGATGCTCGTCACGTTCGGGTCGGCACTGCGGGCGGCAACTCGCCCCGGGTCGGCAGGGGTGGGCCAGCGCCTGATCGCGGTCCCACGGATGATCCGGGCCACGCTGCGCGGGGAGTATGCCGGCCTGACCGGCGGCGCGCTCGCGGGGATGCTCGCTGCGTTGGCCTACGTCCTCTCGCCGGTGGATCTCGTGCCCGAGGCGGTGCTGCCTCTGCTCGGGGTCGCCGACAACGCCATGGTGGTGGGGTGGCTGGCCGCCGCGCTGGTCGCCGCGACCGAGGAGTTCCTCGCCTGGGAGCGGGGCAGGCCCGGTGGTATGCCGTCGCGCGGTTGGCCGTCCGACGCCACCGCGACCCCGCAGGACGCCGGATCGACCCCCTGGGCCGCCGGGGGCGATACCCGGACAGTGCGCTCCTTCGTCGTGTCCGACTGACCCGACCGGCGCGGCCCTCGTCCGGGGGGTGGTGCGCCCGGGTGGGTGACCGCTGCTCGCCGGTCGCCCGGGTGGGTGACCGCTGCACGCCGGGGCCGGGGGCGGGTTGTCCCCACCGTGGTGCACCGTTGCCTCGCCGTCCACAGGCCATCGGCACGGCATACCGGCCGGGGGTGATCGCCGCCAGGATCGCGACCATGGCCGCGATCCACGTCCGCACCCCCGTCGATCTCGTCACCGTGCTGCCCTACCAGCTGGGCTTCCGACCCCAGGACTCGCTCGTGCTCGTCGGGCTGCGCCGACGTCATCTCGGGGTCGTGCAGCGCCTCGACCTGCCCTCACGGGCGGGCGAGGTCGACGCGGCGGCCTCGACGATGGTGCGCCACGCGCGCCGGGACGGCGCCACCGCGGCGGTGGTCATCGTCTACGAGTCGTCCCCCGGGCACGGCGAGCGGGCCGGTGCCGTGCTCGCCGGTCGGCTGCGCGCCGAGGGTCTGGCAGTGCCCGAGCGGATGGTCGTGCGCGCCGGGCGGGTCTACTTCCCCGAGTGCCCGGACCGGCGCCTACGGGTGGAGGGCCTGACGCTGCCGCCCGACCATGCGGTCCCGGCGGTGGCCGAGTTCGTCGCCCTCGGGCGTCGACCGAGTGAGAGTCGGGACCGGATGGCCGCGCGAGTGGCCGCGGAGCCCGGCCCGACCAGCGATCGGGTGGCCCGGGCGGCGGCTCGTCTTGACGTCCTCGGCTGCGCACCCGCGGCGCGTCGCCGGGCAGTCGAGGACTGGGGCCGCTTGCTCGACCCGACCGGCCGGCCCGGGGACGCCCCGGTCTCGGCGGCCGCCGCCGCTCGGATGGCGGTTTCCCTCACCGACCACCTCCTGCGCGACCTGCTGTGCGCCTGGCTGTGCCCCGGGACCCTGCCGATCGAGAGCTTCGAGCCCGTGCTCGTCGAGGCGGCCCGGGCCTGGTGGCCCCGTCCGGACGCCATGCCCGACCCACCGGACGTCGCAGGGTCGAGCGGCGCGCCGGGCGACGCGGGGTGGGCGCCGGCCGATGCGGCAGCGGGGTGGGCGCCGGCCGATGCGGCAGCGGGGTGGGCGCCCGAGACGGCCGGCCTGCTGGTCGATCGGCTGTGCTGGCTGGCCAGGCACTGCCCGGCACAGTTGGCCCCCGCCGTGCTCGCCGTGCTGGCCTCGTACACATGGTGGCTCGGCGACGGCCCCCTGACCCGGGTCGCTCTGGAGCGGGCGCTGTCCCTGGCGCCGGACTACCGGCTGGCCGTGCTGCTCGGACATCTGGTCGACCTCGCGGTGCGACCGCGGCGGGCCGGCGAGGAATCGGACCGGTCCGCCTGAGGCCCGCTACGCGCCGGCCCCGGGGCGCGGCATCCCGCGGAGGCGACCAGGACGGCACCGCCGGCCCGGGGCGCGGCATCGCTCGGAGGCGACCAGGACGGCACCGCCGGCCGAGGCGCGGCATCGCTCGGAGGCGACCAGGACGGCACCGCCAGCCCGCGGCGCGTCCCGGAGTGCCGGGCGTTCGGGCAGTGCCGCGCGTCCCGAGCCCGCCAAACCCTCGCGACCGGCCACCAGACCCACCAGCCGCCGCGGCTCGACCCCACTAGGGAGTTGACAACGACGCGACCATGAGCCATTGTTTCTGTACTAGTAAATAAACCGAGCGGTTGAATATGGACGACGAGCTCAGCATCACGTTCGCCGCCTTGGCGGACCCGACCCGGCGGGCCATCTTGCAGCGCCTGGCCCACGGCACCGCGACGGTCGGTGCGCTTGCCGAGCCGTTCGAGTTGACCTTGCCGGCCGTGTCGAAGCACCTGGCCGTCCTGGAACGGGCCGGCCTGGTCGTCAAGGAACGTGACGGCGTGCGGCGCCACTGCCGCATCGCCGCCTCTGGGTTGGCCTCGGCGTCCGCCTGGCTCACCGCGTACCGCCGCTTCTGGGAAGCCAACCTCGAGAGCCTGGACGAGCACCTCACGGCCATCCAGCAGACGAAGGGAACGACGCCATGACCACTCACCCGCACCGGGCCACCGTCCGCGTCGAGGGTGCCCAGATCGTCATCTCCCGAGTCTTCGCCGCCCCGGCGCAGCTCGTCTACGACGCCATGACCACCCCGGCGCACGTCCGCCAGTGGTGGGGCGCCGGTCACGGCGAGATGACAGTGTGCGAGATCGACCTGCGGGTCGGCGGTCGCTGGCACTTCGCACAGGTGACCCCGGACGGGACGGAGGTGTCCTTCTCCGGTGAGTACCTCGAGCTGGACCCGCCCGCCCGGATGGTGCACACCGAGCGGTTCGACAGCATGCCCGGCGCCGAGCCGTCGACGATCGTCACCACACTCACCGAGCAGGACGGCCGGACGACGCTGCGGGCAGTCTGCAGCTACGACTCACCCACCACCGCGGCGATGGTGATCGACTCGGGGATGGAGGATGGCCTGCAGTCCTCGTACGACGCGATCGACGACGTGCTCGCGCGTCAGCAGACCGGTTGACCGACCTGGGGCGCAGACCCACCGGATGCAGACTCACCGGATGCAAGCCCACCGGATGCAGGCTTACCGGATGCAGGCCTACCGGATGCAGGGGAGGCCCCGACCCTGTCGGCGAGCGCGCGTGCCGCGGGGCCGGGCGAGCTCATCGCGTGGACGTGGACGTTCCGAGGCGCCGACCGGCCGTTATAGTTGGCCCAGGTCATGAGTTCCAGCGCGCAAGCCCCGGCTTGCTGGACGGCAACCCTCCTCGCGTGGGGTGCCCCGGGTGATGACCGGGCCCGGGCGACCGCCCCGGGCAAGCGCGACCCGAGGAGTTCCCCCGATGACCGTCACCGACGATCCGCCGCTGACGAGCGGGCCCTGGACCGATGGCGACCACCCCGGCGACCGGCGGTTCCTCGACATCGGTCCGATGCGACTGGAGCGAGGGGGCCACCTGCCCGCGGTCCGGGTGGCCTTCGAGACCTGGGGCACCCCGGCGCCCGACGGGGGCAACGCGGTCCTCGTCGAGCACGCGTTGACCGGGGACAGCCACGTGGTCGGGCCGGCGGGCCCGGGCCATCCCTCGGCGGGGTGGTGGGACGGCCTGGTCGGCCCGGGCCACGCGGTCGACACCGAGCGCCACTTCGTGGTGTCGGCGAACGTGCTCGGCGGATGCCAGGGCAGCACCGGACCCTCATCGCCGGCACCGGACGGCCGACCCTGGGGCAGCCGGTTCCCGTTCGTCACCATCCGCGACCAGGTCGAGGCCGAGCGGCGCCTCGCCGACGCGTTGGGGATCGACACCTGGGCGCTGGTCATCGGGGGCTCGATGGGTGGCATGCGCGTGCTCGAGTGGGCGGTGACCCACCCCCGCAGGGTGGCCCACGCCGCCGTCCTGGCCAGCACGGCCGCGGCGAGCGCGGACCAGATCGCCTGGTCGCAGCCCCAGTTGCTGGCCATCCGAGACGACCCCGACTTCGCCGGCGGCGACTACTACGCCACCGGCCGGGTGCCCGCGCGCGGTCTGGGCCTGGCCCGACGGATCGCGCACGTCACCTACCGCAGCGCCGCCGAGCTCGACGAGCGCTTCGGTCGGGTGCCGCAGAGCGGGGAGGACCCGCTGGGGGCCGGTGGCCGGTATGCCGTGGAGAGCTACCTGGACCACCACGCCCACAAGCTCGAGCGGCGTTTCGACGCCAACTCCTACCTCGTGCTCACCGAGGCGATGAACTCCCACGACGTCGGTCGCGATCGCGGGGGAGTCGCCGCCGCCCTGGCGGGGGTGAGCGCTGACGTCACCGTGGCCGCGGTCGACAGCGACCGGTTGTATCTGCGGCAGGAGTGCGAGCGGCTGGTCGCCGCCATCCCGAGAGCCCGGCTCACGACCATCCACTCGCGCCACGGCCACGACGGTTTCCTCATCGAGGTCGAGGCCGTCGGGCGACTCGTGCGTGACCTTCTACGCTAGCCCGCGCCGCCAGCCCGTCGATCCGGTAGCGTCGAGGCAAAGAGGGTTCTGGGCAGGGGGCGAAGGAGGACAGCGTGGCCATCGTCGTCGGATACGTCGCAACCCGGGAGGGCCGGGCCGCACTACGTCGGGCTGCGGACGAGTGCGAGTTGCGCAAGACCAAGCTCATCGTCATCAACTCCCAGCGCGGCGGGAAGGACTTCGACCCCGAGGAGGCGGCGAAGTTCGAGGACGAGCTGGAGCGGGTCGACGGTCAGCTCAAGGCCGTCGGCCTGGAGCACGAGGTGCGTCAACTCGTCAAGGGCAACGAGCCGGCCGAGGACCTCATCGAGGTCGCCGAGCGGGAGAACGCCGAGTTCATCGTTATCGGCCTGCGTCGACGCACCCCCGTGGGCAAGCTCATCCTCGGGTCCAACGCGCAGCGGATCCTGCTCGAGGCGACCTGCCCCGTGCTGGCCGTCAAGGCCAGCCACGACGACTGAGCTCGCGCCACGGTCAGGCCCACGGCAGGTCCGTCGGGGAGGGCGGCGCGTCCGCCACGCGGCATACGGGCATGTTGTGGGCGCTTCGGGCGTTAGCACTGTGGAGGGTCGTCCACATGATCGGGCGGGTCGTTTTATAATGTCGTTCGAGCAGCACGGTGCGGGTGCGACCACCCCCGGCCATCGGTGCCTGCGCATCCAGCCCTCCTGACGTTCTCCCCGACCGGGCCGACCGTGCCCGTCGGCCACTGTGCCCCCCATCGAACGGCGAAAGGTAGCTCGTGCCGGTGTCGAAGGTTCCTGCTCCCGCGGATGGCCCCGTGAGTCCCCGCGTCCCCCCGCAGCGGCACCGGCGCGCATCTGCCGTGTCGGCCGCGACGGCGGCGCGCGCCGGTGTGGCTGCCAAGGGCGCGGTCTCCGGTTCCGCGGGCGCCGCCAAGCCGGCTGCGGCCAAGCCCAAACCGGCCCCGGGCGATGCGGCGCGTCCGCCGGCGAAGGGCACCGGGGCAGGGCGGACCTCGGCCAACGGCTCGACATCGCCGGACCGCAAGCGCTCCGGAGCGGCCACGGCGCACGCGTCGCCGGCTCCGGCCGAGGCGGAGCCGGCGCGCCGGCGCGCCGGCGCGGGCTCCACCACGCAGACGGCGCCTGCGCCGGCCGAGGGATCGACGTCGGCGAAGATCCCCGCGACGACCAAGGTGACCAAGGCCGCCGCGGCGGCCAAGCCCCCCGCGGCGGCCAAGGCGCCCGCCTCGACCAAGGTCCCCGTGGCGACCGCCTCGACCAAAGCGACCAAGGCCCCCGCGGCGACCAAGGCCCCCGCGGCGACCAAAGCCCCCGCGGCAACCAAAGCCCCTGCGGCGACCAAGGCCGCGACAGCGCGCGGCGCGACGCCGCCGCGCGCCCGCCAGCGCACCCGAGCCGCGGACACCCAGGCCGACCCGAGCCCCGCCCCGGCCTCGGCGCAGACCCCGGCCGGGGCGCCCCGATCGCGTAAGGCGACGTCGAGCCCACCGGTCGAGGCGGAGCCGGCCGTCGTCGGCGACGACGCCGAGCCCCTCGAGGTGCTCGACGACGACGTCGAGCTGCTCGACGAGGTGGCTCAGGTCGACGCCGAGGCGCTCGAACCCGACCCGGAGGCGGAGGTCGAGGCGGACGCCGAGTACCTCGGCGACGAGCCGGCCGCGCCGCCTGTCGACGCCCCGGTCGAGGCCGAGGAGGAGGGCGACGACGCGGTCTTCGTCATCCGCGACGACGACGAGGACGACGCTCCGGCCCAGCAGGTGGTCACCGCCGGCGCGACCGCCGACCCCGTCAAGGACTACCTCAAGCAGATCGGCAAGGTGGCCCTGCTCAACGCCGAGCAGGAGGTGGAGCTGGCCAAGCGCATCGAGGCCGGGCTGTTCGCCGAGGAGCGGCTCAACTCCGGCGACGTCATGGACATGACCACCAAGCGTGAGCTGTGGTGGATCGCCCAGGACGGCAAGAAGGCCAAGAACCACCTCCTGGAGGCCAACCTGCGCCTGGTCGTCAGCCTGGCCAAGCGCTACACCGGCCGCGGGATGCTCTTCCTCGACCTCATCCAGGAGGGCAACCTCGGGCTGATCAGGGCCGTGGAGAAGTTCGACTACACCAAGGGCTACAAGTTCTCCACGTACGCGACGTGGTGGATCCGCCAGGCCATCACCCGGGCGATGGCCGACCAGGCCCGCACCATCCGCATCCCGGTGCACATGGTCGAGGTCATCAACAAGCTCGCCCGGGTGCAGCGCCAGATGCTGCAGGACCTGGGCCGCGAGCCCACCCCGGAGGAGCTCGCCCGCGAGCTGGACATGACCCCGGAGAAGGTCGTCGAGGTCCAGAAGTACGGCCGGGAGCCCATCTCGTTGCACACCCCGCTCGGCGAGGACGGCGACAGCGAGTTCGGTGACCTCATCGAGGACTCCGAGGCGGTGGTGCCGGCCGAGGCGGTGTCCTTCACCTTGCTGCAGGAGCAACTGCACTCGGTCCTGGACACCCTCTCAGAGCGCGAGGCCGGGGTGGTGTCGATGCGGTTCGGGCTCACCGACGGCCAGCCCAAGACTCTCGACGAGATCGGGAAGGTCTACGGCGTGACCCGCGAGCGGATCCGGCAGATCGAGTCCAAGACGATGAGCAAGCTGCGCCACCCGAGCCGCTCGCAGGTCTTGCGCGACTACCTGGACTGAGCTCGCGACCTGGGCTGACCTCGCGACCCGGACTGAGCTCGCGATCCGGACCGGCGGCGGCGCATCCGTGAGACGCGAGCACCGGCCCGTGCCAGCCGAGCCGACGCCGTGGCGGACACCTGGCGCCACCATCGGGTGGCCTGGCCCGGCGCGAGGAACGCGCGGACCCGCTGACGGCGCGACCTGGTCCGGGACGCGGCCCGGGCGACGCTGCGCACGGCCGCACCCAGGTCGGCGTCGGGGGCGCGGCCCGGGCGGGCGTAGCGGGACTGCTCGACCGTGCTCACCACCTGGGCCAGCGCGGCCCGGGCCGGCTCGTCGAGCACGGCTGCCGATCGGTAGAACCGCTCGGCGTCGCGCAAGGTCGCCCCGACCGGCGCACGCAGCCCCAGGTCGTCCAGCCGCGCGGTGAGCCCGGCCCAGTGGGCCTCCACGCGGTCACCCCGACCGGGGCCCGCGCGACGCACCCGCAGCAGGTATGCCGTGGCCGGCAGCACCAGCGCCCCGCACGTCCCGAGCGCCACGGCCAGCAGCACCAGATGCCACGGCTCGCCGAGCCATCCCGCGACGCGGTCCCACCAGGGCTGGTCGATCTCGGTGAGGACCCCGTCCTCGAGGCCCTCGACGGCGGGCCGGTCGGAGGAGGGGGTCGTGGTGCCGCTCGGGTCCACGAGTGCCGTCGTCGCACTCGCGTCGGGGCCGGTCGTGACGGGCGCCGCCTGCGTCCAGGACGGCGGCGACCCCGTGCGTGAGGCCGGTGTGGGCTCGAAGCGCACCCAACCGGCGCCGGGGAAGTACAGCTCCGGCCAGGCGTGCGCGTCCGACGCGGACACGGCATACGTCCCGTCGACGGCCGAGCCGGGCAGGAACCCGATCGCCATCCGGGCGGGGATCCCGGCGGCCCGGGACATCATCACCATCGCCGAGGCGAACTGCACGCAGTAGCCGGTCTTGGTCTCCAGGAACGCGGAGATCGGGTCGCGCGCTCGCCCGGTGGGGGTGGGGTCGAGAAGGGTGAGCGAGTAGGTGAACCCGCCCGCACCGCGCAGCCAGTCCTGGATCGCGATCGCCGTGTCGTAGGGGGAGTCCGCCGCCGCGGTGGGATCGGGGGCCGCGGCCCGGGCGGCGGACAGCGCGGCCCGGACTCTGGCCTCGGAGCGGCGGTCCACGGCCAACGCCTGGCCGACCAGCCGGTCCGAGGTGGGCAACGGGTCGGGACCCGGGACGCCGTCGACCCCGTCCCGCAGCAGCGCGGGGGTCAGCTGGGGCTCCAGGTAGGTCGTCGAGTACGACCCCGCCTGGGTGCGTACGTAGACGTCCGAGGTCGCCTCGTCGACCTGCCACACGGTGCCCCGCAGGTCCACGGCGACGACGGGCTGTGCGGTGGCGACGGCCGGCGGGTCGAGGGTGAAGTCCTCCACGGTGAGCGTGCGCTCGACCCGAGCCACCCGGTCGGACAGCTCCAGCCGGGAGGCCCGGCCGAGGATCGGCCGGGGCCGCGACCAGGTGGTGCCGTCGTAGTCGGTCGCGGCGACGACGCGCAGCGGCGGTGGGTCGGGGGCGGTGGTGCGGTAGGTGAAGACCCGGGCCGTGCTGGCGCCACCGAGGCTGCGGCCGACGTCGAGGGTCGAGCTGTACCCGACGCGGGCGTTCCCGCGCCCGTCGGCGCTGCGCGCCAGCCCGTCGAGCAGGAACCGCGTGGGCAGGTGCGGCAGCGCCGCCGGCACCACGACGGCGAGCAGGATCGTGGCCACTCCCAGGCGGCGGGCCGCCGCGCCGAACCCGAGGCTGGCCACCCGGGCATCGTCGGGGTCGCTGGTGGGGGTCGCGGGGTCGGCCACCCGGTCGGACCAGCGGCGCATCCTCCAGCGCCCCTGTCGCGCCACCAGGACGAGCCAGGCCGCGGCCGCCGCGACGAAGTACACCGGCGACACCGCGGCGCCGTTGTTGGCCGCCGTCGCGAGGAACACCGCGAGCAGGGGTATGCCGGCCGCCGCGGGGGCCCGCCGGGTCACCGCGACGTGGTCGACGGCCAGGGCGACCGCGGCGGCGATGAGCGCGAAGGTCATCTCGACGCCGGCGTTGGTGGGGATGGGCGCGGCGGAGGTGGACACCGTCGTGCCGAACTCTCCGACCAGCGCGTCGA
This sequence comes from Dermatophilaceae bacterium, assembly GCA_037045055.1. GTDB lineage: Bacteria > Actinomycetota > Actinomycetes > Actinomycetales > Dermatophilaceae > Phosphoribacter. The sequence goes on along the minus strand of JBAOHJ010000003.1, from coordinate 389,687 downwards.
GCGCTTCCATGCTGGCGGAGGTGGGCACTCCGTACCACGTGCTCGACCCGGCGTGCGTCCACGTGGTCGTGAGGCCCACGGCGGCCAGCTGACCGAGCACCACGACCAGACCACCGGCGTGGGCTCGGCGCAGCAGGGCCCCGACGAGGGCGACGAGGGCGACCAGCCATGCGGCCTGGGTGACCCAGGCCTGGTGTTGCACCAGCGTGCTCAGACCGAGCGAGGCGACCAGGCTGGCGACCGCGGCCAGCGCCGCGTCCGCCGAACGGGTGCTCGCCGGCGTAGTCATCGCCGCGCTCCGGCCGGGGCCGCATTTGCCGCCTGGCGCCAGCGAGCGGATCCGGCGACCTGGGACCAGGCCGTGTCGACCGTGGTCGCCGTCGTGACGACGCTCGTCGCCCAGCCGGCCCCCCGCAGGGCATCGGCGCCCGGCCCGAGGCCGCCCCGCCCACTGTCGGGGCTGCCGGTGTCCACGACGATGGCCAGGGCCGTGCCGCCGGGGACCCGGATCCCGGCCAACTCGCGCAGCGCCCGCTCGTCGTGGTCGGCGAGCACCGCGACGAGCAGGCCGCCTCCGGCCGCCAACGCCTGCGCGGCCTGGGTGGTCCGCGCGAAGCCGACGCCCGAGCCCAGCCCGGCGTCGGCGAGGACCTCCAGCGCCGCCATCGGCTCGATGGCGGTGTCGGCGCAGCCCCGCACGACGGTCTCCTGGGTAACCAGGTGCACGGCATACCGCCGCGAGATCAGATGCACGACCACGGAGGCCACGGCGCTCACCGCCCACTCGAACGAACTGTCCAGGCCCTGCCCTCGGTGCGCCTGCGACCGGGAGTCGAGCAGGACGACGGCCCGCCGCCGGGCCGGGCGGTCCTCCTGGCGCACCATGAGCTCCCCGGCGCGGGCCGTGGCCGGCCAGTGGATGCGCCGCAGGTCGTCCCCGTCGCGGTACTCGCGGATGGACTGGTCGTCCTCGCCGTGCAGCGCGACCAGATGGGGGATCTCGCCCTCGGAGCCGATGCCGGTGCCGGGCGGGCGGCCGGCACCGAGCGGCACGGTGCGCGGCAGCACGACGAGCTCCCCCCGGGCGCCCACCTCGACGTGCCGGCCGGTCAGGCCGAACGGGTCGCGCACCTGCACGGCCAGCGGACCCAGCCGGTGGTGGCCGCGCAGCTGCGGGCGGACGGCATACGTCGTCGTGCGGGCCGCCCCGCGGGTCAAGACCCCCAGGACGAACCGATGGCCCGGCCCCAACTCGGGCGGCAGGCCCTCCTGCGCCAGCAACAGCCCGGTGCCGCGGGCGCCGGTGTTCGTCGCGCGCAGGCGCACCGTCGCCGTCTGGCCGAGGCTGACCGGCATCGGGGCCACCGTGCGGTGCACCGTCAGCACCGGGGCGCGGCGCCCGAGCAGCAGCGACACAAGGGGCAGGCCCAGCAACAGCACGCCGACGCGGGTGAGGTCGGGGAAGCCGAGCAGCCCTCCGGCGAGCACGAGGGTCACCCCACAGGCCAGCAGCGCCCGCCCGCGCGTGGTCAGGGTCTGGCGGGGTCGCGACATCGGTGCCTCCAGACCGGGGGTGGGCCGCCCGCGCGCCTCAGCGGGGCGCGACGGGGACGGGCGTGGCGCGCACCAGGTCGCCCAGGACGTCGGCGCTGCTGCGTCTGGCCAGGGCGGACTCCCCCGAGAGGATCAGCCGGTGGGCCAGCACCGGCGCGAGGACGCGCTGGACGTCGTCGGGCAGGACGTGGTCGCGGCCCTCGATCGCCGCGTGGGCGCGCGCGGCACGCAGCACGTGCAGGGCCGCCCGAGGGGAGGCCCCGAGGCGCAGCGCGGGGCTGGCCCGGGTGGCGCCGGCGACGTCGACGACGTACTGGCGCACGGCCGGGGAGGCATGGACGTCCTGGACCACCCCGATCAGCCGGGCCACCGTGGCGGCGTCGGTCACCGGGGCGAGGGCATCCAGGGGTGAGCGGCCACCGTGCGAGTCGAGCATCGCCACCTCGGCCGAGGCCGCGGGGTAGCCCATCGAGATGCGGGCCATGAACCGGTCCCGCTGGGCCTCCGGCAGCGGGTAGGTGCCCTCCATCTCGATGGGGTTCTGGGTGGCCATGACGATGAAGGGCCGCTGCAGGCCGTAGGTCTGCCCGTCGACGGTGACCTGGCCCTCCTCCATGCACTCCAACAGGGCCGACTGGGTCTTGGGCGAGGCCCGGTTGATCTCGTCCCCGACCACGACGTTGGCGAAGATCGCCCCGGGGCGGAACTCGAAGTCGCGCACGTCCTGGTTGTAGACGCTGACCCCGGTGATGTCGCTGGGCAGCAGGTCGGGGGTGAACTGGATGCGCCGGACGCTGCAGTCGATAGACCGGGCCAGCGACTTGGCGAGCATGGTCTTGCCGACGCCGGGGACGTCCTCGATGAGCAGGTGACCGCCGGCCAGCAGCACGGTGATCGCCGTGCGGACCACGCCGGGCTTGCCCTCGATCACCGTCTCCATGGCCCGGGCCACCCGGGCGGTGACCTCGCGCAGCTCGGCCAGGGCGGCGGGCGTGGCCCGGTCGGGCAGGTCAGCGGTGACCGCCTCGGTGGGGGCTGCGGCGGGTCGAGGGTCGGCCACGGCATACTCCCGTCCTCGCGTGAGGCCCCTGGCCCGCCCCACTTCCCTCCACCGCAACGCCCGATCCGGCACGGACGTTCCCGTCGTCGGCCCGCGCGGCGCACCCGAGCGGCTCGCGGTGCCGCCCACCCGACCCGTGAGTGACGCTGCCAGAGCGTCGACAGCCGTCGCGAGGCGGCGCTCGGGGGTCACGCGGAGTGGGCAGGAGGTCACGCCCTCCACTGCGCACCACGTCGATGACCTGGGCAAACTCGCCGCGACACGGCGGGCCGTCGACCGTGGGCGGTTGATTGTGGAGGGAAATGGAGTAGGGTGGGTCAACACGGAGGGCTCTGGGTCGAACGAGGGGAGGCAGCCGTCGTGTCCGCATCCGGCTACCTGGGCTTCCTCGGCACCCACCACCCGCGTCTGGACGAGAAGGGCCGGCTGATCCTGCCGGCGAAGTTCCGCGACAAGCTCGCCGGCGGCCTGGTCGTCACCAAGGGCCAGGAGCGCTGCCTGTACGCCTACCCCACCGAGGAGTTCGCCGCCATCGCCGCTGGGCTGCAACGCGGGCCCACGTCGGCGAAGGCGGTGCGTGACTTCGGCCGGATGATGCTGGCCGGCGCCTCCGACGAGGTGCCCGACCGGCAGGGTCGGGTCACCATCCCGCCCGCTCTGCGCGCGTACGCCGGCCTGGTGCGCGATCTCGCGGTCGTCGGCATGGGCAACCGGGTCGAGATCTGGGACGCCTCCGCGTGGGCGGCCTACGTCGAGGCCACCGAGGCCAGCTACGCCGACCAGGCACAGGAGGTGTGGCCCGGAGTGTTCTGACCTCGACCTGCAGCACCGCCCTGCGACCAGGTCTCCAGCCGCTTGGCGTCCCGACGCGACTTCCCCCGCGCCGGGCCACCAGCGGGCGGGGCCCCCGCCCCAAGCGGATGGGGACCTGGCGGCAGGACGCCGCAGGCCGGCATGGACCCGCACCACGACCCGAGCACAGAGCCGCCACCCCTCGACCGCGCGACCCGACCCGGAGCACCGATGACGCAGCGCAGCACGGACGACCGGCACCTGCCGGTGCTGCGGGAGCGTGTGGTCGAGCTGCTCGCCCCCGCGCTGGCCCACCCGGGGGCGGTGTACGTCGACGCGACGATGGGCCTGGGCGGGCATGCCGAGGCGGTGCTGGCCCGGTTCCCCCAGGTGCGGGTGGTCGGCATCGACCGCGACGGCGAGGCCCTCGGGCTGGCCGGCGAGCGGCTCGGGGCGTATGCCGACCGGCTCACCCTCGTGCACGCCGTCTACGACGAGTTCGCCCAGGTCGTCGCTCGCCTGGGTCTGCCCACCGTGGACGCCACTCTCTTCGACCTCGGGGTGTCCTCGCTGCAGCTGGACGAGACCGACCGGGGCTTCGCCTACCGGGTGGATGCGCCGCTGGACATGCGCATGGACCAGCGGCAGGGCGCGAGCGCGGCGGAGGTGCTCAACACCTACCCGCCGGAGCGGCTCGAGCAGGTGCTGCGCGACTACGGGCAGGAGCGCTTCGCCCGGCGGATCGCCCGCGCGGTCGTCGCCGCGCGGGCGGCCACGCCGTTCACCACGTCGGGGCCGCTGGTCGACCTGCTCAAGCGGGTGGTCCCGGCGGCCTCGCAACGCAGCGGCGGGCACCCGGGCAAGCGGACTTTCCAGGCCCTGCGCATCGAGGTCAACGACGAGTTGGCCGCCTGGCGTCGGGCCCTGCCCGCGGCGATCGCCCGGCTGCGCGTCGGCGGCCGGATCGCGGTGCTGAGCTACCACTCCCTGGAGGACCGGCTCGCCAAGACCGTCCTGGCCCAGGGCGCGACCTCCGCCACCCCTGCCGGCCTGCCCGTCGAGCTGCCCGAGCACACGGCATACCTGCGCCTGCTGACCCGCGGCGCCGAGAAGCCCACGGCCCAGGAGATCTCCTCCAACCCGCGCGCGGCCTCGGCCCGGCTGCGCGCGGCCGAGCGGACCCGGGCCACCGATGGGGAGCCGCGATGACCCAGGCCGCCGTCCACGCCCGGATTCCGCGCCCGGGCGCTCGCCGCACCCCGCTGCGCGCCGTGCCCGCCGCGATCGGGCGCACCCGCAGCGGCCTGTTCGCGCTGCTGTGCCTGGGGTTGCTGGCCGGTGGCCTGGTGACGCTGCTCATGCTCAACACGGCGCTGGCCCAGGGGTCCTTCACCGTCGCCGAGCTCACCGCCTCCTCCGGTGAGCTCACCGACCAGACCCACGCGCTGCGCCAGTCAGTCGAATCGGTGAGCAACAGCACCGCCCTGGCCCGCCGCGCGAGTGAGCTGGGCATGGTGCCGAGCAAGAGCATGGCCTTCCTCAGGTTGTCCGACGGGGCGATCCTCGGCGTCGCCGACCCGGCCAAGGCCGAGCCGTTCGTGCTCGTCGCCACCCCCAGGCCCCCGCCACCGGCCCCGGCCGTCGAGACCGCCGCGGCACCCGCGCCGGCCGCCGTCGGGGCGGCGCCGACTGCCGCAACCCCGCCGGGCTCGCCCACGGCGCCGACTGCCGCACCCCCGCCGGGCTCGCCCACGGCGCCGGCCCCGAGCGCGCCGGGGCGGTGAGCATGCCCACCGACGTGCGCACGCCCCGACGCGGGCCGGCCCCCCGGGCCGCGACCGCCCGGGCCGCCGCCCCCCGGACCACCGGTGCGCGGACCCCTCGCACCACCGCTGGCGGCAGCGGCGCGCGCCCGTCGGCGCCCCGACCGGCGCGCTCGGCGGTCCCCCCGCGGCCACCGCGTCGGATCCGGGTCGGCACGCCCATCCGCCGGGTCCGCGGGATCTTCCTGGCCTCGATGTTCGTGCTGACCATCTTCGCGGCTCAGATGCTGCGGGTGCAGGTCTTCGAGGCCAGCCCGGTGCAGCTGGCCGCGCTGAACAAGCGGCTCACCGGCAAGACCGCCACTCCGGCCCAGCGCGGCAGCATCGTCGACAGCAAGGGCGTGGTCCTGGCCACGAGCCTGGAGCGCTACACGGTCAGCGTCAACCAGCTCGCCGTCAAGGAGTACGTCCGCACGGTCGACGACAAGCGGACCAAGGTCGGGGTCGTCGGGGCCGCCGCCGCGCTCGCGCCGCTGCTCGGCACGACGCCCGAGGCGCTCGTCCCGGAGCTCATCGGCACCAGCGCGTACCACATCCTCGCCAAGAAGGTCACCCCGCTGGCCTGGCGGGACATCGGCAAGCTCGGCATCCCGGGGATCTACGCGGAGCTGACCTACGAACGCAGCTACCCGGCCGGTCTGTCGGCCGCTCCGGTCACCGGCGCGATCAACCTCGACCAGGCCCCCGCCGGTGGCCTGGAGACGATGCTCGACACCCAGCTGGCCGGCAGCCCCGGGGAGACCCAGTTCGAGCGCAGCCGGGACGGCAAGCCGATCCCCTGGGCCGACGAGCGGGGCTACCCGGCCGTGCCCGGCGTCGACGTGACGACCACCGTCGACTCGGACCTGCAGTGGTACGCCGAGAACGCCATCGCCAACCAGGTCACCAAGCTCGGCGCCGCCTCCGGCTACGTCGTCGTCATGGAGGCCAAGACCGGCAAGGTCCGCGCGCTGGCGTCCTACCCGACCTTCGACCCGGCGGCCACCAAGGAGTGGACCCTCGACGGCCTGCGCAACCACGCCGTCGAGGACGTCTACGAGCCCGGGTCGACCGGCAAGGTGATGAGCGTGGCCGCCGCCATCGAGGAGCAGAAGGTCACCCCGACCACCCCGATCGTCGTGCCCAACCGGATCAAGCGCTCGGACAAGCAGTTCAAGGACCACAACGAGCACGACACCCTCGAGCTCACCGTGGCCGGCGCCCTGGCCAAGTCGAGCAACATCGGCGTGATCCTGGCCACCGAGTCGGTCCCCGCCGCCACCATCGACGCCTACTACCGGGCGTTCGGGATGGGCGCCAAGACCGGCATGGGGTTGCCCGGCGAGTCGGCCGGGCTGCTCACCCCGGTCGCCGAGCTCAACGGCTCACAGCGCTACACCATGCTGTTCGGCCAGGGCTACTCGCTCACCGCGCTGCAGGCCGCCGGGGTCTACCAGACCATCGCCAACAAGGGGGTCCGCGTCGCGCCGACCATCGTGGAGGGCACCCAGGCCCCGGACGGCCCGTTCGTCCCCGCCGCCGCCCACCAGGGCGTCCGGGTGGTCTCGGAGTCCACGGCCCGCCAGGTCGGCGAGATGCTCGAGGAGGTCGTCGCGCCGGGCGGCACCGCGCCTCAGGTCGCCATCCCGGGCTATCGGGTGGCCGGCAAGACCGGCACGGCCAACCGCTACGACGAGTCGGCCGGCCGGTACAGCGGCTACACGACCTCGTTCCTCGGCTACGCCCCCGCCGAGGACCCCGAGTTCGTCGTGGCCGTCACCCTGCAGCGTCCTCAGGTGGACGACCCCAGCGGCAGCGGCCTGGCCGGCCCGGTGTTCAAGGACGTCATGGCCTACGCGCTGCAGTCCTACCGAATCGCCCCGAGCGGCACCCCCGGCCCGACCATCCCGCTTACCGCGCCGGGTGCGTCGAGCAACCCGGCGGCCATCCTCGACCGCAAGCCCAACGGCTAACCTCGTCCCCGTGTCGTCCCCTCGTCCCGCGCCGTTGCGGGCGACCCCGCTGAGCGCTCTGGCCCAGCGTGCGCAGGCTCGGCTGCCGGCCGACGGCAGCGTCGACGTGTCTGGCGTCGCGGTCACCGGGGTCAGCCTGGACTCGCGCAGCGTGGCGCCCGGGGACCTGTATGCCGCCCTGCCGGGCCGGCAGGTGCACGGCGCCCGGTTCGTCCCCGCGGCGCTGCGGCAGGGCGCCGTGGCCGTGCTCACCGATCCGGCCGGAGCCCGCGCGGTGGCCGCCGACGGCTCGGCCGGGTCGGTCCCCGTGGTGGTCGTCGAGGAGCCCCGGGCGGTGCTGGGCGAGCTGGCCGCCCTCGTCTACGGCGAGCCGGCGACGCGGCTGCGGATGTACGGCCTCACCGGCACGAACGGCAAGACGACCACGGCATACCTGCTGCAGGCCGCGCTGGCGGCCCTGGGGGTGCGCACCGGCCTCATCGGCACCGTGGAGACCCGCATCGGCGACGAGCGGCTCGCCTCGGCCCGGACCACCCCAGAGGCCACCGACCTGCACGCCATCCTCGCGCTGATGCTCCAACGCGGCACCGACGCGGTCGTCATGGAGGTGTCCAGCCACGCCCTGGCGCAGCACCGAGTCGACGGGGTCGTCTACGACCTGGCCGTGTTCACCAACCTCTCGCAGGACCACCTGGACTTCCACGGCGACATGCGCTCCTACTTCGAGACCAAGGCCGCGCTGTTCACCCCCGACCGCGCCCGCCGCGGCGTGGTCTGCGTCGACGACGCGTGGGGGCGCGCGCTGGCCGAGCGGGCGGCCATCCCGGTGCGCACCCTGGCCTCCACGGGCCGGCGCGCCGACTGGACCCTGTCGAGTGCCGACGGCCGGTCCGGGCAGGTGACCGGCCCCGGTGGCCACCTGTCGCTGCGCAGCCAGCTGCCCGGGGCGTTCAACCTCGTCAACACGGCCACGGCCGCGGTCACCCTGCTCGCCAGCGGGTATGCCGCGCCCGACGTGCAGCGGGCCCTGGGCGCGCCGGTCGTGGTGCCCGGCCGGATGGAGGTCGTCGCGGGCCGGCCGGGGGACCCGCGCTGCATCGTCGACTACGCGCACACCCCCGAGGCGGTCGAGGCCGCGCTGGCCGCGCTGCGCCCGAGCACCCGCGGGCGGTTGGTCGTCGTGCTCGGCGCCGGCGGGGACCGCGACCGGGGCAAGCGGCGCGCCATGGGCGCGGCCGCGGCCCGCTGGGCCGACGACCTCGTCGTCGCCGACGACAACCCCCGCTCGGAGGACCCGGGCGCGATCCGCGCGGAGATCCTCGCCGGCGCGGCCGAGACCGAGCCCGAGCCCACCGCCGTCGCGGCGACCGGGGGATCGCGCACCCGGCAGTCCTCGGACGCCGGTCGGGCGGCCCACATCGCCACCGCCGTGCGGATCGCCCGCGAGCACGGCCGGTCTGCCGACAACACCGTCGTCGTGCTGGGCAAGGGCCACGAGACCGGCCAGGAGATCGCCGGCACCGTCCACCCCTTCGACGACCGTGCCGCCCTGGCCGCCGCGCTGCTCGGGCAGCCCTACCACCCCCGGGCCGACCGGTGATCGCGCTCAGCCTCGCGCAGGTCGCCGAGCTCACCGGCGGCGAGATCCACGGCGAGCGGTCGGCCGCGGCAGTGCTCGTCGACGGCCCCGTGGTCACCGACTCGCGCGCGGCCGGCCCGGGCAGCCTCTACGTGGCCCGGATCGGCGAGCACGCCGACGGGCACGAGTTCGTGGGCGCGGCGGCGCAGCGAGGCGCCGTGGCCGCCCTCACCAGCCGGCCGGTGGGGGCCCTGCCCTGCGTCGTGGTCGCGGACGTCCAGGGCGCCTTCGGTGCGCTGGCCCGGGGCGTGCTCGACCGGGCCCCGGCCGTCACGGTCATCGCCATCACGGGCTCCTCGGGCAAGACGAGCACCAAGGACCTGCTGGCCCAGGTGCTCGCCCGGGCCGGCCCGGCGATCGCCCCGGTCGACTCGCTCAACGGCGAGGTCGGCGTCCCGCTGACGGTGTGCCGCATCACCGAGCAGACCCGATTCCTCGTCGCCGAGATGGGCTCGCGGGGGGTCGGCCATCTGCGCTACCTCACCGGGATCGCCCCGCCCGACCTGGCCGTGGTGCTCAACGTCGGCACCGCCCACGTCGGGCAGTTCGGCAGCCGCGAGGTCATCGCCGTCGCCAAGCGCGAGCTCGTCGAGGCCCTGCGCCCCGAGGGCGTGGCGGTGCTCAACGCCGACGACCCGGCGGTCGCCGCCATGGCCGAGCACACCCGCGGCCGGGTCGTGCTCGTCGGGGAGTCCCCGCAGGCCCAGGTGCGGGCCACCGACGTCCGGCTCGACGCCCAGGGCCGCCCGAGCCTGCGGGCCGTGACCCCCGCGGGCAGCGCGCCGGTGACCCTCGCCCTGCACGGACGACACCACGTGGGCAACGCCCTGGCGGTCCTGGCCGTCGCCCTGGAGTGCGGGATGCCCCTCGGGCAGGTCGCCGACGCCCTCGCCGACTCCGGCCCGGTCAGCCGCTGGCGGATGGAGGTCACCGAGCGCCCCGACGGGGTCACCGTCGTCAACGACGCCTACAACGCCAACCCCGACTCGATGCTCGCGGCCCTGGCGGCGCTGGCGGCGATGGGCCACCCCGACCTCGGCCCGACTCGGCGCACCTGGGCCGTGCTCGGAGAGATGCTCGAGCTGGGCCCGCAGGCCGAGCCGGCCCATCGCCGGATCGGTCGGCGGGCGGCCGACCTGCACACCGACCTCGTCGTGGCGGTGGGGCCGGGCGCGGCCGGCATCGCGCACGGCGCCCTCGAGGCCGGCATCGAGGCGTCCCAGGCCACCTCGGTCCCCGACGCCGACGCGGCATACCGGCTGCTCGCGGCAGAACTGCGCCCTGGCGACGTCGTGTTGTTCAAGTCCAGCCGCGACGCCGGGCTACGGTGGCTCGCGGAGCGGGTGGCGGCTGCGGAGGGAGCGTCGTGAAGGGTGTGCTCGTCGCCGCGGCGACGTCGCTCGTCCTGGCCCTGCTCATGACGCCGCTGTTCATCCGGTTCCTCGTGCGTCGCCAGTACGGTCAGTTCATCCGCGACGACGGGCCGACCTCGCACCACACCAAGCGCGGCACCCCGACCATGGGCGGGGCGGTCATCGTCGGGGCCACCGTCGCCGCGTATGCCGCCGCGCACTTGCTCCTGCTCAGCCCGCCGTCGGCCAGCGGTCTGCTCGTGCTGTTCCTCATGGCCGGTCTGGCCTTCGTCGGGTTCCTCGACGACTACATCAAGATCTCCCGCCAGCGCAGCCTCGGGTTGCGCACCAAGCAGAAGCTCGCCGGCCAGGGTCTGGTGGGAGTCGTCTTCGCCGTCCTGGCGCTCGGGTTCGAGAACGAGCGGTTCCGCACCCCCGCCTCGACGGCCATCTCGTTCGTGCGCGACACCCGCGTCGACCTCGGCTTCGCCGGGGTCGTCGGCGGGCTGATCCTCTTCGTGGTGTGGGCCAACGTCATCATCGCCGGCATGTCCAACGGGGCCAACCTCACCGATGGGCTCGACGGCCTGGCCACCGGCGCCTCGACGATGGTCTTCGGCGCCTACGTCCTCATCGGCATCTGGACCTCGAACCAGAACTGCCAGACCAATCCGGGCCTGAAGTGCTACGAGGTCCGCGACAGCATCGACCTGGCCATCATCGCCGCCGCGGGCATGGGGGCCTGCTTCGGCTTCCTGTGGTGGAACGCCTCGCCGGCGAAGATCTTCATGGGCGACACCGGCTCGCTCGGGCTCGGTGGGGCGATCGCCGGGCTGGCGATCATGACGAAGACCGAGATGCTGTCGGTGATCCTCGCCGGGCTGTTCTTCATCGAGACCCTCTCGGTGATGATCCAGGTCGGCTTCTTCAAGACCACGCGCAGGCGGGTGTTCCGGATGGCGCCACTGCACCACCACTTCGAGATGCTCGGGTGGGAGCAGATCACCGTGGTCATCCGGTTCTGGATCGTCGCCGGGCTGTTCGCAGCGCTGGGGCTCGGGGTGTTCTATGCCGAGTGGGTGGTGGGCGCCACATGACCGAGGCCGACCCCTACGAGCCGCGAGCCGGCCTCACCCACCGCGACGCCGACTGGGCCGGCCTGCGGGTGCTCGTCGCCGGGCTGGGGATCAGCGGGTTCGCCGCCGCCGACGCCCTCTGCGAGCGCGGCGCCGAGGTCGTCGTCGTCGACGCCAAGCCGGCCGGTCAGGGCGGGCCGGTCGACGAACGGGCCCGGATCCTCGACATCCTCGGGGTGACGGTCCTGCTCGGGCCGGCGCACACCACCGGTATGCCGCCCGTCCCGGTCGACCTGGTGGTCACCTCCCCCGGGTGGGCACCGACCCAGCCGCTGCTCGTCGACGCGGCGGTGCGCGGCATCCCGGTCTGGGGGGAGGTGGAGCTGGCCTGGCGGATGCGGGCCCGCGACGGGGCCGCCGCGTGGCTCACCGTCACCGGCACCAACGGCAAGACCACGACGGTGAACATGCTCGCCTCGATCCTGCGGGCCAGCGGCCTACGGGCCATCAGCGCCGGCAACGTCGGCACGCCGCTGCTCGAGGCGGTGCTGCACCCCGACCCGTTCGACGTCCTGGCGGTCGAGCTGTCCAGCTTCCAGCTGCACTGGCAGCGCTCGGTGTCCCCGGTGGCCTCGGCCTGCCTCAACGTCGCCGCCGACCACATCGACTGGCACGGGTCGTTCGAGCAGTACCTGCGGGACAAGGGCAGGGTCTACCAGAACACCCACCTGGCCTGCGTGTACAACGTCGAGGACCCGCTCACCGAGCAGCTGGTCATCGACGCCGAGGTGATCGAGGGCTGCCGGGCGATCGGGTTCACCCGCGGGATCCCGGCCCCCTCGATGGTCGGCCTCGTCGACGACGTCCTGGCCGACCGGGCCTTCGTCGAGCAGCGCCAGCACTCGGCGGCCGAGCTGGCGACGATCGCCGACCTGCAGGGCGAGGCCGCCTCGGTGGCCCCGCACTACGTCGCCAACGCCCTGGCCGCGGCCGCCCTCGCCCGGGCCTACGGCGTCGGCCCGATCTCGGTGCGCGACGGCCTGCGGGCCTTCCGCCCTGACCCGCACCGGATCGCCGAGGTCGCCACGGTCGGCGGCGTGCGCTACGTCAACGACTCCAAGGCGACCAACCCGCACGCCGCGCGGGCCGCGCTCGCGGCATACGACAGCGTGGTGTGGGTGGCCGGCGGGCAGCTCAAGGGGGCCGACGTCGAGCCCCTCGTCGAGGCCGTGTCGGACACCCTGCGCGCCGTCGTGCTCATCGGGGCCGATCGGGCGCTGATCGCCGCGGCGCTGGCCCGACACGCCCCCGATGTCCCCGTGGTCGAGATCGACGCCCCCGACACTGGGGACATGCGCGCGCGGGGGCTCGACGTCATGGACCTGGTCGTCCGGCGGGCGGCGGCCCTGGCCGCCCCCGGCGACGTCGTGCTGCTCGCGCCCGCGGCGGCCTCGCTGGACATGTTCGAGGGCTACGCCGCCCGCGGCGAGGCGTTCGAGGCAGCGGTGCACCGCCTCGCGCAAGGCCCGCGGCCGTGACCAGCGCCGCGGACCGGCCGCGCCGCGCCCGGGTGCCCGCAGCCGGGGCCCGGATGGCCCGGCTGCGCGGGCAGGCCGAGCGGGTCACCCGACGGCTCGACTCGCCCGTGACCTCCTACTACGTCCTACTGGCGGCGACCTCGTCGCTGGTGGTGCTCGGGCTGGTCATGGTGCTCTCGGCCTCGATGGTCACGTCGTACCGGGACGACGGGTCCTCGTTCGCCGTGTTCCTCAACCAGGCCCGGTTCGCTGTGATCGGCGTGGTCGGCGCGGTGCTCGCCGCGCGGTTGTCGCCCACCTGGTGGCGGCGGCTGGCCCTGCCCGCCCTCGTCGGCGCGCTGTTGCTGCAGGCCGCGGTGTTCACCCCTCTGGGGTACACGGTCAACGGCAACCGTAACTGGCTGCGCCTGGGCCCGCTGTCGATGCAGCCCTCCGAGCTGACCAAGCTGGGCCTGGTGCTCGTCGGCGCGCAGGTGTTCGCCAACAAGGGCGCCCGTTTGCGCACCCTGGGCCAGATCGCCGTGCCCTATGTCGTCCCGGTCGCACTGGCCACCCTGGGGCTGGTCCTCTACGGCAAGGACCTGGGCACCGCGCTCATCCTCGTGGGCATCGTCGCCGCCGTCCTGTATGCCGCGGGCGTGCCGGCCCGGTTCTTCGTCGGCACCGGCCTGCTCGCCGCGGCCGGGGCCGCCGTCCTCGTGCTCACCAGCGCCAACCGGATCGACCGGATCACCAACTGGCTCAGCGGATCGTGCACCGACCCCGACGGCGTCTGCGGTCAGTCCGTCCACGGGCTCTACGCCCTGGCGGACGGGGGCTGGTGGGGGGTCGGGCTGGGGGCCAGCAAGGAGAAGTGGGCGTGGCTGGCCGAGGCCCACAACGACTTCATCTTCGCGATCGTCGGCGAGGAGCTCGGCCTGCCGGGCACGCTGACCATCCTCGTGCTGTTCGCGATGATCTCGGCGGCCTGCCTGCGCATCGTGTCGCGGTCACGGGACCCCTTCGTGCAGATCGCCACCGCCGCCGTCATGGCGTGGATCCTGCTGCAGGCCCTCATCAACATCGGCGCGGTCATCGGGCTGCTGCCGGTCATCGGGGTGCCCCTGCCGATGGTCTCGGCGGGGGGCTCGGCCCTGGTGACGACGATGGTCGCCATGGGCATGCTCGTGTCCTTCGCCCGCCGCGAGCCCGGTGCGCAGCAGATCCTCGCGACCCGTCCGAGCGTGGTGGCGCGGTCGCTGTCGGTGCTGCCCGGCCGGCGCCGCGCGCGCTGACCCGCCCGGGCTCGCGCCATGTCCCTGACCTCAGTGCTGCTGGCCGGTGGCGGCACCGCCGGGCACGTCTCGCCGCTGCTCGCGGTCGCCGACGCGCTGCGCCGCCGGCACCCGCAGGTGCGGGTCACCGTCCTGGGGACCAGCGAGGGGCTGGAGGCCCGGCTGGTGCCCGAGCGGGGCTACGACCTGGCCCTCGTGCCCCGGGTGCCCATGCCCCGGCGGCCCTCGGCGGCGCTGCTGCGGCTGCCCGGGGCTCTGGACGGGGCGGTGGCCGCCGCCGGGCGGGTCGTCGACCGAACCCAGGCGCAGGTCGTCGTCGGCTTCGGCGGCTACGTCTCCACCCCGGCCTACCTCGCCGCCCGGCGACGCGGCGTGCCCATCGTCGTGCACGAGCAGAACGCCCGACCCGGTCTGGCCAACCGCCTGGGCGCTCGCCTCACCGACCACGTCGCGACGACCTTCGCGGACACGGCGTTGCCGCACGCGCGTCGGGTCGGTATGCCGCTGCGACGGCTCGTCACGACCCTGGACCGACCCGCCCTGCGGGCGCAGGCGCTGCGCTTCTTCGGCCTCGACGACGCCGGCCCCACGCTGCTGGTCACCGGGGGCTCGCTGGGCGCCCAACGCCTCAACGAGGCCATGGCGGCCCGCGCGGACGCCCTGTCGGCTCGGGGCATCCAGGTCCTGCACGTCACCGGGGCGGGCAAGCAGTTCCGCCCGCAGCGCCCGGGCGCCGGCGCGGCATACGTGGTCGTGCCCTACGTCGAGCGCATGGACCTGGCCTACGCCGCCGCCGACCTGGTCGTCTGCCGCGCCGGCGCGAGCACGGTATGCGAGCTCACCGCGGTCGGCCTGCCCGCCGTCTACGTGCCGCTGGCGATCGGCAACGGGGAGCAGCGGTTCAACGCCGCCGAGGTGGTCGCCGCCGGCGGGGGCTGGCTCGTCGACAACGCCGACTTCACCCCGGCATGGATCGACGCGCATCTGGTGTCGCTGCTGGGCGACGGGCCGGCGTTGGCCCGGATGGGCCGGGCCGCCGCGTCGGTGGGTCGCCGCGACGCCGACGACGCGCTCGCGCAGCTCGTGGAGGCCGCCGTCGGGCAGGTCCGCGGATGACCGGGCCGTTCGACTTCGCGGCGCCCGTGCCGGGGTGGGCCACCCTCGGGCCGGTGCACCTGGTCGCCGTGGGCGGGATCGGGATGTCGGCCGTGGCCCGGCTGCTGGCGGCCCGGGGAGTGCGGGTGAGCGGCTCGGACGCGGTGGACTCCCCGCTGCTGGCGGCCCTGGCCGCCGAAGGGGTCCGGGTCCACGTCGGGCACGACCCCGCCCACCTCGCCGACGCGCGCACCGTCGTGGTCTCCAGTGCGGTGCGCCCGACGAACGTCGAGCTGACCCAGGCCCGGCGGCGGGGTCTGCGCGTGCTGCATCGCGCCCAGGCCCTGGCCGCGGCCATGGGGTCGGCCCGCCGGGTGGCCGTCGCCGGCGCCAACGGCAAGACGACGACGACCTCGCTCATGGTCGCCGCGCTGGCGGCCGCCGGACTCGACCCGTCCTACGCGATCGGCGGCGAGCTGGTCTCCACCGGGACCAACGCCCACCTGGGATCGCCCGACCTGTTCGTCGTCGAGGCCGACGAGAGCGACGGCTCGTTCGTCGTCTACCACCCCGACGTCGCCGTCGTGACCAGCGTCCAACCCGATCACCTGGACCATTTCGGGACGTTCGCCGCGGTCGTGGCGGCATACCGGCAGTTCGTCGAGTCGATCCGCCCGGGTGGCCTGCTCGTCGTGTGCGTCGACGACTCGGGTGCGGCCCAGCTGGGGCACTGGGCGCGGGGTCGGGGGGTGCGGGTGCTCGGGTACGGCCTGGCCGAGGGTGCCGACGCGCGGGTGCGCGAGGTCGCGCTGACCGGCTCGCGCGCCCGGGCGGTGGTCGACTGGGCCGGGCGGCGCATCCCGCTGTCGCTGCGCATCCCCGGGGACTACAACCTGCTCAACGCGACCGCGGTCCTGGTCGCGGCGAACGCGGGCCTGGGCGCCCCGATCGAGGACGTGGTCGCTGGGCTGGGCGCCTTCGCCGGCACCCGGCGCCGCTTCGAGCAGGTCGGCGAGGCCGGCGGGGTGCGGGTCGTCGACGACTACGCCCACAACCCGGCCAAGGTCGCCGCCGTGGTCTCGACCGGCCGGCGGCTGTCCGGCGGCGGGCGGCTCGTCGTGCTGTTCCAGCCGCACCTGTACAGCCGCACCCGCGACTTCGCGGCCGAGTTCGGCGCCGCGCTCAGCCCCGCCGACGCCGTCGTCGTCATGGACGTGTATGCCGCGCGCGAGGACCCCATCCCCGGGGTCGACGCGGCCATGGTGGTCTCGGCGGTCCGGGCGGCCCGCCCCGAGTGCCTGGTCTCGGTGGCGCCGGAGCGCTCGGGCCTGGTGGCGGCGCTGGCCGACCTGGTGCTCCCCGGGGACCTGGTGCTCACCGTCGGTGCCGGCGACGTCACCCAGGTCGGCCCGGCCCTGGTCGACCTGCTGCGGCAGCGGCAGGCGGGCCGGTGAGCGCCCGATCCGCCCGCCCCCCCGCCTCGCGCCGCCGAGTGCGCGGCGGGTCGGGCTCCCCACGGGCGCGGATGGCCCGGCGCGCCGGCCGAGTCCGCCGCCGCCGCCTCCTGGTCACCCTGTCCACCCTGCTCGCCCTGGCTCTGACCGGGGGGGCGGTGTGGCTGATCGGCTTCAGCTCGGCGCTGGCGACCCAGCAGGCCCGGGTGGAGGGCGTGGACGAGGCGGACGCCGAGACGGTCCTGACCGCCGCCGCCGTGCCCCTCGGCACCCCGTTGGCTCGGGTGGACACCGGCGCGATCGCGCGTCGGGTGGAGCAGGTGCCGTTCGTCCGGGCGGTGTCGGTGGCACGCTCCTGGCCGCACACCGTCGTGCTCACCGTGCAGCCACGCACGGGGGTCCTCGTGCTGCGCGATCCCTCGGGCACCCTGCACCTGGTCGACGAGACCGGGGCGAGCTTCCGTGCGGTCGCCGAACCGCCCGCTCAGGTGCCCGTCGTGCTCGGGTCGGGCGAGACCACCCGAGCACCGGCCCTGCACGTGGCGCTGGAGGCCCTGGCCGCCATGTCGGCCACCCAGCGCAGCCAGGTCTCGGACCTGCGGCTGTCCGCCGGTGACCGGCTCAGCTTCACCCTGGGGGAGGTCGAGGTCCTCTGGGGCGGCAGCGGGCAGGCCGCGCGCAAGCTCGCGGTGATCGACGCGCTGCTCGCGACGCAGCCCGCCGTGGTCGACGTCAGCGTCCCGGACTCACCCGTCACCCGATAACCGCGATCCGGTGCTCCCGGTCCCCGCCGCGGCATACCGCGCCGTTGGAACCTCACCCACGCCGGCAGGCGCCGTCCTCCCATGCGGCTCAGCGGCCTCCTGTCGGCTCAGCCGCCCCTCCCGTGACATCACAGGTGAAGTCGAGGTCGAGAAACGCCCGAGCGGTTGTTGCCTCGGATGCCCGCGTGCTCATACGGTCATCTCGGACGGACATGGCCAACCATCTCACTGTCAAGTAGACGTCGATAGTTGAGGGACGGTCGTCGACGGGTGGGCCCGCGTCGGCGCGGGGCTCGCAGTCCGCGTACGCTTCGCTACGTCTGTCCACGAGCGCTGGGTCCACCAGCTCCGACCGGATCATCACGAAAGGCCACCAGCGTGGTTGCGACACCGCAGAACTACCTCGCCGTCATCAAGGTCGTCGGTATCGGCGGGGGTGGCGTCAACGCCATCAACCGGATGATCGAGGTCGGGCTCAAGGGCGTGGAGTTCATCGCCATCAACACCGACGCCCAAGCGCTGCTGATGAGCGACGCCGACGTCAAGCTCGACGTGGGGCGCGACCTCACCCGCGGCCTGGGCGCCGGAGCCGACCCCGAGGTGGGTCGCAAGGCCGCCGACGACCACGCCGAGGAGATCGAAGAGGTGCTCAAGGGCGCCGACATGGTGTTCGTCACCGCGGGCGAGGGGGGTGGCACCGGCACCGGGGGCGCGCCGGTGGTGGCCCGGATCGCCAAGGGGCTGGGCGCGCTCACCATCGGTGTGGTCACCCGGCCGTTCACCTTCGAGGGCCGGCGCCGGGCCAACCAGGCCGAGTCGGGCATCGCGACGCTGCGCGAGGAGGTCGACACCCTCATCGTCATCCCCAACGACCGGCTGCTGTCGATCAGCGACCGCAACGTGTCGATGATGGACGCCTTCCGCAGCGCCGACCAGGTGCTCCTGTCCGGGGTCCAGGGCATCACCGACCTCATCACCACCCCGGGTCTGATCAACCTCGACTTCGCCGACGTCAAGTCCGTCATGCAGGGAGCCGGATCGGCGCTCATGGGCATCGGTTCGGCGCGCGGGGAGGACCGGGCGGTGCAGGCCGCCGAGCTGGCCATCTCCAGCCCGCTGCTGGAGGCGAGCATCGACGGTGCGCATGGCGTGCTGCTGTCGATCTCCGGCGGCAGCGACCTGGGCCTGTTCGAGATCAACGAGGCGGCCCGGCTGGTCCAGGAGGCGGCCCACCCGGAGGCCAACATCATTTTCGGCACGGTCATCGACGACGCCCTGGGCGACGAGGTCCGCGTCACCGTGATCGCCGCCGGCTTCGACGGCGGCAACCCGGTGCAACGTCCCGACAGCCGGGCTCTGGGCACGGTCCAGGCCGGGGGGGCCGGCCGGGCGCCCGAGCGCTCGAGCGCGCCCACGGAGCCGTCCGGCGCCGCGACCGGGCCCCCGGACCGGCCCGAGGTCTCCGACGCGCCGACCGCACCCGAGCAGACCGACGTGCCGACCCCGCCGCGCTCCGTGTCGTTCGACGACGGCGAGGAGCTGGACGTCCCCGACTTCCTCAAGTAGGCCACGCCCACGGCGGGCGCAGCGCGCCGAACGCCAGCGCGTCCAGGGCCGGGCGGCCACGGCCAGCCCGGCGGCGGCATACCGTGGGGGCGTGTTCCGGTGGCGGGCGAGCGACGGCGCGGTGGAGCGTGCGGTCACCGACCGTTGGGGCGGGGTCAGCGTGGCCCCCTTCGACGAGCTCAACCTCGCCGCCCATGTCGGGGACGACCCGAGCGCCGTGGCGGCCAACCGTGCCGCCCTCGGCGCGGCCCTGGACCTGCCGCCCGAGCGCCTGGTCTTCATGACCCAGGTCCACGGCGACCGGGTCCTGGTGCTCGACCGGCCCTGGACGCACCCGCCGCCCCCGGGCGACGCCGTCGTCACCACGGCCACCGGGCTGGCGCTGGTCGTCCTCGTCGCCGACTGCGTCCCCGTGCTGCTGGCCGACCGCCGGGCCGGGGTCATCGCCGCGGTCCACGCCGGCCGCCCGGGGATGCTCGCCGGGATCGTCGCGCGGACGGTGGCGACGATGCGCAGCCTGGGGGCCCTGGGCATCGACGCGGTGCTCGGCCCGTCGGTCTGCGCCCGGTGCTACGAGGTCCCCGCGGCGATGCGCGAGCAGGCCGCCGTCGTGGCCCCGGTGAGTGCGGGCGTCTCCTGGCAGGGCACGCCGTCGATCGACGTCGCCGCGGGCGTCGTGCATCAACTGCGCGAGTGCGAGGTCGGCGTGAGGCGGCTGCCCGGCTGCACCCGGCAGAGCCCCGACCTGTTCTCCTACCGGGCGCACCGGCAGACCGGCCGGTTCGCCGGAGTCGTCCTGCGGCACGGGCCATGACGACGTCGCAGCAGGCTCGCCGGGCCCAGCTGCGGGACTCGATCGCCGCGCTGCGGGGCCGGGTGGCGGCGGCGTGCCGCGACGCCGGTCGCGACCCGGCCGAGCTGACCGTCGTGGCGGTGACGAAGTTCTTCCCCGCCTCCGACGTGCGGCTGCTGGCGCAGTTGGGCGTCACGGACATGGGGGAGAACCGCGACCAGGAGGCGGGCCCCAAGTATGCCGACGTCCGCGCGGACACCCCGGGCCTCACGCTGCATTTCATCGGTCAGCTGCAGACCAACAAGGCGCGGTCGGTCGCCTCCTACGCCGACGTCGTCCAGACCGTGGACCGACCCAAGCTGGCCCGGGCTCTGGACCGGGCGGCGCACGAGGCCGGGCGTCGACTGCGGGTGCTGGTGCAGGTCAACCTCGACCAGGGGGGTATGCCGGGTGCCGACCGACCGGACGGCGGGCACCGTGGCGGGGTCGCGCCCGGGGACGCCCCGGCGCTGGCCGACCTCGTCGAGGGATGCCCGGCTCTGCGGTTGTGCGGCGTCATGGGGGTCGCTCCGGTGAACGGCGACGCGGACGGGGCGTTCGCCCGACTGGCGCAGGTGGCGGCCGGCATCCGGGCCACCCACCCGGAGGCGACGTGGATGTCGGCCGGGATGAGCGGCGACCTGGAGGCCGCCGTCCGGCACGGGGCGACACACCTGCGTGTCGGCACGGCAATCCTCGGATCGCGTCCGCCGCTTCGATAACGTCGAGACACCGGGGCCGGCGCTCGCCGTGCCGTGGCGCACCACCCGCGACAGGACGAGGAGTACCACCATGGCTGGGGCACTGCGCAGGACGATGGTGTATCTCGGGCTCGCCGAAGACGACGGGTACGCCCGCTACGACGAGGGCTACGACGACGACCGGCACGACGAGGGCGCCGCCGTGACCCAGCTGCCCACCCGCAACACCCCGGTCGCCCGCGTCGTGCGCGACCACGAGCTCGGTGCGCTCACCCGGATCACGACGATCCACCCGCGGACCTACAACGAAGCCAAGAGCATCGGCGAGTCGTTCCGCGAGGGCACGCCGGTCATCATGAACCTCACCGACATGGACGACGCCGACGCCAAGCGGCTGGTCGACTTCGCGGCGGGCTTGGTGTTCGGGCTGCACGGCACCATCGAGCGGGTCACCGCGAAGGTCTTCCTGCTCTCGCCGGCTCACGTCGAGGTCTCGGCGCAGGAGCCCGCCCCCGCCCGGGCCCGCGGGCCGTTCAACCAGAGCTGAGCGCCGGTGGGCCGCGGCTCACATCTTCGTGGGCGACACTGACCCCATGCGTGTGGTCTGGCAGGTCGTGTCCCTGCTGCTGTTCCTCTTCTTCGTCGCCCTCATTGGGCGGCTGGTCGTCGACTGGGTCCAGGTCCTGGCCCGGGGCTGGCGGCCCAAGGGAGTGGTGCTCGTGCTGGCCGAGGCGGTCTACACCGTGACCGACCCGCCGCTGAAGCTGCTGCGCCGGATCATCCCGAGCCTCAACCTCGGGGGCATCCGGATCGACCTGGCCTTCCTCGTGCTCTTTCTGCTCACCTCGATGCTCATGGGTGTCGTGCCCGGCTGAGCGACGACGGGTGCGCGGCGCGCCGGGACGACCCGCACCCCCAGTGGGCTGCGGGGCCTCGCGGCGATTCGGCCGGGGCCCGGGCGTTGGGTACCGTTGCTGCGGCAGCAGTCCCGTCGAAGCGAAGGTGACCCATGGCGTTGACGCCGGAGCAGGTGCTCAACAAGCAGTTCCAGATGACGCAGTTCCGCAAGGGCTACGACGAGCGCGACGTCGATGACTTCCTCGACGAGATCGTCGTCGAGCTGCGTGCCCTCATCGCCCAGCGCGACGACTACAAGCAGCAGCTGGACGACTGCCGAGCCGGGCGGGGTATGCCGCCTGCCGACCAGTCCGGGGCCGGGCCGGCCGACGACCGGTCCGGCGACGCCGGTGTCGGCGACGACGACGCGGACACCGCCCACGAGCAGGCGGCGGCGCGGCTCGCGCAGTTGCGCGGTGAGATCGAGCAGGCCCAGGCGCAGTTGGACGAGGTCACCTCCCGGATCTCGGCGGCTCGCGACCAGGCCGACGCGCCCGCCGCCGCGTCCGACGACGCTGGGCTCGGGGCCGGCGCCGGCGCGCCGGTCGTCGCCGCTGCGGGCGGGCTGGGCGCCGCCGGGCTCATCGAGCTGGCCCAGCGGGTGCACGACGAGCACGTGGCCAAGGGTCAGGCCCGTCACGACGAGCTGGTCGACGCGGGTCAGGCGCGTCACGACGAGCTGGTGGGCACTGCGCAGACCCGCCACGACGAGCTGCTGTCGAGCGCGCAGACCCGCCACGACGAGCTGCTGTCGAGCGCGCAGACCCGCCACGACGAGCTGCTCACCGAGGCCCGCGAGCGGTCCACGGGCATGATCGCCGAGGCACAGAGCGCCAAGGACGCGCTGCTGGCCGGGCTGGTGGACCAGCAGCACACCCTCGAAGCCAAGCTGGATGCCCTGCGCGGATACGAGCGCACCTACCGCAGCGAGCTGCGCAGCTACTTCGAGGGCAAGCTCGCCGAGCTCGACCAGACCGGTGCGGACCTGCCGGAGCAGCCGGCGGCCGGGCAGGACGGGGGCGGCCCCGAGGTCTGACCCGGCCCTGGGGTCCCGATCCGCAAGACCCGGGTATGCCGTCGGTCACGTTCGCGAGGTCGTGGCGGCGCGTCGGGGTGTCCCGATTCGTCTCATCGGTGCCGGTGCCCTATCCTCGGGCGTCGGCTCGGACCGACCAGCGACACCGACCGCGGGAGGCAGCGATGGCGTCGACCAGGGCAGCTGCGGGGCCCGGCGTGCCGGCGGCGCGCCGGTCGGCCGCCCAGTCGGGGTCCGACAGCTCTGGGCGCACCGCGAGCGCGTCCGCCAAGTCGACCAAGGCCGCGCCCGCCGCTGCCCCGCGGGCGACGGCCCCGCCACCGGACCGGGCCGACCGCGTCCCGGCCGCGGCCCGGCCCGCGTCGGGGCGGTCGAGGAAGACCGCGGCGTCGGTCCCGGCCACGTCCGGCTCGGTCAGGGCAGCCAAGGCGGCCAAGGCGGCGACACCCGCGACACCCGCTCCGCGCCGGGCCAGGTCGGCCGCGGCGCCGGCCCCGGCGAGGTCGACAACGCGGACTCCGACGACGGCACCGACCCCGGCCAAGGCCGCCGCGCCCGGCAAGGCTCCGGGCGCGGCCGCGCCGAAGGCCGCGTCCACCAAGGCCGCCAGGCCCGCGGCGGCAACGCCGCGCCGGAGCAGCCCGACGAAGGCTGCGGTCCCCGGCCGGGCCAACGCCGCCACGTCCACCAAGGCCGCGGCGTCCCCGCCTCGCGCCGCCACCCCGAGGCCCGCCACGCGCGCTGCAGCGCGCCCTGCGCCCGGCGGCGCGCTGCCGGTCCGGCCGGACGAGGATCCCTGGTCGGCGCACGAGGTCGCCGAGATCCGCCGCGAGATCGAGCGGGACATCCAGCGCGCGCTCACCGACATCAAGGTCGCCGAGGAGGACCTGCAGGGACTGATCTGGGACGGCGGCGACGGGTCGGGTGACGACCAGGCCGACGCCGGGGCCAAGACCTACGAGCGGGAGCAGGAGATCCAGCTGGCCAACCTCTCCCGCGACAAGCTGGCCCAGAACCGTCATGCCCTCGAGCGCCTCGACGACGGCAGCTACGGGATCTGCGAGTCCTGCGGTGAGGCCATCGGCAAGTTCCGGCTGCAGGCCGCTCCCCGGGCGACTCTGTGCCGGTCCTGCAAGGAGAAGGCGGAGCGCGGCTGAGCGCGGGGCCAGCCCCGTCCGCCGACCCGGGCCGCCCGCCGGGTCGGCTCTTCGTGCTCGTCGCCGTCGTCGCGCTGGTCGTGTATGCCGCGGACCAGGCCAGCAAGGCCTGGGCCGTGGCGGCCCTGACCGAGGCCCCTCCCCGCGAGCTGGTCGGGAGCCTGCTGCGGCTGGTCCTCGTCCGCAACCCCGGTGCGGCGTTCTCCATCGGCACCGGCAACACCTGGGTGCTGTCGGTCCTGGCGGCGATCGTCCTGGTCGTCGTCGTGCGCACCAGCCGACGGCTCGGCTCGCAGGGGTGGGCCTGGGCCTTCGGCCTCATCCTCGGCGGGGCCCTGGGCAACCTCACCGACCGGCTGGCCCGGGCCCCGGGTCTCGGCCGGGGCCACGTGGTCGACTTCATCGACTACAACGGCTGGTTCGTCGGCAACGTCGCCGACATCGCTATCGTCGTGGCCGCCGGCCTGATCGCCGGGCAGGCCCTGCGCGGGATCGGTGTCGACGGCCGGCGCGAGGGGCCGGCCGCGCGGCATACCGGGTCGTCGTCGTGAGCGGCGAGTCGCGCTGTGTGCTGGTGCCCGAGGGGCTGGCCGGCGAACGGGTGGACGCCGCCCTGGCGCGGCTGTTCGGCCTGTCGCGGACCAAGGCCGCCGAGCTCGCCGCGGCCGGCGCGGTCGTGCACGACCGGCGCCCGGTGGGCAAGTCCGACCGAGTGGTCGCCGGCGCCCTGTTGGAGGTCGCCCTGCCGGCCGGGCCGAACCCCCCAGGCGTGGCCGTGGTGGCCGAGCCGGTGCCCGGGCTGAGGATCGTCCACGACGACGATGACCTCGTGGTCGTCGACAAGCCCGTGGGGGTGGCCGCGCACCCGAGCGTGGGATGGTCCGGGCCGAACGTCCTGGCCGGGCTGGCCGCCGCCGGCTACCGGATCGCCACGTCCGGGGCCAGCGAACGCCAGGGGATCGTCAGCCGCCTCGACGTCGGCACGTCGGGGCTGATGGTCGTGGCCAAGAGCGAGCACGCCTACAGCCGGCTCAAGCGGGCGTTCAAGACCCGGGCGGTCGACAAGACCTACCACGCGCTCGTCCAGGGGCTGCCCGACCCGATGGTGGGCACCATCGACGCACCGATCGGGCGACGGCCGGGCGCCGAGTTCAAGTTCGCGGTGATGGCCTCGGGCAAGCCGGCGGTGACCCACTACGAGGTGCTGGAGGCCTTCCGGGCGGCGGCCCTGCTCACCGTGGGGCTGCAGACCGGTCGTACCCACCAGATCCGGGTGCACCTGGCGGCCATCCACCACCCGTGCTGCGGCGACCCCCTCTACGGCGCGGACCCGCGCCTGGCCGCTCGACTGGGGTTGGCCCGACAGTGGCTGCACGCGGTGGGCCTGGGGTTCGACCACCCCGGGACGGGGCAGTGGGTGAGCTTCTCCAGCGACTACCCGCCGGACCTGGCCCGCGCCCTGGACCGGCTGGCCGCCTCGTCATAGCGCACGCAGTCGCGCGGCGCGCGGCCGGCCGCCCGCCCCTGGCGGCGGCCCCCGCTGCGTCCACCACAGCGGCCCCACCAGCCTCGGCACGACCACCGGCCACGCGGCATACGTACTCGACCCGCCGGCCGCTGCGACACCCTGCCCGACACGGCACCGGGCACGACAGGGCCGGTCCCCTCGGCGCCTAGACTCCGAGGCGATGTCCCCCGACCCCGCCTCCGGCCGCTCGTTCGCCCACCTGCACTGCCACACCGAGTACTCCATGCTCGACGGGGCGGCGCGGATCGACGAGCTGCTCGGGCAGGCGGCGGCCATGGGGATGCCGGCCATCGCCACCACCGACCACGGCTATGTCTTCGGGGCGTTCGAGTTCTGGTCGAAGGCGGCCAAACACGGCATCACACCGATCATCGGCGTCGAGGCCTACCTCACCCCCGGCACCCACCGCGCCGACAAGACCCGGGTGCGCTTCGGCGACGGCAACTCCCGCGACGACGTCGGCGGCTCCGGGGCCTACACCCACATGACCCTGCTGGCGCGCACCACCGGCGGGATGCACAACCTGTTCCGGATGAGCTCGCTGGCCTCGCTGGAGGGCCACTACTTCAAGCCGCGCATCGACCGTGAGCTGTTGACGACCTATGCCGACGGGCTCATCGGCACGACCGGATGCGTCGGCGGCGAGGTGCAGACCAGGCTGCGGATGGGGCAGTACGACCTGGCCCGCGTGGCCGCCGCCGAGTTCCGCGACATCCTCGGCCCCGGCAACTTCTACGTCGAGGTCATGGACCACGGCATCCCCATCGAGCGGCAGACCCAACGGGAGCTGCTGCGCCTGGCCGACGACCTCGGGCTGCCGCTGCTGGCCACCAACGACCTGCACTACACCCGCGCCCAGGACGCCACCGCCCACGCGGCGCTGCTGTGCGTGCAGTCCGGCTCCACCCTGGCCGATCCCGGGCGGTTCAAGTTCGACGCCGACCAGTTCTACCTCAAGACCCCCGAGCAGATGCGCGAGCTGTTCCGGGAGCTGCCGCAGGCGTGCGACAACACCCTGGCCGTCGCCGAGCAGTGCGAGGTGACGTTCACCGAGGACGAGGGCCGCTACATGCCCCGCTTCCCGTGCCCGCCCGGGGAGAGCGAGACGAGCTGGTTCGTCAAGGAGGTCGAGCGGGGCCTGCGCGGGCGCTACCCGCAGGGCATCCCGGACTACGCCCGGTCGCAGGCGGCGTACGAGACGGACGTCATCCTCGGCAAGGGGTATGCCGGGTACTTCCTCGTCGTCGCGGACTTCATCAACTGGGCCAAGGACCACGGCATCCGGGTCGGCCCGGGGCGCGGGTCCGGCGCGGGCTCGATGTGCGCCTACGCCATGCGGATCACCGACCTCGACCCGGTGCGCCACGGGCTGATCTTTGAGCGGTTCCTCAATCCCGAGCGCCCCTCGATGCCCGACTTCGACGTCGACTTCGACGAGCGCCGCCGGGGTGAGGTGATCCGCTACGTCACCGACAAGTACGGCGAGGACCGGGTCGCCCAGATCGTCACCTACGGCACGATCAAGGCCAAGCAGGCGGTCAAGGACGCGGCGCGGGTCATGGGGCACCCCTTCGCCGTGGGGGAGAAGCTCACCAAGGCGATGCCCGCGGCGGTCATGGGCAAGGACGTGCCGCTGGCCGGGATCTTCGACCCGAGCCACGGCCGGTATGCCGAGGCCGCCGAGTTCCGCGCGCTGCACGAGGCCGATCCGGTCGCCCGAGAGGTCGTCGCCACGGCGCTTGGCCTGGAGGGGCTCAAGCGGCAGTGGGGAGTGCACGCCGCCGGGGTGATCATGAGCAGCGAGCCGCTCGTCGACCTCATCCCGATCATGCGCCGCGAGCAGGACGGGCAGATCATCACCCAGTTCGACTACCCCTCGTGCGAGCGCCTGGGCCTGGTGAAGATGGACTTCCTCGGCCTGCGCAACCTCACCATCCTCGACGACGCCATCGCCAACATCGCAGCCAACCGCGGCGAGCAGGTCGACCTCGAGGCGCTGTCCCAGGACCCGACCGACCCGGCGGCGTACGCGCTGCTGGCCCGCGGCGACACCTTGGGGGTCTTCCAGCTCGACGGCGGCGGCACCCGCAGCCTGCTGCGACTCATGCGCCCCGACCAGTTCGAGGACATCTCCGCCACCCTCGCGCTCTACCGCCCGGGACCGATGGGCACCAACAGCCACACCAACTACGCGCTTCGCAAGACCGGCCGCCAGCCGATCACCCCGATCCACCCGGAGCTGGCCGAGCCGCTGGCCGACATCCTCGACCCCACCTACGGGCTCATCGTCTACCAGGAGCACGTGCTGCAGATCGCCCAGCGGGTGGCCGGGTACTCCCTGGGCAAGGCCGACCTGCTGCGCAAGGCCATGGGCAAGAAGAAGAAGGCCGTCCTCGACGCGGAGTTCGTGCCGTTCCACGACGGGATGGCCGCCGCGGGATACTCCGAGCAGGCCATCAAGACCCTCTGGGACACCCTGGTCCCGTTCTCCGACTACGGCTTCAACAAGGCCCATGCCAAGGCCTACGGCCTGGTGTCCTACTGGACGGCCTACCTCAAGGCCAACTACCCCGCGGAGTACATGGCCGCCCTGCTCACCAGCGTCCGTGACGACAAGGACAAGTCGGCGCTCTACCTCAACGAGTGCCGGCACATGGGGATCAAGGTCCTGCCCCCCGACGTCAACACCTCCGTGGGGCAGTTCGCCGCGGTCGGGGCGGACATCCGCTTCGGGCTGGAGGCGATCCGCAACGTCGGGCGCAACGTCGTCGAGGCGGTCGTCGCCGCGCGCCAGCAGCGCGGCGCGTTCGGGTCGTTCGAGGACTTCCTGCGCAAGTGCCCGGCGACCGTGCTCAACAAGCGCACCATCGAGTCGCTGGTCAAGGCCGGCGCATTCGACTCGCTCGGACAGACCCGACGCGGGCTGCTGGAGGTGCACGAGGTCTACGTGGACGCCCTGGTGGAGGAGAAGCGCCAGGAGGCCATCGGGCAGGACTCGCTCTTCGGCGGGTTCGGCGCGGCCGACGACGCCGTCCCGCTCGTGGCTCTGCCGCCGGTGCCGACCGGGGAGTGGGACAAGTCCACGCTGTTGGCCTTCGAGCGCGAGATGCTCGGGCTCTACGTCTCGGATCATCCGCTGTTCGGCATCGAGCACGTCCTGGCCAAGCACGCCGACACCTCGATCGCCGCGCTCATGGGCGACGAGCTGCGTGCCGACGGCTCCGCGGTCACCGTGGCGGGCCTGGTCACCGGCCTGGCGCTCAAGCGGACCAAGAAGGGCGACCTGTGGGCGATCGCCACGGTGGAGGACCTCGAGGGCGCGGTCGAGTGCCTGTTCTTCCCCTCGGCCTACGCCGCCGTGGGCACGATGCTCGCCCCGGACACCGTGGTCGCGGTCCGCGGGCGGGTCAACAGCCGCGACGACACGGTGACGATCTACGCGCAGGACCTGCAGCTGCCGGACGTCCATGACGGTCCGCGCGGCCCGGTGGTCCTGTCGCTGAGCCTGCGCCAGGCCAACAACGGCCTGGTCGAGAAGCTGCGCTCGGTCCTGGGCCAGCACCCGGGGGTGACCGAGGTGCACGTGCGCCTCGCCCAGCCGGGGCGATCGGTCCTCATGCGCCTGGACGACACCTACCGGGTGACCCCCTCCCCGGCGCTCTACGGCGATCTCAAGGCCCTGCTCGGCAAGGAGTGTCTCGCCTGAGCGCGCGCCCGCGGCCACGGTGGTCCGGCCCCGCCCGAGCCGGTATGCCGTGAACCTCGCCGACCGTCGCCGCGTCGGCGCCGCCCGCCTCGCCGCGCTCGGGCTGAGTCGGCCACTGGCGGATCGGTCGCCGCTGGGAGTGGTCCACGCCCTCGGGGCGATGCAGGCCCAGGAGCTGTCCGGCGGGCTGTGGTCGCTGGGGGTGCGCTCGGGCGGCGCGTTGTCGCAGGTCCTCGCCGCCATCGACCGGCACGAGATCACCCGCACCTGGCCGATGCGCGGCACGCTGCACTGGGTGGCCGCCGAGGACGCCGGGTGGATGTGCCGCCTGCTGGCCGCGCCGGCGATGCGGGCCGCGCAGCGGGTGCTGGCCGCCGAGGGCCTCACCGATGCCGTGATCGGGCGGGCCGGGGAGATCTGGGCCGAGCACCTCGCTGGGGCGGGGTCGATGACCCGAGCCGAGGCGGCACTGGCGCTGTCCCACCACGGCATCGACGCCGGCGGTCAACGGTGCTACCACCTGCTCGTGCGGCACTCTCAGCTCGGGTTGCTGTGCCAGGGGCCGATCCGGGTGAGTGCGTCCGGGGCCATGGAGCCGACCTTCGTCCTGCTCGACGCGTGGGTGCCGCACGCGCGCCGGCCGGCCCGCGAGGAGGCGCTGGTGCTGCTCGCCGAGCGCTACGTCCGCAGCCACGGCCCGGTCACCGAGCGTGATCTCGCCGGCTGGTGCGACCAGCCGCTGCGGGTGGTGCGCGAGGCGGTGTCCCTCACCGACGGACGGGTGCGCGTCGAGCCGGTGGCCGGCGCGGCATACCTCGTGCACGTCGATGCCCCCGAGCCGAGCCCGCGGTCCCCGACGCTGCTGCTGGCCGGGTTCGACGAGTGGTTGCTGGGCTACAAGGACCGGGCCGCCCAGCTCACCCGCGAGCAGCAGCGGCTGGTCGTGCCCGGAGGCAACGGGGTGTTCCGCGGCACCGTGGTGGCCGGGTCCGTGGTCGTGGGCAGTTGGCGGCGTGTCACCAGCCGATCCGGCGTCACCGTCGAGGTGACCGGGTTCGGGCCGCTGTCGGCGACGGTGCGCCGCGAGGCCTCGCGTGCGGCGGCGGCATACGGCAGGTTCGTCGGCCGGCCGGCAACGGTGCGGTGGAGCGATGGCTAGGGGCGGCCTGCCCGCCTCGCCGCTGCCCCAGCGCGACGGCGTCGACGCGGTGCGGCTGCGGATGCCCCAGGACGGCCCGTGGGTCACGCTGCGCGAGCACCTTGTCGAGCGGATTCCGTTGCCGGCGTGGCGGATCGACGCGATGCTGGCTGCGGGCGAGTTCGTCGGGCCCGACGGGTCGCCGCTGCGGCCCGATGCCCCGTTCGCGCCGCGATCGGTCGTGTGGGTGCATCGGGAGCTGCCCGAGGAGGTGCCGGTGCCCTTCGAGGTCGACGTGCTGCACCGCGACGAGCGGATCGTCGTCGTCGACAAGCCGCCCTTCCTCGCGACGACGCCTCGGGGCCGGCACATCCGCCAGACCGTGCTGGCCCGGCTGCGGGTGGCCCTGGGCCTGCCGCGGCTGGCCCCCGCCCATCGGCTCGACCGGCTCACCAGCGGGGTGCTGCTGCTCACCACCGAGCAGCGCTGGCGCGGGGCCTACCAGAGGCTCTTCGCCACCGGGGGCGTGCGCAAGGAGTACCTCGCCGTCGCCGGGATCCGGCCCGACCTCGGCAGGTCGTTCACCGTAGCGGCGCATCTGGCCAAGCCGCACGGGCAGGTGCAGGCGCGCGACCTGCCCGGGCGGCCGCCCAACTCCCGGACCCGGGTCGAGCTGCTCGACTGGGCCCCCGCCGGGTCACCTCCCGCCGGGTCCGAGGCGGTCGAGCCGGCCGGGCTCCCTGACGCGCCCGGCGGCGGCCCGATCGGCCTCTACCGCCTGCACCCCCTGACCGGACGCACCCATCAGCTGCGCGCCCACCTCGCCGGCCTCGGCATCCCCATCGTCGGCGACCCGCTCTATCCCGAGGTCCTCGACGTGGCGCCCGACAACTTCTCCACGCCGCTGGCGCTGCTCGCCTCGCGGCTGGCTTTCGTCGACCCGGTGGACGGCCGGCGGCGGGAGTTCGCCAGCGCCCGTAGGCCGGCCGGCTGGCCCGACCCGTCGGACCGGCCAAGGGCGCCGCGATCCCCCTGGTGAGCCGCGCCATCCGCGCGCGCGGGTCCTGGTGCGCACCGGCGGCCCGTAGGGTGGGCCCCGTGCCCACCCCGCGTCGGTCGACCGCGCCGGCCGCGCCCCGCGCCCCCCGCGAGCCGACGGTGCGCCGCCAGCACGGCCACGAGGTCGTCGACGACTATGCGTGGATGGCCGACCGCGACGACCCCCGGTTGTTGCGCTACCTGCGGGCCGAGAACGCCTACGCGGACGCACTCACCGAGCACCTGCGGCCCCTGCGCGAGCGGCTGTTCGAGCAGATCAGGGCGCGGACCGTCGAGACCGACCTGTCGGTGCCGGTGTCTCACGGCGGCTGGTGGTACTACTCGCGCACCGTCGAGGGGGCCGCGTATGCCGTGCACGCGCGAGTCGCGGTGGCCGACAGCCCCGGGCGACCGGAGCTCGCCGAGGGCGCGACGCCCCCGCCGGCCGAGCGACTGCTGCTCGACGAGAACGCCGAGGCGGGGGACGGCGACTTCTACGCCCTCGGGGCCTGCGAGGTCAGCCCCGACGGTCGGCTGCTGGCGTGGTCGGCCGACCGCGAGGGCGACGAGCGGTACGACCTGTTCGTGCGCGACCTGGCCGACGGGGTGCTGATCGACGACATGGTGCGGGGGATCGGCGAGGGGGTGGCCTGGTCGCTCGACGGCGGTCACGTCTTCTACACCCGGCTCGACGAGGCCTTCCGACCACACGAGGTGTGGCGCCACCGGGTGGGATCGCCCGTCGGCGAGGACCGGCTGGTGCTCTCCGAGCCGGACGAGCGGTTCTTCGTGTCCTTGGGATCGTCCAAGGACGACCGCGTCGTGCTCGTCGGGTCGTCCTCGAAGACGACCACTCAGGTGTGGGCCTTGGACTCGGCCGATCCGTGCGGGCCGTTGCGGGAGGTGGTGCCGCGGCGCGTGGACGTGCTCGCCGATGTCGAGCCCGTGGGCCAGGGGATGCTCGTGGTCCACAACGCGGGCCGGGCGAACTTCGAGGTCGCCTGGTCGCCCCCGGGCGCCGCCGGGCCGGCGGACTGGGTGGCGCTGGGGTGGACGACCCCCGAGGAGTTCGTCACCGGGGTCGAGGCCTTCGACGGCTTCGTCGTCGTCTCGCTGCGGGCCGCGGGGCAGACCGCACTGCGGGTCGTGGCCCGCGACCCGTGGTCGCCCGACGGCTTCGGACCGGCTCACGACATCGACCTCGGCGGCGAGGTGCGCACCGTCGGGCTGGGCTCGACGCCCGATCCCGGCTCACCGACCGTGCAGGTCGTCCACGAGTCGCTGGCCACCCCCCCGGCGGCATACGACTATGACGTCGCGACGCGGACCCTCACCCTGCTCAAGCGCGTGTCGGTGCCCGGCTACGACCTCGGCGCGCTGCGGGAGCGGCGGATCTGGGCCACCGCTGCCGACGGCGCCCGGGTGCCGGTGTCCCTCGTGCATCGCGCCGACGTGCGGCCCGACGGCACCGCCCCGGGGCTGCTGTACGGCTACGGCGCCTACGCCACCCCCATGGACCCGGCGTTCTCCGTGGCCCGGCTGTCGCTGCTGGACCGTGGCGTCGTGGTCGCCGTCGCGCACGTGCGCGGCGGCAGCGAGCTGGGCTGGGGATGGTACGAACAAGGCCGGATGGAGCACAAGGAGAACACCGTCACCGACTTCCTCGCCGGTGCCGAGCAGCTCGTCGCCGCGGGCTGGGTGTCCGCCGATCGCCTTGCCGCGCAGGGGGCCTCGGCGGGCGGCCTGCTGCTCGGCGCGGCCTTGAACCGCGCGCCGGAGAGGTTCGCGGTGGCCCTGGCCCAGGTGCCGTTCGTGGACGTGCTCACGACCATGCTCGACCCGGCGTTGCCGCTCACGGTGACCGAGCGCGAGGAGTGGGGAGACCCCGTGGGCGACCCCGCGGCCTACCGGCGGATCGCCGGCTACTCGCCCTACGACAACGTCCACCCGGGCGACTACCCGGCGCTGCTGGTGTCGGCGAGCCTGCACGACACCCGGGTCTACGTCACCGAGCCGGCCAAGTGGGTGGCCCGGCTGCGCTCGACCGTCACCGACGACCCGGTATGCCGCCCGATCCTGCTGCGCACCGAGCTCGGCTCGGGCCACGGCGGGCGCTCCGGGCGCTACGACGCGTGGCGCGAGCGGGCGTGGGAGCTGGCCTTCGTGCTGGACCGGCTGGGGGCGAGCGAGGTCACCTCAGCCGGTCGCGAGCCACCAGCTCCAGGGTGAGGGCGCTGGCGACCGCGGCGACCAGCAGGAGGGAGACGAGGACCACGAGCTGGACCGCGGCCGCCTGGGCCGGGGTCGCGCCACCCAGGAGCATGCCGACGAACGCGCCTGGGAGAGTGACCAGCCCGACCGTGCGGGTCTGGTCCAGGCCCGGCACCAAGGCCAGCCCGGCGTCGTCGCGGGCGACCAGCAGCCGGGCCTGCCGGTCGGACAACCCGATGGACAGGGCTGCCTCGACCTCGCCACTGCGCTTGGTCAGCGCATCGGCGATGCGCCGCCCGGCCAGAGTTGTCGCGGTCATCGCCCCACCGACGAGGATGCCGACGACGGGCACCGTGGACACCGGCTGCAGGGGCACCAGGCCGGTGCCGAGCAGGGCGGCGGCCACCGGCAGGGCGCCGAGGCTGACCGGCGCGAACGCCCACCACCAGGCCCCGCCCGGGGCCACCCGCCGGCCCCCGGTCACCGACGCCACGGTGACCATGAGGGCGGCGAACGCGCCGGTGAGCGGCCACGAGCCGAGGACCGCCGAGATGAGGGTGCCGACGAGGCCCAGCTGGACGCTCGCGCGCACTGCGGCGACCACCTGGGCTCGCGAGTAGCCCAGGCCGGCCCGGTGGCTGACCAGGGCGGCCAGCGCGGTGATGGCGGCCAGCACCACCGCCAGGCGCAGGTAGTCGCCGACGGTCTCGACGGTCACCAGGGCATCGAGGGGGAGGGCGAGGGCAGGCATGGGCCCATCATCGCGGCAGCGCGCGAGAATCGGTCGCGAGGATCCGGCGGCGAGGATCGGCGGCGAGGATCAGGCCGCGGCGGGCACCGGCCGGTCCAGCCGGGCCAGCAGACCGGCCATGGCCGCCGAGATCGGCAGCTCGGTGGCCAGCTCGACGAACAGCCACTGCCCCGCCGGGTTGACCTCGAGGAACACGTACTCGCCCTGCGGGGTCAGCCGCAGGTCGGCGGCCCCGTAGACCAGGCCGGCCCGACGCTGGTAGGCCAACAGCCGCTCGGTCACCTCGGCGGGCAGCTCGTGCCGGTGGATCCGGTCGGGCACCTGGGCATCCATGCGGAAGTCGACCTCGTAGGCCGACTCGTGGGCCCGGATCTCCGCGGCATACACGTCGGTGCCGACGATCGTCGCGCGGATGTCCAGGCCGCCGGGGATGCGCTCCTGGAAGATCACCGGTGCGAACCGCACGTGGTCGAGCAGCTCGGCGTCGCCGGGGCGCAGGACGCGGGTCTCGCGCCAGGTCGCCTCGGTGCCACCGAACGGCTTGTAGATCACCCCGCCGGCCGGCTCGGCCGCGACGAACGCGCGGGCCTGCTCGGGGTCGTTGGTGATGCAGGTGCGCGGCACCCGCAGCCCGAGCGCGGCGGCGGTCTTGAGCTGCCACACCTTGCGGGAGGCAGCGGCGTCGCGATCCGGGTCGTTGACCCAGGTCGCGTCCAGGCAGGCCCACAGACCGGCGACCGCGGCGTCGCACTCGGCATAGGCGAAGCCGCGGTCCTCGACGCCCACGAGATCGTCGTGCAGGCCGTAGGGCAGCGGTCGGCGCCACCACGCGACGCGGATCCGGGTGAGGTCGTGCTCGCCTGCGGCGTCGGCCCAGGTCGCCTGCCACGGGTCCTCGGGGGTATGCCGGCTGGTCACCGACGCGGACTTGGGCACCTGGCCGGTGTCCAGGCGCACGGAGTCGGCGCCCGCGCGCTGCAGGTGCGACAGGACGGTGCTCGCGTGCAGGTCCTCGGCGTGCGAGATGACCGCGATCATGGGCTGCTCCTGCGGGTCGAAGCCCTGGCCGGGGGCGGCGTGCGGCGCGCCCCCGGCCAGGTCAGGGGGTCAGGACGGGTCGCCGCCGAACCGCTGGGCGTACTCGGCGTAGACCGCGGTGTACTGCTCCTGGACCTGCTCGAGCGCAGCGGCCTGGGCGGCCATGGCCGCCTCGAGTTGCTCCAGCGCCTCCTCGTATGCCGCCCGCTCGTCGAGCACGTCCGTCGCGCCCTCGAAGTGGTGCGGGTTGGCCAGGACGAAGGGGCGCAGGCCCCCGCCGACACCGCCCAGTGCGGGGTTGATGACGATGCCGCCCGGGTCGGGGATGCCGCCGCCCTCCTGCGCCGTGTCGCCCAGGCCCGTCCCCGGGCCGCCGAGGTCGTGGACCGGGGAGGTCGCGACGTCGCGGATGATCGACGTGCCGCCGCCCGGCTGGTCGAGCACGACGGACGTGTCGGTCCACCGCAGGGTCCCGACGTCCTTCCACGTCGCGGTGGGGATCTGGTCGGCGGCCTTCGAGGTGTCCAGGAAGGCCAGGGTGTGCAGGTCGGTCGCCTTGGCGGTGTCCGCGGTGACGAGGGTGCCGATCTGGTCGGCGACGAACGAGGTGTCGGCACCGCCGCCGGTGCCCTGGTCGATCTGGGTGATCGTCGCGATGACGTCGAGCGCCTTGGCGGTGTCCAGCAGGGGACCGGTCCCGACGGCGAGGTTCTGCAGGGTCGGCGAGACGTTGCGGATCGCCACGATGGGCTGGCCGAAGTTGCTGCCCGAGCCGGCAGGGTTGCAGCCGCCGTTGGTGTGCACACCCACCAGACGCCCGGTGGAGGCGGCGAGGATGCCCGAGCCGGAGTTGCCTCCGAGGGTGTCGATGTCGTTGTAGAGGATCTGCGACGCGGTGAGGTTCGTGCACGGGCCGGCCTCGATGCGCTTGGGCTGACCGGCCGGGTGCCCGATGATCGCGAGCATGTCGCCGATCGGCGCGTCGACGGTCGACACCTCGGTGAAACCGAAGATCGACCCCGGGTTGCCGGCGATGCGGCATACCGCCATGTCCACCCCGCCCAGGCGGTACTCGATGAGCTGGGTGATCGCGAAGGACTGCTCGGTGCGCAGGGTGCCGGCCGGGTCCACCTGGTAGTTGAAGTTCAGGTGCATGTTGGTGGCGATCTGCTGGGGGGAGATGATGTTCGTCGTCCCGTTGACCCGCGGGCGTTCCCAGCCGCCGCCGGTCTGGTCGAACAGGTGCCCGCAGGTGAGGAACAGGTCCGCGGAGATCATCGTCCCGGTGCCCCAGCGGACCCCGTTGACGTTGCCGGGGTTGGTGTAGATGGAGCCGAGGTTGGCGTTCCACTGGACCTGGGCGACCGGGCTCTGGTGGGCGTCGCTGAACGCGCGGGTGACGCCGAGGGTGCCGTCGTACTGCTCGACCGGCTGCGAGTCGTCGGTGGCGCCGCAGATCGACTCGAGGATGCGGGGGTAGTCGTCCTCGGGGGTGGCGGCCCTGGTGGTCGGCAGCTCGAGCAGGTCGATGTGCGGGACGAACAGGGCGCCGGCCAGGCGCTCGTCGGTGCTGGGCGTGCCGGACGGGGTGGCCCGCTTGCGTGGTGCCATGGGAGATTCCCTTCTTCGGGCGCGGTGCTGACACGGTCAAGATGAGCCCGTCCGGTCGGTGATACCGGCGATTCGCCGAGGTCGGCCCCTTCGGGCAGCGGCTCTGCCCGACGGGCGTCCCGAACTCGACCAGTGCGACGCTCGGGACCCAAGTTCGCCCTCTCCGCGGCCCCAACTCGACCATGGCGCGCAAGCGCCCGACCCGCGGCGGACCCACTGGCCATCCCCGCACCGGGCGATACGCACGAGAGGCGCGCGGCATACCCGCCCTAGACTTCGCCCATGATGTCCCGCACCGACCTACGCGGCGCCCGGCTGTCGCGACGGGCGTTGCGGGAGGCGCTGCCGCGCGCGCAGTTCGACGTGGCCGCGGCCGCCGAGCAGGTCCGGCCGGTGGTCGACGCAGTGGCCCGCCGCGGCGCGGCGGCCCTGCGGGAGCTGTCCGAGCGGTTCGACGGCGTGACCCCCCGCCACCTGCGGGTGCCCGCCGAGGTCCTCGCCGCGGCCCGGGACGCCCTCGACCCCGCCCTGCACGCCGCCCTGCAGGAGTCCATCCGGCGGGCCCGGCTGGTGCACGCCGACCAGCGGCGCACCGACGTCACGACCCGGGTCGTGCCGGGCGGCCGGGTCACCGAGCGCTGGGTCCCGGTCGAGCGGGTCGGCCTCTACGTCCCCGGCGGCCTGGCCGTCTACCCCTCCAGCGTCGTGATGAACGTCGTGCCCGCCCAGCTCGCCGGGGTGGGGTCGCTGGCCGTCGCGTCGCCGCCGCAGCGCGAGAACGTCGGCGTCTTCGCCGGCTACCCCCACCCGACGATCCTGGCCACCTGCGCCCTGCTCGGGGTCCAGGAGGTGTATGCCGCCGGCGGCGCCCACGCGATCGCGATGTTCGCCTACGGCTTCGACGAGACCGTGCAGGGCCGGCGGGTGACCTGCGAGCCGGCGTCGATGGTCACCGGCCCGGGGTCGATCTGGGTGGCCGCCGCCAAACGCCTGGTGCAGGGCGTCGTCGGCATCGACGCGGAGGCCGGCCCCACCGAGATCGCCATCCTCGCCGACCAGACGGCCGACCCCGAGCACGTCGCCGCCGACCTGCTCAGCCAGGCCGAGCACGACCCGCTGGCCGCCGCCGTCCTCGTCACCGACACCCCCGCCCTGGCCGACGCCGTCGAGGCCGCCCTGGCCAGGAGGGTTCCCGCCGCCAAGCACGCCGAACGCATCCGCGAGGCCCTCACCGGCAGCCAGTCGCGCATCGTGCTCGTGGACGACCTCGACGCCGGGCTCGCGGTGTGCGACGCCTACGCCGCGGAGCACCTGGAGATCCACACCCGCGACGCCCCGGCCCTGGCCGCTCGGGTCCGCAACGCCGGCGCCGTCTTCGTCGGCCCCCACTCCCCGGTGAGCCTGGGCGACTACGCCGCCGGCTCCAACCACGTCCTGCCGACCGCCGGGTCCGCGGCATACGGCAGCGGCCTGTCGGTGCAGTCGTTCCTGCGAGGCATCCACGTCGTCGACTACGACGCGGGTGCGCTCGCCGACGTCGCCGGGCACGTCCTGGCCCTCGCCCAGGCCGAGGACCTGCCCGGCCACGGCCAGGCGATCCTCGCCCGATTCGGCGACACCCTGCCCGGGGCGTCGACATGACCGCCGCCGCGGCCGTGGCGCGTGCCCTGCGACCCGACCTGCACGGCCAGGTCGCCTACGGCGCACCGCAGCTCGACGTCCCGGTGCGCCTCAACACCAACGAGAACTCGTATGCCGTGCCCGCGCCGGTCGCCGAGGCCATCGTCGCCGCCGTGGCCGCCGAGGCGGCCGGCCTCAACCGCTACCCCGACCGCGAGTTCACCGCGCTGCGCGAGGACCTGTCGGCGTACCTGCGCCGGCAGACCGGAGTCGAGCTGGGCCCGGAGCGGATCTGGGCCGGCAACGGCTCCAACGAGGTCCTCCAGCACGTCGTGCAGGCCTTCGCCGGCCCGGGGCGGCGGGCCCTGGGCTTCACCCCGGCCTACTCCATGCACCCGATCATCAGCCGCACCGTCGGCACGACGTGGATCGACGGGCGGCGCGAGCAGCGCCCTGGGCGCTTCGACCTCACCGCCGAGTCGGCCGCCGCCCAGGTGCGCCGGCACCGCCCGCACGTGGTGTTCCTCTGCTCGCCGAACAACCCCACCGGGACGGCGCTGACCCTCGAGGTCGTCGAGGCCGTGCTGGCGGCGGCCCCCGAGGCGGTCGTCGTCGTCGACGAGGCGTACGCCGAGTTCGCCCGGCCGGGCACGCCCTCGGCGCTGCGCGTGCTCGCCGACCACCCGCTGCTCGTCGTCACTCGCACGATGAGCAAGGCCTTCGCCCTGGCCGGCGGACGCCTGGGGTATCTCGCCGCCGCCCCCGAGGTGATCGACGCGCTGCGCCTGGTCCGGATGCCCTACCACCTGTCCAGCCCGACCCAGGCCATCGCCCGGGCGGCCCTGGCCAACGACGCGAGCCTGCTGGCCGAGGTCGAGGCGATCAAGGCCCAGCGCGACCGCATCGTCGACACGCTGGCCGACCTCGGCTACCACCCCGTCCCCAGCGACGCGAACTTCGTCCTGTTCGGCGGGCTGGCCGACGCCACCGCGACCTGGCAGGCTCTGCTGGAGCGTGGGGTGCTGGTCCGGGACGTCGGCATCGCGCACCATCTGCGGGTCACCGCGGGCACCCCCGAGGAGACCACCGCGTTCCTCGACGCGCTCGCCGACCTGCCCGCCGTCCACCACGACAGGCCCGTCCCCGAAGGAGCCCGGACATGAGCGACGACGCGCC
Source organism: Dermatophilaceae bacterium (assembly GCA_037045055.1). Taxonomy (GTDB): domain Bacteria; phylum Actinomycetota; class Actinomycetes; order Actinomycetales; family Dermatophilaceae; genus Phosphoribacter. Next base: position 350,308 of record JBAOHJ010000003.1, on the reverse strand, counting down.
GGCCCCGACCGCGCCGCGCCGCGCCGACCTGACCCGCGCCACGAGCGAGTCGTCGGTGCACCTCACCCTGGACCTCGACGGCACCGGCGCGGCAACCGTCTCCACCGGGGTGCGCTTCTACGACCACATGCTCGTCTCGCTGGCCAAGCACGCCCTGCTCGACCTCACCGTCGAGGCCACCGGCGACGTCGACGTCGACGGGCACCACACGGTCGAGGACGTCGCGATCGTCCTGGGCGACGCGCTGCGCGAGTGCCTCGGCGACAAGCGCGGCATCACCCGCTTCGGCGACGCCACGGTCCCCCTGGACGAGGCCCTCGCCCAGGCCGTGGTCGACGTCGCGGGCCGGCCCTACTGCGTGCACACCGGCGAGCCCGCGGGGCAGGAGCACGTCGTCATCGGCGGCGGCTACGTGGGGTCGATGACCCGGCACGTCTTCCATACCCTGGCGCATCGGGCCGGGATCGCGCTGCACCTGAGGGTGCTCGCCGGCCGTGACCCCCACCACGTCGTCGAGGCGCAGTACAAGGCGCTGGCCCGGGCGCTGCGCGCGGCGGTGGCCTACGACCCGCGGGTGCGCGGCATACCGAGCGCGAAGGGCACGCTGTCCGGGTGAACGAGCCAGTGGACCCGGTGCTGCTGCTGCGCGGCGACCTCGACGCCGCCGCCGGTTGGGTGCGCACCGGCCTGGCCGCCGCGGACGTTGCGAGTATGCCGGGCGGCTGGGTCGCGATCGCCCCCGCCGGCCAGAACTCCCAGGCCGCACCCCCGTACGAGGACGCCGCCGACGTGCTGTTCGGACGCGCGCTGCCGCGGGGGTTGCGACCTGCGCTGGGGCTGCGAATCGTCGGGGACCGGCTGGTGGTCTCGCTCGACCTGGGCGGGCTGTGGTCGCGCCGCGGCTGGCTCGCGTGGCAGCCCGGCACCGGGCTGGTGCGCCCCGGCGGGCTGCCGGTGGCGGCCGTCGACGACCTGCTCGAGGTCGCGGGGGTAAGTGGGCGGCATACCCTCGACGCCGTGGTCGAGGTCCTGCACGACGGATCCGGCGACGCCGCGACCGCGGGGGCGTCGCTGCTGGGCGCCCTGGGCCTGGCCGCCGCCGACGGTTTCGGCCAGACCGGGTGGGTCGGTCGGCTCCCCGGGGCCGAGCGGGTCGAGCCTCGGGAGCAGGATGTGGCACGGTTCGAGCGCGCGGTGCGCGCCACCCACGAGCAGGACGAGCGGTCCCGGTGAGGGCACGGGTGGTGGTGTTCGACTACGGCAGCGGCAACGTCCGCTCCGCCGTGCGTGCCCTGGAGCGGGTCGGTGCGCAGGTGGAGCTCACCGCCGACCCGACCGCCGCGCTCGGCGCCGACGGGCTGTTCGTGCCGGGGGTGGGCAACTTCCACTCTTGTCTGGCCGGGCTGCGCGCGGCCGACGGGGCGCGGGTCATCGAGGTCCGGCTGGCCGGCGGGCGGCCGGTGCTCGGGGTCTGCGTGGGGATGCAGGCGTTGTTCGAGGGCTCGACGGAGCCGGCCCTGACCGCGCAGCCGGGACTGGGGCAGTGGCCCGGCACGGTGGAGCGGCTGACCGCCGCGGTGGTGCCGCATATGGGGTGGTCGCCGGTGTCGGTCGGGGCCGGGTCGAGGCTGTTCGCCGGGGTGGAGCACGAGCGGTTCTACTTCGTGCACTCGTATGCGGTGCGGTCGTGGACGCTGGCGCCGTACGGTCCGTTCGTCGCGGTGACCCCCGTAGTCACCTGGGCCGACCACGGCGGGCCGTTCGTCGCCGCGGTGGAGAACGGCCCGCTCGCGGCGACGCAGTTCCACCCCGAGAAGTCCGGCGACGCCGGCGCGCACCTGTTGGAGAGCTGGGTGAGGTCGCTGTGACCCGATCACCCGGAGGGAGCCCGCGATGACCCCGACCCCACGACGTCGTAGCGTGGGCGCGCGCCGCGGCACCGCTCGGCGCACCACGAGCCGGAGGAGATCCGCCGGTGGCTACGCCTCCCCCCGGCGGCGGCGCACCCGCAGCGTGTCCTCGACCGTGGGGGCGGCGATCGGCACGGCCGTGGTCGCCGCGCTGGTGGACCTGTCCTGGCCGGTGCGGATCGCCTTGGTCGGCCTCGTCGTGGTCCTCGGGGTGGGCTACCTCGTGTGGACCCGTCGAGCGGAGATCGCCGATGGCGCCGCCGCCGACCAGGCCAGTCATCCGCTCCTCCCGGCCGAGCAGGCCGGCGATGCGCTCCCCCCGACCGACCAGGCCGACGATGCGCTCCCCCCGGCCGACCAGGCACCACCGTCAGGAGGAACCCCCGCATGACCCCCACCCGTCTGGAGCTGCTCCCCGCGGTCGACATCGCCGACGGCGGCGCCGTCCAACTACAGCAGGGCGTCGCCGGGTCCGGCTGGCAGTTCGGCGACCCGTGGCAGGCCGCCAAACGGTGGCAGGACGAGGGCGCCGAGTGGATCCACCTGGTCGACCTCGACGCGGCGTTCGGGCGGGGAAGCAACCGCGAGGTCATCGCCTCGATCGTCGGTCGACTCGACCTGCAGGTCGAGCTGTCCGGCGGCATCCGCGACGCCGCGTCGTTGGACCTGGCGCTGGCCACCGGGTGTCGGCGGGTCAACCTCGGCACCGCCGCCCTGGAAGACCCCGCCTGGACGGCCCAGGTCATCGCCGAGCACGGCGACCGGGTGGCGATCGGCCTGGACGTGCGCGGCTCGGTGCTGGCGGCCCGCGGGTGGACCCGTGAGGGTGGGGACCTGTGGGACACCCTGGCCCGACTGGACGCCGAGGGCTGTGCCCGCTACGTCGTCACCGACGTCAACAAGGACGGCATGCTCGCGGGGCCCAATCTCAAGCTGCTGCGCGACGTCTGCGCGCGCACCGACCGACCGGTGGTCGCCTCCGGCGGGGTGTCGACGCTCACGGATGTCCAGGCCCTGCGCGACCTCGTACCCGAGGGCGTCGAGGGGGCGATCATCGGCTCCGCGCTCTACCGGGGGGCGTTGTCGCTGCCCGAGGCGCTGGGCGTCGCCGGCCGACCGTGAGCGCAGCCGACCCGCCACCCGCGCCCGAGGACCTCCCCGACCGACCGGGTATGCCGCATGGCCGGCGGACCGTCCCGGCCGGTGCCTTCTCCGATGATCGAGGCGAGGCCGATCCGGCTCTGCGAGAGGCGCTCTCGGGTCTGGGCGACCGCCCCGACAGCGCCACCGAGCAGGCCCTCATGCGGCGAGTCGCCGCCGCTCGCTGGCTGGTCCCGGCGGTGGCCGTGCCCGTCGACGCGCAGGCTCCCGACCGGCACGACCCGAGCCGCCATCACGACCACGACCACGACCACCACCACGACCACGACCGCCACGCGCACGACGGCCCCGGCGGGGAGCCGGCGCGAGTAGCCACCCAGATGTCGGCGGTCACGCTCACCGGGCAGGACGGGCGACGGGCCCTGCTGGTGTTCACCGGCCTGGACTCGCTGGCCGAGTGGGACCCCCAGGCCCGTCCGGTGCCGGTCACCGCCCGGACCGCGGCGCAGGCGGCGGTGAGCGAGGGCTGCGACGTGCTGGTCGTCGACCTGGCCAGCGCGCATGCCACCGAGCTGCGCCCGAGCATGGTCTGGGCGCTGGCCCAGGACCGGCCCTGGCTGCCCGCCCATGAGGACCCTTTCGTCGCCGCGGCCGTGGCCAGGGCCGGCGCGGACGAGCCGGACGTGGCGCGGCATACCCTGCAGGCCGGACCGGCCGGAGGACTGGTCGTCACCCTCGCCCTGCGGCCCGGGCTCGACGCGGACGGGGTCGCCGCCCTCGCCACCCGGGTCGGCGAGCGCCTGGCGACCGACGGCGAGCTGCGCGCCCGGGTCGACGGGCTGGCCTTCCGGGTCGTCCCCGCCTGAGCGGCGCTCAGGCGAACAGCGCCAGGGGGGCGAAGGACCCGCCGAGCACTCGGTCGGGGTCCGCGCCGAGGACGTCGCGCAGCACGGCGGCATACACGGTGCGGAAGTCCGTCGTCACGGCGAGGTCGCCGTCGACGAGGGCGGTGAGTGAGGGCGCCTCGCCGTGCCAACCGCCCCGCACTCGCTCGCCCAGGACGAGGACGTCGCCGGCCGTGCCGTGGTCGGTGCCCTCGGACCCGTTGGCGCGCACCCGTCGGCCGAACTCGCTGTAGGCGAGGACGACGACATCCGCCTGCCGGGGGTGCCCGGCCAGCGCGCCGGCGAAGGCCGTGAGCGCCGCGTCGACCTGGGTGAGCAGGCTCTGCTGGGTCGCCCGCTCGTCGGCGTGCGTATCGAAGCCGCCGGCCGACACCGCATACGCGCGGGTCGGTGCCCCCGCGGCGATGCACGCGGCGACCAGAGCCAGCTGCCCTCCCAACGCGCCACCGTCGGCGGCGTCGCGTGGGCCGGCTGCCGAGCCGGTCCCGCCCGCTGCGGCGGCAGGCACGGCCCGGGCGATCCGGCGGGCCGCGGCATACGAGGCGGTGACCAGGCCGGCCGCTGGGCCGTCGAGCGGGTCGGCCGAGGCCAGCTCGCGCAGCGGCGACGGCGTGGCGGCCGATGCCGCGGCGGTGAGCGCGCCGGCCGTGGCCCGCTCGCCGACCGCCAGCGGAGGCAGGACCGACCCGATCGACAGGGCGAGCATGGGGTCGGCCCCGGCGCCGTCCAGCCAGCGGCCCAGCCAGCCGGTGTGGATCGGGGTTTGGGGCGAGGCGGTCTGCCAGATGTCCATGGACCGGAAGTGGCTGCGGTCCGGTTGGGGGTAGCCCACCCCGCGGACGATGGCCAACTGCCCGTCCCGCCACCGGTCGGCCAGCCCGCGCAGCCCCGGGTTGAGGCCCCACGCGTCGTCGAGGCGCAGGACCTCGGAGGAGGTGTAAGCGAGCCCGGGCCGGGCCGCCTGATACGCCGGATCGGCATACGGGACGACGGTGTTGAGCCAGTCGTTGCCGCCGTACATGGTGAGTAACACGAGGATCGGTGTGCCGGTCGACAGGGGTTGCTCGGCGGCGCGGCCCGCGACCTGGTCGACGGTGACCTTGGCCGCCCCGGCGAGCAGGGCCGCCGCGCCGACCACGCCCGAGGCGGTGAGGAAGGTCCGGCGGGTCAGCCCGTCCATCGGGCGACCGGGGCGAGGGCTAGGGACGCTCATGTCAGTTCACCAGGTACTCCGGGCTCACCAGCGCGAGCGCGACGAGCTCGCGCGGCGTGGCGGACAGGGGGTGCAGCGCCGCGGCGGTGCGGGGGGTCAGGTGCGGTATGCCGAGCAGGTGCGCGACCGCCTCGACTCGCCCGCCCGCGCCGACGCCGTCCAGGGGGCCCAGGTCACCCGTGGCCGCGAGGGTCTGGGCGACCTGGACGCGACGCTGGGCGGCGGCGGTGGATAGCCAGGCGGCGCCAGCCGGCCACCCCGAGACGTTCGGCGGGTAGAACGGCACCTGCCCCAGCGCCCGCAACGCCTGTCCGAGGCGGTCCAGCGTCGCGTCGTCGACCGGCAGCCGCAGGGCTCGGGCCGCGCCGACCACCCACTCGACCGGCGTGACCACCAGGCTGCCGGCCGCGGCGTCGAAGGCGGGGTCGGTGAGGACGGCGCGCACGAGGGCGGTCAGGTCGCCGTCGGTGCCGTATGCCGCCCGCAACCGCCCGAGCGTGGCGACCGGCACAGGCTGCGGGCAGGCCAGCCTGTTCCACCACCGCGTCGCGACGTGGGTGGCGGTCGCGGGTTGGCGCAATACCGCCTGGGCGAAGCCGGCGGCGTCCAACCGTCCGCTGACCCCGAGCACCGTCTTGACGCCGCCGTCGTGGCGTCTGGCGACTACCGATGCGGTGCCGTCGCGCTCGATCCGCCACCCGGTGAGGGCCCGGGCGCCCTCCTTGACGTCCTGCTCGGTGTAGCCGCCGTCGTGACCGAGGGTGAACAGCTCCAGGAACTCGCGGGCAAGGTTCTCGTTCGGGTCGCCCGAGCGGTTCCTCGGCGCGTCGAGGTAGAGCATGAGCGCCGGATCGGTGAGCATCGCGGTGGCCATGGCGTCGAAGCGGCCGCGACCCTGGCGGCGCAGCCGCTGGTTCTGCGCCAGCAGCAGGGGCGCGTCCCGCACCTTGGCCGCGGAGGTGGCGAAGTGCTCGTGCCACCCGAAGGTGAGCTTCTCGGTGAGCGGCTGCTCGGTGCGGATCATCCGCCGCAGCCACCAACGACCCAGCGCGTCGACGCCCTCGCGTTGAGTCTGCCGCTGGGCCTGGCGCTGCTGCCGGGTCGCGCCGCGGTCCGGGCTCGGCGGCGCCGGGAGGGCCGGCGGGGGCTCCTGCGCGGCGTCGGCGCCCGGGTCGGCGGCCAGGGCCTGGTCCAGCCAGGCGACTGCTCCCATGGCCGCCGCCGCGTCGATCTGCGCGCCGGTGGCCCCGAAACCGGCCCGGCGCAGCAACCGGGCGGTGGTCCCCCAATCGCTTGGCACGACACCACGGTGGCGCACCGATGTTCGGGCCAGGTCAGGGTTCGGTGAAAGGTCGTGCCCGCGCCCCGCTCGTCGTGGTGGACGGCCGCCGCCGCGCCGAGGCCTCGGGTGGGCCGCCGGTCCGGCTCACCTGGTCGTGGTCTCCCGGGCCAGGGGCAGGCGGATCTGGAAGCTCGCGCCGCCCTCCGGCGCGTGCCCCGCCGCGACGCGGCCACCGGACCGCGCGGCGATCCGGGCGACCAGGGCCAGGCCGAGCCCGGTGCCCACCGCCCGAACGCCGCGGTACCGCTCGTGCAGCGCCCCGTGGTCGAAGGCCACGCCCAGATCGGCGTCGGTCAGGCCCGGGCCGCCGTCGCGGACCTCCAGGACCGCCTCGGCGCCCTCGACCCGCGAGGCCAGCACGATCGGGTGCCCTCGGGGGGTCACCCGCACCGCGTTCTCCAGCAGCCCGTCCACCGCCTGACGCAGCCGCCCGGGGTCGGCGGCCACGACGACGCCGGCCCCCGGTCGCTGCACCGACCAGTCGATCCCGACCTGCGCGCACCGGGCGGCCCAGACCGGCTCGGCGGCGTCGAGCAGGTCGGCGAGATCCATGACGACGACGTCCAGACGCAGCTGTCCGGCGTCCAGGCGGGCCAGGTCCAACAGGTCGCCCACCATCCGCTCCAGCCGGGTCGTCTCCGCACCGATCACCCGACCGACCCCCGCGACCCGATCCGCCGGGATGAGACCGTCGGCCAGCGACTCGGCATACCCGTGCACGGCCGTCAACGGCGTCCGTAGGTCGTGCGAGACCGACAGGAGGAACTCGCGCTGACGGGCCTCGGCATGCGCCAGGGCCCGGGCCAGCGTGTTCACCGAGGCGGCCACGGCGGCCACCTCGGCCGGCCCGGTCTCGGGGACCGCGACGTCGCGTCGCCCGTCGGCGAGGGCGTGCGCGGCCGACGCGGTATGCCGCAGCGGGCGGGTGGCGCGGCGCGCGAGCAGCACCCCGACCAGCAGGGACACCGCCGCGACCGCGCCCAGGCCCCAGGCCATCCGGACCAGGGCCTGCTGGCCCACCGCCACCGCGTCGGCCCGCCGCTGCGCCAGGACGATCGCCCCCGCCGCGGTGGGCCGCCCCTCGACGAGCACGAGGGTGTCGTCGAGCTCGAGCCGCTCGGACAGGTCCCGACCGGCCAGCAGTGCGGCCAGCTGGTCGGAGGTCACGGCGCGTCGGGCGAGCGCGTCCCCGACGAGCACCGCAGCGCCGCCGGACCGGGTGCGGGCGATCGCGAGCTGGACCTGCACGCCGACCAGCGCGGCCCGCACTCGCTGCTGGCCGACCTCGGGGTCGGCGCTGGTGGCGACGGTCGCCTGGACGGTGTCGGCCAGCGCGGCCAAGGCCCGCCGCGCGGCCTGGTCGTTGGCTCGCTGCAGCAGGGTCGACCCGAACACGCCCACCACCAGGGCGGTGAGCACCACGACACCGGCGACGAGCAGGGCCAGCCTGCTCGAGAGGGTGGTCGGCCGGCGGGGCATTCAGTCGCCGTCCCGCAGCGCGGCATACCCGACTCCGCGCACGGTGCGGATCACCTCGCACGGCGCGAGCTTGGCCCGGACCTGGGCGACGTGGACGTCGACGGTGCGCTCGCCGGCGGGGCTGTCGTAGCCCCACACCGCGTCCATGAGCTGGCCCCGGGAGAAAACCCGCCCCGGCGCGGCCAGCAGGTGCGCGAGCAGGTCGAACTCGGTCGCCGTGAACGCCACCTCGAGGCCCCCGACGAGCACCCGCCGCTCGTGCAGCAGCAGCCGCACCGAGCCGCAGGTGCGCTCCTCGTCCTCGCCGGCCGCCGCAGCCCGCTCGGCCCGCCGCAGCACGGCCCCGACCCGAGCGACGACCTCGCGCGGTGAGAACGGCTTGACGACGTAGTCGTCGGCGCCGAGCTCGATCCCCACGACCCGGTCGATCTCGTCGTCGCGTGCGGTGACGAACACCACCGGGGTCCAGTCGCCGGCGGCGCGCAGGGCGCGGCATACCGATATCCCGTCGGTGCCCGGCAGCCCGATATCCAGCAGCACCAGCGCCGGGCGTCGGTCGCGCACGACGGCCCGGGCCTGCTCGCCCTCGCGGGCCACCGCGGTGGCGTAGCCGGCGTGCTCCAAGGCCAGGACGAGCACGTCGGCGATGGCGGGCTCGTCCTCGACGACGAGGACCAGACGACGGAGCGGCCCGGACACCCGAGGACTCTAGCCGGGCGGGGTCACGGCCGGGTCACCGCGCGGTTCGGGCCGGGTTTGGAACCTCGGCGCGGTATGCCGCGTTGGCCGGGCGCGGGGGTCGGGTAGCGTCGGCTCCGAAGGTGCCCGGCAGGAGGGGCGGTGTCGACGTTCACGATCACCGACGCGGCCGGCGACGAGCAGCGTCGCCGAGGGCTGCGCCGGATGCGCACGGTGGCCCTCGGGCTGCTCGTGCTCGCCGCCGTCGTCTTCCTGCTCACCCTGGGGCGGGACGGGTTCTGGGGGTTCGTCAACGCGGGGGCCGAGGCGTCGATGGTCGGCGCGATGGCCGACTGGTTCGCCGTGACGGCGCTGTTCCGCCATCCGCTGGGAGTGCCGATCCCGCACACCGCGATCATCCCCCGCAAGAAGGACATGCTGGCCCGTAGCCTGCAGGACTTCATGGGGGCAAACTTCCTGCGCGAGGACATCGTCCGCGACCGGGTGCTCGCTGCCGGGATCGCCAGGCGCGCTGCCGTCTGGGTGCTGGTGCCGCGCAACACCCGCCGGGTCGTGGACGAGGCGGTGACCCTCACCGTCACCGGCCTGCAGCGCCTGCAGGACCAGACCGTCGCCGCGCTGCTCGACGAGGCGGTGCTGCCGCGGCTGCGCGAGGAGCCGGTCGCCCCCATCGCGGGGTCCTTCCTCGCCGAGGTCGTCAAGGATCAGGCGCACCACGGGCTGGTCGACCTGGCCCTGGCCGAGGCCCGACGCTGGTTGCTGCTCAACGAGGACACCTTCACCGCGGTGCTGGCCGAGCGGGCTCCGTGGTGGGCCCCGCAACGGGTCAACGACGTCGTCACCAAGCGCCTGCACCTCGAGGCCGTCCAGTGGGTCGAGGACATCCAGGACGACCCGCGCCACCACGCCCGCCAGGCCCTGGACGACCTACTCGCCCAGCTCGCCCGCGACCTGCTCGAGGACCCCCAGACCATGGCCCGGGCCGAGCGGCTCAAGGTCCGGATGCTCGAGCATCCTCAGCTGCTGGCCACCGCGACGTCGCTGTGGGGAGCGCTGCGCACCGCGGTGGTGCAGGCCCTGCGCGACGCCGACAGCCCGCTGCGCGCCCGGGCGCACGACCGGCTGAAGGAGTTCGCCGAGAAGGTGCGCGACGACGCCGGGATGCAGACCCGCCTCGACGGGTATGCCGCGGACCTGGCCGGGTTCGTCGTCGGCCGCTACGGCGACGAGCTCACCACGGTGATCAGCCACACCATCCAGCGGTGGGACGGGCGCGAGACCGCCGAGAAGGTCGAGCTGTTCGTCGGTCGGGACCTGCAGTTCATCCGGATCAACGGCACCATCGTCGGTGGCCTGGTCGGCCTCGTCATCCACGCGGTCAGCCTGCTCGTGCACGGTTGACCAGCCCAGCCGACCCGCTCGGCCGACCCGCTCGGCCGACCCGGCCTCGCGATCTCGGTTGATCCGACGCTGCTCGCGCAGGAGTTGGGCCTCGGTCTCGGGGATGCCGTGGCCGGCCCGCTCGCGCTGCGGCCGGTGGAGCGCGACGGGACCGCCGAGCCACCCTCGAGCTGCGGTAGCCCTGGTCCGGGAGGGTCGGTGCGGGGGATTTGAGGGCCCGACGGAGGCGCGGGTATGCTCGTGGGTCGGTCTCGCCTCCGTATGGACGTCCCTGCTCGGGCGGAGGGGATACCCCCATGGGGTATGGTGTAATTGGCAACACAACGGATTCTGGTTCCGTCATTCTAGGTTCGAGTCCTGGTACCCCAGCACGCAGCGGTATGCCGCTCGGCATACGGATTCGGTGCGGCCCCGGCCCCGCGGGTAGGGTGTCCACCGGTGCGGCGACACGTCGCCGGTGCTGGCTAGGGCCCCGTTGTGTAGCGGCCTAGCACGCCGCCCTCTCAAGGCGGTAGCGCGGGTTCGAATCCCGTCGGGGCTACCACACCACACCCTCTGCCGACGGCAGGGGTCTGCGTGCGCCGGCCGGTGGCCCGAACGCCCCCCCGGGTCGGCAGGGGCCACGGCGCCGCGAAAGACGGCTAACGGCGGGGGTCGTGGCCCGGAGGCGACCCTGTGGCTGCTCTCGGTGGGCGGCGGCGGCCAGGGCGACCTCAGCGGTAGACGATCACCGCGTCGCCGAGCCGCACCTGGTCGAACAGCCAGGTGATCGTGCGCAGGTCGCGGACGTTGATGCAGCCGTGCGAGGCGCCGGAGTACCCGCGGGCGGCGAAGTCGGGGGAGTAGTGCACCGCCTGGCCGCCGCTGAAGAACATCGCGTAGGGCATCGACGTGTGGTAGATCGTCGACACGTGGTCGCGGGACTTGGCGAACACCGCGAACGCCCCCTCGCGCGTCGGCAGCTCCTGCGACCCGAACCGCACGTCGACCCGCACGACGGGCACGCCGTCGACGACCCAGGTGAGCTTGTTCGTCCCCTTGCTCACGCACAGGGCCCGACCGGTGAGGCAGCGGGGGTCGAGCCCTGCGGTGGTCAGCCCGGCGTTGACCGGCTTGGGCTTGACGTTGTTGAGCTCGTCCGAGGTGGGCTTGCGGGTCATCGCGGAGAGTCGGTCGAGGGTGCGCTGGTCGACCTCGCCGGTCACCGGGATCCCCCGCTTGGCCTGGAAGCCCGCCACCGCCTCGACGGTCTGCGGCCCGTAACGGTCCGTGACGTCGCCGGACCACCAGCCGATCTGCTTGAGCCGGGCCTGCAGGTCACGCACCTTCGACCCGGTCGACCCGGAGGCCAGCAGGGCCGGGCCCGGCAGCAGATGACCGGCCAGCTCCTCGGCGGTGGGTTGGCGGGTGGCCGCCACCAGGGCGTCCCACGTTGACCGGTCGACCACACCCGAGTCGGTCAGCGAATGCTGGCTCTGCAAGCCCCGCACGCCCGTCGTGGTCGCGTCGGCGTAGACCCCGTCCACCGTTGCGTCGAAGAGGTTGAGCTGCTTGAGGCGGGCCTGCAGGTCCCGGACCTGGTCGCCGCTGGCGCCGGGCGCCATGATCGCGACCACCGTGGGGGTCGCGATCGTCGTGGGGGTCACGGTGGCGGTGGCGATAGCGATCTCGGTGGCGGTGGCGCTCGAAGGCGGTGCGGTCACGGGGCTGGTCGGGCTGGTGGGCGCCGGGGACGAGCACGCGGCGCCGGTCGCGAGCAGCAACGCGCCCAGCAGGTATGCCGGTCGGCTCCGGCCGCGAGTGCCGCGCATGGTGGATCCCCCTCGCCTAGCCGTCGAAACAGACGGATCCTAGCCCTGGGTCGCCGCGTGGGCCCGGCGCAGCACCTCGGTGAGCTTGGTGGCGCCGGCCACCACCGTGGCGGCGTGCAGCCGACCGGGCTGGCGCGAGAGCCGTTCGATCGGACCGGAGATGGACACCGCGGCGACCACCCGGCCGGACGGCCCGCGCACCGGGGCGGACACCGAGGCGACGCCGGGCTCGCGCTCGCCGACGCTCTGCGCCCAGCCGCGCCGGCGCACCGCAGACAGGGCGGTGGCGTTGAACTTCGCGCCTTGCAGGCCCCGGTGCAGCCGGTCCGGCTCCTCCCAGGCCAGCAGGACCTGGGCGGCGGATCCGGCGAGCATCGTCAGGGCGGCACCCACCGGGATGGTGTCGCGCAGGCCCACGGGGCGCTCGGCGGAGGCCACGCAGATGCGCTGGTCGCCCTGGCGGCGGAACAGCTGCGCGCTCTCGTTGGTGTGGTCGCGCAGCGCCCCCAGGACCGGCCCGGCCGCGGCGAGCAGCCGGTCCTCGCCGGCCGAGGAGGCCAGCTCGGCCAGCCGCGGTCCCAGCACGAAGCGGCCTTGCATGTCTCGGGCCACCAGCCGGTGGTGCTCCAAGGCCACGGCCAGCCGGTGGGCGGTCGGGCGGGCCAGACCGGTGGAGGAGACCAGCTGGGCCAGGGTCGCCGGCCCGGCCTCCAGGGCGCTCAGGACGGTCGCGGCCTTGTCGAGGACGCCGACCCCACTCGTGTTGTCCATGTCATGATACTGACGTCTCAGAGCCTGAGACGCAACTCCACTGGTGGCGGGCCTGAGAGACGCTGGCCACATCGTCGAGCGCAGGAGGCAGGTGCGATGGCCGGCACGCTGGCCGAGAAGGTCTGGGAGAGCCACGTCGTGCACCGGGCCGAGGGCGAGCCGGACCTGCTCTACGTCGACCTGCACCTGCTGCACGAGGTCACCAGCCCGCAGGCCTTCGACGGCCTGCGACTGGCCGGGCGACGGGTCCGCCGGACCGACCTGACCCTGGCCACCGAGGACCACAACGTGCCCACCACGCCAGGGCCGATCACCGACCCGGTGAGCCTCACGCAGGTGCAGACCCTGCGGCGCAACTGCGCCGAGTTCGGCGTGCGCATCTACCCCATGGGCGACCCGGGGCAGGGCATCGTCCACGTCGTCGGGCCTCAGCTCGGGCTCACCCAGCCGGGGATGACGATCGTCTGCGGCGACTCCCACACCTCGACGCACGGAGCCTTCGGCGCCCTGGCCTTCGGCATCGGCACGTCCGAGGTCGAGCACGTCCTGGCCACCCAGACGTTGCCGCTGACCCCGTTTCGCACCATGGCCGTCAACCTGCTCGGCCAGCCGCCGGCGGGCGTGAGCGCCAAGGACCTCGTGCTGGCGGTCATCGCCCGGATCGGCACCGGAGGTGGGCAGGGATACGTCATCGAGTACCGCGGGCCGGCCGTCGAGGCGCTGTCCATGGAGGGTCGGATGACGATCTGCAACATGTCGATCGAGGCCGGTGCCCGGGCCGGGATGATCGCCCCGGACGGCACGACCTTCGACTACCTGCGCGGTCGCCCGCACGCCCCGACCGGGGGGGACTGGGACCGTGCCGTGGCCGACTGGGCCACTCTGCGCAGCGACCCCGATGCGGTCTTCGACGTGCAGGTCGACATCGACGCGGCCGCCCTGTCGCCGTACGTCACCTGGGGCACCAACCCCGGCCAGGCCCTCCCGTTGTCGGCCGACGTGCCCGACCCGGCCGAGATCGCCGACGACACCGAGCGGGCCGGCGCGCAGCGGGCGTTGGAGTACATGGGCCTCACCCCCGGCATGCCGTTGCGCTCGGTCCGCGTCGACACCGTCTTCGTCGGCTCGTGCACCAACGGTCGGATCGAGGACCTGCGGGCCGCTGCCGGGGTACTGCGCGGTCGCCGGGTCGCCGACGGCGTGCGCTGCCTCGTCGTCCCCGGCTCGGCGCGGGTGCGCGAGCAGGCCGAGGCCGAGGGGCTGGACCGGGTCTTCGAGGGGGCCGGCGCCGAATGGCGTCTGCCCGGCTGCTCGATGTGCCTGGCCATGAACCCCGACAAGCTCGCCCCCGGCGAGCGCAGCGCCTCGACCTCCAACCGCAACTTCGAGGGCCGTCAGGGCAAGGGTGGGCGGACCCATCTGGTCAGCCCCGTGGTCGCCGCGGCCACCGCGGTGCGCGGCACCCTGTCCTCGCCGGCGGACGTGCAGGACTAGCGATGCAACGGTTCTGCACCCACACCGGCGTCGGGGTCCCGCTGCGACGCAGCAACGTCGACACCGACCAGATCATCCCGGCGGTCTACCTCAAGCGGGTGACGCGGGACGGCTTCGAGGACGGGCTGTTCGCCGCCTGGCGCAGCGACCCGTCGTTCGTGCTCAACAACCCCCGGTATGCCGCCGGGTCGGTGCTGGTCGCGGGGCCCGACTTCGGCACCGGGTCCTCACGGGAGCACGCCGTCTGGGCGTTGATGAACTACGGCTTCCGGGTCGTGGTGTCGTCGCGGTTCGCCGACATCTTCCGGGGCAACAGCGGCAAGCAGGGGCTGCTCACCGCCCGGTGCTCCCAGGACGACGTCGAGCTGCTGTGGAAATACCTCGAGAACGACCCGGGAGCGCAGCTGACCGTCGACCTCGCCTCCCGCACGGTGACCGCCGGCGAGCTCGTCGCTGGCTTCGAGGTGGACGACTACACCCGCTGGCGGCTCATGGAGGGCCTGGACGACATCGGCCTGACCCTGCGCCACGGCGCGGCGATCGACGAGTTCGAGGCGGCGCGACCGGCATACCGGCCCGTCGTCGGCGCCGCGTCCGGCGTGTCGCCGACCTAGACGTCGCCCATGCCCTCGGGCGCTCGCGCGGAGGGCCCGGTGCCGACCCGGCAGTCGAGTGGCACCCGCCGGTGACCCGCCAGCCTGCCTCGTCGAGGCCCGAGTTCCTTTCTGCGGCAAGACAACTGGTGCGACGCGCGGCGGCCGTCGAGGGCCGTGCCGCCGCCCGGGCCGGCACTCGACAACCGCCCGGGGTCGCCGGAATGACGCGCACCGGCGAAGGCGGCGCCAAACGTGTTGCGCGAGAACGAGAGCGACTGTCGCCAGGTGGTGGACTCCGGGGGAATTGCCCCCTACCGTCTCCCCAAGACGAACGAGCCGTTCGTGAACAGTCGACGTCGAGCACCCGCACGACGGAGATCCCTCTGGAGGGGAATGTGAACAAGTCAGAGCTCATCGAGCACATCGCCGGACAGGTCGAGATCTCCAAGACCGCGGCCAGCAGGGCAGTGGAGACCGTCCTCGACGCGATCGTCCGGGAGGTCGCTCGCGGCGGGAAGGTCTCGATCACCGGGTTCGGGACCTTCCAGCAGGTCGCCCGCGACGCGCGCACCGGCCGCAACCCGCGGACCGGTCAGACCGTGCGCATCAAGAAGACCACGGTGCCGCGGTTCCGCCCGGGCACGTCGTTCAAGGCGGTCGTCGCCGACCCGCGCAAGCTGCCCAAGGCGGCGCCCGCGGCCGCTCGGGCTGCCGTCGGCACCGCGACCAAGACCGCGGCCGCCGCGGTCAAGGTCGCCTCCGCCCCGGTGCGCGCCGCCGCCCGCAAGGCCGCGCCGGCCAAGGCCGCCCCCGCGAAGGCCGCATCGGCCAAGGTGGCGCCGGCGAAGAAGGCCGCACCGGTCAAGACGGCGCCGGCGAAGAAGGCCGCGCCGGCACGCAAGGCCGCGCCCGCCAAGGCGGCGCCGGCGAAGAAGGCCGCACCGGCACGCAAGGCCGCGCCCGCCAAGGCGACACCGGCGAAGAAGGCCGCACCGGCACGCAAGGCCGCGCCTGCC
The DNA here is from genome assembly GCA_037045055.1 of Dermatophilaceae bacterium. Lineage (GTDB taxonomy): Bacteria > Actinomycetota > Actinomycetes > Actinomycetales > Dermatophilaceae > Phosphoribacter. The sequence continues at coordinate 334,570 of JBAOHJ010000003.1, read as the reverse complement.
AAGAAGGCGACCGCCCGCAGGACCGCGCGCGGCTGACCGGCCCGGGTCCCGGGGCGCCGGTCGCCCCGGGATCAGCCCGGCGTCCTGGCCGGTCCCACGCCGTGAATCCAGATCCGACGGACCTGCTCGCCGTCGAGCTCGACGCCGACCCGCTGACCGCACCGCAGCAGCCGCAGACCGCTGTCGGCCAGGGCGTCCGCGGCATACCGCAGGACCCGGCCGTCGTCGAGGACCAGGCTGCCCGAGCCGTCCTGCCAACTGCCGATGGTCGCCTGCATAGTGGCCAACCTACCCGGCCCCGGCCAGGACGGCGGCGCTGTGCCGGCCCAGTCCCAAGGCCCGCGCCGCCTCGAGCGACTGCGCGTCGTCCACGTCGGTGCGCAGCCGGGGCAACGGCAGATCCAGTCGGGCGTGCCCGGCGGCGGTATGCCGCGCCGCGGACCCTACGCCGAAGGCCGGTCGGAGGTCCGCTGGCGACACTGCAGTGAGCAGCGCCGTGCCGGTGCCGGCATGGTCCGGGACGACGGCGCGCGGCAGTGTTGCGGCGGCTCCGAGCGCGTCGGCGAGATCGACGCGGCGGACCGCGGCGACATCGCCGAGCAGGACCGCCACGGCTGCCGCGCCGTGCGCCGCGGCATACCGCCCACCGGCCCGGACGGCCGCATCCAACCCGGCGTGCGGATCGGGGACCCAGTGCGCGCCGTCGTCTCGGCAGGCCGCGCCCACCCGGCGCGACGAGGTCACCACGACGACGTGGCCCGCTCCCACCGTGGCGACGGCGGCCGAGACGACGTCCAGGGCGATGGCCCGGGCCAACTCGCGACGGTCCACCCCGGGCGGCAGGGCCAGCCGGCTCTTGGCCCGGGAACCCCCCTTGACGGGGACGACGACCCACCACGCCACGGTCGCGGCGGGGGCGCACGTCGTCCCGGTCATCGCCGACAGTGTCCATCACGAACGCCGTCGCCGCGGCGCCAGGGTGCTGCCGGCGCCTGTGGTCGGGCAAGATGGCGACGACAAGGAGGCACGTGTGGCCCAGGCCAACCCCCCGGCACTCCCGCCGGCGTACCGGTTCATCGCGTCCTGGCTCAAGCCGCTGCTGTGGGTCCTCACCGACCGGGACTGGCGCGGGGTGCACCACCTGCCCACGGAGGGCGGGTTCGTCGCCTGCCCCAACCACCTGTCCTACTACGACCCGTTCGCCATCGCCCTGTTCCTCTACGCCAACGGGTGCCCGCCGTTCTTCCTGGGCAAGGAGGCGGTGTTCCGGATCCCGGTGCTGGGCCGGCTCGTCCGGGCGGCCGACCAGATCCCCGTCTACCGGCGCACCACCCAGGCCGCCGACGCCTACCGCGCCGCCGTCGCCGGCATCCGGGAGGGCAAGTGCATCGTCATGTTCCCCGAGGGGACACTGACCCGCGACCGGGAGCTGTGGCCGATGCGGGCCAAGACCGGCGCGGCCCGGCTGGCCCTGCAGACGCGGTGCCCGGTGGTGCCCATCGCCCAATGGGGCCCGCACGAGGTGATCCGGACCTACGGATACGCGCTGCGGCTGCTGCCCCGCAAGACCATCCGGGTGTCCGCCGGTCCGCCGGTGGATCTGTCGGACCTCTACGACCGGCCGACCGACCCCGCCGCCGTGCGCGAGGCGGCCGACCGGATCGTCGAGGCGATCACCCGCCAACTGGAGGCCCTGCGCGGCGAGACGGCGCCGCCACAACGCGTGGACTCCCGCACACTGGGCCTACCCGAGACCGGCAACTTCAAGCGAGGGCGGCGATGACGAGCGCATGTGTGATGGGCGCGGGCAGCTGGGGCACCGCGTTCGCCGCGACCTTGGCCGATGCGGGCGTCGACGTGGTGCTGTGGGGTCGGCGGGCGCAGGTCGTCGACCAGGTCAATGCCGGTCGCAACGGTGAGTACCTCCCGCGGCTGGCGCTGCCGTCGACGGTGCGGGCCACGACGGACGCGACCGAGGCGATGGCCGGCCGCGACCTGGTCGTGCTCGCCGTGCCGTCGCAAACCCTGCGGGCCAACCTGCAGCAGTGGGGCCCGCTGCCCGCCCAGGCCCACGTGCTCTCGCTGATCAAGGGCGTCGAGCAGGGCAGCACGATGCGGATGAGCCAGCTGGTCGCCGACGTGGCGGGTCTGCCCTCGGAGCGCATCGCCGTGCTCTCCGGGCCCAACCTCGCTCCCGAGATCGCCAACAAGCAGCCCGCGTCCAGCGTCGTGGCCGGGCCAGACGACGCGACCGCCCGGCGGGTCGCGGCGGCCTGCACGACGGCATACTTCCGGGTCCACACCAGCCGTGACGTGGTCGGCGTCGAGCTCGGGGGGGCGGTGAAGAACGTCATGGCGCTGGCCGTCGGCATGGCCGAGGGCATGGGGATGGGCGACAACACCAAGGCCTCGATCATCACCCGAGGTCTGGCCGAGATGACCCGTCTCGGGGTGACCCTCGGTGCCGACCAGGCGACGTTCCTCGGCCTGGCCGGCGTGGGCGACCTCATCGCCACGTGCATGTCGCCGCTGTCGCGCAACCGGGGTTTCGGCGTCGACCTGGGGCGGGGGCTGTCCCTGGCCGAGGTGCTCGCCAAGACCCGCCAGACCGCCGAGGGGGTGACCTCCTGCCACGCCGTGCTCGACCTCGCGCAGCGCAACGGCGCCGAGGTGCCCATCGTCGAGGCGGTCGCCTCGGTCCTGGACGGGGTGCGCTCGCCCGAGCAGCTGGCGGACCTGCTGATGAGCCGCACCCGCAAGAACGAGCGGGTCTGACCTGGCCTCGATCGGGGGGCCGCTGGCCCCGGGTCGGTCGGCGGGCCGCTACCGCCCCGACGTGCGGATGTATCGGGCGACCGCCAGCGGCACGAAGATCGCCATCATCACCACCGACCCCACCAGGACGGTGGCCACCGGGTGCTGCATGGGGAAGGCGTCGGGCACCGGCGCCGCCCCGACGTTGCCGAACAGCGACCGGGCCGCCTGCACGAGCGCGGACACCGGATTCCAGTCGGCGAAGGTCTGCAGCGGGCCGGGCAGGTTCTGGGACTGGACGAACGCGTTGGAGATGAACGTCAACGGGAACAGCACCATGAAGGCGGCGTTGTTGATGACCTCGGGCGAGCGGACCATCATGCCGAGCAGCGACATCACCCAGCTGAACGCGTAGCTGAACAACAGCAGCAGCGCCACCCCGGCGACGAACTCGAGGAACGACCCGCGGAAGCGCCAGCCGACGACCAACCCGGTGAGGATCATGATGACCATCGAGATGGTGTTGAGCAGCAGGTCGGCGTTGGTCCGCCCGACGAGCACGGCCGCCCGGTGCATCGGCAAGGTCCGGAACCGGTCGACGATGCCGTCCTTGAGGTCCTGAGCCATGCCGTAACCGGAGAACGTCGCCCCGAAAAGGACCGTCTGGCCGAAGATCCCGGCCATGAGGTACTCGGTGTAGTTGGTGCCCTGGACCTGGATCGACCCGCCGTAGACCTGGCTGAACAGCAGCACGAACATGATCGGCTGCAGCACCGCGAAGACGATGTAGTCGGGGCTGCGGCGGAACTTCTGCAGGTTGCGCCAGGTCACCGTCCAGCCGTCGGACATGAGCCGGCTCAGCACCGAGCCGGCCTGGGGGACCAGGGTCGTGGTGGTCGCGGTGGCGGTGGTCATCAGGCGTCGACCTCCTGGGCGTGGTGCCCGGTCAGGGTGAGGAACACGTCGTCGAGGGTGGGCCGGCGGATGCCGGCGTCGTGCAGCCGGATGCCGCGCACGCTCAGCTCCGCGAGGACCTCCCGCAGGGTGTCCGGCCCACGACGCACCGGGACGTCGAGGTCACGCCCGGAGTCGCCGACGGTGACCTCACCGTCGCCGTGCCGGGCCAGGATCTCCCGACCCGCGGCGGCATCGGCGGCGTCGACGAGGGCCACGACGATGCGGTGCCCGCCGACCCGGCCCTTGAGCTCGTCGGCGGTGCCCTCGGCGATGACCCGGCCCTGGTCCACGACGCAGATCGCGTCGGCCAGGTGGTCGGCCTCCTCGAGGTACTGCGTGGTCAGCAGCACCGTCGTGCCGCCCGCGACGAGGGACTTGATGACCCCCCAGAGCATGATCCGGCTGCGCGGGTCCAGACCGGTCGTCGGCTCGTCGAGGAAGAGCACCCGGGGGTTGATGACGATCGCCGCCGCCAGGTCGATGCGCCGGCGCATGCCGCCGCTGAAGCCCTTGACCGGGCGGTCGCCGGCCTCCTGCAGGTCGAACATCTCGATGAGCTCGCGGGCCCGCCGCCGGGCCGGGCCGATGCCCAGGTGATAGAGGCGGCCGACCATCTCGAGATTCTGCAGCCCGGTGAGGTTCTCGTCGACCGCGGCATACTGCCCACTGGAGCCGATCACCCGCTTGACCTGCTCCGGCCGGGCAATGACGTCGATGCCGGCGACCCGGGCCGTGCCGGAGTCCGGCCGCACCAGGGTGGTGAGCACCTTGACCGCGGTGGTCTTGCCGGCGCCGTTGGGCCCGAGCAGCCCGGTGACGGTGCCCTCGGGCACCGCCAGGCTCACCCCGGCGAGGGCATGGACGTCGCCGCTGCGGGATCGGTAGGTCTTGCGCAGGTCCTGCGCGTCGATGAGAGGCACGGGACGACAGGCTAACCCGAGCCGCCGACAGCCTCCTACCGGTTTGCCACCCGAGGGCCCGGGCGACCCAGGGTCGCCAGCGCCTGGTCGAGATCCGCCCACAGGTCCTCGACGTCCTCGATGCCCACGGACAGCCGCAGCAGCGTCTCGGGGACCAGCTCGGACTCGCCCGGGTAGCGCCGCCGCCGCTCCACGAGCGACTCGACCCCACCGAGGCTGGTCGCGTCGAGCCAGACCCGGCAGGCCGCGGCCACCCGGTCGGCGTCCGCGGCCGTGCCCGCCACGTCGATGGCGAGCATCGCCCCGAAGCCCGGGTAGCGCACCCGGGTCACTCCCGGGCGGTCGGCCAGTCGCGCGGCCAGCGTGGCGGCCGAGGCGCTCGCGCGCTCCAGGCGCACCGCCAGCGTGCGCAGGCCGCGCAGCGCCAGCCACGCCTCTATCGGCCCGGCGATGCCGCCGTGCCGGCTGCGTCGGGTGAGCAGCCGCTCGTGCAGCGCCTGCCCGGCCCGGTCCGCCCGGGTCACCGCGACGCCGAGCAGGACGTCGGAGTGCCCGCAGAGGTACTTCGTCGCCGAGTGCACCACGACGTCCGCGCCGAGGTCCAGCGGGCGGGCCACCAGCGGTGTGGCGAAGGTGTTGTCGCACATGGCCAACGCGCCCGCGGCGCGGGCCGCGGCCAGGACCGCGGGCAGGTCGGCGACCTCCATCAGCGGGTTGGTCGGCGACTCCAACCACAGGGCCGCGGCCCCCGCCAGCGCCTCGGTCACGGCCGGGGTGTCGGTGACGTCGACCCAGCGCACCTCGCGCCCGGCCTCCGCCATCTCGTGCAGCAGCGCGCTCGTCGTGTTGTATGCCGCTCGCGGCGCGACGATCGGCCCGTCCGGGGGCAACGAGAGGGTCGCCGAGATCGCCGCCATGCCCGACGCGAACACCAGGGCCCGGCCGCCCTCGAGCACGCCGAGCGCCTCCTGAAGGGCGGCCCAGGTGGCGTTGTCGTAGCGTCCGTAGGCGACCGAGCCGGGCGGCGCGGCATACGTGCTGGCGAGCTCGACCGGGACGTTGACCGGCGCCCCGGGCCGTCGCGGGGGACGACCGGCGGCCACGACGAGGGTTGCCGGGGCGAGGCCCGCGGGCAGGTCGGCCATGCGGCCAGCCTAAGCGGGCGGCCGGGAGGGCGGAGATAGAGTCGATCCGATGGACCGTCAGCCCGCCCGCAAGCCCCGCGTCGCCGTCGTCTTCGGGGGGCGCTCCTCGGAGCATGCGGTGTCGTGCTCGAGCGCGGCCGGGGTGCTGCGAGCCATCGACCGCGACGCCTACGACGTCGTGCCGGTCGGCATCGCCAAGGACGGGCGCTGGGTGCTCGTCGCCGACGACCCGGCCGCGTTGGACCTCGCGCCCGGTCACGTCCCCGAGATCGACGGGTCGGGCCCCGGGGTGCTGGTCCCGATGCACACCCGCGACCGGTCGATCAGTGTCCTGGACGCCGGGCAGCCCCCACGGGTCCTCGGCGACGTCGACGTCGTGTTCCCGCTGCTGCACGGTCCGTGGGGCGAGGACGGCACCCTGCAGGGCTTGCTCGACCTGGCCGACGTGCGCTACGTCGGGTCGGGGGTGCTCGCGTCGGCGGCGAGCATGGACAAGCACTACATGAAGGTCGTCTTCGCCGGGCACGGCCTGCCGGTCGGCCCGTATGCCGTCATCACCGACCGCGCCTGGCTCGCCGACCCCGCCGCCGCGCTGGACGCGTGTATCTCCCTGGGGTTCCCCCAGTTCGTCAAGCCCGCCCGGGCCGGCTCGAGCATGGGCATCACCAAGGTGCACGACGCCGAGGCGCTCGAGGCGGCCGTGCTCGCCGCGCGCGAGCACGACCCCAAGGTCGTCGTCGAGGCGCAGATCGAGGGCCGCGAGCTGGAGTGCGCGGTGCTGCAGGGGCATGGCGTCGACCCGCCGCGGACCTCTCAGGTCGGGGAGATCCGGGTGCTGTCCGGGCACGAGTTCTACGACTTCGAGGCGAAGTACCTCTCCGACACCGACGTCGAGCTGGTCTGCCCGGCCGAGGTGCCCGAGGCGGTGGCCGACGAGGTGCGCCGGCTGGCCGCCGAGGCCTTCGTGGCGATGGGCTGCGAGGGCCTGGCCCGGGTGGACTGCTTCTACGGGCGCGACGGCCGGGTCGTGCTCAACGAGATCAACACGATGCCGGGGTTCACCCCGCACTCGATGTACCCCCGGATGTGGGCGGCCACCGGGATGGGCTACGGCGAGCTCGTCGACGAGCTGGTGTCGCTGGCCCTGCAGCGGAGGGTCGGGCTGCGCTGACCCCTCGGGGGCGTTCGGGCCCCTGGTCCCGGCGCGGTCGGCCGCCCGCCGGTGCCCCGCCCGGTCCCGCCGTCCGCCCCCGCGCGGTCACCGGTGAGCTCAGGTGCAGCGGTGGCCGTTCTGCGGCAGAGCCCGGGCGGCCGGGCCGAACGCGGGCAGGAGCGCTCCTTCGGGGGAGTAGCGGCCCGGCACGAAGACGTCCAGCGCGGGACTGCGGCCGTACGTCGCGAACCGCACCCCGTCGGAGGCGGGCAGGACCACCCAGTCGACACCGTCGACGACCAGGCAGGGGTGCTCGGTCGGGCCCAGGGGCTCGGTGCCGCAGATCGCGACTACCGGGGGGTCGCCCCAGGCCCGGGCCGCCGGCGACTCGACGCCGACCGCTCGGGACGGCAGCCCGGACACCGTGCCGGGCCACAGCGGCGCCAGGGCGCGGCAGGCGGGGTCGTCGGCGTATACCGGCAGCGCCACGTCGACGGGCCGCGAGCAGGCGCCGAGGGCCACGGTGGCGAGCAGGTGGGCGGCCAGGGCCAGGGTGGCGAGCAGGGTCGGGCGGTGGGCCGACCACGGCCGGTCGGCAGAGCGCGACCGCGGCGCGCCACGCGCCGCGGCCGGGACGGGCATCCGAGCGGGTGGTCCGGCGGGGACGCTCAGACGTGGACGACCGTGCAGGTGAGGGTGCGGGTGATGCCGGGGACGTCCTGGATCTTGGCGATGACGAGCTTGCCGAGGTCATCGACGGTGACGGCCTCCACCCGGGCGATGACGTCGTAGGGCCCGGTGACGTCCTCGGCCGAGGACACGCCGGCGACCTGACGGATCGACTCGGCGACCTGGGCGGCCCGGCCGACCTCGGTCTGGATCAGGATGAAGGCCTGGACCACTGGCACACCTCGCTAGAAACCAACCGGCGACCGCCGGCACCTCGGGCGCGGGCCCCGGTGACCCGTCGTCAGGGAGACGCTACCGTGCCGCTCAGTGTTTCGTCCCCTTCGGGTAGGAGGCAAGGTGGCCCCGTCGGGTGCCCGCGGGCCGACCCTCGCCGACCTGAGCGAGGAGGCGCTGCTGCGCCTCATCCTGCCGCTGCTGCGGGGCGGTCCGGAGCCGCTGGTGGGCCCGGGCGACGACGCCGCCGTGGTGCGCCCCGACGGGTGCACGGTCGTCACGACCGACACCATGGCCCGGGGGCGCGACTGGCGCGACGAGTGGTCCACCCCGGCCGACGTCGGCGCCAAGGTGGTCGCCCAGAACCTCGCGGACGTCGCGGCCATGGGGGCCCGACCCACGGGGGTGGTCGTCACCGTCGTCGCCGATCCCGCCACCCCCCTCGGGTGGGTCGTCGACTTCGCGAGGGGGCTGGGCGAGGCCACCCGGGCCGCCGACGTCGCCGTGCTCGGCGGCGACCTGTCCTCGGCGCCCGCCGGCACGCTGCTCGTCTCGGTGACCGCGCTCGGCGAGCTCGACGACTGCCGCCCGGTGCTGCGCTCGGGCGCCCGAGTGGGGCACGTCGTGGCGGTCGCGGGCAGCCTGGGTCTGGCCAGCGCCGGTTGGCGCCTGCTGGAGGCCGGGCGAGCGCAGGCGCACCCGGTCGCGGTGCGCACCCAGCTGCGCCCGGTGCCGCCGCTGTCCCAGGGGCCGGCTGCCGCCCGTGCCGGGGCCAGCGCGATGCTCGACCTGTCCGACGGGCTGCTGCGCGACGGCGACCGGCTGGCCCGGGCCAGCGGCGTGGCCCTGGACCTGGACCGCGACGCGCTGCAGCCCGACGTGGCCGGGCTGCGCGATGCCCTGGGCGAGGAGCTGGCCTGGGAGTGCGTCCTGGCCGGCGGCGAGGAGCACTCCCTGCTGGCGACCTTCCCCGGCGCGCCGCCGCCGGGCTGGCGGATCGTCGGCCGGGTGGTGGCCGGTGCCGGCGTCCGCGTCGGCGGCATACCGCAGTCTGCTCGTGGCTGGGACCACTTCCACGCCTGACGACACGCCGAGTCACGCAGGTCCGGGCGAGAGGCCAAACCTACGGTAACGTAACCTACGAAAGCGTAGGTACCGATCACCGAAGGGACCGCCCATGACCGCCGCCGTCGCCACCTCGAGCCGGGCCCGCCCCTGGGGCAGCCACCGGATCGTCCAAGGCGGGATGGGCGTCGGCGTGTCCGGCTGGCGCCTGGCCCGGGCGGTGGCCCGCACCGGCCAGCTGGGGGTGGTCTCGGGCACGGCCATCGACGTCGTCCTGGCCCGGCGCCTGCAGGACGGTGACCCCGAGGGCGACCTGCGCCGAGCGCTGGACGCCTTCCCGGTGCCGCAGATCGCCGCGTGGATCCTCGAGGCGTACTTCGTCGAGGGCGGCATCGGCCCCGACGCGCTCTACCGGCCGGTGCCGCGGCATACCCTCGACTCGGCGCAGCGGCTCGTCGAGCTCACCGTCGCCGCCGCGTTCGTCGAGGTGTGGCTCGCCAAAGAGGGGCACGACGGCACGGTGGGCATCAACGTGCTGCGCAAGATCGAGCTGCCCCTGCCGGCGACGTTGTACGGGGCGATGCTCGCCGGGGTCGATGCCGTCCTGGTCGGAGCGGGCAGCCCCGCGGAGATCCCGGCCCTGGTGCGCGCGCTGGCCCGTCACGAGGACGTCGAGATCGACGTGCGGGTGCAGGGCGCCCGCAGCGTCGACGGTCTGGGGCGTATGCCGTTCCGCCCGGCTCGGGTGGTCGGTGCAGACCTCGGGGCGCTGTCCGTGCCGCGGACGGTCGCCATCGTCGCCTCCGCCGAGCTCGCCGCCGCCCTGGCCGCCGACCCCGCGACTCGGCCGGACGGGTTCGTCCTGGAGGGGCCGGTCGCCGGCGGGCACAACGCGCCGCCCCGTGGCGTCCGGCGGGTGGACGAGCAGGGTCAACCGGTCTACGACGAGCGCGACGAGGTCGACCTGGACGAGGTGCTCGTCCTCGGGCTGCCGGTCTGGCTCGCCGGCGCCTTCGGCACCCCCGAGCGGGTGCGCGAGGCGGTGGCCCTGGGGGCCGCGGGCGTGCAGGTGGGCACGGCGTTCGCCTGCAGCGAGGACTCCGGGCTGGCGGCGCCGTTGCGCGAGCGGGTGCGCGCCGAGGCGCTCGAGGGCACCTTGCGGGTGCGCTCGGACTGGCGGGCCTCGCCCACCGGGTTCCCCTTCCGGGTCGCCCAGGTCGCCGGGTCCGTGTCGGACCCGGACGTCCTCGGGGAGCGCAAGCCGGTGTGCGACCTGGGTGTGCTGCGGGCGGCCTACCGCACCGCGGACGGGCGGGTGGATTTCCGCTGTCCGGCCGAGCCGTCGGCGGCCTACCTGCGCAAGGGCGGCCGGGAGGCCAACCGCGAGGGCCGGCTGTGCCTGTGCAACGGTCTGCTCGCCAGCGCCGGGCTGGCCCAGCGCCGGCCCGGGGGAGCCGTCGAGCCGCCCCTGGTCACCTGCGGGGGCGACCTCACCCCGGTTGCGCAGCTGGTCGCCCGGTTCGGGCGACGGTACGCCGCGGCCGACGTCGTCGACTACCTGCTCGCCGCGACGCCGGCCTGAGCGCGCCGACGACCCGGCCTGGGCGCCCCGACGACCCGGCCTGGGCGCGCCGATGACGCCGAAGGCCGGCACCCTAGCGGGGTGCCGGCCTTCGCGGTCGTCGGGCGCCTCAGCGGGTGACCTTGCCCGCCTTGAGGCACGAGGTGCAGACGTTCACCCGCTTGGGGGTCACGCCGTCGACCAGGGTGCGTACCCGCTGGATGTTGGGGCTCCAGCGCCGCTTGGTGCGCCGGTGCGAGTGCGAGATGTGGTGACCGAAGCTCGGTCGCTTCCCGCAGACGTCGCAGGTGGCAGCCACGGTGTACTCCTGGTGATCGGTCGGAGGTTGCAGGCGCGGGCGCTCACACCGGCCCGGACAACCGGTCAATGGTAGCCGAGGCCGCACCGCTGGGCCAACCCGCCGACCGCCGGCCCGGTCGCCGACCCGCCGGTCCGGATCGGGCAGCCTGGCCGGCTCCACGGCGACTACCCTTCGAGAAATCCCGCTGCAGCCGAGCGCCCCCGGAGGGACCCCCCGTGACGACCAGCCCGCTGGCCGAGAGCCCGATGCGCCGGCTCGACGCGAGCGGGCTGATGCGGTGGTCGGCAGTGGCCCGCTCGTCCTTCGCCCGGCACCGCTCCGAGCTGGACGCGCTCAACGTGTTCCCGGTGCCCGACGGCGACACCGGCACCAACCTCTACCTCACCCTGGACGCGGCCCTGGACACCGCACGCACGGCATACGAGCGCGACCCGGACACCCCCCTGACCATGCCCTCGATGTGCAAGGTGGTGTCCCGGGCCATGCTGCTGACCGCCCGGGGCAACTCCGGGGTGATCCTCTCCCAGCTGTTCCAGGGGTTGGCGCAGTACGTCATCCGCTCGGGGGTGCGCGCACTCGACGGCCCGGGGCTCGCCGCGGCGTTCGTCCAGGGCGACGGCTTCGCGTGGGACTGCGTGGCCGACCCCCGTGAGGGGACGATCCTGTCGGTGTCCCGGGCGATGTCGCAGGCCGCGACGGCCGCCGCCACCGGCCCGCAGGACCCGAGCGGCCTGGCCGTCGTCGCCCGGGCCGCGTTCGCCGGGGCCCGGGCGGCCTTGACCCGCACACCGGAGCAGCTGCCGGTGCTGGCCGCCGCGGGCGTCGTCGACGCCGGGGGCGCGGGGCTGGTCCTGCTCGTCGAGGCGCTGACCCGGGTCATCAGCGGCGAGCGGGGCGAGGACCACGAGGACCCGCTCGGGCGGCATACCGGCTGGTCCCCGCCGAGCGCGCCGGTCGCCCACGTGGCCCACCGGTCGCACGTCGCCGCCGCGCCGCCGCTGCGCCGCGGCCCGGCCGGCCCGGCCTACGAGGTGATGTACCTGCTCGGCGACACCGACGCGGACCGGGTGGCGGCGTTGACCGACGCCCTCACCCCGTTGGGCGACTCCCTGCTCGTCGTGGGCGACGAGGACACGTGGAACGTCCACGTCCACGTCGACGACGTCGGCGCGGCGATCGAGGCCGGCCTGGACGCCGGACGCCCCCGGCGGATCTCGGTCACCCACTTCGGCGACCAGATGGCCGCCCAGTCGGCCGATCCCGCCGCCGTCGGCGTCGTCGCCTGCGCGGCCGGCGCCGGCCTGGCGCAGCTGCTGGGGCAGGCCGGCGCGGTCGTCGTCACCAGCGGCCCGGGCCGTCGGGCCTCCGCCGGACAGCTGCTCGACGCGGTCCGGGCCACCGGCTCGGGCAGCGTCATCGTGCTGCCCAACGACACCGACACCGAGCTGGCCGCGCACGCCGCCGCGCGCGCGGCGGCCGAGGACGCCGTCGCGGTCCGGGTCGTGCGGGCGCGCACCGCGGTGCAGGGGATCGCGGCGCTGGCGGTGTTCGATCCCGGCGCGCGGGTCGAGGACAACGTCGTGGCGATGAGCGCGGCCGCGGCCGCCACCCGACACGGCGGGGTCACCGTGGCCCAGAAGGAGGCGCTCACCGCGGGGGGGCCGTGCCGGGTCGGCGACGTCCTCGGGATCGTCGACGGCGTCTTCGTCATCGTCGGCGCAGACCTGCGCGAGGTCGCCGCCGAGGTCCTCGATCGCCTGCTCGGCGCCGACGGCGAGCTGCTGACCGTGGTCGCCGGGCTCGACGCCCCGCCGGGCCTGGTCGACGAGGTCGTCGCGGGGGTCCTGGCCCGTCGAGCCGACCTCGAGGTGACCCGCATCGAGGGTGGACAGGAGCTCTACCCGCTCCTGTTCGGCGTGGAGTGAGCCGCCGCGGTATGCCGCCCGGTCGCCCCAGGTGCGCCTGGCGCGACGGGAGCACCGCGCGTCACGGGGGCGGGCGCGACTGGAGCACCGGGCGTGACGGGAGCACCGGGTGACCCCGGCAGCGCAGCGGGGCTCGCGCGGCGCGGTGGCGGGCCTGCTCACCGAGGACACCCCGCTGCGTCGGATCGTCCCGGCGAAGGCCGCCGAGGCGCTCGACCGGCACAAGGGCCTGCGCACCGTGGCCGACCTGCTGGAGTACCTGCCCAGACGCTACGTCGACCCGACCCAGCTCACCGACCTCGGCGAGCTCGTCGAGGGCGAGGAGGCGTTCGTCGTCGCCCGGGTCGCCCGATCCTCCACCCGGGCCATGCGGGCCCGTCGAGGCCGGCTGCTCACCGTCGTGCTCACCGACGGGTCGCACGAGCTGGACGTCACCTTCTTCACGCCCTACGGCCACGAGCGGGCCCTGGCCCCGGGGCGGATCGGGTCGTTCGCCGGCACCGCCACCACCTACCGCGGGCGGTGGCAACTCACCCACCCGGAGTACACCCTGCTCGACGAGGACGAGGTGGCCGGCCACGTCGAGCGCTACCGCAGCCATCTCATCCCGGTGTACTCCAGCACCGGGGCGCTGACCTCGATGAAGATCCGCAGTCTCGTCGACCTCGTGCTGGGCTCGGTCGAGGAGATCCGCGAGCCGTTGCCGGCGCAGCTGGTGCGCCGTCGCGGTCTGCCCGGCCGGGCCGAGGCGATCGACACGCTGCACCGGCCGGCGGTGGGTGCGGACCTGCGCGCCGCCCTGCGGCGGCTGCGTTATGACGAGGCATTCGTCCTGCAGACCATCCTCGCCCAGCGCCGGGCCGAGGCGCAGACCCTGGTGACGACCGCGCGGGTGGCGGCCCCGGGCGGGCTGCTGGCCGCCTTCGACGCGCGGCTGCCGTTCGAGCTCACCGCCGGCCAGCGCCAGGTGAGCGAGGTCCTGGCCGCCGAGCTGGCCCGGTCGACGCCGATGCACCGGCTGCTGCAGGGGGAGGTCGGCTCCGGCAAGACCGTCGTCGCGGTGCGCGCGATGCTCGCCGTGGTCGACGCCGGCGGGCAGGCCGCCCTGCTCGCTCCCACCGAGGTCCTCGCCGCCCAGCACCATCGGTCGATCACCCAGATGCTCGGGCCGTTAGCCGCCGACGGGATGCTCCCGCTCGGCGAGCCGGACGCCGACCTCGACGCGACCCGGCGGGCCACCCGGGTGGCGCTGCTCACCGGCAGCCAGTCGGCACCGGCCCGGCGCGCCGCCCTCGAGGACGCGCGCACCGGGCAGGCCGGGATCGTCGTGGGCACCCATGCCCTCATCCAGGAGCACGTCGCCTTCCACGACCTGGGCCTGGTCGTTGTGGACGAGCAGCACCGCTTCGGAGTGCAGCAGCGAGACACGTTGCGCGACAAGGCATCCGCGGCTGCGCACCTGCTCGTCATGACGGCCACCCCGATCCCGAGGACCGTGGCGATGACGGTCTTCGGCGACATGGAGGCGCTGTCGTTGACCGAGCTGCCCGCCGGGCGCTCGCCGATCGAGACGTTCGTCGTCGATGCCACCAGGCCCCGCTGGGTGGCGCGCACCTGGGAACGCGTCGCCGAGGAGGTCGCCAAGGGCCACCAGGCCTACGTGGTCTGTCCGAAGATCGGCGAGCCTGCCCCGTCGAGCGGGGACCGGCGGCGCGCCGGCCCCGAGGCAGACGCGACCGCCGAGGACGGATGGGACCGCTGGGACGACACCGGCGACGGGGCGGGCCAGGACGCCGGGGAGGCCGGACGCGAGCTGGCCGGCGTGTATGCCGTCGCGGCCGAGCTGCGGGCCACCCCGGCGCTGGCCGGGCTGCGGGTCGAGGTGCTCCATGGCCGCCTGGACCCGAGTGCCAAGGACGCGGCGATGTCGGCCTTCGCGAGCGGGCAGATCGACGTGCTCGTGTCCACCACGGTCATCGAGGTCGGGGTCGACGTCCCCAACGCCTCGACGATGGTCGTCATGGACGCCGACCGGTTCGGGCTGTCCCAACTGCACCAGCTGCGCGGGCGGGTCGGTCGTGGCCGCGCCGGGGGGCTGTGCCTGCTCATGACCGGGTCGGATGCACCCCCGGCGCGCCAGCGGCTGGACGCGGTCGCCGCGACGACGGACGGTGTCGAGCTGGCCCGCCTCGACCTGGCGCTGCGGCGCGAGGGCGACGTCCTGGGCGCCCGGCAGAGCGGGCGGCATACCGGCGTGCGGTGCTTGCGGATGGGCGACCCGGGCGACGAGGAGCTCATCGGCCTGGCCCGCGAGGACGCCACCGCCCTGGTCGCCGCCGACCCGACCCTGGCCGCGCATCCGGTCCTGCGCGACCGCGTGGCGGCGCGGTTGGACGCGCGGCAGGCGGCGTACCTTAGACGTGGGTGAGCAGGCCGAGGGCACGGAGCATGACGCGGATCATCAGCGGCGCGGTGGGCGGGCGGCGGCTCGTCACACCCCCCGGCAGCGGCACCCGGCCGACCTCCGACCGGGTGCGCGAGGCGTTGTTCTCCCGGCTGGAGCACCTCGACGTGCTCCCGGGGGCCCGGGTGCTCGACCTGTATGCCGGCTCGGGGACCCTGGGTCTGGAGGCCGCCAGCCGCGGGGCCGGCGAGGTCGTCCTCGTGGAGGCGCATCGGGGCGTGGCCGAGGTGGCCGCCCTCAACGCCCGGACGCTGGGGCTGGCGCCCGTGCACGTCCAGGTCGAGTCCGTCGAGGCGTTCCTGCTGCGCGGCCCACCGGCAGCGGGGTTCGACCTCGTCCTGCTCGACCCCCCCTACGACCTCGACGACGCCCGGCTCGCCGACGTGCTGGCCCTGCTCGTGACGCACCGATGGCTGCGCCCGGATGCGCTGGTCGTCCTCGAGCGCGCGGCCCGCTCGCCCGAGCCGCGCTGGCCGGCCGGGCTCGCGGCCGCGGGGGAGCGGCGCTACGGCGAGACGAAGATGTGGTTCGCCGACGCGCCGGGGCCGGACGAGGTGGCCTGAGCCGGGCCCGTCCACGGTCCGCTCGGCCCGCCCGACCCGGGGTGCGCGAGCGGCATACCGGCGCTTGCCGGCCGCGGGTAGGCTGCCCGCCGTGACCACCCGATGCGTGTGCCCGGGGTCCTACGACCCGGTGACCAACGGCCACATCGACGTCGTGGCACGGGCGGCGCGGCTGTTCGACGAGGTCGTCGTCGCGATCCTGCACAACCCGGCGAAGGCGGGCACGTTCGACATCGCCACCCGCGAGACGCTGATCCGCCAGGGGCTGCCCCCCGAGGCCGCCGGGGTGCGGATCGAGGCGTTCGCCGACCGGTTGCTCGTCGACGTCTGCCGCGACCTCGGTGCCACGGTGGTCGTCAAGGGCCTGCGCGGGAGCACCGACTTCGCCTACGAGCTGCCCATGGCGTTGATGAACCGCCACCTCACCGGGGTGGAGACGATGTTCCTGCCCGGCGACCCGGCCTTCGAACACGTCTCCAGCTCGTTGGTCAAGGAGGTGGTCGCGCTCGGCGGCGACGTCACCGGCCTGGTCCCCGACGGGGTGCTGCGGGCGCTGGTGGCGCGGTTGCGACGCTGAGGCCGAGCCGCCGGGACGTGCAGATCGGGCAGATTTGGGACACGCTCGCGCGCTCGGGTACCCTGACGAGTCGGTCTACGTCCGTCCGGGACGCGAGGCCGAACCTCGACCGTCCGGAAGACATGCCTCGCCTCGACCCGCGCGCTCCTCTCGTGTTCGACACCCGGGATCTGCGCCGCCGGGCCGGGTCGATGCTCACCGTGGACCGGACGGTCCAGGCTCCCGAGGACCTCGGCACCGACGTGGTCGCCGTGCCGGCGGGCTCGCCGATGGACCTCGCGGTCCGGTTGGAGAGCGTCACCGAGGGGGTCCTGGTCAGCGGTTCGGTGGCGGCCACGGCCGGCGGCGCGTGCGTGCGGTGCCTGGAGCCGGTGACCCTGCCGGTGGCAGCCACCTTCCAGGAGCTGTTCGCCTACGCCGAGCGGGCGGCCCACCACCGTGAGGTGGACGCCGCCGCGGACGAGGCCGACGAGTACGCGCTCGTCGACGACCTGGTCGACCTCGAGCCCGTGCTCAGGGACACGGTGGTGCCCGCACTGCCGTTCCAGCCGGTCTGCCGTGCCGACTGCCCGGGACTGTGCCCCGACTGCGGGGCCCGTCTGGCCGACGACCCGGGGCACCGGCACGACACGATCGACCCACCGTGGGCGGTGCTGCGCGACCTGCGCGACCGGGCCGCCGGACCGAACGACGAGAAGAGGACCTGACGTGGCCGTCCCGAAGCGCAAGACCTCGCGCTCCAACACCCGCTCGCGCCGCGCCAACTGGAAGGCCGCACCGGTGACCCTCACCAGCTGCCCGCGGTGCTCGGCCCCCACGCCACCCCACCAGGCCTGCCCCTCGTGCGGCACCTACCAGGGCCGCCACTACGCGAGCGCCGAGCGCACCGACCTGCAGGGCTGACCGAGGCCGGCGTGACGTCCCAGGAGCCGCCGCCTCCGGTCGAGGCCCTCGCCGGGCACCTCTCCGACGTCCTCGGGCAGGCCCCCGATCCCACCCTGCTGCTGCGCGCGCTGACCCACCGCTCCTACGCGTACGAGAACGGCGGGCTGCCCAACAACGAGCGGCTGGAGTTCCTCGGGGACGCGGTGCTCGGCCTGGTCATCACCGACACCCTGTATGCCGCGCACCCGGACGTCGCGGAGGGGCAGTTGGCCAAGCTGCGGGCCGCGGTGGTCAACATGCGGGCGCTGGCCGAGGTGGGTCGGGGCATGGGCCTGGGCGACTACGTGCGACTCGGGCGGGGCGAGGAGGCCACCGGGGGCCGCGACAAGGCCTCGATCCTCGCCGACACCCTGGAGGCGATCATCGGCACGGTCTACCTCGGCGGGGGGCTGCAGTCCGCGAGCCGGTTGGTCCACCACCTCTTCGACCCGCTGCTGGCCTCCTCCGCCGCGCTCGGCGCCGGCCTGGACTGGAAGACCAGCCTGCAGGAGCTCTGCTCGCTGTTCTCGCTCGGGTCGCCGGTCTATCGCATCGAGGAGTCCGGCCCGGACCACGAGAAGACCTTCGTCGCCACGGTGGTGGTGGGCGAGGGCGTCGAGGGCACCGGCACCGGGCGCAGCAAGAAGGAGGCCGAGCAGAACGCGGCCGAGCAGGGCTGGTCGGCGATCCGGGCCCGACACGACAGCTCGGGCACGATCACCCGCGCGACGCTGCCTACCACTCCGGTGCCGACCGGCGCGCTGCCCCCCCTGGCGGTGCCGGTCGCACCCGGCGATGCGCCCGGGCGTCCCGAGGGGACCCGAGAGGCCTGAGGTGCCGGAGCTGCCCGAGGTCGAGGTGGTCCGCCGGGGGCTGGCCCGGCACGTCGCCGGTCGTCGGGTCCGCGCGGTCGGCATCACCGGCACCCGGGTGGCGCGCCGCCACCTGAGCGGGCCGCAGGACCTGGCCGCCCGGCTGACCGGCCAGATCTTCGGATCGGCCCGGCGGCGCGGCAAGTACCTGTGGATCCCGCTGTCCGCCACCTGCGACGGGGCACCGCCGTCGCAGGCGCTGCTGCTGCACCTGGGCATGAGCGGCCAGCTGCTGGTCCGCACGGCCGACGCGCCGCACGAGCGGCACCTGCACGCCCGCGTCGACTTCGACGACGCGGGCCCTCAGCTGCGCTTCGTCGACCAGCGCACCTTCGGCGCCCTGGCCCTCGGCGACCTCGACGAGCACGGTATCCCCGTGGCCCTGGGCCACATCGCCCTGGATCCCATCGATCCCGCCTACGACCCCGAGCTGGTCGTGGCCCGCCTCAAGGCCCGCCGCGGCGCGGTCAAGCGGGGACTGTTGGACCAGAGAGTCGTGTCCGGGATCGGCAACATCTATGCCGACGAGGCCCTGTGGCGCGCCGGCATCCACGGCGAGCGCGACTGCGCCACCCTGACCCGCCCGGCGCTGCGGCGGCTGCTCGAGCAGGTGCGCCAGGTCCTGCTGGCCGCGCTCGCCGCGGGCGGCACGAGCTTCGACCGCCTCTACGTCGACGTCAACGGCGCCTCGGGGTACTTCAGCCGCTCGCTCGCGGCATACGGCCAAGCCGGTATGCCGTGCGCGCGCTGCGGGGCGTCGATCCGGCGGGAGGCGTTCATGAACCGCTCCTCCTACTCCTGCCCACGGTGCCAGCCTCGGCCCCGACCGCGCCGCGCGCACTGACGGCCGGCGGCGGGCCGGCCGTGCCGTCGAGATGCAGCCGAGGACTCGTGACCAAGCCGCCTGCGGTGCCCCCGTCGTCGACGACGCCCTGACTTGGTTACCTGGTCAGCGTCCTCGGTTTCGGGGGTGGTGGCGTGCCTGTCGTTCGTTGCCTTGGCGGTAGTTGCCGGTCAGGCGAGCCATCAGCTCCTGGGGATTGCCCATGTCGACGTCCTGCAAGAAGACCACAGCTCGCTCGCCCCGCAGCGTGGCGGCCACCTTGCCTCGATGGGTGATGACCACGTCCGCGCCGTGCACCGCATAGTCGAATCCGTTGGCCGCGGCCATGGCGACAGGCTACCTGGCCGCCGAGGTCGCCGCGCTGGTGAGGGTTCGGCAGCCATGGCGACAAGCCGCGGCCGTGCCCCCCCCGGGTGAGGGCATACAGATCGGGGTGTCGGCAACCCCCGGTGCCCGATGACGCTGCCATAGAGTGCCCGGATGACCTCGCAGCCGCCCAGCCCGCTGTCCCTGCCCGCGCCGGACGCCACCGAGCCGTGGGTGCGGCAGCGCAGCGACGCCGGGCTGGCCGCCGCTCGCGGCATCGTCGAGTCGCTCAAGGCGCACCCACCCCGAGACGCCGAGACGGTCCTGCAGCGCTGGAACGACGTGCACGTGGCGTTGGGGGAGGTGTCGGCGGTCGGGTCGCTGTTCAGCGAGGTGCACCCGGACGAGACGGTTCGCGCCGTCGCCGAGCGCGCGGTGCAGGACGTCGAGCGCCTGGGGACGGAGCTGGGCCTGGACCGGGACCTCTACGAGGTCTTCACGGGCGTCGACGTCACCGGACTGGACGAGCCGGCCCGGCGCCTTTACGACAAGACCATGCGCGACTTCCGTCGGGCCGGGGTCGACCAGGACGAGACCACCCGAGAGCGGATCAAGGCGCTCAACGAGCGGATCGTGCTGGTCGGGCAGGAGTTCAGCAAGAACATCCGCGAGGACGTCCGGTCGATCCGTCTCACCCCCGACCGGCTCGGCGGTCTGCCGGCTGACTGGATCGACGCGCACCCCCCGGGCGAGGACGGGTTGGTCACCGTGACGACCGACTACCCGGACTCCATCCCGTTCCGCACCTTCGCGCACGACCGGGCCGCCCGCCGCGAGCTCACCGTGGCCTTCCTCACCGTCGCCTGGCCCAAGAACGACCCGTTGCTGCACGAGCTGCTCGACCTGCGGGCCGAGCTGGCCGGCCTGCTCGGCTACGCCAGCTGGGCCGACTACGACGCCGAGGTGAAGATGATCAAGCGCGGCGGCGCGATCCCGGAGTTCATCGACCGGATCGCCACCGCGGCCGAGCAGTCCGGCCGCCGGGACCGGCAGGTCGTCCTGGAGCGGATGCGCGCGGACGTCCCGGACGCGCAGACCATCGACGCCGGCGATCTGGCCTACTACAGCGAGGCGGTGCGCCGCGAGCAGCTCGACGTGGACGCGCAGCAGGTCCGGCGCTACTTCGACTTCGGCCGGGTGCGCCAGGGGCTGCTCGACGTCACCGGTCGGCTCTTCGGGCTGCGCTACGAGCCGGTGGTCGACGCCGTCGTCTGGGACGAGGCGGTCACGGCATACGACGTGCTGGCCGCCGACGGCAGCGGGCGGCTGGGCCGGATCTACCTCGACCTGCACCCCCGGGCCGGCAAGTACAAGCACGCCGCGCAGTTCACGTTGGCCAGCGGCGTCCAGGGGCGGGTGCTGCCCGAGGGGGTCCTGGTCTGCAACTTCCCACGCGGGCTCATGGAGCACGACCAGGTGGTGACGCTGTTCCACGAGTTCGGCCACCTCGTCCACCACGTCCTGGCCGGGCGCCAGCAGTGGGTGCGCTTCTCGGGCGTGGCCACCGAGTGGGACTTCGTCGAGGCGCCCAGCCAGATGCTCGAGGAGTGGGCGTGGGACGCGCAGATCCTGCGGACCTTCGCCGTCGACGAGGCGGGCGAGCCGATCCCGGCCGACCTGGTCGCGCGGATGCGCCGGGCCGACGACTTCGGCAAGGGGTATGCCGCACGCACCCAGATGTTCTACGCCGCGATGTCCTACTACTTCCACACCGAGCGGCCCGCGGACCTCACCGCGCGCACCCGCGAGCTGCAGGCCCGCTACTCGATGTTCTCCTACATCGAGGGCACCCACATGCCATGCAGCTTCGGGCACCTGGAGGGGTACTCCAGCGGCTACTACACGTACATGTGGTCGCTGGTCATCGCCAAGGACTTGTTCTCGGCCTTCGACCGGGACGACCTGTTCGACCCGCAGGTCGCCGGCCGCTACCGCGACCGGGTGCTCGCCCCGGGAGGTTCGCGGGATGCCGCCGACCTCGTCGAGGACTTCCTCGGCCGTCCGTACACGTTCGACGCGTATGCCGCCTGGTTGGCCCAGTAGCGCGAATCGGGTGGCACCGCCGAACGTCGATGGGGCGCCAGCGGCCGAGGCGAGCGGGAGCCAGCGCTCGCGGCATACCCTGGGGCAGTGAGCGCGCAGGGCGGCGGGGAGCCGGGGGAGTCCACCCAGGAGCGGGTCACCGTGTTCGTCCGTGGCCACGTCCAAGGGGTGGGGTTCCGCTGGTGGACCCGCTCGCAGGCCATGGCGCTGGGGCTGGCCGGGCACGCCCGCAACCTCGACGACGGGCGGGTCGAGGTCGTGGCCCAGGGCCCCAGCGGGGCGCTCAGCGAGCTGGTGCGGCTGCTGTCGGAGGTCCCGGCGACCACCTGGCGCCCGGGCCGGGTGACCTCGGCGGTCTGCCAGTACGGGCCGCCGCGACCGGGGGTCAGCGGCTTCGTGGAGTGCTGAGCCGTGGCGGACCGAGCCGAGGCCGGCCCCAGGCCTGCGGCGGCCCCCGGACGCGGGCGCGAAGCCAGCGCGGCGCGGGCGCGGCATACCCTGGCGGGGTGAGCGAGATCCCTGCGCGGCTGACCCGGCTGCGGGCCAGCATCGACAACCTCGACGCCGCCCTCGTGCACCTACTCGCCGAGCGGTTCAAGTGCACCCAGCAGGTGGGTGAGCTCAAGGCCCGCCACGGGCTGCCGCCGGCCGATCCGCAGCGCGAGGCCCAGCAGATGAGCAGACTGCGTGCGCTGGCCGACGAGTCGGGCCTGGACCCGGTGTTCGCCGAGAAGTTCCTCGCGTTCGTCATCGCCGAGGTGATCCGCAACCACGGCATCATCGCCGGCCGCCACGCCCTCGTGCCGACTCCCGAGCGGCCGGCGACCGTGCCCGAGCGGCCCGCGACCGACTGACCGATGGCTCGGCTGCCCGCGCACCTGCCGCTGCGCGACGCCCAGGGGTCGGAGCGTGGGGGGGACTCGGCATGGTCGCCGGGCTGCTCGTGGCCCTGCTCTTCCTCAGCAGGGCCTCGCGCACCGTCGCCGCGGTGCTCGGCGGCGTCGGATTCGGGCTGTTCATCGACGAGGTGGGCAAGTTCGTCACCGGCGACAACAACTACTTCTACGAGCCGGTCGCGGCGATCATCTACGCGACCTTCGTGGCGATCTTCCTCGTGGTTCACCTGGGGGTGCAGTCCACCCCGCTGCGCCCACGCGAGCGCCTGGTCAACGCCGTGGAGCTGCTCAAGGAGTCGGCCGCCCGCGACATGGACGAGCAGGAGCACCGACGGGCCGTCGAGTTGTTGCGCACCGCCGACCCGACCGACCCGTTGGTGCGACCGCTGTTCCAGACCCTCGCCGCGCTGCCGCTGCACCCGGCCTCCGAAGGCTGGTTGGCCCGCTGGTATGCCGCCGCGCGCCGGCTCGTCGTCTCGGTGCCGCGGCTGGAGGCGGTGAAACGGTGGTCGGTGCTGGCCTTCGTCGGGTACGTCGCCTACGTCCTGCTCGACGCGGTGTGGGCCAGCAGTCTGCTGGACACCGTCCGCAACCGGGTGTACCTGTGGTTCGCCGTGGGGTCGGTGGCCCTCGCCCTCGCTGGGGCCGGCGCGTGGTGGCGGGGTCGGCGCGGAGCCGGGCTGCGGCTGCTCGAGGTCGCGCTGCTCGCCCAGGTGCTCGTCGTCCAGCTCTTCCAGCTGCTCGCCGCCCAGTTCGGCGGGGTCGTCACGGCCGGCTGCGGCCTGGCCCTGCTGGCCCTGTGCCGGGCGCTGCTGTTCGAGCATGCGACCCGCCACGCCGCCGAGGCCCCCGGTCCCTGATGCGCGGCATGCCCCGCGCGCCGCATATCCCCCGCGCGGCATACCCTGCCCGGGGCATACCCCCGCGGTCCCGGCAGCCGCGGTGCCCTCGCCGGTCGCCCGACCCACCGGGGTCGTCCTGCAGGCCTGGGCGGGTGGCCGCCGGTAGCCTGAGGCCGATCCGTCGCCGCCCAAGGAGCCCTCGCCCGCGTGTACGTCAAGAGCGTCACCCTCAAGGGGTTCAAGTCCTTCGCCTCGGCGACCACCCTGCGCCTGGAGCCGGGGATCACCTGCATCGTCGGGCCCAACGGCTCGGGCAAGTCCAACGTCGTCGACGCCCTGGCCTGGGTGATGGGGGAGCAGGGCGCCAAGAGCCTGCGCGGCGGCAAGATGGAGGACGTCATCTTCGCCGGCACGGCCGGCCGGGCGCCGTTGGGCCGGGCCGAGGTCAGCCTCACCATCGACAACGCCGACGGCGCCCTGCCGATCGACTACTCCGAGGTGACGATCAGTCGCACGATGTTCCGTAACGGCGGGTCGGAGTACGCCATCAACGGCACCCACTGCCGCCTGCTGGACATCCAGGAGCTGCTCTCCGACAGCGGCATCGGCAAGGAGATGCACGTCATCGTCGGGCAGGGACAGCTCGACGCGGTGCTGCGGGCCACGCCCGAGGAACGCCGCGGGTTCATCGAGGAGGCCGCGGGCGTCCTCAAGCACCGCAAGCGCAAGGAACGCGCCCTGCGCAAGCTCGAGGCGATGGACGCCAACCTCACCCGGGTCGCCGACCTCACCGGCGAGATCCGCCGTCAGCTGGGCCCGCTGGGCCGCCAGGCCGAGACCGCCCGCAAGGCGGCGGTGATCCAGGCCGAGGTCCGCGACGCCCGCCTGCGGGTGCTCGCCGACGACCTCGTCCAGCTCACCGCGACGCTGGAGCAGGAGGTCGCCGACGAGACCGCCCTGGTGCACGCGCGCAGCGAGGTCGAGGCGACCCTGGACCGCCTCGGGGGGCGCCTGACCGACCTCGAGGCGCAGGCCCGGGCGGCCGGTCCTGAGCTGGCCGCGGCCCACCAGCGGTGGTTCGCGTTGACCCGCAGCGTCGAGCGGCTCGCGTCGCTGGCGACACTGGCGGCCGAACGGGTCCGGCTGCTGTCCGACGACTGGGCCGGCGGCGGGCCCGACGCGCCACCCGGGGACGCGCCGCCACGGGACCCGCAGCAGCTGCGCGAGCAGGCCGAGCGGCTGCTGGCCCAGCACGCGACGCTGGTCGCCGACGTCGAGACCGACCGGGCCGCCCTGGCCGCGGCGGTCGAGGCCCGGACCGACGCCGAGGCGCAGTATGCCGCGCAGCAGCAGCACCTGGCCCAACTGACCCGGGCCGCCGCCGATCGACGCGAGGGGCTGGCCACCCTGGCCGGGCGGGTCGCCGCCCAGGCCTCGCGGATCGAAGCCGCCGAAGCCGAGCTGGGTCGGCTGGACCATGCGGTGACGGCGGCCCTGCAGCGGTCCGCGGTGGCCGAGCGGGAGTTCGCCACCCTGGAGGCGTCTATCGCCGCCGACGAGCAGGGCGAGCACGGCCTCGACGCGGCATACGAGGATGCGCTGGCCCGCCACGACGAGCTGGCCAGGCAGGTCGCGCGCCTCGCGGACGACGAGCGCGGCGCGGAGCAGGAGCGGCACACCGCGACGGCCAAGGCCGAGGCGCTGGCGCTGGCGCTGACCCGCAAAGACGGCGCCGGTGCGCTGCTCGCGGCCGGGGCCCAGGCCGGGGTCGGCGGCTCGGTCGCCGCGGCGCTACAGGTCGACCACGGGTACGAGGCGGCCGTGGCCGCCGCCCTGGGGTGGGCCGCCGACGCGGTCGTCGTCGACTCGCTCGACACGGCCACCGACGGGCTGGTCCGGCTGCGCGACCAGGACGCCGGACGGGCCGGGATGCTCGTGGGGTCCACGGCCCGCCCGAGCGACTCGGTGGCCTGGCCCGCGCTGCCCCCGGAGGCGCGTTGGGCGCGTGACGTCGTGCACTGCCCCGCCCCCCTGCGTCCCGCCCTCGACCAGCTGCTGGACCTGGTCGCCCTGGTGCCCGGTCTGGACGCGGCCCGGGCCCTGGTCGAGCGTCACCCCCAGGTCACCGCGGTCACCGCCGACGGCGACCTGCTGGCCCCCGGCGCCGTGCGCGGGGGCGGCGCCGGCACCCCGAGCCTGCTGGAGGTCCGGGCCGCCCACGACGAGGCCCGCGACCGCGCGGACGAGGCCGCCGGGCGGGCCCAACGGGCTCGGTTCGCCCGGGCCGCGCTGCAGGGTGAGCTGGCGCAGGCGCAGCTGGCGCTCGAGCACACCCTGGAGCAGCTGCACTCCTCCGACGCGAGGATGGCCGCGGTGGCCGAGCGGCTCGGGGACCTCGGCAACCGCGTGCGCACCGCCCGGGCCGAGGCCGAGCGCACCCAGTCGGCGATGGCCGGCGTCTGCCAGGCCCTCGACGCCGACCGGGCCACGCACGCGGACCTGCGCCAGCGACTCGAGGCCGCCGGCTCGCAGCACGAGGAGCAGGCCGAGCCCTCGACGCGACGGCGCGACGAGTTGGACGCCGTGGCCGTCGCGGCCCGATCCCACGAGACCGAGGTCCGGTTGCGGCTGCGCACCGGGGAGGAACGCGCCCGCGCCCTGCTCGAGCGCGCCCAGTCGCTGCAGGCCGCGGCGGACGCCGAGGTGGCGGCCCGCGAGCGCGAGGCGGCCCGACGGGAGCGCCGCCGTCGCCAGGCAGAGGTCGCCGCCGCGGTCCGCGCGGGCGCGGCATACGGAGCGCTGCGGCTGCGCACCGCCGCCGACCGGGCCGACGAGCTGCGCCAGGGCGCCGAGCGCGACCGTGCGCACCGGGAGTCGGCGCTGAGCACGGTCCGCCGCGAGGTCGCCGACCTGCAGGAGCGCCAGCGTGAGCTCACCGACTCGGTCCACCGGGACGAGGTGGCCCGCGCCCAGCAGCGGCTCCGCATCGAGGCCCTGAGCGCCAAGGCCGTCGAGGAGCTGGGCGTGGACCCGCAGACCCTCGTCGAGGAGTACGGCCCGCACCTGCCCGTGCCGTTCGTCCCGGACCCCGACGACCCCGGCCAGGCCGACCCCGCGACGTGGCCCGAGCCCGTGCCGTTCGTGCGCGAGGCCCAGGAGAAGCGCCTGCGGACCGCGGAGCGGCGCCTGGCCGCGCTCGGACGGGTCAACCCGCTGGCGCTGGAGGAGTACGCCGCCCTGGAGGAGCGGCATGCCTTCCTCACCACCCAGCTGGAGGACCTCAAGCGCTCCAAGCGTGACCTGCTCGACATCGTCCGGGAGGTCGACGAGCGGGTGGAGCAGGTGTTCGCCGAGGCGTTCGCCGACACGGCGGTGGCGTTCGAGGGTGTCTTCGCGCGGCTCTTCCCGGGCGGCGAGGGCCGGCTGGTCCTCACCGACCCGTCCAACCTGCTCAGCACCGGCCTGGAGGTCGAGGCCCGGCCCCCCGGCAAGAAGATCAAGCGCTTGTCGCTGCTGTCCGGAGGTGAGCGCTCGCTGGTCGCGGTGGCCTTGCTCGTGGCGATCTTCAAGGCCCGGCCGAGCCCGTTCTACATCCTCGACGAGGTCGAGGCCGCACTCGACGACGCCAACCTCGGCCGGCTGATCCTGCTGCTGGACGAGCTGCGCGACTCCAGCCAGCTCATCCTCATCACCCACCAGAAGAAGACCATGGAGGTCGCCGACGCGCTCTACGGGGTGACCATGCGCGGCGACGGCGTCACCACCGTGGTGAGCCAGCGGATGCGCGACGTCGCCGTGCCGGCCTGAGCGCACACCGCGCCGCCTGGCGCCCCACGCCTGGCCCCACCGGCCGGTATGCCGGTCCCGGGTCGGCGTCGCCAGGCCGGGCGAGCGCGGTCCCGGGCGTGTCGGATTGGCCATTCCCGGTGCGATTTGTCAGGCTGTGACCATGGTCGTCCTCGTCCTCGCCATGTTGCTGTGCCTCGGTCTGGGTCTGGCCGTCGTGCTCGTCGTCGCCGTGCCGGCCCGGCGGGAGGGTCGCGACGTGCTCACCCCCCGGGGCGAAGAGGTGATGGCCCGTGTGCGCGAACGCACCGAATCGGTGGCCGCGGTCACCAAGGGTCGCGCCGGCGATCTGGTGAGCGCCGCCCGGGACCGGGTCGGCGAGACACGGCCCGGCAAGGGCGGCTCGTCGGCAGGGCCGTCCGTCTGACGCCCCCGCCCGCACCGGTCCGAGCAACGCCACCGGGGGTCGGTCACAGGTCGTGCCCCAGCGCCGCCGCGCGGGCGACCAGCATCCGGCCCAGTTCCTCGCTGTCCGTCGGCCCGGCGAAGACCACGGCGAGGGCGGCGCGGCATACTCCCTCCACGTCGTAGACCGGTGCGGCGATCGACCGGAACCCCTCGATGACCTCGCCCTGGCTCTGGGCCCATCCACGCTCGCGGGCGAGGGCGACCTCGGCGCGCTCGCCGGGGCGGGCCGGGGCGCCGGCCAGCAAGGCGATCCCCGGTGCGCCGCGGTCCACCGGATGGCGCACGCCGGGTCGGTAGCTCACGTGCGCGGGCTGGTCGGGCGGTTCGGAGACCTCCAGGGTGACCGCCTCGTCGAGGTGGCGGACCACGACGAACGCGGTCTTGCCGGTCTCGATGGCCAAGGGGACCAGATGGTGGCTGGCCAGCGCCCGGCGCTTGGGGGTGTACCGGGCGGCCAGGAAGGACAGCCCGTCGCCGAGCAGGTAGCGGCCCTGGTCGTCGCGGTCGAGCAGGTTGTGGTCCTCGAGCGTGCGCAGCATCCGGTAGGCGATCGAGCGGTGGACACCGACGTCCTTGGCCACGTCCGCGACGCTCAGCGGCGCCGGAGCCAAGGCCACGTGTTCGAGGATGGTCAGGCCCCGGTCCAGGGTCTGTGAGGCCGGTCGAGACACCCCGGCGCCCAGATCGATGCCGTTGGGCCGCTCCGCCGTTCCGCCCAGCGGATGGTTGACCCCGACTTTGTTGGAAACCGTTGCCACGTCACCGGAACCCGTCTAGGCTTTGACCACTCCATTATCGAACATGTTCGTTCGACTATAGGACACCAACGGAACGGCGGGAAGTCCCGCCCTGCGAGGAGGCGAGATGGGCCACACAAACCGAGTGGCACGAGTAGGGGCGGTGGGGGCCGCCGCGAGCGCGATGGTCCTGGCGATCGCGGCCTGTTCGAGCAGCTCAGGGGGATCATCGGGCGGCACGACCGCCGCAGGCGACATCAAGATGGGCGTCGTCCTGGACATCACGGGCGTCGGCGCCAACCTCGGCGTCCCCGAGAAGCAGACCATCGAGATGCTCGCCGAGCAGGTCAACGCCGCCGGCGGGGTCAACGGTCGCAAGATCAAGCTGAGCATCGAGGACGACCTGTCCACCGAGGACGGCGCCGCCAAGGCGATGAGCAAGCTGCTCAACTCCGAGAAGGTCGACATCATCCTCGGCGCCTCGCGCACCGGACCGAGCCTGGCCATGCGTCCCATGGCCGAGCAGGCCAAGAAGCCGATGATCTCGCTGTCGGCCAACCTCAGCATCGTCAAGGACGCCACCTGGGTCTTCAAGACCGCCCAGAACGACAGCGTCGTGCTGGAGAAGATGGTCGAGGACATGAAGGCCGAGGGCATCACCAAGGTGTCGCTGCTGCGCGACGCGTCGGCCTTCGGCGAGGGCATCTCCGAGATGTTCACCGACCTGGCCAAGCCGGCCGGCATCGAGCTGGTCCAGGTGGACAAGTTCGCCACCGACGCCAAGGACTTCACCGCGCAGATGGTCAAGGTCCGCGACACCGCCCCCCAGGCCCTCATCATCTGGGGCATCCCGCCGGCCGCCGGGATCGGCCAGGCTGCCGCCAAGCAGCTGCTGCCGGCCTCGATCCAGATCTACCAGTCGCACGGCATCGGCACGCCGGCGTTCTTCGACGCGGCCGGCGACGCGGGCAACGGGCTGCGCGCTCCGCTGGGCCGTCTGCTGGTCGCCGACCAGCTGCCGGACAACGACCCGCAGAAGGCGACGATCACCAAGTTCATCGCCGACTTCAAGGCCAAGTACAACGCCGCACCGTCGACCTTCGCCGGGCACGCCTATGACGGGTTCTGGATCGCCGTCAACGCCATGAAGAAGGCCGGCACCGACGCCCAGCCGCTGCGGGACGCCATCGAGGCGACCGCGAACTGGCCCGGGGTCAGCGGCATCTTCACCATGGGCCCGA
This sequence comes from Dermatophilaceae bacterium, assembly GCA_037045055.1. Classification (GTDB taxonomy): domain Bacteria; phylum Actinomycetota; class Actinomycetes; order Actinomycetales; family Dermatophilaceae; genus Phosphoribacter. The sequence goes on along the minus strand of JBAOHJ010000003.1, from coordinate 305,242 downwards.
AGGACCACTCGGGCCTGACCAAGGAAGCGCTGAAGATCGTCACGGTCGAGAGCAAGACCTGGAAACTGGCGAGCTGACCGGATGAGCGACTTTCTCCAGCTCGTCTTCTCCGGGCTGGCTCAGGGATCTGCGTACGGCCTGGTCGCGCTGGGGTTCGTCGCCATCTTCTCGGTCCGCGAGATCGTCAACCTGGTCCAGGGCGAGTACGCCGCCCTGGCCGGGTTGACGGCCATCAGCGCCGTCGGCGTCGGGTTGCCCCTGTGGGTGGCCATCCTCGTCGCCGTGCCGCTCACCGTCGGGGTGGCGGTGCTGCTCGAGCGGGTCACCGTGGCGCCGATCAAGACGATGACCCCGCTGACCTCGATCATCCTCACCCTGGGCGTGTCCACCGCCGTCAAGGCGGTGATGCTGCTCATCTGGGGCCCGGAGTCCAAGAAGCTGCCGACGTTCCCCGGGTCGGACTTCGTCGTCGGCGGGGTCAGCATCCGCTCCCAGGAGCTGTGGATGCTCGGCGTCGCCGCCCTCGTCACCTATGCCGTGATCTGGTACTACGAGCGCACCGCGCAGGGCAAGTCCCTGCGCGCCTGCGCCGAGCAGCCGGTGGCCGCGCGACTGGTCGGCATCTCCCCGCGGACCGCGACGATGGTGGCCTTCGCCGTCGCCGGTTTCGTCGGGGCGGTCGCCGGGGTGGTCGGCAGCCCCATCTACCTGAGCTCCTGGGCCAGCGGCCTCACGCTGGGGCTCAAGGGGTTCGTCGCGGCGACCCTGGGCGGGTTGGTCTCGCTGCGGGTGGCCATGCTCGGCGGGCTGCTGCTGGGCGTGCTGGAGATGCTCGTCGCGGGCTATGTCAGCTCCGGCTACCTCGACGCGGTGGCGTTCGTCGTGCTCGTCCTGGTCCTGCTGTTCCGGCCGCACGGACTGGCCGGCAAGTCCGTGGGGGTGCGGGTATGAAGGTGTTCCAGCGGGTCTGGCCGTTCGCCCTGCTCGCCGCCATCCTCGGGGTGTTCCCCCTGGTCGCGCCCGAGGCGATCGTCGACATCGGGGTCTACGCCCTCATCTACGGCCTGGCCGCCATCGGCCTGTCGCTGCTCATGGGTCTGGCCGGTCAGGTCAGCCTGGGGCACGCCGCCTTCTTCGCCGTCGGCGCCTACACCCAGGCCATCTTCCTCACCAAGACCTCCGTGCCCGGGCCGATCTCCGCGGTCGTGGCGATCCTGCTGGTCGAGCAGAACGTCCGTGCGGCCTTCAAGATCGCCGACCGGGTCCTGGTCATGGACCGCGGCAAGATCATCGCCACCGGCACGCCCGCGGAGCTGGCCTCCGACGAACGGGTGCGCGCGGCATACCTGGGCGGATCCTCGAACTCGACGAGCTCCGTCGCGGCCCAACCATCCCCACTACCCAAGGAGTAGTCACCGGCATGTCCAAGCCCTTCGCGTCGTCAGCCGACCTGGCCGCCAAGACCGAGACCCTCGAGGTGCTCGCCGACGGCGTCTACGCGCTCACTGCGGAGGGCGACCCGAATGTCGGGGCGATCGAGGGGGAGGACTTCCTGGTCGCCTTCGAGGCCCGGGCGACCCCGGTGGCCGCCCGGGACTGGATCGACAAGCTCCGCGAGCACACCGACAAGCCGTTCCGCTACCTCGTCCTCTCGCACTACCACGCGGTGCGCGTGCTGGGCGCCAGCGCCTTCGACGCCGGCGAGATCATCGCCCACGAGCGCACCCGGCTGCTCATCGCCGAGCGGGGCAAGCAGGACTGGGACAGCGAGTACGGCCGGATGCCCCGGCTGTTCAAGGTCCCGGACTCGATCCCCGGGCTGACCTGGCCCACGCTGACGTTCAGCGACCGCATGGTCATCCCCCTGGGCGGCGACCGCGGCGACCTCGTCCTGCAGTACTGCGGGCGGGGGCACACCGAGGGCGACATCGTCGCCTGGCTGCCCAAGCACAAGATCCTGTATGCCGGTGACCTCGTCGAGGCCAAGGCGGCCCTGTACACCGGGGACGCCTTCCATCAGGAATGGTCCTCGGGCACCCTCGACGCGGTGCAGGCGATGCGCGCCGAGGTCCTCGTCGGCGGTCGGGGCGCGGTGGCGCAGGGTGTCGCGCAGGTCGACGCGGCGATCGAGCAGTCGCGCGGCTTCCTCACCCGGATGCTCGACGGGGTCCGGCGCACCCAGGCCGGCGGCGGGTCCCTCAAGGACGCCTTCGAGACGGTGCACGCCGACCTCTCCCCGACCTACGGCCACTGGCCGATCTTCGAGCACACCCTCCCGTTCGACGTGGCTCGCGTCTGGGAGGAACTCCACGGCGTGGAGCGGCCCACGATCTGGACCGCCGAGCGCGACCGCGAGATCTGGGCGCAACTGCAGGGCTAGCGCACCCACGACCTCACCACGCGACCGGTATGCCGGCCCGCCCCCGCGGGCCAGCGGCATACCGGGCAGTTCGGCATGCCCGCCGACGGGAGAACGCCGGCGGGTCGGCCGGTCTGGGCAACACCTGCGTCAGGGCAGCAACGGTTGGTGAAGTGAAGGGAAAGGTGAACGAGATGACGACGACAGGGGCAAGGCAACGGGCGCTGGTCATCGGCAACGGCCCGGTCGGGCAGACCGCGGCTCTATGTCTGGCCCGATGGGGCATCCCGGTGCTGGTGCTCGACGCACGGCCCGAGCGCGACCCGATCGGCAGCAAGGCGCTGTGCCAGCAGCGCGACGTGCTGGACCTGTGGGACGCCTGCGGGGCCGGCCAGATCGCCACGGACGGGCTCACCTGGTCGACGGCCCGGACCTTCTACCAGGGGCAGGAGCTGTTCTACTACCGCATCCCCGACTCGGGACACTCGCCGCTGCCCCCGTTCGTCAACATCTCCCAGGCCGTCACCGAGCAGTTCCTCGACACGGCGATGGCCGCGCAGCCGCTCATCGAGGTCAGGTGGGGTCACGAGGTCGTGGTCGTCGAGTCCGGCGCGGGGCCAGCCGACGAGATCGTCCGGGTGCGCTGCGCGACCGCCGACGGCGAGGTCACCGTCGAGGGTGACTATGCGATCCTCTGCGGCGGAATCCAAGGGCAACCCGCTGCGCGAGATGCTCGGCATCGGCTTCCCCGGGCGGACCTTCGACGACGCCTTCCTCATCTGCGACATCGAGGCGACCCTGCCCGGGTGGGAGCACGAACGCCGGTTCTACTTCGACCCGGAGTGGAACCCGGGCCGCCAGGTGCTCATCCACCCCTGCCCCAACGGCATCTACCGCATCGACTGGCAGGTGCCCGAGGGCTTCGACCTGCAGGCCGAGCAGGCCGACGGACGGCTCGACGCGCGGATCCGGCAGGTCATCGGCGACCAGGAGTATCGCATCGACTGGGTGTCGGTCTACCGCTTCCACGCCCGCAGCGCGGACCGGTACCGGATGGGCCGGCTGTTGCTGGCCGGGGACCTGGCCCACATCGTGTCGCCGTTCGGGGCCCGGGGGCTCAACAGCGGCGTGCCGGACACCGAGAACGCCGCCTGGAAGGTCGCCTACGCGATGAAGGGGTGGGCCGGGCCTGCCCTGCTGGACAGTTATGTCACCGAGCGGGTCGCCGCCGCGGCGGAGAACATCGACGTCACGTCGCACACCATGGACTTCCTCGTCCCGCAGACGCCCGAGCAGCACGCCCGGCGCACGAGCATCCTCGAGGCCGCCAAGACCGACCCGTCGATGGTCGCCGAGGTGGACTCGGGTCGGCTGGCCGAGCCGTTCTGGTATGTCGACAGCCCGCTGACCACGCCCGCGGCCGCCCGGCCCTGGCCGGGCCGGCCCCCGCGGGGGGAGTCCCCGGCGCCGGTGCCCGGCGTCATCCTTCCGGACGCTCCGGTGGACGGCGGGCCGGCCGGAGTCACCCGCGTGCGCCAACTGGCGCGATCGGGCCTGCTCGTGCTGGCCGGCGACGCCGCGGACGCGACGGCCGCCGAGCAGGCGCTGCGGGCCGCCCTGCCGGCCGGTCTGCCGGTGCAGGTGGTCCGCTTCGCCGACCTGGGCGACGCGGGCAAGGTCGCCGCCTCGCTGCAGGCCGCGCCCGACGAGCTGTGGCTGGTGCGCCCGGACGCCTACACGGCCGCGGCGGTGACCACGGTGGACGGACTCGTCGCGGCGGCCCGCCGAGCGCTCGGGGGCTGACGGCTAGTGCCGACGGGCGTCCGAGTCGAGAGGCGGCTCGGACGCCCCGAGGTGCCCGGCCAGGGCGGGCACGTCGGCCAGCGAGCGCAGCAGGTCGTTCAGGTGCGTGCACGAGCGGGGTCCGAACAGGTCCATGGACACCCGGTCGCGCAGGGCGCCGGCCGGCGCGCCCACGATGCGTTGGGCGCTCGCGACCGACAGCGGGCACTCGGGGTGCGGGACGGCGTGCGCGGTGGCGGCCACCGCCAGCACCTCATGGGTGGCCGGGTCCACCGTGGCGGCCACGGCGTACTCGTGCAGCACTCGCGACCGGCCCGCGTCGTCGACGTAGGTGTCGCGGAACATCGCGTCGACGCCGAGGGCTGCGCCCTGCGGCCAGACGTCGATCCGGCGACGGCGACTGATCCCCCAGGTCGGCAGGGCCGCCAGGGTGTGCCAGCCGAGCGGGTCCTCGGGGTCGACCAGGTCGGGGGCCAGCGGCCCGGGAGGCTCCGGCGGCATACCGTGCTCGTGCATGGCCCGCGCGGCCATCCCCCCGGCGGCCCACCCGGCGCACACGTCCAGGCGACGGGCGTGACCCCGTCCGGTGGCCGGGGCCATCCGCCGCTGGGTGAACGCCGAGATGATCAGGCCCACCGGCAGCTCGTCGAGCAGCAGGTGCAGGGGGGTGCCGGCGTCGTGGTGGTCGCGCACGTACCGGTAGAGCCCGGTGCGCCACCCGGTCCCGACCCGGCGACCGACGAGCAGTGCGGCACGGTCGGGCTGCGGGTGCATCGAGACCGCGGTGGCCACCCCGTCGGCGACGGTGACGTTGACGAGGGCGGACGCGACCACCCGGGGGGTGCCGATCCGATCGGTGGCCAGGTCGCGGGCCCGACCGACCACGGTGAGCGGGCCGTGGGCGCCCTGGCGGCGCAGCAGGTCGGTGCTGCTCGTGCGCCGCACCGACCCCGACCGGCGAGCCGGGGTCGCGGCCGCCGGGGCGGCGAGCACCGCTGAGCTGGACGTCGACCCGAGCACCGCAGCAGTCTGCCGCATCCGGCGGGGCCGCGCGGCCCCGGTGCGCGCCTGCTCACCGGCGACCTCCGCCGGGACGACGCGAGAGCCGGCCAACGGCGACGGTCGGCAGGTCGATCCGACCATTGGCCTGCTCTCGGGCTCACGCTGGTGCCGGCGGAGCCGCTGCCCCGGTGACGCCGTGGCGTCGGCGCCAGGTCGCTGTTCGGATCCGGACTGCCGGTCGGGCCACGCCGTCGCCGTGTCAGGATGACCGCATGCTCGATCAGCTCTGGCAGGTCCTACTGCTCGTGGCGCTCGTCGCCCTCGTCGGGGTGGGCCTGCTCGTAGGCCTGGTCCGTGGTCGTGGGGCGCGCGCCCGAGGGGTGCCGCCCCCCCCGGCCCCACCCGTGACCACCACCCCTGCGCGCCCGCCGCTCGTGCCGCCGGCCGCGGGACCGACGGTCGCACCCTCGGCACCGGCACCCGCGCCCGTCGAGCCGGCCGAGCCCGAGCTCGCCGAGCCCGAGCTCGCCGAGCCCGGGTTGCTCGAGCCCGAGGCCCCCGAGGTCGAGCGCCCGGAGTCGGCACGGGGCAGGCTCGCCCGACTGCGTGCCCGCCTGGCCCGCAGCAACACCGCCATCGGCCGGGCCCTGCTCGCCCTGCTCTCGCGCGGCGGTCTGGACGAGGGCGCCTGGGAGGATGTCGAGGACACCCTCATCACGGCCGACCTCGGCGTCGAGGCAGCGAGCGAGCTGGTCGACTCGCTGCGCACCCGGGTCAAGGTCGACGGCGCGACGGACGAGGCGACGGTCCGCGGCTGGCTGCACGCGGACCTGCTGCGCCTGGTCGACCCGACCATGGACCGCGAGGTGGCCTCCTCGCGCGTCGAGGGCCGCCCGTCGGTGATCCTCGTCGTCGGCGTCAACGGCACCGGCAAGACGACGACGGTGGGCAAGTTGGCCCGCGTGCTCGTCGCGGAGGACCGGGACGTCATGCTCGGGGCCGCCGACACCTTCCGAGCCGCCGCCGCCGATCAGCTGCAGACCTGGGGCGAGCGGGTCGGCGTGCCCACGGTCCGCTCGGACCGCGAGGGCGCGGATCCGGCGTCGGTGGCCTTCGACGCGGTCAAGGCCGCCGGAGAGCTGGAGGCCGACGTCGTCATCATCGACACCGCCGGGCGGCTGCACACCAAGACCAACCTCATGGACGAGCTCGGCAAGATCAAGCGGGTCGTGGAGAAGCTCAGCCCCATCGACGAGGTCCTGCTCGTCCTCGACGCGACCACCGGGCAGAACGGCCTGGCCCAGGCCACGGTGTTCGCGCAGGCCGTCGACGTCACCGGGATCGTGCTCACCAAGCTCGACGGCACCGCCAAGGGCGGGATCGTCGTCGCCGTCCAACGCCAGCTCGGCGTGCCCGTCAAGCTCGTCGGCCTGGGCGAAGGACCCGACGACCTGGCCCCCTTCGACCCGCACGCCTTCGTCGACGCGCTGCTCAACTGAGCGCCCCGGCCGGTGCGCGCCGAGCCGGTATGCCGGCATACCGGCTGTCGGCGAAACGAGAAGTTGACCTGCCGGCCGGCTCGCTAACACGGGCGTAACACAGCGGCCCGGGTACCGAAACCTCGCTCCCGGACAGTAACGCCCATGAACACAATCGCTCTGGCTGCACAGATCGACACGGGCGACACCGCCTGGGTCCTGGCCAGCGCCGGTCTGGTGCTGCTCATGACCCCGGGCCTGGCCCTCTTCTACGGCGGGATGGTCAGGGCCAAGAGCGTCCTGAACATGATGATGATGAGCTTCGCGGCACTGTCCACGGTGACCGTCGCCTGGGTGCTGTGGGGTTACAGCATGACCTTCGGCGACTCCAAGGGCGGCCTCGTCGGAGACCCCACGCAGTTCTTCGGGCTCTCCGGGTTGATGTCCAAGGACGCCGTCGTCGGCACCGTGCCCGCGCTCGCGTTCGTCGCCTTCCAGTCCGTCTTCGCCATCATCGCGGTGGCGCTCATCTCCGGCGCCATCGCCGACCGCGCCAAGTTCGGCACCTGGGTGGTCTTCACCATCGTCTGGGCGACCGTGGTGTACTTCCCGGTCGCGCACTGGGTCTTCGCGTTCGACGGGGTGGCCGCCGAGCGCGGCGGCTGGATCGCCAACGGCATCAAGGCCATCGACTTCGCCGGCGGCACGGCCATCCACATCAACGCCGGCGCCGCGGGTCTGGCGTTGGCCCTCCTCCTGGGCAAGCGCATCGGCTTCCGCAAGGACCCGATGCGACCGCACAACCTCACCCTGGTGATGATCGGGGCGGGCCTGCTGTGGTTCGGCTGGTTCGGCTTCAACGCCGGCTCCGCCCTGGCCGCGGGCACGACCGCATCGGTCGCCTGGGTCAACACCCTGGGGGCCACGGCGGCCGCGATGGCCGGCTGGCTCGTCACCGAGAAGCTGCGCGACGGGCATGCGACCTCCCTGGGCGCGGCCTCGGGTATCGTCGCCGGTCTGGTGGCGATCACCCCGTCGTGCAGCTCGGTCAGCCCGGTCGGTGCGCTCGTCCTCGGCTTCGTCGCCGGCATCGCCTGCGCGTATGCCGTGGGGCTGAAGTTCCGGTTCGGCTACGACGACTCGTTGGACGTCGTCGGCGTGCACCTCGTCGGCGGGCTGGTCGGCACCCTGGGCGTGGGGTTGCTGGCCACCGCCGAGGCGCCGGCCGCTATCGACGGGCTGTTCTACGGCGGCGGCCTGGAGCAGCTGAAGATCCAGGCCGTGGGCGCCTTCGCCGTCCTCGGGTTCTCGTTCGTCGGCACGTGGGTCATCGGCAAGGTCCTCGACCTGGTCATGGGCTTGCGGATCGACGCCGACGCCGAAGTGTCGGGCATCGACCTGGCCGAGCACGCCGAGACCGGCTACGACCTCAGTGCGGCGCCGACCAGCCGGGGCATCGGTGGCGCTTTCGCAGCGGCCGGCATCGGGGCGGGCGGCCCGGGGACCGCCCACGCCGAGTCCGACCACCCCGTCACCGAAGGAGCGCAGGCATGAAGCTCATCACGGCGATCATCAAGCCGCACCAGCTCGACGTCGTCAAGGAGGCCCTGGAGGCCTACGGCATCACCGGGATGACGATCAGCGAGGCCAGCGGATACGGCCGGCAACGCGGTCACAGCGAGGTCTACCGGGGCGCCGAGTACACCGTCGACTTCGTGCCCAAGCTGCGCCTCGAGGTGCTCGTCGACGACCTGGACACCGGCAGCGTCATCGACGTCATCCTCAAGGCGGCCCACACCGGCCGGATCGGCGACGGGAAGATCTGGTCGGTCCCGGTCGACGACCTCGTGCGGGTGCGCACCGGGGAACGCGGGCACGACGCCCTATGACGGGGTCCACCGACGTCGCCGCTCGGCGGCTCGACCTGGCCGGCACCCGGGACTTCGCGGTCCCGGGTGCCGGCCAGGTCCGTCGGGCGGCCCTGGCCGCCTTCGGCCGGCAGTGGCTGACCCGGGTGTGGGACCAGGCCACCGACGGCCGGTCTCCGCCGGGGGTGGCCCTGGCCGCGGTGGGCAGCCTGGCCCGGGGTGACGGCGGACCGCTGAGCGACTACGACCTGGTCCTGCTGCACCAGAGCCGCACGCTGCGGCCGGCCGAGGTGGACGCCCTGGCTGACCGGATCTGGTACCCGCTGTGGGACGGCGGGGTGAAGATCGACCACTCGGTGCGCACCGTCGCCCAGTGCCGCCAGGTCGCCGGCAACGACCTCACCGCCGCGGTGGGCCTGCTGGACATCGCCCACCTCGCCGGCGACCCCGAGGTCGTCGCCGCGGCCCAGTCCACCGTCGCGCACGACTGGCGGGCCAACGCCCGCAAGCGGCTGCCACAGCTGGTCGATGCCGTGACCGCGCGGCACGAGCGGATGGGTGACGCCGCCCATCTCATCGAGCCCGACCTCAAGCAGGCCCGCGGCGGACTGCGCGACATGGCCGTCCTGCGGGCTCTCACGGCTGCCTGGCTCGCCGACCGTCCGCACGGCGCGGTCGACGCGGCATACGCGCGGCTGCTGGACGTGCGGGACGCGGTGCACGTGGTCAGCGGACGAGGCCGCGACCGGCTGGGGCGCGAGGACCACGACGCGGTGGCCGCCCTGCTGGGCCACCGCGACGCCGACGGCATGCTCACCGAAGTGTCCTCGGCCGCCCGGGTCATCGCCTACGCCTTGGACGGCACCCTGCGCCGGGCCCAGCAGTCCCAGCGGGCCCGCACCCTGCGGGTCGGACCCCGCCGGCCCACCCTCTCGCCGCTAGGCTATGGGCTCTTCCGGCACGACGGCGAGGCGGTGCTCGGCCCCGGCATCGACCCCCGCGCCGATGCCACCCTGCCGTTGCGCGCCGCCTCGATCGCCGCCCGCCACGGGGTGACGCTCGCCCCGGCCACCCTGGCCAACCTGTGGGTGCAGTGCCCGCCGCTGCCTCACCCCTGGCCCGGGGACGCCCTGGCCATCTTCGGCGACCTGCTCGCCGCCGGGCCCGGACTCGTCGCGGTCTGGGAGGGGCTGGACCTCACCGGGTTCGTCGAGGCGTGGATCCCCGAGTGGGCCGCCGTGCGCAGCCGACCCCAGCGCAACGCCGTCCACCGGCACACCGTCGACCGGCACTCCATCGAGACGGTGGTGGGGGCCTGCGCCCTGGTCCGCGACGTCCAGCGCCCCGACCTGCTGCTGCTGGCCGCGTTGCTGCACGACATCGGCAAGGTCGACGGCGCCGCCGACCACCCCCAGGTCGGGGCATCGGTCGCCGAGCGCATCCTGGCCCGGATGGGGGTGCCCGACGACGACCGGTCGGTCGTCGTCGGGCTGGTCCGCGAGCACCTCGCGCTCATCGACCTGGCCACCCGCCGCGACCCCGACGACCCACGCACCGTGCAGGCCGCCCTCGACGCCGTCCAGCACTCGGCGCAGACGTTCGAGCTGCTCCGGGCGCTGACCGAGGCCGACGCCCGGGCCGCCGGGCCGGCCGCCTGGTCGGACTGGCGCTGCGCCCTGCTCGGTCGGCTGGTGGCCGCCACGCGGCGGTCCTTCGCCGAGGCCGGCCCGGTGCCGATGGCCAGCGAGCAGCGCGCGGCCGACCTGCTCTCCCGAGAGGCCCTCGCCACGGTGGCCGCCGGCACCCCGGTCGTGGCCGTGCGGGCCTTCGGCGCGGCATACCGGGTCGACCTGGTGGACCGCGACCGGCTCGGCCTGTTCGCCGACGTCGCCGGGCTGCTGGCGGCCGAGGGGTTCGTCGTGCGATCGGCCGTGCTGCGCACCGAGACGGGTGTCGCCGCCGACGAGTGGTTCGTCGACTCGCCCTCGGGCGAGGTGCCCGACCCCGACCGGCTCGCCCGAGCGCTGGCGCGGCTAGCCGGCGGCGACCACACCCCGCTGGCCGCCCTGCACCGACGCCGCCGGGCGCACGCGGCCGCGGCCCCGGAGGGCGCCTCGAGCACCCGGTCGGTCAGCGGCGCGCCAGGTCAGACCCGCGCCCTGGTGGTGTCCGGCGCGTCGCAGTCGGCCACCGTCGTCGAGGTCCGCGCGAGCGACCGGCCGGGCCTGCTCTACGACATCGGGAGCGCACTGTCCCGGGTCGGCATCTCGGTGCGCAGCGCCCACATCGCCACGTATGCCGGTCAGGCACTGGACACCTTCTACCTCACCCGCCGGGACGGGCAGGTGCTGTCGCCGTCACAGGTGGGGGCCACGGTGGCCCTGCTCATCGAGACCTGCGACCGAGGGCTGCAGGGCTGAAGCCGGGTCCTCGCGGCATACCGGCGCAGGGGACGCCGCCCCGCCCGGAAGGTAAGGTGCTGCGGTGTTCACCTCACTGTCGGATCGGCTGACCGCGACCTTCCGCAACCTGCGCGGCAAGGGGCGGCTGTCCGAGCACGACATCAACGCGACGCTGCGCGACATCCGGGTCGCGTTGCTCGACGCCGACGTGGCCCTGCCGGTGGTCGCGCCAGTTCGTCGGGGCGATCCGTGAGCGGGCCCTGGGCGCCGAGGTCAGCGGCGCCCTCAACCCCGGCCCAGCAGGTCGTCAAGATCGTCAACGAGGAGCTGGTCGGCATCCTCGGCGGGCAGACCCGGGCGCTGCAGCTGGCCAAGCACCCGCCGACGGTCGTCATGCTCGCCGGCCTGCAGGGGTCGGGCAAGACCACCCTGGCCGGCAAGCTCGGCTACTGGCTCAAGGACCAGGGGCACACCCCCCTGCTCGTCGCCGCCGACCTGCAGCGCCCCAACGCGGTGACCCAGCTCGAGGTCGTGGGGGAGCGGGCCGGGGTGGCGGTGTTCGCCCCGGAGCGGGGCAACGTCTTCGGCCACGACGCGGTGGGCCCGACCGGGGAGGGCACCCGCTCCTTCGGCGATCCCGTCGCGGTGGCCCGGCGCCGGGGTCGAGGCACGCCCGGGCCCGGCAGCACGACGTCGTCATCGTCGACACCGCGGGGCGCCTGGCGGTCGACGCCGACGCTCATGCGGCAGGCCGGCGACATCCGCGCCGCGATCGCCCCCGACGAGGTGCTCTTCGTCATCGACGCGATGATCGGTCAGGCGGCGGTGGACACCGCGCTGGCCTTCCAAGCCGGCGTCGACTTCACCGGAGTGGTGCTGTCCAAGCTCGACGGCGACGCCCGCGGTGGCGCGGCCCTGTCGGTGGCCTCGGTGACCGGCCGGCCGATCATGTACTCCTCGGTCGGCGAGCAGGTCAAGGACTTCGAGGTCTTCCACCCCGACCGGATGGCCTCGCGGATCCTCGACATGGGCGACATCCTCACCCTCATCGAGAAGGCCGAGCGTGCGTTCGACCAGCGCCAGGCCGACGAGATGGCCCGCAAGTTCCTCGCCGAGGAGGACTTCACCTTCGAGGACTTCCTCGAGCAGATGGCCGCCATCAAGCGCATGGGCAACGTCAAGGCGATGCTCAAGATGATGCCGGGCATGGCGCAGATCCGCGAGCAGCTCGACGCCTTCGACGAGCGGGAGTTCGACCGGATCGAGGCGATGGTCCGCTCGATGACGCCGTTCGAGCGGACCCACCCCAAGGCCATCAACGGCTCGCGCCGCTCCCGGATCGCCCGGGGGTCCGGGGTCACGGTGAGCGACGTCAACCAGCTGCTGGAGCGGTTCGGCCAGGCGCAGAAGATGATGAAGTCGCTGGCCCGGGGTGGCGGCGTGCCCGGTCTGCCGGGGCTGCCGGGTCTGCCGGGCGGCCGCAAGGGCAAGCCGGCCCCGCCGCGCCGGAAGTCCCGGTCCGGCAACCCGGCCAAGCGGGCCGCGCAGGAGCAGCAGGCGGCGCAGCGGGCGGGCGCGGCGCGCCAGGCCGCCGCCGGCAGTGCCTTCGGTATGCCGTCCGGTCCGGATCCGAGCGCGCCGGCCGGCTCCGGCACCCCCACGCAGACCCCCACCAGCCTGGACCCGGCCACCCTCCCCCCCGGTCTGGAGAAGTTCCTCGGACGCTGACGACGGGTGCACGTGCACCCGTCGTCGAGCGAGAGTGCCGACCCGATGGGGTCCTCGAGTACGTGCGAGAGCAGGCCTGTGGTGGGATAGCGAGCCCCGATTTCGCCGTTGGCCTGCTCTCGCGCGGCGGGCCCCGGGCCGGCGATACAGTGCGGGCATGTCGACCGGGCGGACCCAGACCACCGGGCGGACCCAGACCACCGGGCGGACCCAGGCCACCGGGCGGACGCCGAGCGCCGGACGGCTGCACACCCTCACCGTCGGCACGGCCGGCCCGCGGATCGCCTTCTGTCACGGCCTGTTCGGACAGGGCCGCAACTGGACCCAGATCGCCCGCGACCTGGCCGGCCCGGACGGCACCCAGGCGCGGTGCCTGCTCATCGACCTGCCCGATCACGGCCGGTCGCCCTGGAGTGAGCACTTCTCCCTCAACGCGTATGCCGCGAAGGTCGCCGCCGAGCTGCGCCATGCCGGGGGAGCGCAGCGCTGGTCGCTGGTGGGCCACTCACTCGGCGGCAAGGTCTCGATGCTCGTCGCCCTGGCGCAACCCGACCTCGTCGGGCGCCTGTGCGTGGTGGACATCGCCCCGCGGCACTACCGCTCGCAGTGGTTCCTCGAGTACATCGCCGCGATGCGGGCGCTGCCGTTGGACACGCTGGCGGACCGGGCCGCCGCCGATGCCGAGCTGGCCACGGTCATCCCCTCGCCGTCGGTGCGGGCGTTCCTGCTGCAGAACCTGCGCCGGCACGGACGACAGTGGCACTGGCAGTGCAACTTCGACGTCTTCGTCACCCCCGGGACCGGCTCCAACGGCCCGGCGGGTTGGCCGTCCGCCGACGCGACGGCCTACCCGGCATACCGCAAGTCGGTCCTGTGGATCGCCGGGGGCGAGTCCCCCTACATCCGCGAGCAGGACCTCGCGCCGATGCGCATCCTGTTCCCGCACGTGCGGCTGACCACGGTCAAGGGCGCCGGTCACTGGGTGCACACCGACGCTCCCGACGTCGTCGCCGTCGCGCTGCGCCGGTTCGCCCACCTGCCGGTCCGTGGCCCTCGGTAGGGTCGGGCCGTGGGCACCGTGCTGCACCTCGTCGGCGGGATCCGTCTCGGGCCGGCCGAGGTCCGCCCGCAGGCCTGGGTGGTCGACGGCCGGATGTCGTATGCCGCGCCCACCGGAGCCGGTCACGACGTGCAGACCCTGCGGGGCTGGGTGCTGCCGGGCCTGGTCGACGCGCACTGTCACATCGGGCTGGACAGCCACGGCGAGGTAGACCGGGCGACCACCGAAGGTCAGGCCTTGGCCGACCGCGACGCCGGTGCCCTGCTCGTCCGCGACGCCGGCTCGCCGGCGGACACCCGGTGGGTCGACGGTCGCGACGACCTGCCGCGGATCGTGCGGGCCGGCCGGCATCTGGCCCGGCCGCGGCGCTACCAGCGCGGTTACGCGCACGAGATCGAGCCGGAGCAGTTGACGGCATACGTCCGCCAGGAGGCCCGCCGCGGCGACGGCTGGGTCAAGCTCGTCGGCGACTGGATCGATCGGGAGCGCGGCGATCTCGCGCCCTGCTGGCCACGGGAGGCGCTCGTGGCGGCCGTCGCCGCCGCCCACGAGGAGGGCGCCCGGGTCACCGCGCACTGCTTCGCCGAGGAGTCGCTGCACGACTTCGCCGCCGCCGGCACCGACTGCATCGAGCACGCCTGTGGGCTGGACCCGGGTGCCACGGCTGCGTTCGCCGCCCAGGGCATCGCTATCGTGCCGACGTTGGTCAACATCGCCACCTTCCCCGAGATCGCCGACGGTGCGGCCGAGAAGTTCCCCCGGTATGCCGCGCACCTGCGCCATCTGCACGCGCGGCGCTACCTCACCGTGGCGGCGGCCTTCGACGCAGGTGTGCCGGTCTATGTGGGCACCGACGCCGGCGGGAGCATCCCGCACGGGTTGGTCGGCGCCGAGGTGGCCGAGCTGGCGCGGGCCGGGCTGACCCCGCTGCAGGCGCTCGACGCCGCCACCTGGGGGGCCCGGGCGTGGCTCGGCCGGCCGGGGATCGGGGAGGGCGACCCGGCCGATCTGGTCGTCTACGACGCCGACCCGCTCGAGGACCTCGATGTGCTGGCTCACCCGCGGCACGTCGTGCTGCGCGGGTGCGACGTGCGGCGCTGAGCCGGGCGGTCGGAGGGTCCGGGCCGGTCTGGCACAATGGACGGCTGTACCCGCCGGACCCCTGCGGTGCGTGCGCCTACGAGCCGAGCCACGGCACCCCGGAGCGACCTGTCCCGGTCTCGCCGTGGCTCACGAACGAAAGCAGGAACCACGACCGTGGCCGTGAAGATTCGCCTCAAGCGGATGGGTAAAATCCGCGCCCCGTTCTACCGCGTCGTCGTCATGGACTCGCGCACCAAGCGCGACGGGCGGTCCATCGAGGAGATCGGCAAGTACCACCCCACCGAGCAGCCCTCGCTCATCGACATCCGCTCCGACCGGGCGCAGTACTGGCTCGCCCAGGGCGCCCAGCCGACCGAGGCGGTCACCGCGCTGCTGAAGATCACCGGTGACTGGCAGCGGTTCAAGGGCATCGACGGGGTCGAGGGGACCTTGCAGGTCAAGGCCCCGGCGCGTTCGAAGAAGGAGCTCTACGAGGCGGCGGTCGCCGCCTCGGGGCGTTCGCTGGAGCTCAAGGGCGAGGCGGCCGGGGCCCGTCGGCGACCGGCCCCGAGGTCCGCTCCCGAGCCCGCCACCGCGACCGAGCCCGCCACCGTCACCGAGCCCGCAGCCGCGCCCGAGCCCGCCGCCGCGGCTGACGCGACCGAGCCGGCCGCGACCGAGCTTGCCGTGGCCAAGCCCGAGCCCGCCGCCGAGCCCGAGCCCGCCGCCGAGCCCGAGCCCGCCGCCGCGGCCGAGTCGCCCGAGACGGGGGAGTAGGGCGTGCTCGAAGAGGCCCTGGAGCACCTGGTCAAGGGCATCGTCGACCACGACGACGAGGTCGTGGTGCGCCGCCGGGAGCTGCGCCGCGGGGAGCTGCTGGAGGTGCGGGTGCACCCGGACGACCTCGGTCGGGTCATCGGCCGGTCCGGACGCACCGCGAGCGCGCTGCGCACCGTCGTGTCGGCGCTGGCGGGCGGCTCGAACGTCCGGGTGGACATCGTCGACACCGACCGGCGCTGAGCCCCCGCCCGGGTGGACACGCAGCGCAGTGGCGGCGAGCGCGGCGAGCGCGTCGTCGCGCGGATCGGCAAGCCGCACGGCATCCGCGGCGAGGTGACGCTGCGCCTGCACACCGACGACCCCCTGGCCCGGCTGGCCGCCGGGGTGACCCTGGCCACCGAGGCCCCGGCGGGCAGCGCGGTGCCCCGGTCGCTCACCGTCCGCTCGGTCCGCGACCACAACGGCCGCTGGCTGGTGGCCTTCGAGGGCATCCCCGACCGCACCGGCGCCGAGGGCCTGCGCGGCACCCGGCTCCTGGCGGCCGGCTCGGCGCCCCCCGCCTCGGGGCCGGGCCCCGACGACGACCTGCTCGAGCCCGATCTGCCCGCCGACGCGTGGTACGAGGAGCAGCTCGTCGGCCTCGCCGCGACCCGCCCCGACGGCACGCCGCTGGGCACGGTCGCCGGGCTGGACATCGGGCCCGGCCAGGACCGCCTCGTGCTCACCCTGACCGACGGGCGCGCGGCATACGTGCCGTTCGTCTCGGCCATCGTCCCGGTGGTCGACCTGCCCGGTCGCCGCGTCGTCGTCGACCCCCCGCCGGGTCTGTTGGAGCTATGAGCCGATGCGCATCGACATCGTCACGATCTTCCCCGAGTACCTCGCGCCGCTGCGGCTCTCGCTGGTCGGCAAGGCCCGCGAGCAGGGTCTGCTCGACGTGCGGATCCACGACCTGCGCGAGCACACCCACGACCGGCATCGCACCGTCGACGACACCCCCTACGGTGGCGGTGCCGGCATGGTCATGCGTCCCGAGCCGTGGGGCGAGGCCCTCGACGCCCTGCTGGCCGACGGGGCCGGTGCCGTGCCGCACCTGCTCGTCCCGACCCCCTCGGGCAGGCCGCTGACCCAGGCCATGGCGCGCACGCTGGCCGGACAACCGTGGTTGGCGGTGGCGTGCGGGCGGTACGAGGGCATCGACGAGCGCGTGCTCGAGCACGCCGCGACCCGTATGCCGGTCACCCCCGTGTCGGTGGGCGACTACGTGCTGGCCGGCGGGGAGGTCGCCGCGCTGGTGGTCGTCGAGGCGGTGACCAGACTGCTGCCCGGGGTCCTGGGCAACGCCGGCTCGCTGGTGGAGGAGTCCCACGAGGACGGGCTGCTGGAGTACCCCGTCTACACCAAACCGGCGCGGTGGGAGGGGCTGGCCGTCCCCGAGGTGCTGCTGTCCGGTAACCACGGCGAGATCGCCCGATGGCGCCACGAGCAGCGACTGGCTCGCACGAGGGCACGCCGACCGGACCTGCTGGACCCCGCCGACGGCGGCCCCTGAGCCATCCCGCACGACGGTCGATTTCGCCCGTCCCCGCCGGCTCTGGCAGACTAGGCCGTTGCGTCCGGTCTCACCCGTGCCCTGCCACAGGGGGAGCGTAGCCGTGGCCCGGTTCGCCGGAGAGCGTCCGCGCGCGGCCGGCCGGACGGCACACCGACCCACCTGGAAGCCCAGGTGCGACCCGAGGCGACCTGTGGCGCCACGAGAAAGCGATTCATGCCATGCACCAGCTCGACGGCCTCGACCAAGCATCCCTGCGCACCGACCACCCGCAGTTCCGGGCCGGGGACACCCTCAAGGTCCACGTCAAGGTCATCGAGGGCACTCGCTCGCGCATCCAGGTGTTCCAGGGTGTGGTCATCCGGCGTCACGGCGGCGGGGTGGGCGAGACGTTCACCGTCCGCAAGGTCTCCTTCGGCGTGGGCGTCGAGCGGACTTTCCCCGTGCACACCCCGATCATCGACAAGATCGAGGTCCTGACCCGCGGTGACGTGCGTCGGGCCAAGCTGTACTACCTGCGCGACCTGCGCGGCAAGGCGGCCAAGATCAAGGAGAAGCGCGTCCCGGTCGCCAAGGACGCCGCCAAGGGGTCGAGGACCGGCCGTCCCGACGGCCCGGAGCCCGCCGCGCGGTAGCGGACTGCGCGAGTGCCTGGTGACCCTCTCCCCACGCCGGCGCGGTCGCTGGCTGCTGGCGGTCGCCTCGGCCCTGCTGCTCATGGCCGCGGTCCGCGGGCTGCTCGTGCAGTCGTTCTCGGTCCCCTCGACCTCGATGCAGCCGACGCTGCAGCCGGGTGACCGCATCCTGGTCAGCCGCCTGGACCGCGGGCCCTCGGTGCAGCGCGGTGACCTGGTCGTCTTCGACGGGACGTCGTCGTTCGGGGCGACGGGGCAGGCCAACACCGGCCCGCTCGGCCAGGTGCTGCGCTCGGTGGCGTCGCTGTTCTCGTTCGACACCGGCACCGACTACGTCAAGCGGGTCGTCGGTATGCCGGGGGACCGGGTGGCCTGTTGCGCGGCCGGCGGGCAGGTGACGGTGAACGGCATACCCCTGCAGGAGCCCTACCTCTACCCCGGCGAGGCGCCCAGCGAGACGGCGTTCGACGTCGTCGTGCCGCCCGAGCGGGTCTGGGTCATGGGCGACCACCGCAGCCAGTCCGGTGACTCGCGGTCCCGGCTGGGCTACCCGGGTGGGGGCATGGTGCCGCTGGACGACGTCATCGGTCGGGTGTGGGTGCGATACTGGCCACTCGAGCGGGCCGGTGCCGTGGCGGCGCCGTCCCGGTCCGCCGACCAGATGCCCATGGGAGCCCCAGCCTGATGCCGAGCGAGCCCGCCGTGCCGACCGAGGACACCACGGCCGCTGCGGTCGACCCGCCCGCCGTCGACGCCCTCGACCCCGCCGCGGGCGCGCGCAGCGAAGACTCGGCGGGTGGGCCCGGCGAGGACCCGGCGGGCGGGCCCGGCGAGGACCCGGCGGGCGGGCGCGCAGCCGGCCCCGGTGACGACCCGGGCAGCGGTCGCACGGTGGGGCAGGCCCTGTGGGCCGGGGTCCGCGAGGTGGCGATCGTCCTCGGCTCGGCCATGGTGCTCTCCCTGCTGGTCAAGACCTTCCTCGTCCAGCCGTTCCACATCCCGTCCGGGTCGATGGAGAACACCCTGGTCAAGGACGACCGGGTCGTCGTCAGCAAGCTCACCCCGCATCTGGTGTCGCTGTCCCGAGGGGACGTTGTCGTCTTCAGCGACCCCGACCACTGGCTCGGGGACCTGCCGGACGTGGCGCGCAGTCCGCTGAGCCGGCTGCTGATCTTCCTCGGCCTGGCCCCGGACGACTCCAACGACCACCTCATCAAGCGGGTCATCGGGCTGCCCGGCGACACCGTGGTGTGCTGCGACAAGGACGGCCGGGTCGCCGTCAACGGGGTGTCGATCACCGAGCCCTACCTCAAGCCCGGGGACACCCCAGGCGGCGGCCGACCGGCGTTTTCGGTCACCGTGCCGGCCGGGCGGGTCTGGGTGATGGGCGACCACCGCAGCGACTCCTCGGACTCGCGGCTGCACGACGACGGCACCGGCGCGAAGGGGTCGGTGCCCATCGACAAGATCACCGGGCGGGCGGTCGCCGTGGTGTGGCCGGTCGACCACATCACCTGGCTCGCCGCGCCCGAGCGGGTGTTCGGCTCGGTCCCGGCCACCGCGCCGTCTGTCCCGGGGTCTCGCGGTGCGACGGCGACGCCCTCGACGGCCAGGACCGCGCCCTGACGGGGTTGGGCGTGATCTCCCGCAGCCGTGCGCCGTCGCTGCGCGTCGAGCGAGCCCTGCAGCGCGACGGCTACCCCGTGCTGGCAGGCATGGACGAGGTGGGCCGAGGCGCCCTCGCCGGGCCCGTGTCGGTCGGGGTCGTCGTCATCGACCGGACCTGTCGGTCGGCGCCGACCGGGGTACGCGACTCCAAGCTGCTGACCCCGACCGGTCGCGAGCGGATGGTCCCGCGGATCCGGCGCTGGTCGCTGGCGTATGCGGTGGGGCACGCCGGGCCCGACGAGATCGACCGGATCGGGATCATCGCCGCCCTGCGGCTGGCTGGGCAGCGGGCCCTGGCGGCCCTGCCGATGCGGCCCGATCTGGTCATCCTCGACGGCAACCACGACTGGCTCACCCCGCCGGACCGAGTCGGGTTGCTCGCCTTCGCCGACCACGAGCCCGGGGCCGGGCAGCCCGCGTCGACGCCCACGTCCACGCCCGCGGTGACGACGATGATCAAGGCCGACCTGCGCTGCTCCTCGGTGGCGGCCGCCTCGGTGCTGGCCAAGGTCGAGCGCGACGCGATCATGGTGGGGCTGGCCGGCGCGCACCCGGCATACGGATGGGCCGTCAACAAGGGGTATGCCGCGCCCGAACACCTCGACGCGCTGGACGCGGTCGGCCCCTGCCCGCTGCACCGGCGCTCGTGGCGGCTGGGACGCGAGCGGGCCCCGGTGGTAGAACGGAGCGAGCCGACGATGTGGCCGACGACGGAGAGCGCGCAGCAATGAGCAGCGAAGACCTGGAGCAGTACGAGACCGAGCAGGAGCTTGCCCTCTACCGCGAGTACCGCGACGTGGTGTCGCTGTTCACCCACGTGGTGGAGACCGAGCGGCGCTTCTACCTGTGCAACTCGGTCGACATGAAGGTCCGCTCCGACGGCGGCGAGGTCTTCTTCGACGTGACCATGACCGATGCCTGGGTGTGGGACATCTACCGGCCGGCCCGGTTCGTCAAGTCGGTGCGGGTGGTGACCTTCAAGGACGTCAACATCGAGGAGCTGCCCACGTCGGAGCTGACTCCACCGGCGTAGCTCGGCGCGGCCGGGCGGCTGCGCCGCCGCCGTAGACTCCCAGCGATGAGATTCGTCGCACTGCTGCGCGGGATGAACCTCGCAGGCAACCGGCTCAGTGTCGCCGACCTGCGATCCGCGGCCACCGAGATCGGGTGGCAGGACGTCAGGACCTACCTGGCCTCTGGCAACCTCGTCGCCACGGCGACGGGCACCCGGGCAGCCCTGGCCCGACAGCTGCGGGCGTCGACAGCCCAGCGCGGCCTGGACGTCCCGGTGCTGGTGGTCCCCCGCGACGAGCTGACCCGCGCGCTGCGCGGCTGCCCGTTCCACCCTCGCCGGGGCAAGGACGTGCACGCCTTCTTCTGCTGGGACGCACCGGTCCTCGACGCCGCCGCCGTGAGCCGCCTGCGTGGCCCCGGCGAAGCCCTGCAGGTGCGTGGTCGCATCGTCTGGCTGCACACCCCGGACGGCCTGGGCCGTTCGGTCCTCGGGGCGAAGCTGCCCACGGTGGTCACCGGGACCGAGATGACGGCCCGAAACCTCAACACCGTCCGAGCGTTGGCCGAGCTGCTCGACGAGCCACGAAGGGCGCCGACCGGGCGGTGAGCGGGACGGTGCGTGGTCGGCGCGCCGAGCAGCTCGACGGTCCCGCGGCGCCCCCGGGACGAGGTGTCCACACCCCGGTGGCGGGTCGTCACACCGCGCACAGGGCTGGCCGCGCCCGTGGTGGCGACGCCGTCGGGCCGTCAGGCTCGGGGCATGGACGTCCCGCACGCTGCCACGACACCCCCCGCGGGTATGCCGCACCGGCTCGCCACCGCGGTGGGTGGCTACGGCGAGCGCATGGCCGAGCGATTCCTGCGCGAGCAGGGGATGGTCGTGCTGGAGCGCAACTGGCGCTGCCCGCTGGGCGAGATCGACCTGGTCGCCAGGGACGGCGATGTGCTCGTCGTCTGCGAGGTGAAGACCCGTCGCGGGACGGCATACGGGCTGCCGGTCGAGGCCGTGACCAGGGCCAAGCTGGCCCGGTTGCGCCGACTCGCGGCAGCCTGGGTCTGCGCGCGGGGCGGGTCGTTCGACCAGCTGCGGATCGACGTCGTCGGGGTGCTGCGCCCCGCGTCCGGCCCCTGTGTGGTCGAGCACGTGCGGGGGGTGGCGTGAGTGGGGCTTGGGTGCACCCTCGGCGGGGGGCTGCGTGGGGTCGAGGGGTTCGTCGTCGGCGTGGAGGCCGACGTGGCCTCGGGGCTGCCCGCGTTCTCCGTTGTCGGGCTGGCCGACTCGGCGTGTGGCCAGGCCCCCGACCGGGTCCGTGCCGCGGCGGCCAACAGCGGGCAGCCCATCCCGATGCGCCGGATCACCGTCAACCTCTCGCCGGCGTCGGAGCGCAAGGTCGGCAGCGGGCTGGATCTCGGCATCGCGGTCGCGGTGCTCGCCGCTGCGGGGGCCGTCCCCGGCGACGTCGTCCGCGACGTCCTGCACGTGGGGGAGCTCGGGCTCGACGGGGCGGTGCGGGCGGTGCCGGGCGTGCTGCCGATCGTGCTGGCGGCCGTGCGGGCCGGGGCGCGGCACGTCGTGGTGCCGGTCGCCAACGCCCGCGAGGCCCGCCTGGTCGGTGGCGCACGGGTGCACCCCGTCGCCGACCTGGCCGAGCTCGTGGCGCGCTACCGAGCGCTGGCCCGCGGGCAGCGGCCCGCGCCGGTGCCCGAGCCCGCCCAACCCCTGGCCGAGCAGGCGCCACCCCTGGACCTGGCCGACGTCCTCGGTCAGCACGAGGCCCGCCTGGCCCTGGAGGTCGCCGCGGCGGGCGGCCACCATCTCTACCTCGTGGGGCCTCCGGGGGCCGGCAAGTCCATGCTCGCCGAACGACTGCCGGGTCTGCTGCCCGATCTGGACGATCCCACCGCCTTGGAGGTCTCGGCAATCCAGTCGGTCATCGGCGCCCGCGGCGGCTTCGACAGGCTGTGCCGGCGGCCGCCGTTCGTGGCGCCGCATCACGGTGCCTCGATGCCGGCGATCATCGGCGGCGGCAGCGGATGGGTGAGCCCAGGTGCCGTCACCGCGGCGCACGGCGGTGTGCTGTTCCTCGACGAGGCGCCCGAGTTCAAGCCGAATGTCATGCAGGCGCTGCGCCAGCCGATGGAGTCCGGCACGGTCGTCGTCGCCCGGGCCGCGGGGCGCTTTCGCTTCCCGTGCCGCTTCCAGCTCGTCCTGGCCGCCAATCCGTGCCCCTGCGGACAGGCTCACGGCAAGGCCGCCGCGTGTTCGTGCACGCCGCTGCAGCGACGCTCGTACGCCGCGCGGCTGGCCGGCCCGATCCTGGACCGGGTCGACATCCAGGTGCAGGTCCCGGCCCCGTCGCGAGCGATGCTCGCCCTGGGTCCGTCGGAGTCGACGGCTGCGGTCGCCGCCCGCGTCGCGGGGGCCCGGGACGCGCAGGCCCATCGCTGGGGTGGCCAGGACCTGCCCGTCAACGCCCGGATTCGCGGGTCGGTGCTGCGCGCGCTGCCCTTCCGGCTGCCGCGCGAGCGCACCGTCGAGCTGGAGCGGGCCGTCGACCGTGGGCTGTTGTCGCTGCGGGGTTACGACCGCTGTCTTCGGCTGGCGTGGTCGGTGGCGGACCTGGCGGGTCGGACCTGCCCGGCCCGTGAGGATGTCGGGGTGGCGTTGGCCCTGCGCCATCGCCAGGCGGTGGCCGCATGAATGCGCACCAGCCCGGTCACGAGCCGACCCCCGGCCCAGGCCGGCAGGGCCGGCGGGTGAGCTCGGGGTGGACCCGTGACTCGGACGCCGAGTTGGTGGCCCGGATCGCCTGGTCCCGGCTGGCCGAGCCGGGGGATCCGGTGGCGGCGCGGCTGGTGGCGCAGTTCGGTCCGGTGGACGCGCTGGGCGCGGTCACCGAGGGTCGGGCCTCGGACATCGGGCGGTTCCTTCCCCGGTTGGCGGGTCTGGACCCGCAGCGCGACCTCGAGGTCGCCCTGCGCAGCGGTGCGACGGTGCTGGTGCCGCAGTCAGGCTGCTGGCCCGAGGGGGTCGAGGACCTTGCCGCGCCGCCGTTCTGCCTCTACGTGCGCGGCGACGCTCGGTTGCTGACGTCCGTTCGCCACGTCGGCGTGGCTGTCGTCGGGGCGCGGGCCAGTTCCGCGTACGGCGAGACCGTGGCGGTGGATCTGGCCGCGGGGCTCGCCGAGGCTGGTTTCACGGTCGTGTCGGGTGCGGCATACGGCGTCGACGCGGCCGCGCACCAGGGTGCCCTCACCCTCGCGGGGCCGACCATCGCCGTCCTGGCCGGCGGCATCGAGCGGCCCTACCCGCCACGCAACGCCGACCTCATCGCCCGGATCGCCGCCGAGGGCGCCGTGGTCTCCGAGGTGCCGCCGGGCTCGGCGCCCACCCGCACCCGCTTCCTCGAGCGCAACCGACTCATTGCGACGATGAGCGCGGGCACCGTCGTCGTCGAGGCCGGGCTGCGCTCCGGGTCGCTCAGCACCGCCCGTAAGGCGGCCGACCACCTCAGACCCGTGGGAGCGGTCCCCGGCCCGGTCACCTCGCCCACGTCCGCGGGGTGCCATCAGGCTGTTCGCGACGGGTATGCCGTGCTCGTCACCGACGCAGCCGAGGTGGCCGAGCTCGTGGGCGGCTATGGCGTGGCGGCGCCGCGTCGCCCGAGCGGCCCGGTGCGCGCCGGGGACGAGCTCGACCCGACATGCCGTGCGGTCCTGGCCGCCCTGCCCCACCGTCGGCCGGTCGAGGTGGGCGCCTTGGCCGGGCACGCGGGTGTCGCGGTGCCGGAGGTGATCGCCAGCCTGGGTCGACTGGAGGCGGTCGGACTGGCACTGCGCGGCGAGCACGGCTGGCGCAAGGTGCGCCCGCCGCCCTAGATGGCGAGCCGGCGCGGGCCGCCGGGTCACCGATGCTCGGCCACGGGGGTGCCTGCGCGGCCACGGCGTGGCGGGACCCGGGACGGCCGAGGGTTTGACACGGTAGGACGGTGGAGGCCACGGCTGCGGACGGACCGGCGCGGGAGGCTCGGCCCGAGCCGGTCCGCGCCGACGGCGGGCCGGTCGGGGGGCCTCGGCCCGGGCACGGCCGGGCCGACAGTGGGCGGGCCGACGACCTGGCGGGCGCGTTCGAGCGTCACCTGCGCGCCGAACGCGCCTTGTCCGCCCACACCGTCCGGGCCTACCTCGGGGACCTGGACAACCTCGCCCGGTACTTGTCTGCCGAACGCGCCACCGGCCTGGCCGACGCGACCTTGGCCGACCTGCGCGGCTGGCTCGCCGCCCAGAGCGGGACTGCCGCGGCGCGATCCACGGTGGGCCGACACGCGGCGTCGGCCCGGACGTTCTTCCGCTGGGCGGCTCGCACCGGTCGGATCCGCACCGACCCCTCGCTTCGGCTTGCGGCCCCTCGGCGCGGGCGGACGTTGCCCGGCGTGCTGAAGACCGGGGAGGCCGGTGCACTCATGCAGGCCGCGCGGGTCGCCAGCGCCGACGGGGACCCCCTGTCCGTGCGCGACCGGGCGATCGTCGAGCTGCTCTATGCCAGCGGCATCCGGGTGTCGGAGTTGGCCGGGGTGGACGTCGACCATGTCGACCTGTCGGATCGGCTGGTCCGAGTGATGGGCAAGGGCGGCAAGGAACGCACGGTGCCCTTCGGCGAGCCGGCCGGCCGGGCCCTGCGGGACTGGCTGGGGTATCGCCCCCAAGTCGCGACCTCGGACAGCGGGCCCGCCCTGTTCCTCGGCCGCCGGGGACGGCGGGTGGACCCGCGCCAGGTGCGGGACGTCGTGCATCGGCTGTTGGCCCACGTCCCGGGCGCCCCCGATCTCGGGCCCCACGGTCTGCGGCACTCCGCGGCCACCCACCTACTCGATGGCGGCGCCGACCTGCGCGTCGTGCAGGAACTGCTCGGTCACGCGAGCCTGGCGACCACGCAGATCTACACCCACGTGTCCGCCGAGCGCCTGAAACGCTCCTACGAGCAAGCCCACCCGCGAGCCTGACCGCCGCGCATCGTCGAGGAGCTGCTCGGGCACGCCTCGGTGACGCATGCCCGTGCCGCACCGGACCGATGGACCCGACCGCAGGACAGCCCCCGGGTCGGTATGCCGCCCCGAGGCGGGGCGCCCGCGCCGCCGGCCGACTCCGTGGGAGCTTGCGGGTGACCGCCGGGCGGACCGGCCCGACCGACCGGCCCGCAGCCCAGTGGCCGCCGGACGGCGCGCCCGGTGTCTCACGGCAGCGGCAGCAACACCACCCGCCCGACGACGAACGTCAGCGGGTCCAGATAGGTCTCGCCCCGCAGCACTCCCCAGTGCAGGCAGAGCGCCGGCGCGCAGTGACCCCCGACGGTGGCCTGTACCGCCGCGATCGGCTGACCACGACGAACCGTCGCGCCCACCTCGACCAGCGGGGTGACCGGCTCGAGGGTCGAGCGCAGCCCACCGGCGTGGGCGACCACGAGCACCCCGCGCCCGGCGATCATGCCGGCGAAGCTGACCACGCCCTCGGTGGGTGAGGTCACCTCGGCCCCTGGTGCGACCTGCAGATCGACCCCTCGGTGCCCGGACTCCCATCGCTGGACCGGCGGATCGAAACGGCGCAGCACCGGGTGCGGTGCCCCCACCGGCCAGGCCCAGACCGCCGCGGCCGTCGACGGCCGGGCGACGGCGCCGCTGCCCGCGGGTCCAGGATCGGCCACCTGTGGGCCGGCCACCGACGGGCCGGCCACCGACGGGCCGGCCACCGACGGTCCGGCCACCGGCCCCGCGGCGGATCCGGGCCAGACGACGGACGCGGGCCACGGGGCGGCGCCCGGCCAGCCTGCCGCGAGCGACAGCACAACCCCGAGCATCAGGATCGGAAGCGCTGGACGTGTCATCTGCTCAGGGTGCGGCCGGTCCGGCCGAGGCACAGCAGCCCGGGGTGAGCCTGGGGACACCGGGACGGCCGTCGGCAGGGGTGTGGACGAGCCTCGACCGAGGCGGCACGGCGCCTGACCGAGTCGGCCCCGCCCCCGACCGCATCGGCCCCGCCCGATCGAAACGGCCCGTCTCGACCACAGACGGCCCGTCTCGACGGGGTCGGCCCGCACCGCCCCGCCGGTCCGCCGGGGACCCCGGTGGGTCAGCGTCGCAGTCGGGCCAAGCGCTCCGCCGCCTCGAGGAGCACCTCGTCGCGCTTGCAGAACGCGAACCGCACCAACGTCCGGGCCGCATCCGCGTCGTCGTGGAACACCGACACCGGCACCCCCACGACCCCGGCCCTCCCGGGCAGCTCCCGGCAGAACGCCACCGCGTCCCGGGCACCGAGGGCTGCGGCGTCGGCGATCACGAAGTACGTCCCGCCCGGCACCGACACCGGCAGCCCTGCCGCGGTCAGGGCCTGGCACAACAGGTCCCGCTTGGCCTGCAGCGACGCAGCCAGGGCGGCATACACCTCGTCGCCGAGCCCGAGCGCCGTGGCGACCGCCGGCTGGAACGGGCCCGAGGCCACATACGTCAGGAACTGCTTGACCGTGCGGGCGGCGGCCACTGCCGCGGCCGGCCCCACGACCCACCCGACCTTCCACCCCGTCGCCGAGAACGTCTTGCCGCCCGAGGAGATCGTGATGGTGCGCTCCCTCATGCCCGGCAGCGTCGCCATCGGCAGGTGCGCCCGCCCGTCGAACACGATGTGCTCGTAGACCTCGTCGGTGACCACCCAGGCGTCGTGCTCGCGGGCCAGCGCCGCCACCAGCGCCAGCTCGGCCGGCGTGAACACCTTGCCGGTCGGGTTGTGCGGGGTGTTGAGCAGGACCAGCCGGGTCCGCGGTGAGAACGCCGCCCGCAGCGACACCTCGTCGACGGCGAAGTCCGGGAACCGCAACACCGACGTGCGCCGCACCGCGCCGGCCAGCGCGACGGTCGCGGCATACGAGTCGTAGTAGGGCTCGAACATCACCACCTCGTCGCCCGGCTCGCACAGCGCGAGCACGACCGCCGCGATGGCCTCGGTGGCCCCGGCCGTGACCAGGACCTCGCGGGCCGGGTCGACGGACACCCCGTAGAAGCGCTGCTGGTGCGCGGCGACCGCCGCCAGCAGCTCGGGCACGCCCGGCCCGGGTGGGTACTGGTTGCGCCCGTCCCGGATCGCCGCCACCGCCGCGTCGAGCATGGGCGTCGGCCCGTCGACGTCGGGGAAGCCCTGGCCGAGGTTGATCGCGCCGGTGCGCACCGCCAGCGCCGACATCTCGGCGAAGATCGTCGTGCCGAACGAGCGCATCCGCGCCACCAGCGGGCCGTCCATGGCCACACCGTATGCCGCGCCGCCGCCGGTCCGGCGCCCCACCAGTCGCGACCGTGCCCTAGCGTGTCCCGCATGGAGGGCATCGCGGTCCAGGACACCTACCCCGACGACGCCGCGGTGTGTTACGGCTGTGGCCGGCTCAACGACCATGGCCTGCACCTGCGCACCTTCTGGGACGGGGACGAGACGCTCACGGTCTACCGCCCGCGCCCGGAGCAGACCGGCTGGCCCGGCGGCGTCTACGGCGGCCTGCTCGCCTCCATCGTCGACTGCGCGGCGATGGGCACCGCGGCGGCGGCGGTGTACCGCGCCGAGGGCCGTGAGATGGGCTCGGCCCCGGATCTGCGGTTCGCGACCGCCTCGCTCGCCGTGGACTACCTCGCGCCGACCCCGATGGGCCCGCCGCTGCACGTGCGTTGCCGGCCGGTGGAGGTCTCCGGGCGCAAGGTGCACGTCGAGGCGCAGGTCTGGGCCGCCGATGTGCTCACCGTCCGCGGCCGAGTCCTGGGCGTGCGGCCGCGTTACGCGGGGGAGTAGGTCGACCAGCAGCGCCCGGTCCGATTACCGGCCGGGCGCAGGTGTCTCGTACACTCGGGCTCGGCCTTCGGGCCGAAATTCGCGCGTCTTCTCACCGGTCGACCTGCCACGCAGCCGCACCGGGGCGCACCGCGACAGTCCCGGGCGACCGGGCGGGGTGCGTAGGCAGACGCCAGGCAGGTATGCCGGCCCGCCGCCCGCGCGGCGACCACCCGGCCTACCGACGTGAACTGTCGACCTCACAGCAAGGAGGACACGGCGATGGCCGTCGTCACCATGCGCCAGCTCCTGGAGAGCGGCGTCCACTTCGGGCACCAGACCCGCCGGTGGAACCCCAAGATGAAGCGCTTCATCATGACCGAGCGCAACGGCATCTACATCATCGACCTGCAGCAGTCGCTGACCTACATCAACGACGCCTACGAGTTCGTCAAGGAGACCGTGGCCCACGGCGGCACGATCCTGTTCGTCGGGACGAAGAAGCAGGCCCAGGAGCCGGTCGCCGAGCAGGCCACCCGGGTGGGCATGCCCTACGTCAACCAGCGCTGGCTGGGTGGCATGCTGACGAACTTCAGCACCATCGCCAAGCGGCTCACCCGGCTCAAGGAGCTCGAGGAGATCGACTTCGACGACGTGGCCGGCTCCGGCCACACGAAGAAGGAGCTGCTCATCCTCAAGCGGGAGAAGGACAAGCTCGACAAGACGCTGGGCGGGATCCGGTCGATGAGCCGGGTGCCCTCGGCGGTCTGGATCGTCGACACCAAGAAGGAGCACCTCGCGGTCGACGAGGCCCGCAAGCTCGGGCTGCCGGTCATCGCGATCCTCGACACCAACTGCGACCCCGACGAGGTCGACTACAAGATCCCCGGCAACGACGACGCCATCCGCTCGGTCACCCTGCTGACCCGCGTGGTCGCGGACGCCGTCGCCGACGGGCTCATCGCCCGGGCCGCCGCCCGCTCGGGCGACACCGACGCCGGCGCCGCCGGGGTGGCCGCCGACGAGCCACTGGCCGAGTGGGAGCGCGAGCTGTACGCCGAGGCGGCCGCCGCCGAGGTCGCTGCCGAGCCCGTCGTCGCCACGGTCGACGGCGCCGAGCCGACCGCCGACCCGGTCGACAATTCCGAACCGACCGCCGACCCGGTCGACAACGCCGAGCCGACCGCCGACCCGGTCGACAACGCCGAGCCGACCGCCGACCCGGTCGACGGCGCCGAGCCGACCGCCGAGCCCGCGACCGCCGAGCCCGAGCCCGCCGAGCCTGCGCAGGACGCCTGAGCCCGCGGCATCCCCACTCCTAATCCCGACGCGACGAAAGAGATCAGCATGGCCACCGTCACCGCCGCCGACATCAAGAAGCTGCGCGAGCAGACCGCTGCGGGCATGCTCGACGTCAAGAGGGCCCTGGAGGAGGCCGACGGTGACCTCACCAAGGCTGCCGAGATCCTGCGGGTCAAGGGCCTCAAGGGCGTGACCAAACGGGAGGGCCGATCGGCGAGCAACGGTCTCGTCGCGGCGCAGGTGCAGGACGGCGTCGGCACCCTCGTCGAGGTCAACTGCGAGACCGACTTCGTCGCCAAGTCGGAGCGGTTCGTGGCCCTGGCCGACGCCGTGCTGGCCCAGGCGGTGGCGACGGCGGCCACCGACGCCGAGGCCCTGGTGGCCGGCGGCCTGCCCGACGGACGCACCGTCAAGGAGCTGCTCGAGGAGGGCAGCGCGGCGACCGGGGAGAAGATCGAGGTCCGCCGGGTGGCTCGCCTCGAGGGCGAGCACGTCGTGGCCTACCTGCACCGCACGAGCAAGGACCTCCCCCCGCAGATCGGGGTGCTCGTGGCGACCAGCGGCGGCGACGAGGCGGTCGCCAGGGACGTGGCCATGCACGTGGCGGCGTTCTCGCCAACCGTGCTCGTCCGCGACGAGGTCCCGGCCGAGACCGTGCAGAACGAGCGGCGGTTGGCCGAGGCGACCTCGCGCGAGGAGGGCAAGCCCGAGGCTGCCCTGCCGAGGATCGTCGAGGGCCGGCTCAACGGCTTCTTCAAGGAGAACGTCCTGCTCGAGCAGGCCTTCGCCAAGGACCAGAAGAGGTCGGTCGCCCAGGTGCTCGCCGAGGCCGGCGCGACGGCCACCGGTTTCCGTCGCTTCCGCGTCGGCACCTGAGGGCGCCCGCCGGGCCGGCTGCCGGCGGGTGTGACAGGATCGAACGACCGCCCGCCAGCCACCCGTCGAGGAGCCTGCCATGACCCCAGCGGAGCCTGCCCAGCCGAGCCCGTCCGGCGGGCGGACGGCATACCGGCGGGTGCTGCTCAAGCTGTCCGGTGAGGTGTTCGGCGGTGGCGAGGTGGGCCTGGACCCGGTCGTCGTGCACGCGGTCGCCGACCAGATCGCCGCCGCGGTGAGCAGCGACGTCCAGGTGGCCATCGTCGTCGGCGGCGGGAACTTCTTCCGCGGCGAGCAGCTGCAGGACAAGGGCATGGACCGGGCGCGCGCGGACTACATGGGCATGCTCGGCACCGTGATGAACTGCCTGGCCCTGCAGGACTTCCTCGAGCAGGTCGGCGTGGACACCCGGGTGCAGACCGCGATCGCCATGGGTCAGGTGGCCGAGGCCTATATCCCGCGGCGGGCGATCCGACATCTGGAGAAGGGCCGCGTCGTCATCTTCGGGGCGGGCGCCGGTATGCCGTTCTTCTCCACCGACACGGTCAGCGCCCAGCGGGCGTTGGAGACCCACTGCGATCGGCTGCTCATCGCCAAGAGCGGGGTCGACGGCATCTACACGGCCGACCCCAAGGTCGACCCGGCGGCCACGAAGATCGACTCGCTGACCTTCGACGAGGCGCTGGCCCGAGGGTTGAAGATCCTCGACGCCGCGGCGTTCGCGCTGTGTCAGGACAACGGCCTGCCCATGCTCGTCTTCGGCATGGAAGGTGAGGGAAACATCACCCGCGCGCTGCGAGGTGAGAGGATCGGCACGCTGGTCACGGTGGCCTGACCGGCATGCCCGGCCCCGACGAGGAAGACGTGGACAACCGATGATCGACGAGACGCTCTTCGAGGCCGAGGAGAAGATGGAGAAGGCCGTCGAGGTCGCCAAGGAGGACTTCGCCGGCATCCGCACCGGTCGCGCCAACCCGGGCATGTTCGCCAAGCTGCTCGTCGAGTACTACGGCGCGCCGACGCCGATGCAGCAGCTCGCCTCGTTCACCACGCCCGAGGCGCGGACCATCCTCATCAAGCCGTTCGACGCCAAGGCGATGCCCGCCATCGAGAAGACCATCCGCAACTCCGACCTCGGCCTCAACCCGAGCAACGACGGTGCGGTGATCCGCTGCATGCTGCCCGTGCTCACCCAGGAGCGGCGTCGCGACTACATCAAGCTGGCCCACCACAAGGCCGAGGAGGCCCGGGTCTCGATCCGCAACGTCCGGCGCAAGGCCAAGACCGACCTGGAGCACCTCATCCGCGACGGAGAGGTCGGCGAGGACGACGGCCTGCGCGCCGAGAAGGAGCTGGAGGTGCTGACCAAGAGGTACGTGGAGACCGTCGACCACCTGCTCAAGGGCAAGGAATCCGAGCTGCTCGAGGGGTGACGGGCCGACGATGACGACACCCGACCCGGGCCGGGCCCAGGCTCCGTCGCCGCAGGCCCTCGTGGACGAGGTCCCGCGGCGCTCGCGGGCCGGGCGCAACCTGCCGGCCGCCATCGGCATCGGTCTGGCGCTCGGGGCCGTGGTCCTGCTGGGCCTGTTCTGGCACAAGGAGCTGTTCGTGCTCGTCGCGACGAGCGCCGTGTCCATCGGGGTGTGGGAGCTGGTCCGGGGAGTCGGTCACGTCGGGCGGCATCCGCCGTTGCTCCCCCTGGTCCTGGGCACCGTGGCCATGCTCGTCACGGCGTTCGCCGCCGGCACCGAGGCGCTGTTCGTCGTCTTCGGGCTGACCTGCGTGGGGGTCCTGCTCTGGCGGGGCTCGGATGCCGCAAAGGGCGCCGCTGGCGACGTCACTGTGGGCCTGTTCCTGGCTGCCTATCCGGGGCTGCTGGCGGCGTTCTCGATGCTACTGCTGGCCCCCTCCGACGGCGCGTGGCGCACGTTCACCTTCATGGCCGTCACCGTGGCCAGCGACGTCGGCGGGTATGCCGTGGGCGCCAACTTCGGGCGCCACGCGATCGCCCCGACGATCAGCCCGAAGAAGTCCTGGGAGGGGTTCGCGGGGTCGGTGCTGTCCTGCATGGTGGTCGGCGCGGTGTGCGTGAGTCTGGCCCTGCGCGGGCCGTGGTGGGTCGGCCTGGCCCTGGGCGCCGCGGTCGCCGCCGCCGGCACGATCGGCGACCTCGTCGAGTCGGCCATCAAGCGGGACGTGGGCATCAAGGACATGTCGAGCATCCTGCCCGGCCACGGCGGTCTCATGGACCGGCTCGACTCCCTCGTCGTCACGGCGCCGGTGACCTGGATGGTGCTCACCGCGTTCGTCGCGGTCCGCTGAGCGTCATGGCCGACCAGCCGCGGGCCGCGGGCCACCACCGGCCCCCCGCGCCGCCACCTCACCTGGCCGACCTCACCGCCCCGCAGCGGCGGGACGCCGTCCACGCGCTGGGCCAGCCGACCTTCCGCGCGGACCAGCTGTCGCGGCACTACTTCGCCCGTCTCACCGCCGACCCGGGCGACATGACGGACCTGCCGACCGACGTCCGAGCGGACCTCGCCGCCCGGCTGCTGCCGACGCTGCTGACCCCCGCCGGCCGCCAGGTCGCGGACGGGGGCCGCACGGTGAAATCGGTCTGGCGTCTGCACGACGGGGCGCTGGTGGAGTCGGTGCTCATGCGCTACCCCGACCGGGTGACCGTGTGCGTGTCCAGCCAGGCCGGCTGCGGCATGGGCTGCCCGTTCTGTGCGACCGGTCAGGGGGGGCTGGTGCGCAACCTCTCGACCGCCGAGATCGTCGAGCAAGTCGTGGGCGCCGCCCGGGGGGTGCGCGACGGGGAGCTGCCCGGCGGCACCACCGGCAGCGACCGGGCCCCGACCCGGGTGTCCAACGTCGTGTTCATGGGCATGGGTGAGCCACTGGCCAACTACGCCCGGGTGGTCGCGGCCCTGCGCCGGCTCACCGACCCCGCCCCGGCGGGGCTGGGCATGTCCGCCCGCGGCGTCGTGGTGTCGACCGTGGGTCTGGTGCCGGCGATCGACCGCCTGGCCCGGGAGGGCCTGCCGGTCACCCTCGCCCTGTCGCTGCACGCCCCCGACGACGAGCTGCGCGACGAGCTCGTGCCGGTCAACCTGCGCTGGCCGGTCGGGCAGGCCCTCGACGCCGCGCGCCGCTACCACGCGTCGACCGGCCGTCGGGTGTCCGTGGAGTACGCCCTGATCCGCGACGTCAACGACCACCCCTGGCGCGCCGACCTGCTCGGTCGGCTGCTCACCGGGCGCGGCCTCGGGTGGGTCCACGTCAACCCCATCCCGCTCAACCCCACCCCGGGCTCGCGGTGGACCGCGTCCCGACCGCAGGCACAGCGGGAGTTCGTCGCCCGGCTGCAGGCCCACGGCATACCGACCACGGTGCGCGACACCCGTGGCCGGGACATCGACGGCGCGTGCGGGCAGCTCGCCGCGGCCGGCCGTGTCGACCCGACGGCCACCCGCTCGCCGCAGGTGTGCGGATAAGGTCGGTATGCCGCGCCGCGCCCACGCCGACCCGCGACCGGCAGGCCCGCGGCATACCGAGAAGGAGCCCGCATGCGCGCCCTCGCCAAGACCACGGCCGGCCCGGGGCTGGACCTCGTCGACGTCGCCGAACCGGCCTGCGGCCGGGCCGACGTGACGATCCGGGTGCTGCGGACCGGGCTGTGCGGCACCGACCTGCACATCCAACAGTGGGACGACTGGGCCGCCGCCACGGTGGGCCCGCCGATGGTCCTCGGGCACGAGTTCTACGGCGAGGTGGTCGAGGTCGGGCCGGAGGTCAGCGACGCCGCGGTCCGGGTGGGCGATCGGGTCTCGGGGGAGGGGCACATCGTCTGCGGGCACTGCCGCAACTGTCGCGCCGGGCGCCGGCACGTGTGCATCAACACCGTCGGGGTGGGGGTGAACCGGGACGGGGCGTTCGCCGACTACGTCGTCGTGCCCGCCGCCAACGTCTGGGTCCAACCCCGAGACCTGGACCCCGATCTGGCGGCGGTGTTCGACCCGCTGGGCAACGCCACCCACACCGCCCTGCAGTGGCCGCTGGTGGGGGAGGACGTGCTCATCACCGGCGCAGGCCCGATCGGGGTCATGGCGGCGGCCATCGCCCGGCACGCGGGGGCCAAGCACGTCGTCGTCACGGACGTGAGCGACTACCGCCTGAGCCTGGCCTCGGCGGTCGGCGCCGACCTCGTGGTCAACGTCGCGACGACCCGGATCAGCCAGGCGCAGCGCGAGCTGGGGATGCGGGAGGGCTTCGACATCGGGCTGGAGATGTCCGGAGCGCCGTCCGCGGTGGCGGAGATGCTCGCCAACCTCAACCATGGGGCCAGGGTCGCCATGCTCGGCCTGCCCAAGACCCCCTACCCGATCGACTGGGGCCGGGTGATCACCCACATGATCACCCTCAAGGGCATCTACGGCCGGGAGATGTTCGAGACCTGGTATCTCATGTCCGCGATGCTGGCCAGCTCACCGGCGTTCGCCGCGGCGGTGGCCTCGGTGGTCACGCACCGCTACCCCGCGCAGCAGTGGGAGCAGGCCTTCCAGACGGCCCGAGCCGGAGAGTGCGGCAAGGTCGTGCTGGACTGGAGCAGCCCGGTCGGGTGAGCGCCTTTGAGCGCCCCGGCGCCTCGGCGCCCGCCCCGCCGGTCGCCGTCGCGGGGGAGACGGTGCGGTGGGGGCCGTGGCATCCTCGGGAGCGGCGGGACCCGGCATACCGGCTCGCCTCGACCCCCGGGGGATGCCGCTCGCGCAGCGAAGGAGAGGCCCGTGTACGGATCGATGAGGGACGAGCTCGCGGCCACGCTCGAGGAGATCCGCTCGGCCGGGTTGTACAAGTCCGAGCGAGAGCTGACCACCCCGCAGTCGGCGCACGTGTGGACCCGGACGCGCGAGGCGCTCAACTTCTGCGCCAACAACTACCTGGGGTTGGCCGACCACCCGGACGTCGTCGCGGCGGCCAAGGGGGCGCTGGACACGTGGGGCTTCGGGATGGCGTCGGTGCGGTTCATCTGCGGCACCCAGACCCAGCACACCGCGCTGGAGCGACGCCTCAGCGCGTTCCTGGGCACCGAGGCGACGATCCTGTACTCCTCCTGCTTCGACGCCAACGGCGGGGTGTTCGAGGTGCTGGTCGACGAGCGCGACGCCATCGTCTCCGACGAGCTCAACCACGCCTCGATCATCGACGGCGTCCGGCTGTCCAAGGCGGCCCGCTACCGCTACCGCAACGCCGACCTGGAGGACCTCCGGGCGCAACTACGCGCGGCCCGGGGGGCCGGCGCCCGGCGGGTCGTGGTCGCCACCGACGGGGTGTTCTCCATGGACGGGTCCTTCGCCCCGCTGCCAGGCATCTGCGACCTCGCCGAGGAGTATGCCGCCCTGGTCCTGGTGGACGACTCGCACGCGGTCGGGTTCGTCGGACCGCACGGGGGCGGCACCCCCGAGCTGTTCGGCGTGCGCGACCGGGTGGATCTGCTCACCGGGACCCTCGGCAAGGCGTTGGGCGGCGCCAGCGGCGGCTACGTCAGCGGCCCCGCCGAGGTCGTCGACCTGCTGCGCCAGCGCTCCCGCCCCTACCTGTTCTCCAACTCGGTCGCCCCCGCCGTGGTCGCCGGGTCCATCGCCGCGCTGGATCTCGTGGCCGGCTCGGAGGATGCCCGAGCGGCGTTGCGACGCACCACCACGCTGTTCCGCGAGCTCATGGGCGCCGCCGGCTTCGACCTGCTCCCCGGTGCTCACCCGATCACCCCGGTGATGTTCCCCGGCCCCGACGGTGCCCGTCGGGCCGCCCAGATCGCCGACCACATGCTCGAGCACGGGGTCTACGTCATCGCGTTCTCCTACCCGGTGGTCCCCCAGGGCAAGGCGCGGATCCGGGTGCAGCTGTCGGCGGCGCACTCCGAGGCCGACGTGCGGGCGTGCGTCGACGCCTTCGTCGGGGCCCGGGACGCCGTGCCTTAGCGATGCCTATCGCCGCGACGGCCGTCAGTGCTCGGCCGGGTACGACGTCCTACACCGGCGCCGCATAAGTGCATTGGGGACAGGAGGGCCTACCGGACGCGGTGGTGCTCATTCACAGCCCAGGGTCATACACTGCCGTCCTCGGGAAACGCGGTTTCACTGGATGGGTGCCGAAATGCGGCGATTGATGGCTGTTCTCGTGACGCTCGTCGTGGGCGCGCTGGTAGCTCCACAACCCCTCGCGGGGGCAGCCAGCACGCTCAATGGGCATCCGATCGCCGTGGATTCGAGTGGTCGAATCATCCCGTGGACGAGCGACCCGCAGCGAGGGTTTGGCGAGGTGGTAAGCCTGTCGTGGGACTATCTGCAACGGCGAGTTCCCACCGATCCGGGCACCGGCAAGCCCGCCTATTTCAGTCAGAGCTACCTCAACCCCGATACTCAGGGCATGGCCGGGTGGCCGCACAACCCGGCTGGCCTTTATGCCATGCTCGTGGAGTCAGCTCTCGGGTATTACGCCTATTCGGGCGATTCGGGACCGGTTTCCGTCGCTGAGAGCGTGGCGAGATGGCACATCGAACATGGCCTCACGGCCGCGGATGCCGCGTGGGCTTCAGTGCCCTACGCAAGCGGTGACGCGGGCTCGTTGACCTACGCGGGAGCGTCCTACGGGAATACCACAGGAGTCGGGGACGGCCAGGGCTACATCGAGCCGGACAAGGTCGGCCAGCTGGGGTACGCATGGATGCAGCTGTTCGATCAAACGGGAGATGCTCGCTATCGGGACGCCGCAATTGCCGCTGCCAACGCTCTCGCCGGTCACGTGCGGTCGGGCACCTCGACCCAGTCCCCCTGGCCCTTCCGAGTGCAGGCGGCGACCGGAGCGGTCCGCGAGGACTACTGTGCCAATGTCATCGATCCCATTCGGTTGTTCGACGCTCTGTTGATCAACGGCCTCGGTGACACCGCGGCATACCAGCGCGCCAGGACGATGGCCTGGTCATGGCTCATGATGTATCCAATGACCAACAACGTCTGGGCGAATTACTTCGAGGACGTCCCAGTCCAGGGTGACCTGTCGAACGTCACACAGATGAACGCCCTGATGACGGCGCGCTACCTTCTTGACCATTCCGAGACCGACCCCAATTGGGAGAGCCACGTTCGGGGCATTGTCGCCTGGGTCGAACGGACCTTCGGAGAGACTGCCTACGGAGCTGAGGTCATCCGCGAACAGATGGCATTTCCCCATGTGATGGGAAGTCACACTTCTCGCTATGCCTCGGTGAACGCGCTGCTGTATGCCAAGACGGGCGATCTCGTTGCGAAGGACAGGGCCTACTATTCCTTGAACTGGGCCACGTACATGGCGCGTTCCGACGGTGTCGTCATCGATGGCCCCACCGTCAACAACCAATGGTTCACTGATGGCTACGGCGACTATATCCGCCACTTCATGACCGCTCTTCGCGCAGTGCCCGAGTGGTCACCCGCAGGGGAAACCCATCTCACCGGGTCCACCAGTCAGGTCGTTTCAATCGCCTATGGCACGGCAGACCTGACGTACAGCACCAAGCCGGGACCTGGCACTGAATCCATGCGTCTGGCCTTCCAGCCGGCGCAGGTGACCGTCAGGGGAGTCGCCCTGCAGCAGCGCACGGACCTCACCCAGGAGGGTTGGACGTACGACCAGGCCTCAGGCGTCCTGCGCGTCCGTCGTGATAGCCCAGGCGACGTCCGCGTCAGCGGATCGGGACCCGGGGGAGCGAACGCCCTTCCCACGGTAACGCTCACGACACCGGCGACCGGGACTACGGCCGCGGTCGGGCAGAGCGTGAGCCTGGCCGCGTCGGCTGGAGATTCCGACGGATCCGTGGCAAGGGTCACCTTCTACGTGGATTCGACCATGGTGGGCGCCGACAGTTCGGCGCCGTACGCGGTCACGTGGACGCCAGCGGCGGCAGGCACCTACACCGTCTGGGCCACGGCGACCGACAGCCAAGGTGCCACCGCGACCAGCGTGGCGGCAACGATCGTAGTCGGCGCGTCGTCGACGCCGCCGACCGGATTGCCGTTGCCGTGGCAGTCGTCGGACCTCGGCCCCGTCGGGGTGCCAGGAAGCGCGTCCTACACGAATGGCTCCTTCACACTGCAGGGAAGTGGAGTCGATATCTGGGACAACGTCGACTCCTTCCGCTTCGTCTACCAGCCGATGATCGGAGACGGGCAGA
The DNA here is from genome assembly GCA_037045055.1 of Dermatophilaceae bacterium. Classification (GTDB taxonomy): domain Bacteria; phylum Actinomycetota; class Actinomycetes; order Actinomycetales; family Dermatophilaceae; genus Phosphoribacter. Next base: position 266,614 of record JBAOHJ010000003.1, on the reverse strand, counting down.
TCGTGGCTCGCGTGGCGAGTGTGGAGAACAGCGATGAATGGGCCGTGGGCGGGGTCATGATCCGCGCGGACCTTTCGCCGGGGGCAGCGCACGTCACGGCGTCCCTGACGGCGAGGCACGGCGTCGCGCAGACCTTCCGGACGAGGGCCGGGGGTTGGAGTGACTATGTCTTTGGCGGGGACGCGGCTGCCGGGGTCTGGCTGAGGCTGGTGCGCAGCGGCGACCTCGTCGTCGCCTCGCGATCCGCCGACGGGACGGCGTGGACTGAGTTCGCTCGCACGAGCGTCCCGCTGGGGTCCAGCCCCTTCGTGGGCTTGGCGATGACCAGCCACGTGAACACCTACCTGGCCACCCACTCCTTCGACCACGTGATAGTCACCGCTACTCCGAGCCAGATCGATCCCGTTTCGGATACCTCACCACCAACCGTGACGAACCTTCAACTCGGGTCGGTGGGGCAGAACGGCGCAACGGTGACCTGGTCGACCGACGAACCCGCCGACTCCCAAGTCGAATATGGCTCGAGCTCCAGTTATGGCATGGCCACAGCCAGGAACACGACACTGTCGTCCACGCATACCGTCGTCATCTCCGGGCTGGATGCGTCGGCGACCTATCATTTCCGCGCGGTTTCGAGGGACGGGTCGGGAAACGTCGCCTACTCTGCCGACCAGACGTTCACCACGCCTGATCCGGTCGATGGGACGCCCCCCTCCCAGCCGGTGGAACTCACCGCAAAGGTGATTAGTGGACCGGCAGTTTTGCTCACCTGGCGGCCGAGCACGGACGACGTGGGCGTGACGAGTTACACCGTGCAGCGCGATGGAGTTGAATGGGGAAGGATTACCGATTCTGTCTTCGTCGACGCTGACGTCGCCCAGGGATCCACCTATTCCTATGCCGTGATCGCCTGGGACTCGGCCGGCAACCCATCTGCTCCCTCGCAGCCCGTCTCGGCATCGATCGCGCCGTCAACCCTAGGTACCCCAGTCCTGGACACCTTGGTGAACTCGCAACCTGGCTGGGCGCGGTGGGCGGTCCAAACCGCGCCGTTGACCACAAGTGGCTCGGACGAGCTGCTCGTGGCCTTCGTCGCCGCGGACGGCCCTTTGGGGACACAGGCCGTGCGAACCGTCTCGGGTGGAGGACTGGCCTGGCAACTCCAGCGCCGGGAGAACACCCAGTACGGCACGGCCGAAATCTGGACGGCAGTCGCATCGGCGCCATTGAGCAGAGTGACGGTGAGAGCGGAGTTGTCCGCATCTCCCTATCAGGCCTTGATCACCACCGCCGCGTTCAAAGACGCTCGCTTGGGTGCTGTCTCCGGGGCCGGTGGCGCGGGTAGCCACCCGCAAACCACCGTGGTCAGCACGGGGAGCGGGTCAATGGTGTGGGGGGTCGGCAGTGACTGGGACGGCGCGATCCACATCGTGCCGGCCAGTGGCCAGGATCTCGTCACCGAGTACCTCGCCTCAGCTCCGGCGACGTTCTGGGTACAGCGGCTTCAAGGGACCACGTCCGCCAGCGGGGAGGCGGTCCGGCTGTGGGACGAGTCTCCGACGACCCACCGGTGGAACTTCGCGTCGGTCGAGATCGCCGGCCGCTGAGGAGCGCCTTGCGCAGCGCCACGCTGCCCGGGGACCGTTCGGCGCGGGCGGGAGTGGCCCCGGCGCAGCGCCGAGGGGATGGGTGGCGCCCGGCGGCATACCTTGGCAGTCTGTGCCCTTATGAGCGAGCAGACCGGGGCATACCAGCGGGCCTACCACGCGAGCATCGAGGACCCCGACGCCTTCTGGGGCGAGGCCGCCAAGGACATCGACTGGATCACCCCGCCGGCCCGGGTGCTGGACTCCTCCCGCCCGCCCTTCTACCGGTGGTTCCCGGACGGCACCCTCAACACCTGCTACAACGCCCTGGACCGGCACGTGGCGGCGGGGCGGGCGGACCAGGCCGCGATCCACTACGACTCGCCGGTGACCGACACCAAACGGACCTACACCTACGCGCAGGTGCTCGCCGAGGTGCGCCGCCTGGCCGGAGCGCTGGCCGGCGCCGGCGTCTCGGCGGGGGACCGGGTCGTCGTGTACATGCCGATGGTGCCCGAGGCGGTCTTCGCGATGCTCGCCTGCGCCCGCATCGGCGCGGTGCACTCGGTGGTGTTCGGCGGCTTCGCCCCGCAGGAGCTGGCCGCAAGGATCGACGACGCCCAGCCCAAGCTCATCCTGTCCGCCTCGTGCGGGATCGAGCCGGGTCGGGTCGTGCCCTACAAGCCGTTCCTCGACGAGGCCATCGAGCGTTCCGAGCACAAGCCGCAGCTGGTCGTCATGCTGCAGCGCGAGCAGGCCACCGCGACGATGGGCCCCCGTGACGTCGACTGGCGCGACTTCGTGTCGACCCCCGCCGCCGACGCCGGCGCGGACTGCGTCGAGGTCGAGGCCACCGACCCGCTCTACATCCTCTACACCTCCGGCACCACCGGCAAGCCCAAGGGCATCTACCGCGACAACGGTGGGCACGCCGTCGCGCTGCGCTGGTCGATGCGCAACATCTACGGGGTGCAGCCCGGTCAGACCTGGTTCACCGCCAGCGACGTCGGGTGGGTGGTCGGGCACTCGTACATCGTCTACGCGCCGCTGCTCACCGGCGCCACGACGGTGCTCTACGAGGGCAAGCCAGTCGGCACCCCCGACGCCGGGGCGTTCTGGCGGATCCTGTCCGAGTACGGCGCCACCGCGATGTTCACCGCCCCGACGGCCTTCCGAGCGATCAAGCGCGACGACCCCACCGGCAGCAAGATCGAGGGCTACGACCTGTCCCGGCTCACGACGATCTTCCTCGCCGGCGAGCGCCTGGACCCCGACACCTACCACTGGGCGACCGACACCGTCGGCGTCCCGGTGATCGACAACTGGTGGCAGACCGAGACCGGCTGGCCGATCGCGGCCAACCCGCGCGGCCTGGAGCCGCTGCCCATCAAGGCCGGCTCGCCCTCGGTCTGCGTGCCCGGGTATGCCGTGCAGGTGCTCGACCCCGACGGCACGCAGGTGCCGGCCGACACCGAGGGCGCCATCTGCATCAAGCTGCCCATGCCGCCGGGGACGTTGCCGACGCTGTGGAACGACGACGAGCGCTACGTCGCGTCCTACCTGTCGGCCTTCGAGGGCTACTACCTCACCGGGGACGGCGGCTACCTCGACGGCGACGGCTACCTCTACGTCATGGGCCGCACCGACGACGTGCTCAACGTCGCGGGCCATCGGCTGTCCACCGGGTCGATCGAAGCGGCCCTGGCCGGGCACCCGGCGGTCGCCGAGTGCGCGGTGATCGGGGTCCACGACGAGCTCAAGGGTCAGCTGCCGCGCGCCCTCGTCGTGCCCAAGGCGGGGATCGACGTCGCCGCGGACGGGGCACGGATCAAGCAGGAGCTCGTCGAGCGGGTGCGTGCCGAGGTCGGGGCGGTCGCGGCGTTGCGCCAGGTCGACATCGTCGGCGCCCTGCCCAAGACCCGCTCGGGCAAGATCCTGCGCAAGACGATGCGCGAGATCGCCGACGGACAGCGGCCGGCGGTGCCGCCGACGATCGAGGACGCGTCGGTGCTCACCACCCTCGAGCCGGTGCTCAGACCCCAGGAGTAGGTCGGTCGCGGGTGTCGAGGTCGGGGTGGCGAGGGCGACCCGCCACGGGCCTGGCCGTGGTCCTGGCCGTCGCGGTCGTGCTGCTCGCGGCATACCTGGTCGGTCGCAGTGACCGGACGAGGACCCTGCCGCCGTCCGCGCCGGTGTCCGCCAGTGTGCCCGCCGCCACGGACCCGGTCAGCGGGCTGCCCTGGGTGGACGAGTCGGCGCTGCCCACGCAAGCCCGTCAGACCCTCGCCCTGGTGCGTCGCGGCGGGCCGTACCCCTATCCCCGCAGCGACGACCAACCGTTCGGCAACCGCGAGAGGCTCTTGCCGAGCAGACCCGCGGGCTACTACCGGGAGTACACCGTGAGCACACCGGGGGACACCGACCGCGGGCCACGCCGGGTCGTCGTCGGCGGTGACGGCGACGTCTACTACACCGACGACCACTACGCGAGCTTCCGACGGGTCCGGGAGGGGCGATGAGGCGCCTCGGGCCGGGCACCAGCCTGCGCTCGGTGGTCGCCGAGGCCACTCGCAGCGGGCGGGCGGTGCATGTCGTGCCGGCCGGCGCCGACAGCAGGTCCTCCATCGCGGCGTTCGCCGCGGCGCTGCGCCTGCCCACGTGGTTCGGGCACAATCTCGACGCCCTACTGGACGCTCTGCGCGACCTGCCCGACGACGGGCCGCTGGAGCTGGTCTGGGACCGGGTGGGGGTCCTTCGGGCCGCCGATCCGGTCGGCTTCGCCGCGATCCTCGCCGTGCTGCACGACACCGAGACGCACCGGGCCGACCTGCACGTCACCGTGCTCGACCGCTGACCCTGCCCGGACGCGTCCGACCGGTGGTTGAGCACGGTCGGCGGCCATGGTTGAGTTGGCCCGGCGACGCGAGGCTCGCGGCGTCGACGCGGCGGCGCGCCGCAGACGAGGGGGACCCATCGACATGTACAAGCCAGGCGACGTCGTCAACGGCCACGTACTCGGTCACGACAACCAGTGGCACCCGGTGGCCCCGCCGCCGCCCCAGGGCTGGCCGCCCGCCGGACCGGACGCGGGCACCGCACCGATCCCGCCGGGGCCGTATGCCGCGTCCGGCGACGGCGGGCCGGGCCCGGCACCGAGCACCCCGGGACAGACCTGGCCCGACCGCGTCGAGGGCTCGGCGGACCTGGCCGCCAGCCCGATGCAGGACCCGCTGTCACCGACCTACGGCACCGAGGCCACCCAGCAGATCGGCACCGACCCGACCCAGGTGATCGCGGCGCCGGCGCCCTCGGGCTCGGACCACCCGGCATCCCCGGCCCAGCCGGCATACCCGGGTCAACCGCCGTATGCCGGGACACCGCAACCGGGTCAGCCGGGCTACCCCGGCCAGCCGGGCTACCCGGGCCAGCCGGGCTACCCGGGCGCCGGACAGCCGGGCTACCCCACCCCGCCCTACGGACCCGGGTCGGGCGGGTCGGCGCCCACCCCCGGTCGGTCCAAGGCGTGGATCTGGGTCGTCGTGGTGCTCGTCGTGCTCCTCGGTCTCGGGGCCGTCGCGGTCGCCGCGGTCCGCGCCCTCACCTCGGGGGAGGGCACGGCCGGGCCGGCCCCGGTGGTGACCAGGACGGCCACCGCGCCCGCGCCCAGACCCACCCAGCCGACGGCTCCGACGACGAGCGCCCCCACCGCGCCGCCTGCGGCCGCGGGGCAGACCGCAACGGACGCCGCCCTGCGGTTCACGGTCACCGGGGTGGACTGCTCCAAGACCCAGGTGGGGTCCGGACAAATCCTCACCAAGAAGGCCGAGGGCAAGTTCTGCCTCGTCGCCCTGTCGATCACCAACACCGGGTCGCAGCCGGGCTACTTCACCAGCTTCATGCAGGTCGGCTTCGACTCCAAGGGCCGCGAGCTCGACACCGACACGGTCGCCGAGATCTACGAGAGCAGCGGCAAACCCCCGGCCACCGGCACCATCCAGCCCGGGGCCACCATCGAGCGCACCATCATCTTCGACGTGGCCACCGATGCGACGCTGACCGCTCTGGAGCTGCACGCCGACTTCCTCTCCGACGGCGCGAAGATCACCCTGAGCCCGGTGTGACCGCGACCCGGACGGTGCGCGCATGACCCGCACTCGCGAGGTGATCGTCCTCGGGTCCACCGGCTCGATCGGCACCCAGGCCCTGCAGGTGGTGCGAAGCCACCCCGAGGCGGTGCGGGTGGTCGGGCTGGGTGGCGGTGGGGGCCGGCTGGACCTGCTGGCCGCGCAGGCCGTCGCGCACCGGGTCGGCGCGGTCGCGGTCGCCTCGGCCAGTGCCCAGCGGGTCCGCCAGGCCCTGACCAGCGCCGCCGCCGCGGCCGGTGTGGCGGCATACCGCCCCGAAATTCTCGTCGGGCCCGACGCCAACGACCGGCTCGCGGGCCGGCCCGCCGACGTCGTGCTCAACGGCATCACCGGCGCCATCGGGCTCACCGCGACCCTGGCCGCGTTGCGCGCCGGGGCCACCCTGGCGCTGGCCAACAAGGAGTCCCTCATCGTCGGCGGGCCGCTGGTCAAGGCCGTGGCCCGGCCGGGGCAGCTCGTACCGGTGGACTCCGAGCACAGTGCGCTGGCCCAGTGCCTGCGCTCCGGCCGGGCCGGCGAGGTGCGTCGACTGGTGCTCACCGCCAGCGGCGGTCCCTTCCGGGGTATGCCGCGTGAGCGCCTGCGAGACGTCACTCCCGAGCAGGCGCTGGCCCATCCGAACTTCGCCATGGGCCGGGTGGTCACGACCAACAGCGCCACGCTGGTCAACAAGGGCCTGGAGGTCATCGAGGCCCACCTGCTGTTCGACGTGCCGTTCGAGGCGATCCACGTCGTGGTGCATCCGCAGCAGCAGGTGCACTCCATGGTCGAGTTCCACGACGGCTCGACGATCGCCCAGGCCGGACCGCCGCGGATGCTCGTGCCCATTGCCCTGGGCCTGTCCTGGCCCGACCGGCTGCCCGACGTCGACCAGCCCTGCGACTGGAGCGCTCCCTCGACATGGGACTTCCTGCCCTTGGACGAGCGGGCCTTCCCCGCGGTGCCGCTGGCCTACCGGTGCGGGCGGGCTGCGGGCACCTACCCGGCGGTGTACAACGCGGCCAACGAGGTGTGCGTCGACGCCTTCCACGACCGGGCGATCCGATTCACCGAGATCGTCGACACCGTGGCGCGGGTCGTCGACCGGCATGCCGAGGGGGACGCCGAGCAGGTATGCCGCTGGACCGGGAGTGATCTGGTCGCCCTGGGCGTTGAGGGAGTGTCGCGGGCCGACCGGTGGGCCCGCGAGCAGGCCCGACGGGTGCTCGGGCTGACGAAGGGGAGTTCGCGATGACCGTGGCGATGTCCGTCGTCGGGGTGCTCGCCGTCGCGGTGGGTGTCGCGGTGAGCATCGCCCTGCACGAGATCGGTCACCTGCTGCCCGCCAAACGCTTCGGGGTGCGCTGCTCGCAGTACATGATCGGGTTCGGACCGACGATCTGGTCGCGGACCATCGGCGAGACCCAGTACGGCGTCAAGGCGATCCCGCTCGGGGGCTACGTCCGGATGATCGGCATGTATCCGCCACGACCCGCCGACCTCACCGCCTCCGACACGGCGCCGGTGGGCCGTTTCGCGGCCCTGGCCGAGCAGGCCAGAGCCGAGTCCGACCGCGAGATCGGGCCCGGTGACGAGCACCGGGTGTTCTACAAGCTCTCGGTGCCCAAGAAGCTGCTCGTGATGATTGGTGGCCCGGCGATGAACCTCGTCCTGGCCTTCGTCCTGCTCGGGGTCGCGGTCAGCGGGATCGGCGTGCCCACCGTGGTGCCGACGATCTCCACCGTCGCCGAATGCCTGCCCTCGACCGCGCCGACGGCCGCCAAACCCCAGCCGGACTGCCTGCCGGGCGATCCGGCGTCCCCCGCGGCGCTGGCCGGCCTGCGCGCCGGCGACAGGATCGTCGCCGTGGGCCAGGCGCCGGTGACGACCTGGTCCGACGTCCTCTCGGCGGTCCGGGCCGCCCGGGGCACGACCCTGGAGTTCACCGTGGACTGGGACGGGCAGCGCACCGTGCTGCCGGTGTCGATCGCGGCGTTGACCCGTGCCGTGACCACCGACGGGAAGGCCCGAGTCGCGCCGGACGGATCGGTGGTCACCGAGTCGGTGGGCTACCTCGGGGTCTCGCCCGCCCAGGGTCAGGTCCGCCAGCCGCTCACCCAGGTGCCCCGGGTCATGGGCGACATGCTCGGCGCCACGGGCGCGGCCCTGCTCACCGTGCCCGAGAAGATGGTCGGCATCGTCCAGACCGTGACCGGTCAGGCCGACCGTGACCCCAACGGGCCCATGTCGGTCGTGGGGCTCGGCCGCCTGGGCGGCGAGGTCGCCGGCGGGCAGCTCGGCGCCGAGACCGTCGGCGCGAAGGCGTTCCTGCTGGTCTCCCTGGTCGTGGGGCTCAACCTCGCGCTGTTCTTCTTCAACCTCCTGCCGCTGTTGCCCTTGGACGGCGGGCACGCCGTCGGCGCGATCTGGGAGGGCCTCAAGCGGGCCGGCGCCCGGCTGCTCGGGCGTCCCGACCCGGGGTACGTCGACGTCGCCAAGGCCCTGCCCATCGCGTATGCCGTGTCCACGGTCGTCATCGTCATGGCCGTCCTGCTCGTCTACGCCGACCTCGTGACACCGGTCCGACTGGGTGGCTGACGGCCGGGGCCCTCGGGGCACCGAGCGCGTCGGGGCGCCCGCCTCGCGCGGCATACTGGAGGTCATGCCCGTCTCGCTCGGTATGCCCTCCGCCCCCCCGTCGGCCCTCGCCCCTCGCCGGGCCTCGCGCGCCATCCGGGTGGGGTCGGTGCAGGTGGGCGGCGAGGCGCCGGTGTCGGTCCAGTCCATGACCACGACCCTCACCGCCGACGTCAACGCCACCCTGCAACAGATCGCCGAGCTCACCGCGGCCGGCTGCGACATCGTCCGGGTGGCCTGCCCCAGCCAGGACGACGCCGACGCGCTGGGGCAGATCGCCCGGCACAGCCAGATCCCGGTGATCGCGGACATCCACTTCCAGCCCAAGTACGTCTTCGCCGCGATCGACGCCGGCTGTGCCGCGGTGCGGGTCAACCCCGGCAACATCCGTGCCTTCGACGACCAGGTCGGGGCCATCGCCGCGGCGGCCAAGGCCGCCGGGGTGTCGATCCGCATCGGCGTCAACGCCGGGTCGTTGGACAAGCGGCTGCTGGCGAAGCACGGCAAGGCCACCCCGGAGGCGCTCGTCGAGTCGGCGGTGTGGGAGGCGAGCCTGTTCGAGGAGCACGACTTCCACGAGTTCAAGATTTCGGTCAAGCACCACGACCCGCTGGTGATGATCCGCGCCTACGAGCTGCTGGCGCAGCGCGGCGACTGGCCGCTGCACCTGGGCGTCACCGAGGCTGGCCCGAAGCTGCAGGGCACGGTGAAGTCGGCGGTCGCCTTCGGGGTGCTGCTCTCCCGGGGCATCGGGGACACCATCCGGGTGTCGCTGTCGGCGCCGCCGGTCACCGAGGTCAAGGTCGGCACGCAGATCCTGCAGTCGCTGGGCCTGCGCCCCCGCAAGCTCGAGATCGTGTCGTGCCCGTCCTGCGGACGCGCCCAGGTCGACGTCTACACCCTGGCCGAGCAGGTGACCGCCGGGCTGGCCGGGCTGACCGTCCCGCTGCGGGTGGCCGTCATGGGGTGCGTCGTCAACGGCCCGGGCGAGGCCCGCGAGGCCGACCTCGGCGTCGCCTCGGGCAACGGCAAGGGGCAGATCTTCGTCAAGGGCAAGGTCATCGCCACGGTGCCGGAGAGCAAGATCGTCGAGACCCTCGTCGAGCAGGCGCTGATCATCGCGGCCGAGGCGCCGGAGCCCACCGAGGGCGACGCGGCGTCCCCGGTCGTCACCGTGGGCTGAGCGACGCGGCATCCCGGCGCCCGCAGGCCGCGCGTGGCAGTCTGTATGCCGTGCTGCGCACCCAACCGCCGGTCCGGGCGCTGACCCCGCAGGACCGGGACGAAGCGCTCCGGTTGTGCGCCCGCGACCCGGCGGCCAACGTCTTCGTGGCCGCCCGGATCCAGGAGGGCGCCCTGGTCTGCATGCCCGGCTCGGTCCTGGGCGTGCACCGGCGCGGCGCCCTGGTCGGGCTGGCCTGGGCCTCGGCCAACCTCGTGCCCGTCGAGTGCGACGACGACGCCCTCGACGCCGTCGCCCAGCGGGTGCGCCGGTGGCGGCGCCAGTGCGCGTCGGTGTTCGGGCCCAGCGCGCAGGTCCAGGGGCTGTGGGAGCGCTTGGCCCCCTCGTGGGGCCCGCCGCGCTCGGTCCGCAGCCACCAGCCGCTGATGTCCACGCAGGTGGCCCCCTCGCAGCTCGGGCTCGCGGTGAGCCCGCTGGTCCGCCGCGCCCGACCCGACGAGGTGGACGTGGTGCTGCCCGCGGCGGCGGCGATGTTCACCGACGAGATCGGCTACCCGCCGTACGTCGGCTCGTCGGCCTCCTACCGCTGCGTCATCGCGGGGCTGGTCGCCGCGGGTCACACCTACGTCTGGGTCGAGGACCGGGCCACCCTCTTCAAGGCCGACATCGGGTCGGTCGGGGTGGACGCGGCGCAGATCCAGGGCGTGTGGCTCGCGCCCCGGCTGCGGGGGCAGGGGGTGGCCAAGCCGCTGGTCGCCGCGGTCACCGAGGCCGTGCTGCGGGACGTCGCCGCGATGGCCTGCCTGTACGTCAACGACTTCAACACCCCGGCCCGGGCCACCTACCTGGGCCTGGGCTACCGCGAGGTCGGGTCGTTCACCACGGTGCTGCTGTAGACCCATGAGCCGGGTCCGTCGCCGCTGGGTGGTCGTGCTGCTCGCCCTGGCCGTCGCGCTGCTCTCGCGCTGCGTCGTGGCGGTGCAGTCCCCCGCGCCGACGGCGACGCCCGAGCCGGCACCGACCGCGTCGGTGCTGGCCCCCGCCGCGCCGCGCGATGTCGTCGTCACCCTGTTCCAGTGGGACTGGCGCTCGGTCGCCGCTGAGTGCCCGCACCTGGCGCAGGTCGGGTATGCCGGGGTGCAGGTCTCCCCGGCCACCGAACACGCCATGGTCACCGGCAACCCGTGGTACGTCGACTACCAGCCGGTGTCCTATCGACTGGACACCCGTCGCGGCGACCGGGCGGCATACCAGCAGATGGTGACGGCCTGCCACGCCGCCGGGGTGCGGGTCTATGCCGACGTCGTCGTCAACCACATGGCCGGCTCCGACGGCGGAGTCGGGTATGCCGGGTCGCCCTGGACGCACTACGACTACCCCGGGATCTACGGCCCGACCGACTTCCACCACTGTGGGCTGACCCCGGGCGACGAGATCCGGGACTACCAGGACCGCACCCAGGTCCAGACCTGCGAGCTGGTCAACCTCGCCGACCTGGCCACCGACACCGAGCCGGTGCGGGCGCGTCTGGCGGCCTACCTCACCGACCTCGTCTCGCTCGGGGTGGACGGGTTCCGGGTCGACGCGGCCAAGCACATCCCGGCCGCCGACCTGGCCGACGTCCTGCGCAGGGTCCCCGGGACACCGGACGCCTACGCGGAGGTCATCGACTACGGCGGCGAGCCGATCCGGATGGCGGAGTACACCCCGTTCGTCAAGGTCCTCGTCTTCACCTACGGCGACACCGTCGGGGGGGCGGTCCAGGGCGCGCGCCTGAGCGACCTGCGCGCCCTCGGCGGCGCGGTCGAGGGCACCCGAGCCCGGGTGTTCCTCGACAACCACGACACGCAGCGCCACGGCGGCCCGCAGGTGCTCACCCACCGCTCGCCGGCGGCATACCGCCTCGGCAACGTCTACATGCTCGCCTGGCCCTACGGCGAGCCCACGGTGATGTCCTCGTACGCGTTCACCGACCCCGACGCCGGCCCGCCCGCGCTCGACGATCGGGGCACGACCAAGGACAGCGTGTGCGGCTCGGACGGGTGGGTGTGCGAGCACCGGTGGCCCGCGGTCGAGGGGATGGTCGGCTTCCACAACACCGTCAAGGGCACCGGCGTGGACCTGTGGTGGGACGACGGGGGAGCGGCGGTCGGCTTCGCGCGGGGCGAGCGGGGCTTCGTCGTGCTCAACTCCGGGGGGGCGGCGCTCACCGGGCGTTCCTTCCAGACCCGGATGCCGCCCGGGCGCTACTGCGACGTCGTCCACGGCGCGCCCGCGGCGGGCGGCTGCGCCGGGCCCACCGTGACGGTCAACGCCGACGGGTGGTTCACCGCCGACGTCGGCGCGGTGGATGCCCTGGCCATCCACGTCGGCGCCCGGGTGGGGTGAGCCCGGCGGATATCCTTCGACCCGAGCCGAAGGAGCGACCGTGACCGTCCTGCGCATGTCCTCGCTGTTCCTGCGCACCCTGCGCGAGGATCCCGCCGACGCCGAAGTGCCCAGCCACCGGTTGCTCGTGCGCGCGGGCTACATCCGGCGGGTCAGCCCGGGCATCTACACCTGGCTGCCGCTGGGCCTGCGGGTGCTGCGCCGGGTCGAGCAGATCGTCCGCGAGGAGATGGACCAGATCAGCCAGGAGCTGCTCTTTCCGGCGCTGCTGCCCCGCGAGCCCTACCAGGCCACCGGGCGGTGGACCGAGTACGGCGACAACCTGTTCCGCCTGCAGGACCGCAAGGGCGCCGACCATCTGCTCGGTCCCACCCACGAGGAGCTGTTCACCCTGGCGGTCAAGGACCTGTTCTCCTCGTACAAGGACCTGCCGATCTCGCTCTACCAGATCCAGACGAAGTACCGCGACGAGGCCCGGCCCCGGGCCGGGCTGCTGCGCGGGCGCGAGTTCGTCATGAAGGACTCCTACTCCTTCGACATCGACGACGCCGGCCTGGCCAAGTCCTACGACGCCCACCGGGACGCCTACATCAAGATCTTCGACCGGCTCGGCTTCCACTACGTCATCGTCCAGGCCATGGCCGGCGCCATGGGGGGCTCGACGTCCGAGGAGTTCCTCGCCAGCGCCGAGAACGGCGAGGACACCTACGTCACCTGCCCGCACTGCGGGTATGCCGCCAACGTCGAGGCGGTCCGAGTGCCCGCCCCCGAGCCGGTGCCCGTGGACGACCGGCCGCCGTCGACGACGATCGACACCCCCGGCACCCCGACCATCGAGACGCTCGTCGCCTACCTCAACCTGCGCCACCCGCGCACCGACCGGGACTGGACGGCGGCCGACACGCTCAAGAACGTCGTGGTGATGCTCATGCACCCCGACGGGCGGCGCGAGCCGCTGGTCGTCGGCGTGCCGGGTGACCGCGAGGTCGACGAGAAGCGCCTGGCCGCCCAGGTCGAGCCCGCCGTCGTCGCGCCCTTCGACGACGCGGCGTTCGCGGCATACCCGGGGCTGGTCCGCGGGTACATCGGGCCCCGGGCCCTCGGCGTCGACTCGGCCACGGGGGTGCGCTACCTCACCGACCCGCGGGTGTCGCCGGGCACCTCGTGGGTCACCGGGGCCGACGTCGAGGGCAGACACGTCGTCGGGCTGGTCGCCGGGCGCGACTTCGCCTCCGACGGCACCATCGAGGCCGCCGAGGTCCGGGTCGGCGACCCCTGTCCGTCGTGCGCCCGGCCGCTGGCCGCCGCCCGCGGCATCGAGATGGGCCACATCTTCCAGCTCGGGCGCAAGTACGCGCAGGCCCTGGACCTGCAGGTCCTGGACGAGACCGGCCGCCTGGTCACCGTGACGATGGGGTCCTACGGCATCGGGGTCTCGCGCGCCGTCGCCGCGATCGCCGAGGGCAACCACGACGAGGCCGGGCTGGTGTGGCCCCGGGCGGTCAGCCCCGCCGACGTGCACATCGTCGCCACCGGCAAGGACGAGCAGGTGTTCGTGGCGGCGCAGGACCTGGCCCGGGGGCTGTCGGCGACGGGCGTCACCGTGATCCTCGACGACCGGCGCGGGGTGTCTGCCGGGGTGAAGTTCAAGGACTCCGAGCTCGTCGGGGTGCCCACCATCCTCGTCGTCGGGCGCAGCCTGGCCGACGGGGTCGTCGAGCTCAAGGACCGCCGGTCCGGGCGGCGGCGCGAGGTCCCCGTCGCTGCTGCCGTGGGCGAGGTATGCCGCGAGGTCGGGCTCGGGTGAGCGCCGGGCGACGCGGCGGCGACGGACGCGGCGGCGGTGGGGCGCTCGAGGCGGTGATCTTCGACTGGGGTGGCACGATCACGCCCTGGCACACCGTCGACGTCCACGAGCAGTGGCGGGTGTTCGCCCGAGGGGCCGGGGCGATCGGCTGCTCGCAGACCGACCTGGCCGACGCGCTGGCCCGGGCCGAGGAGTCGGCCTGGGCCGCCGGCCGAGCCGACGGGGTCAGCGCCCGGCTGCCCGACATCCTCGCGTCGGTGGGGCTGCTCGACGACGACCCGCGGACCCACGCGGGGGTCGCGGCATACCGGCAGTTCTGGGAGCCGCACACGTTCACCCACCCGGACATCGCGGGACTGTGGGAGGGGTTGCGGGACGACGGGATCCGGGTCGGGGTGTTGTCGAACACGATCTGGGACCGGGGCTACCACCGGGGCATCTTCGAGCGCGACGAAGTGGTGCACCTGGTCGACGCCGATGTCTACTCCAGCGAGACGCCGTGGGTGAAACCCCGTCGTGAGATCTTCCTCGCCGCCGCCGCGGCGCTGGGCGTCGAGCCCGGGGCGTGCGTCTACGTCGGCGACCGGTCCTACGAGGACGTGCACGGGCCCCAGTCGGCGGGGATGCGAGCCATCTGGATCCCGCACTCGAACATCCCCGAGAGCCAGCAGGTGTCCCACCGGGCCACTCCCGACGCCGTCGCCCACGAGCTGGCGCAGATCGCCCACATCGTCGCGGCGTGGAATGCCTGACCTCGGGGCGGACCTCACCCTCGCCCTGATCGGTGGCGCGGCGCTGCTGGCCGGGTGGGTCGACGCGGTCGTCGGCGGCGGGGGGTTGATCCAACTGCCGGCTCTGCTGCTCGGCTACCCGAACGCCAGCCCCGCCCAGCTGCTCGCCACGAACAAGGTCGGTTCGGTGTTCGGCACCAGCGTCTCCGCGGTGACCTACTACCGGCGGGTCAGACCGGACCTGCGCACCGCGGCGCCGATGGCCGCCCTGGCCTTCCTCGGCTCGGCGGGCGGTGCCGTCGTCGGCCTGCACATCCCCAAGAGCGCCTTCAACCCGATCATCCTCGTCCTGCTGCTCGTCGTCGGGGCCTACACCGTGGCGCGCCCCGACCTGGGCCGCGAGACCGAGCTGCGTTACTCGGGCCGACGGCACACCGGCTACGCCGCCCTCGTCGGCCTGCTCGTCGGCGTCTACGACGGGGCCCTGGGCCCCGGGACCGGGTCGTTCTTCGTGTTCGCCCTGGTCGGGCTGCTCGGCTACGCCTTCCTCGAGGCGAGCGCCAAGGCCAAGATCGCCAACGCCGCAACCAACCTCGGGGCGCTGGCGGTGTTCGCGCCGCTCGGGCACGTCATGGTCTCGACCGGTGCGGTCGTGGCGGGGTGCAACCTGCTCGGTGGCTACCTCGGCGCCCGGACCGCGGTGCGCTTCGGCAGTGGCTTCGTGCGGGGGGTGTTCGTCGTGGTCGTGGTCGCCTTCGTGGTCCGGATCGGCGGGGCTCTGCTGGGCTGGTGGTCCTGAGGGTTGGGCCGGTGGGGCTGCGGGTTGTGCTGGTGGGGCTGCGGTGGCCCGTCCAGGCCGGAGCCCAGGGTCGGGTCGGAGGATGTATGCATTGCCCCCCGAGGTGGGGCAATGCATACATCGACGGCACGCTGGTGGACGTCGAGCAGGGCTCCGTGCGGATGCCGTGCGGACGTCGTGCGGACGTCGTGCGGACAGTCGAGCGGATGCCGTGCGGGCGCCGACGCCACGTGAACCGGGGGGCCGGGCCGCCCTCGGAAGCGAGTTTCTCCACAGGCCGGGTCACCGTGCCCGCGGTGTCCACAGGGACCGCGGCCCGGGCTCGTCAGTGGTGCCCGGGTGGGCCACAGTGACCTCGTGGACGTGCCTGAGCAGACCGAGGGCCATGACGGCGACGACGGCGGGGCCGCAGAGAGCCCCGACGGTGACGGGCCAGCCTCGGCCCGCCTGGGCGAGCAGACCGCGGCGGCCATCCGACACGCTCGGGCTGCCCTCGGCATCAGCCAGCGTCGGCTGGCCACCCGCGTGGGTCTGTCCAAGTCCGCGGTCGCGCGCCTCGAACGGGCCGAGATGCGGCTGTCCGCAGGCACGCTCACGGATCTGCTCGACCGGCTCGGCTTCACGCTCTCGCTCGAGCATTACCGGTGGTGTGCGCGCGATTCGGGGAGCCCGTCGTGGCAGCTGCACGAGCCTTGGGCACACCGACTGCTCGACCCCGGCTGCGCCCGCTGGCTCGAGCACGGCGGGGTCGTCCACCGCGACGACGGCGGCCGTGCCTTCCCCGCGCACGGCCTGGACGAATGGGTCTCGAGCCCGCCGCACTACTGGGTCGTCCGTCACGACTTCCAGTACTTCCGACGCGGACTGTGGCTATGGCACCACCCGCCGGATCGGCCGCAGTAGCGCGTGTCGACGACGGGGCCGCGGCCCGGCCGGCGG
Source organism: Dermatophilaceae bacterium (assembly GCA_037045055.1). Lineage (GTDB taxonomy): Bacteria > Actinomycetota > Actinomycetes > Actinomycetales > Dermatophilaceae > Phosphoribacter. The sequence continues at coordinate 250,420 of JBAOHJ010000003.1, read as the reverse complement.
GCCGTCCGGCGGGCGGTCGGCACGGCATACCGGCCGGGGCTCATGAGCACGACACGGGGGGCTCACAGGAAACGCTCAGGCGGCCACGAGAGCGTTTTCACCATGAGCGCAGCAACCCTGACCCCACCGACTCGGGCGAGCGAGCCGGGGCCCCTGCCGGGGGCACGTGGCCAGGGCGGGGCGGTGCGTTCGCCGCGATGGTGGCGCGACGCGACAGGGGTGCTCGTGTGGACCTCGATGCTCGTCGTCGTGGCGTTGTGGGTCCGCAAGGGAGGCCTGCAGGATCTGGGGTCGCTGTCCGGCGCGCTGACCTCGCTGGGTCGGCTCACCGGACTGGTCGGCTCGGATCTGCTGCTCGTGCAGGTGCTGCTCATGGCCCGCATCCCCATGGTCGAGCGCAGCTACGGCCAGGACGAGTTGGCCCGTCGCCATCGGCTCGTCGGCTTGTGGTCGTTCTCGCTCATGTGGGCGCACGTCGTGCTCATCTGGTTCGGCTACACGGCATCGACCACCCAAGGGCTGTGGGGCACTCTCGTCGACGTCGTCCTCAACTACCCGGGGATGCTCCTCGCGGCGGCCGGCACGCTGGCCCTGTGTCTCGTCGTGGTCACCTCGGTGCGTATGGCGCGCGCCCGGCTGCGCTACGAGTCCTGGCACCTGTTGCACCTCTACGCCTACCTCGGCGTCGGCCTGGCCCTGCCCCACCAACTGTGGACCGGCCAGGACTTCGTCGGCGACCTGCCGGCCACGGTGTTCTGGTGGAGCCTGTGGGGGGCCGCGGTCGCCGCCATCCTGGTATGCCGCGTCGGCCTGCCCCTCTACCGCAGCCTCGCCCACCGCCTGTACGTCGCCCAGGTCCGCCCCGAGGGCCCCGGCGCCACCACGGTGGTGGTGCGCGGCCGCCGCCTCGACCGGCTGGGGGTCGGCGCGGGGCAGTACTTCCAATGGCGATTCCTGGACAAGCCGGGCGGCTCGCGGGCGCATCCCTACTCGTTGTCGGCAGCTCCGGACGGTCAGTCCCTGCGGATCACCGTGGCCCACGTCGGGGACGGGTCGGTGGCCCTGCGGGACCTGCGGGCCGGGTCGCGGGTCCTGGTCGAAGGCCCCTACGGTCGCCTGCACGCCGGGGTGCGCACCCGGCGCAAGGTCCTGCTCATGGGCTCCGGCATCGGTATCGCGCCGTTGCGGGCGCTGCTGGAGGCCCTGCCGCAAGGGCCCGGGGACGTCACGCTGATCTACCGCGCGCACAGCAGCGCGGACCTGGTCCTCACCGGCGAGCTGGCCGACCTAGCGGCGGCGCGCGGAGCTCGGGTGGTCACCGTGCTCGGCCCTCGAGTGGTGGACCGCCCGTCCTGGCTGCCCCAGTCGGCGGCTCACCTGTCCGACGTCGACGCATTGCGCCACCTCGTCCCGGACGTCGCCGACCACGACCTCTACGTCTGCGGCGACCCGGGCTGGATCGAGCTGGTCGCCGCCGCCGCTCGCACCGCCGGAGTCCCGGACGACCACATCCACACCGAACGCTTCGCCTACTAGAGGGATCAGAGAGCACCGCCATGAGACGCATCGTCACCTGGGCCATGAGCACGCTGACCGTGCTCGTGCTGCTGCTCAGCTACCGCACCTCGACCTCGAGCACCGCGGCCGTGGTGGTGACCGCTACGCCGCAGGGCGCCGCGTCGGCGGGCGCTGCCGGGTCTTCAGGCTCCAGCGGCTCGAACGGCTCGAGCGGCTCGAACGGCTCGAGCGGCTCGAACGGCTCCAGCGGCAACGGCGGCTCCTCGGCCACCACCGGCACCACGTACGCCGGCACGGCGGTCGGCACCCGGTTCGGCAACGTCCAGGTCCAGATCACCGTGTCCGGCGGCAAGATCACCGCGGCCACCGTGCTGCAAATCCCCAACCGGGACCGCAAGGACGTGCAGATCAACACCCGCGCGGTGCCGATCCTCAACCAGCAGGCGGTCGCCGCGCAGAGCGCGGACATCGACATGGTCTCCGGGGCCACGGTGACCTCGCAGGCCTACATCCAGTCGCTGCAGTCGGCCATCGACCAGGCGCATCTGTGACCCGACGGGCCTTCGTCGAGCAGGTGATGGGGATGCCGGTGAGCATCCACGTGCGCGGGGCGGACGTGGCCGACCCCGAGGTCGAGCGGGCGGTCGCTTCGGCGTTCGCCGAGCTGCACCGGATGGACGAGCTGTTCTCCACCTGGCAGCCGGACTCGCCGGTGAGCCGGCTGCGCCGGGGCGAGCTCACCGTCGCCGAGTGCGACCCGCTCGTGGCGCAGGCCGTGGACCTCGGCACGCAGGCCAGCGAGCGCACCGGCGGGGCGTTCACCGTGCAGCTCCCGGACGGCGACGGCGTCCCGCGCTTCGACCCCACCGGACTGGTCAAGGGCTGGGCGGTCGACCGCGCCGCGGCGGCGCTCGCCTCGCTGCCCGGGGTGGCCTGGTGCGTCAACGCCGGCGGTGACGTCCTCGCCGGACGACACCGGCACGTGCCGCCGGTGGGCGAGGACGCGGCCGCCTGGCGCATCGGGATCGAGGACCCCCGCGACCGCAGCCGGATCGCCCACATCGTGCCGCTGACCGAAGGAGCCGTGGCCACCTCCGGCACGGCGGCCCGGGGCGCGCACCTCTACGACCCGGCGTCGGGCTCCCCGGTGGCGAGGTCCGGGTCGAGCACGGTGGTCGGGCCGGACCTGCTCTGGGCGGACATCTGGGCGACGGCCCTGTTCGTCGGCGGACGGGGCGCCCGCGAGGCGTTCGCCCGGCACGCCGACGGGCTGACCTACCTGGACCTGTGACGCGTCTTCACCCGCGCAGGGCCGCCGCCAGCGTGGCCGGATCGGTCACCGGCCGCTCGCAGACGAACCCGCGACACACGTAGGCCGCGGGCGCGCCGCCGACCAGCGGACGAGCCGCGAGCAGCGGTATGCCGGGGCCGTCCGGCATACCGGCGACGTGCACGAGGCCCGGGGAGACGGCGGCGCGAGCCACCGCGACGAGCGCGTCGGCCGCTGCCGCGGAGCCGACCACGGCCACCTGCAGCGGTCCGGCGAGCCGGGCCTCGGCGACCGCGAGGGACCAGCCGGCGAAGCGCGGGTCGGCGGCGGCCACGGCACCGGCCACCTGCAGGGCCCGGTGGGCGATATCCAGATGCCGGCTCGACCCGGTGAGCGCGCCGTAGGTGAGCAGCGCGTCGGCCAGGGCGGACTGCCCCGACGGCTCGGCGGTGTCGGACGCGCTGTGCGGCCGGGCCACCAGCGCCGGCCCGCCTGCGGGCGTGTCGTGGACCACCCCGGTCTCGTCGACGAAGTCCCCGATCGCGACGTCCAGCACAGCGGCCGCAGCGGCGAGCCAGCGGGCCGACCCGGTGGCCTGGTGCAGCGCGAGCAGGCCCGCGGCGAGGTTGCCGTAGTCGTCGGCGACGCCGGCGGCGGCGCCGACGAGCCCGTCGCGCGACACCCGCCGCAGCCGTCCGTCGACGAGGTGACGGCGCAGCAGCAGCTCGGCCGCCGCGACCGCGGCATCGACGTAGGCGGGGACGTCGAGCAGGGCCCCGACCTCGGCGAGGGCCGCGATGGCCAGCCCGTTCCACGACGTGACGATCTTGTCGTCGCGGCCCGGCTGGGGGCGGCGAGCCCGCGCGTCCAACAACCGGGCTCGCACTCCCTCCCACCAGTGCGGGTCGTCGGGATCGGTGCGCAACTGCAGGGTCGAGCGGCCGTGCTCGAAGGTCCCCTCGGCCGTGACGCCGAGCAGCGCCGCGGTCCGGGCCGCGTCCGAGTCGCCGAGCACATCGGCGAGCTCCTGCGGGCTCCAGGCGTAGGTCAGGCCTTCGACGCCGGCCGAGTCGGCGTCGAGGGACGCGGCGAAGCCTCCGTCCGCGGTGCCCAGGTCCACGAGCATGAAGTCACAGGTCTGCCGGGCGATGCGCTGCCCCAACGGGCTCCCGGTGGCGCGCCACCAATGCGCGTAGACCCGGGCGAGCAAGGCGTTGTCGTAGAGCATCTTCTCGAAGTGGGGGACCACCCAGTCGGCGTCCACGGCATACCGGGCGAAGCCGCCCGCGAGCTGGTCGTACATGCCGCCGCGGGCCATCGCCTCGCAGGTCCGCTCCACCATCTGCGCGGCCGGCTCGGACCCGGTGCGGGCGAGATGTCGCAGGAGGAACTCCAGGACCATCGACGGGGGGAACTTCGGTGCCCCGCCGAACCCCCCGCGCGTGCGGTCGGCCAGCCGCCACAGCGTGTCGGCCGCGTCGTCGAGGACGTCCGCGTCGACGGTGACCGGGTCGGCCGGGGCGAGGTTGGCGCGCACCGCGCCGGCGATGTGCGCCGACGCGGACAGCAGCTCCTCGCGGCGCGTCGCCCAGGCCTCCCGCGCGGCGGCCAGCAGGGCGAGGAAGGCCTCGCGGGGCAGGTAGGTCCCGCACCAGAACGGCTCGCCCTCGGCAGTCATGAGCACGGTCATGGGCCAGCCGCCGCGTCCGGTCATCGCCTGGGTCGCGCTCATGTAGACCGAGTCGACGTCGGGACGCTCCTCCCGGTCGACCTTCACCGCGACGAATCCCTCGTTCAGCGCCGCGGCGACGGTCTCGTCCTCGAAGCTCTCGTGGGCCATGACGTGGCACCAGTGGCACGCGGCATACCCGACCGAGAGCAGGACCGGCACGTCGCGTCGGCGCGCCTGCTCGAACGCCTCGTCCGACCACTCCCACCACTCGACCGGATTGTCGGCGTGCTGACGCAGGTAGGGCGAGAGGGCCGTGCCGAGTCGGTTGGACATCCACCGACTCTAGGCCGGTGACCGGCCGGTGAGACAGTGGGCGCCACCGCCCGGGCCATTCCGCCAGGAGTGATCCGCCCGGCATACCGCGCCATGGTCTCGACGGTGTGCACTAGCGTGCCGCTGACCTCGCCGTGCCCGTGAGAAAGGCTCGCCCATGCTCGACCTCGGAGTGGGTTCCTGGCCGACCCGCCGCATCCGGATGACCCCCGACAAGGTCGCGCTCGTGGACCGCGGGGTCGAGACCACGTATGCCGCGCTCGCGCAGCAGACCAACCGCCTGGCCCAGGGCCTGCGGGCGCTGGGGGTGGCCCGGGGCCAACGGGTGGCCTATCTCGGCTACAACGCGACGACCTTCGTCGAGACGATGTTCGCCACGGCCAAGCTCGGTGCGGTGTTCCTGCCGTTGAACACCCGGCTCGTGCCGCCGGAGTGGGGCTACATCCTGCGCGACAGCGGCGCCAGTGTGCTGGTGTGGGACGACCCGTTCGGCGAGGTGGTCCTGGCGACCATGGACGATTTGGGGACCCGGCCGGTCGAGGACCCGACCAACGGGCCGCAGCTGCCCACCCTCGTCTCGGTCACCGGCGCGCCGGGGCAGACCTCCCTGGAGCAGGTGCGGGCGATGGGCTCGGACGATCCGCTCGACGAGCCGATCGGCCTGGAGGACCTGTTCATGATCCAATACACCTCCGGCACGACCGGTCACCCCAAGGGCGTCATGCTCTCGCACGGCAACATCACGTGGAACATGACCAACGGGCTCATCGACATGGACCTGTCCAGCGACGAGGTGGCCCTGGTGGTCGGGCCGCTGTTCCACACCGCGGCGATGAACCAGCAGTTCATGCCGACGTTCGTCAAGGGCGGCACGCTCTATCTGGAGCAGTCGTGGAACGTCGACCGGGCCTTCGACCTCATCGAGTCGGTGGGGATCACCTTCTTCTGGGGCCCCCCGACGATGTTCCTCAACCTCATGCAGCACGACCGGTGGGACAGCGCCGACCTGTCCTCGCTGCGGACCTTCCAATGCGGCGGCGCGCCGCTGCCGGAGGCCATGCTGGCGGCCTTCGGCGACAAGGGCTTCGGCATCCTGCAGGGGTACGGTCTCACCGAGGCCTCACCGGGCGTGACCCTGCTGCGGGCGCGCGACTCGATGCGCAAGATCGGCTCGGCCGGCACGTCGTGCTTCTTCGAGGACGTCCGGGTGGTGGACGAGGTGGGTGCCGCGGTGGCGGCGGGGGAGACCGGCGAGATCCAGGCCCAGGGCTTCAACATCACCCAGGGCTACTGGCGCAAGCCCGCGGCCACCGCTGCGGCGATCCTGCCCGGCGGGTGGCTGCGCACCGGCGACATCGCCCGGATCGACGAGGACGGCTACCTCTACATCGTCGACCGGCTCAAGGACATGATCATCTCCGGCGGGGAGAACATCTACCCCGCCGAGGTCGAGGCGGAGATCTACACCCACCCGGCGGTCGCCGAGGTCGGGGTCATCGGCGTCCCGGACGAGCGGTGGGGCGAGGTCGGTCGGGCCGTCGTCGTGCTGCGACCGGGTCGCACCGCGACGTCCGCGGAGATCGTCGAGCACCTGCAGGGCCGTCTGGCGCGGTACAAAATCCCCAAGACCGTGGTCTTCGCCGACGAGCTGCCCAAGAACGCCTCGGGCAAGCTGCTCAAGACGGTGATGCGCGAGCAGCACGGCCAGATCTGACACCGGCCACGGTCAAGCGTCGACCAGGCCGGGGAAGGCCGTGAGGGCCACCCCCCACGGGTGGGCCAGCAGCACGGCCTCGGCGTGCAGGCGCACCAGCGCCACGTATGCCGCAGACCCCACCGGCAGGTCGGGCGCACTCACCAACCCGTCGGCGGCCAAGGTGCCCAGGGCCGTGGCGAGCAGCCGGACCGCGTCGTCGGGGCCGGCGACCGAGAAGGGCAACCGATAGCCCAACGGGGCGGGCCGGGCGATGGCCGCGGCGGCGGCGGTCAGCTCGGCGACCCGCCGATCGAGGGTGGCGAGGGTGGCCAGGGCCTGCTCTCGCGAGGGTCCGCCCAGGTGCGCGGCGGCCACCTGCACGGCATACCGGGCGGCCCGGTTGGCGTCCAGGGCGGTCGCGGCCACGGTGAAGGGCAGCGCGGGGGCGGCCGGCCAGGCGGGGGCGACACCGAGCACGGCCGCGGTCGCGGCGCGATGGGCGGTCACCGCGGACAGCAGCGGGCGGTGGGCCACCGCGGCGGCCAGGGCGGTGAGGGCCTGCGACGCGAGGGCGGCGAGCTCGGACTGCGCGAGCACGGCCGGGTCGGCCGGCGGCTGCGGCGGGGGGGTCGGGGTCGCGCCGGTCGCCGGGCCGGAGGGGGTGGGGCCGGTGATGGCCTCGCCCGGGACGCCGCCGGCGGTGAGGATCCCGCGGATGACGGCGGCCTGACGGGCGTGCTGGGGGGCCACCTGAGCGGCCACCGGATGGGCCACTCGGGCGGCGAGCTCGGCCAGCGCGCTGGTCGCCCGGTAGGCCTGCACGAGCAGGCTCTCGTCGGGGATCGACCGGCGCTCGAGGAAGGGCAGCGCCGGGGCGTCGTCCTGCAGTCGGACGCGGCATCCGCCCACCGCGCCGGCCCCCGCGAGGCCCCCGGCCGCCAGGGCGGCACGCAGGAGCAGCCGCCGGGACGGCAGGCCATCCGCGGGGTCGCGGGAGGCGCCGGGCATGCCCCCGATGATGGCATGGCGCCCCGGCGGTGCCCGGTTAGAGTGGACTCGAGTCGAGGATCGCAAGGAGGTGGGCCCGGATGTCCGTGGACCTCATCCGGGCGACCCTCCACGAGCCGCTCGCCGGAGTCGGGTTGGTCGTCGAGGACGTCGGCATCCGGCAGGCGGGGCGGCGGCAGGTCGTGCGGGTGGCGGTGGACCGCGACCTCGCGGCGCTCGAGTTGGCCTCGGACCGCACTCCGGTGCGGCCGTTGAGCCTCGACGAGATCGCCGAGGCGACCCGGCTGGTCAGCGAGGTCCTCGACGACGCCGACGTCATGGGCCCGGCGGCATACGTGCTCGAGGTCAGCTCCCCTGGGGTGGACCGGCCGTTGACCCAGCCACGGCAGCTGCGCCGCAACGTCGGTCGCCTGGTGATCCTCACCCCGGTCGAGGGTGACCCGCTGACCGGCCGGATCGCCGCAGTGGGTGTGGACGAACTGGTCCTGCAGACCGAGCGCGGCGAGGTCCGGATGCCGCTGACCCGAGTCCGTCAGGCCCGGGTGCAGGTGGAGTTCGGCCGGGCGGACGGTGCCGCGGACGAAGGGGCGGACGAGTCGTCCGACGGGGTAGGGGAGTCGGGCTGATGGACATCGACCTGGCCGCCCTGCGGGCGCTGGAACGCGAGCGCGACATCAGCCTCGACGTGCTCATCCCGGCGATCGAGCAGGCGCTGCTGGTGGCCTACCACCGCACCGAGGGCGCCCACAAGCTCGCGCGGGCCCAGCTGGACCGCAAGACCGGGCACGTCGTGGTCTGGGCTCGTCAGGAGGGCGAGGTCCTCACCGACGAGGAGGGGGAACGCGCGACCCTGGGGGAGGCCGGTCCGGAGTTCGACGACACCCCGGAGGGGTTCGGCCGGGTCGCCGCGGCCACCGCGCGGCAGGTCATCGTCCAGCGGCTGCGCGACATCGAGGACGAGGCGATCCTCGGCGACTTCAAGGGCCGCGAGGGTGACATCGTGTCCGGGGTCATCCAGCAGAGCGCCGACCCCCGCAACGTCCGGGTCGACTTCGGGTCGGTCGAGGGGCTGTTGCCGCAGGCCGAGCAGGTGCCCGGCGAGGTCTACCGCCACGGCGAACGGCTGCGGTGCTTCGTGGTGAGTGTCAAGCGCGGGCCGAAGGGGCCGCTCATCGGGTTGTCCCGGACCCACCCCAACCTCGTCAAGACCCTCTTCAAGCTCGAGGTGCCCGAGGTCGCCGACGGGTCGGTGGAGATCGCCGCCCTGGCCCGCGAGGCCGGCCACCGGACGAAGATCGCGGTCCGGGCCAAGGTCCCCGGAGTCAACGCCAAGGGCGCCTGCATCGGGCCCATGGGGGCCCGGGTGCGGGCGGTGATGACCGAGCTGCACGGCGAGAAGATCGACATCGTCGACTTCTCCGAGGACCCGAGCGAGTTCGTCGCGGCGGCCCTCTCGCCGGCCCGAGTGCAGTCCGTGGAGGTGGTGGACCCGCAGCTGCGCCGGGCCCGGGTGGTCGTGCCCGACTACCAGCTGTCGCTGGCGATCGGCAAGGAGGGTCAGAACGCCCGGCTGGCCGCGAAGCTCACCGGCTGGCGCATCGACATCCACCCGGACAATCCGCCGGTTCAGTCCCGAGCTCTCCCCCGCTAGCGGTCCGCTCGGGTCAGGAGTGCATGGCGATGATGGCGCGGACCTGCGCGCGCCCTAGCACGCTCGCACGGCCGCGGAGCGCGGTGACCTTCCGGCAACGGGTCAGGCGTGGCTGCTCCGGCACCTGCGCATCGGGTGGCAATCCCGTTGCGAGACAACGCTATCGCGCTTCTTCGGGGTTGACGCGACGCGGTCTTCGGCGTAGAATCGAACACATGTTCGATCTGGCCACGAGCTCCCCGCCCGCGCCCGCGCCCGCCGAGCCGCCGTTGCCGGCGGACACTCGCGCCGCCGCGGCCCTGGGCATCATCGAGACGGTCGAGCGGCTCAAGGCGATGCTCGACCTCGCAGCGCTGTCGGCGTGGCGGGCCCTGCACGCCGAGGTCGCCGATCAGTGCGAGACGCTCGACCTGCGGGGTATGCCGCCCGCTCGCCGCCGCGAGCATGTGGCCTCGCTGGCTCGCAGCGCCACGGTCGACGAGGTCATGGCCGCCACCGGCCTCGGTCGCCTCGAGTGCGAGCGGAGGCTCTCCTTCGCCACGGCGCACCCCCGGCGGACCGGCACCGCCGCGACCTGCCTGCGGCACGGGCTGGCCTCGCTGTATCGGGTGCTGCGTGTCCACGACGAGACGCGCCACCTCGACCCTGCCGTCGCCGACGGCATCGCCGCGCGGGTGCTCCTGCCCACCTCTCGCTGTCCCGTGCCGTCCGAGCGCCTCGTGTCCGGGCGACTGCGGCGTCAACTGGCGCTGCACGTCCCCGATCCCGCCCTGTCGAGAGCCGCCGCGCTGGCCGGCCGCACGGCGGACGCACAGCTGGAGCCCGAGGGCGTCGGCGTGCTCACGGTGACCGGTGACGCGGCCCGGGTGGCTGCTGCGATGGACCGGGTCGAGGCGCTGACGCGGGCCGCCCGCGCGGGCGGCGATCCGCTGGGACGCACCCTGGCTCAGCTGCGCTCCGACGTTGCCCTCGACCTGGTGCTCTACGGCGTGCCGGCGCACTGCGCGAGTCCGCCACCGGTGGCGCACCCGCAGGCCCGCGGCACGCCGGGCGCCGCGGCATACCTGGCGCCGACCGGCGACTCCCCTTTGCGCCTGCTGGGGACCTTGCCCCCAGCCCGGGTGCACGTCCTGGTGTCCTGGTCCACGCTGGCTGGCAGCGACGAGGGCCTCGCCGAGGTGCCGGGGTATGGGTGGCTCGCCGCTGCCCACGCCCGCGAGGTGGTCACCGCAGCGGGGTCGACCTGGCGCGCGCTGCTCACCGATTCCGGTACGGGCCGCCTGGTGCACCTGTCGACTCACCGCTACCGGCCGACCGAGTCGATCCGCGAGCACGTGGTCGCCCACGACCGGGTATGCCGCGCGCCCGGCTGCACCGTCGACGCTTCGGCTGCCGACCTCGACCACGAGGTGCCGCACCCCGCCGGTGCGACGAGCACCGCCAACCTCAGCGCCAAGCACCGACGGCATCACGCCCTCAAGACCGCCGGGCTCTGGACCTCCCGCGGCGATCCCCGCGACGGCAGCCTCACCTGGCGCACACTCGCCGGGCGGGGCTACGTCACCTATCCGCACGACTACCGCGAGCTCACCCAACGCCCCTTGGGCGTCGCAGCCATCGTGGCCGCGGACCCCGGCCCGCAACCGAGGCCGGAGCCGGAGCCATCCTGGTAACCGAGGGTGGGGGCTTGGTGTCACCCTGTGTCATCGGCAACGCAGGAGTCGGGGGGTACTGGCGGCCGTAGCACTCGCCCAGGTCCTGAGGTTCCACCAGGCTGCCATCTGCTCGTCGGAGCACGTGCACGACATCGGGCCGGTGCCACGTAGCGGGGTCGCGTGGCGAGTGCTGGAGACGCCGAATGGTGCACGAGACCGACCGCATCCCGGGGAGTCGGGGCGGCGCGACGGGCCGGTACGCTGCCGGCGGCATCCAAGAGGGCGAGACGGGGTAGACTTGGGCACGACCGACCGGACTGGACTCCGGGCGACGCCACCGGACACGGGGGCACGGCGCGAGCCGGTGCGCACGTGTGTCGGCTGTCGACGCACGGATAGCTGGTCGGTTCTCGTGCGAGTGGTCGCGGTGACGGACGACCCGGGAGCCCCCCGGGTGGTCCCCGATCCGCGGCAACGGCTCCCGGGGCGTGGCGCCTGGCTGCACCCGGACACCGACTGTCTCGAGCGCGCCGTGCGACGGCGGGCGTTCGTGCGGGCCCTGCGCCTGCAGGCCGGCGCGAGCCTCGACGCCGTGGCGGCATACCTCGACGGCCCACCCGGACGAGCACCAGCACACCACGACCGACAAAGGGCGGGTCAGACGCTGATGAGCACCCGATGAGTACTCACCCATGAGCAACCCCCACTAGCTGGTCCGTGCTGCGAGGCCCTCTCGCACCGCCCGGACCACGACCCAAGGAGAAACGTGGCCAAGGTCCGGGTCTACGAGCTCGCCAAGGAGCTCGGGGTGGAGAGCAAGGCGCTCCTCGCCCACCTGAAGGAGCAGGGCGAGTTCGTCCGCTCGGCGTCCTCGACGATCGAGCCGCCCGTCGTGCGCAAGATCAAGGAGTCGTGGGTCGCCGCGACCCCCGCCGCCAAGGCACCGGCGGCTGCCGAGCCGGCATCGAGCTCGGCTCCGGTCGCGGCGCCTGCCGCCGCGGCACCACCGGCCGCGGCATCACCGGTCTCGGCACCACCCGCATCGACACCACCCTCCTCCGCACCATCGGCCCCGTCGTCGCCGCAGCCCAAGGTCGCGGCATCGGCTGCGCCGGCGCCGCCCTCGCCGGCCGCAGCCGCCGTCACGGCGCCGGCCCCGGCCGCCGCCTCGCCCGGGGCTCCCGGACCCGCCGGTCCCGCGAGCCCCGCTCCCGCACCGCGTCGCCCGGCCCCCGAGGAGCCCGCCGCGCGCACCGGCGCCGCGCCGGGTCCGCGCCCGGCGCCGCGTCCCGGCCAACCACGTCCCGGCAACAACCCCTTCGCCCCGAGCCAGGGGATGGGCCGCCCGGCCACGCCCCGCGAGGGTGCCCCCCGACCGGGCAACAACCCCTTCGCCCCGAGTCAAGGAATGCCACGTCCGCAGGCGCGCCCCGGTCAGGCCGGTCCGGGCGGGCCACGCCCCGGCGCGGCCGGCCCCGGTGGCCCGCGGCCGGGCGGCCTGCGCCCCAACCCGGGCATGATGCCCGACCGGGCCGCCGTCGGTCGTCCGGGCACCCGCCCGGCACCGGGCGCCCGCCCCGGTCAGGGTGCCCGCCCCGGCACCGGGGGCTTCGGCGGCCGCCCCGGTGGTGCCGGTGGGTTCGGCGGCCGTCCTGGTGGCCCCGGCGGTCGTGGCGGCACCCAGGGTGCCTTCGGTCGCGGCGGCGGTCGTCCGGTCCGCGGACGCAAGTCCAAGCGGGCCAAGCGCCAGGAGTTCGAGCAGATGCAGGCGCCGACCATCGGCGGGGTGACCGTGCCCCGCGGCGACGGCACCACCGTGATCCGAGTGCGCCGCGGCTCCTCGCTCACCGACTTCGCCGACAAGATCAACGCCAACCCGGCGTCCCTGGTCACCGTGCTGTTCCACCTCGGCGAGATGGCCACGGCCACCCAGTCCCTCGACGAGGACACCTTCCGCCTGCTCGGCGCGGAGCTGGGCTACGACGTCCAGGTGGTCTCACCCGAGGACGAGGAGAAGGAGCTGTTCGCCTCGTTCAACATCGACCTCGACGCCGAGGAAGACGACGAAGCCAACCTGGCCGCCCGTCCGCCGGTCGTCACGGTCATGGGTCACGTCGACCACGGCAAGACCAAACTGCTCGACGCCATCCGCAGCGCCAACGTCATCGACACCGAGGCCGGCGGCATCACCCAGCACATCGGCGCGTACCAGATCGTCACCGAGCACGAGGGCGTCGAGCGGCCAATCACCTTTATCGACACCCCGGGCCACGAGGCGTTCACCGCCATGCGAGCCCGCGGCGCGAAGGTCACCGACATCGCCATCCTCGTCGTCGCCGCCGACGACGGCGTCATGCCGCAGACCATCGAGGCGCTCAACCACGCCCAGGCCGCCGACGTGCCGATCGTCGTGGCGGTCAACAAGATCGACAAGGAGGGGGCCAACCCCGACAAGATCCGCCAACAGCTCACCGAGTACAACCTCATCGCCGAGGAGTACGGCGGCGAGACGATGTTCGTCGACGTCTCGGCGCGCGAGAAGCTCAACATCGACGGGCTGCTCGAAGCCGTGCTGCTCACCGCCGACGCCGCGCTCGATCTGCGGGCCAACCCCGTCACCGACGCCCGCGGCGTGGCCATCGAGGCCAACCTCGACCGCGGTCGGGGCGCCACCGCCACGGTGCTGGTCCAGCAGGGCACCCTGCACGTCGGGGACGCCATCGTCGCGGGCTCGGCACACGGCCGGGTCCGGGCCATGCTCGACGAGCACGGCAACGCCCTCGACGCCGCCACCCCCTCGCGTCCCGTCCAGGTGCTCGGGCTGTCCTCGGTGCCCCGCGCCGGCGACACCTTCGTCGTGGCGCCCGACGACCGCACCGCCCGGCAGATCGCCGAGAAGCGCGAGGCCGCCGACCGGCAGGCCTCCCTGGCCAAGGCCCGCAAGCGGATCAGCCTGGAGGACCTCAACGAGGCCCTGGCCGCCGGCAAGGTCGAGACGCTCAACCTCATCCTCAAGGGCGACGTGTCCGGGTCGGTCGAGGCCCTCGAGGACGCCCTATTGCAGATCGACGTGGGCGACGAGGTGGAGCTGCGCATCATCGACCGAGGCGTCGGCGCGATCACCCTCAACAACATCAACCTCGCCATGGCGTCCAACGCGATCATCCTCGGCTTCAACGTCCGCGCCGAGGGACAGAACGCCGAGGTCGCCGACCGCGAGGGCGTCGAGGTGCGCTACTACTCGGTGATCTACCAAGCCATCGAGGACATCGAGGCCGCCCTCAAGGGCATGCTCAAGCCGGAGTTCGAGGAGGTCCGCCTCGGCAGCGCCGAGATCCGCGAGATCTTCCGGTCCAGCAAGTTCGGCAACATCGCCGGGTCCCTGGTGCGCTCCGGGGAGATCCGCCGCGGGGCCCGCGCGCGGATCACCCGCAACGGGGTCCTCGTCGGCGACAACGTCGAGATCGCCGGGCTGCGCCGGTTCAAGGACGACGTCACCGACGTCCGCGAGGGCTACGAGTGCGGCATCAACCTCGGGTCGTTCAACGACCTGCAGATCGACGACGTCATCGAGACCTACGAGATGCGCGAGAAACCACGGGCATAGCCGGGAAGGTGGTCTGGTCATGGCCGACGCGGCACGTGCCCGCAAGGTCGCCGAACGGATCAAGGCGATCGTCGCCGAGCAGTTGGAGTACCGGGTCAAGGACTCCCGACTGGGCTTCGTCACGGTGACCGACGTGCGGGTGACCGGGGACCTGCAGCACGCCACGGTCTTCTACACGGTGTTCGGCTCGGATCAGGAGCGGGCCGCGACGGCCACCGCGCTGGATTCGGCCAAGGGGCGGATCCGCTCGGCCCTGGGCCAGCTGGGCATCCGGCTGACCCCCTCGATCGACTTCGTCCCGGACGCCCTGCCCGAGGGTGCCGCGCACCTGGACGAGCTGGTGTCCGCGACCCGGGCGCGCGACGCGCAGCTCGCGCGAGCGGCCGAGGGCAAGCAGCCCGCCGGTGACCTCGACCCCTACCGCCGGCCGGGCGACGCCCACGACGCCAACGCGTGACGTCCACGACACCACCGGCCTCGGCCCCGGCGACCGCCCCGCAGGGGCTGCTCGTCGTCGACAAACCGCAGGGCTGGACCAGCCACGACGTCGTGGCCCGGGTGCGTCGGCTGGTGGGCACGAGGCGGGTGGGCCACGCGGGCACCCTGGACCCGATGGCCACCGGCGTGCTGATGCTCGGGGTGGGCCGGGGGACCAGGCTGCTCACCTTCCTCGTGGGCTGCGACAAGGAGTATGCCGCGACGGTGCGCCTCGGGCAGCGCACGACAACCGACGACGCCGACGGCCAGACCCTCGCCACCGCGGACGCGTCGCTGGTGACCGGGCAGGCGCTGGCGGCGGCGGCCACCGGCCTGACCGGGCCGCTGGAGCAGGTGCCCGCGTCGGTCAGCGCGGTCAAGGTCGACGGCCGGCGTGCCTACGCCCGGGTGCGGGCCGGAGAAGCGGTCGAGCTGGCCGCCCGGCCGGTGACCGTCCACCGCTTCGCGGTCCTGGACACCCGCCCCGCCCGGTCCCCGGACGGCACACCGCTGCTCGACGTGGATGTCGAGGTCGAGGTGTCCTCGGGCACCTACGTGCGGGCCCTGGCTCGGGACCTGGGCGACGCGCTCGGTGTCGGCGGGCACCTGACCGCGCTGCGTCGCACGCGAGTCGGCCGATTCGACCTCGCCCGGGCCCTGCCACCGCAGGCTCTCACCGACCCGGCGGACGGCGGCATACCGCTGCTGCCCCTGGCGCAGGCGGCCCGCGAGCAGTTCCGCGTCCACGAGATCTCCGCCGCGCAGGCCCGCGCCCTGGGCTTCGGGCAGCGCATCCCCTCGGCGGATCCCCCGACCGATCAGCCGGTCGCCGCGATCGGCCCGGACGGGGACCTCGTGGCCATGCTCGACGAGTCGCGGCCCGAGGCTCGGGCCTATGTCGTGTTCGCCCCTGCGGGTTCGTAGAGTGTCCCCCGTGCACGTCTGGAACGGCCTGAGCGAGGTCCCCGCCGACATCGGGCGCTGCGTCGTCGCCCTCGGCAACTTCGACGGGGTCCACGTCGGCCACCAAGCAGTGCTGCGCACCCTGGTCGAGCAGGCCGCCCGGCGGGCCGCGACCTCGGTCGTGGTGACCTTCGAGCCGCACCCCATCGCGGTGCTCCGCCCGGATCTCACCCCGCCGATGCTCACCTCGTTGCGCCGCCGGCTGACCCTCATCGAGGCCACCGGGGTCGACGCGGTGGTCGTCGTCGAGTTCACCACCGGGTTCGCCGCGCAGACTCCGCAGCAGTTCGTCCGCTCGGTGTTCGTCGAGCGGCTGCATGCGGCCCTCGTCGTCGTCGGTCACGACACTCGCTTCGGGGTCCGCAACACCGGCAGCGTCGAAACCCTGGAGCAGCTCGGTTCCCGCTACGGCTTCGAGGTGATCGCGTTGGAGGACATCGGTACGGGCACCCGCTGGTCCTCCTCCCAGGTTCGTGCGCTGCTCGCCGACGGCGAGGTGGCCGCGGCCGCCGAGCTGCTCGGTCGCCCGCACCGCGTGGACGGCACCGTGGTCCACGGCGACCACCGGGGCAGGCTGCTCGGCTTCCCGACGGCCAACCTCGGCCAGCAGGTCGAGGGCATGGTGCCCGCGGACGGGGTGTATGCCGGCTGGCTCACCAGGGTGGACCTGCCCGAGGGCGCGCCCGACCGGGTGCTGCCCACGGCGATCTCGATCGGGACGAACCCGACGTTCGACGGGGCCGAGCGGCGCGTCGAGGGCTACGTGCTCGACCGCACCGACCTCGAGCTCTACGGCGAGCACATCGCCTACGAGTTCGTCGCCCGGCTGCGGCCCACCGTGAAGTTCGACGGGATGGAGCCGCTCATCGAGAAGATGAACGAGGACGTGCTGCGGTGCCGGGCCGCGCTGCAGACCATCGTGCCGACCTCGTGAGCGACGCCGGCGGACGCGGTATGCCGTGGCGCCGCAGACTCGCGGCCCGGATCCCCACCTGGCGGGAGATCGGCGCGAGCCCTCGGCTGCTGGCGCGGGCCATGAACCTCTGGCCGCCGTTCCGGTTCGCGGGGATTCGCGTCCTGCAGATCGAGCCCGGGTTCACCGGGGCCCGGGTCATGCTGCGACTGCATCCGCTCAGTCGCAACTACATGGGCACCCAGTACGGCGGCTCGATGTACTCGATGAGCGACCCGTTCTGGGTGATCCTGCTGATCCACCAGCTCGGCGACGACTACGTCGTGTGGGACCGGCAGGCGCAGATCGAGTTCCTGCGCCCGGGGACGACCGACGTGTACACCCGGTTCGTCGTCGACCCCGCGGTCGTGGCCGAGCTGCGTGCCGCGACCGCGGACGGGACCAAGGCGCTGCGGTGGTTCGCCAACGACATCGTCGACGACCGGGGCGAGCTGGTGGCCCGGGTCCGGCGCGAGATCTACGTCCGCCGCCGCCCGACCTGACCGGACCGTCGAGTCGGTGCACGGTCCGGCAGCGTGCCGTGGACGGGGCTTTACCCATGGGTAAGCCTCTGGAATCATCGCTCGGTAAACCCCACCGAAGGAGACCACACCGTGGCCATGCGCTCCGCCGCCGACGAACGCTGCGACCGCTCGATCCTGGAGAACCGCGCCCCCAGCGTCGCCGCCCTGTTCCGCGACCGGGTCGCCTCCAGCGGCACCGCGGAAGCCTTCCAGTACTTCGAGGGCCAGCAGCTGCGCCATGTCACGTGGAGCGAGGCCAAGGAGCAGGTCGACCGCCTCGCCGCCGGGCTCATGTCCCTGGGCGTCGAGCTCGGCGACCGGGTCGCCATCGCCTCCCAGACGCGCTACGAGTGGGCCATCGCCGACCTGGCCAACATGTGCGCCGGCGCGGCGACGACGACGGTCTATCCGACGACCATCGCCGAGGACGTCGCCTTCATCGTCTCCGACTCGGGCTCCAAGGTCGTCTTCGCCGAGGACGACGTCCAGGTCGACAAGCTGAAGGGCGTGCGCGCCCAACTGCCCGGGGTCCTCAAGGTGGTCACCTTCGACGGGGCCTCCGACGGCGACTGGGTCATCTCGTTGGCCGACCTGCGCGCCGCCGGCGAGGCCGCTCTCGCCGCCGACGCCGGCTTGGTGGAGGCCCGGGTCGACGAGATCACCAAGGACCACCTGGCGCTGATCATCTACACCTCCGGCACCACCGGTCGGCCCAAGGGCGCCGAGATCACCCACGACTCGATCGTCTACGAGGGCGCGTCGCTGGACTCGATCGCCCTGCTCTCCAGCGACGACCTGCAGTTCCTCTGGCTGCCGCTGTCGCACATCTTCGGCAAGATCCTGCTCACCCTGCCCATCCAGATCGGCTTCCCCACGGCCATCGACGGGCGGATCGACAAGATCGTCGACAACCTCGCGATCATCAAGCCGACCTTCATGGGCGCCGCCCCCCGGATCTTCGAGAAGGCCTACGGCCGGATCAAGATGATGCTGGAGAAGGAGACCGGCATCAAGAAGGCCCTCATGGACTGGTCGTTCGGCGTCGGTCGGCAGGTCATGGAGGCCAGGTCGCAGGGCAACCAGCCGGCGCCGCACGTGCTGCTGCAGCACCTCGTGGCCGACCGGCTCGTGCTGTCCAAGGTCCGCGAGCGGTTCGGCGGGCGGGTCCGGTTCTTCGTGTCCGGCTCCGCGCCGTTGGACCCGCTGGTGGCCCAGTGGTTCGGCACGGTCGGCCTCATCGTCATCGAGGGGTACGGCCTGACCGAGACGTCGGCCTCGACTATCGTGTGCCGCCCCCATCACGGCAGCTACCGCTACGGCACGATCGGCTGGCCGATGCCCGGCACCGAGGTGAAGTTCGCCGGCGACGGCGAGATCCTCGTCAAGGGCCCCGGGGTGATGCGCGGTTACCGCAACAGCCCGGAGCTGACCGCCCAGGTCTTCGACGAGGAGGGCTTCTTCCGCACCGGCGACATCGGCGAGATCGACGACAAGGGGTTCATCAAGATCACCGACCGCAAGAAGGACGTCTTCAAGACCTCCGGCGGCAAGTACATCGCCCCCACCCAGATCGAGACCGCCTTCAAGGGCCTGTGCCCCTACGTCTCCCAGTTCCTCGTCCAGGGCGAAGGGCGCAACTACGCCAGCGCGCTGCTCACCCTCGACCCCGACGCGATCACCGAGTGGGGCGCCGCCAACGGTCTCGGCGGCAAGTCCTACGCGCAGATCACCCAGTCCCCGCAGGCGCGCGACCTCGTCCAGGGCTACGTCGACAAGCTCAACGCCGGCCTGAACCGATGGGAGACCATCAAGCGGTTCGTCATCCTCGACCGGGACCTCACCGTCGAGGACGGCGAGCTCACCCCGAGCCTCAAGCTCAAGCGCAAGGCGGTCGCCGAGCACTTCAAGAAGCAGCTGGCCTCGCTCTACGACGGGTAGTCCCGGTTAGTCCGGCACGAGCGGGACGAACAGATACCGTCCCAGGGCCAGCTCCCGGTCCCGGTCCACCCGCCAGAGCACACCGTCGGCCGGCACCACGAGGACCCCGTCCGGCGTGAGCTGGGCGCGCAGCTGCTGTGGGATGCCGTCGGCCATGGCCGACACGAGGATCCGGTCGTAGGGGGCCCCGGACGGGTCGCCGAGCACGCCGGGTGTCGCGGCCTGGACGCTCGCCCACGGCATACCCGCCTGGGCGACGGCGGCCGCGCCCATGGTGACCAGCTCCGGCACCCGCTCGATACCGACGACCCGGCCGGTCGGCCCGACCAGGTGGGCCAGCAGCACCGTGGTCCAGCCCGAGCCGGAGCCCACGTCGAGCACCCGCTGGCCCACTCGGACGTCCAGGGCGAGCAGCATGTCGCGCACGGTGGTGGGCTGGGAGTTGGTCTGCCCGAAGCCGATCGGCAACGCCCGGTCCAGCCCGGCCTGCTCGACCTGCGACGGCGGCAGGTGCCGCGTCCTGGGACAGGCGGCGAAGGCGGCGTCGACGCGCTCGGCGCGGGTCGGCTCGGGCACTCGTCCAGTATCCGCCGGTAGACTTCCCGGATGCCCGGGCAGTCGCGTTTCGCCGAGCTGGAGCCGCTGCTGGAGCGGGTGCGCAAGCCGATCCAGTACGTCGGCGGCGAGTTCAACTCGGTGGTCAAGGACTGGCACTGCGGCGGGTTCACCGCGCAGGGCTTCGAGCGCACGGTGCGATGGGCGTTGCTGTACCCCGACGCCTACGAGGTCGGGCTGCCCAACCAGGGCCTGATGATCCTCTACGAGCTGCTCGGGCAGCGGCCCGACGCCCTGGCCGAGCGTACCTACGCGGTGTGGCCCGATCTGGAGGCGCTGCTGCGCGAGGCGGGCGTCCCTCAGCTCACCGTCGACGGGCATCGCGCGGTCGGCGACTTCGACCTGCTGGGCGTGTCGCTGTCGACCGAGCTGGGCTACACCAACCTGCTCACCGCCCTCGACCTGGCCGGGGTCCCGGTGCACGCGGCCGACCGGGTCGACGGGCATCCGGTGGTGCTCGTCGGGGGCCACGCGGCCTTCAATCCGGAGCCCATCGCGGACTTCGTCGACGCCGTGGTCGTCGGCGACGGCGAGCAGGCCGTGCTCGCGGTCACCGACCTCGTCGCCGAATGGAAGGCGGCGGGGCGCCCCGGCGGCCGCCACGAGCTGCTGACGCGGCTGGCCCGCTCCGGCGAGGTCTACGTCCCGTCGTGCTACGACGTGGACTACCTGCCCGACGGGCGGATCCGCAGGATCGCCCCACGGGCCGGTCTGACCGGCATACCGTGGCGGGTGGCCAAGCACACGGTCATGGACCTCGACGACTGGCCCTACCCCAAGCGGCCGCTCGTGCCGCTGGCCGAGACGGTCCACGAGCGGATGTCGGTGGAGATCTTCCGCGGCTGCACGCGAGGCTGCCGGTTCTGCCAGGCCGGGATGATCACCCGGCCGGTGCGCGAGCGCTCCATCGAGAGCATCGGGCAGATGGTCCAGGCGGGTCTGGCGGCCACCGGCTTCGACGAGGTGGGCCTGCTGTCGCTGTCCTCGGCCGACCACTCCGAGATCGCCGACCTCGTCACCGGGCTGGCGGACCGCTACGAGGGCACCCAGACCGGGCTTTCGCTGCCCTCGACCCGGGTCGACGCCTTCAACGTCGACCTGGCGAACGAGCTCACCCGCGGCGGGCGGCGCTCGGGGCTGACCTTCGCCCCGGAGGGCGGGTCCGAGCGGATCCGACGGGTGATCAACAAGACGGTGACCGAGGAGGACCTCGTCGCGACCGTAGCGGCGGCCTACGGCGCGGGCTGGCGGCAGGTGAAGCTGTACTTCATGTGCGGGCTGCCCACCGAGACCGACGAGGACGTGGTCCAGATCGCCGCCCTGGCGGCCCGGGTGATCGAGACCGGGCGGGCGGTCAGCGGTCGGCGGGACATCCGCTGCACGGTGTCGATCGGGGGGTTCGTGCCCAAGGCGCACACGCCGTTCCAGTGGGCCGCGCAGCTGGGCGCCGAGCAGACCGACGAGCGGCTGCGTCTGCTCCGCGAGGCGATCCGCGCCGACCGGCGTTACGCCTCGGCCATCGGCCTGCGTTACCACGACGGGCAGGCGGGCATCGTCGAGGGGCTGCTCTCGCGGGGGGACCGGCGGGTCGGCGCGGTGATCGAGGCGGTGTGGCGCGACGGAGGACGGTTCGACGGCTGGAGCGAGTTCTTCTCCTTCCCGCGGTGGATGCATTGTGCCGCAGAGGTCTTCGCCGGCACGCCGGTGTCCGTCGAGTGGTACACGACCCGCGAGCGTGGGCAGACCGAGGTCCTGCCGTGGGACCACATCGACTCGGGGCTGGACAAGGAGTGGCTCTGGGCAGACTGGCAGGACGCCCTCGAGGGCCGGGAGCAGGACGACTGCCGGTGGACGCCGTGCTTCGACTGCGGGGTGTGCCCGCAGTTAGGGACGCAGATCCAGGTCGGCCCGACCGGCCGGGCGCTGCTGCCGCTGTCGGTCGCCCCGGATGGGTGAGCGCGAGCCGGCGGCCGCCCGCGACGCGAGCCGGTATGCCGTGCGCGTCGCCACCGCTGCGGACCTGCCGGCGCTGGCCCACTGTCGCGAGCGCTGGGCCGCGGAATGGGCCGACCCCCGGTCGCGGCCCGAAGGCCCCGACCCCCGGTTCGTCGACGCGTTGTCGCGGTGGTGGGAGGGCACCGAGGGCCACCGGCATACCTGGCTGGCCTTCGACGCCGAGGCTCCGGTGGGGATGGCGAGTCTGCTGGAGCACGAGCGGATGCCGTGGCCACACCGGCCCAGCGGACGATGGGGGTATGTCGCGCAGGTGTGGGTGGAGCCGGCCCGTCGGCGCCGGGGCGTGGCTCGCGCACTGATGGACGAACTCGCCGGGTGGGGTGCCGCCCGGGGCCTGGAGCGCCTGCTGGTCAACCCCAGCGAGCAGTCGCGCCAGTTCTACGCGGCGTCGGGTTTCGAGCCCACGGTGATGTTCCGGCGGGACCTGCGATGAGGTTGCACCCACGACGTGGGCCGCTCACACGGGGTGACCGAGGTGGGCCAGCGCCTGGCGCAGCAGCACCCCGTGACCGCCGGACATCTCCGCGGTGGCCGCGAGGTCGGCGGCTTCGGCGGGGGTGAGCCAGGCCAGGTCGAGGGCGTTGCCTCGGGGGCGGCAGTCGCCCATGACGACCACCACGTAACCGAGGGCCACGGCGTGCTGGCGGGGGTCGTGGAACGGCGTGACCCCTGGGGTGGGGAAGTACTCGGCCACCGCGAACGGCTGGGGTGCGACCGGCACCTGCGGCAGGGCCATCGGACCGAGGTCGCGCTCGACGTGACGCAGGATCGCGTCCCGCAACCGCTCGTGGTAGAGCACCCGCCCGGAGACCAGCTCACGCTGGATCTGTCCCTCGACCGTGGCCCGCAGCAGCAGGCCCACGGTGACGACCTGGCTGCGTTCGTCCACCCGCACGGGCACGAGGTTGACGTAGAGGATGGGCAGGCGTTCGCGCGCGTCGCGCAACTGCTCGTGACTGAGCCAGGCGCTCTGGGACTGCGTCTCGGTCACGGGTCAGTAGACCTTTCCGGGGTTCATGATGCCGGCCGGGTCGAACAGCGCCTTGACGGCCCGCTGCCGCGCCAGCTCGCGTTCGCCGAGCTCGAGGGTGAGGTGGTCGCGCTTGAGCGTGCCGACGCCGTGCTCACCGGTCACCGTGCCGCCGAGGTCGAGGGCCGCGCGCAGCACGAGGTCCACGGCGTGCAGCGCGCGGCGCTCGCCGTCGGCGTCGCCGGGGGCGAAGAGGAACGACGGGTGCAGGTTGCCGTCGCCGCCGTGGCCGGCGAGGGTGATCCGGACCCCGGTGCGCGCGGCCACGGCCTGCCCGGCGCGCACGAAGTCGGCCAGCCGCGCGATCGGGACGCAGGCGTCCTCGGTGAGCTTGGCGTTGGCCGACTCCAGGGCGAAGCGCAGCATCCGCCGACCGGCCATGAGGCCCTCGGACTCGCTGGCGTTGTCGGCCGTGGCCACGTCCCGGGCGCCCGCGGCGGCCAGCACGTCGGCGTAGCGCTCGACGTCCTCGTGGGCGTGCCCGGGGCGGTCGGACTGCACGAGCAGCACCGCCTCGCAGTCCTGCGGGAAGCCGAAATCGCCCACGGCCTGGATCGCCACGAGCGACTCGCGGTCGAGGAACTCCAGCAGCGATGGCCGGTGCCGGTCGGCCCGTAACGCGAGGACGCCGCTCACCGCGGCGTCGAGGGACCCGAACGTCGCCAGTGTCGTCAGCGCCGGGTCCGGCGCCGGGATCAGTCGCGCCACGACGGACGTGACCACCCCGAGGGTGCCCTCGGACCCGACGAACAGGCCGGTGAGGTCGTAGCCTGCCACGCCCTTGGCGGTCCGGTGCCCGGTCCGGATGACCTCGCCCCCGGGCAGGACCACCTGCAGCGCCTTGACGTAGTCGGCGGTGACGCCGTACTTGAGGCAACACAGGCCTCCGGCGTTGGTCGCGACGTTGCCGCCGATCGTGCTGCTGTCGGCCGACGCCGGGTCGGGTGGGTAGAACAGCCCCACCTCGGCGGCGGCCGCCTTGAGGTCGGCGTTGACGACGCCAGGGCCGACGTCGGCGTGCGACTCCACCTCGTCGATGTCGATGCCGGTGAGGGCCTCGACGTTGAGGACGATGCACCCCTCGGTCGCGATCGCGCCTCCGGCGACACTGGTGCGCGCCCCTTGGGGCACGACCGGTATGCCGCGCGCCTGCGCCTCCTGCATCACCGCGACGACGTCCGACAGGTCGGCCGCGCGCACCAGGGTGAAGTCCCTCGCCCCGCGGGCGCCGAAGGACTCGTCCACGGCATATGACGTCGCGACGTCGGTGTCGGTGACGAGGGACCCGGGGTGCAGCCCGGGCAGGTCGCGCAGCGGCATACTTCCGACTGTAGCCACCCCGCGCGCAGGTCGGGCCTGCCGGCGTGGGTTGCAGGGCTCGCTCGGGGCACGGTCGGTGGGTGTCCCGCGCTCGCCGACGGTCGAGCCGGCCGGGCGCCGGCGGGTAGACTCGGGCCACAGGCGTCGACCCGGCCATCACCGGCGAGCCTCCGGAAGAACGGCGGGACACCGCTCACTAGACCCGGACGGGCGGGCCCGTCACAGCCTCGACAAGAGCGGCCGTATGCCGCGTGCCGTCCTGGCGCGCGCCACGGCAAGCGGGGTGGTACCGCGGTGCCCAGGACCTTGCACCCAGGTCTCGGGCGTCGTCCTCGTGGACGCCAGACAGACGAGATCGACGACGCAGGAGCACCGGCCGTGACGACCTATCCCCGGGCCAGCACCGACCCGCACGCCCAAGGCGTGCCGTCGACCCCGCGGTTCCCCCAGATCGAGCAGCGGGTCCTGGACTACTGGGCCGCCGACGACACCTTCCGCGCTTCGGTCGAGGCCCGCGCCGCAGGCCCGGATGGTGGCAACGAGTTCGTCTTCTACGACGGCCCGCCCTTCGCCAACGGCCTGCCGCACTACGGTCACCTGCTCACCGGCTACGTCAAGGACATCGTCCCGCGGTACCGGACCATGCGGGGGCGGCGGGTGGAGCGACGCTTCGGCTGGGACACCCACGGTCTGCCCGCCGAGCTGGAGGCGCAACGTCAGCTCGGCCTCAAGACCAAGCAGGACATCCTCGACCTGGGCATCGGTCCCTTCAACGACGCCTGTCGCGAGTCGGTGCTGCGCTACACCTCCGAGTGGCAGGCCTACGTCACCCGGCAGGCCCGCTGGGTCGACTTCGAGCACGACTACAAGACGATGAACCCGCAGTTCATGGAGTCGGTGATCTGGGCCTTCAAGCAACTCCACGACAAGGGTCTGGTCTACGAGGGCTTCCGCATCCTGCCGTACTGCTGGAACGACCAGACGCCGCTGTCCAACCACGAGCTGCGCATGGACGAGGAGATCTACCGCACCCGCCAGGACCCGGCGATCACCGTCGGCTACCGCCTGCAGACCGGAGAGCTGGCCCTCATCTGGACGACCACCCCGTGGACCCTGCCGTCGAACATGGGCGTCGCGGTCCACCCGGACGTCGACTACGTCGTCGTCGAGGGGGACCGATCCGGTGGATCCGATCGCTACCTGCTCGCCGAGGCGAGGCTGGCGGCATACCAGCGCGAGCTCGGCGACGACGCGGCCGAGCGGATCGTCGCGCGGCACAAGGGCAGCGAGCTCGTCGGTCGCCGCTACACCCCACCGTTCGCCTACTACCAGGGGTATGCCGGTGCGCACCGGCTGCACGCGGCGGACTTCGTCACCACCGAGGACGGCACCGGGCTGGTCCACATGTCGCCGGGGTTCGGCGAGGACGACAAGGCGGTGCTCGATGCGGCCGGGGTGGAGACGGTCGTGCCGGTGGGGCCGGACGGGCGGTTCGTCCTGCCGGTCACCGACTACGAGGGGATGCACGTCTTCGACGCCAACCCGCACGTCGTCGACCACCTGAAGAACCGCACCCGGGGCGCCGGTCCCACGGGATCGACGACCGAGGGGACGGTGTTGGTCCGTCACGAAACCTACGCGCACGCCTACCCGCACTGCTGGCGGTGCCGGGAGCCGCTCATCTACATGGCGGTCTCGTCGTGGTTCGTCGCGGTGACGCGGTTCAAGGACCGCATGGTGGAGCTCAACCAGCAGATCGAGTGGACCCCCGAGCACGTCAAGGACGGCCAGTTCGGCAAGTGGCTGGCCAACGCCCGCGACTGGTCGATCAGCCGAAACCGGTTCTGGGGCAGCCCGATCCCAGTGTGGAAGTCCGACGACCCGGCCCACCCGAGGATCGACGTCTACGGCTCGTTCGCGCAGCTGGAGCGCGACTTCGGGGTGGCCGTGACCGACCTGCACCGCCCCCACATCGACCGGCTTACCCGGCCGAACCCCGACGACCCGACCGGGCGCTCGACGATGCGCCGGGTCGAGGACGTCCTGGACGTGTGGTTCGACTCCGGCTCGATGCCCTTCGCGCAGGTGCACTATCCCTTCGAGAACGCCGACTGGTTCGAGCACCACTACCCGGGCGACTTCATCGTCGAGTACATCGGCCAGACCCGCGGCTGGTTCTACACCCTGCACGTGCTCGCCACCGCGCTGTTCGACCGGCCGGCCTTCCGGGCCTGCGTGAGCCACGGGATCGTCCTGGGCAGCGACGGGCAGAAGATGAGCAAGTCGCTGCGCAACTACCCGGACGTCACCGAGGTGTTCGACCGGGACGGGGCCGACGCCATGCGGTGGTTCCTCATGTCCAGCCCGATCCTGCGCGGGGGCAACCTCGTGGTCACCGAGCAGGGCATCCGCGACGGCGTGCGTCAGGTGATGATCCCGTTGTGGAACGCGTGGTACTTCTTCGCCCTCTACGCCAACGCCGTCCAGGGCGGGGCGGGGTATGCCGCGCAGCACAGCACCGCGTCCACGGACGTGCTGGACCGCTACCTGCTGGCCAAGGTCGGCGAGTTCGTCCAGCGCATGCAGGCCCAGCTGGACGGCTACGAGGTCGCCTCCGCGTGCGACACCATGCGCGGCTTGCTCGACGTGCTGACCAACTGGTACATCCGCCGCTCCCGGGACCGGTTCTGGGACACCGACGACACCCTCGGCGAGTCGACCCGCGCGGCGTTCGACACCCTCTACACCGCCCTGGAGATCGTCACCCGCACGGTCGCACCGCTGTTGCCCCTGACCACCGAGGAGATCTGGCAGGGGCTGACCGGTGGCCGCTCGGTGCACCTGGCCGACTGGCCCGACGCCGCGAGCCTGCCTGCCGACCCGACCCTGGTCGCCGGCATGGACCGCGCCCGCGAGGTCTGCTCGGCGGCCCTCGGGCTGCGCAAGGCCGCGGGACTGCGTGCTCGCGTGCCGCTGGCTTCGCTGACCGTCGTGCTCGCCGAGCCGACCGAGCTGGAGGCGTTCTCCGAGATCGTCGCCGACGAGGTCAACGTCAAGCAGGTCGACGTGCGCGACGCGACGGCGGCGGCCGAGGCCGACTTCGGGGTCGTGCAGCGCCTCACCGTCAACGCCAGGGTGGCCGGACCCCGACTGGGCAAGGACGTCCAGGTCGCGATCCGCGGGTCCAAGTCCGGCGACTGGTCGGTGGGCCCGGACGGCGTCGTCACCTCGGGGGGCATTCTGCTGCAGGACGGTGAGTATGCCCTCGAAAGAGTTGTTCGAGAAGACCTATACGCGATTGCGACTGCCCCAGTGACAACTCAACCGGGACTTCGCTCGAGGGGAACAGCCCTGCTGCCCGGCGGCGGCTTCGTCGTCCTGGACACCACGGTCACCGAGCAACTGGCCGCCGAGGGTCTGGTCAACGACCTCGTCCGCGCGGTCCAGCAGGCCCGTCGGGAGGCCGACCTGCACGTCTCCGACCGGATCTCCCTGTCGCTGGCGGGCGCCGAGGCGATGTACCGGGCCGTGCAGGAGCACCGCGAGCGTCTCATGGCGCAGACCCTGGCGGTCCACCTGAGTGTGGCCACCCACGTCGAGGACCTGCCCGATGGGGACGGGGCGGTGCACGCGACCGTGGGCGACGGCATACCGGTGCGGCTGCGAGTGGAGCGCACCTGATGGAGGCCGTGATCC
Source organism: Dermatophilaceae bacterium (assembly GCA_037045055.1). Lineage (GTDB taxonomy): Bacteria > Actinomycetota > Actinomycetes > Actinomycetales > Dermatophilaceae > Phosphoribacter. The sequence goes on along the minus strand of JBAOHJ010000003.1, from coordinate 222,479 downwards.
GCAAGGCCACCCTCGACGACGTCGAGGCCATCGTCTACGTCGGGCACCGGACCTGGCCGCTGGCCTACGCCGGTCTGGCCGGCGACGACTACGTCGCCATGGGGCTGGCCAAATGGTGGACCGTCGAGGCCACGACCCCACTCGTCGAGGCCAACCGGTGCACCGTCGCGCAGGTCGAGGGTCAGGTTGTCGGCGTGGCCGCCGCCGGCCCGCTCGACGGCGAGCTGGTCTTGTGGAAGCTCTACGTCGTGCCGGAGCACCAGGGCCGGGGCATCGGCGGGCAGCTGCTCGACCGGGTGCTAGCCGACGCCGCGCTCACCGGGTATCGCGACGTCCGGCTGGCCTACCTGGACGGCAACACCCGGGGCGCCCGCTTCTACCGCGACCGCGGGTTCGTCGAGATTGGGCGCGAAGGCGGCGGGGACGGCATACCCGATTCGGTCTGGGTGCGCCGTGAGCTGGGGGAGCCCAGGTGAGCGACACCACGTCCCGAGTGGCGCAGGTGCAGCGGGCCATCCTCGCGCGCGCGCCGGAGAGCGACGTCGAGCCCTCGCTCGAGCAGATCCGCGCGGTCATGGACCTGCTCGCCGACCCCCAAGGCACCTTCCCGGTCATTCATGTCACGGGCACCAACGGCAAGACCTCGACGGCGCGCATCGTCGAGGCGGTATTGCGCGAACACGGCCTGACCACGGGCCTGTTCACCTCGCCGCACCTGCACGACGTGCGCGAGCGCATCCGGATCGGCGGCGCGCCGATCGACCCGCAGGCCTTCGTCGCCGCGTACGACGAGGTGATCCCCCTCGTCGAGCTCGTCGAGGCCCGCGACGGGGTGCGGATGAACTTCTTCCAGACCCTCGTCGCGATGGCCTACGTCGCCTTCGCCGACGCGCCGGTGCATGTCGCCGTGGTCGAGGTCGGGCTCGGCGGCTCTTGGGACGCGACCAACGTGGCGGACGGGCAGGTCGCCGTGCTCACCCCGGTCGACCTCGACCACACCCGACTGCTCGGCCCCACGGTGGAGGCGATCGCCGTCGAGAAGGCCGGCATCGTCAAGCCCGGCGCCATTGCCGTGTCCGGCGTCCAGGCGCCGCCGGTCGGGGAGATCCTTGCCGAGCGAGCGGCCCAGGTCGGGGCCCGGGTCTGCGTCGAGGGCATCGACTTCGCGGTGGCGGCGCGGACCGTCGCGGTGGGTGGGCAGGTGGTGGACCTGCAGGGGCTGGCGGGCGACTACCCCGACCTGTTCGTCCCCCTGCACGGCCCGCACCAGGCGAGCAACGCGGCGGTCGCCGTCGCCGCGGTCGAGGCGTTCCTCGGTGGGGGGCAGCGCGCCCTGGACGTCGACACCCTGCGCGCTGGGCTGGCCACGGTCACCTCGCCGGGGCGGTTGGAGCTGGTGCGCCGATCCCCCGCGATCCTCGTCGACGCCGCGCACAACCCGCACGGCATGGCCGCCCTGCGCGAGGCGCTCGCGGACGCGTTCACCTTCACCAGGGTGATCGGGGTCGTGGCGGTGTTCGCGGACAAGGACGCCGCCGGCATGCTGGCCGAGCTGGAGCCGGCCCTGGACCACCTCGTGGTCACCCGCAACTCCTCGCCTCGCTGCCTCGACCCGGCGCAGCTCGGGCAGCTGGCGGCCGAGGTGTTCGGCGAGCACCGCGTCAGCGTCGCCTCGAGCCTGCCCGACGCGATCGACCTGGCCGTCGGGCTGGCCGAGGCCGACGGGATCGGTGGGGGAGTGCTCGCCACCGGGTCCGTGGTCACCGCCGCGGACGTGCGCCATCTGCTGGGGGTGACCGACTCGTGAGCGGCCTGGTGTTCTACGGACGTACCGGGAGGTTCACCTGGCGGATGGGCGCCACGGTGCTCGGCGCGCAGTCGGTGCTGGTCTTCTTCGGCGCCCTCGTGGCCCGGGCACTCGCCGCCGCGCAGGACAGCGGCGCGGCGACGGCATACCTGCTGGTGGGCAGCGCCCTGGCAGTGGTGTGCCTGCTCGCGGCCGGGTTGATGCGCTCGCCGGTCGGGGTGACGCTCGGGTGGCTCGTGCAGCTCGCGTGCTTCGCCACCGCGGTGGTGGTGCCGTTCATGGCCCTGGTCGGGCTGATCTTCGGGACGCTGTGGGTGGTCTGCCTGGTCCAGGGCCACCGGATCGACCAGTCCCAGCAGCGCTGGGCGCCGGAGCAGACCCAGCCCCCGCAGTAGGCGCACCAGGCTAGGGTGGCGCAATGACCGAGCGCTCACTCGTCCTCGTCAAGCCCGACGCGTTCGCCCGCGGCCTGACCGGGGAGGTCATCCGGCGCATCGAGGCCAAGGGGTACGTCCTGGTCGCGCTGCAGATCCGCACGCCGACCCGCGAGCTGCTCGCGCAGCACTACGCCGAGCACACCGCCAAGCCCTTCTTCGGCGAGCTCGTCGACTTCATGTCCTCCGGCCCGGTCACGGCCATCGTCATCGAGGGCGTCCGCTGCATCGAGGGCTTCCGCTCACTGGCCGGTCCCACCGACCCGACCGCGGCACCGCCCGGGTCGATCCGGGGCGACCTCGGCCGCGACTGGGGTCAGGGCTCGACCCAGAACATCGTGCACGGCTCCGACTCGCCCGGGTCGGCCACCCGGGAGATCGCGTTGTGGTTCCCGGGGCGGTAGCGGCCAGCGGGCGTCAGAAGCGTTCGACGCCCAGATGGCGCCGGGCCAGGGCGTACTTGGCCTGCAGGCGCTCGCGGGTCAGCCGGTCGAGCTGGGCCAGGCGGCTCGGGTCGGCGTTGTCGGCCAGGTCGGCGAGCTTGACGCTCAGCGCGAGGGGGTCGGAGCGGACCGCGGCGTAATAGTCTGCGGCCGGCTGCCCCGGCCACCGGGTGAGCAGACCCACCGCCTGGACGACGGCGGGGGGGGAAGCCGGCCGTCGCGAGCTTCGCCAGGGTGAGGTCGGTGTCCTCGACGACGTCGTGCAGCCAGGCGACGGCCTGGGCGTGCTGATCCGGGGCCACCCGCGCGGCCACGCGCTGCGGGTGCTGCCAGTACGGCATACCGGCCTTGTCGTACTGGCCCCGGTGCGCCGTCCGGGCGAGGGCCTGCGCGCGGGCGACGAGGTCCATGGCCGCGAGTCTGGCACGTCGCGCGGTTGCCGCGCCCGCCGGACAATGTCCGGGTGAGACCAGGGATCTTCATCGACCGGGGCATCGACGAGCTCATGGACCGCGCGTGGTCCCGCAGCCGGCTGTCGGTGCGCGCCCGGGTGGAACGGCTCGGAGCCAAGGCGTGGCACGTGGGGCAATGCGGGGTGGCCGCGGGGGTGGCGTGGTTCGTCGCCCACACCGTGCTCGGGCACGAGGCGCCGATGTTTGCCCCGATCGTCGCCGTGGTGTGTCTCGGGATGACCTACGGTCAGCGGCTGCGTCGGGTCGCCGAGGTCACCGTCGGGGTGGCCCTCGGGGTGGCCGTCGCGGAGGTGTTCGTCGGCGTCGCAGGCAGCGGGCCGTGGCAGGTGAGCGCGGTGGTCGTGGTGTCGATGTCGGCCGCCCTGGTGCTCGACGCGGGGGCGCTGCTGGTCACCCAGTCGGCCGTGCAGTCGATCACCGTCACGGTGCTCACCGCCGGGCCCAGCCCGGTCACCCGGTGGGTCGACGCCGTGGTCGGCGGCGCGGTGGCCCTCGTCGCGGCGGTCGTCGTGCCCCGGGCGCCGCTGCGCAAGCCGCGTCACCAGGCCGCGAAGGTCGCCGCGGTGATCGCCGGACTGTTGCGCGACGCCGCCGCGTGCGCCCGGGACGGCAACGTCGAGCGGGCCGCCTCGGTGCTGGCGCAGGCCAGGGCCACGGACGGGCTGATCCGCGAGCTGCAGGCGGCCGCCGACGAGGGCCTCTCGGTGATCGCCTCGACGCCCTGGTCGCGCTCGGACGCCGGCAGCGTGCGCACCATGGCCTCGATCGTCGACCCGCTCGACCGGGCCCTGCGCAGCACCCGGGTGCTCGTGCGTCGGGTGAGCATCGCCGCCCATCAGGGAGTGACCCTGCCGGACGACTACGTCGCGGTGATCGAGCATCTCGCGACCGGCGTGCAGGTGGTCGGCCGGGCGTGGGGGGAGAACCGGTCGGCCGAGTTCGGCCGGCCCGCGCTGATGGCGGTCGCCGAGCAGGTGACCCGGTTGGCGCCGGGGGCCTATCACACCACGGTGCTGCTGGGTCAGCTGCGCTCGCTCGTCGTGGACCTGCTGGAGCTCACCGGGCTGAGCCACGACGAGGCCGTCGACCAGGTGCCGCCGCTGCCCGGAGTCGCCGATGAGGCGTAGCTCGACGCTCGACGGGGCGGGGATCCTCAGCGGCCGATCCGGGCGTACTTGCGCTCCGTCTCGGCCTTGGTCGGCTCCCACCAGGCGCGGTTGGCGGCATACCAGTCGATGGTCTGGCGTAGACCCGCGCGGATGTCCTGGTACCTCGGGCGCCAGTCGGTCTCGGCCCGCAGCTTCGCGGAGTCGATGGCGTAGCGCAGGTCGTGGCCCGGTCGGTCCTCGACGTGCTCGAACCAGTCGGCCGGCTTGTCCATGAGCTCCAGCAGCAGGGCGATGATCTGGCGGTTGTCGACCTCACCGTCCGCGCCGATGAGGTAGGTCTCGCCCAGGCGGCCCTGCTCGATGATCGCCAGGACGGCGTCGTTGTGGTCGTCCACGTGGATCCAGTCGCGGACGTTGAGCCCGGCGCCGTAGAGCTTGGGCTTGACGCCGTCGAGGATCCCGGTGATCTGGCGGGGGATGAGCTTCTCGACGTGCTGACGCGGGCCGTAGTTGTTCGAGCAGTTCGAGACCGTCGCGGCGATCCCGAACGAGCGGACCCAGGCCCGGACGAGCAGGTCGGCCGAGGCCTTGGTCGACGAGTAGGGCGAGGAGGGGTTGACCGGTGTGGCCTCGGTGAACCGCGCCGGGTCGTCGAGCTCGAGGTCGCCGTACACCTCGTCGGTGGAGATGTGGTGGATCCGCTTGCCGTGCTTGCGCACCGCCTCCAGCAGCCGGAAGGTCCCGACGACGTTGGCCTCGACGAACGGCCACGGCCCGACGAGGCTGTTGTCGTTGTGCGACTCGGCGGCGAAGTGCACGACGAGGTCGTGCCCGGCGACCAGCGGGTCCACGAGGCTCTCGTCGGCGATCGAGCCCTCGACGAAGGCGATGTCGTCGGCGACCGGTGCGAGCGAGGCGCGGTTGGCGGCATACGTCAGGGCGTCCAGGACGGTGACGCGCCAGTCCGGGCGCCGCTGACGCACCCGCAGGACGAAGTTGGAGCCGATGAAGCCGGCCCCTCCGGTGACGAGGACCTTCACGATGCGTTCTCCTTGGGTGGATCGGCCACGGCGCGCAGACCGGGTGGCTCGGCGGCGGCCGCGGACGGCCCGGAGTGGAACTCGACGTCGAGGGCGAAGCGGTGCGCCGCGTAGCGGTGGTCGGACAGGGCCACCGGTCTGCCGCGCCGGTCGCGGGCCAGGCGTCGCACCAGCAGCAGTGGGGCCCCGGCGCTCGTGCCGAGCAGGCGACCGTCGGCGGGGCTGGCCAGGCCCGCGGTGATCGTCTGGTGGACGCTGGCCACCGGGTGCCCGGCGCGGTCCAGGGAGGCCCAGATGCCCGGAGTCGTCGCCGCGGCCCGGGTGAGCGCTCCGGCGAGCCGCTCGGGCACCCACTCGCGCACGACGTCCAGGCCCTCGCCGCCGACCCGTCGCACCGATCGGCAGTGCAGCACCGACGCCGGGTCGGGCAGGTCGAAGGTCGCGCGCATCGACTCCGACGCTGCGCGCATCCCGAACTCGACGACCTGCCGCCGCAGCACCCCGCCGGACTGGCTCACCGCCGACGCGGCGTGCCGGAAGGTCCCGAGGGCCAGTCGCTGGCGGTATGCCGCGCCGGCAACGAACCAGCCCGCCCCGTGCCGGGGCTCGACGAGGCCCTCCTCGCGCAGCCGGTCCAGGGCCCGACGCACGGTGGGGCGGGACACGGCATACCTCGCGCACAGCTCGGCCTCGGAGTCCACCGCCCCGGTCGTGGCGAACTCCCCGAGGGCGATCCGCTCGCGCAGGTCGGCGGCGATGGCCGCGAACCGAGCACTTGTCACGGACTTGTAAAGTACCGGGCCCGCGGGAGAGCGGCAAACGCCGGCGTGTCGCCGCCGCCTCTTGTTTGACATACCAAGCGCGTGCATGGTTTACTGAGCACAAGTGACAACCACCCCGGACGACAAGGAGCACGTCATGACCACGGTCATCGAGTTCGCCACCACCTTGCACCAGACCCAGCTCACCGCGGTCCGCAAGGGCCAGGAGCGGATGCTGTCGGCGGCGACGAAGGTCGTCGACCAGACGAAGGGGAAGGCGCCCACGATGCCCCGCCGCCTGGACACCATCGTCGCCGCGCTGCGCGACTTCGTCGGCAAGCCGGTGGACTACATGAAGTACTTCGACGCCGCCGGGGCCGACTGGGCCACGATGCGCGAGCAGTTCCGCGGCCGGATGGTCGAGTTGGCGCAGCAGGCCCAGGACGGGGCGGTCAAGAGCTGACCGCACCGGCCTTCGCCACCGCCGCCGGGGCCGACCCGGCCACCGGCGTCGACAGCACCGCGGTCCGGGCCTGGCATGGGTCCGGACCGCCGCCGTGGTGGGCCCCGCCACCCGGGGTGGCGGCAGACGCGGTCTCGCCTGAGAGGATGGGGGCCATGATCGCCGAGCCACCCGGCAGGCTGGGGGCCTTCATTCGCCAGCAGCGCGAGGTCTCGCGGATGTCGCTGCGCGAGCTGGCCCGGGTGTCGAAGGTGTCCAACGCCTACCTCAGCCAGGTCGAGCGCGGCCTGCACGAGCCCTCGTTGCGGGTGCTCGGCGCGGTCGCCGGGGCGTTGTCGGTCTCGGTCGAGGAGCTGCTGGCCGGTGCCCGAGCGGGCCGCGAGGCCGCCCACGAGGACGGCTCGCGCGACGTCGAGGGGGCGATCCGGGCCGACGGGCGCCTGAGCGCCGAGCAGCAGGACATCCTCATCGCGACCTATCGACACTTCCTCGGCTGACCGCGGGTCGGGCCCCCCCGACCGCAGGGCGGCGCACCCTCAGCGCAGCTCGCGCTTGAGCACCTTGCCGGCGGCGTTGCGCGGCAGCGCATCGACGATCTCGACGACCGACGGTCGCTTGTATGCCGCCATACGGTCCCGGCAGTGCGCGATGAGCTCCTCGGGGGTCGCGCTCGCGCCGGGCACCAGGGCGACATACGCCTTGACGGTCTCGCCGCGGTAGTCGTCGGCGGCCCCGACCACGGCCGCCTCGGCCACCGACGGGTGCTGGACGAGCACCGACTCGACCTCCCCGGGCCACACCTTGAAGCCCGAGGCGATGATCATGTCCTTCTTGCGGTCCACGCAGAACAGCACGCCGAGCGCGTTGACGAACCCGACGTCCCCGGAGTAGAACCACCCGTCCTTGATCGCGTTCGCGGTCTCCTCCGGGCGGTTCCAGTAGCCGGGGGTGACCGCAGGCCCGCGCAGGGCGATCTCGCCGTGCTCGCCGACCGGCGCGTCGAGCCCGTCGTCGCCGACGATGCGCACCTCGGTCCCGGGGAACGGGAAGCCGTTGGCCAGGGCGTTGGTCGCCTCGTCGACCTCGGCCCGTCGCCCCGGAGGCGAGAACACGCACGCGGCGCTGGTCTCGGTCAGGCCGTATCCGTTGTTGATGTAGTGCCCGAACTGGGCCTCGAACCGCTCCACCAGCGCCGGCGGCAGCGGTGCGCCACCGGCATACAGGGTGGTGAACGAGGCGAGGTCCGCACGGGTGACACCGGCCACCCCCATGAGCGCCGAGAAGGCTGTCGGCGGGCCGACCATGAACTGCGGCCGGGTCCGCCGGAACAGCTCGACCGCCACCTCGGGCACCAGCCGGAACGGCATGACCAGCGTGCCGGCCACCTGCTGGAACAGCGCCAGCTCCAGGACCAGGCCCACGACGTGGAACATCGGCGCCAGGGCGAAGACGACGCAGCCCTCGGGCAGGCGCAGGATCCGGGCCGACGCGGCGACGTTGCTGGCGATGTTGCGATGGGTGAGGATCGCGCCCTTGGCCGGGCCGGTCGTGCCCGAGGTGAAGCACACCAGCGCGACGTCGTCCGGGCCTGGCAGCGCTGCCTGGCCGGCGTCGCCGGCCCGACCGGCGTACTGCCGGGCGGCCTGCAGCAGGTCCGGGATGCCCTCGACGGGTGCGGGGCGCCGCCCGCCGAACACCCGCGGGTCCGGGTCGTCGAGCAGGTCCAGCTCGCTCGTGGTCAGCGCCAGGTGCACCGAGGTGCCGGGCAGCAGGGCGGCGACGACGTCGCGGTAGCCCTCTTCCGAGGACACGAACGCGCTCGGCGTGGCCTGGGCGAGGATGTCGGCGATCTCGTGCTCGCGGTACATCGGGTTGACCGGCACGACGGTGGCGCCCAGGCGCCAGACGGCCAGCGCGGCGAGGACCCAGTGCGGCGAGGTCTGCAGGTAGATCGCGACCCGATCCGCCGGCCCGACATCGTGCTCGCGCAGGTATGCCGCGAGCCCACCGACGAGCTCGTCGAGCTGCGCGTAGGTCAGGCGCGTGCCGTAGTAGTCGATGGCCACCCGGTCGGGGTGGGCGGCCACCACGTCGAGGAACAGCCGTGCCACGGTGTCGTGCACACGCGTCGGTTCGGTCATGTCGGCCATGGTGTCACCGGGCCTGCGGGCGTACCGTGCCGGGCGGGGGGTATTCCGCGTGGCGGTGGCCCGAGCACGGCCTGGGAGGCGAGGATCGGCGCATGTCCAAGGCGTTCGGCGCCCCGGGCTTAACCCTGGGCCAGCTCGCGGCCTTCGTCGCGGTGGCCGAGTGCGGCACGATCGCCGCGGCGGCGACCCGGTTGTCCCTGTCGCCCTCGGCGGTGTCCGGGGCGCTGGACCAGTTGGAGCGGACCTTGCGCACCGACCTGGTGCGCCGACGCAAGGCCAAAGGGGTCACCCTGACCGCGGCGGGGGAGATGGTGCTGCCCCGGGCCCGCACCCTGCTGCACCAGGCCCTGGAGCTGCAGGTCGACGCCCGCGACGGCGAGGGCCAGGTCGCCGGGGTGCTGCGCCTCGGGTGCTACCCGTCGCTGTCCCCGACCCTGTTGCCGGCGTTGCTGGACACCTTCGCCCGGGCGCATCCGCACGCCCGGGTCGAGGTGACCGAGGACAACCAGGACCGGTTGCTCGCCGGGCTGGACGCGGCGGACCTCGACGTGGCCATCGGCTACGACATCGACGTCGACCCGGTGTGGCGCTCGGCCCGCCTGGCCGGCCTGCGCCCGGGTGTGGTGCTCGACAGCGACCACCGGCTGGCCAAGGACAGCGCGCCCCTGGACCTCGCCGACCTCGCCGCGGACCCTATGGTCCTTCTCGACGTGCCCCCGAGCGCGAGCCATGCGCTGGCCTGCTGTGCGGCGGCCGGGTTCGCTCCGCGCGTGGTGCACCACGCGCGGACCTACGAGACGGCCCGCGCGTTCGTCGGGCGTGGCTTCGGCTGGACGCTGCTGCTGCAACGGCCCAGCGCCAGCGTGACCTACGAGGGCAGGACGCTGGTGGTCCGAGAGATCGGATCGCCGATGCTGCCCGAGATCGCCGTCGTGTGCCTGTGGCGTCGAGGGTCCTTCCTCAGCCGGGTGGGGCGGGTCTTCATCGCGCACGCGCTCGCCACGGCCGAGGCCGGCCAGTTCGACCTTCCTCGGTAGGAGCGAGGTTCAACCGCGGAGATCGCCGCTTTTCGCGTGCTAGGGATCGCCCTACCGTGGAGGCCACCGGCATACCGGCCCCCCGCCCGACCCCACCCCGAGGTGACCCCGTGACCGCATCCTCCTACCACCAGCCTCGCAGCTTCGCGCCGGGCACGGTGGCCTCCACTGCCCAGGGCGCCGACCCGCTGCCGGTCGTCATCGTCGGCGCCGGGCCGGTCGGGATGGCCGTGGCGCTGGGGCTGGCTCGTCGCGGGGTCCCCTCCACGGTGCTCGAGGCGGGCACCCAGGTCAGCTACGGCAGCCGGGCGATCTGCATCTCCCGGCACAGCCTGGAGGCCGCGGCGCGCCTGGGCTTCGGCGACCGGATCGAAGCCGTGGCGCTGCCGTGGCACGGCGGGCGGACGTTCTACCGCGACCGGGAGGTCCTGCACTTCCAGATGCCCTCCGGCCCCGACGACGTGCGGGCCCCCATGGTCAACATCGGGCAGTCGGAGTTCGAGGAGGCCATGGTCGAGGTCATCCAGGCGGAGCCGCTCATCGACCTCGTCTGGGGCGCGACGGTCACCGGGTACGCCCAGGGCGCGGACGAGGTGACCGTCCGCGTCGACACCGCGGACGGACCGCGCGAGCTGCGCGCCCGGTATGCCGTGGCCTGCGACGGCGGACGCAGCGCGACCCGCGACCTGCTCGGGCTGCGGCTGGCGGGGACGTCGTACGAGGGCCGGTACGTCATCGCCGACATCTACTGGGCCTCGGGTCTGCCCGTGGAGCGCCTGGTGTGGTTCGACCCACCGAGCAACCCCGGATCGACGGTCATCATGCACCAGCAGCCGGGTGACATCTGGCGGATCGACTACCAGCTCGACGCGGCCGCGGACGCCGACGCCGAGTCCCAACCGGCGCGGATCGCCGAGCGGATCGGGGCCCACCTGGCCTGGCTGCGGCGCGACGAGCCGTGGACGCTGGAATGGTCCGGGTTCTACATGGCCCGTGCTCTGGCGCTCGACTCGTTCCTGCACGACCGGGTGGTCTTCGCCGGGGACGCGGCGCACCTCGTGCCGATCTTCGGGGTGCGCGGGTTGAACTCCGGCATGGAGGATGCCGAGACGCTCGCCTGGATGCTCGCGGCGGTGGTCACCGGCGCGGCATCGGCTCAGCTGCTGGCCACGTATGCCGCCGAGCGCCGCGACGCGTGGACCCAGAACGTCGCCAACGCCGGCAAGTCGACGCTGATGATGACCCCGGGCGACCACGGGCATCGCACCACGCGGGATGCCGTGCTCGCGTTGTCGACCACGGCGCCGCAGTTCAGTCACCTGCTCAACCCGCGCCAGTCCAGTGCCACCCATGCGCGTCATTCGCCGCTGACCCGCCCGGCGACCGGCGTCACCACCGGGGTGCTGCCGGGCGACCCAGTGCCGGACCGCCGGGTGCGCCTGGCCAGCGGGCAGTCCGCGTCGCTGGACCAGGTGCGCGGGATCGGCTTCGGCATCTACGTCGTCGACCCGGACGCCGCCGAGGCGCAGGCCGCGGCCCAGCTCGCGCAGGCCCTGCACGCGGCCCTGCCCACCGAGCCCGTGGCCGTCGTCGTGGTGGGCGGCGCGGGAGCGCCCGTTGATGCCGCCGTGGTGGGGGGCGCGGGGGCGCCCGTTGACGCCGCCGTGGTGGCGGACGAGGACGGCTCGGTCCGGGCCGGGTGGGGGGCACAGCGAGGCGAGGCGCTGGTGGTGCGACCGGACGGTCTGCTGCTGGCCCGGGGGCCGGTCCGCGCCCTGGCCGACCTGCCTGGCGCCGTGCGCGCCGGCCGTCACGGCGGCGAACACTCCGGTCCGCCGCCGCACGAGCCCGTCCCCGAGGACGTCGCCCGGCGCGAAGCCGCGTGGCTGGCCCTGTCCGACGCCATCGAGGCCGCCGACGCGGGCGACCGCGAGGGGTTGCTCGCCCGGCTGGCCCTGGCCCTGGGCGATCGGGTGGCGCCACAGGAGTTCGCCCAGGCCCTGGCCCTCGCGGCCGCGGCGACGGCGCCCTGACCTCAGGCCCCGGCGGCGCTGCGCGAGCCCGCCCCGCCCATGCTCCGGCCGATACCCTGGGCGGCGGCGAGCAGCGCGGGCAGGTACCGGCGCGGATGGTCCTCGACCGGCACGACCACCGAGAGCGAGGCCACGACCTCGGCCGGGGAGCGGCGGATCGGCACGGCGATGCCGGTGGCGTTGTCGCGCAGCATCGCCTTGGACACCACGAAGCCGGTACGCCGCGCGTGCGCCAGCAACCGGCGGATCGCGGCGGGCTCGGTGAGGGTGCCGGAGGCCATCCGCGGCAGCGGCCCGGCGAGCACGCGATCGGTGACCTCCCGAGGGGCGAACGCGAGCAGCACCAGCCCCGCCGAGGTGGCGTGGGCCGGCAGCCGACCGGCGATCTTGGTGACGTTGATGGCCGGGTTGATCCCGAGCTTCTCCAGGTAGAGCACGTCGGCACCGTCGAGGACGGCCACCTGGACGTCGACCCGCAGCGCCCGGTGGATGTCCTGCAGGTAGGGCATGGACGCCTCGCTCAACCCCAGCGCCCGCGAGGACCGCACGCTCATCTCCCACAGCCGCAGGCCCATCCGGACCCGCCCCTCGCCGTCGCGCTCCAGCAGGCCGAGCTCGAGCAGCTCGGCGACCAGGCGCTGCGCGGTGGACGCCGGCAGCCGGGCCTGCCGGGCGATCTGGGCGACCGACAACGCGGGCCGCTCCGCGACGAACAGGTCGAGGATGCGCACTGCCCGCGTCAACAGCGACTCCCCGGACGGCGACCGAGCCACCCGCGACACCTCCTCACTGGGCCTGGCACGACTGTAGCCAGCGCCGGCCCGCCGCGTGGCTACCTCCCAGGCACCCGGTCGCCTAGTCTTCTCGGGTCGGCGCCGACCAGGAAGGAGCCTGCGGGTGCACCCGAGGAATCCGCGCATCGTCGAGCTGCTCAACGACGCCCTGACTTTCGAGCTGCGGGTGATGAACACCTACTTCCTCAACGCCCGGATGCTCCAGGGCTGGGGACTGCCCCGGTTGGGCCAGGTGTTCTACGACCTGTCGCTGGAGGAGATGAGGGACAGCGACGCCCTGGTCAAGCGCATCCTGCTGTTCGAGGGCCGGCCCAGGCTCACCGACTTCGGCCCGCTGGAGATCGGCGAGGACCCGCAGGCGATCCTGCGCATCGCGGTGGCCGGCGAGTATGCCGCGGTGGCGCTCTTCAACGACCTGGCCCGCGAGTGCCGGGCCCTGGACGACCAGGCGACCGCGTCGCTGTTCGAGGCCTCCGCGGTGGAGGAGGAACGCCATGCCGACTGGTTCGAGGCACAGCTGGCCGCGGTCGAGCAGGTCGGCCTGAGCGCCTACCTCGCCGCCCAGGTGGCCGCCGGACCGCTCGACCCGCCGTAGCGACCGGGCCGGCAGGCCCTCCGGCGTGCGGCATACCGGCCGAGGCGTGTCGACGCGCGCGGATCAGCAGCAGCGCATCCGGGGGTTGGTGTCGCGGTCGTCGGTGTGCTCGCGCCAGAAGGCCCGCTCGGTCAGCGGGGGCTGCCCGGGGTGAGCCTGGCGCTGGTGTCGCAGGTAGCGCTCGTAGGCGTCGGCCCCGGTCACCCCGCGCACGTACCAGCGCACCGCCCCGGCGGCCCGCCGGAGCCGGGCCACCCAGGCCCGGTCCGCGCGGGTGGTCAACGGTGGGGCCTCGCGCCGACCGGCGTCGGATCCAGTCCGGCGGCCGCCCACTGGGCCAGGACCGCCTTCTCGGCCGGGGTGGGCACGAAGCTGCGCGGGGCGAAGATCCGCGAGGGCCGGTCCGGCTCCTCGCTGGTCGGCAGCCCGCCCTGGCGCCAGGCCCGCCAGCACACCCGCAAGGCGGCCAGGACGGTCACCGCCACGAGCACCGCGAAGAGCACCGACAGCGACTCCTGGACCACGGTGTTGCGGATGACCTTGTCCATGTCCTCGACGGTACGCGCCGTGCCGAACGAGGTCTTGCCGGCGGCACGGGCCTCGGCGAAGGCCTCGTGGTTGGCCCAGTAGCCGATCGCCGGGTTGCTGGAGAAGATCTTCTGCCACGAGGCGGTCATCGTCACGGTGAGCACCCACACCAGCGGCACCCCGGGGATCCACGCCCAGCGGAACAGCCCCTTCTTCATCGTCACGGTGAACACCACGGTGAGCGCGAGCCCGGCCAGCAGCTGGTTGGAGATGCCGAACAGGGGGAACAGGGTGTTGATCCCGCCGAGCGGGTCGGTGACGCCCATGACGAGGATCGAGCCCCACCCGAGCACCACGACGAGCGAGCAGATCCAGGCACCCGGCCGCCACGAGGGGTCCTTGAAGCGGGAGAGCCCGGGGACGTTGCCGATGGCGTCGGAGAACATGAACCGCGCCACCCGGGTCCCCGCGTCGATGGTGGTGAGGATGAACAGCGCCTCGAACATCACCGCGAAGTGGTACCAGAACGCCTTCATCCCCGACCCGCCGAAGAACGACATGACCTCGCTCATCCCGAACGCCAGCGTCGGTGCGCCGCCGGTGCGCGAGACGATCGTCTTCTCCCCGACGTCGCTGGCCGCCTGGGCGATGGTCTGCGCCGAGACCGGATCCAGGGGCGTGCCGCCGGGGGAGGTCAGCGGGAGCTTGTTCGCGTATGCCGCGGCCAGCTCCGGGGTGCCGCCGGTGACCCCGGCCGGGGCGTTCATGACGAAGTACAGGTGCTGGTCGAGGATGCATGCGGTGATGAGCGCCATGATCGCCACGAACGACTCGGTGAGCATGCCGCCGTAGCCGATCAGCCGGGCCTGGCTCTCCTTCTCGATGAGCTTCGGGGTGGTGCCCGAGGCGATCAGCGCGTGGAACCCGGAGATCGCCCCGCAGGCGATGGTGATGAACAGGAACGGGAAGAGCGTCCCGGCGAACGCCGGGCCGGTGCCGTCCCGGCCGAACTGAGTGAGCGCCGGCATCCGGATCACCGGGGCGGTGACGAGGATGCCGATGGCCAGCACGACGATGGTGCCGACCTTCATGAACGTCGACAGGTAGTCCCGCGGCGCCAACAGCAGCCACACCGGCAGGATCGAGGCGGCGAACCCGTATGCCGCGAGCCAGTACGCGAGGGCGACCGGGCTCAACGTGAACAGCGACTGCCCCCACGAGGACTCCGACACCCACTGCCCGCTGATGACGGCGAACAGCAGCAGGGCCACCCCGATGATCGACACCTCGTTGACCTTGCCGGGGCGCAGGAAGCGCAGGTAGACCCCCATGAACAGCGCGATGGGGATCGTCATGGCGATGGAGTAGACCCCCCACGGGCTGGCGGCCAGCGCCCCGATGACGACGATGCCGAGCACCGCGATGAGGATGATCATGATGGTGAGCACCCCGATGATGGCGGCCCAGCCGCCGACCGGGCCGAGCTCCTCGCGGGCCATCTGCCCCAGGCTGCGCCCGCGCCGGCGGATCGACATGTGCAGCACCATGTAGTCCTGCACCGCGCCGGCGAAGATCACCCCGAGGATGATCCACAGCGTGCCGGGCAGGTAGCCCATCTGCGCGGCGAGGACCGGCCCGACCAGCGGGCCCGCCCCGGCAATGGCCGCGAAGTGGTGCCCGAAGAGCACCCGCCGGTCGGTGGGCATGAAGTCCTTGCCGTTCTCGAACTCCTCGGCCGGGGTCATCCGGCTGTCGCGGGGCCTGAGCACCTTGTACTCGATGAGCCGGGCGTAGAAGCGCAGGGCGATGAGGTAGCTGCCCACGGCGGCCAGGACCAGCCACACGGCGTTGACCCGTTCCCCGCGGACGAGGGCGACCATGGCCCAGGCCACCGTCGCGACGAGGGCGATGACGACGAACACCCCCTTGCTCACCGGATGGGTGCCCAGCGGTTCCTCGATGGCGATCGGGGGGCGGTCCGGGTCGTTGGTGATGGTCCGGATGGCGGTGTCCTGGCTCATCGGGCTCCTTCGCTCGCGGGGTGCCTCGAGCCGGCTGCGCATAGCCGACGCACAGCAAGGTAGTCCCGGACGTCCCGAAACGGGGATTACCGCTAAGGCGGGCATCGAAACGTGACCTCCGCCCTCGCGGGTCCGGCACGGCGGCATACCCTGCAGGCACGCCCGGTATGCCGCCGGCGGCCACTGCCAGGAGGCCCCGTGTTGATCCCCATCGGCGAGCACGTCCCGCAGGTCGCGCCGGGGGCGTGGATCGCCCCCACGGCCACGCTCATCGGGCGGGTGCGCGTGGGCGAGGGCGCGAGCGTGTGGTACGGCGTGGTGGTGCGCGGGGACCGCGAACAGATCACCCTCGGCGCCCGGTCGAACCTGCAGGACAACACCGTGTGCCACGCCGACCCCGGCTGCCCGCTGACCGTGGGCGAGGGCGTCACCGTGGGGCACGCGGCGATCCTGCACGGGTGCACCGTGCAGGACGGGGCGCTGGTCGGGATGGGCGCGACGGTGCTCAACGGCGCGGTCATCGGGGCCGGCTCGATGGTGGCGGCGATGGCGCTGGTCGCCGAGGGCGTCGTCGTGCCACCCGGGTCGTTGGTGGCCGGGGTGCCCGCGACGGTCCGCCGAGCACTGACCGAGGCCGAGCGGCAGGGGCTGGCGTTCAGCGCGGCGCACTACGTGCGCAACGCCGACCTGCACCGCGGCGCCCTGGCCGCCGCTGCCGATCTCGACGGCGAGGCGGGCCGGCGCTGATCGCCCGCGGGGCCGCTCAGCGCGCGGGCGATCCGCTCGGCCCGGACGTCGGCCCGGTGTGGACCACCACGTCGGCCCGCTCCCGGGTGCGGTCGGCCTCGAACAGCGCCGCCTCCTGCGCGGCCCAGCGCTCCCAGTGCGGCTCGTAGGTCGCCCCGTCGCGCTCGACCCCGCGCCGGCGGCGGGTCGCCGCGTCGGCGTCCACCCACACCCGCACCGCGGCATACCGGCGGGCCGGCCCGGCGCCGGCGCCGCACCCGTCGACGACGAGCCACCGGCCGCCGGCCACCTCGACCCACTCCCCGAGCGCGTCGCGGTGCCAGTCCCACCGCCGGTAGGCCGCCGGCTCGCCGCCCGCGATCGGCGCCAGGACCTCGCGGGTCAGGCGCTCGACGCCGGCGGCCAGCCCGTCCCAGCCGGGGTAGAGCGAGTCCATGGGCAGCACAGGGCAGTCCAGCGCGGCGGCGAGGGCCGCGGCAAACGTCGTCTTGCCCGAGCCGCTCGGGCCGTCGACGGCGACGACGACCGTGCCGCCACACCGCGCGGTCGCGGCCCCCGCGAGCCGGGCGACCGCCTCGACCGCGGTGCGATCCGCGGGGTCCGTGATGTGGAACCGCACGACGGTCCAGCGTATCCGGGCAACTACATTGGCTCCCGTGAGCGTGGCGACCAGGGTCATCGCCTGCCTCGACGTCGACGCCGGGCGGGTCGTCAAGGGGGTCAACTTCGCCGACCTGCGCGACGCCGGCGACCCGGTCGAGCTGGCCCGGGGCTACGACGCCCAGGGCGTCGACGAGCTGACCTTCCTCGACGTCACGGCCAGCAGCGGTGACCGCGAGACGACCTACGACGTGGTGCGACGCACCGCCGAGCAGGTGTTCATCCCGCTCACCGTCGGCGGGGGGGTCCGCAGCGTCGAGGACGTCGACCGGCTGCTGCGGGCCGGAGCGGACAAGGTGGGGGTCAACACCGCGGCGATCGCCCGACCCGAGCTCATCGCGCAGATCGCGGACCGGTTCGGGGCACAGGTGCTCGTCCTGTCGGCCGACGTGCGCCGTCGGGTGGACGCGCAGGGACGTCGCACCGGCGACTTCGTCATGACCACGCACGGGGGTCGCACCCCGGTGGACCTCGACGCGCTGTCCTGGTGCGCCCAGGCGCAGGGCCTGGGCGCCGGCGAGATCCTGCTCAACTCCATGGACGCCGACGGCACCAAGGACGGCTTCGACCTGGACCTGATCCGGGCCGTGCGGGCCGCGGTGAGCATCCCGGTGGTGGCCAGCGGCGGCGCCGGGCGGGTGGAGCACTTCGCGCCCGCGGTGGCCGCCGGGGCCGACGCGGTGCTCGCGGCGAGCGTGTTCCATTTCGGCGAGCTGACCGTCGGGCAGGTCAAGGACGCCTTGCGGGCGGCCGGGGTGGTGGTGCGGTGAGTCCGGAGCCGAGCCTGTGGATGCGCAAGGTGGCGCAGGACCCCGGGCACTCGCAGTGGTACGTCGAGCGGTTCCGCCGGCTGCGCCTGGACGGGGTGGACATCGCCGGCGAGGCCCGCACCGTGGACGCGATGCTCGAGCGCGGGTCGCGGGTGCTCGACGCAGGCTGCGGGGGCGGTCGGGTGGGGGCGCACCTGTATGCCGCCGGCCACGAGGTCGTCGGCGTCGACGTCGACCCGGTGCTCGTCGAGGCGGCGGCGGCCGACTATCCGGGGCCGACTTGGCTGGTGGCCGACCTGGCCGAGCTGGACCTGCCGGCGCGCGGCATACCGGCGGGGTTCGACGCGGTCGTCTGCGCCGGCAACGTGCTCACCTTCTGCGCACCCTCCACCCGACGCGACGTCCTCGATCGGCTGGGCCGGCACCTGGCCGGCGACGGGCGTCTGGTCGTCGGCTTCGGCACCGACCGCGGCTACCCGGTGCCGCGGCTGCTCGAGGACGCCGCCGCGGTGGGTCTGGTCGCGGACCTGCTGCTGTCGACGTGGGACCTGCGCCCGTATGCCGCGGATGCCGACTTCGTCGTCGCGCTGCTGCGACCGGGATAGCCGCGGTCAGGGCAGCGACAGGCGGGTGTCACGCAGGGCCTGGACGGCCTCGTCGGGTCCGGTGATCGTCACGTCCGCCACGCCCTTGCGCCCGTAGCTGTACAGCGCCAGGTCGCCCACCGCGCCGGTGACGACGGCCGTGCCCACCTCACCGGAGCTCTTGGCCACGTAGCGCCCAAAACGCGGGGTGACCAGGACGACTCCGGCGGGGGACCGCCGGTAGAGCAGCCGGGCCACGCCCTTGAGCGCGGACCAGAGGGCGTGCTCGTGGTCGGGGTCGAGCGCGCGCGGCGTGACGTCGGGGGCGGCGCGCAGGACGTCCTCGTGGTGGATGTAGAACTCCATGGTGTTGAGGGCCTCGTCGACCGGGGCCAGGCGGGCGGCCAGCGCCACGGCCGGCGGGTAGCGGATCCAGTCCACGAGGGTGGGGTAGTCCTCCTTGGCCTTCTCGGCCATGGCCCGGTCCAGCCGTCGGGCCAGCGGCTTGATCACCAGGCCGGCGGCGAGGTCCGGGCGCGAGTCGCGCAGCACGAGATGGGCGGCGAGGTCGCGGGTGCGCCAGGGGTGGCAGAGCGTCGGGGCGTCCGGGCCGAGGGCGATGAGGGTGTCGCAGAGCGCCCGTCGTTCGGCCTGGGCGTAGCGGATCATGCCCGGCATCGTGCCACACCCGCTCATGGCACGACGACGCCGAGGGCCCGCCCGACGCTCAGCGCGGCGGGGCGAGGCGCGCGAGCACCGACGGTGACACCGGTATGCCGCCGCCGGGCGCCGGGGTCGCCCGCGCCGGTCCCGCCCGGCCGGGCCCCGGGTCCGCAGGCGGTGCGCTCGACGGCGCCCCGAACCCCGCCTCCAGCGGCAGCAGCCCGGTCCAGACCCGCGGGTCGGCCTCGGGGTCCTGGCCCGGTGGGCCGGTGCGGACCTTGGCGGTCCACTGCCCCGCGCGGATGGGCAGGCGCAGCACGAGGGTGGCCGCCAGCTCCTTGTCGGAGACGGCGCGGACCTCGGTGGCCCGGCCCGGCATGAGGTGCTCGGACAGCGCGAGCAGGGCCGCCTCCTGCCGGTCCGGGTCGACCCGCTCGAGGCGCCCCGTGACGACGGCGGAGCGGAAGTTCGCGCTGGAGTGAAACAGCGACGCGGCATACACCAAGGCGTCCAGGTGCGTGACGCAGAAGGCGACCGGGGCCGAAAGCGCCGCGCGCAACGTCCCCGCGCCGGTCGACCCGTGCAGCAGCACCTCGTCGGCCACACGGGCGTAGAGCATCGGCACCACCTGGGGGGTCCCATGCACGACGACCGCCAGCGTGCCGACCCACCCCGCGTCGAGGATGGCGTCCAGACGCTCGCGGTCGGTGACGGCGCGTTCGGGGTGTCGGCGGATCGATGTCACAGCGGGCATCCTGCCGGTCCGCCCCGGCGGGCGCACCCGGGGTGCGGCGACGGTCGGGTCACCGGGGTGGCGGTCCCGCCGCCGAGGCCCGCAGCCGTTCGAGCGCCGCCCGCGCCGCGACGGTCTGCTCCTGGGCCCGGGTGAGCGCGACCTGCGCGTCGGCCAGCGCCGCGGCGGTGCGCTCGTGCTGGGCTCGGGCCTGCACCAGCTCGCGCTGCAGCTGAGTCACCCGGGTCTGGGCGAGGTCGGCCTGGGCGACGAGCACCCCATGGCGAGCGGCGGCCTCCGTCGCCGCGGTCACCGCCGCCCGAAGCCCCGCCTCGGCCGCCGCCAGGTCGGCCGAGCCCCTGGGCGCGGCCCGGGCCGTCCCCTCGGGCCGGTGCTCGGGCTCGGCACCGGCCGGCAGGTCCGGCAGAGCGCGCAACGGTCGCGCCGTCGCGTCGGTGAGGTCGACGTCGCCGAACCCGGCATACTCCAGGGCTCGGGTCAGCCGTCCCGACAGCACCGCCTCGGTGGCCTCCGGCGCGGCGAGCGCGGCGACGAAGGTCGCCGTGACCAGGCGCGCGGTGGCCGCGCTCAGGGTCACGCCCGCCGCGGTGGCGGCGGCGGCCGTCGCCGCGGCGAGCTCGTCGACCAGCGCGGTGCGCGCCTTGCCCAACCGGGTCATCGCCGGGCCGTCGAGCGCCGCCTGGGCGGTGCGCAGCTGGGTCGCCAGCTGGGCCAGCCGCGCGGTCTGCTCCGGTCGGTGGCGCACCAGCAGGTTCACCGCCCAGGCCGCCGCGGTGGGCTTGCGCAGGGTGCCGATCTCGGTGGCCAGCGCACCGTCGCCGGCGCTGCGGGCCTGGTGGACCAGGCTCGCCCGGTGGGGCAGAAACTGCTCGACCGGCAGCGCGTACAGCGTGGTCACGGCCTCGTCGAGGTCCATGAGCGTCATGGTGCCATGGCTAGGCTGACGCTCATGAGCGGGCAGATCGCGGTGGCCGTCGTCGGGGCCAAGGGCCGAATGGGGGCGACGGTCTGTCGCGCGGTCGCGGCCGCCGACGGGATGCGCCTGGTGGGCCAGTACGACCTGGGCGACGACCTGGGCGACCTCGGCGGCGCCGACGTCGTCGTGGAGTTCGCCGTGCCCGACGCGTCGCCGGGCAACGCGGCCCACTACGTCTCGCGCGGGGTGCACGCGGTCATCGGCACGACCGGGTGGGACGCGGCCCGACTGGCGGCGCTGCGGGCCCACCTCGACGTGGCGCCGCCGTCGCGCGCCGGCACCCCGGTGGGGGTCCTCGTCGCGCCGAACTTCGCCGTCGGGGCGGTGCTCATGACCGGGTTCGCCCGGGTCGCCGCACGGTTCTTCGAGTCCGTGGAGATCGTCGAGCTGCACCACCCGGACAAGGTCGACGCGCCCTCGGGCACCGCGGCCCGAACCGCGGCCCTGGTCGCCCAGGCACGCGCCGAGGCCGGACGGCCGGACGTTCCCGACGCGACCACCCAGGATCCGGCCGGGGCGCGCGGTGCGCGGGTGCACGGCATACCGGTGCATGCGGTGCGCCTGCGCGGACTCGTGGCCCACCAGGAGGTGCTGCTGGGCAACCCGGGGGAGCTGCTCACCATTCGACACGACTCCTTCGACCGGGAGTCGTTCATGCCCGGCGTTCTGCAGGGGGTGCGCGGGGTGGCCGACCACCCGGGCCTCACCGTGGGCCTGGAGCACTACCTCGGCCTGCCCTGAGCCGGGCTACGGCCACCCCACCGACCGCAGCACCGCGGCGGTGACCCCGCCGAGCACGACGACGACGATGAAGGGCGCGCGCAGCGTGAGGGCCACCACGGCGACCGCGACGGCGCCGGCGCGGGAGTCGAGGACCCGGGTGCCGCCCGGGCCGAGGACGGCCTGGGCGACGACCAGCGCGGTGAGCAGGGCGGTGGGCAGCAGCGCGCTGACCCGGCGCACCCGGGTGCCGGCGAGCCAGCGTTTCGGGACCAGGTGCCCGGCGTACTTCGTCCCGAAGGCCAAGGCCGCGGCGGCCAGCACCGGCACCCACAGGCTCATCGCCGGGCCGCCCCGCGCGCCAGCCCCATGACCACGGCGGCGAGCGCAGCGACGACGACCGGGATGCCGGCCGGCACGTACGGCGCGACGCCCAGGGCGAGCACCAACGCCAGGCCCGCGGTGGCCACCCCCTCGCGCGAGCGCAGCCGCGGCCACAACAAGCCGGTGAAGGCCGCCGCCGCCGCTCCGTCGAGGCCGAACCGGCGCGGATCGCCCACCGCGCTGCCCAGCACCGCCCCGAGCAGGGTGGAGCCGTTCCACAGCACGAGCACCGACAGGCCGGTGGCCCAGAAACCCAACCGCCGGGCGCGGTCGGTGTCCTGAGCGACCCCCACCGCGGTCGATTCGTCGATGGTCAGCTGGGCCGCGGCGGCGCGCCGCCAGCCCCGGACCCCGAGCCAGTCGGTCACCTGCAGCCCGTAGAGGCCGTTGCGGACCCCGAGCAAGGTGGAGGTGGCGACCGCGGTGGCGCCGCTGCCTCCGGCGGCGAGCACCGCGACGAAGGCGAACTGCGAGGCCCCGGTGAACACCAGCAGGCTCATCGCCCAGGTCTGCCAGAGGTCCAGGCCGGCCGCGACCGCCAAGGCCCCGAAGCTCAGGCCGTAGGTCCCCGAGGCGAGGCCGACCGACCCGGCCTGGCGCAGCACGGTGCGGCGCACCGGGTCGTCCGGGCGGCGATCGGTGGGGGCCATTTGTGGCGCCGGTCAGGACCGCCCGCGGCGTCGCTTGGGCGAGCCGCCACGGGTGCTCAGATGCCGTCCGACGAAGGCCGCGACGTCGTCGAGGACCTCGCGTCGGTTGGTCTCGTTGAAGACCTCGTGCCGTGCCCCGAGGTAGGTGCTCGCCTCGTCGCCCGCACCGGCGAGATGGCTCCACCCTGCGGCGGTGCCCTCGTAGGGGACGAGCTGGTCGGCCGTGCCGTGCAGCCACAGCACCGGCAGCGTGTCGAAGTCGGGCCCGGCGTCGATGGTGGCCAACATGGTCCGGATCGCCTCGAGCGTGGGCCGCTTGAAGGGCCCGTGCCACACCAGCGGGTCGGCGGCATAGGCGGCACCGACGGCCGGGTCGCGGGACAGGGCCTGCGGGTCGATCGGGGTGTCGGGGATGTCGTCGGCGGCCAGCAGCGAGTCCAGGGTGGGCCACCGACCGATGACCGGGGCCGAGAGCACCATGCAGGCGAGCTTGTCGCCGTGGCGCTGGGCGTAGCGCGTCGCGACCGTGCCGCCGAGCGAGTGCCCGATGACGACGACCGGCAGGTGGTGGTGCTCGTGGCGGGCGTGCTTGTGCAGGACGCGCACGTCGTCCACGACGCGCTCGACGTCCGCGACCAGGACGCGCTCGCCCTCGCTGCGTCCGTGTCCGGCGTGGTCGACGGCATACACGAGCGCTCCCTCGCGGGTCAGCCGCGCCGCCACGTGGTCGTAGCGACCCAGGTGCTCGCCGTAGCCGTGCAGGATCAGGGCGAGGTAGCGCGGCTCGACGCAGGGGTCCCACCGGCGAGCCGCCAGGGCCCCGGCATGACCCGTCAGTGCCAGGTCGGTGGCCACGTCAGTGCGCGGCGACATCCGCGGCGGACAGCGAGGTGACCAGGCGCACCTCGCGCAGGACGCTGCCGTGCCCGTCCGGCGCCAGCTCGCGGACCGCGCCGTCGAGGGCGAAGCCGGCCGCGACGAGGAAGTCCCGGGTCTGGGCGTCCTCGGAGTACACCCAGTGCGCCATCCGCGCCCAGCCGGCGGCTCGGGCCAGGTCCGCCGTCGCGTTGAGCAGTCGTGAGCCGTGCCCTCGGCGGCGGGCCTGCGGGTGCACCGCGAGCAGGTCGATGAGTGCGGTCGTCTCGTCGCTGTCGCCGTCGTCCGAGGGCCCGACCACGGACAGTCCCACCACCCGCTCGCCCTCGCAGGCCACCAGGACGCGGTGGCGCGGGGTGGGCGGATCGTCGAACAGCGAGTGCCACCCGGCCTCGAAGGAGTCGTCGTCGATGGTCGCCAGCAGCTGCTCGGGCAGGGCCTGGGCGTAGGCCGCGCGCCAGGCCGCGGCGTGCACCGCCCCCATGGCGGTGGCGTCCGCGGCGTGACCGAGTCGGACACTGGCGTCGGGGTGCTGCTGGTGGGTCACGGGCTCATCCTCGCAGTCGTGCTTGACTGCACCCTATGCGTGTCCGGGGAGGCGGTCGAGCGGGTGGCGGGTATGCCGCGACCCTCGCCGTGGGGGCGCTGGTCGCGGCCGGGTGCTCGGGTGGGGGAGACCCGCAAGCCACCGTCGAGCAGTTCCTGCATGCCTTGGGAGACAAGGACACCGACCGCGCCTGCGGGCTGCTCGCCAGCGCCCAACCGCCGTACCGGCCGCTGGACGCAGCGGAGTTGGCGCTGTGCGCGTCGGGGCTGCGCGCCGCGGTCGTGGACGCGGCCGGTGCCGACGACCTGGCCGCGCTGCGGACCGCCACGGTGACCGGCTCGGAGGTCGGCGGGGACACCGCCGTGGTCCGCGCGACCCAGCTGCAGGGCGTGCCCGCGGCATACCGCAGCGACCTGGCGTTGGTCCGGGTCGACGGGCAGTGGTATCTGCGCAGCTCGCCGAACGACTAGAAGCCCAGACCCCGGGCCACCGCGCGGATCCGGTCGGCGCTGCGGGCGAGGGCGACCCGCTCGCCGTCGCTGAGTGGGACGGCCAGCCGCTCGCCGGCGCCGCCGCGGTGCAGCACCGTCGGCACGGACATGCAGACCTCGTCGATGCCCTGCCACCCCGACAGCAGCGTCGACACCGGCAGGACCCGTCGCTCGTCCCGCAGCACCGACTCGACGATGCGCGACACCGCGAGCGCGACCGCGTAGTTCGTCGCGCCCTTGCCCTCGATGATCTGGTACGCGGAGCCGACCACCTCGGCCGCGATGCGCTCCCGGGCCGCCTGACCCAACAGGCCGGTATGCCGCTCCCACTCCAGCAGCGGGACGCCGCCGACCGACGCGGAGCTCCACAGCGGGATCTCGCTGTCGCCGTGCTCCCCGGCGACGTAGGCGTGCACGTTGTGGACCGACACGCCCACCTCGGTGGCCACCAGCCAGCGCAACCGCGAGGAGTCCAGCACGGTCCCCGACCCGAACAGCCGGGTCGGCGGCAGACCGCAGATCGCCAGCGCGGCGTAGGTGACGACGTCGACCGGGTTGGTGACCATGACGTAGGTCGCGTCGGGGGCGACCTCGGCGAGCCGGGGCATGATCGTGCGCATCAGGCCCACGGTCGCCTCGGCCAGCAGCATCCGGGTCTGGCCGGGCCGCTGCTTGGCTCCCGCGGTGACGGCGACGATGTCGGCACCGGCGCAGATGCCGACGTCGTCGCTGCCCTCGATCTGGCCCATCGGCATGAACTGGATGCCGTGCGCGATGTCCAGGACCTCGGCGCGGACCTTGGCGGCGTTGACGTCGTGCAGGACGACGCGCCGGGCCGCACCGCGCATCAGCGCGGCATAGGCGATCGTCGAGCCGACCGCACCGGCGCCGACGATCGCCAGGGTGGGGGTCGGGCGCTCGATCACGGCGCGAATCTACGCCGGTTTGCCCGGTGGGGTCATCGCCGGGACCCTCTATGTAATATACGATGTGACGATCAAGACTTAGATGATCCAGGTGTCGTCCGCGACGACGGAGAGGTCCATACTGGCCCCATGTACGGAAACGACTTCGGCGACCTCGAAGAGAGCACCGACCCGGGCGCGATCCAGCTCAACGCCGCCGAGGGCGGCGCGGTGGAGGCGGCGGCGGCCCACGTCGACCGCCGCGACGAGCTCGCCGCGAGCGGCTCGGCCTCCTTCGACGCGCTCATCCAGGCCGACCAGCGCATCGAGCCGCGCGACGACATGCCCGAGCAGTACCGCCAGACGCTGATCCGCCAGATCGCCCAGCACGCGCACTCGGAGATCATCGGCATGCAGCCGGAGGGCAACTGGATCACCCGGGCCCCGTCGTTGCGGCGCAAGGCGATCCTCACCGCCAAGGTCCAGGACGAGGGCGGCCACGGGCTCTACCTCTACTCCGCCGCCGAGACCCTCGGCGTCGACCGGGCCGACCTGCTCGAGCGGCTGCACACCGGCAAGCAGAAGTACTCCTCGATCTTCAACTACCCGACGCTGACCTGGGCCGACAACGGCTCGATCGGCTGGCTCGTCGACGGCGCGGCGATCATGAACCAGGTGCCGCTGTGCCGCTGCTCGTACGGCCCCTACGCCCGGGCGATGATCCGGGTCTGCAAGGAGGAGTCGTTCCACCAGCGGCAGGGCTTCGAGATCCTCTGGGTGCTCATGCACGGCACCCCCGAGCAGCGGGCCATGGCCCAGGACTCGGTCAACCGGTGGTGGTGGCCGGCCCTGGCGATGTTCGGTCCGCCCGACTCCGACGACGCGCAGGCCAAGGCCGGGCACACCGCCCAGTCGATGGCGTGGGGGATCAAGCGGTTCAGCAACGACGACCTGCGCCAGAAGTTCGTCGACATGACCGTCCCGCAGGCCCAGCGGCTCGGGGTCACCCTGCCGGACCCGAAGCTGACCTGGAACGAGCAGCGCGGGCACTGGGACTTCGGCGAGTGCGACTGGGACGAGTTCTGGCAGGTGCTGCGCGGCGACGGGCCGTGCAACGCCAAGCGGATGCAGCGGCGCACCACCTCGCACGCCCAGGGCGCGTGGGTGCGCGAGGCCGCCGCCGCGTATGCCGCCAAGGTCGCCGCCCGCCGGGCGGCGCAGGAGTCGAAGGGGAGTGCCGCGTGAGCCAGACCACCGAGCCGCTCTACGAGGTGTTCGTGCGGGCCAAGCGGGGTCTGTCGCACGTGCACGTCGGGTCGCTGCACGCGCCGGACGCGGCCATGGCGCTGCGCAACGCCCGCGACCTGTACACCCGCCGGCAGGAGGGCGTGTCGATCTGGGTCGTCGCCGCGAGCGACATCGTGGCGAGCAGCCCGGACGAGAAGGACTCGTTCTTCGACCCCAGCGCCGACAAGGTCTACCGCCACCCGACCTTCTACGACGTCCCCAAGGACATCGAGTACCTCTAGAGAGGGCGACAGTGAGCGACCAGACGACCCCGTCCGCCGCGGGCACGCTCGCCCCGGCGCTCGACGACACGCACGCGGCATACGTCCTCGGCCTGGCCGACGACGCCCTGGTCTACGCCCAGCGCCTGGGCGAGTGGATCACCTGGGCGCCGGCGCTCGAGGAGGACATGGCCCTGGCCAACGTCTCGCTCGACCACATCGGCCAGGCCCGTCGGCTGCTGACCCGGGTCGGCGAACTCGACGGCACCGGCCGCTCCGAGGACGAGCTGGCCTACTTCCGCACCGAGCAGCAGTTCCGCAACGTCCACCTCGTCGAGCAGCCGCGCGGGCACTTCGGCCAGGAGATGGCCCGGATGCTGTGGTTCGCGGCCTACCAGCGCGAGCTGTACGCCGCGTTGGAGTCCTCCTGCGACGAGACGCTGCGCGGGGTCGCCGCGAAGGCCGGCAAGGAGGTGCGCTACCACCTCGACCACGCCGCGCAGTGGGTGGTGCGCCTCGGCGACGGCACCGATCAGTCGCACGCGAACATGCAGGAGGGCCTGGCCTGGGTCGCGCCCTTCGTCGACGAGCTCTTCGATGACGACCCGGCTGCGGCCGCGGCGGCCGCCGCCGGGGTCGGGGTGGCACCCTCGTCGCTGCGGCCCGGGGCGCAGGCGGGCGTCGAGGCGGTGCTCGCCGAGGCCACCCTGCAGCTGCCGGCGCCGCCGGCGTGGCGCTCCCGAGGTGGCCGAGCCGGCTCGCACTCCGAGCACCTGGGCTACCTGCTGGCCGAGATGCAGCACCTCGCCCGCCAGCACCCGGGGGCGTCGTGGTGACCGCCACCGCCGTCGACGTCCTCGCGGCCCTGCGCCGGATCCCCGACCCCGAGATCCCGGTCGTCACCCTGGCCGGCCTGGGGATCCTGCAGGACGTCGCGGTCGACGAGGCCGCCGGGACCGTCCAGGTCGTCATCACCCCGACCTACTCCGGCTGCCCGGCGATGCGGGCGATGGAGGACGACATCGTGCGGGTATGCCGCGGGTACGGGCTGCGTGCCGCCGTCACCATCCGGCTGTCCCCGGCCTGGTCGACCGACTGGATCACTGAGGACACCCGGGATCGCCTGCGGGAGTTCGGGATCGCGCCACCCGGGCCGGCCGACCCGGCGGGAGCGGCCCGCGGGCCGGTGTCGGTGACGCTGACGCGGCATACCGTCGCGTGTCCCCGCTGCGGGTCGGAGCGCACCAGCGAGGTGAGCCGCTTCGGCTCGACCGCATGCAAGGCCCTGCGCCGCTGCGAGGACTGCGGCGAACCCTTCGACGAGTTCAAGGCGCTGTGATGACCGGACTGCTGACCACGCCCACCCGCCACCGGGCGACCTTCCACTCCCTGGGCGTGGTCGGGGTCGAGAAGCTCACCGACGAGGCGACCGCGGTCAGCTTCGCGGTGCCGCCCGACCTGCGCGAGGACTACGCCTTCCAGCCCGGACAGCACCTCACCTTGCGCGCGAGCATCGCCGGCGAGGACGTGCGCCAGTCCTACTCGATCTGCCAGTCGGTGGGTGACTACGAGCGCACCGGCACGCTGCGGGTCGCGGCGGCGCAGGTGCCGGGGGGGCGGATGTCGACCTGGATCAACACCGTGCTCGCCCCGGGCGACGTGGTCGAGGTGATGACCCCGATGGGGTCCTTCACCACGCCGCCGCGCCCCGAGTCGGCGCGCCACCACGTGGCCCTCGCCGCCGGGTCGGGGATCACCCCGGTGCTCTCGCTGGTCAAGACCGCGCTGGAGCTGGAGCCCGGGTCGCGAGTGACGCTGCTGTTCGGCAACCGGCGCACCACGACGGTGATGTTCCTCGAGGAGCTCGAGGATCTCAAGAACCGCTACCAGGGCCGACTGCACCTGGTGCACGTGCTGTCCCGGGAGGCCCCGGACGTCGAGCTGTTCCACGGGCGGCTGGACCGCGAGCGGCTGCAGCGGTTCTTCGAGGTGCTCGTGCCGGTGGACGAGGTCGACGAGTGGTACCTCTGCGGACCGTTCGGGATGGTCCAGGACGCCCAGGCCCTGCTCGCCGAGCACGGCGTCGACGCCCACCACGTCCACCACGAGATCTTCCACGTCGACGAGCCCGGAGCGGCCCGCCCGGCCGTCGTCGTCGACACCAGCGCACCGCCGGCGGCCACGGTCACCGTCAACCTCGACGGGCGCACCACGGTCATCCCCATGCCGACGCTGCAGGAGTCCATCCTCGACGCGACGCTGCGGGCCCGCCCGGACGCGCCCTACTCCTGCACCGGCGGCGTGTGCGGCACCTGCCGGGCGCGGGTGGTGTCGGGGGAGGTCCGGATGGACCGCAACTACGCGCTGGAGCCCGAGGAGGTGGCCGCCGGGGTCGTCCTGGCCTGCCAGTCCCACCCGGTCACCGACGAGGTGGTCCTCGACTACGACGCGTGAGGGCGCCCGGAGACGTCGGCGACCGGGGCCGCCCGGCGCAGGTACTCCACGACGGTGAACCCGTCCCGCTCGTGCCGTGACGCCTCGGTCCAGACCGCGGGGTCGATGTCCGGGAAGTGCACCGACCCCACCGCGTCGACGTCCACGTGCGAGATGACCAGGCGCGTCGCGAACGGCAGCGCCGCCCGGTAGACCTCGGCGCCGCCGGCGACGAAGACCTCGCTCGGCCCCGCGAGCGCCAGCCCCTGCTCCAGGGAGTGCGCGACCTCGACGTCGGCGTGCCGCCAGCCGAGGTCGCGGGTGAGCACGACGGTATGCCGCCCGGGCAGCGCCCGCCCGACCGAGTCGAAGGTCCGCCGGCCCATCAGCAGGGTGTGCCCCAGGGTGGTCGCCTTGAAATGCGCCAGCTCGGCGGGCAGGTGCCACGGCAGCCGCTCGCCGTCGCCGATGACCCCGCCCGGGCCGACGGCCGCGATGAGAGTGACGGTCACGACGGCCTCAGACCGCGATCGGGGCGGCGATGGCCGGATGCGGGTCGTAGTCGAGCAGGGCGACGTCGGCCAGGTCGTACTCGTCGAGGTGCCGCCCGGGCGCGAGCTGCAGGCGGGGCAGCGCGCGCGGCTCACGGCGCAGCTGCTCGCGCGCCTGGTCGACGTGGTTGAGGTAGAGGTGGGCGTCGCCCAGGGTGTGGACGAAATGGCCGGCCCGCAGGCCGCACTCGCGGGCGACCATCTCGGTGAGCAGGGCATAGGACGCGATGTTGAACGGCACCCCGAGGAACACGTCCGCCGAGCGTTGGTAGAGCTGGCAGTCCAGGTATGCCGTGCCGCCGCCGGACTGGTCGGGGCGCACGTAGAACTGGAACAACGTGTGGCACGGCGGCAGCGCCATCCGGGGCAGGTCGGCGACGTTCCACGCCGAGACGACGTGTCGGCGCGAGTCGGGGTCGGCGCGGATGGCCTCGAGCACCTGGGCGAGCTGGTCGACGTGACCGCCGCCGGGCGTCGGCCAGGACCGCCACTGATAGCCGTAGATCGGGCCGAGGTCGCCGTCCGGGCCGGCCCACTCGTCCCAGATCGAGATGCCCCGCTGCGCCAGCCAGGCGACGTTGGTCTCGCCGCGCAGGAACCACAGCAGCTCGCCGACGACCGACCGCAGGTGCAGCCGCTTGGTGGTCACCACGGGGAAGCCCGCGGTGAGGTCGAAGCGCATCTGGTGGCCGAAGACGCTGCGGGTGCCCGTGCCGGTGCGGTCGGTCTTGGTCACGCCGGTGCGCAGCACGTGGTCGAGCAGGTCCAGGTACTGGCGCATGCCGGCAAGGTAGCACCGGCGTCGGGCGCCGCCGAGCCGGTGGCCGGCGGCCCGCGGCATACCGTCGAGGTGGCATTGAACAGTCAACTGCTGTGACCCAGATCACACAGCGGCCGCAGCGGCGGAGGTAACGCCGTGGGGTTGCAGGCCGATGTAGTGGGTGTCGAGGCGCTACCCGGACCCCCGAGCGGGTAGCGCCTCGATCTTTGTCGTGCGGCGGGCGATCGCCGCCGCCACGCTGGTCGCCGGTCGGGGCTGCGCCGCTCGCGCCGCTACCCTGAGGGCCATGACGACGCCTACCTTCGGCCGGGTCCTCACCGCCATGGTCACCCCGATGACCGCCGACGGGGCGCTCGACGAGGCCGCCGTCGCCACCGTCGCCGAGCACCTGCTCGCGCACGGGCACGACGGCATCGTCGTCAACGGCACCACCGGCGAGGCGCCGACCCTGAGCGCCGACGAGAGCATCCGGGTGGTGCAGGTCGTCGCGGACACGGTGGGTGCCCGGGCGGCCGTGGTGGCCGGCGTGGGCTCCAACGACACCGCCCACAGCGTCGAGATGGCCCGCCGGGCCGCTGCGGCGGGAGCCACCGGCGTGCTGGTCGTCACGCCCTACTACAACCGGCCGACCCAGCCGGGGCTGTTGGCCCACTTCGCCGCGGTCGCCGACGCGACCGAACTGCCGGTGCTGCTCTACGACATCCCCAGCCGCACCGGCACGCCGATCCACACCGAGACCCTGCTGCGCCTGGCCGAGCATCCGCGGATCGTCGCGGTCAAGGACGCCAAGTGCGACCTGTGGGCCGCGACCAAGGTCATGGCCGGCAGCGACCTGCAGTACTACTGCGGCGCCGACGAGTTCAACCTCGCGATGCTCGCGCTGGGCGCGGTGGGCGTGGTCAGCGTCGTCGGGCACGTCGCCGGCGACGAGTATGCCGCGATGGTCAAGGCCGTGGACGCCGGCGACCTCGCCGCGGCCCGGGCCATCCACGAGCGGCTCGTGCCGGCGGTCGAGGCGATCATGACGACCTCGCAGGGCGCGATCATGGCCAAGGCCGCGTTGGTGCTGCTCGGCGTGCTGGAGTGCGCCGCGGTCCGGATGCCCTTGCTGCCGAGCCCCCCGGAGCACCTGGCGATCCTGCGCGAGGGCCTGAGCAGGTCGGGCATCCGTTGAGCCACCCGCACCCCGAGCTCGGCGCCCCGCCGCCGCTGCCGGACGGGGCGCTGCGGTTCGTGGCCCTCGGGGGTCTGGGCGAGATCGGGCGCAACATGGGGGTGCTCGAGGTCGCCGGGCGCCTGCTCGTCGTCGACTGCGGGGTGCTGTTCCCCGAGGACCACCACCCCGGGGTCGACCTCATCCTGCCCGACTTCGCCTATCTGGACGACCGCCTCGACGACGTCGAGGCGGTCGTGCTGACCCACGGTCACGAGGACCACATCGGGGCGCTGCCCTACCTGTTGGCGCGCAAGCCCGACCTGCCGCTGCTGGGCTCGCAGCTGACCCTGGCCCTGGTCGAGGCCAAGCTGCGCGAGCACCGGATCGCGCCGTACTCCCTGACCGTGCGGGAAGGCCAGCGGGAGCGCCTGGGGCCCTTCGACGTGGAGTTCGTCGCGGTCAACCACTCGATCCCCGATGCCCTGGCGGTCATGGTCCGCACCGCCGCCGGCACGGTCCTGCACACCGGCGACTTCAAGATGGACCAGCTGCCCCTGGACGGTCGCCGCACCGATCTGCGTGCCTTCGCGCGCCTCGGCGACGAGGGCGTGGACCTGCTGCTCACCGACTCCACCAACGCCGACGTCCCCGGGTTCACCACTCCCGAGCGCGACATCGCCCCGGCCATCGACGCGGTGTTCCGCCAGGCCCGGCGGCGCATCATCGTCGCCTGCTTCTCCTCGCACGTCCACCGCGTGCAACAGGTGCTCGACGCGGCATACCAGGGGCGTCGCAAGGTCGCGTTCGTGGGCCGCTCGATGGTGCGCACCATGACGATCGCGGCCAACCTGGGCTACCTGCACGTCCCCGACGGCGTGCTGGTCGACCTCAAGAAGCTCGTCGACCTGCCCGACGACCAGATCGTCCTGGTCTGCACCGGCAGCCAGGGCGAGCCGATGGCAGCGCTGTCGCGGATGGCCAACCGCGATCACCGCATCGACGTCGGGCCCGGCGACACGGTGCTGCTGGCCAGCTCGCTGATCCCCGGCAACGAGAACGCCGTCTACCGGGTCATCAACGGCCTGATGCGCCTGGGCGCGACGGTCGTGCACAAGGGCACCGCGCGGGTGCACGTCTCCGGGCACGCGGCGGCGGGGGAGCTGACCTACGTCTACACCATCGTGCGCCCCCGCAACGTCCTGCCGGTGCACGGCGAGTTCCGCCACCTCTACGCCAATGCCGAGCTCGCCGTGGCCACGGGTATCCCGCGCGAGCGCGTGCTGCTGGCCGAGGACGGCGTCGTCGTCGACCTCGCCGACGGGCAGGCACGCATCGTCGGTGCGGTGCCGACCGGGTACATCTACGTCGACGGCTCCTCGATCGGCGGCACCGACGAGGCGCTGCTCAAGGACCGGCGGATCCTGCGCGACGAGGGCTTCGTCACATGCATCGTCGTCATCGACGCGGCGACCGGCAAGATCGCCGCCGGCCCGGAGATCTACGCCCGGGGGTTCGCCGAGGACCAGGCGCTGCTGGACCAGGTCATCCCCAGCGTCGAGGCCGCGGTCATCGAAGCCACCGGGCGCGGCGTCACCGACGACTACCAGCTGCAGCAGATCGTGCGCCGCACGGTCGGGTCCTGGGTCGGCAGCAGAATCCGCCGCCGACCCATGATCATCCCGATCGTCATCGAGGCCTGAGCGGACGGCGGTGCACCGGGCGGTCGTCGCCGGACACTCGCGCGGGTCACCAGGGCCGGGCCGGCACCTGCTCGCGCGGGTCCTGGGCCGGCGACCAGCCGTCCGGACCCTGGGTGTAGTCCAGGGCCGGGCCCTGCGTCGCCAGGGAC
Organism: Dermatophilaceae bacterium; assembly: GCA_037045055.1. Lineage (GTDB taxonomy): Bacteria > Actinomycetota > Actinomycetes > Actinomycetales > Dermatophilaceae > Phosphoribacter. The sequence continues at coordinate 188,786 of JBAOHJ010000003.1, read as the reverse complement.
CGCACCGCGGCGACGAGTCGCTCGACGTGCTCGGGGCGGTTCCCCAGGCCGAGGCTTGCGCGGACCGCGGTGCGGGGGGTCGACGGGGGAAGGTGGACGAGCAGGGCGTCGACGAGCTGGTGGGCACAGAACTTGCCGTCCCGCACCCCGATGCCGTGCTCGACGGACAGCACGGTGGACACGAGCGAGGAGTCCACCCCGTCCACGGTGAAGGCCACCACGGCGACCCGGTCCCCGCCGGCGCCGAACACCGAGTGGGTCGCCACCCCGGGGATCGACTCCAGGCCGTGGCGCAGCCGCTGGGCCAGCAGGTGCTCGTAGAGGGCGACGTCCTCGCGCTGGTCCTCCAGCGCCGCGCACGCGGCGGCCAGGGCGACCGCTCCGACGACGTTGGGGCTGCCGCCCTCGTGTCGTGCCGGACCGGTGGCCCAGGTGATGGCGTCGGAGGTCACCGCGGCGGTGGCGCCGCCGCCGACGAGGTAGGGGGTCGCCATGTCCAGCCAGTCGGCTCGGCCGGCCAGCACGCCGGCGCCGAACGGGGCGTACAGCTTGTGCCCGGAGAACGCCACGTAGTCCACCCCCGTGGCAGCCAGGTCGATACGCCGGTGCGCGGCGAGCTGCGCGGCGTCCAGCGCCACCCGGGCGCCGTGCCGGTGGGCGATCCGCACGACCCGCTCGATCGGCCATACCTCGCCGGTGACGTTGCTCGCCCCGGCGACGACGACGAGCCGGTGCGCGCCGGACACGCCGGGCAGGGTCTCGTCGAGGCGGCGCAGCGCGTCGTCGCGGTCGCGGGGGACGGGCAGGGTGAGCGTGCGGTCCGGATCCCAGGGCAGCAGCGTCGAGTGGTGTTCGCTGGCGAAGACGACGACCGTGGTCTGCGGGGGCAGCGCGCGGGCGAGCAGCCCCCACGAGTCGGTGGTGTTGCGGGTGAACACGACGTGGTCGTCGGCACGGGCTCCGACGAAGGCGGCGACCTGCGCCCGGGCCTGCTCGTACCACCCGCTGGTCACCCGGCTGGCGAAGCCGTTGCCCCGATGCACCGACGAGTAGGTCCGCAGGACCCGCTCGACGGCGGCGGTGACCTGGTCGAGCGCCGGGGTCGAGGCGGCGTGGTCGAGGTTGGCGTACTCGCGCGGGCCGAACGCGGTGGGCACCACGAGCCCGTCGGTGCTGGTGGCGGGCAGTGACCGGCTCACCGCCGGAGTCTGGGTCACCTCCGAGACGCGGTCGCCGACGAGTCGCAGACGACCCGGACCGCGCAGCGGGGTGCCGGACGGGAGCTGGGCAGCAGGTGCGCTCACGGGGGTGCTCCTGGTCAGAGGGACCCGGTGCGGGTCCGCGCTTGCCCGCTGCCGGTCGGCACCGAGCCAGGTCGTCACCCGGAGCACCCCGCCGCGGCAGGAGGGTTGCCGACCAGCGAGCCGGGGCTTGACGCTGGCACTCATGACCTTGGGTCAACCATAACAGGATGTGATGTCAGTATGCCGCCGACGCGGCGATTCGTCCCGCGGGGTGAGACATCGGCGCACTGGGCCGGCGCCGCTCGGCGCGACGTGGCGCTCTCGGGTCGGCCGCCGCTGACCGGCGCCCCCCACCCGGTTGGGCGCAGGGGTCGCGCGGCCCAATCCGGCGTGGGGCGCGTGTGACGCGTGAGTCTGCGGTGACATTCCCGTAGCGTGCCGACCATGGCGAACCGACCGTCCGACAGCCCCGCCCGACCGAGCGCACGGGCTGGCACCGCACGCCGCCCCGGCGGGGCTCGCCCGGCGCGGTACAGCCCGCGGACGCGCCGGCCGGCTGGCGCGCGCGGTGGGGGGCTGCCGCTACCGGTCAAGGCCCTCAAGGGCACCTGGCTCGGCGTGTCGGCGCTGGCCGGTGGCGCAGTCCGCCGGGTCGGCACCTCGGCCCGGGACCTGCAGCCCGAGCACCGTCGCGACGGCCTGGGCTTCGGCCTGCTCGCCCTGGCCGTCGTGGTGGCCTCGCGGGAGTGGTGGGGCCTGCCCGGCATCGTGGGTGACGTCGTGCACGCGGTCACCGCCGGCACCATCGGGCGGATCGCCTACGCCCTACCTCTGGTCCTGCTTGCCTTCGGGATCTGGGTGTTGCGCGCCCCCAAGGACGAGGCGGTGACCAACCGCGTCGTGGTGGGCACCGTGGCCCTGACCGTCGCCGCGTGCGGCCTGGCCCACCTCGCCGACGGCATACCGAATCCTCCCGACGGCGCCGACGGGATGCGCGCCGCCGGCGGGATCATCGGGTTCCTCGCCTCCGGCCCGCTCGCGTCCGCGGTCTCCCGCCCCGGAGCCCTGGTGCTGCTGGCGCTGCTGGCGGTGTTCGGGCTGTTGGTGCTCACCGGCACCACGGTCCGGATGATCCCGGCCCGACTGGCCCAGGTACGCGACCGGGTCCTCGGCGCGGGCCCCGGGACCCTCGACGCCTCGACGCCGCAGGCCGAGGGAGCCGACAGACCGCGCCGCCGGCGCATCGACCTGCTGGGCCGGCGCCACGGCGACGAGCCCTTCGAGCAGGCCGCCGAGGTCGCCCCGGCCAGGGCGGGCAAGGCCGCCGCGCCGTCGCCCGGCCCGCAGCGCTCGAGCGGCACCGGAGCGAGCCTGGATGCCACCGACCCGGTCGTCCTCGGGGCACCGCCGGTGGACCCACCCGCCCCGGGCGCGCCCGTCGCGCCCGCCGCGCCCAGGACTGCACCGCTGCCCAAGCGGGCCACCCAGCTGTCCCTCGCCGGCGACGTCGCCTACGTCCTGCCCGACCAGGCCCTGCTCGCGCCGGGTGCCCCGCACAAGACCCGCTCCGCGGCCAACGACCGCGTCCTGGAGGCGCTCACCGCCGTCTTCGAGCAGTTCGAGATCGACGCCCAGGTCACCAGCTTCAGCCGGGGACCGACAGTCACGCGCTACGAGGTCGAGCTCGGGCTGGCCACCAAGGTGGAGCGGGTCACCGCCTTGTCCAAGAACATCGCGTATGCCGTGGCCTCGGCCGACGTGCGCATCCTCAGCCCGATCCCCGGCAAGTCCGCGATCGGCATCGAGATCCCCAACACCGACCGCGAGACCGTCTCGCTCGGCGACGTGCTGCGCAGCCAGGCCGCCCGGGCCAACGACCACCCCATGGTCATGGGCGTGGGCAAGGACGTCGAGGGCGGCTACGTCATCGCCAACCTCGCCAAGATGCCGCATCTGCTCGTGGCCGGGGCCACCGGGGCGGGCAAGTCCAGCTTCGTCAACTCGATGATCAGCTCGATCCTCATGCGGGCCACCCCGGAGGAGGTGCGCATGGTGCTCGTGGACCCCAAGCGGGTCGAGCTCACCGCCTACGACGGGATCCCGCACCTCATCACGCCGATCATCACCAACCCCAAGAAGGCCGCCGAGGCGCTGCAGTGGGTCGTGCGCGAGATGGACCAGCGTTACGACGACCTCGCGTCCTTCGGGTTCAAGCACATCGACGACTTCAACAAGGCGGTGCGCTCCGGCAAGGTCAAGCCGCTGCCCGGGTCCGAACGGGTCATCGCCCCCTACCCCTACCTGCTGGTCATCGTCGACGAGCTCGCCGACCTCATGATGGTCGCCCCACGCGACGTCGAGGAGTCGATCGTCCGGATCACCCAGCTGGCCCGGGCAGCCGGCATCCACCTGGTCCTGGCGACCCAGCGCCCGAGCGTCGACGTCGTCACCGGGCTCATCAAGGCCAACGTCCCGAGCCGGATGGCCTTCGCGACCTCGTCGCTGGCCGACAGCCGGGTCGTCCTCGACCAGCCCGGTGCGGAGAAGCTCGTCGGGCAGGGCGACGCGCTGTTCCTGCCCATGGGCGCGAGCAAACCGATGCGGGTGCAGGGCGCTTGGGTGACCGAGTCGGAGATCCACGCCGTGGTCAGGGCCGTGACGACCCAGCTGCAGCCCAGCTACCGGCAGGACGTCGTCGTCGCGGTCGCCCGCAGGCCGGTCGACGACGACATCGGCGACGACCTCGACGTGCTGCTGCAAGCCACCGAGCTGGTCGTGACGACCCAGTTCGGCTCCACCTCGATGCTGCAGCGCAAGCTGCGCGTCGGCTTCGCCAAGGCCGGCCGGCTCATGGACCTGCTGGAGTCGCGCGGCATCGTCGGCCCTTCCGAGGGCTCCAAGGCCCGCGATGTGCTGGTCAAGCCCGACGACCTGGCCGCCACGCTCGCGCTGCTGCGCGGTGAGCCGCCGCCGGAGCCGTTCGTCCTGGACCGCCGCGACGACGGCACGCCACTGGACGGCGACGCCCGGTTGCGCGACGCCCTGGCCGCCAGGTCGGACGACGACGAGCAGGACGGCGACGCTTGGGAGCTCACCGGCCGCCAGTAGGGTCTGACGCATGACCGGGCCCGCGACGCGCCGCAGTGTCGCACTGGTCACGCTGGGCTGCGCACGCAACGAGGTGGACTCCGAGCACCTCGCCGGGCACCTGGCCGCTGAGGGCTGGGACCTGGTGGCCGATCCGGCCGCCGCCGACGTCGCCGTCGTCAACACCTGCGGCTTCGTCGAGGCGGCGAAGAAGGACTCCATCGACGCGTTGCTGGAGGCCGCCGACCTCAAGCAGCACGGGCGCACCCGGGCCGTCGTCGCGGTCGGGTGCCTGGCGCAGCGGTACGGCCGGGACCTCGAGGCCGAGTTGCCCGAGGCCGACGCCGTGCTCGGATTCGACTCGTATGCCGCGCTCTCGACGCACCTGCGCACGGTCCTGCATGGTGGCCGGGTGCCCTCGCACGCCCCGACCGACCGGCGGCGGCTGCTGCCGGTGAGCCCGATCGAGCGGTCCGCCCCGGCGGCCGGCCCGACCGACCCGACCGACCCGGCCCACCCGACCGACCCGACCGAGCCGGCGGCGGCATACCGGGTGCGGCTGGACCGCCGGCCCTGGGCGCCGCTGAAGATCGCGGGCGGCTGCGACCGTCGATGTGCCTTCTGTGCGATCCCGACCTTCCGGGGGGCCTTCGTGTCGCGCCCGCCCGCCGACGTCCTCGCCGAGGCGCGTTGGCTGGCCGGTCAGGGCGTGCGTGAGGTGCTGCTGGTCAGCGAGAACTCCACGTCCTACGGCAAGGATCTGGGCGACCTGCGCCTGCTGGAGGACCTGTTGCCGCAGCTGGCCGGCATCGAGGGCGTCGACTGGGTGCGGGTGTCCTACCTGCAACCCGCCGAGATCCGCCCCGGGCTGCTGGAGGTCATGGCCGGCACGCCCGGGGTGGTGCCCTATTTCGACGTGTCGTTCCAGCACGCGGCCGGGCCGGTGCTGCGCCGGATGCGCCGGTTCGGCGACGCGGAGGCGTTCCTGGCCCTCGTGGCGCGGATCCGGCAGCTGGCCCCGACCGCGGGGATCCGCTCCAACGTCATCGTCGGCTTCCCCGGCGAGACCGAGGCCGATCTCGCGGTGCTCGAGCGGTTCCTCGTCGCCGCCCGGCTCGACGCGGTCGGGGTGTTCGGCTTCTCCGCCGAGGAGGGCACCGAAGCGGCCGGCTTGGCGGGCCAGGTGGCCGACGCGCAGATCGCCGAGCGGGTTACCCAGGTCGGCGACCTCGTCGAGCAGCTCACCGCCCAACGCGCCCAGGACCGGGTCGGCGAGGCGGTGGACGTGCTCGTCGAGCAGGTCGACCGGCCGCAGGGGGTGCTGGTCGGACGGTCGGCGACCCAAGGGCCCGACGTCGACGGGGCGACCCTCGTCGCCTGGCCAGGGGAGCCCGACGCCGCGGTCGGCGAGCTCGTCCGGGCCAGGGTGACCGACACCGAGGGCGTGGACCTGTGGGCGGTGCCGCGATGACCCGGCCACGAGCGGGTGCGTCGGTCGCCACCGCGCCCAGCCCGTGGAATCTGCCCAACCTGCTCACCGTCGGGCGGCTGCTGCTCGTGCCGCTGTTCGGGTGGCTGCTGATGTACGACGGGGGCGCCGCGCCGGCCTACCGGTTCGGCGCTTTGGGAGTCTTCGTGCTGGCGTTGGCCACCGACCGGATCGACGGTGACCTGGCCCGTCGGCGGGGTCAGGTCACCAGCTTCGGCCAGATCGCCGACCCGATCGCCGACAAGGCCTTGCTGGGCATGGCGTTCGTCGGACTGTCGCTGCTGCGCGAGGTGCCGTGGTGGATCACCGTCGTCGTGCTCGTGCGCGAGGTCGGCATCACCCTGATCCGGTTCGTCGTCATCCGCCACGGTGTCATGCCCGCCGGTCACGGCGGGAAACTCAAGGTCGCCCTGCAGGCGCTGGCCCTGTCGCTGTACCTGCTGCCGCTGTCCGCCCTGCCCGGCGAGGCGCTGTGGCGGGCCCTGGCCGCCGCCGTGCTGGGCGCCGCCGTGGCGGTCACGGTGCTCACCGGCGTGGGCTACCTGCGCAAGGCCCGGCGGCTGCGCACGACGAGCCCGCGCGCCGCCGCCAAGCGGGCTCGTCGCCAGGCGCGTGGCCGGTGACCGCGGCGACCATCCTGCACACCCTGGCGGCCCGCGGCCAGACGCTGGCCTGTGCCGAGTCGCTCACCGGGGGTCTGCTCGTCGCGGCGCTGGTCGACGTGCCCGGCGCCTCCCGGGTGGTGCGTGGGGCCGTCGTGGCCTACGCCAGAGATCTCAAGGCCAGCGTGCTCGGCGTCGACCCGGACCTGCTGGACCGCCGCGGGGCGGTCGACCCCGACGTGGCGGTGGCCATGGCGCACGGGGTATGCCGGGTGCTCGACGCCCAGTGGGGGGTCGCGACGACGGGCGTCGCCGGCCCGGATCCCGACGACGGCATGCCGGTGGGCGCGGTCTACGTCGCCGCGACCGGTCCGCGCATCGAGCAGGTCCGCAGGCTCGACCTGGGCGGGACCCGCGACCAGATCCGGGCGGGGTCGGTGCGCGCTGCGCTCGAGGTGCTCGCCGACGCCATCGGTTGACTGCCGCAGGTCGGGGCTTCGGCGGCATACCCGGCACCGCGCGCGCGTTGCGGGGGTGGCGCGTTATGGTGGTGCGACCACGCGGAGAGGAGGCGACATGGGCACGGTGTTGTTGCGGCGTGAGCTCGGCGACGTCCTGCGCGAGCACCGGCGGGCGCAGGGGCGCACGCTGCGTGACGTCTCGGCGCGGGCTGCCGTGTCGCTGGGCTACCTCTCGGAGATCGAGCGCGGCGAGAAGGAGGCCTCCTCGGAGTTGCTCGCCGCGATCTGCAGCGCCTTGGAGGTGCCGCTGTCGCGCCTGCTCGCCGTGGTCTCGGGCAAGGTCGCCGAGACCGAGGCACTCACCGGCCCGGTGCCGCTGGGCGCCACCGTGGCGCGCGCGGTCCCGGCCGCGCCCCCGTCGGGGGTGTCGGCCTCCGCGGCGTAGTCGCCGTCGGTCGCTGGGCCCGTCCGTCGTCACCGGGGGCCAGACCGCCCTGGCAGGACGGGCAGTAGAACATCACTCGCTCACGCAGCGGCGGCCCGATCGGGCAGGCCCGGACCGTCCCACCGCATCGTCGGCACGGCATCCCCGCCTTGGCGTGGACGTAGGTGGTGTGGCCGCGGCGCCGGTCGCCGGTCGTGGACTGCACGGCGTGGCGACGCCCGACGTCCAGCAGACGGTGCGCCCGCTCCAGCAGGCCGACGAGCTCGTCGGGCGGCACGTCCCCGGCCGGCGCCCAGGGGTGCCGGCCGGTGAGGAAGAGGACCTCGGCGGTGTACATCGTCCCGAGCCCGGCGAGGTTGCGCTGGTCCAGCAACGCGCTGCCCAGGTCGGTGCCGCTGCGCGCGACCCGCGCTGCGGCCTGGGTGGGGTCCCAGTCCGGGCCGAGCAGATCGGGCCCGAGGTGCCCGACGAGGGTGCCCTCGGCGTCGGTGGCCACGACGTCGAGCATCCCCAGACGCAGCCCCAGCGCGGTCCACCGGTCCGTGCCCAGCACCGCCCGCAGGTCGGGGTCGGCCAACCGACCCGGCGACACCGCGGCGGTGGCGGCGATCCGCCACTGGCCCTCCATCCGTAGGTGGGAGTGGACGGTGAGCCCCGAACTGAGCCGGTGCAGCAGATGCTTGCCCCGGGCGCGCACCTGGAGGGTGCGGGCCCCGGTCAGCTCGACGGTGGCCACGCCGGGCCAACGCAGGTCGGCCACGGTGAGCACCTGTCCGGCCAGGGCCTCGTGCAGCCGCGCCGCGGTGCGCCAGACGGTGTCACCCTCGGGCATCTCAGCGCCGCAGCCTCAGGCCCTTGGGCGTGGCGCGGAACCCGGCGTGCTCGAGCGCCTGCGCCAGCGGGTGGTCCGAGCCGAGGACCCGCTCGCCGTCGGTGCGCTCGACGGTGAGGCGCCCCAACGCGCCCTCGCGGACCGCCAGCGCCAGGGCGTCGGCCGCCGGCTGCAGCAGCTCGGGCTGCTCGCTCCAGGTGAGCAGGGATCGCCCGCCGCGCTCGACGTAGAGGACCAGCTCGCCGCCGACGAGGGCCACCAGGGCGCCGGCCTTGCGCGCGGGCAGGTGACCGCGGCCGCCCTGCGCGTCGGTCGTCGGCCGGGCCGGCCAGGGCAGGGCCGCGCCGTAGGGGTTCGCCGGGTCGCACGCCGCGAGGACCAGGCACCGCGGGGCCGGCGCGTCCCCGGATGCGGGGGTGGATCGGGCGGCGGAGCGCAACCGGTCGACGGCGCCGGTCGTGGCGAACTGGGCGGCCCCGAGGCCCTCGACGAAGTAGCCCCGGCGCACCCGACCGGCCTGCTCCGCCGCGGCCAGCACCCGGTAGACCCCGGCGAACCCGCCCGGCACGTCCTCGGCCGCGACCGCGCCGCGGGTGAGCACGCCGTAGCGGTCCAGCAGCAGCTCGGCACGCCCGTATGCCGCGAGCGTCGCGTCCGGCTCGGCCCGGGGGAGCAACGACCACCGACCGACGAGGTCGGCCCGCCCGGCGCGGGTGGACGGGGCGCCGCCCGAGCGCGCACCGAGGCCGCCGAGGACGGGCCCACCGGGGCTGCCACCGAGAGCCGCCCGCCGCGCGGCATACCGGGTGCGTCGCGGGCCGTTCGGGCGGGTGCGGTGGGCGATGCGCCCCCCGCCGAGGTGGGCGCGCAGCGGGGCCAGGGTGTCGTTGGTGACGTGACCGGCCCAGAGCAGCTCCCACAGCAGGTCGGCCAGTCGCTCGTCCTCGGGCGGCGGGCCGGGCGACGAGAGGCTCTGGGCGAGGGTGCGGAAGAAGTAGCCGCCACCGGTGCCCAGCGCTTGGCGGACCGCCTCGTGCTCCGGGGTGAGCGCCTGCAGGTCGGCGGGGGGAAGGGTCAGGCCGGCCAGCTCGGCGACGTGCAGCGACACCCAGCCGTCGTCGCCGGGCAGCGCGCCGTGCCCGGCCCAGAGCACCTCACCGGTGGACATGAGCTCGTCGAGCATGGCCGGGGCGTAGTCGACGACGCGGGTGGGCAGGATCAGCGACTCCAGGGCGCTGGCCGGCAGCACCGCGCCGGCCAGCTGCTCGACCGCCCGCAGCACCCCGTCGGGCCCGCGGGCGCCGGCGCCGATGCCCTGCCAGGCGGGCAGGAAGACGGCGAGGTCGCCAGGGGTCACCGGCTCTACCTCGGCGCGCAGCGCCGCGAGCGAGCGACGGCGCAGCATGCGCAGCACGGCGGCGTCGCAGTAGTCGCGCCCGGCGGAGGGCAGCTCGCCGGGCGGATCGGGCAGCAGCTCGCCCTCGACGACCCGCCCGGCCGCGACCAGCCGGCGCAGGGCATCCTGGGCGACGGCCGGGCCGACGCTCAGCCACCGCGCCACGGCGGCCACCCGGAAGGGGCCGTGACAGCGGGCGTACCGGGCGACCAGATCGGCCAGCGGGTCGCCCTCCGGGGCCAGGAACTGCTCGGGGATGCCGACCGGCAGCGTGACGCCCAGCGCGTCCCGCAGCCGGCCGGCATCCTCGACGGCCGCCCAGTGCTCGACGCCACCGACCCGCACCCGGATCAGCCGGCGGGCCGCCTCAAGGTCGAGCAACCAGTCCGCGGCGAGGCGGGTCTGGTCGGTGCGGCAGCGGTCCTGCACCTGCGCCAGGGTCAGCGGACCGAGCACCCGGACCAGGTCGGCGACGTCCTCGGCGTCGCGGGCCTGCCGGGCCGGGGTGAGGTGGCCCAGCTCGGCCTCGAGATCGGCCACGGCGGCCGGGTCGAGCAGGTCGCGCAGCGACAGGCCGGCACCCTGGCCGAGCAGCTCGGCGAGTAGGGCCGCGTCCAGGGCCAGAGCGGCGGCGCGCCGCTCGGCCAGCGGGGAGTCGCCCTCGTAGAGGTACTGGGCGACGTAGCCGAACAGCAGCGAGCGGGCGAACGGCGAGGGGGTCGAGGTCTCGACGGACACCGTCGTCACCTCGCCAGAGCGGATCCGACGCAACAGGTCGACCAGGCCGGGGACGTCGAAGACGTCTTGGACGCACTCGCGGACGGCCTCCAGCACGATGGGGAAGGACGGGTATCGGCTGGCGACCTGCAGCAGGGCCGAGGCGCGCTGACGTTGCTGCCACAAGGCCTGGCGGCGGTCCGGGCGCCGTCGGGGCAGCAGCAGCGCCCGGGCCGCGCACTCGCGGAACCGCGCCGCGAACAGGGCGGACCCGCCGATCTCGGCGGTGACGACGTCGGCGACCTCGTCGGGGTCGAGCATGACGAGCTCGACCAGCTCCTCGACCGCGCCGGCCTCCCACTCCAGGTCGGGCAGGCGCAGGACGATGCCGTCGTCGGCGTGCATGGCCTGGACGTCGACCCCGAACCGCTCGCGCATCCGGGCGGCGACGGCCAGGGCCCACGGGGCGTGCACCGCGGCGCCGTAGGGGGAGTGCACGACGACCCGCCAGTCGCCCAGCTCGTCGCGGAACCGCTCGACGACGACCACCCGGTCGCTGGGCAGCCGGCCCACCGCGGCCCGCTGCTCGGCCAGGTAGGTCAGCAGGTTGTCGGCGGCCCACTCGTCCAGCCCGGCGGCCAACACCCGCTCGCGCGCGGCGGCGCTGCCCCGGGCGCCGACCTCCCGGACGAACGCCCCGACCGCGGCCCCCAGCTCGGCCGGCCGGCCCATGGTGTCGCCCTTCCAGAACGGCAACCGCCCGGGCAGCCCCGGCGCCGGCGTGACGAGCACCCGGTCGTGGGTGATGTCCTCGATCCGCCAAGTGGAGGTCCCCAGGGTGAAGGTGTCGCCGACCCGGGACTCGTAGACCATCTCCTCGTCGAGCTCGCCGACCCGCCGGCCGGGCCCGTCGCCCGAGGCGAGGAACACGGCATACAGGCCACGGTCGGGGATGGTGCCCCCCGAGGTGACGGCGAGGCGCTGGGCCCCCCGCCGTCCGCTGAGCGTGTCGGTCACCCGGTCCCACACCAGCCGGGGGCGCAGCTCGGCGAACTCGTCGGAGGGGTAGCGCCCGGCGAGCATGTCGAGCACGGCGTCCAGCACCGGCCGGGTGAGCCCCGCGAACGGCGCCGTCCGGCGCGCCAGCGCGAGCACGTCCGCCACGGCCCAGTCGTCCAGGGCGCACATCGCGACCACCTGCTGCGCCAGCACGTCCAGCGGGTTGGCCGGCACCCGCAACGCCTCGATGGCCCCGGCTCGCATGCGCTCGACGACCACCGCGGTCTGGACCAGGTCGCCGCGGAACTTCGGGAACACCACCCCGGTGGACACCGCCCCGACCTGGTGACCCGCCCGCCCCACCCGTTGCAGCCCGCTGCCCACGCTCGGCGGCGACTCGACCTGCACGACCAGGTCGATCGCGCCCATGTCGATGCCCAGCTCCAGGCTGCTCGTGGCGACCACGGCCGGCAGCCGCCCCGCCTTGAGGTCCTCCTCGACCAGCGCGCGCTGCTCCTTGCTCACCGATCCGTGATGGGCCCGGGCCAGGACCGCGGGAGCGCCCGCGCCGGCCCCGGACTGGGCCATGACCTGGGCCGGGGTGCCGGCCGGATGCCGGACCGCTGGGGCGTGCGCGGCCTCGGCCGCGTCCCCGGGGGACGGCGAGGCGACGGCCCCGTGGGCCGACTCGGCCTCGTCCAGACGCTCGGCCCAGATCTCGTTGAGCCGGGCGGTGAGTCGCTCGGCCAGGCGTCGGGAGTTGGCGAACACCAGGGTGGAGCGATGCGCGGCCACGAGGTCGACGATGCGCTCCTCGACGTGCGGCCAGATCGAGGCGCGAGGCGCCTCGCCGGCGGCCGGCCCGGTCAGGTCACCGGTGGGCTGGCCCAGCTCGGCGAGGTCGGGCACCGGCACGACGACGCGCAGGTCCCACGCCTTCGTCGAGGGCGGGGCGACCACCTCGACGGGGCGACCGCCGGCAAGGAAGCGCGCCACCTCGGGCACCGGGCGCACGGTCGCCGACAGCCCGATCCGCTGGGCCGGGCGCGCCAGCAGGGCGTCGAGGCGCTCCAGACTCACCGCCAAGTGGGCGCCGCGCTTGGTGCCGGCCACCGCGTGGATCTCGTCGACGATGACCGTCTCGACGCCGGCCAGGCTGGCGCGGGCGGCGGAGGTGAGCAGCAGGTAGAGCGACTCGGGCGTGGTGATGAGGATGTCCGGCGGAGCCGACGCGAAGGCCCGACGTTCGGTGGCCGGCGTGTCGCCGGACCTGGTCGCCACCCGCACGTCCGGCGGCGGCATACCGAGGCGCACGGCGGCGTGTCCGATGCCCACCAGGGGCGAGCGCAGGTTGCGCTCGACGTCGACGGCCAGGGCCTTCAGCGGCGAGACGTACAGCACCCGGCAGCGCTGGCGCGGCGACTGGGGCGGCGGTCCGGCGGCCAGGCGGTCCAGGGCCCAGAGGAATGCGGCGAGCGTCTTGCCCGAGCCGGTGGGCGCGACGACGAGGGTGTGGCGCCCCGAGGAGATGGCCTCCCAGGCCCCCTGCTGGGCCGGCGTGGGCGTCTCGAAGGCCCCCCGGAACCACGCCGCGGTGGCGGGGGAGAAGCGCGTGAGGACCTCGGCCATGACGGACCCCACCCTGCCACGCCCCGCCGACACCGGCCGCGTGCTCGGGCGTGGCAGACTCCCGGGCATGCGGCACAGCGACCTGTGGCGACTGCTCGGCGACGAGTTCGGCCGGGGGTATGCCGCGTCGCTGGCCCACGACCACGCCCTGTCCACCCTGGGCAGCCGCACCGTCGAGCAGGCGCTGGCCGACGGGGTGCCACCGCGGCAGGTGTGGCTCGCCGTCTGCGAGGACTTCCGAGTGCCGCCCGAGCGTCGGCTGGGTCGCGACCGGCCGCGGCGGCGCTGACCCGGCGCGGCGCGAGAACTGGGTTGCGCCGGTGTCGGTGGCGCTGGTTAGCCTGCCGGGGTGGGCGAGCTCATCGAGGCGGTCGGGCTGACCAAGCGGTTCGGCCAGTTCACCGCCGTCGACGGCGTGGACTTCACCGTCGGGGTCGGCGAGGCGTTCGGGTTCCTCGGGCCCAACGGAGCGGGCAAGTCCTCGACGATGCGGATGATCGGCGGGGTGTCGCCGGTGACCGACGGTCGGTTGCGCATCCTCGGGCTGGATCCGGCGACCGACGGCCCGAGCATCCGGGCCCGGCTCGGGGTGGTCCCGCAGAAGGACACCCTCGACGAGGAGCTCACCGTCCAGGAGAACGTCTGGGTCTACGGCCGGTACTTCGGCCTGCCCTGGCCGGTGGTGCGCCAGCGGACCGCCGAGCTGCTCGACTTCGTCCAACTCGCCGACCGCGCCCGCGACCGGGTCGAGCCGCTCTCCGGCGGCATGAAGCGGCGGCTGACCATCGCCCGGTCCCTGGTCAGCGAGCCGACCATCCTGCTGCTCGACGAGCCGACCACCGGGCTGGACCCGCAGGCCCGGCACGTGCTCTGGGACCGGCTCTTCCGGCTCAAGCGACAGGGCGTGACCCTCGTGCTCACCACGCACTACATGGACGAGGCGGAGCAGCTGTGCGACCGGCTCGTCGTCATGGACGCCGGCAGGATCGTCGCCGAGGGCTCGCCGGCCGAGCTCATCCGCGCGCACTGCCCGCGCGAGGTCCTCGAGCTGCGCCTGCCCGGCGACGCCGACGACGAGCCGGGCACCGCGGAGCGCGCCGCGCAGGACCGCCTGCACGGGGTGGGCGAGCGGGTCGAGGTCCTGCCCGACCGGCTGTTGGTCTACGCCGACGACGGCGACGAGGCGCTCGCGGCCGCGCACGCCCGGGGGATCCGCCCGCTGTCCGCGCTGGTGCGCCGGGCCTCGCTCGAGGACGTCTTCCTGCACCTGACCGGCCGCAGCCTGGTGGACTGATGAGCCCACGTCCCGCACCCGGCATACCGGCGTCCGTGCCGGCGACCGCCTCGTGCGCCGCCTCGTCCCGCGATCGGGTCCCGGGCGGGTCGTGGCGGCCGATCCTCGGCTATCAGCTGCGGGTCTATCGGCGGATCTGGCGAGGCAGCCTCGTCGGGCGGGTGGTCACCCCGGTGCTCACCCTCGTCGCGCTCGGCTTCGGCCTGGGCACCCTCGTCGACCGGGCCGGCGGCGGAGTCCCGTGGGGCGGGGTGGTCCTGGCCTACCTGCCGTTCGTCGTGCCGGGGATGGTCGCCGGCAACGCGATGCTCGTCGCGTTCGGCGACTCGTCGTGGCCGGTGCTGGGGGCGATCCGCTGGCAGGGCACCTACCACGCCATGCTGGCCACCCCTGCGACCCCCCGGGACATCCTGCGGGCCCACGGGGCCTTCCTCGCCATGCAGCTGACCGTCTCGAGCTCGGTGTTCCTCGCGGTGGCCGCGGCGTTCGGGGGAGTGGGATCGTGGTGGGCGGTCGCGGCCGTGCCCGTGGTCGTGCTCTGCGGGCTCGGGTTCGCCGGGGCGATGATGGCGCTGGCCGCGTGGACCGAGACCGAGACCGCGTTCACGCTGGCCTATCGGCTCGGCATGACCCCCCTGATGCTCTTCTCCGGCACGTTCTTCCCGGTCGACCAGCTGCCCCGGGGGTTGGCGCCCTTGGCGTGGATGACGCCACTGTGGCACGGGGTCGAGCCGGCCCGCGCCCTGTGCACCGGGGTGATCGACGGCTGGTCGGTGGCCGGTCACGTCACGGCGCTGGCGGCCTTCGCGATGGCCGGGGCGTGGCTGGCGGACCGGTCCCTGCGGCGTCGGCTGGTGGTGTGATGGCGGCCGTTCCCCGGGCCCTGCCTTGGCCCGCCGGGGTGGGCCTGGCTCGGGTGCTCGTCGAGCGTAACGTGCTGACCTTCCGGCGCCAGTGGATCGCCTTCGTCACCGGGTTCGTCGAGCCGGTGCTGTACCTGTTCTCGCTGGGCGTCGGGCTGGGCGCCCTGGTCGGCACGGTGCGCACCGACGGCGGCACCGACGTGCCGTATGCCGTCTTCGTGGCCCCCGCGATGCTCGCCACCGCGGCGATGAACAGCGCGCTGTTGGACGCGACGTTCAACTTCTTCTTCAAGCTCAAGTACGCCAAGACCTACGAGTCGATCCTCTCCTCGCCCATGGGGCCGCGGGACATCGCCCTCGGCGAGACGACGTGGTCGCTGATGCGTGGCGGGGTCTACGCGCTGGTCTTCGTGCTCATCGCCTGGGCCGCCGGACTGGTGCGATCGCCGTGGGCGGTGCTGGCCGTGCCCGCCGCGCTGGTCATCGCCATGCCGTTCGCCGCGGTCGGGATGTTCTGCACGTCGTTCATGCGGTCGTGGGTGGACTTCGACTACGCCGCCTTCGCGATGCAGGTGCTGTTCCTGTTCTCCGCGACGTTCTTCCCGCTCGCGGCATACCCGGGCTGGGCCCAGACCCTCGTGGCGGCGACTCCGCTCTACCACGGCGTGGCGCTGGAACGGGCACTGCTGGTGGGCGAGGTCGACGCGGGGCTGTGGTGGCACGTCGCCTACCTCGTGGCCCTGGGCGCGGTCGGGGCACTCGGCGCGGCGCGACGGCTGCAGCGGCTGCTGCTGAGGTGATCGGCGTGTCGCAACACTCTCGAACATCTGTTCGGTAGTGTCGTCGTCCACAGGGGTCCGCACCGACACCCCACCGTCCCCAGGGCGCACGCCGGGTGACGCGGGATGTCGGTGCAGGCACCTAACGTCCGACTCGACAACGCGGTATGCCGGCTCGCCCGGTAGCCGCCCGCGCGGGTCGCCTAGGGACGGCCGACGACGACTACGGACAGGTGGGTGACATGGCAGCGACACAAGACCGGGACAGGGCCATCGAGACGGTGTTGAGCCAGATCGAGAAGCAGCACGGCAAGGGCGCGGTCATGCGCCTGGGCGACGAGGTCCGCCCGCCGATCGACGTCATCCCCACCGGGTCCATCGCGTTGGACGTGGCCCTGGGTATCGGCGGCCTGCCCCGAGGGCGGGTGGTGGAGATCTACGGGCCGGAGTCCAGTGGCAAGACCACGGTGGCGCTGCACGCGGTGGCCAGCGCGCAGAAGGGCGGGGGGATCGCCGCGTTCATCGACGCCGAGCACGCTCTGGACCCGGACTACGCCAAGAGCCTCGGGGTGGACACCGACGCGCTGCTGGTCAGCCAGCCGGACACGGGGGAGCAGGCGTTGGAGATCGCCGACATGCTCATCCGCTCCGGCGCCCTGGACGTCATCGTCATCGACTCGGTGGCCGCGCTGGTGCCGCGCGCGGAGATCGAGGGTGAGATGGGCGACAGTCACGTCGGCCTGCAGGCCCGGCTCATGTCGCAGGCGCTGCGCAAGATCACCGGCGCCCTCAACACCTCGGGGACCACGGCGATCTTCATCAACCAGCTGCGCGAGAAGATCGGGGTGATGTTCGGCTCACCCGAGACGACCACCGGTGGCAAGGCGCTGAAGTTCTACGCCTCGGTGCGCCTGGACGTCCGGCGCATCGAGACCCTCAAGGACGGCTCCGACGCGGTCGGCAACCGGACCAGGGTCAAGGTGGTCAAGAACAAGGTCTCCCCGCCGTTCAAGCAGGCCGAGTTCGACATCATCTACGGGCATGGCATCTCTCGGGAGGGAGGGCTCATCGACATGGGCGTCGACCAGGGGTTCGTGCGCAAGGCGGGCGCCTGGTACACCTACGACGGCGACCAGCTCGGCCAGGGCAAGGAAAACGCCCGCCAGTTCCTCAAGGACAACCCCGATCTGGCCGACGAGCTGGAGAAGAAGATCAAGGAGAAGCTCGGCGTCGGGCCCCGGGTCGACGCCCCGGCCGTCGCCGACGTGCCGGTCGACTTCTGAGCCGGCCACGCTCTGAGCCGGCACCGGTCATGACCGCCAGGCCGCCCCGCCCGCCTACCTCGCCCTCGTGCCCCGACACCGAGCCGGACCCGCACTCGGTGGCCCGCGCGATCGTCCTGCGCCAGCTGGCGCTAGCGGCCCGGACCCGCGCCCAGCTGCAGGCCACATTGCGTCGGCGGGGCTGCCCCGACGAGGTGGCCGCCGCCGTCCTGGACCGGATGGCCGAGGTCGGGCTGGTCGACGACGCGGCCTTCGCGCAGGACCTGGTGCAGTCCAGGCGACGCACCAAGGGGCTCGCGGGGGCGGCCCTGCGTCGGGAGCTGCGCGACAAGGGCGTCGCGGACGACGTCGCCGCCGAGGCCGTGGGACCGGCGGATGAGCTGGCCGAGCGCGCCCGCGCCGAGCGGCTGGTGGCGCGGCGGCTAGCTGCCATGGGGGGTCTGGACCCGCAGGTGCAGGCCCGGCGCCTGGCCGGGATGCTCGCTCGCAAGGGCTACTCCCCGGGCACGGCATACCGCGTCGTGCGCGACGCGGTCAACGCGGCCCCGGAGCACCAACGGGACTGAGCGCGAACCGAAATACCCGAGCCAAGGGATTCCGCGCGCAAACGAATACCCCCTAGGGTATATGGTAGGGTGGTCGGACCCGACGAAGGAGCGCTTCCCCGATGTGCAGACGTGTGACGTGCCGTCGCTGCGGCAAGGTGGGCTGGGCCGGCTGTGGCCAGCACGTCGACCAGGTCATGGCGGGGGTGCCCACGGCGAGCCGCTGCGCCTGTCCGCCGCCGGAGCCCGGGGGCCTGCTGAAGAGGCTCTTCGGCCGCTGACCGAGCACCCCCGCGTCGGCGGAGTACCCGCCGACGCGGAGAGACGAGCTTGGCTGCGTGTCGGGCGTTGTCATCCCCTCTGGCCGGCTCGGGCGACAGCGCTGATGCCGGGCCGGCGACGCTTGCTCGTGGGGGAGTGCTGTAGTTCGCGAGTGGGCCCACGTCGCGCATGGCACGAGTCCTTCCGCCCAGTTGGACGCGATGGCGAGCACCCCCTTGCCCGAGCAGTTGCCCGGCAGATTGTCCAGGACAACATTCAAGCCAGTCCACGCATCAGCACAGAGCGGCACTGGGCCATGGCAGACGTCGACCTCCTAGCCCTCGAACCAGACCCGAAATCCCGGATGGGAGCCTCCCGGTTCATTGGCTACTCCCACTCCGCCGGGCGGGTCATCGTCGTGGTCGCCTACCGCGACCTCGACGGTGACCTCCACGGCATCAACGCCTGGCCAGCCACCGGGCCGACCTGAAGCCGTACCAGCAAGGAGACGACGATGGCCAAGACGATTGAACCAGCACTGGCGCAGCGGCTCCTCCACGAGTCCGAACAGACCAAGGACGACGCCTACCCCGCAAGCGCCACCGGCAGGCGCCCGAACCGCGAGAGGGTGTACACCGTACGTCTCAGCGCCGACGAAGAAGCCGAAGTCCAAAGAGTCGCCGCCGCCAAACACCTGCCCCCATCAACCCTCGTCCGGTCCTGGATCCTCGAACGACTCGACCAGGAACGCCCCGCCTGACCTGCCCCTTCAGCCGCGAGCCGCAGCGCACCGTGGCGTCACGCTGGGTTGCAGCAAGCCCGAGGTCCGCGCCACAATTGTGGCCATGAGTGTCGAGCCGTTGCGCGAGGTCCGCGACCACTTCAGTGACGTCGTCGACCGGGTCGAGCGCGAGCACGCACGCGTGATCGTGACCCGCAATGGTCGTGAAGCCGCGGTGATCATCAGCCCGGCTGATCTGGCCGAGTTGGAGGAGACCATCGCGGTCCTTAGCGACGCGTCGGCCCTTACCGACATCCGCGAGGCGGACGCGGCATACGCCGCCGGGGACATCGTGCGTGGCATCGACGAAGTCCGGGCGCTGCGTTCGTGAGCGAGCCGGACGCATACGAGCTCGTCCTGACCCCACCGGCAGTCCGTGCTGTCAGTGCGGGTCTGCCGGAGGCGGTGGCAGCTGCCGTGATCGAGCTCCTCACTGGGGCGTTGGTCGACAACCCCCGCCGGGTCGGCAGGCAACTGCGGGAGCCACTCGCGGGGATCCATTCTGCGCGGCGGGGCACCTACCGAGTGTTGTACCGCATCAACGACAAGCGGAACGAGGCCGTCGTGCTGCGCATCGACCACCGCAACGAGGCCTACTGCCCCCTCTGACCCTGGCGGCATGGTTCACTCCGGCGCGTATTCGTCACCTGAGCGGTGGCCGGATCCCTGCTGAGTAGCCTCGTGGGGTGATCAATGGCTCTCACCTCATCGTGTTCAGCCGTGACCCGGAGGCCGATCGCACCTTCTTCGCGGACGTCCTGGGACAGCCGAGTGTGGACGCGGGCTCGGGGTGGCTGATCTTCAAGCTGCCACCGGCCGAGGTCGCCATGCACCCCTCGGACAGTTTCCTGGGGCAGGAGCTGTACTTCATGTGCGATGACGTGGAGGGCACGATGCGCGACCTTCGGGGCAAAGGAGTGGAGTTTACCCAGGACGTGGCTGAGGAGAGGTGGGGGCGGGTCACTCGCTTCCGTTTACCGGACGGCAGCGAGGTGGGGATGTACGAGCCGCGTCATCCCCGGGCCAACGACCTCTAGCGCACCTCGGATTAGCGTCCATCCGCCGCCGGGCTGATGCAGTCTCGGGTGGGCGATGTCGCCCAGGCCGCGTACGCATCCAACACCACCAGCCGATGGTATCGTGGATGATACCATCGCGTCGTGGCGATGACCTTGCGACTGACCGAAGACGAGACCGAGGCTCTGCGCCGCCGCGCCCAACTCGAGTCTCGCTCGATGCAGGACGTGGCCCGGCAGGCGGTGCGGGAGTACGTGGAGCGCCACAGCAGGGCCGAGCTACTCGACCGGGTCCTCGAGGAGGAGCTGCCGCGCTACGCCGAAGCGTTGGAGCGGCTCGGCCAGTGATCTACCTGGCCCTGACCGAGGTCCTGCACGTCGCCGAGCGGACCCTGGGCTCAGAGGTGCTCGTGCGCGACCACGGGTTGCTGGAGTCGGCACTGGCACGCCCGCAGGCGACCGCGTTCGGGGCTGACGCCTACGAGAGCCTCGGGGAGAAGGCCGCCGCGCTCCTGCACTCCCTGGCCCGCAGCCGTGCGCTAGTCGACGGCAACAAACGCCTGGCCCTCGCCGCGATGATCGCGTTCCTGGGGCTCAACGGCCACCGACTTACCCTGACCAACGACCAGGCATACACGCTTGTCATGGACATCGCCTCCGGGCGCGTCGACGACGTGGCGGACATCGCTGAACGCATCCGCAAGGGCATCGCACCACGACGCCGGTGAAGCCCTCCGGTCCGCGGCGACAACCGCCCCACCTCGCCGCGAGCCGTGCGCTTGCGCTCGACAGGCGCTTCTGCTCGACAGGCGGCGTGGATCGCGGCTGGCCCGACGAGCCGCCGGTGTAGACGGAATCATCTACACCACGTACCGTTGCCGCATGGCGGAGACAACGACGATACGCATCAGCCGGGACACCCACGCCCGAGTCACCCGCTTGGCAGCCGAGCGCCACGAGACCGTCGATGAGTTGGTGAGCAGCGCTCTGCGGGCGCTGCGCCAAGACAGCATGGGCCGCGACCTGGCCGAAGCGCTCACTCTGGATGAGACGGCTTGGCTCGATGCTGAAGCCGGGTGACGTCGTCGAACTCGACCTCGGCACTCCGGCCGGTAGTGAGGCGGGGCTACGTCGTCCCGCAGTCGTCGTCACCGCCGCACGGGTGCTGGCGGGTGGACCGAACGTCGTGCAGGTGGTGCCGCTGACCCGCAGCATCCGGTCCAGCAGCACCGAAGTGGTCATCGAACCGGACCAAGGGAACCGTCTTGCAGAGCGTTCCTCGGCGCAGTGCCAGCACGTGCGCTCTGTGGCCACCACGCGTATTCAGCACCGCACCGGCCATGTCGGCCCCGTGGTACTCGGCGAGGTCCGAGAGACGCTTGCGCTGCTGCTGGACCTCTAACGTTCCCAGAGCGGCCCTTGAACAAGCGTCAAGCGCATCGACGTAGGCCCTTCCGCCGCCTGACGGGCGCGGAGTCAGGAAGAGGCATTCGACATTGCGCGCTTACCCGCGGTGGTAGCGGCACGCAGCGATGCGCACGTCCTCGCCGACGATCTTGTCGACCAAGCGATGTTCGTCGGTGATGCGGCGCGACCAGTAACCGGCGCAGCTGTGCTTGAGGGCTTCGGGCTTCCCAGTGCCCTGGTTACCGTTAGCGTTGGATGTCCACGAGTAACGCGTTGACCCGCTTTGAGGACCCTGCGAGCAGACCAAGAACGACGCCCAACCCCAGGGCGCCACCCAGCCGGCGGCCGAACGGCAGAAGATGCTCTTCGTGCGCCTGAGTGTCGACGAAGACGCCGAGGTCCAACGGGTCGCCGCCAAGCACCTCCCCGTCGACCCTCGTCCGGTCCTGGATCCACGAACGGCTCGCCCAGGAACGCCCAGCCGAGGTGCACCGACCAGGTCGTCGCCGCCTCCGGCTACACGACGTGGAACTCGACCCGGTGGATGAGGGTGTCTTCGCCGATCGGCCCGGCGTGGGCTGCCCGGTCCCGCAGAGCCTCCCGGTCGGCCTCGCCCGACGCCGCAACGTCGTCGTCGGTCACGGCCGAGAAGGGCAGCATCTCGATGGAGTCGATCTCGATGACCACGCCAGCGGTCTGGTAGCGCCCACCGACCTTGACCTGCGGCCTGCTCCAGAGCCTGACTGACACGGTGATCTCGCCGTCGGCAACCCGCTCGCGAAGGTCTCGGCTGAACATCATCCCCACACGCTAGGTCCGTCTCTGGCGCGCGTCGACGTCGTCGCTGCCCCAGCGGGCTCGCAGTGCGGCATACGGCCAGCCGGTAGGGCCTCGACCGTGAGGGCGCGGTGCGCCCAGAGGCCAAGGCGTGACCGGCTTGCGCGCCGGTCGCTGAGGCCGTGATCCTCTGCTCATGGACGGGACACCCGGGCCGGCGAGGCTCAGACGCGCTGTCCGGGCGGTCATCTTGGCCGACGGCGACCATGTCCTGCTGTGCCGCTTCGGTTTCCCGCATCCGGCTGTGCCGACGGGCGCAACGGTGGTGTGGGCGGCCCCCGGCGGCGGCATCGAGCCTGGTGAGCTGCCGCACGCGGCGTTGCGCCGGGAACTGCACGAGGAGACCGGTCTTGTCATCGAGGCGGACCCACCACACGTCTGGCACCAGGAAGTCATCGCACCCGGCCTCGCGGACGGCTACGACGGGCTGGTCAACGACTACTTCCTCGTCGTCACCCAACGCTTCGATCCCCGCGGCGCGCTGTCCGAGCAGGACCTCGCCGCCGAACACGTCACCGCGATGCGATGGTGGCGGCACCGAGACATCGCCGAGTACGACGGAACCGACCTCTTCTCACCGCGCGACCTCGCCACCCCGCTTGCGGCGCTGATCGCCGGCGACATCCCCGGCACGCCGGTTGTGCTCGGCTGGTGACCCTCTCGGCGGTACGAGCACCAGGCACACGTCAAGCGGGGGTGCCCCACGCCGGCGCGAGACGACGGCCTGGCCACTGCGGATCCGCGGGCTCGGCAGGTCACCCGGACCAAGGCCCCGTGGCGGCCGAGCGGGCGGGCGGCATACCCCTGCGGTGCGCTTACCCTGGTCGGTGCCATGAGCATCGCACCGAAGACCTACGACGTGCGCACCCACGGGTGCCAGATGAACGTCCACGACTCCGAGCGCCTCGCCGGGTTGCTCGAGACCGCCGGGTACGTCGACCTGACGACCATCCCGGAGCCGGACCGACCGGCCACGGCCGACCTCGTCGTCTTCAACACCTGCGCGGTCCGCGAGAACGCCAGCAACAAGCTCTACGGCAACCTCGGGCAGCTGCGCCCGGCCAAGCTGGCCAACCCCGACCTGCAGATCGCCGTCGGGGGCTGCCTGGCCCAGCACGACCGCGCCGACATCGTGCGCCGGGCGCCCTGGGTCGACGTCGTCTTCGGCACCCACAACCTCGGCGCGCTGCCCGCGCTGCTCGACCGGGCCCGGCACAACCGCCGCGCCGAGGTGGAGATCCTCGAGAGCCTGGCCACCTTCCCCTCGACCCTGCCCACCCGCCGGGACAGCGCGTATGCCGCGTGGGTCTCGATCTCGGTGGGCTGCAACAACACCTGCACCTTCTGCATCGTCCCGAGCCTGCGCGGCAAGGAGCAGGACCGCCGCCCCGGCGACATCCTCGCCGAGGTCCGAGCCCTGGTCGCCGACGGCGTGGTCGAGGTGACCCTGCTCGGGCAGAACGTCAACACCTACGGCGTCGACCTCGGCGAGCGCACGGCCTTCGCGGCCCTGCTGCGAGCGACCGGCGCGGTCCCGGGTCTGGAGCGGGTGCGCTTCACCAGCCCGCATCCCGCGTCCTTCACCGAGGACGTGGTGCAGGCCATGGCCGACACGCCCGCGGTGATGCCGAGCCTGCACATGCCGCTGCAGTCGGGATCGGACGACGTGCTGCGCCGGATGCGCCGGTCCTACCGGGCCGAGCGGTTCCTGCGCATCCTCGACCAGGTGCGCGCCGGCATCCCGGATGCGGCGATCACCACCGACGTCATCGTGGGCTTCCCCGGCGAGACCGACGCGGACTTCGAGCGCACCCTCGAGGTGGTCCGCGCCGCCCGGTTCGCCTCCGCCTTCACCTTCCAGTACTCCCCGCGCCCCGGCACGCCCGCGGCGACCATGCCCGACCAGGTCCCCAAGGCGATCGTCCAGGAGCGCTTCGACCGGCTGGTCGCGTTGCAGGACGAGCTGTCCTGGCGGGGCAACCGGGCCCTGGAGGGGCGCGAGGTGCAGGTGCTCGTCGCGCCGGCCGAGGGCCGCAAGGACGCTCAGACCCGCCGGTGGTCCGGCCGCGCCCGGGACAACCGCCTGGTGCACTTCGCCGTCCCCGAGGGCACTGCAGAGGCCGACCTGCCCCGCCCCGGTGACCTCGTCACCGTGGCGGTCACCTACGGCGCACCGCACCACCTCGTCGCGGACTCGGCCGCCCAGGGGCGGTATGCCGTGCAGCGCACCCGGGGCGGCGACGCCTGGGCCGCGCTGTCGCGCCAGGGCCCGGGTGCCGGCGCCGGCAGAC
Source organism: Dermatophilaceae bacterium (assembly GCA_037045055.1). Lineage (GTDB taxonomy): Bacteria > Actinomycetota > Actinomycetes > Actinomycetales > Dermatophilaceae > Phosphoribacter. The sequence continues at coordinate 164,528 of JBAOHJ010000003.1, read as the reverse complement.
CCGCCGTCGCGCTGGGCCTGCCCTCGATCGGCCCGAGGACGAGCCCGGCCCCACCGGGCGTGCTTGACTGAGCCCATGACCGTGCGACCCGTCCTCATCTGGGGCGAGCCCGTGCTGCACCAGGTCGCTGCGCACGTGGACCGCTTCGACGGGCAGTTGGCCGCGCTCGTCGAGGACATGTACGAGACGATGGACGCCGCCCGCGGCGTGGGTCTGGCCGCGCCCCAGATCGGCGTGTCGTCGCGGGTGTTCGTCTACGCCATGGCCAACCGCGACGGGGTCCCGGCCCGCGGGGTGGTCGTCAACCCCATGCTCGCGTGCAGCCGGATCCCCGAGGAGCCGCCCGACGACGAGGACAGCGAGGGATGCCTGTCCGTGCCCGGGGCCCACTACCCGCTCCGACGCGCCGACCGGGCGACGGTCCACGGCCAGGACCTCACCGGCGCACCGCTGTCGTTCACGGCCACCGGCTGGTTCGCCCGGTGCATGCAGCACGAGACGGACCACCTCAACGGCAAGCTCTACGTCGACCGGCTCGTCCCGAAGTACGCCAAGAAGGCCCGCCGGGCCGCCAAGGCACAGGGGTGGGGCGCGGCCGGTCACTCGTGGCTGCCGGGCGTCGACCCCGACCCCTTCGGTCACGACGACCTCGACGGCGACCCCGCGGGGCCGGTCGCCCAGCAGGCCTGGTGACCCGGGCGCACCCACCCGTCGTCGCCGTCGTCGGCCCCACGGCCACGGGCAAGTCCAGGCTCGCCGTGGCCTTGGCCCGACGGCTCGACGGCGAGGTCGTCAACGCCGACGCCATGGCCCTCTACCGGGGCATGGACATCGGCACGGCCAAGCCGACGCTCACCGAGCGCGGCGGCATACCCCATCACCAGCTCGACGTCCTCGACGTGACCGCGGCCGCCAGCGTCGCGGCCTACCAGCGGCACGCGCGGACGGACCTGACAGCCATCGCCGCGCGCGGACGCACGGGCGTGCTGGCCGGCGGGTCTGGCCTGTACGTGCGCGCCGCGCTGGACCGGCTGGACATCCCCCCGACCGACCCGGCCACCCGGCGGCGCCTGGAGACCGACCTCGGCCACCACGGCGCGCCGGCGATGCACGCCCGGCTCGCGGCGCTGGACCCGCCCGCCGCCGCCGCCATCGACCCCCGCAACGGCCGGCGGGTCGTGCGGGCCCTGGAGGTCCTCGAGCTGACCGGGCGCCGGTATGCCGCGACGCTGCCGGCCCGGCAGTACCACGCCGCCACGGTGACGATCGGGCTCGACCTCGACGTCGGCCGACTGGACGAACGGATCGAGGCCCGGGTGGCCCGGATGTGGGCCGACGGACTGCTCGACGAGGTGGCCGCATTGGGGACCCGGGGTCTGCGCGCCGGGCGCACCGCGCGCACCGCGCTCGGCTACGCCCAAGCGCTCGAGGAGCTGGCCGGTCGACTCACCGCCGCGCAGGCGCAGGAGGCGACGGCGGCGGCGACCCGCAAGGTGGCCCGCCGCCAGCGCTCCTGGTTCCGGGCCGACCCGCGCATCCACTGGCTGCCCGCGGACGCCCCGGACCTGCTCGACCGGGCCCTGCGCCTGGTCGGGGACAATGGCTGACGTGCGCGGACTGCCCTTCACCAAGGGGCACGGCACGGAGAACGACTTCGTGCTCGTGCCCGACCCGCACGGCGCCCTCGACCTCACGCCCGAGCGGGTCCGCCGGCTGGCCGACCGTCGGGCCGGCATCGGCGCCGACGGGGTGATCCGCGTCGTGCCCACCGCACGCGCGGACGAGCCGCAGGTGCGCGCCCAGGCCGACCAGGCGCGGTGGTTCATGGACTACCGCAACGCCGACGGCTCGGCCGCGCAGATGTGCGGCAACGGCACCCGGGTCTTCGCGGCATACCTCGTGCGCGAGGGTTTGGTCGCCCCCGAGGGGGACTTCGCCATCGCCACCCGGGCCGGCGTCAAGGTCGTGCACCCCACCTCGGACGGCGGGTATGCCGTCGAGCTCGGTCCGTGGCGCGTGCCGGGCGAGCGGGGGCCCGACGGCCGGGACGGCACCGCGGTGGTGCGGCTGGACGGTGCGGACCTGCCCGGGCTACGGGTCGAGGTGGGCAACCCGCACGTCGTCGTCGTGCTCCCGCCCACCGTCGAGCTGGCCGACCTGGACCTCTCCCGGGCGCCACAGGTGACCCCGACGATCGAGGGCGGCGTCAACGTCGAGCTGGTCCGAGAGCTCGGCCCGGGCCGGCTGGCCATGCGGGTGCACGAGCGCGGGGTCGGGGAGACCCGCTCGTGTGGCACGGGCGCCGTGGCTGCGGCGGTGGCGGTGCACTGGCGGGCCGGCCACCCGCCGGGCCCTGGGCAGTGGGAGGTGCGCGTGCCGGGCGGCCGGTTACGGGCGCTGGTCGGCCCGGGGGAGCGTGCCGTGCTGGCCGGCCCTGCGGTGCTCGTCGCCGACGGCACGCTCCGCGACGGCGATCACCCGTGGTGGACGGCCAGCACGCGGTAGCCCTTCGTGGTCGCCAGACGCCGACACGGCATGCCCAGGTCGGCGGTGAGCCAGCGGGCCAGCGAGTCGGCGCCGAGGTCCTTGGCCACGACGAGGTATGCCGTGCCGTCCGGCGCCAGCCGGGGCAGCCAGCTGCGCAGCAGCTCGTGCAACCGGGCCTTGCCGATGCGGATCGGCGGGTTTGACCAGATCGCCGCGAATCGCAGCCGAGCCGGCACCGCGTCGGGGGTCACGCCGTGGATGCGGTGCAGCCCAAGGGAGGCGGCGTTCTCGCGCAGCAACGCCAGAGCCCGCTCGTTGACGTCGACCGCGTAGACGTCCGCGTCGGGGGAGCGCAGGGCGAGCGAGAGGGCCACCGGCCCCCAGCCGCAGCCCAGGTCGAGCAGGGCCCCCTCGCGGGGAGGATCCGGCGTCTGGCGCAGCAGCGCCGCCGTGCCGGGGTCGAGCCGCTCGGACGAGAAGACGCCGCCGGCGGTCTGCACGGTCACGGACCGACCGGCCAGGTCGACGCGTAACGTGCGACGCCGGGTCGGACCCGAGGGCACCGGGGAGAAGTAGTGGTCGGCCTCGGGCACGGCGGTCAGGCTACCGCCGGTCCCACCCCGGTGCCCTGCGCCGCCAGGCCCGGACCCGACCGCAGCGCCCACCCCCGGCCCTGCTCCGGCGAGCCCGACCGCCCCAGGCCCGAGCGCCCCGGGGACATCGACGGGGCCACCAGGCTCGCGGTGGGCAAGGCCGCGGACGCGCTCCGGGGCGGGTCGTTGACCTAGGGATGCGCTGGCCCGGGACCGCCCGGCCGGCTTATTGGGTGGGCCTGGGCCGGGACGGCGTGCGAGGCTGGAGGGGCCATGACCCGACGTCCCGACCTGCTCTCCGACCGTGCCGCAGCCCTGTCCGCCGAGGACTGGCCACCGCCGCCCGGTGGCCTCGCCGACGGCGACCAGCTGGAGCGTGCGGAGCGAGCCGCGCTGCGCCGGGTTGCCGGCCTGTCCACCGAGCTGGCCGACGTCACCGAGGTCGAGTATCGGCAGCTGCGCCTGGAGCGGGTCGTGCTGGCGGGGGTGTGGACCGAGGGTGGTGTCGACGACGCCGAGAACTCCTTGCGCGAGCTGGCCGCTCTCGCGCAGACCGCGGGCTCCACGGTCCTCGACGGGGTGCTGCAGCGTCGCCGGCGTCCCGACGCGGGGACCTACCTCGGCCGAGGCAAGGCGCACGAGCTGCGAGGCATCGTCGAGGCCGAGCAGGCCGACACGGTGATCTGCGACGGCGAGCTCACCCCGGGTCAGCGCCGCGCGCTGGAGGACCTGGTCAAGGTCAAGGTCATCGACCGCACCGCCCTGATCCTGGACATCTTCGCCCAGCACGCCAAGAGCCGCGAGGGCAAGGCGCAGGTGGAGCTGGCGCAGCTGCAGTACCTACTGCCCCGACTGCGCGGGTGGGGCGAGTCGATGTCGCGCCAGGCCGGTGGCCGGGTCGCCGGCGGCGAGGGCATCGGCTCGCGCGGGCCCGGCGAGACCAAGATCGAGCTGGACCGCCGGCGCATCAACACCCGGATCGCCAGGCTCAGACGCGACATCGCCGGGATGAAGACCGGCCGCGACACCAAGCGAGCCTCCCGCCGGGCCCACCACGTGCCCAGCGTCGCCATCGTCGGATACACCAACGCCGGCAAGTCCTCCCTGCTCAACCGGCTCACCGGCGCCGGCGTGCTGGTGGACAACCAGCTGTTCGCCACCCTCGACCCGACGGTCCGCCGGGCGCAGGCCCCCGACGGGCAGGACTACACCCTCGTGGACACCGTGGGGTTCGTGCGCTCGCTGCCCCACCAGCTCGTCGAGGCGTTCCGGTCCACCCTGGAGGAGGTCGCCGACGCCGACCTTCTCCTGCACGTCGTCGACGGGGCCCACCCCGACCCGGAGAGCCAGATCCGGGCGGTGCGCGAGGTGCTGGCCGACGTCGGCGGCGACCAGCTCACCGAGCTCGTCGTGGTGAACAAGAGCGACGTCGCCGCACCCGAGACGCTCGACCGGCTGGCCCGGACCCATCGACGGTCGGTCGCGGTGTCCGCCCGCACCGGTGACGGGATGGTCCAACTGCGCGAACGCATCGCTGCGCTGCTGCCCAAGCCGACGGTCGAGGTCGAGGTGCTCCTGCCCTACGACCGCGGCGACCTGCTCAGCCGCCTGCACGACCAGGGCGAGGTGCACGGCATCGAGCACACCGCGGACGGCAGCCGGGTGCGGGCCACGGTGCACGAGCACACGCTCGGCGACCTCGCGGCATACCGGCGGTGAGTATGCCGTCCGGTGCCGGGCGGGTCCTGCTCATGTGCGGCCTGCCCGGCAGCGGCAAGACCACCCTGGCCCGCCGGCTCGCGGCCCAGCGCGCCGCCGTGCGCTTCACCCCGGACGAGTGGCTGGCACAGCTGGGGCTGGACCCGTTCGACGAGGCCGCGCGCGCGGTGTTGGAGGAACGGCTCTGGGGGCTGGGGCAGGTGCTCGCACAGGCCGGGGTCACGGTGGTGCTCGACTACGGGTTCTGGTCGAGGGCCGAACGGGACGAGAAGCGCCAGTGGTGCCGGTCCCACGGTGTCGGGGTCGAGCTGCACGTGTGTGCCGAGCCCTTCGACGTCCTGGTCGAGCGGGTCACCGGCCGCACGGCCCGGGCGGAGCCGGCCGCCGTCCCCCTCACCCGCGAGCACCTGAGCAGCTACCTGCCCTTCTTCGAGGGAGCCGACGAGGTCGAGCGCGGCAGCTACGACGACCCCGGGGAGTACGACGACCCCGGGGAGCGCAGCGACGTGGCGGCATCCGCACCCGGGCAGACCCGATGCCGTGGCACGCTGTGCACATGACGTCGACGTCGCCCCGGCCGTGGCCGACCGGGCCGCCGGCTCCGCAACGCCGTGGCGGCCCGGTGGCGCGACGCTGGCCCGCGGGCGCCTGGCCCGACGAGGCCTGGTCCAGCGACCTGCAGACCGAGCCCGCGGCGGACGTGCCGCGGTCGCGTCAACCGGACACGTGGTTCCGACGAGCCGATCTGGCCGCGGCCGCCAAGCACCGGCTCTACGGCGCCTGGGCGCCGCTGTCGTTCGCCGAGTTGGCGTCCCTGTTGGCCGGTTGGGACGGACCCTGGTGGTTGTGCGGCGGACGCGCCCTGGAGGCGTTCACCGGGGTGTCCCGACCGCATCGCGACCTCGACGTCGCCTTCTTCGCCGCCGACGTGACCTCACTGCGCGAGCACGTGGGGCAGCGTTACCACCTCTGGTCCGCCGGCGCGGGCACCCTGCGCCCGGTGACCCCGGAGTACCCGGACCTGCACGACCAGTCGACGCAGGTGTGGCTGCGCGAGCACGCCCAGGCCCCCTGGGCGGCCGACCTCTACGCCAGCCCGGGTGACGAGCGGGCGATGCGGCTGGACTTCTACCCCGACTTCCACGCCCCGCTGACCTCGGTGACCTGGGTGCGCGAGGACGGCATCCGCGTGCTCAACCCCGAGGTCGTCCTGGGATTCAAGGCCCGGCTGCTGCGCGGGCAGGACGACACGGACCTGCAGATCGCCCTGCCGATGCTCTCCGAGCGCGCCGTGGAACGCCTGCGGCTGCTGGTCCTGGCCGTCGACCGCGCGCACCCCTGGCTGGCGCGGCTCTGACCGACCGGCCGATCGTGCCGGCGCCCTGCCCGATGGGGCGAGATCGGGGGCGGTCGGGTATCTCGGGATCCGGCAGCCACCTCACTACCCACGGACCGGGCGCACGGGGTGCCCGCAAGCCGAGAGGTGCAGACCATGCATGACCCACTCTCCCGATGGCGCGTGCTCGGCGCCAGCATCGGGCTCCTCGCCGCCGCAACGCTGTCCGTGGCCGGGGCCGGTGCCGCCAGCGGTGCGGGCGCCGACCCGGCGGCCGCTCGGGACCGAGCGGCCAGCCCGGACGTCTCGACCTCGCAGGTCGCGTTCACCGCGGAGGCCAGGGCCGCGGGCAAGGCGAAGTACGGCGCTCGGGCGACCGACACCCAGGTGCTGGAGGCCTACTGGACACCGGAGCGGATGCGGTCGGCCAAGCCCGCCGACAGCGACTCCGCCGTCGCCGAGGCGTCCGCGGCCTACTCGGAGAAGAGCCGTGCCGACGCCAAGGCCGGCCGGAAGACGCCGACCAACGACGGCCCGGCGCGCAGCGTCGACGGGGTCGCGAGCACGCAGTTCCCCGGATCGGGCGGGCCGGTCGAGGCGGCCTCCAACCCCAACCTGCCGTCTTACTCGCCGACCGCCTACACCATGGGCAAGGTCTTCTTCACCAAGTCCGGCGGAGGGAACTACGTCTGCTCGGGCACCATCGTCAACTCCGAGGGCAAGGACACCGTGTGGACCGCGGGGCACTGCGTGCACGGCGGCAGCGGCGGCACATGGCACTACAACTGGACGTTCGTGCCGGCATACGACGACGACCTGGCCAACCCGCGCCCCTACGGCACCTGGAGCTACAACCAGCTGTGGACCAAGAGCGCCTGGTCCGGCTCGTCGGACTTCGCCCAGGACATGGGCGTGGCGATCATGAACACCACCTGGGGCTGGCACATCGTCGACTACTTCGGTGGACAGGGCCTGACCGTCAACCGCGGCAAGAGCGTCTACGAGTACGCCTTCGGCTACCCCGCCGAGTGGCCCTTCGACGGCGGCAACCTCATGCGCTGCCAGGGCTGGACCTCGCCCGAGTGGGACGCCTGGCTGTTCTGGTCGCAGACCGTGAAGATCTCCTGCGACATGACTCGCGGGTCCTCCGGTGGGGGCTGGCTCACCGACTACGACGGCAACTGGGGTCGGCTCAACGGCGTCAACAGCCGGATCGACCGCATCCTCAACCCGACGATCATGCTGTCGCCGTACTTCGACGACGACGCGTGGGGTCTCTACAACTCCACCCGGTACCTGTGACCGTCCAACCGGGGCAGGCGCGCTCGGGCACTCCGGGCGCGCCTGCGCGTACCGTGGCGGGTATGCCGCTCGGGCGCGTGCGCCGTCGAGGCCCCGGCACCCCGCTGGGGTTGCTGGCCGGCCTGACCGCTCTGGCCGCCCTGACCGCCTGCGCGTCGGGCGGGTCGGGCCCCGGGGCCACCGGGACGGGCGTCCCTCCCGCGCCACCGGCGACCTCGCCGCGACCCGGGCCCGCGCCGCCCGCCGACCAGGCACCGCCTACCCCCTCGGTCATGGATCCCGTTGCCGGACAACGGGAACGTCGCCTGACCTGGACCGTGGTCCGCCCGTCTGCCGAGATGCTCGTGGTCGAGGTCGCCGCCGGCGGGCCGCCGTGCGACGCGGTCACCGGCGTCGACGTGGTGGAGTCGGCCGACCGGGTCGCAGTGACCGTCTGGGCCGGTCGGGTGCCCGGCGCCACCGGGTGCGAGGGTCCGGTGCCGGCCTTGCTGGGCACCTTCTGGGTGCGCGTGCCGCTGGCCGCGCCGCTGGGCGCCCGCGCAGTGACCCCCGGCTGACACCGGTGGCCGGGCTGGTCGGCCGCGGCTCCTCGGCTGATCCGGTGCCCGAGCTCACGACCCGGCCGGCTCGCCGAGAGCGGCGGGTCGGTCCGGTGGTATGCCGGGTGCGCCACCGACGACGAGCCGGCGTTGCGGGTCGCCCGCGCCGCGGGTCTGCTCGAGTCGCCGGAGCCTCGGGGGAGCGGCCAAGTGCGCCTCGAACTCCCCCGGGTCGAGACGGGCGCGGAGCCAGCGACACCACCCGCGGCGAGCTGCTGGGCCTGTAGGTCGCGGTGAACGACGCGGGGGGCGCGGTGGGATTCCTCCCGGGAGCCTCGCGCGGGCAGGTCGCCGCCGCGTTGGCCGAGCACGAGCAGTCCAGGGCGCAGGGGCGCTCGGTGCTCGGGGTCCTGCGCGGCCCCGATCGGCGGCTGCTCGGCTTCGGGTGGTGGGAGCGCAACGGCGGGCGACCCGACGATCGCGATCAGGTGCACATGGTGCGGAGGGTGGACGGCGGGCCGCTGGTCGTCGACGGCCGGCCGTGACGACCGGTGCCGGGCCGCGGTCCCGCCGCCGTCGATCGTCGGGCTCGCCGGCGCAGTGGCCTCACAGGCCCAGGTGCACCCTCAGGGCGTCGTCGAGCGCGCGCATCGTCTGGGGGGACAACGCGCCGATGCGACGCGACAACCGCGCGGCGGACAGCGAGCGGACCTGCTCGGCCTGCGCCTTGGCCGGCTCGCGCAGCCCCGTCTCCTGCGGGTCCAGCTCGACCTGGAACGGCCTGCCGCGCCCGGCCCCGGTCGACACCGGGACGACGGTGACGTGCCCTCGGCGCAACGCCGCCGCAGCGGCGTTCGCGGCGTCGTTGCTCACCACGACGACGGGGTGTCCGGGCTGCGGGCCGGTGCCGCTGGGGGTGGTCGGCCCGCCCGCGAGGTCGGCCAGCCACAGCTCACCGCGCCGCACCGCGGATCGCCTCCCACTGCTGCCCCGGACCGCTGGTGTCCCACTCCTGCCAGGCCGAGGCGTAGTCGTCCCCGAGGCCGGTGGCCCGCAGTAGGCGCACGGCGTCGTGCAGGGCCGCCGAGCGCGACTCGGCCAGCCGGTGGCGCACGTAGGAGTCGAGGAACTCGACGTCCTCGTCGGGCAGGCTCACGCTGAGCTTCACCCTGCGATGCTACCGGGTAATACCCAGCGGCGGCGCGCTGCCCGGCCGTCGCCTGGGGTGGTGACCGCGCCGGCCGCCGCGGCATACCGGCACGCGACGTGACGAACGAGACGCGGCCACCCGGCGATTCGTGGCTACCGGCCGGTAACGGCGAGCACCGGACGTGGCACCGTGGGAGGTGGCCGCTCTCCACCCGATCCCTCGCCCAGCTAAGGACCTGCCATGCAACACCTCACCGGCTTCGACGGGATGTTCTACGCCTACGACCACTCCGCCGTGGCTCCGTCGGTCATGGGCTCGCTGCTCGTGTTCGCGCCGACGCAGACCAACGACGCCGCCGACGTGTCACGGGTGATCGCCCGGCTCGAGGAACGCCTCGACGTCATCCCGCCGCTGCGCCGGATCGTCGCCGGGGTGCCGACAGGGGTCAACAACCAGTACTGGCGCGAGGTGCCGGTCAACGTCCGCGACCACGTCCGGGAGGTCACCGTCGCCGCGCCGGGTGGGGACCGCGAGGTCGCGGCTGCGGTCGCCGCGATCATGCAGCGGCGGATCGGGCGCGACCGGCCGATGTGGGACTACACCATCCTGCACGGGTTGTCGCAGCGCCGGGTGGCCCATCTGGTGCGGGTCCACCACGCGGCGACCGACGGCGGCACCATGCAGCGGCTCATCGGCCTGCTCGGCGACGAGTTTACCACCGCCTTCACCCCCACCGACAGCGACCGGCGACCCGCGCGGCGCAGCCGGCGCGAGGAATGGGTCGAGATGGCCGGCCGAGGGGCCCGCCGCAGTGTGCTGCTGCCCCTGCAGCTGCTCACCGTGGCCAAGGACACCGGCACCTGGGCCAAGACGCGCTACGAGGACGAAGGCCTCGCGGCGGTGCCGGCGATGGCCGCGCGGCTGCTGCCGGGAGCGGTCGGTCAGCTCGCCTGCCGGCTGGTGGGACGCAACCGCGCGGTCGGCGACACCCCGGTCGAGCCGGTCGTCCCGCGGCTGCCGCTGCCGTCGACGCCGTTCAACGCCAAGCTGACCGACGAGCGGCGCTACGCGTTCTTCGGCCTGCCGTTGGGGGACCTGCTGCGGGTCGGCAAACACTACGGCGTGACCCTGCACACCGTGCTCACCGCCGTGTCCGCGGGCGCCGCTCGCCGCTACCTCACCCGGGTCGGCGCCCCGGTCGACGAGCCGCTCATCCTCATGTCGGTGTACTCCCTGCGCAAGGGTCACGAGGACAACTACTGGGCCAACTACGCGTCGAGCTTCTTCGGCGAGCTGCCCGTGCACGTCGCCGACCCGGTGCAACGGCTGCGGGTCGCGCACGTCAACAACAAGACGGCCCGCGCGAACTTCGACACCATGCCCACCGAGGCGATGGTCGACATGAGTCGGATGATCCCGCAGACCTTCTGGGACCTGTCGGTGCGGCTCACCGACCTGATGCCCGAGCCGGTGTCCAGGCGCACCAGCATGGCCGGCAACTTCACCATCTCCAACATCCGCGGCCCGGGGGAGCATTTCCGGATGTTCGGCCACGAGGCGACCGGCTTCTACCCGGTGTCCTTCCTCTTCCAAGGGCTGGCCCACAACCTCACCGCCAGCTCCTACGGCGACGAGCTGCAGATCGGCGTCGTCGGCTGCCCGACCGCCTTCCAGGACGTCTGGGAGTGGGCCGACCTGCTCCGGTCCGAGCTGGCCGAGCTGGTCCGGATCGTCGACGCGCCGGCAAGCCCGGCGACGACCGCGCCGCCGGCCCTCGCCACCGCCGCGTCGCGCTCCGCCAGTGCGTCCAAGCGTCCGGCGGCCCGGCGGGCCCGGACGGGGTCGGCGGCCTTGCGGGCCGTGCCGGACCCCAAGCCCCGCGCCACCCGCCGGTCCACCGGGGCCTCCGCCGGCTGAGCTGACCCCGGGGTATGCCGCGGCGGGCCGGCGGTGCCGACGCGGCGCCCGCCGGTCGCCGCACGGGCACGGCATACCCTGTCCGGGTGCCGACCCTCGAGCGATTGCTGGACGCCGCCGTCGACGGCGTCGGGGGCAGACGACGTCCCGGCCAGGTGCAGATGGCCCAGGCGGTCGCGGCCGCGGTCGAGGGCCAGCGGCATCTGCTCGTGCAGGCCGGCACCGGCACGGGCAAGTCACTGGCCTATCTCGTACCCGCGGTGATCCACGCGTTCGACACGGGCCGCGCCGTGGTGGTCGCCACCGCGACCTTGGCCCTGCAGGCCCAGGTGGTCGATCGCGACCTGCCGATGCTCGCCGACGCCCTCGAGCCGGTGCTGGGCCGCCGGCCGACCTTCGCCATGGTCAAGGGGCGACGCAACTACCTATGCCGGCACAAGCTGGACGGCGGCTTCCCCGACGAGGTCGACGGGCTGCTCAGCGTCGAGCAGGTCGACCAGGCGGCCTCGCGGCTGGGCCGAGAGGTCGTCCGGTTGCGGCAGTGGGCCGAGTCGACCGACTCGGGCGACCGCGACGAGCTCGTGCCCGGGGTGTCCGAGCGGGCCTGGCGGCAGGTCTCGGTGTCGGCGCACGAGTGCCTCGGCAGTCGATGCCCGCAGGCGCAGGAGTGCTTCGTCGAGCAGGCCCGGGCCCACGCGCGCGACGTGGACGTCGTCGTCACCAACCACGCGTTCATGGCGATCGACTCGTTCGAGGGCCGCCAGATGCTGCCGCCGCACGACGTCCTCGTGGTCGACGAGGCCCACGAGCTGGTCGACCGGGTGACCTCGACCATCACCGACGAGCTCAGCCCCGGGTCGGTCACCGCCGCGGCGCGGCGGGTCGGGCGGATGTCCGAGCGCACCGCGCAGGTGGAGGACGCGGCGGCGCTGCTGGCCGGTGCCCTGGACGGTATGCCGCCGGGCCGGGTCCTGGCGCCGTCGGAGTCGCTCGTGCTGGCGCTGCGCCGGGTGCACGACGTCGCCCGGGCCGTGCTCTCGGACCTCAAGCCCGACTCCGGCACCGAGATCGACGGCGGCCGGCAGGTCGCCCTGGCCGCGGTCGATGACCTCGTCGAGGTGTCCTCGCGGATCATCGAGGGTCGCGAGCTCGACGTCGTGTGGCTCACCGACGAGCAGTCCCGCGGGCCGGTCCTGCGGGTCGCCCCGATGTCGGTGGCGATGCTGGTGCGGGACAAGGTGTTCTCCGGGCGCACCCTGGTGCTGACCTCGGCGACGCTGGAGCTGGGTGGCTCGTTCGACGCGGTGGCCGACACGCTCGGGCTGCGCGGCGAGGGCGCACCGCAGTGGACCGGCCTGGACGTCGGCAGCCCGTTCGACTACCCGCGCCAGGCCATCGCCTACGTCGCCGCCCACCTGCCCGCGCCCGGGCGCGACGGCACCGCCGTGCAGACCACCGACGAGCTGGAGGCCCTGGTCCGGGCCGCCGGCGGTCGCACGCTCGGGCTGTTCTCCTCGATGCGCGCCGCCCAGGCCGCGACCGAGGCATTGCGCGGGCGCTTCGCCGCGGACGGCACCCCCGTCGAGGTGCTCTGCCAAGGTGAGGACCGGCTGGCCACCCTGGTGCGCCGGTTCGCCCGGGAGCCCTCGACCTGCCTGTTCGGCACCCTGAGCCTGTGGCAGGGGGTCGACGTGCCGGGATCGTCGTGCCAGCTGGTCGTCATCGACCGGATCCCGTTCCCCCGGCCCGACGACCCCCTGGTGTCGGCTCGGACGCAGGCGATCGGGCGGACGGGGGGCAACGGGTTCATGGCGGTGTCGGCCACCCACGCGGCGCTGCGCCTGGCCCAGGGATCCGGGCGCCTGGTTCGTCGGCACGACGACCGCGGGGTGGTCGCCTTCCTCGACTCGCGGCTGGTCACCGCGCGGTATGCCGGCTTCCTGCAACGCTCGTTGCCGCCGTTCTGGCCGACGACCGACCGGGAGAAGGTGCTGGCCGCGTTGCGACGGCTCGACGAGACGGCACCCGACCCGCTGCCGGTCGCCGAGCCCCGGCTGCGCGGGTCGGAGGCGACGGCCGGTGGCGACGGACGGCCGGTGGCCGGTGACCCGCCGGTGGCGCCCTCGTCGCGGACCGCGGTGACCGTCGGACATGCCTGGACGGCGGCACAGGACGAGCAGCTTCGCGACGCCGTCGAGGCGGGGATCGACCTGGACGATCTCGTCGAGCACGTCGAGGTGCCGGCCGAGGCGATCATCGCGCGGTTGGACCAGCTCGGGCTGGTGCTGGGCGAGCCACGTCTGGAGCTGGGGTAGCGCCGGGCGGCGCGCCCCGGTCCGTCCCGGCGCAGCGCCCGGCGCCGGCATCGGGCACCGGCTCCACCCGGCATCCGCGCGACCGGCTCGGTAGGGTCGCCACCATGTCGACCAGCCTGCTCATCGTCCACGTCGACGTCGCGGCGCTCCCCGAGCACCTGGAGGCTTTCCTCGCGGCGACCGACGCCAACGCCCGGGCCAGCCGCGCAGAGCCGGGGGTGGTGCGCTTCGACGTGCTGGGCGACCGGGCCGATCCCGGGCACGTCGTGCTCGTGGAGGTCTACCGCGACGAGGCCGCCGCGGCGGCCCACAAGCAGACCGCCCACTACGCCACCTGGCGTGACACGGTGGCGCCGATGATGGCCCGGCCCAGGACGTCGGTGAAGTACGTCAACGTCACGCCCGAGGACACCGGCTGGTGACGGGCGCGCGGTTCGACCTGGCCACGGCCACCGAGATCCGATTCGGCGCCGGGCGGGCCGCGCAGCTGCCCGGGATCGTCGCGACCCTGGGCGCGGCTCGGGTCCTGCTGGTCACCGGAGCGACGGCCACCCGCGCCGAGCCCGTGCGGGCCGCGCTCGCGGCGACCGGGGTGGCTGTGGCGGCATACCCGGTGGGTGGTGAGCCCACCGTCGAGGCGATCCGGCAGGGGATCGCGGCCGCCTGCGAGCACGGCGCCGAGGCGGTGCTCGGGCTGGGCGGCGGCAGTGCCCTGGACGCCGCCAAGGCGATCGCCGCGCTGGCCGACCACGGCACGGACCCGATGGAGCACCTGGAGGTCGTCGGGGCGGGTCGACCGCTGACCCGGCCGGGTCTGCCGTGCCTGGCGGTCCCCACCACCGCGGGCACCGGGTCGGAGGTCACCCGCAACGCCGTGCTGAGCGTGGGTGCGCTCAAGGCCAGCCTGCGCAGCCCGACGTTGCTGCCGCGAGTGGCCCTCGTCGACCCCGACCTGCTCGTCGGGGCGCCCCCGGCGACCGTCGCGGCGAGCGGCTCGGACGCCCTCTCGCAGCTGGTCGAGCCGTATCTGAGCCTGCGGGCCAACCCGGTCACCGACGCCCTGGCGCTTGCGGGCATCCGCCGCAGCGCCCGCAGCCTGGCCCGGGCCGGCCGGGATGGCCTGGACGACGACCCGCCGGGTCGCGAGGACCTCGCCCTGGCCAGTCTGCTGGGCGGGCTGTGCCTGGCCAACGCGGGGCTGGGCGCCGTGCACGGCCTCGCGGCGGTCCTCGGGGCCCGGTATGCCGCCCCGCACGGCGCCGTCTGCGCGGCCCTGCTCGGCCCGGTCGTCGAGGGCAATCTCGCCGCCCTGCGGGCCCGCGACTCGGCTCACCCGATCCTCGCGCGCTTCGCCGACCTCGCCGCGGCCCTCACCGGGCGGCCGGACGCCACGGCCGACGAGGCCGGCCGTTGGCTGGCCGACCTGCGGATCGGGTTGGGCGTGCCGGGCCTGGGCGGCTACGGGATGGGCGAGGCCGACCTGCCCGAGCTGGTCGCCCAGGCGCGCCTGGCCAGCAGCATGCAGGCCAACCCGGTGCAGCTCACCGACGACGAGCTGGCGGACATCCTGCGCCGGGCGAGCTGACCCCCCGGCGCCGGCCCGGCGGGTCGGCGCCCACCGCGGTCACCCGCGGCGCGCCTGGCCGGCATACGTGCCGAACGACCACCGGTTGCCCTCCGGGTCCAGCAGCGCGAAGTCCCGCGAGCCGTAGTCGGTGTCGAACGGCTCCCGGGTGATCCGCGCCCCGGCGGCCCGGGCCCGGGCGCACAGCGCGTCGGGCGCGTCGGTGACGACGTAGACGCTCATCGTGCCCGGGGCGGCCACGTCGGCGGGGTTGTCCGGGCGCTGCGAGCCGAGCATGACCCCGCCGCCGGCCGGCCAGGACAGCTGGGCGTGGTCGACGCGCTCGCCGTCGCCGTAGACGACGGTGGCCTCGAAGCCGAGCGCGTCGACGAGGAATCGGATGAGGCCGCGCGCGTCCGTGGCGCGGACCGTGGGCCAGACGGATGCCACCGGGCCGGGTGTCGTCGGCGAGCTGCTGGCGGGGTGGTCGGGAGTGGTCGTCATGACGGTGATCCTCACCCGCGGCGCGCTGGGGTGGCTTGGACGTTTCCGAACTCCTCGGCGACCCAACGGCTGGGGGCCACGCCGGCGAAGTGGCGGAACTCCCGGGCCAGGTGCGACTGGTCGGCGTAGCCGGTGGACGCGGCCACCCGAGCCAGGGAGGCCCGCTCGCCCGCCGCGCCGTCGCGCGCGTGCGCCCCGATGCGCCGCCGGGCCCGGTCGAACCGCGCGAGCCGCAGCGCGGTCTTGGGGGTCAGGCCGTACTCGGCCCGGAACCGCCCGGTCAAGTGCCGCTCGCTCCACCCGACCCGATCGGCCAGCTCACCCACCCGGGCCCGGCCGCCCGAGCCGACCACGGCCCGCCACGCCCAGTCCAGGGCGGGCGTCGGACCGGCCCGGCGGGCCCCGACCTGGGTCCGGGTCAGCTGCTCGAGCAGGGCAGCGTCGACCTGCGCGAAACGCTCCGACCAGCTGCCGGCCGAGGTCAGCCGCTCGCAGACCCGGGCGGCCAGATCACCGAGCACCTCGGCGCCGTGCACGTCCGCCCCGGCGAGGGCGGCGGCCGGCATGCCGAGCAGGGCGCGCGCCCCCAGCGGGGACATCCGCACCTGCACCCCCGCCTGCGCCCCGTCGTGGACGATCCGGGCCGGGCAGGTGTGCAGCCCGCCGACGAGGGCGTCGAAGGTGGCCGGGGGTTGCGCGGGGTCGGGATGCTCGAGGACCACCAGCGGGACGTCGAAGGTGAAGATCACGGTGAGGTAGGGGGAGGGCAGCCCGCGGTGCGAGGCCGGCGCCAGACCCCGCTGACGGTAACCGTCGTAGGCCGCGACCAGGCCGCGCAGCGGGGCCGCCGGTGCCGCGATCCGGGTCTGGTCCACCCGAGAACGCTAGACCAGCGCACCGACGCACGGGGGTGGGACGGGCGTGGCAGTCTGGCCTCGTGCCCACCAGCGTGCCGCCCGTCGTCCTGGTCGTCGGTCCCGAGAGCCTGCTCGCCGAGCGGGCCGTCGCCGCGGTGCTCGCCGAGCTGCGCGAGACCGAGCCCGAGGTCGACGTCGTGCGGGTGGCGGCGGCGGCATACCGCGCCGGCGACCTCGCCGCGCACGCCAGCCCGTCGCTGTTCGGCGGGGCGAGCGCGATCGTCGTCGAGGACCTCGACGAGGCGGACGACGCCCTGCTCACCGAGGCGCAGGCCCTGGCGCTGGTCCCGGTGCCCGAGGTCACCCTCGTCGTGGTCCACCGCGGCGGCCCGCGCGGGCGCAAGGCCCTCGAGGCGCTGCGGTCTGCCCAGGCGCGAGTGATCGACTGCCCGGCCATCCGGTCCGACCGCGACAAGGCGGACTTCGCCAGCAACGAGTTTCGCCGCCAAGGCCGCCGGGCGACCCCCGAGGCGGTGTGGGCGCTGGTCGAGGCGGTCGGCACCGACGTGCGCGAGCTGGCCGCCGCGGTCGCGCAGCTGGTCGCCGACACCGACGGGGTGGTGGACGAGCGGGTGGTGGCGACCTACCACGGCGGCAAGGTCGAGGCGAGCGGCTTCAAGGTGGCCGACGCGGCCGTCGCCGGCCAGACCGCCGAGGCGCTGCGACTGCTGCGCCACGCCATCGCCGCCGGGGTCGACCCGGTGCCGATCGTCGCGGTGCTCGCGGCCCAGCTGCGCACCCTCGTGCGGGTGGGCTCGGCCGGGCGGGGCAGCTCGGCGACCGTGGCCAAGGCCCTGGGGCTGGCCCCCTGGCAGGTCGACAAGGCCCGCCGCTCGGTAGGGCACTGGGACGGGCCCGGCCTGGGCGCGGCGATCCAGGCAGTGGCCGCGGCCGACGTCGAGGTCAAGGGCGGGGGACGCGATCCGGTGTATGCCGTGGAGCGCGCCCTGTTGGCCATCGGGGCCGCCCGGGGCGGGGCCGCTCGGGGCGTGGCCGCTCGGGGCGGGGCCGCTCGACCTTGACCAGTGGCGCGAGTTTGGGTGGCCCGGCACGACGCTGGTAGATTCGGCCGTTGCGTGCGCGCCTGGTCGTGCGCGCACGACGCAGCACCGCGCGGCCCGACCGTGGCGCCCCACACCGGTCCGGACCGCGTCTGTCGCCCGTCCGCGGCAGTCCCGACCGACGAGAAAGACGGCACGTGGCCAACATCAAGTCCCAGCTCAAGCGCATCAAGACCAACGCCAGGCGCACCGAGCGCAACAGAGCGGTCAAGAGCGAGCTGCGCACCTGGGTGCGCAAGTTCCGCGAGGCCGCGGCCTCGGGCGATGCCCAGGCCGCCGGTGCCGCGCTGCGCACCGCATCGGCCAAGCTCGACAAGGCCGTCTCCAAGGGCGTCATCCACGCCAACCAAGCCGCCAACAAGAAGTCCGCGATGGCCCGCAAGGCCGCCTCGCTCTGACCTGGCGCCGCGTTCTGTCGTGGCGCGCCGCGTTCTGACCCCGGCGCGCCGCGCTCAGCGGCCCGCCGGGGCGTCGCCCCGGATCGCGTCGGCCACCTGCTCGAACACCTCCGCGGCGACCACCGCTCCCTCACGACGCACCCGGGCCGGGTCCACCCGGACGATACGGTTCACCCGGACCTCGCTGGGGCGGCCCACGCGGTCCCACCCGCCCGAGCCGATGTCCACCCACTGGCGCCCCTCGCGGGCCTCCTGCGCGGCGTCGACGTCGTGGTCCTTGCTCGTCAGGGCCACGCCGAGCAGCCAGTCGCCGTCGACCCCGACGAGCAGCACCGGGCGGTCCTTGCCCACCGAGTGGTCCTCCTCGAAGGGCACCCAGGTCCAGACGATCTCGCCCGGATCGGGCTGGCCGTCCGGCTGCGGCGCCCACGACATCGCCGGTATGCCGCGGAAGTCGCCCGGGTAGGGGGCACTGCCCGCCGGCGCCTGGACGCCGCTGCGGTGATCCCGGCGGGCGCGGGCCGCGGGGGCGGCGTCCGCCGTCGCCGGGGGACCTGCAGGGAGCGACCCGCCCGAGCGCAGCACCCGGCCGAGGAGCGCGCGCAGGCCCGTCACGGCGGGACCCGATGGTGGACTGGGCACGGCATACACCGTAGTCAGCCCGGCACCGCCGCGGCACTCTCCCGCGCCGGATGCCTCGGCGCGGCACCGGCGCAGCACCCGCGCCGTGACAGACTGTCCCGGCCAGCGTCCCGACCCGCCAGAGAGCCAACCCGTGTCCCCGATGGCCCGCACCGCGCTGCCGCCGCACGCGACGCCGCCGGAGCGGCTGCGCAACTTCTGCATCATCGCTCACATCGACCACGGCAAGTCCACGCTGGCCGACCGGATGCTCCAGCTCACCGGGGTCGTCGACGCCCGGGCGATGCGGGCCCAGTACCTCGACCGCATGGACATCGAGCGTGAGCGCGGCATCACCATCAAGTCCCAGGCGGTCCGGATGCCGTGGGCGGTCGGCCCGGACACCTACGCGCTCAACATGATCGACACTCCCGGGCATGTCGACTTCAGCTACGAGGTGTCCCGATCGCTGGCCGCCTGCGAGGGCGCCGTGCTGCTCGTCGACGCCGCGCAGGGCATCGAGGCGCAGACCCTGGCCAACCTCTACCTCGCTATGGAGAACGACCTGGCCATCATCCCGGTGCTCAACAAGATCGACCTGCCGGCCGCGCAACCGCAGAAGTACGCCGCCGAGCTCGCCGGCCTCATCGGCTGCGACCCGGGTGACTGCCTGCAGGTGTCCGGCAAGACCGGCGAAGGGGTCCCGGAGCTGCTCGACGAGATCGTCCGGCAGGTGCCGCACCCGGTGGGTGATCCGGCGGCACCGGCCCGGGCGATGATCTTCGACTCGGTGTACGACACCTATCGCGGCGTGGTCACCTACGTCCGGGTCGTCGACGGGGACCTCAACCCCCGCGAGCGCATCCTCATGATGTCGACGCGCGCCACCCACGAGCTGCTGGAGATCGGGGTGTCCTCGCCCGAGCCGGAGCCCTCCCAGGGCCTCGGGGTCGGCGAGGTGGGCTACCTCATAACCGGGGTCAAGGACGTGCGCCAGAGCCGGGTCGGCGACACCGTGACCAACGCGAGCAAGCCAGCGGCGACGTCGTTGGGTGGCTATCGCGACCCGAAGCCGATGGTGTTCTCCGGGCTCTACCCCATCGACGGCTCGGACTACCCCGACCTGCGCGACGCCCTCGACAAACTCAAGCTCAACGACGCCGCCCTGGCCTACGAGCCGGAGACCTCGGCGGCGCTGGGTTTCGGCTTCCGCTGCGGCTTCCTCGGGCTGCTGCACCTGGAGATCGTCCGAGAACGGCTGGAGCGCGAGTTCGGCCTCGACCTCATCTCCACGCAGCCCAACGTCGTCTACGAGGTGACCCTGGAGGACCGCCGGGTCGTCACCGTGACCAACCCGAGCGAGTTCCCCGGGGGCAAGATCGCGCAGGTCCGCGAGCCGGTGGTGCGGGCGACCATCCTCGCGCCGAGCGAGTTCATCGGGGCGATCATGGAGCTGTGCCAGGGCAAGCGAGGCGCGCTGCACGGCATGGACTACCTGTCCCAGGAGCGCGTCGAGCTGCGCTACACCCTCCCGTTGGCCGAGATCGTCTACGACTTCTTCGACCAGCTCAAGTCGCGCACCCGCGGCTACGCCTCACTGGACTACGAGCCCGCCGGCGACCAGGCCGCCGACCTGGTCAAGGTCGACATCCTGTTGCAGGGCGAGCAGGTC
Organism: Dermatophilaceae bacterium; assembly: GCA_037045055.1. Taxonomy (GTDB): domain Bacteria; phylum Actinomycetota; class Actinomycetes; order Actinomycetales; family Dermatophilaceae; genus Phosphoribacter. Next base: position 144,433 of record JBAOHJ010000003.1, on the reverse strand, counting down.
GACGCGTTCTCGGCGATCGTGCACCAGGACCGGGCCTACGCCTACGGGGTGAGCATGGCCGGCAAGCTGCGCACGCTCATCCCGCGCCAGCAGTTCGAGGTGCCCATCCAGGCGGCGATCGGCAGCCGGATCATCGCTCGCGAGACGATCCGGGCGATCCGCAAGGACGTGCTGGCCAAGTGCTACGGCGGGGACATCACCCGCAAGCGCAAGCTGCTGGAGAAGCAGAAGGAGGGCAAGAAGCGGATGAAGATGGTCGGGCGCGTCGAGGTGCCCCAGGAGGCCTTCGTCGCCGCCCTGTCCAGCGAGCCCGTCGAGGCCAAGAAGAAGTAGCCGCCGGTATGCCGCACCTGCCGGTATACCGCACCTGGCGGTATGCCGCACCCGCCGGACCGGCGCCGTGGCGGCACCGACACCGGCGCCGGACAGCGGCATACCGCGCTGACGAACCCTCGGCGACCGCGCGCGGTTGCCGACGGCGCTGTCCCGTACGCTGACCGCTCGTGACTCGCCTGACCCGACTCAGCCTCGCCAACCGCACGGTCGTCCTGCTCGTGACCGTCGTCGTGCTGGTGCTCGGCGTGGTCGCTACCCGCGGACTGAAGCAAGAGCTCATCCCGTCGCTGGACCCGCCGTCGGCGAGCATCGTGTCGGTCTTCGCCGGAGCCGCGCCCGAGGTCGTCGAGCTCGAGGTGACCAAGCCGATCGAGTCGGCGGTCAAGGCGGTCGCCGGCGTGACCCGGGTGACCTCGCGCAGCTCCAGCAGCGTGTCGCAGGTGCGGGCCGAGTGGGAGTACGGCACCAACACCGACAAGGTGATCTCGGACATCCGCTCGGCGGTCGACGCCACGCGCCCGAAGCTGCCGACCGACGTCGTGCCCAGCGTCGTGGCCGGGCGGTTCGACGACGTGCCGGTCGTCGCCCTCGCGGTGTCCTCGTCGGACACCACGGCGGCGCTGTCCCGCACGCTCAAGGACGTGGTCGTGGCCCGGCTCAAGACCGTCGCCGGGGTCCGCGAGGTCACCGTCGTCGGCGAGCAGAAGCAGCAGGTCGTCGTCACCCTGCGCCGCGAGGACGTCGAGCGGCTCGGCGTGGAGCCGGCCACCCTGCCGCAGGTGTTCGCCGCCAGTGGGGTCGCCGTGCCGGCCGGGTCGTTGCCCACCGGCGCCGCCACCCTGGACGTCGAGGTGGGCAAGACCCTGGGCAGCGTGGCGGACGTGGCCGCTGTCGAGGTCCAGGGCGCCGACGGGCCGGTCGCGCTCGGCGACATCGCCGACGTGCGGGTGGCGCCCGTGGAGATCTCCAGCGTGTCGCGGGCCAACGGCCGCCCGTCGTTGACCCTGCTGGTCACCAAGGAACCGGCTGCCAACACGGTTGCGGTGTCCCGCGGCGTCGGCGCCCTGCTGCCGGAGCTGGCCGACAAGCTGGGGCCCGACGCGACGTTCGTGACGATCTTCGACCAGGCGCCCTACATCGAGGACTCGATCCACGACCTGTCGGTGGAGGGCCTGCTCGGGCTGGCCTTCGCCGTCCTGGTCATCCTCGTCTTCCTCATGTCGCTGCGCCCGACGCTCATCACCGCCGTCTCCATCCCGCTGTCCCTGGTCATCGCCCTGATCGGGCTGCGCCTGGGCGGCTACAGCCTGAACCTGCTCACCCTCGGTGCCCTCACCGTCGCCATCGGCCGCGTCGTGGACGACTCGATCGTCGTGATCGAGAACATCAAGCGCCACCACACCCTCGGCGAGATCGGGGCGGCGTCGGTGATCCGAGCGGTCCGCGAGGTGGCCGGAGCGGTGACCAGCTCCACGTTGACCACGGTCGCGGTCTTCCTGCCCATCGCCACGGTGTCGGGCCAGACCGGCGAGCTGTTCCGGCCGTTCGCCCTGACCGTGACCATTGCCCTGCTCGCCTCGTTGCTGGTCGCCCTCACCGTCGTGCCGGTGCTCGCCTCGTGGTTCATGAGCAGACCGGGGCGGCGCGCACCCCTCGCCGGTATGCCGTCCGGCCGGCCCGCCCCGCCCGACCTCGACGACCAGCGGGCCGAGGCCGAGTCGATGGCCGTCGGCCACGGGTCGAGGGTCACCCGGCTGCAGGCGGCATACCTGCCGGTGTTGCGTTTCGGGCTGGCCCACCGGGCGCTGACCGTCGGGCTGGCGCTGCTGGTCTTCGTCGGCACGCTGGCGCTGGCGCCGCGGCTGAAGACCGACTTCCTCGGCGAGGCCGGGGCCACGACCCTACGGATCACCCAGGACCTGCCGCCCGGCACGAACCTCGCGACCACCGACGCCGCCGCCGTGAGGATCGAGAAGGTCCTCGCGGCCGAGCCTGCCGTGCAGACCTTCCAGACGTCGGTGGGCGGCGACCCGTCGCGCGCGCTGCTCGGGTCGGTCGCCAGCCCGAACCAGGCCGCCATCTCGGTGACCCTGCGCTCCGGGGCCAACGGCGGCGAGGTCGCCGAGCGACTGCGCCGCGCCGTGGCGACGCTGCCCGACGTGGGCGTGGTCGCCGTGACCGGCACCAGTGGCAGTCCTACCGGCGGCAACGTCGCCGTCATCGTCGAGAGCGCCGACGCGGCCAAGCTGCAGCAGGCCAGCGACCAGGTCGTCGCGATGCTCAAGGACGTCCCCACGCTGCAGAACGTCCAGACCGATCTGAGCATCTCCAAGCCCATGCTCAAGGTCGACGTCGACCCGGTGGCCGCGGCCAGGATCGGCATGGTCCAGGCGCAGGTCGGGTCGGCCGTCACCCAGGCGGTCAAGGGCTCCCGGATCGGGTCGCTGACCCTCGGCGACCAGACCGTCGACGTCGTGCTGCGCTCGCGGGAGCCGGCGACCACCGTCGAGGAGCTGACCTCCATCCTGCTGCCGGTGACGGCCAAGCAGACCGTGGACGCGCGCAAGGCCGCGGCCGAGGCGGTGGCCGACCGGCAGAAGTCCGCCCAGCGCTCGGGACAGGCCGAGCAGGACAGCGCGGCCGCGGAGCAGCTGGCCGCGCTGCGCACGGGCCGCGACAAGGCTCAGGGGCAGGTGGACGCGTTGACCCAGCAGCTGGCTGCACTGCGCACCCAGCTCGACCAGCTCAGTGCGGCGGCGGCGGCCGGGCAGCTCCCGCCGGCGACCGCACCCAGCCCGGTCGCCACGGTGCAAGGGCAGATCGCCGCGCTGGAGAAGTCCCTGCTCGCCGCCCAGGCTCAGGTAGACAGCGCCACCGAGGGGATCGCCAAGGCCCAGACGGCTCGCGCCAAGACCCTCGCGGCGCGCGACCAGGCCGAGGAGCTGTCGCAGGCGGCCAAGGACGCACAGTCCGTCAAGGCCGTCCCGGTCAAGCTCGGCGACATCGCCACGGTGCGCCAGGTCCAGTCGCCGGTGTCGGTGGGTCGCGTGGACGGGGCGCGGGCCGCCACGGTGACCGCGACGCCGTCCGGGTCGGATCTGGGCGCCACCACCACTGCGGTGCAGGCGGGGCTGGCTCGGCTGCGGCTGCCCGACGGGGTGACCGCTCGGATCGGTGGAGTGTCCCAGCAGCAGCGGGAGTCCTTCGCCCAGCTGGGGATGGCCATGCTCGTGGCCATCGCGGTGGTCTACCTCGTCATGGTGGCGACCTTCCGGTCGCTGCTGCAGCCGCTGATCCTGCTCGTCTCGGTGCCCTTCGCGGCGACCGGAGCCTTGGGTCTGCTGCTGCTCACCGACACGCCGCTGGGCGTGCCCGCGATGATCGGGCTGCTCATGCTCATCGGCATCGTCGTGACGAACGCCATCGTGCTCATCGACCTCATCAACCAGTACCGTGCCCGCGGCGAGTCGGTGCCGGACGCCGTGGTCGACGGGGCCCGACTGCGGCTGCGGCCCATCGTCATGACGGCGATGGCGACGATCTGCGCACTGCTGCCCATGGGGCTCGGGGTGACCGGCGGCGGGATCTTCATCTCCAAACCGCTGGCGATCGTCGTCATCGGCGGCCTGGTGTCCTCGACCGTGCTCACCCTGCTGCTCGTGCCGGTCCTCTACGACGTCGCGGAGCGGCTGCGGGAGCGGCGGGCGGCGCGGCGGCGGGCGGGCGGACCGGCCGCCGTGGCCGCGGTCTAGGTCGGCTCGGGGGTGGACGGCGGCCCCACAGCATCCGCGGCGCGCACGGCATACGTGTCGACGTAGTCCTTGCCGGTCATCTGCGAGAGCCGGGTCATGAGCGCATCGGTCGCCTCTCGCCACGCCTGCGGGTCCTCGGCGCGGTGGGCCCAGGGCGACAGATCCAGGGGCGTGCCGTAGGTCACGGTGATCCTTTCGCGTCCCCACGACCGCTTCCAGCGAGGGCGCGGGGCCAAGGTCCCGCAGACCGCGACTGGGATCACCGGCACCCCCAGCGGCAACGCCACCCGCAGCGCTCCGGTGCGACCGCGGTGCAGGTACCCGTCGGGGGAGCGGGTGCCCTCGGGGTAGACCGCCCACACCCCGCCCCCGCGCAGCAACCGCCGCGCCGTCTGCAGCGCCGGGGCCGCGGTGTCGGCGCTGGCCGGGTCGATGGGGGTCTGGCCGATAGCGGTGAGAAACCACCCCAGGGCCCGACCCTTGAGCCCGCTGCCCTGGTAGTACTTCAGCTTCGCCACGAAGATCACCTTGCGCGGCACCCCGAGGCTGACGAACGGCGAGTCGAGCATGGTCTGGTGGTTGGCGGCCAGCACGAACGCGCCGGTCCGGGGGAGGTTCTCGCGGCCGAGCCAGCGGGGCCCGAGGACGGCGACCGCCGCCGGGCCGATGACGACGAACTTGAAGAACCAGTACCACACGACGGCCAGCCTACGGAACGCGCGCCCGGCACCGGCCGGCGGTGCGCTCGGTCGGGCCTGGCGACCGGCTCAGTCGCGCAGCTTGGCGCGCAGGGCCGCCGAGTCGGCCTCGGTCCACCCCTGGGTGCTCAGCCAGCCCTGGGCCCCACCGAACCGCCTGTCGAGCGCGTCGAACACCATCGCCATGGTCTGCGCTCGAGGGGACTGCTCGGCCACGGTCTTGTTGCGCATGTCGTGGGCGTAGGCCGGGTTGGCCTGCAGACGCGCGAGGATGAGCGGCACGCGCTGCGCCGAGGCCTCGAAGTCGGCGAGCACGGCGTCGCGGCGGGCACCGGCCAGCTCGAGGGCTAGGCCGACGATCGTTCCGGTGCGGTCCTTGCCGGCGGCGCAGTGCACCACGACCGCGCCCCGGGCCGCGCCGATGGCCCGCAGCGCGGCGACGACGTGCTCGGGCCGCTGGCGCAGGTAGCCCTGGTAGTGACCCGACCAGTGCGCGTCGTGGTCCTGCGACGGGTGGACGACCTCGGGGTCCCCGGCCCGGGGCGCGCGCCGCCAGGGCAGCTCCCGCTCGCCGGCCGGTATGCCGTGCTCGTGACTGTCGTCGGCGTAGAGGGTGAGATGGGTGATGCGCACCCGTGGGTCGCCGACCAGCGGCCCGTCGCCCTCGCGCGCGACCTCGACGTGGGTGCGCAGGTCGACGACATCGGTCACCCCGAGGTCCTCCACGAGGGTCCGCACGTCGGCCGGCGAGAGCTGCTGCAGACTGTCGCTGCGGATCAGCCGACCGGGGCGGATCGGGGGGCCGTCGACGGTGGGGATGCCCCCGACGTCGCGCATGTTGAGGACGCCGTCGAGGTCCAGCCACCGGATGTCGTGCACCCCACGACCCTACGTCCCGGTGGTGACCGCGGGGTGCACGGCCGGCGAACGCCGCCGGACCGGGCGGCGACGCCGGTGCGCAGTGGTGCCCGCGGCAATGGTGGCAGGATCGCGGTATGCCGTCCGCGCCACCCGACGGTGACCCACCGCCCGTGTCGGGGCGGCTGCCCCGGAACGCTCTCGACGAGCTGGCCGTGGGCCGCTTCGGGGTGTACGTGCACGTGCCGTTCTGCCGGGTGCGCTGCGGGTACTGCGACTTCAACACGTACGTGCCGGAGCAGCTGGCCACACCCGTCGGCGCCGCCGCGCCGGGGCCCGCCGCCGCCGTCATCGGCGCCGCGACGCCGGAGGGTTACGTCGACGCCGCGCTGCGCGAGCTCGACCTCGCCGCGAGCGTGCTCGGCCCGCAGGCGCCACCGGTCGACACGGTCTTCGTCGGCGGCGGCACCCCGACCCTGCTGCCGGCGGCCGACCTCGCGGCGCTGCTGGCCGGCATCCGCGACCGGTTCGCGCTGCGTCCGGACGCCGAGGTGACCACGGAGGCCAACCCCGACACCGTCTCGGCGCCCCAGCTGCGGCGCCTGGCCGACGCGGGCTACACGCGGGTGAGCCTGGGCATGCAGTCGGCCGTGCCGCGCGTGCTCGCGGCGCTGGAGCGCACCCACGACCCGGCCGGGGTGGCCAGGGCGGTAGACGCCGGGCGCGCGGCCGGCCTGCAGGTCAGTCTCGACCTCATCTACGGCGGCCCGGGGGAGACCGATGCCGACTGGGACGCCTCGCTGTCGGCGGCCGTGGCGCTCGATCCGGACCACGTGTCGGCCTACGCCCTGGTCGTCGAGGCAGGCACCCGGCTGGCCGCCCAGGTCCGTCGCGGCGTGGTCCGCGCCCCCGACGAGGATGTCCTGGCCGATCGGTACGACCGAGCCGATCGCGTCCTCGCCGAGCACGGTTACGCGTGGTACGAGGTGTCCAACTGGGCCCGGGCCGGCCGGCCCGAGACCCGCTGTCGGCACAACCTCGGCTACTGGCGCGGCGATGCCTGGTGGGGGATCGGGCCCGGTGCGCACAGTCACGTCGGCGGCGTGCGCTGGTGGAACCTGCGCCACCCGGCGGCCTACGGGCTGGCGCTGCGTGCCGGTCGCTCGCCGGCGGCGGCCCGGGAGGTGCTCACCGCGGACCAACGTGACGACGAGCGGGTCCTGTTGCGGGTGCGCCTGGCCGAGGGCCTGCCGGTGGCCGAGCTGCGCCCCGAGGGCGCCCGTGCGGTGGCCGGGCTGGTCGCGGACGGGTTGGTGGACGGCCCGGTAGCGGTGCGCGACCGGGTGCTCCGGCTGACCCGGCGCGGGCGGCTGCTGGCCGACCTGGTCGTGCGCCGGCTGGTGGGCTGACCCGGCGCCGGCCCAGATGACCAGGTCAGCTGACCGGCCGCAGGCTCACCGGGTAGCGGTAGGGCCGCCCGGCGTTCGCGGCGATCGAGCCCAGGACCGCGAAGACGATCGAGCACACCCACGCGGCGAGGAAGATCACGAACCCCACCCCGACGATCATCGTCACCATCGAGACGAGGTAGGCAAGGGCCAGGGTGATCTGGAAGTTCAGTGCCTCGGCGGCGTGGGCCCGGACGAACCGGTCACGGTCCTTGTACACGAGGAAGACCACCAGGGGGACGACGACGCCGACGAGGATGCCGCCGAGATGGGCCACCAGGCTCATCGTCCGGGCGTCGGCGGGCGAGACGGGCGCCGGGGCGGCATACCGGGTCTGCGGCGGCGGGTATGCCGCGCCGGGGTGCGGCGGGCAGGCGGCCGGCGGTGGTGCCGGGGCGACGGGCGGGCGGTCGTGCGGGGACTGGCTCATGGCGGGGCTCCCGGTGCGAGTGGACCGACGGTGACGAAGTCGATGAGTGCCTCGACGCTGGACAGCAGCGCCGGCTCGAGATCCGCGTACGTCGACACGGCTCCGAGCACCCGGCGCCAGGCCAGGGCGAGGTCGGCCTGCGTGGCGTGCGGCCACCCCAGGGCCCGGCAGACGCCCTCCTTCCAGGGCCGGCCGGGCGGCACGACCGGCCAGGCGGACAGCCCGAGCCGGTCGGGGCGCACCGTCTGCCAGACGTCGACGAATGGGTGGCCCAGGACGAGGACCCCGGGGCGGTAGGCCGGGTGCGCGCGGACCCGTGCGACGATCGCCGCCTCCTTGGTGCCGGGCACGAGGTGGTCGACGAGCACCCCGAGCCGGCGCCGGGGCGTGGGCCGGAAGTGGCGCACCGCCGCGACGAGGTCGTCCACCCCGTCCAGGGCCTCGACGACGATTCCCTCGACCCGCAGGTCGGCGCCCCAGACCTTCTCCACGAGCTCGGCGTCGTGGCGGCCCTCGACCCACAGCCGCGAGGCGGCGGCGACGACGGCGCGTCGAGAGGGCACGGCGCTCGACCCGCTCGCGGTCCGGGCGGTGGCCGCCCGGGCGGCGGCCAGGGCCCGGCCGGCGGCGGCGACGGGGCGGGTGAGCACCACCGGGGCGCCGTCCAGCAGGTACCCCGACCCCAGGGGGAAACCGCGGCTGCGCCCGTGGCGGTCCTGCAGATGGACCACCGGCAGACCCCCGGCGGTCTCCACGCGCACCACCGCCCCGCACCAGCCGGTCTCGGCCTGCTCCACCACCAGACCCGGCTCGGCCGGCACCGCCCGAGCGCGCCCGCGGCGCGGTGCTCGCCAGTCGCCGGCGAGCACGTCGGTGCCGTAGCGGTCCACCGCGGCAGGGTATGCCGCGGCCGGGGCGTGCCGGCCCAGGCTCGCCGAGGGGACCGCCCCCCCGCGCCCGAGGCTAGACTTGGCACTCGGCGGGCGAGAGTGCCAGGTCGGCTCGGACCTGCCGCCCGACGCGGCCCAGCGACGGTGTGGAGGGAGGCGCGATGAGCCAGGAGCGGCGGCTGGACGTGCTGCGCGCCGTCGTCCAGGACTACGTGCGCACCTGCGAGCCGGTCGGCTCCAAGGCCCTGGTCGAGCGCCATCACTTCGGGGTGTCCGCCGCGACGGTGCGCAACGACATGGCGCTGCTGGAGGAGGAGGGGCTCATCCACGCCCCGCACACCTCGGCCGGCCGGGTGCCGACCGACGCCGGCTACCGTCTGTTCGTCGACCGGCTGGCCGGGGTGCGACCCCTGTCCGGTGCGCAGCGGCGGGCCATCGCGACCTTCCTGGACGGCGCGGTCGACCTCGACGACGTGGTGGACCGGACGGTGCGGCTGCTGTCCTCGCTCACCCACCAGGTCGCGGTCATGCAGTACCCCTCGCTGACCCGCTCGACCGTGCGGCACATCGAGCTCGTGCCGATCGGGCCCAGCCGGATCATGGTCGTGCTCATCGTCGACAGCGGCCGGGTCGAGCAGCGCGTGGTCGACGCGGGCCGCCCGGTGGGCGACCCGAGCGGGGAGGATCTCGTGCACCGGCTGCGGGCCGCCCTCGGGGCGCGGGCCGTGGGCCACCCGCTGCCGCAGGCCGCCGAACGCTCGGCCTCGCTGCCCGAGCGTTTCGCCCCCGAGGAGCGCGACGTGGTCCGGGCCGTGCTGCGCGCGCTGGACGACGTCCTCGTCGAGGAGCGCGAGGAGCGTGTGGTCATGGCCGGCACGAGCAACCTCACCCGGTTCGGCGCGGACTTCCCGCGGTCCATCGCCCCGGTGCTCGAGGCGCTGGAGGAGCACGTCGTGCTGCTGCGGTTGTTCGGCACGCTCGACCTGGGCCACGACGCGGTGGCCGTGCGGATCGGCCACGAGAACCAGCACGAGGGTCTGGCCGCGACCTCGGTGGTGTCCACCGGCTACGGCTCCGGGCCGCACTCCCTGGCCGGGCTCGGCGTGCTCGGGCCCACCCGCATGGACTACCCGGCGGCGATGGCCTCGGTGCGGGCGGTCGCGGCATACGTCTCCCACCTGCTCGAACCGTGACCCCACCCCGCCGGCCCGACAAGGACGATCGTTGAGCGACTACTACTCCGACCTGGGCCTCTCGCGCGACGCCAACGTCGAGGAGATCAAGCGGGCCTACCGGCGGCTGGCCCGCAAGCTGCACCCGGACGTGGCCTCCGGCCCCGAGGCGGAGGAGCAGTTCAAGAAGGTGTCCCGGGCCTACGAGGTCCTCTCCGACGCGGACAAGCGGCATGCCTACGACATGGGCGTGGACCCCTACGCCACCGGCGGCGGCGGGGGTGGCTTCGGCGGTCAGGGCTTCTCCTTCAGCGATGTCATGGACGCCTTCTTCGGCGGTGCCGCGACCACCCGGGGTCCGCGCTCCCGGGTCCACCGCGGTCAGGACGCGTTGGTGCGCCTGGACATCGACCTGCCCGCCGCGGTGTTCGGGTCGCAGGAGGAGCTGGCCATCGACACCGCGGTGCGGTGCTCGAGCTGCCACGGCGACGGGGCGCAGCCCGGCACCGGCACCAAGCCGTGCGGCATCTGTCGCGGGCGCGGGGAGGTCCAGTCGGTGCAGCGCTCCTTCCTCGGCCAGGTGATGACCTCGCGGCCCTGCCAGAACTGTCACGGCTACGGCGCGGTCATCACCCACCCCTGCTTCGAGTGCTCCGGGCAGGGTCGGGTGCGCACCCGTCGGACGATCACCCTCAAGGTGCCTGCCGGGGTGGACACCGGCACCCGCATCCAGCTGGCCGGGGAGGGCGAGGTCGGTGCCGGCGGTGGGCCACCCGGGGATCTCTACGTCGAGGTGTCGGTGCGCCCGCACCCCAGCTTCACCCGGCGCGGCGACGACCTGCACTGCACCGTCGAGCTGCCGATGACCGCCGCAGCCCTGGGCACGGTGGTCGAGCTCGACACCTTCGACGGGCCGCGGCCCCTGGACGTGCGCTCGGGCACCCAGTCCGGCGACGTCGTGACGATGCGCGGCCTCGGGGTCACCCACCTACGGGGCACCGGCCGGGGCGACCTGCTGGTGCACGCGGCGGTGGCCACGCCCACCCGGCTCACCGACGAGCAGGCCGACCTGATGCGACGCCTGGCGGCGCTGCGCGGCGAGGAGCGACCGGCCGGCCGGCTGACCGAGGAGGACGACAAGGGCCTGTTCGGCAAGCTGCGCGATGCCTTCAAGGGCTTCTAGCTCGGGCCCGGGCGCACCCTCGAGCGCGTCGTGACCGCCCGGCTCTTCCTCGTCCCGCCCGGGGCCCTCGACACCCTCGACCCGCACGCCCTCGTGGTGCTCGACGGGCCGCAGGGCCGGCACGCGGCGACCGTGGTGCGCCTACGCATCGGCGATCGGGTGCTGCTCGGGGACGGCGCGGGTCGTCGCACCGACGCGCAGGTGGTGGCGACCGGCCGGCATACCGTGACCGTTCGGGTGGACGGCGTCGAGTCGAGGCCGGCGCCGCAGCCGCGCTTCGTGCTCGTCCAGGCCCTGGCCAAGGCCGGACGCGACGATCGGGCCGTCGAGGCGGCCACCGAGCTGGGCGTCGACGAGATCGTGCCGTGGCAGGCGGCGCGGTCGGTGGCCCGGTGGCGCGGCGACAAAGCCGACCGGGGCCGGGACTCCTGGGCCGCCCTCGCGGCGGCGGCGACCAAGCAGTCGCGGCGCTGGTGGGTGCCCGTGGTGCACCCCCTGGCCGGCCTCACCGAGGTGGCGGACCTGCTCGGCGGTGCCGCCCTGGGCTTGGTGCTGCACGAGGACGCCGGTATGCCGTTCGGCTCGGTCACGCTGCCGCCGACGGGTCTGGTGGTGCTCGTCGTCGGACCGGAGGGCGGGATCGCCCCCGACGAGCTTGCCGCGTTCGAGACGGCGGGGGCCAGGGCGGTGCGCCTCGGGCCAGAAGTGCTGCGCTCCTCCAACGCCGGGCCGGCGGCGCTGGCGGCGCTGTGCGCCGTCACCCGCTGGACCTGACCGGCGCCGCTGACGGCCGGCCCGGGCCTTGCTCTGGCACCCTCTGGACGCCTGCCGGCACTGCCCGGTCCACAGGCGGCTAGTCTCGGTCCATGAGCCCGCCGACCTGCCTGTTCTGCAAGATCGTCGCAGGTGAGTTGCGCTCCGAGGCCGTGGGGCACACCGACGCCTCCTACGCCTTCCGCGACATCGACCCCCAGGCGCCCAGTCACGTGCTCGTGGTGCCGCGGCGGCACGTCGGCAATCTCGGGGAGCTCAGCGCGCATCCGGGCGAGCTGGCCGACCTGGTCGGCCTCGCGGCCCGAGTGGCCGAGATCGAGGGCCTGGACCGGGGCTACCGCATCGTCTCCAATACCGGCAGCGAGGGCGGGCAGGTGGTCTTCCACGCCCACCTGCACGTCCTCGGTGGGCGCACGATGGCCTGGCCCCCGGGCTGACCGGCCGTCGTCGGGGGATGCGCCGCGCGGCCTCGTAGACTGGTCACCGCCATGTCCGACCTCGAGCATCCCGCGGCGCCGGCGCCCGACCAGGGCCCGGTGCGACCCACGCACACGCTGACCATCCCGCCGAGCATCCCCATGGTGAGCCTGCTGGGCCCGCGCGACCAACTGCTGGCCACCGTGGAGCGAGCCTTCCCGCAGGTCGACCTGCACGTGCGGGGCAACGAGCTGTCCATGCGCGGCCCGAGCTCGCAGGTGGCCCTCGTCGAGCGTCTCGTCGACGAGCTGCTCGTCGTCCTCGGTGCGGGCCAGTCCCTGACCCGGGACGCCGTGGAGCGGTCCATAGGCATGTTGCGGGCCCAGACCGCCGAGCGGCCGGCCGACGTCCTGACGATGAACATCGTGTCCAACCGCGGGCGGACCATCCGCCCCAAGACCCTCAACCAGAAGCGTTACGTCGAGGCGATCGACCGGCACACCATCGTCTTCGGCATCGGCCCGGCCGGTACCGGCAAGACCTACCTCGCCGTGGCCAAGGCAGTCGCCGCCCTGCAGTCCAAGCGGGTCAACCGGATCATCCTCACCCGCCCGGCGGTCGAGGCGGGTGAGCGGCTGGGCTTCCTGCCCGGCACCCTCAACGACAAGATCGACCCTTACCTGCGCCCGCTCTACGACGCCCTGCACGACATGGTCGACCCCGACACCATCCCCCGGCTCATGGCCGCCGGGACGATCGAGGTGGCCCCGTTGGCCTACATGCGCGGGCGCTCGCTCAACGACGCGTTCATCATCCTCGACGAGGCCCAGAACACCTCCGCCGAGCAGATGAAGATGTTCCTCACCCGGCTGGGCTTCGGCTCGACGATGGTCGTCACCGGCGACGTCACCCAGGTGGACCTGCCCGGCGGCACCCAGTCGGGCCTGCGTCAGGTGCGCGGCATCCTCGGGGACATCGAGGACATCCACTTCGCCGAGCTGACCTCCGCCGACGTCGTGCGCCACCGACTGGTCAGCGAGATCGTCGACGCCTACGACCGGGCCGACGCGGCGTCGGGGCGGCCGACCGAGACGCCGCAGCGGGGCCGCGGCCAGGCGGCGCGCCGGTGAGCGTCGACGTGCTCAACGAGTGCGGGTATGCCGTGGACGAGATCGAGCTCGTCGCGTGCGCCCGGCACGTCCTGGACCGGATGCGCGTGCACCCGGACGCCGACGTGTGCATCACCCTGGTGGACGAGCCGGCGATGGAGGTGCTGCACGCGCACCTGGATGGACCTGCCCGGGCCGACCGACGTCATGAGCTTCCCCATGGACGAGCTGCGGCCGGGGCGGGAGGGCGAGCCGGGCGAGCAGGGCGTGCTCGGCGACGTCGTGCTGTGCCCGAGTGTCGCCGAGCGACAGGCCGCCCAGGCCGGTCACGCGCCGATCGAGGAGCTGCTGCTGCTCACCACCCACGGGTTGCTGCACTTGCTGGGGTTCGACCACGCCGAGCCCGACGACGAGCGGGAGATGTCCCAGTTGCAGCGTCAGCTGCTGCTGACCTTCCTCGCCGGGCGCGGCAGACCGGGCTGAGGCAGGCATGGTGACCCAGATGGTCCTCGTGGCGATGGCCAGCACCGTCGTCGCGTTCCTGCTGGCCGCCGGCGAGGCGGCGATCTACCGGATGTCCCGGGTGCGGGCCGAGGAGCTCTACGACGACGGTCGGGCCGGGGCGGCGTCCTTGCTGGCCGTGATGGGCGAGCCGGCGCCCTACCTGGCGGTCCTGTCCTTCCTGCGGGTGGTCGCCGAGGCGGCGACCGCGGTGCTCATCACCGTCGCGGTCATCGGCCTGGTCGACTCCATCGGTGCGGCCCTGGCCATCTCCATCGCCATCATGGCCCTGGTGTCGTTCGTCGTCGTGGGGGTCTCGCCGCGCACCCTGGGCCGGCAGAACTACGACCGGGTGGCCCTCGTGGCGGCGCCGTTCACCCGCGGCCTGCGCCGGGTCCTGGGCCCGGTGGCGCGCGCCCTGGTGGCCCTGGGCAACGCGGTGACACCGGGACGGGGCTACCGCGACGGGCCGTTCCAGAGCGAGGCCGAGCTGCGCGACCTGCTCGACCAGGCCTCCGACACCGACGTCATCGAGGACGACGAGCGCGAGATGATCCACTCGGTGTTCGAGCTGGGCGACACGGTGGCCCGCGAGGTCATGGTGCCGCGCACCGACATGGTGACCATCGAGCGGGACACGCCGCTGCGCAAGGGCATGTCGCTGTTCCTGCGCACCGGGTTCTCGCGGATCCCCGTCGTCGGGGAGGACAACGACGACGTGCTCGGCCTGCTCTACCTCAAGGACGTCGTCCAGCGCACCACCGCCGACCCGGCCGCGACCACCCAGCCGGTGGCGGCGGTGATGCGCCCCATGCACTTCGTCCCCGAGTCCAAACCGGTCGACGACCTGCTGCGCGAGATGCAGCGCGACCAGAACCACTTCGCCATCGTCGTCGACGAGTACGGCGGCACCGCCGGCCTGGTCACCATCGAGGACATCCTCGAGGAGATCGTCGGCGAGATCGCCGACGAGTACGACCGGGAGGAGCCCGGCGTCGAGCCGTTGGAGGACGGCGGGGTCCGGGTGCCGGCCAGCATGGACGTCGACGACCTCGCCGAGCTGTTCGACGTGGAGATCGACGACGAGGACGTCGACACCGTCGGTGGGCTGCTGGCCAAGGCGATCGGCCGGGTGCCCATCGTCGGCTCGACCGCCCAGGTGCAGGGGCTGCGGCTGGCCGCCGAGCGGATGGCCGGCCGTCGGCACCGGATCGCCACCGTCCTGGTCCATCGGGCCTCCGGCGCCGGCGCTGCGTCGACGAGCTCGGCGGTGGCCGGGGAGCGGTCGTGACCCCGTCGGAGCGGGCGGCATACCGCGCGGGGTTCGTGTGCCTGGTCGGCCGGCCCAACGCCGGCAAGTCGACCCTGACCAACGCCCTGGTCGGGGCCAAGGTGGCGATCACCTCGACCCGGCCCCAGACCACCCGGCACGCGATCCGCGGCATCGCCACGGCGCAGGACGCCCAGCTCGTCCTCGTCGACACCCCCGGGCTGCATCGGCCGCGCACCCTGCTCGGGGAGCGGCTCAACGACCTCGTGCGGGCGACCCTGCGCGACGTCGACGTGGTCGGCTTCTGCCTGCCCTGCGACCAGCGGGTCGGGCCGGGTGACCGGTTCATCGCCGCCGAGCTCACCGAGCTGCGCCGGGTCAAGCGCCGTCCCGTGGTCGCCATCGCGACCAAGTCCGACCTGGTCGGTCGCGACCGGGTGGCCCAGCATCTGGTCGCCATCGACGCGCTGGGCGAATGGGAGGCGATCGTCCCGTGCTCGGCGACCCGGGGCGACCAGGTGCCGCGCCTGCGGGACGTGCTCGTGGGCTTCCTGCCCGAGTCCCCGCCGCTCTACCCCCCCGACGTGCGCACCGACGAGCCGGACGCCACGCGGATCGCCGAGATCGTGCGCGAGGCCGCGTTGGCGGGGGTACGCGACGAGCTGCCGCACTCGCTCGCGGTCGTCGTCGAGGAGGTCGTGCCCCGCGACGGTCGCCCAGCCGGCGACCCCCTGGTCGACGTCCGGGTGGACGTCTACGTCGAGCGGGACAGCCAGAAGGCCATCGTCATCGGCCGCGGCGGGTCGCGGCTGCGGGAGGTCGGGGCCCGGGCACGGGCCGACATCGAGCGCCTGCTCGGGTCCCGGGTCTACCTCGACCTGCACGTCAAGGTCGCCAAGGACTGGCAGCGCGACCCCAAACAGCTGGGGCGACTGGGCTTCTGAGCCGCCGGCCCCCCGGCGGTCACACCGGGCGGGTGGCCAGCAGGTTGGTCTCGTTGTAGACGAACAGCCTCCCGACCCACCACGGGAACGGGAAGCTCCACGGCGTCCCCGGCTGCAGCCCCACCGCGGTGGCCATGGCGACCAGCTCCGGCCCGTCGCAGTAGTGCACGTGCGTGGGGTCGGAGCGGAAGCCCACCTGCTGCGGGCAGACCAGCATGAGCCGGCCTCCGGGGCGCAGATAGGGCAGGTAGGTCCGGATCACCTCGATCGCCTCGGCGCGCTCCATGTGCTCGACGACGTGGGCCAGCAGCAGCGCGTCGAATCCGTCGACGCGGGCGTGCTCGGAGGCCAGGAAGTCCCCGGTCTGGTATGCCGTGAGCCCGCGTTCGCGGCATACCGCCACCGAGTGCGGGTTGTGGTCCACGCCCACCGACCCCGGGTCCAGCCAGGCCAGCTGCCGCCCGATGCCGCAGCCCACGTCGAGGGTGACGCCGAGGTTCTGGCGGCGCAGGTTGGCCCGGTAGGGGCGTTGGACGTCCAGCGCCCGCTTCCACCACACGTCTTGCTTGGCCAGCAGTCGTTGCGCGTAGTCGCGGCCTTCGGTGTCCACCCGCCGACGATATCCCGGGCATGATGGGCGGCCATGACGACGATCGTGTTCCTGCACGCCCACCCCGACGACGAGGCCTCGC
The DNA here is from genome assembly GCA_037045055.1 of Dermatophilaceae bacterium. GTDB lineage: Bacteria > Actinomycetota > Actinomycetes > Actinomycetales > Dermatophilaceae > Phosphoribacter. The sequence goes on along the minus strand of JBAOHJ010000003.1, from coordinate 127,959 downwards.
AGACGTCCGGGTCGATGGCCCGGGCCAGCGAGCAGGGCGATCGGGTGGTGCTCGTCTTCGCCACCGGGGGCGAGCACGGCGAGGTGCCCGAGGACCTGGGCCCGCAGGAGAGCCTGCTGGACCGGCGCCGCGCCGAGGCGCAGGCCTCGGCGCAGGTCCTCGGGGTGGCCCGGGTCGCCTGGCTCGGCTACCTGGACTCGGGGATGGCGGGATGGTCGCAGAACGAGCACGAGGGCGCCTTCGCCGCGGCCCACCCCGACGGGGCGGCCGGGCGGTTGGCGGCGGTGCTGGACGAGGAGGACGCGGACGTGCTCGTCGGCTACGACTGGCACGGCGGCTACGGCCACCCCGACCACGTCCAGGTCCACCGGGTGGTCCACCGGGCCGCGGACCTGGCCGCCCGCCGGCCTCGGCTGCTCGAGGCGTCGATGAACCGCCACGCGGTGCGCGGCTTCATGGACCTTGCGCGCCAGGCTGGTCAGCAGGCCTTCGACCCGGACGCGCCGATGGACGACGGCAACCCGCTGGGGACGCCGCAGGCCGAGTTGTCCTGGGACGTCGACGTCGCGGCATACGTCGATCGCAAGCGTGCGGCCCTGGCCTGTCACGCCAGCCAGGTCACCGACGTCGGGGGGTTCCTCGCGATCCCTCCCGAGACGTTCGCGCAGGCCTTCGGACGGGAGTACTTCATCGAGCCCGGGGCGGATCCCGGGATGCGACCCGGCTGGCCGTTCGTGCCGCTCGCTACAGCACCTTGACGGCTCGCCACCCGGTGCGCACCGCGGTGGTCACGGCCGAGCGCGCGCCGTAGCGGCGGGTCGCCGCCGCGACGGTGCGCTCGGCGAAGGCCACGAAGTCGATGTCCTTGGGCACGCCGGTCGCCGTGATCGTGTCGTACCAGACCCGCCCGGCCTTCTCCCACGCGAACCCCCCGATCTCGCGCGCGGCCAGGGCGAAGGCGCGGTTGGGGATGCCGGAGTTGGTGTGCACGCCGCCGTTGTCGTGCTGGGCGTCGTGAGGCAGGTCGCGGTAGCCGCTCATGTCCCGCGGCTGCGGGTCCTTGCCGAGCACCGGGTCGTCGTAGGCCGTGCCGGGCTCGATCATCGAGCGCAGCGCGACCCCCTTGACCTTCGCCGTGAACAGCCCCTCGCCGATGAGCCACGAGGACTGCTCGGCGGTCTGCCCCAGGTGCAGCTGCTTGGTGCAGATCCCGAAGACGTCGGAGATCGACTCGTTGAGCGCACCGGACTGCCCGACGTAGGTCAGCCCGGCGGTGTACTGGGTGAGCCCGTGGGCCAGCTCGTGGCCCATGACGTCGATCGAGGAGGTAAAGCCGTCGAAGTAGACCCCGTCGCCGTCGCCGAAGACCATCTGGGTGCCGTCCCAGAACGCGTTGTCGTAGCCGGTGTCGAAGTGCACCGTCGCCACCAGCGCCAGCCCCTTGCCGTTGAGGGAGTCCCGCCGGTATGCCGTCCACAGCAGCGTCCAGGTCGCCCCGAGCCCGTCGTAGGCCTCGTTGACCGCGGTGTCCGCCACCGGGTCCGCGCCCTCCGTGCGCACCAGCACGCCGGGCAGCGTCGTGCCGTGCCGGGCGTCGTGGATCGCCCGCTGCGCCACCGCCGGCACCGTCGCCGTGACCTCCAGTCGACCGGCCGGCCGGCGGGCCGCAGCGGCCTTGGCCCGGCGCACCACCTCCGGGGGCACCAGGCCCTTGGGATCGCGCCCGGCCCGCTCAGCGCTCACCCCGCGTCGCTCGCGGGCCGGGATGTCGATCTCGAGGGTGCGCCGGGCGATCTGCGCGACCCGGGGGTCCTCGTCCTGGGCGAGGCGGGCGAGCAGGTACGGCGGCAGGATCGTGCAGGACGGGCGCGGCATACCGCCCATCGTGCCGCGTCCCGCCGACACGGGCGCGCCCCCGGGGGCGGCGAGTTGGACGCCACGGCCGGGGACGGCATACCCTCTGCACGTGGCGCTGGTGCTCCTGCTTCCCCGCCGCGGCGAGGCCTGATCCGACGGCCCCCCTCGTCGCGGAGCCCGTCGTGCCCGGCCGCCGCCCGCACCGACCCCGACGAGGACGCCCCGCCATGCATCACCCCCAGACCACCTCCGGTATGCCGTTCGGCAAGTACCAGCCCTTCCACGATCAGGTGCAGGTCGAGCTGCCCGACCGCACCTGGCCGCTCGCCCGGCTCACCCGGGCCCCGCGCTGGGCCGCCGTCGACCTGCGCGACGGCAACCAGGCGCTCATCGACCCGATGAACTCCGAGCGCAAGCGGCGGATGTTCGACCTGCTCGTGCGGATGGGCTACAAGGAGATCGAGGTCGGCTTCCCGTCGGCCAGCGACACCGACTACAACTTCTGCCGCGAGCTCATCGACAGTGGTCGGATCCCCGACGACGTGACCATCCAGGTGCTCACCCAGTGCCGGGACCACCTCATCGAGCGGACCTTCGACGCCATCCGCGGCGCCCGGCAGGCCATCGTGCACTTCTACAACTCGACCTCGGCCCTGCAACGGCGGGTGGTGTTCGGGCTGGACCGCGAGGGGATCGTCGACATCGCCGTCCAGGGCGCCCGGCTGGTGAAGAAGCTCGAGGAGACCATCCCGGACACCGACATCTACTACGAGTACTCCCCGGAGTCCTACACCGGCACGGAGCTGGACTTCGCCATGGACGTGTGCAACGCGGTCATCGACGTCATCGACCCCACGCCGGACCACAAGATGATCGTCAACCTGCCGGCGACCGTCGAGATGGCCACTCCCAACGTCTACGCCGACTCCATCGAGTGGATGATCCGCCACCTGGACCGGCGGGACTGCCTGGTGGTCTCGCTGCACCCGCACAACGACCGGGGCACCGGGGTCGCGGCCGCCGAGCTCGGGCTGCTGGCCGGGGCCGATCGCATCGAGGGGTGCCTGTTCGGCAACGGCGAGCGCACCGGCAACGTCGACCTGGTCACCATGGGGCTCAACCTCTACAGCCAGGGCATCGACCCGCAGATCGACTTCTCCGACATCGACGACATCCGCCGCACCGTCGAGCACTGCAACCAGATCCCCGTCCACGACCGGCACCCCTACGGCGGCGACCTGGTCTTCACGGCGTTCTCCGGCTCCCACCAGGACGCGATCAAGAAGGGCTTCGAGTGGATGGAGCGGGACGCCGCCACCGCCGGGGTCCGCCTGGACGAGATCCCCTGGGCGGTGCCCTACCTGCCCATCGACCCGCACGACCTGGGCCGCTCCTACGAGGCGGTGGTCCGGGTCAACAGCCAGTCCGGCAAGGGCGGCGTGGCTTACCTCATGAAGACCGAGCGGGGCATGGACCTGCCGCGTCGGCTGCAGATCGAGTTCTCCGGCGTGGTGCAGCGCGACGTCGACGCCGACGGCGGCGAGGTCGCGCCGGCGGCCCTGTGGGCCCGCTTCGAGGACGAGTACCTCCCGACCCCGGACAACCCCTGGGGCCGCTTCCGGCTGGCCTCCGCGCGCATCGACACCGAGGAGGACGGCGGCACCCACCTGTGGATCGGGCTGCGGGACCGCAGCAAGCCGGGCACCGACGTCGCCGCTGTCCAGGGCGCGGGCAACGGGCCGATCGCGGCGTTCTGCCAGGTGCTGGCCGACCAGGGCATCGACGTGCGGGTCCTCGACTACGCCGAGCACGCCCTGTCCGCCGGCGGGGACGCCACCGCCGCGGCCTACGTCGAGTGCGCCGTCGGCGAACGTGTCCTGTGGGGGGTCGGCATCGACTCCTCGATCGTGACGGCCTCGCTCAAGGCGGTGGTCTCGGCGGTCAACCGCGCGGTGCGCGACGGGAGCTGAGGCCCACCCGGACGACCCGGGCGGCCGCTGCGGTGCGCCCGGGCGGGCACGGCCGTCCGGCTCCCGGGAATCCTCGCCCGACTCCCGAGAACCCGTGGAACCGCGCCGGCCCGGCGTGCGTCAATGGGAGTGGATCTGCGGCGTGCTGCGCCCTCGGCGCCCCCGCCAGCGTCCGGCCGCGCGTCGGCTTGAGGCGCGGCCTGGGCCGTTTCTCCCCGGGAGGGGATGTCTCACATGAACGAATACACCGGGCTCGTCGTCGCCGTGGCCGTCGGGCTGCTGGCCTTCGTGCTCGTGCTCTACGTCATCGGGCTGCGGGTGATCCCCAGCGACAAGGTCGGCGTCGTCGAGAAGTGGTGGAGCCCCAAGGGCTCGCTCAAGGACGCCATCATCTCCCTGCACGGCGAGGCCGGCTACCAGCCCACCGTGCTGCGCGGCGGCATCCACTTCCGCACCCGGCTCATGTACAAGGTCCACGTCATGCCCCTGGTGACGATCTCCCAGGGCAAGATCGGCTACGTCTTCGCCCGCGACGGCGTGCCGCTCACGGCCGGGCAGACCCTCGGCGCGGTGGTGGCGTGCAACGCCTTCCAGGACGTCGCGGCCTTCCTGCACGGCGGTGGGCAGCGTGGCCCGCAGCGGCAGATCCTGCGGGAGGGCACCTACGCCTTCAACCTCGCCCAGTTCGTCATCGTCACCGACGCGAAGATCTACTACCTGCCCATGGGGTCGGCCGCCGAGCAGGGCACCATCGCCGCGATGGCCGAGCACCTGCACGCCGCCGCGGGCTTCGGCCCGATCGTCATCGAGGGCGCCGACGACCGCACCGCCGTGGTCACGGTCAACGACGGGCCGTCGCTGCCGATGGGCGACATCATCGCGCCGGCCGTGGGTGACCAGCCCGAGGACCCCAACTACCACAACAACTTCCAGGACCCCGAGGCCTTCCTCGCCGCGGGTGGCTTCCGGGGGCGGCAGTACCAGGTGCTCACCGAGGGCACCTACTTCGTCAACCGGCTCTTCGCCACCGTGGAGCTCGTCGACAAGATCCGGGTGCCGGTCGGGTATGCCGGCGTCGTGGTGAGCTACCACGGGCCCAAGGGCGACGACATGTCCGGCGAGGACTACCGGCACGGCGAGCTCGTCGGCGCCGGCAACCGCGGGGTGTGGAGCGCGCCGCTCATGCCCGGCAAGTACGCCTTCAACACGTATGCCGGTGCGGTGAGCTTCGTCCCGACGACCAACATCATCCTCAAGTGGATCTCCGCAGAGACCGGGGCGCACAACTTCGACGAGAACCTCACCGAGATCGAGCTCATCACCAAGGACGCCTTCGAGCCCCGGCTGCCCCTGTCGGTGGTGATCCACATCGACTACAAGAAGGCCCCGCTGGTCATCCAGCGCTTCGGGGACATCAAGATGCTGGTCAACCAGACCCTCGACCCCATGGTCTCGGCGTACTTCAAGAACATCGGCCAGACCAAGACGCTCATCGAGCTGATCCAGGAGCGTTCGGAGATCCAGGAGCGGGCCGGCATCGACATGAAGGTCCGCTTCGCCCACTACAACATCGAGCTGGAGGAGGTGCTCATCGGCACCCCGCGCTCGCCCGCGGGCGACGACCGGATCGAGCTCATCCTCACCCAGCTGCGCGACCGTCAGGTGGCCTTCGAGAAGCTCGAGACCTTCGAGAAGCAGCGGATCGCCGCGGACAAGGAACGCGAGCTCAAGCAGGCCCTGGCGATCGCCGAGCAACAGACCATGCTCACCCAGTCGGAGGTCAACATCAAGGTCCAGGAGAACTCCGGACGCGCCGAGCTGCAGCGCGCCCAGCAGGACGCCGAGCGGGTCAAGACCCTGGCCGGTGCGGAGGCTCAGCGGGTGCGCCTGCTCGCCGAGGGCGAGGCGGCCAAGGTCAAGCTGCTGGCCGACGGCGAGGCGACCCGGATCACGCTGACCGCGCAAGCCGATGCCGACCGCGAGGCCCGGGTGGGCATCGGGCGGGCCATCGCCATCGAGCAGCAGGTGCGCGCCTACGGCGGCCCGCAGTTGCAGCTGACCCAGGAGGTGCTGACCAAGCTCGCCTCGGCCATCGAGACGGCGAGGATTCCCATCGTGCCGAGCACCTACGTGGAGATGGGCGGCGGATCCGGCGGCAACGGCGACGGTATGCCGGGTGGTCACGGCGGGGGGGCCAACGCGTTCAACCTCCTGATGACCCTGCTGTCCACGGAGAAGCTGGCCGCGACGCCGGCACCGGCGGGCGAGCCGGAGCACGCCGACGCGGCCCGGGCGATCCGCGCCGGCATCCAGCGGCGGCTTGCCGCCGCGCCAGGGCAGGCCGACGGGTCCACCGACACGCACGCCGACTGACCGCGGCGGGCCGGCCGGTCGGGCGCGCGGCCTGCCCGCCGCGTCGTCGCGATCAGCGCACGCCGGGCGGGTGGAACTGGATCGAGATCCGCGGCCCCACCGGCTTGGCGGTCTTGGGCACGGCGTGCTCCCAGGTGCGCTGGCAGGACCCGCCCATGACGAGCAGGTCGCCGTGACCGAGCCCGACGCGCAGCGCGGTCGCGCCGCCGCCGCGGGGGCGCAGGGCCAGGGTCCGGGTGGCGCCGACCGACAGGATCGCCACCATCGTGTCGTGGGTGGCGCCACGGCCGATCCGGTCGCCGTGCCAGGCGACGCTGTCGCGCCCGTCGCGGTAGAGGCACATGCCGGCCGTGGCGAACGGCTCCGCCAGCGCCGCGTAGTGCGTGCCGAGCATGGCTCGGGCCTGGTCCAGGATGCGCAGCGGCAGCGCCTCGCCCTCGGCGTAGAACCGGGTGAGCCGGGGGACGTCCAGGACCGCGTCGTACATCCGCCGCCGCTGCTCCTGCCAGGGCACCCGCTCCAGCAGCGCGTCGAACACGACGTCCGCCCCGGCCAACCAGCCGGGGCGCACGTCGACCCAGGCCCGGTGGGTCAGGTGCACTCGCCGCACGGTCCCGCCCAGCTCGCCCAGGGCGGGCGCCGCCGCGAGATCGAGCAGGCAGCCCTGTCGTGGTGTGCTCATGCCGGCAGTCTATCGGACAGATGTTCGAATCCACGGGTGATCGCAGCCCGCTGGGCCGCCGCCGGAGGACCTGGATGGGCCCCTCGGCATACCAGGGCGAATCGGCAAGCGGTTGCGGGCCAACTCCTCGCCCGCGAGCGCCCCACGGTCGGGCGCGACGGCCTAGGCTGGGGGCACGAGCCGGCGCGGCAGCGCCAGAGGCGGCTCGATTCGGAGGGTCGGATGACCCACAACGCCCTCGCGGCACACGCGGCGACCCGCTCGGCCCTCGAGCCGGACCCCGACCTCGTGACCTGGACGCCGGACCGGCACGGGCGGCCCAGCCCGGTGGGGCTCATCGGGGCACCTGAGAGCGCGGCCCGGCGGTTTAAGGTCTGCGTGGTGGGCGACGCCCGGATCGACGTGCGCGCCACGCTGCGCCGGCTGCAGTTCGCCGACGTGGTGCGCGACCACCACGAGCCGATGCCGGTCGACACGAGCATCGGGGGCACCGCCGTCGGGTTCGCGGTGGCCGGCGTGGCGCACTTCGCCGAGGTCACCCTCATCGCGGCGGTCGGCGACGACGGCTGGACCGACCAGAATCCGCCGGCGCCTCGAGGGCCTGGGCGTCGTGGCCTGCCTGCAGGTCGTCCCCGACGTGCCCAACGCCGTCGTCCTGGTGATCCGGGACGCGGCGGGCTCGGGTGGCACCGCCGGCACGCGCCTGCTCATCGCCCAGGCGCCGGCGCCCTACGACGACCTGGACACGGCCCTGGTGGCCGGGCACCGGTGGGCGATCGACAGCGCGGACGCCCTCGTCGTCGACGGGTATGCGCTGCTCGCGCCGCGGTCGGCCGCCGCGGTGGATCTCGCGATGAGCTTGGCCCACCGCTCCGGTGTGCCGATCTGGTTCGACGTGGTGCCGCACCGGATCGACGAGCGGTTCAGCCTCGCGGAGCTGGCCCCCTGGCTGGAGCGCGCCTCGCTGGTCACCGTCGAGGCTCCTACGCTTGCCCGGCTGTGCGACGTGCCGGTCCGGGACTCCTACGACGACGGGTCGGTCCTCTCGCTCGTCGAGGGGTTGCCCGACCGCCTGCGGGCCAGCGGACGGACGTGGTTCGTCCGCTACGGCCTGGGCAACATGGATCGCACCGTGGCGGTTGGGCCCGGCCGCTACCGCACGGCCTACGCGACCGGGTACGCGCACGCCGCCGAGCCCACCGGCTACGGCTACCGGGTCGGGGCGGCGGAGCTGAAGTGGTGGCTGCTCAACGCCGCCTCGGCCCCGGGGATGGCGCTGCTGTGCGCCGGGCTGGGCCGCTCCTGCGTCCGGCCCGAGCTGCTCGCGGCGGCCTCGTGGGGCACCCGCTGAGCACTGGCCGGGCGGAAAATCCGTCGGCGCTGCGGTGCGCGCGTCGTGGCCCGGACCCGCGACAATGGCCAGGTGCCGCTCTACCGTGACGAGGCGGTCGTCCTGCGCACCCACAAGCTGGGCGAGGCCGACCGGATCGTCACCGCGCTGACGCGCACCCGGGGCAAGGTCCGCACCGTCGCCAAGGGGGTGCGACGCACCTCCTCGCGGTTCGGTGCCCGCCTCGAGCCGTTCATGGTGGTCGACCTGCAGTGCCACGAGGGCCGCAACCTCGACACGGTGACCCAGGCCGAGATGCTCGCCGCGCACGGCGACGCGATCAGCGGCGACTACCCGGCCTACACCGCCGCCACCGCCGTCGTCGAGACCGCCGACCGGCTCACCGAGCCGGGCGAGCCCGCCACCCAGCAGTACCTGCTCGTCGCCGGGGCCTTGGCCGCGCTCGCCATCGCCGAGCACGACCCCGGCCTGGTCCTGGACGCCTACCTGCTGCGCGCCCTCTCGGTGGCCGGGTGGGCGCCCAGCTTCCACGACTGCGCCAAGTGCGGCGCACCCGGGCCGTTCGCGGCGTTCAACGTCGCCGCCGGGGGGGTGGTCTGCCCGGTATGCCGTCCGTCCGGCTCCGCCGCCCCCGACCCGGGCACGATCAGGCTGCTCGCGGCCCTGCTCACCGGCGACTGGGCCTGCGCCGACGCCGCCGACCCGGCCCATCGGCGCGAGGGCAGCGGCCTGGTCGCGGCGTTCCTGCACTGGCACCTCGAGCGGGCAGTGCGCTCGTTGCGCCACGTCGAGCGCGCCCCGGTCGCGGCCCGCCCGCGCGTGGGTCCCGACCCGGGCCGGCCGGCGTGACGGCATACCAGCGGCCGTTCGCCCATCCCAGCGGCGCCCAGCCCCCGCCCGTGCCGCCGGAGCTGGTCCCCCGGCACGTCGCCGTCGTCATGGACGGCAACGGCCGGTGGGCCAACGCCCGGGGCCTGCCGCGCACCAAGGGCCACGAGGCCGGCGAGGGGGCCCTGCTCGACGTCGTCGCCGGGGCCATCGAGATCGGGGTCTCGCACCTGTCCGCCTACGCCTTCTCCACGGAGAACTGGCGCCGCTCGCCCGAGGAGGTCCGCTTCCTCATGGGGTTCAACCGGCAGGTCATCCGGCGCCGCCGCGATCAGCTGCACGCCTGGGGGGTGCGGATGCGCTGGGTGGGGCGCCGCCCCCGGCTGTGGCGCTCGGTGATCCACGAGCTGGAGGCGGCCCAGGAGCTCACCAAGGACAACACCGGCCTGACCCTGCACTTCTGCGTGAACTACGGCGGGCGCGCCGAGATCGCGGACGCGGTGCGGCGGATCGCCGAGCTGGTCGCCGCCGGGCGGCTGCGCCCGGGCGCCATCGACGAGCGCACCATCGCCCGGCACCTGGCCGACCCGACGATGCCCGACGTCGACCTGTTCCTGCGCACCTCGGGGGAGCAGCGCACCTCGAACTTCCTGCTCTGGCAGTCCGCCTACGCCGAGCTGGCGTTCCTGCGCGCCCCGTGGCCGGACGTCGACCGACGCGACCTGTGGGCCGCCGTGCAGACGTATGCCGCGCGCGAGCGACGCTACGGCGCGGCCGTGGACACCCCCACCGGCCCACCCACCCCGTCGGCCGGGTCCGGATCCTGAGTCGCGACCGCCGGGCAGGCGGTCAGGTGCCGGTGTGCCGCGCCCGGCAGGACCGGCAGGTGCCGCTGACCTCGACGGTATGGCGCACGTCCCGGAACCCGTGTCGCCGGCCCAGCTGCTCCGCCCAGGTCTCGACGGCCGGCCCCTCGACCTCGACGGTGTAGCCGCACTCGCGGCAGACCAGGTGGTGGTGGTGGCCGTCGCTGCACCGTCGGTAGGCCGCCTCGCCGTCCGGCCCGCGCAGCACGTCGATCTGCCCGTCGGCCGCCATAGCCGCGAGGGTGCGGTAGACCGTGGCCAGCCCGATGGGGTCCCCGCCGTCGCGCAGGCGGGCATGCAGCTGCTGGGCCGAGGTGAAGTCCCCGGTGCGCTCCAGCAGGGCCGCGACCGCGGCGCGCTGGCGGGTCACGCGCCGGCCGGTCATAGGTGCGCGCCGTCGGTCGGGGGTGCGTGTTCGTCGTAGTGCCCCTCGTGGGGGGCGTGGCGGTGACCGTCGTGCAGGTAGTCGACATGGTCGCCGTGCGGGAGCGCGTCGTGACCGCACCCCGGACCGTGCTCGTGCGGGTGGACCTCGGCCTCGCTGTGCCGGCCCCGGTGCGCCCGCTCGACGAGCGCGCGGGCCACGGCGACGACCACGAACACCCCGATAGCCAGGCAGACGATCGTGCCCCCGGACGGGGTGTCGGCGTAGTAGGACACCAGCACGCCGCCCACTGCGCTGCCCAGGCCGACGAGCACGGCATAGGCCAGGGCGGCTCGGAACGAGCGGGCCACCTGCTGCGCGGCGGCGTTGGGCACGATCATCAGGGCGCTGATAAGCAGCAGCCCGACGATGCGCATCGAGACGACCACGGTGACCGCGGTGAGCACCGCGAGGGCGAGGTTGAGCCCGACGACCGGCAGGCCGGCGGCCCGGGCCCACTCCTCGTCGCTGGCCGCGGCGAACAGCCGTGCCCCGAGCACCGCCACGGCGAGGACGATCAGCCCGGTGAGACCGGCGAAGACGCCCACGTCGCCGGGCTGGACGGTGGTGATCGCACCGAAGAGGTATGCCGTGAGGGTGGCCGGAGTGCCGCGCGGCGACTTGGCGATGATGACCACGCTCGCCGCGATGCCGCCGTAGAAGACGATCGCCAGGGCGACGTCGCCCTGGGCGCGTCCCGAGGTCCGCAGCACCTCGATGACGACCGCCGCGACGGTCGCGGCGGCGAGCGCGGTGAGCACCGGGGACTGACCGGTGAGCACCCCGACGGCCACCCCGGCGAGGGCCACGTGGCCCATGCCGTCGCCGACCAGGGCCAGCCTGCGCTGGACGAGGAAGACCCCGACCAGCGGCGCGGCCACCCCGACCAGGACGGCGGCGAGCAGCGCGCGCTGCATGAAGTCCAGGGCGAGCAGCTCAGTCATCGGAGCCTCGTGGGGTGGCCAACGGCAGGGGTCCGGCGACCGCGGCCACCCAGGTGGGCGCGGCCCCCGCCCGGCCCGGGTGGTGGTGCCCCTCGGGGTCGGGGCGGGCCCCGGTGGCCTGCGCGAAGGCCGCCGGGGAGCCGTCGAAGACCACGCTGCCCTGGTCGACGACGACGACCCGGGTGACCAAGGCGGCCAGGGCGGCGAGCTCGTGCGTGACGATGACCATGGTCACCCCGGTGGCGGCCAACCGGCCCAGGACGGCGGCGAGGACCTGCTGCGCGGCGGCGTCCACCCCCGCGGTCGGCTCGTCCATGACGAGGATCTCCGGCTCGCCGGCCAGCGCCCGGGCGATGAGCACCCGACGCTGCTGGCCCCCGGAGAGCGTGCCGACGTCGGTGCGCGCCCGGTCGGCCAGCCCCACCAGGTCGATGCTGCGCCGGACCACCTCGCGGTCGTGCGCGCTCGTGCGGCGCAGCCACGGTCGACGGGGCAGCCGGCCCGAGGAGACCACCTCCCAGACCGTGGCCGGCACGCCGGAGGCCAGGGTGTGCCGTTGCGGGACGTAGCCCACCCGGCCCGGCTCGTCGGCCTCGTGCCGAGGGGTGCCGAAGAGCTCGACCTCGCCGCCGAACTGCGTTGCCAGGCCGAGGATCCCCTTGACCACGGTGGACTTGCCCGCGCCGTTCGGCCCGAGCAGTGCCAGGACCTCGCCGGCGCGCACGGTCAGGGTGAGCTCGCCCACCACCGCGCGGTCGGCGTATCCGAAGCAGGCCCCGCGCAGCGACAGGACCGTCGCAGGGTCGCTCACCGGCACTCCTGACCGACGCGCAACGTCGCGAGGTTGACCAGCATGACCGCCCGGTAGTCCGCGCCCGACGACGACGTGGTGATCCCCTCGACCGGGTCGAGGACGGCCAGGCTCGCCCCGGTGCTCGACGCCACGGTCCGGGCGAACGCGGCGTCACCGAGAGCCTCGGCGTAGATCGTCCGCACGCCGTGGTCCCTGACCACGCGCCCGACCTCGGCCAGCTTCTTGGCCGAGGGCTCCTGGTCCGGGGACAGCCCGGCGATGGGCACCTGGGTGAGCCGGTAGCGCTGGGCAAGGTAGCCGAACGCGGCGTGGCCGGTGACCAGCGTGGACACCGCGCACGAGGCCAGACCCTGGGTGTATGCCGCGTCCAGGCCGGTCATCGAGACGGTGAAGGCGTCGGCCCGCTCGCGGTATCCGGCGGCGTCGTCGGGGTCCAGGGCGGCGAGCCGCTGTGCGACGGCCCGCCCGACGGCGGCATACCGGATCGGGTCGAGCCAGAAGTGCGGGTCCGGGCCGCCGGGCTGGGCACCGCCGTCGCCGCCGTCAGGGTCGGCCAGGTCCAGCGACGCGGCCGAGGAGACATCCAGGGTCCTGCCCTGGGCCTGCTGGGCGACCGCCGTGTCGACGGCGGGCTGGAAGCCGGCGAGGGTGAGCACGAGGGCGGCCCGGGACAGCCCGGCGACGTCCTGGGGGCTCAGCTCCAGATCGTGGGGCTCCACCCCGGGCTTGGTCAGCGTCGTCACCGTGACCCGGGCGCCGCCGACCTGCTCGGCGACGTACGCCAGCGGGTAGAAGCCCGCCGTGACCGCGAGGGGGGTGCCGGCGCCGGCGACCGCCGGGGACGGGGCCGATCGGCTGGCCGCGCCGTTGGGCGACGTGCCCGGTGAGCCGCTGGGCAGGGTGCTCGCAGGGGCGCCTGAGGGGCCGCTCGGGGGGGTGTCGGCAGCCGAGCACCCGGCCAGGCTCGCCACCGCGGCCAGGCTCGCCACCGCGGCGAGGCCGACCGACGGCAGGACGAGGGTACGTCGAGCGAATCGCACCCCACCACCCTGCCTGGAATGAGAATCATTGTCAAGTAACCGGTTCGGGGACGTCGGCACAGGTGGGCACAGGGCAGGGCGCAGGGCGGGCGTCGGGGTGCCCGCGGGTTCGGCCGGCGCAGGGGGTCAGTGGCGCCTGGCCCGGCGACCGCTCAGCGCGGGACGGCCTGCACCAGCGCCACGGCCAGGACCATGACCAGCACCGCGATCCGGAACAGCCGTTCGGCGAGGGTCAGCCGGGGCCACACCAGGTACAGCAGCCAGCCCACGAACGCCGCGACGAGCAGGGTGGCCAGGAATCCGACCCGAGGCACGAACACCCCCACCGCCATCATCGCCAACACGATGAAGAACCCCAGCGCGCGCGGCATACGGTTCAGGCGGGTGACCACGGGGACGGAGGCGTGCTCGACACGGGACCGCAGGGGCAGGCTCACGCCACCCAAGGGTACGCGGGCGGTCCGGGGGCCGCCGACGGCCCCGATAGCCTGTCCCGTATGGCTGCCCGCACCACCACCGTCGACACCGTCGTGAGCCTGTGCAAACGCCGGGGCTTCGTGTTCCCGTCCGGCGAGATCTACGGCGGCACCCGGTCGGCCTGGGACTACGGACCGCTGGGGGTGGAGCTCAAGGAGAACATCCGCCGGCAGTGGTGGAAGGCCATGGTCACCGGGCGGGACGACGTCGTCGGCCTGGACTCCTCGATCATCCTGCCGCGCGAGACCTGGGTGGCCTCCGGGCACGTGGGCACTTTCAGCGACCCGCTCGTGGAGTGCCTCTCCTGTCACAAGCGGTTCCGGTCCGACCACCTGCAGGAGGAGCTGGCCGCCCGCAAGGGCGTCGCGGACCCCGACGCGATCCCGCTGTCCGACGGTCGGCTGCCCGCACTGCGGGACGCGTGGCCAGTGGACCGAGCCGCGGCAGTTCAACATGATGCTCAAGACCTATCTCGGGGTGCTCGAGGACGAGTCGGGGCTGCACTACCTGCGTCCGGAGACCGCGCAGGGCATCTTCGTCAACTTCGCCAACGTCGTGGGCGTGGCCCGCAAGAAGCCGCCGTTCGGCATCGCCCAGACCGGCAAGTCGTTCCGCAACGAGATCACGCCGGGCAACTTCATCTTCCGCACCCGCGAGTTCGAGCAGATGGAGATGGAGTTCTTCGTCCCGCCGGGCACCGACGAGCAGTGGCACCAGTACTGGATCGACGAGCGCACCCGCTGGTACGTCGACCTGGGCATCCGTGCCGACAACCTGCGCCACTTCGAGCACCCGGCCGAGAAGCTCAGCGCACTACTCCAAGCGGACCGTCGACATCGAGTACCGCTTCGACTTCCCGGGCAGCGAGTGGGGGGAGCTGGAGGGCATCGCCAACCGCACCGACTTCGACCTGACCTCGCACACCACCCACTCCGGCCAGGACCTGACCTACTTCGACCAGGCCACCGGCGAGCGCTACGTGCCCTACGTCATCGAGCCGGCGGCCGGGCTCTCGCGCAGCCTGATGACCTTCCTCGTCGACGCGTACGCGCAGGACGAGGCCCCCAACACCAAGGGCGGGGTCGACAAGCGCGTCGTGCTGCGCCTGGACCCGCGGCTGTCCCCGGTCAAGGCCGCGGTGTTGCCGTTGTCGCGCAACGCCGACCTCTCGCCCAAGGCCCGGGACCTGGCCGGCGCGCTGCGCCGGCACTGGAACGTCGACTTCGACGACGCCGGCGCGATCGGCAAGCGCTACCGGCGCCAGGACGAGATCGGCACGCCGTTCTGCGTCACCGTCGACTTCGACACGCTCTCCGACCAGGCCGTGACCGTGCGCGAGCGGGACTCGATGGGCCAGGAGCGCATCGGCCTCGACGCCGTCCAAGGCTGGTTGGCCGCCCGGCTCGTGGGCTGCTGACTCAGGGTCGCGGCCAGGGTCGACTCAGGGTCGCTCGGGGAGGGCTGAGGGTCCTTCCGGGTCGTGCCCGGATGCCGCGCGGCGGGAGGGTCGACCCATGAGCCTGCTGAGCAATCGCCCCCGGACCGCCATCCCGTCGCCTGGGCCGTCCACCGCGCCCGCCCCGTCGCCTTCGGCCCCGCCTCGCTCGTCCGTCGCCGCCTTCAGCGTCGCCCACCGCTGGTGGGTCATCGTCGTGGCCACCCTGCTGCTCGGCGGGTCGGTCGTCCTGCTCTCCTCGGGCCTGGCCACCACCCCGCAGGACCAACAGCTCGTCGGGGACTCGGCCCGCGCCGAGGCGATCCTCGCCGGCTCGGACGTGTCCGGGCCGCCGACCGAGACCGTCGTGGCGACGGCACGCGAGGGGGCTCTCGCGCCCGAGCGCGCCCTCGCGCTGGGCGCCGAGCTGGCCGCGGCATACCGGGGCGTCGAGGGGGTGGCCGCGGTCGGTGCACCCGTGCCCGGTGCGGACGGCCGCAGCGTGGTCGTGCCCGTCGAGCTGGCCGCCCGGACCTCGCCCGAGGAGACCTCGCTGCCCAAGGCGACCGCGGTCGTCGGCCCGTCCCTGGCGGTGACCGCCCGGCTGGCCGGGCAGTACCCGCAGCTGACCATCGGCCAGGTCGGGCCGGCGTCGATCGGCAAGGAGTTCGACGACACCCTGGGACGGGACTTCCAACGCGCCGAGCTGGTGAGCCTGCCGATCACCCTGGTGGTGCTGCTCGTGGCGTTCGGCACGATCCTGGCCGCCGGCGTCCCGCTGGTGCTGGGCATGGGCTCGGTCGTCGTGGCGCTGGGCCTCACCGCGGCCGTCTCCCAACACTGGGTGACCGTCGACCCCAACACGCAGAGTCTCGTGCTGCTCATCGGCCTGGCGGTCGGGGTCGACTACGCGCTGTTCGTGCTGCGCCGCTCCCGCGAGGAGCGGGCCGCCGGCGCCAGTGTCGAGGACGCCATCGTGGTCGCCGGCGCCACCGCCGGGCGCGCAGTGCTCATCTCGGGGCTGACCGTCATGGTCGCGATGGCCGGCATGCTCGTCGCCGGTGGCCTGTTCACGTCGCTGGCCGTCGGCACGCTGCTCGTCGTCGGCGTCGCCGTGTTCGCCTCCGCCACGGTGCTGCCGGCCGTGCTCGCCGTGCTCGGCGACCGCGTCGACGCCCTGCGTCTGCCCTTCACCCGGCGGCGGGAGGCCACCCGCGGCTCGGTCGAGTCGGCGTGGGGCCGGCTGGCCGGCCGGGTGGTGGCCCACCCGCTCGCCTGGGCCGGCGCCGCGGTGGCGCTGCTCGTGGGGCTCGCGGCGCCCGCCGTGGGCATGCGCACCGCCCTGCCCGGGGTCGAGGACCTACCCAAGGACGTGCCGGTCGTGGCGGCCTACCGCCAGCTGCAGGCGGCGGCGCCGACCGAGGGCGTCTCGCTGCTGGTCGTCGTCAAGGCCCCTGCCGACCAGTCCGAGCGGGTCGCCGCCGCACTGCGCTCCGCCGCGGGAACGGCGAGCGGGATCGAGCACGTCTCGGGGGCGGCCCCCCAGGCGCGCACCTCCACCGACCGGACCGTGTCGGTGCTGGCCGTGGGCGTCGGTCTGGATGCCTCCGACCAGGCCCTGCCCGGGGTCGTCGACGCGGTGCGCGAGCGGGTCGCCACCCAGGTCGCCGCCGACCTGGCCGGCACCCCGGGTGTCGAGGTGCACGTCGGCGGTTACGCCGCCGCCACCGACCTGGCCCGGTGGATGGACAGCCGGCTGCCCTGGGTCGTCGGCTTCGTGCTCGTGCTCGCCTTGCTGGTCATGCTCGTGTCGTTCGGGTCGCCGTGGCTGGCCGCCGCCACCGTCGCACTCAACCTGCTGTCCGTCGGCGCGGCATACGGCGTGATGACCGCGGTCTTCCAGGGCACCTGGGCCGAGGGCGTGCTCGGTTTCACCTCGATCGGCTCGATCGCGTCGTGGCTGCCGCTGCTGATGTTCGTCGTGCTCTTCGGGCTGTCCATGGACTACCACGTCTTCGTCACCAGCCGGGTCCGGGAGGCCCGCGACGCCGGGATGCCGCCGCGCGCCGCGGTCCGCGCCGGGGTGGCCCGCTCGGCCGGGGTGGTGACCAGCGCGGCGGCCGTCATGGTCGGGGTCTTCGCCGTCTTCGGCACGCTGTCGGTCCTGGAGATGAAGCAGCTCGGGGTGGGCCTGGCAGTCGCGGTGCTGCTCGACGCCACCCTGGTGCGCGGCGTGCTGCTGCCGGCGACCCTGGCGCTGCTGGGCGAGCGGGCCCACCGCGGGCCGGCGTGGCTGCCGCGGCTGCACCACTGACGGCTGCGGGGCTGGGACAATAGCCCCGCCATGACCACCTCGTATGCCGCGCCGCGCACCCCAGCGCTCGCGACCCCGCCACCGGGCCCCCCGGTGGCGGGGCCGCTGCGCATCGGGCCACATGTCCTGCCTAGTCCGGTCGTCCTCGCGCCGATGGCCGGCATCACCAACCGGGCCTTCCGCCGGCTGTGTCGGGAGCAGGTCGTGGGCCATGGGCCGAGGGCGGCCGACGGCTCCTCGTGCCTCTACGTCAGCGAGATGGTCACCTCTCGGGCCCTCGTCGAGCGCCATCCCGAGACGATGCGGCTGATCGAGCACGACCCGCAGGAGCACCCCCGCTCGGTGCAGCTCTACTCGGTCGACCCGGTCACCGCCCGGGCCGCCGCCCGGCTGCTCGTCCTGCAGGACCGCGCCGACCATGTCGACCTCAACTTCGGCTGCCCGGTGCCCAAGGTCACCCGCAAGGGGGGTGGCGCGGCCCTGCCCTGGAAACGCGAGCTGTTCCGAGCCATCGTCGGCTCGGTCGTCGCCGAGGCCGGCCGGCGGGGCGTGCCGGTGACCGTGAAGATGCGCATCGGCATCGACGAGCAGCACCACACCTATCTCGAGGCCGGCCGGGCCGCCGAGGCCGAGGGGGCGGCCGCGGTCGCCCTGCATGCCCGCACCGCAGCCCAGCACTACTCGGGGCAGGCCGACTGGGCCGCGATCGGCGCCCTCAAACGGGCGGTGCGCTCGATCCCCGTGCTGGGCAACGGCGACATCTGGTCCGCCGCGGACGCCGTGCGGATGTTCGCCGAGACCGGCTGCGACGGCGTGGTCGTCGGCCGGGGCTGCCTCGGGCGGCCGTGGGTGTTCGCCGAGCTGGCCGCCGCGCTCGCCGGCTCCCCGGCGACCCCCGCGCCCACGCTGGGCGAGGTCGCCCGGACGATGCGGGCGCACGCGGCATACCTGGCGGACTTCTTCGGCGACCAGGGGCGCGGCTGTCGCGACCTGCGCAAGCACGTCTCGTGGTATCTCAAGGGGTTCCCGGTCGGCCCGACGCTGCGGCGTGAGCTCGCCCTGGTCGACTCGCTGGCCACCCTGGACCGACTGCTGGGCGACCTCGACCCCGACGCGCCCTGGCCCGGCGAGCCCGCCGAGGGGCCGCGCGGCCGGGCCGGGACCCCCAAGCGAGTGGCCCTGCCGCCGGGGTGGCTCGACTCGCCCGAGCTGTCCGAGACGCAACGGGCGACGATCGCCCAGGCCGAGCTGGGCGTGTCCGGTGGGTGAGCGCAGGCCCGACCCGCACGGGCGGCCCGCCACGTTCTTCGAGGCGCCCGCGGACTTCCGGGCCTGGCTCGAGGCCAACCACGACTCCGCCACTGAGCTGTGGATGGGACTGCGCAAGAAGCATGTCCAGCCGCGCGGGCTGACCTGGGCGGCGGCCGTCGAGGAGGCCCTGTGCTACGGGTGGATCGACTCGGTCGTCCAGAGCCTGGGCTCGGACGCGGTGCGCCAGCGGTGGACCCCGCGGCGGCGGGGCAGCGTGTGGAGCACGATCAACGTCGCCACCGCCGAGCGGCTCGTCGCCGACGGCCGGATGCGCCCCGCCGGGCTGGCGGCCTACCAGGCCCGGTTCGCCGACCGCCAGGGCATCTACGCCTACGAGCAGGCCGAAAGCGGTCGACTGCCGCAGGAGTATGCCGCGCGGCTGGCCGCCGACCCCCGCGCGGACGTGTTCTGGGCCGCGGCCACCCACTCCTACCGCAAGCAGTGCGTGCACTGGGTGCTGTCGGCCAAGCGGCAGGCCACCCGCGACCGGCGCCTGGCGCAGCTGCTCGCCGACTGCGCCGCAGGCCGGCTCATCACGCCGCTGCAGTACGGCACCGAGCCCACCTGGGCGGCGCGAGCCCGAGCCGCCCAGTCGGAGCAGACCCGGTGAGCTACACCCCCCGCGACCGGGAGCGCTGGGTCGCCGAGGACCCGGCCCACAAGCGCGCCGACCGGGCCGACTTCGCCCGGGACCGCGCCCGGCTGGTGCACTCGGCGGCGTTACGTCGCCTGTCGGCCAAGACCCAAGTCGTGCAGCCCGGCAGCGACGACTTCGTCCGGACCCGGCTCACCCACTCCCTGGAGGTCGCCCAGATCGGCCGGGAGTTCGGGGCCGCGCTCGGCTGCGACGCAGACGTCGTCGACACCGCGTGCCTGGCCCACGACCTGGGCCACCCGCCGTTCGGTCATGTCGGGGAGGCGGCCCTGGACCGGCTGGCCGACGACATCGGTGGTTTCGAAGGCAACGCCCAGACGCTGCGCATCCTCACCCGCCTAGAGCCCAAACGCACCCACCCCGACGGCCGCCCGGCCGGGCTCAATCTCACCCGGGCCAGCCTCGACGGGGCGACCAAGTACCCCTGGGCGCGTGGTGCGGCGCCGCGCCCGACCGGCAAGTTCGGCGTGTACGCCGTCGACGAGCCGGTCTTCGCGTGGCTGCGGGCCGACGCCGCCCCCGGGCAGCGTTGCCTGGAGGCCCAGGTGATGGACTGGTCGGACGACGTGGCCTACTCGGTCCACGACGTCGAGGACGCGATCGCCTCCGGTCGGGTGGACCCCCGGGTGCTGTACGACCCCGACGAGGTCCGCGTCCTGGCCCAGGTGGCCCGCACGGCATACGCGCCGGAGCTGGGCATCGAGGCGCTGGAGGCCGCGGCCGACCGGCTCGTCGCCACAGGGCTGGTGCCGACCTCGTTCGACGGCGGCCGAGCCGACCTGGCCGCGCTCAAGGACCTCACCAGCCGGCTCATCGGGCGCTTCGTCTACGCCGTCGAGGTGGCCACGCGAGAGCGCTGGGGCACCGGCCCGCTCACCCGGTATGCCGCGGACCTGGTCATCCCGCAGCAGGTCCGCGCCGAGTGCGTGCTGCTCAAGGCGGTGGCCGAGCACTACGTCATGCGCTCGGACGAGCGGGTCGCCGCAGGCGCCTGGCAGGGCGAGGTCATCGAGACGCTCGTCGCCACCTTCGCCCGCCACCCGGAGCACCTGGACCCCGCCCTGGCCGCCGACCACGCCACGGCGCCCGACGACGCGGCGCGTCGGCGGGTCGTCGTCGACCAGGTCGCCTCCCTGACCGACGCCCGGGCGGTGCGCCTGGCCCGCGACCTGGGCCGGGACCTGGGCCGCCACCTGGGACGCGACCGGGGCCGGGACTGACGCCCGGTCCTGCACCGCGGTCCGGGGCGATCGGGCCCGGTCCGCTCCCGGCGGCATACACTCGCCCCCGGAGCCTGGAGGTGGCGTGGCCGGTCGGATCGTGGCGCAGGACATCCTCGCCGTCAAGGAGCGTGCCGGCATCGAGGACGTGGTCCGCGACCACGTGACCCTGCGCCGCGCGGGCTCGGCGCTCAAGGGTCTGTGCCCCTTCCACGACGAGAAGACCCCGTCCTTCACGGTCAATCCGGTGACCGGGTACTACCGCTGCTACGGGTGCGACGAGGGCGGGGACGTGTTCGCGTTCCTGCAGAAGGTCGAGCACCTCACGTTCACCGAGGCGGTCGAGCGGTTGGCCGCCAAGGTCGGGGTGACGCTGCGGTACGAGGAGGGCGGCGGTCGCTCGGACACGGTCGGGGCCGGCACCCGGGCCCGCCTGGTGGAGGCCAACCGGGTGGCCCAGGAGTTCTACGCCGCGGCGCTGCTGGCGCCGGTAGCGCGGGTCGGGCGGGACTTCCTGCGGGCGCGCGGCTTCGACGGCGCGGTGGCCACCCGGTTCGGGGTGGGCTTCGCCCCCCGCGGCGGCGACGAGCTCGTCGCGCACCTGCGCGCGAAGGGTTTCACCGAGGACGAGGTGGCGCGCAGCGGGCTCGGGCGGCGGGGCTCGCGCGGCCTGTACGACTGGTTCCGGGGCCGGGTGGTGTGGCCGATCCGGGACGTCACCGGTGACGTCGTCGGGTTCGGGGCGCGGCGGGTGTTCGACGACGACCGCATCGAGGCCAAGTACCTCAACACCACGGAGACCCCGATCTACAAGAAGTCCACCGTGCTCTACGGCCTGGACCTGGCCAAGAAGGCCATCTCCCGCGACCGGGTGGCCGTGGTGGTCGAGGGCTACACCGACGTCATGGCCTGCCACCTGGCCGGGGTCGAGTCCGCGGTCGCCTCGTGCGGCACCGCGTTCGGGGTCGAGCACATCAAGCTGCTGCGCCGGATCATGCGGGACGAGCCCGATCTCGCGCCGGCCCGGGTGGTGTTCACCTTCGACGGCGACGCGGCCGGACAGGCCGCGGCGATGAAGGCGTTCAAGGAGGACCAGCGCTGGGCCTCGCAGTCCTTCGTGGCGGTGGCGGACAGCGGCCAGGACCCGTGCGAGCTGCGCCAGAGCGGCGGTGACGCCGCGGTCCGCGACCTGGTGGCCGACGCCGTGCCGATGTTCGAGTTCGCGGTGCGCACGACGATCGGCCGCTACGACCTCGGCACCGCGGAGGGCCGGGTGCAGGCGCTGCGGGCCACCGCCCCGATCGTGGCCGGCATCCGGGATCGGGCGCTGCGCCCGGAGTACACCCGCACCGTCTCCGGGTGGATCGGGGTCGAGGTCGAGCAGGTCGCCGATGCGGTGCGTCGTGCCGGGTCCGCGCTCGGGTCCTCGTCGGGACCGCCGGAGCGGCACTACGTCGAGCCGGCCGAGACCGCGGTGGAGCCGACCGCCGGGGAGCTGCGCGACGCGCTGCCGCCGCCGGACCTGCGCGACCCCGGCGTGCAGGCCGAGCGGCAGCTGTTGCAGTGCGTGCTGCAGTTCCCGGCGTCGGTCGACGCGCTGGCCCTGGCGACCCTCGAGCCCACCGGCTTCGCGGCGCCGGCGCACCGGGCGGTGTATGCCGCGCTCGTCGCCGTCGGGCTGCCCGACGGACGCAGCGCCGCCGCCTGGCACTCCGGGATCGCCGAGGCGGCTCCCGCCGCGGTCCAGCCCTTGCTGGCCGATCTGGCCGTGGCCGGGCTGCCGGTGCGGATGGAGCCGGCCACCGGCCGACCGTCCGAGCGGTACGTCGACGAGCTGTTCGCGCGGGTGCGCGAGGGCGGGCTGGCCCGGCAGATCGCCGACGCCCTCGGGCAGCTGCGGCGGATGGACTCGACGCCGGACCAGGAGCCGGCCCGGCGGCGCGAGCTGGGCATCCGGCTGCAGGGGCTGCAGCGCGAGCTGGCCACCCTGCGCAGTCGCGGCGGGCTCTGACGATGCGCCGGAGCCCGCGACCCGAGCGGACCCCGAGGGTCCCGGCCGAGGTGGTGACCGCGGCGGGGTTCGGCGGGCGGGACCGGCTGTTGGCCGCGGCTGCGGTGCCGCCCGAGGGCAGCTGGCTGCTGGCCGGCACCCTGACCCTGGCGCTGGTCGACGGCCGGCGCGGTCCGACCTGGCGCCGGGCCTGGCACGAGATCGACCGGGCCAGCTGGGACCGCGAGCCGGCGCAGCTGACCGTGACCTGGGTCGACGGCACGCCACCGTCACGATGGCCCCTGGCCGGCGCGCGCGAGTTCCTGCTCGTGCTGCGCGAACGGGTCCAGGCCAGCGTGGTGGCGGTGCAGACCGTGCCGCTGCCCGGGCGGCGCACCGCGCGGGCGGTGCTGCGTCTGGACCTGGCCACCCGCGCGCCCTTCGAGCAGCTGCTGCCCGGCCCCGGGGGGCGCCTGGACCCCTCGGCACGGGCCGCGACCGAGGCCGCCTTCGCCCGGCTCTGGGACGACATCGGCATCCCGCCGCAGGACCGGCGCCGCCGGGCGTCCTCCTCGTCGGACTGAGCCCCGGCCCGGCGGCGCCGCCGCCGCCGGAGCCTGGCCGTCGACGTCCGCGGCGCGCCGGCGGGTTTGCTACCCTTTCCGGGCACCGATCCTCCATAGCTCAATTGGCAGAGCAGCCGGCTGTTAACCGGCAGGTTCTTGGTTCGAGTCCAAGTGGGGGAGCCGCCCCGAGAGCCCCCCGACAGCCCGCGTCACGGCAGCTGCGCGGCGCGGCATACCCGCCGGTCAGCGACGCTCGGCCAGCGCCTCGATCTCGGCCGCCGCGTCCTGCAACTGCCCGAGATGGCGCCCGATCGCCCGCTGGGTCGACATGGCCACCCGTCGCCAGGTGATGTTGATCGTGCCGATGGCATAGCCTCGCCGGATCGGGACGGCGAGGGACTGCCGGCCGTCGTCGTGCACCGACCTGGGCAGGTCGTAGCTCCCCGCGAAATCGGGGTGTCGCAGGGCGTAGCCCCGGGCGCGAACGGCCCGCACCGTCGCCTCAATCCCGCCCTCGTCGTGCGCCAACGCGTGCCCGGGGTTGTCGTCGCCGCGCAGCCGGGCGAGGATCGCGTCCCGCCGGGTGGGGTCGCAGTGCCCGAGGTAGGCCCGGCCGGATGCCGAGCGCAGGATGTTGGCGCGGTAGGGGGTGCCGGTGAACACCACGTCGTCGACGACGGCGCGGCGGCTGTTGGTCTCGCGGATCTCCAGGACCGTCCCACGCGGCACCCCGAGCACCGAGGGCCATCCGGTCTTGCCGACCAGCCGTTCCATCACCGGGGAGGCGGTCTCGACGAGCCAGCCCGGGTCGTCGGCCTCCCGGAACCGGTCGAGGCTGCGGCTGGGCAGGAACGCGCCGTCAGCCAGCCGTTGCCAGACCATCCCCTTGTCGTGGGCGGTCTGCAGGATGCGGATGAGAGTGGCCTTCGGTATGCCGGTCTCGCGCCAGAGCTCGTGCAGGGTGGCCGCGCCGAGGCGGTGCAGGGCGACGATCACGTCCAGGCCACGGCCCAGCGAGGCGATCTGCTTGACGTGGTACTCGCGCACGGCGGGCGTCCCTCCCGCGGGGTTTCACTTCGTGAAACGGTATCAACTTTCGCTGTGACGCAGAACACCTCGACGGGGATGCTCGAAGGGCACCAGCCGCCGCACCCTCTGGGAGAGGTCGTGACCGACGAGTTCGCCTTCCCGTTGCCCTCGAGCGTCGCTCCCATCCCCGGCGCCGAGGCGCTGGACGACATGTACCCCTACTTCACGAAGTTCCAGCCGCAGGACGACCGGCGGTTCTGGTTCTACAACGCCATGCACTTCCCCGAGCCGCTGCCGGCGTTCGACGCGATCACCGCCGAGATTCCTTACACGGCCATCGGCGCCAACACCGCGCGGCTGTTCGTGTTCCCCACCACCCTGGGCATCGAGCACCGCATCCTCAACGGTCGGGTCTACATCACGGCCAACCCGGTGCTCGACGACGGCGAGATCGCCGCGCGGCTGGAGCTGTTCCAGCAGCGGGCCGGGCACTACTACGAGCACTGGGACGAGATCTACGCCCAGTGGAAGGAGCGCATGGCCGCGCTCATCCAGGCCATCGAGGCGCTCGCCCCGCCGGAGCTCGGCGAGGTGGACGACCTCGCCGTCGTGACCGAGGCGCGCGGGATCGCGAGCAACCACTACGTCCGCGAGCGTTACCACGAGGCGATTGACCTGTTCTCGAAGATGTGGCACCACCACACCGAGCTGCTCATGCTCGGCTACGGCGCCTACCTGGTGTTCTTCGAGTTCCTCAAGGGTGCCTTCCCCGAGATCCCCGACCAGACGGTCTCGCGGATGGTCGCCGGGATCGACGTGATCATGTACCGCCCCGACGAGGAGCTCAAGAGGCTGGCCCGCCTGGCGGTGCGTAGCGGGTTGGCGGACCTGTTCGCCGACGGGGCGACGCCCGAGTCGGTGCGCACCGGGATGTCCCAGCGCGGCGCGGCGGGTGCGGCCTGGTTGGCCGAGTATGCCGTGAGCGCGGACCCGTGGTTCAAGGTCTCCACCGGGGACGGGTTCTACCACCACCACCGCTCGTGGCAGGACGACCCCACCGTGCCGTTCGCCGCCCTGCCCCGCTATGTCCAACAGCTCCTGGCGGGGGAGTCGCTGGAGCGCCCGATCGAGCGGTTGCGCCAGGAGCGCGACCGGATCGCCCAGGACTACCGCGCACTGCTCGGGTCGCCCGACGAGCAGGCCGCCTTCGACCAGATGCTCGGGCTGTGCCGGACCGTCTTCCCCTACGTCGAGGACCACAAGTTCTACTGCGAGCACTGGTTCGCCACGGCCTTCTTCGACACCGTCCGCGCGTTCGGCGGGCTGCTCGCCCGGTTCGGCATCGTCGAGGACCCGGAGGACATCTTCCACCTGCACCACACCGAGGCCGACCAGGCGCTGGCCGAGGTCCAGCTGGTCTGGGCCTCGGGCGGGACGGCCGTGGGCGGCGCGCACTTCGCGCCGATCGTCGCCGAGCGCAAGCGGATGCTGGAGCTGGCCGCCGGGTGGTCACCCCCACCGGCGCTGGGCCCGGTGCCGCCCGGCTTCTCCGACCCGGCCCTGCAGATGCTCTGGGGGATCAGTTTCGAGACGGTCAAGCAGTGGTCGTCGAGCACCGAGATGCAGGACAACCAACTGCGTGGGTATGCCGCCTCCCCGGGAGTCGTCGAGGGCCGTGCCCGAGTCCTGCTGAGTGTCAACGAGATCGGGACGATCCAGCAGGGCGACATCCTCGTCTGCCCGGTGACCGCACCGAGCTGGGGGCCGGTGTTCGGCAAGATCACGGCGGCCGTGTCGGACATCGGCGGGACGATGTCCCATGCGGCGATCGTCGCCCGCGAGTACGGCATGCCGGCCGTCGTGGGCACCGGGCAGGCGACCAAGCACATCCGCACCGGCGACCTCGTCAGGGTCGACGGCGACCGCGGTGTCGTCACCGTGCTGGACGCGGGGTGAGCCGATGACCGCGCTGGTCCTGCCGTTCGCCGAGATCGGCGCCGCCGACGTCGCCGCCGTCGGCGGCAAGGCGGCCAGCCTCGGGGAGTTGGTGTCCGCCGGCCTGCCGGTGCCCCCGGGGTACGTCGTCACCACGGCGGCGTTCGAGGCGGCGCTTCGGGCACTGGACGCCGACGGGCACATCCGCGCCGAGGTCGAGGCGCTGCGCACCGCCGACCACGACGTGATCCGGCAGGCGAGCACCCGGCTGCGCTCGCGCCTCGAGCAGGCGCCCCTGCCCGCGCCCGTCGACCGCGCCATCGCCGCGGCATACGCGCAGTTGACCGGGGGCCAGCCGGCACCGGTGGCGGTGCGGTCCAGTGCGACCAGCGAGGACGGCCCGGAGGCGAGCTTCGCGGGGACGGCGCAGACCCTGCTATGGGTCCGTGGCGTCGAGGCCGTCGGGCAGGCGGTGCGCCGCTGTTGGGCCAGCCTCTACTCGCCCGAGTCGGTGTCCTACCGGGCCCGCCGGCGACTGCCCGAGGACGAGGTCGCGATGGCGGTGGTCGTGCAGCGCATGGTGGACGCCCGTAGTGCCGGGGTGGCGTTCACGCGCTCGCCCGTGACCGGCGATCGGTCGGTCGTGGCGGTCGACTCCAGCTGGGGGCTGGGCTCGGCGGTCGTCGGCGGCGAGGTCACCCCCGACGCCTTCGTCCTGAGCAAGGTCACCCAGGAGGTCACCTCCCGGACCGTCGCGGTCAAGGACCGGTGGCACCGCCCCGACCGCGCCGGCGGGGGTGTGCTCGACGAGCCGATCCCCGACGAGCGCCGCCAGCAGCCGTCGATGAACGACGACGAGCTGCGGGCGTTGCTCGCCCTGGCCGTGCAGGTCGAGCGGCACTACGGTCGGCCGATGGACATCGAGTGGGCGGTCGACGCCGTCGACGGCACGATCGCCCTCCTGCAGGCCCGCCCCGAGACGGTCTGGTCCGCTCGCGCGGCCACGGCGACGGCAGCGCCCAAGGCCCATGCGTTCGACCACGTCGTCGCCATGCTGGGCACCAAGGCGAGGATCGGATCGGAGCGTCGAGCATGACCCTGCAGCCCGAGGACGTCGACGAGATCCTCGCGATCCTGGACTCGACGGCATACGACGAGCTCGTCCTGCGCACCACGCGATTCGCGATCACGCTGCGGCGGCGCGACGGGGGGTGGACCCAGCAGCAGGAGCCGCTGACCGAGCCCACCGTGGCCGACCCGGCGCCACCGGGCCACGCACCGCCGGCCGCGGCCGGGCCCGGCGACCCCGCCCCCGACGAGTCGGGCTCGGGTCTGCTCGCGGTCCGGGCGCCGTTGGTCGGGACCTTCTACCGCGCGCCCCGGCCGGACGCGGACCCGTTCGTCCAGGTGGGCGACCGGGTCGAGCCGGACACCGTCGTGGGGATCCTGGAGACGATGAAGCTCATGACCTCGATCCCCGCCGGCGTGGCGGGGCGGATCGTGCAGATCCTCGTGGCCAACGCGCAGTTCGCCGAGTCCGGCACCGTGCTCATGCGGGTGGAGGCGTCGTGATCCGCCGGCTGCTGGTCGCCAACCGCGGCGAGATCGCCGTGCGGGTGCTGCGGACCGCACGGCGGCTGGGGATCGAGACGGTGCTCACCGTCTCGCAGGCCGACCGGTCCTCGATGGCCGCCCGCCTGGCCGACCTCGCCGTCGTCATCGGGCCCGGGCCGGCGGCGGCGAGCTACCTGTCGGTCGACGCGGTGATGTCCGCCGCCCACGCCCACCGGGTCGACGCGGTGCACCCCGGCTACGGCTTCCTCTCCGAGAGCCCGGCCCTGGCCCAGGCGTGCCAGGACGCGGGCGTCGTCTTCGTCGGTCCGACCGCCGCGCAGCTGCGCGAGGTGGGCGACAAGGTGCGGGCCCGGGCCAACTCCGAGGCGGCCGGACTGCCCGTGGTGCCCGGCAGGCCGGTGGACGGGGTCGCCGACCTCGTCGCGGCCGCCGACGAGGTCGGTATGCCGCTGCTGCTCAAGGCCGTCGGTGGCGGCGGCGGGCGGGGGATGCGCGTGCTCGCGTCGATGGACCGAGCCGGCGAGACCCTCGACCTGGCCGTCGCCGAGGCGCAGGCGGCTTTCGGCGACCCCCGGGTGTACGTCGAGCGCTACGTCGAGCGGTCCCGGCATGTGGAGGTGCAGGTGCTCGGCGACGGCCGGGAGGCCATCCACCTGGGCACCCGGGACTGTTCCACGCAGCGGCGCCACCAGAAGGTCATCGAGGAGGCGCCCGCGCCGCTGCTCACCGAGGCGGCGACCCGGCGGATGTGCGACGGTGCGGTCGCCCTGGCCCGGCACCTGGGCTATCGGGGGCTCGGCACCGTGGAGTACCTCTACGACATCGACGCGGGCAAGCACTACTTCCTCGAGATGAACGCCCGCATCCAGGTCGAGCACCCGGTCACCGAGCAGGTGTGCGGGCTCGACCTGGTCGCCGAGCAGCTCGCCGTCGCCGACGGGCAGGCCCTGCGGGTCCGTCAGGACGAGGTCCGTCTCGCCGGTCACGCCGTGGAGTGCCGGATCAACGCCGAGGACCCCGCCGCCGACTTCCGGCCGGCCCCGGGCACGGTGACCCGGGCCGAGCTGCCGGCCGGGCCCGGCGTCCGGGTGGACACCTATCTGTATGCCGGAGCCCAGGTGTCGCCGTTCTACGACTCGCTGGTGGCCAAGGTGGTGACCCATGCCGTGACCCGGCAGGCGGCGCTGGACCTCATGGCCGGCGCGTTGGCGCGGATGGCCGTCGAGGGGGTGGCGACGAACCTCGAGCTGGCTCGCCGCCTGGTCGCCAGCGCCGAACTGCGCGCGGGCGGGGTGGACACGGGATGGCTGGCGCGGTTGCTCGACGCCGGTCCCGACGAGGGGGCCGCGGCATGACCGCGATCCGGCTCGTGGACGTGTCCGTCCGAGACGGCAACCAGAGCATCTGGGGGGCAGTCGGGCTGCGGACCGAGCACATCGTCACGATGGCCCCGCTGCTGGCCCGAGCCGGCTTCCGCACGCTGGACTTCTCCTCGAGCACCGCCATGGGCGTCGCGGTGCGCAACCACCGGCAGAACCCATGGGAGCGCAATCGGCTGGTGCGCAAGCTGATGCCCGACACGCACCTGCAGTTCATCGGCACCGGCCTGCGGTTCATCTCCTGGGATCTGGCCCATCCGGACGTCATGCAACTGGTCTACGACCGGCTGGTCGACTCCGGGATCTCCCGGGTGGTGGTGCTGGACCCCATGCACGACCTGGGCGCCATGCTCGACACGGCGCGGATGTGCAAGTCGGCCGGCGTCGCCGAGGTGATCGTCGCTCTGACCTACACGATCAGCGAGGTCCACGACGACGCCTTCTACGGGCGGCTCGCCGCGGCGGTGGCCGGGTGCCCCGACATGGATCGCGCCTACCTCAAGGACCCGGCCGGCATCCTGAGCCCCGAGCGGGCCCGCACCCTGCTGCCGACCATCCAGGCCGCGCTGGCCGGCAAGCCCTTGGAGCTGCACTCGCACTGCACGATCGGGCTGTCGCAGTTCTCCTACCTGGTGGCCGCCGAGCTCGGAGTCGAGCACCTGCAGGTCGGCTGCGGGGCGCTGGGCAACGGCTCGTCCCTGCCGCAGGCGCGCCAGCTCGTCGCCAACCTTCGCGAGGCCGGGCACACCGTCGACGTCGACGACCGCGCGCTGGCCCTGGTGTCCGACTTCATCGACGACCTCGCCCGCGCCGAGGGACTGCCTGCCGGTGGCCCGGGCGGGTACGACGCCGCGTTCACCCGGCATCAGGTCGCCGGAGGTGTGCTGACCACCACCCGCCGCCAGCTGGCCGAGATCGGTCACGAGCACCGGTTCGACGAGGTCATCGCGGAGGTCGAGCAGGTCCGGGCCGAGCTCGGCTATCCGATCATGGTCACCCCGTTCCCGCAGATCGTCTGCTCGCAGGCGCTGTTCAACGTCATCGGCGCCCAGCGCTACGACACGGTTGCCGATCAGGTCATCCGCTATGCCCTGGGCACCTTCGGCAAGCCCCCGGCGCCGATCGACCCGGATGTGCTGGACCGCATCCTGGGCCGGCCCCGCGCCGCGGAGATCCGCGACGAGCCCGACCCGTCCACGCCGGCGCAGCTGCGCGCGCGCTTCGGCACCCGGATCCCCGACGAGGAGCTGCTGCTGCGGGCGAGCATGCCGGCCGAGCACGTGGACGCCATGCTCGCCGCCGGCCCGGCCCCCACCCACTACGACCCGGCGGTCTTCCAGCTCACCCGGCTGTTGCGCGGTGTGGCGGCCCGCCCGCCGCTGCGTGCACTGGCCGTGACGGCCCCCGGGGTGCACCTGGCCCTGGCCGGCTCGCCGGCGTCCGATGGAGGCAGCGGTGACCGATGACGCGGTGCGGCGGCTGCGCGCCGCTCGGGGCTTCGTGCTGGACATGGACGGCACGCTGGCCGTCGGCGACCATCTGACCAGTCGGATGCGCCCGCTGCCGGGAGCGGTGGACCTGGTGAACCTGTTGCGCACGAGGGATATCCCCCTGGTCGTGTTCACCAACGGGACGAACAAGAGCAGTGCGAGGTATGCCGCGGCACTGCGTGCGGCGGGCCTGCCCGTCGCCGCGCGCGAGGTGCTCACCCCACTGGACATCGTCGTCGACATCTGCCGCCGCCGCCGGCACCGCCGGGTCATGGTGCTGGCCGCCGGCAGTGCCGCGGCCACCCTGCGGCAGGTGGGGGTCGAGGTGCTCGCCGCCAAGGGCCGGCCCGCGCAGGTCGACGCCGTCGTCGTCGGCTGGTTCCCCCAGCTGCGCTACGAGCATCTCGAGGCGGCGTGCCACGCGCTGGAGTCCGGCGCCCGGTTGTACAGCGCCTCGATGTCGCCCTACTACGCCACCGCCAAGGGTCGGACCCTGGCGACGTCTCGGGCCATCGCCGCCGGGCTGCGCAGCATCACCGGCGCACGCATCGAGGTCGTCGGCAAACCCTCGGCGGTCGCCATGCGCGCGGCGGCCCGACGTGTGGGCCGCCGGCCGCCTGAGATCGCGGTCGTCGGCGACGACCCGGAGCTCGAGGTGCCGATGGCCCGTCGCAGCGGCGCCGTCGCGGTCGCCGTGCTCACCGGGATCGCCACCGAGGCGGACTTCGCCGCCCAGCCCGCGGCGCTGCGTCGCGATCTGGTCTTCCCGACCGTGGCCGAGATGGTCGCGGTCCTCGACGGACACCGTCCCGACGAATCGAGGAGCTGACTCGGTATGCCGCCGTCCGCCACTGCCGGCCCGCGCGTGCCCGCGGTGCTCTACGAGTACGACCCGACTCGACGCGAGCACTCCCAGCTGCACGCCTATGCCACCTGGCTGCGCGAGCATCGGGGGCTCGCCCTGCCCGAGTACCCGGCGTTACACCGATGGTCGGTGAGCGAGCCGGAGCAGTTCTGGCAGTCCATCTGGGACTACTTCGGCGTCGTGTCGCACTCGCCCCACGAGCGGGTGCTCGGGTCGCGGGACATGCCTGGGGCGCAGTGGTTCCCGGGCGCGACGCTCAACTGGGCCGAGCACTGCTTTCGGTTCCCCCAGGACCGCGACGAGGTCCGGATCGTCTCCTACTCGCAGACTCGCCCCCGCGCCGATCTCACACTCGGGCAGATCGAGGAGCAGGTCCGCCGGGTCGCTGCCGGCCTGCGGCGCCTCGGCGTCGGCCGCGGGGATCGCGTGGTCGCCTACCTGCCGAACATCCCCGAGGCCGTGGTGGCCCTGTATGCGGTGGCCAGCCTCGGTGCGGTCTTCGCCAGCTGCGCACCCGAGTTCGGCGCGCCGAGCGTCATCGACAGGTTCGCCCAGGTCGAGCCGACGGTGCTGCTCGCCGTCGACGGGTATACCTACGGCGACAAGCAGATCGATCGGCGCGCCGAAGTCGCCCAGATCCGTGCGGCACTGCCCACCGTGCAGACCGTGGTGCACGTGCCCTACGGACCGCACCCGCTCGAGGACGCCATGTCCTGGGCGCAGCTGGCCGCACCCACCGACGAGCCCCTGACCTTCGAAGCGGTCCCGTTCGCCCACCCGCTCTACGTCCTCTTCTCGTCGGGGACGACGGGCAAGCCGAAAGCCATCGTCCACGGCCACGGCGGGATCCTGCTGGAGCACCTCAAGAGCAACGCGCTGCACTTCGACCTCGGCCCGGGCGACCGGCTGCTGTGGCCCAGCACCACGGCGTGGATGCTGTGGAACGTGTTGGCCTCCTGTCCGCTGGTCCGCGCGTCGATGGTCCTCTTCGACGGCAATCTCGTCCACCCGGACCTGGACAACCTGTGGCGGATCGCGCAGCAGACCCGGCCGACGATGATCGGGGCCGGACCGGCATACCTCATGCAGTGCCGCAAGGAGGGCCGGCAGCCGGGCCGGGACTTCGACCTGTCCACGGTCCGCCAGCTCGGCGCCTCGGGCAGCCCGCTGCCGGTCGAGGGCTATCGCTGGTGCCACGAGCAGTTCGGCGACGGGGTGCTGCTCAACGTCGGCAGCGGCGGCACCGACGTGTGCTGTGGGCTGATCCAGGCCGCCACCCTCCTGCCGGTCTACGAGGGGGAGATGTCCGCGGCCAGCCTGGGTGTGGATGCCAAGGCCTTCGACCCGCAGGGGAACGAGGTGGTCGGTGAGCTGGGGGAGCTGGTGATCACCGCGCCGATGCCCTCGATGCCGGTCGGCCTCTGGGGCGATGCCGACGGATCGCGTTACCGCGCAGCGTACTTCGAGGACTACCCCGGGGTGTGGCGGCACGGCGACTGGGTCCGGTTCAGCCCGGCGGGCACGGCGGTCATCACCGGCCGCAGCGATGCCACGCTCAACCGGGGTGGGGTGCGCCTGGGCACGGCGGAGTTCTACCAGGTGGTCGAGGACCTGCCCGAGATCGCCCAGAGCCTGGTCGTCCACCTCGAGGACCCCGACGGTGGCTCGGGGGAGCTCATCCTCTTCGTCGTCCCCACGGACGGGGTCGACATCGACGAGCAGGTCCGCGGCAGGATCACCCAAGCCCTGCGCACCGCCCTGTCGCCACGGCACGTCCCGGACCTCATCGAGGCGGTGCCCGCCGTGCCGGTCAACCGCACCGGCAAGAAGCTCGAGATCCCGGTGAAGCGGATCCTGCAGGGCGCCGACCCCGAGAGCGTCGCCGCGACCGGCACGCTGATCGATCCGAGCTCCCTGGACGGCTACGTCCGGTTGGCGGCCCGCCGGCGATCTCCCCGGTAGGCGCGGATGCCTAGCGGCGGGGGCGCCCGGATGCGGGTCGTCGGGTTCCTCGAGGCGGGCGGGCCGGAGGTCCTGCGCGTCCACCGGGTGCCAGAGCCGCACGCCGGTCCGGGGCAGGTCCGGATCGCGGTGCGGGCCGCCGCCGTCAACCCGGTCGACGTCGCGGTGCGTCAAGGGCGTCGCGGGGTGGGGCTGTTGCCGCCACCGCACGTGCCCGGGATGGACGCGGCCGGGGTGCTCGACGAGGTCGGCCCGGCGACCGACGAGCTGGACACCTCGGCCTGGGCCGTGGGCGACCGGGTCATGACCATGGCGGTGCCGCTGCAGGGCAACGGCGGCGCCTACGTGGAGTTCCTCGTGGCGCACGTCGACGCGGTGGCCCGGATGCCACGTTGCCTGGGCTTCGCCGAGGCCGCGACGGTCCCCATGAACGGGCTGACCGCCCTGCAGGCCCTGGACATCGTCGACGTCCCGACGGGTGGCACCCTCGCCGTCACCGGTGCCGCCGGCGTGCTCGGGGGGTACGTCGTCCAGCTGGCCGCGCAGCGGGGCCTGCGGGTCGTCGCGGACGCGGCGCCGGCCGACCGTGCCCTCGTCGAGCGTCTCGGGGCGACGTGGGTCCTCGAACGCGGCCCGGGGTTCGCCGACCACGTGCGGGTCGTCGCCCCGTCCGGGGTCGACGGGCTCGTCGATGCCGCCGTGCTCGACGAGCTGGCCCTGTCGGCGGTCCGCGACGGCGGACGGTTCGCGTCGCTGCGGCGGTGGACCGGCGTGCCGGGTCATCCGGTGACCGTGACGCCGGTGTGGGTCTACGACGACGACCGTCGGGCCGACCGGCTCGACCTGGTGCGACAGGCGGTCGAGATCGGCGCGCTCACCCCGCGGGTGGCCATGACGATGCCGGTGGCGCAGGCGGCGCAGGCGCACCGTCGGCTGGAGCGCGGCGGCCTGCGGGGACGGATCGTGCTGACCGGAGGACCGGGTGGGTTTCACGAGATGAAACCGAGGGAGGTTTCCCTGTGACGTACGCCACGACGGGAGGACCCTCGTGGTAACCGGACAGCACCGCGGCACCGGCAGGGACCCTCGCCCCGTCCGTCGAGACGAGGTCGGACGGGCTCCCCGGTCGAGCGCGGCGCACCGCGACAAACCGACAGCCCCGGCCCGCTCGCCCGACGCGGTGGGCCGCAGTGCGAAGGAGACCTCATGGCCGACGCGAGCTACGACGCCATCCTCATCGGCGGCGGGCACCACGCCTCGATCGTCGCTCCCTACCTGGCCAAGGCGGGGCTGAAGACCCTGGTGTTGGAACGGCATACCGCCCTCGGCGGTGCGGCGATCAGCGAGGAGGGCCCGGCACCGGGCTTCCTGCAGAGCCCCTGCGCGCACTGGACGCGGTTCTACGGCCACCCGGCCTACTGGGACTTCGACCTGCCCGGCGAAGGGCTGGAGTACATCTTCCCCGAGCAGAACGAAGGGATCATCTTCGACGACGGGTCGAGTTTCATCGGCTACTCGGCCTATCGCGTCGTCGACGAGGTGACCGGGCGCACCGAGCTGGCGCAGGACAACGTCGACAAGACCTACGAGCAGATCAAGGCGTTCTCCCAGCGTGACGCCGACACCTACCTGCGGCTGTTCGACGCCTACAACACCTACTGGAAGGCCGCCTTCCACACCGCCCGGTTCAGCGCGCCCACGCCCTGGTCGGAGCCGGACCCCATGGAGCGCCTGCTGGGCATCCCAGACAGCCAGGTCGAGCCGGTGCACCAGTTCATGTCGACCCGGCAGATCGCCTACGACTACTTCGAGAGCGACGAGCTGCGCAGCCTCTACATGCGGGCCACCCCGACCTCAGGCGGCACGTTCCCGGACGACCCGGGTGGCCTGCACACCCTCTTCCACGTCATGGGGCTGGTGCTGTCCTTCGAACCGGCCTCCATCGTCAAGGGCGGCACCCGTCGGATCACCGAGACCCTGGTCAGCGCCGGCCGCAAGCTCGGCGTGGAGTACCTCACCGGCCAGGACGTCGACCGGATCGTCGTCGACGGCGGTCGGGCCGTCGGGGTGACGACCTCGGACGGGACGCGGGTCGACGCGCCGGTCGTCGTGTCGGACCTCGGTATGCCGCAGACCTACCTGCGGCTGTTGCGCGACTACGACATCGGCGACAAGATCCGCCACCGCCTGCACAACATCAACTACGACCGCGGGCAGGTGCTCTGGGGCGGGGTCGCTCTGCACGAGCAGCCGCAGTACCTCGCGGAGAACGTCAACCCCGGGGTGGGCAGTCAGCCCCGTCTCTACACCGGCCCCAAGGACCCGGAGTACCTGGCCTCGAAGTGGCAGCACGAGATCTTCCTGCTCGGGGTGTCCCAGCGCCTCAGCGGCCTCACCGCACCGGACAGCATCTGGGACCCGAGCCGGGCCGCCGACGGCAAGCACATGATCATGGTGGAGGAGTTCACCGCGCCGGCGCGTTTCTTCTCCGCGCGCGAGTGGGGGCGGATCCGCGACGAGTACGTCGAGCGCTGGCTGGACGAGTGGCCCAAGTACGCGCCGAACATGACCCGCGACAACGTCATCGCCACCCGCTTCTACACCCCCTACGACATCCTCGCGGGCCACCCCGACATGCTGGAGGGGGGCTGGCCGGAGGGCTCGCACCTGGCCTCGCAGCTGGGCCGCTTCCGGCCGTTCCCGGAGCTGGCCGGTCCGCGCAGCCCCATCCCGGGCCTGTACCACTGCTCCTCGAACGTCCACTCCGCCGCCGGCATCGGCCGTGGCAGTGGCTACATCGCCGCCAAGGCGATCTGTGAAGACAGGGGACTCCCGCGGTTCTGGGACCAACCCGGCCGCACCTTCTAGGACCGAAGGAGACTCACCATGACCGACACGCTCGAGCGGCCGGCCGACGCCGCGGCGATGCGCATCCCCGACCCCGTGCCGGGCTTCATGTTCGACGAGGCGGTCGACTTCGAGCAGTCGCCGGCGTGGTTCCTCGACGGCACCCATTCGGTGCCGCCGTGGACGCCGCTGTTCGGCTGGTCCTGGATCAACTACTGCCGGGCCGGCGTGCAGTACGGCGCCGAGAAGATCGGGCTGCCCAAGGTCAAGGGCTGGGACTGGAGGTTCCACCAGGGTGGCGGCTACCTCACCGTGATGACCGTGAAGAGCGAGCGGGAGCGCGCCGAGCGGGAGGCGCGGTTCCGCGAGGGCATCCGCCCCTTCATCGAGGACTTCGACGGCCTGTGGGGCGGGCTGCTGCAGGAGATGCTCGACCGGTACGAGCGACTCAAGGCCGTGGACCTCGCCGCCCTGGACAACTTCGACGCGCTGGAGCAGTTCGAGCAGGCCCTCGGGGTGACCCGACGGATGTGGGAGATCCACACCTACATGATGTACGGGACGTTCACCGGGTTCATCCTCTTCGAGAACATGTGCCGGGACATCCTCGGGATCGACGACACGAGTCCGCTGTTCCACACGCTCATCACCGGTTTCGACAACAAGGTCCTGCAGGTGGACAAGCGGATCTGGGAGTTCTCCAAGCAGGCCGAGGGGATGGGCTTGGCCGAGGTGTTCCGGGACACCCCGCCCGAGCAGGTCGAGGCGGCGCTGTCCGCGAGCCCGGCCGGCCGCGACTTCATGACCCAGCTGCGGGACTTCCTGCAGCACGACGGGTGGCGGGCCCAGCGGATGGCCGAGATCAACCTGCCGACATGGGTCGAGGACCCCACTCCGGTGATGACCAACATCAAGCAGTTCCTGTCCCGCGGCGGGGACTTCAACCTCGACGAGGAGCGGGCCCGGATCAGCGCCCAGCGCGAGCGGGCAGAGGCCGAGGTCCTCGCCAAGGTGGCGCCCCAGCAGAAGGGGTGGTTCACGACGCTGCTGCGCCTGGCCCAGAAGAGCGGCGTGTTCAGCGAGGAGCACGACCACTATCTCGACCTCTACAGCCAC
Organism: Dermatophilaceae bacterium; assembly: GCA_037045055.1. Lineage (GTDB taxonomy): Bacteria > Actinomycetota > Actinomycetes > Actinomycetales > Dermatophilaceae > Phosphoribacter. The sequence goes on along the minus strand of JBAOHJ010000003.1, from coordinate 90,644 downwards.
GCCCTGCTGCGTCGGGCGGCCGTCGAGGTGGGTCGACGGATGCACGGCGGCGGGGCGATCGACGACCCCGAGGACGTGCTCTTCCTCATCCCCGACGAGATCCGCAAGGCGGCCATCAACCCGGACAACTTCGACCTGCGCCCGGTGGTCACCGCCCGGCGCGCCGAGTGGGAGTCGTGGCTGCAGGCCCCCAACCCGCCGGTGCTGCTCAAGCCCGGCTACGACATGGAGCAGGCGATGGCGGCGCTCGCCGAGTCGCAGGACCCGATCGCCCTCAAGGTCGTCGTCGGGGCGATGCCGGTGGTGCGCGAGGAGCTCAAGGCCGACCTCTACGGCACCTGCGGCTCGCCGGGGGTGTGCGAGGGTGTGGCTCGCGTCATCCTGCGCGAGGACGAGATCGCCGAGGTCAAGCCGGGGGAGATCCTCGTCGCCGCGAGCACGTCGGTGAGCTGGACACCGGTGTTCTCCTTCATCGCCGGGGTGGTCGTGGACCGTGGCGCCTCCCTGTCCCACGCCGCGATCGTCGGTCGGGAGTACGGCATCCCGGTGCTCATGAACGTGTTCGTCGGCACCGAGACCATCCGCACCGGCCAGCGGATCAGGGTCGACGCCAACCTCGGTGCGCTCTACCTGCTCGACGGCGACTGAGCCCTGATCCACCGGTGGGTTTGAGGTGTTGGGCGGGTCGTAACGCGAGAGTGCCCTTGTGATGTAACAGGATCGGGAGTGTCGAGTTCCTGAAGATGTCGCTCACGAAGGGCACCTCGTAGGTGAAAGCCTCTCACACGATCCGTGCGGTGTTCGATGACCCGAACCTGGTGTCGGCGGCCGGGTTGGTGCCGGTGCTGCGGTTGGCCGAGTCGGCCGGGCTGGGTGATCTGCTCAGCCAGCATCTCGGCGTGCCGTCGCCGAACGCGGCGGTCAAGACGAGCGCGGTGCTCGCCGGGATGCTGGCCGGCGCGGACAGTATCGATGACCTGGACCTGCTGCGGCACGGGGCGATGCCGCGGCTATTCACCGGGGTGCGGGCGCCCTCGACGCTGGGCACGTTCTTGCGCTCGTTCACCCACGGGCACGTTCAGCAGCTCGACGCGGTCGGGACGCGGTTGCTGGCCGGGCTGGCCAGGCAGGTCCCGGGCCTGCTCGCTGGAGCCGACCAGGTCGCGTACGTCGATGTCGATGACACCGTCCGTGAGGTCCACGGGTACGCCAAGCAGGGTGCCGCGTTCGGGTACACCCGCCAGCGCGGGTTGACCGTGCAGCTGGCCTCCGTCTCGACCCCGGCCGCGGCACCGGTGATCGCCGGCGCCCGGCTGCGCCGCGGGAACATCGCCTCCGCCGCCGGTGTGGGCCGCCTGCTGGCCCAGGTCATCACCACGGCCCGCGCGGCCGGGGCCACCGGGCAGGTCCTGTGCCGGGCCGACTCCGCCTACTACGGGTGGGCCTTCGTGGGGACCGCGCTGCGGCACGATGCGTGGTTCTCGGTCACCGCCCGGATGGACCCCAAGGTCAAGGCCGCGATCACCGCGATCGACGAGGACGCCTGGACCAGCATCGAGTACCCCAACGCGGTGTGGGAGGACAGCGAGCAGCGGTGGATCTCCGACGCGCAGGTCGCCGAGATCGACTACGTCGCGTTCACCGGCCGCCGCAAGAGCCAGCACGTGCGCTGCCGCCTGGTCATCCGCCGGGTCGCCCGGCTGCAACCACTGGCCTCCGACGGGTCAGTGCAAGGTGAACTGTTCGCGGCCTGGCGCCACCACGCCTTCATCACCAATAGCGACCTGAGCGCCATCGAGGCCGACCAACGCCACCGCGAGCACGCCCACGTCGAGCAGGTCATCGCCGAGGTCAAGAACGGGCCGCTGGCGCACCTACCCTCCGGGAAATACGCGGCCAACGCCGCCTGGCTCGCCTGCACCGTGATCGCATTCAACCTCGCCCGCGCCGCCGCTGTCGCGGCCGCGATGCGCACCGCCCGCTGGGCCACCGTGCGCACCCTGATCATCAACGTCCCCGCCCGCCTCGCCAGGACCGGCCGGCGGCTCGTGCTGCACCTCCCCGCCGCCTGGCCCTGGGCACCGGCCTGGCAGGCAATGTGGGACCGCGCCACCAGCCCACCCGCCGCGGCCACGACCTGACCACCCAGCCCCAGCGGCACGACCAGAGGACCCAACGTGGAAGAGCCGGACAGACCGGCCAGCCACCCGCGCCCCCACACCCGCCCCCAACCGAAAACCCGAACTGATGACCTACGACATCACCGTCGGTGGATCAGGGCTGAGCGGCGCGAGCCGGCTCAGCCCGCGCCGTAGGAATGAGCGGCGCGAGCCGGCTCAGCCCGCGCCGTAGAGGGTGACGACGCAGGCGCCGCCCAGACCGAGGTTGTGTTGCAGAGCGAGCCGGGCCCCGACGACCTGGCGGGGACCGGCCTCGCCGCGCACCTGAGCGACCAACTCGAAGCACTGCGCCAGACCGGTCGCACCCAGCGGGTGCCCCTTGGACATGAGGCCGCCGGAGGGGTTGACGACGTGCCGGCCGCCGTAGGTGTTGTCGCCGGCGTCGACGTACTTCTCCGCCTCGCCCGGGCCGCACAGCCCGAGGCCCTCGTAGGTGATGACCTCGTTGGAGGTGAAGCAGTCGTGTAGCTCGACGACGGGGACATCCGCCGGCCCGATGCCGGCCTGCTCGTAGACCGCTGCACTGGCCCGCCGGGTCATGTCCGCTCCGGACAGGTCGATGGGGTTGGTGTCGCGCACCGGGAGGTCGGTGACCATCTGCTGGGCGAGGATCGTCACGGCTCGGTCCGGGATGTGGCGGCGGGCGAAGTCGTGGCTGCAGACCACGGCGGCGGCCGCCCCGCACGAGGGCGGGCAGGCCTGCAGGCGGCGCAGGTACGGCGGGAAGATCACCGGCGAGGCCATCACCTGGTCGACCGTCAGCGGCGTGTCGAAGATCGCCAGCGGGTTGTTGATCGCGTGGGCACGGGTCTTCACGGCGACCTTGGCGTAGAGGGACGGGTCGGCGCCGGTCTGGTCGAGGTATGCCGTGGCGGCGGCACCGAACAGCCGGTGGGCGTTGGGCGCCTCGGCGACACCCGGCATCATCCGCTCCAGGCGTCGCTCCAGCTCGATGAGCGGCATGGTGCGGTCGGTCCACGCCATGTCGATGGCGCCGGGACGCATCTGCTCGAACCCGAAGGCCAGCGCGCAGTCGGTCGCGCCCGAGAGGACGGCCTGCCGGGCGAGCATCAGGGCCGAGGAGCCCGAGGAGCAGTTGTTGTTGACGTTGACCACCGGGATGCCCGTCATCCCGACCCGGTACAGCGCCGTTTGGCCGCACGCGCTGTCGCCGAACGCGTAGCTGGCGTAAGCCTGCCCGACGAGCGAGTAGTCGATGCCGGCGTCCTGCAGCGCTGCCCGGATGGCGGTGGAGGCCATGACCTCGTACGGGTCGCTGCGACCCGGTTTGGCGAACTTGACCATGCCCACGCCGCCGACCACGACGGTGTCGTCCATCCCTGCTCCTGTCCGAGGGCCCCGGCGCGACCGGGCGTATCCGAGGTCCTCGATCCAGCATCGGGGCCGAGCGTGGCGGGGTCCAGGACGGGTCGACGGCCTTTCACGGGGTGAAAGCCAGGCGGATGCGAGGATGTCGGCGTGGCACCGGACAGGCACTGGCTGGCGGTCGCGGAGCCGGGGATCCCCGCCGGACGGGAGTGGCTCTCACCTGCCGAGACGGCGCGTCTGGACCGGCTGCGGTTCACCAAGCCGCGCACCGAGTACCTGCTGCGGCGGTGGGCCGGCAAGAGGGCCGTGACGGCCCTGGAGGGGTCCGCCGTGGGGTCGTCGGCGCAGCTGGCCGCCGATCCCGCTCGGTTGTCCCGGGTGGAACTGCTCAACCGGCCAGGGGGCGCGCCCTTCGTCCGGCGCAACGGCATACCGGCCGACCTCGACGTGTCCCTCACCGACCGGGCCGGCGTTGCGGTGGCCCTGGTCGGGCCGCCGGGGGCGGGCACCCTGGGCACCGATCTCGAGCTGGTGGAGCCGCGTTCGCCGGCGTTCGTCGCCGACTACCTCACCGAGCCCGAGCAGGCCCGAGTGGCCGCGAGCGGGCCGGTGCACAGCGAGCCGTGGAACCTCGCCGCGAACCTCGTGTGGTCGGCCAAGGAATCGGCGCTCAAGGTGCTGCGCGTCGGGCTGCGCGCCGACACCCGGTCGGTGGTCGTCTCGTGGGTGCGCACACCGACGGTCGACGGGTGGGCCCCCCTCGCCGTCGAGGCGGGCGGTGGCGGTGCGTTCCCGGGCTGGTGGCGGCGAGACGGGCGCTTCGTGCTCACCGTCGTCTACCGCGAGCCGGGGCGTCCACCGCGGCTGTTGCCGGGAGGCGACCACCTCGCGACGGCCGTGCCGATGCACTCGTGGCTGAGCAGCCCGTTGACCGACTGACCTGTGGCCGGACGCGGTGTGGGCCGGTCGGGAGTCGGTCCGCCCGCCCACAGCCTGGGCACGGCTGAGCGGCGCGGCCGTGGCCGAGCTGCGCCCTGCCGGTCGGTCAGCCGAACGTCTCGCGCAGCCGCTGCACCGCCGACTCGGGCAGCGGGGTCGGCAGCTCGACGCTGGCGTAGCCCTCCATCCGCATGACGACGGCGCCGGTGCCGTCGACCACCGCGCAGTCGAACGTGCTCGACCCCTTCGGCCAGGCCAGGCCGAAGAGCCGACCCTGGACCTGGGTCGGGTCGCGCAGCACGCGCACCCGACCGACCCGCGTCGGCAGCCCCATCCGACCCTGGGTCCCGGCCTCCCACAGCCCCGAGGTCTGGAAGCACAGCTCAGCCAGCCGCGGCGCCGACAGCACCGGCGCGTCGGGCGGGGTGTGGTTGTCCGGCAGCGGGTCGGTGAACCGCGTCATCGACCCGTCGCCGTTGCGCCACCCCTGCTCGATGACCTGGTAGGCCGGCCCGTGGAAGTAGAACGCGTACACGTCCGACGGGCTCAGGCTCGCCTGCGCCGGGTCGGTCGAGACGTCGACATGGTCCTGCTCGGGCTCGGCGGTGGTCAGCCGCACGGTGCCGGTGAAGTGGGTCGTCACCGTCGGTGCCGACTGGCCCGGCAGGGACCGCTCGGCGGTCAGGGTGCACCGAGCGAGCAGGTCGGCGCCGCCGTCGGGGTCGGGCTCGACCCGAGCGGTGACGGTGACCGCGCGCGGCTCGTCCCGGAAGTACTTCACCGGGGCGTAGAAGTCGACGCCCTCGATGCCGCCGACACGGTAGCCCTCGGGGGCCAGCAGCGCGGCCGCCTCGGCGAATCCCTCCATGCCCATGACCCCCGGCAGCACCGGGGTGCCGTCGATGCGGTGGTCGAAGAGGAACCCCTGCAGCGTCGGATCCAGCGTGGTGCGCACGACCAGACCCTGCTGGGTCTCGAAGGAGATCTCCCCGGTCATCGGTCCGGGCGTGCCACCGCCGAGCAGCGCCTGCGGGTCGATGCCGCCGCCGGCCCAGTCCGGGGCCATCTGGCCGAGCTCGCCGGCGACGACGACCTCGCCGGCGTATGCCGTGGCGGCCAGCTCGCGACGGATCCACGCCACGCCGGCCTCGGGCGGCAGCATCTGCACCCCGGCCATCTCCATGATCTTGGGGATGGAGCCGCGGGTGGCCATGCCGATGCCTCCCCAGGCCGTCCAGTCCAGGGCCAGGGCCCGGGTCTGCGGGCGGTCGCGGCGCATCGCGGAGGTGATCTTGCACAGCAGGTCGTTGGCGGCGCTGTAGTCGGTCTGCCCCTGGTTGCCGAACCGGCCGGCCACCGAGGAGAACACCACCGTGGCGCCGACCGGCATCCGGCTGGCCGCCGACCAGACGGTGAACCAGCCGGTGGTCTTGACGTCGAAGACGAGGTCGTACTCCCTGGGCTCCTTGTCCGGCAGGTTCCGGCTGATCTCCAGTCCTGCGGCGTGCAGCAGCACGTCGACCTTGCCGCTGCGCTGGGCGACCTCGTCCATGACCGCGGCGACCGCCGGGCCATCGGTGAGGTCGACGCAGTGGTAGTGCGCGGTGCCGCCGGCGGACTCCACCGCCTGGATCGCGGCCAGCGCCGCTGCCCGGCGCTCGATCCCGGCGATCTCCTTGTCGATGGCCACCGGGGTCGGGCGCTCGCCGCGGTCCTTCATCCGGGCCGCGAGAGTCGACTTGAGGCTGTCCTTGGCGGTGGCGAAGGCGGCCAGGTCGGGGTCGTGCGGGTCCGGCGTCGGGGTGAGGTCGAGCAAGTGGAAGGTGCCGCCGCTGGCCTTGGCCAGATCGGCGGTGATCGCCGAGACGATGCTGCCTGCGGCTCCGGTGACGAGGAAGACCGAGTCCGGGGTCAGCGGCATACCGCCGGGTCCGTCGGGGGAGCCGTCCTCGGTCAACGCGGGGAACGGGGTCACGGCGAACCCGACCCCCCACCGCAACCCGTCGAGCAGGCCGATCTCGACGGCACCGGGGTCGCGCAGCGTCTCGTCGATCAGCTGGTCGGCCACGGCCGCCGTCCGGCGGCTGGCCGGCAGGTCGACCGCCTTGACGAGGGCGTCGGGCCGCTCCTTCTTGTACGACTTGACGAATCCGGTGACCGCGCCGCCCATCGGGCTGGTCGCGCCGTCCGGGCCGTAGCCGTGCCGCCCGCCCAGGCGGGTGCCCGAGACCAGGAACGGGCTGTCGTCCCAGAGGCGGCGCATCGTCGTGTAGAGGGTCTTGACCCGCCGCCGCAGCGCCTCGGTCCAGCCGGCGAGGTCGAGCTGCTCGTGCGGCCCCTCGTCGTCCAGCGCCGGGAGCCAGTACACCCCGGCGATCGGCCCGTCGGCGAGCCAGGTGTCCAGCTGCGCGGCCAGTGCGTCGGTGGGTATGCCGGCCGGCAGCGTCAGTGCCCGCGCCCCGGCCTTGTCCAGGCGCTTGACCAGGGCGTCGCCGACCCCGCCCTCGTCGAGCATGACGAGCACGCGCGCGCCCTGCAGGACGACGCCGCTCTCGGCGCACTTGCCGATGGCCGGACGCAACAGGTTGACCGGGAGTCGGCGGGGCAGGGCGTCGATGGCCCGCAGGTCGCCCTGGACGGTGTCCGGGGCGCCGGGAGCCGGTGCCGACGTGGGTGAGCCCGCCACGGGTGCGCCCGGTGCCTGGGACGTGGCGTCCAGGCCGGCTTTGGCGCGGACCCAGCGGACGACGTGGTTGATGGTGGGGAAGTCGCGCAGGGAGAGGGTGTCGTCGCGGTCGACGCCGTAGTGCTCGCGGACGGCGGCGAAGACTTCGGCTTGTTTGACGGTGTCGACGCCGAGGTCGGCTTCGAGGTCGAGGTCGGGGTCGAGCAGGTCTGGTGGGTAGCCGGTGAGGTCGGCGACGATGCCGACGACGGTGGCGGTGACCTCGTCGCTGGCGGGGGCCGCAGCGGGGGCCGTAGCGGGGGCCGCTGCGGGGGCGGGGGCCGCAGCGGGTGTGGGGGCCGCGGCGGGGGCGGGGGCCGCGGCGGGTGCGGGGGTGGTGGTGGGTTCGGGGATGCCGGCTTTGGCGCGGACCCAGCGGACGACGTGGTTGATGGTGGGGAAGTCGCGCAGGGAGAGGGTGTCGTCGCGGTCGACGCCGTAGTGCTCGCGGACGGCGGCGAAGACTTCGGCTTGTTTGACGGTGTCGACGCCGAGGTCGGCTTCGAGGTCGAGGTCGGGGTCGAGCAGGTCTGGTGGGTAGCCGGTGAGGTCGGCGACGATGCCGACGACGGTGGCGGTGACCTCGTCGCCGGCGGGGGCCGCTGCGGGCGCGGGTGCCGCAGCGGGGGCGGGCGCCGCAGCGGGGGCGGGGGCCGCGGCGGGTGCGGGGGTGGTGGTGGGTTCGGGGATGCCGGCTTTGGCGCGGACCCAGCGGACGACGTGGTTGATGGTGGGGAAGTCGCGCAGGGAGAGGGTGTCGTCGCGGTCGACGCCGTAGTGCTCGCGGACGGCGGCGAAGACTTCGGCTTGTTTGACGGTGTCGACGCCGAGGTCGGCTTCGAGGTCGAGGTCGGGGTCGAGCAGGTCTGGTGGGTAGCCGGTGAGGTCGGCGACGATGCCGACGACGGTGGCGGTGACCTCGTCGCCGGCGGGGGCCGCTGCGGGCGCGGGTGCCGCAGCGGGTGTGGGGGCCGCGGCGGGTGCGGGGGTGGTGGTGGGTTCGGGGATGCCGGCTTTGGCGCGGACCCAGCGGACGACGTGGTTGATGGTGGGGAAGTCGCGCAGGGAGAGGGTGTCGTCGCGGTCGACGCCGTAGTGCTCGCGGACGGCGGCGAAGACTTCGGCTTGTTTGACGGTGTCGACGCCGAGGTCGGCTTCGAGGTCGAGGTCGGGGTCGAGCAGGTCGGGTGGGTAGCCGGTGAGGTCGGCGACGATGCCGACGACGGTGGCGGTGACCTCGTCGCTGGCGGGGGCCGTAGCGGGGGCCGCTGCGGGGGCGGGGGCCGCAGCGGGTGTGGGGGCCGCTGCGGGTGCGGGGGTGGTGGTGGGTTCGGGGATGCCGGCTTTGGCGCGGACCCAGCGGACGACGTGGTTGATGGTGGGGAAGTCGCGCAGGGAGAGGGTGTCGTCGCGGTCGACGCCGTAGTGCTCGCGGACGGCGGCGAAGACTTCGGCTTGTTTGACGGTGTCGACGCCGAGGTCGGCTTCGAGGTCGAGGTCGGGGTCGAGCAGGTCTGGTGGGTAGCCGGTCAGCTCCGACACGATGCCCACCACCTGCTCCAGCACCGGGTCGCTGGGCGGCGCCGCCTCGGGAGTCGGGGAAGGGGGCACCACCGGGGCAGCAGCCGGCGAGACCGGAGCGGCGACCGGCCCGCCCGCGGGAGCAGCCGGGCCGGTGACCTCGGCCGCCCGCGCCGGGATCGCCGCCGCAGCAGCGGCTGCCGACGCCTCCACCCCGGGCACGGTCGTCGAGGGCACCACACCGGCGCCGGGCAGGCCACCGGGCGCCAGGCGACCGGCATACGGGACGGGCGTGTTGACCCCGGGGACGATCGGCGACCCTGGCGCGCCGGTGTCGACGATGCGCAGCCGCCGGTGGTCGACCTCGACGGTGGCGCCGGCGCGGCCGGCGGCCTGGTCGAGCCAGCGCTGCCAGGCGACCGGGTCGACGATGCGGTTGTGGTAGCCGAGGGCGTTGGGCGCCACGCGGCCCTTGCCGGGTGGCGGAGTCCACCGCATGAGCGTCATGGCGATCTGCGAGCCGAAGCCGGCGGCCAGGCGCATGGCGTATTCGACGGGGTACGACCCGCCCGTGGACAGGTTGAGCGGCCCGAGGTCGGGGTCGGGGACCTTGTAGTTGGGCACCGGCGGGACGATGCCGGTCTCCAGCGCCTTGACGGCGACGACGTCCTCGATGCCCGCGCCCATCGCGTGACCGGTGAAGCCCTTGGTGTTGGTGATGACGACCTTGTCCGCGTCATCGCCGAACACCAGTCGCAGGGCGTTGATCTCGGCCGCGGCGCTTCCGCCCCGAGCGGGGGTGTAGGTCTCGTGCGAGACGAACATCGTGCGGTCCGCGATCTCGTGCAGGTCGACACCGCGGGCGCCGACCTCGGCGGCCAGTGCCGTCATGACGCCGCCGATGTGGCCGACGTCCAGGCGCGAGCCGTGGAACGCGCTGTTGGCGGTGACCGTGCCGAGGAGCTCGCAGATCGGCTGGATGCCTCGCTCGCGTGCCGAGTCGGCCGACTCCACGACGAGGGCGGCGGCACCCGAGCCGATGACCATGCCGTGGCGGCGCTTGTCGAACGGCGTGGCGGCGTCCTCGACCCGCTCGTCGGTCGCGGCGGCACCGCTGGACAGGAACCCGGCGGTGACCCAGGGGGCCAGCTCGTCGTTGCTCACGTCGTCGGCGGTGATGACCAGGACCCGGCGGCAGCGGCCGGCCCGGATCCAGTCCTCGGCCAGGGAGACCGCCTGGGTGGTGCTCGCGCAGGCGGAGTTGATCTGGGTGTTCGGCCCCCGAGCGCCGACGAGCTCGGCGAACTGGGCGTGCCCGAAGGCCAGCACCCGGAAGATGAACCGCCGGTCGAACACATAGGGGTTGGTCTGCAGGTGATGGCGCAGCTCGCCGATGAGACCGTCGAGGTCGGCGGCCGACGGGTTGTCGTCGGCCATGGTCGAGCGCAGCCGCTCCAGCCGGACGAGGTGCTCCCGGCCGGTGCGGTCGGCGGCATACCCCTCGAGGTTCTCGGCGAAGCGCCCGGCCCCGGGGAAGGCCGAGGCGAAGATCACGCCGGTGTCGTCGCGCATCGACTCGGGCAGCAGCCACTTGTCGGGCAGCTGGGTGCCGATGGTCGTCGTCTTGTACCGCATGACCAGCGGTATGCCGGCGTCGCGCAACGCGTCCAGGCCGGCCGCCAGGGCCATCCGGGTGGTCCAGTCGAGGGCCTCGTTGCGAGCCTCGTCGATGCCGAACTGCTCGACCAGGTCGACGCGGGACAACTGCCCGGCGAGCTTGATGACCTCGGCCGGGTCGTCGATGACCTGGAAGCTGCCGGCCCCGCTGGCGTCCTTGACCAGGCGGGTGATGCGCATGTCGGCCTGCCGGTCGCGGATGTGCTGCGGCAGCGGGGTGATGAGCACCTCGCCGCCGAGGATCCGCCCGATGTTGGCGTCGTCGAAGGTCCGCTCCACGCCGGGCAGGCCTAGCGCCGCCCCGGTGACGACGAGGGGCTCGAGCCGCTCGCGCGGCTGCTCGGGGATCACGGCGGGGCCGGGCGAGGCCGCGACGGCGGGGGCGGGCGCGGCGGCGCTGCCGAGCAGCCGCATCCCCTGGGCGAGGGCCTCGGCGATGATCCGGCCCAGCTCGCCGACCACGTCGGAGGGCGGCGCGGACGCCGCCGGCGCGGCGGCGACGGCAGCGGCGGGTGACGACGGAGCCTGGGCGGGTGCCGACGCCGGTGCCACGGCCGCCGCGGCCGCGGCGGCGGGGCCCGAGGCCGGGACGGCGGGAGCCGCGAACCCGTGCCCGGCGGCATACAGGCCGCACAGCGCCTGGTTGACGGCGACGTCGTCGGGCACCTTGTGGTGGTTGGTGAACAGGGCGGTGACGTCGTCGTGTCGCCCGACGAGGACGTCCTCGACGAACCCGGTGAGCGCCTTCTTCGGCCCCATCTCGACGAACACCCGCGCGCCCGCGTCGTAGAGGGTCTGCAGGCCCTTGACGAACTGCACCGGCGAGGCGATCTGCTTGCCGGCGAAGTCGAGCATGAACTCGCTGTCGGCGCTGGCGGGGTAGAACTCGCCGGTGACGTTGGCGACGATGGGCAGCTGCGGCGGACGCATGTCCAGGCGGCGCAGCGCGTTGACGAAGTGCGGCGAGGCCGGGGCGACGATCGCGGTGTGGAACGCGTGGCTGACCGGGATGCGGATGGCGTTCATGCCCAGGCCCTTGAAGGTCTCGATGACCTTCTCGACCGCCTGGGTGCCGCCGCCGACGACGGCCTGCGAATAGGAGTTGATGTTGGCGATGACGACGTAGCCCTCGGCCTGCGCGACGACCTTCTCGATCTCCGACAGCGGTCCGAACACCGCCGCCATCGCGCCGTTGTCCTCGACCGACACGTTGGCCATCTCCCGGCCCCGGGCGCTGACCGCCTCGAGGGCGGCGTCGAAGGTCAGCGTGCGGGCGGCGACCAGCGCGCCGTACTCGCCGAGGCTGTGCCCCATCACCATGTCGGGGTGGATGTGGTATGCCGCGAACAGCCGGGTCAGCGATAGGTCGGTGGCCAGCACCGCCGGCTGGGTGATCTCGGTCTGCATGAGCTGACCGGTGGCGGCCTTGACCGCGGTGGCGTCGTCGGGGTCGACGTAGATGAACGAGGTCAGCGGGCGTCCGAGCAGCGGTGTCATCACCCGGTCGGCGTTGTCGAAGGTGTCCTTGACCAGCGGCTCCCGGTCGTAGAGCGAGCGCAGCATGTTGACGTACTGCGAGCCCTGGCCGGTGTAGAGGAAGGCGACCTTGGGCGCCGGCCCGCGGCCCAGGAAGGTGCCCTGCTGGCGCAGCAGCTTGAAGATCGCGGGGTTGCCGGTGGTCAGGGCCATGACGAGCTTCTCGAGCTTGCCGGCCAGCTCGGTGGCGTCGCCGTAGTCGACGGCGACCCGCACCGCGGCGTCGGCCAGCGCCGGGTCAGGCGCGGCCGGCGCCGGGGCGGAGCCGGCCTTGGCCGCCGCGAGGGCGGCCTGCACCTGGGCGAGGATGTCGGCGTCGTCGCGGCCGCCGAGGACGAGGGCTCCGCGCAGCGGGGTCTTGGCAGGCACGGTGGCGGTCACTCCTGGGGAGGGTGCGGCAGCGGCATACGTGGGGGTGGTCGCGGCGCCGGGGACCTGCGCCGAGGCGAAGACCCGCGGGCGCGGCTGGTAGCGCCCGGGGAGGTACTCCTCGACGACGACGTGGAAGTTGGTGCCGCCGAAGCCGAACGCGCTGACCCCCCCGCGGCGGGGCTGGCCGCCGGCGGGCTGCGCCCACTCGGTCAGCTGGGTGTTGACGTAACAGGAGACGGTGTCCCAGTCGACGTTGTCGTTGGGGTTGACGAAGTTCAGCGAGGGGGCGAGGACCTTCTCGTCGAGCGAGCGGACCATCTTGTAGAGCCCCGCGGCCCCGGCCCCCGCCTTGAGATGGCCGATGTTGGACTTCACCGATCCCAGGGCGATGGACCGCCTGGGTGCGCCGGCCGCGCCGAAGACCTTGGTCAGGGTCTCCAGCTCCGCGGCGTCGCCGACCCGGGTCGAGGTGCCGTGGGCCTCGATCGCCGACACCGTCGCGGGGTCCACCCCGGCCTGCTCCCAGCCACGGGCCACCGCGAGCTGCTGACCCACCGGGTTGGGCGCGGTGATGCCCTTGCCCTTGCCGTCCGAGGACCCGCCGACCCCGAGGATGGTGGCGTAGATCCGGTCGCCGTCCCGCTCGGCGTCCTCGAGGCGCTTGAGGACGAACAGAGCCGCCCCCTCGCCCATGACGAAGCCGTCGGCGCCCGCGTCGAACGGGCGGGTGCCGGTGGCGGACAGCGCACCGATCTTGCAGAACTTGACGAACGCCTCGGCGCCCATGTTGCGGTCGATGCCGCCGGTGACGACCGCGTCGAACTGGTGGTCGCGCAGCCCGAGCACCGCGCTGTTGAGGGCGGCCAGCCCGGAGGCGCAGGCGGCGTCGGCGATGTAGTTGGGACCGCGCAGGTTCAGGACGTTGGCGATCCGGCCGGCGACGACGTTGGCCAGCTCACCGGGCATGGTGTCCTCGGTGATCTCGAACATGCCGTCCTTGTAGCTGGCGACGGTGTCCTCGATGATCTGGTGGCGGACCTGCTCGGGCAGGGCCTGCAGCGCCGGCGAGGCGTGCAGGTGGGTCAGGAAGGTCGGCAGGAGGATGCGCATGCTCGAGTGGTAGTGCTTCTCGCCGCCGAGGGCGTTGCCGAGGATGACCGCGACGTTCTGGTTGTCGACGTTCCACGACGGCCAGCCGGCCTCCAGGAGCGCTCGGCGGGCGGCGGACAGCGCCCACTTCTGGCTGACGTCCATCTGGGACTGCACGGTCGGGGGGATCGGCAGCTTCCAGGCGATCGGGTCCCACTCGTACTCGGTGACCCATCCGCCGATCTTCGAGTACGTCTTGTCTCGAGCCCCGTGGTCCTCGCTGAAGTACATCGCCGGGTCCCACCGCTGCGGCGGGACCTCGGTAATGCAGTAGCGACCCCCCTTGATGTTGGCCCAGAAGGCGTCTCCGGTCGGGGCCATCGGCATGATCGCGGCGGTGCCGACGACGGCGACCGGCTGGATCTCACGTGCACTCATCGTTTGGGGTGTCCTCTTGGCGAGCAGGGGGTGGGCTCAGGATCCGGTGCGCTCGTAGAGCGCGTCGGCGACGGCGTCCATGTCGGTGACCATGCCGGCCTGGGCGGCCAGGATGGCCGGGACCGGTATGCCGCCCACGGCGGCGACCGCGGGGGTGCCGGGGTCGGCCGCGCCGGCGACCCAGCGGGACCCGTCGAGGGCGACCCGGGCGGCCGCCTCGCGGGCGTAGACCCGCGACATCGTCGCGAGCGTGGTGGCGTCGAACCGCTTGGGGCTCTTCTCGAACGACGTGCCCTCGGCGGCCCGCGCGGCGCGCTCGGCCAAGGCTCCGGCGCCCTCGGTCCAGCAGATCAGCTCGCCCAGACGGAACAGGATGTGCTGGCTGCGGGTCAGCCGCCCGGTGCGCGCGGCCTCCAGCACCACGGCGAGACTCTCCATGGCCAGCGCGGCCACGTCGGCGCCGACGCCGGGCTGGCGGGCGTGCAACGCCTTGAGGGTCGCGGCCCGGTCGAGGTAGTAGCGGCCCTGGGTCTTCAGGTGCTGCTGCCAGCGGTCGCGGGCGACGGTCATCTCCATGATCTCCGACGTGCCTTCGTAGATCGTCGTGATCCGCACGTCGCGCTTCATCTTCTCGACGGCATACGGGCGGGTGTAGCCGTAACCGCCGTGAGCCTGGATCGCCCCGTCGGCGGCGTCGTTGCCGGCGACGGTGCCCAGGTACTTGGCGATGGCGCCCTCGGTGTTCATCGCGCCGTTGGCGCCGTTGCCGATGTCGATCTGGTCGGCGGTGTACTCGATGTAGGCGCGGGCGGCCTCCAGGCGCACCGCGTGCGGGACGATGAGTTTGTGGGTGTAGCCCTGCTTCTCGGCCAGGGGACCGCCGCCCTGCTCGCGGTTGACCGAGTAGGTGATCGCCTTGTCGAGCGCGCCCCACCCGCCGCCGAGGCCGAACGCCGCGACCATGACCCGGGTGTAGCCGAAGACCTGCTGGGCCTGGATGAGCCCCTTGCCCTCGACGAGGCCGACGACGTCCGAGGCGGGCACCTCGACGTCGTCGAGGAACAGCGCGGCGGTGTTGGACAGCCGGATGCCGTGCTTGTCCTCCGGGGGCGCCGAGGACAGCCCGGGCGTGCCCTTGGGCACGACGAACCAGGTGGGCCCGGCGTCGGTGTTGGCCAGGATCGTGGTGAAGTCGGCGATCGACCCGTTGGAGATCCACTGCTTGCGCCCGTTGATCTTGTATGCCGTGACCTCGCCGTCGTCGCCGCGCACCGGGGTGGCCGTGGTCGTCAGCGCGCCGAGGTCCGACCCGGCCTCCGGCTCGGTGGCCCCGTAGGCGAAGATCGCGCCCTGCTCGCAGATCGCGCCGAGCCAGCGCTGCTTCTGCTCGTCGGTGGCGCCCACGACGATCGGGTCGGCTCCGAGGAACGTCGCGAAGACCGCCGTGCCCACGCCGATGTCGTAGCGGGCCATCAGCTCGCAGACCCGGTAGCTGTCGAACGCGCCGCCGTCCATGCCGCCGTACGCCTCGGGGATGAAGACCAACTGCACGCCGAGGGTCTCCGGGTCGGACATCTGCCGGACCATGTCCTCGGGGCAGACGTCCTCGTGGTCCAGCTCCAGCTGGCGCTCGGGCGTCAGCGTGTTGGTGACGAAGTCCTCGAGGGCCTCCAGCATGAGGTTGAGGCTGCCGAGGTCCAGGCCCGCCCCGAGAGCGTGGGTCGAGGTGGTGTCGGTCATGGGCGCGTCCTTGGGGTCGGGGCTGGTCGGGTCAGTCTGGCCTGCGGCGATGCGGCGTGCCGGTCGGCGTCGGGCGTCGTTGCCCATGGTGGAACGGGTCCGGCGTCAGGAGGCTCCGGTGGTCGGCACGGCCGCGGCGTCCACGAGATCGGGACGCACCGATCGCAACAGGACCTCGGCGACGTCGGTCACGGCGATGCTCTCGGCGACCGTGCCCTCCTGCTGGCGCTGGGCGAGGCCGTCGCCGAGCATGGTGATGCAGAACGGGCAGGCCGCCGTGACCAGGTCGGCGCCGGTGGCGATGGCCTCGTCGGCGCGGTTCTGGTTGATCCGGGTGCCGAGCGTCTCGTCCATCCACATCCGGGCCCCACCGGCCCCACAGCAGAACGAGCGCTCCCGGTTGCGGGGCATCTCGGTGACCCTCGTGCCGGGGACGGCGGCGAGCACCTCGCGCGGGGCGGCGAAGATCCGATTGTGCCGCCCGAGGTAGCACGGGTCGTGGTAGGTCACCGAGGCGTCGACCCGCTGCACCGGGGTGAGCCGCTTGGCCGCCACCAGGTGGCTCAGCAGGCTCGTGTGGTGGACGACCTCGTAGTGGCCGCCGACCTGCGGGTACTCGTTGGCCAGGGCGTTGTAGCAGTGCGCGCAGGTGACGACGATGCGCGTGGCCCCGGCCTCGTTGAGGGTCTCGACGTTCTGCATGGCGAGCATCTGGAAGAGGAACTCGTGCCCCATGCGCCGGGCCGGATCTCCCGTGCAGGACTCGGCCTCGCCCAGCACGACGAACTCCACCCCCGCCTCGTGTAGCAGTGTCGCGACCGCGCGGGCGGTGCGCTTGGCGGTGTCGTCGAGCGCACCGGCGCAGCCGACCCAGTAGACGTACTCGACGTCGTCGGGGATCCGGTCCCCGTCGTAGACCCGCAGCTCGAAGTCCAGCTCCTCGGCCCACTCCAGGCGCTTGGACCGCCCCAGGCCCCACGGGTCGCCGGCGTGCTCGAGGTTGTTGAGCATGATCCCGGCCTCTTCGGGGAAGGCCCCCTCCATGAGCACCTGGTAGCGACGCATGTCGACGATGTGGTCGACGTGCTCGATGTCCACCGGGCACTGCTCCACGCACGCGCCGCACGTCGTGCACGACCACAGCATGTCGAAGGGCACCACGCCCGCACCGGCCACACCGTGTTCGCCGACGTGCGCGTCCTCGTCGCCCGCGGGGCCGACGAGCGAGCGTTGCGCGGCGTCCTTGGCCTGCTGCGGTAGGCCGTCGCGCTCGGCTTCGGCGGCCAGCAGGTAGGGCGCCTTGGCCAGCGCGTGGTCGCGCAGGGTCATCATGAGGATCTTCGGCGAGAGCGGCTTGTCGGTGTTCCAGGCGGGGCACTGGCTCTGGCAGCGGCCGCACTCGGTGCAGGTGCCGAAGTCGAGCAGGCCCTTCCAGGTGAAGTCCTCGATCTTGCCGACGCCCATGACGTCGTCGTCGCCCGGGTCCTCGAAGTCGACCTTCTTGCCGCCCCAGTAGACCGGCAGCAGGCCCCCGAGGGCACGGGGGCGGCGGGCGTAGGCGACGTTGGGGATCGACAGGAAGATGTGCAGGTGCTTGCTGTAGGTGACGAAGACGGTGAAGACGAGCAGGACCGCCAGCGACAGCAGCAGCAGGACCGTCTCGGCCACCTCGACCGCGTCCTGGGAGAGCCCGGAGAACAGCGCGGCGAACCCCTGTGACGCGAACGCGCCCCGCAGGAACTGCATCGTCGTGCTGCCGGCCTCGTTGACGCCCTGGGCGACGATCGACGCGCCGCGGAAGGCCAGCAGGGTCCAGACGACGTTGAAGATCATGAACAGCACGAACCACGCCGGGCCCAGGTGCGAGCCGAAGAAGCGCGAGCGCCGGCCGAGGGTCGCGGGGGCGTTCTTGATGCGGATCCCGACGAAGATCGCCAAGGCGAGCACGCACAGGATCGCGAACAGGTCCTCGACGAAGCCGAACCACGCCCAGTTGCCGAAGAACGGGATTTGGAAGTGCGGGTCGACGAGCGCCCCGAACCCCTCGATGATCGTCAGCAGCAGGACCATGAAGCCCCAGAAGACGAGCAGGTGGGCCACCCCGGGCACGCTCCACCGCAGCAGTTTGCGCTGTGCGGCGACCTCGACCAGCTCGGCCTGGACGGTCTGCCCGATGCTGCTGCGCCGCCCGGGCTCGATCGGCTGGGCCCGCTGGCCCAGCCTGACCAGGAACATCAGGCGTCGCCCGGCGATCCCCAGGCAGACCACGGTGAGCAGCAGGCCGAGGATCAGCCGGACCGCCATCATTCGCAGGAGCTCCTTCGGGTACGCAACGTCGGGGCCGGCTCAGCCTTTGCGTTTGGCGACCTCGTCGGTCAACGCGGGGAGGACCTTGTGCAGGTCTCCGACGACGCCGAAGTCGGCCACCTGGAACAGCGGCGCCTTCGGGTCCTTGTTGACCACGACGATGGTCTTGCTGCTCTGCATGCCGGCCCGGTGCTGGATCGCCCCGGAGATCCCGGCGGCGAGGTAGAGCGAGGGGGCCACGGTCTTGCCGGTCTGGCCGACCTGCAGCTCGTGTGGGGCCCAGTGCTGGTCGGTGACGGTGCGCGAGGCGCCCACGGCGGCACCCATGGCGTCGGCGAGCCGCTCGACCACCCCGAAGCCCTCCTGGGAGCCGACTCCCCGCCCGCCGGCGACCACGACGGCCGCCTCGGTGAGCTCCGGCCGCCCGCTGGCGACCTTGGGCTCGCGGGCGGTGATCCTGGCGCCCTTGGCGCCGTCGCTCACGGTGACGTCCACGGCCTCCACGGCGGCCGCGGTCGCCGCGGGCTCGGCCGAGGTCGCGTTGGGCCGCATGGTGACGACCGCCGGTCCGCGCACGACCTCGCTCGTGGCGACCCACCGGCCGGCCAGGACGGACTGGGTGGTCGTGACGGTGGCGCCGGAGGCGCGCACGCCGGTGGCGTCGGTGACGATGCCCGAGCCGAGGCGCACGGCGACCCGGGCCGCGACGTCTTTGCCCTCGGGGCCGGAGGTGACGAGCACGGCCAGGGGGGAGACCCGCTGCGCGATCGCGACGACGGCCTCGGCCTTGGGCAGCGAGAGGAAGTCCTCGATCTCGGGCGCGGCCACGGCATACACCTTGGTGGCGCCGTACTCGCCGAGTTGCTCGACGACGGCACCGCTGGGCTCGCCGAAGACCACGGCGGCGGGCTCGCCGAGCCCCCGGGCGACGGTGAGCAGCTCGAGAGTGGGCTTGCGGACTCCCGAGGCGGTGGTCTCGGCGACCACGAGGACTTCCGACACGATGGGGTTCTCCTTGCAGGTATGCCGTGCGGGTGCGGTCAGGGGCTTGCGGGTCAGATGAAGCCGCGGCCGGAGAGGAAGTCGGCGAGCTGGCCGGCTCCTTCGCCGTCGTCGGTGACGATCGTGCCGGCCGCGCGCGCCGGGGTCGGGGTGATCTCGACGGTCTTGACCGCTGCCGCGCCCGCACCCACCTGGCTCGCGTCGACGCCGAGGTCGCCTAGACCGAGGGTCTGCACCGGCTTCTTCTTCGCGGCCATGATCGCCTTGAACGCCGGGTAGCGGGCCTCGCCGATCTGGTCGGTCACGGTGACCACGGCCGGCAGCGTGACGGCCACCCGCTCGCTCGCCGCGTCGGTGTCGCGCCGGATGGACACGGCGGTGCCGTCGACGGCCAGCTCCCCGGCGAAGGTCGCCTGGTTGACGCCGAGCCGGTCGGCGACCATCGAGGGGACGACCGACATCTCCGCGTCGGTGGAGGACATGCCGGCCAGGACCAGGTCGTAGCCGATCGTCTCCAGCGCCTTGGCGATGACCAGGGAGGTGCCCAGGGCGTCCGAGCCGTGGATGGCGTCGTCGACGACGTGCACTGCGCTGTCGCCGCCGATGGCCAGGGCCTTGCGCAGGCCCTCGGCGGCCTTGGCCGGCCCGACCGTGAGGTGCACGACCTCGGCTCCGGCCTGCTCGGCCAGCTGCACGGCCTGCTCCACGGCATACTCGTCCAGCTCGGACAGCCGCCCCTCGACGCCGGCCCGGTCGAGGGTGAGATCCGCGGCGAACTTCCACGTCGCCGTGGGCTCGGGGACGTACTTCACGAGGACGACGATCTTCATGCCGGGTGGACCTGCCTTTGTCGGTGCGGGCTGGGGCGATGCCCGACGTCGCTGTCGGTGCACTGACGACCCTATTGGTGAGGGTGCCAGGGCGCCATTCCCAGGGAAAGGCCATTGGTCCCCCTACCGACCAGTAGCGGGGCCGAAGTCGACGATCCGAGCCACTGGTCTCGACAGATGGACCTCGGGCCCCTCGGGCTCACCGCTTGTCGTGGTCGGCGGAGTACTCGTCGTGCAGGACGGTCTCGTCCATGTGGTGGCGAGCCGTGTCGATGGGCCCGGCGTCGACCTGGGCGACCTGGCCCGGGCCGGCGGCTCCGGGATGGATGGTCGGGCGGCCCTTGGACCGCAGCCTGGCCTCGACCCGGGCGGCCAGGCTGGTGAGCAGGTAGTTGATGACGACGTAGATCGCCGCGATGACGATGAGGGCGGGCACGGCGTTGGACTTGTACGAGCCGATCTGCTGGAAGGTGTTGAGCAGCTCCGGGTAGGTGACGATCTGGCCCAGCGCGGTGTCCTTGAGCACGACGACGAGCTGGCTGACCAGGGCGGGCAGCATCGCGGTGATGGCCTGGGGGAGCAGGATCGTGCGCAGGGTCTGCCCGCGGGTCAGGCCGATCGACAGCCCGGCCTCGGACTGGCCGCGGGGCAGCCCTCCGACGCCGGAGCGGATGAGCTCGGCGACCACGGATCCGTTGTAGAGGGTGAGGCCGGTGACGACGGCGACGAGCGGGAACGCATCGGGGGGCAGGCTGGTGTTGTACAGGCAGAAGTAGTACGTGAAGAACATCATCACGAGCACCGGGACGGAGCGGAAGAACTCGACGATGACCGTCGACACCCACCGCAGGATCCCGTTGTGCGACAACCGGCCCATCCCGAAGACCAGCCCGAAGAGGCCGGCCAGGACGATGGAGATCGCCGCGGCCTTGAGGGTGTTGACCAGGCCGGGGACGAGCAGGTAGTTCGTCCAGATGTCGGCGGTGAGGAACGGGGTCCACTTGTCCGCGGCGAGGTTGCCCTTCTCCCCGAGCTTGCCCAGCGCGACGACGAGGGCGGCCACCACGACGATCGCGCTGACCAGTGCGGTGACCCGGTGGCGAGCCCGGGCCTTCGGGCCGGGGTTGTCGAACAGGACCGAGGCGCTCATCGCTTCACCGCCAGCCGGTTGGACAGGTAGGTCGTCAGTAGTCCCATGGGCAGGGTGAGCAGGACGAACAGCAGCGCCACCATGAGGAAGATCGGGATGAGCAGGTCGCTGCGGAACTCGATCATCTCCTTCATCAGACCGCTGACCTCCGCGACCCCGATGGCCGTGGCGACCGTGGTGTTCTTCGTCAAGGCGATCGCGGTGTTGCCCAGCGGGGTGATCGCGCCCCGGAAGGCCTGGGGCAGCAGCACCTCGCGCAGGCTCTGCATGAAGGTCAACCCCACCGAACGTGCGGCCTCGGCCTGCCCCGCGGGCACCGTGTTGACCCCGCTGCGCAGCGCCTCGCAGACGAAGGCGGCGTGGTAGAAGGACAGGCCGATGACCGCCCAGACGAAGTTGTTCCGGGCGATGTTGTCGCTCACCGACAGCCCCAGGTTGACGATGAACCCGATGTTGCAGAACACGATGATGAGCGTCAGCGGCGTGTTGCGCACGACGTTGACGTAGAGCGCGCCGACCTTCTGCAGGAACGCCACCGGCGACACCCGGAAGATCGCCACGATGGTGCCGATGACCAGCGCCCCGATCCCGGACAGCAGCGCCAGCAGCACGGTGATGCCGAACGCGGCCAGGACGTTGAACTGCGAGAACAACTCAGCCATGGGCGACCTTCCGGGGGCGGCGCGCCGGGACCGGACCGGGGTATGCCGTCACGCCGGGTGGCAGCCCCGGTCCGGTCGCCGGTCGAGCGTGCGGGTCAGGAACAGGCGGCCGGGGTCGGCGGGTTGCCGGCCGGCGGGGTGTACTTCGCCGGGCCGAGGTTGGCGTCGACGGCCTTCTTCCACTCGCCGCTGCTCATCCACTTCTTGATGGCGTCGGTGACCTTGGTGCAGAACTCGACGTCGCCCTTCTTCAGGCCCACGCCGTAGTTCTCCTTGGTGAAGGGCTTGCCGACGACCTTGAGCTTGCCCGCGTTCGCGGCCTGGGCGGCATACCCGGCGAGGATGGTGTCGTCGGTGGTGAGGGCGTCGACGTTCTTGGCCAGCAGCGCGTCGACGCACAGGGTGTAGGTGTTGTACTCCTGCAGCTGGACGCCCGGGATGTTCTTCTTGACGTTCTCGGCCGGCGTGGAGCCCTTGACCGAGCAGAGCTTCTTGCCGTTGAGCGAGGCGTCCTGGCCGGTGATCGAGGTGTCGTCGGCGCGCACCAGCAGGTCCTGGCCGGCGATGAAGTAGGGGCCGGCGAAGGAGACCTTCTCCTTGCGCGCGTCGGTGATCGAGTACGTCCCGACGACGTACCTGACCTGTCCGGCGGCGATGAGGTTCTCACGCTGGGCGCTGACCGCCTCGACGAACTCGGGGGTGCCCAGGCTCAGTTCCTTGGCGATGTACTTGGCCAGGTCGACGTCGAACCCGGTGTAGTCCGACCCTGCCTTCAGGCCCAGGCCGGGCTGGTCGAACTTGATGCCGACCTTGACGGTGCCACCCCCACCGCCGGTGCCACTGCTGCTGCCGCTGCTGCTGCTGCCGCACGCGGCCAGGCCGAGGGCCACGACGGCGGCGACCGCGCCCGTCCTCATCCGACCGAACTTCATGGGTGCTCCTCCTGGTGGGGTTGGGTCGATGCCTCGGGACGAGGCGCTCAGTGGGTGAGGATCTTGCTGAGGAAGTCCTTCGCCCGGCTGGACTGGGGGTTGGTGAAGAACTCGTCGGGCGTGGCCACCTCGACGATCTGTCCGTCGGCCATGAACACGACCCGGTGGGCGGCCTTGCGGGCGAAGCCCATCTCGTGGGTGACGACGATCATCGTCATGCCCTCGCGGGCCAGGCCGACCATGACGTCGAGGACGACTGCGTTAGCATCCGATGTCATGGACGTAGACGCGTCGCAGTACGCATCCATTTCGATGGAAATGATGCAAAACGGCTCCTGGCTTGCAGGTGCAGCACCGGGGCGCCGATTACCTCGACAAACCGCCGCTGCTGTTTTGGATGTCTGCGGCATTTCCTTTGCTGCTGTTTGGGCTGTCAGCAACTGGGCGTACAAACTGCCCTCCCTGCTCGGCCGCAGTCAGCCGGTGTGTGGGCCGTTTACCGTTTTGCCCTGCTGTTTTATTCCAAGAAAACGGCCCGGCAGGCGGCCTTCATTCTGGCGTCCTCCGCTGGGTGTTAGTCATCATTTGCAACGACGTACGCACCGATACCCTGCTGCTCGGCATGACCGCTTGCGCAGTGTGGCAACTGGCCGAATACCTGCAACAACTCAAGCCGTTGGAACAACCTGCTGGGCGCGTTCTTTTTGCGTAGGGCTGGCCATGCTGGCCAAAGGCCCCATCGGACTGGTCATCGCCGGCTTTGCCGTGGGCGCCGCACTTGCTGCTGACCAGCGCGATTGGCGCGGCATTTTCACGCTGGCAATGGCTGGTGGGATTGGCGGTGACGGCGCTGCGTGCTGGCGCCCGATGTGCTGGGGACTTTACCAGCAATTCGATGCTGCACCCGGAGAAGGCTGTTCAACGGTCGAAACGGGTGTCTCGGGTCTGTATTTTTTCTTTCTGGGAACAAAGTTTCGGACGCATCACCGGGGGAGAACGAGCTGGCAAAGACGATGCCTCGCCGTTTTATTTCCTGCACGTGTACCTATGGGCTTTTTTGCCCTGGTCGCTGCTGCTGATCGGCGCGCTTTGGACCCGCCTGCAGCGAGAGTCTTTCGGCAAAAATTTCGCTTGCCGGCAGGCGACCGAAGCGTATTCCATTGGCGGTTTTCTGCTCACGTTTCGTGGCCCTGTCGATGTCGCGATTACAAACTGCCGCACTACATTTTTGTCACCCTGCCCTGGGCGGCGGTGCTGCTGGCCGCCTGGCTGAATGCGGAAGGCGACAAAAAAAAGGCGGAAAATAGCCCTTCAATTATTCCTGCCGGCTGGGGTGATGCTTGCTTACGCCGTTTTCCTGATTGCCCTTGCCACCGCTTTCCTGCTGTTGGGTTTTGTTTTTCGGGAAATCTGCCACCTTGGGTCGTTATGATTACAGGTACTGCTTTTTTGCTGCTGCGCATCGTTCAAAATCCTTTAAAAATAGACTCGGACGTCTTCGTGCAACGCGGCATAATGGTTGCCCTGCTCACGGGTTTTACAGTCAATTATCATTTACCCGCGTTTGTTGCCTTATCAAAGTACTGCGACCATCGGGCGTTATCTGCACGAACAAGGTATCCCTAAAGATAAAATTGTCTTTTTTAGGCGGCACGGTCATGCCCTGGATTTTTACAGCCAAACCATCTCTCAAAGAATGGACAGCGCCGAACAAGTGCGTCAGACCGCCCGCAATTTGGGTGAAGTGTGGGTGTACACCAATGAAAAAGGCAAAAACGAATTGAACACGGCAGGCGTGCGGTACGAAACGGTGTATGAAATGGGGCATTTCCAGGCGGCGCTGCTCAACGCCCGCTTTTTGAATCCCGCAACCAGGGCGACAAGTCTGGAGCCGGTGTGGTTGTTAAGGGTGGAGGGTTTATGAGTTTATAGTTTATGGGTTTATGAGCGGCCACTCATAAAGTGCTTGCGCGACGCTCTTCCCTTATCCTGCCTCATAAAATTGCAAATCAGGCATTCAAGTGAATCACTGTTGCTAGAAATGAATAAAATTTAGCCTCACCCGGGTGTCATTCTGAGGCGGCGTGCCGCCTCAGAATGACACCCGGGTTGAGACAGTTTTAACCATATTTTCGGCGGTGATTTGGACTCGTGGTAGCCCATTATTCACATAAACTATAAACTTATAAACCCTACATTATTATGGTCGTTTTTGCCCCGTTACAGGTGTTCAGGTGGCAGTTTTTTTATTTTATCCGGTTTTTTCAGGGCTTTTTTGTCGTCTGATTTGAGTCGGCGTTCCACTTTCCTGACATCTTCGGCAGGAGGAAGCGCTTCAGGCTGCACACCGCGTTCCTGTAATATTTTACGCA
The DNA here is from genome assembly GCA_037045055.1 of Dermatophilaceae bacterium. GTDB lineage: Bacteria > Actinomycetota > Actinomycetes > Actinomycetales > Dermatophilaceae > Phosphoribacter. Next base: position 65,843 of record JBAOHJ010000003.1, on the reverse strand, counting down.
CCGCCAGGTTGTTGTCTACATGTTCGCGCTGGATAGCGTGTTGTCCATGCAGGTTTTTATCCACCACATTGTGGCTGGTAAGTTCTGCGGCGAAATCTTTGGCTTTGATCGTCAGCGTGGGCAGAAAATCGGCTAAGCGGGCGCCCATCGGGCACGGCCAATGTGCGTTTCATGTCGTGGGTATTGCGCCCGCCGAACAGGGCTTTGTCGCCTTCGGAGCGGATGATGGCAAAACCTTGTTCGTTTACACCGCGTTCGTAGATAATACCCGAAAGTTTGTTTTCGGTTTTGGAAAGTTTTTCGCGGGCAGTCACACGGTCACGGTCGAGCAAGCGTTGCTCGATGAGTTCTTCTGTTTGCGCGTTTGGAAACGCAAAATAGGTTTGCGCAAAGGCGATTTCAGGTTTTTTGGTCGGGTCGCCGTTTTGGGCGATCAGGTAACAGGCGTAACGGGTGAGTGCCAAATCTTCGATGCGGCGTTGAGCGCCTTTGGCGAGTTCGATCATTTTCCCGACGTCAGCAAAATGATGCTCCACTTTTTCGCCGGCGCCTTCGCAGGCATTTTTGGCCTTGTCAATGGCGTTGAGAAAATTGTCGCCACTCGGCATAACCAAGAATGACCTGGAGTTCGCGGGCGCTCCAGCATTCAATGCCTTCGAGGCGGTAGCAGGCAGCCTCGAATTTTTGGAAGAGTTCGTCGATGAGTTCTTTTTTCATAAATGATAGCGTTGTTGTGATGATTGCAACAAAACTACAATTTGTTTTTTATTTGGGAAATAGTGTTTTAAAATAATTTGAGGGTACGCTTGGGTAGGGAGGAAGTGGTGTTTTGTGTGAAGGATGGCATCCTGCTGGACGTTTGCCGGCACAGCCGGCGCGGATAAGCGGCACGCGGCAAAGCCGACGCGCCAGCGCCGCTCGGGTTAAGGGTTGGACAGCCTATGCGCCAGCAGGGCCTTTGGCCTTTCCTGGGAGGAGTGCGAAGAATTGATTCAAATGCTTGGATATACTTTACAGGTACAAATGATGGAGCCTGTTTAGCATCACCCCTACTTAAACCACCCCGAATACAACACATAATTATTCGCGATCCGCAGCACCTCGCCTTTGAATAATTCCGGCGTCATCTCCTTCACCCGCCGGGCCGGTACGCCGGCGTATACGCCGCCGGAGTGGCAAACGGTTTTTTCCAAAATAACGGCTCCGGCAGCAATCAGGCAGTTTTCTTCCACCACGGCTTCGATCCATGATGATGGCGCCCATGCCGACCAGCACATTGTCGTGCAGGGTGCAGCCATGCACGAGCGCGCGGTGGCCGATGCTGACGTTGTTGCCGATGGTGGTGCCGCATTTTTGGTACGTGCCGTGCAAAATGGCGCCGTCCTGTATATTGACCTTGTTGCCGATGCGGATAAAATTGACGTCGCCGCGCACCACCGCCTGAAACCATACGGAACATTGGTCGCCCATCACCACATCGCCGATGATGGTGGCATTTTCGGCCAAAAAACAGTCTTCGCCAAATTGCGGGATGAATGTCGTGACAAGGGTATAGTGATATTCAGTGCCATATTAAATTGTGATATAAGTTGATAATATAATTGTTTATGGGATAATTGGGTTAGAGTTGACGATTTTCGATGCACTGAACAAACACCCAACCCATCACGGAGCCGAACGGCATTGGCCAGCATATCGTCATATTCATAAAACCGGCCCGGAATAAACGCGAATTGCACAAATTCCATCAAATACGCCATAAATCGTTGATAAACAAAGCACTAAGAATTTCTTTCCCGAATGATAGCGGTGCCTGCCGGGTACGCGTATAGGCGCGCAGCAAAAGCCAGGTTAAAACGCCGTAGACAACAGCATGCGCCAGTTTATCGGCTGAAAACAAGATGAAAAGCGGGTAATTGAACGCCCGGCATTACAGAAAGACCGGTAATAAACAACAACCACAACAGGGCCAGGCAGATAGGCTTTTATCATTTGAAACAGATTCGTCTTGTATTATCAACACGGATAACGCAATAACCAATAACGGATAACTACTTTTCACATTACACCCTTTCTTTTCATTTTATAATAATGCACCCCGGCGCCGAATACCCAGCCTTCTTTACCGGCTTTGGTTCGGATTTTCACCCAGTGATCCGTTACTTTTTCGAGGCCCAGGCTGATTTCTTCCGCTTTTTCACTTTTTTGGTTCAAAAAAGATACCGGATCATAGAGTTTTAAGGTTTCCAGCACCTCCCCTTTCAAATTGGGTTGTTTGCGCACTTTCAAGCCGTCGATCGTGACATACAGCGTGGAATATTTGACCCCGGAAGCAGCCGGAGCACTGCTTTGGGTCTCATTGCTGATGGTAGGGCGGGCCGGTTTGGTGCCCGGTATGACGACAGGCGAAGGCTGTGGTACCGGCCGGTACCGGCGGCGGGGCGGTGGTGCTTACCGGTTGCTGACCCGGCTGTTGGGTATTGACAGGCGTTTGTACTTGTACCGGTTGCTGCGCAGGCAGACGGATCGTATCCCGGCGAACGGGACGGTCTTCCGTGTCCTCGTCGGTCATTTCGTGTACGCGGCGAACAAGGTCGGAGCGACGGGAAGAGCATTTAGATATACCCCAAAGGACGACGCAACCAAAAAAAACGAGAATAATCAAAGATTCTGCGCGTGGGAATTTCATGTTTAGGAGTTTGATTTCTTATTTTTACGGGATAAAAATACGGGAAAATATCGTCCCTTTAATCATCACGCTTCGTACTCCAGACTTTATGAATGATAATCTGCTATATCAAATAGCCCTGACCCTCGTTCCCCAGGTGGGGGCGCTCACTGCTAAAAATCTAGTAAGTTACTGTGGCAGCGCGGAAGGCGTTTTCAGGGCTTCGCGCAAGGAACTTCTCAAAATACCCGGTATCGGGCTGGTTGTGACCAATGCCATTTTATCGGCGCCCTCCCTGCATCTTGCCGAACGCGAACTGGAATTTTTGGAAAAAAACAAGGTCGAAGCCGTTTTTTATACGGACGAACGCTACCCGACCCGCCTGAAACAATGCGCCGACGGCCCTGTCATGCTGTTTTTTAAAGGTTCTTCTTCCCGACTGCTCAATAGTGAACGCATCGTAGCCATTGTGGGTACCCGACAACCCGGCGATTATGGAAAGTATGCCTGCGAAGAAATAATAGAAGGATCTAAAACCGTATAATGTATTGATAATAAGCGGATTAGCATACGGAATTGACATAACGGCACACCGAAAATCCAATATGACGGATGTTCCGAATATCGGCGTGCTGGGCCACGGTCTGGGTAGCATTTATCCCAAACAGCACCGCAGCGTGGCCCTGAAAATGATCGAAAACGGCGGATTATTGACGGAATATATCCACAGTGCCAACCCGGACCGGGAACATTTTCCCATGCGCAACCGGATCATTGCCGGCATGTGCGACGCCTTGGTGGTCGTGGAAACAGCCGCTTCCGGCGGTTCCATGATTTCGGCCCAATTGGCCGTCGACTACGGGCGCGATCTTTTTGCCGTGCCCGGCCGCATCAACGACCCTAAAAGTGCCGGCTGCAACTACCTGATTCAGAACAACAGCGCCAGACTGACCGTTATCCGCAGCAGATATTGCAGAATCCATGCGCTGGGAGGAAAATGGCAAAACGCTCCATCAGGCAGACGCAATTGCTGCTCGATCTATCGGCAGAAGAAGAGGGTTTGCTGCAACATATCCGGCAACAACCCGAAATTGCCATTGACCAACTGTCCGTTTTGTCCCGGATGCTGCCGGGCGAACTGGCTTCGACCCTGCTCGGGCTTGAATTTAAAGGCGCCATTCGCACCCTGCCCGGCAAACGCTACATTGTATCGGGATAAAACTTTTACACAAACTGCAGGGGATCAAACTTCCTGCCCAGTATTTTTTCCGCATCCGCCTGTAGCCAACGGTCCAGCAGGGTGGCGTACACCTGCCTGAAATCGACCTTGATATTTCAGGTCGCCGGCATCCAGATCCGAACAGGTCGGGAAGCGGGTTCAGCAAACCCTTTTCGCGCAAGCCCGCCGCCGAGCAAAATCATATTGTTGGCTGTTCCGTGATCGGTGCCGCCGGAAGCATTTTGCGAAACGCGCCGGCCAAATTCCGAAAAAGTGGCGACCAGCACGTCTTGCCATTTTCCATTTGCTTTCAGTTCTTTGATAAATGCGGCCAGTGCATCGTTCATTTCCTGAAAAAGCCGTTTTTGCTGGCCTTCCTGGTTGATATGGGTATCAAAACTGCCCAGCGACACGTAATAAACGGAGGTGTCTGTATCCGCCAGGATCAGCGAGGCGATGGTTTTCAGTTGTTTTCCCAAGCCCGGTTGCGGGGTAGTGCCGCCGTTGCCGGTTTTCGCCGGCTTTGCTGATAAATATAATCGCGCAGAAGAAAGCGTTTCGGCCATTGTTTTATACAGATAGGCCACGGGCGTGTCTTCATGTCTGTCAGGACTGTGTGCGGCGGCGTAATCAACGAAGTATTGGCTGCGCGCGCTTTCAAACAGGCGTTTAGGGTCTTTAAGCGCCAGACCCTTGCTTTGTATGCCCTTGAGTGCCAGGCTTAGCGTATCGTCGATCTCCAGGGCAGCCGAGGGCCTTCCCGCGCATTGTGCATCCAGGTAGCGCCCGATCCAGCCTGTTTGCCAGTATTCGGATGCTGCGCTGGCCGATTGCCAGATGTCCATACTCCTGAAATGCGAACGGTCGGGATTTGGATAACCCACACTGTTCAACACGGCCATTTCACCCGCATCATAGGCTTCCTTCAGGGCTGTCAGCGTCGGGTGCAGGCCCGCTTCGGTGCCCAGCGAAAGCGATGTTTCACGTGGAACAGCGATGCGCCGGCGTTCTTTGTAATAAATATCGTTGCGCACCGGAATGACGGTATTGAGGCCGTCGTTGCCGCCGTTCAACTGCAACATGACCAGTACTTTGCCTTTGGGGGCCAGCACTTGCCTGCCTTCCACTGCTTTTAAAAATTGGGGCAGTAAACAGCGAGGCGGTAGCCAATGAACCCGTTTTTAGAAAATCTCTTCTTTTGATCAGCATATTGTACGGTTTGATGGTTTGATAGTTTGAAAAGGTTTGAGGGGTTATCAGTCAACACAATTGATATTCAGGCGTGGCCATGAGCCGGATCATGGCGGTTTTGATCAAACGCTCCGGGCTGCTGTGATCCGTGTATTTTTCAAGTACGGCGGCAGGTAGGTCTGGCGTCTGTCTGCCAGAGGTATTCCGCCATGCTTTGGGATCAGATCGTTGCTGCGCACCGCTGAAAACTGTTTCAAGACTGGTTGCCAGTCGATATCGGCCGCCAGCATGCGCGCCTGATTCTTACTTTTTACACCCATTTGCTGATCGTCGTCGTCTTTGGTTTGTACGTCCAGGTCGCCCCGGTCGACGATCAATTGCGGAATACGCATCCGAAGCATCAGCGAACTGCTGTCGATCCAGGCTTTTCCACCGGGCCATCCCGCAACGTTGGGCGGGTAAAAAAGAACCTGATCCAGTGCGCGTTGCAGTTTCAACTGTACTTCCGGGTCCTCCAGTTCCAGGGGCAACACCCGGCGAATGCCCACCCAGTGTTCTACGGGCGATTTGATGCGATTGCCCATATTTTCAGGCGCATAAAACCAGTCGCTGCGTACAATATCATCGAGCAGGCGCATGATCTGATAGCCGGATTCGTAAAAGCGGTCGGCCAGCCAGGTGATCCGTTCTTCCGGGATCAAGCGTGTCGTTTACCAGAAAACGGTACATTTTTCGGGCGATAAACTGCGCTGTTTGCCGTTTTTCGAGCAAAATATCCAGCACATCGTCGCCATCGAAATTGCCGGATTTGCCCAGCAGCGTTTTGTATTCCTTTATCGTGGTCGTAGGGGCGAAAAACAAAATCGCCGTTCAGCCTGAAACTCCAGCCCGTAAAAGCGCGGGCGGCTTCTTTGATATCCGTTTCCGTGTAATTGCCGCGGCCCATGGTGAACAGTTCCATTACTTCCCGGGCAAAGTTTTCATTGGGGTGCTGCTTTTTATTTTGCTGGTTATTCAAAAATGCGATCATGGCGGCGCTTTTTGAAACAGCCGCGTAGCAAATCGCCGAAATTGCCCAGCGCATTTTCCCGTGATGACTGTGCAGCAGTTGTTGCTGGTACAGGATATTGATGTTGCGGCTGGCAAAGTGGCCGTGCCAGAAGAGGGCCATTTTTTCCCTCAACTGCGCTTTGGAATGGGTCATTTCTTCCAGCCACAACAGGTTCAGGTTGCGCAGGTCATCGCGGCTTTGTTCGCGCAAACGCTTTTTTATCCGCCTGATCGAGTTCTCGGCGCTCCATTTTCCCCAATTCGCCCAATACCCATCAGCAATCCTTTGACCGCGCTGTCAGCCACATCAAAATATTCGGGCTTTGACTGCGGCATCGTCTTTCATCTTCGGCCACCAGCTGGCTTCGGGAAGCGCAACCCACTTATCCCAACTTTTGGTGCGCGGCCCGAATCCGAGCCGCCAGAACAAGTGCTTGAGTTTTTGCATCTTTTTTTCCATAATTTTGTTCTATGTACTTCCTGTTGTGGATTACTGACAGTTACCTATCTAGTAGAAGACGGATGAAAAAACAAGGAGTTTAATCCCTTAACAAATGTTTATTATACGCTAGCCCACCTTCATACTGACCAAAATCTGTCGATTCCAGTGATTTTAAAGGTCATGTGAAAAGTTTCAAATGTTAAACTTGTGACTTTTCGACCAAAAAACGTCCGAAACCTACCTTTTTCTGACAAAACAGGAACTTTTTTTGCGCTACCCCTTGCGCCGAGTATTAACAAAATCTTAAATTGCAGCTTCTTTATCATTCAGTGGTCTGATTTAACGACCCCTGTTGGAAAGTTTAATCCAGAGTGGTTTCCGAATTTTCGGTCAACCAAACCTGGTAATTTGATTGTTATAGCATCATCATTCACCCATTACCGATTCTGAAATGTATGCAGTCAATAACCGGATTTGATAACAAAAATTTGCGAATGAGCGACTTACACACGAATCTTACCCTTACGTCCGATCCCCAAAGTGTATCCAGAGTCGAACCATTTGTACATGATGTAGCGACGCGTTATAAACTTTCATCTTGTACACATGGCAATATTCTAGTTAGTCTTACAGAAGCAGTTACAAATGCGATTTTGCATGGAAACGGTGGAGATTGCTCCAAAACTGTTTGTATTTCACTTCGTCACCAAAAAGATGCGCTTTCTATCCGCGTATCGGATGAAGGTCCTGGATTTGATCCACATGGCGTACCCGATCCAACCAATATAGAATATTTGGACAAATGCGGTGGCCGTGGACTTATTTCTGATGCGCAACCTGAGTGATGAATGTCGTTTTACCTGCGGAGGCAGTACTGTAGAAATGCGCTTTAAATTGGATTAAAACATTGCGTTTTTGTTCCTCGAAAATATCTATTTGCACGAAGTATTTGTACTCTGTTGATCGTACAGCCGATTATTACTTTATATTTTCAATAAGGCATGAGTTATCACACCTCGTTTCAAACGAGCCATCGTGATAGCTCATGTTTTTTTACTAACCAGATATCCGGGGCGCTGCTCCTAGAACGCTTATGATGGATTTTCCAGAATTTCCCGCTTGATGATGAGCATGCCTGAAAATGTAATTCTTTTTCATTTTGAAGATGTCACTTTCGAAATACCCGACGAAGAGCGCACTTAAAAACTGGTTATGCTCGGTTGCGGAAAAAGAAGAAAAACCTTTTTATGAGGTGAATTATATTTTTTGTTCGGATGAGTATTTGCGCAAGATCAATGTTGAATACCTGGACCACGATTATTACACCGACATTATCACATTTCCCTACGACGACTGAGGCGGTACATGGAGATATGTTTATCAGCAGCGAACGGGTTGACTGAAAATGCTGCAAAACGAATGGCGTTTCTTTTTACCAGGAATTATACCGGGTGATGGTACACGGCGTTTTGCACATGATCGGATACGGAGATAAAACACCCGGAGAAGAAAAGACCATGCGTGCAGAAAGAAAACCATTATTTGAATTTGCACTTCGAGATGACTCGTATTTTTTATCCAGTTCTTATTTTGTTTTTGTTGGTGCAGCAAAATGGTCTGGCGCAAGACTTTTCGTCTTGAAAAACTGCCGGATTTTATCAACTCCACGTATGATGAAATTTCACCGGTGCCTGGCAGAGATGGAAAATCGCTTTACTTCACCCGCGTCGCGATACCCCGAGTTTGACCGCACGCTGCTCATCGATTCCGTTGACCAGGCTGCCACAACTTTCTGCCCCCGCATATATTCAGTTGCTTTCCGAGGTTTATACCGAGATCAATGGCAAAGCAGTGTATGATCCCGTGCGCTCTGTATTCAACCAGGATATCTGGATCGCCGGCGGGCGACTCTGTCGGGCAATTCAACAGGCGTAACACATCCCGGTTTTCCTCTCAACAACGCACTGCCCAATAGTCTGGTTGCGATCAACGCCCAATTCCGGGCACGTTCTATGTCATCAATCAATTTCCTGCCCGGGGAGGGCTGAATAAAGGTTTTTCCGTTGTTCAAAAAAAATCGGATCAGGCGAGATGACTGGACGACACCGCAGCCCGTTGAAATCAAGGACTACTACACCATCACATCAGATGTAAGCCTTACCATGAGTTTTGACGGCAAAGTATTGATCTTGTCTGCTGCGCAGGTTTGACTCAAAGGATATGGATTTGTATGTGTGTTTCAGAGAAGGCGCACACCAATGGAGCAGCCCGCAGCACCTGGGCAACCTGGTGAATTCGCCGCAGGCAGGGAAACAACTCCTTTTTTATCGGAAGATAATGTGACCTTATTTTTCTCTTCCAACCGTGGAGAAAGTTCCGGGGGCAATGATATTTTTATGTGCAAACGCCTCGACGACACCTGGACGCAACTGGTCCAACCCGATCCGGCTGGTAGAGCCGATCAACTCGACAGCAGACGACAGTCAGCCGTATTTCAATATGACTTCGGGGTCACCTGTACTTTTCTTCCCGCAGGGGCGGCAACAGCGATATTTACCGGGTGCAGATTGCTCCGCCGCAGCCTACGGAAATCAGAAGTGATTGGCCGGGTGCTGAACCGGAAGACAGGTGCTCTGATGCAAAATGTTAGTATCAGCTATGGCGCTATGGAAGAAACCGGACTACCTGCAGACATGATCACATCTGACAACGGCGCCTTCCGACTTCAAAATCCCGAAAGGTATTCCCTTTGCCGCTGACCCCGGCAAAACCGGCATTTTTGGGGCGAGACCGATACCATGTTTCTTCGCCGCGATCATTATTATTTTCAGGAGCACTACGTTGATTTATACCTCGATCCTGCCGAAGTAAATACCCGTATTCCATTGCAGGCCATCTTTTTCCAGCAATCCAAAGCAATCATTTTAGAAAGTTCTTACCCGGAATTGAACCGTTTGTTTACCGTTCTGACGGATAATCCCAACCTTCAAATCCGTATTGAAGGGCATACCGACAACATTGGGAAAGCCGAAGATTTGTTCCAATTATCGGAGGAACGTGCTGCTGCCATCCGGGACTTTTCTAGTACAAAAAGGTATTGCGTCCCATCGCCTGGACATTGTAGGTCATGGCCCAAAGTACCCGCTGACGGACAACAGCAGCGATGCCCAGCGTCAGAAGAACCGACGCGTGGAAATTGTAATTACCAGAAGAATATAGTAATCAGATCACTTGCCCGCACGCCATGCTTACCTTGCCGCACCATATACGACACACTCAACACTATTTCGCAACACAAACGGATACAACAAATGCAGTTTTACAGCACCAACAACCCTGCCCTGCGCGCAAGTCTGAAAGAGGCAATTTTCAAAGGATTACCCGACGACAATGGACTTTTTATGCCTGTTGAAATCCCCGGACTGTCCGATCATTTTCTCCAGCATCTGACTGATTATTCCTTTCAGGAGATTGCTTTTGAAATCACCCGAAACTTGCTGCACCAGGATATTCCTGAAAAAGAGATACGTCGCATTGTGGAAACGGCTATCGACTTTCCGGCGCCGGCGGTTAAATTGGACGACGACACCTATATCCTTGAATTATTCCACGGTCCATCTTTGGCATTCAAAGATTTCGGCGCCCGGTTCATGGCTCAGACAATGGCCTATTTCAACCAACATGAGGAAAAGGAATTGGTCATTTTAGTGGCCACCTCGGGAGATACCGGCGGCGCTGTAGCAGCCGGTTTTTACAAAACACCCGGCATTCAGGTGGTCATCCTGTATCCCTTCAGGAAAAGTCAGTCCGCTTACAGGAAAAACAATTCACCGCCCTGGGGCACAATATCACCGCACTGGAAGTGGACGGCACCTTTGACGACTGCCAGGCATTGGTCAAAAAGGCGTTTCTCAGACAAGGAAGTGAACCAACCAATCCGCTTAAGTTCTGCCAACAGTATCAATATTGCCCGTCTGATCCCGCAGTCCTTCTACTATTTTGAAGCCTACAAACAGGTGGCCGGACAGGGCAAACCGGTCGTTTTTTCTATTCCTTCCGGCAACTTCGGCAACCTGACCGCAGGGCTTGTTGGCTCAAAAAATGGGGCTTGCCCGTCGCACCATTTCATTGCTGCTACCAATGCAAACGATGTAGTGCCCGAGTATCTGACAAGTGGAGCCTTCACACCTCGCCCTTCCCAACGCACACTTTCCAATGCCATGGATGTGGGTGCACCTTCTAATTTTGCCCGAATGCTTGACCTGTATTGTTCCACGTGGAACAATATGCGCCACGACATCAGTGGTTTCGGTTTTACAGACACCGAGACAAAAGTAAGCCATGCGGGAAATAAAGCAGCGATACAACTACATCATTGATCCGCATGGCGCAGTCGGATACCTTGCACTTCGCAAATACCAGGAAACACACCCGGGGCATTTGGGCGTCGTGCTGGAGACGGCCCACCCTTCCAAGTTTATTGAAGACGTAGAATCCATACTGGAACAACCAATTGAAGTACCTGAACGTTTACAAGTGCTGAGTAACGCTGAAAAACATTCGGTTCGCATGAGTACAAATTATGCAGACTTCAAGTCGTGGTTGCTTGAAGCGTTTTTAATGTTCCACGTGGAACATTGAAAACGTTCAACTGTTTCACGACCCGGGCTACCTGGGTGTATTTTAAATTATCGCTTGACATCGCTCGATGCTTGTTGACGGGGCGACTTGAAGTCACCCCGTCAATAGCAACGACAACTTGAAATACATGGATAAAAAAGCCTTCTTTCAAGGCACCAAGACGAGCCATGTCTTACTTTTGCAATCTCATTGACTTTATATCCTCTGATTTCCTTTTGAAATTTTACCCTTTACTTAATATAAATCATCCATGACTTACGACGTTACCGTGATCGGCTCCGGGCCAGGAGGATATGTGGCCGCTATTCGTTGCGCCCAGTTGGGCATGAAAACTGCTTTGATTGAACGTTACCCTGTGCTGGGAGGTACTTGTCTGAATGTAGGTTGTATTCCTTCCAAAGCATTGCTCGACTCTATCCGAACACTACCACAATGCCCACAGTACATTTAAAACGCACGGCATTGACCTAAAAGACCTGAAGGTCAATATGCCTCAAATGATTAAACGAAAAAAGGAGGTCGTCCTTGAAAACAACAAAGGGATCGACTTTTTGATGAAGAAAAACAAGATAGATGTGTACCACGGACATGGTTCATTTGTCAATAAAAACCGGATCAGGATAACTGCCCAGGACATCGCATGGAAATAGAAACACAGCGTGTCATTATTGCAACCGGCTCCAAACCCATTGTGCCGGCATCTTTCAATTACGACAAACAACGCGTCATCACTTCGACGGAAGCGCTCAATATTGAAAAGGTGCCCGGCGAGTATGGTCATCATTGGCGGGGGCGTTATCGGGCTGGAACTTGGAAGTGTGTATGCGCGTCTCGGCACGGAGGTACATGTGGTGGAGTTTCTAGACCGGATCATTGCTGGTATGGATAGCGATTGCAGCCGCGAACTTCAAAAAAGCCTGAAAGCACTTGGGCATGCAATTCCACCTGCGCCATGCGGTAACTGATGTAACGCCTTCAAAAACCAAAGTAAAAGTGGTGGCAAAAAGTCGCGACGACGAATCAAAAACCCTGAGTTGGGATGTCGATTATTGCCTCGTGGCCATTGGTCGGAAGACCTTATACGGATAATCTCGGTCTGGAACAGATTGGAATTACCCTGGATGAAAAAGGCCGCATCCCGGTAGACCATCATTTACAAACATCGGTGCCGGGCATTTACGCCATTGGCGATGTCATTCAGGGCGCCATGCTCGCGCACAAGGCAGAAGAAGAAGGTGTGTTTGTAGCGGAAGTCATGGCCGGACAAAAACCACACATCAATTACAACCTGATTCCCGGTGTTGTTTACACCTGGCCGGAAGTAGCGGCTGTTGGGTTTACGGAAGAACAACTCAAAGAAATGGGCATTCCGTATAAACCCGGTAAATTTCCGTTCCGCGCTTTAGGTCGTGCCCGCGCCTCCATGGATCTGGATGGTATGGTAAAAGTACTGGCGCACAAGGAAACAGATGAAATCCTGGGCGTTCATATTGTCGGCGCCCGCGCAGCAGATATGATTGCAGAAGCCGTAGCGCTCATGGAATTCAGGGCTTCCGCAGAAGATGGCGGCCCGTATGAGCCACGCACACCCGACTTATACGGAGGCCTTTAAAGAAGCCTGTATGGCGGCCAGCGCGAATCGGGCGATTCACATGTAAATTGGAGGCTTTTGTTTCAAAATTCACATAAACAATTGACTATCAGTTTTTTAATGCAAAAAAGTCTCCTGCTACGAATGGTAACAGGAGACTTTTTTGTGTGATACTGAATAAGAAGGTGCGCAAAATTAGTTTCGGCTTAAATTCTTTACAAATGCTTCAATATCCAGCACTGATAACCGATAACTTAATAACAGATAACTATTTCTCAGGCTACCGAATTTTTGTCGGATACTTCTTTTAGAAAACCATCCAGGATAGCATTAAAATCTTCCGGTTTTTCCATCATGGGCGCATGTCCGCATTCATCTAAAAAAAACAGTTGGGAGCCGGAAATCAATTCGTGAAATTTCTCGCCCACAAAAGGCGGCGTCACCGAATCCTGCTTTCCCCAAATAAGGAGCGTAGGCGCCTTGATCTTATGCAACTTATCGCCCAGGTTGTGCCGCACGGCCGACTTGGCTGTAGCCACGACGCGGATAGCTTTGTTGCGGTCATTCACGATGTCAAAAACTTCATCCACCAATTCCTTGCTGGCGACTGAAGGATCGTAAAAAGTTTCGGCCGGTTTTATTCTTGATGTATTCATAGTCGCCGCGTTTGGGGAAAGCGGTACCAAATGCGCTTTCAAACAAACCGGAACTACCCGTCAAGGTAACCGATGCGATACGTTCCGGATGTGCAAGTGCATACAGTAATGCGACGTGCCCGCCCAGCGAGTTGCCAAGCAAGTGCACCTTGTCATACCCTTTGTGTTCAACGAATCGGGTTGTAAAATCGACCAGCCCCATTACGGATACCTGTAAAATAGGCATTTCATAAATAGGCAAAAGAGGCACAACTACATTGTAATTAGCCGAAAAATGATTGATGATTCCCTGAAAATTACTCAACGCGCCAAAGAGTCCGTGTAGCAAAAGTAATGTTTCACCCTGGGTTCCAGACTCGATGTAACGGAAGCCGTTTTCTTCTTTTACAGATAATGTCATTCGTAGTGTTTCAATATAAGTTGTGCAAAAATAGCAAAAACCATTAAACTAAATCATTTGTACAAAATGAGTGTGCCGTGACCAATGCATGCAATATATTTTTGAGTTAGCAGCCTGAGTCTTTCAATTTCTTAAACGTGACTTGTTTGGAGTTGATCCATCTGATAGGTCACAAACAAAAGAATACCCATCAGATAAAATAGCGCCGGCCTGATGCAAAACACCCAAGGTTACCGGGATAGTGCCTTTGCAATGAATTAATGTAAATATACCCAGCAAAACCTGAACAGTAACATGACGTGTCAGCGCTATATTGCCCAACCGAAGCGAACGCGAGATCGGCTCACGCTTTTGTTGGTTCGCCAGACAAAGTAAATAATCAGTGCAGAAAGCAGGTAAGCCGTATTGCGGTGCAAAAACTGGATCAGGGTAGGCATAAATGCATTGATATCGTAGTTTCTGAAATTTTCCGGTATCCAGTTGGCATCCGTCCAGCAGGATGCCCGGCAGGTAATGCTCCGTTCATATCAGGCCAGGTCGGGTAAGTCAATCCGGCTTTGGTGCCCGACATCATGGCGCCCAGGGCAATTTGCAGAAAAGCCAGCACCAACCAGTCGCCCAGGCAAATGAAACGCCCCAGCGTTTCGGAACTTGGCACGCGTCCTTCGGCTGATACGCAATAAACAGCGTCCACAGCAAGTAGGCAAAAATAACAATCGCCATACAAAGGTGCAGGGTCAGGTTGTAGGCATTTACCCAGGGGCGTCTGAATCAGTCCGCTGGCAACCATGATCCAGCCGAAAAAACCTTCCAGGCCGGCCAGGGCTACCACCATCAGCATGCGAGGCAACAGACGCCGGGAAAACATACCGCGATACAGAAAAAAAGCAAAAGGGAATGACAAAAACAAAAAACATCAGCCGTGCCCACAGCCGGTGGAAATACTCCCAGAAATAAATGAACTTGAAATCGTCCAGGGGCATGCCCTGATTGATCTTCTGGTACTGCGGTGTCTGTTGGTACAAAGCGAACTCTTCCTGCCACTGCGCCGTCATTCAGGGGCGGCAGCGTGCCCGTCACGATTTCCCAGCGGGTGATGCTCAATCCACTTCCTGTCAGCCGGGTAATGCCCCCAATAACAATTTGCATAAAAACCATGAGCAAACCCGTTATCAACCAGATTTTGACTGCCTTTGCAATGCGCGTGTCCTCCGTATAGCGAAACATATAGGTGCTGTATTTTTTTGCGTTCGATAAAAACTTGACACAAAAGTAGAGCCTTTCATATCGTTCGCTTTTCGGAAGGTGACTTCCCTTTATTAATTTTAGATGATTTAAATTAAAAAAACGGTCGCCATCATCAGGGGTGTTAATTTGTGGAAAACCTTGTAACTGTCATATACCTTCTGCCCAGACTACCAAGAGTTACCATGTTTATCCACACTTTTTGTGCAAACAAGCGTGTTTGTAATCAGCACCTTGCAAGGTTATGCACATATAAATGGAAAAATATGGAAAACCCTGCTGTTGGTCGTTTCGTTTTCCCCACCGCTGTTAACTGACGTTTGTAAAACTGCAGTTCCCCACAGCTCCAAAAGCCGAAAACAGCACAATGTGCATAAGCTTCAGCAGCACAATGTGGAGAGCGGTGTATTACGCACGCACTTATCCACACTGAATATATGGACAACAGTATGCTGATAGTCAATTTTTTAGACAGGTTATTATTTTTAATGTTTGTAACTGTTTCAAACAAGAAGTTGAAGTAGCTGAACAGGTTCAAAATGAAGAAATTGTAAATTTTCAGGGCCAACTGACGAAATAAAACCTTACTTTTAAGACGAAAAACATCGTCTTTTATATCGATATTTTTAAAACAAAAACCACTTCTCAACATCTATGTGTGGCCGATACGCGCTTGCCCCGAGTTCCAAACAAAAATCCGAACAACTGCGACGATGTGAAACAACCCGTCACGTGGAAAATCCGCTACAACATCGCGCCTACCCAATCGGCATATGTCATTGCCAACGACCACCCTGCAGCGAATTCAGTGAAATGAACTGGGGGCTGGTGCCTTCCTGGAGCCGCGACGGCGTGAACAGCGGAAAACTGATCAACGCCCGCGCGGAAAGCATTTTTGAAAAACCCTCGTTCCGGGAAGTCATCCAAACCCGGCGATGCCTGGTGCCGGCCGACAGTTTTTACGAATGGCGAAAGGAACCCGACGGGCGAAAACTGCCCTATCGTATTTTGCTGAAAAACGGCGCCTTGATGTTTATGGCCGGCGATCTGGGATACCTGGGGCTCAGGAGCAAACGTACAGACCACCTTCTCAATTATCACAACCGGCCCCAACGAAGAAATGGCAGCCCTGCACAACCGGATGCCGCTGATACTTGCTTCGAAAGAGAAACGCAGGAGACTGGCTTTCCGACTATGCCTGCTGGAAAAAATAACAGACGATGCCTACAGCCGCCTGCAAACGGACTGCTCCGAATGTACCGCGTATCGGAACGGCTTGAACGCCACTAGCATACGACGCGCCGGATTTGCAGGACGAAGTCCCCGATGTGCTGCGGCTTATTTTGAAACGCGTGCAACTCACCGGCGCTATTCCTTGTTTTTAGAATCGATGCAGAATCGTTACCGGGCCGTCGTTGAGCAATGCCACTTTCATATCGGCGCCGAACGCACCCGTCAGATACAGGCCGTGCTGAGACTCCTTCCGAAGCGTCTCCACAAAACTTTCATACAACGGAATTGCCGTTTCAGGCCGTGCAGCACGGATAAAGGAAGGCCGGTTGCCTTTTCGGGTACTGGCATGGAGTGTAAACTGACTCACGACGCAGCATTTCACCCTGAATGTCCTGTACGGAAAGGTTCATCAGATCCGCGTCGTCGGAAAATATGCGCAGTGCTGCTTATTTTTTTGCACAACCAGTCTATATCTTCCTGATTATCATCCTGTTCTATACCCAGCAGAATGAGCAGTCCCCGGACGATCCGGGATTTTTCTATCCCGTCGATGGTAACGGAAGCCTGGGAAACCCTTTGTATAACGACACGCATGGAGATGGAATGAGGAATGTGAAAATCGTGAGACTTTTGCGGGGTGGGCTTTGAAGGTTTGAAAGGTTTGATGGTTTGAAGTGGTAACTCACGGCATAAGTTACCACTTCAAACCATCAAACCTTTCAAACCATCAAACTTCTCAAACCAGCCCATATTTTATACTAAACTCTGCAATTTCAATATGTCACTTGTAACAGAATTCAATGATTACCGCGCCCGCATGAACGAGCGCATTTTGGCCACCGACAACAAAGTGATCAAACGTTTTTGGAGCCTCGACAACCAAACCTACCAGGAAGGCGCGCTCGATGTACCGACCAAAGAGATGCTGGGCTTGGTGGCGTCTATGGTGCTTCGCTGCGATGATTGTATCAAATACCACCTCGGCAAATGCCACGAACTGGGCATCACAACCGATCAGATTTTTGAAATTTTTGCGGTGGCGAATATGGTCGGAGGTTCTATCTGTATTCCGCATACCCGCCGGGCGGTGGAGTACTGGGACGAACTGCAGAATGGAGGGTAGTCAAGGGGTGTTCAGTTTTTTGTGTTCGGTTTTCAGGAGGGCTTGATTATCAACCTTTACCAAACACTATACACAAGGAGCTAAACACGCTCAGGAATCATCAATCCACGTATTCCGACTTTCCGCAGCAGGCGCAACCCTACCCCCAGTTCCACGGCGGCATTCCGGATACGGCGTTCGGAAATGGTGATCACGCTGCCCGGGTTGATACGGATCGATGACATTACCGATGCTGGGCTGGTTGTACTGTGGGGTGACGTCGGGTTGAATGGAAAGTTTGAGTTCGCCGCCGATCAGCTCTTTCAATTTGAACTCGATGCCGGTGCTGATGCGTAAAGCCGGCCATCCAGCGGTTCATGAAAGCCGACGCTGGGATAATAGAATGGACAGCGATAGGATTGCCACTGGCTCAGGTCGTCGATATTGGTGGACAGGGTATAATCGACGCGCAGGCCGCCGCCGTAAAAAAAACGCGCATCCGGCCGACTTGCGCCGAAATCGCGTTTTTGTTTGGCGCCCAGAACGATGCGAAATGTTGTTGAAGCGAAATTCTTCCGTGAAAGACCCGCCCGGTGCGCCGGAGTTGATGTTGAAATACCGGAATCGGTTAGCGCTACCTTTTACATGGTAGCCGATTTGCATAAAAAGGGAGTTTTTATCCTCCTCATTATCCACCGATTCGATACTGAGTGCAGCATGATATTTGAAAAGTGGCTCTCGCTCGAAAGAATTATCCCACTTTTGCAGTCCGATAGTCGGACCGAATTGAAATACATACGCAGTGGATTGGGCGTTCATTTGTACGCGCACCAAACAAGCAATTAAAAATCAAAACACATACAAAACGCATCATAAAATCGTTTTTAGGGCGAAAAGTAAGGTTTTATGAATGAAACAAAAGCCCTCAAAGCACACAAAGACAATTATATGCGCAAAGCAATCCTTTTTTTACTGCTTTTGGTGCAACGTGAGCCTGGATACACGCCCAATCAGCCGCCCACCCTCAAACTGGCGTTGCTCGAAATATTCCGGCGGCGGCGACTGGTACAACGACGTCAATTCGTTGAAAAACCTGGCCAAGTTTTGTAACGACAACCTGCGCACCAATTTCGATCTCGAATTCGCGACCGGTGGAACCGGGTAGCGCCGAATTGTTCAACTTACCCGATTGTATATGCCACCGGGCATGGCAACATGCTTGTTTAATGACTTGGAAGCGCGCAACCTCCGCGCCTATCTGGAAGGCGGCGGCTTTCTGATTCTCAACGACGACTATCGGACTGGACCCTTTTGTCCGGCCTGCTATGAAAAAGGTATTCCCGGAACTCGATTTTGTGGAACTGCCTTTCAGCCACCCGATTTACCACCAGAAATATAATTTCAACAACGGACTGCCAAAAATCCACGAGCACGACGGCAAACCGCCGCAAGGTTTTGGACTGATCTGGCAGGGACGCCTGGTTTGTTATTACGATTTTGAAACAGACCTCGGCGACGGCTGGGATGACGTGCACAACGACCCGCCGGAAACGCGCGCCAAAGCCCTGCAAATGGGCGCGAACATTGTGCAATATGTTTTTGGACAATGATTTTTTTGAGGTTGTGAAGGTTTGAGGATTGCGAGGTTTAACTGGCAAAGAACTTGTCGAATCGAATGACTCAATTATCGACATCCTCAATCCTTATAACCCTCATCAACTAAAAAAGCACACAACGCACACTATGAATATACTATTACTCGGCTCGGGTGGCCGCGAACACACATTTGCCTGGAAAATTGCCCAAAGCAAGCGGTGTACCCAATTGTTTATCGCTCCCGGGCAATGCGCGGCACGGCTGCACATGCGGCGAAAATGTGGCGCTGGATCCGCTCGATTTTGCAGCCGTGGGCCAGTTTGTGCTGAAAACCACATTGACATGGTCGTTGGTGGGGCCGGAAGAACCGCTGGTGCGGGGCATCTGGGATTATTTTCAGGAACACGAACCGCTTGAAACATATACCGGTGATCGGCCCTTCCAAAGCGGGCGCCGTGCTGGAAGGCAGCAAGGCCTGGTCCAAACAATTTATGCAACGCCACAGCATTCCGACGGCGGCTTACCGGGAGTTTAGCGGCGGAACAACTGGAGGCAGGCGTTGCGATACCTGACACAAGCATCCGCTGCCCGATTGTGTTGAAAGCCGATGGCCTGGCTGCCGGAAAAGGGGTCGTGATTTGCCAGAGCCATGACGAAGCGGAACAGCGGAGTTGCCGCGATATGCTCGGCGGCAAATTCGGCGCTGCGGGCGACCGGGTGGTGGTGGAAGCATTTCTGAGCGGTATCGAATTCAGCGTATTTGTGCTGACCGACGGCAAAACCTACAAAATTTTGCCCGAAGCCAAAGACTACAAACGCATCGGCGAGGGCGATACAGGCCCCAATACGGGCGGCATGGGCGCTGTCAGCCCGGTGCCCTTTGTGGATGAAGCCATGTGGGAAAAAGTGGAGAACGCGTATCATCCGCACCGACGGTGAAAGGGTTGCGAAAAGAAAAAATACCTTATAAAGGGTTCATTTTCTTTGGTTTGATAAAAGTGGACGGCGAACCCTACGTGATCGAATACAATTGCCGGATGGGCGACCCGGAAACGGAAGTCGTTCTGCCGCGCCTGAAAAACGACCTGGTGCAGTTGCTCGAAAACTGTGCAAAAGGCACCCTGGGCCGCGTACGAATCCGCACGGATAAAAAACACGGCCACCACCATTTTTCTGGTCAGCGGCGGATACCCCGACCACTATGAAAAAGGTAAAATCAATTACCGGACTGGAACAGGTAAAAGGAAGCCTTGCTTTTCACGCAGGCACCCGCGTGCAAGGACGACGAAAGTGCTGACCAACGGCGGACGGGTGCTTGCCATGACCAGTTTGGCGAAAGATATTACAGCGGTGCATTGCGCAAATCAAGACGCAACGCCAAGGTTGTACAGTTTCGAAGGGAAATACTACCGGCGCGATATCGGGAAGGATTTAGAAGGACTGTAACCGTGCGATAACATCAAATCCTTTTATCTTCACCACTCCAAACGTAATCAGTCTGTAATTTTGAGACACTTCCTGCCACATTTTATCCAGGAAAACTACCGCCACGGCATTCACGAAGGTCGTCTGCATGCCTTACACGATGTTTGTCGACCTCAGCGGGTTTACCCGGCTGACGGAGACACTTATGCAGAAAGGTCCGGAAGGCGCCGAGGAACTGTCCGTATGCACTCAATCACATTTTCCAGCCGACGGTATCGTTTGGTGTACGAACAGGGCGGCTTCATTCCCTATTTCGCCGGAGACAGTTTTACGGCCATTTTTCCCAGTACCAACAACAGCGGCCCTACCAATCCCGAAACCATAGCCATCGCCCGGCGGGTGATGCAAACGGCGCAATCGACGCTCTCGCGCGTTTTGTCAGCGTCAGCAGGAAGACGAGGATTCCATGCTGTCGGAACACAACATCGGCATCAAAATCGGGCTTTCCGAAGGAGAACGTGGAGTGGGGCATTGTGGGCAACAAACAGCAAAGCGTATTATTTCAGGGGCGCACCCATCGACGGTTGTTCGCAGGCGCAGGTACGCGCCAGCAGTCTGGAAGTGGTGTGGACGATGCTTTTTTCAGGCCTTATCTGCTGCCCCTGGGATCATGGACAGCGGAAGACATTGGACGATGGTTATTTCAAAATTGACGCAACCTGCGACGGGCAATCCAAGCCGTCGACAAAAATCGACGCCGGAAGCACCAATCAGCGCCGAAACTTGCCGAAGCCCGACCCGCATATCATGGCGGAGTTTTCTGCCGAAAGAAGTTTTCTCGAAAATCAGGGAATCGGCGAATTCCGCAATGTCGTGAGCGTGTTTCTGTCGTTTACCGGCGTGGATACCCACGACGGCGCTCGATCATTTTGCCTCCGTGGTGCTGGACAGGAATGCGACAATTTCGGCGGCTATTTCAAAGAAATTGATTTTGGCGATAAAGGCGGCGTCATGTTTTGCCTGTTTCGGGGCGCCGATTTCGTTTGAAAACAACGTGGAGCGCGCGCTGGAATTCGTCGCTGCCGTACAGGACGACCTGCAGCGACCTGGAAAACCTGACCGGTGCGCGATACCGCATCGGTATCACTTCCGGTACCGGCATTTACGGGCGTGATCGGCAGCGCGGAACGCTGCCAGTATGCTGCAGTAGGCGCGCGGGTCAACCTCGGCGCCCGCCTGATGATGAAAGCCGACTGGGGCGAGGTGATGGCCGATGAAAACGTGCAGCGCAACCGCAATTTCAAATTTACTTACCGGGGAGAAGGCTATTACAAGGGTTTTGAACAAAGCCATTCCGACCTATCTGCTCAGCGGGCAGCAACCTCGGCCGGCCGCGCCAGTTTTTCGGGCGATTATTTTGGCCGCGCAGACAGAATTGCAAAGCGCTGCTGGATTTTGCCGCGCCCCTGCGCGAAGACCGGTTTGCCGGCGTGGCTTATGTTTTTGGAGAAGCCGGTATCGGTAAAAGCCGCCTGAGTTACGAGTTCCGCCGCAGCTTGCGCGAGACGATGGCCGTGAGTTGGTTCACCTGCCAGAGCGACCAGATTCTGCGCAAACCGTTCAACCCCTTTATTTATTTTCTCAAAAACTATTTCGAACAAAGTCCGGAAAACAGCGCCGAGCGCAACCGGGAATTGTTTGAACAAAACTTTCTCGAACTACAATACGAACTGACGGAAAACCGCCACCCGGAAGCCGATGCCGTGCGCCGGGAAATCAGCCGCACGCAAAGTGTGCTGGCTGCCATGGTGGGTATCCACTACCCGGATTCGCTGTGGGAACAACTCGACGCGCGGGGCCGCTACCAAAACGCGCTTGGCGGCCATGGCCAACCTGTTCGTGGCCGAATCGCTGCTGCAACCCGTCGTGATCGAACTGGAAGATGCGCACTGGTACGACGATATGAGCCGCGAATTTCTGGCGCAGTTTATCCGCCGGGCGCAAGGCTATCCGCTGCTGTTTCTGGCCACCAGCCGCTATGAAGACGACGGCTCGCAGAGCCTATCTGTTCCGGCAAAACCTGCTGGATGAATTGCAGATGCCCATCATCGAAGTGGATCTGAATTTCCTTGCAACCCGATGATCTGAAGGCTTTTGCAGAAGCCCGGCTGGGCGGCAGCCTGCACCCCGACCTGCTGGAACTGCTGCAGCGCATGACGCAGGGCAATCCCTTTTATGTGGAACAAATGGCCGATTATTTCCGGGAGGCCAACCTGTTGAAAAACACCAACGGCATGTTGCAACTGCAAAAATCGAGGACATTCAGATGACCGACTCGGTGAAACAGATCATGATGGCGCGTATCGACCGGCTGAGCGGCCTGGTGAAAGAAACCGTAAAAGCGGCGGCCGTGATCGGGCGGGAGTTCGAATTGCCGGTTTTGTCGGCCGTGATGGCCCGACAGGAAGAATTTATCCGCAAAAACGGCGACCTCGAACTGGTGTTGCAGCGAACAGATCCAAACCGCCGAAAAGTGGCAGATCTGGCACGCCATGAACGAGTTGCGCTATATTTTCCGCCACTCGCTGCTGCGCGAAGCCGCCTACGATATGCAGTTGCGCACCCGCCTGCGCGAGTTGCACCAACTCATTGCCGAAGCCATCGAACAACTGTATCCCGAATTCGGAAGAGCGGTTTGTCGACCTCGCTTTCCACTACGAACAAGCGGAAGACGAGCAGAAAACCAATAAATATCTGGAAAAAGCCGCCCGTTATGCGCAGCGCAATTTCCTGAACCGCCAGGCGCTGAAATTTTACGAAAAACTGATCGACAACCTGTAGCGAAAGCGCTAAAAAGAGCAAAAAGGTCATCAAACTGCATGCTGCGAAAAGGGGCGGTGCACGAACTCGTAGGCCAATGGGAAGAAGGCGAGCAGGATTACCGCGCGGCGCTCGAACGCGCCAAAAGCCTGAACGACTGGTACCTGATCGGGCGCAGCAACCGCCGCCTCGGACAATTGCTGATGCTGCGCGGCAATTACCCGGAAGCCAAAAAACACCTGGACGTGGCCGATCACCTGTTTCGAACTGGCCAGCGACCAGATCGGCATTGCCAAAACCTACGGCAACCTCGGCACTTTCTTTTTCCGCCAGGGCAGTTACGATGCCGCCAAAAGCTGGTTTGCCAAAGCCATCGAGATCAACCGCGTCAATGCAACCGCGACGCCGAAAATGCCGCCATTGTGGCCAATCTGGGCCTTATTTTTATGAACCAGGGCCATTACGACGAAGGCATTCGCTGGCTGGAAGAACAACTGGATATTGCCGAACGCGCTGGCAGATAAACAAGGCCTGACTACCCTGTACACCAATCTGGGCATCATTTACCTGGAAAAAAGCAGCCTCGACAGCGCTTTGCTTTGCCTGGAAAAAGGGCTTGCCTATGTCGGAAGAACTGGGCAACAAACTCCTGATGACCATTTGTATCGGCTCCATCGGCTCGGTTTGGGAGAAAAAAGGCGATTACACCAAGGCCATGCAAAACTTCGACCGCGACCTGCTGCTCGCCCGGGAACTGGGCGACAAACAAGGCACGGCCATCGCCTGCGGACTGATCGGCGATCTGCTGTCCGACGATCGGCGAGTTTGACGCGGCCATCGAATACCTCGAACAAAACCTCGCACTGAGCCGCGAACTGAACTATAAAAAAGGCATCGCCAAAGCACTGAATACGCTGGGCGATACCTGGTTTTTCAAAGGCGACTACGCCCGCAGTATCCGCTATTACAACGAAGCCATCGAATACGCCCGCGAAATGGGCAACCGGCTGGTTTTGGGTTATTCGCTGGTGGAAAAAGGACTGGTACACCTGTATGCCGGCGAAGTGGCCGCCGCCCGCCAACTGCTGGAGGAAGGCCGCGACATTGCCCTGGCGCTCGGCAATGCCGATCTGACTTTCAGTTCCAATATTTTGCGGGCGCAGGTAATTATTTCGGAAGGCAACAAACCCGAAGCATTGCGCCAGCTGCAACAACTGATGGCGCTGGCCAGAACCGAACGGGAAGAAGCGGCAGTGCATTTCGAACTGCGCCGAATTGCCGACAACCCCACACCCCATCACTTGCGGGCGTTATCTTTATACCGCTCGTTGTATGACCGCACGCCGCAGTATATTTATAAGATGCGGCTGGAGGAATTGGAGAAAAAGGTAAAAGGCAAGGGCAAAAGGCAAAGGGCAAAAGGCAAAGGGCAAATATTAACCCGAGTGGTCATTTTTGCCTTTTGCTCCTTTTGCTTTTTGCCCTTTAATTCTTCTCCCAACTCACCCCTTCTTTCCCGTCTTTCACCTGAATACCCACTTCAGCCAGTGCATCGCGGATTTTATCACTCGCAGCCCAGTCTTTTTGGGCGCGGGCATTGGCGCGCAGGTCGAGAATCAGTTCCATCAGTCCTTCCACGGTGCCGCTGTCTTCTTTAGGTTCCTCGTCTTTCAGACCGAAAATATCAAAAACAAACGTGTGGTACACCGTTTTCAGGCGTTCGATGACCCAGGGCGCCACATCGCCGGAAGCCAGTTGTTTGTTGGCTAATTTATTGACGTAACCGCCCAGTTCGCTGAGGGCAAGCCAGTGCGATGGCGGTGTTAAAATCATCGTCCATGCCCTGGTAGGCGTCTTCGATGAGCGCCGAGTATAGCCCGGTCGTGTGTCCGTTTCCGAGCCGTCGAAGTCGCGGGCGTCCACGGGCAGGTTTTGCAGGGTATTATAGGTGTCCATGAGTTTTTTGATATCCTTTTTCCGCTGCCTGCAGGCCGTCGTCCGTGATATCGAGGGTGCTGCGGTAATGCGCTTGCAGCATAAAAAAGCGCACGGCCATCGGGCGAATAGGCTTTGCGTGATATGCTCGCTTTCTCCGGTGAACAGTTGCGGCGGGTTGATGGTGTTGCCGTCGGATTTCGACATTTTTTTGCCGTTCAGCAGCAGCATATTGGTGTGCAGCCAGTAGTTGGCAGGCGAGCAACCGCAGGCGCCGTTGCTCTGCGCCACTTCGTTTTCATGGTGCGGGAATTTCAGGTCGTTGCCGCCGCCGTGAATGTCGAAAGTTTGACCTAAGTACTTGGTACTCATGGCGCTGCATTCCAGGTGCCAGCCCGGAAAACCGACCGACCAGGGACTTTTCCACACCATAATATCCTGCGGGCGGGCTTTCATCCAGATCGCAAAATCGGCGGGGTGGTTTTTTTCTTCCTGGTTTTTCAGGCCATCGCGGCTTTCGGCCATCAGTTCATCGACGACGCGGCCGCGACAGATTGTCCGTACACGCCCGGATGCTCCTGGTAGAATTTGATGACGTTGAAATATACTGAACCGTTGCGCTCGTAGGCGTACCCACGATCGAGGATATCCTGCACCATTTCGATCTGTTCCGGGATATGGCCGGTAGCGCGCGGTTCGATGCTGGGCGGCAGGGTGTTAAAAATCCGCATCATGTCGTGGAAACCCACGGTGTAGTTTTGCGCTACTTCCATCGGTTCGAGTTGTGCCACTTTGGCGCCTTTGGCCATGCGGTCTTCCCCATCGTCGGTCAGGTGGCCCACGTCGGTGATGTTGCGCACATACCGCACTTTATAGCCGATGTGCAGCAGGTAGCGATAAATGACATCGAAACTGGCAAATGTGCGGCAGTTGCCCAGGTGTACATCGCTGTAAACCGTTGGGCCGCACACATACATTCCGATGTGGCCGGGCACGATGGGTTGGAAAATTTCTTTTTTGCCGCTGAGGCTATTGTGCAATTTGAGGACGCGTTGTTGTGTCATAAGGGCGCAAAGTTAATACGAAGCGAAGCGGGACGATATACAGTGCGTGTGGTTTTTGTGAAAAAATCTATTTTTGGCATCTAAAATTTCTACCATGCGCCTGATACTCCTTCTCTTTGCAATTTACCTGCCACAATTGGCTGTCCCGGCAGCCGCCCAGGCACAACAGGTGAAAACCGGTATTTACCTGATGAACCTGTACGACCTGAATATGGACGAGCACTCGTTTTATGCAGATTTTTATATCTGGTTCAGATGGACAGGGCCCATTGATCCGACCAATATTGAATTTGTCAATGCCATTGAAAAATGGAGTATGGACAAGGCTACTTTCGATGGCGACAGCACGCCCGTACAACTGAAAGACCGGAGACAAAATATAAGATTTTCAGGATAGAAGGGCGCTTTTTTCACTCTTTTTCGCTCAACCGTTTTCCACTGGATCAGCACACGCTCGACATTCAGATCGAAAACCCGGAGCATCCGGCCGATTCGCTGCTATACGTAGCCGGATACGCTGCGGCGCACAAATCCGCAAAACCCTGAACCTGGTGGGCTGGGAAACCAAACGGCTGTGAACTTGATTTCACAGGTACACGACTACGGCACCAATTTCGGCAATCCTGAAGAAAATGCCCAGCGATACAGCAACCTGAGTTACAACATCACCCTTTCCCGCCCGATCAGTTATTTTTTACTGAAAATGCTGTTGCCCCTTGTTGGTGGTGATGCTGGTCAGTATCGGCGCACTGCTGCTGCATCCGACGCATATCGATACCCGTTCCTCCCTGCCGATCGGCGGATTGCTGACGGCCGTTTTCCTGCAACAATCCTACAGCAGCGCATTGCCCGATACGGGTTACATGGTGCTGATGGATAAAATTTACCTCCTGAGTTACATCATTATTTCATTGGTTTTATTGCAGGTGATCCGGGCGGGCAACGTAACGGCAAAAGATAAGCCGGTAAAAAATGTCATTAAATTTGAAAAGCGGCTGGCGCAGGCTTTTTTGGGCCTTTTTCTTTTGGGCGTATTGATTTTGAGTGTGATTAAGTAATCAAGTGTTTTGGTGTTTTCGGGTTTTTGTGTTTTGGGCGCTTCGCCTAAACTACTCACGGTGGCCAAAGGCAATGCACTCCTAAAACACCAAAACCCGAAAACACTAAAACACATAAGTATTCAGTGTGGTAAAAAAACAACTTTTCATGAAGCAAATCTTCCTTGCAACCATCCTCCTGTCGGGTTTACTGTCGGCGCCGCTTCCGGGTTTTTCGCAGCAAACAAAAAAAATCATCGACCACGCTGACGTGCAGCGCTGGAAAAAAATTGAACAACAACGCATTTCCAATGATGGCCAATGGGTCAGTTGGGCGCAATTGCCCGTCGCGGAAGGTGATGCTGCATTATACCTGTGGAATGAAGCCGGCAAGCAGACCAGCGTATTTCCGCGCGCCTCCGAGGCCCGTTTTTCTTCGGACAATAAGTTGTTGATTTTCACCATCAAACCACCGCTGGACAGCCTGAAAGCGCAGCGCCGCAAAAAAGTGAAAGACGAAGATTTACCCAAAGACACCCTGGGCATCCTGACACTTGCCACAGGGCAGTTGGAAAAAATCCCGCGACTCAAAACGGTGCTGGTTCCCGAAAAATGGTCGGGCTGGTTTGCTTTTCAATGCGAGCCAATGAAACCCGCGCCCGCCAAAAAGGATACGGCCAAAACGCAACCCAAACCTGCGCCCAAAACGGCCAAGGAAAAAAAAGAGGACAAAGACAACGGTTACCGTCTTGTGGTCCGCAACACTGTTTCCGGCAAACAGGACACCATCGCGTATGTCAAGGAGTTTACGCTGGCGAAAAATAGTCCGCGCCTGTTGTTGTACAGCACCGGCTGGGGTGATACCATGACGGTGAAAACCAACCGTTCCATCCAGAAAAATGGGGTTTACCTGTATGATCTGGAGCGATCGGCCATTCAGCCCTTGTTCAGGAGCAAGGGTAAGTTTCAGCAACTATCGCTCGATGACCAGGGTGAACAGGCTGCTTTTTTGGCAGACCTCGATACCAGCAAAGCCCGGATCCGGCCTTTGCAATTGTGCTACCGGGAATCAGGCAAGGATTCGGCCAAAATTATTGCCCGGCCGGAAAGCGATTTTTTGCAGCGCACCAACGGCGAGGCCAACTGGGGTTATCAGCGAAAACAGCCGTCCCGTTTTTTCAGAAGACGGCAGCAAACTGTACTTTGGAATAGCGCCGGCCCCGATCCTCAACGATACCATGCTGTTAAAAGAAGAAATTGTGGATGTGGAGGTGTGGAACTGGACGGACAACCGCCTCTACACCCAGCAGGAAGTGCAGTTGGATAACATGAAGAAACGCGTCGTATCCCGTTGTCTGGCACAGCAGGAAAAACCGCTTTGTGCACCCTGGCTTCTCCCGAAATGCCCGAACTGCGATTCCAGGAACAACGCAATGCGGAAATGGCGCTTGCTTTTACCGAAGAGCCTTACGGAACCTATGTGACTATAGAAGGTACGCCGCACAAGGATTTATATGCCGTCGATTTAAAAACAGGTGATAAAAAATTGATTGTGAAGGATTTGCGTGTGCAATCCACGCATTTCGCCGGAAGCCGGATACATTATCTGGTGGAGCGATCCTGACACAGCCTGGTTTGCCTGGAATGCGCGCAGGTCTGAAATCGTCCGGCTGACGGATAATCGCCGTCGGCGCCGTTTTACGACGAAGAAAATGACGTGCCCGATTTTCCCGATGCACACGGACTGGCAGGATGGCTCGACGGCGACGAGGCCATGATCGTGTATGACAAATACGACCTCTGGAAAATGGACCCGAACGGCAAAAAAAACCCCGAACGCCTCACCAAAGGCAGAGAAACACAAACCACTTACCGCTACCTGAAATTAGACCCGGAAGAGCGCAGCATTCCGGCGGATGCATCCATTTTGTTGCACCAGTTTCACCAGGCCGACGAAAGCGGAAGGTTATAGTTGGCATTCTTTGAAAAATGGAAAAACTACCCAGCTCAGCGGCGGCGATTTTGCCTACACCAAACAGCCCCTTAAACCTAAAAACGCCGATTATCTCTTGTTTTCAAGGGGCAATTACCAGGTTTTCCCCGATTTGCAATACCTGAACTATGGAGACAGCGCAGCATGAAACCGAGCCGCAAATTTCCCAGGCCAACCCGCAACAAAGCGAATACCGCTGGGGCACCATTGAGCCTGTGCAATGGACCTCGCTGTCGGGTGAAATGCTCAACGGATTGCTGATCAAACCGGAAGATTTCGACCCTGCCAGCGCAGTACCCGATGATCGTCAATTTTTACGAAAAACTCTCCGATGGACTGCACCAGCACCGCGCCCCGGATTTTCACCGCTCCCAGATCAATTACACCGTATTACGCCAGCCGAGGCTACCTGATTTTTGCGCCCGACATTCCCTACCGCACGGGTTACCCCGGAGAAAGCGCCTACGATGCCATCGTCAGCGGCGTTACTGCCTTGATTGACAAGGGTTTTGTGGATCCCAAGCGGGTGGCACTGCAGGGGCACTCCTGGGGCGGTTATCAGGCGGCTTATCTGGTGACGCGCACCAACCTGTTTAACTGTGCGGAAGCCGGTGCGCCGGTAGCCAACATGACCTCGGCTTACGGTGGCATCCGCTGGGAATCGGGCCTGAGCCGCGCTTTTCAATACGAACATCAGCAGAGCCGCATCGGTGGCACTCTTTGGGAATACCCGATGCGCTATCTGGAAAACTCGCCGCTTGTTTTCGCTGGATAAAGTGCAAACGCCCGCTGCTGATCCTGCACAACGACAAAGACGGCGCCGTGCCCTGGTACCAGGGCATCGAATTGTATTCACGGCCTGCGCCGACTGGGCAAACCTGCCTGGATGCTCAACTACAACGACGAGCCGCACTGGCCGGTGAAACTGCAAAACCGCATGGATTTTCAACGCCGTATGCAGCAATTCTTTGATTATTATCTGATGTCTGCGCCGCAACCCAAGTGGATGAAACGCGGTGTGCCACCGATGGAAAAGGGTATTTTACAGGGGTTGGAGACGGATGACTAAATGTGCCGCCTCTTGTGAGACACCCACTTCTTTATTGCTACTTTTCGCACCAATAAACTTTTGTTGCCGTGAAATACCCGTTGTCGTTAGCATTTTGTTTCTGGAGTTACCTGCTTATTGCTCAAAAGGATACGTCGTCGCTATTGCTCAGTCCGGAGCGGCTCACCGAACAGGATATTGTGATGCGCGATCTTTCTTTACAGTCGACGCGGGTGATTTCCGCTACGCGCTCCCTTGAGGAAGCCGATCAGATGCCGTTTACGATCTGGGTGGCTACGGCGGAAG
The DNA here is from genome assembly GCA_037045055.1 of Dermatophilaceae bacterium. GTDB lineage: Bacteria > Actinomycetota > Actinomycetes > Actinomycetales > Dermatophilaceae > Phosphoribacter. The sequence goes on along the minus strand of JBAOHJ010000003.1, from coordinate 35,181 downwards.
ATATTCAGCGCAACGGATTCATCACCCTCGGCGATGTGCTACGGGCGGCGCCGGGTATCCGGGTGTCTCAACCCGGCAATGCGCTGGAAGGAGAGACGTTTCTGATGCGCGGACTGGCCGGTAATCAATTTGTCAAAATTTTGATCAATGATGTGCCGATCAAACCTTTTACGGCGCTGGGGATGCCCATCGGCGCGCAGTTGCCGATCCGGCAGGCGGAACGCATTGAAGTCATCTATGGGCCTGCCGGGCGCACTTTATGGCAATGAAGCTTGTGCAGGCGTGGTGAATATTATCCTGAAAGAATCAGAAAGGCCTGTTTATACCCAGGCGGACCTGTCTTTCGGGCGTTTTGGCACCAATAACCTCGATCTTACGTTCGGGGGTAAATTGGGCAAAGACAAAAAAATATTTCATTTCAGCCTGTACGGCAGCAGTACGGTTCGCGAACGGACAGATATTTATTACGACCAGTCGATCTACAATACGGATGCCTATGTCCCGCAATATCTGCCGCAAGGCTTTTACCTGAACAACCCCAATTACCGGCGTTCGGATATTGGCAACATCCCCAAAACCGCTCCGGTCATGCATGAAAGCCGCTTGTTTGGGGTGAATTTGCGATGGCGCGGCCTCCAATTCAGTTACCACCGTATGGCCCGTTTTGACCACAGTGCATTGGGAATGAATCCATTAGCGGTTTCTTACGCCAATTCTTCCAACCGGATTGCCGAAAAACACGAGGTGTTTGTTTTTAGTTTTCAAAAACAGCGCAAACGCTGGGTGACGCACCATACCGCTTCTTTTTTGCGCTATAAAATCAATAATACCTCTACGTCCACCTTTATTTATGACCGGCTGGCAGCCGGCAGCTATTTGTTACAATCAACGGTGGCTCCGCCTGTAACGGGTCTCGTAGACAGTGTTTTTCAAAAGTACAATTCTGATGAGCGGTACGGTTACGCCAATGGATTTGATGCCAGGATCGAGTCAAGAATGAATGCATCACTGCTCAGAAATTTATCACTTGATCTGGGTGTTCAATTCAATTTATCAAATGGTTTTGCCTACTTCAACCACCATCAAACGCCGGTGGAAGCACAGCCACTAGAAAGTAATATTTTTTCCGAACCAGTTTCTCCCAACAGCCGGGGCGCTCTGGATTTAACCGGATTCGGTCAGTTGAAATGGCAGAGCAAAGCGTTGACGGTGATCGGCGGACTGGCCCTGAATACCTTTGTGAGTGATTTTTCGAGTGTAACGCCCCTGCCACGGCTGGCGGCGCAATACCGCATTGCAAAACGCTGGGTCGCACGGGCCAATTACGCAGAAGGTATCCGGCAGGTATCGCCATATTACCAAACCAATTCATTTTATATCCTGCCTGAAAACGGCAATTTATCCAGCGCGCTGGTTTCTTCTTTAAACGAACCGGAACAAACCCGCGCGGCAGAAGGCGCTATACGTTTTGAAGGCGATTTCAGCCTGGAAGGTATTTTTTTCTGGCAGGAAACCTCCAATAAAGTGCGCCCCAACAATCTGCTTCAAACGGAGACAGGTGCATGGATTTACGGGTATCAGAATATTCCCGGACGCAGTATCAACCTGTGGGGCATTCAGGGTTTATTGCGTTCCGAAGACAGAGAGCTGATCCAGATTACCGGCCAAAACCGCAAAAAAACGGTCATTTCTTCCCGTTTGGAGTTCTTTATACAATACGCACGGGGAAAAGAATGGCTCGCCGAAGGCGCGGAACCCCTGCAAGAAGTGATGAACCAGCCGCGCTGGCATACGCAGTTCCGCACCTTTTTTAAACTGAATCAACTGGAACTGATGTTTGCATCTAATCGCCAATCATCCGTACTCAGCAAATCAGTTGCCTACCGCGAGCAGTTCCAATTGTCGGCTGTACAGGAGCGCCATCCAACTTTTCGGAGCTGGGACATGTCCGCCCGACTTTACCTGAGCAATCATTTTCTGATTTACATGCAATTTCAAAATATGTTTAACCGGCGTTTTGCAGGATTAGACGCTACCGGAACGCCTGATGATCTGTTGTTTAACCCACAACAAGGGCGCATGATACGATTCGGCGTAAATTATAATATGAATTAATGAACCAATACCCCCTGTAATTGTGTTTGGAAGATTCGCCTGTTACTATTAGATTTGTGGGCGGAAGAGGGGGGCAACGATTTAAAAACAGGCATGGAAGCATCGCACAACTAAAAACGCTGAAAAATCACCCCGCTGCGTGCTGATGGACTTCCCGCTGCCAAAAAACTTGAACTTACTATTGAGCGACATCATTCTTACAGTCGAGGGCGTTGATCCCGTTGAACTCTTCGGAGAAAACAACGCCAAATTAAATCTCTTGCGCAAAGCTTTTACCGATGTGACCATCACGTCCCGGGGAAACAGCCTGAAACTCACCGGCGAAAAAAAAGATACCCAGGCCGCCAAGGCAAAATTCGAGATGATGGTGCGCTATCCTGCGCGAGCACCAGGAACTTCCCGTGCAAACAGTTGAAGACTTGTTGGGTGGAGAAAACCCTTTTGAAGTGCGTATTCCTGTCAATGGAGATGGCAGCAATGGCAATACGATTCTTTTTGGGCGCGATGGAAAACCCATCAGGGCTAAAACCCGCAACCAGAAACGAATGGTCGAGATCGTGGAAACGAATGACATCGTTTTTGCGCTCGGGCCGGCCGGCACGGGTAAAACCTATACGGCTGTGGCTTTGGCGGTGCGCGCGCTGAAAAATAAAATGGTCAAAAAAATTGTGCTCACCCGCCCGGCTGTCGAAGCCGGCGAAAGCCTCGGTTTTTTGCCCGGCGACCTGAAAGAAAAGGTCGATCCCTACCTTCGTCCGTTGTACGACGCGCTGGACGATATGCTTCCCATGGATAAATTGAATTTTTTCATGGAAAACCGCATCATCGAAATTGCACCGCTCGCTTTCATGCGCGGTCGCACGCTCGATCATGCGTTTATCATACTCGATGAAGCGCAAAATGCTACGCCGCTTCAATTGAAAATGTTCCTCACCCGCCTTGGGCCTTCTGCGCAATGCGTTATCACCGGCGATATGAGTCAGATCGACCTGCCGCACAACCAAAAATCGGGACTTCGCCAGGCTATTGAAATCCTGGACGGCGTGGAAGGTATCGCTATCGATACACCTGACAACCGAAGACGTGGTGCGCCACCGCTTAGTGAAAGACATCATCAAGGCCTACGACAAAATTGAAGCCGAAGACCGCGCCAAAAAAGAGCGCCGGAAAGCGGAACAAAACGCCGATAAGGAAGAACTGGTGGAAACGCGGCCTGATTGGCAGCCGGCGAAGCCCGAAGGGGCTTAAGTGCGTGTTTGGTGTTTGGTTTTTAGTGTTTCGGGGTCTTCGCCTTTGGCGGGTGTTAAGTTTTTGGTTTTTCGCGTTTGCATGAGTTACTCAAAATTGCCATAGGCGAAGCCCATTGCTGCCTGGAACCTTTGAAATCCGGGCGACCACAAGGGTCGCCCCTACACCATAAACATAAAAAACCGTGCTATTTGCAAGTCTAAATGCCCAATTTTTGTAGTAGGGGCGGCCCTTGTGGCCGCCCGGATTCTCGGGCATTTTTAAAGTTCCAGACAGCAATGAGTGAAGCCCTCGGCAATTTTGAGTAGATTGATTTGCGTACCTTAGCCAAAGGCGAAGCACCCCTAAACACGAAACACCATACACTAAACACGCATTTCACATGACATCAACAGTTAAATATCTCGGCGAGCTCCGCACAGAAGCGACCCATCTGCTTTCCGGTGAAAAAATCATCACCGACGCGCCGCCCGACAACCAGGGCCGGGGCGAGGCTTTTTCCCCCACCGACCTCTGCGCTACTTCGCTGGCCTCCTGTATGCTGACCCTCATGGGCATCAGCGCCCGCAACCACGGAATAGATATCACCGGCGCACATGCCGAAGTGACCAAAATTATGGCTGCCGACCCGCGCCGGATCGCGCGGATCGAAATCAAGTTTACCATGCCTGCGAATGGGTACTCGGATACCCAGAAAAAGGTGCTGGAACTGGCCGCGCGGACTTGTCCGGTGCATTTTAGTATTGCGGAGGGCCTGGAAGAAGTGTTGGAGTTTGTGTGGTAATTTGAAACCATTCACTCCTTAAAGATCAACACCACCTCTATTCGCCGGTTTTTTGCCCGGCCTATTTCCGTATCATTATCCGCTACGGGCCACATTTCTCCCAATCCTTCACAAACAATTTTTCTGGCGTCCATGCCTTTTTGAATGAGCGCTTGCTCAATCGTTTCGGCCCGCGCCAATGAAAGTTTCAGGTTAAATTCATCGCTGCCGACATTGTCCGTGTGTCCGCTGATGAATACTTGTTCAGGATTTCGGGCGATGATTTTATCGGTCAAACTGTCGGTAATGGCGGCGTAACGTTCGTTGAGTGTACTTTTATTAAAATCGAAACAAACGCCGGCCAGTACCAGCGTATCAGATCGTTGCGGCGCATCGGGTATTTTTTCCGGCTGCGCTATTTCCTCTACCTTCACCGGAACCTCAAATGTAGCATTGGTATTGCGTATCGTATCCTCCGCAGCATCAGGGTCCGGAAATCCATAATGCCGCCGGTTTTCGGCATAAATTTCGGCGCGTTTTGCCTCCGCTTCGGCGCAAATCTGTATTTCTTTGTTTTCTGGAATCAGTTCTATATTGTCTATGTAGGTGAGATGGAACCAGTCGCGTTTGCCCAGTTTCTGACCTGCATCAAAGTAACCGATGTATAAAAACCGCTCTTCACCCGAAGCCTGAAATGTGGCCGCGAACGGAAGCCAATCCATCTTTTTGATTTTTTTGAGGCTGTTGTTTTCCGTAATCGTAAGCGTTGGTTGCAGGGTTTTCTGGTTAAACCGGCCCTTCAAGTTTTCCGCGACAAAAAAATGCCGAAGCTCCTGAATTCAGCCTCGCGCAGGTTTAAATCGAATGATATACGGTACGTTTCTCCTGCAATCAACGGACACAACAATTCGGTAAACAGGAATGTCCGCATTCCCGGATCGTTGGATAACCGGATGGCCACTTTGCTCCCTTTGTCGTTTTGTAAATAAAATATCCGACCGTAATTCACTTCCAGCCAGGCTTCCGGGGCGCAGCGGGCTATAAATTCGGTGCAAATATTTTCATCTTCAAAATCGGGGTTGGCAAGCAGATTTTGGGCGAAAACGTAAGGTTGGGTGGTGAAAAAGAAACAAATTCCAAAAAGAAGGGGAATTGAACTTGTTTGCATGTTGTTGTACTGTTTTTTTACAAAACAAGAAAACGAGCTGGTAAATTGCTGGAGATGAAATTTTGACAGTGGGGAAATAACATGGTCGCGTGTAACCACCTGTACCGGCTGCTTTAGCTGCCGGAGATGCCGAGCGCGGCAGTCCGGCAGATAAAGCAGCCGGTACAAAACACCGAGGCCCGACGAATCACTCCGCCGGGCCTCAGTGATTTTCCACCGAACAGGGTTCGGTGTTACAGCATCCCTTTCACCATCTCCGCAAACGCCTCCACGCTCAGCAACGCCCTGGTCGCCTTCGCCCTGCTTGCGCACGCTGACGGTGCCCGCTTCCTACTTCCTTTTCGCCCACGATCAGCAGGAACGGAATCCGTTTCAGTTCGTTGTCGCGGATTTTGCGTCCGATGGTTTCGTTGCGGTCGTCCACAAAGCCGCGCAGGTCTTCGCGCTTCCAGTTGTTGTTTCACCTGGTAGGCGTATTCTACAAACTTGTCAGACACCGGCAGGATGGCAAACTGCTCGGGCGTGAGCCAGAGCGGGAATTTACCGGCGCAGTGTTCGATCAGCACGCGCCGTGAAACGTTCCATGGAGCCGAACGGCGCGCGGTGGATCATCACCGGGCGGTGCGGCTGGTTGTCGGCGCCGATATACGTCAGGTCGAAACGCTCCGGCAGGTTGTAGTCCACCTGGATGGTGCCGAGCTGCCAGGAGCGGCCCAGCGCATCCTTCACCATAAAGTCCAGTTTCGGGCCGTAGAAAGCCGCTTCGCCGTAGTGCGGTGACGGTCTTCAGGCCTGCTTCCGCGGCTGCGTCGATGATGGCTTGTTCGGCTTTGCGCCAGTTTTCATCGGTGCCGATGTATTTGGTTTTGTTTTCCGGGTCGCGCAGGCTGATCTGGGCCGTGAATTTATCAAAACCCAGTTTGGCCAGCACGAAACGCGTCAGGTCGAGCACCGCCAGGAATTCGTCCTTCGATCTGATCTTCGGTGCAGAAAATGTGCGCATCGTCCTGCGTAAAGCCACGTACGCGGGTCAGGCCGTGCAATTCGCCCGACATTTCGTAGCGGTACACCGTGCCGAATTCGGCGATGCGCACCGGCAGTTCGCGGTAAGAGCGCGGGCGGTGGCCGTAAATTTCGCAGTGGTGCGGGCAGTTCATCGGTTTGAGCAAAAACTCTTCGTCTTCCTGTCGGGGTGCGGATGGGCTGGAACGAGTCCGCGCCGTATTTTTCCCAGTGGCCGCTGGTGACGTAGAGTTTTTTGGAGCCGATATGCGGCGTGATGACCGGCTGGTAGCCGCGTTTGATCTGTTCTTTTTTCAGGAAATCTTCCAGGCGCTGGCGCAAGGCCGTGCCTTTGGGCAGCCACATGCGGCAGACCCTGCGCCCACTTTTTCGGAGAACATAAACAGTTCCAGTTCCTGGCCGAGTTTGCGGTGGTCGCGCTTTTTGGCCTCTTCCAGCATCACGCAGGTATTCTTCCAGTTCCTTTTGTTTCGGGAAGGTGATGGCGTAGATGCGCGTCAGTTGTTTGCGCTTGATCATCGCCGCGCCAGTATGCGCCGGCGAGGTTGAGCATTTTGACGGCTTTGATCGGTTTCCGTGTTCGGGATGTGCGGGCCTTTGCAGAGGTCGGTAAAATTGCCCTGCTGGTAAAACGTGATCTGTGCCGTCTTCCAGGCCCTCGATCAGTTCGAGTTTGTACTCGTCGTCTTTTTCGGTGAAATACTTGATCGCATCGGCTTTGGACACCTCGCGTGCGCTGGTATTCACTTTTGGTGCGCGCCAGTTCGAGCATTTTTTGCTCGATTTTGGCAAAATCGGCGGCGGTCAGCGGTCGGTCGCCGGTATCCACGTCGTAGTAAAAACCGTTGTCGATGGCGGGGCCGATGCCGAATTTGGTGCCCGGAAACAACGCTTCCAGGGCTTCGGCCAGCAGGTGCGCCGAAGAGTGCCAGTAGGTTTGTTTGCCTTCTTTGTCGTCCCATTTGTGAAAAACGATGCTGCGCGTCGGCGTTGATGGGGCGGCGTCAGGTCGCGCACTTCGCCGTTGACGCGAGGCGGCCAGCACGACGCGGGCGAGGCCTTCGCTGATGGATTTGGCCACGTCGAGCGCGGTGGTTCCGGCGGCATACTGACGAACGTTGCCGTCGGGAAAAGTGATGTTAATCATGAAAAAAAGTGTTTTAGCCCACCCAAACGAAAGGCGGGTGCCCGTGCTCCATACGAACGGAGGGGGCGGTTTGTGAAAAGATCGGCAAAGGTAAGGAGGAGTAGGGAGTTATGAGTTATAAGTGATGAATGTATTACTTCTTATCCCGCTTTTGAATAAGTTGAATCGTATACACCTTCACAGCATCCACCTTGTTTAAATAGTCATCAATGCTTTGTGTAACAGTATGATCGGGCAAGATACCCACTTCATCGGGCAGAGCGGTGGCCGTAGATTCGTGCGTGTTGTTTGCCACGTAATATTCCAGTTTCGTGTTTGAAAGCCTGCATATTTTTTGTCCTGCCGAACAAAATTGATTGGACCCAAGTTCTTCGCCGACAATGGTTCCCAGGTTCAAGACTTTAACCAGCGACATAAAATGCCCCGTGGTAGAATTCCCATTGCCATCTATCATAAAATAGCATTTCCCTTTAAAACGGTGTTCAAAAGGCGTGATCACTTCTTCGCCATCTATTTTTGCTGTTTTCCCTTCAAACTGGGCATTGGAATAATAGATAAAAGGTTTGTCCACCAAATACCGCAGCAAATGAATACTGGATTGCTGAGAGCCACCGCCGTTAAAACGGACGTCTATGACGAGGTTTTTAATGCCTTTTTGATTGTATTTCTGTAAAACTGCTATCGATGAAATTGTATAAAAACACGCCAGATCGTTCCATGGGTAATAGTTGAACGAGGAAATGGTCAGAATGGCCGTTTTGTTATCTTCCAAGCACTTCAAAACATAAATTGTCATCGCAAGCGGTTGTATAGAGCGCGTCTCTAAATGGGTCTTTAACCGTTTCGGCCTTGTTTAATACAATGGGCGCTTCCGCGCCTTTGACGACGATGTTATAGGTCTCCGGAAAACCGAGCGCATAAGGGATCATGCCGGAAGACCACCTGTTGAAAACATGCTTTTTGGTCGTTTGTATATAGCCTTGCGATGGAATATGCTTGTACACATCACTGATAATTTTAGAAACGGCTACTCCATTGATACTGCAGGATTTCGTCTTTTACCCGCACTTTAGCGGCATTGTTTAACGGATCAACCACAAACAATTGATCGTTTACCCAACGGGTTTGCAGCGGGAATTTTAATGCCAGGCGGCAGCATATCATTTTCAGGATAAAAACTGCCCATACCGGTATGCGAACAATGCACATTGGCAATGATTTCACTGCAATGCCAGGCGAATTCGCCGTAAGTGGTATGGTCTGTAATCAGGGCTTTCTTCTCTTCAATAGTTTTCCAGAAATGCCTCCCTGGAAATAAATTTGAGTGCGTTGGGGTGTACTTTGATCAAGGTGTTGCCCAATTGATCCAAATCTGCTTTGTATGCCTGCAGCGGTAAAAACCCTGGCAAACTTGTCAGCAGGTTTTTCACGGCACTTTTTCGGGGTGTTTGATGCGCTCGATCTGGTCTTCCGCATTAAAATTATCGGGATTAAGCGCCAGTGACTTTTCGTAGTTGGCCAGGGCCAGTTCCTTGTTCCCATTTTTCAGATATGCTTCCCCCAGGCTATCGTAGGGGTTGGAAGAATCCGGAAATTCCGCTACGATCAGTTTAAAAATTGCCAGGGCTTCCGCCACATTATTGCTCCACAGGAATGCGTAGCCGTACATGGTCAGTTCGTCTTCGTTCTTAAAATTATAGGCCTCGGGACTTTCTTTTTTTAGTTTGTAGTACAGGGCAATTCTTTCCTCAACGGGCAAATGGTCAAATTCTTTCAGTTTTTGTACAATCGACAACTGCCCGGTTTGGACAGCACTGACTTTTGAATCATCCGCTGAAGTGCTGGGAGGGTTTGTTGAGTCCGCAGGCGGCGAACCAACAGCAACTTAAAACGATCCAACCAATTGCCTTTGTATTCATCATAAACATACCTTCGTTTTTGTTCAAAGGTATTGCGTGCCTGTATCGAGCAGGCCTGAATGCGTGTAAATTAATGTAAACCAGATGTAAAACTTCTTCCGCTCAAAAACATAGAGTGTGGATTTTCGGCCTCAGATCTCGGATACTTGGCATCATTAACAGTAAGGCTGAGGGGGGCGTCACCCCCTCTCTGTTGGAGAGGGGGCCGGGGGGTGAGGTCAAAAAACCCCGAACTTTTCACACCTGAAAAGCCCGGGGTTATCCCATAGAACTATATTACTTATTCAAACTTACCGAACAAACAGCAGTTCGTGGTATTTCACCAGCGGCCAGTATTGATCGTCCACCAATGCTTCCAGGTCGTCGACGGCTTCGCGGATGGCTATCCATTTGCGGTTTCACTTTGTGGCAGAAAATATCGGCTTCTGCGCGGATACTGTCCGCGTGGTGCGCTTTTTCGTAGCGCCTTGTGCAGTTTTTCCAGACCGTCCTTGATGGCGCTCCATGTTGCGCGACGACGCGTTTCAGCAGTATCTATCTGGTAGCCGATCGAGTTGTACCATATCGATGGAGCGCATGGCGGCGATGTTGGTCGGCCAGTTCTGTTTGGTAGCGCGATGCACGGCAGGCAGCACCATGCGAATTCACCATTTCTTCCAGCGCTTTGGCTTCGATGTCGAGTTTGGTGCACGTAGCCGTGCAGTTGTACATTGTGGTAGGCATCCAGCTCCACTTTGCTCATCACGCCCGATTTGCCGTAAAAATCCTGAGCCAGTTTGTTTGCCCAGCACATCGAGGGCTTCCGGCGTGGTGGCGAAGTTGTTGAGGCCGCGTTTGGCCGCTTCTTCTTTCCACTCGTCGGAGTAGTTGTTGCCTTCAAAACAGGATGGCTTTCGACTTGCGGATGTAGGTTTTTCAGCACGGTCAGAATGGCTTCATCCTGTTCCATGCCTTTGGCGATCAGTTTGTCCACTTCTGCTTTGAATTCTACCAGTTGCAGACCCATCATGGCGTTCATCAGCGGCCATTGGGCCGGCGCAGTTTTGGCTGATGCCTACGGCGCGGATTTCAAATTTATTGCCGGTAAATGCAAAAGGCGAGGTGCGGTTGCGGTCGGTGTTGTCGAGTTCGAGGTTGGGCAGTTTGGAGATCAGGTCGATGGCGCGTTTCACTTCCTGGCCGTCGTCGAGTTTTTGCCTTTGGCGATTTGATCGAGCAGTTTGGTCATGGCTTCGCCGATAAACACCGAGATGATGGCCGGCGGCGCTTCGTTGGCGCCCAGGCGGTGGTCGTTGCCGGCGTGGGCGATGCTGGCGCGCAGGATGTCGGCGTATTTATACACCGCCGCGATGGTGTTGACGAAAAAGGTCAGGAAGCGCAGGTTGGTGCTCGGGTTTTTGCCGGGCGAAAGCAGGTTTACGCCGGTATTGGTGCCCATGCTCCAGTTGTTGTGTTTGCCCGAGCCGTTGATGCCGGCAAAGGGTTTTTCATGCAGCAACACGCGCAGTTTGTGGCGGCGGGCTACGCGCTCCATCAGGTCCATCAGCAACTGGTTGTGGTCGACGGCCACGTTGATTTCTTCAAAAATCGGCGCCACTTCGTACTGTGCTGGGCGCTACCTCGTTGTGGCGGGTGCGCACCGGAATGCCGAGTTTGTGGCTTTCCGTTTCCAGGTCGCGCATAAAAGCATACACGCGTTCCGGGATGGAGCCGAAGTAGTGGTCTTCCAGTTGCTGGTGTTTGGCGGCGGGGCGGCCCAGCAGGGTGCGGCCCGTCATAACCAGGTCGGGGCGGGCGTTGAACAAGGCGTCGTCCACCACGAAATATTCCTGTTCCCAGCCCAGGGTGGCGGTGACTTTGTTCACGTTTGTCATCGAACAACTGGCACACGGGCACGGCGGCCTTGTCGAGAAACGCCTGCGAGCGCAGCAAGGGCAGTTTGTAATCCTGCGCTTCGCCGCCGTAGGTCACGAAAATGGTCGGGATGCAAAGCGTTTTGCCTTCGCCCACCTCCATGATAAAGGCCGGGCTGCTGGGATCCCAAACGGTGTAGCCGCGCGCTTCAAAGGTGCTGCGCATGCCGCCGGAAGGGAAAGACGAGCCGTCGGGCTCCTGTTGCACCAGAGCCGAGCCTGTAAATTCTTCGATCACCCGGCCGTCGTGGGTCAGGGTGAAAAAGGAGTCGTGTTTTTCGGCAGTTTTGCCGGTGAGCGGCTGGAACCAGTGCGCAAAGTGGGTGCAGCCTTTTTCTTGCGACCATTCTTTCATGCCTTTGGCCACCATGTCGGCTACCTCGCGGGTCAGTTTCTGGCCGCTTTGGATGGCGGCTTTTACACGTCAGATAGGCGTTCTCGGGCAGGTATTTTTTCATCGCTTCGTCGTTGAAGACGTTTTCTCCGAAATAGGAAGCGATTTTTTCAGCCTTGCCTTCGCACAAAATCCAGCGGGAAATGGCTCTATACGGTTCTCCATGGTCTGGAGTGCGTTAAAACGAGTGAGGGACATCTTAAATCTTGTATATTGAATGATGAATGAAAGTGAACCGTCAGGCGCCGTCACGAATGCAGAAGCATTCGGGCCGACTGGGAAAAGATGACCAGCAAAAAAATCAGGTTCGATCGCGGTTAGGGCCGCTGTTCCGGTTTGTACGACAAACAAAATATTATTGGGGTCGCACATTAAAATGAGGGCGACTTCTTCATTTGCCAAACGGGGCCGGCATTCCAAAAAACAGGGTTGAAGAAGTGCTTGAGCAGCATTTATGGTTAGCAAACGCGCTTATTGTGTTGCAAATGTAGCATTTTTTTACAAAAAATCACAATAAGAGCGCATATTTTGCTTCAATTAACATAATTTGGAATCAAAAGATTCGAGAAGGCAAATAGGTGTTTTCACAAATTATTATTTTGATAATGGACGAGGCGCTATATAATTATGCTTTTCGCCCGGAAAACGATTGTAATCAATTTTTTGCCCGCATATCCTTTACCTGCAAAGAAAGGCCCCTTTCGCCCCGCCAGTATTCCTCCCGGAGATTGAAAGCAATATCGAAGGGCCGGTCTTTCAGGGACTGAAATAATTCGCCCAGTCCGAAAGCGATACCACCGAAAACAGCCTTGCCGCCCACGCTCCGCAGCGACAGGCGGACATGGTTGTTGTCGAGCAGACGGCTGCTGCCTGTATCCTCTACATCCTCGGCATAAAACACCGGATTCCGGTTGTGCGGGCCAAATGGCTCGAAGCGTTTGAGCATCCGCCAGAAAGCAGGCGTGATGTCTTCCAGTTGTAAAGCGCTGCATATTTCCAGGACAGGATTTTCCGCAATGTCGCTGATCTGTTGCCGGACGATCTGTTCAAATCTTGCTACAAAAGCATCGATGTTTTCTATGGGCATTTGCATGCCTGCAGCATGGGCATGACCGCCGTAGGAATAAAACAGGTCTTCACATTGCTGCAAAGCGCGCATACAGATCGAAACCCGGCACGGAGCGCGCCGACCCGACCGCCCGGCCATTGCTTTGCGTAAGGATGACCGCAGGCCGGTGAAAGCGTTCCGCCATTCGGCTGGCCGCGATGCCGATGATGCCCTTGTGCCAGTCGGGGTTGAACAGCACAATACTTTTGCGTCTGCTCCCATGTCGGGTTGCTGACAAGACGCGCTGGCCGGCTTCGTCGGCCATTGGCATAATCTACTTCCCGGCGCTCGCGGTTGCGGTGTACCAGTGCGCCGGCAGCATCCAGCGCGCTGTGCTGGTCGGCGGACAGCAGCAGGCGCACCGCCTCGCGGGCGTCGCCCAAGCGGCCTGCGGCATTGATCAGGGGGCCGATGCCAAACACCAGGTCGTTGACATCCAGCGGGGTGCGGCGGTTGATGCGTTGCATCAACGCCCAAAGTCCTATGCGGGGTGTCGTGATTGAGCCGTTGCAGGCCGAAATGCGCCAGCATGCGGTTTTCGCCGGTCATCGGGCACAATATCGCAGGCGATGCTGACGGCCACCAGATCGAGCAGGTCGCTCGAGTTCTTCGGCGGGCGTGTTGTTGTGTAAAGCCAGTGCCTGGGCGAATTTGAAGGCAATGCCGCATCCGCTGAGTTCTTTGATAGGGGTAAGGGCAATCGGGGCGTTTGGGATCGAGGTTGGCCACGGCGTCGGGCAGGCCGCCTTCCGGCAGGTGGTGGTCGCAGATGATAAAATCGATGCCGTATGATTTGGCCAGAGCTAACGGCGTCGTGGGCTTTGATGCCGCAGTCCATGGCAATGACGAGCGTGCAGCCCGTTTCGCGGGCGTATTCCACGCCGGCCAGACTGACGCCATACCCTTCTTTGTCGCGGTCGGGCAGGTAATAATCCAGATTTTGGTAGAATCCGGAAAGGAAAGCGTACATCAACGCGACGCTGGTAGTGCCGTCCACATCATAATCGCCGTACAGCAGAATACGTTCACCGCTTTTCAGGGCCTGATCGAGGCCTTCCAACAGCGCGATCCATGTCCTGCATCAGGAAAGGGTCGTGCAAATCTTCCCATTTTGGCCGGAAAAAATGCTGCGCGGCTTCGAGGGTGGTAATGCCGCGTTGCACCAGTAAGTTACAGAAAACCGGGTCGATCTGCAACGCGTCTTGCAATTGCCGGACGAGGGGTTCGTCTATGGTAGATATTTGCCAGCGTGAGGGATTTCATGCGCGTTTTGAAGTGGTTTTGAGAAGCGAAGATGATTCAAAGAAAGAGAAAGAGGACAGGCAAATAAAAATCCCGAGTTTTCCTCCATGAGAAAAATTCGGGACAGGTCAAAATTGTGTCGACGAGGCAAAATTTAAAAGAGAACCCTTTATGAACTCCTTTTCAACAATCACCTGCTGCACTTTAAATCCGGGACAAGTCCGTCAAAATCCGTGTTCTAACACGCTACGTCGAGGAAACATCCATTTAAATACGATCCATCTTAAAAATCATCTTCTTCACCATCATCCGTCGCTGCCACCTTCACAGAGGCAAGTGGAGATTTTCAACATACCCGAACTGATCTTCTCCTTGATCTTTTGTTCAATTTCCAGCGCCACTTCCGGATTGTCATGCAGGAAATTTTTGGCAGCGTCGCGGCCCTGGGCAATTTTAGCGCCGTTATAGCTATACCAGGCGCCACTTTTCTGGATGATGTCCATCTCAGATCCGAGGTCGATAATTTCGCCTGTTTTGGAAATACCTTCTCCAAAGATAATATCGAAGGAGGCCGTTCTGAACGGAGGCGCCAGTTTGTTTTTCACCACTTTCACCTTCACCTGGTTGCCCACCACGTTGCCGTCTTTGTCTTTGATGGCAGCGCCGCTTTTGCGGATGTCGAGGCGAACGGAAGCGTAAAATTTGAGGGCGTTGCCACCGGTGGTCGTTTCCGGGTTGCCGAACATGACGCCGATTTTTTCGCGCAACTGGTTGATGAAAATGCAGCAGCAGCCGGTGCGGCCGATGTTGGCGGTCAGTTTGCGCATGGCCTGGCTCATCAGGCGGGCCTGGAGGCCCATTTTGGAGTCGCCCATTTCGCCTTCGATCTCCGCGCGGGGCACCAGGGCGGCTACGGAGTCGATCACCAGGATGTCCACCGCGCCGGAGCGGATCAGGTTTTCGGCGATTTCGAGGGCCTGCTCGCCGTTGTCGGGCTGGCTGATGAGCAGGTTGTTCACATCCACGCCCAAGTGCTTCGGCGTAAAAGCGGTCGAAGGCGTGTTCCGCGTCGATGATGGCCGCAATACCGCCTTTTTTCTGGCATTCCGCGATGGCGTGAATGGCCAGGGTGGTTTTACCGGAAGATTCCGGCCCGTAGATTTCGATGATACGGCCTTTGGGAAGGCCGTTGCATCCCAGGGCGATATCGAGGCCGAGCGAGCCGGTGGGAATGACTTCTACTTCGATGGCCTGCTTGTCGCCCAGGCGCATGATGGTGCCTTTGCCGTAGGTTTTGTCGAGGCGGTCAATGGTGGCTTGCAGGGTTTTAAGTTTATTTTCTTTTTCGTCTGCCATGGTTGATGGTGCTGTTTAGGTAATACATGGTTAAAAACAGGGACAAAAATAAACAAAGTGTTTGTAATAAAAAACATTTTGTCTGATATTTTTAAAATATTTGTTTTGCCGGTTGATATTTCCTCAGAAAGAAATACTTAGAAAACGCCCTGCGCTTTGAAATGAAAATTGCCACGAGGCAAACATACGGAAATGAAAGATGTTGATTGTAAGGAGGTGTGCATAATTAGTTTTGCTTAAATTCTTTACAAATGCTTGATTATCAACACGGATAACCAATAACTAATAACAGATAACTACTTAGAGGCAATGGAACTGTATTCCCGCGAATTCGGACAGGGTAGTCCGGTATTGATTTTACACGGACTTTTTGGGTTTTCAGACAATTGGCAGACGATTGCCAAGGGGCTTTCGGATCAGCACCTGGTCGTCACGCCCGACCTGCGCAACCACGGGCGCTCGCCGCACGTGCCCACGCACACCTACGCGGAAATGGCCGACGACCTGCGTGCGTTTATGGAAGCAGCACTGGATGTTCAGCGCTGCCGTGGTGGGGCACAGCATGGGCGGCAAAGTCGCCATGCAACTCGCCTTGTCGCACCCGGATATGGTGGAGCGCCTGGTGGTGGTCGATATTGCACCCGGTGCTGCCGAAGACAACCATTCTTCCATTTTTCGACGCCTTACTGCGAGATGGATTTGTCGAAAATGAGTTCGCGGCAAGAAGCGGAAACCTATCTTGCAGAGCGAATTCCGGATGCGGGTACCCGGCAATTTTTGTTAAAAAACATCACCCGGGAAGAAGACGGCCGGTTTGCCTGGAAAATGAACCTGCCCGTTTTGTGGGAACATTACCGATGATATTCTGGCGCCCGTAACGGGTGAGCCATTTGACAAACCCGCACTTTTTATCCGTGGAAGCCGCTCCGATTATATCAAAGACGCCGATATTCCGTTAATAAAATCCCTGTTTCCGCAGGCCGAGATCGTTACGATTGAAGGTGCGGGCCACTGGGTACACGCCGATAAACCGAGCGGAACTGCTTGCAAATGCTGAAAAAATTTCTGATGTCAGACGACATAAACAGTAAAATGAATAACCGTATCAAACTATCATGCTTCAAACACTCACCGCATCTCTCACTTCTCTTACTCGCTCTCACGCCCTCTCACAGGTGCAAAGGCGCAGGGCAAATACTTCGACATCTGCCAAAAACCTCGAGATTATTTGCCAATGCCTACAAGGAAGTAAACCACTCCTACGTCGACGAACTCGACCCCGGACAAACTCATGCGCCAGGGGCTCGACGCCATGCTCGAAGGCCTCGATCCGTTCACCAACTACATTTCCGAAACCGACATCGAAGGGTACCGCATCCAGACCGACGGCAAATACAACGGTGTCGGCGCCGAAGGCCAACAAATGGGCGACTGGGTGGTCGATCACCGAAATATACGAAAACAGCCCCGCCCACAAAGCCGGTCTGAAAGTAGGCGACGCCATTATCACCGTCGACGGCCAAAGCGCCAAAGGGCAGAAACGAAAGCGAGGTGCATCGAGTTCCTGCGGGGCTTTCCCGGTACGCAAAGCGGAACTGCGTGGTGCGCCGCCCGGGCGAGAATAAAGACCTGAAAATCAGCCTGAAACGCGGAAGAAGTAAACATTCCCAACGTGCCGCACTCGGGCCTGGTGGCCGAAAACGTCGGCTATATCAACCTCACGACCTTTACCCAGGATGCTGGCGCAAAATGTGGGCAACGCGCTACAGAGTTTGAAAAATAAAAACCCGCAACTCAAAGGCGTGATCCTCGACCTGCGCGACAACGGCGGCGGCTTGCTCAACGAAGCCGTCAACCTCGTCAATGTGTTTGTGCCGCAAAGGCGAGCTTGTGGTCAGCACCAAAGGCAAAGTGCCGGAATGGGACAACACCTTTAAAACGATCAACACACCCCGGTAGACGAAGACATTCCGGTGGTCGTATTGCTCGACAGACACGAGCGCCTCTGCCAGCGAAGTTACGTCCGGCGCGCTTGCAGGACCTCGACCGGGCCGTGCATCATGGGTCAGCGCAGTTACGGCAAAGGGCTGGTGCAGAACACCAAAGACACTCGGTTACAACGCCAAGATCAAACTCACCACCGCCAAATACTACATCCCTTCGGGCCGCTGCATCCAGGCGGTGCGCTACAAAAACGGCGAACCGGTGGATATCCCCGAATCCGAACGCGCCCAGTTCAAAACCCGCAACGGCCGCATCGTGCTCGACGGCGGCGGCATCAAACCCGACGTATTGTTGCCCCACGATACCGCCGCCGGTGTGGTAAAAGCGCTGCTCGACCAGAACATCATCTTCGATTTTGTGACGGATTTTACACTGAAAAACGCTAAAATCGACTCTGTTGAAACTTTTGAATTTACCGATTTCGACGGTTTTGCGAAATACGTGCAAAGTAAAAACTTTGATTACCAGACGGCTACGGAGAAGAAAATCAACGAACTCCGCGATATTGCTGCCCGCGAGAGTCTGCCGTTAGACAATGAAATTGCCGGCCTGGAAAACAAAATCAAAGCGGAGAAAAAAGGAGAACTCAGCAAAAATCGCGACCGCATCCTGCACGAAATAGAGCAGGACATCGTCGGGCGTTACTATTTTCAACGTGGAAAAGTGCGCAAAAACCTGGTGAACGACCCGGAAGTGAAGGAAGCCATCAAACTCCTGAATGACCCGGAACGCTACAACGGTATTTTGTCGGGCAAATAGGGTTTCGTGTATGGTATATGGTGTTCGGTGTTTTGAGTTTTGTGTCTGGAAATAACAAAACACTTGTTAAGGTTTAGCGAAAATGAGTGAACCCACCAAGATTCTGTTTACTTTTGAAGCTGCAATACTACTAGTTCGCCAGGTTTTGTACAGTACAGGTTTGTTCAATTTGTCCGCGATACCAGGTGAACCACAGTATATAAGACAACAAATATTTCTTAACTTTTTCAACCAATTCGGATTGACTCATGAAAAAAGCAATCTTTTTCTTCGCCTTCATTTTTGCGCTGGGTTTAGCCAACGCTAACGCACAGGCTTGCTGCGCTTCCAAATGCTGCATCTTCTTGCGCCAGCAAAATGTCAAAGACTGCTGCTTCTGATGCAAACATCGAAAAGCGCATGGCTGACGACGGTACTGTTTCTTATGTTCGCAAAGAAGCTGACGTTGCAGGCAATGTAAAATTTGTAAGCGTACAGTTTGACGAAACAGCCAACGCATTCGTAAACGTTGCGCCTGCAACAGCTACTGCTTCCGACAAAGCGGTGATGACTAAAAAATCCTGCTCTGCTTCTGAAACGAAAGCATGTGCCGGTCAGGCTGCCAGCGGCGCCAAAGCATGCTGCGCAAGCAAATCTGCCGCTGCAATGCCTAAAACGGAACAATAATTCCCCGGGTCATCAGACCTGCTATTCTTCTTGTGTACATTTTGTCCCGAATATTCCCGGTGTGGAATATTCGGGATTTTTATTTCATCCTGTAAAATCCCCCCTTCGTCGCCAGAAATAAAAATTTAAGGGGAAAACACTTGACAAGTCCGGTCGAAGTTGATTACATTTGCTATCAAAATAGTATCAAATCGAAATCAAAATTTCGAAACACAATGGAAAAGATTATTAAACCAACTTCCGGCTGGGCCACTGTTGTTGCTGCTCTTTTTAGTGTTTGCTGCGCAGGCATCGTGTTACTGGCTCTTCAAACAAATTCCGCTCAGGGGCATTGTACTTTTGGCATATCGCTCTCTTGTTTATCGCTACCGGGTTTATTGGCTATTGAGCCCAACAGCAGCCGAGTGCATGAACCTTGTTTGGTACCTACATCGGCACGATCCGGGAGAGCGGTTTTTTTTACGCCAACCCGTTTTACACCAAGAAGAAAGGTCTCGCTCCGGGCCGTGACGCTGGATGTGCCCAACAATCAAGGTTAACGATAAACAGGGCAACCCCATCATGATCGGCGCGGTGGTGGCCTACCGGGTGCAGCGATACGTTCAAAACGGCTTTCGACGTAGAAAACTATCCCGAGTTTGTGAAAATTCAGAGCGAAGCGGCGATTCGAAAATTAGCCGGAATGTACAGTTACGACAACCTTGAAGATGAAGACTGCCGTGGTCACTCTGCGAACCAGCAGCGACGAGGTGAACCACCAACTTGCACACGAGATCACCGAGCGTCTTCAGATTGCCGGTATTGAGGTCATCGAAGCCCGGATCAACAACCTCGCTTACTCCACCGAAATCGCCCAGGCGCCATGCTGCAACGCCAGCAAGCCACCGCCATCGTGGCGGCCCGTAGCAAAATCGTGGAAGGCGCAGTGGGTATGGTCGAAATGGCGCTGGAACAACTCTCGCGCAAAAACATCATCGACCTGGACGAGGAGAAAAAAGCCGCTATGGTCAGCAACCTCCTGGTGGTTCTTTGCGGCGATAGAAACGCGCAACCCATCGTTAACACCGGTACCCTACACCATTAATCAGAGGTGAGAGGTGAGAAGTGGAGGCAGACGTTCCCGTTTGGCTGTTGATGGTTGTTTGGCTTGGGCTTTTCAGGCCTGTAATCGTGAATCGTGTTTAGTGTGTGGTGTTTAGTGTTTCGGGCGCTTCGCCTTTGGCATTTGTGAAAATTCGACCAAAATATCAACTATTGCCAAAGGCGAAGCGCCCGAAACACTAAACACCACACACTAAACACGATTCACGATTACAGGCCTGAAAAACCCAAGCCAAAAACCATAACGGCCGCTAAACGGGACGCCTCTCACCCTCCCTCTCACCCTCCCTCCACTTCTCACTTCTCTCACTTCTTAGAACATGTCTGCAAAAAAATCTTTTGTACTCCGTATAGACGAAGCCACGTACGCGGCGCTCGAAAAATGGGCTGCCGACGAGTTTCGCAGCGTGAACGGCCAATTGGAATGGATGATACACCAGGCGTTGCGGGAAGCGGGGCGGTTAAGTAAAGAGAAGAAAAAAGGAGAAGCCTGGAGAAGATCAGCCTTAATTAGCGCTCCTTTGGTCGTGCCATTTCTTAAAAATGAAATCCGTATCCAAAAAACACCGCTTTCATACCGAATACGCTAAAACCGGAGAGTACCACGCCCAACAAAATCAACAAAAAAGGCAGGTACACCAATTTTTTAACAAAACGATTGTCCCAATTGACATGGTGCAACACAGGCAGCATCAGGAACGCAATACAGAGACCCAAAAATGAAATCTGGAACATGATAACCGCCGCGATGCCAAACAATAAACCCGTTGCAATTTCAAGCGCTTGCACGATACGCGTATCCGGGTGGCTTTTTCCCATAAGTTGCTGCCAGCCGTCGCGCATTTCGAGCCCTCCAACCCTGGATTGCCGGTTTGTCCCGGTGTTCTGTTTGTTTCGAATCGCCGGTCACTAAAAAAATGGCTTTACCGGAAATAAAATAGGTCAAAACACCGATGCTCGACAACGGCGTAAGCGCTGCGTACAATACCGTGCTATGACTCAGGAATTTGAAAAGTTTCAAAGGCCTGTTGGCCATAGCGATGATGAAAGACAATACCGGCGCAAAGAAGGTCATCAGGGTAATCAAGTAAAAATCCCAGTCTATAAATGACCTGAAAGCCCGGATCCAGGGCCACCATCGGCATGCGCAATTCCTGTCCGCCTATCACAAGGGTTACATCTTGCGAAAACCCGAAGAAATAGGGCAGCAGCAGGTTGGCATTGAGCATAAATACAAAGTACAGCAGCGTCAGGGGCAGGTTGAGGGTTGGGAACAGGATGTCTAATTTTTCAGTCCAGGTAATATTTTTAGCGCGGAGCAACCAGCCCATTTTTTTGGACAGGAATTCGGAGGTGCCGCGTGTCCATTTCATGTGGCGGATGCGGAAAGCGCGGACGGAATCCGGAAAATCTTCGTAACAAATCACATTTTCCAGAAAACGACCGCGGTAACCGTTTTCGCGGGCGTGAATGGCGAATCCGAGGTCCTCGCTGACGATGTCCGGAAAACCGCCCATGTCTTCCCAGCATTTGCGGCGCAGGAGCGCTCCGTGACCCAGAAACATCACAAAACCGTAATCATTGCGCAGCGGCTGGCACCATTTCCAGTGAATATCGATACCGACGCCCACCGAATTGAGACAATGCGCGATTGGGAGCCTGGATTCGCGCGGTGGTTGGCCTGGACAAACCCGCAGGACGGGTCGTTTTCCATGACCGGCTACCGTTTTTGTCAGGAAATCGGGCGGCAAAATTTCATCGGCATCGGCAATCGCAAAATAAGGCTCCGAAATGGCGACATTGGCCAAACCGTGGTTCATATTGCCCGCTTTAAAAGCCTTGCGGTCGGGACGGCGTACTACCTGCACCAAACCCGGATATTGGGCGGCAAATTGATCCACCTGCATTTTACAAACAGCGTCTGAAGAATCGTCGAGGATATACACCTGGTAGTTCGGATAGTCCTGCTGCACACAGGAAAGGACGCTGGCTTCCACGAAGTCATTGCAGGTCGTATACAGTATTGCGATCGGCGGGTGGCTCAAAAGCGGTATAGCGGCCAGCTGTTCCGTGCCTTTTTTTGAAAAAAAACGGTAGTATGCGGCAAATCCAATTACCGTAAGGTTGTACACGCCATACAACCAGGCAAAGTCGATGAAGAAAATAAAGGTGATCAACGCAATACGGCTCGGCCAGTTATAGGCCATATCGAGCAACTGGAAAAGCCGCGGCTGAAACCAGACGATGGCGGCCAGCCAGACCCCGAAAATGAACAGGTACATGGCCGGGCTGGGAGCCTTGGGAGTGAAGCGTTCGTTTTTGACGCCGCTCTGCGCTGTAGCGCCTTTCTCCACCGGCCTGATCGTTTGTATCAGCGCCGTGGAATGCACAAAACTGTTGACGTTGGTATGTTGCGTATTCATAAGTAAAGAATTTGAAAGCATGGCAATCTCCTTCCGGTTTCAGGCCGGTTTGGGTCATTCATGCGAAATTTTTAGAAAGTTGTTGGCGTTTACCACACTAATGGACATTTTGGTGGAACGAGGCCTATAAGGTTTTTAAAACCTTATAGGTCTGAGCGCTGTAGAATAAAATGTCCAGTAGTATGGGCGTTTATAATGGGCAAACGCGGTTTTCTGACTCTTTTTTTATTTTTCCAGCCTCCACTTGATTCCTGCCGACACCACCGTCAGGCTGTTGAAAGGCCCTTTTTCCCGGCGCAGCGAAGCAAGTCCCCATATATACCGGCTGAACGGCAGTACGGCAGAGCAATAGGCCCCATGTACATTGTTGCTGCCGTTTTCCGATCGAATGGACGATTTCCCATACAGTGCTCCCAGATTGATTTCATACCCTTTCGGAAGCCGGAATTGGTTGTTGAGCATGATGCGGCTTTCAGGCCTGGGATTGTTTTCAACCCTTGCATAAAAATAGTACGGCTCGACGGCGTAAAATTTGCCTATCGGCGCCCGAACGCCCACATACATCAGCCATTCATTGTCGAGTCGCCTGCCCAGGCCCAGAAATCCGCCTGCTTTCAGTGCCATATTGCCAGGCAGGAACACCACTTGTTCGCCGCTCAGCACTTGCTGTCTTACTCCCTCGGGCAGGAGGCGAACGCCATAATCGAGGCGCGTGGTCAGGCGGTGGTTCCATTTTGCAACGCCGCCGACAGTGAAGGCCTGCGCTTCCCGGTTTTGCCGTACCAATGAAGCCAGGTCGAGGGAAAGCGAATTGTCGTAACGGGCAAAAAGGCGCAACGACTTGTTTACACGACCACTCATTTGCAGGGTACGCAGTCCGAAACTGCTCATACCATCGGTGACGGAATAACCGGTCAGCACATCCAGGTCGAGGAGCGCCGCCTGCTGGTATGTGTTGTTGAGCAGTTCGCGGGCTACCGGATGCCCTGGCTCGATACCCAGGCCGCTTTGTAATGCGATGCGGGCAAGCCTGATCTGGTCATTTTGCAGGTATGCCTGCGCCAATGCAATGTAGAATTCGATTTGCTGTGGAAATGCCAGGATCAACTCTTCAAAATAGCGGATGGCAACCGGGCTGTTTCCTTGCCAGAGATACACGTATCCCAACCCTTTTTTGGCTTCCCAACTGCCGGGCTGCACTTTTTCAAGCATCTGAAAAGGTGATTTGGCGGCGGCGTATTCACCGGCCCAAGCCAGGTTATACCCTTTGCCAATCAGCGCTTCGGGGTGCTTGGGCGATAAAGCCAGCACCTGGTCGAAGACCTTTTTTGCTTTGTCGTACTGGCCGGCCCAGGAATAGTTATAAGCGGCGCCCAACAGTATTTGCGGGTTATCCGGTTCTTTTTCCAGCAGGAGGGCATACATTTTTTCTGCTTCAAGGTTTCGACCGGCAGTTGCGAGTTGGCGGGCCTGATCGGGGGTTTGTGTGTAGGCAGCCTGAAGCGTACATACCAACAAAAAGGTGAAGGTGATTGCGAATTTCATATCCTGTTTTTTATAAGTTTGACAGATGAAAACAAGCGTCCGATCTATTGACAAATACTTGACCTGGCCGCTTTTCTGACGACAAGATTGGGCTGTGGGCGGAAGCCTTGCAACTCAAATGACCCGAGACAAACTTTTTTTCACCCCAAACGGGAAAATGGCAGGACTGAACCGGAAAAGAGGAAAAATAAATAACTTTACCCCTTTTCGTAGTTTCTGATATGCAAAACGGACTCTTGCTGACATTTGTCGGACTGTATCTGGCAGCGACGCTGGCTGTCGGGTGGTGGGCATCCCGAAAAGTAAAGACCACTGCCGATTTTGTAATAGCAGGCAAAAACCTGCCGATGTTTATGGTAGCCTGCGCTCTTTTTGCCACCTGGTTTGGTTCGGAAACCGTGATGGGCGCCTCCTCCGAATTTGCCCAACACGGCATACTCGGGGTGATTGAAGATCCCTTTGGGGCTGCCCTGTGTCTTTTTTTGGCAGGCCTGCTGATTGCCCGCCCCCTGTACAATCTCAAAATTCTGACGTTCAACGACTTCTTTCGTTTGCGTTTTAACAAGGCTGCCGAAATCACTTCGGCCTGCTTCATGGTGCCCTCTTATTTCAGTTGGATCACCGCGCAGATCATTGCCATGGCCATCATTCTGCAATCAATCAGCGGCCTGGAGAAACACTGGGGCGTGTTGATTTTTCGTTGCCCGGAAGCTTGAACGGCTCTCGCCCGTCGGCGGTGCGGACAAATCCCTCCACCGCGAGCCACTCGAATACCAGCCACGGCGGACTCACCCCATCACGCGCGACCGCGTCCTCGGGGAACCTGCGACAGACTTCCATCGCGACCGCCATCGCCGTGAGAAACCGCGGATGCGACATACGCTGGCGCACTCCCGGGACGAGTCGCACTGCTAAAGCCTCGGACACCTGCACAAGCCCCAACGGGTCGAGTCCACCCTCACTGGCATCTGCTTTGTCTTCCTGACTGAGAAGCGGAAGCAGGGGAAATTGCATGTCCAAGCCAGAGATTCATTGGCCGTCGTAGGAAGAGCAAGGACAGCCTGCTTCACTGGCAAATTCCCCGAAGCATAAACGCGCCGCCTCCAGCCTTGTGCCGCGCGCGCATCGGCATTTCCTGCCCGCACGATGAACCTCTGCATCGCCGTCCCCGGTCTCACCCCGCCCCAACGCTCCCGCCTCCGCACCGCCCTGGCGGCCCACACCGTCACGTTCTGCGCCGATCTGCCCGAAGCTAAAAAACGTGCCGCCGTCGCCGCCGCGCACATCGTCTTCGGCAACGTCCCCGCCGCGTGGCTCGCCGCCGCGCCCGCGCTGCGTTGGGTGCAGCTCGATCCGCAGGCATGAACGCCTACCTCGCCCTGAACGCACCGCCGCGCACCACCCCCGTGCAGCTCACGGATACCGGGCGGCTCTACGACCGCGCCGTCGCCGAAGCCGCCCTCGCCGGCATCCTCGCCTACTACCGCCAGCTCCCGCGCCTCCTCGTCGCCCAACCCGCCGCCCGCTGGATCAAGCCCGCGGTCGAGCCCGCCATCCGCGCCCTCGACGGCCAGCGCGTCCTCATCCTCGGCGCCGGCGCCATCGCGCACGGAATTCGCGCGCCTGCTCGGCGCCTTCAACGCGCGCGGCTGTTTTTTCTCCCGCACCGCCCGCCCCGGCTCGATCACGACCCTCATCGCACTCAACACCGAACTCCGCCGCTCCGATCTGCTCATCAACACCCTCCCCCCCACACGCCTGCGACGATCGGTTTTCTCAACCACGCCCGGCTCGCCCGCCTCAAACGCGACGCCGTCGTCTGCAACGTCGGCCGCGGCTCCACGCTCGACGAGACCGCGCTCCTCGCGCTCCTCGACTCCGGCCACCTCGGCGGCGCTGTGCTCGACGTGACCGCCATCGAACCGCTCCCCACCGACAGCCCGCTCTGGCGGCACCCAAAAGTTCTCCTCACCCAACACACCGGCGGCCGCTTCCCCGGCGAGACCGAATCGCAAGCTTCGACGTCTTTCTCGCCAACCTCGCCCGCTTCGAACGCGGCGAGCCGCTCGCCCACCTCGTCCACACCGACCGCGGCTACTGAGCCTCAAACCATGCCTGCCACGTCCGCTCCTCCATGAAATCCCCCGCTCTCACCCGCCGCCGCTTCACCGCGACCCTCGCCACCGGCGCCGCCGCCCTCGCCCTCCGCGCCCGCGCCGCCGAGCCCGCCGGCCCCATCGCCGGCATCGAAAAAGTAACCGTGCTCCGCGGCCGTCGATGGCAGCGGCCCCACGTGGTTTCACCCGCGCGCCTGCGTCGTGCCCAGGGCCGCGCCGGCGTCTGCTCCGACACGGTGTTCATGACACTCCAGACCATCGCCGGCTCCGACTACTTCGGCCCGCTGCACTGGATGACCTCGACCGGACACCGGGCCGCACGTGGTAGCGCCCCCCGCAGGTGCTCCCGCCCCTCGGCCGCGTGCCCGCTCGCCGATGGCTGCCGAGGAGGGCGTCTGCGACGTCGTGCCCGAGTGGCATCGCGGCGTCCGAAGCACCGTCCTCGCGCTGGGGCACAACGTGTTCTACTCCGGGCCCGACCTTCTCCGCCGACCAGCCGCCCGCGCTGGCCCGTCTACGCCGTCTGGCGCAGACGGCACCGTGGGGCCCGCGCCGCAAGCTCGAGAGCCTGGGCCGATCCCCGCGGCGCGCAAATCTACACCAACGGCTGCGGCCAGCGCGTCGTGCTTGCCCGACGGCGACATACTTCATCGCGCTCACCCATACGGCGCAGACCAAGGCCCGCCGCGCGCTCCGTCATCCAGCGTCATCTGCTCCTTCGACGGCGACACCCTCGCCGATCCGGCGCGCCGGCGCCGAGCTCCCGCACGACCAGGGCCGCGGCCTCCTCGAACCCTCCCTCGCCGCCTGCCGGGGCCGCTTCTACCTCACCGATCCGCGCCGAGGACGAACCGCGGCTACGTCGCCACCAGCGACGACGGCCTCACGTGGTCGCCCAAGCAGACGTGGCAGTGGGACGACGGTGAACCACTCGCGATGTCAACCACCCAGCAACGCTGGCTCCCGCACTCCGATGCGCCTCTGGCTCGTCTACACCCGCAAAGATCCGACGAACCTCAACGTGACCCGTTGGCGCGCCCCCGCTCTGGATGGCGCAAGTTGATACGCACGCACCCTCCGCCTCTTGCGCGCCACCGAGCGCGTCGTGCTCCCGCTCGTGGGCGACGGCGTCAAAGACCCCAACCGCGTCGCCATCATGGGCAATTTTCATACGATCAACGTCACGCCCGACGAGTCGTGGGTTACCGTAGGCGAGTGGCAGCCCAAGAACGGCATCAAAGGCGACCTGCTCCTCGCCCGCATCCGCTGGACGAAGCCCAACCGCCTCCTCGCCGCCCGTTGATCTGCGCGCGTCGTCAGTTCACGTCGTAAACTTCCACCAACGCGAGGCCGCTCGATTCCGCCACGCCCGTGACGACCGCCGTGTAGGCCCCGGGCGCAAGCGTGACGAGCAGCGCCGCATCCAGACTGCCGTCAGCAAAAGCAAACGCGCCGGCCCGCGAGGCCGTCGCCGCCACCGCCGCCGAGTTTCGCGAGCGCGACCAATCGTCGTTTTCCGCCAAGAGCGTGGCCCCGCGATACAGCGCCAGCGCGGGATCGGTCATCGCTTTCGCCACATTCAGCGCCGCGAGTCCCGGTCCGGCCGCGCGGATCAACACGCGCCGCGGCTCCGTGCCGCCCAACACAAAACCGGCGATCAACGGCGCTGTGGCGGAGACATCGCCGCGGCGTCGCGACGATTGATCAGCCGCGGCGCTCCGGCAGCCGGCACTCCGCTCATCATGTCGGACACTTCCACCAAACCCACGCCGGCAGTTCCGCCCACTCCCGCTGACGACCGCCGTAAAATCCACCCGCCGCCACCGGAGTATTGAAGACGAGCGCCGCGTCTTTGCTGCCCACCGGAAATGAAAATGCTCCGGCCGCCGCAAACGCCGCCGCATCGGTCCAGTCGTTGTTCGCCGCCGTGGCCGTCGTGCCGCCGGCCGGGGAAGAAGCCGAAATCTGGCGGGTCAGCCAAAGCGCCTGACAAACCGAAGGCCGCGAGCGTCGGGCCGACGCCGCGCACCGACAAGCGCTGACTGCCGCCGGCCGCGATAAAGCCCGCGATCGACGGCGAGTCCGCCGTCACCGCGCCCCGCGTCGCCAGATTTTGGAGGCGGGCGTTGCTTTCCGTGATCGGCGCATCGGGTCGAGTCGAGCACCGTGCTCCCGAGCCGAATATCGCGTCCGAAAATAGGCCGGCCGCCCCGGAACCGTATCGAAGAGCGCCTGCGCGGGCGCCGTCCACCAGCGCCGCCGGATTGGCGAGCGCAGGTTTCCACGTTTGCTTGTCCGCCGACTCCTCGAAATCGACCCGCACATCGGCGCGTTCGGCGGCGCGCCGGTCGCCCATCGCCACGCCGAATGAACCGGGCGCAAAAGAGAGAGTCCGCTGCCGCCCTCGCCCGCCCGCGGGTCCGTCCCTTGCGCAGACCTCGACCAGGTTGGCGTAACCATCACCGTCGGGGTCCGCGGCGGAGCGCGCTCATCGCCCAGTCGCCAAGTTCGCGGCGGTTAAAACGCGCCGTGCGCCACGCGTCGAAATTCGCGGTCGGAGCCAGCGCGAAACGCACGGCCAACGGATCGGCGTTGCCCGTGCGCGTGTAACCGCACCGCAGCGCAATCGCAGTCTGATCGGGACCATAGGGCGGCACGAGTCCGAGGTAATCGCCGAGCATGTAGCCGCTGCCGGTCGGCGGCGCGTAGCGAATCCCGCTCGCAGCGATCGGAGAGCCGGAGATTGGGCTGCCACGTCGCCCCGCCATCGAGCGACACCGCGGCGTAATGGTCGACCACGGGCAATGCCGCCGTCGAATGACGCCCGTGCCGTGCCATACGACCGAGACGCCGCGACCATCGGGCGCGACCGCCACCGCGGGATTCATCACGGAAGTGCCGGAGGGATTGTCGCTCACTACCACCGGGGCCGACCAGCTCGCCCCGCGATTGGCCGACTTCACCACCAAAACCCGCGGCACCCCCTCGATCACCGCCGAGTAGCAAATAAAGGCGTCGCCGGTCTCACGCGCCACAGCCGAACCGATGAGATAAACACCGTCGCGCATCTCCGGATCGTCCCAGCCGGGGGAGGATGCTGGCCGCTACCACCGCATTGGCCGGCCAGCGTCCGGCCACCCATCCAGCGAATGTTTCACATCGATGCGAAAAACGATCCCGGCCGACAGAGGAGCCGGTTGCCGTGATATAGGGAAGGAGCAGCGTGCCGTCGGAAAAAAACACCGGCTGGCTGGATTGATTCGAGGAAGTGGTCGGCGTCACGTTTGCCGGCACGCTCCACGTCACGCCGCCGATCGTCGCTCACCGAAGATTGGAGATAAGTGAAATTCCCGGCGAAGACCGTCCACGTCACCGCGAGCCGCCCGGCCGCCGGAAGCACCGGAAAAAATCGTTCACCGCCATCCAGTTTTTATCGAGCATCGTCGCCGCATTCGGCGACTGCGCGACCGTGACCGGTGGCCGCCAAGTGACACCCTCGTCGAGCGAGCGGCTCACGACCACGGCCGTCTGACCGAAAGGCTTCGTCGATCGCCGCGAGCGTGTTTAGGTCAGAGGTCACCCTGCGGGCCGATCCCTGCCACGGGGTCCGTCGCCCGAAAAAAACGGCCGCCGCTGGCGACCGTCAGTTGCGGGATGAGGGCGCGCGTCCACGTCGAGCCCTCCGCTGCGCGCGACACCGCATAGCCGCAACTGATCGCTCCGCCCCCGGCGGAGAAACGGCCGTCCTGAAACGTCGCGAGCAGCAGCTCCGGATTCACCGCGCTCCTCGCCAAATGGGGCTCTGCCTGCCCGTTTTGCGTCGTCGGCAACTCGACCGGATCATCGCCCAGGCGCACATTGGCCCCGACCCGCGCATTCCAGCACCAGCGGCGCCCGCCCTTTGTCGGGTCCGCCGAACTCACCCACGCCCAAGAGCGGTGAGACCCCGCCCAGCAGGCAAAGCAACGCGCACTTCACTCGGGCCGAGAACTGACATCATGCCCCGACTACAAGACCTCGCCCGACTCCGAACAAGCCGCCGCATCGCGCCCTCACAGATCCCGGGCGTGCAAATTCATGAACGTCCCGCCGCCCTCGGTCGCGATCAACGCGAGCGCACTCCGCGACCCCACTCCTTGGGTAAGGGCCAGCTCGGTCGCCGGCTGCGCATCGCGCTGCACGCGCACCGTCGCTCCGCGCACCGTGACGGTGAAGCGGCTGAACTTCCCGGCCTCCGCTCCGGCCAGCCGAATCGTCGCACCGTGGAAACCAAGCGCCGCGCTCGCCACCGGTGCCCCACCGGAGGACTTCGGTGGCTGGAAATCCACGATGAACTCCGCGTCGCCAAACTCGCCGGTCGTCGTGAGCGGCACCGCCGCAGCTCCGGCCGCGCCCGGTTTTAAGACGATTTTCTCGCCCACCACCGACCACCGCGCCGCCGTCGCCTCACTCGTGCGCCAGCCGCGGAGATCGACCGAATTGAACATCGCCCGCCAGCCCGGATCGAGCGGTGCCGTGTTGCTCGCATCCGCTCCCGTCGGCGGCAGCTCTTTGATGCGCAGATTCCGGAACTCCACCGGGCGCGCCTTCGGATTCCAGGGCGAGGTAGCCTTTGCGATAGTTGGCATTGTCGCCGCCGCTGATCTCTTTGCCGTTCACGTGAAGGCGCAGCGCACCGTTGTTCGCGACGATGCGGTAGTGATTCCACTCGGGCGACGGTTTGCTGCGATCCTCCGTCGGAAAACTGCGTTTACCATTCGTCTTACCCACGTAGTCCATCGTCGCGCCGTGGATCGCGAAGACGTCACCGTGCGTCGTGAACCAGTCGGACTTCTTGCCGTTCTTCTTTTCGAAATCTTCCGCGTAGCCGTGGTCGAGCATCTGCACCTCGATGCCGCGGAGGAAGGGCACGCCGGGCGCGTTGATCGCCGAGCCCCACGCGAAAAAGCCGGAGTTGCCGCTGCGCTGGAGGTGACGCCACTCCAGCTCGACGATGAAGTTCTCGTATTGCTTCACCGTGCGCAGCCCGCCGACGGGTTTGCCGGTGCAATAGATTTTTCCGTCCGCGCACGCTCCACGTCTCGGGCGCGCAGTTGATATTCGTCCAGCCGGTAAGGTCGCGGCCGTTGAACATCGGCACAAAACCGTCGGCGTCGGGCTTCGGTGTCTCGGCGGCAAAAGCGGAGGCCACGAGGGCGGTGCAAACAAACAGGGCGGAGACGGATCGGAGGTTCATGGCGAAGGTGATTCTTGAAAGGTCCAGAGAACTTTACCCGCCTGCACGGAGGCAACGGCGAATCGGCCCTTGAGCGCCCGCCCCGCATCGGCCGCGGCCACCTGCGCGCCTCCCGCCGGGTTCGACCACACGTAGTCCGTGCCGAGCGCCGTCTCGATCGCGAGCACGCCGGGCGATTGCCACGCAACGCCGCGCACAAATGGTTTTCCACCCGCGTAGCCCTCGAACACCGAGACAAAAAGTTTCGCGCCCGCGCCCTCGGTGCGACGCACGATGTAGGGCAACGTCGCGCCCACGTCGGAATTTTTCCAATCACGCTGGCCCCAGCCGTCCGCGATCCACGCGCGTTCGCCCGGCTGGCTCACGTTCCACGCGACACAGGTCAACTCGCCGCCCGCCGACCACGTCGTGCGCCACACCGTCCGCTCCCGCGAGCGCGCGCACGCCGGAAAAGTCGTAGAGCTTCATCGCCGCCGGAGCCGCCGTCGCGGTGCGGCCGAGAATCTCCGCGTGCGCCGCGGCCGCATGGTAAACGTAGTCCTGCTTTCCGCCGCCCTCCACCCGGAAGAAATCCACGACGTAGCTGCGCTCCGCGCCGTGATCGATCAGCGCCGCGGTGCGGCGATATTCCTTCGCCTGCGGATACGCGCGCGACGAGGCCTCCATCACTTTCACGTGCTCGGACGTGCGGAAAAACGCCACATCACCGCCGCGTTCTCTCGTCACCTGGTCCTTTTCATCGAGCACGCACCGTGTGGTGCGCCACCGTGCGCGAGGCCTGGTGTTTGCGCGGATGATCCCAGAGGTAGCCGAGGTCGGAGAGCAGCTCGCGGCCGTTTTTCCAATAGGTGAGATTGAGACTGTCCTGATGGTGGTGATTCGCCCAATGGCTCGCGCTGAGCAGCAGCAGACTCTCGCGCCCATCGGTGCCCGTGCGCATGTGGCCGATGCGCAAATCCGGCGCGCACCAATCCGGCAGCACGATGCGCGGCGTCGAGTTTCTTTTCGAGGCCGGGTTCGCGGTAGTAGAGCGCGAGCGGCGCGTAGCCCTTCGCGAGATCCTCGCCGCAGGTCTCCTTCAGCAGCGCGAGATACTCCGGGCGCTCCGGATAGTTGGCCGCCATCAGCTCGAGGAAATTGCTGCCGATCCGCGTGTCGCGGTAGGAGTCGGCGTAGGCGGGAAACGTGAGGTCGCCCTGCAGGCCCTTGAAACAATTTTCCCAGATCCGCTCATACGCCGTGCCGTGGTAGAGATCGACGGCCACGCGGCGCTTTCCGTCGGGGCCGCGATAGCCCGCCGGCTCCGTGTAGCCGCGGAGCGCCTGCGGCATGTCCCAGACATTGTGCAGCGTCATCATCGCGTAGGCCGGCGATTCCGACGTCGTGCCGTCGGGCAAAAACCACTCGTCGATCGTCTGCTGAAACCCGTCCCAACCGAAACGCACGAGCCCCGGATGCCCGACGCACAGGCCGACGAGCGCGGCCGCGGTGCGGTTGCCCACGGACTTGTTGTTGATCTGCTTGTCGCTCACGAGGAGCACCGTGCCTTCGAGCAACAGATCGCGTTCGATCAGCCGGCGCTCGGCGTCGGTGTAGAGCGGCGTGCCGTCGGCCTCCTTCGCCTCGCACGTGAAATCGTAGGCTTCGACCATGCGCCGCA
Organism: Dermatophilaceae bacterium; assembly: GCA_037045055.1. Lineage (GTDB taxonomy): Bacteria > Actinomycetota > Actinomycetes > Actinomycetales > Dermatophilaceae > Phosphoribacter. The sequence goes on along the minus strand of JBAOHJ010000003.1, from coordinate 2,274 downwards.
CGAACCACGACTCCTGCCCGCCGCCCGTCGCGCGCCCCGCCGTCCAGTAGCCCGTGTGCAGCCGCCGGTCCGGCTTGTTCGGCGGCGGACACAGCTCCGGCTCGGGCAGCTTGTTGATAAATTGCGAGGCGACGCGCGGGTCCATGTCCGCGTATTCGCCATACGCCGGTGTGCACGAGCCAGCGCGGGTAACACTCCGCGAAGCGCAGCAAAATCGCCCGCACCGCACGGCGCCGCCTCGACGATTTCCCGTGAGCAGATGCGCCTCGGCCAGCGAGCGCACGGTCGACGACAGGTGGGCGACTTTGTGCGCGCGGATATTCGCCGAAAAACTCGGCCGCCCCGTCTTGTAGCCGAACACCACAAACGGCTCGCCGCCGTAGTAGAGTCAGCGTCTGCGGCCGCCCCCACTTCGTCTGCAACACGATCGTCTCGGGATATTTTTCATGGGGAAACACCGTGCGGCAAACTCGGCATGTGAGCCGGTCCGGCGCCGTTTCCGTCCAGCTCCACTGCCCGTGCGGATGCACCGGCTTGCCGAGATCGCGGCAGGCCGGACACGGCGTGAACTTCGTGTCGCCCGGCGTCGTCTCCGGAATCATCGCTCGCAGATACTCCGGCGTGAGCTTGCCCGCTTGCCCCCGGACACTGCGTTCCAGCCCGGCGACATAGAACTTCGCCCACGTGTAGCGCTGCAAATTCTCCCGCGCCCGCGCGACATCCGCCGGCTTAAACGCCCCGCTCGGATGCACGACCGCGCCGCGATATTTCTCCGCGTCGCTCCAATCGAAACAGCGGCTCGGCGTTCAGCCGCAGCCAACGCGAGCCATCGCGCCGAGCACGACCCAGCACAGCAAAGGCAAAAACCAAAACACGCGAAGGGGTGGGGCTCGACATGGTTGCGAAGACGACGAGCCGACGCTGCGGGTTGCAGCGGACCGTTGCACGCGCAAAGGCTTGTCAGAGTCCGTAGGCCATCGCCGCCAGTTCGTCGATGGCTCCTTGGTCGGATCCTCCCGCGGCGTGAGCCAGTTTCTTCCGCAACTTCTCCGAAATCGATGCAGCCGCCGGCACGCGCAGCTTTCGCAGGACTTGCGCTTGGTAGCGCACCGAGCCGCCAGCGCATCTGCACGGAGAAGGCGCGGATTTGCGTCCAGGACCGTCTGACTACGCAACAGCGCCTGCGGCGCACCCGAAGGTCCCATCCTTCGGAGGTCACCCAATAGACGTTGTGATGCGGGTAGCACCGGCCGTTTTCGAATCCGACCACGCCACCCGCCTGGATGTCGGGAATCACCAATTCGGGGCGGCATGTCAGTGCGAGCGTGACGCGATCAATCGTGCGAGACCACGAACTCGGGCCGCTTTTTGAAGCGACGTGTCGCTTCATTAGCGCCGCCCGGTGTTTTTCGAAATGCGCGGCCAGGCCGGGAAACTTCTCCAAATCGCGAAGACTGCCATCATCAGCCTCATCATAAGGATTGATCAGATCGTGCCCGACCATTTGACGCGATCGGGTGCAATATCTGCCGCCATGACGAGCGGTAGCTGACACTCAGGCTCAATGGATTCGTCGAGACCGTCGCGGACAAACACTTGATCCAAGCCCGTCGCCACCCCGATACCGACCTTGGTATTGCCAGCCGATTCTTCGAGCAGCGGATGACGCTCCGCGAGCGTAGCGAGGATATCGTAGCTCTCCCGCTCAGTAGCGGTCAGCGCTTCGCCCGCGCTATACCACGAGGGGAAAACCTCCAGTTTCCGCGAGGGCGTTTTTCCCCCTCGCCGGACGGAGGGTTTCCAACGTGGCAGGATCGGCACTCGCCAGTGTGGCAGCCCGTGTCGGTTGGCCACGCGGATCGGTCGATCACTGTGATGCACGGATAAGCCGACACCTCGGTAACGAACGGTTGGGTATGCTCACTCTCAGCTTCACCGATGCGGTGCCAAGCGGTTGTGCGCAGCTGCACCGCGAGCAGCTCATGACGGCCTGGCGAAGCTGATGACTCCGTTGCGCGCGTCAACCACCACCTTGTCGCCGGCGGCGAACTTGCCTTCCAGAATCTGCCTGGCGAGCGTGTTCTCGATGCGTTCCTGGATCGCACGCTTCAGGGGACGCGCGCCGAACATCGGATCGAAGCCGGCCTTGGCGAGCTCCGTCAGCGCCTCGTCGGTGATCGTCATGGCGATTTCCAGCTTGGCCAGCCGCTTCCAGATAGCCGAGCTGAATCTTCGCGATTGACTTGATGTTCTTCTGCCTGTCAAGCGCGTGGA
>JBAOHJ010000002.1:0-633527 GCA_037045055.1 Dermatophilaceae bacterium | reverse complement strand
GTCGACGCCGTGGCCCAGGCGCACGATCTCCATCCGCCGCAGCACGTCGGTGAGGTGCCCGTCGGGGTCGACGTCGGCGACCAGCAGCCGGATCGAGTTGGTGCCGCAGTCGACCGCGGCCACCCGGGGCCGGTCCTGGGGGCGGCCGGTCGGTCGGGTGGCAGCGTCCGCGTCGGTCATCCCTGCTCCTCGGTCCCGGTGTCGGCGCTCGCACAGCTGGTCGGCCGCCACCAGGGCGCCAGACGGTCCAACGTCTGGTCGCCGAGCGGGTTGACCCCCGGCCCGACGGCGAGCGAGTGGGCCACGAGCGCATGCAGGCACTTGACCCGCCCGGGCATCCCGCCGGCGGAGACGTCCTCCAGCTGCGCGACCTGGCCCAGCTCGGCGCGCCGGGCCAGGTAGTCCTCGTGCGCCCGCCGGTATGCCGCCGCCAGCCCCGGGTCGGCGGCCAGGCGGGCCCCCATCTCACGCATCAGACCTTGGCCCTCCAGCGTGCTGACCGCCCCGGTGAGCCGAGGGCAGGTGGCGTAGTACGTCGTCGGGAAGGGAGTGCCGTCGGGCAGCAGCGGCTGCGTCCGCACGACGTCGGGCTGCCCGCAGGGGCATCGGTGCGCGATCTGCCGGACGCCGCGGGGCGGCCGGCCCAGCTGGGCCGCGACCGCGGCGAGGTCGGCCGGCGACACCCCGCCGGTCACCGGGTGGCGGAGACCGGGACCAGCCCCGCGGTGGGCTGGTCGGCCAGACGCACGGACTGCCACAGCCGGCCGTACCACGGGACGTCCGGGTCGGCCTTGGGTGCCGCGACGGTGGCTCCGGCGGGGGTGGTGCGCTCGGTCTCGGCCGGGTCGAGCACGGTGTAGGACCGGTCGCCCACCTTGACGAACTTCAGCCGCTCGCGGGCCTGCTGCTCGACGTACGCCGGGTCCTGCCACCGGGCCTGCTCGGCCCGCAACGCCTCGACGTCGGCCTGCTGGGTGGCCACCCGCTCGCGCAAGGCAGCGATCTCGGCCCGCTGGCGGGCCAGCGACCGCGCGGTCGGCACCAGGGTGATAGCCAGGACCACGAGGATCGCGCCCAGGACCGCCCATCGCCGCCGTGCGGTTCCCGGGTCTGTCGGCCTCGGCGGCGCTACCTCGCGCCCTCGGGCTGCCGGAGCCGGCCGGGTCGCCGCGCGAGCGGTGGGCCGGGACGGTCCCGAGGGGGCGCGGGCAGTGACGCGCGGCGGCATACCGGAAGCGCCCGCCGCACGACGGGAGGACCCCACCGTCCGGGACGGGCGCTTGCCGTTGGATGTCGTCATCGACCGCCAGGCTAGTCGCTCAGCCCTTCGCCGCCGCGGAGAACCGCGGGAAGGCCCCGGCACCGGCGTACACGGCGGCGTCGTCGAGCTCCTCCTCGATGCGCAGCAGCTGGTTGTACTTGGCGACCCGGTCCGAGCGGGCCGGCGCCCCGGTCTTGATCTGGCCGCAGTTCGTCGCGACGGCCAGGTCGGCGATCGTCGTGTCCTCGGTCTCGCCGGAGCGGTGGCTCATCATGCAGCGGTAGATGTTGTTCTGCGCCAGGGTCACCGCGTCGAGGGTCTCGGTGAGCGAGCCGATCTGGTTGACCTTGACGAGCAGGGCGTTGGCGGTCTGGGTGTCGATGCCGCGCTGCAGGCGCTGCGGGTTGGTGACGAACAGGTCGTCGCCGACGAGCTGGCACTGCGCGCCGATCTTGTCCGTGATGGCCTTCCAGCCCTCCCAGTCCTCCTCGCTCATCGGGTCCTCGATGGACACCAGCGGGTATGCCGCGACGAGCTCGGCGTAGTAGTCGGCCATCTGCGCGGCGCTCTTCTGCGCGCCCTCGAACTCGTAGGCGCCGTCCTTGTAGAACTCGGTGGCGGCGACGTCCAAGGCGAGCGCGACGTCGCGCCCGGGCTCGAGGCCGGCGGCCTGGATCGCCTCGACGATGAGGTCCAGGGCGGCACGGTTGGACTCGAGGTTCGGGGCGAAGCCACCCTCGTCGCCCAGGCCGGTGGACAGGCCGCGGTCGTGCAGGACCTTCTTGAGGCTGTGGTAGACCTCGGCCCCCCAACGCAGCGCCTCCTTGAACGACGCCGCGCCGATCGGGGCGATCATGAACTCCTGGATGTCGACGTTGCTGTCCGCGTGGGCGCCGCCGTTGAGGATGTTCATCATCGGCACCGGCAGGACGTGGGCGTTGGGGCCGCCGACGTAGCGGAACAGCGGCAGCCCGGCCGAGTCGGCGGCGGCCTTGGCCACCGCCAGCGAGACGCCGAGGATGGCGTTGGCGCCGAGGCGCTCCTTGTTCGGGGTGCCGTCCAGGGCGATCATCTCGGCGTCGATGAGCCGCTGCTCGCTGGCCTCGAAGCCCAGCAGCCGCGGGTTGATCTCGTCGAGCACCGCGTCGACGGCGTTCTGCACGCCCTTGCCGAGGTAGCGGGCCTTGTCGCCGTCGCGCTTCTCGTACGCCTCGAAGGCCCCGGTCGACGCGCCCGAGGGGACGGCCGCGCGAGCGATGGTGCCGTCGTCGAGGGCCACCTCGACTTCGACCGTCGGGTTGCCCCGGGAGTCAAGGATCTCGCGGGCGCCCACTGCCTCGATGCTGGCCACAACTGTCTCCTGCCATGACTGGGAACTGACTGGTCTGGGAATTGACTGGTCTGGGAACGGACTGGTCTGGGAACGGACTCGGCGTGCGGCGGACGGCCGCCTGCGCCCAGCCTAGTGCCTGTGGCGCGGACGCTCCCGGGTGCCTCGGGTCACGTGCTCGCGGCCCGGCCGGCCCGTTCGGCGGCCTTGATGAGCGCCCAGTTGGCGGCCACCTGATCGGGCGTGTCGGCGACCACGTCGGCGAAGACGTGCGGGTGGCGGCGCACCAGCTTGGCGACTAGCCCGGCGGCGACGTCGTCGACATCGAAGGGGGTGGCGGGGTGCTCGGCCCCCACCCGGGCGTGGAAGACCACCTGCAGCAGGACGTCGCCGAGCTCCTCGGCGAGGTGGGCCAGGTCGCCGGAGTCGATGGCCTCGACGGCCTCCTGCGCCTCCTCGAGCAGGTAGGGCCGCAGGCTCGCGTGGGTCTGCTCGGCGTCCCAGGGGCAGCCCCCCGGCGAGCGCAGCCGGTCCATGACGGCCACGACGTCCAGCAGCCGCAGCCCGGGCAGCATGGGCTGGCCGTCGAGGACGGTAGGGGAGTGCAGGGCCTGCCCGAGGCCGGTCACCGCCCCCGAGTCGACGACGACGCAGGACGCCCGCCCCCGGGCCTGGGCGACCAGGTCGGCTGGCGAGTCGACCAGCAGGACCGGCAGGCCGGCCTCGGCCAGGCCGACGGCATACGGGTCGGCGCGCAGGCCGAGCACGGCGTCGGCGCCCTCGAGCGCCGACCACGCGTCGCGCCTCAGCAGCGGCGTGCCCCGCCAGGGACCGGTCCGCAGCAGGACGGCGGGTGCGGGCACGTGGGTCAGCGCGCGGTCGCGGTCGGCGTGGGGGACGGCTTGATCCAGTTCGGCGAGTACCCGGGCAGGTTGCCGCGCTGGAGATCCAGCGTGCCGAATCGGGGGTTGACCTCGATGGCGGCCTTGCGGGCGGCGTCGAGGATGGCGGACTTGTCCTCGTCGGTCAGCGACTGGCTGCTCAGCAGCGCCCGTACCAGCGTGGTGGTCGACTCCGCAGGGTGCGGGATGGCGCTGAGGGTGGTGTTGTATGCCGTGTCCGGCACCCAGTGGCCGGTGTTCGAGGCCTGCTGGTCGATGAACGGCGCCAGGATGAGCCAGAACACCGTCTCCTTCTCGGTGAGGCTGCTCTGCGGGTTGTAGATCGGGGACGTCTCGTCGGCGAGGGCGGCGTTGACCTGACGCGAGGCCGTGACGACGTCGTCGGTGGTGATCGTCCGGTCGTCGACGATCGCCGCGGCTCCGGGCAGCCGGGCGGTAGCGCACCCGGTGAGCGCCAGCACCGTGGCGAGCAGGGCAACGGCCGGCATGGCCAGGCGGCGCGCGGTCATCGACGGTCTCCTTGCTGGGCTGGTGGGGCGACGCGGGCGGCGTCGGAGTCATTGTCCACCAACACCGACCCGACGACGTCCGCCGCCCAACCCAGGACGTCGCCGTCGCGCAAGGGCTGCCCGCCCACCCGGGCGGTGGTCGGTGACGGCACGAGGATAGTGCGCTGCTGGTCCTTGACCACCGACCCGGGGTAGAGGCGGGCCAGGCGCAGCCGCCGGCTCTGCGGCATCCGCTCCGGCTCGACCGGGCCGAACCGGACGTACCTGCCCTGCATCGCGATGTCGGCGATCCCGGCCCGGCGGGCGACGACCCGCAGTCGGGCGACGGCATACAGGTTCTGCACCGGTGGCGGCGGCGGGCCGTACCGGTCGCGCAGCTCCTCCTCGATGGCGACGACACCGGCCTCGTCGGTGACCGCGGCGAGCTTCTTGTACGCCTCCAGCCGCAGCCGCTCCCCCGGGACGTAGTCGTGAGGCAGGTGGGCGTCGACCGGCAGCTCGATCTTGATCTCCGCAGGCGCCTCGTCCACCTCCCCGCGGAACTGCGCCACCGCCTCGCCCACGAGCCGGACGTACAGGTCGAACCCGACCCCCTCGATGTGCCCGGACTGCTCACCGCCGAGCAGATTGCCGGCCCCGCGGATCTCCAGGTCCTTCATCGCGACGGCCATCCCGGCCCCGAGGTCGCTGTGGCTGGCGATCGTCGCGAGCCGGTCGTGGGCGGTCTCGGTCAGGGGCTTTTCGGGCGGGTACAGGAAGTACGCGTAGGCCCGCTCGCGTCCCCGGCCCACCCGTCCCCTCAGCTGGTGCAACTGCGACAGGCCCAGGACGTCGGAGCGCTCGACGACGAGGGTGTTGGCGTTGGAGATGTCCAGGCCGGTCTCGACGATGGTGGTGCAGACGAGCACGTCGGAGCGCTTCTCCCAGAAGTCCAGGACCACGTGCTCCAGCCGCCCCTCGGACATCTGCCCGTGGGCGGTGGCGATCCGCGCCTCGGGGACGAGCTCGCGCAGCCGGGCCGCGGCCCGCTCGATGGAGGAGACCCGGTTGTGGACGTAGAACACCTGGCCGTCGCGCAACAGCTCCCGGCGGATCGCGGCGGCGATCTGTTTCTCGTCGTAGGCCCCGACGAAGGTGAGCACGGGGTGACGTTCCTCGGGCGGAGTTGCCAGAGTGGACATCTCGCGGATGCCGGTGATGGCCATCTCGAGGGTGCGCGGGATCGGGGTGGCCGACATCGCGAGCACGTCGACCGCCGTCCGCAGGCTCTTGAGACGTTCCTTGTGCTCGACGCCGAAGCGCTGCTCCTCGTCGACGACGACGAGACCGAGGTCCTTGAACCGGACCTGGTCGGTGAGCAGGCGGTGGGTGCCGATGACGACGTCGACGCTGCCGTCGGCGAGGCCGTCGAGTACCCGCCGCGCCTGGGCGTCGGACTGGAACCGGGAGAACGCCTGGACCGTCACCGGGAACGGGGCGTAGCGCTCGGCGAAGGTCTGCAGGTGCTGCTGGACCAGCAACGTGGTCGGCACGAGCACGGCCACCTGCTTACCGTCCTGGACCGCCTTGAACGCCGCGCGTACGGCGATCTCGGTCTTGCCGTAGCCGACGTCGCCGCAGACCAGCCGGTCCATGGGCACTTCGCGCTCCATGTCGGCCTTGACCTCGTCGATGCTGGAGAGCTGGTCGGGGGTCTCGACGTAGGCGAACGCGTCCTCCAGCTCGCGCTGCCAGGGGGTGTCCGGGGAGAAGGCGTGGCCGCGGGTGGCCATCCGGGCGCTGTAGAGCCGGATGAGATCGGCGGCGATTTGGCGCACGTGGCGGCGGGCCCGGGCCTTGGTCTGGGCCCAGTCCGACCCGCCGAGTCGGTGCAGGGTCGGCGACTCCCCGCCGACGTACTTGGTCACCTGGTCCAGCTGATCGGTCGGCACGTAGAGCCGGTCCCCCGGATGCCCGCGCTTGCTCGCGGCATACTCCAGGACGAGGTACTCGCGGGTGGCGCCCCCCACGGTCCGCTGGGTCATCTCGACGAACCGGCCCACCCCGTGCTGCTCGTGCACGACGAAGTCCCCGGGGCGCAGCTGCACCGGGTCGACCTGGTTGCGCCGCCGCGCGGGCATCCGGCGCATGTCCCGGGTGGAGGCCGAGCCGCCGACCTGCCCGGTGAGGTCGGCCTCGGTGACCAGGGCGAACCTCGACTCGGGGTGCAGGAAGCCAGGCCCGAGCGGGCCGGTGGTGACGGCGACCACGCCAGGGCTGAGCTCGTCCGGGTCGAGCGCAGCCGGGACGTCGTGCTCGGCGAGGATCTCCCGCACGCGCTGCGCCAGGCCGTGCCCCTCGGCGACGACGAGGACGGTCCAGTCGTCGGCGAGCCAGTCTCGGACGGCGGTGACGAACGCCTCGGTGTCGCCGCGGAACTGCGGGGGGTCGTTCGTCCCGAGGTCGAGGTGGACGACTCCGCTGTCGGTGTCGTCGGCGGCGTCGGCGGAGTCGGCGGTGAGCTCGGTGTCGGTGCGGTAGGGCGTGAGGGTCCACCACGGCATACCGCGGCCGAGGGCGCGCTCGCGTAGGTGTGCGTAGCTGAGGTAGGAGGCCGAGCCGAGGGCCGCGCGCAGGTCCACTGGTCTCGGGCCTCCGGCGGCGGCGTTGGACCAACTCGCCTCGAGGAACTCCTCGCTCGTGGCGACCAGGTCGTGGGCCCGGGTGCGGACGCGCTCCGGGTCGGCCACGACGACGAGCGTGTCGTGGGGCAGCAGGTCCAGCAGGGCGGTCATGCCGTCGGCGAGGACGGGCATGAGCGATTCCATCCCGTCGACGGGGATGCCCTCGGTCACCTTGGCGAGGAGGTCGGCGACGCCGGGTAGATGCGGGGCCAGCTCGGCGGCACGCGCCCGGACCTTGTCGGTGAGCAGCAGTTCGCGGCACGGTGGGGCGGTCAGGCCGTGCTCGGCAGCCTCGAGCGAGCGCTGGTCGGCGACCCGGAACCAGCGGACCTCTTCGACGGTGTCGCCGAAGTACTCCACCCGCAGCGGGTGCTCCTCGGTCGGCGGGAAGACGTCGAGGATGCCGCCGCGGACCGCGAACTCGCCCCGCCGTTCGACCAGGTCGGTGCGGGTGTATGCCGCGGCGACAAGGTCCTCAACGGCGGCGTCGAGGGGGTGCTCGTCACCCGCGCGCAGGTGCACTGGTGGCAGGTCGCCCAGGCCGGTGGCGATGGGCTGCAGGGCGGCGCGGATCGGCGCCACGAGGACTCGCACCGGCCCGTATGCCGCGTCGTCGGATTTCGAGTGGGCCAGGCGGCGCAGGACGGTGAGCCGGCGGGCTACGGTGTCGGAGCGGGGGCTGAGGCGCTCGTGCGGCAGGGTCTCCCACGACGGGAAGACGGCGACGGCGTCAGTGTCGCCCAGCCACCACCCGACCGCCGCGGCCACCTCCTCCGCGTCGCGCGTGGTGGCGGTCACCACGAGTAGGGGCGCAGCCTTCGTGCTCCGGTGAGCCAGGACAACCGGCCTCGCGCCCGACGCCACGGCGAGATCCGCCGTCCTGGACGAGAGAACCGACCGGTCACCCCACCCCGACATAAGCGAGGGCAGGCGAGGGACCCATCCCATTCCTGGGCTTCTCCGTTCATCGTCCGGGAATGCCCAACATCGCCGGGTCAAGCCGACGATGATGCAGCAGCCCAGCCTAGACCGCTCCTCGAGCGGCCGGACCATGAGATACTTGCGCTCGAATCCCTGTCGGACGCGGCACCGTCAGGCAGGCCCGGGGGTTGGAGGTCGACGTGCCGACGCGGCGACTCGTCTTGGCCGGATGTCCGGTTGAGGTGATGACCCAGGCCGACGCGATCGAGACGATCGCCGCAGCTGCCGGGCGATCGTCCGGTCCGGCCATCGCCGTGGCGTCGGCGAATCTCGATCACCTTCACCACTTCGGGCGCAACGGCAGAGGACATGGCCATGCGATGGTGGACACTGCTGGCCTGACCTGGGTGAATCTTCTCGACGGAGCTCCCTTGGTGGCCCGGGCGAAGGTGGCCACCGGCCAGGCATGGCCCCGCCTGGCTGGATCCGATCTGCTGTTGCCGATCCTGCGACGAGCCGCACGTGATGGCCACTCGGTCGGCTTTCTCGGGGGAGCACCCGAGATGCTGCGGCTCTTGGAGGCCCGCATGGACGTCGAACTGCCCACCCTCGACGTTCGCGGCTATTGGTCGCCCGACCGGCAGCACGTGACCGACCCCGAGCTCTCCGGGCAATTAGCCGATGAGGTCGCCAGGTCCGGCGTTGGGATCCTCGTCGTCGGGCTGGGCAAGCCCCGCCAGGAGATCTGGATCCAGCGCCACGCCCAGCGCAGTCGAGCTCGAGTCCTGCTTGCCTTCGGGGCCTCGGCGGACTTCCTCGCGGGCACAACCACGCGGGCCCCCGAATGGATGAGAAGCGCCGGGGTGGAGTGGCTCTTTCGGCTCTCCCGCGAGCCTCGTCGACTGGCCCGACGCTACCTGGTCCAGGGGCCAGCCGCCGCCGCCGGGCTGCTGGGGCCCGCGCCATTGTCGGACAGCACACCTCCGGACGCCACCCTCGCCCTCGAACCGCTCGACACCCGGGCCTTGACGGCGATCGTCGTGACGTACAACAGCACGGGCGAGATCGACGCCCTCCTCGACTCCATTCCTGCGGCGGCACCGGGACTGGCCGTCGAGGTGATCGTCGTCGACAACGCCTCCACCGACGGGACCGCCGACCACCTACGCGCCCGTGGGGACGTCACCGTCCTCGAGAGCGGGCGCAATGCCGGGTATGCCGGCGCGATCAATATCGGCAGGAAGCACGCGGCCCGGGGAGTGCCGCTGGCGATCCTCAATCCTGACCTCGTCCTGCACGCCGGGGCGCTGACCGCCTTGGTCGACGTCCTGCACGATCCGACGATCGGCGTCGTCGTGCCTCGGCTGATCTATTCAAGCGGGTCTGTCTTCCCTTCACTGCGCCGCGAGCCCACTCTGTTGCGTGGGCTGGGCGATGCGTTGTTCGGCGCCCGCCTACCTCGTCGTTCGGCCACTTGGTCGGACACCGTCCGAGAGCGCGGGGACTATTCGTGGGCTCACGATGTCGACTGGGCCAGCGGTGCGGCATGGGTTGTCTCGGCCGCCTGCAACGACGTGGTCGGCGCATGGAACGAGCGCTTCTTCCTGTATTCCGAGGAGACCGACTACGCCCGCCGGGTCCGCCGCGTTGGACTGCGCATTCGATTCGAGCCCACCTCCGTCGCCAGACACATCGGAGCGGCCTCGGGGAGCTCACCTGACCTCTGCGCCCTCATGGAGGTCAATCGACTGGCGGATTACTCCGAGTCGCACGGCCGCCTGGCATCCACGGCATACCGCGCCGTTGTGGCCCTTCGCCAGGCTCTTCGTGCACACCAACCCGGGGCGCGGCGAGCCTTGCACGCGCTGTTGTCGCAGCGGCTGTCGCGCGACCTGTTCGCGGAGCAGCGCACTGGGGGACGACCATGATGTCGCCCGGAAGCGTCGTCATCCCGGCGCACAACGAGTCCCGGGTCATCGGCCCGCTGCTGGTCGCCTTGGTTGATGGCCTGGCCGAGGGCACCGATATCGTCGTGGCCTGCAACGGATGCACGGATGACACGGCTGCCGTCGCACAACGATTCTGCGACGTGGTGTCGCTTCGCGTTCTGGACCTGCCGGAGCCATCCAAGATCGGCGCCCTCAACGCTGCAGACGAGATCGCGCCAACATTCCCGAGAGCCTACGTCGACGCCGACGTGCTGGTCAGCGGCCGCAGCGTCGCGGAGGTCTTCGACGTCCTACGAACTGCATCGCACGTCAGCATTGCGAGGCCGCCCCTCGTCTACGACACGCGGGGTGCCTCTCGATCCGTCCAGGCGTTCTTTCGCGCCCGCTCCCGGACCTCGTCGCTCATGACGGCCATGTGGGGAGCGGGCTTCTTCGCCGTGTCCGCGTCCGGCCGCGAGCGATGGGGATCCTTTCCGAAGGGAGCCGACGACTACTTCGTCAACTCTCTGTTCGCGCCTGAGGAGACGCGCATCGTCGACACCGAACCCGTCGTCGTCACGCCGCCTCGGACCACCGCCGCGCTCCTGCGGACTCTGCGGCGGGTCTATGCCGTTCAACCGACAACGCAGGCCGTCGCCAAACCCCCTTCGTCAGTCGGCACGATGCTCGATCTGTTCCGAGCGACCCGAGGACGACCCCTGTGGGTGGTCGACGCCTCGATCTACGCCGCCCTGGCCCTGGCGGCCAGACTGCTCATGGTCGTCCGACGCGCGGGGGACGCCGGATGGGCCCGGGACGACACGACTCGCTGAGGTGGAAAGATCCCGTGCGACGCGGTCTCGTTCCTCGCGTGCCAATCGGTATGCCGCCCCTGACAAGCCAACGGTGAGCACCAGGCAACTGGCCGACTGCGGAAACGCGAAGAGGTCGAAGAACGCGACGCAGGCGGCCCCCACTGACACCGAGGCGACGAGGGCCATCGCCATCTGTTGGTCTGCGGCGCTTCGGAACAGCCGGGATGCCCGGAAGGCAGAGAATATGGCCAGGAGGACCAGCACGAGAAACGCCAGGAGACCGGCCACCCCGGCCTCCATCGCCAACTGCAGATAACCATTGTCGAAAATGTAGTAGCGGGGCAAGAACGTCCCGTAGCCTCTGCCCAACCACGGGTTGTAGCCGAACATCTCCAAGGCGTACGAGTACCCGGCGGTGCGCGACTGGATGTTGGGATCGTTCGACGAACTCTGGAACAGCCCGCGCAACGTCCCCAAGAGTCCGGGGACAGCGACCGAGGCGGCGCCCAGGCCCACCACCCCGCTCACTAGGGCGGCGATCTTGGTTCGACGTGACCAGAAAGGAAAGAGGATTGCCAGCCCCAGAGCGCCGGCGATCAGGGCTGTGCGCGAGACGGACACGAGCAGGGCGAGGACGACCAGTCCAGCGCTGAGGACGGCCCCGCCTCGACGCTCCTTGACCACCATGGCCCGGTTCACGACGATCGGCAGGAACATCCCGAGGCTGGCCCCGAACTCGATCGGATGACTCGCGGTCGCACTGGGCCGTGTGAAGGCGCCCCGCCCGAGCAGAGCGTTGGCCGCTCCGGAACTCAATCCAGGGATGCTGATGCGGTCGACCCACAACTGCCCGGTGGCGAACTGGACCAGCGCCAGCGCAGCTACCACGCCGGCCCCGATGGAGATCCGACGCATGAGGGTGTGCCAGCGTGGCACGGTCGTGATGCCGTCGTTCGCCACGAGGACCACGCCCATCAGGGCCACGAACCTCACCAGCCCGCTGTCCGCGGGGGTGATCTCGTCCGAGACCATGGGTTGCAGCATCGCGTGGCGGTAGGCCAGCAACACGACGACGACCGCGAGCAGCGCCCCCCGGCGCACCCATTGGGCTCGAGCATGACCGGGCATCGTGCGATGGACCTGGTCCCAGAGCCACCACGCGAACACCAGGATGGCCACCATCGTGGATGGAGCGCCCAACGTGCCGAGCGGAGCGAATACGGCCTGCGACGGCACCGCAATGGTCAGGACGAAGTACGTCGACAGGACGGATGTGGCGTCAATGCTGTTGCGGGCCCAGGCCGGGCTGGTCAATCCCCGAGGACGCGAGATGCCTGGCATGCGTCAGTCGGGGTCAGATCCGGGACTCGACCCGTGGCCCACGCCCGCTCTGCTGTAGTCGACGTTCTCGTCGGGGGATGGCAAACGCTCGTCAGGGGGTGGCTCCAACTGTTCGGTTCCCCTGGCCTCGTCGTCCTTGCCGCCGGCCTCCTCGTCGTCCTTGCCCTCGGCAGGCCGGGCATCGGGGGTGCGGGGTCGAGCACGACGTCGAGGCACAGTGTCCGACAGCGCCAACAAGAGCAATCCCACGAGGCCGATTGCGGCGGCGGACATCACCCCGAGCTGGATCTGAGCCTTCCGGTCGACGTTCACCTTCTCGTCACTGGTCAGAACCAAGACCGTGATCTGGTTCTGCTGAGTGATGCCGAGCTCCTCCTGCAGAGATCGCAGCACCAGTGGAACCCGACGCTTGACGATGTCGTATGCCGTGTCCGCAGTCAGTGGCTGTGCGGGAACGAATTGAGCGGTGCGCGTGGGTGTGTCGTACGTGGTGGTCCCCGCCACCGCAGCTCCCGCCGAGGTCGCCACCGTCATGACCAGTGAGCTCGACGTAATGTCCTCACTCAGCACCGCCGCTGTCTGCGTGTTGGCTGGGACCGAGCTCGCTCCGGCCACCGGCGTCGTTGACAGGAGGGCTGGGGGGTAGGTGTCGACGTTGCTGAACAGGACATCGACGGCATAGCTGGGGGCTCCATATTGTGCCGTCGGGAAGTTGCCCAGTGCCGCATAGACGCCATTGCCCACGGTGGGCGTGGCTGCAGGCGCCGTCAGCGGGGCGGCCGCGTAGGTTTGGCGGAACTTATCGAGCGTCTGCGAGTAGTGCCCGCCCGGCGCACTGTAGGAAGCCACGTATGCCGTGCCGGCCGTGACCTCCACCGGCGCGGGGAAGATGAGACTCTGCCAGCCGGTGGCACTCTCGTTGACAAAGGTGCCGCGCGCCAGCACGGCTCCCGCTGCGCTCCAGAGGGTGCCCACGTGGGTCCCCGTGTTGGTCGACGCCTTGTAGAACCGCACGCCGGTGATCCACCCGTGCTGGGACGAAGAGAAACGCACCCCCAGCTCGACGGCATACGGGTCGCCGGAATCGATCTTGGCCGGTGCTTCGACTCCGAAGAGGCTGCACGGGCAGGTGACGTTGAGCCCTAGCGTGACGGGCGCACTCGTGTTGAGGCTGTCGTCCGTGGCCCGGACCAAGACGTTCACCGTCCCAGCGCCATGCTGGACATACGTGTACGACCAGCTCGCCGTGCCCTGGGCAGGATGCCACGTGGACCCACCGTCGGTGGAGACCTCCACTCCTCCCACCACGCTCTGAGCGTCGGAGGCGGTGCCGGTAACCGTGACGAGCGTGCCGTTGGCGACCTGAGCCCCCGCAGCTGGGCTGCCCACGGTCACCGTCGGAGCGGCGGAGTCGGTGGTCGCCGACGCGATGGCCCGACCCGGCATGAGGGTCGTCGGCTGAGCGTGCATGTCCGCGAGCAGGTTAATCGTCGCCTGTTGCATCGTCGCGTTGGTAGCAGTGGCGGTGCCGTCGTGTTGGTCGTCCAGGCCCCATGCCCATTGGATGGTCCCTGCGCCGAAGACGATCGCACCGCTGGCCGCCCGGTACATCGTGAGGTGATGGGTCGTGGTGCCCGCAGCCACCGTGGAGCCGTAGTCCTGCAAGTACTCGGGCACCCCCCCGACGGTCGTGGAGAGCCGCACCAATCCGCCGGGTCGGAAACCATTGTCCAGGTCTTCGTCGGATTCGTAACCGATCGAGTGCGCCGCGAGCGTCTCGGTGCCGCCCGCAGGGAGGACGGCCGCAGAGGTGCCGCGCCAGAAGCGGAGTTTGCCCTCGGCCGCGCTGACGTTGATCGCCAGATCGGAGTTGTTGGACATGTACGCGGTGCCGGTCAGGGCGTTCTCCGGCCGTCCCCCGTCGGATGGAGGGCTGAATCGTGGGTCGCGCCACGTTCCCGTCCATTCAGGACTCGGGTCGGCCTTGGCGTTGGCTTTAGTCTCCTTATAGCACACCAGAGTGCGATAGGAGGTCGACGAGCCGTCAATGCTGCTTTCCCACCTGGTCTTCCAGTAGACCTCGTTGCCGCTGAAGAAGGCGAGGTTAACGCCGGCGTCCCGGGCCGCTTCGACGTGGGCGCGCTGCGGACCGGACCAGTACTCGTCATGCCCGACCGAGACGAACGTCTTGTGGTTGGTCAACAGCGAACCGGCCCTGTCCGTGTCCACCCCGGAGACGTAACTGAGGTCATAGCCGTTGCGTTCGAGGAACCGGATCATCGGGTACTCGTTTGCGAACAGGAAGTCCCGGGCCTCGACGCCACCTCGGGTCGCCCATGGCCGGTTGTAGCTGACCTTGGTGGCCGGACCGTTGGGGCCGCTGTACATGCTGCTGCCGCCCCAGTCGTTATACGCTTGCCAGGTCGTGTCGGAGGTCTGGAAGACCAAGTCCGAGTGGCTCGCGTCGTTGCGTACGACGAACGGAATGTGGCTGTCGGCACCCGTGTCTTGCCGCAGGAGCCGAGCAATGTAGACGCCCGACACCGCTGACGTCGGCACCGTCCAGTCGGCCGACACGGCCCAGTTGCCGCAGTCCAGGTCGTTAGTGGCGCTATCGCTCAGACAGACCGGCTGGGACTGAGGCAGGACGGCGCTGGGTGTCACCGTCGCGACCAGCCGGGCGCCGTTGCCCTGGTACCACCCGAGGCGGTAGATCTGCACAACGTAGGCGCTGGCGGGCGTCTTTACCTTGAAGCTGATCGTCTGACCGACGTTGACACTCATGTCGGTCGCGAACCCCTGGATGGTGTCCGATCCGGCTCCGTCCAAATCCCACGTGCTGGCTGGCGTGCCGGGCTGCAGGTTCTCGCAGGCAACGACGCTCAGGCCGAGGCACGGGTCGGAGCCTGCACCGGCCTCGGGCAAGCCCAGCATGCTCGCTAGTACCGCGAGCGCCACGGTCGCGGTACTAGCCATCAGGCGCGCTCGTCCGCGTCTGCCTGCGGCAACACCCATAGGAAAGCCCATCCCCTGACGGCCCCTGGCTCGCACCTGCGCATACCGTGCGAACCGCGCAGCGGCTCCCATAGTCCCGCCTCTCGCTGGCTCCCCCCGGAACCCCTTAGCTACATCACCTGCTGCTCGTCGGAGCAGGGCATTCACCAATCAGTAGGCCCCCTGGCCACCGACCACAGTCCGGAAAGTCCGGAAGAGGATCTGCAGATCCAGAACCGGCGACCAGTTGTCCACGTACCACAGGTCCAAGCGCAGCGACTGATCCCAGTCGAGGTCACTGCGTCCACTGGTCTGCCACAGGCCGGTAAGGCCAGGCTGGACGCGCAGACGCTGGATCGCATCGGGCTCGTATGCCGCGACCTCCCGCTCCAGGGGCGGGCGCGGGCCCACCAAGGACATCTGCCCCATGAGGACGTTGAACAGCTGGGGCAGCTCGTCCAGCGAGTACTTGCGAATCACCCGCCCCACGGAGGTGATCCGCGGGTCATCCTTGTCCTTGAACAGGAGCGCGTTGACCTGACCGTCGCGACTGAGCGAGGCCAGCCGCGCCTCGGCGTCGAGCACCATCGACCGAAACTTGATCATCTTGAACGTGCGGCCGTGCTCGCCGATCCGCTCCTGTCGGAAGAACACCGGCCCACGACTGGTGAGCTTGACGGCCAGCCCGATGACGACCATCAGCGGCAGCGCCGCCAGGGTGATCGGCACGGCCAGCAGCACGTCCATGGCGCGCTTGGCGGTCAACCGGGCCATCCCCTCGGATGGGCGCTCGACGTGCAACACCGACATCCCGGCGGCCGGCCGAAGCGAGAGGCGCGGCCCGGCCACCTCGAGGATGCCGGGGGCCACGACGAGTTCGACCTTACGTTCAGCCAGGGCCCAGCCGAGGCGTCGTAGGGCAGGGCCGGTGAGGTCGGGGTCCGCCGAGACCGCGAGCACCTCGGCTCCGAGCCGGTCGACGGCGTCCACGGCGTCCTCTGGGCAGCCGAGCACCGGCACGCCCTCGATTTCGGTCTGCCGGGTCCAGCCCACCCCGACGTCGGAGACACAGGCGCCCACCACGCGATAGCCGGTCGACGTGGACCTGTTGAACTCGCGGATCATCGTCGCCACCGTGTCGGCCCGGCCGACGACGATGGTGCCGAACATGCACCTGCCGGCCGCGCGTCGTCGGCCGATCTGCAGCCGCAGCGCCCAATGCATGGCAAGGCTGCCGGCGAGCCAGAAGGCGACCGCGGGAATGACGAAGCCGCGGTAGAGCTCGACCTTGAACACGAAGGAGGCGACGGCCAGCACGGCGAAGGTCAGCACTGCAGATCGCCCGATCGCTCGGTATTCCTGCGTGCCCGAGCCCAGGCTGTGCCGGTCGTAGGTGCCCGTGGCAAACAGACACGCCAACCAGGTCAAGGGAGCGACCAGCAGCAGCGTGTCCTGCAGGGTCATCGGCGGACCGAACGGCGCGGCATAGGCACCCAGGAAACCCAGGACCGTGACGACGAGGTCGAGGACCAAGGCGACCGCGAGGTACTTGCGGGCCCAGCCGGACCGAGCAACCGGGTGCGCCCCCACCCCGGGGAGCTCGTGCGCGATGCCGAGACGGGCGAGGTTCTCGACGGTAGAGGACATCGGTCGACGTCGGCCGACCCGCTCGCCCATGACAATGCGTGCCGACTCAGCCACGCGTACCAACCCCCATAGCCACAGTCACCGACGAACTGCCGACGCCGGTGTCATACCCGCAGATACCCACCCCGAGGGTCCCTCGCCGACCGGCGCGCAGCTCCGACATCGACGAAGAGACCACCATGCCTCGCCTGATACTTCCGGCGAAACATCGCTTAAAGGAATGGTAAACGAGCGCCCCACTCCGGCCCAACCACCCGATCGGGCTATCCCGCAAGATGGTCACCGATGGTCCATGTCACCCCCGGGCGCGACGGGGGCGCCCACCAGGCCTTACCCCTTACTGTGCCAACGCTGTTGGGCGACGACGAGGCCCTCCGAGACGAGGTCCTCGACGGCGTCCGCGGCGTCCGACACGGTCAGCGGCAGGTCGCGCCGCTCGGTGGCCGAGAAGTCGCGGAGCACGAAGTCCGCGGGGTCCATCCGACCGGGAGGGCGCCCGATCCCCACCCGCACCCGCAGATACTCCTTCGTGCCGAGGGCCGTCGACACCGAGCGCAGCCCGTTGTGCCCACCCTCGCCGCCGTCGAGCTTGAGCCGCACCGCCCCGGCGGGCAGGTCCAGCTCGTCGTGCACGACGACCAATTGTTCGATCGGCACCGAGTAGAAGCGCAGCAGCGCCTTCACCGGCCCACCGGACTCGTTGACGTATGCCGCGGGCACGGCCAACACGGCCGCGGGCACGGCGAGCACGGCCGCCGCCCCCGGCACCGGCACGCCGCCGCCCCCGCCGGCCCCGCCGCCCAGTCGCACCGATGCCACGTGCGCTCGGGCTTTGTGGCTCTTGAGCAGGGTCAGGGTCGTCGTGGTCACCACCGCGCCGGAGACCGCGGCACCCGTCCCGGCGGCATACCGACGGGCCAGCTCGCCGACGACGAACGCGCCGAGGTTGTGTCGGTTGCCCGCGTACTGCGGGCCGGGGTTGCCGAGCCCGACGACGAGCCAGGTCGACATCGCGGGGGGCTACTGGGCGCCGGCGTCGCTCGAAGACGGCGCCCCGGTGTCGTCGGCGCTGGCGCCACTCTCGGCGGAGGGCTCGCCCTCGGCGCCACCCTCCTCGGGCTCCTCGGCCACCTGCGCCGACACGTTGACGACCAGGACTTCGGGGTCGGTGACGAGTTCGGCGCCTTCGGGCAGGGGGACCTCGCCCGCCTTGACCTGGGTCCCGACGGCCAGGCCCTCGATGGAGACGACGACGTGCGCGGGGATGGCGGTCGCCTCGACGAGCAGCGACAGCGCCTGGTGCTCCACAGTGACGACGGCGTCCGAGGCCGCCTCGCCCTCGGTGTGCACGGGCACGTCGACGGTCACCTTCTCGCCGCGCCGCACGATGACGAGGTCGACGTGCTCGATGACCGGCTTGATCGGGTCGCGCTGGACGTCCTTGGCCAGGGCCAGCTGGGTGTCGCCGGCCAGCTCGATGGCCAGCAGGGCGTTGGCGGTCTTGAGCGCGAGCATCGTCTCGTGCCCCGGGAGGGTGATGTGCACCGGGTCCGTACCGTGACCGTAGAGGACGGCGGGGATCTTGTGGTCGCGGCGGATCCGGCGGGCCGCGCCCTTGCCGAACGTGGTGCGCCGCTCGGCGACAAGCTTGATCTCGGACATGGGTCACTCCTGGGCAGGGGTCGGGCGGCGGGCCTCGACGCGGGGCACGACACGCCGGCGGAGACCTCCACCTGCGTCGATCACGGACGGGCCGTCGTGGCGCGTCCCTCGCCGAGGCAACCCCCGAATCCTACCCGTGCGCCCTCCGAGGCGGAAATCGCCTCCGCGCCAACGGAATCAGGGCATCGTCTCGTCGAGCCGATCGACGACGTATGCCGCGATCTCCAGGCTCGCGGTGGCCGCGGGCGACGGGGCGTTGACCACGTGGACCTGTCGCGGGGCGCCGACGACGAGGAAGTCCTCGACGAGCCGCCCGTCCCGGGCCAGCGCCTGGGCCCGCACCCCGGCCGGCGCCGGGACGAGGTCCCCGGCCTCGATCCCGGGGACCATACGCGACAGCGCCCGGGCGAAGGCGGGTCGGGAGAGCGACCGGTAGACCTCGGCCGCCCCAGGTCGCCAGTTCCGTCGGGCCAGCCGCCACAGGCCGGGCCAGCGCAGCGACTCGGCGAGCTCCCCGGCGTCGATATCGCGCCAGGCGTATCCCTCACGGCGCAGCGCGAGGACGGCGTTGGGTCCGGCGTGCACGCCGCCGTGGACCATGGTCGTCAGATGCACCCCGAGGAACGGGAACCGGGGGTCGGGCACCGGGTAGATCAGGCCCCGGACGAGATGGTGCAGCGGTTCGGCGAGCTCGAAGTACTCCCCGCGGAACGGCACGATCCGCGCGCCCGGGTCCAACCCGCAGGCGGCGGTGACGGTGTCGGCATACAGGCCCGCGCAGGTGACCAAGGCGTCGGCCCGGATCGCCGCGGAGCTGGTCTCGACGACCACCCCGGCGCCCTCGGTGGTGGCGGTGTGGAACGACTCGCCCAGCCGGATCTCGCCACCGGCGGCCCGGACGTCCTCGGCCAGCGCCGCGCACACCGCGGGGTAGTCGACGATCGCCGTGGACTGCACCCACATGGCCTCCACGCAGCGCGCGTACGGCTCGTACTCCCGGGCCTGCTCGGGACCCACGAGGGTGGCCGGCACGCCGTTGGCCTGCGCGCGCTCGTTCAGGGCGTGCAGCCGCGGGACCTCGTCGGCATCGACGGCGACGACGAGCTTGCCGGTATGCCGCAGGGCGATGCCGCGCTCGGCGGCGAACCTCGTCATCGACGCCACGCCGGCGGCGGCCATCGTCGCTTTCTTGCTCCCCGGCACGTAGTACAGGCCCGAATGGATGACCCCCGAGTTGCGCCCGGTCTGGTGGGCCGCCAGGCGCGGCTCCTTGTCCAGCACGGTGACCCGGTCCCCCCGAGCCGTCAGCCGGGCGGCCGTGGCCAGCCCGACGATCCCGGCCCCGACGACGACGACGTGTTTCATGGTTCCCCCCGATGCGATGTCGCCCACGCCATGGGGCGTCGGCCCGGCACGGCGTCCCACCACGCCAACTCGGCGCGAACAGCGTCCGGCAGCGCGGCCGGGTCGCCAGTACCGGCATACATCTTAAGCAGCAGGTCGGCCACCTCGTCGGCGAACCCGGCCCGACGCATCCCGAAACCGTTGACGCCGTGGACCCGCGGGGGCACCCCGTAGGCCGTCGCGTACGGTGGAACGTCGCGGGTGACGGTCGTGCCCATTCCGATCATGGCCAACGGGCCGATGACCCGCCGTTGATGCACCGACACGTTGAGGCCGAGGTTGGCGCCGGACCGGATCGTCGCATGCCCGCCGACGCTGGTGCCGGCCGACAGGGTGACGCCGTCGCCGATGTGCACGTCGTGGGCGACGTACGACCCGGCGAACAGCAGGCAGTCGGCACCGACGAGGGTCTCGCGGACGCTGCCGTGGTGGATGGTGACCGCGTCGCGCAGCCTGGTCCGGGCGCCGATACGCACCGGGTGGTAGTCGAGGTCACCCTCCCAGGGGACGTTGTGGCGCAGGGTCCCGATCTCCGGGGGGCCACCGAGGTGCACGCCCGGCCCCACCCAGACCTCGTCGCCGACCTCGAGCGGCCCCATCAGCACGGCGTGCGGTCCGACGACCACGCCGGCGCCGAGGTCCACTCCAGGGCCGACGACGGCGGTGGCATGCACCCGCGTGGCGGCACTGGTCACGGCGGCTCACTCTCGACATCGCGGACACCGGGGAGCACCCACCGCCCCCGGCCGTCACACGCTACACGTCGCACACCCCTCGGACCCGCGGTCGGTCGCCCCGTCACGCGGGCCGCTGGCCGGCCCGGACCGCGGCCACCCCGGCCAGCACCAGCACCCCCCCGACGACCTGCACCGGCCGGGGGGACTCCCCCAGCAGCAGCCAGGCGAGCAGCACGGCGAAGAGCACCTCGGTGAGCCCGACGAACGACGCCACGGTGGAGCCCAGGCGACGCGCGCCCACCGTGCCGAGCAGGTATGCCGCGGCCGCCGCGACGAGGGACAGCTCCGCGACCGGCACCCACCAGGGCACCACCGCACCGGCCACCTCGACCGGCGCCGTGGCGAACCGCAGCGGCAGCACCCCCACCGCGGCGGCGGCACCGAGCGCGGCGGCGCCGACGAGCATCCCTGCGGCGGCCAGGGCGACGGCGGGCAGGGCGGTGCCCGCCCGTGCGGAGATGACGAAGTACATGGCCAGCCCCACCGCGGCCAGCCCCGCCCAACCCAGGCCGAGCAGGTCGGGCGACCCGGCCCCCGACACGTCGATGACCAGCGCCAGGCCGGCGATCGCGAGCGCCACGCCCAACCCGGTGACGCGCCCCGGCGCCCGCCTGGTGCGCAGCCACACCCACCCGACCACCAGGACGACCCCGAGGTACTCCACGAGCAGGGCGACCCCGACCGGCAGCCGGCTCACCGCGGCGAAGAAGGCCAGCTGGCACCCGGCGACCGCGACCATCCCGTAGGCGGCCAACAGCCCGACGTTGCGGCGCAGCGTCCCCCAGCGCCCGCGCAGCGCATATGCCGCGGGGCCGAGCAGGACGAGCCCGGCCAGCCCGACCCGGGCCAGCACCACGGCGCCCGGGGACCACCCGGTGGCCAGCAGCGACTTGGCGAACGGTCCCGACGACCCGAACGCCAGGCACGAGGCCAGGGCGGCCAGCAGGCCGACGTCGCGGCGCGGGCCGACCTCGCGGCGCCGGCCGCCGCGGCGCAGCCCGGCCCACGGTCGCCGGCCGCGGCCGGGTGACTGCCCCGGTGGAGCGGGCACGCGGACCTGCGGGCCCGACCCCGGGCCCGGTTGTCGCAGGACCGCGCGCACCACCCGCCCGGTGTCCGTCGTCGTCATGGAATGCACCTGTCATTAGTCATCATCATTTATGCTGATGACTAGACTAGCTCTCGCGCTTGTCAGGAGTCAACATGACGTTCACCGATGACACGGCTTACGCGTTGCGCGGCGCAGCCGGCCTGGCCAACACCCTGCCCGGCGACGGCGCGGACCGGTTGACCACCGTGGAGGCCCTCGACGCCTTCGTCGCCGCGTGGCGCTGGACCGGCAGCCGGACCCACGACGACACCGAGGTGCAGCAGGTGCGCGCGCTGCGCCCGACCATCCGGCGACTGTGGACCGCCGACGAGGCGACCGTCGTCGAGCAGGTGAACCGGCTGCTCGAGCAGGCCGCCGCGGTGCCCCGGCTGGTCAACCACGACGGGTGGGGGTGGCACCTGCACGCCACCCCACCGGAGGCGCCGTTGGCCACCCGGATGGCCGTCGAGGCGGCGATGGCCCTCGTCGACGTGGTCCGCGCCGGCGCGCTCGACCGGCTCGGGCAGTGCGCCGCCGACGACTGCGACAACCTCGTCGTCGACCTGTCCAGGAACCGGTCCCGGCGGTACTGCGAGAGCGGCTGCGGCAACCGGGCCGCGGTCGCGGCATACCGGGCCCGCCGCCGTAGTCGCTGACCCGCCGTCGTCCACAGCGTTGCCCGAACGGGCTACCGGGTGTCGGTGCCGCGGCGTACCGTCGGGTGAGACGGGATCGGAGGGAGGTGCAGACCATGCACGGCCACCTGCGACGCCTCGCCGCGGTCGCGGCCATGGGCGCGGCGCTGCTGACCGCTCCTGGCCCGACGGCCGCGGGCGACCCGGGGCCCGGGCAGGCCCAGGCCAACGCCCCCCAGGTGGCCGGCGACCCGAGCTCCGAGGCCAGCGCGCGCTTCCCGACGAACAAGCAGAACGAGCCCACCATCGCCGTCGACCCCACCGACTCGGCCCGGTTGATCGCCGGCGCCAACGACGAGCAGCGCCAGCCGCCCTGCGGGCCGGGCCCGGTCCGCGGTGCCACCCTCGACTCGGACTGCTCGTTCGTCGCCGGGGTCGGCACCTCCGGCGTCTACACCTCGACCGACGGCGGGCGCACCTGGACCAACCGCGGCCTGCTCGATGACCAACCCTCGTGGCAGGGTGCCGGCGTGGTCTCCGACGGCGACCCGGTCGTGGTCTTCGGGCCCAAGCCCGACGGACAGGGCGGCTTCACCTTCGCTCACGGCGCCCGCGCGTACTACAGCTCGCTCGCCTCGGTGGCCGGTGCCAAGGGCCTGGAGTCCATCGTCGTCAGCGCCTCCGACGACGGCGGCGCCACCTGGTCGGCCCCGGTGATCGGCACCACCAAGACGGCCAGCCGGGACTTCAACGACAAGAGCTGGCTCACCGTCGACACCTCCCCCACCAGCCCGTTCTTCGGGCGGGTCTACCTGTCGTGGACCGAGTTCCGATCCGCCACGGCCACCGGCAACGGCAGCGAGCCGGTGATGGTCGCAGTCTCCGCCGACGGCGCTCGCCGTTTCGACGCGCCCACGCAGCTGTCCCCGGCCGGCAACAACGCCACCGGCAACGGGCGGCAGGGCAGTTCGAGCGCGGTGGGCCCGGACGGCACGGTCTACGTCGCCTTCGAGCAGGGCGCCGAGCAGGTCGTCGCGATATCGACCGACGGCGGCGCCCGGTGGTCGCGGCCCCGGACGATCGGGCCGGTGGTGGACATCGCCGACCCCATCCCCGGCGCGAGCTTCCGCACCAACAGTTTCCCCGTCATCGCGGCCGACCCCCGCGACGGCAGCACCATCCTGTATGCCGCGTGGGCGACCCGCACCCCAGACGGTGGCCGGGTGGTGGTGGCCAGGTCGGCGGACCGAGGCGAGAGCTGGGGCGCGCCCGTGCAGGTCAGTGCCGCCGAGGGGTACGCGTTCTTCCCCGGGCTCGACGTGGCCGGCACCGGGCGGGTCGACGTCGGGTACCAAGCCCTGGTGGCGGGCGACCCCGCGACGTTCGGCACCGGCAACGCGGCTATCGACAGCTACCTCGTGTCCTCGACCTCGGGGCTGCTGTGGTCCTCACCGCAACGGGTGAGCGAGGTCTCCAGCGACCCGGCCGCGAGCGCGCAGAACAGCCTCGGGCGGCAGTTCTGGGGCGACTACGCCACCCTCGTGTCCGACCACGCCGGCGCGTGGCTGATCGTCACCGACTCCCGCCGCGGGGTCGGCTGCCCGGCGGTCGACGCCTACCAGCGCTACCTGCGCGACCAGGGCCTGGCGGCCCGGGGGGACATGGCCGACCGGATAGCTCAACGGGACACCGGCGTCAACCCAGCCCTGGCCGACCCGTCGGTCAAGCCCGCGCCCGCCCTGGCGTGTCCGGCTCAGTTCGGCAACACCGACGCGGTGGTCGCCCACGTGATCCACCCGGTCCCCGGCTGAGCCGTTGCCCCACCCGGTGCCCGGGCTCGGCCGCTCTGCCCACCGAGCGCGTCCGCTCAGGCCCCCGCGGGGAACAAGCTGGTCACCGAGCCGTCCTCGAAGACCTCCTTGATCGCCCGGCTGATCAACGGGGCGATCGGCAGCACCGTCAACCTGTCGAACCGGCGCTCGTCGGGGATGGGCAGCGTGTCCGTGACGACGACCTCGGCGATGTCGCACGCCTTGAGCCGCTGCACCGCCGGGCCGGAGAGGATCGCGTGGGTCGCGGCGATGACGACGTTCGCGGCGCCGGCCGCGCGCAGCGCGTCGGCCGCCTGGGTGATGGTGCCGCCGGTGTCGATCATGTCGTCCACGAGGATGCAGGTGCGCCCGGCCACCTCGCCGACGATCCGGTTGGCCTTGGTCTGGTTGGGCCGGCTCTCGTCGCGGGTCTTGTGCACGAACGCCAGCGGCGCCCCGCGCAGCGCCCGAGACCAGTACTCGGCAACCTTGATCCGGCCGGCGTCGGGCGAGACGACGGCCAGGTCGAGATCTCCGTATCTCGCCACCACGTGCTCGGACAGCAGGGGCAGGGCCATGAGGTGGTCGACCGGCCCGTCGAAGAACCCCTGGATCTGGGCGGTGTGCAGGTCCACGGCCATCAGCCGGTCCGCGCCGGCGGTGGCGAACAGGTCGGCCATCAGGCGCGCCGAGATCGGCTCGCGCCCGCGGTGCTTCTTGTCCTGGCGGGCGTACCCGTAGAAGGGCAGCACCACGGTGATCCGCTTGGCCGAGGCGCGTTTGAGCGCGTCGACCATGATGAGCTGCTCCATGATCCACTGGTTGATCGGCGCCGTGTGGCTCTGGATGACGAATGCGTCGCAGCCGCGCACCGACGCCTCGTATCGCACGAAGATCTCGCCGTTGGCGAACTCGTAGGCCTGCGTGGGGGCCACATGGATGCCGAGCTCCGCGGCCACCTGGTCGGCCAGGACCGGGTGGGCCCGCCCCGAGAAGATCATCAGGTGACGCTTGGTCTTCTTGCGGATCGAGGTCACCGATCGCTCGCCTGCCCGCCGGCCTCGGTATGCCGCGTGGTCGGCACCGCGGCCGAGCCGGCCGCCCGGTCGGCGGCGGCCGCGTCGATCCCCGCCCGGTTGGCGGCGGCCGCGTCGATCGCCGCCTGCGCCGCCGCCGCCGAGCTCGACCGGGGCCGGTTGTCCAGGACCCACTCGTCGAGGTTGCGCTGCGGGGCGACGTTGACGGCCAACGCCCCGGGCGGCACGTCGGCGCGGATCACCGTGCCGGCGCCGGAGTAGACGCCGTCGGCGATCGTCAGCGGGGCGACGAAGGTGTTGTCGCTGCCCATCCGGCAGTCGTTGCCGACCGTGGTGTGATGCTTGGCCCGGCCGTCGAAGTTGGCGAAGACCGATCCCGCGCCGATGCTGGTGCGATCCCCGATCGTGGCGTCACCGGCATACGACAGGCGTGAGAGTCTCGACGTGGCGCCGATGTGGGCGTTCTTGGTCTCGCAGAAGGCCCCGATCCGCCCCTCGGCGCCCAGCTCGGTGCCGGGGCGCAGGTAGGCGTAGGGGCCGACCGAGGCGCCGGGCCCGATCACCGAGAGAGCGGCCTGGGTGCGGCATACCGTCGCCCCGTCGCCGACCTCCATGTCGGTGAGCGTGGTGTCCGGGCCGATGACGGCGTCCTCGCCGATCGTCGTCGCCCCGAGCAGCTGGGTGTGCGGGTGGATCAGGGTGTCTCGCCCGATGGACACCGTGGCGTCGATCCACGTCGTCGCCGGGTCGCGGACGATGGCGCCGGCGCGCATGGCTGCCTCGACGGTGCGCCGGTTGAGCTCGCCCCCCAGCCGGGCCAGCTGCACCTTGTCGTTGACCCCCTCGGCCTGCCACAGGTCGGCCAGCACGAACGCCTGCACCGCGCGTCCGTCGGCGCGGGCCAGGGCGACCACGTCGGTGAGGTACTTCTCGCCCTTGGCGTTGTCGGTGCCCACCTTGGACAGGCCGGAGCGCAGCACCTGGGCGTCGAAGGCGTAGATGCCCGAGTTGATCTCGGCGATGGTCAGTTGCTCGGCCGTGGCGTCCCGGTGCTCGACGATGGCGTCGACCCCGCCGTCGATCCCGCGCACGATGCGCCCGTACCCGGACGGGTCGGGCACGACGGATGTGACGACGGTGACCGCCGCCGCGGCACGGTCGTGGGCGGCGAGGACCTCGCGCAGGGTCGCGCTGGTCAGCAGTGGGACGTCGCCATAGGTGACGACGACGGTCCCGGTGAGATCGGCCGGCAGGGCGTCGAGCCCGCACTCGGTGGCCCGACCCGTGCCGGCGACCTCGTCCTGGTCGGCGACCACGGCATCCGGGTCCAGCTCGGCCACGTGCCCGGCGACCCGCTCGCGCTCGTGACGGACGACCACGGCCAGGTATGCCGGCTCCGCACCGCGCGCGGCGGCCATGGCGTGGCCGAGCAGGGTCCGCCCGCCGATGCTGTGCAGGACCTTGGGTGTCGCCGACACCATCCGGGTGCCCTCACCGGCGGCAAGGACGATCACGGCGGTCGGGCGCGGGGTCGTCACGGGTCGGAGTCTACCGAGGGCCGTGATCGGCCCCGGGCTGGCCGGGTCGCCGGGCGAAGCGGAGTCCCTGCGCTAACCGGGTCTGCGAGCGCAGCGGAGTCCCTGAGCTGGCCGGGTCTGTGAGGGCAGCGGAGTCCCTGGGCTTGCCGGGTCTGCGGTACTCGACGGGAGGATCCGAGCGAGGCCGCACCTGCGGGCCAGGGCGCGCTCGGGGTCGGCCAGTGTTGTGGTGAGCATCGCGCTAATGCACGATGAACCATGCATGAACGCCGGGAGGCCCGGGCGGTCGGCGACGTGTACGACGCCCTGCTGCTGGCCTTCCCGTCGGTCGCCCCCGAGATCGTCGAAGCGGCCGTGCGAGTGGCCCACGGGCGGCTCACCGGTCCGGTCCGCGACTTCGTGCCGCTGCTGGTCGACCGGCAGGCTCGGCGCCTGCTGCGCGAGCTCGACGGTGGACCCTCGCTGCCGAGCACCGGCGCCCACCACCGTTGGCGCGACTCGGGCGTCACGGCCTGACTCCATGGCTGGCCGCGCCCGGGTGCGCGGCATACCAGGCGCGGGCCTCGGGGCGGGCGCGGCCCTCGCATCGGCTCGATCCCCACAGACCACGGATGTCAAGGATTCGGCAGGTCTACTTCGTCATGTTCCGCCGCCTCCGTCCCCGGGTGGGCGCACACTCGAGGTGAGCATCCCGCGTGGCCAACGAGACGCGCGGAGCCCAGGATCGAGGCAGACCATGCCCTCGGAGAGTGCCCCCGGTCGTCGGCCTCACTCCCGCGCGCGCAGTGCATACCTGAGCTGGCCTGGCGGCGCGCGATACCGGCCCCGGCCCCGGCCCCGCGACACGACCCGACGATGAGCGCTCCCCCGACGCCGTCCCCGCCCCTGGGTCCGGCTCGACGCCCGGACGACGAGGCCGACTCGTGGGCGCGCCTCTACCGGATCGGGGGCGTGTCGGGACTGGTGTTTCTCGCGCTGGTGGGCCTGCCCATGGTCCTGGTGCTCGCCTTTCCGGTGCCACCGGTCGAGGGCGAGGCCGTGCTGAGGTTCATCTCGACCCACAAGGCGCTCTATGTCACCGAGCTGGTGTGCTTCGTCGGGCTGAGCGTGCCCGCCTTGCTGGTCTTCGCGGCCGCTGCAGTCGCGCTCAGGCGCGTGGACCCGGGCATCGCCGCCATCGGTGGCCTGGTCGGGATCGCGTCGGAGATCGTCGCCCTCTCCGTGGGCAGCAGTCCGCAGTCGCTGCACGGCGGACTCGTGGTGCTGAGCAGCTCCTACGAGCAGTCAGGGACGGCAGCCGAACGGGCCGGGCTGGCCGACTCGGCCAATGCGCTCATCGCGGCGACGAATGCCGTCACCTGGGCCGGCATCCTCACTGCGGCCGCGATCCTCGTCCTGTCCTGGCTGGTACGCCCCGGCGGTCTTGGCCAGGGACTGGCCCTGCTGGGCATGGCGACCGGAGTCATCGGCATCGCCAGCGAGGCCCTCCGCCCGCTCATCGGACCGGCATACCTCGTCTATGGCCTACTCCTGCCGACGTGGTTCACCCTCATGGGGCTTCGCCTCCTCCGCCTCGGCCGGCGACGCGAGACATGACTCGCGTCCGAGGATGTCTGCCGCGCTCGCGCTCCAACCCGTGTCCGAAAGTGAGAAGCGAGGTCGATGACCGATGACCGCGACCCGTCGCTGGCTGCCCGAAGGCTTCTTCCGGCCCGTCGAGTACGCCAAACCCAGCAGCTACCGCCGGCCACCGGCCTTCTACCGGCACCTGAAGTCCATCGCCCCCTGGATCCTGCGCCTCGGGCTGGCACCCAGCTATGTCGTCCAGCTCGACGTGGCCGGGCGACGGACCGGGGTCCCGCGCAGGAGCCTGCTGGTGCAGGTCACCCACGACGGCGCGGACTACCTCGTGTCCCTGGCCGGCGAGTCCGAGTGGGTCCGTAACGTCCGTGCCGCCGGCGGGGACGTCCTGGTGACCGCCCACCGGCGACGGCGGGCCGCACATCTGGTCGAGGTGCCGGCCGGGCAACGTCCCGACATCATCCGTGCCTACGTCAACCGGCCCGGCTCACGCGGGCGCGCCGTGGCGCGGACCTCGGAGGCGCGCCACTACTTCGGCATCGACCCTGACGCCTCCCTCGCCCAGATCGCGCAGGTCGCCGACCGGTACCCGGTGTTCCGCGTCGATCGACGCGCCGGCACGCCCAGTCGCTGATGCCTCGGCGTCGGCGCCGGGGTCAGGGCGGGCGTCCGAGACCGCCGGAGGCGGCCCTGACCACGCCGCCCGTGCTGCGGGCCTCGTCGACCGACCGCGCCATGCTGGCCATGAACAGTCGTGGCGGGATGCCGGAACAGATCGGTGTCCTGCTGCTGCTGGAGTCTGCCGGCGCGCTCGACGCCACTGGACTGAGGACCGTGTTGGAGCAGCGGACCCGATCCGTGCCACGACTGCGACGCCGACTCATCCGCGCTCCGTGCGGCTGCGGCGGGCCGATCTGGGTCGACGACCCGGGTTTCGACATCCGCAGGCACGTCAGCGAGAGCACGGTCGCGGAGGGCGCGAACGACCGGCAGCTGTACGACCTTGCGCTGGCCGCGGTGACGACCCCGTTGCCATGGAGTGCCCCGCTGTGGCGGGCTGTCCTGGTCACCGGCCGAGGCGGTGGCCGGGCCGGGCTGGTCATCGTCATGCATCATGTCCTCTCCGACGGACTCGGCGGCCTGGCCATGCTGGCCGGGCTCGTCGACCCGGGGGGGCCGAGCGTCGAGATCCCGACCGTCGCGCCGATGCCCGGGCGCGGTGCCCTGCTCGCCCAGGCATGGCTCGACCGATGGCAGGCGGTGCGCGGCATACGACATCGGTGCGGCGACGTGCGCCGGTCCATGACAGCCGGCGGGGGTTGGCGTCCCCCAAAGGCGGCCCCATGCTCCCTGCTGCGCCCGACGGGGCCGCGCCGACAGATTGCCGTGGTCACCGCGGATCTCTGCCCGCTGCGGGCTGCCGCGCACAGACAGGGGGCGACGGTCAACGACGCGATCCTGGTGACGACTGGCGCCGCGTTGGCTCGGGTGCTCGCGGCACGTGGCGAGGCGATCGATCCCCTCGTGGTGGTCGTGCCGGTCTCGGGCCGACGGGGCGAGACCGACGCCGAGTCGGGCAACCTCGTCGCGCCCATGCTCGTGCCGGTACCGACCTCCGGCTCCGTCGAGGACCGGCTCGCCCGGGTGGCAAGGCAGGTGCGGGCGCAGCGGGCACTGGCCCTCGGGCCGCCCCCGATCGCCACGCTCGGCTGGCTCTTCCGCCCCCTCGCCGCGCTCGGGGCATACCGCGGGTACCTGCGCCACCAGAGGCGCTTTCACACGCTCGTGACGAATGTCCGGGGACCGCAGGCGACCGTCTGCCTGGACGGCGCCCGAGTGACAAACGCCGTTCCGATGAGCGTGGGCGACAACGGGAACGTCACGGTGCACTTCTCGGTGATGTCGTATGCCGGGACCTTGACCATCGCCATCATCGTCGACCCCGAGTGCTTCGCGCAGATCGACATCCTCGCCGAGGCGCTTCGCGAGGAACTGGGACACCTGTGCGGACCTCTGCCACCGGGTCCGGTCCGACAGGACGGCTGAATCGGGAGCGGTCTGTGCCCACCGACGACCGGCTCGCCGTTGACCTGCGGCGAGAGGCTCCCCGGGGTGGAATCGAACCACCGTCGCTAGTCCTGATTCAAAGTCAGGCGGGCCCTGCCAGCAGACCAACCGGGGAAC
This sequence comes from Dermatophilaceae bacterium, assembly GCA_037045055.1. Taxonomy (GTDB): domain Bacteria; phylum Actinomycetota; class Actinomycetes; order Actinomycetales; family Dermatophilaceae; genus Phosphoribacter. Next base: position 603,537 of record JBAOHJ010000002.1, on the reverse strand, counting down.
GCCCGGACCGGCCGGACCGCCCCAGGGTAATGCCCGGGCACAATGGTGGCGTGAGCAGCCGAGCTCCTTCAGCCGAGGGCGACCGCGACCGCCGGGCCCGCATGACGGGTGCGCAGCGGCGCGAGCAGCTGCTCGACGTCGGGCGCAAGGTGTTCGCCAGCCGTGGCTTCGAGGCCACCACCGTCGAGGAGATCGCCGCCCGGGCGGGGGTGTCCAAGCCGGTGGTCTACGAGCACTTCGGCGGCAAGGAGGGCCTGTATGCCGTGGTCGTCGACCGCGAGATCCGCGCCCTGCTCGACGGGGTGACCGCCCAACTGGCCAGCGGCGGCACCGCCCGCAGCCTCGTCGAGCACGCCGCTCTGGCGCTGCTCGACTACGTCGAGGCCTCCGGCGACGGCTTCCGGATCCTCGTGCGCGACTCCCCGCCCGGGCAGTCCACCGGGTCGTTCTCCAGCGTGATGAGCGACATCGCCGGGCAGGTCGAGCACATCCTCGCCGGGGAGTTCAAGTCCCGCAAGCTCGACCCCAAGTCCGCGCCCGTCTACGCGCAGATGCTCGTCGGCATGGTCGCCCTGACCGGGCAGTGGTGGCTGGACCAGCGCCGGTTCAAGAAGGCCGAGGTCGCCGCGCACCTGGTCAACCTCGCGTGGAACGGCCTGCACCGCCTGGAGGCCAAACCGGCTCTGCGCACCCTGGGCTGAACCGCGCCGCGTCACTCCGGCTGCGGCCCCCCGGACACGTTGACGGATGCCGTCGCAGACGGTTCAAGGTCTCCCAGGATGGTGAGGGCGAAGGTCACCTTGGTCCCCGCCTTGGCGACTACCGTGACGACCACCTCACCGACAGACCCATTCGGCGGCGTGATCAGGCACGCGCCGAAGGCGGGATCGGGCTGGCAGCCGTTGATGATGGCCGCGCCGCCCTCCCCCTGGCCTTCGACCGTCACGGTAAGCATGGCGGTCTGGAGCGCGACGAGGTCGAAGGCGACGGTGGCCGGAACCCCTGCACGCAACGGGTTGGGAACGGCCGTGAACGTGGGTTTCGGGACCTTGACAGGAATGGGCACCGACCTCGTCAAGTTCGGCCCATTGCTTACGATGATGGTCACCGTGGCGTCCCGACGGTCCGGTCGAGCGGTGATCGAGAGGGCTCCGAGGCGCTGCGTGACTTCGCACGTGACTTCTTCACCGGTGCCGCAGTCCAGTGGTGCTGCGCTGGCCGCCCGCCTCGCCACGGCCCGTGGCTCGCCCGAGCTCACCGCGACCGTTCCGCCGGTGATCGCGACGATGATCGTCCCCCCGTCGTCGGCACCGGTGTCGTAAGTCACCGTCGTTGGGGTGCCGGCCACGAACTCGCCGGGTGCCGTGAGATCGGGCTGCTCCTTGGGCGCGCTGATGGTGATCCGTACGCTCTCGACCTGCCCGGAGCGGTTCGTCACGGTTACGACTAACGTCGCCGGATAGCGGGCCGGCGTGGCGCTGAGGGACACGGACCCGATCGGTCCCGACAGCTCACAAGCGAGGCCGCAGGTGTCGAACGGCACCGGGACTGATGTGCCGTCACCGTAGTCGATGGCGGCGGTGACCGTGCCGCCCAGGACGGAGCCGGTGTTGACAGTGAGCTTCAGCGAATCCCCCGCGACAACCGTCGTGGGGGTTGTGGAGGGGAACGTCGGGTTGACGTCGGGAGGCGCGGTGATCGTCACCGTGCTCGTCGTGCTCACTCCGTCGGCGTTGGTCACCACGACCGTGACGGTGGTGGGGTATGCCGTGGGGGCGGCGGTGATCGTCAGGCTGACGACCGGCCCGGTCAGCGCACACCGGGCCGGGTCGGGGCAGCCGGCGACCGTCACCGCGCCGGAAGACGACGACACGACGGCGATCCCGCCGCCGGCGGAGCCGAGATCGAAGGTGAGCGTGAAGGGGCCCCCGCCGACCACGGAGCTCGGGTTGGTTGTGGCGGCTGCCGGGGCAGCCGGCGAGACGGGCGAGGCGGGCGTCGACGTCCCGCCGTCGGCCGTGGTCGTCGAGGTGGAGCCCGCGGTCGACCCGGTCCGGGGGGTCGACCGCGCCGGGGTCAGAGCGGTGGCCACGTCCAGGCCAGGCGGCGGTGCCACCGGGGTCGGCGCGACGGGCGGGGCCGGATCCGTCGTGGTGTCACCGGCGCCGGGCCCCGACGTCCCGCCGCCACCACCGCCGCCGGCTCCACCAGCACCGCCACCACCGCCTGCGGCGGCGACCGCGGCGCCCCCGGCGCCTCCCAACGCGGCAAAACCCCCGGCCGGAGCGGCGACGAAGCCGGCCCCCAACGCCCCCGCTACCACCACGCCGGCGACCTTGCCCGCCAGCGCCTGCAGGGTGTCCACCAGGCCCAGCACCGACGTCGGAGCCGAGGGGTCGGGTCGCTGGCCGCCGTCACCGCCGCCGCCGCCGGCGGCACCGGTGAGGCCGCCGATCCACGCGGCCCCGGTGCTCGTGCCGGCGACGAAGACGAGTGGCACGAGCAGCGCCGGCAGACCGCGGTTGACCTCGGTCAGCTCCAGCGCCAGGGACCGTGCGCGCGCACACCCGGCCAGGTGCTCCTCGACCCGAGCACGCTGTCGGACCGGCAGCTTGCCCCGGACGTACCGACCCATCTGTCCCAGCACCCAGCGGCATTCCTCGTCGCCGGCTCGGGAGATGGCGCGGTCGGCGTGCGCGTCGAGGTACCGCGCCCGGAGCGCGTCGCGGGCCCGCAACGCCACCACGCTCACGCCGTTGGGGGTCATGCCCATCGTCGTGGCCACCGCGGCCGGCGAGCGCCCCTCGACGGTGGTGTGCCAGAGCACCTGCTGGTCGCGCTCGGGCAACCGGCGGAACGCGGTGCGCACGAGGTCCTGGTTCACCCGGGCATCGACGTCGTATGCCTCGACCTCGCCGGAGGCGGACTCCAGCACCTCGGGCTCGGACGGGACGACCCGCAGGTCGGTGCGCGCCAAGTCGACCGCGACCGTCTTGACCGCGCTGAGGAAGTAGGAGCGGAAGTTGGTCGTCGGTCCCTTGCCCACGCTGAGCAGGTGGTACACCCGCAGGCTGGCTTCCCCGACGATGTCCTCGGCGGAGGCCCGACCGCGGTACCGGTGGGCGACGGCATACGCGGTCGTGAGGTGTCGGCGCCACAGGACCGCGTAGGCCTGCGAGTTGCCGTCCCTCGCGCCCGCGAGCAACGTCGCGTCGTCGGCGTCGGCCCAGGCATGGCCGAGCACCCCGGCGTTCGCGGACAACGCAACAACCCCCTCGGTCGAGGACCCCGTCGACAATTGTGCAACGACGGACGGCAAAAGACCATCGACGCGATCCTTCGACGTCGAGAATCTTGATCCCGGCCTACACTGTCCCCGTGAGCGGTGTGCCGGACACCGGGCCCGATGACGTCGACCGGATCGTCGCCGCCTGGCAGCGGGAGCGACCCGACCTCGACTGCACGCCCTTGCACGTCCTGTCGCGGATATCCCGGTTGGCCCGGCGGTTGGACCTGGCTCGAGGCCGGGTGTTCGCCGCCCACCTGCTCGAGGGCTGGGAGTTCGACGTGCTCTCGGCGCTGCGCCGGGCCGGCCCGCCTTACCAGCTGTCCCCCGGCCAGCTCGTCGCCGAGACCCTGGTCACCTCGGGGACCATGACCAACCGGGTCGATCGGCTCGAGCGGCGCGGCCTGGTGCGGCGCAGTCCGGACCCGACCGATCGGCGTGGGGTGATCGTCGCCCTGACCCCGGACGGCCGCGAGGCCGTCGACGCCGCTCTGGCGGACCTGCTCGACGACGAGCGCGACCTGCTGCGCGACCTCGACGCCGCCGACCAGCTCACCCTCGGCGGGTTGCTGCGTCGGGTGAACTCACCCCTGGAGCCCTAGCAGGGGGCTCGAGGCGCGGAGCGCCCCTCAGTCCAGGACCTGCGCGGCGTCCAGCCATGCGGACTCCAACGCCTCGCGCTCGAGGACCAGGGCCCGCAGCTGCCCGTCGAGGGCGATCACCGCCGCGTGGTCGGCGGCCACCGCCGCCATCCGGGCGTGCACGCGCGCCTCCCGGTCCGCCACCCGCGCCAGGGCCTTCTCCACGCGGGCGATGGTCCGACGAGCCGCTCGCGCCTGCTGCGCCGTCGGGCCGTCGCTGGTGCCCGGGCCGGCACGGGTGGCCACCGGGCCCGGCGGGGCTGCCGCATGCTCCCGCTGGGCGCGTCGCATCCGCAGGTACTGCTCGACCCCGCCGGGCAGGTCCTGCACCCGTCCGTCGCCCAGCAGCCCGACCTGGCGGTCGGTGACCCGCTCCAGCAGGTACCGGTCGTGCGAGACCACGACGAGGGTGCCGGCCCACCCGTCGAGGACGTCCTCCAGCGAGGTCAATGTCGGCACGTCCAGGTCGTTGGTGGGCTCGTCGAGCAGGATGACGTTGGGCTCGGTCATGAGCAGCCGCAGCAGCTGCAAACGCCGCCGCTCGCCACCGGACAGGTCGCCCACGCGGGTCTGTTGCCGCCCCCCGGTGAAGCCCAGCCGAGTGGCCAGCTGGCTGGCGGTGACCTCCTGCCGGCCCACCGTGGTCACCCGCCGCACGTCCTCGACGGCCTCGATGACGCGGTATGCCGCCAACGGCGCCAGCTGCTCGGCCTGCTGGGTGAGATGGGCCAGCGCGACCGTCGGGCCGACCCGGCGCAGGCCACCGGTCAGCGGCTCGTCCCCGGCCAGCGCCCGCAGCAGCGTCGACTTGCCCGACCCGTTGACCCCGACGATGCCGACCCGCTCTCCCGGGGCCAGCCGCCAGGTGACCCGGTCCAGCACGGTGCGGCCACCCAGGACCACGGTGGCGTCGACCAGGTCGACGACGTCCTTGCCCAGCCGGTGGGTGGCGAAGCGCACCAGCGCCACGTCGTCCCGCGGCGGTGGCTCGTCGGCGATCAGCGCGTTGGCCGCCTCGATCCGGAAGCGTGGCTTGCTCGTACGGGCCGGGGGACCGCGGCGCAGCCAGGCCAGCTCCTTGCGCAGCAGGTTGGCGCGTCGCTCGGCGGCGGTGTCGGCCACGCGTTGGCGTTGCGCCTGGGCGAGCACGTATGCCGCGTAGCCGCCGTCGAACGTCGCCACGGCCCCGCCCTGCACCTCCCACGAGGTGTGCGCCATCGCGTCGAGGAACCAGCGGTCGTGGGTGACCGCGACGACCGCGGCGTCCGCTCGCCTGCGGGTGGACAGGTGCTCGGCGAGCCAGGCGATCGCCTCGAGGTCGAGATGGTTGGTCGGCTCGTCGAGAAGCAGCAGATCCGGGTCGGCCACGAGCAGACCGGCCAGGGCCACCCGACGACGCTCGCCGCCCGAGAGGGCCTCGACCGGGGCGTCCCAACCACCCACTCCTGCCGCGTCGACTCCCCCGAGCAGACCCCCGAGGACGGATCGGGCCCCGGCCCGACCGGCCCATTCGTGGTCGGCGCGAGCGCCGACGACGACCGCTCGGACGGTGGACCCGCCCTCGAGACGATCGCCTTGGGGCAGCAGGCCGACGGTGGTGCCCGCGGGCCGGGTCACCCGACCGGAGTCCGGCTGCTGGACCCCGGCGAGGATCCGCAGCAGGGTGGACTTCCCGCCGCCGTTGCGGCCCACGACACCGATGCGTGCGGCGCTGGGCACCCCCACGGAGACTGCGTCGAGCACCGTGGCGACACCGTGGACGACGGTGACGCGTTCGGCGTTGACCAGCACGCCCATCAGTCGCGGCGGCCACCGGTGACGAGGGCCGCGCCGTGGACCGGGCCCTTGGCCCGTTTCACCTCGCGCGCGACGCCCGACGCGGTCAACGCGACGCACAGGTCCAGGGCGTGCTCCGAGGAGGAGGTGAGGAACGCGACGGTGGGGCCCGAGCCGCTGACGACCCCGCCGAGGGCACCGAACTCCAGACCGGCGTCGAGCACACCCCGCAGCGGCGGCTGCAACGAGATGGCCGCCTCCTGCAGGTCGTTGGCCAGGGCCCGGCCCAGGGCGGCGGGATCGCCCGACCGCAGCGCGGTCATCATGTCCGAGGACACCTCGGGGGCCTGGACGGGCTCGTCCCCGCGCAGCCGGTCGCACTCGGCATACACCGCCGGGGTGGACAGCCCCTCTTCGGCGACCGCGAACACCCACTGGTAGGACCCGCGCGCCAGCACGGGAGCCAGTCGCTCACCCCGGCCCGAGCCCATCGAGATCCCGCCGTGCAGGACGAACGGCACGTCACTGCCTAGCTCGGCGGCGAGCTGCCCCAGCACCTCGCGGTCGTGGTGCAGCCCCCACAGCGCGTCGAGCGCGAGCAAGGTCGCCGCCGCGTCCGCCGAGCCGCCCGCCATGCCGCCGGCGACCGGGATGTCCTTGGTGATCCGCACGGCGGCCGCCTCGTGGCGGTCGGCGGAGTCGGCGAGCAGCTGGCCGGCCCGGACCGCGAGGTTGCCCGCGTCGGTGGGGACGTCCTGCGCGTACGGACCCGTGACGAGGACCTCCCAGTCGGGCGACGGGGTCACGGTGACCTCGTCGTAGAGGCCGACCGCCATGTAGACCGTGGCCAGGTCGTGGTAGCCGTCCGGGCGACGCGGGCCCACCCGCAGCTCGACGTTGACCTTCGCCGGCGCGCGGACCGTCACGGCCCGGTGCGGCTCGGCGGTGGTCACCCGCTCACCCTATGGGTCGGGCGCCGGCGACCGCCGCGAAGGCGGCGATGTCGAGCTGCTCCCCCCGCGCCGCCGGGTCCACGCCGGCGGTCCGCAGCGCCGCCTCGGCCGCCGCGGGCCCGCCGGCCCAGCCCGCGAGCGCCGCGCGCAGGGTCTTGCGCCGCTGGCCGAACGCCGCGTCGATGCAGGCGAAGACCTCCCGACGGGTGGCTCGCGAGGGCGGCGGCGCTCGTCGGCTCAGGGCGACCAGCCCCGAGTCCACGTTGGGCACCGGCCAGAACACCGTGCGGGGAACGCTGCCGACGAGGGCCGCGTCGGCCCACCAGGCGAGCTTGAGGCTCGGGACGCCGTACACCCTGCTGCCCGGCCCGGCGGCGAGCCGCTCGGCGACCTCGAGCTGCACCATGACCAGACCCCTGCCGATGGTGGGGTAACGCTGCAAGAAGGACAACAGGACCGGCACGGACACGTTGTAGGGCAGATTGGCCACCAAGACGGTGGGCTGGGGATCGGGCAACCGGCTCAGGGCGAGGGCGTCGGCGGTCACCACGGTGAGCCGGGCCACCGCGTCGGGTCGGTATGCCGCGACCGTGGCCGGCAGCGCGCCGGCCAGGACCGGGTCGAGCTCGACGGCGGTGACCCGCGCCGCGGCGTCGAGAAGGGCCAGGGTGAGCGAGCCCAGCCCGGGGCCGACCTCGACCACGACGTCGTCGGGGTGCAGGTCGGCCAGCCGGGTGATCCGCCGCACCGTGTTGGGGTCCACGACGAAGTTCTGACCCCGTGCCTTGGTGGGGCGCAGCCCCAGGCGCCCGGCCAGCTCACGCAGTCGGGATGCCGTGAGCAGGTCCCCCCCCTGCGGCTGCGGCCACGACATGGGCCGAGCCTAGGACCTGGCTCGCGGGCTGCGGGTAACCCGGCGATCAGCTGGTCGGCGTGGCCCCGGACTGGGCCTGGCCCTGCTGGGTCTGGCCCTGCTGGGTCTGGCCCTGCTGGGTCTGACCCTGCTGGGTCCGACCGTTCTGGGGGCGCTGGCCCGCGCCATCGGCGGGCCGGACGCTCTCGGTCACCGTGGCCAGGTCGGCGCTGACGTCGAACATCACCTTCGCGCCGGCCTTGGTCCCCAGCACGTCGTAGGACCCGTCCGGGTCCTTGCGCACGCTCTCGACCGTCACGGCCGAGTCCTTCGCCGTCACCGCGGCCCCGACCTTGGTCGCCTCGTCGCCGGTCACCGGGGTGTCCTGGCCCGCCCCGCCGGGCCCGCCGCGGCCGCCGCCGGCGGGCCGGGCGTTCTCGGTCACCGTGGCCAGGTCGGCGCTGACGTCGAACATCACCTTCGCGCCGGCCTTGGTCCCCAGCACGTCGTAGGACCCGTCCGGGTCCTTGCGCACGCTCTCGACCGTCACGGCCGAGTCCTTCGCCGTCACCGCGGCCCCGACCTTGGTCGCCTCGTCGCCGGTCACCGGGGTGTCCTGGCCCGCCCCGCCGGGGCAGTCCTGCGAGCGGCCCTGCGGGCTGTCGGTGGTGTCGGCCGCCGCCGTGGCGACCCTCGTCGACGGCGTCGTGGCCGCCGAGGCATTGGACACCGTCACGCCACCGACGACGATCGCGCCTGCGGCGGCGAGGGCGGCGGCACCGATGCCGAGCTTCTTGGGGTTCATGTGGAGTTGCTCCTGGGATGTCGGTGCCCCGGCCTGGTGCCGGGGCGTCGATGTCCCGAAGATCGCCGGCCGACATATCGGGGGGCTGTGAGGGCCGTGGGGATTCGTTAGGACCGGGCGCGCCCGGGACCGGGCGGCGCACCGGCCCTCCCCGGGCCGCGCGACGACGCACCGGCCCCCTGCCCGTTCGGGCGGGGGGCCGGTGCGTCGGATCCGGGGGCTCAGGCCGCCCAGCGACACCCCCACGGCTGCAGACCGCGCGCGGCATACAGGCGGTTGGCGATGGTGATCTGCTCGGCGCGCGAGGCCAGGTCGGCCCGCTGCGCGAAGTCGGCACCGCCGTTGGACAGCCACGTCGAGTAGTTGAACTGCAGGCCGCCGTAGTAGCCGTTGCCGGTGTTGATGCTCCAGTTGCCGCCGGACTCGCACTGGGCGATCCGGTCCCACATCGCCTCGTTGGCCAGGTTGAGGCCCGCGCCGGAGGTGTTGCCGGCCGACGGCGGCGGGGCGGCGGCGGCGACGGGGCGGGGCATGGTGCCGACGAGCAGGACCTTGTCGACCGGGGCCTTGGTCACCGTGGACGCGGTCTCGGTGCGGCTCTCCACCACCCCGTCGACGACCACCTCGGTGTAGGTGACGGCTCGCTCGCCGGCGACGCCGGCCGACTCGACCTTGGTCTGCCCCTTGTACATCGACTCGTCGTCCTTGCGGGTCGTGCCGAAAGCCACCACCTGGGTCTCGGTCGAGGTGCGCTGGACGACTCGGGCGACGGCGACGGCCAGACCCTCGGTGATCGCCGTGTCGGCGGCCGGGGACACCCGGTCCGAGGCCCCGAGCGAGACCCCCAGCTCGGCCAGCAACGCCGACACGGAGGCCACGCTCGTCGAGCGGGTCAGCGTCTGTCCGTCGACGGCGACCGAGACGTTGCGCGGGTTGGTCACGCTGAACGCCAGGCCCTCGCGACCCAGGGGCATCGAGCGTGACACCGAGACGGCCGCGGCGGCGTCGGCCCGGATGCCCAGGTCGAGGATGGCCTGCTCGACGCTGGTCGCCGTGGTCCAGTACTCCGTGGTCACCCCGTCGACGGTGACGCTGAGCTTGCGCCCGTAGCGCACGAGGACCGCCGACCCGTCGCCGATCGCCTCGCCGGCCGCCGGCACCACGAGGTCGTGCTCCCCGACGACGATGCCCTGCTTGGCCAGCGCGTCGGCGACGGTGCTGCCGAACACGTGCATCGAGGTGGTCTGGCCGTCGACGGACAGGTCGATGGCCTTGTCCAGCTGGGCCACGCCGAACCCTCCGGCGGCGACGGCGACGAGGGCCCCACCCAGGGCAAGACGACTGACGAGCGAGGTGAACACGGTGCTCCGATGGTCCGAGGTCCCGGCTCACGGACCCCTCCCGAGGGCCGCGTCGATGCGGCAGACCGGGGCGCGAACGCCCTGCGGCGGAGAGGTGCTTCCGGCTGACTCGTCAACTACCGTGCCCTGCACCCCCGCGGAAGGTCAAGTTTCGATAACGGCGGGAGAGGCTGATGTGACCAAAGTGACTGATGAGCCAAATGAAGCGCCGGTATGCCGCTCTCTCGCCACTCGTCGCGCGCCACGGGATACACCGCGTGATGGGCCGCGGGATGCGCCGGGCCCCGAAACCCCTCGGCGGCCGACGCCGCTCAGGGCTCCCACGGGCCGTAGACGCGCTCGCTGGTCGCCATGAGCGCCGCGCACAGCGTCGGCAGGGCCACGCCGAGCACCCCGGCCATCACCCGCACGGTCACCGGGACGAGCCAGGAGGCGTTGGTCCTCCCCCGCCACGGGTGCGGCGCGAGGTAGGGCGCGTCGGTCTCGACGAGCACTTGCTCCAGGGGGGTCGCCGCGAGCACGTCGCGCAGCGCCGACGAGCCGCGGAAGGTCACCGGGCCGGCAAAGGAGAGCAGGTACCCGCGGTCGATGGCCTCGCGGGCCATGTCCAGCCCCCCGGAGAAGCAGTGCAGCACGGTCCGCTCGGGCGCCCCCTCCTCGGCGAGGATCCGCAGGGTGTCCTGGTGCGCCTCCCGGTCGTGGATCTGCAGGACCTTGCCGGTGCGTTTGGCCAGGTCGATGTGCCAGCGGAAGGCCTCCTGCTGAGCCGGTATGCCGTCCGGTCCGGTCCGGAAGTAGTCCAGACCGGTCTCGCCGATCACCCGGACCCGCGGGTGCGCGGTGGCCAGGGCCTCGATCTCGGTCTGCGCCTCGGCCAGCGCCCCGCGGGCGGCCAACCGGGGAACCTCGTTAGGGTGCAACGAGACTCCGCCGAGCAAGGCGGCATACCGGTCGACCATGTCGACGGTCGCGCGGGCCCCGGGCAGGTCGCAGCCGATCTGCACCATGCGCGGCACCCCGACCGCGGCGGCCTCGGCCAGCGCGGTGGGCAGGTCCAGCGGCGGGTCCCCTTCGCGGACGTGGTCTAGGTGCAGGTGGTTGTCGACGACGGGCAGCGGCAGGGGGTCGGGCAGCGGCGGGCGGTTCACCTGTCGGGCCCTGCCTCTGCGTGCATCCGGTCGATCTCGGTCTGCACGACGGACGGGTCGAACTTCGCGAACACCGGCGTCGGGGCCGCGATCGGCGTGCCGACGACCACCGGGCGGCTCTCCCACCGCGGGGTCGCCGAGTAGTCGCCGGTGACCACCGGGTAGGACGGCCCGCCGTCGAGGTCGGCCACCTCGTGCAGCGCGGGCATCGGCACGAGATCGCCCTCGCCGCCGAGCACCCGGTGCACCCGGTTGGCGCCGTGCGGCAGGAACGGCGCGCTCATCGTCGCGAGGTCGCTCACCGCCTGGGCCACCACGTGCAGCACCGTGCCGAGGCGGTCGCGCTGCTCGGGCGCCGTGAGCCTGAACGGCTCGGTCCGGGAGATGTAGGCGTTGACCTCGCCGACCAGCCGCATCACCTCGCCGATCCCGGCCTTGAACCGGTGCCGCTCGATGAGCCCGCCCACCGTCGCGAACCCGCCCCGGACGCTCGCCAGCAGGTCCTCGTCCCCCGGCTGCAGCGCCCCGGCCGGCGGGATCGCCCCGAAGGAGCGGTGGATCATCGTCGCGGTCCGGTGCACCAGGTTGCCCCATCCGGCGACGAGCTCGGCGTTGTTGCGCTGGACGAACTCCGCCCAGGTGAAGTCGCTGTCCTGGCTCTCCGGCCCGGCCGCGCAGATGAAGTACCGCAACGCGTCCGGCCCGTAGTGCTCCAGCACGTGGCGCACGTAGATGACGTGCCCGCGGCTGGTGGACAGCTGCTTTCCCTCCATCGTCATGAACTCGCTGGCCACGACCTCGGTGGGCAGGTTCAGGACCCCGTATGCCGCCCCGGGGCTGCCCCCGCGCGCCCCGAGACCGGCATACCCGAGCAGCTCGGCCGGCCAGATCTGGGCGTGGAAGGTGATGTTGTCCTTGCCCTGGAAGTAGTAGGACACCGCCTCCGGGTCGTTCCACCACGCCCGCCAGGCCTCGGGGTCGCCGGTGCGTCGGGCCCACTCGATCGAGGCCGAGAGGTAGCCGATGACCGCGTCGAACCAGACGTAGAGCTTCTTGGTGGGGTTGTCGCGCCAGCCGGGCAGCGGCACCGCGATGCCCCAGTCGATGTCCCGGGTCATCGGCCGGGGCCGGACGTCGTCGAGCAGGTTGCGGGAGAACCGGATGACGTTGGGCCGCCAGGTGCCGGACGCCTCACGCCCGTCGAGCCACGCGCCCAGTGCCTGCGCCAGTGCGGGCAGGTCGAGGAAGAAGTGGCTGGTCTGCTCGAATCGCGGTGTCTCGCCGTCGATCTTCGAGCGGGGCTCGATGAGCTCGACCGGGTCCATCTGGTTGCCGCAGTTGTCGCACTGGTCGCCACGGGCCTCGGCGTAGCCGCAGATCGGGCAGGTGCCCTCGATGTAGCGATCGGGCAGGGTGCGCCCGGTCGACGGGCTGATCGCGACGAGCTGGGTGCCCTCGACCAGGTAGCCGTTGGCGTGGTTGCCGAGGAACAGCTCCTGCGACACGGCGTGGTGGTTGCCCGTCGTGGTGCGGGTGAACAGGTCGTAGGCCAGGCCCAGGTCGGCGAGGTCCTGGGCGATGACCCGGTTGAACCGGTCGGCCAGCTCCCGAGGGGTCACTCCCGCCGCCTCGGCCTGCACGAGGATCGGCGTGCCGTGCTCGTCCGTGCCGCTGACCATGAGCACGTCGTGACCGGCCATCCGCATGTACCGGCTGAACACGTCGGAGGGCACGCCGAACCCGGCGACATGGCCGAGGTGGCGCGGGCCGTTGGCGTACGGCCAGGCGACGGCGGACAGGACCTTGCTCATGGGCCGATCCTAGGGGCGCCCGCCCCACGGCGGTCCGACTCGGTATGCCGCCCGCGCCTGGGACGCAGGCGTCCTCGCCGAGGCCAGACGGGGGGGATGCGCGGGTGCGCGGCGCATCACACGGGGGGCGCCGCCGAGAGGCTCGCCGGGTGGACGAGGATGAGGGAATGGCCGACCTGCGCGACACCATCCACATCGACGCTCCGGCGCCCCTGGTCTACGAGATGATCTCGGACCTGCCCAGGATGGGCGAGTGGTCACCGGAGTGCGACCGGGTGTCCTGGCGCGGCGGGGCCACCGGGCCGGTCACGGGGGCGAAGTTCATCGGCCACAACCGCGTCGGGACCTTGCAGTGGTTCACCCTGGGCACGATCACGGCGGCCGACCCGGGGCACCTGGCCTTCGAGATCGCCATCGGCCCGATGCGGATCTCCCGGTGGGAGTACTTCATCGCCCCCGACGACGACGGCGTGGGCTGCACGGTGGCCGAGCAGTGGACCGACCTGCGCGCCAAGGTGACCCGGGCGATGTCGGACCGGGTGATCGGCGACCGGGTGGCCCGCAACCGGCGCGGTATCCGGCTCACCCTGGCCGCGCTCAAGCGCACCGCCGAGCGCACCGCCCGCTGAGCCGGTCCCCGGACCTGCCACCCCGGTCCGCCCGAGCCGGCGCCGCCGGGCCCGTCCGTCGACCCGGTCAGTCCCGGAGGGCGACGGCGGCGGCATACAGCTCGCGCCCGGGCAGCCCGGTGGCCGCGGCCAGCTCGGTGCACACGTCCTTGAGCCGCTCCCCGCCCTCGACCCGGTGACGCACCTGCGCGACCACCTGCGCGAGATCCGCGCGGGGCGCGCGGGGGCCGCCGGCGACCACGAGGGTCACCTCGCCCAGGACTCCGGCCGCCGCCCATTCGGACAGCTCGCCCAGAGTCCCCCGACGCACCTGCTCGTGCACCTTGGTCAGCTCGCGGCATACCGCCGCCGGCCGCTGCCGGCCGAATGCCGCGGCCAGATCGGCCAGCGTCTGCGGCACCCGCCGGGCCGCCTCGAAGAACACCATGGTGCGCGGCTCGTCGGCGAGCCGGCCCAGGGCCCGCCGCCGCTCGCCGGGGCGCCGCGGCAGAAACCCCTCGAAACAGAACCGATCCGTCGGCAGACCGCTGACCGCCAGCGCGACGAGCACGGCGCTGGCCCCGGGGACGCAGGTCACCGGGATGCCGGCCGAGGCCGCGGCGGCCACGAGGCGGTACCCGGGGTCGGACACCGACGGCATGCCGGCGTCCGAGACCAGCACGACCCGCTCGCCGGCGCGCAGCCGCTCGACGAGCTCTGCCGTGCGGGCCGCCTCGTTGTGCTCGTGGTAGCTCAGCACCCGCCCGCTCGGGGTCACGCCGAGGTCCGCGACCAGACGCCGCAGCCGGCGGGTGTCCTCGGCGGCCACGACGTCGGCCTGCGCGAGCTCGCCGGCCAGCCGGGGCGCCGCGTCTCGCGGTTCGCCGATCGGGGTGGCCGCGAGCACGAGCATCCCGGCGTCCATGGCGGCATTGTCCCAGGTCCGGCCCGGGCGGACTGCCTAGCATGGCGCCTGTGCGCTCCCCCGACGACCCCGGCGTCCCGCGGCGGGTGGTGCATGCCGAGATCCTCGTCGTGCTGGGTCTGTCGCTGGGCGCGTCGGCGGTCTGGTCGCTGTTGCGGATCGTCGAGCGACTGACCCGCCCGACACCGCTGGCCCAGCAGACGTCCTCGCTCAACACGTCGGTGACCCCCGAGCGGCCGTGGCTGGACCTGGCCTATCAGCTCGTCGGCATCGGCCTGGCTCTCGTCCCGGTGGCGCTGGTGGGGTATCTGCTCGCGCACGTGGCCCGACCCGCCGCGCAGCCGCCGTGGCGACTGCTCGGCCTGGATCTGCGACGCCCCGGCTCCGACCTGGGGCGCGGCGCCGGGCTGGCCGCGGCCATCGGTCTGCCCGGCCTGGCGCTCTACCTCGCCGCCCGGACGCTCGGGCTCAACACCCAGGTCGCCGCCGCGAACCTCGCCGCTGCCTGGTGGACGGTCCCCGTGCTCGTGCTGTCCGCCGTCCAGAACGCGGTCCTCGAGGAGGTCGTCGTCGTCGGCTACCTGCTCACCCGGCTGGGCCAGGCCGGGTGGCGCTGGCGGTATGCCGTGGCGGCGTCGGCCCTGGTGCGGGGGGCGTATCACCTCTACCAAGGGTTCGGCGGGTTCGTCGGCAACGTCGTCATGGGTGTGGTGTTCGCGCTGGTGTGGCGGCGCACCGGCCGGGTGGGGCCGCTGGTCGCCGCGCATGCCCTCATCGACGTCGTCGCCTTCGTCGGGTATGCCGTGCTGGTCGACCGCGTCGACTGGCTGTGACCCAGTAGGCAGCGGCCTGGCGCTGCCGGGGACCCGGGTGGCTCGCCCAGCGGTGACGACGTTGGGCAGATCGGTCAATGTGTGGCATGACGCGCTCCAGAGCGCGCGTTCTGCCACACGCAGCGGGTATGCCGTCACAGGCAGCAGGGATGTCGTCCGGGGCTCGGGCCGGGATGCCGTCCGGGCTCGCGACGGCACACCCGAAGCGCTACCGACGGGTCGCGGCACGGCATACCGCACGGGCCCGCCGCTGGTGCGACGGGCCCCGCGGCGTCGGACGCTCAGGCGTCCGGCCAGCCGGTGTACGCCTCGGCGAGGTAGGTCGAGCCGTGCGGGGAGCGGGTGACCATGAGCAACTCGCCCACCTGCCGGCGCACGTCGAAGTCGGTGGCGTCGATCGGACGGTGCAGCATCTGGGTCATCCAGTACGAGAAGTGCTGGGCCTTCCAGATCCGCTCCAGGGCCTTGGGCGGGTACTCGTCCAGCACGTCCATGTTCTTGGTCTCCAGCGCCTTGACGATCGCCGGAGCCAGCAGCCGCACGTCGTTGAAGGCGAGGTTGAGGCCCTTGGCACCGGTGGGCGGCACGGTGTGCCCGGCGTCCCCGGCCAGCACCACCCGACCCCAGCGCATGGTCTCCTGGACGAACGACCGGAAGATCAGCACGGTCTTCTCGAAGATCGGGCCCTCCTTGAGCTGGAAGCCGTCCGGCCCGGCCAGGCGCGCCTGGAACTCCGACCAGATCCGGTCCTCGGACCAGTCGTCGACGTTCTCCTTCGGGTCGCATTGGAAGTACATCCGCTGCACCGACGGGGTGCGCTGGCTGATCAGCGCGAACCCGCGGTCGGAGTGGTTGTAGATGAGCTCGGGCGCGCTGAACGGCGCCTCGCAGAGGATGCCGAACCACGCGAAGGGGTACTCCCGGAAGAACTGGTTGCGCTTGGCCTCGGGCACGAGGTTGCGGCAGATCGAGCGGGACCCGTCGGACCCGACGACGATCTCGCAGTGGATCTCCCGGTCCACCCCGTCGGCGTCGGTGAACCGGATGACCGGGCGGTCGCCCTCGACGCCCTCCACCTGCGTGCCGGTGATGCCGAAGTAGACCGTGCCGCCGTCACGGGCCCGGGCGTCGGCGAGGTCGATGAACACGTCCTGCTGCGGGTAGAGCCACACCGACTCGTTGACCAGTTTCTTGAAGTCGATCCGGTGGCTCTCGCCGTTGAACCGCAGGAAGATGCCCTCGTGCTCGTAGCCGTCGCGCAGGATGCGGTCGGAGACCCCCTCGTCGAGCAGCATCCGCACCGCCTGGGCCTCGAGGATGCCGGCCCGGTGCGTGGTCTCGATGAGCTCCCGGGTGCGATCGTCGATGGCGACGGTGTCGACGCCGGCCTTGGCCAGCAGGTGGGCCAGCATCAGGCCGGCCGGTCCGGCACCGACGATCCCGACGGTCGTCTTCTCGATCACGCGGTCGCTCATCCCAGGTCTCCACTTCGTTGTGTGCGGGGGGTCTGGCCGGACGGACCCGGCGCAGGGTGTGTCCGACCCTCGCGGCGCCCTCGGCCCAGGACCAGGGTCGGGCCCGTACCTGACCCCCGCAAGGGACACCCCGTTCATTGGGTGCGTGACGTACGCCGCACCCCGACGTCACCGGGCTGCAGAGCCGGTATGCCGCGCACGCCGGCTCCGCGGCAGACCGGCTCCAGCGGCAGGGTCAGGCCTGGGGCGGGTCCATGGCGACCTGGACCAGGAACGGGGGCTCGGCGCGGCGCAGGAACTGGCCGCGACCGGGGGGCAGCTGCTGGGCCCGGATGCCCGGCACGATCTGCCCCTCGCTGCGGTCGCCGGACATGACGAACAGCGACCCCGACGTGTCGCGGATCGCCTGCAGGGTGTGACCGAACAGGGCCCGGTTGACCCCGCTGACCGGGCGGGTGAGCACGACGTGGAAGGCCAGGTCCCGGGCCGACGGCAGATGCGGGACCAACGGCTCGAGCGGGTTGGCCCCACCGGCGTCGAGGATGTCGTAGTCGTCGACCAGCAGGACGATCCGCGGATGCCCGGCCCGCTCGGCGGCGGGCGTGCTCGCGCGCATCTGCAGCTGTTTGGCGATGGCCAGGGCCAGCCCCCGGGCCTCGCGCACCGACGGGGCGTGGCCACCGAGGTGGTCCTCGGGGATCGCCGGCGGCACGGTGCCGCGGGTGTCCATCACCGCGATGATGAGCTCGTCGTCGGTGAAACGGGCCACCAACCCCCGAGCCAGAGTGCGCAGCAGGGTGGACTTGCCGCACCGGGCGTCGCCGAACACCAACAGGTGCTGGTCAGCGCCGAGCAGCTCCCACAGGGCGTTGTCCATGCTGTCCTGGCGCTGGCCGAACGGGATCGACTCGGGCTCGACGTGCGCCCCCCACAGCTGGTCGGCCGGCAGGTGCAGCGGCAGCAGCCGGATCGGCGCCGCGCCCGGACCGGAGTGTGCCGCCCGGGACCGGGTCGCCAGCGCCTCTAGGGCCTCGGCCAGGTCCTCGTTGGGCACCTCCTCCAGCACCGGCAAGGCCACGTGCGCGAAGAGCTTGTCACCGGTGATGGCGCGGCCCGGCCGGTCGGCGGTCAGGGTCTGGCTGAGCTTGCGGTCCAGGATGGAGTCGGACGGGTCGTTCAGCCGCAACTCGATCCGCGTGCCGAACAGGGTCTGCTGGGCGATGCGCAGGTCGCCCCACCGGTTGAGGGTGACGACGAAATGGATGCCGAAGGAGCCGCCCTTGGCGATGAGGTCGCCGAGCGGGTCCATGAGCTCCTCGAAGTCCGAGCGCAGGGTGCCGAACCCGTCGATGAGCACGACGACGTCGGCGGAGGGCAGGCGGGGCAGGCGACCCTGGGCATGCAGCCGTCGCAGCTGCTCCAGGGAGTCCACGTCGAGGCTCTGGAAGGCCCGCTCCCGCTCGGCGAGCATGCCATTGAGCTCCTCGATGAGCCGGCGCATCCGATCGCCGTGGGCGCGAGTGGCCACCCCGCCGACGTGCGGGAACCCCTCGATCCGGGCCAGGCCCGACCCGGTGGCGTCCATGCCGTAGATGCTGACCTGCTCGGGGCGGTGGGTCAGCGCCAGCGAGACGGCCAAGGTCCGTAGGACGGTGGTGCGCCCGGACTGGGGCGCCCCGATGACCGCGACGTGGCCACCGCTGCGGGCCAGGTCCAGCACCCACGCGGACTGGTCCTGGTGGGTGGGGTCGTCGACCAGCCCCATGATCGCGCCGAGGTCGGTATGCCGTGGCTCGCCGACGACACGGTCCAGGCCCATGCGCTCGGGCAGGGGCGGCAACCACACCGGCCGGACGTCGCGGCCGGCGACACGCAACCGCTCCACGGTGGCCTCGACGAGGGTGCGCTCGACCTCGAACGCCGGCGGCTGCAGGCTGACCTCGGCCGCGTCGGAGCCCTGCCCCGCGGCGATGGTGTTGTAGGTCGGCAGCAGCAGCGGTTGGGGCCGCTCGTCGTCCAGCGGCTCGTCCGGGACCGGCTCGGGGTCCACCCGCCCGGACACGTAGCCGGCCCGGAACCGTTGGTACACCGACGTGTCGACCTTGAGATAGCCGTAGCCGGGCAACGGCGGCAGGTGGAAGGCGTCCTTGGTCTCCAGGACCACCTGGGACTCGGCCTCCGAGAAGGTGCGCAGCCCGATCCGGTAGGACAGGTAGGTGTCCAGGCCGCGCAGGCGACCGGCCTCGATGCGCTGGCTGGACAGCAGCAGATGCACCCCGATGGACCGGCCGATGCGCCCGATCTGCAGGAACAGGTCGGTGAACTCCGGCTCGGCAGTGAGCAGTTCGCCGAACTCGTCGATGACGACGAACAGGTGCGGCATCGGCGCCAGGTCGGGCCGGTCGGTGGCGCGCAGCCGTCGGTAGTGCCCGATCGAGGACAGGTGCCCGGCGTCCTTGAGCTGCTGCTGACGCCGCACGACCTCGCCCTGGATGCTCTGCCGGGCGCGCTCGGTGAGCTGGGCATCGTCGGCGAGGTTGTCGATGAGGCCGGCGACGTGCGGCAGTGTGGCGAACGGCGAGAACGCGGCTCCGCCCTTGTAGTCCACGAGGATCATCGCCAGGTCCTCGGGCGGGTGGTGCAGCGCCAGCCCGAGGATGATCGTGCGCAGCAGCTCGGACTTGCCCGAGCCGGTGGCGCCGATGCAGATCCCGTGCGGACCCATCCCCAGCTGTGCGCTCTCCTTGAGGTCCAGGCTCAACGGGACCCCGTGGTCGTCGTAGCCCAGCGGCACGCGCAGGAAGTCGGTGGCGCTGCGCGGTTGCCACAGCTGCTCGGGCACCAGCCGGTCGACCGAGGCGAAGCCGAGCAGGTCGAAGACGTCGCCGAGGGTGTGCCCGTCGGAGACCTGGTGGACGGTCCGGGTCAGCCGTAGTGGCGCCAGGTGCCGCGCCAGGGCCACCAACGTGTCGTGGCCGGTGCGGTCGACCCGGATGCCGCCGACCGACCGGGGCCCCGACTGCTCGTGGCCGCCCGGGTTTTCCAGGACGCCACCGTCGGGGCGCAGGGTCAGCCGGACCCCGACGTCACCGGGCTCCTCGAGCCGGTCCCTGACCAGGTGCAGCACGGTGATGCCGAGGTCGGCCAGGGTCAGCTCCGGGTCGGGGCTCGGCAGGATCGGCGCCAGCCCGCTCTCGCCGTCGACGACGACCAGCAGCCGGGTCGGCAGGGACACCCGACCGCCGCCGGCGCGACGTTGGGTGGTGGCCGCCTGCAGCCGGTCGACGATCTCGGAGCCGAGCAGTCGGGCCAGGGCCGGCAGGGTCGGGGCGATCCGGCGCGCCGGGACGGGTCCGTCCACGAGCCGCCCGGCGATCAGGTGCGGCAGCTGGTCGACCCCGGCCCAGTCCGCGACGTGGGCCGGTGGCACCACGAGGGCGATGTGCAGGTCGTCCGGGCAGTGCCAGGCGGCGGCGTGGGCCAGCAGGGTGCGCGCGGCATACAGGCAGTCCTGCCGTGGGCCGACGATGGCCGCCGTGCCCACCGAGTCGAGGTCGACGACCACCGGCAGGTCGGGCACGACGGACATCTCGGCGACCAGCAGCTCGGTCTGGGCGAGCAACGCGGGGTCGTGCGGCTGGGTGGGGCTCTGCGGCCCGGGGAGGGTGAGGGCCAGCCAGGGCTGGTCGGCCACCCCCACCCGCAGCAGACCGAAGTCCGGGTCGCCGCCGCGCCGTTCCCACAACCGGGCCGGGCTGCGCAGCACGGTGGGCAACAGGTGGGTCGGCGGGTGCAGGACCTGAGCCTGGGCCAGGGCGGCGTCGCGTTGGGCGTCGAGGTCCACCCGCAGTCGCTCCAGATGATCCAGGTACAGGTCCCGGGCGTGCGCGCGCTGGCGCAGCTGCTGACCGCGCGAGGACAGCACCATGAACAGGCCGGTCGCCAGGGCCACCACCAGGACCACGGCGGCGATGAGCAGGAAGATCTTCTGCCCGTTGCGCATCACCACCATCATCGTCACCGACGTGAGCCCGCCCAGCAGCGGCAGGACGAGCTGGGTCGGCAGGGCGCCTCCGCCGCCTTCGGCCACCGGCGGCGGGGCGTCGAGCAGGCGCGGCTCGGGTCGCGAGATCGGCCGGGTCACCCGACCGGGGCGATGCACGAGGCGGGTGGTCACGGGTGCCCCCGGCGACTCAAGGCGAGCCGCAGGCCGGTGGCGGCGACCTCGTCCAGCTCCACGGCGGCCCGGGCACCGACCAGGACGTGGGTCGGCGCCGAGAGCCCGCGGGCGAGGCGCCGCGCCGCCGCCCGCGCGACCGGTCCGCCCGGCGATACCACGGCGACGAAGGCCGGGCAGTGCTCCTCGATCGCCTGCCGGGCCAGGTGGACCGCCGCCTCCACGGCGCCTCGGCCCGGGGCGGTGACGACGCAGATCGCGTGACTGGCGGACGCGACGGCGGGCACGTCCGCGACGCGACGCGCGCCGAGGTCGGTGACGACGATGTCGAGGAAGCGCGCCACGGTGCCGACGTGGGCCTCCCAGTCGGCCGTGCTCGGCGGTGCGGAGCCCGTCTGAGCCAGCGCGGCGAGGTCCAGGCAGGCCACCCCGCGCTCGGTGGTCGGCAACCCGTCGAGGGCGTCGGCGAGGGTCTGGGCGTGGCTGCGTCGCTGCGAGGGCGCGGCCGCGGCCGCGGCCGGGGCCAGGCCGGCCGCTGCCAGCGCGCCGCCCCCCCGTCCCGAGGCCGCCGGTGGCCCGCCGACACCGCTGGCCGCGGCCGCGGGCTGCGACGCGCCCGCCGCGTCCACGAGCAGGATGGGCGCGTGGCGCCGCACGGCATACCGCGTCGCGGCGGCGGCCGCCAGGCGCGCCGAGCCGACCCCGGGAAACGTCTCCACGAAGGCGACTCGCCGCGACAGCGGGACCGCAGCCCGCAACTGCGCGTCGGCGGCCACCAAGCGATCGACCAGGGCCGGGGTGAGCCACCAGCTCATCTGGTGAACACCGCCAGCAGGTCGCCGAACACCCGCAGGTGCCCCAGCAGACAGGGGACCACGGCGACCACCGCCACCAGCTCGACGGTGTTGGACCAGGTCCGCGCCCGGGCCCGGAAGGCCTCGGCGGCCGGCCGCGCGCAGCCGAGCAGCAGCAGCGCCGCCGCGGCCAGCAGCACGGCGGCCTGGACGGTCGGTGTCATGCCCGGGCGGGTCACCGCGCTGCCGACGGTCACCGCCACGACCGCGGCGGCCGCGGCCACGTGGGCCACCAACGGCTGCAGTCGGGTGCGGGTGGCCACCACCAGCGTCAGCGCCAACACCAGCCACGGCGCGAACGGTCCGGGGGTGCGCGCGAGGATCGCCAGACTGGCGGCCAGCGGGACGCTCAGGGCCAGGACGAGCCACGTCCACGCGGCATACGCCTCGACGATGGTGCGCGCGACCGGCCGCCGGGCCGTCGCCCGGTCGACACCGGTGCGCTCGCCCAGACCGCCCAACCCCGATGCGCTCAGGGCCAGCGAGGGCACCAGCCCGAGGACCAGGACGAGCACCGAGGCCAGGACGGCCGCGACGTCGCCGACCGGGGCCACCCGTCCCGGGCCGAGCGCCAGCGGCAGCCCGGCCAGCACGCCGGCGAGGCCACCGGCCAGCAGCGGGCGCGACCCGCCCGCGATCCCCGGCACCAGGGCGGCGACGAGGGCCACCCCGACGAACGCCCCGAACCCACCGGACAGCGGCGTCCAGGGGGTGGAGTCGAGGGCGAGGGTCGCGGTCCACCCGAGGACCGCCGCAGGCCCCAGCGCCAGGGCGAGGGCTGCGGTGCTGGGCCACCCGTCGCCACGACGGGCGATCGTTGCGGCGGCCAGCACGACCGCCCCCACGGCGACGGACAGCTGGCTCAGGCCCAGCCCGGTGGACAGCGCAGCCGCCAGCAGGGCGAGCACCGGAGCGGCGAAGCGTCGCGCCCACCGCAGACTCCAGACGTCCGTGCGGGAGGCCCGGTGGTCGGTCACGGCGCGCGACAGGTCCGACACCTCCGGGGGCCGGGGAGTCTCGTCGGTGGGGACCAGGCGCAGCAGTTCGCCGTCGGGGACGTCCAACCCGCCGAGGCTGGACTCCTCGGCCAGGGCCCGGCCGTCCGCGGTGACCAGGACGCGCGGGCCGTCGGCGGGCTCGTCGAGCAGGTCCAGCAGCCGCGGCAGCAGCGATCCCAGCGGTTGGTCGCTGGGGATCACCACGTCCGCGCGTTTGACCGAGCCGTGGATGGTCAGCCGGGTCCACTCCATCAGCCCTCACTCCTGGGCACGGCGCGCCCGGTCTCCGGGTCGACCAGCACCCCCGTCTGCGGTTCGATGAGCAGACCGGTCGCCTTGTCGACCTCCCATCCGGTCACCCGATCGAACCACCGGCCCTTGGGACTGACGACATACCCGGTCCGCGGGTCCACGGGAAAGCCGGTGCGCTTGTCGACCAGGTCGGCCGGGTCGGGGATCGGGGCCGCCTTGGTGGCCTCGTCGTACGCGGCCCTGGCCTTGGCCAGCCGGTCGGTCTCGAGCATGTCGACGACCCAGGAGGTGCCCAGGCAGCTGGCGCCGATGACCGCGGCGAGGATGGCCGACCCGATGAACCGGCCGAGGTCGGAGCGCACCGGGCGGCGCCGCTCGATGGGCCCGAAGGCCAGGGCCCGGATGAGCCGCTGCCGCCGGGTGGCCGCGGCCTCGAGGATGGCATGGTCGAGATCGATCACCGCGCGGTCCCTTCGGTCACCACCACGATCGGCTGGTCGCCACAGAAGATCACCGAGCCGGACGCCACGGCGATGCGCTGGCGAGGCGGCAGGGGCCTGGACGCGTGCGGCCCGTCGAGCTGCAGCCGCGAGCCGTTGGTGGACCCCAGGTCGGTCACCCACAGCGTGTGGCTGGTCGGGTCGGGCTCGAGCACCAGGTGGTTGCGGCTCACCGTCCGGGTGAGGTCGTAGACGTCGACACGGGTGGTCCCGGGCTCGAGCAGGCCCACCGAGCTGGAGCGCCCCACCACGGCGCGCCGGCCCACCGGGACACTCGCACGCCCCGGCTGCAACACCGACCACCCCCCCGGGACGGCCGCGGCCGCCCGAGCCGTCGGCCGGACTGGCGTGGCGGCCGGCCCGGAGCGGGCCAGCCGTGGCGGTGGACCCAGCGGGTCGGGACCTCGGGTCGTGGACGCCCGGGTGGTGGGGCGGAGCAGATCGGTCCACCGAGGCGGGTAGCCGCTGTCGGCGCCCAGGACCCGGACCTTCGCCAGGGCCAGCCCGGGCGTCTGCCCGGTCCGGGTGAGACCGGACACCGTGGCCACCGCGGCGGCGAGCCCGGCCCCCACCGCCAGCACGATCGCCCCGAGCGCGTTCAGGCCGGCGGCCCGCCCGCAGAGCAGGCCTACCAGCGCCGCAGCCACCCAGAGTGCGCCGTCGACCAGCGCGCCGAGCAGGGACTCGGCGGGCCTGGCCGGGGCGACGCGCTCGCGCCACGAGCACCCCGTGGCGATCCAGGGGCCGGCCCTCATCGCGCACTGGGCGCACGGCGACCCGGCACGGCGCGCACCGCACACGGTGCATAACGCCGGAGCAGCGGCGGTGGCCATGGTCTCCCCTCGATGACGGCCTCAACCTAACTGTGCCCGAGATCGAGGTCCAGAACGGGCCAATGCCGCGCAACCACGCCACACGCTCCGAGAGTTTGTTATGGTTCCTCGTGCACCGGTCAGGTCGTGGCAAGCGGGTCACGGCGACCAGCGCAGTGTCGTCAAGCCCGAGGGGGAGGGCTCGTCGTGAATCCCCCATACCGAAGGGTGGACTGCTATGGGGATGAAGTTCGCGATGGAGGCCGACGCGCTGATCCAGCACGGCCAGAAGACCGAGACCGAGCACGGTGACCTGGGCTCCCTGGTTCGGGACCTGGTCGCGGCGGCCGACCCGATCATGAAGGACTTCAACGGCCCGGGTCGGGCGGCGTTCAACACGTTCAAGCTCAAGGCCGACTCGATCAGCAACCAGCTCAACTCGGCACTGGCCGGCATCCTGCGATCGGTCGGGGAGCAGAACAACGCGTTCGTCGCCGCGGCCGACGAGTCGCAGGACCTGTACCAGTCGAGCATGGCGGGCGCCAACTTCGACGCGGCCGTGGCCAAGAACGTCTGACCGGGGGGATCACCGATGCAAAACGACATGAACCGCAACGACTACAACGTCGCCAGCTCGCAGTCGGCCCAGGACAACTTCAACCGGGTCGCCGGCCAGCTCGAGGCACTGCTGGACCGCCGCAACACCGACGTGCGCTCGGCCCTGGCCAAGTACGAGGCCGACGGGGTCAGCGACAAGTACCAGGCGCTGGAGCACAACTGGGACAACGCCGGCCGCGAGGTCCGCAGGATCATCCACACCATCCGTCAGGCCATGGGCGAGAACGACTCCGTCGCGCAGAACGCCCTGGCCAAGGCCGCGGCCGCCGTCCACATCTGACCGGTATGAGCGGGCCAGCCCCGAAGGTGCCGGACCTGCCCGCGATCGACGAGATCACCAGCCGGTATGCCGTGTTCTCGTCGAGTCGCGCGCGGGTCGAGCTCACGCCTGCCCTCGCGCAGTTCCTGCGCGTGGCACAGGTCGAGGGTGTGCGGCCGATCCTGCGCACCGCGCCGGAGGCGACGATCTCGGCGCACCTGGTCGCGGAGCTGTCCAGGCACGGGGCGTCCTGGGTCACCCGGTCCGCGGACGGCGTGGTGTTCGACGCCCTCGCCGGGCGCCAGCTGGCCTCCTACGACGACGTCACCGACGCGCAGACCCTGCAGGGTCGCCCGCTCGCCGCGCTGACCGACGAGCGCTCCGTCGCGGCATACGGAGCAGTGAACTTCGAGATCCTCCTGCACCATCGGGCCTCGGGGGCGCTGCAGATCGGGCACGCGGTGGAGCGGGTCTTCGCGCAGTTGGGCGCCGCACCGCCGGATGCCTGGGGGTCCTTCGAGCCGCTCACCAGCCTGTGGAACGTTACGGAGCTGACCCACCGAGCGCAGCGGGAGATGCCCTCCTCGACGGTGATGCGGGTCGCCAACCCGGATGGTGCGTGGGCGAGCCTGCAGTACGAGCGCGGTCCGGCCGGGGTGGTCGAACGGGTGCGCGGCGGGTTCATCCTCGGCTCCTATGCGCAGGTGGCCGCCGCCGCCGTGCCGCAGGCCATGGACCTGCTGCGGTCGATGGCCGACTCGGCCACGGTGATCGCCGCGATGGCGTCCCTGGTGGACGTCGACGCCGGCAACGACTACCGGGTGCGGGTGCGCCGACCCGAGACCCCGGCCGCCGCGCTGGTGGGGCCGTGGGCGATCCACCAGGCCCGCATCGACGTGCCGGCGATGATCGAGGGCTTCGGCGCGCGGCGGCTGGGCCGACCCGCCGTGCCCGCGCTGCTGTTCGGCTTCGACGGCCCGTTGCGGGCACCGTGGCTGAATCTCGCGCAAGTGCTGCATGCGATCGGGTGGGAGAACCTCGCCCACGCGTTCGGGGTGGACCAGGAGGGACGACATGGGGGATGAGTTGGCCTTGATCGCCGATCGGGAAGCGACGATGCAGGAGTGGGCGGCGTGCGCCGGCCCGGTCCTGGGGGGCTCACAGTTCCGGGTCTTCGAGCAGGTGACCACCCAGATCTGCGACCCGGACGGGCGCGGGGTGCTGGCCTACTGGCCGGCGCGGTACCTGGAGAACCGTCGGGCCGCGGTGCAGGCGGTCGGAGACCTGGCAGCCACCGGCGCGATGTGGACCGACGTCGCCCTGCCCTATGCCGATCCGGTCCGAGGGCGGGCGGTCGCCGAGGCGGTGGCCGACGTGGTCGGCGGGGTCGTCGTGGACCGGAGCGGGCGATGAGCGGCTGGCGCCTCGCCCCGGCCGGGGTGCGGGCCGTGCTGACGAAGACCCAGAGTCAGGCCGAGTCCTTGGGCACCGACCTGTCCGCGGAGAAGTTCAACGCGATCGGCACGGCGGTCACCGGGGGGATGACCCAGGGTGGCCCCACGGTCAACGGAGTCCAGATGCAGGTGCCCACGGCGGTGGCGGAGCTGTTCGAGGATCAGCAGCGCAACTTCACCACGATCCGCAACCACGTCAACGCCGGCATCCTCGGGGTCGGCAACGCCCTGGTGTCCTACGAGAACGGCAACAGCGAGATGGCGGCGACCTTCCAGGCGGAGATGATCAAGTCCGCCGACAGTGGCAACTTCGAGTACTTCAACCAGCACGGGTACCGGCCATGAGCGGCGACGGCCTGGTCAATGCGGCGATGATCCCGCAGATCAAACCCGAGAGCGCCACCGAGGCGGCCAAGGGCTTGCGCGACATGGGCAAGGGCGTCAAGACGAAGGTCACCGACCTCAACACCGACTGGAAGGCGCTGCGCTCCTGCTACGAGGCCCCCGAGCAGGAGGCCGTCTACACCCTGCAGGACCCGGCGCAACACTCCGCCGAGGACCTGGCGACCACCCTGGACAAGGCCGCCGGTCACCTCGACACCTACGCCGCCGAGCTGTCCGGGCTGAAGCAGAAGTTCGCCGATCTCACCTCCGAGATCACCAGCTTCCGCAGCCGCGTCTCCGGCGGGGTCGAAGTCAGCTGCGGCTTCCTGTGGCTGGACACCAAGACCGTGCCGTGGTACGAGGACGACGACACCCTCACCGACAACGCCCATCTGGTGGGGCGGGTCAACGAGCTCGTGGCCGAGCTGTCGAAGGCCGAGACCACCTGCGCCTCGCAGATCCGGGCCCTGGTGCAGGTGCGCAACTCCTGCCCGGTCCCGTTCAGCAGTGTCACCAAGGAGCAGCTCAACGCCCAGCAGGACCTGCCCTGGGGGTACGCCCGGGAGTACGAGCCGAAGAACTGCCCGGAGTCTGTCGGCTACGGGGTCAAGGACTTCGTCTACGGCTTGGGCACCGGCGTCGGATCGCTGGTGCTGGGGTATGACCCCACGACGGGCGAGTACTTCCAAGGCGACGCGTACGCCCAGTCCTGGGGCGGGCTGGGCAATCTGGCCGGCTCTCTGGCCGTCACCAGCGCCGGGTCGTTCTTCCTCGCTCCGGCACTGCAGGCCGCCGGGGTGGACAACGGCTTCACCCAGTGGCTGAACGAGCGGAACATGGTCGTCGCCACGGCCGTCGCCGGACTGGTCAACATCGACCTCAACGCCGAGGACCCCTTCGCTCGATGGAAGGACGACCCGTGGCGGGCCGGCACCTCGGGCGTGCTCAACGTCGCGTCGTTCTTCGTCCCCGGGGCCGGCGCGGTGGGCGGCGGGCTCAAGGCCGGGTCGGCCGGAGCCCGGGTCGCGCGGATCACGGCGACCATCGCCGACTTCGCGGTGCCCGGCGGCTCGTATGCCGTCAAGGCCATCACCTCGATCGTGCGGTTCGACGGGGTCGGCGCCGTCGTCGACGATGCCGCGAGGATCGCCGCCAAGCCCTCGGCGGTGGGCACCACGGCCGGCGCGGTCGACGCCGCCACGGCCGTGACCAGGCCGCGGCTGCCGGCCCCGGACGTGCGGATGCCGTCCGCGGACGACTTCGGGTCGGTCGGGCCCCAGGGCGGCATACCGGGGGCACCGGTCCGCCCGGGGGACCTGGCCGACCTGCCCTCCGGCCCACCGCGCACTCCCACCGGCTCGGTCGTGGACCCGGTGTCCACCCCCGGGCACGCCGGACCCTCGGCACCACCCCGCACCGTCGACCCGATCCCGGCCACCGACCCGGCCCGCTCGCCCGAGTTGGTCGGAGTCGGCGCCAAGCCCTCCCCCGGCCAGGTCACCGTCGAGGTTCCTGCCCCGACCCGCGGCGGCGAGGTCCCCGGGTCCGGCCGCCCGCTCGGCGACCCCAGTGCCCGGGTGGGCGACCCCGCGCCGACCAGCCCGCGCCCCGCAGGCACCGACACCCCACCGGCCGGCAACGGCCACCCGGCGACCGGCGGCCCCGTGGACCCCGCGCCCACCGTGGGCACCCGGCCCGGTGGCACCGACACCCCACCGGCCGGCAACGGCCACCCGGCGACGGGCGGCCCGGCGGATCCCCCGCCGGCTCATCCCGCCGACCCCCCGGCCTCGGGCGACCCTCACCCGACCGGAGCCGACGACAGTGGCGGGGCTCACCCCGACGGCTCGGTGCCCGTCGACCCCGTGGCGCCGCACACCGACCCCGACCCGGTGGACCCGAGCCATCCCGACCCCAGCCCTGCGCATGCCGGCATCTCCCCCGAGGACCAGGCGCGCATCAACGCCTACCAACAGCTCATCGACAACGGCGTGGAACCGTGGAAGCAGCGGATGTACGAAGGAAACATCTTCGACCTGGAGAACAGCCACCGCTACACGGTGAATCAGCTACACGTCACCCAGCGGGGGTCGAGTTTCTACAACGTCGTCGACTCCCTCGACCTCAGCGTCGGAGAGATCATCGAGCGCAAGAACACCCAGCTCGCGAACGTCAAGCCCGAGACCCGTAACGGCTACCTGAGCCAACTGGTCAACCAGTACCCGCCCAGGGACTCAGCCGTGACCATCGCCGACACCCCGACCAATCGGGCCGACCTCGTGGCGGCCGGCCTTGACCCGGCCGACTACATCGGTATGCCGCTCGACGGCAGGCAGGTCCTCGAAGTGCCCGTGCAAGAGGCCCCACCACCCGCGGACTTCCTCGAGCGGGCGCAGGACCGCCGAGTCCTCGTCCGGGATGTCCAGGGCACGGAATGGGGTATGTCGGCCGACGGTCGTATGATCATCGAGACCCGCATCGACGGGACGACACTTTCCCACCCCGCGGCAGGAGACGTGACCCCCTGATGATCGAGTGGAGGTTCTGCGGGCGGTTCAGCGACATGTCCCAGGATGCCTTCCCAGCTCCGCACGGGTGGATCGACGAGGCCGAGGCCCGCCGCCGCTACACCAGCCCCACCGGAGAGGTCACGGTGCTGCCCCCCGTCGACGAGAGCACCGGCATCGTCCCCTACTACATCGTCGT
The DNA here is from genome assembly GCA_037045055.1 of Dermatophilaceae bacterium. Taxonomy (GTDB): domain Bacteria; phylum Actinomycetota; class Actinomycetes; order Actinomycetales; family Dermatophilaceae; genus Phosphoribacter. Next base: position 574,048 of record JBAOHJ010000002.1, on the reverse strand, counting down.
CGGCACCGGCCAAGCCGGGTTCACCGTCGTCGAGCAGATCCCCCCCGGCGTCCCCAAGGAGACCTACTACTGGCAGGTCAAAGACGGGCGGCTGTTCTGCTCGATCGCCCTGCTCAACGACTACCCCGAAACCTCCACAATCCTCACCCGGTCGGACAGCTGGCGCACCCGCTGGGTCGAGGCCCGCAACCGACCCGACGGCAACGGCTCCCTGCTCATGGCCCACCGCAACCCCGACGGCACCATCACCACGACCCGAGCCAAACGCACCGACATCCCCGTCCAACACCTCTACCGCCCCATCCCCGACTGGGGCCACTGGGACGACCTGCTCACCCCCCCACCGGCCCTCCCGGAGGACCCCCCACCGGTGCCCCAGTAGCCGGCCCGGCGGAGCACGCCCCCGACTGCCGACCGAACGCACCGTTGCCTAGGCCTATGAGCTGGAACCGCGTCTCCGAAGCAGATTTCCGACGGCAGGTCGCCGCCCTGGTCGAGCTGCCGTGGCCGGTGCGACTGGAGGGAATGACGCACGTCGTCACCACGTCACTCGGCTGGACACCATTCACCGAGGCGACCTTCGTCGCCAACCTCGGGGTCAAACCCGGCCTCGGGAGCATCTCCCTCGTCGACGACGACGAGGTGTCCTCGATCCACCTCTCCCTCACCGACTCCTCCCAGGATGTCAGCGACGAGCGCGACACCTTCCAGCACGAGGCGTTCTCGTTCTACGCCGGGCTCATCAAGGACATGTACGGCCCCGGCACCCACGCGCCGTTCCCCCGTCAACACGACGAGATGTACTGGGACCTGGCGGCTGGACCGCGGGTCGTGCTCGTCGTCGGGCTACGCTCCGCCGCCGTTCACATCCTCAGCCCTCGGCTCGCCCAAGCTCGCCGCGTCCTCGCCCGCGGCGAGCACTGACCCACACCTCGCCGGCATACCCCGTCGGTGCCCCCAGGGATAGGAGCACCAGCGATGATCGCGTGGCGGTTCTGCGGGCGGTTCAGCGACATGTCCCAGGATGCCTTCCCAGCTCCGCACGGGTGGATCGACGAGGCCGAGGCCCGCCGCCGCTACACCAGCCCCACCGGAGAGGTCACGGTGCTGCCCCCCGTCGACGAGAGCACCGGCATCGTCCCCTACTACATCGTCGTCGGCACCGGCCAAGCCGGGTTCACCGTCGTCGAGCAGATCCCCCCCGGCGTCCCCAAGGAGACCTACTACTGGCAGGTCAAAGACGGGCGGCTGTTCTGCTCGATCGCCCTGCTCAACGACTACCCCGAAACCTCCACAATCCTCACCCGGTCGGACAGCTGGCGCACCCGCTGGGTCGAGGCCCGCAACCGACCCGACGGCAACGGCTCCCTGCTCATGGCCCACCGCAACCCCGACGGCACCATCACCACGACCCGAGCCAAACGCACCGACATCCCCGTCCAACACCTCTACCGCCCCATCCCCGACTGGGGCCACTGGGACGACCTGCTCACCCCCCCACCGGCCCTCCCCGAGGACCCCCCACCGGTGCCCCAGTAGCCGGCCCGGCGGAGCACTGCGCCCGGATCCGGTCAGATCTCGTATGCCGCGTCCACCGGCAGCGCGGTGCCCACCCCGTGGCCGTCGGCGGCGTCCTCGTAGGACCGCGGGTCCTCGAGGGGCTCGAGATGCGTGTCGACGACCAGGTGCGGGACCGCCTCGGTCAGCCGGCCCTCCACCCGCTCGAGCAGGTCGTGGCCGCGTTGCACCGTCCACTCACCGGGCACGAGCACGTGCATCGCCACGAACACCTGGTGGCCCGACTCGCGCAGCCGCACGGCGTGGAAGCGCACCTCGTCGCCGGCGAAGGACGCGAGCACCTCGGCGATGGCCTGCTGCCCCTGAGCGCTCGGCGCGTGGTCCATGAGCCCGTCGACGGAGTCGCGGATGAGGTGCCACCCGGTCCGCACGATGTTGAGCCCGACGAGTGCGGCGATGAGCGGGTCCAGCCGCAGCCACCCGGTCCAGGCCACGAGCAGCACGCCGACGACGACGCCGGCCGAGGTCCACACGTCGGTGAGCAGATGCTTGCCGTCGGCGACCAGAGTGATCGACCGGTGCCGGCGGCCCGCGCGCAGCAGGACGAGGGCGACCACGCCGTTGACGACGGACGCCGCCACCGAGATCGCCAGGCCTACCCTGACGTTCTCCAGGGGCTCGGGATGCAGGAACCGGTCCGCGGCCTGCCAGATGATGAACACCGCCGCGACGAAGATCATCACCCCCTCGACCGCCGCGGAGAAGTACTCCGCCTTGGCGTGCCCGTAGTTGTGGGTGTCGTCGGCGGGCCGAGCGGCCACGCTCAACGCCAGCAGGGCCACCAGGGCCGCAACGAGGTTGACGACCGACTCGGCGGCATCGGAGAGCAGCCCCACGGAGCCGGTCAGCAGGTAGGCCCCGGCTTTGAGGGCGATCGTCAGCACTGCCGCGGCGATGGACAGCCAGGCGAACCGGGTGAGGTTCTCGCGCACGACCCGCGGGCTCGACGGCATGGCCCCATTCTCGGCCGTCGGCACGGTCCGGGCCAATCGCGACCCCGGCCGCACGACGCTGGCGCTCCGGCGATCGGCCCGGCCACGCTGCATACGATGTCGCCCATGGGCACCGAGCGGCGGCTGCGTGGCCGACTGATCGGTGAGCCGATCGGTCAGCGCCTGCTCGGCTGGCTCGGCCCGCTGGTGGCCGCTGTCTTCGGGGGCACCGTGCGGTTCTGGAACCTCGACAACCCGCACCAGCTCGTGTTCGACGAGACGTACTACGTCAAACAGGGCTGGTCGATGGTGCAGTTCGGCGTCGAGATGCGCAACACCGACAAGTACGGCGAGAAGATCGACGAGGCGTTCACCCACGGGACGCTCGACGTGTTCAACCCCACCACCGGGGACCTGGTCGTCCATCCGCCGGTCGGCAAGTGGCTCATCGGCGCGGGCGAGGCGCTGTTCGGCGCGGACAGTTCCTTCGGCTGGCGCTTCGCCGTGGCCGTGATGGGGACGCTGTCGATCCTCATGATCGGGCGGGTGGCCCGGCGGCTGCTGGCCTCCAGCCTGCTGGGCACCATCGCCGCACTGCTGCTGGCGGTCGAGGGACATCACCTTGTCCACTCGCGCACCGGGCTGCTGGACATGACGGTGATGTTCTTCGCCTTCGCCGGCTTCGCGGCGTTGCTGCTCGACCGCGACCGCTCCCGCGCCCTGCTGGCCCGGCGAATCGCCGCAGACGAGCGCGGTGCGCAGGCCAGGCCACCGGACGGGCGCTGGCTCGGCCCGTCCCTGGGCTGGCGGCCCTGGCGGTGGATGGCCGGCATCCTGCTGGGGCTGTGCGTCGCGACGAAGTGGTCGGGGCTGTACTTCATCGCGGTCTTCGGGGTGATGACGGTCCTGTGGGACGTGGGCGCGCGTCGCACCGTGGGCATCCGCTCGTGGCTGTATGCCGCCGCCGTCAAGGACGGGGGGCGGGCCTTCGTCGCCCTCGTGCCGACCGCCCTGGTCGTCTACGTGGCGAGCTGGGTCGGGTGGTTCCGCAGCGACGTGGGCTACAACCGGCAGTGGGCCGTGGCGCACCCGGCCGACCCGCAGTGGGCGTTCGTGCCGGACGCGGTGCGGTCGTGGTGGAACTACCACGCGCAGATCCTCGACTTCCACCGCGGCCTGTCGACCCCGCACGCCTGGGCCTCCAACCCGTGGTCGTGGCTCGTCGAGGGCCGACCGACGCTGTTCTTCGCCGAGTACCCGAAGCGCGGCGACCTGGGGTGCACCACCGACTCCTGTGCTCGGATGATCGTGTCGATCGGCACCCCGACGATCTGGTGGGCGGCGACCGTGGCGCTGGCCGTGTTGGCGTTCCGGTGGGCGCTGCGCAGGGACTGGCGGGCCGGGGCGATCCTCGCCGGTTTCGCCGGGGGGTACCTGCCGTGGTTCCTGCTGGGCGACCGCACGATCTACCACTTCTACTCGGTGGCCTTCGTCCCCTGGGTGGTGCTGGCGGTGACCTACGTCCTCGGCCTGGCCATCGGCCGGCCCGAGCAGAGCCCCCAGCGGCGGCAGGTCGGCATGCTCTTCGTCGGCGCCTATCTCGTGCTTACCGTGCTGGTCTTCGCGTTCTTCTACCCGATCTACACCGCCGAGGTGGTGCCCTACCAGTTCTGGGTCAACCACGTCTGGTTCCCCAGCTGGACCTGAGCGGTCTGCGGCTGGGTCCGGCGAGGGTCGGCCCCGGGCGGCACAATGAGGAGCATGAGGGCGACCGCGGGCCACAGCCAGCGGCCGGGCTGGGGCCGCACCGGGGTCGTGGCGGGACTGGTGAGCGTGCTGCTGGCGTGGCTCGGCGGCTGCACCCCCGACCCGGCGACCACGCCCACCGCGGTGCCTCCCTCGACGACCTCGGTGACGGCCACGCCCACGCTGGTCAGCGGGGCCAGCGAGCACGCGATCACGGTGGACGGCAGGATCCGGATGTACCGGGCGTTTCGACCGGTTGGTCTGGTCGACCCGGCTCCCTTGGTGGTCATGCTGCACGGCGGGTTCGGCAGCGCGAGGACGGCGCAGGCGGCATACGGATGGGACGTGCTGGCCGGTGCGGAGCGCTTCGTCGTGGCCTACCCGGACGCGGTGGGCCAGGCCTGGAACGCCGGCGGCGGCTGCTGCGGGCTGGCCCCGGCGCAGGGGGTGGACGACGTCGGGTTCGTCAAGCGGGTCATCGACGAGGTCAGCGCGCTGGCGCCGGTCGACCCCACGCGGATCTACGTCACCGGGATGTCCACCGGCGGCATGATGGCCTACCGTATGGCCTGCGAGAGCGACCTGTTCGCCGCCGTCGGCCCGGTCGCGGCGACCCTGGTGGGCGACTGCACCAACCCGGCGCCGATCTCGGTGATCCACATCCACGGCACCGCCGACCCGACCGTCCCGTATGCCGGGCCGTCCGACACCGGGGTCGCGCAGATCGACGGCCCGGCGGTGCCGGCGTTGCTCGCCCGGTGGCGCACCACCGACCGGTGCGGCGGTGAGGTGATCTCCACCGCCGGGGCGGTGACGCGCTCGCTGGCGCGCTGCCCCAGCGGACGCGACGTGCTCCTGGTGACCGTCGAGGGGGGTGGGCACGAGTGGCCCGGCGTGGCGCGCTCCGGGCCGTTGGACGCGCGACCGTCCGCGACGACGACCCCGGGCCCGATGCCCTCGTCGGCGGCCGCCCCACCCCCGGTCGCCTCCACCGGCACCCCGGTCGCCTCGCCCACCAGCGACGCCCTCAACGCCACCTGGGAGATCTGGACCTTCTTCAAGGCGCACAGTCGCTGACCCCGACGCGTTGGGGCCTTCGGTCGGTGCGACCGGGTGCCGACCTCGGGCCGATCGGGAACCCGCGGGCCGCTTCGGGCCTAGTTGCGGCGGGCCGCGGCCCGGATCAGACCCCTCGGGTATGCCGCCGGCGCGGATCGGGCGCGAGCTGCGCGCGCACCCGCCCGGACCGGTCGATCGAGAGCACGCCCCCCTCGAAGAGGTGCACCTCCGTGCGGTCGATGAGGCCCCAGGCGGCGACACAGCCCACGGCGGCCGAGCAGGCCACGACGACGCCCAGCAGCACCGTCCAGATCGCCGCGAAGCGCCACATCGCCTCGCCGGCGAGCCACGCCAGGGTCGTGCACACCACGACGAGGATCAGGCACTTGCGCCGGTCGGTGCGCATGGACGCGACCGGCGCACCGAGGTCCAGCCGCGCTGCCAGCGCCTCCAGACCGCCGGATCGCCCCGGGCCGAGCTCGTCAGGCCGCTGCCGAAGCTCGTCGGGCCGCTGCCGAAGCCCCGACGCGCGGCTCGACGACGGGGCACGGCCCGGTCCTGCCAGGCGGTCGGGTGCGGCGAACCGGGCGATGAGGACCCGGTGTTCGCTCGCCCCTGCCGGCACGGCGACCAGCGGTCCCAGCGGGCCGGCATACCATCGCCGACCCCGGGCCAGCTGCGCCGGGATGTGGCGACGGGGGGGCTCCACGACCCTCATCGTGCCGTAGCGCGCGGCCCCGGGTCAGTAGCCAGTGACGAGGAGTTGCCGAGTTTTTCCCCCCTGCAGAACACTTCATGACCTTTGCCGTGACCCGGGAGGTGCGCTCGAATGCGGCGTGCCCTCGGCGGGCGGACGTGAGAACCCGACAGATGACCACCGGGCCGACGGTGTCTGGTGGAGCTGAGGGGACTCGAACCCCTGGCCTTCTCATTGCGAACGAGACGCGCTACCAACTGCGCCACAGCCCCATGATGCAACGGACACCCTAACATTCGGCGCGAGCCCGCCACTGCGGCGCCGCCGAGTATGCGCCGGGGCATACCGGCGGCATACGGTGAATCCCATGCCGACCTCCGACGCCGCGCGCTCCCCCGTCCCCGCCACCTTCCGGGCGGCCAGCGAGTGGGCCTGGCGCACCCTGGTGATCGCCGTCGCCGTCATCGCCCTGGTCTACGGCCTGTCGATGGTGTCCGAGGCGGTCATCCCGCTCGTCGTCGCCACCCTGCTGGCCGCCATGCTCAACACGATCAACGCCCGACTGCGCCGCCTGCTCGGCGGGCGGCGCGCAGCCGCCGCCGGGCTCACCGTGCTCGGCACCGTGGCCGCGATCGCGGCCCTGCTGCTGCTCGTGGCCAGCCAGCTCACCGGCGGCGTCTCCGAGATGGCCGGCCAGGTCGGTGCCGGGATCGACCAGATGCGCGAGTGGGTGCGCACCACGTTCGACATCTCGGACAGCCAGCTCACCCAGTACGTTGACGAGGCGAAGAATGCCCTGACCTCCAGCGAAGGCCTACGCGGCTCGGTGGCCAAGGCGGGGCTCACCGCCACGCACGCCGTCGCCGGGTCGTTCATCGCCCTGTTCGCGCTGTTCTTCTTCCTCTACGAGGGCGAGCGCATCTGGGCGTGGCTCGTCGGGCTCTTCCCGCGCACGGCCCGACCACGGGTGGACTCCAGTGGGCGGGTCGCCTGGCGGACCCTCACGGCATACACCCACGCGACCGTCCTCGTCGCGCTGGTGGACGCGGTCGGCATCGGGGTCGTGGCGGCCCTGCTGCGGGTGCCCTTCGCCCCGGCGATCGGGGTGCTGGTGTTCCTCGCGTCGTTCATCCCCATCGTCGGGGCGCTGCTGTCCGGGTTCGTCGCCGTGGTGCTCGCGCTGGTGTCGCACGGATTCCTCACGGCCTTGCTCATGCTCGCGGGAGTGCTGGCCGTCCAGCAGCTCGAGTCGCATGTCCTGCAGCCGTTCCTGCTCGGCCGGGCGGTCCGGGTGCACCCGCTGGCCGTCATCCTCGCCATCGCTGCGGGGGTCGTGCTCGCCGGCATCGTCGGCGGGCTCGTGGCCGTGCCGGTGATCGCCGTGGCCAACGTCGTCGCGCGGCACCTGTTCGGCGGGGTGGCCGAGGCGGCGCCCGACGAGGACATCGTCCCCAGCTGAGGGTCAGCCGCCGACGACCCGTCGGTCCGCCCGCGCGGGCCGCGCCGGCGGCGCCGCGTCGGCCTCCAGGTCGATCTCGGGGGGCCGCGGCGCCGGGTCGCGGCGGGGGGCCGGGTCCTTGAGCGTGTAGGTCGGCCGGGGCACCGGCACGGGGCTCCACGTCGCGTCGCCGGCCCGGTAGGCACCCGCCGCCGGCTGCGGGGCCGCGACGGCGGGTGGGTCGTCGGCGGGACGGTCGAGGGTCGGGTCCTCGCCTGCCGCAGTCGGGCGGGCCGGGCGCGCGCGCATCGCGTATGCCGTGCGCCGCGCCGTCTGCTCGCGCACCGCCGCCAGGCGCAGCGCGAACACCGACCCGACGACCGCGCCCAGGGCCACGAGGATCGACCACCAGGGCACCAGGCCGACCCCGCTGAGCACCGCCAGCACCGGGACGGCGAGCAGCGCCGCGAGCAGCGCGACCCCGCGGATCGCCCTGCCCAGGGCCGCTCGACGGCTGCGCGGGGCACCCGGCGGGCGCGGTGGGCGACTCGCGGCCGATCGCGTCGGCGCGTCCGCCGGCGTCGGTGCCGCGGGCGGGGGCGCGCCGCGCCCCGGCGGCATACCCTCCGCGAGGGCGAGGCCGCCCGAGCGGGCCCGCAGCGGGGAGGCGAAGACACTGGCCGACTCGGTGCGGCGCACTCGCAGCGGCACTGCGCGCTCGCGGTCGAGCACGCGCATCGCCGCGCTGAACCGGTCGATCGACCGGGCCGTGGACAGGTGCTCGCGTCGGCGGATCCAGTGCGGCACGAACCACGCCGCCCAGATCGCGACGACGGCGACGAAGACCAGGGACGAGGGCTGCACGGCGACAACGGTAGGCACTGCCGCGGGGGTGGTCCCGGACCTGCGCCGGTGTGTCGCGCAAGGGGCTCGTGTGGCGGGTGTTTCGCGCTCCGCCGTGCCGCGGCTACCGCCCCGAGACGCGGGCCCACCGGGAGATGACCGGCCCGTCCGCGACGTCCTCGGCCAGCAGCGCGAACGTCCGGTGGTCCCGCCAGTCGCCGCCGATGTGCAGGTACCGGCGGCGCACGCCCTCGTCGCGGAAGCCCAGGTGCGCCACCACGGCCAGGGAGCGGACGTTCTCCGGGCGGATGTTGACCTCCACCCGGTGCAGCCCCCCCGGACCGAACGCATGGTCGCACGCCATCGCCAGGGCCCGGGTCGCCACCCCGCGCCCGGCGACGCGCTCGGCGACCCAGTAGCCCGCGGCCGCCGATCGCAGGGACCCGCGCACGATCCCGAACAGGTGCACCTGACCCGCCAGCTCGCCGTCGACCTCGACGAGGAACGGCAGCGAGCGCCCCTCGCGGGCCTCGCGGTCCAACACCCGCACGTACTGCCGGAAGGGCAGCTGCGGCGACCCGCCGTCGGGCGAGGTCGGCTCCCACGGCCCGACCCACTCGGCGTTGTCGCGTCGCACCCGCACCCAGGCCGCCTCGTCGGCCCGCAGCAGCGGCCGCAGCACGAGTCGGGGGCTGCGGGCGTCGTCGGCGGTGATCGTCACCGGCCATGCCCGCGGCCGGTTCAGCATCCCGCACCGCCCACCGGGTCGTGGTCGCCCCCACCGAGCTGGTCGAGGGCGTGAGCGAGCACCCCGCGCAGGATGCCGAGGGCGTCGCGGACTCCGCCGCGCGACCCGGGCAGGTTGACCACGAGGGTCGGGCCGCACACCCCGGCCAGCCCGCGGGACAGCACGGCCGGCGCCACCCCGCCGGCCAGGCCGGCCGCCCGGATCGCCTCCGGGATGCCGGGCAGGGTGCGCTGCAGCAGCGGCTCGGTCTGCTCGGGAGTGCGGTCCGTGGGGGCGATGCCGGTGCCCCCGGTGGTGAGCACGACCGCCGGTCGACCCACCAGCGCCTCGCGCAGCGCCGTGCCGACCGGATCCCCGTCCCCGACGACCTGCGGGCCGGTCACGGCGTACCCCCACTCGGTCAGGGCGGCCACGAGCAGCGGGCCGGTGCGGTCCTCGTAGGTGCCGTCGGCGGCGCGGGTCGAGGCGACGATGACGACCGCACGGGGTCGCCCGTGCGTCGGCGTGCCGCTCACGGCTCGCGCCAGTCGCCGGAGCGACCACCCGACTTCGCGGTGACCCGCACGTCGGTGATGCGGGTGTGGCGGTCGATCGCCTTGACCATGTCGACCAGCGCCAGGGCGGCCACCGCCACGGCGGTGAGGGCCTCCATCTCGATCCCGGTGCGATCGGCCGTGCGCACCGTGGCGACGATCTCCACCCCGTCGTCGGCGACGCTCAGGTCGACGGTCGCCGCATGGACCGCCACCGGATGGGCCAACGGCACCAGCTCCGGCGTGCGCTTGACCGCCTGCAACCCGGCAATCCGCGCCACCGCGAGGGCATCCCCCTTGGGCACCGTGCCCGCCCGCAGGGCCGCGACTGCCGCGGCGGACATGGCCACCCGCCCGGCGGCGCTCGCCGCCCGCGCCGTCACCGCCTTCCCCGACACGTCGACCAGGTGCGCCGAGCCGTCCCCGCGCACGTGGGTGAGCCCGCCGGCCGGGTCGGGGCGGGAGGGGCTCACGGGACCATTCTGCCCCCGGGCACGTCCAGCAGGAGCACGTCGACCTGCTCGTCGACGGCCACCGCCGTCACCTGCTCGGGGACGACGATGAGGGCGTCGGCCTGCGCCAGGGCCGCGACGAAGTGCGACCCCTGACCGCGGACCGGGGTGACCCGCCAGCCCCCGGCGACCCGCTCGGCCATGGCGCGCGCGTACTGCCGCCGCCCCGGGGGCGAGCGCAGCGGCGTCGCGAGCCGAGCCCGGACGGTGGGACGCACCGCGGGTGTCAGGCCCATCATGGTGCGCAGGGCCGGTCGCACGAAGACCTCGAACGACACGTAGGCCGACACCGGGTTGCCCGGCAACGCGAACATCGGCACCCCGCGCGACCCCAGCACCCCGAAGCCCTGCGGTTTGCCCGGCTGCATGGCCACCGGGTCGAACTGCACTCCCCCGGGCCCCTGCAGCACCTGCTTGACCACCTCGTAGGCGCCCATGCTCACCCCGCCGGAGGTGACGACGACGTCGACCTGCTCGACGAGCCGGTCCAGCAGGGACCGCAAGGTGTGCGGGTCGTCACCGACGCAGGACCGGTATGCCGCGACCCCGCCGGAGCGCGCCACGGCCGCCGCGAGCAGGTGGCTGTTGGAGTCGTAGATCTGCCCCGGGGCCAGGCGCCGACCCGGCTCGACCAGCTCGGCGCCGGTCGACACGACGGCCACCCTGGCCCGGGGGTGGACGAGCAGGTCGGCGTGACCGGCGGCAGCCACGAGCGCGATCCGGCGGGCGTCGAGGACCGCCCCGGCGGTGAGGACTGCCCCACCCGCGGGCAGGTCCTCACCCTGTCGACGGACGTGGCCGCCCGGCGCCGCGGGGGCGCGGACGTGGACGATCTGCGTGCCCGCGTCGGTGTCCTCGACCGGCACCACGGCGTCGGCCCCCTGGGGCATCATCGACCCGGTCATGATCCGGCTCGCCTGGCCCGCCTCGACCGCGCGGGACGGGGCGCTGCCGGCCGGGATGTCGTCGACGACGACGAGCCGCACCGGGGCCCCCCCGCTGGCCGCGGCGACGTCGGCGGCGTGCACGGCATACCCGTCCATGGCCGAGTTGTCGAACCCGGGCAGGTCGACCCGGCAGAGCACGTCCGTGCCGGCCACCAGCCCCAACGCCTGCGACAGGTCCACCCGCTGGGGCGGGAGCGGGCCCACCGCGGCCAGGACGACGCCCAGGTGCTCCTCGACGGTGCGCACGCTCAGCCGCTCAGGACCGTGCCGGCGGGGACCGTGGTGGGCCGGTCCGCGCTCACCCGCACCGCACCGCGGCAGATGACACCGGCACCGAAGGTGACGTCACCGTCGACCTGCAGCGAGGTGCAGTCCCGGATCGAGGGCACCCCGGCCGGGAACCGCGCGTCGAAATCGGGCACCAGCGTGTAGTGCTCGTCCAGCTCGACCAGCGGCTCCGGGGTGTCCGTCGTGGCGACGACCCGGGCGTCGGCGTCGAGGGCGTAGCGGTCCGAGCGGATGAGCAGCAGCTCGTTGGTCGTCTTCACCGGTCGGAACCGCGATCGGGGCACGACCAGCGCCGCGGAGCCGTCGAAGGTCTCGATCGCGGTGCCCATGGCCGTCTCGATCTGGATGACCTTCGTCGAGGTGGGGTCGGCCGGGTCGACGGTCTTGCGGTTGACGATGATCGGCAGCCCCAGCAGCCCGCCTCGCGCGTCCAGCACGCCGGCCAGGGCGTCGAGGTCGACCCAGAGGTTGTTGGTGTGGAAGGTGGTATGCCGCGTGGTGTCGGTGAAGGACCCCTCCTCGCCGGGGACCACCATGGCGCTCTCCCGCAGCACCATCCGCCGGTCGCTGCGCCGGATGGCCAGGTGCCCGCCCTTGCGGTCGTTGGCGGTGCGCTCGCAGACCTCGGCGAGATAGGGCATCCCCGCGCCGAGCACCCACGCCGCGATGTCGGGGTCGCAGGTGGCGCCGAGGTTGTCGCCGTTGGAGACGAACGCCAGGCGGTAGCCCTGCTCGCGCAGCTGGGCGAGCCGACCCGAGTGGTACAGAGCGAGGTAGAGGTCGCCGTGGCCCGGGGGGCACCACTGCAGGGCCGGGTCCGCCGGCCAGTCGACCGGGTGCAGGTCGTCGGCGCGCAGCTTCGGCTCGGCCTGCTGGACGAACCTCGACTCCAGGGGCGGCACGGGCAGGTCCGGGTAGCGACCGAGGATCGCCTCGGAGTCGGCCCGGGTGTGGAAGGAGTCCATGAGCAGCAGAGGCAGGCGCACGGCATACCGCCGCCGCAGGGCCAGGATCTGGCGGGCGATGACGTCCAGGAAGGTCAACCCGTCGCGCACCGGCAGGGCGGTCTTCGCCCCGGCCAGGCCCATGCTCGTGCCCAGCCCGCCGTTGAGCTTGATGACCACGGTCGTGGCGAGGGCGGCCGCCCGATCCCCCGGACCGGCCGCGAGGTCGGCGAGCACCGGCAGGTCGCCGACCGGCTCGATGCTCGCCTCGGGGATGGTCCCCGGCGCCCCGGCCTCGAGCTGGCGGTAGTAGTAGGAGAACGACGCGATGGCACTCTCGGGGATGCCGGCGGCCCGCATCCGCTCGCCGGCACTGGCGAGACCGACCTCGCTCACGGCGCACAGCCTACGATGCCGCGCATGGACCCGACGGAGGTGGTCGAGGCCAAGCGCGCGTGGCGGGCCGCGGTGCGCACGGCCCGGCGCGGGCGCGCCGCGCGGCCGGGTCGCGAGGCCGCCGACCAGCGGATCGCCGGGGCCGGCCTGGCCCTCGTCGCCGCCGTGACGCACGGACGGGGATGCCGGGTCGGCGCCTACGCGGCGCGGCCCACCGAGCCCCCGACCGCCGCGCTCGTGGAAGGGCTGCGCCGGGCCGGTCACCACGTGCTGCTGCCCGTCACCTGCCCCGAGCGCACCCTGGAGTGGGACTGCGACGGGGTGCGGCTGCCGCCCGCGGCCCTCGGCTCGGCCGCCGTCGTGTTCACCCCGGGGCTGGCCGTCGACGTGGCCGGTCGCCGGCTCGGTCAGGGCGGGGGCTACTACGACGCCGCCCTGCGCCACGTGCCCGCGACCGTGCCCGTGCTCACCCTGCTGTGGGACGAGGAGCTCGTCGAGGGCCCGCTGCCGGTGCAGGCACACGATCGTCGGGTCGACGGCGTGCTCACCCCGGGGGGCGGCGTGCGCTGGGTGCGCGACGTGACCCGCGAGGGGTGACGGGTCACCCCCGCGGGGTGGGGTCACCCCAGGGGGGCTGGGGTGACGCCCGGGGGCGGGGTCACCCCCGGGGCACCAGGACGAGCTCGTCGCGACGGGCCGCGGTGACCGCGTCCTGGGTGAAGGGCCACGGCAGGCTCGCCCCGGTGGCCCAGGCGTCGACCTGGTCGACGTAGTTGGGGTGGTAGGGGTGCCCGCTGGCCCCGGTCTGGTTCACCCACGTCGAGGCGTCCAGGTCGGCCAGGTCGACGACCATCCGCATCGACGGCGCCCAGGAGACGGTGTACCCCTTGGAGACGTCCCACCCGTTGGCGTCGACGATCGAGGACCCCCCCGGCAGGGGGATCGGGCCGCGGTTGACCATGCTGCGCACGATCGAGGGCACCGCGTCGCCGCCGAGCACCCGATGGGTCAGGGTGAGGGTGTGCAGCTTGCCCCACGACCAGTCCGACACCTGGGAGCTGATCGCCCGGGTGAGGTCCAGGCGGGCCTGCACGAGCGCCCGGGTGAGGATCTCGTCGCGGGACTCGATCACCGACGGGGTGCGCCGGTCGTCCCACCAGGTGCTCGTGGCCTCGCCCAGCAGCACCGTCATCGCCACCCACCACCGGCCGCCACCGTCCGCGCGGATGTCCGGGGGCAGCTGGTCGTCGAAAGTCGCCTGGACGAGCCGGACCCAGACCGCGTTGTAGTAGGCCGCCGCCGCCGAGCTCGGCGAGGGCCCCACCGGCTCGGTGAAGTCCCACCCGCGAAGCAGGCTCTGGGCCTCCTGGGTGAACGCGTCGCCGGACAGGTCGATGGCCAGCAGCGCCTTGACCAGAGCGGGGGCCAGGGTGTTCGTCGCATCCATCTGGATGCGGCCCATGGCCTGGACGTCCAGGGTCGGCGTGGCCGCGACGAGGTCGGCGATCCGTTGGCCGCGCCAGCCGTAGTCCCACTCGGTGGTGAGGAACGGCGCCCCCGGCGCGCCGGTGACCTGCTGGTTGGCCGCGACGATCACCCCGTCGGCCGGGTCGAGCGTCCAGGGCAGCTCGTCGAAGGAGACGTACCCCTGCCAGTCCCACTGCGAGTCCCACCCCGGTGAGGGGACGTAACCGGGTGGGTACCCGGGCGTCGAGGCCCGCCGGATCGGGATGAGCCCGGGCGCCTGGTAGCCGATGTGCCCGTCGACGTCGGCGTAGACGAGGTTCTGCGAGGGCATCTGGAAGGCGCGGGCGGCCTCGCGGAAGGTGGCGAAATCCGTGGCGGCGTCCAGCAGGAAGACCGCGTCGAGGGTGGCCGTGGGCACCAGGCCCGTCCAGGCCAGCGACACGGCATACGGCTCGGGGGCGGCGGCACCGTCGAGCGGGGGCCGGCGGCCGGCATCGGCGACCGAGGTGACGACGTCCGAGACGATCGGACCGTGGCCGGTGCGCCGGGTGGTCAGCGTGACGTCCTCGCCGCCACGGACCTTGATCGTCTCGGTGGCGAGCACGAGCGGGACGGTGCGCCCGTCCTTGACGTATGCCGTGTCGCCGGCGAGCTTCTCGTAGTAGAAGTCGGTGGTGTCCGGGCCCAGGTTGGTGAAGCCCCAGGCGACCCGGGCGTTGTGCCCGATGACGACGCCGGGCAGGCCCGAGAAGGAGAACCCGGCGACGTCGAAGGGGCAGGACGAAGACACGGTGCGGCAGTGCAGACCGATCTGATACCAGATGCCCGGCACCGACGGGGCCAGGTGCGGGTCGTTGGCCAGCAACGGCTTGCCGCTGGCGGTGCGTGACCCGGCCACGACCCAGGAGTTCGAGCCGATGCCCTCACCCCGGCCCAGGGTGGTGGCCACCGCGTCGAGGGCCGCCGACGCCGACGCCAGGGCGTCCTCGGCGCCGTCCGGGAGGGCCAGGGCTGCCGGGGGGCCGGGCACCGCGGCCGGCACGCCGGGCATCGCGGTCGGGCCGGCCGGCTGGCGACGAACGTCCGCCGCGAAGGCCTCCGGGCGCGCGGCGGCGGCATACCGGCGCCCGGGCTGCCACTCGCTGTCGGAGAGGATCGGCGCGTGCCCGCTCGGGTACGGCGGGTAGAGCACCGCGAGGGTCGCGGGGTCCATGGTCGCGCTCAGGCGCGCCCGGGTGATCTCGTCGGAGTAGTTCCCGCGCAGGTCCCACGCCATCGCCTGGATCCACGCGAGGGAGTCGACGGCGTCCCACCGCTCGATCCGGTACTCGGGCAGGCTGGTGCCCAGCACGGCATACTCCACCGCCGTGTTCGCCGGGCCGCCCCGCTGCTCGAGGTAGGCGTTGACCCCCTCGGCGTAGGCGGACAGGTAGCGCCGACTGGCCGGGGCGAGCTTGGGCAGCGATTCCTCGGCGACCTTGCGCCAGCCCAGGGTCCGGATCACCTTGTCGGTGTCCACGCCGGCCTTGCCGACCAGCTCGGCCAGACGCCCGGCGGTGATGTGCCGCCGCAGGTCCATCTCGAAGAAGCGGTCCTGGGCGGTGACGAAGCCTTGCGCACGGAACAGGTCCGCGGCGGTGTCGGCGTAGATCTGCGGGATGCCGTGCGCGTCGCGCACGACCGTCACCGACCCGTCGAGGCCGGGCATGGCCAGCGTGCCCCCGGTGGCCGGCCAGCCCCGGCGGACCGTCGACGTGCCCACGACCGCGACCACGACGAGCGCGAGGATCACCAGGATCCCCGAGGCAAGGCCCACCCTGCGGATCACCCGAGCACGCGCCACCCTGCGAGACTAAGCCCCAACCACGTCGACACCACGCACGACGCGACGCCATGCAGGAGGCGAAGGAGGTGGCGGTATGCCGTTCGGCTGGCCGGCCGCCCACCCGTCCGTCGGCGTCTCCGACCTCGCCCTAGTGCTGCTCGTCGGCTCGCTGGTCCTGCTGTTCTCCCTCGTCGCGGTGCGCATCTCGGTGCACTCCCGGCTGCCGACGCTGCTGCTGTACCTCGCGATCGGGGTGGCGATCGGCGAGTCGGGTCTGGGCATCCGGTTCGACGACGCGGAGCTCACCCAGGTCCTCGGCTACAGCGCTCTCGTGCTCATCCTCGCCGAGGGCGGGCTGACCACCCGCTGGTCGAGCGTGCGCCGGTCCGTGCTGCCGGCGGCGGCGCTGTCCACCGTGGGGGTGCTCGTGTCGGTCGCCGTCGTCGGCGTGGCGGCCCGGTGGCTGCTCGGGCTGCCGTGGGAGGTGGCGCTGCTCGTCGGGGCGGTGCTGTCCTCGACGGATGCCGCCGCGGTCTTCTCGGTCCTGCGCTCGGTGACCCTGCCGCGACGGCTGGCGGGGGTGTTGGAGGCCGAGGCGGGCTTCAACGACGCTCCCGTGGTCATCGCGGTCACGGCGCTGGCGCTGCGTCTGGTGCCCGGCGCCGAGCAGGACCCGTGGTGGATGCTGGCCCTGCACGCGACGTGGGAGCTGGTCGCGGGCGGGACGATCGGGGTGGCCGTCGGCTGGGTCGGCGCCCGGGTGGTGCGCCGGTATGCCGGCACCTCCTCGACGCTGTTCGCCATCGGGATCGTCGCGGTGTGCGTGCTCGCGTATGCCGCCGCCGCGAGCCTGCACGTGTCGGGCTTCATCGCCACCTACCTGTGCGGCCTGGTGCTGGGCAATATCAGCCTGCCGCACCGCCCCGCCGTGCAGGGTTTCGCGGAGGTCTGCGGGTCGCTGTCGCAGGTCGGGTTGTTCGTCCTGCTGGGGCTGCTCGCCTCGCCGGGGCGCCTGGGCGGGCAGCTGTGGCCGGCGCTGGTGGTCGGCCTGGTCCTGCTGGTCCTGGCCCGGCCGCTGTCGGTGTTCGTCTCGATGCTGCCGTTCCGGATGGGGTGGCGTCAGCAGGCGTTCCTGTCCTGGGCCGGGCTGCGCGGTGCCGTGCCCGTCGTCCTGGCCACCGTGCCGATGACCGTGGGAGCGCCGGGGACGGTGTGGCTGTTCGACCTGGTCTTCGTGCTCGTCGCGATCTACACCCTGGTGCAGGCGCCCAGCCTGCTGTGGGTGGCTCGACGGCTCGGGCTCATCGAGAGCGTGCGCCAACGCAGCGTCAACGTCGAGACCACCGCCCTGGATGAGCTGGACGCCGACATGCTCACCGTGTCGGTGGGCGAGGGCTCGAAGCTGTCCGGGGTGGAGGTGTTCGAGCTGCGGTTGCCCGAGGGGGCAAACGTCACCCTCGTGGTGCGCGGCGGGGAGGCGTTCGTCCCGACCCCGGGCACGCATCTGCGTCAGGGCGACCAGCTGCTCGTGGTGACGACCGCGGCGTCCCGGGCGCAGACCGAGGCCCGCATCCACGCGGTGAGCAGCCATGGGCGGCTGGCCGGGTGGCTCAGCCCGGACGCCTCGCCCGGGGGGTCTCGCCACCGCCGGGGGGTCGAGGGTGGGCCGGCCTTTGGGGATTCGGTCGGGGGGGCCGCTCGGCCGTAGACTGCGGGCGCTCGTTCGACCGTCCCGGAGGACCTCGTGCCCACGTACGCCTATGCGTGCACCGCCTGCGACCACCGCTTCGACCTGGTCCAGTCGTTCAGCGACGACCCGTTGACCATGTGCCCGGAGTGCGACGGTCGGCTGCGCAAGGTCTACACCTCGATCGGGGTGACCTTCAAAGGATCGGGGTTCTATCGCACCGACTCCCGGTCGAGCGGCTCGTCGACCCCCACGACCTCGGGCAAGTCCGCGAGTGAGACCGGCTCGAGCTCGTCGTCGGGCAACGGCTCGACGACGCCCGGGACGTCCTCCGGCTCCGGGTCCGGCTCGTCCGGGTCCGGCACCGGATCGGGGTCGTCGGGGTCCTCCTCCGGCTCGTCCTCCTCCGGCTCGTCCTCCTCCGGCTCCTCCTCCTCCGGCTCGTCCTCCTCCGGCTCGTCCTCCTCCGGCTCGTCCTCCTCGGGCGCGACCGCGTCCTCCTCGGGCGCCCGGGCCTGACGCTCGCCGGGTCCGGCACCTGGTGGTCGGACCTGGCCTACGGGCGGGGCGAGTGCTCGAGCCGAGCGCGGCTTTGCGGCCGACCGCGGCAACCGCTACCCCCCGCGGGCGCGGCATACCGGCACCGGTGCGTCCACAGCCCCCGCGACCGGTCCGTCCACAGCCCCCGCGACCGGCTCCCCACCGTCCACAGCCGGTACGCCGTCCGCCCGCCCCGGTGCCCGCAGCCCTAGCCTTGCCGGTATGGACGAGGGATCGGCGTTGGCGGCCCACGCCGAGATCGGGGTCATCGGCGGGTCAGGGTTCTACAGCTTCCTCACCGACGCCCGGCGGGTCGCGGTGCAGACGCCGTTCGGCACCCCGAGCGACGACCTCGTCCTCGGGTCCATCGGCGGCCGCCGGGTGGCGTTCCTGGCTCGCCACGGCCACGACCATCGGTTCCCGCCGCATCGGGTCAACTACCGGGCGAACCTGTGGGCGTTGCGCTCGACCGGCGCTCGGCAGGTGCTCGGGCCGTGCGCCGTGGGCAGTCTCGACCCCGGTCTCGGGCCGGGGTCCGTGGTCGTCCCCGACCAGGTGGTCGACCGGACCTGGGGTCGTGCCCACACGGTCTACGACGAGGTCGGGGCGGCGGTGCACGTTGCCTTCGCCGACCCGTTCTGCCCGCGGGGTCGAGCGGCCGCCGGGGCAGCCCTCGCGGTGTCCGGGTTGACCCATCGGCTCGCGGGCACCCTGGTCGTCGTCAACGGGCCGCGGTTCTCCACTCGGGCCGAGAGCCGGTGGCACCAGCAGGCCGGCGCCAGCATCGTGGGCATGACCGCGATGCCCGAGGCGGCGATCGCTCGAGAGCTGGCGATGTGCTTCACCACGGTGGCGCTGGTCACCGACCTCGACGCCGGCCTGGAGCACGGTGACGGGGTCACCCACGACGAGGTGTTCGCCCAGTTCGAGCGCACCATGCCGGGGTTCAAGGCGCTGGTGGCTCAGATGGTGGCCGGTCTGCCACCGGCGGAGGACGACGCGTCCGCGACCTGCTCGTGTCGGCATGCGGTGGAAGGCCTGCGGCTGCCGTTCGCGCTGCCGTGACCGACGAGACCGCTGTGCTTGCCGATTGCCCTCCGACCCCGACCCGCGTGCCCAGCCACCCCGGGCCGACCGCCGCGAGCGCAGGGTCATGAGCGCGAGCGGAAGCTGGCGGCTGGGGCCACCGCCTGCCGAGGCGCAGCCGCTGCCGTGGTGGCGCCGCCGCCCGGTGTCCCGACGGGCTCGGCATCGGGTGCTCGTCGCCCGGCGCGTGCTGGCCGGGGGGTTGGCCGGGCTCGCCGTCCTGGTGGGGTTGCAGGTGGCCTATCCCGCTCCGGTCGAGACCGGCGTCCCGGTCGTCGTGCTCACCGCCGACCTGCCCGCCGGTGCCCGTCCGTCCGAGGCGGACCTGCACGTCGTGCTCCGCCCGGCGGACACGGTGCCGCCGGCAGCGGTGCGCGACCCCGCGGACGCGGCCGGGCAGGTGCTGGCCGGTCCGGTCACGGCCGGGGAGATCCTCACCACGGCGCGACTGCGTGGGTCGCGTCTGTTGACCGGGCAGCCGACCGGCCGCGTGGCGGTCGCCGTCGCGCTGGCCGACCCCGGCATCGTGACGTTCCTGCGCCCGGGGGACGAGGTGAGCGTGCTGACCCCGGGGGCCGGAGCCGTCGTCGCGCGGGCCACCGTGCTGTCGGCGCAGGAGCCCGAGCGCGTCGGCGCAGTGGGGCTGGGAGGCACCGGGCACGTCGTGGTCGCGCTCACCGCGGCGGAGGCTCAGGCGGTGGCCGCGGCCACCGGTGGGGCCGACGGAGGGTTCGTCCTGGCCGTTCACGCGGGCTGAGCTACCCCCCCGGATGGTCCGGCCAGGCGGGCGATCTCGTCGACCGGTCCCGCACTGGCGCCGTCCGGCGACCCGGTCCGCGGGGGACCCCCCGGGTGCAGCCGGGACATAATCGGTGCAGGACACGCCGTCCGCCGATTTTCCTTCGCCTGCCTGCTTCGCTACGGTTGTGGCGCCTACGGGGGGACCGCCCCCTACACGGGCACACTTAACAGCAGTGCTCCCTGGCGGCTGCCCAGTCGGTCGTCTCTCGTGGGGTGGGAGTGTTCTCACCTCCGGGAGCCCCGAGATCAAAGGAACGATCAGCCCATGCTCAAGGGTTTCAAGGACTTCCTGATGCGCGGCAACGTCGTCGACCTCGCGGTCGCCGTCATCATCGCCGGTGCCTTCGGCAAGGTCGTGGAGGCCTTCGTCACCGTCATCATGGACCTCATCGGCAAGATCGGTGGCACCCCGGACTTCTCCGGTTGGGCCCCCGGCGGCGTCCACATCGGCACCCTCATCACGGTGTTCATCTCCTTCGTCATCATCGCGGCCGCCGTGTACTTCATCGTCGTGGCCCCGATGAACAAGCTCGCCGAGCGCCGCAAGAGCGCCGAGGAGCCCGGCGGCGACGCCCCCTCCGCCGAGGTGGCGCTGCTCACCGAGATCCGCGACTCCCTGCGCGCCCGCTGACCCTCGGTCGGCAGGCGCGTCGCGTCGCACGCCCTTCGCAACGGGGTGGGAGCCAGTCCGGCTCCCACCCCGTTGGGCTGCCGGGGCCGGCTGCCGGGCAGGCTCGACCCGGGCCCCGGATCACCGTCGTCGCGCCCTAGGCCCCAATCCCGGGCCCTCCCCAACCCGACGTCTGGGGCCGTGCACGGGCCGGTGACCCCAGCGCGTTGAGGCCCCTGGTGGGCCCCCCGCCCGGGCCTGAAACCGAGCGATCCGAGGGGTCACTCCCAGTGCGGAGGTCGCTGCTGCTGCAGCCAGCGGTCGTCGGCGTCGGGGTCGGGCCGTTCGCCCCAGCCGGCGTCGGTGTCGTCGCGGGTCTGCTCGACGGGCATCCCCGAGCCGGCCGTCGGCCGACCACGCTGCGGCTCGGGTGGGGTGGGCGGTGCCTGGACGCCCTCGGTCGTCTGCTCGGGAGGATCCCCCGTGGGGCCGTCCGGGTCGCCATCGATGGCGGCACCCGGGCCCGACGTCGGCGCCGGGGCCGGGGCCGACTGCTGCGCCGGCCGGTCGGGCCGCTCGCCCCGCTCGACGCGCACCTGCTCGCGCACGGCGGCGACGATCCGGGCGACTTCCCGGGCCGGGTCGCGATACAGGTCGGTGCTCCACACCCGCAGATGTCGCCAGCCCAGCGCCTCCAGCGCGGCCGGGCGCAACCGGTCGCGCCCGCGCGACCCGACAATCGCCGCGTAGGCCGGTCCGTCGCCCTCGACGGCGACGAGGTAGCGACCCCGCACGGCCCGATGGCCCACCGCGAGATCGACGGTATGCCGCCCCACCCCGAACCCCGGTCGCACGCGCAGCCCCTCGTGGCGAAGCCGGTCGGCGAGATCGGCCAGCAGGGCGTCCGAGTCGTCCGGGTCCGCCTGCGGTGCGTCGCCCGGGACTGGGCCTGGCTCGGCCCCACTCGCGCCGGCCGGCACCTGACGTCCGGCGGTTTCGGCCCAGGCAAGCAGCTCGCGCAGGGCCAGCGGTCCAGGCCCGCGCAGCCGTCCCGGGTCGAGGTCGGCGGCGCGCAGAGTGGACACGACGACCAGCTCGCGTCGGGCCAGGGTCACGGCCCGCCCCAGGGCCTGGTAGGCCCCTGGCGTGGACAGCGACGGGAAGCGGTGCAGCACCCGTCCGTGCGGAGTCCGTCCGAAGCCCACGCTCAGCACCAGCACCGCCCGGGGCGCCGCCGGCTCGTCCAGAGCGGCCACGAAGAACGGCTCGGCGGCCGCCTCGTCGAAGAACTCCAGCACCGCGTCGAGGCGCCCGGGCACCGCCAGATCGCGCAACGTGGCTCGCACCTGGTGCTCGATGCGCGCCGCCAACTCAGGCGTCAGGGCAACCACCCCGAGGGGGACGGTCGGGCGGGTGTGGGCGTGCTCGAGCACCAGCTCGACGGTGCGCATCACCTCGGCCTGCGTCCACTCGATCGCGGCGTCCCCGTCGGGAGTGGCCTGGGCCGCACCGTCGACGGTGATCAGCCGCACCGCGGGGTCCTCCTGCGGACCGGGGGCACCGGTGAGCACGGACGGCATACCGCCCCGCCCGTCCGCACCGGCCAGCGCCCCGGCCAGACGGACGTCGGCCTCCCCGTGGCGCCAGTCGAGCGTCCGCACGGGGATCAGCGCGGCGGCCTCGGCGAGCACCGTCGTGGCCGGAGCGCCCGACTCCGCTCGCCACGGGCCCGCCGAGGCGCCGACGACGAACGGCGCGGGAGCCGAGCCGCCCGGGTCGCCGACGACCAGGGCCTGGCGCGCCCGGGACAGCGCGGAGACCACTTCGGCCGTGGCGAGCCGATCGGCGTCCTGGACGACGACCAGGTCGAAGGACGTGCCGGGCGGCAAGAGCTGGGCCACGGCATACGGGCTCATGGCCAGGCACGGGCGCAGCGCGGTGAGCACGTCCTCGGTCTCGCGGAACAGGTCCGCGAAGGGCAGCAGCCGCCGCTGGGCGGCCCCCTGCACGCGCAGCAACTCGGCCTGACGATGGTGCACGGCGATCTGGGCCTGCACGCGGCGGTCCACCTCGGCCCGGATCTGGACCGCCAGGCCGTCTCGGCGGGCGGTGTCGAGCTCGCGGAGCCGGGCTGCGGCGGCGTGCAGGAGAGGGCCGTCGTGGTCGCGGTAGCGCGGATCGGTCGAGGCGATCTGCTGGGCCACCGACGTCCACCAGATGTGCGCCAACTCGGCAGCCACCTGGTCGGCGGCGACGCTGCGGCGCGCGAAGTCGTCGAGCACCTCGCCCATCCCGTTGTCGCGCAGCTCGCGCAGCACCGGCGTCACCTGGGGCAGGATGTCCAGCCGGTCCAAGCGATCGGCGAGCCGCCCCAGTCGCGCCCGCAGCGACGCCAGCCCGGTGCCGACGAGGTCGCCCCCCTCGTCGGTGGGGGCCAACCGGGCCCCGAGCCAGGACAGGTCGGCGTCGAGCTCGTCATAGACCAGCTGGGCCTCGTCGAGCCGCGGTGAAATCTCCGGACGGCCCCCGGCGCCGACGAGTCGGTGCCAGGCCCGTCGCTGCTCGCGGGCCGAGGCCAGCTCGCCGTGCAGGTCCTGGGGCGGCCGACCCGGGCGCAGCAGCCGGCGAGCGTGACGACGCACTCGCCACCGGGTCACCGCGCCCAGCTGCATCGTCTGAGTCTGACGGAAGGCCCGGTCGCCGGTGGCGACAACGTGCTCGTCGAGCGGGATGTCGAAAACCTCGGGGCGGAACACCTCCAGGGTGTCGCGGACCCCGTGCATGGTCCGCAGCGCCGAGCGCCAGTCGTCGGCCGAACGCGCCGCCGGCAGGCTCGACTCGGCGAGGATCCCGTCCAGCTGGGTCGAGGGCGCCGCGAGCCCGTCGCCGGACAAGCGGGTGACCACGTCGCGGGCCCGGGCGACGTCGGCCTCGGTGTCGATGTCGGCGCCGTACCATGGGTCGCCGGTCGGGTCGTCGGACCACGCCCCGGCCTGGGCGGCCCCCTTGAGAGCCTCGGCCAGGTGGTCGATGTGTTCGCGAGTCAGCTCGTGGATCGCGATGCCGGACAACCGGATCCGCGACCCCGGCGGCGGCTGCCGGGCGGCGAGCGCGGCAATCGCGACCTGGGCCTCGTGCACGCTGACGCCCCACGGCATCCGGGTCTCGTGCATGGCGTCGACATGGTCGACGAGTCGCTGACGCTGCTGCACCAGGTCGCGCAGGTCGATCGGGTCGGGGGCGGCGGGCGGGGCCGTGGGGTCGGCGGACTGCGCGCGCTCGACTGCGCCTGCCAGGGTCGCCGCGACGGTATGCCGGTCGGTCACCGCGGCGTCGACGGCCAGGACGAGATCGCCGAGGCCGACGGATTCGAGGCGGGCGACGAGGTCCTCGACCGAGGACCGCAACGGCGAGACGACGAGGATGCGCCGCCCGTCGCGGGCCATGGCCGCGACGGCGTTAGCGACCGTCTGGGTGGCCCCGGTGCCGGGTGGCGCCTGCACGACCAGCTGCGCACCGGAGCGCACCGCGTCGACGACCGAGGCCTGGACCGCGTCGGCGTCCAGGACGAGCACCTCGCGCGACAGATCCGGGTCGGGCACGACGTCGCCCAGCGCCGCGCGCAACCGGGCCTGGGCATGGGCGTCGCCGCCGAGGCCGGCGACCAGATCGACCTGCCCGAGCCACTCGGCGTTCGCGGACAGGTCGGCGACCATCGGGGCCTTGGTGAAGGGGTAGGTCCCGACGATCAGGCGCGGCACGACCTCAAAGCCCGGGATGTCGGCGCACAGGCGACCGAGGGCGGCATACACGGGGTAGGGGTCGAACCCAGAGGTGACGCGGGTGAGCTCGGCCATCCCGACGGCGTCGACCTCGATCCCGGCCACCGAGCGCAGGTAGTTGACCAGCACCGGGTTGAGGTCGACCGAGGGGCGCAGATCGACGTCGAAATCCTGCTCGGCGGGGCTGTGCGGACGCAGCCGGCAGGGACGCAGCAGGACCGGGGCCTCGACGATGGACCTCGCGCGGGGCGAAGTCCAGGTGGCCGTGCCGATCGCGATGAACGTGCAGGCCAGACCGCGCTCACGCTCGATCCGGCGGGCGCGGGTGTGCAGCGCGCGCGCGGTGTCGAGCGCGTCGGCCAGGGCCAGCGGCTCGCGGACCAGGTCGGACAACCGGGTCGGGCGACCGGCCAGGAGCATGGACACCCCACCCGGATGGGCCAGGGTGAGGTCGAGGTGGCCGCCGGGATGGTCTCCGGCCCACAACAGGGTGTTGGGCCCGCCGACGTCGGTGAGAGTGCGCGACCACCCCGCGACGGCGGCCGCGAGGGGGCGGTCCGGGGCGGTCGGCGGGTCGGCGTCGCTCACCCCTGAAGGCTAACGAGTGTGCCCGTGAGGTTCGCGGCAGCCGGCCGGGGTGTCCCGGGTGGGCATCCGGTATGCCGCGCCGTTCGCCGCTGTGACGTCGACATCTCGAGAGTCGCGGGGCACTGCTACGCCCCCACGGCCACCTCCTCGGAGCAGGCCCCTCTGGCGGCGCTGGCGACCGTCAGAGCCTTCGGTCGTCACCGAGGAGTCACCCGATGAGCAATGGCGTGCGCACCACGTACGCGGCCTCGACGGCGACGAACGTACCCCGTCCGTGACCTGCACGAACGTCCGTGTCCCGGGGATCAATCAAGGGCCAGTGGGGACTGCCGACCCCCTCGCCCGCGGCGATCCAGCCCGGAGCGACAATGCCTGGCTCCCTATGGAGGGCTACTGACTTACTGTAAAATGCAAAGTATCTTGCAGCCTATGCAATCTCCAGCACCACAGCTCCTACCGTTGCTGCGTTCCGCCCTGCAGGGGGAGATCCTCGCGCTCATCCTGCTGAACCCGGATCAGGAGTGGTCGTTGACAGATATCGCCACCCGGGTCGGCGCCTCGGTGTCGACGGCCCAGCGCGAGGTCTCTCGGGCCGAGGCTGCGGGTGTCTTCGCCTCGCGGCGGGTCGGGAACACTCGTCTGGTACGGGCACTGCCGTCGCCGATCACCGAACCGCTGACCGAGCTGTTGCTGCGGTCCTTCGGCCCTCCACAGGTGATCTCCGAGGAGTTTGCCACTATCGGTGACGTCGAGGGGCTGTACCTGTTCGGGTCCTGGGCCGCGCGTCATACCGGTACTCCGGGCCGAGCCCCGGTGGACCTCGACGTCCTCGTCGTCGGCCGGCCGGACCGGGACGCGGTCGACGACGCCGCCGAGCGAGCCCGCCGCAGGTTGGGCCGAGAGGTGAACGTGACGATCCGGCCGATGAAGTGGTGGCGTGATGGTTCCGACGGGTTCCACACCGAGGTCACTACCCGCCCGCTGGTCCCCATTCGGCCAGTGCTCGAAGCCGGCGGCGCCCCATGACGTGGGGACCTGGCCGTAAATGACGTGGACGCCCTACTCGCAGGCGGGGAGCTCGAGCACGTCACTCCGGATGCCGATCTGGCTTGCCGCCTGCTCGCCGACGGCGCCCGGCATGTCGAGTCGGCCCGATCCGCCAAGGAACTGGGTGACCTGACCGGTGCGTACCAGCTCGCCTATGACGCGCTGCGCAAGGCGGCCTCCGCGCTGCTCGCGGTCCAGGGACTCCGAGCCACCAGCCGCGGCGGCCATATCGCTATCCAGGACGCTATCCGAGCACAGTTCAGCCCTGATCCACCGGTGGGTTTGAGGTGTTGGGCGGGTCGTAACGCGAGAGTGCCCTTGTGATGTAACAGGATCGGGAGTGTCGAGTTCCTGAAGATGTCGCTCACGAAGGGCACCTCGTAGGTGAAAGCCTCTCACACGATCCGTGCGGTGTTCGATGACCCGAACCTGGTGTCGGCGGCCGGGTTGGTGCCGGTGCTGCGGTTGGCCGAGTCGGCCGGGCTGGGTGATCTGCTCAGCCAGCATCTCGGCGTGCCGTCGCCGAACGCGGCGGTCAAGACGAGCGCGGTGCTCGCCGGGATGCTGGCCGGCGCGGACAGTATCGATGACCTGGACCTGCTGCGGCACGGGGCGATGCCGCGGCTATTCACCGGGGTGCGGGCGCCCTCGACGCTGGGCACGTTCTTGCGCTCGTTCACCCACGGGCACGTTCAGCAGCTCGACGCGGTCGGGACGCGGTTGCTGGCCGGGCTGGCCAGGCAGGTCCCGGGCCTGCTCGCTGGAGCCGACCAGGTCGCGTACGTCGATGTCGATGACACCGTCCGTGAGGTCCACGGGTACGCCAAGCAGGGTGCCGCGTTCGGGTACACCCGCCAGCGCGGGTTGACCGTGCAGCTGGCCTCCGTCTCGACCCCGGCCGCGGCACCGGTGATCGCCGGCGCCCGGCTGCGCCGCGGGAACATCGCCTCCGCCGCCGGTGTGGGCCGCCTGCTGGCCCAGGCCATCACCACGGCCCGCGCGGCCGGGGCCACCGGGCAGGTCCTGTGCCGGGCCGACTCCGCCTACTACGGGTGGGCCTTCGTGGGGACCGCGCTGCGGCACGATGCGTGGTTCTCGGTCACCGCCCGGATGGACCCCAAGGTCAAGGCCGCGATCACCGCGATCGACGAGGACGCCTGGACCAGCATCGAGTACCCCAACGCGGTGTGGGAGGACAGCGAGCAGCGGTGGATCTCCGACGCGCAGGTCGCCGAGATCGACTACGTCGCGTTCACCGGCCGCCGCAAGAGCCAGCACGTGCGCTGCCGCCTGGTCATCCGCCGGGTCGCCCGGCTGCAACCACTGGCCTCCGACGGGTCAGTGCAAGGTGAACTGTTCGCGGCCTGGCGCCACCACGCCTTCATCACCAATAGCGACCTGAGCGCCATCGAGGCCGACCAACGCCACCGCGAGCACGCCCACGTCGAGCAGGTCATCGCCGAGGTCAAGAACGGGCCGCTGGCGCACCTACCCTCCGGGAAATACGCGGCCAACGCCGCCTGGCTCGCCTGCACCGTGATCGCATTCAACCTCGCCCGCGCCGCCGCTGTCGCGGCCGCGATGCGCACCGCCCGCTGGGCCACCGTGCGCACCCTGATCATCAACGTCCCCGCCCGCCTCGCCAGGACCGGCCGGCGGCTCGTGCTGCACCTCCCCGCCGCCTGGCCCTGGGCACCGGCCTGGCAGACCCTGTGGCACCGCGCCACCAGCCCACCCGCCGCGGCCACGACCTGACCACCCAGCCCCAGCGGCACGACCAGAGGACCCAACGTGGAAGAGCCGGACAGACCGGCCAGCCACCCGCGCCCCCACACCCGCCCCCAACCGAAAACCCGAACTGATGACCTACGACATCACCGTCGGTGGATCAGGGTTCAGTGGACGCGGGTCGCCGTTCCGCTCTTTCGGCCGGATCCGGCGCAAGCGCAACTCCTACGAATATCCCGATTCCGACGAGGCAGGCCCCGACGAGGGCGATGTCGACGACGCTCTGGCGGTGTCTCAGGACGCCCTGGTGGCTGCCCGGACCCTCGTCGACTCCGGCCAGCTCGGGCCCTGGTCATAGACCCGCGTTAGCCCGGGAGGAGGTTCTCACGACCTCCCCTCGAAAACCGCACCACCCTCGACACCTATGGCCACCTCAGGGGACCGACGCCGACCGGGCGGCGCTTGAGCGGGTCAACAAGGCGCTTAGTCACCCAAGAGTCACCCAACGGCGTTCGGATGCGGTTCACGTCCTCGACGCTGACCCACGTACCCGCCCCTGACCTGCATAAACGTGTGGTGCCCCCGGGCAGATTCGAACTGCCGACACCCGCTTTAGGAGAGCGGTGCTCTATCCCCTGAGCTACGAGGGCGCCGTCGTCGGAGCCGTGCGTGGCTCGACGGTGGCAGGGCCTCATTGTGTCAGCCCGAGGTCGTCCAGGGGGCACCACCGGGCCGTGAGCCGTGACCGTCCCGTCGGGGTCACCCGGTCGTGGTGCCACCCGCACCCCGCTGCTCGAGGTCGCGGTCGACGCTGCGGCGGGTGCGACGCGGCATACCGATCCCGAGGCCGACGAGCAACCCGCCTGCGGCGGCCAACCCGGTCATGGCGGCGATGAGCGGGCTGGGGTTGTCCTTCGGGTTGTTATACGTGCGCATCGTCTCGTGCATGATGTTGACGTCGTAGATGTTCTTCAGCAGCAAGGCGCCGGCTCCCACGACGAGCACGACACCCAGCAGCAGGAAGAACGACTTGAGCATCTTCACGCCCGCCAGCGTAGCCCGTACCGCCCCGTAGTCACGGGTGTCGCGTCGAGCGGCTCGACTCGGGGCCCAATGACCGTCGCGCGCGTACGATCCCGGTATGCCGCCGCGCCCGCCCCGCGGTGGCGGGCTCGCCGTCGTCCTCGGGGCCGGCGGCGCGACCGGGTTGGCCTACACCGCGGGCGCGCTGTGGGCGGTCGAGCAGGCCACCGGCCTGGACCTGGGCGCCCAGGCCGATCTCGTGGTCGGCACGAGTGCGGGGTCCATCGCCGCGGCATACCTGCGTCACGGCGTGCGCCCACGCGAGGTCGCCGTCATGGAGCCGCCCGAGTTCACCAGCCCCGACCCGCGCCGACGGCGCCTGCTGATCCCCCACGACGAGGGCGGGTTCCTCACCATGCGCCGCGTCGTCGGCACGGCGTTCGACCTCACCCACCACCTGCGCCGTCAGCCCCGCCGCACCCCGCTGAGCGAGGCGCTCTCACGGGTGTTCCCCAGCGGGATGTTCTCGGTCACCGACGCGGACTGGGACCACCAGGGGATGCCGCCCGTGTGGCCCGACCGCCCGCTGTGGATCGTCACGAACGACCTGGACCGGCTCGAGCGGGTGGTCCTGACGGCGGCCGCCACGCAGCACCCTCCGGTGACGCTGCATGCCGCGCTGACCGCCAGCATGGCGTTGCCTGGGCTCTGGCCGCCGGTGCGGGTCGGATGGCGGCGGCTCTACGACGGCGGGATGGGGCACAGCACGACGCATCTCGACCTGGCCGGGCAGGCCGGCGCCGCGGTGGTCTTAGGTGTGACTCCGTTCGGCATGGATCCGGCCGAGATCGAGCGCGGCGTCCGCGTCCCGGCGATCCGCCGCGCCGTCGTCAACCAGACCACCCGAGAGGTCCACGCCCTGCGCCGGGCCGGGGTTGCCACGATGACGCTCGGCCCGACCTCGGGCGAGATCGCGGTCGTCGGCCGGCGGATCCTCGACCGGTCCCTCGGGGTCACGGTCGCTCGCCGCGCCTACGAGGCAACGCTGCGCCGGCTCGACGCACCACCGGCCCGGGAGTGGATCGCGTCAGCCCGCGCTGCCGCTGCCGCGGCACACCCCGACCTCCGCCGGCGAACCGGCGAGCAGTTCCGCCGCCCTTGAGTCTCGCCCGCCGCGGTCTCGGGGGCGCCGCGTCTCGCGCCGGCCCCGGGCCGGAAGGCATACTGGCCGGGTCGCCGTCACCCCGTCCGGGAGCGCCCATGACCGACATCCCTACCCTCGACCGGGACCTCCCCGCGACGCTGACCGTGCCGCAGGGCGACGCCCTGCGCCTCGACGTGCGCGCCTCAGGACCCCCAGGCGCGCGCCTGGACTACTCCTGGACCCACGACGGCCGGCCGATCCCCGGGCTCGACTCCCCCGCCCTCGCCCAGGCGAACGCCGCGGCCGCGGACGCCGGCCGGTATGCCGTGTCGGTGACGGCGACCCTGGACGGCCAGACCTCTGCCCCGGCGACGTCCACGACGTGCACTGTCACGGTGACCAGTCCGCCGCCCGCCCCGGGCAAGCAGCCGGACGTCCCGTTGGTGTGGGACGCGTCGTTCGCGAAGACCGTGTTCACGGGTGGGGTGGCGCTGCTGGGTGCCGGCTGGCTCGTCCTGCTCGTCGTCGTGTCGGTGGTCAGCGACACCGGGCGGATGGTGGCCATCGGGCTGCTCATGGTGAGCATCGCCCTGGGCGTGTCCGGTTGCGTCCTGGCCCTGCTCGACCTGCGCGGGCGGGCCCGGATCGCCGAGGCCGGCACCACCGGGCGTGGCTTCGGCGAGGACGCGATCACCCAGCTGCCCGACATCATCAAGAACTTCGGCGCCCTCGGCCTGGCCTCGGCGGTCCTGCTGCTGGCCGCGGTGGCGATGATCTGCGCCACGGTCATCGGGTGGCGGGCCCTGCCCGACCCCGGCCCGGCCGCCCCCGGCAGCTCCGCGACGTCCACGTCGAGCCCGACCCCGGCCGCCGTCCCGGCGCCCCCGGCGCTGCCGCTCGGCGGACGCCCGCTGCCGTCGACCCCCTGACCGCCGTCGTCGGTTACTCCCGGCACCCCGCGGGCGACGCGCCCGACCCGTCCCCCCACGGCGACCGGGTCGACCCCTCACCGGGGCGCGGCCGACGCCCGGGCGCAGCACGCCTTCGTCGCCGGGCGGGTCCTACTCCTTGGGCTCGACCAGCTCGAACGCCGGCGTGCCCACGCGTTGCGCGATCAGGGCCACCCGCCGGCGGTACTCGTTGATCTCGTCGGCGAAAGCCTCCCGCCGGGCCCGCAGCTGCGGGTCGTCCGAGCGCGGGGCGTCCGAGCGTACCAGGCCCCGGTGCTCGGCCAGCTGCATCGCGTTGCGGAACATCTCTTGCGAGGCCGACTCCATGCCGCCGATGCGGTGCTGCAACGCCCACTGCTGCCCGACGATCGTGCACTGACGCAGGAAGCGTTCCTCGTCGAGATCACGGTTGGTCGGCTCGTCGAGCAGCTCGTGCGCGACGACGGCATACGCGTCGAGGAACGGGCGCAGGACCAGGTGCGACAACAGCGGCGTGCACCGGTGCAGGAAGTGCCGCGCGTCCTGCCACGTCATGGTCTGCCGGTCGTCCGTGGGCCGGCCCGCCGGCGCCTTCTGCGGGTCGAGGATGCGCAGCTCGCGCCACAGCTCCTCGCCGAAGTCCGCGCGCCCGGGGAAGAAGAACTCGAACTTCAGCAGGTCCCGCAACCGCAGGGCATCCTCCCAGACCGGGTATGCCTCGCTCTGCGACGTGCGCGCGCCGACCAGGTCGAGCTCGCAGATCGCCCGGGCGATGAGCACGTGGATCGCGCTGTTGCGGTAGTTCGCCGCGGTGAGATGCTGGTCGGGCGCGATCCGCCAGACCGTGGTCTCGCCGGTGTGCGAGAGCAGCACCCCCGAGTCGGTGAGGTCCTTGAGGGCCTTACGCACGGTGGCTCGGTCGGTGAGGTTCGCCCCGCCGGCGGTGGGCCAGCCCTTGGCCTGCAGGTAGTCCGACAGCGGCTGCACCGTCTCCAGGACCTCGTCGAGGGTCATGGCGCGGCGCTCGCCGAGCATGACGATGCACACCGCCGAGGTCGGCGTCACCGGCGTCGCCTCGTTGAGCCGGTGCGAGGCGTCGACGGCGATCCGCTCGACCACGGTGTGCGAGGCGTCGGCGCGCAGCTCGGCCAGGCGCGCCTTGAGCGGCAGCGGCTTGCCGAAGTTGACGTAGATCCGCCCGACCCGGGTGTCCAGGCCGCGCAGGTAGTTGAGGAACCAGCGGGCGTTCTCGGGGTTCTTTCCCCGGCCCTTGGCCTCCATGGTCATCGTCTCGACCTCGTCGCGGGGGAGCTGGTCGTAGAGGTAGGACATCGGCACGATGTAGATCTCGTCGGTGTCCATCGCCTCGGCGGCGTCGATGACGTAGCGCATCAGGCCCAACCGCGGCGGGCGCAGCTTGCCGGTGCGGGTGCGGCCCCCCTCGATGGCCCACAGCAGGTTCTCGCCGTTGACGATGAGCTGGCCGATGTAGGAGCGCAGGGCGTGCTTGTAGACCGGCACCCCTCTGGTCATCCGCCGCACGTGCATGACGCCGGTGCGCCGGGCCATCGGGCCCAGGGGGAAGAAGCCGAGGTTGGTGCCGGCGAAGGAGTAGGGCGGGGTGATCCCGCCGCGGGCGATGACCTTGGGCGAGACCCACTCGTCGAGGTAGGACCGGTGCGAGATGAGGAAGATCAGCGTGTGGTCGCGGTCCAGCGGGCGCAGCTTGGCCAGCGAGTCCTCGTCGATGACCAGGTCGAAGCCGCGCAGCATCCAGGTGCCCACCCGGTCCCACCACTCCGTGGCGGCCTGGTTGTGGATCGCCCCCATCTCGCGCAGGTAGCGCACCGCCTGCTTCTCGATCTGCGCGTGGTCCTCGCCCAGCTTCGCGGCCAGCCCGCGCACCCCGGTCTGGAAGTGCTCGGCACGGCTCAGCTCGGTGACGAAGGGGGTGTCCTCCTTGAGCTGGGGATCCTTGAGCAGATGCCGCACCCGCCGTCGCAGGTCCTCCACCGCACCGTGTCGCGTGCTCGCCATGCGCCCGAGTATGCCGTTATCGTCCCCGGCCGCGTGCTGCGAAGCGTCGGACGTGGACGTCACGAGCCCTCCCCCGCTGCGGTCGGGCCCGGCCACGACTCCAGCGAGTCGACATAGAGCCGGTGCATGAGGGCGGTGGCGCGGTCGATGGGCTGCTGGCCGGTCCCCTCGACGCGGAACGGCTCCTTCACCGCCACCTCGATCCGGCCAGGGCGGGCCGTCTTGTTGTCCCGCCACATGATCTGCCCCGAGTTGCGCACGACGATGGGGATGACCGGCACCTGCGCCTCCCGGGCGAGGTAGAAGGCCCCCTTCTTGAACGCGCCGACCTCCGGCGTGTAGGACCGGGTGCCCTCCGGCGCCACCACGACCGAGACGCCGCGCTCGATGAGGTCCAACGCCTCCTTGAGGGCCTCCCGGGCCTGGGTGCTGTCGGCTCGGTCGACGAAGGCGAACTGCGCGTAGCCCATCATCGGCCCGACGACGGGCATCTGCTTGATCTCCTTCTTCGCCAGCGCGGTGACGTCCTCGCGCAGGACGGTGGCCCCGACCAGTAGGTCGATGAGCGCGCTCTGGTGGTTGATGAGGAAGACCGCCGGCCGGTCCGACCACAGGTGGCCCTGGCCCTGGACGACCTCGACCTTGATGTCGCCGAACGCCCCGCCGAACTGGGCGAACGCGTTGATCATGAAGTTGATGCCCCGTCGTTTGTCGCCGCTGAGCAGGCTCATCGCGATGCCGGCGGCGCCGCCGCCGATCAACGACGCCCAGATGCCGCCGGTGCGCAGCACCGGGGCCAGGTCGAAGCGGCCGTTGCCCTGTTGGAAGGCCAGGACCGGCCAGCCGTGGACACTGGCGGCCTTGGCGAGCTGGGGCTGGGGATTCACGGCATACGGGTGCCCGACGGTCTCGAGGAAGGGGATGTCCTCGTCGCCGTTGGCGTAGCCGTACGCCTTGGCCAGGCTCAGGCGCTTGCGGCGGGCGAAGTCGCGGATGCCGGCCTCCTTGCCCTCGCCCCAGAGGGTGCGCCCGGCGAGCTTGCCGGTGAGCGTCCCCCCGACCACCTCAAGCTCGGTGCACAGGACGTCGGTGACCCCCAGGGCCTTGGCCACGCCGGCGATCTGCACCCGGGTCGCGGAGCTCGCGATGACCACGGTGTGCCCGGCCCGCTGGTGCGCCTTGACCAGGCGCCACGCCTCGTGGAACAGGTGGCTGGCGATGCCGCCGGTGTAGAGCTTCTTGCCCAGCTCCTGCAGATAGCCCTCCGGCTTGCCCTTCCACCCCGAGATCCCCTGGCCGACGAACGACTCGAACTCCGCCTCGCTCATCGGCCCGCCGCGAGCGGCCTTGATCGCCCGGATCGCCTCCAGCGGGCCGACCTGACGCGCCCGCAGCCGGTGCTCGTAGAGCGTCGAGGCGGAGTACCCGTCGATGAGCGTGCCGTCGAAGTCGAAGAACGCACCGATCCGGGGTCCTCGGGGGCCGTTGCGGATCTGGGTCAGCACGTCCTCGGTGTCCACGCTCACACCCCAGCCGTTGCGGGGCGCTTTCGTCAAGTGCCCCAGGCCCGCGGTGCCCGCAGTCGCAACGCTGTGCGACCGGTCACCCCTCTGGCTCGCACGAGCGTGGATAGGAAACCATGGTCGACACAGCCTGCACGACGTATGCGTCACCTTTGCGGCGTATGCCGTCACCGACACCGAGGAGTGCGCGGATGGACGAAGGTTTCGAGTGGGGCGGCGGTCCCTACCTCAGCCACTGGGAGTCGGTGATGTGGCGGGCCGACAACGACCCACGGACGCGGGCCACCGGCTCGATGTTCGAGCGGCTGGAGACCGAGCCCGACTGGGACCGTTTCGTCGCGGCCCACGAGCGGGGCACTCGCCTCGTCCCCCGCCTGCGCGAGCGGATCGTGGATCCGCTGGTGCCCGTCGTCACACCGGCGTGGTCGCTGGACCCGCACTTCGACATCGAGCACCAGGTCTACCGCGTCCAGGTGCCGCCCCCCGGCGACGAGCACGCGCTGTGCGACACGGTCGCCTCGATCCTGCACCGCCCGCTGGACCGCGAGCGCCCGCCGTGGGAGGTCGTCCTGCTCACCGGGCTCAAGGGCGGCAAGGCGGCATACATGTTCCGCACCCACCACGTGCTCGGCGACGGCCTGGCCCTCGTGCAGGTCATGGACATGCTGCACAGCTCGCAGGCGGCGCCCGGCTCGCGGCAGGTGCCGTCCTACCCCGAGCGCCCGACGTACACGCCGGCCTCGCTGCTGTCGACCCGGTTGACCCGTCAGGCGATGAACGCCCCGATGAGCGCCCTGCGCTCCTCCCGCGGAGCCAACGCCTCCATGATGCGCAGCGCACGCCGGCCGCTGCGCTCGACGAAGGACTCCATCGACTACATCCGCTCGCTGCAGCGCAAGATGAGCACCGAGCTGCCCCGCTCGCCGCTGCTGGCCGGGGCCGGGGGCATCGGCTGCCGGGTGGCGTTCGCCGAGTTCCCCCAGGCCCGGATGCGCGCGGCCGGCAAGGTCGCCGGTGGGTCGGTCAACGACGTCTACCTCGCCGGCATGATCGGCGCGCTGCGCCGCTTCCACGAGCACCACGGCGTGCGGGTCGAGGAGATCCCGGTCTCGATCCCCATCAGCCTGCGCAAGGCGAACGACCCGTTGGGCGGCAACAGTTTCACCGGGGCGACGATGCGCGGCCCGCTGTTCGAGACCGACCCGGTGCGCCGGGTCCAGCTCATCCGCGAGCGGGTCAAGGAGTGCCGGGCCGAGCCGGCCCTGGCCTTCGTCGAGCACGTCGCCCCGATGCTCGACGCGCTGCCGGTCGCCGCGATCGTCGAGGTCGTCGGCAGCTCGACCAGCGCCGTCGACGTCCAGCTGACCAACATCCCGGGCGTCGGCCATCAGGCCTTTATCGCCGGTGCCAAGGTCACCCACGCCTGCCCCATCGGGCCACGCCCCGCGGTGGCGATGATGGCCGGCATGATGACCTACGAGGGCCGGGCCTGCATCGCCATGAACCTCGACCGCGACGTGTTCCCCGACACGGACCTGCTGCTCGAGTGCGTCCGGGAGGGCTTCGACGAGGTCCTCTCGCTCGCCAAGGACTAGGCCGATGGCGACCGACACGACGAGTCTGGACAGCCAGATCCGCGAGCACGAGCTCACGGCCTACCGGCACTACGGCATCGAGCCGCGCGAGGAGATGCACCTGGTCGACACGTACGTCGGTGAGCGGTGGGTGCGGATCATGCACTTCGGGCCCCAGGACAGCCCGCTGCCGCCGGTGCTCGTCATGCACGGGGTGGGCTCGTTCTCGGTGCTGGCCGTGGAGATGTTCTCCTACCTCACCGGGCGCAACGTCATGGTCATGGACTGGCCCGGCCACGGCCTGTCCGGGGAGTGCGTCCTGCCCAACCCGAACTGCCTGCGGGACATGGCGGTCTCGACGATCCGGGGCATCCTCGACGAGCAGGCCATCCCCGTGGTCGACCTCGTGGCCCATTCGGTGGGCAGCCAGTTCAGCCTGTATGCCGCCATCGACATGCCACGGCGGGTGCGCCGGATGGTCCTCATGGGAGCTCCGGCCGGGGCGTTCCCCAAGTCCCACCCGATCCTGCCGATGCTGCTCATGGCGGCCCCGGTGCTCGGGAGGGCCGCGCTGGCCCGGGAGGTCACCGAGTCGAGCTTCACCTGGTTCAACAACCAGGCCATCGGCGTGGGCGCCGGCGAGCACCTGCCGCCCGGGGTGATGGCCGCCGGCCGGCTGATCTCCAACCGGCCGAGCTACCCGGCGAGCGTCAACAGCTACTGCAACGCGCTGGTCCGCGGACGGTCGGTGCGCCCGGTCAACCACATCAGCATCGAGGAGCTCTCCCGAATCACCCACCCGACGCTCATCGTCTGGGGCGACAAGGACGCCTTCCAGGCGCCGATGCTCGCGGCCCCGTCGATCACGGCGATCCGCTACCACCGGCTCATCCGCCTCCCCTATGCCGGTCACGCGCCGTGGCTGGACGAGCCCGAGATGGTGGGCACCGCCATCGCCGAGCACCTGTCTGCCTGACGCGGCGCCGGGGCGATAACGGCGCCGTCGACCTCGGCCAGGACCACGACACGACATCGAGGGGCAGGACCGGGCTCGCACCGCCAGGACGCTTTCGCCGTCCTCGACGCGCGCCGCCAGGGTCGGCCGCCCGCCAGGCTCGGGGTGAGGATGCCCGGGTTCGCGGAGCTCTGCATTGCCCGCCAGTGGCGGGCAATGCAGAGCTCCGCGGAACCACCCCGTCGAGGTGTCCGGCCCGGCGGTGGGCTCGGCAGGGTGGGGGGCGAGCGGCAGCGGCCGATCCGCGGGTCGCGGATCCGGCCACCCGGCGGGTGCAGCGTCCTGCAGGTCCGGCGGGTGACCCCGTCCTGCCCTCCGCCGCGGCGTCAGTGCCAGGGGCCTACCCCTGGCCCTGCACTCCCCCGGCCTGGCGCAGCAACTGCAGGTACACCTCCACCGGCTGGGCACCCCCGAGAGCCACCCGACCGTCGGCGAGCGCGTAGGGCACCCCGCCGATCCCCCGCGCCCGTCCCGCGGCTTCGTCGGCGCGGACCGCGTCAGCGTGCATGTCCCCGGCCAGCACGGCCGCGACCCGCTGTTCGTCCAGCCCCGCCTCGGCCGCGATTCGCACCAGCACGCCGTGGTCGTCCACGGCCAGCCCCTGCTGGAAGTGCGCGGCGAAGAAGCGCTCCACCGCGGCCTGGGCCAGCTCCCAGCCACCCAACTGCGCGGCCAGCGCTACCAGGCGATGGGCGTCGAACGTCGAGCACGTCACCGCACGGTCGAAGTCGAGCACCATCCCGTCGGCGGCCGCGACCTCGGCCACCCGAGCGGTCATGGCTCGGCCGGCCTCGATGCCCCCGCCGTACCGGTCCCCCAAGTGCTGCGCCACCGGGACGCGCTGCCCCGGCGGTAACCCCGGCTCCAGCTCGAAGGCCCGGTGCCGCAACACGACCGTCGCCGGGTGCTCGTATGCCGCGACCGCCTGGCGCAGCCGGTGCTTGGCGATGAAGCACCAGGGGCAGACCAGGTCCGCCCAGACCTCGACGACCAGCTGCCCGGCAGGCTCGTGCATCCCCCCACTGTGCCACCCGCCAGGCACCGTGCGGCCCCCGGTCGTTGGACCGGGGGCCGCACGGTAGGGAGACAGACGAGTACGGGTCGCTCAGAACCGCCCGTAGGTGACGTTGGACGTCCAGACCTTGTGCAGACCGCTGACCGTGCCGGGGCGCTGCGCGTCGTACATCATGCCCGGGCCGGCGTAGATGCCGGCGTGGGACGCGGGGATCCCGACGAAGACGAGGTCCCCGGGCTGCGGGTCGCTGACCCGCGTGGATGCGGCGCGCTGGGCCTCGGCGGTGCGGGGGATGGAGATGCCGGCCGTGCGGTACACCAGCGAGGTGTAGCCGGAGCAGTCGACCCCGGAGGTCGAGGAGCCGCCGTAGCGGTACGGAATGCCCGACAGGCTCGCCGCAATGCCGACGATCGAGCCGTTGTTGGGGATCGCCGGTGCCTGCGGCGCGGCCGGTGCCGCGGGCGCCGCGGGCGCCGCCGGCGCGGCGGTACGGGTCGTGGCGCGAGAGGCTGCCGCCGGCGCGGCCGAGACGACCGTCCGGTTGACCTTCTTGGTGACGAAGCCGATGGTGCCGAACGCGTCCGGGGCGGCTGGGGCGGCCGGGGCGGTCACCATCGGCGCCGTCGACCCTGCGGTGGGCCCCTCCAGGGCGGTGGCCGAGGCGCCGACGGCGCCGAGGAGCCCTCCGGTCATGAGCAGCACGGCCCCCCCACGGGCCGCCGGCGCGGTGGACGCCGAGGCAAGGTGGGTGAGCTCGTGAAGCGGGGAGTATCCCGGCGCGCGGTGGCGCCCGACGTGCTTGGCCACGGTGTCCCTCTCCTGACGCCTACGAGGTGAGCTGTCGGGTTCGGGTGGGAGTTGTCACCCGGCTCCGCGGCGCTCTGCGTCGGGAGCTTCACCCCGAGGGCGTCTCACGACGCCCGAAGGTGGGTCCCCCGCTCCTGCCAGGCGGTGCTGGAACAGCGCTGGGAGGTGGCAGGACTCGGCGTTCCACCCAGGCCCTCACCCGGTCGGGCGAGTGACAGGAGGGTACCCCAGGGCGGCTCGCCACGTCACGCTCCGGTCACGGAACGGCGACGAAACGCACACCAGGCCGGCGGGTGGATCCGCGGGTCAATCCACCACTGTGGCGAACACGTGGGCAGCCACGGCCTTGCCCAGCACGACGCCGCCACTGGCACCGTCCTGCGCTGGCGCCACCTCGATCCCGTTGTCGCCCAAGCGAATCCGCGCCCGACGACCAGGCAGGAGCCCGCCGGCCATGAGCGTGCCGAGCGCCGCGTGGTCGGCCTGGACGGGCTCGCCGATCCGACGCACCACCACCACCCGCTCCGACACGCCGGCCAGCTCGGTGAGAGTTGCCACACCCTCGCGGAACTGCTCCCCGTCGATCGGGTCGCCCAACTCGTCCAGACCGGGGATGGGGTTGCCGTAGGGCGACTCGCGTCGCTGGCCGATCAACGCGAGGATGCGCCGCTCCACCCGCTCGCTCATCACGTGTTCCCACCGACAGGCCTCGTCGTGGGCCAGCTCCCACTCCAGGCCCAGCACGTCGACGAGCAAGCGCTCGGCGAGCCGATGCTTGCGCATGACCCGCACGGCCCGCTCCCGCCCCGCGGGCGTCAGGTCGAGCCGGCGACCTTGCGAGACGGTGAGCAACCCGTCGCGTTCCATCCGCGCGACCGTCTCGGACACGGTGGGACCGGAGTGACCGAGGCGCTCGGCGATCCGCGCCCGCCGCGGCGCGATGCCTTCCTCCTCCAGCTCGAAGACGGTACGCAGGTACATCTCCGTCGTGTCGATCATCTCGGTCACGGCGATAGCCTCTCACCGAACTGTCCGACCCACCCTCGAGCGCCGGGCGGGCGGCATACCGCCCGATGCGCCGCCTCCTTCCAGGAGCCCCCGTGTCCGTCCCGCCGCGTATCCCGGCCCGTCCCCGGCCGGCCACCCGGGTGCGCAGGGCACGGCCGCAGGACTGCCCGGCCATTCTCGAGCTGATCCGGGGGCTGGCCGAGTACGAGCGGGAGCCCGACGCGGTCGAGGGCGGTGAGCCCGAGCTGCACGCGCACCTGTTCGGGCACCGCCCCGCGGTGTTCTGCCACGTCGCCGAGGTCGACGACGGGACCGGGTGGACCGTCGCGGGCATCGCCATCTGGTTCGTGTCGTTCTCGACGTGGAAGGTCCGCCACGGGATCTGGCTCGAGGACCTGTTCGTCGATCCGGCTCACCGCGGTCTGGGCCTGGGCCGGTTGCTGCTGGGCGAGCTCGGGCGGATCTGCGCAGCCCGCGGGTACGGCCGGCTGGAGTGGTGGGTGCTGGACTGGAACGCCCCCGCGCACGGGTTCTACGCCGCCCTGGGCGCCCGGCCCCAGGACGAGTGGACGGTGTGGCGGCTCGACGGCCCGGCCCTGGCCGCCCTCGGCGCCGACCCTCGCCCGCACTGACCGGCCGGCAACCGCTAGGCCGGCCGACGTCGCGCCCGGTCGACGGTCCGGCGCGAGACGGGGTCGTACCTGGGCACCCAGACGGCCAGCCACCCGCCGCCGGCGATGGTGACCGCGCCGATCGCGGCCACCGCGACGGACAGCGGCGCCACCGCCGCGACCAGAC
The DNA here is from genome assembly GCA_037045055.1 of Dermatophilaceae bacterium. Taxonomy (GTDB): domain Bacteria; phylum Actinomycetota; class Actinomycetes; order Actinomycetales; family Dermatophilaceae; genus Phosphoribacter. Next base: position 533,353 of record JBAOHJ010000002.1, on the reverse strand, counting down.
TGACCAGGGCCGGCCACCCGGCCCATCCGACGTCGGCCATCAGCCGCCACCCGCCGAGGAACTGCGGCCGGCCCAGCAGCGGCGACACGTCGGCGCCCAAGGTCATGACGATGCCCGCACCCATCCCGTTGCCCACCCCGATGAGGCATGCCGCCGCGGTGACCGTCGCGAACGTGTGGGTGCCCGGCAACAGCACCATCCCCGCACCCATGACGAGCATCGACGGCACCGCGACCAGGGCCCGGCCGTAGCGGTCCATGACCCAGCCGGCCGGGTAGAACAACAGCATGTCCACGGCGCCGGAGATGCCGAAGACCAGGCTGGTCGCCGCCGCGTCCAGGCCCACCGCCTCGGCCCACAGCGGCACGACGGCGTTGCGCGCCGCCCGGGCCCCCGAGACGAACACCACGCCCACCCCGAGGGTGAGCAGCACTCGCCGATGGGCGGCGAGCACCGTGCGCACCGAGGGCCGGGCGCGGTCGCTGCCTCGGGCGGCGACCGCCCGGACGCCCGCGTCGGCACCAGGCAGCTCGCCGTAGGTCGCCAGCAGCAGGAACGCCAACCCGGACGCGACGACCCCGACCCCGTACGCCGCCTGCACCCCCCAGCGCGCGACGACCCAGGCCCCGACGAACGGGCCGACGAACACCCCGATCCGGTGCACGCCACCCAGCGTCGACAGCGCGCGGGCCCGCAACCCGATCGGCACGGCGTCGGTGAGGAAGGCCTGACGGGCCAGCCCGAACACGGCGTTGGCCAGCCCGACGAACAGCACCGACGCCGCGAGCCACCCCACCCCGGGGGCCAGGGCGCAGCCGAGCATCCCCAGGGCCTCGGCGCCTGCGGCCAGCAGCAACGCGCGCCGCTCGCCGAACCGGGCCGCCAGGGCCCCGGCCGGCAGGTCCCCAACGAGCTGACCGATGCCCAACAGGGCGACGACGAAGGCGGCCAGCCCGATGCTGGCGCCCAGATCGCGGGCACTGAGCGCGTAGACCGCCGTGACGGCGCCGGTCCCGGTGGAGGCCAGGACCGTCGGGCCGTATGCCGGCACGGCGATGGCCCGCAGGCTCGTCACCGTCGGCTGGGTCACCGGCCAAGCCTAGGTCCGCCCGGGGGGAGAACTCCCTTGATTCCGGCGGGTGGGCGGCATACCGTGGCGCCACACGAGAAAGGAGGTGGTCGGGTAGTGAGTTCCTATCGGACACGTGAGGTGGCTGCGCGGTAGCGCGCACCCGTCGTCCCCGGCCGCCTCGGCGGTTCGGCATCGGACGCGCGGCCGCAATCCACAGCAGTCGCCGCGGCCCGTGGGCAGGCACGCCCCGTCCAGCGTGCACGCCGCTTCCACAGCGGCTCCCCACGGGCCGTCCCCTGCCCGGGGTCGGCCCGTGCGCTCAGGGCTGCCGGCGCACCACCCGCCAGGCCGCCGGGTCGCCCAGAGCGGCCGGCCGGCCGGTGACCGAGGCGTAGACGAGCCGGTCATGCAGTCGCGAGGACCGGCCGGCCCACAGCTCCACCTCGCGGCAGCGAATACGGTAGCCGCCCCAGAACGGCGGCACCGGCACGTCGTCGGGGCTGCCCGTGTCCGGGAAGCGCGCGGCATACCGCTGGTATGCCGCCTCCAGCTGCGCGCGGGTGCCGACCGGCGCGGACTGGCGCGAGGCCCACGCCCCGATCCGCGACCCCCAGGGACGCTCGGTGAAGTAGCCGAGCACCTCGTCGGCGCCGAGGGGCTCGGTTTGGCCCCGCACCCGGATGGCCCGGAACATCGCCGGCCAGACCAGGGTCGCCGCGGCTGCGGGGTTCGCCGCGATCTCCAGGGCCTTGGCCGACTCGGTGTTGGTGACGAAACCCAGGCCGCGCTCGTCCAGGAAGCGCAGCAGCACGGCGCGGACGTTCGGCGTGCCGTCGGCGTCGACCGTCGCCACGGACATGCAGGTCGGCTCCGGGACGTCTCCGGTGACCCCCTGGCGGGCCTGCGCCGCGCCCACCCAGGCCCGTAGCTGCGCCAGCGGGGTGTCGGCGAGGTCGGCCTCGAGCAGTCCCTCGCCCGGGTAATCGGTCCGCTCCGTGGCCATGCCCGACAGCGTAGGCTGGCCGAGCCCGAGCAGATCTCGAGGCCCGTGCGCAGGAAGGCCCCCGATGACCACCCAGCCGCTCGCCGACCTCGCCAAGGCCGACTTCCACCCCGGGCTGGAGGGCGTCATCGCCTTCGAGACGACGATCGCCGAGCCCGACCGCGAGGGCAGCGCGCTGCGCTACCGGGGCGTGGACATCGAGGACCTGGTCGGCACGGTGTCCTTCGGCAACGTCTGGGGGCTGCTCGTCGACGACGACTTCTACCCCGGGCTGCCGCCGGCCGAGCCGTTCCCGCTGCCGGTGCACAGCGGCGACGTGCGCGTGGACGTGCAGTCGGCGCTGGCTCAGCTCACCCCGATCTGGGGGTTCCGTCCGCTGCTGGACATCGACCTGGCCGAGGCTCGGGAGAACCTCGCCCGGGCCTCGGTCATGGCGCTGTCCTTCGTCGGCCAGTCCGCCCGCGGCCTGACCCGCCCGATGGTCCCGCAGCGCGAGGTCGACAAGGCCAACACCATCGTCGAGCGGTTCATGATCCGGTGGCGTGGCGAGCCCGACCCGCGGCACGTCGAGGCCGTCGACGCCTACTGGGTGTCGGCGGCCGAGCACGGCATGAACGCCTCGACCTTCACCGCGCGGGTCATCGCCTCGACCGGCGCCGACGTCGCGGCGTGCCTGTCCGGTGCGGTCGGGGCGATGAGCGGGCCGCTGCACGGCGGGGCGCCCTCGCGGGTGCTGCACATGCTCGAGGGCGTCGAGCGCACCGGCGACGCCCGCCGCTGGGTGTGCGACGTGCTGGACCGTGGGGAACGGCTCATGGGCTTCGGGCACCGGGTCTACCGCGCCGAGGACCCGCGGGCCAAGGTCCTGCGCGATGCCTGCCTGCGCCTGGGCGCGCCGCGCTACCAGGTGGCCCATGCCCTGGAGGAGGCCGCCCTGGCGGAGCTGCAGGAGCGCCGCCCGGACCGGGTCCTCGCGACGAACGTCGAATTCTGGGCCGCGGTGATCCTCGACTTCGCCGAGGTGCCGCCGGCGATGTTCACCCCGATGTTCACCTGCGCGCGCACCGCCGGGTGGGCCGCGCACATCCTCGAGCAGAAGGCCACCGGGCGGCTCATCCGCCCGGCCTCGCGCTACATCGGCGTCCCGGCCCGGCTGCCCGCGCAGGTCGCCGGGTGGGACCGACACACCGATCCGCACGAGGCCGCCCACGAGGGCCAGACGCCCTGAGGGCATCCGGGCAGGAGCCGCGCGGGTTCCTGGGCCGGGCCAGCCGATGACCCGCCGGGCGCCGGAGGGCGGCGCCGGGGCGGTATGCCGCGCGTCGACGCCGGCCGGACACCCCGGGGGACCCGATCAGAATCTGCGGGCCCTGGGTCCGCAGCTCGTCCACCTCGGCCATCTTGGCGCGCAGGTCCGCCAGCCAGGTCTGGGTGTGCTCGCCCACCAGGGTCACCGCCCAGGCGAGCGCGTCCGAGCGGGAGCGGGCCACCCCGGCGTCGACGAGGGTGTCGAGGACCTGCCGTTGCGGTTGCCGCAGTCGGGTCATCACCGGGACGGCCAGGTGGGTGAACAGCTGGCTCTCGGAGCCGATCCGGGCGCCCCAGCTCACCTTGCGCCCGTAACGGGCCTGCGCCTGAAGGGCGATGGCGATGCGCTCGTCACGGGTCTGCTCGCGGAACCGGCTGATCCGCCCGTCCGCGGCGGCCGGGCTGTCCGACTGTCCGTCGACCGGCGGCAGCTCACCGACGACGACGATCTCCTCGCGGTCGACGCTCACCTCGGGCGTCCCGACGAACCAGCCCTCGGGCAGCCGCCCGGCGAACCAGTCCGCCGCGTCGTCGGCGTCGGGCAGGTCGGCCTGCTGCCACCCGCCGGGGCGTCCGAACGGGCCACCCCGACGGCCGCGCCCCCGACCGCGCGGGCCGAACGGCATACCGGGCGGGCCGGCGAACCCCTCCTCGGGGGACGGGCCGTCCTGCGGCGGGCCGAACGGCGGGCCGCCCGCGCGGCCCCGGCCGGGGCCGCGATCGCGGTGACGGTGACGGTTGCTCTCGTCGCTGTGCATGTCATGCTCCTTACGTCATTACAACATTACGTCGATACCAACGCCTGATTCGGACGTCCTGTTCCCGACGACCGGACCCGATCTGCGCCGGCGCGGCGCCAGTGCGAGGATGGCCAGCGGCCAGACACTCCCCGACACGAGGTGCCCACGGTGACGACGACCGCCGCCCCTGCCATCCGGATCCCCGCGACTCTGCTGCCCGCAGACGGGCGCTTCGGGTGCGGCCCAAGCAAGGTCCGCGCCGCCCAGATCGACGCGCTCGCCGGCCCGCGCCGTGGCCTGCTGGGCACCTCGCACCGTCAGGCGCCGGTGCGCAACCTCGTCGGCGAAGTCCGCGACGGGCTGCGCACCCTCTTCGCCCTGCCCGAGGGCTACGAGGTGGTCCTCGGCAACGGCGGCGCGACGGCGTTCTGGGACATCGCCGCGTTCGGTCTGGTCCGGGAGAAGGCCTACCACCTGACCTTCGGGGAGTTCTCCGGCAAGTTCGCGTCCGTCACCGACGGGGCACCGTTCTTGGGCCCCTCGACCATCGTCACGGGCGCTCCGGGGACCCTGCCCGTGGCGGCGGCCGAAGCCGGCGCCGACGTCTACGCCTGGCCGCACAACGAGACCTCGACCGGTGTCATGGCCCCGGTGCGACGGGTCGAGGGCGCCGACGCCGACGCCCTGGTGCTCGTCGACGCCACCTCGGGCGCCGGCGGGCTGGCGCTGGACCCCACCGAGGTGGACGTCTACTACTTCGCGCCGCAGAAGTGCTTCGCCGCCGACGGCGGGCTGTGGCTCGCGCTGTTCTCCCCCGCCGCGCTGCAGCGGGTCGACGAGGTGGTCGCCACCGGCCGGTGGGTCCCGGACTTCTTCAGCCTGCCGACCGCAATCGACAACTCCCGCAAGGACCAGACCTACAACACCCCGGCGGTGGCCACCCTCGTCCTGGTCGCCGAGCAGCTGGCCTGGCTCAACGGCAACGGCGGCCTGCCCTGGGCAACGGCGCGCACGGCCGACTCGGCCGACCGGCTGTACTCGTGGGCGCAGCAAGCGGCATACGCCACGCCGTTCGTCGCCGACCCCGCCGCCCGCAGCCAGGTCGTCGGCACGATCGATCTGGACGAGTCGGTCGACGCCGCCGCGGTAGCCAAGGTCCTGCGCGCCAATGGGGTGGTCGACGTCGAGCCCTACCGCAAACTCGGGCGCAACCAGCTGCGGGTGGCGATGTTCCCGGCGGTCGAGCCCGACGACGTCACGGCCCTGACCCGCTGCGTCGACCACGTGGTGTCGGCGCTGTCCTGAGCGGTCAGCGCCGGTATGCCGCGGCCACGAGCGCCGCGAGCACGAGCAACGCCAGGACCGCCAGGGTCAGCCGATGGCGGAACCGGACGTTCATCGGCGCCTCCTGACGGGCGCAGGCGGGATGTCCAGGGGCACGACAGCGGGCACGAGGTCGATTCTCACCCGGGTCACCGCTCGACGCGAACGCCACCCCCAGCGGCCGCCGCGGCACCGGACTAACCTCGCGGCATGGTGTTCTGGCAGCTGACGATCGACTCGAACGACCCCGCCCGGCTCGCCCGGTTCTGGGAGCAGGCGCTGGGCTATGTCCGCACGCCGCCGCAGCACCCCGCGACGACGTGGGACGAGCACTACCGCGGCCGGCTCGATGGCCGGGCGGCGTTCGAGGACCGGATCTTCGACCCGCAGGGGCTGCGCCCGCCGGTGTGGTTCCAGCAGGTGCCCGAGGGCAAGGGCGGCAAGAACCGCCTGCACCTCGACCTCTACCCCACCGGCCGCGACGACACCCTCTCGATGCCCCGGCGCATCGAGAGGGTCGACGCCCGGGTGGACGAGCTGGTCGCCATTGGTGCCACTGCGGTCCACCGGGCCGGCGGGCACCCCGACGACGGCTTCTACTACGTCGTCATGGCCGACCCCGAGGGCAACGAGTTCTGCATCGGGTGACCGCGGCTCACCGCATCCGGGCGAGCGTCGCGCCCACGACGGCCGCACCGACGACGGCACCGGCCAGGACCTGCGCCAGGCTGTGGGCACCGAGGCGCACCCTGGCCCAGCCCAGCAGGGCCAGCACCGGGAGGCCCCCGATGCCCCACGGGCCGTAGAGCACCGTCACGACCGCGAGGGCGCCGGCCAACCCGGCGACGTGGACGGAGAGCTTCCACGCCGCGGTGATCCCCAGCGAGACGACGAGGCCGGCGAGCACGGCGACGACGACGAGGACGAGATCGCGCGGTGCCCCCAGCCGCGTCAACGCCACCAGCCCGACCCCGGTCGAGACCACGGCCAGCACCATCGGGCCGATCCGCTGGCGGCGCTCGGCGATGAACCGGTCGCCAACCCGCCCCCGGCGCACCCCGGCGAGCACCACGGTATACGGGACGCCCCAGGTGAACACGCTGGCGAGCATGGCCCACCCGAGCCCGCTCGTCGGCGACCCCGACGCGCGGACCCCGACCAGCCCGAGCAGCGCCGCGGCGACGACCGGCGGCGCGAACACCTCGCCGACGACGACGGCCACCCGGTCGGCGGCGGCTCGGTCGGGTGAGGAGCTCACCCGCTCACGCCCTCAGCGCACCCCGAGCAACGCGCGCAGCGGGTCGATGGCGAAGTAGAGGACGAAAAGCACGGAGACCGTCCACATCAGCGGGTGCACCGAGCCGGCCTTGCCGCGGACGATCTTGATGAACGTGTAGGCGACGAACCCGGCCCCGATGCCGACCGTGATCGAGTAGGTGAACGGCATGAGCACGATGGTGAGGAAAGCGGGGACGGCGATCTCCAAATCGTCCCAGTCGATGCCGCGCACCTGCTGCATCATGAGGAACCCGACGACCACCAGCGCCGGCGTCGCCGCCTCGTAGGGCACCACCGCGACCAGCGGGGCGAGGAAGGTCGCCAGCAGGAACAGCACCCCGGTGACCACCGACGCCAGCCCGGTGCGCGCGCCCTCGCCGACTCCGGACGCCGACTCGATGTATGCCGTGTTCGAGCTCACCGACGCGGCGCCACCGGCGACCGCGGCGAGGGAGTCGACGACGAGGATGCGCTCGGTGTTCGGCGGGGTGCCCTCGGCGTCGAGCAGGCCCGCCTCGCCGCCGATCGCGACCATCGTGCCCATGGTGTCGAAGAAGTCGGCGAGCATGAGCGAGAAGACCAACAGCAGGACCGAGACCCAGCCGATCTTGCCCCACGAGCCGAGCAGGCTGAACTGCCCGAGCAGCCCGAAGTCGGGCGTGGCCACGACCCGCTCGGGCAGGGCCGGCACGTTGAGCCCCCAGCCGGTGGGGTTGACGACCTTGCCGGTGGCGTCGGTCTGGGCCCCGACCTCGAACACCGCCTGGACGACGATGGCCAGGACGGTGGCCCCGACGATGCCGTAGAGGATGGCGCCCTTGACGTGGCGCAGGTGCATCCCGATGATCGCGGCCAGCCCGACGACGAAGACGAGCAGCGGCCAGCCCGAGAGCACCCCGCCGATGCCCATCTCGACCGGCACCGCGGGCGCCTTGCGCACGAACCCGGCGTCGACCAGCCCGATGAGCGTGATGAACAGCCCGATGCCCACCGAGATGGCGGTCTTCAGCTGCGCCGGCACGGCGTGGAAGACGGCCGTGCGGAATCCGGTGAGCACGAGCACGGTGATGACGATGCCCTCGATGACGATCAGGCCCATGGCGTCGGCCCAGGTCATCTGGGGCAGCTTGGCGATGCCGTAGGCGACGAACGCGTTCAACCCCAGGCCGGTGGCCAGGGCCAGCGGGTAGTTGGCCACGACCCCCATGACGATCGTCATCACCCCGGCGACGAGGGCGGTCGCCGCCGCGACGAGCGCGAGCTTGGGCGCCGAGCCGCCCCCGAGGAACGCGCCGGTGCCGTCGGGCACCGTGCCGATGATGAGCGGGTTGAGCACGACGATGTAGGCCATCGTGAAGAACGTGACGAACCCGCCACGGACCTCCCGCCCGACACTCGAGCCGCGCTCGCTGATCCTGAAATACCGGTCCAGCCCGCTGGTGGGAACGCGGGCATCCACGGAGGTCTGCGCCATGCCTGTCAGGCTACTGGCCGGCCCGGATCCCTTCCGGCACCGCCGCGGTATGCCGCGTCGCCGTGCCGACGGTCACACGAAGGCGTGCCGGTGGATCTTCGTCACGGCCGGCAGCACCGTGCCGGCCTGCGCCCAGAGCCCGTCGACGAGACCGCAGAGCCATTCGGTGCCGGCCTTGCGCACCGCCGGGTCCAGCGCCTTCACCGACTCGACGTAGCCGGTGCCCGCGCGCGCTCCGGCGGTCAGCGCGGCCAGCAGGTCGGCGGCCGGAGCGGCGGGCGCGGCGGCGAAGTCGCGGCATACCTGCTCCAGGTGCTCGCGCATCGGCTTGGCCGCCGCGTTCCCGGTGGGCACCCGGCCGAGCATCGCCATGAGCCGCTCGACCCGCTGCTGGCGGTCGTAGTCGATGGCCTCCAGTGCCCCGCGGTGCAGGTGCTCGCCGAACTCGACGGTGTCGAAGAAGGGGCGGCGGACGTGGGCGTACCACGCGGTGAGGCAGTGCAGGTTGGCCAGGTAGAGCAGGTTCTTGGCGACCAGCTCGTTGAGGCCCCGGTAGTAGCGGGGCGCGTGGTGCTCGCGGACCCGGGCGGCCGGGCCGGCGGAGAAGCGCATCGCCGGCCCGACGTCCTCGTGCTGCACCGCGCCGGCCGAGACGACCGACCCGAAGCCGACCATCACCGGGCCGACGCTGCCGCCCTGCCCGCCCAGGAAGATCGGCGGCTGGTCGAGCATCACCCCGTGAGGGACGTCGCCGAACAGCGACGAGGTGGTCTTGTCGCCGTCGGGGGTGAAGTTGAAGTGGACGTACTGCGACCCGACCTCGCTGTGCTCGTCGGTGGACCGACCGCCGGACATGTGACAGTCGCAGAAGTTGATGTGGCTGCCGAGGGTGACGAACGGCTCGAGGATGGTCTGCTTGAGCGAGACGTAGGCCCGCCCGGCGACCCCCTCCTCGAGGATCGTGCCCGCCCGCACGTGCGCCGCGAAGCCCAGGCTGGCCCCCTCGAGGAACACCGACCTCGCGGCATACCCGCCGCGCAGCGACACCCCACGACCGAGCTGGCAGTCCTCGAGGGTGATGGTGCCCTCCTGGCCGAGGGTGACGCCCGAGGAGATCACCGTGTGCGCGCCGTAGATCCGGCAGCCGGGGTAGATCGTCACCCCCTCGCCGCTGATCCGGTCGATGTCGACCTCCGGCCCGACGTCCAGGCTGTGCGGCGCGAGCACGCGTACACCCTTGTCGATGAGCCTCTGGACGGTCGGCTGTACGTCCATGTCACGCCCTTTCGCGGTCGCTTCGTCCCGGCAAACTGTATGCCGGCAGACCCGGTCGGCGGGTCGCCGGGGTCGCAGCGCGCGGCGACCGGCCGGTTAGAGTGGCCGGATGAGCACGGGATCACCGCCGGGCCACGATCCCGAGTCGAGCGCCGTGACCGTGCCCATGGCCCGCGTCGTGCTGGCCGGCACGATCGGTTGGGCCGTGATCGGGCTCGCCCTGCTCGTCGTGCCCGACTGGCACGCCGGGCCGCGCTCGTGGTGGCCGTGGTGCGCCGCTGCGGGGGTCGGCCTGGGGCTGCTCGGCCTGGGGTATCTGGGTCGGGGCCGGGGCAACGCCTCCGGCGGGTGAGTCAGCCCGGCGCCGGGCTGGGCGCGATCTCGCCCCGATCGACCAGCTCGACGGCGAAGTCGTCGACGATGGGCGAGGCGGCCGGAGCGTGGCCGGCCGGCTCGGCGTCGACCTCGCTGTGCGCCCCGCAGCCGTGGTCGAGACTGACCACCCGCCCGTCCGAGGGCGACCACTCGTTGGCGCACACCCCGAACGCCAGGCGCAACGCCCCGGCCATCGGCAGCAGGTACCCGCATGCCAGGCACCGGTCGGGAGCCTTCTCGGCGACCTCGGCCCGAGGCCCGTGGGTGCCGTCGTACCACCGCTGCGCGGCTGCCTCGCGCCCCTGCGCGGACAGCACCCGGATGCGACCCAGGCCCAGCTCGGCCAGCGCCAGCCGATCGGCCTCCTCGTCGCCGGTGGCCTCGAACCCGGCCTGCAGGTTGGGGTCGACCTCGCGGTAGGGCAGCACGTCGCCCGCGCCGAGGTCGCCCGGGGCGATGCGCGCGGCATACGGCACCCACTCGGGAGCCAGGACCGCCTCGGGCCCCGGCAGGAGGTTGGTCTCGCACACCGTCGCGTGCTTCTGGCGGGGGGCGCGGGCCACGCTCACCGACCACTGCCACCCGCGGTAGGCCGCCGCCTCGCACGCGAAGAAGTGCGTCGCCAGGCGCTCGCCCGACATGACCGCCCGGACGTGCTCACCCACCGAGCCCGGCTCGGCGATGCCCAGCGCGGCGGCCCGCGCGAGGTCGACGGCCCCCAGCACGACCGCGTCGGTCTTGGCCTCGGCCATCACGTCTCCAGGTCGGCGGCCACGCCGCGCAGCACCTGGGCGACCTTGGCCGCGGCACCCTTGTCGGGGTACTTGCCCCGGCGCAGCGACTCGGAGACGTTGTCGAGCAGCTTGATGACGTCCTCGACGATGACGACCATGTCCTCGGTGGGCTTGCGGTGGGCGTGCCGTTGGTTGGCCACGACCGACGGTGCCGGGTCGAGGACCTTGACGCTCAGGGCCTGGGAGCCGCGCCGGCCCTCGACGATCCCGAACTCCACCCGAGTGCCGCCCTTGAGCGTGGCCACGCCCTCGGGCAGCGCGTTGGCGTGCAGGAAGACGTCACCGCCGGCGTCGTCGGAGAGGAAGCCGAAGCCCTTCTCCGGGTCGTACCACTTGACCCTGCCTGTTGGCACCCTGCACCTCTTGCTCGTCGCCGGCCCCTGCCCCTGGTGGGCACCGGTGCCTGTGCACCAGCCTAGTCGGGCAGCCTCGCCGCGTCCGCCGAGATACCCACAGGACCGGTATGCCGGTCCGCGCCGGCGTCGCGCGGTGGCCCAGCGACGCCGGCCGGTCCGCCGCCGGAGAGCGCGGTGACCACGCGCGAGGCGCTCGGGCGTCCCAGGCGCTGAGCCATCCAGGCGCTGGTGGCGACCAGCGCCGGCAGGTCCACCCCGGTCTGCACCCCGGCGCCGTGCAGGGCCCAGACCAGGTCCTCGGTCGCGAGGTTGCCCGTCGCGCTCACGGCATACGGGCATCCGCCGAGCCCACCGGCGGACGCGTCGACGACGCGGACCCCGTCCTCGAGCGCCGCCAGCGTGTTGGCCAGCGCCTGACCGTAGGTGTCGTGGAAGTGCACCGCGAGCCCCTCGACGCCCAGGCCCGCGACGTCCAGGGCGGCCAGCAGCCGGTGGACGTGCCCGGTCGTGCCCACCCCGATGGTGTCGCCGAGGCTGAGCTCGTCGCAGCCCAGGTCCATGAGCCGCCGGGCGGCCTCGACGACCTGCCCGACCGGCACGTCACCCTCCCAGGGGTCGCCGAAGCACATCGACAGGTAGGCCCGCACCCACATCCCCGCCGCCCTCGCCCGCGCCACCACCGGGGCGAACATCGCCACCGACTCCGCCATGCTGCGCCCGAGATTGCGCCGGGCGAAGGACTCCGTCGCGCTGCCGAAGATCGCCACCGCCTGCGCCCCGGCCTGCACGGCACGGTCCAGCCCCCGCTCGTTCGGCACGAGCACCGGGTGATCGCGCCCGACCCCCGAGGGCCCCAGCTGGGCGAGCACGTCGGCGGCGTCGGCCAACTGGGGCACCCAGCGGGGATCCACGAACGAGGTCGTCTCGACCACGGGCAGCCCCGCCGCGACCAGACGCCGGATGAACTCGACCTTGACGTCGACGGGCACGACGACGCTCTCGTTCTGTAACCCGTCGCGGGGCCCGACCTCGTAGATCGTCACCCGGGCGGGCAGCGTGGCGGACACCTCGACCTGGGGGCTGCGCATCGGTCTCCTCGACGCCGGGGACGGTCCCGGCCATTCTCGCGCACACCCGTTACGCTCGCGCTGGCGACCAAGGAGGCACGAGTTGAGTGACGACCCGGCCCCGGCGAGCCCGGACCACCCACAACAGGGCGCGGCCCCGCCCGGGTATGCCGGCTACCCCCCACCGGGCCCCGCGGCCCACCCTCCACCGGGCGGACCGGCCTACCCTCCACCGGGCCCCGCGGCCCACCCTCCACCGGGCGGACCGGCCTACCCTCCACCGGGCCCCGCGGCCTACCCCCCGTCGTGGCAGCCGGCCGCACCGACGCTCGCTCCGGTCAACGTCGGCGCCATCGTGCTGCTCGTCGTGTCCACCCTGTCGATCGTCGCCGCCCTGGTCATCGGCCCGCCGAGCGCGGTCCTCGCGGTGCTGGCGTTGGCGCGCAACCGGCGCGACCCGGTGGCGGCGCGGCGGCTGACCCGGTGGGGCTGGATCGCGTATGCCGCCAACGCGGTGGTGGGCACGGTGCTCATCGTGCTGTGGGTGGCCTGGATGCGCCGCCGCTGACCGACCCACCGATCGAGGCCGCCACCCCGGGGCCCTCGGCGGCTGCGGCATAGTGGGGGCCGTGTACGTCCCCGCCCACTTCGCGATGACCGACGCACAGACCGCCGACGTCCTCGCAAGAGCCGGGGCCGCCGACCTGGTGACCCAGCACGCCGACGGCCTGGCCGCGACCCTGCTGCCGTTCGTCTACGACCCGCAGCAGGGCGAGCACGGCGCGCTGCTGGGGCACCTCGCCCGGGTCAACCCCCAGTGGTCCACGGCCACCGTCGGCGAGGCGCTCGTCCTCGTCCGGGAGACCGACCACTACGTCAGCCCCTCGTGGCTGCCGTCGCGGACCGCGCACGGGCGGGTCGTGCCCACCTGGGACTACGTCACCGTGCACGTCTACGGCGAGCTGTCCGTGCACGACGATCCGCAGTGGACCCGCGAGGTGGTGCGACGACTCACCGAGCGACACGAGGCCGGTCGGCCCGACGGGTGGTCGATCGAGGACCCGCCCGCGGGCTACGTCGAGGCGATGCTGCGCGCCGTCGTCGGCGTGCAGGTGCGGATCACTCGGTGGATGGCCAAGGCGAAGATGGCGCAGAACCGCAGCCCGGCCGACGTGGCCGCGCTGGCCGACGCGCTCGGCGGGGCGGGGCAGGTCGACGCTGCGACGTGGGTGCGTGAGCACTCGTTGCCGGCCGCTCGACGCCGAGCGGCACTCAGCGAGCACATCGCGGCGAGCCACGGCACGCCGGCTCGCCGCTGAGCCCCCGGCACCCCGGCTCGGCCCCGAGCCGGGGTCCCCAAGGCACAGCCTGCCCACAGGTCGCTCCCAGGGACGGCCAAGATCACGGACATGGCATGGGTTCACCGAATCGAGCCCCAGGAGCCCACCGTGACCGAACGCCCCACCCAGGTCATCGACCCGAATGCGCCCGCCGCCCCTGCTCCGCAGGCGGGGCCGCCGCTGCCCTCGTGGGCCGCTCCCCCCACCGCGGCGCACCCCGCTGCGGGTGCGCCGACCCCGCCTGACGCGGCATACCCCCCGGCCGCAGGGCCCCCGGCGGCGCCCGCCGGGCGCGATGCCGGCGGCCGACGCCGGGTCGGCGACCTCGTCGTCGCCGCCGTGCTGGCGGCCGGGCTGGCCAGCGGGGGCACCTACGCGGTGGTCCGCGCCACCACGCCGACGACTCTGTCGACGGCACCGGCGACGATCCCGCAGGTGCCGGCCCCGGTCGTGCAGGCCAACGGGTCGACCCCCGACTGGGCGGCCACAGCCAAGGCGGTGAGCCCGAGCGTCGTGGCGATCAAGGTCACCAGCGCGCAGGGCGAGGGCCAGGGCTCCGGCGTCGTCATCGACACGGCCGGGCACATCCTCACCAACAACCACGTCGCCGTCGGGGCCGGCGCGGGCGCCGCCATCTCGGTGACGCTCGACGACGGACGCACGTATGCCGCCAAGATCGCCGGCACCGACCCCACGACCGACCTTGCCGTCCTCACCCTGACGAGCCCACCGGGCGACCTCACCCCGATCAGCGTCGGGGACTCCGACGCCCTCGCGGCGGGAGCGCCGGTCATGGCCGTCGGCAACCCGCTCGGTCTGGCCGGCACGGTGACCACGGGCATCGTCAGCGCACTCAACCGACCCGTGTCGACCGGGTCGGAGGGCACCGGCCGCAGTGCCGCCACCGAGCCCGTCGTCACGAACGCCATCCAGACCTCGGCGGCGATCAACCCCGGCAACTCCGGCGGCGCCCTGGTGAACGCCAACGGCCAGCTCATCGGCATCAACAGCTCGATCGCGTCCCTGGGGTCCTCCCAGGGGTCGTCGCAGAGCGGCAACATCGGGATCGGCTTCGCCATCCCCTCCAACGAGGCCAAGGCCATCGCCGAGCAGCTGATCGCCACCGGCACGGCCAAACACGCCTACCTCGGCGTGTCGTCGGCCGACGGCACGGTCACCGAGAACGGCACCCAACGCGCCGCCGCCCAGGTGCGCACGGTCAGCCCCGGCACGCCGGCGGCCGGGGCCGGGGTGCAGACCGCAGACGCCGTGGTGGCGCTGGACGGCCAGCGCATCGACAGCTCGCTGGCTCTCGTCGCGGCGATCCGCGAGCACCAGGTCGGCGACGTGGTCACCCTCACCGTCATACGGGGCGGGCAGCGCCTGGACCTCACGGTCACCCTCACCGCTCGACCCACGGGGTGACCCCGAGGGTCGGGGGTGGTGCCAGCACCACCCCCGACTCGGTCCCCCAAGCCATCGAAGCCGCCCCGACGCTGCGGTTAGCGTGGCGTCATGGCCGACACCCGGCAGACCGCCACCGACGAGCCGCCCGCCCGGCTCACCTTCGCCAACGTGGGGCGCTGGGATGCCGTGCTGCACGTCGCCGCCGGCACCCTCCTGGGCGCCATCGCCTTCCCGGCCACGGTCACCCTGCTGGCCACCGGGGTCGGACTGCTCCCGACGGTGCTCGGGGCACTCGTCTGCGCCGTGCTGCTCGTGCTCGCCAACGAGATCCTCGCCGCGGTCCAGCGCTCACGGTTCCGGGCGTTCCTGTCGCTGCACATCCCGGCCCCGCGGCCTCGCAGCGGACCGTTCTGGCCGTGGCTCAAGACCGCCTTCACCTCCGCGACCTTCTGGCGAAGCCTCGCCTACAACGGATTCGGGGGGCTGTTGAGCCTGGTCGCCGGCTCTGCCCTCGTCGCCTGGTTCGCCGGCTGCGTGCTCGCCGCGACGGCATACCTGCATCCCGACCAGCGGATCTGGATGCCCCTCGGCTCCTCGACGGGCTTGCTCGGGCAGACCGTCCTGGGCGTCGCGGGGGTCCTCCTCGTGCCGCTCGCCGCGCGCGCCATCGCCTACGCCGACGCGGCCCTGGCCGCGCTGCTGCTGGGACCGGGGCTGCAGGAGGCGTTGGACCGCCGGGTCGGGCAGCTGGCCCAGTCCCGCAGCGCCGTCGTCGACGCCGCCGACGCCGAACGCCGCCGCATCGAGCGCGACCTGCACGACGGGGCCCAGCAGCGGCTCACCGCCCTGGCCATGAACCTCGGCGTCGCCAAGGCCACCCTGCCCGACCTGCCCGAGCCGGCCCGCAAGGCCCTCGACGACGCCCACGCCGAGGCCAAGGCCGCCCTCACCGAGATCCGCGGCATCGTCCGCGGGCTGCACCCGGCGGTCCTGGACGACCGGGGTCTGGACGCCGCCCTCTCCGGCCTCGCGGGGCGCTCCCCGGTGCCGGTCACCCTGGACGTGCGTCTGCACCCCCGACCGCCACGGGCGGTCGAGGCGGTGGCCTACTTCGTCGTCTCCGAAGCGCTGACCAACGCCGCCAAGCACGCCGCCGCCTCCGCGGTAGCGATCGGGGCCTGGACCGACGGGACCTGGCTGCGGCTGCGGATCGTCGACGACGGCATCGGCGGCGCCGACCCGTCCCGCGGCACCGGGCTGACCGGGCTGCGGCAACGGGTCGCCTCCGTCGACGGGACGCTCACCATCGAGAGCCCCATCGGCGGGCCGACCGTGCTGGAGGCGAGCCTGCCATGCGTGTCGTGATCGCCGAGGACTCGGCCCTGCTGCGGGCCGGCCTGGTGCGGCTGCTGGCCGTCGACGGCATCGACACCGTGGCCGCGGTCGACAACGCCGAGGCCCTCATCCACGCGGTGGCCACCCAGCGCCCGGACCTCGCCGTCGTCGACGTCCGGATGCCCCCCACCTTCAGCGACGAGGGCATCCGGGCCGCGCTGAGCATCCGCGACCAGTGGCCGGACACCGCCCTGCTCATCCTCAACCAGTACGTCGAGGAGCGCTACGCCACCGAGCTGCTCACCGGGTCGACCCGCTCGGTGGGGTACCTGCTCAAGGACCGGGTAGCCGACGTGGCGGAGTTCCTCGCCGCGGTGCGCCGGGTCGCCTCCGGGGGCACCGCTCTGGACCCCGAGGTCGTCGCCCAGCTGCTGGTCCGCCGGGTGGGCTCTCCGGTGGACCGGTTGACGCCACGGGAGTACGACGTCCTGGCCCACATGGCGCAGGGCCTGTCCAACGCCGGCATCGCCGAGGCCCTCGTGGTCAGCGAGAGCGCGGTGGCCAAGCACGTCAACTCGATCTTCGCCAAGCTCGACGTCTCCGAGCCGGCCAACCCGCACAAGCGGGTCCTGGCCGTCCTGCACTTCCTCGCCGCGACCAAGGACCAGCCATGACGATCACCGCCGACTACCCCACCCCCGCCCGCCAGGCGGCATACGACCCACAGCGACCGGTGCCCGAGCGGCCGGCATGGGTGTTCCTCGGGCTGATCCTCGTCGGGGCAGTGCTGCTCGGCGTGGGCTGGACGACGTGGGACGTGGTCGACCGGCAGTCGGTGACCGACGAGGCGCGGTTCGCCGCGGTGGGCTCGGTCGACCTGCGCGAGCTCGGGTCCAGCCCGGTCACCGTCGTCGGCAGCGACCGAACCGACGCCCTGCTCACCCGCACGGTGTCCTGGCGGGGGTCGGGCCAGCCGGCCCGGACCGAGCGGGTCGAGGCCGGCACGCTTGTCGTCGAGTCCGCCTGCGCGGGGCTGGGCGGCTGCAACGCCGGGTACCAGCTGCAGATCCCCCGCGCGGCGACGGTCCGGGCGACCCTGTCGTCGGGCGACCTCGACGTCCGCGCGGTGGCCGGCGTCTGGGCGCGGGCGTCCAGCGGCGACGTCGAGGCGCAGGACGTGGCCGGCCCGGTCACGGCCGAGACTTCCAGCGGCACGATCGCGGTATGCCGCGTCGCCGGCGAGGTCACCCTGCGCACCACCTCCGGTGGCATCGACGGCTGCGACCTGGGCGGTGCCCGGGCGACCCTGGAGACCTCGTCGGGGAGTCTGACGGCAAGCTTCCGGGGACCGATCGAGCGCATCGACGCCCGCAGCACGTCGGGCAGCGTCCGACTCACCGTGCCGGACGCGGCATACGACGTGCGGTCGACGACCCGCTCGGGCGGCCAGGACATCCGGGTACGCACCGACATCGGGGCCGCCGGGAAGATCGCGGTGACGACCACCTCGGGCAGCATCCGCGTCGCGTCGTAGCGGACCGGCAAGTCCGGCGGGCCGCGGGCGACCGGCAGGTCCGGCGGGCGGCGGGCGACCGGCCAGTCGCCGGCGCGCCTTCGGCGGGAGCCCGACGAAAACGCGTTGACACCGGCCGAGGCCCAGGGTACGAAAGACCCTCCCCCCCACAGGCGGAGGTGCCCTGCCGTGCCCGCCGACCGCCACCCTCCCGACGCCGCCCCGACCGCCGCACCCGCCGACCGCACCCTCGCCGCGGAGCAGCGCTACCTCGCCCACGCGCGCGCGCAGCTGGCTCGAATGCGCCGCAAGACCGAGGCCCAGCGCGACCAGGCCGTCGGCGGCGACAAGGTCAGCGGCGAGTTCCTCGCGCTGCGGCTGCACGCCCGGGCCCAGGCCCTCGTGGACGACCCCGCCGCCGCGCTCTTCTTCGGCCGCCTCGACCTCGACCACGACGCCGAGGGCGCGACCCGCTGGTACATCGGTCGACGCCACGTCAGCGACGAGCGGGGCACGCCCCTGGTGATCGACTGGCGGGCCGAGCTCTCCGGCGCCTTCTACCGGGCCAGCCACACCGAGCCGCTGGGGGTGCGCCGGCGCCGGCGGTACGGCGTGGACCGCGGGCGACTGACGGCATACGAGGACGAGCAGTTGCAGGACGGCGCGCCGGCATCGGGCACCAGCGCGATCCTGCAGCAGGAGATCGAGCGACCACGGGTCGGACCGATGCGCGACATCGTCGCGACCATCCAGCCGGAGCAGGACGGCATCGTGCGAGCCGACGCCACCCGGACGATCTGCGTCCAGGGCGCGCCCGGCACCGGCAAGACCGCGGTCGGCTTGCACCGCGCGGCTTGGTTGCTCTACGCCCATCGCGAGCGTCTGCGGCGCTCGGGGGTGCTCGTCGTGGGGCCGAACGCCGCGTTCCTCGACCACATCGGGGCCGTGCTGCCGGCCCTCGGCGAGGTGGACGTGCGACACACCACCGCGGCGGGGCTCGTCGCGTCGGTGCCGGTCCGCGGGACCGACCCTCTCGAGCGGGCCCGGCTCAAGGGCGACGCGCGGATGGCGGAGGTGCTCCGGCGGGCGCTCTGGTCGCGGGTCGGCGAGCCCACCGAGCCCCTCGTCGTGCCCCGTGGCTCGCGTCGGTGGCGGGTGGCGGCCTACCGGGTGTCGCAGGTCCTCGCGCAGCTGCGGGCTCGGGGGGTGAGCTACGGCGCGGCGCGAGCCATGCTGCCGCCACGGTTGGCCCACCTCGTGCTGCTCGACATGGAGCGCGGCGGGGAAGCGCCCGACGACCGCGTGCAGGACGCCGTCGCACGCAGCGGCGCGGTCAGGGCGTATGCCGGTGCGCTGTGGCCCGCCGTCGAGCCTCGGGCCCTGCTCGCCGCGCTGCTGTCGGACCCGACCGAGCTGGCTCGCCATGCCGACGGCGTGTTCGCCGAGCGGGAGCAGCGGACGCTGTTGTGGGACAGGCGTCCCGCCGCCCGTAGTGCCATCCGCTGGTCACCCGCGGATGCCGTGCTGCTCGATGAGCTGGCCGATCTCGTGCAGCGCACGCCCAGCCTCGGCCACGTGGTCCTCGACGAGGCCCAGGATTTCTCGCCGATGCACCTGCGGGCCGTGGGCCGTCGCTGCTCGACCGGAGCCGCGACCGTGCTCGGGGACATCGCCCAGGGGACCACCCCGTGGGCGACCGAGTCGTGGCCGGACGCGTTGAGGCACCTGGGCAAGCCCGACGCCCACGTCGAGGAGCTCGACCGCGGATTCCGCGTCCCTGCCGCGGTCATCGACTACGCCGCGCGGCTGTTGCCCCACATCGCGACCGGCCTGCCCACCCCGCGGTCCGTACGGGACAACCCGGGGCGCCTGCGGGTCCTGCGCGTGGACCCCGACATGCTGGCCGGGCGGGTCGCCGCCGAGGTGGATCGGCTGCGCGCCGAGCCGGGCTCGGTCGGCGTCATCGTGGCCGACCACGCCGCGCCGGGCATCAGCGCGACGCTGGCGGCCTGCGGGATCGAGCACGGCGTGCTGGGCGCCGACCACGGGGACGTCGAGCACCAGGTCGACGTCGTGCCGGCGACCGTGGCCAAGGGCCTGGAGTTCGACCGGGTGCTCGTGGTCGAGCCGTCCGCCATCGCTGCGGCGGAGCCGGATCGGCGCACCGGGCTGCGTCGGCTCTACGTCGTGCTCACCCGGGCGGTCTCGGCACTCACCGTCGTGCACGGCCGGGACCTGCCGCCCGAGCTGTCGACGACCTAGGGTCGCCTCATGCCGCCCGAGCCGGACCGCCGAGTCCTCGTCGTCGACGCCGCCAACGTCGTCGGCTCCGTGCCGGACGGTTGGTGGCGCGACCGGGCGGGGGCGGCGGCTCGGTTGCACCGGGCCGTGACGTCAGCACGCCTGCCCTACGACGAGGTCGTCCTGGTCCTCGAAGGCGAGGGCCGGTCGGGGGTCGCCGAGGGCACGACCGGGTCAGTGACCACCGTGCACGCGGCATACGGGGACGACGAGATCGTCGCGCGGTGCGCCGCTCTCGCCCAGACCGGGGCGATCGTCACCCTGGCCAGCGCCGACCGGGGCCTGATCGGCCGGGTCGAGCCGCTCGGCGTCGCGGTCGTGGGCCCACGCTCGATCCCGCGCGGATGAGCCCGCCCGCGCAGCGCGTCGCCTGGGCGAGCACGTCGTGGCCGAGCGGCTCGAGGACACCGGGCGCGACGGATGACATGGCACACTCGCCGGTATGCCGGCGCTGGTCACCTGGTGGGCCGCGGACCTCGCGCTGCTGGCGCCTCGCGCCGACCACGCCGCCGTCCGGGCCGCTGCCGAGGACCTGATCGCCCGGTGGCGCGAACCGCATCGGCGCTACCACACCACCAGGCATCTCGCCGAGGTCCTGCGGGCCTTGCAACAGCTGCAGGATGCCGGCGAAATCGACGCTCGCGCAGCGTTGCCGGGCCGGGTCGCCGGATGGTTCCATGACGCCGTCTACGACCCGGCGGCTCCGGCCGCGGCGAACGAGCACGCCAGCGCAGGCCTGGCCTGGCGGGTTCTCGGCGACCTCGGGGTCGACCCGGTGGACGCCGCCACCGTGGTCGATCTCGTCCGGCGCACCGCGGACCACGAGCTGCCGGCACCCGAACCCCCTGGCCGGCGAACGAGATCGGCGTTCCACGACGCGGACCTGTGGATCCTCTCCGCCGACCCGGCACGGTTCGACGAGTACTGCACCCAGGTGCGCCGGGAGTACGCCCACGTGCCGGACGCGGCATACCGGCAGGGCCGCGGCGCGATCCTGCGCCCCCTGGCCGGCCGGCCCCGCTGCTACGCCACCGACCACGCCCGCGAGCACTGGGAGCCCGCCGCCCGGGCCAACCTCGATCGGGAGCTGGCCCGCCTGGCCACTAGCCGGCCATGAGGTGCGCGGCCAGTGGCCACCAGAACAGGTGCTCGCACAGCTGGCGGAAGCGCCGCCGGTCGACCCACTGGGCGCCGTCGACGTCGTCGGCCCCGACCGTCAGCTCGGGACGCCGGTGGGGCACCCGGGCGGCGAAGACCTGGACATAGGGCCTGTGGTAGGCCCAGTGTCGCGGCTCGGTCACGACGATCCGCTCGTACCCGCACCGGGCCAGGTCCGCCGCCGGCAGCTGCAGACCCGACTCCTCGACGAGTTCCCGACGGGCGCACTCCAGCACCGTCTCGGTCCCCTCGCGCCGACCGCCGGGGCAGTCCCACGTCGCCCGACGCACGCTGCGCACGACGAGCACGTCCCCGGCGCAGTCACGCACGATGGTCGCCGCCGCGCTCGTCGCGCGGTCCGGGCAGGGCCGGCCCGAGGCGACCAGGTCGATGTCGGCGAGCACCCCCTCGCCGATCGACACTCCCCGGCGGCGGGCCAGCCCCGTCTCGCCCCGGTGCTTGCGCAGGCGCAGACCGCTGGCGTTGAGCCGCCGGACCAGCTCGGCCCGAGTCACCGGGACGGCGCCCGCGGCGAGGACGGCGGCATACTCCTCGCGCGACACGTCGTAGTGGTCGCCGTCCCAGCTGCGCGCGGACACTCCGCTGGCGCGGGCGAACTCGTGCAACTCCGCGTATGCCGTATCACTCACCAAGTGGGCGAACACGGTGCCGCGCGCCGGCCACAGCGGCGAGTCGATGAGGATCATCGGGCACCACGGTAGGGCCTGTGGACAATCGCGGCGGGGTGGGGTGACCGATGCCTACGGTCGGGTGAGCGGCCGCCAGCCGGTGGCCGGACACCCGAGGAGGACACCATGGCGTTCAGCGTCGACACCGATCGGATCGGCACCGCCGCGGCGGACATCGGCCGGATCGCCGGCGACATCGAGACGTCCGTCGCGACGATGATGGCCCGGCTCACCAGCCTGCAGGGCAGCTGGACCGGTGCGGCGGCCAGCGAGTTCCAGGCGGCGGTGACCGAGTGGCAGGCGACCCAGACCCGGGTCCGGGAGAACCTCGCCACCATCGGCACGCTGACCGCCCGGGCCGGGACGAGCTACCAGCAGGTCGAGGACGGCGTGCGGATGCTCTTCGGGCGGTAACGCCCGGCCCCGCGGCGCGCCGCCTGCCCAGCCGCGAGAGCAGGCCAATGGCGGGTTCCCGGCGTCCGAAGCAGCCGTCGGCCTGCTCTCGCGGGTCGCGGCATACCCGGGTCCCCCAACGGACGCGGGGCGGCCACCCGGTCTCCCGGGCGACCGCCCCGCGTCACGCGGTGCGTGGTGCGGCGCGGCTCAGAAGTCCATGCCGCCCATGCCGCCGTCGCCACCGGGCATCGGCGGCGCGGCCTTCTCCGGCTTGTCCGCGATGACCGCCTCGGTGGTGAGGAACAGCGCGGCGATCGACGCGGCGTTCTGCAGCGCCGAGCGGGTGACCTTGACCGGGTCGATGATGCCGGCCTTGACGAGGTCCTCGTAGTCGCCGGTGGCGGCGTTGAGACCCTCGCGCTTGTCCAGACCGCGGACCTTTTCGGCGACGACGCCGCCCTCGTGACCGGCGTTGATGGCGATCTGCTTGAGCGGAGCCTCGCACGCCACGCGCACGATGTTGGCCCCGGTCGCCTCGTCGCCCTCCAGGGTCAGCCCGTCGAAGGCGGCCTTGGCCGCCTGGATGAGCGCGACCCCGCCACCGGCGACGATGCCCTCCTCGACGGCCGCCTTGGCGTTGCGCACGGCGTCCTCGATGCGGTGCTTGCGCTCCTTGAGCTCGACCTCGGTCGCGGCCCCGGCCTTGATGACCGCGACCCCGCCGGCGAGCTTGGCCAGCCGCTCCTGCAGCTTCTCGCGGTCGTAGTCGGAGTCGGTCTTCTCGATCTCGGCCTTGATCTGGGCGATCCGGCCCTCGATGGCGGCGCGGTCGTCGGAGGCCTCGACGATGGTCGTGTCGTCCTTGGTGACGACGACCTTGCGGGCCCGACCGAGCAGGTCGAGGTCGGCGCTGTCCAGCTTGAGGCCGACCTCCTCGGAGATGACCTGACCACCGGTGAGGATGGCGATGTCGCCGAGCATGGCCTTGCGCCGGTCGCCGAAGCCGGGCGCCTTGACGGCGACCGACTTGAACGTCCCGCGGATCTTGTTGACCACCAGGGTCGCCAAGGCCTCGCCGTCGACGTCCTCGGCGATGATCAGCAGCGGCTTGCCCGACTGCATGACCTTCTCCAGCACCGGCAGCAGGTCCTTGACCGAGGAGATCTTGGAGTTGACCACCAGGACGTAGGCGTCCTCGAGGACGGTCTCCATCCGCTCGGCGTCGGTGACGAAGTAGTGGCTGATGTAGCCCTTGTCGAACCGCATGCCCTCGGTGAGCTCGAGCTCCAGACCCATGGTGTTGGAGTCCTCGACGGTGATCACGCCCTCCTTGCCGACCTTGTCCATGGCCTCGGCGATGAGGTCGCCGATCTGCTGGTCGGCCGCGGAGATGGCGGCGGTCGAGGCGATCTGCTCCTTGGTCTCGACGTCGATGGCGGTGTCGAGCAGGGCGGTGGCCACCGCGTCGACGGCCTTCTCGATGCCCCGCTTGAGGGCCATGGGGTTGGCGCCGGCGGCGACGTTGCGCAGGCCCTCCTTGACCATGGCCTGGGCGATGACGGTCGCCGTGGTCGTGCCGTCGCCGGCGACGTCGTCGGTCTTCTTGGCGACCTCCTTGACCAGCTCGGCGCCGATCTTCTCGTAGGGGTCCTCCAGCTCGATCTCCTTGGCGATCGAGACGCCGTCGTTGGTGATCGTCGGCGCGCCCCACTTCTTCTCGAGGACGACGTTGCGGCCCTTGGGGCCGAGGGTGACCTTGACGGCGTCGGCGAGGGTGTTCATCCCTCGCTCGAGACCGCGACGGGCCTCCTCGTCGAACGCGATGATCTTGGCCATTCGGGTGGTTCCTCCCACGCGAATCGAAGGGGTTGGCCACGCGGTGCCCGCGACGGACGGCACGGCATACGGGCGCTCCTTGCCGCACCCGCGGACCGGACCTCACCAGGTGGCCTGATTATCACTCTCCCCTGGAGAGTGCTAACGCCATTATTGGCACTCTCACCGGGAGAGTGCAAACGGGAGGCGGCGTGCCGCCGCCTGGCAGCCCTCAGTCCCGCGTGTAGCGGCGCACGAAGCGGCGCAGCACGTGCCCGGCATGCGGGACCTCGCGCGCTCGGGCCTGCGCCTTGAGCGCCTCGGCGTCCTGGGGCGGGAAGTACCCGAAGTCGCGGTAGGCGTCGATCCGGGTGCACAGGCCCGGCGAGTCCAGCTCCGGGTGGAACTGCGTGGCGTAGACGTTGCGGCCGACTCGGAAGGCCTGCACCGGGCACGCCGGCGAGGTCGCGAGCACGGTGACGCCGGCCGGCACCACGGTCAGCGCCTCCTTGTGCCCGCCGAAGGCCTCGAACCGCTCCGGCAGCCCGGCGAACAGCGGGTCGGCGCGACCGGCGTCGGCGACCACGACGTCGATGCGACCCACCGGCTCGCCGTAGGTGCGGTCGACGACGCCACCGAGGTGCCGACCGAGCACCCCGATGCCGTAGCACAGGCCCAGGAACGGCAGGTCCCGCGCGAGGACCTGCTCGACCAGCCCGGCCAGCTCGGCCTCGACGCGCCGCTGCACCGACGACTTGTGCGTCGGCGGGTCCGAGGCGTTGAACGGCCCGCCGCCCAGCACGACCCCGGAGTATGCGGCGAGGTCCAGGCCGGCGAAAGGCCCCTGCTCCATGCGCACCCGGTGCAGCCCTCCGTCGGGCAGTCCGCCGACCCGCAGGATCGAGGCGTGCTCGTCGTCGGCGGCGGCGTCCTCGGCCCGGTGCGCGAGCAACAGGAAGGGCAGCACGGCCCCACCGTAGGGCCGGCGCCCTCGGGCGGCGCGGCGGGTTCGGCCCCCGGACGGGCCGTACGCTCGGGTCATGTCCCGGGTCACCAGGCGCCGCGCCGTGACCCGGTATGGCGCCGACGGCCCGGCGCGCACCCGCGAGGACGTGCTCGCCGTCGAAGAGCCGCTGCAGATCCGGGTCGGGACCGCGGTGGACCCGACCGGCCCGGGCCTGGACCTCACCGTGACGATGCGCACCCCGGGGGACGACTTCGACCTCGTCGCGGGGTTCCTCGTGGGGGAGGGCATCGTCCGGGGTGCCCAGGACCTGCCCTCGATGCGCTACTGCACGGGCACCGACGCCCAGGGGCGGCAGACCTACAACGTCATCGAGGCGACGCTGGCCGGCGGGGCGAGCCTGCCGGTGGGCGCACAACGGCGGGTGACGACGACCAGCGCCTGCGGGATTTGCGGCACCACGTCGATCGACGACGTCCGCAAGTCCAGCCCACCGAGGCCCCCCGACCCGACCAGCGTCGAGCTGTCGGTGCTGCTGGGTCTGCCCGAGGCGCTGCGGGCCGAGCAGTCGGTGTTCGCCCGCACCGGCGGGGTGCATGCGGCCGGGGTCTTCGACCGACAGGGCCGGCTGCTGTGCCTGCGCGAGGACGTCGGCCGGCACAACGCGGTCGACAAGGTCATCGGGTGGGCGCTGCGCGAGGGTCGGCTGCCCCTGGCCGGCACCGTGCTGCAGGTCAGCGGACGGGCCTCGTTCGAGCTCGTGCAGAAGGCGCACCTGGGCGGCATACCGATCCTCGCGGCGGTCGGCGCGCCCTCGTCGCTGGCCGTCGAGCTGGCCGACTCGGTCGGGCTGACCGTGGTCGGGTTCAGCCGCGGGTCGAGCCTGAACGCCTATACCCATGCCCACCGGGTCGAGGACCGAGGCACCGCATGGACTTCGCCCACCTCGCCCTGATCTGCGCCGTCGCCCTGCTCGGGCCGGTGCTCAACCTGCACCGCCGGCTGCACCTGCCGGTCGTCATCGGCGAGCTGCTGGTCGGAGTGGCGCTGGGCGTCAGCGGGCTCGGGGTCCTGCCGGAGGGCGACCCGACCTTCGGGTTCCTCGCCGAGATCGGCTTCGCCCTGGTGATGTTCGTCGCCGGGTCGCACGTGCCGCTGCGCAGCCCCGCCCTGCGCGCCGGGCTGACGGTGGGGGCGGCCCGCGCCGGGCTGATCGGGCTGCTGGCCGCCGTCGCGGGTCCGCTCATCGCGGCCGCCTTCGGGACCGGGCACGGTGCCCTGTATGCCGTGCTGCTGGCCTCCTCGTCCGCCGGACTGGTGATGCCGGCCCTGGCCGGCGCACCGCTCACCGCGCCGGCCATCGTCGAGATGCTCCCCCAGATCGCGCTCGCCGACGCCGTCTGTATCGTCGCGCTCCCCCTGGCGATCGACCCGGGCCGAGCCGGCTCGGCCGCCCTCGGCGCTCTCGCGGTCCTGGCGGCGGCGACACTGGCCTGGCTGCTGCTGCGCTGGCTGGAGCGCTCCGGCCTGCGCCACCGGGTCCACAAGGTCTCCGAGGGCCACCAGCTCGCGGTCGAGCTGCGCACCCTGCTGGCCCTGCTGTTCGGGCTGGCCGCGATCGCCGCGGCGGCCCGCGTGTCCATCATGCTCGCCGGCTTCGCGATGGGCCTGGTCGTGGCCGGGGTCGGCGAACCCCGTCGAGTGGCCAAGCAGCTCTTCGCCCTCACCGAGGGGTTCTTCGGTCCGCTGTTCTTCGTGTGGCTGGGCAGCTCCCTGGACCTGCACGACCTCGCCGACCACCCCGGTGCCGTGGGCCTGGGCCTGACGCTGGGCGTCGGCGCCGTGCTGGTCCACGCGACGATGGCTCTGACCGGTCAACCCGTGCCGGTTGCGGCGGTGACCGCCGCCCAGCTCGGTGTCCCGGTCGCCGCGGCGGCCCTCGGCACCGGCCGGGGCCTGCTCGGCGAGGGTGAGCAGACCGCGCTGCTGCTCGGCGCCCTGGTCACGGTCGCGGTCACCGCCGCGCTGAGCTCGCGGCTGGTGGCCCTGGCGAGAGCGGGGTAGCAGGGCGCTCGACCAGGCCCCGCGCCCCCGACGTGCAGCGGTGGGCCGCTCCCGGTGGGCCGCCGCCGGTGGGCCGCGTCGGTGGGCCGGCGCCGGTAGGCCGCCGCCGGTGGCTACACCGAGGCGCGCAGCCGGGCGGCATACCGATCCGCCTCGGCGTCCGACTCGTACGTGGTCCGCGGCCAGAGGAACCCGCGCAGGCCGTCACCCTTGGTGCGCGGGATGACGTGCAGGTGCAGGTGCGGCACCGACTGGCTCACCGTGTTGTTGACGCAGACGAAGCTGCCCTGCGCCCCCAGCCCGACGACCACCGCCGTTGCCACCCGCTGGGCGGCCGCGAGGAAGGGGTCACGCAGGGATGCCGGCAGGTCCGGCAGGGTGGCCACGTGCCGACGAGGGACGAGCAGGGTGTGGCCCTTGAACACCGGCCGTCGGTCGAGGAAGCCGACCACCTCGTCGGTGCTCAGCACCACGGACGCCGGCACGTCGCCCGAGGCGATGGCGCAGAACAGGCACTCGCTCATCCGCCACCCGCCCGGCAGACGCCCGGCGTCCAGAGGCCCGGTGCGGGCCGTGGTCGCGACGTCGGCACGGGTCCACTGTGCCAGGTCGCTCCGGTGGGTCGGCCGCCCCGGGCCTGGGGGAGGCCCAAATCCCGGGGCGCGCCCCGACGAGGAGATCGGCGGCGAATGGTCCGCCGCTCACGGCGACGCCGGCCACGGGACCAAGGTGAACATTCGGTGAACACCGCCGAAACGGCGATGACCGGGTGTGCGTGGACACCGTCCGGACGGCAGATCGTCCCCCCAATGACGCCTGGTGTTGGTTGACACTTGCACCCATCATCTACTCGTGACCACCGCAGCCGTCATCCTCGCCGCCGTCGTCGTCGTCGCCCTGGCGTTCGACTTCACCAACGGCTTCCACGACACCGGCAACGCGATGGCCGCCTCCATCGCGACCGGGGCGCTGCGGCCGAAGGCCGCCGTCACCATCGCCGCCCTGCTCAACCTCGTCGGCGCGCTGATCTCCGTCGAGGTGGCCCTCACCGTGAGCAACGCGGTCGTCAACCTCCAGGACGCCAAGGGGATCCCCCGGCCGGAGCTGCTCGCCTCCGGCGGCTCGATGCTGCTGCTCATCGTCCTGGGCGGACTCGTCGGAGGCATCCTGTGGAACCTGTTCACCTGGCTGCTCGGACTGCCCAGCTCCTCCTCGCACGCCCTGCTCGGCGGCCTGGTGGGCTCGACCATCGCGGCGCTGGGTTTCGGTGGCGTGAAATGGGCCGGCGACGGCACGAAGCTCGACGGGGTGGTCGGCAAGGTCCTGCTGCCCTCGCTGCTGTCGCCGGTGATCGCCCTCGTCGTCTCGGCCACCGCGACCTGGCTCATCTTCCGGATCACCTCGCGGGTGACCGAAGGTTTCCGAGAGCGCCGGTTCCGCTGGGGGCAGATCGGCTCGGCTTCGCTGGTCTCCCTCGCGCACGGCACCAACGACGCCCAGAAGACCATGGGCATCATCACCCTGGCCCTGGTCGGCAGCGGGTCCATCGACGCCAGGGACGTCTACGTGCCGCTGTGGGTCAAGGTCAGTGCGGCCATGGCGATCGCCCTGGGGACCTACCTGGGCGGGTGGCGGATCATCCGCACCCTCGGCAAGGGCCTGGTGGACATCTCCTCGCCCCAGGGCCTGGCCGCCGACACGGCCTCCGCGGCCGTCATCCTCAGCTCCAGCCAGCTGGGCTTCGCACTCTCCACCACCCACGTCGCCTCGGGGTCGATCCTCGGCACCGGCGTGGGCCGCCGGGGGGCGCAGGTCCGCTGGCGCGTCGCCGGGCGGATGGTCGCCGCGTGGGCGATCACCTTCCCCAGCGCGGCCGTCGGCGGAGCGCTGATGTACTGGGTGGCCAACGCCGTGCCGGGGCTCGGAGGGCCGGGCATCGTCACGGTGCTGCTGGTCGCCGCCTCGCTGTACATGTGGCGCCGCGCCGCCCACAACCGGGTCGACCACGCCAACGTCAACGACGCCTGGCACGACGGGCACAAGCCCGAGGTCGCCGTGGTCGCCCACGACGCGCTCACCCAGCCGCACGACCAGCGCCCCCAGCCCGCCGCCTGAGATCGGGAGGTCCCCCATGGAGATGGTCGTCCTCGCCCTCGACGGAGCCTGGAAGGTCCTCGCGGCCGGCCTGCTGCTCGGCGCCGGCCTGCCGGCACTCTTCGCAGTCGGCGTCCGCGGACTGGCCACGGCCAACGGGGGCGCGCTGCGCAGCCCGAGCACCCCACGGCCCTGGGGACGGGTCCTCGCCTGGGTGCTGTTCGCGGTGATCCTGCTGGCGGTCGCCTACGGCCTGACGTTCATCGTCGCCACCGGGCTGGGCAAGACGGTGAGCTTCGAGCATGTCGTCCCCTGGCTGGTCGACAAGAAGAAGTAGGACCACGGCTCGTGCCGCGCCCGTCGTTGCGCCTTGGCCTACGACACCCGGCCCGTCACAATGGCCGCGTGGGGACCTCCTTGCTCGCGCGCCTGGTGGCCTGGATCCGCGAGGGCTACCCGAGCGGGGTCCCCGAGCGCGACTACGTGCCCCTCATGGCACTGCTGCGTCGGCGGCTCACCGACAAGGAGGTCAAGCAGGTCAGCCGGGCCCTGGTGCGCAACCGCATCCTGCCGGCCGACGTCATCGACATCGGGGTGGGCATCACCAAGGTCACCGACGACATGCCCTCGCCGGCCGACGTCCAGCGGGTGCGTCGGCGGCTCAAGAAGAAGGGCTGGCCCACCGACTTCCCCCAGCGCGCCGCCCCGCTGCGGCGCCCGCGCCCGCCCGCGCCGGCCGGCCCCGAGGGCACCCGAGCGCCCGGCGCCGACGATGCCGACACCCCGCCTGCCGGCGAGCCGCCGGCGCCGTAGAGACCGTCGCGGCAGGACGCCACCGGTCGGTGCGGGTCAGCAGCCGTGGCTCGAGGACGAGGGTCGTCGGACGGTGCCGCTCAGACGTTGACGCCGAGCCGGCGCGCGCTGCGCTGGCGCTGCCGCTCGGAGCGCAACCGGCGCAGCCGCTTGACGAGCATGGGATCGGCCGCGAGGGCCGCCGGGCTGTCGAGCAGGCCGTTGAGCACCTGGTAGTAACGCGTGGCACTCATGTCGAACAGTTCCTTGACGGCCTGCTCCTTGGCGCCGGCGTACTTCCACCACTGCCGCTCGAACGCGAGGATTTCGCGGTCGCGGTCCGACAAGGGCTCCTCGCCCCCGATCGCCCGGGTCGCCGTGTCAGCCATGGTCTGCCTCCGCGTGAATGTGTTCGCCACTATAGGGCCCGAATGACATCGATGTCATTCGGGCCCGGCGAGTCTCGCAGCTCGTGACGGATGGGGCTGGTGTGACGTCCAGGAGCAGGTATGCCGCGTCCGGCCCGTCAGGCCGCCCCGGGCCCCGCGCCCTCGGGGCGCGCTCACGTCATCAGCGCCCGGCCCAGGGCCGCGACGTCACCCACGACGAGCGGGGCGAGCGCACGGAGCTCGTCGCGCTGCCCGGCACCCCAGGTGACGCCGATGCCGACCATGCCCGCCGCCGCCGCGGCCTGCAGGTCCACGGCCGCGTCGCCGACGTAGACGGCGGTAGGGGGCAGACCGCCCAGACGATCGACGGCCAGCAGCAGCGGGGCGGGGTCGGGCTTGTGCCGGTCGGTGTCCTCCAGGCTCACCAGGACCTCGACGAGAGGGTCCAGGCCGCACAACCGCAACGCCCAGGCCGCGGGGTCACGGCGCTTGCTCGTCGCGGCGCCGACCCGCACCCCGGCGCAGCGCAGGTCGCGCAGCAGACCCTCGACCCCGGCATACGGGCGCAGGAGTCGCTCGGTGTTGGCGACGTTCCAAGCGGTGTAGGCGTCGAACAGTTGCTGGGCGTGCTCGGGGGAGGCCTCGCGGAAGCACCGCAGCAGCGGTTGGCCGATCCAGTGCAGGATCCGTGCCTCGTGCGGCGCTCGGCCGAGCACGGTGCGGAATGCGTGCCGGTAGGACTGGACGATCAGCCCGATCGAGTCGACGAGGGTGCCGTCGAGGTCGAAGACCACGGTGGGCCATCGCGCGGTGGGCACCCGCCGATCCTAGGAGCGGGCGCGGGGTACGGCGCCCGGTGGACCACGGGGTAGCCTCTCTGGCCGTGGCCGCCCGACCGCTCGCCGAGCTCGTGCACCCGTCCTGGGTGCCCGCGCTGGCACCTGTCGAGGGCACGGTGACCCGCCTCGGGGCGTTCCTGCGGGCCGAGATCGCCGCCGGCCGGGGCTACCTGCCTGCCGGGCCGCACGTCCTGCGGGCCTTCGAGCAACCGCTCGACGACGTGCGGGTGCTGGTCGTCGGGCAGGATCCCTACCCCACCCCGGGTCACGCCATCGGGCTGTGCTTTGCCGTCGACCCCGCGGTGCGCCCCCTGCCGCCGAGTCTGGTCAACATCTACGCCGAGCTGGTCGCCGACGTCGGGGTGCCCCGCCCGAGCACCGGCGACCTCACCCCGTGGGCGCGCCACGGGGTGCTGCTGCTCAACCGGGTCCTCACCGTCGGGCCGGGTCGCCCGGGCAGCCATCGGGGCCAGGGGTGGGAGGAGGTCACCGCCGCGGCGATCGACGCGCTGGTGCGGCGCGGCGGCCCGCTGGTGGCCATCCTCTGGGGCCGCGACGCGCGCCACCTCGGCCCCGCCCTCGGCCCGGTGACCCGGATCGAGAGCGCCCACCCCTCACCGCTGTCGGCGCGCTCCGGCTTCTTCGGGTCCCGGCCGTTCAGCCGCGCCAACGAGTCGCTCGCCGCCCAGGGCGCGGCCCCGGTCGACTGGAGCCTGCCGTGAGCGGCCTCGCCCGGGCCACCGAGCCGCGCATCTGGGTGCGCTACGTCGCCATCGGCGACTCGTTCACCGAGGGGATGTGCGACGCGGACCCACGCACGCCGCAGCGGTATGCCGGCTGGGCCGACCGGTTGTCCGTGCACCTGGCGACGCTGGCCGCCGCCGAGGGGTGCCAGCTCGAGTACGCCAACTTCGCCGTCCGCGGCCGGCTGCTCGACGACATCGTCGGCCCCCAGCTGGACCGCGCCCTGGCCCTGCGGCCCGACCTGGTCAGCCTCGTCGGCGGCGGCAACGACATCCTGGCCAACCACGGCCACGTCGACGGCATCGCCGAGCGCCTCGACGCCGCCGTGGGCCGCATCCGGGCCACCGGCGCCGACGTCCTGCTCGTCACGCCCGTCGACCCGCAGGGCGCCCCGCTGATCCGCCGCACGCGTGAGCGCGCCGCGGCCTTCGCCGCCGACATCTGGGCCATCGCCAACCGCCACCATTGCCACGTCGTCGACCAGTGGACCCTCGTGGCGCTGCGGGACTGGCGGATGTGGCACGAGGACCGCATCCACATGAGCCCCGAGGGACATCGCCGGGTGGCGCTGGCCGCGCTCGACGCGCTCGGCCACCGCACCGACGACGCGGACTGGCGCACCCCGCTGCCGCCGCTGCCCGAGACACCCCGACGCGCCACCCTGGCCGCCGATGTCAGGTGGGTGCGCACCCATCTGACCCCATGGCTGCTGCGCCGGGCTCGGGGCCGCTCGACCTTCGAGCACCTCGAGCCCAAGTCCAGCGGTCTGGTCGTCGTCGCCCCGGCCTGACCGTCCCCGCCGCGGCACACCCACTCGCTACGCTGCCGAGCATGCCCGTGCCGCGTCTGCTGCCGACCCTCGAGGCCAAGCAGCTCATCGAGCTCACCCGCGACATCTGCAGCCGGGAGCTGGCCCCCGCCGTCGACGCCGCGGAGGCGCGCCGGGAGTTCCCGGCCGAGGCGTTCCGGCTGCTCGGGCAGGCCGGGCTGCTGTCGCTGCCCTACCCGGAGGAGCACGGCGGGGGCGGGCAGCCCTACGAGGTCTCCCTGCAGGTCATCGAGGAGATCGCGGCGACCTGGATGAGCGTCGCCGTGGGCGTGAGCGTGCACACCCTCACCTGCTTCCCGGTTGCGCACTTCGGCACCGAGGCCCAGCGCGAGCAGTTGTTGCCCGAGATGCTCTCCGGGGACCTGCTCGGGGCGTACTGCCTCTCGGAGTCCGACGCCGGCTCGGACGTCGCGGCGATGCGCACCACCGCGGCGCTCGAGGCCGACGGCACGGCATACCTGCTCGAGGGCACGAAGACCTGGATCACCAACGCCGGACACGCCGACTTCTACACCTCGTTCGCGCGGACCTCCGAGGACGGCGCGCGCGGACTGTCCTGCTTCGTCGTGCCTGCCGACGCGCCGGGGCTGTCCTTCGGCGAGCCCGAGCGCAAGATGGGGCTGCACTGCGACCCGGTGCGCCAGGTGCACTACGACCGGGTGCGGGTGTCGGCCGACCGGCGCATCGGCGCCGAAGGGCAGGGCATGTCGATCGCCCTGGCCGCCCTGGACAGCGGGCGGCTCGGGATCGCGGCGGCGGCCACCGGGCTGGGGCAGGCGGCGCTGGACGTCGCGGTCCGCTATGCCGGACAACGTGAGCAGTTCGGGCGGGCCATCGGCGACTTCCAGGGGTTGGCCTTCGTCCTGGCCGACATGGAGGCCGCGGTCGTCTCGGCGCGGGCGGCCTACCTGTATGCCGCGCGGCTGCGCGACGCGGGGCGGCCGTTCTCCCGTGCGGCGTCGGTGGCCAAGCTCGTGGCCACCGACGCGGCCATGCGGGTGACGACCGACGCGGTGCAGGTGCTCGGTGGGGTGGGGTACACCGAGGACTTCCCCGCGGAGCGGTACATGCGCGAGGCCAAGGTCACCCAGATCTTCGAGGGCACCAACCAGATCCAGCGGCTGGTCATCTCCCGCGGGTTGCTGGCCGACGCCGCCGAGTAGGGCCCCCCGCCGCCGCCCACCATCGGATCCGGCGTGTCACGGCGACACGCCGGGCAGGGGCCAAATGTGGTCGCGCTCACTCTTGTCTGCCGACCTCGGTGGGAGTAGAAAGTCCTTACGCCCCAGCGCAAGCCGGAGCGGACGGACGGCAAACGAGGTCCTTCGCCGACGGGAGCGATCCCGACGGGCCAGTCGGGACGGACTGGCGGGTCAGGCGCGCCGACCGAGTTCGAGGAGCGTCCAGCCACGAACGCACGAGGCCCCACCAACTCATACTTGGTGGGGCCTCACCCTTTGTACCGCACGCCCGTGTCCGCATCGCGACCGCCCCCCGGCGTGTCGGTGAATCGCTCGTGTCGCGGCGGTGCCCCTCGACCCGGACTCGTCGACCGGCGCTGGACCGGCGGGGCCGGGGCCCCCTCTACCCTTGGCGCCATGTCCGTCACCCTCGTCACCGGTGGGGTGCGCAGCGGCAAGAGCCGCTACGCCGAGGCGCTGCTTGCCGGGGACGCCGACGTGACGTACGTGGCCACCGGTGCGCGCGGGACCCTCGACCCGGAGTGGGCGGCCCGGGTGGCCGCCCACCGAGCCCGCCGTCCCACGTCCTGGGCGACCGTGGAGACCCTCGAGGTCGCCGGCGTGCTCGAGGCGTCGGGTGGGCCCGTCCTGGTCGACTGCCTGGGCACCTGGCTGACCGGTGTGGTCGACCGCGCCGACCTGTGGGAGGACCTGGCCGGGGCACGCACCCTGGTGCGGGAGGCCGGCGCGGCGCTGGCGGACGCGCTCGGGCGGACCGCGCGGCATACCGTCGTCGTCACCAACGAGGTCGGGCTGTCACTGGTGCCCGACGTGCCGTCCGGGCGGTTCTTCCAGGACGAGCTGGGGCGGCTGAACGCTGCGGTGGCC
The DNA here is from genome assembly GCA_037045055.1 of Dermatophilaceae bacterium. Classification (GTDB taxonomy): domain Bacteria; phylum Actinomycetota; class Actinomycetes; order Actinomycetales; family Dermatophilaceae; genus Phosphoribacter. The sequence goes on along the minus strand of JBAOHJ010000002.1, from coordinate 498,550 downwards.
GCGGTGGCCGGGCGGGTCGTGCTCATGGTGGCCGGGCGGGCGCTGCAGCTTCCCGTCGGGGACGAGGACCGGACGTGATCGACGGGCTGCGGCTCGCGTTCGGCACTCTCACCGCGCTGCGGGTGCCGCCGCCGCAGCGGGTCGATACCAGGGTCGCCGCAGTCGCCATGACCTGGGCCCCGGTGGTCACGCTCGTGGTGGGCATCCCCGTGGTGGTCGGCGGGACGGCGGTGGCGTGGTCCGCGCTGCCCCCGCCGGTGGCCGCCGGCCTGGTCGTCGGCGCGCTCGGGTGGGTCACCAGGGGCCTGCATCTCGACGGGTTGGCCGACACGGCCGACGGGCTGGCCAGTGGGCAGGACCCGGAGCGCGGTTTGACGGTCATGCGGCGCGGCGACGTCGGACCGGCCGGGGTCGCCGCCGTGGCGGTGGTCGTCCTCGTGGACGCGGCGTGTCTGGCCCAGCTGTTGGGATCGGTGGCCGGCACGGTGGCGGCGCTGACCGCGGTGGCGGCGAGCCGGCATACCCTCGCCTGGGGCTGCCGATCCGGTATGCCGCGCGCCCGCGCCGACGGGCTCGGGGCCGCCGTCGCCCAGTCGGTGTCGCGGCGGCGGCTGGCGCTCGGCGCCGTGACGATGGCGGCCGTGGCCTGTGCGGCCACCGCGACGAGCGGTGCAGGGTGGGCAGTGGGGGCCGCGACGACGGCGGCGGCGGTGGGCGGTGGGCTCGTGGTGCAGCGTCGGGCCCGTCGCCGACTCGGGGGCATCACCGGCGACGTGCTCGGGGCCTCGGTGGAGGTCGGGCTCGCCGCGGCCCTGGTCGTCGCGGCGACACTGACCGGCTGAGCGGTCGGGCGGCTCGCCCGCGGATGCCGGACCGCGTGTCGGCGACCCCAGCAGGTCGCTGAGGGGGTGATGAGCACGGCGCGGGCCTGACTTACCGGCTTGTCCTGCCACGCGGTGAACACGATCGGCGCCAGCGCCACCTCGGTGACTCCCTCCTATCGGAAGGTCACCGTCCAGGTCACCGTGAGCGTGACGTGCTTGGTCCCCGTGCTGGTGGACGCCGCGTGCAGGTACTTGCCCGGGTCGCGCGAGGGCCGATCACCGGTCTGGTACGCAGTGCCCGGGCCCCGGCCGCTCAGCCCGTCACCGAAGTCCCCCCGGTAGGTCGGCTCGCCGTGCTCGCCCCCCGGCCCGCTCGCCGTCCGCTGCCGCACCCCCGGATCCGCCCGTCCTCTACCGCAGCGCCCGCAGGGTGTCGATGGTGTCGGCCTCGGCGGGCGACTTGTCCTCGCGGTAGCGCTTGACCCGGGCGAACCGCAGTGCCACCCCACCCGGGTACCGACCGGAGCGCTGCACACCGTCGAGGGCGATCTCGACGACGAGCGCGGGGGCGACGAACACGGCATACCGGGTCCGTCGCGTCTCGATCGCCAGGAGTCGCTCGGTCTGCCACCGCAGCATCTCGTCGGTCAACCCCTTGAACGTCTTACCGACCATGACGAACGCCCCCGGCTCCCCCATCGCCACCGCGGGGTCGCGCGCGCCCAGGTGCAGGTTCGACAGCCACCCGGTGCGCCGGCCCGAGCCCCACTCGGCGGCCAGCACGACCAGGTCGTAGGTGTGCACCGGCTTGACCTTGAGCCAGGCCTTGCCTCGCCGCCCGGCCGCGTACGCCGAGTCGACGGCCTTGACGACCACGCCCTCGTGCCCGGCGGCGAGCGACTCTCGGGCCACCCGGGCCGCCACGTCCGGGTCGTCGGTCACCACTGACGGTATGCCGTGCGCGCCCACCACCGCGCGCAACACCTGCCGGCGTTCGGCCAGCGGCGCGTCGAGCAGGTCCGCCCCGTCGGCGTGCAGGACGTCGAAGAACCACGGACGCAGGACCTGCTGGCGGGTGGCGCCGGCGCCGAACCGGCTCATCGTGTCCTGGAACGGCCGCGGCCGACCGTCCTCGGTCAGGGCGAGGGTCTCCCCGTCGAGGACGAGGTCGCCGCCCGGGAACCCGCGCACGACGTCGACGATCTCGGGCACCCGCTCGGTGATGTCGGCCAAGGTCCGGCTGTGCACGCGCACCTGTGCCGGCACTGCCGACCCCGTCGACCCACCCCACCGATGCACCTGGATCCGGGCGCCGTCGAGCTTGTACTCCACCGCGGCGGGGCCGGTCACCGCGAGGGCGGCACCGACGTCGGTGGCGGTCGAGGCGAGCATGGGCAGCACCGGGACCCCGACCGTGAGCCCCACCCCCTCGACGTCGGCGCGCGTGCCGGTGAGGGCCAGTCGCGCCGTCCGGGTGAGCGATCCGGACAGCATCACGGCGCGGCGCACCACGGCCCCGGGCAGCTGCGCGGCAGCCGCCAGGGCATCCACCATCACCCCGTCCAGGGCACCGATCCGTATCTCCCCCAACAGGACTCGGGCCAGCAGCCGCTGTTCGTCGGCGGTCGCCCGGGCCCACAGCGACTCCATCTCCAGACGCCTGCGGCGGGCCGATCCGCCGCCCGCGAGGGCACCGAGCCGCTCCAGCGCGGCGTCGACGTCGAGCACGCTCAGCAGCGACCGCTGCGCCGCCGGCACGGCGAGATCGCCCACCGACCGCCAGCCGACCCCGACGCGCCCCTGGCGCACCCGACCGGTGAGGATGCCGACCGTCGCCTCGATCTCCTCGCCGGCCAGACCGCGCAGCAGGTCGGCCAACAGCGCGATCTTGGCCGTCCGGGCCGGGGTCGAGGCGACCGCGGCGGCGGTGTCGACCAGCCGGGCCAACGGAGTGGGGGGACGGGCGCCCGGGGCGTCGGGGGGAGGGCCGGCGGGCGCCGGCGGGCCGGCGGGCGTCGGCGGGCCGGCTGGTGGCGGCGGGCCGGCGGGCGTCGGCGGGCCGGCGGGTGGCGGCATACCGGGTCGCGCGTCCCCCACGGTCAGGACCGCACCAGCCGGGCGATCGCCTCGGACGCCTCGCGCAGCTTGGTTTCCTGCTCGTCGCCGCCGTCGCGCGCGGCCTGCACGACGCAGTGCCCGAGGTGCTCGTCCAGCAGACCGAGCGCCACCGACTGCAGCGCGCGGGTGACCGCGGAGAGCTGGGTGAGGATGTCGATGCAGTACTTGTCCTGCTCGACCATCCGCGCCACGCCGCGCACCTGTCCCTCGATGCGGCGCAACCGGCGCAGGTGGTCGTCCTTGTGGTCGGTGTAGCCGTGCACCGGTGCTCCCTCCGTGGGCGGTCGCCTGGCGCCCAGTGTAGGTACCGGGGAGGGGTATCCCCGGGCGCGTGGAGTAGGTTCGACCGAGCGGCGAGGAAGGGAGACCCATGGCGCTGCGGATCGGGTACAAGGCCTCGACGGAGCAGTTCGGCCCACGCGAGCTGGTCGACTTCGCCGTGCTGGCCGAGCAGGTCGGCTTGGACAGCGTGAGCTTCGCCGACCACTACCAGCCCTGGCGGCATACCGGCGGGCACGCCCCCTTCACCCTCGCCGTCCTCGCGGCGGCCGGCGAGCGCACCGAGCGGGTGCAGCTCGGCACGTCGGTGATGACGCCGACGTTCCGCTACAACCCGGCGGTCATCGCCCAGGCCTTCGCGACCCTCGGGTGCCTCTACCCCGGGCGGATCATGCTCGGGGTCGGCACCGGCGAGGCGCTCAACGAGGCGGTCGTCGGGGCCGTCCCCCAGGGCTGGCCGGAGTTCAAGGAGCGATTCGCCCGACTGCGCGAGGCGGTGACCCTCATGCGCCGGCTGTGGACGCAGGACGGGGTGAGCTTCGAGGGCGAGTACTACCGCACCGCCGAGGCCACCCTCTACGACCGGCCCGCCGCGCCGATCCCGGTGTACGTCGCCGCCGGTGGCCCGCTCGTGGCCCGGTATGCCGGTCGGGTGGCGGACGGGTTCATCGCCACGTCGGGCAAGGGCGCCGAGCTCTACACGGACCGGCTGATCCCCGCGGTCCAGGAGGGCGTGGCCAAGGCCGGTCGCCGGAGCGCGGACGTCGACCGGCTCATCGAGGTCAAGCTCTCCTACGACCGCGACCCCGACCAGGCTGTGGCCAACACCCGGTTCTGGGCGCCGCTGGCCCTGTCCGCCGAGCAGAAGCACTCCATCGACAGTGCCGCCGAGATGGAGGCCGCCGCCGACGCGCTGCCCATCGAGACGGTGGCCAGCCGATGGATCGTCACCGCCGATCCGCACGAGGCGGTGGCCCGGATCGGCGACTACGTCTCGTGGGGGTTCACCCACGTGGCCGTGCACGGCCCGGGGCACGACCAACGGCGGTTCCTGGAGCAGTTCGGACAGGACGTCCTGCCCGGTCTGCGCGAGCTGGGATAGCCTCGAGGGCGGCGCGGCGCCCACGGCCCGAACGGGCGCCCACGGCCTGACCAGGCGCCCACGGCCCGCGTCAGCGCCTGGCGGAGGTTGCCCACACCAGCGTCGCCGCGGTCACCGGCTGCACGCCGGCGCCCCGGGGCCCCGCGACGGTCACCGTGTGCAGCCCCGCCGGCAGCTCCTCGAACACCGCCGTGGCCGCGCCACGGACGACCTTCAGCTCGGCGCCGGCGACCGTGCGGCCCCTCTCGTCGCGGACCACGACGGTCAGGCCCTCGGGCCGAGGCGCCGTCGAGTCGACGACCGCGACGTCGACCCGCAGCTCGCTGGTGGACAGCACCAGGGTCGGCACACCCACCCGCAGCTCGACCGGCGCCAGCAGCCGCGGTCGGGTCGGTCGAGCCGCGAGGATCTCGGTGATCTCGTCGAGGACGGCGGCGTTGCCCTGCAGGTTGGAGTGGTTGTCGGCGATGCGCACGATCCGGTTCGTGTCGAGCTGCTCGCCCAGGCCGACCGACCCGGCCAGCGGCACCGTCCCGTCGCCGAAGTCGTTCTGCCCGTGGAAGTCCGGGCAGGTCTGCGCGCTGGCACCGCTGATCCGCACCGTCGTCGCCGTGGGCTGGCGGGTCCCGACGAGCATGTGCGTGCAGTCCAGGGCCGCCGCGCCGCGCGCGCGTTCGGCGTCCTGCAGCGCGGTGTGGAAGGCCATCGCGTCGGCGACCATCCCGGCGTCGACGCCGGGCAAGGAGACCTCCGTCGTCTTGGCGAAGTCCGATCCGGTGTCGACACAGGCGTACTCGGGCATGAGCTGGTGCAGCGAGGGCAGCGACCGGGCGAAGGCCGTGAGGTCCACCGAGATCGGCCCGATCCCCTTGTGCACCCCGTTGACGAGCTGCTCCACGGCGGCGCAGGCTCCGCGCCAGGGGGTGCCCAGGGTGATGAGCTTGCGGGTGAGCTCCGCCCCGCCGCACCGCTCGATGTACCACCGGGCGACGAGCCCGCCCATGGAGTGGCAGACGAAGACCAGCCGCGCCGCGGCATACTCCCCGCCTTGGGAGCGCCAGCGCTCGAGCACCGGCTCGACGACCGTGCCCAGGCGGGCGCCGTTGTACCGGTTGGACAACCGCCAGTCGTAGGGGAAGAGCACGAGGTTGCCCTTGGCCTCGTCGTAGCCCAGGGTGCGCAGCTGGGCCGGCAGGTCGGTGTACCCGCGCACCGGTGTCCAGATGCCCGGGATGACGTGCAGGTCCGGCATCAGCCCGACCGGCTCGATGCCGTCGCCCGGGTGCGCGTCCCCGATGCCGCCCGGCAGCGCGAAGTCCTTGATGCTCGGCCCGAGCCCGGTCGCCCCCCGCCAGATCGCCCCGGCGTCCAGCGCCCAGATCATCTTCTCCGAGGCGGGGGTGTCGCCCTGCCGTAACCCGAGGGTGCTGCCCATGATCCCGGGCAGGACGACGACGACATCGGTGCTGGGCATGGCTGCTCCTCGGGCTCGGGATCCGTCGTCGGCAGGAGCGGTCACGCGGCGAGGCTGATACCGACGACCCGACGGCGGTATGCCGTGCCGCGAATCCTCGCATCCGGCGACCCGACTACGACCCGCGCTCGCGGGGTGCGGCGCCGCTCACCCCATCGGCAGCGCGAGGTAGACCGTCTCGAGGAACTCCTCGATCCCCTCGCGGCCGCCCTCGCGGCCCAGACCCGAGTGTTTGACCCCACCGAACGGCGCCGCCGCGTTGGACAGCACCCCCTGGTTGACCCCGATCATGCCGACCTCCAGCCGCTCGCCGAGCGAGAGGATCCGCCCGAGATCGGTCGTGAACACGTAGGCCGCCAACCCCACCTCGGTGTCGTTGGCCAAGGCCAGGGCCTGCTCGTCGGTGGCGAAGGTCTGGATCGGGGCGACCGGGCCGAAGACCTCCTCGGTGAGCAGGCGGGCGCCGGCCGGGACGCCGGCCACCACGGTCGGGGGGTAGAAGTAGCCCGGGCCCGGCGGCATACCGCCGCCGGCGAGCACCCGAGCCCCGCCGGCCACTGCCTCCTGGACCGCCTCGTGGATGCGCGCTCGGGCCCGCGGGGTGATGACCGGGCCGATGTCGGTGCCCGGGTCGGCACCGTCGCCGACCCGCAGCGCGGCGAACCGCGCCGCCAGCCGCTCGGCGAACTCCCCCGCCACCGACTCGTGCACGAGGATCCGGTTGGCGGCCGTGCAGGCCTGGCCCATGTTGCGCAGCTTGGCCGTCACGGCCCCGTCCACCGCGCGCTCGAGGTCGGCGTCGGCGTACACCAGCAGCGGGGCGTTGCCGCCCAGCTCCATCGAGCACCGCAGGACGTTGCCGGCCGCCTGGGCCAGCAGCTGCTTGCCCACGGCGGTCGACCCGGTGAAGCTCAGCTTGCGCAGCCTGCGGTCGGCCAGCAGCGGCGCGACGACCTCGGGCGCCCGGACGGTGGGGACGACGTTGACCACACCGGGCGGCACGCCGACGTCGGCGAGCACCTTGGCGAACAGCAGGGCCGTCAGCGGGGTCTCCTCGGCCGGCTTGAGCACGACGGTGCACCCGGCGGCCAGCGCCGGGCCGATCTTGCGGGTGGGCATGGCCAGCGGGAAGTTCCACGGCGTGACGAGCAGGCACGGCCCGACCGGGCGCTTGACGACCACCTGGCGCATGGTGCCCTCGGGAGCGGTCTGGTACCGCCCGGCCACCCGCGGCGCCTCCTCGGCGAACCAGCGCAGGAACTCGGCGGCATACGTCACCTCGCCGCGGGCCTCGGCCAGCGGCTTGCCCATCTCCAGGGTCATCACCGCGGCGAAGTCGTCGGTGCGGGCCACCACCGTCTCGTATGCCGCGCGCAGCAGCTCCGCCCGCCGGCGCGAGGGCGTCGCGGCCCAGACCGGCTGCGCGGCGTCCGCCGCGGCGAGGGCCCGGTCGGCGTCTGCGGGCGTGCCGTCGGCCACGGTGGCCAGGACCGCCGCGGTCGCGGGATTGAGCACCTCGAAGGTGGCCCCGTCGCCCGAGGGGACCCACGCCCCGTCGAGGTACACCTGAGTCGGCTGGTCGGCCGGTACCGCGGGTCGGGCCATGGCTGCGCTCCTCACCACTGGTGGACGGTGGGCCAAATCATATACGATTTGGGTTGACGGTGGTGGGGTCGGACCCCCACAGTTGGGAAAATCGTATTCGATCTGGCAGGAGGGCACCCGCGCCGTGGACGCCGTGACACAGGCCCTGGGACACCGGCCGGGCAAGGTCGTCGCCGTCCACCTCAACTACCCGTCGCGGTGCGCCGAGCGTGGTCGCACCCCGGCCCAGGCGTCGTACTTCCTCAAGCCCTCCTCCTCGCTCGCCGGCAGCGGCCAGGTGGGGCGGCCGGAGGGCACCGAGCTGCTCGCCTACGAGGGCGAGGTGGCCCTCGTCATCGGCACGATCGCCCGACTGGTGACACCCGAGGCGGGTTGGTCCCACGTCGGATGGGTGAGCGCGGCCAACGACCTCGGGCTGCAGGACCTGCGGTACGCCGACAAGGGCTCCAACGTGCGCTCCAAGGGTGGCGACGGCTATACCGCGCTCGGGCCGGCGCTGCTGGATGCCCGCGCGCTCGACCCGAGGGGGCTGCGGGTGACCACGTGGCTGGGCGACGAGGTGGTCCAGGACGACACCACCGACACGCTGCTGTTCCCCTTCGGCCACCTGATCGCGGACCTGTCGCGGTTCATGACCCTGGAGGTCGGCGACGTCGTGCTCACCGGCACCCCGGGGGGGGCCTCGGTCGCCGTGCCGGGTCAGCGCCTGCAGGTCGAGGTCCGCTCGGTCGCCGACCCGGCGCTGACCACCGGGCGCCTGGTCACCGACGTCGTCGACACCCCGGCGCTGGGCCCGTGGGGGTCGCCTCCGGTCGCCGACGAGCAGTCCCGCGCCGACGCCTGGGGCAGCCGGCCGGACCCCGGGGCTGATGCGGCCACCGCCGCGGCCGCCGGCGCGTTCTCGCTCACCGACCAGCTGCGCGCCCGGCTGTCCTCGGTCGCCGTGGCCACCCTGTCGGTGCAGCTGCGCCAGCGCGGCTACGACCAGTCCAGCATCGACGGGGTCGCCCTGCTCGTCCCCGGCCAGCGGATCGTCGGCCCGGCGCGCACCCTGCGCTACGTCGGCTACCGCAAGGACCTCTTCGAGCGGCACGCCCCCGGCTACAACGCCCAGAAGCGTGCCGTCGACACGGTCAACCCCGGCGAGGTGCTCGTCATGGAGGCCCGCGGCGACGCCACCGCCGGCACCCTCGGCGACATCCTCGCCCTGCGCGCCCAGCACCGGGGCGCCGCCGGCATCGTCACCGACGGAGCCGTACGCGACCATGCCGCGGTCGCGGCCACCGGCCTGCCGGTGATGGCCGCCGGCGCCCACCCCGCCGTGCTCGGCCGACGGCACGTGCCGTGGGAGACCGACGTGACGGTCACCTGCGGCGGGGCCACCGTCCAGGTGGGCGACGTCGTCGTCGCCGACGACGACGGCGCGGTGGTGATCCCCCCGGCGCTGCTCGTCGAGGTCCTCGAGGCCGCCGAGGCGCAGGAGCTGGCCGAGACGTTCGTCGCCGAGCGGGTCCGCGCCGGCGAATCCGTCGACGGCCTCTACCCCGTCGGCCCGGCCTGGCGCGAGCGGTATGCCGCGTGGCGGGCCGCCCGGCATACCGACCCGCCACCCCCCGACCTGCGCTGACCCCCGAGAGGACCCCCGTGCCGTCGTTCCGCTCCGACCCCGCCTCGATCACCGGCTCGATCGCGCCGCTGTTCACGCCGTTCACCGCCGACGGCGCCCTCGACCACGACTCGCTGCGCCGGATGGTCCGCTGGCAGCTGGCCGCCGGCAGCCACGGCATCTCGATCGGCGGATCCACCGGCGAGCCCTCCTCGCAGACGATCTCCGAGCGGGCCGAGGCGATCCGCACCATCGCCGACGAGCTCGGCGGGCGGGCGCCGTTCCTGCCCGGCACCGGGTCGGCCAAGCTCGAGGAGACCCTCGAGCTCACCGCGATCGCCCGCGAGGCCGGGGCCGACGTCGCCCTCGTCATCACGCCCTACTACGCGCGCCCGACCCAGGAGGCGCTCTACCGGTGGTACGCGACGGTATGCCGCGAGTTCCCCGACCTGCCGATCGCCACGTACAACGTCCCGGTGCGCACTGCCGTGGAGATCGCCCCCGAGACCGTCGGGCGCCTCTACCGCGAGTTCGACAACTTCGTCGGGATCAAGGAGACGACCAAGGACTTCGAGCACTTCTCGAGGGTGAAGTACCACGCCCGCGACATCCTCATGTGGTCGGGCATCGAGCTGCTGTGCCTGCCCGTGCTCTCCCTCGGCGGCACCGGCTTCGTCTCCGCGCTGTGCAACATCGCCCCGAAGGCCGTCGCCGACATGTACACCGCGGCGGTCTCCGGCGACCTGGCCACCGCGATGGACCTGCACTACCGTCTCACCCCGCTCGTCGACAGCCTCTTCGTCGAGACCAACCCCGCCCCGGCCAAGTGGGTCATGGCCCGGCGCGGGCTGATCGCCTCCGACCACGTGCGGCTGCCGCTCGTGCCGCTCACCGCCGACGGCCAGGCCCAGGTCCAGGCGCTGCTGGACCAGGCGCCCGAGCTGCTCACCCCCGTCGACATCGCCTGACAGGAGCCGACGATGACCGCCACCACCTCCGCCTCACGCCACGTCCCGGCCGGCCTGCCCGACCGGATCCGCCACTACATCGGCGGCGAGCACGTCGACTCCGTCGGCGGGCAGACCTTCGAGGTCATCGACCCGGTGAGCAACGAGGTCTACACCACCGCCGCCGCCGGGCAGGCCGCCGACGTCGACCGGGCGGTCGCCGCGGCCCGGGCGGCCTTCCGCGACGGGCCGTGGCCGCGGCTCAAACCCCGCGAGCGCCACCGGGTGCTGCACCGGATCGCCGACGCCGTCGAGGAGCAGGAGGCCCGGCTGGCCGAGCTGGAGACGTTCGACACCGGGCTGCCGATCACCCAGGCCCGCGGCCAGGCGATGCGCGCCGCCGAGAACTTCCGGTTCTTCGCCGACCTCGTCGTCGCCCAGGCCGACGACCTCTACCAGGTGCCCGGCGCCCAGGTGAACTACGTCAACCGCAAGCCGGTCGGCGTCGCCGGGCTCATCACGCCGTGGAACACCCCGTTCATGCTCGAGTCGTGGAAGCTCGCCCCCGCCCTGGCCGCCGGGTGCACCGTCGTGCTCAAACCGGCCGAGTTCACCCCGTTGTCGGCGTCGCTGTGGGCCGGGATCGTCGAGTCGGCCGGGCTGCCGACCGGGGTGTTCAACCTCGTCGGCGGGCTCGGCGAGGCCGCCGGCGACGCCCTCGTCAAGCACCCCGATGTCAACCTCATCTCCTTCACCGGAGAGACGACGACGGGGCAGCTGATCTTCCGCAACTGCGCAGCCACGCTCAAGGGCATGTCGATGGAGCTGGGCGGCAAGTCCCCCGCGGTGGTGTTCGAGGACGCCGACCTCGACGCGGCCATCGACTCCACCCTCTTCGGCGTGTTCTCGCTCAACGGCGAGCGCTGCACCGCCGGGTCGCGCATCCTCGTCCAGCGCGGCGTCTACGACGACTTCGTGAGCCGGTACGCCGCCCGCGCCGAGCGCATCGTCGTCGGCGACCCGCAGGACCCGCGCACCGAGGTCGGGGCCCTGGTGCACCCGGAGCACTACGCCAAGGTCATGGGCTACGTCGAGGCCGGCAAGCGCGAGGGGCGCCTCGTCGCCGGCGGCGGGCGGCCGGCCGACCTGCCGGAGGGCAACTACCTGCGCCCCACCGTCTTCGCCGACGTGCCACCGACCGCGAGCATCTTCCAGGACGAGATCTTCGGCCCGGTCGTGGCGATCACCCCGTTCGACACCGAGGCCGAGGCCATCGCCCTGGCCAACGACGTCAAGTACGGGCTCGCGGCATACGTGTGGACCAACGACCTCACCCGCGGCCACCGGGTGAGCCACGCCATCGACGCCGGCATGGTGTGGATGAACTCCCACAACGTCCGCGACCTGCGCACCCCCTTCGGCGGGGTCAAGGCCTCGGGCCTGGGCCACGAGGGCGGTTACCGCTCCCTGGACTTCTACACCGAGCAGCAGGCCGTGCACCTCACCCTCGGCCCGGTCCACACCCCGCGGTTCGGCGCGTCCTGACCGCCCCGGACCCGACCACCGACCCCGACCGCACCAGCAGCGAAGGAGCGCCATGAGCCTGCGACCCGGGCATACCGTCCCCACCCCCACCGCGACGCCCCCGGACATCCTGCGCGCGGCATACATCGAGGTGATCGTCACCGACCTCGCCGCCTCGCGGGAGTTCTACGTCGACGTGCTCGGCCTGGTCGTCACCGCCGAGGACGACGAGGCGATCTACCTGCGCACCTTCGAGGAGTTCATCCACCACAACATCGTGCTGCGCAAGGGCCCGGTGCCGGCGTGCCGGGCGTTCTCGTTCCGGGTGCGCACGCCCGAGGACGTCGACCGGGCCGAGGCGTACTTCACCGAACTGGGCTGCAAGGTGGTCCGCGATCGGCGCGGCTTCGTCACCGGGATCGGCGATGCGGTGCGCGTCGAGGACCCCTACGGCTTCCCGTTCGAGTTCTTCCACCACGCGGACAAGGTCGAGCGGCTCACCTGGCATTACGACGAGATGAAGGGGTCGGGCATCGCGCGGCTCGACCACTTCAACCAGGTGACCCCCGACGTGCACACGGCGACGGCCTACCTGCAGGACCTCGGCTTCAAGCTCACCGAGCAGATCGCCGACAGCGAGGGCACGATCTTCGCCTCGTGGCTCGGGCGCAGCCAGACCGTCCACGACACCGCGCTCACCGGTGGCCCCGGCCCGCAGCTGCACCACATCGCGCTGGCCTGCCACGAGCGGGGTGGGGTGCTCAACGTCGCCGACAAGCTCGGGGCGTTGCGCCGCTCGGACTGCATCGAGCGCGGCCCGGGACGGCACGGGGTGTCCAACGCCTTCTACCTCTACCTGCGCGACCCCGACGGGCACAGGATCGAGATCTACACCCAGGACTACTACACCGGCGACCCGGACAACCCCGTCGTCACCTGGGACGTCCACGACAACCAGCGGCGCGACTGGTGGGGCAACCCCATCGTGCACTCCTGGTACAACGAGGCCAGCCCGGTGCTCGACCTCGACGGCAACGTGCAGCCGCTGCTGGAGCGACAGGAGGCCTCCGAGGAGGCGGTGACGGTCGGCGCCGACGGCTTCACCTTCACCCGTCCCGACCCCGGGGCGCAGCCGCCGTCCGAGTGAGCGCCTCGCCGGGGGCGGGCCGGCGCAGCGTCTCGGCCGCCAGGTCGACGAAGGCCTGGGCCCGTGGCGAGGGCGGGGTCGCATCGGCCCACGCCATGACGACACCGACCCGTCGGGTGGCCGGCCCGATCTCGCGCTCGAGGACGGCCAGCCCCTCGTAGGTCACCGCGCGACTCGGGCGCTGGACCAGCACGGCATACCCGAGCCCCCGACCCACCAACGAACGGGTGAGCTCGAAGTCCGGGGTGCGGTAGCGGATCCGGGGCGTCACGCCCGCGGTCTCGAAGAGCGCCATCGTGTGCTCGCCGCTGGGATGCACGTCGAGGAACACCAGCGGGTCCTGCGCCAGGTCCCGCAGCTCGACGGTCGGGCGGTCCGCCAGCCGGTGCCCAGGCGGCAGCAGGACGTACGGCGCGGCCTCGAACAGCCGGCGCTGGGCCAGCCGATCGGACAGGTCCATCGCGTACACCAACGCGAGGTCGAGCCGACCGGCCAGCAGCGCCGCCTGCAGGTCGCGCTGGCTGCCGGCGACGAAGGACAGCTCGACGAGCGGGTGGGCCTCGGTGAAGGCCTGCAGCAGCGGGGGCCCCAGGGCCGGCGCGAGGGTCGTGTAGCAGCCCAGGGCCAGCGGCCCGCGCAGCTCGGCGCCCTCGCTGCGGTAGGCCAGGGCCAGCTCCTGCGCCTCGGCGACGACCCGACGAGCCCGCTGCACGGCGTCCCGGCCCGACGGGGTGAGGGTCACGCCTCGGGCACGCCGCCGGACCAACAGCGGCGCCCCGCCCAGCGCCCGTTCCAGCTCGTCGAGCGCGCTGGCCACCGCGGTGGGCGACACGTGCAAGGTGGCCGCCGCCGCGCTGATCGTCCCGGCGTTGGCGACGCCGATGAGGTACTCCAGCTGGCGCAGGGTAAACCGGGTGCCCGTCGTCGGGCCGGCGGCATCCGGCATACCCAATCCTTCCTTGTCTTTAAGGAATCATTTTTGAAGTTTACCTGCGGTAACGTCCGCCCGCACACTGGCGTCATGACGATCTCGACCACCGGCGCTCCCGTCGCCGACTGGGTGACCATCGAGGACCTCACCCGCGACCCGTTCCCGGTCTATCGGCGACTGCGCGCCGACACCCCGGTGGCCTGGGTGCCGCAGGTGAACCGCTACCTCGTGACGAGCTTCGCGGCGTGCCACACCGTCGAGCAGGACGCCGACACGTTCAGCGCCGACGAGACCGACTCGCTGATGAAGCGGTCGATGGGGCACAGCATGCTGCGCAAGGACGACCCCGAGCACGCCGCCGAGCGGGCGTCCTTCGGGCCGGTGCTGCGGCCCAACGCCATCAAGAACACCTGGACGGCGATCTTCGAGGAGAACGCCGAGCGCTACCTCGACGAGCTCGTCGCGGCCGGGCCCGGCACGGACCTTCACCTGGGCTTCGCGGCCCCCTACGCCGCCGAGAACCTGCGCCGGATCATCGGCTTCGACAACGCCACCCAGCAGGACCTGCAGTCCTGGTCGCAGACCATGATGGACGCCACCGGCAACTACGCCGACGACCCGGTGGTCTGGGAGCGGGGGCGGCAGTCCAGCGATGCGGTGGACGCCGCCATCGACGAGATGGCCCCCCGCCTGCGCGCGGAGCCGAACCACACCCTGCTCTCGGCGATCCTCGCCTCGGGGATGCCGCTGGAGTCGGTGCGGGCCAACCTCAAGATGGTCATCGGTGGGGGCCTGAACGAACCGCGCGACGTGCTGGGCACCGCGGTCTGGGCCCTGCTGTCCGACCCGCTGCAGCGCGACCGGGTGCTGGCCGACCCGGTCCACTGGCAGACCGCCTTCGAGGAGGCGGTCCGTTGGGTGGCCCCGATCGGCATGTACCCCAGGCAGACCACCCGTGAGGTCGAGCTCGGCGGGGCCCTGCTGCCGGCCGGTGCCCGTCTCGGGGTCGTCGTCGGCGCGGCCAATCGCGACCCGGAGCAGTTCGTCGACCCCGAGTCGTTCGACGTGTTCCGCCAGAAGCGCCCGCACCTGGCCTTCGGCGGCGGCCAACACTTCTGCGCCGGCACCTGGGTCGCCCGGGCCGCCGTCGCCGGGGTGGCCCTGCCGATGCTCTTCGAGCGGCTCCCCGGCCTGCGGCTGGCCGAGCACCGTCCGGCCCGGGCCAGCGGCTGGGTGTTCCGGGGCATGGTCGACCTGCCGGTCACCTGGGACGCCGACTGAGCCCGCGGCCCCGCCAGCCCTCACACCACCGTGGCGGCACCGCCCAGCCCTGCACCATCGTCGCGGCACCGCCCAGCCCCTGCACCATCGTCGCGGCACCGCCAGCCCCTGCACCACCGTCATCGAGGAGACCCGCCCCATGCCGACCGTCACCTACCACCACGCCGACGGTGCCACCGACGTGCTCACCCCGCCGGCCGGCAGCTCGGTGATGCGCGCCGCCGTGCAGGCGGGCGTCCGCGGCATCGTCGGCGAGTGCGGCGGCCAGGCCATGTGCGCCACCTGCCACGTCTACGTCCGCCCGGACTGGCTGGACGCCCTGCCCGAGATCGGCGACGAGGAGGACGAGATGCTCGACTGCACGGCGACCCCCCGCGACGCCCGGCGCAGCCGCCTGGCCTGTCAGCTCACCCTGGGCGCCGACCTCGAGCAGATCGAGGTCGACGTGCCGGGCTCGCAGGTCTGAGGTGGGCGCCGGGTCACCGGGCCAGGGCGAAGGCCCGGGCGTCGTCGTCGTCGGCGGCGGTCAGGCGGCCGTGCAGCTGGTCGACTCGCTGCGCGACCTGGGGTATGCCGGCCCGCTCGCGCTCGTCGCGGCCGAGGGCGGGCGACCCTACCAGCGCCCTCCGCTGTCCAAAGAGGTGCTCTCCCCCGGCGGGGGCCTGCCCCAGTCGCTGCCGCTGCGCGGCCCCGACTTCTTCGCCGAGCGAGACGTGCAGGTCCGCGCCCCGGCCCGGGTCACCGGCATCGACCGCGGGGCCCGGCAGGTCGTGCTGGACGACGGCAGCGAGCTGCCCTACCGGTCCCTGGTGCTGGCCACCGGGGCGCGCAACCGGGCGCTGACCGTGCCCGGAGCCGACCTCGACGGCGTCTGCTCGCTGCGCACCCTCGACGACGCGCTGGCCCTGTGGGAGCGCGCCGGCGCCGCCGGGCAGGCGGTCGTCGTCGGGGCCGGGTTCATCGGGCTGGAGGTGGCCTGCGCGCTGCGGGCGCACGGATGCGCGGTGACCATCCTGGACATCGAACCCCTCCCGCTGGCCCGAGCGGTGTCGCGGGACACCGCGCAGTACGTCGCCGCCGCGCATACCCGCGAGGGCTCGACGCTGCTGCTCGGGGTGGGGGTCGCCCGCCTGGTCGGCGCCGCCGGACGGGTGCAGGCCGTCGAGACGACCGACGGGCGGACGCTGGCGGCCGACCTGGTCGTGGTCGGCGTCGGGGTGTCCCCCGAGGCGGACCTGGCCGAGGCCGCCGGCCTTCTCGTCGAGGACGGGATCGTCGTCGACGAGACGCTGCGCACCAGCGACCCCGCCATCCATGCCCTCGGGGACTGCGCCCGCTTCCCCAGCCGCTACGCCCGCGGGTGCACCCGGATCGAGTCGGTGCAGAACGCCACCGACCAGGCTCGGCACCTGGCCGGCGTGCTGCTCGGCCGGCCCGCGGCATACGACGCCGTGCCGTGGTTCTGGAGCCACCAGGGCCGGCTGCGCCTGCAGATCGCCGGGCTCAAGCACGCCGGCATGGACACGGTCCTGCGTGGCGACCCGGCCTCCGGGCGGTTCTCGGTGTTCGGCTATCTCGACGGCAGCCTCGTCGTCGTCGAGTCGGTGAACTCCCCCGCCGAGCACCTGGCCGCACGACGGGTCCTCGGGGCGGGGCTGCCGGTCCCTGCGTCCCTGGCCGCAGACCCGAGTTTCGACCTCAAGAGCTACTCGAAGGGACCGGCCACGCCGGGTGCGCCCGGCTGACCCCGCCACGAGGAAGGAGGGGTGTTGACACCTCCCACCGACACCGCGAATCAGATACGATCCGACCACGCCTCGCGGGGACGAGAGGAGGTCGGGTGCTCGGCCAGTCGAAATCGGAGACGGTGTATGCCGCCGTGCGGGACCGCATCCTTGCCGGCGACTATGCCCCGGGGGTGCGCCTGGTCCTGTCCCGGGTCGCCACCGAGTTCGAGATGTCACCCGTCCCGGTGCGCGAGGCGGTCCGCCGCCTGGAGGCCGAGGGCCTGGTCCGCTACACCCGCAACGTCGGTGCCGAGGTGCTCGGCATAAACACCCGCGGCTACGTCGAGGCCATGGAGACCGTCGCCTACCTGGAGGGGGTCGCGACGGCCCTGGCCGCACCCCAGGTCACCACCGCGGACCTCGCCGCCGCACGGCGGGTCAACGCCGCGATGCAGGAGGGTCTGCGGCGTCTGGACCCGGTGGCGTTCAGCACGCTCAACGAGCAGTTCCACCGGGTGCTGTGCCGGCCCTGCCCGAACTCCCGGCTGCTCGGCCTGCTCTGCCGGGCCTGGGAGGACCTCAGCCGGGTGCGCCACTCGACCTTCATCTTCGTGCCCGAGCGCTCGGGCGCGTCGGTGCAGGAGCACGCCCGTCTGCTCGACCTCATCGAGTCGCAGGCCCCCGCCGCCGACATCGAGAGCGCAGCCCGCACCCACAAGCTGCACACGCTGCGCGCCCTCACCCGGTATATGGACGACACCGACGCCGCCGCCGGCTGACCCGCCACGAGCGGACCCCACCGGGCCCCCGCCCCCTCCCCCTGCCGGCCCTCGCCCCGACGCGTTTCCCGTTCCCTGCCCGCCCCTGCCGAATCGGCCGCCCTCGACGATCAAGGACGATCATGACCACCGAGCACACGCACCCGCATCACCACCACGACGCCGCCCCCCTCGGTCCGCCGGACATCATCCACGACGACGCCAAGCCCTCGATCCCCACCACCGAGTACCGGCGGGTGGCCCTGGCCACCGCGGTCGGCACGACCATCGAGTGGTACGACTTCTTCATCTACGCCAACGTCGCCGCGCTGCTGTTCGGCAAGCTGTTCTTCAGCGGCCTGGGCCAGTGGGCGCAGCTGGCGTCCCTGGCCACCGTGGGCGTGAGCTTCTTCTTCCGCCCCCTGGGCGCGATCGTCATGGGGCGGGTGGGTGACCGCATCGGGCGGCGGGCCGTGCTCATCTTCACCCTCGTGCTCATGGGCGCGGCGACCACCTTGGTCGGTCTGTTGCCGACCTCGGCGTCCATCGGGATCGCCGCCCCGATCCTGTTGATCGTGCTGCGCTGTCTGCAGGGCTTCTCCGCCGGTGGCGAATGGGGCGGGGCGGCCATGCTCGCCGTCGAGCACGCCCCGCACGGGCGCCGGGGCCGCTTCGGCGCGTTCCCGCAGCTGGGCGTCCCGGCCGGCATGCTCATCGCCACCGGGCTGCTGTCGCTGATGTCGGCGACAACCAGCCAAGAGGCCTTCGAGTCGTGGGGCTGGCGGGTGCCGTTCCTCGCCTCCATCATCCTCGTGTTCGTGGGCCAGTGGATCCGCCGGCGGGTCGAGGAGAGCGCCGTGTTCCTCGAGCTCAAGCAGGATCGCAAGCTGTCGACGTCCCCCCTGCGCGAGGTGCTCACCCAGCACCCCAAGCGGGTCATCCAGGCGGCGCTGGTCTTCATCGGCAACAACGCCATCGGGTACATGATCACCGGAGGCTTCATCCTCGGCTACGCCACCCGCAACCTCAAGCTGCCGCAGACCCAGGTGATGATCTTCGTGGTCCTCGCCGCAGCTGTGTGGTTCGTCACGACCTGGGTCGCCGCCAACCTCTCCGACCGGATCGGTCGGGTCAAGACCTACACCCTCGGCTACGTCTTCAGCGTCCTGTGGATCCTCCCGATGTTCTTCCTGCTGCGCGACGCGAACATCGTGGCCGTAGCCATCGCCCTCATCGTCACCGGCATCCCGCAGGGCTTCACCTACGGCCCGCAGTCGGCGCTGTACGCCGAGATGTTCCCGGCCTCGATCCGGCTCTCCGGGGTCTCGTTGGCCTACGCCATCGGCGCCATCCTCGGTGGCGCGTTCTCACCGACGATCGCCGAATACCTCACCCAGACCTTCGGCAGCGTCGTCTCCGTGGGTTTCTACCTCACCACCTGGGCGTTGATCAGCCTGATCACCGTCAACACGATCAAGGACCGCTCGAAGGAGCCGCTGCACACCATTTCCGGGCACTGACCCCGGTATGCCGGCGCCCCCGGGTCGCCCTGCGGCCCGGGCGGCTCAGGCGGCGGGGAACACCTCGCGGACCGCGGCCTGCCCGGCGGCGAAGGCGGCGCGCAGGACCTCGCCCCCGCTGGCCAGCCGAGAGACCTTGGGCGAGTCGACGGCCGGCCGGATCGCCGCCATCGGCGGCCAGAAGGGGGCCATGGGGAAGCGGCCGTTGAGGATGCCGTCGTCGACGGCGTACTGGCGCGCCGCGTCGAGCAGGGCGTGCCGGAAGCCGTGCCCGTGCCCCCGCAGGGCGGTCCTCGCGACGACGTGCCGGGTGGCCCTGGAGGCGCGGGGGACGTCGTGGGGTCGGCGCGAACGCAGCACGAGCACGTGGGTGGCGCCCTGGGCGATGGCCGTGCGGAACGGCAGCGGCTCGGCGACCCCGGCGTCGAAGAAGTGCCGCCCGGCCATGTCGACCGCCCCGCCGGCCAGCAGCGGCATCGCGGCCGAGGCCCGGATCGCCAGCTGGACGTCCGAGGGCGCCACCACGTAGGGGCGCAGGTCGACCGACGCGCCGGTGTGGGCGTCGGTGGCCAACGGGTGCCAGCGGATCGGGCTGGCGACGATCGAGGCGAAGTCCATGGGGGCGTGCTCGACGTAGACGACCTCGACGAGGGCCTTGACGTCGACGACCGGGCGGCGGGTGAGCGGGCCGTGATGGCGGATCAGCATCTTCATGTAGGCCGGCTCGGCCCACCCGACGAGCTTCTCCGGGGTCGCGCTGGTGAACCACGCCGCGCTGATCGCCCCGGCGGAGGCGCCGTAGACGTCGTCGAAGGCCTCCCGCAGCCCCAGCTCGTGCAGCGCCATGGCCATGCCACCGGTCACCGTGCCGCGCGCGCCGCCGCCCTCGATGACCAGGGCGACGGCATACCCGTCGGTCCGAGCTCCCGGGCGGCTGCCCTCGGCGGCACGCCGGCGGACGACCTCGAGCACCTCGGGGGCGCCGCGCAGCCCTGCCTCCACGAGCCCGTAGCGTACGCCCGGGCGGCGCAGGCAGGGCCGGCCGGGGTGCTCACCCGGCGAGGTCCGCCACGGGGCAGTCTCCGGCGGCGTCACCGGCCCCGGCGCGGCGCCCTGGCCCGTCGCCCATGCCCTGGCCCTCGCCCGACCGAGGTCCGGAGCCCAAGCCCGGGCCGGTGCCCTGGCCCGGACCGGTGCCCATCCGCTCGCCGTTGCCCCGGCCCATCCCCGCGCGCATCCCCGCGCCCGGACCGGTGCCGGCGTCCTGCCCGGCCGCTGCCGCCGTGAAGGCCGCCTCGTGGCGGGTGGAGGCGGCGCGCAGGCGGCTCAGGACCGTCGTGACGTCCTGCTGGGTCACCGCGGCAATGGCCGCGTCGAGGTCGGCGATGTCACGCCGTTCCAGCTCGACGGCCGCGCGGTAGGCCGCGTCGAGCGAGGTCAGTCCCTGGGCCTTCCACCCGTCGTAGAGCGCCTGCAGCGCCGGGTCGGCGTAGCTGCCGGCGTCCTTGCCGACCGAGGGATCGGCGACCCCGTGGGCCGTGATCAGTCGGCCGATGGCGTCGTAGTGCCGCTGCTCGCTGCGCGCGATCATCTCGAACGTCCGGGCGTCGGGGTAGGTCTGGGCGAAGAGCTGGTAAAGGTCACGGGCCATCCGCTCCTCCTCCCGGTTGAAGGCCAGGTGCTGGGCGAGGCTCTCGTCCACCGCCGCGACGGCGACGACGCCCGACTGCCCAGCCTCGCCCGCCGCGGTCGCGGCCACCGCCGACCCGGCGATGATCACCGCCCCGGCGAGTCCGGCAACGAGGATGCGGGCGGAACGGGTGCTCATCGGGTGACTCCTTCAGGTACGGACCGGTCTGGGTCCTCGGTTGGCTTACGTCCGAGTCAACGCCCGGCCCGTGAAGGCGCCGGTGGCGCGACTGTGAAGGTTTCGAGAAGCCACCAGCGCCGCCCGCCCGGGCCCCCCGGGCGGACCTACGCTGGGCCCAGCGACACCCAAGGAGGGTCGATGGCACGCCGGGTCCTCGTCGTCGACGACGAGCCGTCGATCCGCACCCTGCTCACGGCATACCTGCGGGGCGAGGGCTTCGAGGTCGCCGAGGCCGCCACCGGAGCGCAGGCCCTGCGCCAGGCCGCCGACCGGGACACCCCCGTCGACCTCGTGCTGCTGGACATCGGCCTGCCGGACATCGACGGGCTGGAGGTGCTGCGCCGGGTGCGCGCCACCAGCGACGTCTCCGTGGTGCTGGTCACCGCCCGGGCCGAGGAGGTCGACATGATCGTCGGCCTGGGCGTCGGCGCTGACGACTACGTCACCAAGCCGTTCAGCCCCCGCGAGGTCGTCGCCCGGGTCAAGGCGGTCCTGCGCCGGGTGCGCCCCGACGACGGGTCCGATCCCCGCACCGGAGCGTCGAACGCGCTGCACTTCGACGGGCTGACCATCGACCCCGACCGGCGCGAGATCACCGCCGCGGCCGGTCCGGTCACCCTGTCGGCACTGGAGTTCGACCTGCTGCTGGCCTTGGCCCGCTCACCGGGGCGGGTGTTCTCACGCGCTCAGCTGCTCGAACGGGTCTGGGGCTACGACTTCTTCGGCGACGAGCGGGTCGTCGACGTCCACGTCCGCGGGATGCGCCGGGCGTTGGGCGACGACGCGAACAGCCCGCGGATCCTCGGCACCGTGCGCGGTGTGGGCTACAAGTTCCTCCTCGACCCGGCGGGGCCGACGTGAACCGCCTCGTCGTGCGGCTGGTCGTCTCGCACCTGCTCGTGGCCCTCGTCGCCGCGGGGGCGACCTACCTCGTCGTGCGGATGCTCGCCCCGGCCCTCTTCGACGAGGGCATCCGGCTGATGCCCATGGGTCAGGGGCCCGGCGGTATGGGTGCGTCGGCCGGGGCGCTGCGCCAACAGTTCGGCGACGCCGTCGAGCAGGCCCTGCTCGTCGGCGCCCTCGTCGGCGCGGCGGGCGCGGCCATCTTCGGCGTGGTCGCGGCATACCGGTTGGTGAGCCCGCTCAACGAGGTCCGCGACGCCACCCGGGCGATGGCGGCCGGGCGCTACTCCGCGACGCTGGCCCGCCCCCGGGACCGCGAGCTGGCCGAGCTCGCCGACGACATCAACCGCCTCGGCCGCGCCTTGGCCGAGACCGAGACCCGCCGGGTGCGCCTGCTGGGCGAGGTCGCCCACGAGATGCGCACCCCACTGACCGTCATCGACGGCTACGTCGAGGGCATGATCGACGGCGTCCTGCCGACGACCCCCGAGGAGCTCGGCCGGGTGGGCGACGAGGCCCGCCGGCTGCGTCGGCTCACCGACGACCTGTCCGCGCTGTCTCGGGCCGACGAGGGTGCCCTGGACCTCGCCGTGGCCACGGTCGACCTGCGCGAGGTCGTCGGGCGCGCCGCGCAGCGGATGCTCCCGCAGGCCCAGGACGCCGGCCTCACCCTCACCGTCCGGGCCGGCCCGGACCCGCTGCCGGTGCGCGTCGACGCCGACCGGATCGCGCAGGTGCTCACCAACCTGGTCGGCAACGCGGTGCGGGCGACTGCGGCCGGTGGGCGGATCGAGGTGGTCTGCCGGGTCGAGGGATCCGCGGCCCTGGTCTCGGTCGTCGACACCGGCGTCGGACTGCCGGCGGGCGAGCTGGAGCGGGTGTTCGAGCGGTTCTACCGGGCTCCCGGCCGGCGCGTGGGCGGGTCCGACGGTGGGTCGGGCATCGGCCTGACCATCGCCCGCGGGGTCGCCCTGGCCCATGGCGGCGACGTCGCCGCGTCCTCTCCCGGCCCGGGCGGGGGGGCGACGTTCACGCTGCGCCTGCCGCTGTCGGTGCACGCCCAGGGGGACCGGCCTCGGCCCGCCGGATAGGCGCGCTCGCGTCCAGTCGGATGCGCACCGCGGTGGCTGCCTGCCGCCCGGGCACTGGGGGACGCCCCTACCTGGGGCAGGCGGCGACGCCGACGAACCGCTGCAGCAGGCCCAGCGCGACCAGGCCGACCGCGGCCAGCGCTCGACCGGTCGCCGGACCCGCAGAGGTCAGGGGCAGCGCGGCCAGCGGGACGAAGACCAGGGCCCCGGCGGCGCACGGCGTGGTGAGGGCCGCCGCGCCCCGCTTCGCCGCCGGCAGGTAGGTCGCCAGCGTCGCGGCCGCGATCGCCCCGGCGAGCCCGAGCAACGCGACGACCGACCACGTGCCCAGTGCCTCACCCAAGCCAAGGGCCGCGGCATACCCGACGGTGAGCGCCGGTGTCGCAGCTGCGGTCACGAAGGTATGCCGCCGCGTCCACCCCGTGCGCCAACGCTCCCGGTTCGACACGGGTCCGAGCCCGAGGGCATCCACGGCCTCGAAACGGTGCGGCGCGGTCAGGGCGTCACGGGGGGAGCGCGGTGCCGACACGGACGGCTGCGTCGGGGCCAGGTCGGTCACCGCGACGCCGGGAACGGCGAGCGCGGGTACCACTGCGCCGGACGGGCCGGCACCGTAGCGCAGGAGCAGCGCTGCGATTCCGGGACCCGGGACAGGACGTCGTCGGCGTGCATGCCGCAGCCCCGCCACGTCGTCTTCCCACAGGTGGCACACGCCGCGGGACTGCACATCCTGATCCCCTTCGCTCGGTGGTAACCCTCCAGACCATATACCCCCGGGGGTATATGGTCAACGACCGGTCGAGCGTCAGGCCGTGGGGGCCTGGGCCCGCGCCGCGGCGACCTGGGCATGGACCTCGGCCATGTCCAAGCCCTTGACCCCCTCGATGACCTGCTCGAGGGCCGGGGCCGGCAGGGCGCCCGGCTGGGCGAACACGAGCACGCCCTCTCGGAAGGCCATGAGGGTGGGGATCGAGGTGATGCCCGCCGCCCCCGCCAGGGCCTGCTCGGCCTCGGTGTCGACCTTGCCGAACACGATGTCCGGGTGGGCCGTCGAGGCCGCCTCGAAGATCGGGGCGAACATCCGGCACGGCCCACACCACGACGCCCAGAAGTCCACCACGACGATGTCGTGGCCGGTCACGCTCTGCTCGAAGTCGGCAGCAGTGAGGGTGCGAGTGGCCATGGCGAGGGCTCCTTGTCGTTCGTTCGGTCGTTCGTTCGGTCGTTCGTTCGGTCGTTCGTTCGGTCGTTCGGGCGGTCGGTCGGGCGGTCGGTGCGGGGGTGAGCCGGCGCGGTCGGCGCCGCTGCGGTGTCACCGCGCCCGGCGGGGCGTCCGGGCGACTGAGCATCACCCTGACGACGGGGCGCGGGCACCGGCGGGGATCGAAAACGCTGCAGGTCCTCCGGATCCCTATACCCCCAGGGGTATCCTAGCGCATCGCCGGTCCACTTCGGTTGGGCCGCAGCCATCGGAGCACCTCCCGGTCCCCGAGCAGCTCCAGACGCCGCCACAGGATGCTGCCCGGCACGGCTTGGGTGGCATGGGCGAGCACGGCCGAGCGCTGGCTGGTGCGGTCGACCGCCAGGTCGAGGTCGACATCGGCGTCGGCGTGGCCGACGAGGCCGGACCCGAACTGGGCGTTCACGGCTGCGGCGACCTCGACGGGCAGGGTCCACCCCAGGACCGGTCGGTCGGCGGCCTCGGCGGCATGCACGGCGGCAGCGGTGGCGGCGGCGTGATCGGGGTGGCCGGTGACGCCGGAGGGGTCGAAGGCGAGCACGCCGTCGGTATGCCGCGCGGCCAGCTCGTCGGCCACCGCCGCCGCCAGGTCGCCGACCGGCACGGCAGCCAGGCCCCCGTCCGGCCAGCCGAGCAACCTCGTCTCGGCCACGCCCAGAGCGGCACCCGCCTCGGCTAGCTCCCGGGCCCGGGTCGCTCCGAGGTCCGCCAACTCGCCGCCGAGCGTCGATGCCTCGCCGCGGGTGAGGCACAGGACCCGGACCCGGCTGCCGCCCCGGACGAAGGTGTCGATGACCGCCCCGAGACCGAACGACTCGTCGTCCGGATGGGCCACCACGACGAGCACGTCCCGCCACGAGGGCAACTGGCGCCTGGACATCCCCGGTAAAGACACCTCGGCCTCCTCGCGTCGGTGCGGTCGCCACCATGATAAATCAATACCCCCTGGGGTATCCATGGTTACGGGCTCGGCAGCCCGGCAGGACGACACCGCGCGCGCCCTGCCCTCCTCCTCGGCCGTCCTGCACACCCGTCCTCGGCCGCCCGGCACACCCTCCTCGCATCGACGTCGAGGTCGGTCGCTGACCGCCCTCCGGGTGGATCCCCCGGCTCCGGGACCCGCGTGCAGCCACCCCCGCGTCCCTCGCGCGCGCGTGGATTTGATGCACTCGTTCCACCACCTCGCACCAGCACCAGCACGGGAAGGGAGCAGGACATGTCAGGTCGGCCTGTCGGCGTGGGCGCGGCGCGCCCCGGCGGCTGGGCCTACCGGCAGGCGCCCGTGCTCGTCACCTGGCAGCTGACCGCGGGGCCCGGGGGCGGGCCGCGCCCGACGGGCGGTCCTGCCGCGGAGTCGAGCGAGCTGACGACCGCCGAGGGCGTCGCGCTGCTGGCCCAGATCGCCCGCTTCGGCGACCCGCCGCCGCACCTCGAGCTCACCGGCGGTGACCCCCTGCGCCGTGCGGACATCCACGCGCTGACCCGGGCCGCCCGCGCCCGCGGCATCGCCGTTACGCTCGCGCCCGCGATCACGCCGCTGCTCACCCGGGCGCGCCTGGCGCACCTGGCCGCCGACGGTGTCAGCGCCCTGTCGCTGGCGCTGGACGGCTCCGGCCCGCTGCGGCACGAGGGGCTGCGCAGATGCCCGGGCAGCTTCGACGCCACACTCGCCGCCCTCGACTGGGCCGCCGAGCTCGCCCTGCCGGTGCAGGTCAACACCCTCGTCGGAGCCGCCAACACCCTGGACCTGCCGGCCGTCTACGACCTGCTGTGCGCGCACTCCGTCGCGCGCTGGAGCCTGGCGTTCCTCGTCTCGCCGGGACCCACCCACGTCTCGCGCGAGGTCTCCCCGGGCGAGGCGGAACGGCTCATGACCTGGCTGGCCCGCCTCGGGCGGGAGGCGCCCTTCCAGGTGCGCACCACGGAGCCGATGCACTACCACCGGGTCGCCCGCTGCCTGGCCCGCAAGGGCCTGACCCGCGCGCAGATCGAGGCGCATCCGTCGGCTACCGGCTTCGGCATCCGCGACGGCAACGGCACCGTCTGCGTCGGCCACGACGGCACGATCACCCCCTCGGCAGACCTGCCCCTACCGTTGGGATCGGTCCGCCGCGACAGCCTCGTCGTGGTCTATCGGACCCATCCGACGATGCGCGCGCTGCGCGATCCCGACGGGTTCGCCGGCCGCTGCGGGGCCTGCGACTGCCACGACTGGTGCGGCGGATCGCGCGCCCGCGCCTTTGCCTGCACCGGCGATCCCTTGGAGTCCGACCCGCTGTGCTCCTACGTCCCCCGCGGGTATGCCGCGGCGCCGGCCGGGGTGGGGGTCCGCGCGCCGGGGGCGGTCGGCGGGGCGGCGCCGGTCTCCGACGCCGGAGGGGGGATCCGCCGCTAGACCGGCGGGGCCGGGTCGTACTGGATGCCGCGGCGGACG
This sequence comes from Dermatophilaceae bacterium, assembly GCA_037045055.1. Classification (GTDB taxonomy): domain Bacteria; phylum Actinomycetota; class Actinomycetes; order Actinomycetales; family Dermatophilaceae; genus Phosphoribacter. The sequence continues at coordinate 472,169 of JBAOHJ010000002.1, read as the reverse complement.
TCCCGAGCCCGCGACGCGCCGGCCAGCCGGCCCACCAGATGCAGGGCCATGTCGATGCCGGCGGACACGCCCGCGGAGGTCACCAGGTCGCCGTCGTCGACGAAACGGTCCTCGAGGCGGATCTCGATACTGGGGTCGATCTCGCGCAGCAGGTCGGTCGAGGCCCAGTGGGTGGTTGCCGGCCGGCCGGCCAGCAGCCCCGCGGCGGCATACACGAGGGCACCCGTGCACACGCTGGTCATCAGCGGCACGCGCACGCGCTGGTCGCGCACCCAGCCCAGCAGCGTGCGGTCGCGCAGCTGCGCGCGCGTGCCCATGCCCCCCGGATAGACCAGGACATCCAACGGTGGGGCGGTGGCGAAGGAATGGTCGGGTGTCAGCCGCAGGCCCTTGGCGCAGCGCACGACGGCGCCGTCGCGGGACAGGATGGACACCGACCAGCCGTCGCCGGGATACATCTGCGCCCAGAAGGCCAGCACCTCCCACGGCCCGACGACGTCGAGCTCCTCAGCGTCGTCGAAGACCACGATGCCGATGTTCCGAGTCCCGGGCACGCCCGCCAGCATCCCGGTCGAGCCGGGCCGGGGGCAACTCCGTCCCGTCGGTAGGTCCCGCGCCGTCGGTCCGCTAGGTTCGCGCCCATGGGTGCGCCGAGCCGGCACGTGGTCGTCATGGGCGTCGGCGGGTGCGGCAAGAGCACGGTGGCCGCCGGCCTCAGCGAGCGCCTCGGGCTGGCCCTGGCCGATGCCGACCTGTTCCACCCGCAGGCCAACGTCGCGAAGATGGCCGGCGGCATCCCCCTGACCGACGAGGACCGCCGGCCGTGGCTACGTGCGCTCGCCGCGTGGATCCACGACCACGCGGTGCGGGGCCAGTCCACGATCATGGCCTGTTCGGCCTTGCGGCGGGACTACCGCGACGTGCTGCGCACGGGCGCCCCAGTCGTCGAGTTCGTCCACCTCGCCGGGCCGGTCGAGCTCGTCCACGCCCGCATGGCGGCCCGCGCCGACCACTTCATGCCGCCGGAGCTGCTGCTCTCGCAGTATGCCGCGCTCGAGGCGCTGGGCCCCGACGAGGTCGGGGTCACCCTGGACCTGACCAAGACCTCGGACGAGCTGGTCGGCGAGGCGGTGGCGCTGTTGGGCCTGACGTCCTGACGGCACGCCGCCCGGGGGTGCGAGCTGCCCACCACCGCGTGGCTCTCCCGAGCCAGGCCCAGCACCTCACAGCTGGATGGACTTGCCTCGAGGTACTCCTCCAGACCGTAGGGCCCCAGCTCCCGCCCGACACCGGACTTGCGGTAGCCACCGAACGGCGCCACCGGGTTGTACGCCGCCCCGTTGACGTCGACCCCGCCAGTGCGCATCCGCCTCGCGAAGGCCACCGCCCGGCCCTCGTCCGCCGACCAGACCGCGCCGTGCAGCCCGTATGCCGTGCCGTTGGCGATCGCGAGCGCGTCGGCCTCGGCGGCATACGGGATGATCGAGAGCACCGGCCCGAAGACCTCGTCCTGCGCGACGACGGCGCCGGGATCCACGGGCCCGAGGACGGTGGGTCGCAGGAAGTGGCCCACCGGCAGCCCCTCAGGCCGGTCGGGCCCACCGCACACCAGACCGGCCCCCTCGCGCAGCCCGGCCTCGACGTATCCCTGCACCCGCCGCGCCTGCGCCGCGGACACCATGGGCCCCATCGTCGTCGCCGGGTCCAGGGGGTCGCCGGGGGCGTAGCGACCCGCTGCGTCGGCCGCGAGCGCGAGGGCCTCGTCGAGCCGCCCGGCCGGCACGATCATCCGGGTCCACGCGCTGCAGGTCTGCCCGCCGTTGAGGAACGCGTTGGCCACGCCGACCTTGACCGCGGTGGGCAGGTCGGCGTCCTCGAGCAGGACGTTGGCGGATTTCCCGCCCAGCTCCAGGGCCACCCGCTTGACGTCCGCGGCGGCCAGGGCCCCCACCCGGGACCCGCCGGCCACCGAGCCGGTGAACGACACCATGTCCACCTCGGGATGGCGCACCAGCGCCTCACCCGCGACCGGCCCGGTGCCGTGCACCACGTTGACCACCCCGGCGGGCAGGCCGATCTGCTCGATGGCGTCGATCAGGTGGGTGACGACCAGCGGAGCGACCTCGCTCGGCTTGAGCACCACGGTGGCGCCCGCGGCCAGGGCCGGCGCGAGCTTGGCGACGATCTGGTGCAGCGGGTAGTTCCACGGCGTGATGGCCGCGACGACCCCCACCGGCTCGCGGACGATCAGCGAGTTGCGCAGCCGCTGCTCGCGTGGCTCGTCCGCGAGCAACTCGGCATACGTGCCGAGCACGGTGATCGGCAGCCCGGCCTGCACTCGCGCGGCGATCCGCACCGGGGTGCCGACGTCGATGGCGATGGTGTGGGCGATCGCGGTCGTGCGCTGGCGCAGCGCGTCGGCCAACGCGGTGAGGTATGCCGCGCGCTCGGCCGGCGAGGTGGCCGACCAGCCGGCGAAGGCCGCTCGCGCGGCCCGGACCGCCCGGTCCACCACGTCGGCGTCCGACGCCGGCACCTGGCCCAGGACAGCCTCGGTGGTGGGGTTCTCGACCTCGATGAGGCTCGGCCCGTCGCTCTCGCGGGATCCGTCGACGTAGTTGGGGTGCACGGTCATGACCCCCAGTCTCCCCCGTCGCGCGGCCGGTTCGAACGCCGCCGCCCCCGGGTGACTTGGGTGGCACCGGCCAGCCGTCGGGGCGGTCCTGCCGCCCGAGACGTCTGCCCCATTGGACCTTCACGACGACTCTCCCGTGGACGTACCTTCGTCGGTGGAGCGGGTTCCCGGACCTGTCCGACAGGCCGCCGGAGCGAATCGAGGGCAGCATGAGGCGTGGGAGGCTCGCCCGCCGTGTCCTCGCCGCGGCCGCGCCGGTCCTGGCCCTGCCGCTGCTCGTGATGGCCGCGCCCCCGGCGCGGGCGGCGGTGACCGGCGTCGCCAATCCGTCGCCGATCGGCATCACCAGCCCCACCGTGGTCAACGCCGTGCAGCCGGCCAGCCCGTATCCGTCCACCATCGCGGTGTCGGGGTTGGCCGGCCTGGTCACCGACGTCAACGTCACCCTCGTGGGGCTGACCCATCCGGTCGCCAACGATCTCGACATCCTGCTCGTGGGGCCCACCGGACAGAGCATCGTCCTGCTGTCCGACCCGGGCGGTGACGGCGCGCTGGTGAGCGCCGCCAATGCCACGGTGACCTTCGACGACAGCGCGGCCGGTGCGGTGCCCACCAGCGGCTCCATCACCGGCGCGGCCAGCTTCCGCCCCACCGACCAGAGCTCCGCCCTCGCCGACTCGTTCCCGCCGCCCGCGCCGACGCCGGGCACCGCCACGACGCTGGCTGCGGCGTTCACCGGCACCGACCCCAACGGCACGTGGAGCGTGTACGTCGTCGACGACTCCGTCGGCGACGACGGGGCGGTGGCCGGCGGCTGGAGTCTGTCGATCACCGACGAGGTCGCCGCCGCCGCGACCACCACCACGATCGCCTCGTCGCCGAACCCCTCGACGACCGGCGCCGGGGTCACCTTCACCGCGACGGTGACCAGTGCCGGCGCACCCGTCGGCACGGGCACGGTGACGTTCTCCAGCGGCGGCGCCCCTCTCGCGTCCGCTGTCGCGCTCGACGCCTCCGGGCACGCCGCGCTCACCACCACGGCGCTCACCGAGGGCAGTCATCCGGTCACCGCCACCTACAACGGCTCGTCCGGGCTGCTGACGAGCAACGGCTCCGTCACCCAGGTGGTCGACACTGCGACCACCACCCCGACGCCCGGCACCTGGTGCAACACCGGCGGCCTGACCGTCCCGACGGCCGGGCCGGCGACCCCCTTCCCGTCCCGGGTGACGATCTCGGGAGTCGGCGGGTCCACCACCCTGCTCGCCGTGCGTCTGACCGGCGTGGCCCACACCGCCCCGGTCGATCTCGACATCTGGTTGGTGGGGCCCACCGGAGCGAGCCTCATGCTCATGAGCGACGTCGGGGGGACCGCCGCGGCCGCCGCGGACCTGACCTTCGCCGACGCGGCCGCCGGCGGCATCCCGGCCGCGGGGCCGCTCGCGTCGGGCACGTACCGGCCGAGCGACGACGACGGCGCCGGCCAGGACGTGTTCCCGGCGCCTGCCCCGCTGCCGTCCGCAGCGACGACGTTGTCGACCTTCGACGGGGTCAGCCCCGACGGCATCTGGCGGCTGTTCGTCCTCGACGACGCCGGCGGCGACGCGGGCTCGGTCGGCGGCTGGTGCCTCGACGTGTCGACCGCGGCGACGACCACCACCGTGCTGACCTCGAGCCCGAACCCCTCGGGTGTCGGCCAGCCGGTGACCTTGACGGCCACGGTGACCAGCGGCGCGACCCCGGTCACCGAGGGCACCGTGACCATCAGCGACGGGGCCACCGTGCTGGCCAGCGGCCTGACGCCGGATGCCACCGGCCAGGTCGGCGCGACGACGTCGGCGCTGGCGGCCGGCTCGCATGCGATCACCGCCGGGTATGCCGGCACGCCCGCCTTCCAGCCGAGCGCCAGCGCGAGCGTCACCCACACCGTCCTGGACGCGGCAGCCGATGCGGGTGGCCCTTACACCATCGCCGAGGGTGACGCGCTCACCCTCGACGGTTCGGCGTCAGTGCCGTCCACGGGCGTGGACGTGTCCTGGGACGTCGACGGCGACGGCAGCTTCGGCGACGCCACCACCCTGAGCCCGACCCTCACCTGGGACCAGCTGGTGGCGCTCGGGGTCGGGGACGGCACGGGCGCGCCGGGCACGGTGACGCTGCGGATCAGCAACGGCCCGGCCGCGTCGACCGACACGGCCACCCTCACCGTGGACAACGTGGCCCCCACGGCCGTGCTGGGCAACGACGGCCCGGTCGCCGAGGGGTCCACGGCCACGGTGACGTTCGGGTCGGTGTTCGACCCGTCCCCCGACGACCTCGCCACGCTCTCCTACCGCTACGACTTCGACAACGACGGCGCAGTCGACCTCACCGGCACCTCGCCGTCGGCGACGGTCCCGGCGAGCTACCTCGACGTGGGGCCGTCCACGCGGACGGTGCGCGCGGTGGTCGCCGACGACGACGGCGGGACCACCGAGCTGACCACAGCCATCGTGGTGACCGCAGCCGCACCCCGTGCCACCATCGACGGCCCGTCCAGTGCCGTCGTGGGCCAGCCGCTGACGATCAAGGTCGGCGCGGTCGACCCGTCGAGCGCGGACATGGCCGGGGTGTTCCAGTTCGCCGTCGACTGGGGTGACGGCACGCCGGTGGAGTCGCTGTCCGGGCCGGCCGACCCGCCGGTCAGCCATACCTACACGACGGCGGGGACCTTCGTCGTCACGGCCACCGCGACCGACGCGGACGGCGCCACCAGCGCCCCGCTGACGTTCACGGTCGTCGTCAGCGCGACCCCACCCCCCGTCGACACCCCGGCCCCCACGGAGCCGGCGACCGAGGCATCGACGGGCACCCTGGCGGACACGGGCAGCGCGGGGGTTCCGGGCGCGCTGCGGCTCGGCGGGCTGCTCGTGATCGCCGGCCTGGGCCTCGTGCTCGCCACCGCGCGGCGCAGGCGCCGCTCGACGTGACCAGCCGTCGGTTGCCGGCCGACGCTCCCCTCGACGCGAGACAAGGACGCTCACGTGGAACCGTTCATCGGCCAGATCCAGTTGTTCGCGTTCGGCTTCGCCCCGGCGGGATGGGCGACCTGCGACGGGCAGGTGCTGTCGATCCAGTCGAACACCGCACTGTTCTCGCTGATCGGGACGACTTACGGCGGCAACGGCACCACGACGTTCGCGGTGCCGGACCTACGCGGCCGGGCACCGATCCATCAGGGCCAGGGGGCTGGGCTATCGCCACGCGCCCTCGGCGAGACCGGCGGGGCGGAGACGGTGACCCTGAGCGCGACCCAGATGCCCGCCCACGGTCACGGGGTGGCCGGGTCGAACGCGGCCACATCGAAGTCGCCGGCGGGCCTGGTGCCCGGATTCGCCGCGGCAGCCGCGACCTACGCCCCGCCCGACGGCACCGCGATGGCGTCGACGATGGTCCAGAACGCCGGCGGATCCCAGCCCCACGACAACATGCCGCCGTTCCTCACCATGAGCTACTGCATCGCCCTGCAGGGCGTCTTCCCGCCGCGCGCCTGAGTGCCCACGACGCCCGCGACGGGACTCCTGCATCGGTTCCGCACCATTGGTCCGCACTTGGTGGCCGCGGCGTTTCGCCAGGGTTACCTTGTGCCCTACCCGCCCTTCTCCCCAGGGTTTCAGGAGGACGTCATGTCCGCTGGGTTGTTCACCACCGCTCTGGCACAACTGGATCCGGACCGAATGCTGCGCACCGAATGCGGGCCGCTGCTGTCGGCGCGGACCTCCGCGGGGGCCACACCGCCGTCCAACAAGGAGGTGCTCCAGGCCGCGCAAGCCTCCTACCAGGCCCACTACCCGGTGGTGGACGGCTTCACCACCGGCGGCATCTCCTACGTCGGGTCCACCGGTGGCCGGCCCGAGGTCGCGACCCTCAACGCCTACGACTGGCAGTCCCGGCAGCCCGGCCCGATCACCCCCACCGCCCTCGCGGTGCACCAGGCCGCGGACTTCGCCGCCGCTCAGTCCGCCGCGCAGTCGGACGGCACCCTGATGTCCCTGTGTTTCGGGATCAGCGAGTCCGCGCAGGCGATCATCGGCGAGGAGGCCGGCATCGGCGTCGCGTTCGCGCTCGGCGACGCGGGGACCAGCGTCGGCACGGCATACGCGGCAGCCAAGCTCGGCCTGGACATCGACGTCGGGCTCAACCTCAACGTCGCCTTGTGGACCGGCGGCCCGCAAGCCCTCGCCGGCACCTTCTACGGCATCGAGGTCAACCTCGACCTCGAGGTCGGCGTCTGCCTCGGCGTCTACGTCGGAGGCAGCCTGCAGACCTTCGGCTTCTCGATCGGCCTCGGTGTCGGTCTCGGCGGTGGCGCGACCATCGTCGGGGGCTACACCTGGATCTTCTGATCCGCCGCCTGGCGATCCGACCCTCCGAACGAACGGATTCCCCATGTTCGCCCCAGCCCTGGACGCGCTGACCGCGCAGGCGCTGTCGGCCCCACCCGAGGTCGACTCGCCTCCGTCCAACCAGCAGATCGTGCACGCGGCGCAATCCGCGTATGCCGCATACCAAACTCAGGTCGACGCGCTCGCGTCGGCGACCGGAGCGTATGCCGCCGACCCCGCGCACGCCGACGCCCTGGCGGCGCTCGCGGCATACCCGTGGACCAGCGGCCGACCGTCGGCGCATCCGGTCGCGGCCGTCGTCGGTGATCCACCGCTGGCCACCGCCCTGGCCGACGCGGCCACCGACCTGCCGTCCGTCCTCGTCGGCGTCACCACCCTGGACGCCTCCCACCTCGGGACGACGTCCACGGGGATGTGGGCCCCGACAGCGCATCCGGGCGCCCCGGTGGCGGTGGTCACGGCCCACCTCTGCCTGGTCGCCACGCTCTCGGTCGACCCCACCACACTCGCCGTCGGCCTCTGGGTCGCCGCGGATCCTCCCGCCGAGCAGCAGACCGGGTACGGCCTGGTCCTGCCCGCGCCCGGGACCGGCCACGCGGTCCTCGCCGTGGCCCTCACCGCCGCCTTGGCACCGGCAGGATTCCTCTACGCCGCGGGCATGTCCCTCGGGGCCGCCGCGGTGGCGAAGACGACGGTGGCACCCGTCCCGCAGACCCAGCAGGCACGCGCGTGAGCATCTTCGCAGACGCCCTCGAGGCGCTCTCGGCCACCGACCTCCAACCCGTCGGGCGGCTCGCCGGCGTCGCCGACGCCGACCGGCTCGGGACCCCCTCGAACGCGCAGATCCTCGCCGCCTGTCAGAAGGCGTATGCCGCCCACCAGCCGGCCGTCGACGCATGCACGACGTCGTCGAACACCTGGGCCGCCGGTCCGGGACGGTCGACGGGCAACATCGCCACCATCCGGTCGCAACAGGGGTCGTACAACGACAAGCAGCTCGGCGCCGCGCAGGTCGCCCAGACCCAGGGCGTGTTCCAGGCCAACGGCGACCCGCAGGACTGCTCGGGGATCTTCGGCCCGGCGATGTGCAACGTCAACGCCGACCATCTGTTCAGCACCATCGGGCTGGGCATGAGCGTCAGCGCCGACGTCATCGTCGGCGGGGCCGGCGGGCTCGGCTGCGCCTGGGACATCGCCGGTCGGGAGGGGCCCAAGGGGTATGGCTACCTGCAGGGCGAGATCGGCTTGGCCATCGACGTGGCCGTGAATATCGAGTGCGTGATCTACAACCAGCTGCCCTCTGCCCTGTCGTTCACCACCCTCGGCCTGGTCGTCGAGGTCGGCTACGGCCTCGGGGCCCGGCTGGCCGTCATCACCGACACGAGTCTGGACCTGCGCGGCTTCGCCATCGGGATCGGCGCCAACGCGGGCGCCGGCGCGCTGGTCTTCGGTGGACACATCTGGAACTTCGGGTGAGCTCGGCCGACGACCCGCAGGCTGCCACCGCGTCCGGGGGCCGGCCCCCTCCCCGGGCCGGCTCCGCGGCGACGGTGACACCGCAAGCCTGGTCGCAGGCCGTCCTCGGTGCGGCATCCGGGATGACCGAGCAGAGCCTCGTGCAGGTCGGGCCGGCGCCCAGCGGGCTGAGCGCCTTCCCGCCGATGCCGTGGTCGATCGGGACGGCCGGGCGCAAGCTGCTCGCCGGCCCGAGCGGGTCCGTGGTCGGCGTGCTGTGCTCGTCCGGGAGCCAGTTCGTCACCTCCCCCCAGGGAGCCACCCTGGCCGCGCAAGTGGCGGCATACGACTGGCGTTCGGGCCCAAACACCGCCCTGGCCGACCAGGTGGAAACCACCGGGATCTTCACCGGGGCCTTCGACACCATCAAGGCCGACCAGTTGTTGCGGTCCTTCTCCGTCGGCGGTGGCGGCGGCGCCCAGGTCCTCGTGGGGGGGCAAGGGGGAGGCGGGCAGGTGTGGGACGTCGCCGGCTCGGACACCGGCGGCTACACGTACGGGTGGGGGGTCCTCGGCATCGGGGGCCAGGTCGGCGGGGGCCTGCAGCTAGGCGCGTGGAGCCGCATCCCGGCGCAGATGACCGGGTCGGTCGTCGCCCTGCAGCTGGGCGTCAACGCCGGTGCCGGCGCCCTGGTCACCGTCGTCATGGACGAGCATCTCGAGCTCGCTGGCTACGCCGTGCAGATCGGGCTGGGCGCGGGGGTCAGCGCCTCGGTCGCCTACGGGTCGTTGCACCTGGCCTGAGCGCGTCGCACCGCGGCGGGCCTGGACCGGAGGGCCTGGACGCGGTCCGACCCGATCAACGGGCCGCTGCCCCGCTCAGGCCCGGGACGGCTTGGCGCACGGCGACACCGGGCCACCCTCTGGTCCGCACCCGGGTGTCCGATCAGCCGGACAAGGTGCTCCACCGGGCGGTCCTTGGGGGTGTCCGATCAGCCGGACGAGGTCCTCCGCGGGCGGTCCTGGAGTGGCGCTGCGCCCAGTGGGCGTTGTGCATGATCGCCAGGACGTTGCCGTAGGGGTCGAGGACGGCGGCCGTCACGAACCCGGGCCCGCGCTCCGTGATCGGCTGATAGGGGGTGGCGCCGAGGTCGAGCAGTCGTTCATGAACGGCTGCGACATCGTCGACGTGCCAGTAGACGAAGGCGCCGCCTGACGCCGCATGGCCCTCGGGGAGGAAGCGGCGACTCATGATGCCGAGCTCGTCCTGGTCGTCCCCGAGTCGGAACTCGACGTACTGTGGCACGCCATCCTCGGGACGGCGGAAATAGGGCTCGATGCCCAACACTCGGGCGTACCAGGGGCAGGCGTGGCCGACATCGTCGGCGGTGAGAGTGACCGTGGTCAGTCCGCGAAGCATGGGAGCACTCCTTCTCGGTGGGGTCGGGCCACCACCACCATCGCGGCCTAAGTGATCATCGAGTGATCACTTCTTCTGGCAGCCTTGTCCGATGCGAGGCGAGCGGTTGCTGCGACTGCTGTTGCTGCTGCAGTCCAGCGGGCGGCTCACGGCCGCCCAGGCGGCCGAGACTCTCGAAGTGTCCGTCCCCACCGCGCGTCGCGACCTCGAGGCGCTGGCGGCGGCGGGCGTCCCGGTCTACTCCAAACCCGGCCGCGGGGGAGGGTGGCAGCTGGTCGGCGGTGCCCGCACCGACCTCACCGGCCTGACCGAGCCGGAGACACTCTCTCTCTTCGGGCTGCTGGGCCCGGCCTCGGCGGGCAACCCCGAGGCCACCAGGGCTCTGAGCAAGCTGCTTCTGGCCGTACCCCGACCCTTCCGCGACCACGCCCGCACGGCCTGGGCCGCCACGGTCGTCGACTCGGTGGGCTGGGGGCAACAGCCCACCGCGGAGCCAGCCTCGGTGGCCGACTTACGGTCGGCGGTCATCGGGCGGCGGGAGGTCGAGCTGACCTACCTACCGCGCTCGGGTCCGCGCCAGAGGCGCCGGCTGCACCCGCTGGGGGTCGTGGCCAAGGCCGGACAGTGGTATCTGCTCGCCGCCACCCCCGCCGGGCTGCGGAGCTTCCGAGCCGACCGGGTCGCCGAGGTCCGGCAGACCGCAGCGACGTTCGAGGCACCCGAGGGATTCGACCTGTCGACCGCCTGGGCCGAGGTGGCCGACCGCGTCGAGAGGCTGCGCACTCCGGTGCCCGCCACCGTGCGCGTGGCGGCGCGCCACGTGGACGTGATCCTCACCCAGTTCGCCGGGGAGGTCGTCGTTGCCGGCGATCCCGCCACCCTGGTCATCCGGGCTCACCTGGCGCACGGCCTGGCCGAACAACTGGCCGGGTGGAGCAATGCCGTCGAGGTGGTGACGCCGCCCGAGGTGCGGGCCGAGCTCGCCAGGATCGGTGCCGAGCTGCTCGGCCGGTACGCCCCAGGGGGTCTGCCGGATTGACCCGACAGCCCTGCCGGTGGTCCGCCCCGAGCCGGGTCCACTCGGCAGTGCCCGCCGTGTGCCGATCGTCTCCAGGCCGGGTGCTGATCGTCTCCAGGTCGAGACGAGGAGCCGGCGACGGGATTCGAACCCGTAACCCCCTGTTGACAAGACTTCGCCCCGAGGCCTCCCGCAAGTCTCTGACCAGCGCAAACGCAGCCCCGTGCCCGATCCGAGCTCGGCGTGCGACATACGTGCGACAAGGAAGTACCACCCTGTCTAGACAAGTCCCCCGCCCATGCTTGCCCGTCCGCTCCCTTCGACGTGGTGCTAGCATTGCTGTCATCCAGGAGGTGGGTGAGATGAGTACGTTAACGATCAGGCAACTGGACGAGCGCACCCACGCCCGGTTGCGTGGCCGCGCCGCGCAGCACGGCCGCTCCGTGGAGGCCGAGGTCCGCGCGATCCTCGACGCCGCGGTCAACGTTCCGGAGAAGAACTTCCTGCTGGTCCTGCATGAGGCCATGGCCCCGGCCGGCGGGGTGCAGCTGGATCTGCCGGCCCGAACGGACCCGCCGCGCTCGGTCGAACTGTCGTGATCATCGCGGACACCAACGTGGTGTCGGAGTTCATGAAAGACACCCCCGACCCGGTCGTCATGGCTTGGGCCCAGTCGGTCCCACCGGCGGACCTGACCATGTGCGTGGTGACCGTCGAGGAGATCGAACGCGGCCTGGGCCGCCTACCGGGCGGGCGCCGACGCCGCGACCTCCACCGCCGATGGACGCAGCTGTTGGCGGGTTTCGCCGACGCCATCGCCATCTACGACGTAGCCACGGCTCGACAGACAGCGGCCATCCTTGTCGCGGCCGAAGCGGCCGGACGGCCCATGTCCCTAGCCGACGCCCAGATCGCGGGAATCTGCCGAGCCGGAAGCCACCAGCTCGCCACCCGCAACGTCACCGACTTCAACACCGTCGCCGAGATAGCCCTCATCAACCCCTTCAAGCCCTGACTCGCCGGTTCACCGCTCGGCTTCCGCTCCGGCAGAGCGCCGAGCCCAGCCTGCTACACACATGCGACAACGGCTCGTCCGTGCTCTCGACAGGCGCGCCCATCATCCACCGACGGACCAGCGACGGGTCGGTGAGCCCAGCCCAGACTCGCTACGTGCTGGCGTCCACCTTTCGCCTCAGTTCCAGAATCTCGCCGATCCGCATCGCACACCATGCTCCGAGCGTCACAACAGTCCGCCTGTTGGGCGGCAGCGACCCGGCGATGACGTTGAGCTCGGGGACGGTGGCGGGACGCACGTCCCGGACTCTTGCCGTCGTCGAGGCCCCACGTACCCGGCACGGATTCGCCACCAACAGCTCGTCAGCCACCGCCGTGTTGAGGATAGTCTTCAGAACCCGCCACGCATTGGCCACTCATGTCGCTCATGGAAGAGAGCGTCAAGGATCAGCCGAAGCAACTGTCATGAGTCAGCCGCAACACTGTCCAGCATCAGGCGAAGCCCGAATGTCCAGGAACAGCCGACATACACATACATGGAGCCGGCGACGGGACTCGAACCCGTAACCCCCTGTTTACAAGACAGGTGCGCTGCCAGTTGCGCCACGCCGGCGAGGGGCAGCGGCCACCGGGCCCCGGCCCGCCGGTCAGACTACCGAGCCGCGCCACGTCGCCGGCAGCATACCGGCTCCGGCCGACGTCACCGCGCCGGCGAGACCAGCCAGTCCGGGGCGCCGGGCAGGGGCCACCACAGCGGCTGACCGTGTCGCACCAGCGCCCAGACCAGCAGCGTCAGGGCCACCCCGGCGAGTACGCCCACGAGCACGTCCGCGGCCAGGCCAGCGGGCCCCAGCCCGCGCATCACCGACCGCGAGCCGCGGCGCAGCGACGTCCCGCCCGGCCCCCACCAGGCCAGCAGCACCCCGACCAGACCCCCGACGGCCAGGCACACGCCGTTGCCCGGTGCCGGGCCACCACCCACCGCGGCGAGGGCGAACGCCGCGCAATAGACCCCGGCGACGCCGACGACGACCGGCAGCACGAGGCCGACGAGCGCCGCGACCGCCCCGGTCGCCGCGTGCCACGGCGCGCCGACGACGGCTCGTGCGGTGTCGCCCCGGCGCCGACCGTACTCGAACCGCCGCAGCACGACCGCGGTCATCGAGCGGTCCACCGCCCGGGCCGCCCAGCTCCACGAGACCCCCACCAGCACCGCCACCACCGGTGCCACCGCGGCTAGCGCGACGAGCACCGCGGCCACCGCCACCAGCGCCCCCGAGCGGTTGGGTCGCCCGATGCGCGGGTCGCCCTCCTGCGGCGGCACGGCATACGGGCTCGGCGGGGGGCCGTACTGCATCGGCGGGGCGGTGACTGCCGGAGCCGGCGGCGGGGTGGTGGCGGCGGGCGGCTGGACCGCGGGGCGAGGCACGAGGGGGACGACGTCGGTATGCCGCGCGCCGAGCCAGGTGCGCGGCCCCGGGAAACGCTGCAGCGGGCTGGTCGGGGCAACGGGCAGCACCGCCGTCGCGGCGCCGCCCGCGGCGAAGCGCTCCAACGCCGACATGACCAGGTGGGCCGAGGGACGCTCGGCCGGCTGCGGCGACAGCGCCGCGGCCAGCAGCGGCTCCAGACGGGAGTCGACCCCGCGCAGGTCGAACTCACCGCGGCGCACCCTGGCCAGGACCACGTCCATCGGCCCCCGACCGAAGGGGGCGCGGCCGGTCGCCGCGAACGCCAGCGTCGCGGCCCAGCCCCACCAGTCCGTCGCGGGCGTGACCTCGGCGCCCTCGACCACCTCGGGCGAGAGGTACCCGGGCGTGCCCATGACCAGCCCCGCGCTGGTGAGCCGCACGTCGTCGGCGACGTGGGCGATGCCGAAGTCGATGACCACCGGCTCGGCGTCGTCCTCCATGAGGACGTTGCCCGGCTTAAGGTCTCGATGCACCACCCCCACGGCGTGGATCGCCTCCACCGCCCCGACCAGGCCCCGGGCCAGCCGCACCAGATCATCCCCCCGCAGTGGCCCCTGGTCCGCGACGACCTCGTCCAACGGTGGCCCGGCGACGTAACGGGTGACCAGGTAGGGGCGTTCGCCGAAGACGTCGGCGTCGATGACGGCGGCGACGCGCTCGTGGCGGATGCGCGAGAGGGTGTGCAGCTCACGTTCGAGCCGGGCGCGGGCCTGCGTGTCGTAGGCCACGTGCGGTCGCAGGACCTTGACCGCCACGGCCTTGCCGTGCGGGTCGAGGGCGAGGTAGACCACGCCCATGCCACCCTCGCCCACCTGGTGGACGAGGCGGTAGGGCCCGAGGCGCTCGGTGGTCCGAGGCCCGCCGGGGCCGCTCGGGCGCCCAGGGTCGCCGTGCGGCCCACTCGACCGTGCCGGCGTCGTCATGGCTCAACCGTAGGCGAGCCGGCGCGTTTTCGCGCCCAGGCCGGCATACCGGGCCGTCGGCGGCGGCGCCCGCGGCCCCGGGGGCTACTGCTGGATGTAGCCGACGAGGTGGTCGCGCTCGACCTGCAGCGCCTCGATGCGGTTCTTCACGACGTCGCCGATGCTGATGATCGCGTAGAGTTCGCCGCCGCTCATCACCGGCATGTGGCGGATCCGCTGCTCGGTCATGGTCTGCGCGAGATGGGCCAGGTCCTCGTCGGGCGCGCAGGAGATGACCTCGGCGGTCATGATGCCGCTGACCGGGCCGGCGAGGATGGCCGCTCCGGAGTGGTGCAGGTGGCGCACCACGTCGCGCTCGCTGACGATCCCCGCCACGCCCTTGCCGTCCTCGCTGACGACCAGCGCGCCGATCTTGTGTTCGGCCAGGACCTCGAGCAGTCGCTCGACGGTGTCGTCCGGGCGGATCGTCACGACCCCGCCCCCCTTGCGGCGCAGCACGTCGGAGATGTTCATGGGGCGACGGTAGTCGCCTCGGGTCGGTCACGCCAGCGCACGAACCGCCCCGGGACGCCCCCGCCGGTATGCCGTCGCGGCCGGCCGGGAGGTGTCGCCCGGCCTGTCGCGCGCTCAGGTGGGCGACGCGCGACGCGTCGCCCGGCGTCGTGGCCCGCGGACCGGGGCGGGCTCGGTCCCGGCGGTCAGAGATGGGGGTTGGTCGAGTCCCGCCGCGGGCCACCGGGCGTGGCGCGCGCCGCGGCGGTGCGCCAGCGGCGGGCCGGGCGCGGCCGGGCTCGCCGCGGCCGTGGAGCCACGCACCACCAGCTCGGGTCGGAACCAGTAGTCCACCGGTGGATCGCCGGTGTGGCCGTGCCGGATCTGACGCAGCAACGCCTGCACGGCCGCCTCGCCCATCGGGCCGACCTGCTGGCGGATCGTCGTCAGCGGCGGGTCGGTGAATCCGACGAGGATGGAGTCGTCATAGCCGACGACCGAGATGTCCGCGGGGACCCGCAGGCCCCGGGCCCGCACCTCGCGCACGGCCCCGAGCGCCATGATGTCGGACGCCGCGATGACCGCCGAGACGCCGCGATCCATCAACCGGGCGGCCGCGGCAGCACCCCCCTCGACCGTGAACAGCTCGTGCACGACGAGCTCGTCGAGGTCGGCGGGATCGCCGCCGAGCAGGCGGGACATGGCCACGCGGAAGCCGGCCGCCTTGCGCACCACCGGCCAGAACCGCGCCGGCCCCACGGCGAGCCCGATCCGCCGGTGCCCGAGGCTGACCAGGTGGGTGACCGCGAGATCCATGGCGGCGACGTCGTCGTCGGACACCGAGGCCATGGGCACGTCCGCGACCTGGCCGTTGACGAGCACGACCGGCAGCCGGCGGTCCTTGAGCCTCTGGTAGCGCGCCGGGTCGGCCTCGGTGTCGGCGTGCAACCCGGACACGCTGATGATGCCCGCGACGGCCCGCTCCAAGAGCATGTCGACGTAGTCGTCCTCGTGGACCCCGCCAGGCGTCTGGGTGCACAGCATGGGGACGTAACCGTGCCGGGCCAGCGCCGTCTCGATGACCTGGGCGAAGGCGGGGAAGATCGGGTTGGTCAGCTCGGGCACCAGCAGCCCGACCAGCCCGACGCTCTGGCTGCGCAGCAGGCTGGGGCGGTCGTAGCCCATGACATCCAGCGCGGTGAGCACCGCTTGGACCGTCGACTCGGCCACCCCCGGGCGGCCGTTGAGGACCCGGCTCACCGTGGCCTGACTCACCCGGGCGTGTCGGGCGATGTCCTCCAGGCGGGCTCGGCGAGCCACGCGATCACCTCCTCGGACCGCTCGAAGGGGTGGCGTGCTCGCAACCTCCGGACGAGAAGGTCACGGTACTGCAAGGATCTGCAACTGAACAGGCGGGTTCTTTCAGGTGACTGCTAGAGTCCGAGCGTTCGGCCGTCATCGGCCCGATCTCTCACCACGCTAGGAGCTCACCACATGCACAAGACCAAGGTGGCCGTCACGGTCGCCGCCGCAGCCCTCGCGCTCACCGCTGCCGCGTGCAGCAGCGGGAGCTCGACCTCGACGACCACGTCGTCGAAGGCCGCCGTCGACCCCACCACCGTCAAGGCGGACCTCACGTGGTGGGACACCTCGGACGCCACCAACGAGGGGCCGGCGTTCAAGGCCCTCATCGCCGACTTCAACAAGACCTATCCCAACGTGAAGATCAACGTCCAGGCGGTGCCCTTCGGCGAGGCCCAGAACAAGTTCAAGACCGCCGCCGCCGCCAAGTCCGGCGCCCCCGACATCCTGCGCGCCGAGGTCGCCTGGGTGCCCGAGTTCGCCTCGCTGGGCTACCTCTACGCCCTCGACGGCACCGAGCTGACGACCGACACGAGCGACTTCCTCGCCGCGCCCGCCGGGTCCACGAAGTTCGGCGGCAAGACCTATGGCGTCCCGCAGGTCACCGACTCGCTGGCCCTGATGTACAACAAGAAGATGCTCAGCGACGCCGGGGTGCAGCCGCCCAAGACGTGGGACGAGATGAAGGCCGCCGCCGCGACGATCAAGTCGAAGACCGGCAAGGACGGCGTCTACCTCAACCCGGCCGGCTACTACCTGCTGCCGTTCATCTACGGCGAGGGCGGTGACCTCATCGACGCCGCGGCCAAGAAGATCACCGTCAACGCCGCGCCCGCGGTCGCCGGCGTCAAGAAGGCCCAAGAGCTGCTCGCCTCGCCTGGCTTCACCAAGCCCCCGGCCACCGAGGCCTACGGCGCGATGATGACCGCCTTCAAGACCGGCCAGGTCGCGATGATCGTCCAGGGGCCCTGGGAGATCAACAACATCAAGAAGGAGGCCGCCTTCGGCGGCGTGGACAACCTCGGCATCGCCCCGGTCCCGGCCGGCAGCAAGAAGGCCGGCGCCCCGGTGGGCGGCCACGACTACGTCATCTGGTCGGGCATGTCCTCGGACAAGGCCGCCGCGGCGACCGCGTTCATCAAGTTCATGTCGAGCACCGAGAGCCAGGCCAAACTGGCCGACACCCTCGGACTGCTGCCGACTCGGACCTCGGCCTACGGCAAGGTGACCAACCCGATCGTCGGCGCCTTCAAGCCGGTCATGCAGGTCGCCGTCGAGCGCGCCTGGATCCCCGAGGGCGGCAAGCTCTTCGGTCCGCTGGACCAGGCGACGACCGCTCTGCTCGTCCAGGGCGCCGACGCCCAGACCGAGCTGACCAAGGTCGCCAACACCTACAAGACCGAGGCAGTCAAGGACTACGCCACCTCGTGACCACCCCAGCGTGACCGCCGTGGCCGGGCCCGCTCGTCGGGCCCGGCCACGCTCGCGCCACCACCCGGATCACAGGGAGACCCGATGAAGCGTCTCAAGGACGGCTACGACAAGTACTGGTACGCGTGGGCCATGGTCGCCCCGGTGATCATCGTGCTGGCCCTGCTGGTGTTCTACCCCCTCGTCCAGGGCATCTGGATGTCGTTCACGGACCAGAACGAGGGCAACCAGCTCGCCGAGGTCTGCACCAAGACCCTCGGCGGCGACACGGTGTGCCAGACCAACCCCAACGCCTGGCAGTACGTCGGACTGCAGAACTACGCCGACCTGCTCACCGGCCGGGTCGGCGAGTTCTGGGCGCAGTTCCGGATCACGGTGATCTGGACCTTCTGCTGCGTGTTCTTCCACTACGTACTCGGCCTGGGGCTGGCCGTCCTGCTCAACCGCAACATCCGCGGGCGGGCCATCTACCGGGTCCTGCTCATCCTGCCCTGGGCGGTCCCGGCCTTCGTCTCGGCGTTCGCGTGGAAGTTCATCTTCGACCGCGACCGCGGCGTCCTCAACGCCCTGGTCACCACCCTCGGCGGCACCCCGGTGGACTACTTCGACACCACCGCCAAGGCGCTCACCGCGGTCATCGTCGTCAACGTGTGGCTCGGCGTCCCGTTCATGATGGTGGCCCTCCTGGGCGGGCTGCAGGCGGTGCCCACCGAGCTCTACGAGGCGGCCGAGATGGACGGCGCCAACCCCTGGCAGCGGTTCGTCAACATCACCCTGCCGAGCCTGCGGCCGGTGAGCGCGTCAGTCATCCTGCTCGGCACGATCTGGACGTTCAACATGTTCCCGATCATCTTCCTGGTCACCCGCGGTGGGCCCAGCGGCACCACCGACATCCTCGTCACCGGTGCCTTCAAGGCCGCGTTCGAGGGCCTGCGCAACTACAGTCTCGCCTCGGCATACGGGGTGCTCATCCTGTCCATCCTCATCGTCTACTCCATCGGCTACCGGTTCTTCCTGCGCAAGCAAGGCGAGGTGTGGTGACCATGGCCAAGCGTCGTCCGCGCGGGCAGCGCTCGCCCCTGGCCAGCGTCGGCATCCACGCCACCTTGTGGATCGCCTGCTTCATCGCGGTCTTTCCCATCGTGTGGATCGCGTTGGCCTCGTTCAAGCCGGCCAGCCAGATCGCCACGCTCGCGCCGATCGTCGACCCGAGCCTGGACAACTACCACTCGCTGCTGGCCAACACCGACTTCGTCCGGTGGTTCGGCAACTCGGTCGTCGTGGCGCTGGGCACCATGGCGCTGGGCATCTTCATGTCCGCCACCGCCGGGTTCGCCATCTCGCGCTACAACTTCCCGGGCAAGCGCCCGCTGATGTGGACCTTCCTCATCACCCAGATGTTCCCGGTGGCGATCCTCATCGTGCCGATCTACGCGATCATGTCGACGCTGTCGCTCATCAACACCCCGGCCTCGCTCGTCATCGCCTACTGCACCGTCGCCGTGCCGTTCTGCACGTGGATGCTCAAGGGGTACTTCGACACGATCCCCCGCGACCTCGACGAGGCCGGGATGGTCGACGGCCTCGGTCCGTTCGGGGTGTTCTGGCGGGTCGTGCTGCCCCTGGCGCGGCCGGGCCTGGCCGTCACCGCCTTCTACACCTTCCTCACCGCCTGGGGTGAGGTGGCCTACGCCAGCGCCTTCCTCAACACCAACGACCGCTTCACCCTCGCCTACGGCCTGCAGACCCTCATCCCCCGGCCGCCCACCCTGCCGCTGTGGGAGCTGCTCACCCCCGCGGCCGTGCTCATCACCATCCCCGCGGGCATCGTCTTCTTCTTCGCCCAGCGTCACCTCGTCGCCGGGCTCACCGCCGGTGGGACGAAGGGCTGAGCGGGGTATGCCGCCTGCACTCGCCTGCGGCGACGCCTCCGCACGGTGCAAGCGCTTGCAGGGGTCTTGCGGCATACGACACAATGAACCTGCGTCCCCGCGGCCCGCGGGCACGACCTTTACACCGGATCGTCCGGCACGTTCCTGCCGGTGAAGGAGTAGCACTCATGGCAACCGTCACGTTCAAGGACGCCACCCGGCACTACCCGGGCAACCCCAAGCCGACCATCGACAAGCTCAACATCGACATCACCGACGGCGAGTTCCTCGTGTTCGTCGGGCCGTCCGGGTGCGGCAAGTCGACCTC
Organism: Dermatophilaceae bacterium; assembly: GCA_037045055.1. Taxonomy (GTDB): domain Bacteria; phylum Actinomycetota; class Actinomycetes; order Actinomycetales; family Dermatophilaceae; genus Phosphoribacter. The sequence continues at coordinate 452,364 of JBAOHJ010000002.1, read as the reverse complement.
GCTGCGGATGCTCGCCGGCCTCGAGGAGGTCAACGGCGGCCAGATCTTCATCGGGGACCGCGACGTCACCAACCTCTCGCCCAAGGACCGCGACGTGGCGATGGTCTTCCAGAACTACGCGCTCTACCCTCACATGTCGGTGGCCGACAACATGGGCTTCGCGCTGAAGATCGCCGGCGTCGACAAGGGCGAGATCGACAAGCGGGTCAAGGAAGCCGCGAAGATCCTCGACCTCACCCCCTACCTGGAGCGCAAGCCCAAGGCCCTCTCCGGCGGCCAACGTCAGCGGGTGGCCATGGGCCGGGCGATCGTGCGCTCCCCGCAGGTGTTCCTCATGGACGAGCCGCTGTCCAACCTCGACGCCAAGCTGCGGGTGCAGACCCGCACCCAGATCGCCTCGCTGCAGCGGCGCCTGGGCGTCACCACCGTCTACGTCACCCACGACCAGACCGAGGCCATGACCATGGGCGACCGGGTGGCCGTGCTCAAGGACGGCTACCTGCAGCAGTGTGACGCCCCCCGCTACATGTACGACCACCCCAACAACGTGTTCGTCGCCGGCTTCATCGGCAGCCCGGCGATGAACCTGCTCGACGTCCCGGTGGTCGAGGGGGGAGTCAAGCTCGGCGCCTACGTCGTGCCGGTCAACCGCGAGGACCTCGCCAAGGCCGGAAACCACGTGACCCTGGGTATCCGCCCCGAGGACATGGACCTGTCCACCACGGGCGAGGGGCTCGAGCTGGTCGTCGACGTCGTCGAGGAGCTCGGCGCCGACGCCTACATCTACGGCCGGCCCCAGGGCGTCACCCAGATCGCCACCGAGGGCGAGGACCCCACGACGGACAAGCCGTTCCTCGCCCGGGTCGACGGCCGCCACCCGCCGGAGCGGGGCCAGACCGTGCGACTGATGCCCAAAGAGGGCCACACGCACATCTTCCACGCCGACACCGGCGAGCGGATCGGCGCGTAGCGGCACCTGGTATGCCGTGGCCGGCGCCCGCGAGGGTGACCGGCCACGGCCGTGTCCGCCCCAGGAGACCCCGTGGCCCTCACCATCACCTCGGCGCGCCCCGACCAGGGCCTGCTGGACCTGCCCTGGTCCATCCCCCTGCAGGACTGGCCCGAGGACACCCTGGCGGCGCTGCCCCGAGGCATCTCCCGGCACGTCGTGCGGTTCGTGCGAATGGCCGGGCGGGTCATCGCGGTCAAGGAGATCAAGGCCGACATCGCCCAACGCGAGTACACCCTGCTGCGCTCCCTCGGGCGCCTGGACCTGCCCTGTGTCGAGCCGTTCGGCATCGTCAACGGTCGGGTCGGCTCCGACGGGGCACCGCTGGATGCCGCTCTGGTGACCCAGCACCTGCAGTTCTCGCTGCCCTACCGCGCGCTGTACTCGCAGACCCTGCGACCGGACACCGCCACCCGCCTGCTGGACGCCCTGGCCGTGCTGCTCGTGCGCCTGCACCTGGCGGGGTTCTGGTGGGGCGACGTGTCGCTGTCCAACACCCTGTTCCGGCGCGACGCCGGCGCGTTCGCGGCATACCTCGTCGACGCCGAGACCGGGGAGCTACACGCGTCCCTGTCGGAGGGCCAGCGCGAGCACGACCTGCAGATCGCCAAGGTCAACATCGCCGGCGAACTCATGGACCTGCACGCCGGCGGGCTGCTGGAGGAGCACACCGACCCCATCGAGACCGCGGTGCGCATCGTCGAGCGGTACTACTCCCTCTGGGACGAGCTCACCGGGGTCGAGCGCTTCGAGACCGGCGACCGATGGCGGGTCGAGGAACGTATCCGTCGCCTCAACGCCCTCGGGTTCGACGTCGACGAGCTGGCCATGTCCACCGACCTCGACGGTCTGTCGATCCAACTGCAGCCCAAGGTCGTCGACGCCGGCCACCACTCCCGACGGCTGCTGCGCCTCACCGGCCTGGACGTCGAGGAGAACCAGGCCCGGCGCCTGCTCAACGACCTGGACTCCTACCGAGCCGCGGCCAACCGGCAGGGGGAGGTCGAGGAGCTGGTGGCCCACGAGTGGCTAGTCGACGTCTACGAGCCGACCGTGCGGGCCGTACCCCGGGAGATGACCGGCAAGCTCGAGCCGGCCGAGGTGTTCCACGAGGTGCTGGAGCACCGGTGGTACCTCTCCGAGCGGGCCGGCACCGACATCCCCATGCGCCAGGCGATCGAGGACTACGTCGGGACGGTGCTGCCGGCCAAGCCGGAGGAGCGCGCCGTGCTCGGCGTGGACACCGTGCAGATGCCGGTCCTGGCCCGGCCGGATCGGCCGACGTTGCAGGATTAGGGTGGGGTGACCCGTTCCACCACCCCGGGGGGAGCCACCATGTCCGATCAGCCGCCCGCCGATCCCACTGCGGAAGACCCCGCCGGGCCCAGCACCGAGCCGCCGGCACCGTGGGCCACGCCGTTGACGCCCGGCGAGGACGCGCCGGCCGGCCGGCCCGACCCACCGTGGGCCGCGCCGCAGGCCCCGGCCGCCGAGGACCGCACCCGGGCGCCGGCCGCTCAGACCCCACCACCGGCGCCCGAGCCGCCGCCGATGCCACCGGACCCACCGGCCTTCCCGGCGCAGGGACAGTACCCGTACCAGGCGCAGGGACAGGACCCCTACCAGGCGCAGCCGCCGTCCGCCGCGCCGGCCTACCCGGCGCAGGGACAGTACCCCTACCAGGCGCAGCCGACCTATCCGCCGCCTCCTCCTTATCCGCCCCAGGCCGGGGGGTACGTGCCACCCCCGCCGCAGGGCTACCCACCCCCGCCGCAGGGCTACCCACCTGCGCCGCAGGGCTACCCACCCCCTTCCCCCGTAGGCGGGTACGCCCCCGCCTACGCCGGGCCCTACCAGCAACCCGGCGTCGGCCCGCACGGTCAGCCCCTGGCCTCCTGGGGAGATCGGGTGATCGCCTCGCTCATCGACGCGCTCTACCAGCTGCCCTTCACGGCGCTGGGCTTCCTCGGCATGATCCTCGCCATTGCCAACGCGCCGACGCGCACCACCCGCGGGGTGCTGGTCAACCCGGGCAACGGCGGCCTCGTCGCGCTGGGCATCGTCGTCATGGTGATGGGCTTCCTCGGCGGCCTCGTCATCGTCGTCCTCAACCAGATCGTGGCCCAGGGTCGCACCGGACAGTCCTGGGGCAAGCGTCGCCGGGGCCTGCGGGTGCTGCATCAACACACCGGCGCGCCGCTGTCGATGGGCATGAACTTCGTCCGCCACCTCGCGCACTACCTCGACAGCGCGGTCTACATCGGCTATCTCTGGCCGCTGTGGGACCCGATGCGCCGGACCTTCGCGGACATGGTGATGAACACCCTGGTCGTCAAGGAGCAGCGCTGACCCTCACGGCGCCATCACCCGGTATGCCGGCCACCCGGCATACCGGGTGATCGCGCGCCGTTCAGCGCGCGCGGTCCTTGTAACGCTGTCGGGTCGGCGCCGGCTCGATGAGGATCTGGCCGAACATCACGACGACGAACAGCAGGAACGTCACGACGTGCACCACCGTGCACCACAGGCAGATCGCCTGGATCTTGAACAGCTCGGCCCAGACGAGGTAGAACACCATCGCCAGTCCCACCCCGAGCCAGCCCAGGCGCAGCCGGTCGAGGGTCGAGCCGGGGCGGCGGAAGGCCCCGTGGCCCACCAGCGGGACGAGCACGAGGAAGAACACCAGCCCCAGCGGCGCCACCGGCACCCCGAACACGCTGGACCACTGGCTCTCGGTGACCTTGGCGCAGTTGACCGTCTCGCCCTCCGGGCAGGCCAGCGTGCCGCCGCCGGTGATGTGGTCGTAGGTGAGGTAGGCCGACACGGCCAACCCGAGGACGCACAGACCCAGCGACGTGGGCGCGAGCCAGCCGGGCACCGTGCGGTATGCCGCACGCACCCGCCCCGGCGTCTTCGGGCGGCTCACCTCGGGCTCACCTCGGGCTCACCTCAGGGTCGCCGCCGCGGCGACCACCCCGGGGGAGGTGCAGACCTCGGCCGGCTTCTGGTCGGTGACCTTGCAGATCTGCGCGGTGAGCACGTTGGCCGTGCCGTCGACGCCCTTGGCGATGTCCGTCTTGGGGTCCTGCATCGCCGCGACGATGTCGGCGTGGGTCTTGCCGAGGATCGGCTGGCTCTCGTACGACGCGCCGCCGACGATCGAGGTGCCCCCGATGGTGAGCCACGGGATGGCGCCGGCGCTGCGGGCCTCGACGTACGGCGGGGCGTTGTACGTCGAGAACAGCTCGAGGTCGGCACCCTCGAGCTTGTCCAGGGCGGTGAACTGACCGTTGGACTTCTTGTTCGTCTGGGTCTCGTACCCGGTGAACGACAGGTACTCACTGGTGTAGGTGGCCCCGTGGAAGGTCACCGTCGGGGTGTCGGGGTTGGTCTCGGGAGCGGGGGCGGAGTAGCTGGCGGCGAGGTTGTTCCAGGTGCCGAACCGCGACAGCGCCACCACGACCGGCCAGCGCTGGGTGGCGCAGAACGGGCAGTACTCCGCGCCGATGTAGACCACCCGAGGCTTGCCGTCCTTGGTCAGGGCCGGCGCGTCGATAGCCTTGGGCGGGTTGAGCGAGGTGCCCGCGCCGACCGCGTCGAGGGTGGCCTTGGGCACCGAGGTGAGCTTCGCGAAGGTGGCCTGGTCGAGGGAGGCCTGCGACTTGGCCTCGGTGTCCTTGCTCCCCTGCAGGGCGGACACCACGAGCGCGACGACGATGAGCAGGACGACCAGCACGACCGCCCCGGCGATCATCAGCCGTTGGCGGCGCTCGGCTGCCGCCTGCTGTGCGCGCAGCTGCGCCAACTTCGCGTTCTGGACCCGAGCGCTCTTGCCCACGGTGACCTGCCCCTTCGACCGACGATCCGGGCGACATGCTAACCCGGCCGATTCACCCCCGCGGCTGCGGACCGGCGCGTCGGCGGGCGATCTCATAGAGGGCGACGCTCGCGGCGACGCCGGCGTTGAGCGACTCCAGGGCGCCGGCCATGGGGATCGAGACGACCTCGTCGCAGGTCTGGGCCACCAGGCGGGACAACCCCCGCCCCTCCGAGCCCACGACGAGGACCAGCGGTCGCTCGGCCAAGGCCAGGGCCGGCAGGGCCAGCGACCCGCCCATGTCCAGGCCGACGGCGAAGAACCCGGCGGTCTTGAGCTCGGTCAGCGCGCGGGTGAGGTTGACCACCTGGGCGACCGGCACCCGCGCGGCGGCCCCCGCCGAGCTCTTCCACGCCGCGGCGGTCACCCCGGCCGAGCGCCGCTCGGGCACCACCACCCCGTGGCCGCCGAACGCGGCCACCGAGCGGATCACCGCCCCGAGGTTGCGCGGGTCGGTCACCCCGTCCAGCGCCACCAGCAGCGGTATGCCGGGCCCGTCGGGCTCGCGCAGGTCGGCCAGCGCGGCATACGCATAGGGCGGCACCTGCAGGGCCAGCCCCTGGTGGACGGCACCGTCGGTCACCCGGTCGAGGTCCCCGCGCGGGGTCTGCAGGACCGGGATGCCGCGGGCCGCCGCCGCCTTGAGGGCCTCGCGGACCCGGTCGTCGGTCTGCACGCCCACGGCGAGGTAGAGCGCGGTGGCCGGGATCTCGGCGCGCAGGGCCTCGACGACGGCGTTGCGTCCGGCGACGAGCTCCGTGCCGCCCCCGGACCGACCGGCCGTCGGGCGCGCGGCGCGCGCCGGACGCGCGGCATGCCGGCTCGGGCGGGTGCCGGTGACCGGGCGGGTGCCGGTGCCCGCCGCCGCCTCGGCCCGCCGGTGCGCCGGATGGTGCTCGCGGTCGACGGCCTTGGGCGTGGGCCCCTTGCCCTCCAGCGCGCGCCGGCGCTGGCCGCCGGAGCCCACGGTCGGGCCCTTGCCGCTCTTGCGGACCGCGCCGCGGCGTCGGGAGCTGCCCGCCATGTCAGGTGCCGGGCGGGCGGGTCAGGGACCAGCGGGGTCCGCCCGGGGTGTCCTCCACGGCGATGCCGACGGCGGCCAGCTCCTCGCGGATCGCGTCGGCGGCGGCGAAATCGCGCGCCGTCCGCGCGGCCTCCCGCTGCGCCAACCGGCGGCGGACCAAGGCGTCCAGCGCGGCGTCCGCACCGCCCTGGGCGGCGCCGGTCTCCTCGCGCCAGTGCGGGTCGAGCGGGTCGACGCCCAGGACCCCGGTCATCGCGCGCAGGTCGGCGGCCAGCGCCCAGGCCGCGTCGAGGTCGCCGTCATCGAGGGCCGTGTTGGCCGCCCGGACCGTCTCGTGCACGACGGCCAGCGCGCCCGAGACGTTGAGGTCATCGTCCATGGCCTCGCGGAAGCCCTCGGGCAGCACGCCGACCGGGGCCTGCTCGCCGGTCAACGGCCGGACCCGGTCGATGCGGGTGAGCACGCCCTCGATCCGGTCGACGGCGGCCCCGGCCTCGCGCAGAGCCCCCTCGTGGTACTCGATGGTCGAGCGGTAGTGCGCGGCGGTGAGGTAGTAGCGCACCGCCAGCGGCCGGGCCACCTGGGTGAGCACCGCGACCTCGAGGGCGTTGCCCAGCGACTTGCCCATCTTCTGGTCCTTGACGGTGACCCAGGCGTTGTGCAGCCAGACGTTGGCGAAGCCGAGCCCGGCCGCCCGGGACTGGGCCTGCTCGTTCTCGTGGTGGGGGAAGCGCAGGTCGATGCCGCCGCCGTGGATGTCGAAGGCGTCCCCGAGATAGCGCCGGGCCATCGCCGAGCACTCCAGGTGCCAGCCCGGGCGTCCCGGGCCGTAATGCGTCGGCCACTGGGCATCGGCCGGCTCGTCGAGCTTGTGCCCCTTCCACAGCGCGAAGTCCCGCGGGTCGCGCTTGCCGCGAGGGTCGGCGTCCTCGGCCGGGGCCATGTCCTCGAGGGACTGGCCGGTGAGCGAGCCGTACTCCGGCCAGGACCGCACGTCGAAGTAGACGTCCCCGCTGCCGTCGGGCGCGGCATACGCGTGGCCCTTCTCGACGAGGGTGTCCATGAGCGCGACCATCTCCAGGACGTGACCGGTGGCCCGCGGCTCGTAGGTGGCCGGCAGGACGCCGAGCAAGTCCAGGGCCTGTGCGGTGGCCCGCTCGTGGCGGTAGGACCAGGCCCACCACGGCACCCCGGCCTCCGCCGACTTGCGCAGGACCTTGTCGTCGATGTCGGTGACGTTGCGCACCAGGGTGACCTGCAGGCCGTGGCCTTCGGTGAGCCAGCGGCGCAGCACGTCGAACGCGACGGCGAAGCGGACGTGCCCGATGTGCGGCGCACCCTGGGTGGTCAGACCGCAGATGTACATGCCCACCCGGCCGGCGCGCAGCGGACGGAACTCGCGCAGCGAGCGCGTCGCGGAGTCGAACAGGCGCAAGGTCACCGGGGGAGTCTACCGAGGGCCGGTATGCCGCCTGCCGGCTCTGTGGGTGCCCGGTCCGGCCCCCGGGGCCAGGCCCTCAGTGCCCTCAGTGCCCGCGGTCGAGCCACTCCTGCAGATGCGGGCGTTCGGCACCGATCGTCGTGGCGTCGCCGTGCCCGGTGAGCACCACGGTCTCGTCGGGCAGCGCGAACAGCGTGGTGCGGATCGACTCCACGATGGTCGGGAAGTCGCTGAACGAGCGACCGGTGGCCCCCGGCCCGCCCCTAAAAAGGGTGTCGCCGGTGAACACCGCCCCGAGCGCCGGGGCGTGGAAGCAGCAGCCACCGCGGGAGTGCCCGGGGGTGTGCAGGACGTGCAGGTCGACGTCGCCGACCCGCAGCACGTCGCCGTGGGTCAGGGCGTGGTCCGGCGGGGTGGCGTAGACCCGCTCCCACAGCACCAGGTCGGCCGGATGCAGGTAGGCCGGTGCGCCCGTAGCGTGCCGGATCGTCGACACCTCGCCGATGTGGTCGTCGTGGGCGTGGGTGCACAGGATCGCGGTGAGCCGCCGGTCGCCCACCGCGGCGAGGATGGCCCGCACCGAGTGCGGTGCGTCGACGACCACGCACTCCCGCTCGTCGCCGATCACCCAGACGTTGTTGTCCACGTCCCAGGTCTGCCCGTCGAGGCTGAACGTGCCGGTGGTGACGGTGTGCCCGACCCGGACCCCGCCGGGCGAGACGGCTGCATGCGGCGACATCGAGCCAGCCTAGTCGCGCAGCGCCACCACCGAGCGGAGCACCTCGCCGCGGTGCATCTTCGCGAAGGCCGCCTCGACGTCCCCCAGGCCGATGCGCTCGCTGACGAAGTCGCCCAGCGGGAAACGGCCTTGGCGGTAGAGGTCCACGAGCATGGGGAAGTCGCGGGTGGGCAGGCAGTCGCCGTACCAGCTGGACTTCAGCGCCCCGCCCCGGCCGAAGATCTCGATCATCGGCAGGGTGATCGTCTGCTCGGGCGTGGGCACCCCCACGAGCACGACGGTGCCGGCCAGGTCGCGGGCGTAGAAGGCCTGCTCGTAGGTCTGCGGCCGGCCCACCGCCTCGACGACCACGTCGGCCCCGTGCCCGCCGGTGAGGGCTCGGATCGCCTCCACCGGGTCCTGCCTCGAGGCGTCGACGGTGTGCGTGGCTCCGAACGCCTGCGCCGCGGCGAGCTTGCGGGCGTCGACGTCCACGGCGACGATCGTCGTCGCGCCGACCGCGCGGGCCCCGGCGATCGCGGCGTTGCCGACCCCACCGCACCCGATGACCGCGATCGAGTCGCCGCGACTCACCCCACCGGTGTTGACCGCGGCGCCGAAGCCGGCCATGATCCCGCAGCCGAGCAGCCCGACCGCCGCCGCGTCGGCCTGGGGCACCCTGGTGCACTGCCCGGCGGCGACGAGTGTCTTCTCGATGAACGCCCCGATCCCCAGCGCGGGGCTGAGCACCGTCCCATCGGTCAGGGTCATCCGCTGCGTGGCGTTGTGGGTGGCGAAGCAGTACCACGGCCTGCCCTTGCGGCAGGCCCGGCACTGGCCGCACACCGCCCGCCAGTTGAGGATGACGAAGTCCCCCGGCGCCACCTCGCTCACCCCGGCCCCGACCGCCTCGACCACCCCGGCCGCCTCGTGGCCGAGCAGGAAGGGGAAGTCGTCGTTGATGCCGCCGTCTCGGTAGTGCAGGTCGGTGTGGCACACCCCGCAGGCGTGGATCTCGACGACGGCCTCGCCCGGTCCCGGGTCGGGCACGATGACGTCGACGAGCTGCACGGGGGCGCCCTTGGCCTGGGCGACGACGCCGGTGACGGTCTGGGGCATGGGTCCTCCTGAGCGGCCGGGGCGTGCGCGCGTCAAGCACACACCTGCCCCGGCGAGCAGGCAACGCCCCCGGCCCCGACAACCCGCATCGTCGCAGGTCAACGGCATACCGGGCGCTTTCCTGTGCGGAAACCACCGCCTACACTCGGGTCGTGCCGCACCCCCGCTACGACGAGCTCATCCACGAGCGCACTCGGCTGCAGCTGTGCGGGCTGCTGGCGGCGGTGACCGAGGCCGAGTTCGCCACGCTGCGCGAGTCCCTCGGCGTCAGCGACTCCGCCCTGTCCAAGCACGTCAGGGCCCTCGAGGCAGCCGGGTATGCCGCGACCCGGCGCCACCGCGAGAACGGGCGGACCTGCACGCTCGTGGCGATGACCGAGCAGGGGCGGCACGCGTTCTGCGGGCATGTCGCGGCGATCCAGCGCCTGGCCGGGGTGGCGTCGATGCGGCCCGGTCGGACGGGCCGGCTGCCCCGGCGCGTGGTGGTGGGCCGCCGACCGGCGTCCTGAGCCGGGCCGGTGCCCGCCCGGCGCGGGCGCCCCGGCGGGTCAGCCGGCCGCGGCCGGCTGCGGACCCATTGGCCGAGTCGCCTCAGCCCAGCGGCACGAGCACCGCCGTGGCGACCGCGGCCAGTCCCTCGCCCCGACCCGTCAGCCCGAGCCCGTCGGTCGTCGTGCCGCTCACCGAGACCGGGGCACCGCAGGCCGCCGACATGGCCGCTTGGGCCTCGGCGCGTCGGGTGCCGATCCTCGGGCGCACGCCGACGACCTGGACGGCGACGTTGCCCACGGCGTACCCGGCCTGCCGGACCAACCCCGCGGCCTGCGCGAGCAGCGCGAGCCCGCCGGCGCCGGCCAGCTCGGGCCGGTCGGTGCCGAAGTGCGCCCCGAGGTCGCCGATCCCGGCCGCCGAGAACAGCGCGTCGCACGCCGCGTGGCAGGCCACGTCGCCGTCGGAGTGACCGGCCAGGCCGGGCTGGCCGGGCCACCGCAGCCCCACCACCCACAGCGGCCGCTGCGCGTCGGGGGGGGCGAACGCGTGGACGTCGACCCCGATGCCCACCCTGGGTACGGCGCTCATGTCGCCCATGCTCTCGCACCCCGCACCCGAGGCTGCTCACCTGGAGGGCGAGCCGAGCGATAAGCCGGACAGGCGCCGAAGCCCTCCGGCCGGATCACCTGCGCGGGTTCGTCCGTCGTGTCGGACGATCTTCGCCCGTCGCAGGGCTCGGCCACATCACCTGTCCACACGACGACGACGGGTCACGTGGATCACCTCGCGTCACTGCCCATCCCGGCCGCGGGTCCAGTCGATCGGCCCGCGATGCACTTTGTATGCCGCCGCCTGCGCCACCGGCTTGACGACGAGCCGGTCGACGTTGACGTGCTGGGGCAGCCGGACGCAGAAGGCAATGCACTCGGCGACGTCGGCGGCCACCAGCGGGCGGTCGACGTCGGCATACACGCTGTCGGCCTTGGCCTGGTCGCCGTGGAACCGGGTCAGCGAGAACCCCTCGGTGGCGACCATCCCGGGGTCGATCTCCACGACCCGGATCGGCTCCCCGGCCAGCTCCAGGCGCAGGGTCTCGGTGACCGCGGTGGCGGCGTGCTTGGCCGCGGTGTAGCCCGCGCCGCCCTCGTAGACGATCAGCCCGGCGGTGGAGGACACCACGACGATGGTGCCGCCGGTCCGGCTGCGACGCAGCAGCGGCAGGAAGGCCTGGGTGACGTGCAGGACCCCGAGGACGTTGGCGTCGTACATCGCCCGCCACTGCTCCGGCTTGCCGTCCTCGACCCGGTCCAGGCCGATCGCGCCCCCCGCGTTGTTGACCAGGACGTCGCAGCGGCCGACCTGCGCGGCCGCGGTGGCGACCGAGGCGGGCTCGGTGACGTCCATGACGATCGGCCGGACCGCCGGGCCAAGGTCGGTCGCCACCGCCTGCAGCCGCTCGGCCCGCCGACCGCAGACGACCACCTCGAAGCCGTCGCGCACGAGCGCCGCCGCGGTGGCCGCGCCGATCCCCGACCCGCCCCCGGTGACGACGGCGACCGGGCTCATGCGGGGCTCCTCGACGAGACGGGGGGCGGGCCGCGGGGACGCGGCCGGCCCAGAGGCCGCCAGCCTACTGGCGCAGCCCCCTCCCTCCGCCCAGGTGGCCTACCAACCCGGGTTGACTTCCCGCCCGGGTTGCCTTCCCGCCCGGGTTACCTTCCCGCCCGGGTGGCCTGCCCGCCCGGCTTGTCTTCCCGCCCGGGTTGCCGGCACCGCCCCTGGTTATGTGTGGCAGATCGCGCGCCATGCCGCGCGTTGTGCCACACCTCGTGGCTTGGGGGGCAGCACACCGCTAGCCGAGCCGGTCGCCCTCGGCCTCGACCCACTCGGTCAACCGGCGCAGGTCCGCCGGCGTGGTCACCTTGAGCGCTCGAGCATCTCCCGCCACCACGTATGCCGGCCGGCCCAGCCGCTCGACCAGCCCCGCGTCGTCGGTGGCGACCGAGCCGTGCGCCGCGTGCGCCTGCAGCAGCACCTGGCGCAGGAACCCCTGCGGGGTCTGCACCAGGCGCAGCGCGTCGCGCTCGGGGGTGGCCACCACCCGGCCGTCGGCGGCCACCTGCTTGACGGTGTCGACCACCGGCACACCCGGGACGACCGCCGGGTGATCGGCGTCGACGGCGGCGGCCACCCGGTCGAACACCTCGACCGGCGCCAGCGCCCGAGCGGCGTCGTGGACGAGGACGACCTCGGAGGCCGTCGGCGCCGCCTGCAGCGCGGCGAGCACACTGTCGCCGCGGTGCGCCCCGCCGGGCACCACGGTCAGCGGCACTCCGGCGGCGCGGCATACCGGTTCGACCGCCTCGCGGACCGCCGCCACGTGACCCGGTGGCGCGGCTACGCTCACCCAGCCCACGTCACGGGCCTGCACGGCCGCGGACACGGCATACCAGACCAGGGGATGCCCGCGGACCTCGACCAGGGCCTTGGGCACCTGCCCGCCGAGGCGGGTGCCGGCTCCGGCGGCCACGACGACGACGCCGACGCGGCTCATCAGTGGGCCCGGCGCAGGACGTCGGTCAGGACGCGAGGACCTCGTCGAGGATCGACTCGGCCTTCTCCTCGTTGGTCTTCTCGGCCAGAGCCAGCTCGGAGACGAGGATCTGGCGGGCCTTGGCGAGCATCCGCTTCTCGCCGGCGGACAGGCCGCGGTCCTTGTCGCGGCGCCACAGGTCGCGCACGACCTCGGCGACCTTGATGACGTCGCCCGAGGCGAGCTTCTCGAGATTGGCCTTGTACCGACGCGACCAGTTGGTCGGCTCCTCGGTATGCGGGGTGCGCAGCACCTCGAACACCCGGTCCAGACCCTCCTGGCCGACAACGTCGCGCACGCCGACGAGGTCGCAGTTCTCGGCGGGGACCTCGATGGTCAGGTCGCCCTGAGCGACCTTGAGCTTGAGGTAGAGCTTGTCCACTCCCTTGATCGTGCGGGTGTTGATTGCCTCGATCAGTGCCGCACCGTGATGCGGGTACACGACCGTCTCGCCGACCTTGAAGACCATATGCTGTTAACCCCTTTCGCGACGTCCACTTTAGCACGTGACGGGGGCCACCCGCGAGCCCGAACGCTCCGTTTGCGCAGGTCAGGGGCATAGTCGACGGGGACGCGGCGGCGAGAAGGGGCTTGACAGAACGCCGCCGAGATGCTCTGGACGACCGCCGTATGACCCAGGTCACAGCGGTCGGTCGGGCCGACCCGGCCCGCGCTCGGCCCCCCCGACGACGCCGAGGGGTGTGCCGCTAGGCTGGCGACCGTGAAGCGACTGCATCCGGCCGTGGCCGCCCTGGGTGCCGTGGGGGCCAGCCTCGCCCTTTCGGCGTGCTCGTTCTTCTCCCCCGTCCAGACCGAGCAGCCCTACAACGCCTCCGACGGCGTGCCGGCAACCAGCGGGCCGGTCGCGGCCCGCTCCCTGCTGGTGGTCTCCGAGCGCGCCGGTGGCCCCGGCGTCCTGTCCGGCTCGGTGCTCAACACGACCGACGAGGCCGCCACGGTCGGCTTCCTCACCCGGGCGGACGCCGAGGCGGGCTTGTCGGCGACCATGACGCCCCTGCCCGGCCGGGCCCAGCAGCAGATCAAGGGGGTGACCTTCGCCAAGGTCGCGGCCGCCCCCGGAGCGGTCGCGGACGTCTACCTCGTGACGTCCGCCGGGCGCACCCTCGTCAGCGTGCCGGTGCTGCTGCCCGAGGGCCCCTACGCCTCCTTGCGACCCACCGCGGCGGCCTCCACCACGCCCTGAGCCCGCTGAACCCTCCGAGCGCGCTGAACCCTCATTGCCCGCTGAACCTCTGCGCCCGCTGATCCTCCTGAGCATCGAGCCTGCCGCGCCCGCGGACGGCCTGCCGGCGCCGGGCGCCTCATACCTCGAACTTGTAGCCCAGCCCCCGCACCGTGAGGATGTGCGTCGGGTTGGCCGGGTCGGCCTCGACCTTGCCGCGCAACCGCTTGATGTGCACGTCGAGGGTCTTGGTGTCACCGACGTAGTCGCTGCCCCAGACCCGGTCGATGAGCTGCGCGCGGGTGAGCACCCGGCCCGGGTTGCGCAGCAGCATCTCGAGCAGCTCGAACTCCTTGAGCGGGAACGCCGTCGTCGCCCCGTTGACGGTCACGGTATGCCGCTGGACGTCCATCCGGACCGGGCCGGCGCTCAACATCGCGGGAGCCGGCTCGTCGGGCTCGCCCTGTCGGCGCAGCACGGCCTTGATCCGGGCCAGCAGCTCGCGCGCGGAGTAGGGCTTGGTGACGTAGTCGTCGGCCCCGATCTCCAACCCGACCACCTTGTCGATCTCGCTGTCCTTGGCGGTGAGCATGACCACCGGCACGTTCGAGCGCTGGCGCAGGGCGCGGCATACCTCGATGCCCGACAGTCCCGGGAGCATGAGGTCCAGCAGGACGAGGTCGGCCCCGGCGGACTCGAACTCGGCGAGCCCCTCCGGCCCGGTGGCCGCGACGGCGACGTCGTAGCCCTCCTTGCGCAGCAGGTAGGACAGCGGGTCGGAGAAGGACTCCTCGTCCTCGACGATGAGGATGCGGCTCATGGGACGGTCGCCTCCGTGACGGTGTCGGCTGCCAGGTCGGTGGGGGTGACCGTCGGGGGCGCCCCCATCGGCGTGAGCGGGCGGCCCGCGGGGCCGTAGGACGGCGCGGGCAGGCGCATGGTGAAGGTCGAGCCCACGCCGACCTCGCTGCGCACGGTGACGTCGCCGCCGTGGTTGGCGCACACGTGCTTGACGATGGACAGGCCCAGGCCGGTGCCGCCGGTGGCTCGCGACCGGGCGGCGTCGACGCGGTAGAACCGCTCGAAGACGCGCCCCAGCTCGGCGGCCGGGATGCCGGTGCCCTGGTCGGTGACGATGACCTCGCGCGCGCCGTCGGGCGCGACCAGGGCGTGCACCACGACCCGCGTCCCGGACGCGGAGTAGGCCACCGCGTTGACAACGAGGTTGCGCACCGCGGTGGCCAGCAGGGCGGCATCGCCCCAGACCCAGCAGCCCGGATCGCAGGCGACGACGATCTCGATGTCGCGCTCCTCGGCGGTCACCCGCACGTCGTCGACGGCCTCGACGACGACCCGGGCCAGGTCGACCGACGCGGGGTCGGCCAGCCCGTCCTCGGACTGCAGCCGGGACAGCTCGACGATGTCGCTGACCAGCTGGTCCAGCCGCCGAGCCTCCTTGCGCATCCGCTTGGCGAACCGGGCCACCGCCTCCGGGTCGTCGCGGGCGCCGCGCACGGCCTCGGCCAACAGCAGCAGGCCACCGACCGGGGTCTTGAGCTCGTGGCTGACGTTGGCGAGGAAGTCGCGGCGCACCTCCTCGACGAGCAGCGCGTGCGAGCGGTCCTCGACGAGCAGCAGGGTATGCCGCCCGCCCAGGCGCGCGGCCCGTGCGTCGACGACGCGGGTGGCCGCGGCCCCCGGCCCCCGGGCCAGGTCCATGTGTTCCTCCACGACCTTGCCGTCGGCTCCGGCCCGGCGGGCCAGGTCGAGCAGGGGCTGCTGGGTCACCTCGGTGCCGCGCACCAGGCCGTGCAGCACCGCGGTCGGCGAGCAGGCGACCACTGCCTGTCGCTCGTCCAGGACGATACCGCTGGACGCGAGGGCACCGAGCAGGTCGACGACCTCGTCCGGCAGCGCCGACGGGTCGGGCTCGGTGCGGTGGGTCCAGCGCCGGGCGAGGGCACCCACGACCGCCCCGCCCACGGCGAGGCCGAGCACCAGGGCGACCCATTCCACGACCTCAAGGCTACGTGGAGGTGACCAGCCCGGGCCGCCGATGCCGGGTCGACCCCCCGATGTTCACCTGCGGGCGGTCCGCTGTTCACCGGTGGCGCCGCCGCGCGGCCGACGCCGCCGTATCCGGCGGCGGCCCCTCCCGCGTCGGCGGCATACACCCGCGGTGGTGACTCGCGGCGAGAGTGGCCCAGCGGTCGTCTCGGGGGCCCGGATCCGACCGTTGGCCTGCTCTCGGGGACTCCGCTGGCTCCGACAGCCCCCGTGCGGGGCTGCTCAGCGCCCCTGGTTGGCGACCGCGGCGGCAGCCTCGGCGGCGGCCACCGGGTCGAGGTACTCCCCCGGCCTGGTGGGCATGAAGTCCGCGCCGATGTCGTAGACCAGCGGCTGGCCGGTGGGGATGTTCAGCTCGGCGATGTCCGCGTCGCTGATCGCGTCCAGGTGCTTGACCAGCGCCCGCAGGCTGTTGCCGTGCGCCGTGACGAGCACCGTCTTACCGGCGGCCAGGTCGGGGCAGATGTCGCTCTCCCAGTAGGGCAGGAACCGCGCGATGACGTCCTTGAGGCACTCGGTGCGCGGGACCTCGCATGCCGGCATACCGCGGATCGTCGGTCTGGGCGTATTCGTTGTCCAGGTCGATCGGTGGCGGCGGGGTGTCGAAGGAGCGGCGCCAGAGCATGAACTGCTCGTCGCCGTACTTCGCCCGCGTGGCGGCCTTGTCCAGGCCCTGCAACGCGCCGTAGTGCCGCTCGTTGAGCCGCCAGTTGCGCTTGACCGGGATCCAGTGCCGGTCGCAGGCGTCCAGCGCGAGGTTGGCGGTGGTGATCGCCCGGCGCAGCACCGAGGTATGGACGATGTCGGGCAGGACCCCCTTGTCCTTGAGCAGCTGCCCGCCGTGCACCGCCTCGCCCCGGCCCTGGTCGTTGAGGTCGACGTCGACCCAGCCGGTGAACAGGTTCTTGGCGTTCCACTCCGAGCTGGCCGTGACGCAGCAGGATGAGGGTGTGTGCCATGCCGGCCAGCCTATTCCTGGACCGGCCGGCCCTCCACGTCGGCTCCGTCACCGAGGCCGTGGGTCAGCTCGCTGCCCTCCAACAGCGGACGGAACGCCTCGAGATTGGCCAGCGACTCCCCGCGGTCGACGCGCCAGGCCCACTCCCGCTTCATCGACTCCAAGAAGCCCAGGGCCAGCAGCTCGTTGAACGGATCGTCCGCGGCGTGCAGCAGCGCACCCATCAGCCGGTCCAGGTAGCCGGCCTCGACCGCGGCGGTCGGCACGTCCCCCTTGACGTAGACGTCGCCGCTGGAGTCGACGGCATACGCGAGCATGGGCAGGCGCAGATTGCGCCGCAACAGGTAGCGGTAGACGGCCTGGTGGTTCTCGTCGGGGTTGCGCACGACGAACGCCGAGATGCTCGTCATGGGATCGCGCACGAGCACCGAGGCGACGACGCGCAGCTTGCGCTCCCCGGGCAGGGTGAGCACGTGCTCCCCGGGCCGACCGCCGGGCTCCCAGGGGATCGCGGCGTCGGTGAGGTATGCCGTGAGCGCGCCGGTCGCGCGCTGGACCGCGGCGGACGGTGCGGTCACGGGATCACCGCCGCGGGGACCCCGAGCAACGTCGAGGCGCCGAGAACCGGTGAGGGGGTCTGCTCTCGACAGGCCGCCCCGTATGCCGCGAGCAGGCGCTCGGTCGTCGCCGCCCAGCCGAACCGGGCGGCGTGGGTCACCGCGTTGCGACCGAGCAGGGCCCGGCGGGCCGGGTCTCGGTGCAGGCCGTCGATGGCGTCGGCCCAGTCCCCGACGTCGTGGGTCGGGACGAGCACGCCGGCATCGCCGACCGCGGTCGGCAACCCGCCCACGTCGGCAGCGACCACGGGGGTGCCGCAGGCCTGCGCCTCGATCGCGACCAGCCCGAAGGACTCGTTGTAGGACGGGACCGCGAGCAGGTCGGCGGCGCGGTACCACTGGGCGAGCGTGCCGCGGTCCAGCGGGGGGACGAACCGGGTGTGCGCCGCGATGCCCAGGGCGCCGGCGAGCTCCACGAGCTCGGTGGGACGGGCCAGCCCGGTGCCGCTGGGACCGCCGAGGATGCCCACGAGCAGGTCCTGGTATCGGCCCGGGTCGCGACGGCGCAGCAGCGCGGCGGCGCGCACCAGCACGTCGGGGGCCTTGAGCGGTTGGATGCGACCGACGAAGAGGACGAGAAAGGCCTCCGGCGGCAGACCGAGGGCGGCGCGTGCGGCGAGCTTGTCCCCCGGGGTGAACACCTCCAGGTCGACCCCCGGAGGCACCACGCTGATCCGGCGGGGGTCGGCGCCGTAGAGGTCGACGAGCTGGTCGGCCTCGTCGGCGGTGTTGGCGACGAGCCGATCGGCGGCCTCGACGACCTGCACCTCGCCGATCTCGCGCCCCGGCGGCTCGGGGGTGTCGCCCAGGGCGAGGTGGGCGTTCTTGACCCGGGCCATCGTGTGCATGGTGTGCACCAGGGGGGCTCGCCACCGATCGGCGGCGAGCCAGCCGACCTGGCCGGAGAGCCAGTAGTGCGAGTGCACGACGTCGTAGTGGCCCTCAGGGCGCGCGGCCCCCAGGCGCAGCACGCCGGCGGCGAACGCGCACAGCTGACCGGGCAGGTCCGCCTTGGACAGCCCCTCGTACGGACCGGCCGGCACGTGCCACACGTCCACCCCGGGAGCCAACTCCACGCGCGGGGGTCGCGACCCCGTGGTGGCGCGGGTGAAGATGTCGACCTCGCGGCCCCGTCGGGCCAGCTGCTTGGCGACCTCGGCGATGTAGACGTTCATCCCCCCGGCGTCCCCGGTGCCCGGCTGTTCCAACGGGCAGGTGTGGACGCTGAACATGGCGACGCGGCGGATGTGCTCCGGCGTCATCCGACCTCCCTGGTCCTTGCCCGTGCTGCCGTCACCGGCTCTCGTGCCCGCGGCCTTCCCGCCTCGGTCCTCCGGTCGGCGGGGATCACCCTGGCACGCGCGGGCGACAACGCCGACCCGGCCCCGGTGATTCCCGGCGCGACCCGGGTGACCCGCCCAGGCCCGGCTCGCGGCCGACGCGGCTCGGGGACGCGGCGCCGAGCCCACCCGCCTGGGACGCCCGCCTACCCTGGGCCCATGCGGGGAGCGAGCGGGCCGCCCGGCCGTCCGGCCCCGCGGCCGGTGGGCGAGGTCACCCGCGGCACCACCGCGCCCAACCGGCTGCGTCGGGTGGACCGTTGGCTCGTCGGCCCGCAGGCCTGGCGGCTGCGGCGGGCGACCGCGGCGCCGCTGGTCGTCGACCTCGGCTACGGCGCCTCGCCGGTGACCTGCGTCGAGTTGCTCGACCGGCTGCGCCGGATACGGGCCGACGTGCAGGTCGTCGGCGTCGAGATCGACCCGGCCCGAGTGCGCGCGGCTCAGCCGCTGGCCCGGCGGGGGTTGAGCTTCCGACACGGCGGCTTCGAGCTGCCCCTGGGCGAGCTGTCGGCACCGATCGTGGTGCGGGCCGTCAACGTGCTGCGGCAGTACGACCCCGGCGAGGTGGCCGAGGCGTGGGCCATGCTGCGCGGGCGTCTGGGCGCGGACGGGCTGCTGGTCGAGGGCACCTGCGACGAGCTCGGCCGGGTGGCCGCCTGGGTCGGCGTGGCGGCCGGCGGACCGATCACCTTCACCGTGTCGATGCGTTTGGCCGGCTTGGCCGCTCCCTCGCAGGTGGCCGCTCGCCTGCCCAAGGCTCTGACCCGACGCAACGTCCCGGGCGAGCCGGTCCACGCCTACCTGTGCGCCCTCGATGCGGCCTGGGCCCGGGCGGCGCCGCACGCGGCATACGGGGTGCGCCAGCGCTTCGTGCAGACCTGCGCGTGGCTGCGCGAGCAGGGCTGGCCGGTGCACGACGGGCCGCCGCGCTGGCGCCTGGGCGAGCTCACCGTGGCCTGGTCGGCGGTCGCGCCGCGTTGAGCCGTCCGGCCGGGTCAGTCGGAGTCGGGCCGGGCGTAGTCGTCCTGGAGCCGCTCGATGTCGCTCTCGTCGAAGTAGCCGAACCCGACCTCCAAGAGCCGCCCGGCCTGCCGGCCGCTGTTGCCCATGCGGTGGACCGCCCCGTGCGGGACCCAGACGGTGTCACCGGGCTGGGCCACCCACTGCCGGTCGTCGACGGTGATGTCGATCGGCACGTCGAGGACCTGCCACATCTCGCCCCGGTGCTCGTGGCGCTGCAGGCTCAGCCGATGCCCGGGGGCCACCGTGATGATCTTGACGGTGACCACCTCGTTGGAGACGAACTGACGGAAGTTGCCCCAGGGTCGCTCGACCTCGAAGACGTCGGCGGTGGGGTCGCGGTCGCTCTCGCCGTACTCGGCGCGGTGGTGGGTGACGGGTGCGTCGGGGCGTTGCGGCATCGGGTCCTCGGATCGACGGTATGCCGTCCAGTGTCACCTAAGCCCCGGCGCGGCGCGCACCCGACCCGCCCCGGGCGTGCCGCGCGGTCCCCCCAGGGCCGCTGGCAGGTCACCAGGGGCCGTACGGGCCGGACCGGCCACCTCGACCGGTGACCTGGCGCAACGCGGGTCGTACGTCGGCGAGGTAGACCGCGGCGGCGACGAACGCCGCCACGCCGAACAGTCCGAGCACGGCGCGGACCGTGATGACGCCCACGGCGGCGGCGACGGCGAGCAGCGCGACCCAGAACACCTTGGTCCGCTTGCCGGCCGCGACGAACGCGTCCGGGCGGTGCCGGGCCGCGTCGACGAGGGCGAAGACCTCGGCACCGACGGCGAGCACACCCAACCCGAGCAGCAGCAGTCCTTGGGCGCTGGAGAGCACGGCCCGTCCTTCCGGTCGGCGAGCGGACGCTCGATTGTCACACGTCCAGCACGAGGGTGACCGGGCCGTCGTTGACCAGATGGATACGCATGTGCGCCCCGAACACCCCGGTCTGCACGGTCAGCCCCAGCCCGCGCAGCGACTCGACGAGCGCCTCGACGACGGGCTCGGCCCGCTCGGCGGGAGCCGCCGCCGACCACGACGGGCGGCGGCCCCTGCGCACGTCGGCATACAGGGTGAACTGGCTGACGACGAGCACCGGCGCACCCGCGTCGAGGGCCGAGCGCTGCGGCTCGAGGATGCGCAGCTGCGCGATCTTACGGGCCATCCACTCGACCTGCTCGGCCCCGTCGTCGTGGGCGACGGCGACCAGGGCGAGCAACCCGGGCCCGGCGATCCGCCCGGTGACCTGCCCGTCGAGCTCGACGTGCGCCTCGGCGACTCGCTGGACGACGGCGCGCACTCGATCAGATCCCCACGGCCTCGACGGCCCCGACCGGCACGCCGTGGCCGAGCACCGGGGCGTGCGCCAGTGCCCGGTATGCCGCCGGCGGCACCGCCCCGACGTGGCGCAGGACCGCCGCGAGCACCACCGCCTTGGCGCGCGTGTGCCCGTCGGCGATCTTCACCGCGACACCGCGCCCGTCCGCCAGCCCCACGGCATACACGGCCTCTGCCCCGTCCTTGGCGACCACGCCGGGAGCCTCACGCATCAGCGCGGTCACCTGGCGGCCGGTGCCTCCGACGAGATCGGGGTGGGCGCGCATCGCGTCGGCCACCCGGCCCTCGGCGGACCCCGCGGCGGCGCTGGCCAGCCGCCCGAACGCCCGGGCCAGCGCCACCAGGGGGATGCCGTGCAGCGGGGCACCGCACCCGTCGACGGCGACCACGTGCACCCGCTCGCCGGTCACCCGTTCCAGGCCGCGGGTCACGGCCTGTTGGACGGGGTGGTCCGGGTCGAGGTAGGTGTCGCAGGCCCAGCCGTGATGCGCGGCCGTGGCGAGCATGGCGGCATGCTTGCCGGAGCAGTTCTGGGTGATCGAGGCCGGTCCACGCCCGGCGCGGATCCAGGCCTCGGAGGCCGCGAGGTCGACCGGGTAGCCAGGGGTGTTGCGCAGGGCGGTCTCGTCCAGCCCGACCCCCGCGAGGATCGCGCGCACGGTGTCGAGGTGATAGGGCTCACCGGAGTGGCTCGCGCAGGCCACGGCCACCTGTGGGGGCGGCAGCTGGAGTCCTACCTCGAGCAGGCCCACGGCCTGCAGCGGCTTGTTCGCCGAACGCGGGAACACCACATCGGACGGCTCGCCCCAGGCGTGCTGCACCGAGCCGTCCGGTGCCGTGACCACGGCGCAGCCGTGGTGCAGGCTCTCCACGGTCCCGCAGCGCACCACGTGGGCCAGGACCGGCGCGCTCGTCAGTGCCCGCGAGGGGGTCCGCGCCGGTGCCGCGGCCCACTCCGGAGCCGCGGCCGACTCCGGAGCCGCGGACCGCTGCGGCGAGCTGGGGGTGGGTTCTGGGCGGGACACAGTGCGTCAGTGTGTCAGAGCCCTCGGCCCGATGGCCGGTGGCGGAGACACTGCCGGTCGCCCACGCGGGGGAGCATGGTCCGGCCCGGTCGATCCCCCTCCTGCGAGGACCGACCGGGCCGGTGTCGATGGGCCGGCGGACCGGTCTACTTGGCCGCGGACCTGGCTCGCGAGGTGGTCTTCTTGGCCGTGGTCTTGACGTCCTCGACGACCTCCTGCGCGTCGCCCTCGACCGAGGAGGCCAGCTGCTTGGCGGCGTCCTCGACCTCGTGGACGGCGTTGGTCACGGACTTGCGGGCCGAAGCCAGCGCATCCTTGCCCAACTCCATCGCGTGGTCGAACTGCTCGCGCAGCTCCTCGGTCGCGCTGCGGTCGCGCAGCCGGGCGATGACCTGCTCGCCACGGTTGGCGAACTCCTCGTACTGCGCCTGGGCCTTCTCGGCGAACTCCTTGGCCAGCTCGAGCAGCTGGGACGGCAGGTCCTTGGCCTTCTCGGCCTGGGTGGTGAAGCTGCTGCGCAGGTCGTCGGAGTCGAACTCCTTGACGGCCTCGCGGGCCTTCTCGGCGGCGGCGTCGGCGGCGCCCACCGCGGCATACGCGGGGGACACGGCGGCATCGGCGACCTTCTTGAGCTCGTCGACGAACTCGTCGGAACGGGACATGGCGGTTTCCTCTCAGTGGGTGGTGGTCGCGGCGGCGACCGGTCGGGCCAGCGGGACGTGGCCTGGTCGGGTCGGGGCCGGTGGCGGCGCGGCAGTCGCAGCGGGCGCGTCGGTGTCCCCCGCCGGGGTCGGGGTGGCCGACCCGGCGGGGGCCGCGACGAACGAGCGGTAGACCTCGACCAGGACGGCGCGTTGCCGAGGCGTCAGTGCGACGTCGGCCTCGATGGCCTCCAGCACCCCGGCCGGGGTCGGGCGGGTGGGCGCCTCGTCGAGGAACCCGGCCCGCACGTACAGCGACTCCGCCGACACCCGCAACCCCCGGGCGATCTGCTGCAGGATCTCGGCGCTGGGCTTCTTGAGCCCCCGCTCGATCTGCGAGAGGTAAGGGTTGGAGATGCCGGCAAGCTCCGACAGCTGCCGCAGCGACATCTGGGCGGCCATCCGCTGCTCGCGCAGGTAGCCACCCAGGTCGTGGACGAGTGTCGGGGCCATGCCTTCATTGTGCTTGCTACAGTTAGCGCAGCGCAAACTGAAGGCAGCGTGAGGATGGCCACACGGTGTCCGGCCTGGCCGCGAGCACCGTTGCCCCCGGCGGCGCGCACCGTCGCCCCATGCCGCGCGGTCAGGCGCCGAGGCGGTAGGTCAACACCGCGTTGCCCTTCTCGGTGATGTCGTGCCGGACCAGCCGCAGCGGCAGCGCCGAGTCGCCCTCCTGCGTGAGGCGGCGGCCGGTGCCGGCGAGCACCGGATGGACGACGAGGACGAGTTCGTCGAGCATTCCGGCGTAGGCGAGTTGCCGGGCGATCGACAGGGAGCCCGAGACGGCGATCCGGCCGCCGGGTTGCGCCTTGAGCCCACGGACCGCGTCGAGCAGGTCCCCGTCGATGAGGCGGCTGTTCTCCCACGCCAGGGCGCCGGTCCGGGTGCGGGAGGCGACGTGCTTGGCGACGGGGTTGATGAAGTCCTTGAACTCGTCCTCGGCGGTGGGCCAGTACCCGGCCCACTGGTCGTAGGTGACCCGACCCATGATCACGGTGTCGACCCCGGCGATGGCGCGGTCCATGGCCTCGCCGACCCCGGCGTCGAAGGCGTCGAGCTGGAAGACGTGCGGGTTCTCCAGGACGCCGTCCGCGGCGGCGAAGTAGCCGGCGACGACCTCCCGCGAGGTCGCCGTGGCGGCATCCTCGTCGCCGTGCGGCTGCGGCCGGCCGGCCGGATCGGTCGGGCGGGTGGGGGTCTGGGTGGTCATGGCGCGGCCTTTCCGGTGATGAGAGTCGAGGCCCTACCCGCGACGGGCGATGCAAAACCTTCCGCCGACGACGCGCACGGTCTCGTGCCGCCTCGGGCCCGCGAGCCAGCGGTATGCCGCCGGTGCGCCAGGGCGCCCGCTGATCGCGGTGACCCAGGGCGCCCGCTGATCGTGGTGACCCAGGATGCGGCTGCGCCGGTCGGCACCTCGCCGGTCCGCGGCCACACTGATCCGCGGCCACGCGGGTCGGGGAGCCTCGTGGCCGGCGAGGCGCACCGGGGCACCGGCACCCGGACACCCCGAGAGGGTCTGCCGGGCTACCGCCTGCGCCGCTCTTTCACGCTCAGCAGCTCCCGCGCCTGGGTGGGGCTCAGCGGGGGGCGTTCGAGCAGGCGCGCCAGATCGGCGGCGCGGGTCACCAACTCGGCGTTGTGGCGCACCGGCCGCCCTCTGGCGAAGGTCACCGTGTCTTCCATGCCGACCCGCAGGTGTCCCCCGGCGGCCAACGCGGTCGCAGCCACCGCGAGGTGCCCGCGACCGACCCCGGTGGCCGACCAGCTCGTCACCTCGTCCGGGAGCATCGCGACGCCGGCGAGCAGTGCCTGGGCCGTGGCCGGCATACCCCCCGGGACCCCCGTGACGAAGTCGACGTGCACCCCGGCCCCAAACGGCGGGCCGCAGGTGTCCAGCAGCCGGCGCAGCGTCGCGACGTGCCCGAGGTCGAACAGCTCGAACTCCGGGACCACCTCGCGCTCCTGCGCCGCCCGGTAGAGCTGCACCATGAACCCCCACGGGTTGAGGAACACCTCGTCCCCGAAGTTCAGCGTGCCGCAGGTCAGCGAGCACGAGTCGGGGTCGGCGTCCAGGACGGCCAATCGGGGCTCGAGCCCGTCGTGGACGCCGCCCCCGGTCGACAGCTGCACGACGAGGTCGGTGGCCTCCCGCAGGGCCGCGACCGCCTCGCGCAGCAGGACCGGGTCCAGCGAAGGCCGGTGCTCGGCGTCGCGGACGTGGACGTGGATCAGCGCGGCCCCGGCCGCCTGGCACGCGACAGCCGTCTCGACGAGCTCCTCGAGGGTCGTGGGCAGGGTCGGCGCATCGGCCTTGGCGGTCTCGGCGCCAGTCGGCGCGACGGTGATGAGGGTGCCGCTCACGGTGTGACGATGACCTCCTGCGCACCGGCGATCCCGCCAGCCGACAGCGGCGCGGCCGGGGGCGTGGAGCGCTTGAGCAGGGCCAGGGCGATGGGGCCCAGCTCGTGGTGGCGGGCCACCGAGGTGAGCACCCCCACCGGACGGCCCTCGACGGTGACCTCGCTGCCCCGCTCGGGCAGGGTGTGACCCGATCCGTCCAGGTGGACGAACGCCAGCCGGCGCGGCGGCCGCCCGAGGTTGTGCACCCGGGCGACGGTCTCCTGGCCGCGGTAACAACCCTTGTGCAGGTGCACCGCGGTGCGCAGCCAGTCGACCTCGTGGACGATGGTCCGGTGGTCGGTCTCGAAGCCCAGGCGAGGCCGCCAGGCCGCCACCCGCAGCGCCTCGGCGGCCCAGGTCCCCGCCAGTGGCCGGTCGCCGACCGCGTCGACCAGGGCGGACCGGGGGACAAGGACCTCACGCCAGCGTCGCCCCTGCCCCGGGTGCCCCTCGACGGGCCCGTATGCCGCGGTGTCGCCGACCGGCCCCGGCCACGGATCGCGCCAGGCCAGGGCTTCTCCGGGAGCCGATTCCGCGGCAAACGGCTCCCCGACGAGGGCGATCTCGCCGCTGCGATCGGCCACCTCGACCCGCAGCATGAACCGCATCGAGACCAGCCACGCCGTGAGTGCCGGCGCGGTGCCGGGTTCGACGGACAGCCACATCGTCTCGCCGTCGTCGACCACGTGCAGGGCGTGCTCGATGTGGCCGCGTGGGGACAGCACGAGCGACTCCGCGGACGTGCGCGCCGGCAGGTCCGCGAGCGCCTGGGTGGTCATCGAGTGCAGCCACGAGAGCCGGTCCGGCCCGGACACGGTGACCACCCCGCGGTGCGACAGGTCGACCACGGCCAGCCCCTCGGTGAGCAGTCGCTGCTCGCGCATCGGGTCGCCGTAGTGCGCGGCGACGCCCGCGTCGGGCCCGGCGCCCTCGACGGCGCCGGGGCGCGACAGCAGGGGTGAAGGCGTTGGGGTCGGCGGGCCGGCCGTCGCGGCGACCCCGGGCGCGCGGTCCGGAGTCGGGGTCATCGGGCCCTCTCGCAGTCGGCGCACCACCCGTGGATCGCCATATGGGTGACGTCGGCGGTGAACCCGGTCTCGTCGGCGACCCGGGCGACGAAGTCGGCGGCCGAGACCAGGGGAAGCTCGCCGATGGCTCCGCAAGACAGGCACACCAGGTGGATGTGGGTGGCATGGTCGGCCAGGTGGTAGGTCGGGGCCCGGTGGTCCAGGTGAGTGTGGGCGACCAGCCCGAGCTGCTCGAGGGCTTCCAGCCCCCGGTAGATCGTCGAGAGCGCCAGCGCCCCCTGCCCGTCGGCTGCGACCTCGGCCGCCACCGCGTCCGGGGCGCCGTGCTCGATCCGGCCCAGGGCGTCGACGATCCGCCGCCGCGGGGCGGTCAGCCGCATGCCGTTGGCGCGCAGGGCGTGGACGAGCTCGCTCACCTGCCCAAGGGTAAGTCAGTGTCCGGCCCCGGTGGGCCGCAGCGGGTGCTCAGCCGACCCGCTTGAGCTGGGCGGACAGGTGCGGGGTCAGCGAGTGGCCCATCGCCGCCATGTCCATGGTGTACATGAGATCGCCGTCCACGAGGCCGTAGAGGCGCGCCCCGGCGTTGTACTCCTTCGCGTGCCGGCTGCGCATGACGCCGTCGGTGCGCAGGGTGACCTTGGCCGGCTCCATCGTGCCGACGTAGAGCTCGACGATGCCGGTCGGGTGGGTGAGCAGCAGCTCGACCTGCGACCCGTCCTCGTCGGGACGCCAGAACCCGAGCTCGATCGCCGAGGGCCGCAGCCGGTCGCCGGTCGCGGAGTCCAGCAGCCAGGTGCGCGACTGCCACTCGAGGAAGCCTCGCCCGTCGTGGCTGCACACCACCTCCTGGCCGTAGTGCCCCGACTCGGTGGTCGGGTACCCCCACACCCCGGCGCCCTCCCAGCGGCCGATCAACCAGGCCAGCGGCCGCAGGCGTTCGGGCAGATCGGCGTCGATGGCGAACACGGTGTGCCTCCTGGTCGGTCGGGTCGAGCACTCGGCGCATCGGTGCGATCGTAGTCTCGTGCCATGACCCGCTCCCTCGTCGTCAAGCTCACCTGCGGCGCGGAGGCCCTCGAGCGTCTCGCCCAGGCGCTCACCGTCGCCACTACCGCAGTGGCCGGTGGGGCGAGCGTGCAGGTGTGGCTCACCGGGGAGGCGACCTGGCTGGCCACCCCCGGACACGCCGAGACGTTGACCCTGCCGTATGCCGCGCCGTTTGCCGAGCTGCGCGACGCGCTGCTGGCGCTCGACGCGGTCCGGGTGTGCACCCAGTGTGCGGCCCGGCGCGGCCTCACCGAGGCGGACCTGCTGCCCGGTGCGTCGATCGCCGGGGCGGCCGGTTTCGTCGAGCGGGCGCTCGCCGAGGGCGCGCAGGCGTTGGTGTACTGAGCCCGGGCGTTGGTCACCTGAGCCACGGGGCGCCCCGCGGCGGTGTCGGGGTCGGCCGCCCCCGGGCGCTCGGACGGCGGGTCAGACCCCGGCCATCCGGCCCAGGGCCAGCACGCACACTCCCGGCAGCAGGATCGACGCGCTCACCAGGGCCGCCTGCCCCCACGGGGCCTCTCGCCCGCCCAGGGTGCCCAGGACATGGCGCATCGAGTAGGACAGCGAGGCCACGAGCATGCCCAATCCGACGGCGGTGAGGGCCTTGACCGGTCCGCCCAACGCGACCGCGGCCAGCCAGGATCCCAGGGCGCCGACGACGAGCACGACCAGGACCGCCGCACCGCGGACCCGGCGGTGACGTCCGGACAGCTCCGCGACGGCCCCGGCGGCCAGCCCGGCCATCGCGACGAGCACGAACCTCGGCCCTGAGGGCGTGTCGGCCAGGGGCGCCATCGCCAGGCCGCTGGCCAGCACGACCAGCGCGCTGGCCGAGGCCGCCACCGCGGCCGTCACCCGACCCCCACCGCCGGAGCGACCGAGCTGCTGCAACAGCACACCGACCACCCCGATCGCCAGCGCCAGCGGCATCCAGGCCAGGCGCGCAGGGCCGGCCGTCAGCCACATCGCCGCGGCCTGCAAGGCGGCACCGACGGCGACCACCACCCGCACCCCCGTGGGGCTCGGCACGTCGAGCAGCCTGGGCCACCCGGCGACCAGCACCAGCCCGGCGAGCGCCAGCACGGCGACGAGGGCGGCATACCCGAGGTAGGCGCCGGCCGTCACCACCGCGGCCCCGAGCACCACCGTCGGGGCGACCGCGGGGGGCAGCCGCGTCGCGTCGAGCTCGAGCACGGTATGCCGCCTCGGGCCGGCGGCCCGCGGGTCGACGTCGCTCACGGTCGCCATCGTCGCATCACCCACCGGCGAAGGGCGGCAGGACCTCCAGCACCGACCCGTCGGTCAGGGCGGCGGAGCGCGGCACGGCCCGGCCGTCCAGCAGGAAGGTCGCCACGGCCAGGACCTGGGCGAGCGCGGCGTGCCGCCCGAGGCACTCGGCCAGCGCCTGGCCAACGGTCGCGGCCCGGACCTGCTCGCCGTCGACCCCGGCGGCGGCGCGAGCGCCCGCCCAGTAGCGCACCGTCACCGTGGGCGTGCCGGGGGAGCCGGGACTGGGCGTTGGCGCGGACGGCATACCGGTCCTTGACGGGTGTCGGGAAGGTCTCACGACCCGGGCTGTCGTCGGAGGCCGGCGACGCCTGCGATTATCCTCGTCCGGTGGCCCTGCTGCTGCTGCTGACCAACGCCTTGGAGCCCAGCTCCGAGGTGCTGCCCGCGCTGGGCCTGCTCGGTCACCAGGTCCGCGTCCTGCCGGCCGAGCCGGCAGCCCTGGTCCACGCCCCCGTCGGGGACGTCGTCCTCGTCGACGCGCGCCGCGACCTCGCCCACGCCAAGGCCCTGTGCCGCGTGCTGCGAGCCACGGGCAGCTCCGCTCCGGTGCTCGCCGTGCTCACCGAGGGCGGCCTCGCCGCCCTGCACGCGCAGTGGGGTGTCGACGACGTCGTCCTGGACACCGCCGGTCCCGCCGAGGTCGACGCCCGGGTGCGCTTGGCCATGACCAGGACCGAGGCCGAGGAGCTGGCCGAGCCCGGGCCGATCAAGGCCGGGGACCTCACCATCGACGAGAGCACGTACTCCGCCCGGGTCCGCAAGCACTCCCTGGATCTGACCTACAAGGAGTTCGAGCTGCTCAAGTACCTCGCGCAGCACCCCGGGCGGGTGTTCAGCCGGGCCCAGTTGCTCCAGGAGGTGTGGGGGTACGACTACTTCGGCGGCACCCGCACCGTCGACGTCCACGTGCGCCGGCTGCGGGCCAAGCTCGGGCCGGAGCACGAGTCGCTCATCGGCACCGTACGCAACGTCGGCTACCGGTTCGTCCCCGAGCGCCCCCGAGAGGGCCTGCCGGCTCCCGCCGCGGTCGAGGCCTAGCACCCCGGACGGCTGCCGCCGTGGTGGAATCGGGCATGCCCGATCTGCTGCGCGTCGAGCTGCTCACCGAGCGTCAGCGCGGGGCGATCGCCGCGCTGGCAGGGGCGGCGGCGTCCGCGGACGGGGTGGCACCGCTGTCCGAGCAGGTGGTCCTCGACGTGCGGGCCGGGTCCGGCGCGACGCACCTGCTCGGGTATGCCGGTGCCGTGCTCGCCGGCTACGCCCAGGTCGGCCGCGGCGCGCCGGGGCAGCCGACCGTCGAGCTCGTCGTCCACCCGGCCCACCGTCGCCGCGGTCTCGGGCGGGCTCTGGTCGCCGGGATGCCGCCCGGTGCGCGGCTGTGGGCCCACGGGGACCTGCCCTCGGCCCGGGCCCTCGCCGCCGCGCTCGACCTGCGCACGGTCCGGGAGCTGCACTTCATGGAGCTCTCGCTGGCCGACCTGCCCGCCGGACCGGTCGACATGCCAAGGGGTTTCGCGGTGCGGGCGTTCCGGCCCGGCGTCGACGACGCGGACGTCCTGGCGACGAACGCGGCGGCCTTCGCGGGCCACCCGGAGCAGGGGCGGCTCACCGCCGCCGACCTGCGCGAGCGGATGGCCCAGCCGTGGTTCGACCCCGCCGGGCTCCTGCTCGTGTCGCCGACCGGCCCGGCGGCCGGCCCACCGACGCCCACGGAGCCGGCGGTGGCGGCCTTCCATTGGACGAAGATCGAGCCGGACCCCGACGCCGCCGGCCGGTCCCTGCGGCAGCGGCCGGGCGATGCCCGGGACGCGGCCCACCCCGGCGCGGCGGACGCCGGATCCGGGCCGCCGGCGCGGGTCGGCGAGGTCTACGTCGTCGCCGTGCACCCGGCATACCAGGGCGTGGGGCTCGGGCCGGTGGTGACCCGGCTGGGCCTGGGGCACCTGCGCGCCCGCGGCTGCGAGCAGGCGGTGCTCTACGTCGACGCCGACAACACCGCCGCGATGCGGACCTACCTCGGGCTGGGCCTGCGGACCCGGCACGTCGACCGGATGCTGGCCCTCCCGCAGAGGGCTGTGAAGGTGCGACGATGACCCCATGACTGCGAGCATCGGCGCCGGGGTCGGGCCGGAGTACGACGGTGACAGGGCCGACGTGCTCGGCACCTCCCGACCGGTGCCGGCGCCGACACCGCCGACGTCCGCCACGCCGATCGCCTTGGCGCGGGTGGGGGGTCGGGGCCCGTCGCGCGGCGCCGACGGGCGGTTCGTCGCCGGTCCCGAGGCCACCGCCGCGGCCGAGAGCCGCTACCTCGAGCGGGAGATCTCCTGGCTGCAGTTCAACGAGCGGGTGGTCCAGTTGGCCATGGACGAGGAGATGCCGCTGCTGGAGCGGGCCAAGTTCCTCGCGATCTTCTCGAACAACCTCGACGAGTTCTTCATGGTCCGCGTGGCGGGGCTCAAGCGACGGATCGCCACCGGTCTGGCGGTGCGCTCGGCGGCCGGGCTGGAGCCGCGCGACCTGCTCGAGCGCATCCTCACCTCCTCGGCCGAGTTGATGCGACTGCAGGCCTGGGTGTTCTGGGACCAGGTGCGCCCGGCGTTGGCCGAGAAGGGCATCGGCATCGTCAGTTGGGACGACCTGACGGAGCGCGAGCAGGGGCCGCTGCACGGGCTGTTCCGGGAGCAGATCTTCCCGGTGCTCACGCCGCTGGCCGTCGACCCGGCCCACCCGTTCCCCTATATCTCGGGGCTCTCGCTCAACCTCGCCGTCGTCCTGGTCAACCCCAACACCGGCACCGAGCACTTCGCCCGAGTCAAGGTCCCCCCGTCGCTGCCGCGGTTCCTGCGCGTCGAGGACGCCGAGCCCGGTGCCGAGGGTGCTCCGCAGGAGCGGTTCGTGCCGCTGGAGGACCTCATCGCGGCCCATCTGGACCAGCTGTTCACCGGCATGGAGGTCCGCGAGCACTACAGCTTCCGGGTGACCCGCAACGAGGACCTCGAGGTCGAGGAGGACGACGCCGAGAACCTGCTCACCGCTCTGGAGAAGGAGCTCACCCGGCGCAGGTTCGGCCCGCCGGTGCGCCTGGAGGTCGAGGAGGACATCGACGAGCACGTCCTGGAGCTGCTGGTCCGCGAGCTAGGGGTCACCCAGGCCGAGGTGTTCCGCCTGCCCCGGCCGCTGGACCTGCGCGGGCTGTTCCGCATCGCCGACCTGGACCGCTCCGAGCTCAAGGACCCGCCGTTCGTCCCGCAGACCCAGCCGGATCTCGCGCCGGCGGAGCGCTCCTCGCAGGGCGACATCTTCGCCGCGGTGCGCCGCAAGGACGTCCTGCTGCACCACCCCTACGACTCGTTCTCCACGTCGGTGCAGGCGTTCATCGAGCAGGCCGCGGCCGACCCGCGGGTGCTGGCGATCAAGCAGACCCTCTACCGCACCTCCGGCGACTCGCCGATCATCGACGCGCTCATCGACGCTGCCGAGGCCGGCAAGCAGGTGCTGGCCGTCGTGGAGATCAAGGCCCGGTTCGACGAGGTCAACAACATCAGCTGGGCCCGCAAGCTGGAGCAGGCCGGGGTCCACGTGGTCTACGGCATCGTCGGGCTCAAGACCCACGCGAAGCTGTGCCTCGTGGTGCGCCAGGAGTCCGAGGGCCTGGTGCGCTACTGCCACATCGGCACCGGCAACTACAACCCCAAGACCGCCCGGATGTACGAAGACCTCGGCGTGCTCACCTGTGACCCGCAGGTCGGCGAGGATCTCTCCCGGCTGTTCAACCAGCTCTCCGGGATCGCCCCGCGCACCCGCTTCCGCCGGCTGCTCGTCGCCCCGCGCACCGTGCGCAGCGGCCTCATCGACCAGATCGACGCCGAGATCGACCGGCAGAAGGCGCACGGCGACGGGCGGATCCGCCTGAAGATGAACTCCATCGTCGACGAACGGCTCATCGACGCCCTCTACCGCGCGTCCCAGGCCGGGGTCCCCGTCGACATCTGGGTCCGCGGGATCTGCGCGCTGCGCCCGGGCGTCCCCGGCCTGAGCGAGACGATCCGGGTGCGCTCCACGCTCGGGCGCTTCCTGGAGCACTCCCGGATTTACTGGTTCGGCGGCGGCGGCGAGCCGCGGGTCTACATCGGCAGCGCCGACATGATGCACCGCAACCTCGACCGCCGCGTGGAGGCGCTGCTGCTCGTGCGCGAGCCCGGCCACGTCGCCGAGCTGACCCGCCTGCTCGACGTGGGCATGTCGATGAAGACCTCGCGCTGGTGCCTGGACGCCGACGGGTCGTGGACCCGGGTGCACCGCGGCACCGACGGCACGCCGCTGCTCGACGCGCAGAACGCCATGCGCGACTACCACGCCAAGCGGCGAGCCCGGGTGCGCCGCCGGTAACCCTGTCCATGACCATCCCCGCCGCCGGCACCGTGCCGTGGCGTCGTCGCGACGGCGTCCTGCAGGTCGCCCTGGTCCACCGCCCCAAGTACGACGACTGGTCATGGGCCAAGGGCAAGCTCGACCCGGCCGAGCAGTGGCCGGTGGCCGCAGTCCGCGAGACCTTCGAGGAGACCGGCCTGCGGGTGCGCCTGGGCACCCCCCTGCCCGGGACGGCATACCGGGTCCTGGATCGCGACGGCGCGCCGGCGACCAAGCAGGTCCGCTACTGGGCGGCGGCCGTCACCGGCGGCGGCGGCGAGCTGGTCAACGAGATCGACGCGGTGGCCTGGCTCGACGTCGGTCGGGCCCACGACCGGCTCGACTACGCCCACGACCGCGAGCAGTTGCGGGCCGTGCTGCGCTCAGACCAGTCGGGGCGCCTGGACACCTGGCCGCTGGCGGTGGTGCGGCACGCCCACGCGGTCGCCCGCGGCAGCTGGCGCCGACCGGATCCCAAACGCCCGCTCGACGCCCCCGGCCTGGCGCGGGCCGAGGTGGTGGCGGACCTGCTCGGTGCCTACGGGGTGCTCGAGGTCGTCACGTCGCCGTCGCGCCGGTGCGTGCAGACGGTTGCCCGGTATGCCGCGACGACCGGGGTGGCGCTGCAGACCCGGGGGGCGCTGTCCGAGGAGGGATACGCCGCCAAGGGCAAGCGACCGGTGGAGCGGGTCGTGCGCACGCTCGTCGACCACGGTGCGCCGGTGGCGGTGTGCAGCCATGGCCCGGTGCTCCCGGCGATCCTCGGCGTGCTGCGTCGGTATGCCGCCGCGCGCACCGAGGCGGGGACCGGGTCGGCAGCCGGGGTGGACACGCCAGCGGGGGTGGGCGGGCCAGCGGGGGTGGGCGGGCCGGCCCCGGCTCGGGCGCTGAAGACCGCAGCCAGCGGCTCGATGGACAAGGGCGAGGTCCTCGTCGCCCACATGAGCGGGGTCGGCGAGCGGGCCGTCGTCGTCGCCGTGGAGCGCCATCGGCTCTAGCGGGGGCGGGGCCCGGGGCGGCGGCGAGGGTCAGTCGAGGCCGAGCGCCTCGTCGATCTCCCGTTGGGAGAGATGCTCATCCGGGTGGTTGGACGCCGCGACGACGAGATCGGCCACGAGGTCGATCTCCTGGAGCAGGGCCGTGTCCTCGATGGTCGGCTCGGGCTCGGCGTCGGTGGGCATGGCAGCAATGTACGTCCTGGCGTCCCCGCGCAGGGGCGGAACGGATCGCATCCGCGAGTCGGCGACGGTCCGTCGACTCGCCGGCAGGGCGTGGGGCTACCGCGCTGCGGCACTCCAGCGCTACGGGAGATGGTCGCGTCGGGCCGGGCGCGCCTCACGGCGCGTGGCCGCTCGCAGCGGCTATCAGTGGAGCCCGGGGGTGCCGCGGCCCGACGCAACCGGGACAGCCTACCCGCACCCCTGCGCTTCGCGCGTAGGTGAGGCGTGCGCGCGTAGGTGAGGCGTTCGCGCGCAGGTGAGGCGGTCAGCGCTCAGACCAGATCGCCGCGGCGCCAGAGACCGGCCGCGGCGTCGAGGTCGGTGGCCGTTGCCAGCAGCGCGGCGGCGCCCAGCGCCGAGCGCTCCCCCTCGCCCACCTCGGCGCGCCCGGCGGACACCACCCGGCAGAACGACGCGGCCCGCTGCAGCGCGACGGCCAGATCCCCGTCGAACACCCCGTGCAGCACGGCGTCGACGAGGGCGATCAGCTGGTCGGGGCCGGGCGGCTCGGCGGCCCCGGCCACGACGTGCTCGACCCCGGCGAACTTCACCCCGGCGGCATATTCGCGGCTGGCGAGTGCGGGGTCTAGGTGCACCCACTCGCGCAGGGCGTAAAGGCGCCAGAGGGCTCCCGGCAGGCTGCGGGCCGGGCGCTCGGCCCACAGACGTGCGACGGTGGCCAGGCCCAGCTCGTCGACGATGCCGACGAGTCGGTGGGTGAGCTGGGGGTCGTCGCCGGCCCGCCCGGAGCGCACCAGGACCGCCGCGCTCTCGTGTGCGGCCTCGATCTCGCGCACCGGATCGACCAGGCCCCCGCGCGCCTCGAGGTCCTGCGGCCCGAGGTACAGGGGCCGACGAGGCCGCACCGGGTCGTTCATGGGGTGGCCTCCTCTCGGGGCGCGCGCGGCATACCGGTCCTGGCACCCTAACCCGCGCAGCCGCCTCGGGAAGGTCCGCATTCCGGTATGCCGCGGCCCTCATGTGCGCCAGATCGACCGACGGGCGGGCGGGCGCGTGCCGAAGCGTCGTGCGCGACGTCGCACCGGGGGCGCTAGCCTCGTGCCGACCGGCGTCGCGTCGCACCCGCGCCCGGCTCGGGGCCTCTAGCTCAATCGGCAGAGCTGCGGACTTTTAATCCGTAGGTTGTGGGTTCGAGTCCCACGGGGCCCACAAACACGCAGGTCAATGGACTAGTCCGCTCACCGGCGGCGTCCTGGACGCCGCTCGGAAGAGACGGTGGAAGATGCATGCGCTCATCGAGGCGCGCCGTGACCGTCCGTCCCCGAGGGCGCCCGCCGATCCAGGTCGAAGGAGTCGAGCGCCGACCCATGTACACGTCCTGGGTCATCGAAATCCTCGAATGCCCGAGCTGGTCGGCGATCATCCGGGCCGAGGCCCCAGACTCATCGAGGACGGTCGCCACTGTCTTGCGGTAGGTGTGCGGCTTGACCCACTCGGAACCCGTGCCCGCGCGAACTTGCCGAAAGGCCGCCCTCACGTTGTTCCGATCCCGATACCCACCAACCGACGGCCGGTTAGGGCTCGGGGCGGAATGGGCAAGTACCTTCACCGAGGAATCATTACGCCAGGTACTCGGCCCATTTCGGGTCGTTCGACCGGACCACCGCCAGTAATGTTGGCCGACCGAGACCGCTCAAACCCCGTGTTCCACCCCATTAGGTCGCCGGCCGCCGTCTTGCGCATGTCCTAGCGATGACTCTATTTGGAGGCCAACTGGCTCGTGAATAGCTAACCAATAAGCGGTATCACCCAGAATGCCCTGTCCGCTATTGCTTCCCTCTCGCCCTTGATTCGTGGCTTCCCAGACGTCTTGAACGTCACTCCGTGCCACGGCTCCTCAGGAGTAGGGTCCGCCATGACCCCGTGCGGGCACGGTTCCCCATTCTTCCGACTTAACGATCGAAGATCGCCCGCCCTTACTGCAGCAACGCCGTAGATCTCTGTATCCCTACTGAATTCGATCGCGTCCGATCCTCTTGCGCGCATGGTGGGCTCAATTCCGATCGACATACAAGGACCACCGCCCATGAAGGTGCGCCCGGTCTGAACTATAGTCACTGAACGCGTTGCCTGAAAGCTTCGCGGTCTCGCCGGAGGCGTATACTTTACGACCCCCCAGCTGGTCCCAGTGCACTCTTCGATACAGAAGAGTCTCGTCGGGGATGTCTAGCGGGTCATCGACAAGCCTGCGGCATTCGTCACACATCGCAGATCTGGGGCGCGCTCGAAAACCATAGCCACTTTGCCACGCGATCCCCACAGTTTTCGAGCGGCTCCTCCCATTCCTGGCCAACAGAGTCCACGAAGTATGCAGTCAATCGTCCATCGGGTAAGGCATCGAGTTCGAGCGTGTAGTCGGAGGTCGACCATGCGCACACAAGACCCCCGTCGGCGCGCAAGGACACGCGCGGAGGGGACTGCACCCAATAGTTGAACTCGGCCAGCGTGGTCACGAGTCCAATGATTGCGGCGTGTTGGAGTCCCTTGCCGCCATATGAGTCCCAGTTCTCGTCGTGGCCTAGCAGCTCCCCAACTCGGCGGAAAACCGCACTGATCCAGTTGGGTTGAGGACCCCATTGGGTTGAGGATTGGACGTTGACCCATATTCCCTTGTTGCTGATCGCTGCGGTAGATGCAACGGGCTGCGCCACGAATGCGCGGAACACCTCGTCCCCAGAGACGCTTGGATCCACAGACGACGGGACGGATCTTAAGGTCTGCATTGTCATCCTTCTCGCCTCTTCCATTCCGCGTGCATGGCAGGGGTCGTCAAGCTTATGAAAGTCGCCACAATAGCTTCCCTGCCCGCGTCCAAAAACCCTGTACCCTCGCTGAGACCCGTCAACATGCCCCGCGCGGTCAACTCAAGGACATAAATCGGCGTCGTCCCGTCACGAGCAAAGCCAGGAATGATTTTGACATACAGCCGGCCTATTGGCGCGCCCTGCTCACTTACGAGAGTTGACTGTGCCTGCACGCTGAGGCTTTCCAGCCTTTCGGACGCTCCGGCGCCCAACGTTGCAGTGAATATCCTCCCGAAGTCCGAGTGATCCGACCACTCATTGTTAGGGGTGATGTGATTGACGTAGGTGACCTCACATTGGCGCACCGCGGGCGTGACTCCGGATTCCCGGGCCATGTACTTAGCTAAGAGGCTATGCCAGCCGTCAAACACGCCGCGACGGCGTGGCCAGTGGTCGTAATCATCCCCTGGATTGGCTTTTCTCCAGTTGCAAGCAAACCACCCCGGCTGCAGCTGAATCAGTTCCTGCCGATCCTTGGAGAGAGCGAACAAACGGGAATCGCTGAATCCGACTCCGAGCTGAACCTGCATTAGGGGTGGTTGAGATCGACCGAATTCCTCAACTGGCGGCGAGTAAGGAGGCTGCACCTCAACTATCGGAAACGCCTCCCGCAGGTGTTCTTTCCAGAAAGCCGACATCAACGGCCCGGCAGCAGGCCCGCATGGGTCCAGTGTGATGCCCACGACCACCTCGACGACGGGCGCCTCATCAAAGTGAGCGATCAAGTCGTCATCCGGCGCCACGGTCGCATCCCTCCTCGCAGTCCCTTGGACCTTAACAGCCCAACGATTGCCGGCCACGGAAACTCCCTTGACCCTGGGGTGTCTATCGCCATACAGTCCCACTCGCGCCATCCTCCCCAAAGGCATCTGCGCAAATCGGACGGCCTGGCGCTCCCAGGCTCGTTCGCCGCGAGGGGTCGCGGTACGAGCCGCCGAACCGGGGCTGGAGCATGGCCCGGCTGCGGCCCGCGTCAAGGCCGCTACCGCGTCCCTCCGGGATGGCCTCACGGCCAGCCTTGACCCAGCCGCCCGCCGGGCTCTTCATGCTCCGCTATCGGTTCGGTGGCTCTTCCTGTCCGCACGCGACGCGGCCGCCTAGAGGAGACATGGGGAGAGACGAGCCGCCGAAAGGTACTGCTCGCCGAACGCGCTCACCGATGCACCCTGAGTACCGCGGATCGCGCCCGGACCCCGTCAACGTCGCACGCCGCGCTTTCCGTAGGTTGTGGGTTCGAGTCCCACGGGGCCCACGTATGCCGCGTCGGTCGGCACGCCGGGGTCGGGCGCCCCCGGGCTGGCGCGCCTCCTCGGGAGCCGGGCCGTCCGAAACGGCCTACTTCTCCGCGACGATCTGGATGAGGTTGCCGACCGTGTCGTCGAACACCGCGACCCAGGCCGCCCCAATGTCGATGGGCTTCTGAGTGAACTTCACGCCAGCGGCCGTGAGCCGTGCGTACTCCTGCTCCACGTCGTCCACCGTGAACTGGGCCAACGGAATCCCGTCCTCCATCAACGCCTCGCGATACGGCTCGACGGCCGGATGCCCGGCCGGCTCGAGCAGCAGCTCGCAACCGTCCGGCTCTTGCGGTGACACCACGGTGATCCAGGACGCGCCGCCTCCCAGCGGGATGTCCCGCTTCTTGGTGAACCCGAGGACGTCCGTGTAGAACGCCACCGCGGCGGGCAGGTCGTTGGTGAAGACGGTCGCCAGTCGGATCCTCATGGCGAGTCCTTTCGCGTCGTGGGCCACCGGTGCGTGATCGCCGCCAGGGGCTGCGGGTTGAAGTGGTGCAGTTTGGTGCGACCGAGCCGGTGCGTGGTCACCAGCCCGGCGTCCTCGAGGACCGCCAGATGTTGCGAGATCGCCTGTCGCGTCGACGCGATGCCGTGGCGCATCGTCAACAGCGTGCAGATCTCGAACAGGCTGCGCCCGTCCTCGACGGCCAGCTCATCGAGGATGAGCCGTCGGGTCTCGTCGGCGAGGGCCTTGAAGACATCGCCCACGAACAGCGACCATAGGCAAGTATCTACTTGCGTGTCAAGCCCTGGGTCGTCGGCTCGGAAACGCTCGGCTCGAGAACACTCGGCTCGAGAACACTCGGCTCGAGAACAGCGGGTCGAGAGCCCGAGGAGGCCCAGCGCAGGACGGACCGCCCTGTGGCCGCGACAACCCGCGCTCCTTCGAGCGTCGGGGTCGCCCGTCCGTCCAGTCCGGTGCCGGTGTCGATCGGAGACCCGTTGATAGGTTGCCGGCCATGGCCATCACGTTCGAGAACGTCGGCATCGCCGTCCAGGAACTCGAGGCCGCGATCGCCTTCTACACCGACCTGGGCCTGACCGTCGTGGGTCGCGACACAGTCAGCGGCGAGTGGACGGACACCGCGGTCGGGCTCGACGGCAACCACGCCAAGGTCGCCGTGCTCCAAACCCCGGACGGGGTGCGCTGCCTGGAGCTCTTCGAGTACCTGCACCCCGAGGCGCTGCAGACCCAGCCCACCCTGCCCAACGAGATCGGCATGCATCGCGTGGCGTTCTCGGTCGACGACCTCGACGAGGCGCTGCGGATCGCGGCACGGCACGGCTGCCACCCGCTGCGCGGCGTGGCGACCTATCTGGACCTCTACCGGCTGACCTACCTTCGTGGCCCCAGCGGCACGATCGTCATGCTCGCCCAATCGCTGCAGGGAGACGGCAGCGACTCGAGCGACTGAGCTGAGACCCCCGCCCGGCAGGTCGACCGCGGGAACCTCCCGGGAGGAGGTCACGCGGTGCTGCGTACGGGCGCGGCCACGCGGCCCAGGTGCCCGAGCAGCACGGACGTCGCGTCGCGGCCGGCGGCGGGCACGACCGGGCCGAACCGGCTCGGTCGGTCGTCGGCGGCGACCCGGCGCAGGCCGACCGGCAGCAGGGCCGCGGCGAGCTCGGGCGGCAGCCTGCGGTCCGGCAGCACGATCTGTGCGACATCCCAGCCGTGCACGGCCACCTCGAGGGCGGCGACCTCCAGCAGCGTGGCCGCAGACACCGCGCACCCCCCGAGGTCGCATTGGCGGCGACCGCCGGCCACCCACTGCCCGAGCAGGCCGCCGCCTAGGTCGAGCAGCCGGCCCGCCAGGAGTGCGGGGTCGCGCGGGAGGTCGGTCACCGCGCTCGCCGAAACCGTGCCCGAGGCGCCCTGGCGGAAGGCCGTGAACCCGTCGACGAGATGAGCCAGCAGGTCGGCGAGGTCCCACGCTGCGCACGGGGTGGGCGTCGCCGCCGGGTGCCCGGGCACGGCGGCCAGCACCGGGCGAGTCCAGGACAGCGCGCGTTCGAGCAGCTCGAGGGGTCGCGCGTCGCGCGTCGCGCCCGACCCGGCATACGCGCTCATGAGCTCAGCGGGGCGATGGCGGCGACCTCGGCGGCGGACATGGCCGCGGGCAGTCCGGCGAGCGAGAACGCGTCGGGGTCGAAGAACGCGACGACGTGGCCGACCCGGTCGCCGGCGAGGTCGAGCACCTGCAGCTGGAAGGGCACGAAGACGTCGTCGCGGCCCCTGCCCCGGTCGTCCTCGGCCGGGCCGGGCAGGCAGCTCTCACGCAGGTAGAGACCGAAGGCCGGCTGGCCGTTGCACCTCGTGGCGATCATCGGC
This sequence comes from Dermatophilaceae bacterium, assembly GCA_037045055.1. Classification (GTDB taxonomy): domain Bacteria; phylum Actinomycetota; class Actinomycetes; order Actinomycetales; family Dermatophilaceae; genus Phosphoribacter. The sequence continues at coordinate 411,998 of JBAOHJ010000002.1, read as the reverse complement.
ATGTCGTGCTCCTGGCCGGGGCAGTTCCAGTCGACGAGGGCGGCGATGGTCTGGGCGCCCTGGTACCAGCCCTCCCAGGGTGGCATCTCCCACACCGCGTCCTCGGTCAGCAGCGCGGCGATCGCCGCGACGTCTTTGCGCCAGAACGCGGCGACATAGGCATCGAGCATCCGGCGCTGGTGCTCGTCGAGCTCGTCGACCCCGGTGGCGGCGGCGGACTCCGCCGTGGCCCCGAGCTGGCCCATCGTTGCGCGGGCCCGCTGCAGCGCCGAGTTCACGCCGGCGACCGAGGTCTCGAGCGCCTGCGCCGCCTCGGCGGCACTCCACCGCAGCACCTCGCACAGCACGAGGACCGCCCGTTGGCGGGCCGGCAGGTGCTGCAACGCGGCGACGAACGCCAGGCGCACCGAGTCCATCTCGACGGCGACCTCGGCCGGGTCGACGGAGGCGACCAGGGCGTCGGGCAGCGGCCCGAGCCAGTCGATCCCTCGCTCGACCAGCGGTGCGTCCGGCGGCAGCGCCGGGGCACCCAGACCGGTCGGCAGCGGGCGGCGTTCACGACCTTCCAGGTCGGACAGACAGACGTTGGTGGCGATCCGGTACAGCCACGTCCGCACCGACGAGCGGCCCTCGAAACCGCCGTACGAGCGCCAGGCACGCAGTGCGGTCTCCTGGACCATGTCCTCGGCCTCGCTGGCCGATCCGACCATCCGGTAGCAGTGCGCGAGCAGCTCGCGCCGGTGCCTGCGGAACACGTCCTCGAACTGCGCCGTCGTCTCCGTCGTCGTGGGTGCCATCTGCGCCTCCATCCGCTCGAGCCTGGGTAGACCGCCTGGCGATGAGACCGCTCGGGGCGAAATAACTCATCGGTCGTGCCGGTTGGTCAGGAAGTTCCCGGGAGACCGATGAGGTATGCCGTCCAGTCCGGTCAACCTCCCTATGCCCCGCGAGACAACCCTCGACGTCCAGGAGACCGGCATGACTGCCACCACCGAGGCCACCGCCTCCCGGCCCACGACGGGCCCACCGGCGCACCCGGCATACCCCGCCTTGCGCTGGCTGACCTTGGCGACCTTCGTCGTCATCCTCAACGAGACCCTCATGGTCAACGCGATCCCGCGGCTCATGGCGCAGTTCGAGGTGACGGCGGGCGCCGCCCAGTGGCTGTCGACGGCGTTCATGCTGACCATGGCCGTCGTCATCCCGGCCACCGGATGGTTCCTCCAGCGGGTGACCACGCGGCACGCGTTCGCCGTCGCCATGGCGGTGTTCTGCGCCGGGACGATGCTGGCCGCCGCTGCCCCGACGTTCTGGGTGCTCGTGCTCGCTCGGGTCATCCAGGCGGGCGGGACCGCAGTCATGCTGCCGCTGCTCATGACGACCCTGATGACCACCGTGCCCGAGCACGACCGGGGGCGGGTCATGGGCAACGTCACGCTCGCCATCTCGGTGGCCCCGGCGCTCGGCCCGACCGCCGCGGGCCTGGTCCTGCAGGTGACCGGGTGGCGGTGGCTCTTCCTCGTCGTGCTGCCCATCGCCGCCGGGGTGGCGGTCGCCGCGCTGCGCCGCCTGGAGAACGTCGGCGAGACCAGGGCCACCTCGGTCGACGGGGCGAGCGTCGCCCTGGCCGCCCTCGGCTTCGGGGCGCTGGTCTACGGGCTCAGCGGGTTCGGCGGGTCGACCTCGGGCGTCGTCTCACCGTGGGTGTACGTCGCCGCCGGGCTCGCCGTCGTCGGCGCCTTCGCCTACCGCCAGGTGCGCCGCCAGGAGCACCCGCACGGCCCGCTGCTGGACCTGCGCACCCTCACCCACCGGACCTTCACCCTCGCCGTCGTCCTGCAGGCCATCGCGTTCCTCACGCTCATGGGCGCGATGATCCTGCTGCCCCTCTACCTGCAGGGCCTTCGTGGCCTCACCCCGCTGCAGACCGGGCTGCTCGTCGCCCCGGGCGGGCTCGCGATGGGCCTGGCCGGACCGCACATCGGCCGGGCCTTCGACCGGTGGGGCGCGCGTCCCCTGACCGTCCCCGGGAGCCTGTGCCTGGCCGGGGGCCTGACCGGTCTCGCCTTCGTCGGCGACCAGACGGCATACCCGGTGCTCGTCGGGGTGCACCTGGTCATCATGAGCGGGCTCGCCCTGATCATGACCCCGGCCTTCACGATCAGCCTGGGGTCGCTGCCCATGTCGCTGTACGCGCACGGCAGCTCCCTGCTCGGCACCGTCCAGCAGGTCGCCGCGGCGGTGGGCACGGCACTGTCCGTCACCGTGCTGACCCTGCGCTCGACGGCGTTGACCTCCGTCGGGGCCTCGCCGGCCGAGGCGTTCGTCGGCGGGTTCCGATGGGCCTTCGCCGTCGCCGCTGCCCTGGCGGTGGCCACTGTCGTCCTCGCTCTCGTGCTCCCTGGACGCGCCACCCCGAGCGTCGACGCTCCCGTGCCCACCACCCACTGACGATCACGACGAGGAAGGACCACCCCCATGGCCACGGTCATCTGCGACATGTCGATGTCCCTAGACGGCTACGTCACCGGACCGAACGACAGCCGGGAGAACCCGTTCGGCGACGGGGCCGGTGGACTGCACGACTGGATGTTCGACGCCGCCACCGAGACGGACCGGGCTCGGTTGCAGGACATGCTCGACGGTGTCGGCGCCGTGGTCATGGGCCGGCGGTCCTTCGACAAGAACGAGGGCGCCGGCGGATGGGGCGCCTCGGGGCCGGTCGGAGACATCCCGTGCTTCGTCGTCACGCACCGGGCCCCGGGCCCGGGACACCCGTCGGTGTTCACTTTCGTCACCGACGGGGTCGACAGCGCGATCGGCCAGGCCGCGGCGGTCGCCGGCGACAAGGTCGTCGGTCTGCACGGCGCGACGGTCATGCAGCAGGCCCTGCCGCTCGGGCTCGTCGACGAGATCCGGGTGCACGTCGTGCCGGTGCTGCTCGGGGGCGGCACGCCGCTATTCGCGGCGTTGGACTCGGCAATCACCCTGCAGCCGACCGAGGTCGCACAGTCCCCGGCGGCCACCCATCTGAGTTTCCGCGTCCTCGGGGCGGGGCGCTCCTGAGGCCGCCGGCGCTAGGCGACGCCGGCGCGCCCGGGCCGGGCGAGAGGCCATCCGCCGGCCCGGCGTGGGCCACCGGCTACCACCCGTGCGTGCCCGGGCCACCCTTGAACGGGCCGACCACCCGGGAGGTGATCCAGCCGCCGTAGAACCCGCCGTCCTGGGGGCGGACCAACTCGCCGTCGACGTAGCAGGCGTCGACGGCGCCGGGCATGACCGCGACGTGCCCGCGCAGCATCCGGTAGGCCGGTGCCGGGTCCGGGTAGGTCCACGCCGCGGCTCGGGCGACCCGACCGGCGGCCACGAGGTCCAGGTAGGCGGCCTGCCCCTTCCACTCGCACCAGCTCGACCCTGGGCATCGGCGCAACACGCCGTCGAGGAAGTCCCCGATCGGCAGGTAGTAGGTCGGCGGATGGCTGGTCTCCAGGACCCGCCAGGACGCGGCGGACTGCGCCACCGTGGTCCCGGCGAACACGACGCGCAGCGTCGCCGCAGTGGGCTGCACGTCCGGCGGTCGCGGGTAGTCCCACACCGACTCCTGGCCCGGGCCCGGGGCCTCGGGCTCGGGACGGCCGGCCGGCGGCATACCGGCGCTATCCGTCGACGATGCTGAGGATGACGCCGTCGGCGCGACGCCGCGCCATCATCAGGCCGAACACCCGGAAGAGCAGGCCGTACTTCGCCCGCAGGGCGTCATGGGCCCGGACCCGGGTCGCCTCATCGGCGTGCACGGTCGCACGGGCCGCCACGACCGGCGCGCCGTCGGCGACGTGCCCCGACCGGTTGCACGGGCGCAGCTCGACGCGGGGGGTGTGCTTGATCCGCTTGGCCTTGCCGGTCTGGCGGGTCGTGGTCACCACCAGCGCCTCGCCGGTGCTGGCGATCCACACCGGAGTCGACACCGCCTCGCCCGAGCGGCGGAAGGTCGTCAGCGACACGTACTGCGCCGCGGCGAGCTCGGCGAGCGCCTCGGACAGGGCCATCCGGGCACCCTACCCGACCGGGCTCGGCCAGACCCGATTGGGCTCGACACGCCGACATCGGCTAAGGTTTCGGACCCATGGACTCGTAGGGGGACCGTCACCCGGGAGACATGGATGCCTGACGACGCCACCGACACCCGATTCGCCCAGCATTCCGAGGAGCCCGATCTGCGGGCCGACAGCCGGCGCACCTTCGCCCTCGTCGGCGTGCTGGTCGTCCTCGCGATCGCCCTCGTGGTGGCGGGATGGCAGGTCGCCACCGCGGGGACTCCGCAGCTGCGGGGCGGGTCGACCGTCGCCGCAACCCGAGTCGAGCCGACCGCCGAGCCGACCCGCTCGGCCCGCCCCGCCGAGACGTTCGTCGTCCCGGCGCCGTCGTTCGCCACGCCGTCGTTGGCGGAGCCCCTCGGGCCCATGGTGCCCATGGTGGAGCAGGCACCGGCGGCACAGCCGGCTCCGGTCGCGGCCCCGGCGCCGGCTCCCGCGCCGGCACCGGCCGCCAAGGCGTCCCCCCCGCCGGCCATCAAGGTCAGCGCAGTGAAACTGCGCTGCGAGGGCTCTCGCGGGCGCGTCACGGCGGCGCTGTCGTTCACCTCCACGGCCCCCGTGGCGGTCTCCCTCACCGCAGGCGACCGCACCGAGACGACGACGGCCGGCGGCGACGTCAGCCTGAGCGTCGAGAGCCGCCGCACCCAGAGCGCCACGTGCAGCGCGGTGGTCAACGGCGCCGCGGTCGGCCCCGTCCCGGCCACGTGACCCGGTCCGCGTGCTCGGGCTGACCCCGCTGGAGCCGGGCGCGAGCCCGGTGGAGGCCCTGCGCCGGATCGCCCTCCTGCTGGAACGCTCCCGCGGCGGCACGTACCGCGTCCAGGCGTTCCGCAAGGCGGCAGACATCGTGCGAGGTATGCCGCCGGCGGACCTTCGGGCGCACCTCGCCGCCGACACGCTCACCCACGTGCCCGGGCTGGGCGCCTCGACGTCCGCCGTCGTCGCCGAGGCCGCCCGGGGTGAGCTGCCGGCATACCTGCTGTCCTTGCAGCAGAAGGCGAGCCGGCCGCTCGTCGAGGGCGGTGCGGCGACGTATGCCGCGTTGACCGGCGACCTGCACAGCCACTCGGACTGGAGCGACGGTGGCTCCCCGATCGACGAGATGGTCCTCTCGGCGGTCGAGCTCGGGCAGGACTGGCTCGCTCTCACCGACCACTCCCCTCGGCTCAAGGTCGCCAGAGGCCTGACCGCCGCGCGGCTGCGCCAACAGCTCGGGGTCGTCGATGCGGTGAATGCGACTCTGGGGCAGCGGTTCCGGCTGCTGCGCGGCATCGAGGTCGACATCCTCGACGACGGCACGCTCGACCAGGAGACCGAGCTGCTGGCCTCGCTGGACGTCGTCACCGCCTCGGTGCACTCCAAGCTCAAGATGCCCGCCGAGGCGATGACCCGCCGGATGCTCGCCGCGATCCGCAACCCCCGGGTGGACGTCCTGGGGCATGTCACCGGCCGGCTCGTCGAGGGATCCCGAGGGGTGCGAGCGCAGTCGAGCTTCGATGCGCGCGCGGTGTTCGAGGCCTGCGCGGAGCACGACGTCGCCGTCGAGATCAACTCCCGGCCAGAGCGCTGCGACCCCCCGGACGAGCTGGTGACGCTGGCGTTGGAGCTGGGCTGCCGCTTCGCCGTCGACTCGGATGCGCACGCGCCGGGGCAGCTGGAGATGAAGGCCTACGGTGCCGAGCGTGCCGAACGCCTCGGCGTGCCGCTGGACCGGATCGTCACGACGTGGCCGGTCGAGCGGGTGCTGGAATGGGCGGGTCGGGGGTGACGGTCGGCATCTGAGGTAACGGTCGGCGTCACGGCATCCGCGGTCAGGGCAGCCGCACGTGCTGCGGGCCGAGGTCGGTGACGGTCGGGGCCCCCAGCAGGGCCATGGTGCGCCGGACCTGCGCGGCGAGGATGTCGACGACGCGCTGGACGCCGGCCGCGCCCCCGGCCATCAGCCCGTACAGGTAGGCGCGCCCCACCAGCGTGCTGTCGGCGCCGAGGGCCAGCGCAGCCACGACGTCCGCGCCGGACAGGATGCCCGAGTCGACGACGATCTCCACGTCCGGCCCCAGCGCCTCGCGCACGTCCGGCAGCAGGCGCAGCGGCACCGGGGCTCGGTCGAGTTGCCGGCCCCCGTGGCTCGACACGACAATCGCGTCGGCTCCCGCGGCGACGACGAGACGGGCGTCGGACACCGTCTGAATCCCCTTGACCACCAACGGCCCCGGCCAGTGAGCTCGCACCCAGTCGAGATCGGCGATCGTCATGGTCGGGTCGAAGAGCGCGTTGAGCTTCTCGCCGATGGTGCCGTCCCACCCGGTGAGGGCGGCGAAGTCGAGTGGCTCCGTGGTGAGCAGATTCGCCCACCAGGTGGGGTGACGTGCCATGTCGAGCAGGGTGCGGGCGGTCAGGGTCGGCGGGATCGACAGGCCGTTGCGCGCGTCCCGCAGCCGCGACCCGGCGACGGGGACGTCGACGGTGAGCACCAGCGCCTCGTAGCCGCTCTCGGCGGCCCGGGCCATGAGGTCCTCGGCGGCTGCGCGGTCGCGCCAGACGTAGAGCTGGAACCACAGCCGAGCGCCCGAGGCCAGCGCGGCGATCTCCTCCGGGGCCACCGTGCCGAGGGTGGACACGGCATACGGGATGCCGGCTCGCGCGGCCACGGGCGCGACCGCCCGCTCGCCCTCATGGTGCATGAGCCGGGTGAAGCCGGTCGGGGCGAGGCCGAAGGGCAAGGCGGCGGGGCGCCCCAGGACGAGGGTCTGCGTGGACAGGTCGGAGACGTCCCGAAGGATTTGCGGGCGCAGCTCGAGACGCTCGTAGGTCTCGCGGGCCCGGCGCAGGCTCGACTCGGTGTCCGCCGAGCCGTCGACATAGTCGAAGACCGCCCGAGGGGCCCGTCGGCGGGCGACCTCGCGCAGGTCCTCGATCGTGAGGGCGGACGCCAGGCGCCGCCGCGTGGGGTGCAGGTCCGGGCGCTGCACACCCACCATGTCCCGGAGGCCGTGCCAGGTGGGGATCGTCCGCCGCGTCATGGGGACACTCTGGCCGGCCCGAGGACCGCGCACCAGCGGAAGGCCCGGGCCGGCGGCATACCGGGGGATTTTGGGGCCGACCCAGGGGCCACTATGCTTTCGTGCGTCCTCGACGGATCCGAGCCTGCTCGCGCGGACGAGGATCTGCGGGGTTGACCCCAGGTCCCCATCGTCTAGCGGCCTAGGACTCCGCCCTTTCACGGCGGCAGCACGGGTTCGAATCCCGTTGGGGATACGCATGTCCGGTCTCTCGCGAGGCCCCGTAGCGCAGTTGGTTAGCGCGCCGCCCTGTCACGGCGGAGGTCGCGGGTTCGAGTCCCGTCGGGGTCGCGGGCTCCTTCGGGAGCCGCACGGCCAGGTAGCTCAGTTGGTACGAGCGTCCGACTGAAAATCGGAAGGTCGGCGGTTCGACCCCGCCCCTGGCCACCACCGCTGACCTGCATAAACAGGCACCTGAGCTGCGCCAATGTGGTTGGCGCCCGCTCCGGGTTCTAGCCCTCAATGACCCTAGATGGCCCCCGCTAGCGCAGAGATGTTGCACGAGATGTTGCACGACACGCGCCGTTCTCAAGGAGTCTGGAACGTGACAAGGCCGAGCCCGGCGGTAGGCCATCTTGTCAAAGGCGCGCAGACGGCTTGACCTGGTCACGCTCCAGGCGCCCCCGCGACGTAGGGTCGAAGGCTCGAAAATGACCTCCGCCTACAAAGGCTGCGCGTAGTGCCTTGGTAAGACCAGCGGCTCTAGCGCCGCGTGCTTGGCGACGTCCACACTTCCAAGAGCTTCGCTGCCTGGGTCGCCTCAAGTGCCGCAAGCACGGGAGCCGCCCGACGCTCGAAATGCACGGTCCAGTCATGGTGGGGAAGGCCGTTATAATCTGCCAACGCGCCGAGGACTAGTCGGGCGCTGTCGATCACCGACATATACGAGGCCATGATGGCGGGAGGGACTACCCAGGAGTTCGACGTAGTAATGATCTCCGGCAATACAAGCCATTGGCGAGCGTGCACCCCTCCGGAAGTAAGTCGCCATGCTCCAGCACTAAACTCCTGACCAAGCCCATCTATTAGGCGAGTGGCCGCAATGCCCACTTCAGCGTGATCGCCTTTTTCGGTTAAGACCCGGAGTCGACCGTGCCTCCTTTCGATAGTGAGGCCAAGAGCTACTCCCTCCGCCCTTAGCCAGTCCATCCGCATGTCAATGTCCGTGGGCAAGCGATTCATTTCGGGTATTGGGTTTCGCTCATGCCACTGAGCGATCTGCCTCTCTAAGCGAAGGTCTTCCTGGATATCCGCCACAAGGCGCGCTAGACGAAGACTCGGCGACACCGAGATGTCCAGTAGATAGTGAAGGTTCGCCGTCGCCTCAAGGGCTGACCGCGCTATCGGGAGTGAAGCAAGGAAGCCATGAGTCCCGCCGACCAAACAGATGGCACGCACGCCATTAATGGCCTGACGCACGTTCTCCACAATGGATATGACGCGCTCTTCAAGGCGTTCCGTGAAGAAAGCGGTTTGGGCTCCTTTTCCCTTCGCCTCGCACCTGTCCAGACTCCGGGGCGAAACTTCTTGTGGATCCCTGGGGTGCAGATGCGAGACTGCTTCGATAAGGATTTTGCCACCGCTCTGCAAGAGTCTACTCAGACGAGCCAGTGCACGCCGGGTCTCCTCCTTGCGCAGAGCCTTCTCGTAGGCCTGGACTTGTAGAGAGAGCGGACTTGACGCTTCCATTGGTCGGTCTCGCAATCCCACGTTGACCTTTCCAAAAGCTCTGAATGGAAGTCCGAAGGGAATAGTCGGATGATCACATTCTGCGCACTTCTTCACCCAGGGCGATCTAGCCTCGATTCGCAGGGGTTCGTCCGGTGTGCCAGTTCCCTTGTCCGAACTCATGTCTCAACTCAACTCGATCCTCGCCAGCCAAGAACCGCCCATTTACGTCGGCGACCTGTTCAGGCGAGAGTCCAATTGATGGGAGAGCTAGTTCTCGGAACAGTTGGCGTCCTACCCCCAGGAAGCTCAACGGTTGACTGTCGTCTGGTTTCGCCAGGGGGAAGTAGGTGGGGCGCGGGTCCGGCCACAATCTCCTGATTCGCGGCATTGCTACTAACATGCTGCTCAATTGCCGCTTGCAGTGATTGCCCGTCCCCATCGGCGAATACAGTACCGAGAATAACAATATGCCCTAATGCGCAATACATGAACGCGGCGTTATCCTTCGCCGTGGTGAGATCGGGAACTTCGCGGGAGATGATGGTGGTCTCAAGATGGGCGCCCACTTGAGACCCTGCTCCTCTCGAATGGCAAAGCCACAGCCGCAAGCGGGAGGGTGGGGCTTGATTCTGCGCCATGGTCTCGTAGTCGTCGGTCACAAATGGGTTAAGCTCCCACTGTCGGGTAAGCGCGTAGGCCAAGAAGAATTTGCACGCCCACGCCGCAATCGTCTGCATTTCGCTCTGACGTAACGTCAGAACGGAACGGTCCTGGAGGAAGGGCCTAAGTATTGACCTTGTCGCGTCTTCCAGTCGGCTCATCCACCCGCTATTGCAGGATCGACACACCCCGACCGTAACGTTGGGGAGCGAGTCGGCAACCTTGCCCGTGACCGTCGGATTCCATGCGTAACGCCCGGTAGCGTCGACTACGACACCCAGTCCAGGTTGATCCAGACGTCGACCATGAGAGGTGGCCAAGAGGGCTTGAGCCCCACAAGCATCCTGCCGTGTCAACGACGGCCGAAAACTGACCCCCTTCCGACGGTTGAAAGTTGACCCCCTTGCTGGTTAGTCCTCTTCGGTGACGGCCGCGGGGACGCGGCCGAGTTCGCGGTTCTTGAGGCGGTAGGAGTCGCCCTTGAGGGCGATGACCTCGGCGTGGTGGACGAGCCTGTCGATCATCGCGGCGGCGACGGTGTCATCGCCGAAGACCTCGCCCCAGCGGGCGAAGTTCTTGTTGGAGGTGACGATCAGGCTGGCGCGCTCGTAGCGGGAGGAGACGAGCTGGAAGAACAGGTTCGCCGCCTCGGGCTCGAACGGGATGTACCCGACCTCGTCGATGACCAGCACGGGGTAGCGGGCCAGGCGTCGGAGCTCGTCCTGGAGCCGGCCGGCGTGGTGGGCCTCGGCGAGCCGGTCGACCCACTGCGAGGCGGTGGCGAACAGGGCCCGGAGCCCTGCGTGGCAGGCGCGGACCGCGAGCCCGGTCGCCACGTGGGTCTTGCCAGTGCCGGGCGGTCCGAGGAGGACGACGTTCTCCTTGGCGGCGACGAAATCCAAGGTGCCCAGGTGGGCGATGGTCTCGCGTTTGAGGCCGCGGGCGTGGTCGTAGTCGAAGTCCTCCAGCGACTTGCGGGCGGGGAAGCGGGCGGCGCGGATCCGGCCTTCGCCGCCGTGGGATTCCCGGGCGGCGACCTCACGTTGGAGGCACGCGGCGAGGAACTCCTCGTGGGTCCAGGACTCCTCGCGGGCACGCTCGGCCAGCCGGGGGACCGAATCGCGCAGGGTGGGGGCCTTCAGCGCCCTGGTCAGGTACTCCAGCTCGCTGGTGAGGTCCCGGCTGGTCTTGAGGACCGCGGTGCGGGCCATCACGACACCTCCTCGTCGGCAAGCTGGTCGAGCACGCCCAAGGCCTGGTCATAGACCCCGAGGGAGCGGATCTCAACCTCGCCGCCGGTGGCCGCATCGGCCACCGGCCGCAGCAGGTCGGCACGCCCCCGCCGCAGGTGCTTGGCCGCGACCGCGTGCTCGAAGTCGGTGATCGTCTGATGACGTGCCCACACCCTGGCGTGGTCGGCGACGACCGCTCCTTCGCAGGTCACCCACACCCGGCCCAGGTCGGCGTGGACCTCGACCCGCCGGCCGATCACGGCCGGGTGGACCGAGTAGTCGTTGGAGTCGATCCGGACGTAGTGGTCACGCGGCGGCCGCACCGTCTTGCGCCATCCGACCTCGGGTGGGACCGGCGGCAGCGGCAACGTCGCTGCCCGGTCCGCGGCCACGCGATCGCCCGGAGTGCAGCCCAGCACCCGCATCCTGCGGGCGTTGGCCTTGGTGAAGAACCCGGCCAGCTGGATATTGAAGTCCTCCGGGGAGGTGAACACCCGGCCCGGCAGGAAGGACTTCTCCAGGTAGTCGTGCAGCCGCTCGAGCATCCCCTTGGCCTCAGGGTCGGCCGGCTTACAGATGTACACCGCGGCGCCGAGCACGCCCCGGAACGCCTGACAGTCACCGGTCAGCTCGGGCCGTCGCGCGCGCCACCGGCCGACCGCTCCCTCGCCGTCCCACACCAGCGTCCTGGGCACCCCCTGCAGCTGCCTCGAGAGCAGCTGCCACCAGCCGGCGTACAGGTCCTCGGCCTCCCGGGAGGGGATCAGCAGGCCGCCGGACCAGCGCGAGTATCCCATCACCGTCGTCATCACCGGCAGCCGCTTGGCCGTCCGGGTTTGTCCGTAGCCGACCGGCAGCTCGATGTCGGGGAACCAGAAGTCGAACTGAGCCAGCTCGCCAGCCTCGTAGGCGGTACGCGAGGCCGGGTCCGGCGGCAGGTACGCCGGGCGCACCTCAGCCACCCGCTGCTTGAACACCGTCATCCCGCGCGTCCACCCGACCCGCTCGGCGACCACCGTGGCCGGCATCGTCGGAACCGCCTGCAGCTGCTCACGGATCCGCGGCTCGAAGGCATCCACCGCCGACCCCGCCAGCGCCCGCACATACCTCGGTGGCCCATCGGCGGCCAACGCCGCCCGCACGGTGTTGCGCGAGACGCCCAAGGTCCTGGCGATCAACTTGATCGGCAACTCCTCGGCCCGGTGCAACCTGCGGATCTCAGCCCAGTCCTCCACTGACAACACTCCCGTCCTCCTGCCTCACCACTGGTGAGATCAGGGTCTCGGAGGGGGTCAGTTTTCAACCGTCGATAGGGGGTCAGTATTCAGGCGTCGCCGACATGCCGTAGCCATTTGGCCCAGGCGTGTTCCTTGGTCATCGGCGCGACCACTCCGCAGAAGGGACAAGGCTTGGACGGCACTCGTCAATTGGATCACACGCCGCCTTGTCTGCCCCGTGCTCAGGAGCTGCCGCGGGCGGGGTGCGCGGAGGGCGCAGCGTAGCGAGCACCGCAGCGCGTGGCCCCGCCATCTTCCGCGCCGCAGGCGCGGCCTTGAGATGCCGATCGCGACGATACGCCACCAGTGGTGCGGGCGTGGCATGCGAAGGCGTTGCGGGGCCAGGGTGGTCGGACACCGATGAGCCAGTCCTACAGGCTGCTGCGCGCCGTTCTGAACGTGGCGGTCGAGGATGGGGCGATCCTGCGCAATCCGTGCCATATCCTGGGTGCGGGTTCGGTGCGCGCTTCCGAGCGCGGTATTGCGACGCCTGCTCAGGTGGCCGCGTTGGTGGAGGCGGTCACGCCGCGCTATCGGGCCGCTGTGGTGCTCGCGGCCTGGTGCGGGTTGCGGGGCGGGGAGATTTGCGCGATCCGCACCGAGGATGTTGATGTGCAGGGCGGGATTGTGCATGTGTCGCGGTACTGGGTCGAGCTGTTGGAGTCGCCGGTGAAGTTCGAGAAGGAACCGAAGAGCGATGCCGGCAAGCGTACGGTGTCGGTCCCGCCGCACGTGTTGCCGGTCCTGCGGGAACATGCGCTGCCATTCGCCGGGCCGGAGTTCTTCACCGTTGGTCGGGATGGCCGGCGCGCTTCGGGTAACACGGTCTATCAGGCTTTCGTGCGGGCTCGTCGTCGGGTGGGGGTAGATATCGCGTTTTCATGACTTGCGGCATACGGGTCAGACGTTGGCTGCTTCCGCCGGTGAGAGCCTGGTGGACCTCAAGAAGCGGTTGGGCCACTCGTCGAACGCGGCGGCCCAGCGCTACCTGCACGCTGTCGAGGGCCGCGACGGCCAGGTGGCCCAGGCGTTGTCGCGGCTGGCCCAGCATGGGGATGCCGCACCTGTCAGACCGGCTGTGAGGGGCGAGATGTTGCACGTCGTTCCCGAAGACGGCTGTGACCTGGGCAAATGCGTCGGTCTGAAAATCGGAAGGTCGGCGGTTCGACCCCGCCCCTGGCCACCACCGCTGACCTGCCCCTTCCGCCCCGGCCCGGCCGGCACAACCTGAGTGCGGCCCTCGAGGCACAGATCGGACAGGTACTCCGCGATATCCCAGCGCGATCCGCGAAATATCGCGGAGGCGGCAGCACGACGCGGAGTGGGCGGTCGCGGGAGCCCGGCCCGCCAGAATCACCGTCCATCGCGCGCGACCCGACCCTGGCCGACCTCAGTGCTGGTAGGTCCCGGTCACGATCGCCCGGCCCAGCGTCTTGAACGCGAGGTTGAACGAGACCACGGCGGCCGAGGCGTCCGAGTCCACACCGAGCGACTGCGGACCCACCGCGTGGACGACGAAGAAGTACCGGTGCACCTGGTCGCCGGCCGGTGGAGCGGCGCCCATGAACGCCTTGGTGCCACCGTCGTTGCGGCACATGAAGGCGTTCCCTGGCAGCGCCGCCCCCTGCGCACCGGCACCAGCCGGCAGCGAGGTGCAGGACGCCGGCAGGTCCACGAGCACCCAGTGCCAGAAGCCCGAGGGCGTCGGGGCGTCCGGGTCGAAGCAGGTCACGACGTAGGAGCCGGTCCCCTCCGGCGCGCCGGACCAGGACAGCTGCGGGGAGGCGTTGCCCAGTGCCGCCACCTGGTCGTCCTTGAGCGGCTGGCCATCGGTGACGTCGGAGCTGGTCACCGTGAACGACGCGGTGCCGGGCAGCAGGTCGTAGGGGTTGGGTGCGACAGGCCGTTCGATGCTCATGACTGGGACCCTAGCCCTGGGCGGCGCGTCGGCCCAGAGCAAGGCCAGCAACCGCGGACGGTGCCCGGCCCCGAGGCCGGGCCACTGACCCAACGAGTCGGCGCGCGTTCGGCCGCACCGGCTCGCCCTGCCGTCGGCTCGGCCCACCCCGACCCCGCCGCTGCGACAAGAATCATGCGTAGGGAAACCCACCACGGCGATAATGGGCCCGACTGCTCGTCCTGACTCGGGGTCTAGGAGTCACCATGCGGTTCAACGTCCCCCCCGGCTGGCCGTCGCCACCCCCCGGTTGGGTGCCCGATGAGGCGTGGCAGCCCGACTCCTCCTGGCCCCCCGCCCCGGCGGGATGGCGGTTCTGGCTCGACGATCGAGGCCTGCCCACGGCCGGCCCTCGTGGGGCGTTCGGGGCACCCCCGATGACCACCGCCCGCCTGTGGCGCACCGGAGGGGGTGCCCTCGGCATCCTCGTCGTCGGCATCGGGCTCGGGGCCGCGACGTCGCCGAGGGGGCCGGTGGAGCCCGCTGCCACGTTGACGGTCACCGCGCCTGCGGTGACCGTGGCCGGCCCCACGCACACGACGGCGGGACCGACCGTGACGGTGGCCGGTCCTACGGTGACGGCGACGGTCACCGCCGCAACCGGTGGCGCCGGCGTGCCCCAACCCCTGTCCGGAGCGAGCGGGCTGAGCGCCCCGTACTACGCCAACTGCAGCCAGGCCAAAGCGGCTGGCGCCGCCCCGTTGCGTCGAGGCGAGCCGGGCTACCGGGAGGATCTGGACCGCGACCACGACGGCATCGCCTGCGAGTGACGGCATACCGGCGCGGTATGCCGTGGCGCCAACCGGCCGTATCGTCGGACCCATGGCGCGCATCCCCGGACTCGACGTCGATATCGTCCCGCTCAACCTTGGCTGCAACACGTTCGGCTGGACGACGGACCAAAGCGCCTCGTATGCCGTCCTCGACGCCTTCGCCGCGGCCGGGGGGAGTTTCGTCGACACGGCGGACGGCTACCCGCAATGGGCACCGGGGTGCTCCGGCGGCGAGTCCGAGCAGATCCTCGGCTCCTGGCTGGCCGATCGGGGCACCCGCGAGACCATGACGATCGCCACCAAGGTCGGGTCCTGGGCGCAGCGCAAGGGCTTGGCCGCGGCCACCATCCACGCGGCCTGCGACGACTCGCTGCGCCGGCTGCGCACCGACCACGTCGACCTCTACTACGCCCACCGCGACGACGAGGTCACCCCGATCCCCGAGATCGCCGGGGCGTTCGACGCGCTGGTGCAGGCCGGCAAGGTCCGCGCCGTCGGCATCTCCAACCTCTCCCCCGACCGGATGCGCGAGTGGCTGACCCTCTGTGATACCGACGGGCTGGCCAAACCGGTGGCCCTGCAGAACGAGTACAGCCTGGTCAGCCGACGCACCTTCGAGCGCGACTACGCCCCCGTTGCCGCCGAGCACGCCCTGGCGACCTTCCCCTACTACTCGTTGGCCTCCGGGTTCCTGTCCGGCAAGTACCGCAGCACCGCCGACCTCGAGGGGCGGCCCCGCAAGACCGGCGCCGGGCGGTACCTCACCCCCGAGGGCCTCGCGGTGCTCGACACCCTCTCGACGATCGCCCAGGCGCACGGGGTGGCCCCGGCCACGGTCGCCCTGGCCTGGATGCTCGCCCACGGCGTCACGGCCCCGATCGCCTCGGCCACCACCCCGTCCCAGGTCGCCGAGCTCATGGCCGCGACGACCCTCGCCCTGGACCCGGCCGAGCGCGTCGCGCTCGACGCCGCCAGCACTCCGTTCGCCTGATCCCGCAACGCCATCCGACCGCAGGAGCCTCCCTTGATCTGCATCATCGCGAAGTTCCCGGTGCGCCCGGAACACGCCGACGCCTGGCCCGAGATTTCCCGCGTCTTCACCGAAGCGACCCGGGCGGAGGAGGGGTGCCTGTGGTTCGAGTGGGCGCGCTGCCTGGACGACCCCACGGCATACCTGCTCACCGAGGCGTTCCGCGACGGCGACGCCGGCGCCGCCCACGTGGGTTCGGCCCACTTCAAGGCCGCGCAGGCGACCCTGCCGTCCTACCTGAGCCGCACACCGCAGATCGTCAGCACGGTGGTCGACCAGGACGGGTGGTCGCCGCTGGGCGAGCTGGCCGTCCCGGACTGAGGGCGGCGGCGTGCTCCTGCGCGAAGCCATCGTCGACGACCTGGCGGACATCGCCCAGGTGTGCCGGGCGATCGTCGACGAGGGCGAGACCTACGCCTACCCCGAGGACCTCAGCGACGCGCAGATCGCCCAGGCGTGGCTGCCACCCCCGCCGTGGCACGCCGTCGTCGCGTATGCCGCCGACGGCACCTTCCTGGGCACCGCCACGGTCGGGCCGAACCGCCCCGGCCGCGGCGACCACGTGGCCAACGCCTCCTTCATGGTCGCGGCGGCGGCCCGGGGCCGCGGCGTCGGACGGGCGCTGGCCGAGCACGTCCTGCAGTGGGCGACCGAGCAGGGGTTTGCGGCGATGCAGTTCAACGCCGTCGTGCAGACCAACACCGCGGCGGTGGCGTTGTGGCAGAGCCTGGGCTTCCGGATCGTCGGCACCGCGCCCGGTGCCTTCCGCAGCCGCCGGCACGGCCTGGTCGGGCTGCACGTGATGTACCGCGAGCTGCGCCCCTGAGCCCGCCGCGTGGCCAGCGCCGACCCCGGTCAGGGTCGGGTCAGGGCCGGGTCAGGGTCGACCCCACTGGCCGGCAGGACGGCCCCGGCGCATCGTGAAGACATGAACGCGACACCGACCGCTCCCTCCGCTCTCGACCGTCTGTTCGCCGCCCTGCGGCGCAGCCCGGTGACCCGCTCGCCGCAGCGCAAGCTCGGCGGCGTCTGCGCGGGCATCGCGCAGCGCCTGGGCATCTCGCCCGGGATCGTCCGGGTCGCCACCGTCGTGCTAGCCGTCCTGGGCCCGGCCGTCGCTGTCTACCTGCTCGCCTGGCTCCTGCTGCCCGACGCGCACGGGCGCATCCACCTGGAGCGCGCGATCCGCGACGGCCACGGCGGCTCGATCGTCCTGCTGGTGCTCTCGGTGATCGCCATCGTCCCCGACGGTGCCGGCCACCACCACACCGGCTGGCTCTGGATCGGCCTGCTCGTCGCCGCGCTGTTCGTCGGCCGAGCGCACGGTCGCCGCAGCGCCCAGCCGCCGACCCCGCCCACCGCCGCGCCTGCCCCGTCGTTCGCCGCCCCTGCCCCGCCGGCGCACACGTGGGGGTCGGTGCCCACCCACCCGACCGGTCCCCAGGACGCCCCGAGGTTCTGACCGACCACACACCCTGCGGGTATGCCGAGCCACCCCGGCATACCCGCAGTGCCATCCCTACCGGCGTCCGCCGCTGCCCGGGTCGCGGTACCAGGCCCGCACCAGGCCGGGCACGAGGAAGAAGATCCACGCCCACGCCCACCCGCGCAGCAGGAAGCCGCAGGCCAGGAACGCCAACAGGGCCAGCGACCCGCTCATCGCCACGAGCCGGGACATCGTCGCAGACTGGCCACCGGCGTACGGCGCGGGAGCAGGGGCGGGCCCCGCGTCGCTCGGTCGCGGCATACCGACAGGGGGGTATGCCGCGGCTGGCGCGGCGTCCGCGGGACGCGGCCCGTAAGGCTGCGCGTCGGCGTCGGGCAGGTCGACGAACACGGCGTCGAGCTCGCCGCGGGTGCGGGCCGCCTCGACCGCCGCGGAGCGCTCGGCCAGCTCGTCCGGGCTCAGCCGGCCCGCGTTCGTGTGGAAGGACAGCTGCCGCAGCGCCGCCTCCCGCTCCGCGCTGCCGATGCGGATGTCGCCCGCGCCCTGCCCCGAGTCGCTCATGTCACCATCCTCCGCGGCATCGGAGCCCGACGCCGTCCCCTTGTCCGACATCCGGATGGTAGCCGGCCCGCGAGCGCTGATGGGCCTCAGCGCGGGCCCATCCGCAGCGCACCGTCGAGGCGGATCACCTCGCCGTTGAGCATGGGGTTCTGCACGACGTGGGCGACCAGCGCGGCATACTCGCCCGGGTCGCCCAACCGCGCGGGGTGCGGCACCGCCGCCCCGAGGGCGGCCACCGCCTCGGCCGGCAGGGTGGCCAGCAGCGGGGTCATGAACATCCCTGGCGCGATCGTCACCACGCGGATCCGGTGCTGGGCCAGGTCGCGGGCCACCGGCAGGGTCATCCCGACCACCCCGCCCTTGGACGCGGCATACGCGGCCTGCCCGATCTGCCCGTCGTAGGCCGCGATCGAGGCGGTGTTGACGATGACCCCGCGCTCCTCCCCCTCGACCGGGCTGTGCGCGAGCATCCCGGCCGCCGCCAGGCGCAGGACGTTGAAGGTGCCGACGAGGTTGACCTGGATCACCGCGACGAAGGCGCCCAGGTCGTTGGCCGAGCCGTCCTTGCGCAGGACCCGGGCGGCCGGGCCGATCCCCGCGCAGCTCACCGCGATCCGCAGGGTGCCCAGCTCGACCGCGCGCGTGACCGCCGCCTGCACCTGGTCGGCATCGGTGACGTCGGCCGGCACGAACGCCGCCCGCCCTCCCAGGGACGCCGCCACGGCCGCCCCGTCGGAGGCCGGCAGGTCGACCAGGACGACGCCGGCGCCCTCGGCATGCAGCCGCCGCGCCGTGGCCAGGCCGAGCCCGGAGGCCCCTCCGGTGACCAGGGCGACGGTGTCGCAGATGCGCATGGGTGATCCCTCTCTCCCGGAGCGGCGGACGGCCCATCCTGGCACGACCGTTCGGCGCGGGACCCGCCGCAGAACCGACCGGTAACCGCCGCCGAGGAGTAGCCTCCGGCGGCATACCGGACATGCCCCGGTATGCCGGTGTGCACGTTCCCGGAGAGGACACCCCATGGCCAGCAGCCTGTTCCGTACCAAGTCCATCGAGGCCTGCCTCGCCGAGACCGAGGAGCCGGAGTACCAGCTGAAACGGCGGCTCACCGCCGTCGACCTCACGGTGTTCGGCATCGGGGTGATCATCGGGGCGGGGATCTTCACCCTGACCGGCCGGGCCGCCGCCACCGTAGCCGGGCCGGCCATCGTCATCAGCTTCGTCGTCGCGGCGATCGCCTGCGGGCTGGCCGCGCTGTGCTACGCCGAGTTCGCCTCGACCGTGCCGGTCAGCGGGTCGGCCTACACGTTCTCCTACGCCACACTCGGCGAGTTCGTCGCGTGGATCATCGGCTGGGACCTGCTGCTGGAGATGCTCCTGGGCGCCAGCGTGGTCGCGCAGGGCTGGTCGGCGTATGCCGGCGTGTTCCTCGGGCACCTCGGCATCACCATCCCCGAGTCGATCGGCTCCGGGTCGAGCTTCGACCTGCCGGCGTTCCTGCTCGTGGCCCTGCTCACCCTGCTCGTGTCCGTGGGGATCAAGGAGTCCATGCGGGTCAATCTCGCCCTGGTCGCCCTCAAGCTGTTCGTCGTCCTGTTCGTCATCATCGCCGGGCTCGGCTATGTCAACTCCGCCAACTACACCCCCTTCGTCCCGCCGGCCCAGGCCGCCGCGCAGACCGGCGGGGACGTGTTCACCGCCCCGCTGATCCAGACGCTGTTCGGCTTCGCCCCGACGACCTTCGGCATCATGGGCATCCTCGCCGGGGCCTCGCTGGTGTTCTTCGCCTACATCGGCTTCGACGTCGTCGCGACGACCGCCGAGGAGGCCAAGGAGCCCCAGCGCGACCTGCCCATCGGCATCATCGCCTCGCTGGTCATCTGCACCATCCTCTACGTCGCGGTCACCCTGGTGATCACCGGCATGGTGCGCTACGACCAGA
Source organism: Dermatophilaceae bacterium (assembly GCA_037045055.1). Lineage (GTDB taxonomy): Bacteria > Actinomycetota > Actinomycetes > Actinomycetales > Dermatophilaceae > Phosphoribacter. The sequence continues at coordinate 392,292 of JBAOHJ010000002.1, read as the reverse complement.
TCTCGGTGAAGGCCTCGCTGGCCACGGCCTTCGAGTCGGTCGACCGGGGCGGCTATGCGACGCTGATCTCCGCGGGGGCGGTCGCCGGCCTCACCACCGTGGTCATGACCCTGCTCATCGGGGCCAGCCGGGTCGTCTTCGCGATGAGCCGCGACTGGCTGCTGCCCAAGGGGCTGGGCGTCACCCACCCCAGGACCGGCACCCCGGTGAAGATCACCGTCACCATCGGGATCCTCGTGGCCCTCACCGCGGCACTGACCCCGGTGGGCAAGCTCGAGGAGATGGTCAACATCGGCACCCTGGCGGCCTTCACGCTGGTGTCGCTGTCGATCCCGGTGCTGCGCCGCCGCCGACCGGACCTCAAGCGGGGCTTCCGGGTGCCCGGCAACCCGGTGTTGCCCTGGATCGCCGCGGCCACCGCGTTCTACCTCATGCTCACCCTGCCGGCCGAGACCTGGATCCGGTTCGTCCTGTGGATGCTCATCGGGCTGGTCGTCTACTTCGCCTATGGCCGGCACAACAGCCGCCTGGCCAAGCACGCCGTGCAGGTGGAGACCGAGGACCTCGCCCGCCACGAGCACCACGGCGGCAACCCGGCCGCCGGCGGCAGCTTCTGAGCCGAGCCCGAGACGGGCGCGCCCGACTCGAACGTCCGAGAGCCGCCCCCCTGGTGGAGCGAGGCCGGTGAGACCGGGCACGATGGAGCACGTGGCACGCGAGATCACCAAGGACACCGGTCTGTGCATCTCCCTGTCCGCACGGCCCAGCAACATCGGCACGCGGTTCCACAACTACCTCTACGACGAGCTCGGCCTGGACTACGTCTACAAGGCGTTCACCACCAACGACATCGTCGCGGCCGTCGCGGGGGTCCGCGCACTGGGCATCAGGGGCTGCGGGATCTCGATGCCGTGGAAGCAGGAGGTCATCCCCTTGGTCGACGTCATGGACCCGTCGGCCAAGTCGATCGGCTCGGTGAACACCATCGTCAACGACCACGGGCGGCTCACGGCATACAACACCGACCTGATCGCGGTCCGCACCCTGCTGGCCGAGGCCGCGGTGCCCACCGACGGCGACGTCGCGGTCCTGGGCAGCGGGGGGATGGCGGTCGCGTGCGTCGCCGCGCTGCGCGAGCACGGCTTCGCCACCGGCCTCGTCGTGGCGCGCAACGAGCGCACCGGGGCGCAGGTGGCCTCGGCCTACGGCTGGACGTGGCGCCCGCGGCTCGACGATGCGCGCCCGCGGGTGCTCGTCAACGCCACGCCCGTGGGGATGGCCGGCGGCCCGGGCGAGCGGGAACTGCCGGTGGACGACGACGTGGTATGCCGCGCCCGCACCGTGGTCGACGTCGTCGCGTTCCCGTCGCAGACGCCGCTGGTGCGCCGCGCCATCGAGGTCGGGGCCCAGGTCGTCACCGGGGCGCAGGTCATCGCCCTGCAGGCCGCGCGGCAGTTCGAGCTGTACACCGGCGTGCGCCCGAGCGAGGACCAGGTCCGCCGGGCCTCGGAGCACTCCCGGACGTGACCGCGCGGCGCCCGATCGTCAGCGTCCGCGCAGGGCCCTCAGGGCTGCGCCGCGTCCGGTCCGGGCTTCGCCGCGCTCGGTCCGGGCTGCGCTGGCGCGTCCGGCGCGTCCGGCGCGTCCCCGCCCCCGGAGGCGGTCGGCTCGTCGGTCGCCTCCTCCTCTTCGAGGGCGACCAGTTCGGGCAGCAGCTCGTGGCGGTTGCGGAAGGTCTCGACGATGGTGAGCAGCGCGGCAGTGACCGGGATCCCGATGAGGGCCCCGATCGGGCCCACCAGTCCCACGCCGATGAACACCGAGGCCAGGGCCAGCGCCGGATGGATGTCCATCGTCCGTCGGCTCACCATCGGGGTGAACCAGTAGCTCTCGATCTGCTGGTACACCGTGGCGAAGACGACGATCCACACCACCGAGATGGGGTTGTGCAGCACGGCGAACAGCGCCGGCAGCAGGACGCCGATGTACGTGCCGATGATGGGGACGAACTGGGAGGTGATGCCGGCCAGCACGCCCAGCGGCAGCCAGAACGGCACGTCGATGATGTTGAAGAACACCGCGTGGAAGAACGCCGACGCAGCCGCCAGGACCAGCTTGGAGACGACGTAGCCGCCGGTCTTCTCCACCGCGATGGTCCACACGGTCATGAGGACCGGCTGGTAGCGCGGCGGCAGGAAGGACCCGATCGTCTGACGCAGCCGGATGCTGTCGGCGGACAGGTAGTAGGCGAACACGACGATGGTCAGCAGGTCGAACAGACCGGTGAGCAGCGCCCCGAACACCCCGAGCAAGCCCCCGCCGTACTGCTGGGCCAGCTCGGGCAGCTGCTGCGGCAGCTGCTGCAGGCCCGCCTCGATCTGCGAGACGTCGAACGAGGTGTTGAACGTCGAGTTGAGCCACTCGACCGCGTTGCGCACGGCCGCCGGGAAGCTGTCCTGCAGGTCCTGCGCCTGCGACACGAAGACCTGCCCGAACAGCGCCCCGATGCCGAGGGTGAGCAGGATCATCCCCATGATGACCACGCCGGAGGCCAGCCCGCGGCGCAGCCCGAGTCGGATGAGCCACAGCACCATCGGCTCCATGGCGATCGACAACAGCCAGGCCAGCAGCAGCAGGAAGAGGAACGAGCTGAGCGCCTGGAACGCCCACAGCGCGATGGTGAGCAGCACGATCGCCGCGAACACCGCGACGACGGTGCGGCGCAGGCTGCCGGGGGCCAGCGCCACCCACCGCGGCCGGCGCTCGGACTCGCCGACGGAGCCGCCGGCCGCCCTGGTGATCCGGCCGGGCGACACGTGTTCGGTCATGACTCCACCCTAATGTCCGGTATTCCGCGCCGGCCCACTGCGGCGGGTGGTCGGATCCCTGCGGCGCTGAGGCGAGCGCCTGGCCCAGCAGCCGGCCCATCGCCTCGACGCCCGCGGCGAGGCGCTCGTCGGCGACCCCCGAGAAGCTCATCCGGGCATGGTGCGCCTCGGGGTCGGTGGCGAAGCAGGGCGCTACGGGAACGACGATGACCCTGGCCTGGGGAGCAGCACCGCGCGCTGGACGGCCGCGACGTCCCGTCGCCGCGGGAAGCTCACCCAGGTGAACAGCCCGCCCTGGGGGGTGGTCCAGTCGCCGCCCCGCGACATCCCGGCCTGCAGCCGCCTCTCGCGGGCCTCGATGGCCTCGGCCGGGTCCAGGCGCTGTCGCGCAGCGGCCTGCAGCACCAGACCGGCCAGCCCCCGCCGCTGCGCCTCGGTGGCGAACAGCTCTCCGGCCACGGCCCGGTCCTGGCCGCCGGCGTCGACGACGAGCACGTCGCCCGCGCCGGCCTGGCGCAGGGCGGCCAGCACCGACATGAGGTCACGGTCGGCCCGCGCCGTGTCCATGGGCGCAACGGTAGCCACCGCACCCGCAGGGGCCGCCGGGTGCGGGCCGACCCACCCGACGGGGGCCCCCGAGCCGGCCTCAGGGTCCGGTCAGGGTCGGGTCAGTGCTCGACCAGATACCTCCCGACCGGTCCACCGACCGACGATGAAGACACCCGGACGTCGCCGCGTCCACCACCGAAGGATCGAAGGACACATCATGAAAGACCTGCACGCCCGCATGGCCAGCAACGGACTCGTGCGCCCCAAGGAGGGTCGGGTCATCGCCGGGGTCTGCATCGGCGTGGCTCGCCGCTACGGATGGGACCCGACGCTCGTGCGGGTGCTGTTCGTCGTCGCCTGCCTGGCCCTGCCCGGCTCGCCGGTGTTGGTCTACCCGCTGCTGTGGGTGCTCATGCCCGAGAGCCCGGCGCCGGTCGCCACCCACACCGTCGACGTCGGCTCCGGCGCGGCATACCCGCCCGGCCCCCAGGACCGGGTCGGCTGAGCCGACCACCGCGCGGCATGGCAAGGGGGCCGGGCAACAGCGCCCGGCCCCCAGCCCCCGCTTCGAGACCTACTCCCCCCCGAGGAGGCGGCGCACTTCCGAGGTGCGATACCGACGATGCCCGCCCAGGGTCCGGATGGCCGTCAACTTGCCGGCCTTGGCCCACCTGGTCACCGTCTTGGGATCGACCCGGAAGAGCGCCGCGACCTCGCCTGGAGTGAGCAGCTTGTCTGTCTCGTGTTGAGGTGCAGACATGTGCGCTCCGATCGATGAACTCCCCAGAGTCCGGCGTCCACCCGCGTCGGGCGCCGACTCGACTACGTCGACCACTCTCGCATGGTTTCCACGCAGCCGGGTCATTTTCCAAGATTGTCCCGGGGGTCCACCACCGGCCCGGACGGTCGCGCCGCCGCTCGTCGATGCGCCCGGAGCGTCCGACGACAGGGTCAACGTCGGGTAGCGTGGTCCCCACGACACACACACATTCCCCGGGGCCGCTCCGCAACGGCCCGTCGGGCTCACGACAGACGTGACCGGCGGGTTTGGTCGATGCCGTCCCGGCAGACGCATGAGGGGGTCACGCCATGGGGCGCGGCCGAGCAAAGGCCAAGCAGACCAAGGTCGCTCGGGAGCTGAAGTACTTCTCTCCCGACACCGACCTCAACGCGCTTGAGCGAGAACTGCACACGTCTTCCCGGTACGAGCCGGCCGACGAGGCCGACGAGGCGCAGGACGACGACGACTACGGAAAGTGGGCGGCCGGCCAGCACTGAGTGCTGACCCACCGATCACGAGGCCTCATGCGTCCAGCGGACGCGACCCCGGGCGCGACGCGCACCGGGCAGTCGGTATGCCGCGCCCTCACGAGCCCGGCGGGTGCTCACCGACGACCTGGACGGCTCCCCCGTCCACTCCCTTGGCGCCGCGGGTGAGGTCATAGCGCGGGTCCACTGTGTCGGCACCCTGTCGGGCGACCTCGCCGACCGGCCACGCGGGCAGACCGCGGGCACGGCATACCGCCGTCGCCGCGTCCACCGACTCGGGGGGCAGCACCACGACGAACCCGATGCCCATGTTGAGGGTGCGCTCGAGGTCGGCCCTGGGCACCCGACCCAGCTGCCCGATCACCGTGAACACGGGCGGGGGGGTCCACCGGGCCCGGTCGACGCGGGCCACCAGACCAGGGGGCAGGACCCGGGCGAGGTTGGCCGCGAGCCCGCCACCGGTGACGTGGCTCAGGGCGTGCACGTCGACCCCGGGGGTGCGCACCAGGGCCAACAGGTCGGCGGCGTAGACCCGGGTGGGTTCCAGCAGCTCCTCGCCGAGGGTGCGCCCGAACTGCTCGACGTGCCGGTCCAGCGCCCACCCCGCGGCGGCGACGACGTGGCGCACCAGGGAGTAGCCGTTGGCGTGCAGCCCGCTGGAGGCCAGGGCAAGGACCACGTCCCCGGCACGGACCCGGCGGGGCCCCAGCAGCGCGTCGTGCTCGACCACGCCGGTGGCCGCCCCGGCCAGGTCGTACTCCTGCGGACCGAGCAGACCCGGGTGCTCGGCGGTCTCGCCCCCGATCAGCGCCACCCCGGCCTGCGCACAGGCCGCGGCGATGCCGGACACGATGGCCGCCACCCGCTCGGGCACCACCGTCCCGGTGGCGATGTAGTCGGTCATGAACAGCGGCTCCGCGCCGCACACCACGATGTCGTCGACGACCATGCCGACCAGGTCGAAACCGACCGTGTCGTGCCGGTCCAGCGCCTGGGCGATCGCGACCTTCGTGCCGACGCCGTCGGTGCTCGTGGCGAGCACCGGGCGGGCCATCCGGGTCAGGGCGGCGGCGTCGAACAACCCCGCGAACCCCCCGACACCCCCGAGCACCTCCGCTCGACCGGCCCGGACGATCGAGGCCTTCATCAGCTCGACGGCCCGGTCGCCGGCCTCGACGTCGACGCCCGCGGCGGCATACGTGATGGGCTCGGTCACGCAGGTCAGCCTAGACCGGAGGGTCAGGGCAGCAGGAGCGCGTTCTCGGCCCCGCCCGGCATCCCGAAGGACACCCCCTCGGCGTCCAGACGCTCCGGCTCCGGGTCGACGTCCCGGCGCACATGGGACAGGTCCATGGGCAGGGTCTCCAGCAGGTGCTTGCCGACCCGGCCGTCCTCGGGCAGCGCCACCGGGTAGTCGCCGGTGAAGCACGCGGCGCACAGCTGGCCGGGCGGCTGGCCGGTGGCCTCGACCATGCCGTCCAGGGAGATGTATCCCAGCGAGTCCGCGCCGATCGACGCGCGGACCTCCTCGACGCCCAGGCCGGTGGCGATGAGCTCGGCGCGGGTGGCGAAGTCGATGCCGTAAAAGCACGGCCACACCACCGGCGGGCTGGAGATGCGCACATGGACCTCGGCAGCGCCGGCCTCGCGCAGCATGCGCACCTGGGCGCGCTGGGTGTTGCCCCGGACTATGGAGTCGTCGACGACGACCAGCCGCTTGCCGCGGATGGTGTGGGCCAGCGGGTTGAGCTTGAGCCGGATGCCCAGCTGACGCAGGGTCTGCGAGGGTTGGATGAACGTCCGGCCCACGTAGGCGTTCTTGACGAACCCGTGCCCGAACGGGATGCCCGACTCCTGGGCGAAGCCGACCGCCGCCGGCACCCCCGACTCCGGCACCCCGATGACCAGGTCGGCCACGGCCGGGTGCTCCCGAGCCAGCCGGGCTCCCATGGCCACCCGCGACTCGTGCACCACCCGGTCGGCGATCACCGCGTCCGGCCGGGCGAGGTAGACGTACTCGAAGACGCAGCCCTTGGGCTTCGCCGCGGCGAACCGGTGCGAGCGCAGCCCCTGCTCGTCGATGCACAGCAGCTCACCGGGCTCGATCTCGCGGATCACCGCGGCACCGACGGTCTGCAGCGCCGCGGTCTCCGAGGCCACCACCCAGCCCCGGTCCAGACGCCCGAGCGCCAGCGGCCGGATGCCGTGCCGGTCGCGGGCGGCATACAGGGTGTGCTCGTCCATGAACACGAAACAGAAGGCCCCGTGCAGGTGCGGCAGGACCTGCAACGCCGACGCCTCGAGGGTGCGGTCGGGATCGGAGAGCATCGCCGTGACCAGCGCGGTGTCGGTGGTGTTGCCCCGCCCGAGCTCGCCCGGGTGCCGACCCAGGCCCCCGTGGCGCTCGGCGAGCCGGTCGAACAGCTCGGCGGTGTTGATGAGGTTGCCATTGTGGGCCAGCGCCACCGTCGTCGTGTCGGTGCCGCCGAGCGTGGGTTGGGCGTTCTCCCACGTCGACCCGCCGGTGGTGGAGTACCGACAGTGGCCGACCGCGACATGGCCGGCCAGGGCGGACAGCGCGGTCTCGTCGAACACCTGGCTGACCAGCCCCATGTCCTTGTAGACCAGCACCTTCGAGCCGTCGCCGGTGGCGATCCCGGCGGACTCCTGGCCGCGGTGCTGCAGGGCGTAGAGCCCGAAGTAGGTGAGCTTGGCGACGTCCTCACCGGGCGCCCAGACCCCGAAGACCCCACAGGCGTCCTGCGGGCCGTGCTCGCCGGGGAGCAGGTCGTGGGTCAGCCGACCGTCGCCGCGTGCCACGCGCGACAGTCTCGCACAGCCGATCAGGGGTCGCGGTCGAGCAGGGCGGCGACCACGCCGGCGGCCAACGCCCCGAGCCCGGCGCCGATGCCGCCGAAGTAGCCCAGCTGCGCTCCGGCACCGTAGTTGGGGACCTGGTGGCCGAGGTAGGCCACCAGCGCCCCGGCGACGAACCCCAGCAGGGCACCGGTGACCAGGAAACGGCTGTACCTCGGGGATCGACGCGGGCGGCTCACCCGACCAGGGTAGGTCAGCGGGGTGGGGCCAGCCCCAGCGGCAGGAGGCCACCGAGGTCGGCACGCTGCCCGGAGGCCACCACCGATCCGGCCGCCACCGCCTCGGCCCAGGTCAGCTCGCCCAGGGCCAACCGCACCCACGTGGCCGGGTCGGTCTCCACCACGGACGGCGGAGTGCCCCGCCGGTGGGACGGCCCGGGCAGGCACTGCACCGCCGCGAACGGCGGCACCCGGACCTCCAGGGACCGCCCGGGCGCCGCCTCGGCGAGCTCGTGCAGCGTGAACCGCACCGCGGTCGCGAGGGCCGTGCGGGGGGCCGCGTCGACGCCGTGCGCGCGGCATACCGCCAGGGCGTCCAGCCCCTCGGCGCGGGCGATCCGGTGTGCGGCCACCCCCTCATCGTGCCACCGCGACCGACCGGGGCAGGATGGGCACATGGCAGCCACGAGGACCCCCGGGCCGCACCGGGTGCACCGGCCGGCCGTCCCCGGCGCGCCGCCGCGACGGGCCGGCGGCGCGACCGCGGTGCCGTGAACGACGCCGGCGCCGTCACCGGGGCCGCGATCGGCCTGGTCTGGCTGCTCCTGGGCTGGTGGATGATCCGCCTGGGCGCGTCCCGCAACCGGGCCGCCGCCGGGTGGGACCGCGCTGCCGGCACGATCGTCGAGCGGGACGGGCGCACCGACGGGGTCATCGTCCGTCACCCGCACGTGCGGTATGCCGGTCCCGACGGGACCGAGCGGATCGCCCCGAGCGGCTCCCGCGGCGGCGTCTGGGAGCCGGGCACCCCGGTCGAGGTCCTGCTCGACCCCGGCGACCCGGACCGGATCATGCTCGCCCAGCGGGCCGAGCGCGGACAGCCCTATCAGGTGGTCGGGTGGTTCCTCGTCGTCGTCGCGATCCTCACCTTCGTCGGGTCGGCCCTGCTCGCGTTCTCCCCCCCGGCCTGAGCGGGTGACCGAGGCCCGGGTCGGCTTCGCGGTCGACGAGCGCGGTGGGGTCACCGTGGTCCTCGACGGGCACCCGCAGTCCTACGTGGATCCCGCCGACCCCGGCCTGCTGGCCTTCGAGTACGTCCACCAGCTCGCCCTCGTCCTGGACACCCTGCGGCCGGGCCGGCTGGCCGTCACGCACGTCGGCGGCGGCGGGCTGACCCTGCCGCGGTACCTCGAGCACACCCGCCCCGGCTCGCCGCAGATCGTCCTGGAGCCGGACGCCGACCTCACCGCGGCGGTCCGCCGGCGCCTGCCCCTGCCGCGGGGGCACCGCATTCGGGTCCGGTCCGTCGACGGGCGCGTCGGCACGGCGGGGCTGGCGACCGCCAGCGCCGACGCGCTCGTCCTCGACGCGTATGCCGGTGGGCGGCTGCCCGGGGAGCTGACCGGGGCGGCATACCTGCTGGACGTCGCGCGGGTGCTGCGCCCCGACGGGGTCCTGGCGGTCAACCTGGCCGACGAGCCCGGGCTGCGGCATGTGGCCCGCTTCGTCGCGACGGTCGTCGCGACCGGCCGGTTCGCCCAGCTGGCGCTCATGGCGACCCACGACGTGCTCAAGGGCCGGCGGTTCGGCAATGTCGTGCTGACCGCCGGCCGCCGCAGCCTGGACCTGCCCGCCCTGCACCGCGCGGTGGCCAGCACCGCGCCCCCCACCGGGATCCGCTCCGGTGCCGCCCTGGACCGGCTCGTGGCCGGGGCCCGGCCGTTCGCCGTGGGTCAGCCCACACCGATCCCGCCGGACCCGGGCCGCTGGCGCGTGCGGTGACCCCGCCGGGTCAGCCGACGTGGGCCCGGGCGTTGCGGAACATCCGCAGCCAGGGGCTCGGCTGCGACACCTCGCCGCTGGTCCAGCTCATCTGGACGTTGCGCAGCACCCGCTCCGGGTGGGGCATCAGCGCGGTGAACCGGCCGTCCGGGGTGGTCACCGCGGTGAGCCCCTGCGGGCTGCCGTTGGGGTTGGCCGGGTAGGCCTCGGTGGGCCGCCCCTGGTTGTCGACGAACCGCATGGCGCGCACCACGGCGGCCGGGTCGCCCTGGCGGGAGAAGTCCGCGAACCCCTCGCCGTGCGCGACCGCGATGGGCAGCCGACTGCCGGCCATGCCCCGGAAGAACACCGACGGGCTGTCGAGCACCTCGACCAGCGACAGGCGCGCCTCGAACTGCTCGCTGCGGTTGCGGGTGAAGCGGGGCCAGGCCTGCGCCCCCGGGATCATCCCGGCCAGCGCCGCCATCATCTGGCAGCCGTTGCAGATGCCCAGGGCGAAGGTGTCGCCACGGTGGAAGAACTCGTCGAACTGCTCGGCCAGCGTGGCGTTGAACAGCACCGACCGGGCCCAGCCCTCCCCCGCGCCGAGGGTGTCGCCGTAGGAGAACCCGCCGCACGCGACGAACCCCTGGTAGGCGTCCAGCCGGGTCAGGCCCCGCTGCAGGTCGGTCATGTGCACGTCGAACGTGTCGAACCCGGCCCGGTGCAGGGCATAGCTGGTCTCGACGTGGCTGTTGACGCCCTGCTCGCGCAGCACCGCCACCGCGGGCCGGGTGCGCAGCACCGCCGGCGGGCCCGCCCCCGGGTCGAAGGTCAGCGCCACGTGCAACCCAGGGTCGTCGTCGGCCCCGGCGGCCGCGTGCTCGGCGTCGGCGCACTCGGGGTTGTCCCGCAACGCCGCGATCCGCCAGCTCACCGTGTCCCACTCCTGCTGCAGCTCGCGAATCCCCCGACGCAGCAAGGTCCGACCGCCGGCGCGCACCTGCACGTCGCGCCCGTCCGTGGTCCGACCCACCACTCGGCTGCGGTCCCCGAGCCGGTATGCCGCGAGGGTCGCCAACGCCTGCTCGACGTCGGCGTCGGCCACCTCGACGAGCACGCCGAGCTCCTCGGCGAAGAGCGCGCGGCATACCGCGTCGGTGTCGGTGTCGCTCGCCGGCAGGTCCAGCGTCACCCCGCGAGCCCCGGCGAACGCCATCTCGCACATCGTCGCCCACAGCCCGCCGTCGCTGCGGTCGTGGTAGGCCAGCAGCAGGCCCGCGGATCGCAGGGCGGTCAACGCGCCGGCCAGGTCGACCAGCCGGGCGGGGTCGTCGAGGTCGGGCACTGCCCCGCCGAACGACCCGAGCACCTGGGCCAGCACCGACCCGCCGAGCCGGCCCGCACCGGCCGCCAGGTCGACCAGCAGCAGGGCACTGCCGCCCCCGCGCAGCACCGGGGTGAGCGTGCCGCGCACGTCGTCCAGGGCCGCGAACGCCGTGACGACGAGGCTGACCGGGGCAGTGACCTGCTTGGGCTCGCCGTCCTGCTCCCACGTGGTGCGCATCGACAGCGAGTCCTTGCCGACCGGCACCCCGATGCCCAGCGCGGGGCACAGCTGCATCGCCACGGCGTGCACGGTGTCGTAGAGCGCCGCGTCCTCACCGGGCTCGCCGCAGGCGGCCATCCAGTTGCAGGAGAGCTTGACCTTCTCGAGCGCGACGGGGGCGGCCAGCAGGTTGGTCAGCGCCTCGCCGACCGCCATCCGCCCCGAGGCCGGAGCGTCCACACCGGCCAGCGGCATCCGCTCGCCGGTGGCCATCGCCTCCCCGGCGAACCCCTCGAAGTCGGCCAGCGTCACCGCCACGTCCGAGACCGGCACCTGCCATGGCCCGACCATCTGGTCGCGGTGCGAGAGCCCGCCGACGGTGCGGTCGCCGATGGTCACGAGGAACCGTTTGCTGCCCACCGTGGGGTGGCGCAGCACGTCCATGGCCAGTCCGGCGACGTCCACCCCGCGCAGGTCGAGCTCGGGCTCGCCGCGCCGCAGGCGCGTCACGTCCCGGACCATCCGGGGCGGCTTGCCCAGCAGCACCTCCATGGGCATGTCGATGCAGCGCTGCCCCCGCGGCCCGTCGGTGAGCACCAGCTGCCCATCGGCGCTCGCGGTGCCGACGACGGCATACGGGCAGCGCTCGCGGCGGCACATCTCGGCCAGGCGATCCACCGAGCCGGGCGCGACCGCCAACACGTAGCGCTCCTGGCTCTCGTTGGACCAGATCTCCTTGGGCGCCAGGCCACTCTCCTCCAGCGGGATGGCCCGCAGGTCGATCCGCGCGCCGAGCCCGGCCCCGTCGACCAGCTCCGGGAAGGCGTTGGACAGGCCCCCCGCCCCGACGTCGTGGATCGCCAGGATCGGGTTGTCGGCGCCGAGCGCCCAGCACCGGTCGACGACCTCCTGGGCCCGTCGCTGGATCTCCGGGTTGCCGCGCTGCACCGAGTCGAAGTCCAGCTGCGCGAGATTGGCCCCGGAGGCCAGCGAGCTGGCGGCCCCGCCGCCCATGCCGATGCGCATCCCCGGCCCGCCCAGGTGCACCAGCAGGGTCCCGGGCGGGAAGGCGACCTTGGCGGTCTGCTCGGCGCCGATCGTGCCCACCCCCCCGGCGCTCATGATCGGCTTGTGGTAGCCGCGGCGCACCCCGGCCACCGTCTGCTCGTAGACGCGGAAGAACCCCCCCAGCCCGGGCCGGCCGAACTCGTTGTTGAACGACGCCGCGCCGACCGGCCCGTCGAGCATGATCCGCAGCGGGCTGGCGAGGTGGTCCGGGCGGCCGTACGGCGAGCGCTCCCAGGGCTCGGGCCCACCGGGCAGGTCGAGATGGGAGACCGCGAAACCGGTGAGCCCGGCCTTGGGGCGCGACCCTCGGCCGGTGGCGCCCTCGTCGCGGATCTCCCCGCCCGCCCCGGTGGCCGCCCCGGGGAACGGCGAGATCGCCGTCGGGTGGTTGTGGGTCTCGACCTTCATGAGCACGTGGACGAGCTCGTCCCGGGCGGTGTACCTCGGCGCGGCGGTGTACCCGTCGGGCACCCACCGCCGGACCGGGCCGCCCAGCATGACCGACGCGTTGTCCCGGTAGGCCACGACGGTGCCGCCGGGATGGGCGGTCTCGGTGTGCCGGATCATCCCGAACAGCGACTCCGGCTGCACCTGGCCGTCGACGACGAAGCCGGCGTTGAAGATCTTGTGCCGGCAGTGCTCGCTGTTGGCCTGGGCGAACATCATCAGCTCGACGTCGGTCGGGTTGCGCCCCAGACCCGCGAAGGCCTCGACGAGGTAGTCGATCTCGTCCGCGGACAGCGCCAGCCCGTATGCCGCGTCCGCCTCGACGAGTGCGCCCCGCCCCCGGGTGAGGACCTCGACGTGCTCCAGCTGCGCCGGGTCGCGCTCGTCGAACAGCGCTGCGGCGGCGGCGCGTTCGGGCAGGACGCTCTCGGTCATCCGGTCGTGCAGCAGGGCCGCGCAGGCCGCCCGCCGGCCGGGGTCGAGCGCCGGCCCGGCGAGGTGATACTCGGTGACCCGCTCGACGCGCCGGATCGGCACGCCGCAGTTGTGCACGATGTCGGTGGCCTTGGACGCCCACGGCGAGACCGTGCCGAGGCGGGGGGCGACGACCAGGACCGTGTCGCTGCCCGCCCCACCGGCCTGGTCCGGCGACGCGGCATACGGCTCGCCGTAGTCCAGCAGCCGCAGCAGGGTGGCGTGGGTGGACGGGTCGAGCGGTCCGTCGCTGGCGACCCAGTGCACGAAACGCGCGGAGACGCCGGCCAGGTCGGGGGCCACCGCACGCAGCCGACGCAGCAACGCGCCGGCCCGGAACGGCGACAGGGCGCGCCCGCCCTCGACCGTGGTCAGCACGAGCGGGGGCGCCTGGCCCATCGGCGGCAGCTCCTCACGGGGTCGAGGGGTCGGGTGGAGCCTATCTACGCCAGCGCGCGCCCCGTGATCCGCTCGAACGCCTCGACGTAGCGCGCCCGGGTCTGCTCCACGACCTCGTCGGGCAGCGGCGGCGGCGGCTGCCCCGAGTCGCGCCGCCATCCGCTGGCCGTCGAGGTGAGCCAGTCCCGGACGTACTGCTTGTCGTAGGAGGGCTGCGCCCGGCCCGGCTCCCACCGGTCGGCCGGCCAGAACCGCGACGAGTCCGGCGTGAGCACCTCGTCGGCCAGCACGATCGTCGGCCCCCCGGCGTGGTCGAGCCGGTCGTGGTCGACGCCGAACTCGACCTTGGTGTCGGCGATGATGATGCCCCGCTCGGCGGCCACCTCGTTGCCGCGGGCCAGGATCCGCCGGCACAGCACGTCGACCCGCGCGGTCACCGCCGGGCCGACGAGGTCGCGCACCTGCTGGACGGTCATCGGCTCGTCGTGCTCGCCCAGCGGAGCCTTCGTCGTCGGGGTGAAGATCGGCGCGGGCAGCTTGGAGCCGTCGACCAGGCCCTCGGGCAGCCCCACTCCGCTGACCGAGCCGCTGCGCCGGTACTCCGCCAGGCCGCTGCCGGTGAGGTAGGACCGCGCGATGCACTCCACCGGCACCATCTCCAGGCGCCGCACGAGCACCGCCCGGCCGGCCACCGGCGCCGGGACGTCGGTCGAGACGAGGTGGTTCTCCACGCCTTCGATCTGCCCGAACCACCACAGCGACAGCTGGGTGAGCACGCGCCCCTTGTCCGGGATCGGGGTGTCCAGGACGTGGTCGAACGCCGAGATCCGGTCGGACGCGACGATGAGCAGCAGGTCCTCCCGGGCCGCGCCGGTGGTCGGGTCCAGAGGGGCGTAGAGGTCACGGACCTTGCCGGAGTAGACGTGGACGTACCCGTCGAGGACGAGGGGAGCTTCGGTGGTCACAGGGCCTTCCCCTCCAGCCGGATCCCGCCGCGGGCCGCGGCCAGGGCGATGTCGGTGCGGTGGTGCGCGCCGGCCAGGTCGAGGCAGGCCAGGGCGCGGTATGCGGTGTCCCGGGCCTGGTCGAGGTCGGCCCCGGTGGCCAGGACGTCCAGGACCCGCCCCCCCGAGCTGACCAGGGCGCCGTCGGCGCCCCGGGCGGTGCCCGCGTGCAGGACCTGGGCGCCGGGCACCGCGGCGGCCGCGTCGAGCCCGAGGATCGGGTCCCCGGTCCGGACCGCGCCGGGGTAGCCGGCGGCGGCCAGCACGACGACGACGGCGGCCTCGGGGCGCTGGCGCACCGGGCCCAGGTCGGCCAGCCGCCCGGACGCCGCGGCGGCGAGCAGCCCGCCCAGCGGGGTGACCAGGCGGGCCAGGCAGGCCTGCCCGTCGGGGTCGCCGAACCGGGCGTTGAACTCCACCACCCGCAGCCCCCGGGTGGTCATGGCCAGACCGACGTACAGGGTGCCGACGAACGGCGTGCCCCGACGGTGCATCTCGTCGACGGTCGGCTGGGCGACCCGCTCGACGACCTCGTCGGCCAGGCCCGCCGGGGCCCAGGGCAGCGGGCAGTAGGCCCCCATCCCTCCGGTGTTGGGGCCGGCGTCCCCGTCGCCGACCCGTTTGAAGTCCTGGGACGGGCTCAGGGCCAGCACGGTCCGCCCGTCGGTGACGCAGAACACCGAGACCTCCGGGCCGTCGAGGTACTCCTCGACCACGACCCGCCCGCCCGGCTTGCCCAGGCAGGTCAGGGCGTGCGTCACGGCGGCGCCGCGTTCGTCGGTGACGACGACTCCCTTGCCGGCGGCCAACCCGTCGTCCTTGACCACGTGCGGGGCGCCGAAGGCGTCCAGCGCCGACTCGACCTGGGCGCGGGTGGTGCACACGTGGGCCAACGCGGTGGGGACCCCGGCGGCGGCCATGACCTCCTTGGCGAAGGCCTTGCTGCCCTCCAGCCGGGCGGCGGCGGCGGACGGGCCGTAGACGGCGTACCCGTGCTCGCGCAACGCGTCGGCGACCCCGGCCACCAACGGGGCCTCCGGCCCGATCACGACGAGGTCGACGGTATGCCGCGCGGCCACGTCGAGGACCGCCCGCGCGTCCGTGGGGTCCGTCAACGGCTGGCACTGCGCGACGGTGGCGATGCCCGGGTTCCCCGGGGCCGCGACGACGAGCTCGACGGCCGGATCGGCCAGCAGACCCCGGACCAGCGCGTGCTCGCGGGCACCCGAGCCGACGACGAGGACCTTCACACGCCCAGCCTACGGAACGCCGGGCGGCGCCCTCGGCAGGCGGGGGGTGGCGCCCGCCCCAGGGCTAGACTCGTTGGTTCCACTGCGCCCTGGGCTCAGGGCGCGACGCGACGGACGGAGGCCGGTGACCTCGACGAGCAGCTCGACTCGGCGTCAGGCTGCGCTGCCCGCGGCGGTCGCCCGGCAGATCGAGCACGAGCAGGCCCACGTCGACCTCGTCTACGCCGAGCTGGCCAAGGCCTCTCGCCGCGCCGGCGAGGTGGCCGCGGACGGGCACGCCCGCGCGCGCAGCGACCGCTCCGGGGAGGTCCGCGACGAGGAGCTCACCGGTCTGTTCGAGCGGGACGCCCTGGTCTTTCACGCGGCCCGCCGACAGCACGCACTGGACACGCAGTACGAGGGGCTGGTCTTCGGGCGCCTCGACCTGAGCCACCCGGCCGGCGGCGCCGAGAGCCCTCGCCCGGGGCGACCGGCGGACCTGGAGGTCCGCTACATCGGGCGTCTCGGCGTCCGCGACGACGACTACGAGCCGTTGGTGATCGACTGGCGCGCACCGGCGGCGGCGCCCTTCTACCGCGCCACCCCGGTCGAGCCCCTGGACGTCGTGCGCCGACGGGTGCTGCGCTGCCGCGGCGACCGGGTCGTCGGCATCGAGGACGACCTCATGGTCGCCGACCCCCCCGAGGGCATGGTCGTCGTCGGCGACGGGGCGCTGATGGCCGCGTTGGGGCGCACCCGCGGCACCCGGATGCGCGACATCGTCGCGACGATCCAGCGCCATCAGGACGAGGCGATCCGCGCACCGGCGCGCGGCGTCACCGAGATCACCGGCGGCCCCGGCACCGGCAAGACGGTGGTCGCCCTGCATCGGGCCGCCTACCTGCTCTACGCGGACCGCCGACGCTACGAGGCCGGCGGCATCCTCGTCGTCGGGCCGTCGGCGGCGTACACGGCCTACATCGAGCGGGTGCTGCCCTCCCTCGGCGAGCAGAGCGTCACCCTGCGCTCGGTCGGCGACCTCGTCGAGGCCGTCTCGACGGGGCGTCACGACGACCCGGCCACCGCGGCGGTCAAGGGGTCGCCACGGATGCTGGACGTGCTGGCTCGCGCCGCCCGCGATCTCGCGCCCGGGGCGCCCGAGGAGCTGCGGGTCTTCGTGGCCGGTGAGGCGGTGCGCCTGGACGCGGCCGTCCTGGACCGGGTCCGCGCGCTCGCCCTGCGTCAGCACCCCCGCAACCTCGCGACCGGTGCGGTCCTCTCCGCACTCGCCGAGGCGGCATACCGGGCCACCGGCCACCCGGACAAGGCGGCCTTCCTCGAGCGCTTCGCCGACCACCTGGACGTCGAGGCGTTCCTCGACCGGTGGTGGCCCCAGGTGGACCCCCGCGAGGTCCTGTTGTGGCTGGCCGAGCGCGACCGTCTCGACCGGTATGCCGCCGGGGTGCTCGACGAGCAGGAGCGGGACCTGCTGCATCGCTCGATGCGCCAGGCGCTGGCCTCGGGCCTGTGGTCGGTCGCCGATGTCGCGCTCATCGACGACCTCGCCGTCCGGGTCGGGCCGGTGCAGCAGGCGCCGGTCGAGGAGCGCGGGTTCTACGAGGTCGACCTGCTCGAGGATCTCGACGTCCGGCCGCTGGGCGCCCCCGATCACCCGCCTCGGCCCGCGGCCCGGTCGCAGCGGACCCCGCGCGATCCGCGAGAGCGGCTGCTGGCCGGCCGGATCGACCGACCGGGCGACTATGCCCATCTGCTCGTCGACGAGGCCCAGGACCTCTCGCCTATGCAGTGGCGGGCCCTGGCCCGGCGGGGTCGGCACGCCTCGTGGACGGTGGTCGGGGATGCCGCCCAGAGCAGTTGGGCCGACCCCGACGAGTCGGCGACGGCCCGCTCGGAGGCGTGGAGCGGCCTGGAGCGCCGGCGCTTCCACCTGGACACCAACTATCGCAACGCCCGCGAGGTGTTCGACTACGCCGCCCTCGTGGTCCTCGACGAGGTGCCCGACGCGGACATCCCGCTCGCCGTGCGCGAGAGCGGCGTGCCCGTCGGGCAGGCCCGGCTGGGGGGCGACCTGCTCGCCTCGGTGCGCGAGGCCCTCCACGCGTTGCTGGACCAGGTCGAGGGCTCGGTGGCCGTCGTGGCACCGCCGCAGTATGCCGCGCCGCTGGCCGTGCTCGCCGAGGCGGACCCGCGCGTCCACGTCGTCGAGCCGCTGGCCGCCAAGGGCCTGGAGTGGGACGCCACCGTCGTGGTCGACCCGGCGCGGATCCGCGCCGAGGCGCCCGGCGGGGTGCGCACGCTCTACGTCTGCCTCACCCGCGCCGCCCACCGGATGACGGTGCTGCACTGACTCCCGACCGCGCGGGGCCCGCCGGTCCGCGTGGTGCCCGCTGGTCCCCATTCTCCCAATTTCGCCACTGCCCAGCGCCGGCGTCGGGCCACCGACTACGCTGGGCTCAAGGTCGGCTGCCTCGGGGGAGGCGCAAGCCCTGCTCCGCCCTGGACGGATCCCGCGGGTTGAGGACGACGATGAGGCTCGTTGGGCACGGCCGGTCCATCGTGCGCGCCAGGCCGGGCCCCGGAGGCCGCCCACGAGCGGCCGTCATGAATCGGCGTCGGCATCGTCTTATGCATGTGACGGCGTGCGCCTATACTCCGATCCGCCCTGAATGTCCCATCTGCACTAAGGGTCGTTTCGACCCTGGGAGGGTCCGGCGATGACCGACACGACGTACGCGATCGGTCACGGTCGCCGCTGGTTCGGCGGCATACCCGCCCGGGTGGCCGCGGTCGGCGCGGCCCTGGCGCTCATCGCCTCGGCCCTGGTGGCCATCGCCCTGCCCGCCCAGGCGACGACGTCTCCGTTCGCACCGCTCACGGCGTTCGCCATCGACGGGAACATCGCCGGCCCCAACGACTGGGGCGACCCGCTGGGGTCCGCGCTCTACGGGCCCTACACCACCGCCGGCGGCTTCCCCTCCTCGGGGATCATCTCCTCGTCCTTCGCCACCGACTCGTGCACGACCGACACGACCGGGTTCCCCGGCAGCCAGACCCCCGACACCGACCCGTGGTCCCCGGGCACCGCCAACGTCAACACCAAGGACGACCTGTGCTCCGGCGGCTCGGCCATCGAGGTCGTCGACGTCAACGGCCAATACCAGTACGTGTACTACTCGTACTGGGCCCGCAGCGCGTCCGCCACCGGCGACATGTCGGTCTTCACGCTGCTGCAGGGGCCGGCGTCCGGCCGCACCGACGACAAGCTCATCTCCTTCGACTACAACTCCGCCGGTGGCGGCTCCATCACGGTGACCGTGTACACGTGGAACGGCGCGAGCTGGGTGTCCGCCGGCACGTTGCCCGCCACCCAGTTTCAGAGCGCCGTCGGCGCCAACGTCTCGCCGGCCACCGGCGGGTCCGCCGGGGCCAACGGGCAGACCTTCGGTGAGTTCGCGGTCAACCTCACGACCTCGGGCATCCTGCCGGAGACCACCTGCCAGACCTTCACCGCGGCGTCCTCGATCGCCAAGACCGGCAACTCGATGAGCGCTCAGCTGCAGGACTACCTCACCTACACCACCCCCGTGACGATGAACTCGTGCGGCGGCCTCACCGTGGTCAAGGCGACCGAACCCGCGGGGGCGACGGGGGGTCCGTTCGGCTACTCGATCACCCAGCGGGACGGCAAGCAGGTCTACGACGCCACCCTGGGCAACGCCGCGGGTGAGCCGTCCGAGATCGCCGACGGCACCCCGGGCCTCATCACGGGGACTCTGACCGTGTCCGGCGACCCGGCGACCGCGCGCGACACGTGGGGCAACGTCATCGGCAGCCCCGACTACGTGCTGGCGGAGACCTCCACCCCGAGTGGGTGGGCCGCCAAGGAGATCAGCTGCACCTACTACGACCCGTTCCTGGGCCGGACGGTGACCACGGTCTACCCCGGGGCCACCGCGTCGACGTTCCAGGTCCCCAGCTACACCCTCAGCCCCGGCGGCACGACCTGCACCATCACGAACACCACCTCCCAGCTGCGGATCGTCAAGGCGGGCTCTGGCGACACGTCGGTGCCGTTCCCCTTCACCGTCACCGGGCAACCGGCTCCGATCCCGCTGACCATCGGGCAGACCAGCGCGACGCTGCAGTACACCCCCGGCACCGCCGTGACGATCAGCGAGGCCCTGCCGACCACCGGTATCCCCTGGACCTCGCTCGGGGCCGTGTGCCGCAACTCGGCCGGCGCGATCGTCGCGTCGTCGACGGGCACAGCGGTCACCGTGACCACCGTCGGTGGCGACACGATCACCTGCACCTACACCAATCGGCAGCAGGCCGCCCTCTACCTGCGCAAGGACATCCGCCCGGACGACTCCACGACGACCTTCGACTTCATCGGGTCGTTCTTCCCGGGCACGGTGCCCCTCGGCGACTTCCGCCGCACCGACGGCACCCTCACCGGGGTCGGCGTGTACGGCCCGGTGTACGTCACGCCGGATCAGCGGTACTGGGCGACCGAGATAACCGACCCGGACCTGCCGCTGTCCACGATCTTCTGCCTCGACCCCACCGACGACTCCACGTTCGACCTGGCGACGGCCACCGCGACCTACAACCCCGGTCCCGGCGAGACGGTGACCTGCTCGTTCATCAACACCGCCCCGGGGTCGATCACGATCGTCAAGCGGGCGACACCGTCCTCGTTGCAGGACTTCGCCTTCACCACCTCCGGCACCGGCCTGCCGGCCTCGTTCACTCTCGACGACGACCTGGGCACCGGTGGGGGTCTGGGCGGGGACAACACCTACCTGTCGAACACGACGTTCAGCGGGCTCACCGAGGGCACCTACTCGTTCACCGAGGGGAGCGTCCCCGGCTGGGCGTTGACGACTCTGTCCTGCGTCGGCGGCAGCGTCCCGGCGAGCTACACCGGTTCGACCGCCCAGGTGACGCTGTCCCCCAACGAGTCCATCACGTGCACCTACGTCAACACCCGGGCTTCGGCGAACCTCACCCTGCGCAAGCAATGGGTCAACCCTGTCGCCGGCGACCAGGCCACCCTGGTCGCCGATGCCCTCGAGCAGCCCCACGTCGCCTCGGCGACGAGCACGTCGACCGGCACCAGCGCCACGGATACGACCAACGTGGCGACCATCCCGATCTACGCCGGCGACTCCATCGCCCTGCGCGAGACGATCCCGGCGACCCAAGCGCCCAGCTACACCTCGCAACTGTCGTGCACCGACGGAGCCGGCACTCGCATCATCCCGCTGACCGGCCTGCAGGGCACGTATGCCGTGCCCACGGCACCGACCGACGTCACCTGCACGTTCGTCAACACCGCGCTCGAGGCTCGAGTCGTGCTCACCAAGGACTGGGCGTCGAGCCCGGTGGACACCTCGACGGTGGACCTGGGGATCACCGACCCTCGGGGATCGAGCGCTGGGTTCAACAGCAACGATGCCACCGCGAACGACCTGGACGCGGCGCTGAGCGTGGTCGTCGGTCGCACCGTGCAGCTCACCGAGACCTTCCGACGGGAGGTCACGGCCGGGCACTGGGAGCAGTACACGACGACCCTCAGTTGTGCCAACGGCACCGCGACCCCCTCGCAGCCGCAGCTCGTCGATCCGGTCAACGGCCAGTGGTCGGCGCAGCTGGCCATCGACGCCGCCGACGCGGACACGACGATCACCTGCACCTTCCGCAACGTCCGGCGCACCGCCACGCTGAGCCTGCACAAGGAGTGGGTCTACGGCGCCGCGGGTGAGTCGGTCAGTTTGACCATCGATGCCCTCAATGCGCCGGCTCCGGACCCGGCGACCTCCACGGTGCGCGACCATGCGCCGTCCCCGTTCCTCGACATGGCGAACGCGACCACCGTCACGGCATACGCGGGAGAGACCCTCAGCCTGCAAGAGGAGTTCCTCACCTCGCTCGGCGCGTACACGACGCTGCTCACCTGCCAGGACGGCGACGGCGTCCTCAGCGGGGCCATCGTCACCGTGTCCGGCAACATCCGAAGGGCCTCGTTCACCATCCCGGACAGCCCGACCGCCCGTTACACCTGCGCCTTCACCAACACCCGGCTCACCTCGCAGCTCACGGTGCGCAAGGCGTGGGTGGGCGCCGAGGCGGGAGACACCGCGACGATGACCGGCACGGGCCTGCAGACCGGGACGGCAGCGAATGCGACGTCGACCTCAGACGGGGCCACGGGGACCTTCCTCGACACGACCAACGTCGTCACCCTGACCCCGCTGACCGGTGAGCTGGTCGACATCGGCGAAGTGCTGAACGCGACGAGCGGGCACGCGTATGCCGCGACCTTGAGCTGCACCTACACGACGGCGACGAATGCCACACCGCAGCCCTTGGCGGTGACCGAGCGGGCTGGGTTGCCCTGGCAGATCACCGTTCCCGCGGATCCGACCGCGGTGACCACGTGCACGATCACCAACACCGACGTCCAGCCCAAACTGACCTTGGTCAAGGCCCTGCCCAACAACGGGGCCGGGACGCGGACCCTTGCCGACTTCCCCCTCACCGCGGCCGGACCGACGACGATCACCGGGACGTCGGGCACCGTTGCCGTGACCGGTGTTGAGGTTCCGGCGGGCACCTACGCCCTGTCCGAGCCGGCCGTCGCGGGCTACACGCCCTCGGTGTGGTCGTGCGTCAATGACACCGCCGGCACCACGTGGTCGTTCACCTCGGGCACCGCCGGGAGCGGGACGGGGTCGGTCAC
Organism: Dermatophilaceae bacterium; assembly: GCA_037045055.1. Lineage (GTDB taxonomy): Bacteria > Actinomycetota > Actinomycetes > Actinomycetales > Dermatophilaceae > Phosphoribacter. Next base: position 369,914 of record JBAOHJ010000002.1, on the reverse strand, counting down.
CCTCGTCGCCACCGACGACGTGGTGTGCACGATCACCAACACCGCCCCAACCTCCCAAGTTCAGGTCACCAAGACCGTCACCGGCGTGGACCCCAGCCAACCGTGGGCATTCACCTTCGCGCTCACCCCCACCCCCGAGGGCCAACCCGCCACCCAGAACGCGACCGGCACCGGCCCCACCACCGCCACCCCCGTCACCTGGACCGGGCTCACCCCCGGCAGCAGCTACACCCTCACCGAAACCCCCACCCCCGGGTACGACCCCGCCGCGATGACCTGCACCGGGACCCTCGACACCGACGGTGACCCCACCAACGCCTCCGTCACCTTCACCGCCCCCCTGAACACCCTCACCACCCCCGAAATCACCTGCACCATCACCAACACCGCCCCAACCTCCCAAGTCCAGGTCACCAAGACCGTCACCGGCGTGGACCCCAGCCAACCGTGGGCATTCACCTTCGCGCTCACCCCCACCCCCGAGGGCCAACCCGCCACCCAGAACGCGACCGGCACCGGCCCCACCACCGCCACCCCCGTCACCTGGACCGGGCTCACCCCCGGCAGCAGCTACACCCTCACCGAAACCCCCACCCCCGGGTACGACCCCGCCGCGATGACCTGCACCGGGACCCTCGACACCGACGGTGACCCCACCAACGCCTCCGTCACCTTCACCGCCCCCCTGAACACCCTCACCACCCCCGAAATCACCTGCACCATCACCAACACCGCCCCAACCTCCCAAGTCCAGGTCACCAAGACCGTCACCGGCGTGGACCCCAGCCAACCGTGGGCATTCACCTTCGCGCTCACCCCCACCCCCGAGGGCCAACCCGCCACCCAGAACGCGACCGGCACCGGCCCCACCACCGCCACCCCCGTCACCTGGACCGGGCTCACCCCCGGCAGCAGCTACACCATCACCGAAACCCCCACCACCGGATACGACCCCGCCGCGATGACCTGCACCGGGACCCTCGACACCGACGGTGACCCCACCAACGCCTCCGTCACCTTCACCGCCCCCCTGAACACCCTCACCACCCCCGAAATCACCTGCACCATCACCAACACCGCCCAGCCGGCGACCCTGCGCCTCGACAAGGTCGTCGTCAACGACGACGCCGGTGACGCGCTGGCCGAGGACTTCCCCATGAGCGCCACGGGTCTGCCCGGAACCCTCGCGGAGCAGACCCCCCTGCCCGGCGTCGTCGACACCGACCCCGCGTCGGGCACCACGAACGCGAACGTCGTCAACGCCGGCACCTACCGGCTGTCCGAGACGACGAGCCCGCTGTACACGGCAGGCACGTGGTCGTGCTGGGTCGCCGCGGACCCGACTCAGGCGGTGCCGGTGGTCGCGGGCCCGGCCGGCTCCGGCACCGGCGAGGTCACCCTCGGACTCGGTCAGGACGTCACCTGCACGATCACGAACGACGACAACAGCGTCGACCTCGAGGTGACCAAGAGCGACGGTGGCATCACGGCGAAGCCGGCGACGCCGTTCCCGTACACCCTCACGGTCCGCAACATCGGCCTCCAGGACGTCTCGGACGGCAGCCCGGTGACGCTCACCGACGTGCTGCCCGACCAGCTCGTCTACGTCTCCGGTCCGCCGGAGTGCGCTGCCGACGGGCAGACCGTGACCTGCGCACTGGATCCGGCCGACCTCGTCGCAGGCGGGCCGGGCGTGCAGATCGTCCTGCAGGTGCAGTTCCGTCCGGGCACCCCGTCGGGGACCTACACGAACCTCGCGTACGTCGACACCCCCGAGGATCCGGCTCCCGAGGAGCCCGTGTGCGTCCCGCCGAACCTCGCCGGGGCCAGACGGGCGCTGGCGGCGGCCACGGACCCCGCCAACAACGTCGCGTGCGACGACACCCCGGTAGTGACCACGTACGGCCTGGCGGTGGTCAAGTCGGGCATCGAAGTGGCCGCCGATGGCACCCGGACGCCGACCGACGGCGTCGTCGACTTCGGCTCGACGGTCGCGTACGAGATGGCCGTCGAGGCCACCGGCGATGCTCCGCAGACCAACGTCACACTCACCGACACGATCCCGGTCGGCACGGCCTACGTCGAGGGCAGCGCCGGGTGCCTCGCGCCGGATACGTGCGTCGCCACCTACGACCCGGCGACCCGCACGGTGACCGCAGTCATCGGGCAGATGTCCCCCGGGGACGTCGTCGTCGTCACGCTGTCGGTGACGGTCGACCCGGCGGCGGCCCTGGCGCCCGGGATGTCCTACACCTGGAAGGGCGCCAACGTCGCGGCGGCGCGCTCGACCGAGGTGCCGACCGACGTGCCGAGCAACGTCGTCACCGTGACGGCGACTGCGAGCGAGCTGCCCAAGACCGGCACGGAGGCTATGAGCGTGGGCGTGCTGGGTCTGCTCACCCTCCTGCTCGGCGCAGCGCTGGTGCTGCTCGCGCGACGTCGCGGGACGCGCCGGACGCGCGGGCACTGACGTCGGGCGGTCGACGCGCCGAGCCCGGTATGCCGCCATGGCCGGGTCCACCCGCCGCCGCCTCGGGCGGATAGCCCGTCCCGGCAGGCACTACTAGGGTGGAGCCGGGACAGCCGGGAAGTCTGGTCGGCGCCACTCCAGCGTGGCCGGACCCCCCGACAGGAGCGCAGGATGCGCGCCATCGCCAAGCACGTCCCCACCGTCACCGTCGAGAACACCGGAGCCGAAACCGCCCGGGTAGTCGCGGAATACCAGCTGTCGGCGTTTGTCGTCATCCGCGACGACGGTATCGACGGGGCGGGCTCGGACGAGCTCTGCAGGCGTATCGCCCGTGCCACGATCGGCACGTTGCTGCCGGCTGGCCGCGGTGGGCAGCGAAAGCTGCCCTCGGTGTTGTCCGAGGACACGCCCATCGAGGTGGCCACCCTCGCGGGACAGGACTCCGGGCTCGTCCAGCGCCGCCTGAGCACCGACGTCCTCGGCCCCGCCAACTCGGGCGAGGGGCCGAGCCGGTCCGCCGACGACGCGTCGAGCCTCGACTCGCGGGAGGAGCGGCGGTGAGCCTCACCGCAGTGCTCGCCATCGCCGTCTTCGGCACGGCATACGTGCTCATCGCGACGGACAAGGTCAACCGCGTCCTTGTCGCCCTGCTCGGGGCGGCGGCGATGGTGGTCATCGGCGCGACCCGAGGGCACGCGATGTTCTTCTCCGAGCGCACCGGCGTCGACTGGAACGTCGTGCTGCTGTTGTTCGGGATGATGGTCATCGTCGGGGTGCTGCGCACGACCGGGATCTTCGAGTTCCTCGCCATCTGGGCCGCCCAGGTCACCCAGGCCCGACCGTTCCGGATGATGGCGTTGCTCGTCGTCATTACCGCGGTGGCATCGGCGCTGCTGGACAACGTCACCACGGTGCTGCTCATGGCGCCCGTCACCCTGCTGCTATGCGAACGGCTGCGAACCGACCCCAAGCCCTACCTGCTCGCCGAGGTCATGGCGAGCAACATCGGCGGCACGGCCACACTCATCGGCGACCCGCCGAACATCATCATCGCCAGCCGATCCGGGCTGTCCTTCGACGCCTTCCTCGTCAACCTCGCCCCCCTCGTGGTCGTCCTGTTGGCCGTGTTCCTCGGCCTGTGCTGGGTGTTCTGGGGGCGGCACTTGCGCCATGACCCGGAGCGGGCAGCGGGTGTGCTTGCCCTTCAACGGGCCGACACGATCACCGACGCCCGGCTGCTGCGACGGATGGCCGCCGTCATGGTCATCGTCGTCGTCGGATTCGTCACCCACTCGTTCACCCAACTCGAACCCTCGGTGATCGCCCTGTTCGGCGCGGGTGCGGCGATCCTCGTCGCTCGGCTCCCGCACCAGGAGTACCTCCGGGACGTCGAGTGGGAGACCCTGCTGTTCTTCGCGGGGCTGTTCGTCATGGTCGGTTCCCTCGTCAACCAGGGCGTCATCGGCGAGCTTTCCCAGGTGGTCGGCGCGACGATGCGCGAGGACTACCTGGCCGGCTCGCTTGTCGTCCTGTCGGGATCGGCCGCCCTGTCGGGGGTCGTCGACAACATCCCGTTCGTCGCGACGATGGCCCCGTTGGTCCTCGAGCTCGTCGGCCCCGCGGGTCAGCTCACCTCCCAACAGGAGGCTTTGTGGTGGGCCCTCGCGCTGGGCGCCGACCTCGGCGGCAACGCCAGCGTCATCGGCGCCAGCGCCAACGTCGTCGTCACCGGGATCGCTAAACGCAACGGCCACCCCATCCCCTTCTGGACGTTCGCCAAGTACGGCGTCGTCGTCACGGCTGCGACCGTGGGGCTGTCCGCTCCCTACCTCGTGGTGCGCTACTTCGTCCTCGGCTAGCGTGGCCGACCTGTGGGCACGTGGGCCCGATGGTCTCAGCCGGGGCGTTGCCCCGCCTCAGTCGACGCCGAGCAGGTCGTGCCGCACGACGATGGCGTCACGGCCCGGGCCGACCCCGATGGCGGAGATCCGCGCCCCGACGAGCTCCTCGATCCGCAGCACGTAGGCCTGGGCGGTGGGCGGCAGGTCGGCGAAGGAGCGGCAGGCCGACAGGTCCTCCCACCACCCGGGCAGGTACTCGTACACCGGTCGCGCGTGGTGGATGTCGCTCTGGTTGACCGGCATCTGCTCGTGCCGCACCCCGTCGATCTCGTAGGCGACGCACACCGGCACGCGCTCCAGCCCGGTCAACACGTCGAGCTTGGTGAGCACGTAGTCCGTCACCCCGTTGACCCGGGTGGCGTAGCGCCCAATGACGGTGTCGACCCAGCCACAGCGGCGCGGCCGGCCGGTCGTCGTGCCGTACTCCGCCCCGGTCTTGCGCAGGTACTCCCCGTCGGCGTCGAGCAGCTCGGTGGGGAAGGGGCCCTCCCCCACCCGCGTCGTGTACGCCTTGAAGACCGCGATGACCCGCTCCACCCGGGTCGGCGGGATGCCCGAGCCGGTGCACGCCCCGCCCGCGGTGGCGTTGGAGGAGGTGACGAAGGGATAGGTGCCGAAGTCGACGTCGAGCAGGGTCGCCTGGCCAGCCTCCAGCAGCACCGTCTCGCCGCGGTCCAACGCCTGTGCCAGCACCAGCGAGGTGTCGCAGACCATGGGAGCCAGCCGGTCGGCATACGAGAGCAGCTCCCCGACCACCTCGTCGGCCTCGACGGCGCGCCGGTTGTAGATCTTGGCGAGCACCTGGTTCTTGAACCGCAGCGCCGCGTCGACCTTCTGCTCGAGGATGTGCCGGTCGAACAGGTCCTGCACCCGGATGCCGGTGCGGGACATCTTGTCGGCGTAGGTCGGGCCGATGCCTCGGCCGGTCGTGCCGATCCGGCGGGCGCCGAGGAAACGCTCGGTGACCTTGTCGAGGGTCCGGTTGTAGGGAGTGATGACATGGGCGTTGGCGCTGACGAGCAGTCTGGAGGTGTCCACGCCTCGCGCGGCGAGCCCGTCGAGCTCCTGGAACAGCACGGCAAGGTCGACGACGACGCCGTTGCCGATCACCGGGGTGCACGAGGGGGTGAGGATGCCCGAGGGCAGCAGGTGCAGCGCGTAGGTCTGCGTGGATGAGTCCGGCTGCTCGACGACGACGGTATGACCGGCGTTGTTGCCGCCGTTGAACTTGACGACGTAGTCCACGCGCCGCCCCAACAGGTCGGTCGCCTTGCCCTTGCCCTCGTCGCCCCACTGTGCGCCCACGAGCACGACTGCGGGCATGTCGGGTGTCCTCCTTGGCACGAGACGTGCGGCCGACCGGCAAGGCTACTCTCAGCCGGCCAGGGCCACCTGGCGACGTCCGTATGCCGCGCTGCCGCCGGCGATCGGGTTACTTCTCATCGATGTGCAGGGCCCCGGACGGGCAGCAGCCCACGACGTCTCGGAGCTGGTCGGCCAGCGCCGGGGTGTCGGCCCGCTCGGGGTTGATCCACGGCCGCTGGTCGGTGTCAAACACCTCGGGCATCCCGCGGGTGCACTCCCCGGCGTGCGCGCACACCGCCCCGTCGAAGCTCACGTCGACCAGGGGTCCGGTGAAGGTCTTGCGTGCCATGCCAGGCAGGGTAGTGCAGGTCGGCCGAGCCGCGACACGGCGGCCCGGGGCGCAACGCCGGCTGGGTCGCCGCCGATCCCGAGGACGGCCGACGGTGCAGCGGAGGCGAGCGGCCTCGGGGCGCGCGGCATACTGTCGATCCATGGAGATCACCGTCGCCGGGCGGGCCACCGCGTCGCTGCCGCCGGAGCGGGCGACCGTCCACCTCTCCGTGGCCTTCGAGGGGCCCGAGCCGCAGGGCGTGCTGCAGCGGACCTCGCACGTGGTCAACCAGGTGACCGCACACCTGGACCAGCTCAAGGCCATCGATCCCTCGCCGACCACCTGGTCCTCGGTCCAACCCATCCGCACCCGCACCTGGCGGCCCTACTCCGACAAGGGCAAGGTCACTGCGCTGGTGTACACGGCCGCCTGCTCGATCCAGGTGAAGTTCTCCGACATCGGCGCCCTGTCGGCCTTCGTCGACGGGTGGGGCGGCAGCGACGGCGTGACCATCGGGGCCGTCCACTGGGCCCTCACCGATCAGACCCGCACCGCGCAGGAAGGCAAGGTCCTGCGCGAGGCCGTCGCCAATGCGCGCGACCGGGCCACGACCATCGCGGACGCCGCGGGCGGCAGCCAGGTCTACGTCCTCGAGGTCGCCGACCCCGGCCTGCTCGGGGGGCAGCGCGCGAGCACCTCCAGCCCCCCGTATGCCGCCTCGACCCGCGCGGGCGCGCCGGGGGCACCCTCGGGCGCCGGGCCGATCGAGGTCACCCCCCAGGACATCGACGTGCACGCCGTCGTCCACGTCCGGTTCGCCACCGACTCCTGAGGACGTCGCCGGGGCCGGGGCCGCGGCATACAGTCGGAGGGTGACCGACGACGACGCGAGGACCGCAGACGACTGGCCGGGGATCGTCGCGCAGCTCGACCGGCTGCTGCGGCTGCGCACTCCCCCGGTCGCCATGTCGCGGTTCGAGACCGTTGACCAGATGCTGGCGGTGCCCAAGGTCCGCCGGCCCACGGCGGTGCACACCATGGACCAGATCGTCGGGATGGCCGCCCGACTGGGGTGGACGGTCGGGGCGAGCGCCGAGGACTTCGTGGCCGACCAGTGCGCCGCGGTCGTCGGGCTGCGGCCCCGGGACGAGCAGTGGCTGACCGGCGCGCCGATGGCCGGCGTGTGGTTCCAGACCCCGGCCGACTCCGCGGCCCACCAGTGCTCGATGCACACCGCACCGTTCGGTCGTCACCAGGCGGTTGCCGTCTCGCCGTTGGCCAGCGCCCGACTCGACCCACCGGACGTGGCCCTGATCTACGCGACCCCGGCGCAGACGATCCTCATGGTCAACGGCCTGCAGTGGTCGGGGTACCGCCGGTTCGACTGGAGCTGCGTCGGGGAGTCCTCTTGCGCGGACTCGTGGGGCCGCGCGCTGGCGCTGCGCGAGCCGTCGCTGTCGATCCCCTGCTACGCCGAGCGACGCTACGGCGGCGTCCAGGACGACGAGCTGCTGCTAGCCACTCCCCCGCAGTACCTGCCCCGGATGATCGCCGGCCTACAGGCCCTGGCCCGCAACGGCCTGCGCTATCCGATCCCGCCCTACGGCATCCAGGCCGACGCCCGGGCCGGCCTCGGCGTGAGCTACCCGGGTGCCGACCGGCCCCGGTGAGCCGCGGGGGCCAGGGGTCGAGGCCCGGGTTCGCAGCGAGCAGCGACGAGGACGCTGCGGCTAGGCGCAGGCCGGTTCGTGCTCGGGGCAGTCCAGGCGCAGGGACGGGTCGGGTAGGTCGGCCCCGAGCAGGTCGCACCGATTCTCTCGCCCAGGTCCGCTCGGCGGGCGCAAGAACCGGCAGGTCAGGCACATCCGGGACGGCGGCACCAAACCGCGCGCCTGCATCGAGGCGATGAGCCGCAGCAGCACGGCGAGCAGCCTGCCCTGCTCGGCCTCGGGCAGCGTCGCGACCACGTCACCGAAGGGGGCGGCCCAGGCCTGCAGCCGACCCGCTGCGGCGGCGCCCGCAACGGTGAGGTGGACCACCCTGCCCCGGGCGTCCGCTGCGGTGGCCTGCCCGACCAACCCCTTGGCCCGCAGCGCACGCAGCGCGTCGGTGACGGTCGGGCGGGTCACCCCCAGTCGATCGGCCAGCGCCGACGGGCGGGTCGAGCCGGCGCCGAGCAGCAGCAGGATCCGGACCTGGATCGGGCTGAGACCTTGGCCCGTCGCGACCTGCTGGACGAGGACCCGTTGGACTTGCGCGAGCCGTTCCAACGCCTCGACGACCCTCGCTGACGGGTCACCTACCACTGACCGTCCGCGACGTACGGCATCGACCACAGGGCTACCTGGATCACGACGGCCTTGAGCCATGCGGCCATCATCGCCTCGACGTCGTCCTCGGGGGTAGCCCGCTGGGCGAGGAACGGCCGCACGGTCAACGTGATCGGGGCGACGAGCGCGATGAGATGGCGCCAGGGCACGTATGCCGTCGAGTCCGCTCCGTCGGTGGTGTTCTTGGCCGCCCGGGCGTGCCGCCGACCGATCTCGTGCTGGTAGTCCACCCAGGCCTGGTCGTACTCGGCGGCGCAGGTATCGCGGACCCACTGCCCGAACCGGCCGCGGACCCGGGCGAGGTAGTCGTCGATGGGCTGGCCGTCCGGAGTGGCGAAGTGGGCCAGTAGATGGGGCTGACTGCCGACGAAGCCGTACCACACGTCGAGCAGGTCCTCGATCTGGCCGTCGAGCAGCGCGCCGGCGCGGCGCAGTGCGGTGCGGTCCGCGTCGTCGAACAGGGCACTGGCGAGCAGCTGGTCGAGGTCGGGCGAGGTCACCGGGCTGGTGGGGGCGTGGCCGAGGGCGTAGCCGGCCATGGCGGGGGCGGACATGCGGAGCTCCTCTCGTGATAAGGACTCCTAAGTATTTACACCCTTCGAGGGGCTGCCGTCCAGAGCACCGACGGCAGCCCCCGGTGTCGCCCGCTGAGCCGGCCGCGGACAGGTCGGCAGGAGCCGGACCCACCGGGTCTGCCCGGCCGAGCCGGGGCCGACCCTCAGAGGCCCAACGCGTCGGCGGCCTCGGGCGAGCTGTCCCGCAGGAACGTCCCGCACCTGCGCGCCTCGTCCAGTTCGTCGATCACCCGGGCGGCTCGGGCCAGGGCGGCCAGCGACCGCAGGAACCCCCGGTTGGGCTCGTGTGCCCACGGGATCGGCCCCTGGCCTCGCCACCCGGCCCGGCGCAGCTGGTCCAGCCCGCGGTGGTAGCCGGTGCGGGCGAACGCGTAGGCCGTCACGGCGTCGTCACGGCCCAGGGCGTCCTCGGCCAGCATCGCCCAGGCCAGCGACGAGGCCGGGTAGGCCGCCGCGATCGCCGGGAGCTGCTCATCCGGCACACCGGCCCTGCCGAGGCCGCCGACGCTCACCGCCGGGTCCTCCGGAAGGCGGGTGTCCGGCATACCGAGGAGGTTCTCGCTCATGACCGGCAACCTACGCGACCGTGCCCCCGCCCGGGGGGGTCGGGGGCACGACGCACCGGATGCGCTGGCTCAGGCGTGGGTGCCCGCCGAGCGCAGGTCCTGGCAGGCCTGGGTGACCCGGGCGGCCATCGCCGTCTCGGCCTCCTTGCCCCAGGCCCGCGGGTCGTACTGCTTCTTGTTGCCCACCTCGCCGTCGACCTTGAGCACGCCGTCGTAGTTGCGCAGCATCCAGGAAGCGACCGGCCGGGTGAAGGCGTACTGGGTGTCGGTGTCGACGTTCATCTTCACCACGCCGTAGTCGACCGCGTCGGAGATCTCCTGGGGCAGCGAGCCCGAGCCGCCGTGGAACACCAGGTCCATCGGCTTGGCGCCGTGGCCCGAGCCGTACTTCGCGACCACCGCCTCCTGGCACTGCTTGAGGATCTCCGGGCGCAGCTTGACGTTGCCGGGCTTGTACACCCCGTGGACGTTGCCGAAGGTCAGCGCGGACATGTACCGGCCGTTCTCGCCCAGGCCCAGCGCGGCGACCGTCGCCAGGGCGTCCTCGGGCGTGGTGTACAGCTGCTCGTTGATCTCGTTGGCGACGCCGTCCTCCTCGCCGCCGACCACGCCGATCTCGACCTCGAGGATGATCCTCGCGGCCTTGGCCAGGGCGAGCAGCTCCTGGGCGATCTGCAGGTTCTCGGTCAACGGCACCGCCGAACCGTCCCACATGTGCGACTGGAACAGCGGGTCCTGCCCCCGGGCGACCCGCTCGGCGGAGATCGCCAGCAGCGGACGGACGAAGCCGTCGAGCTTGTCCTTGGGGCAGTGGTCGGTGTGCAGGGCGATGTTGACCGGGTAGTTCTTGGCGACCTCGTACGCGTATGCCGCCAGGGCGCACGACCCGCTGACCATGTTCTTGATCGACGGGCCCGAGCCGTACTCGGCGCCGCCGGTAGACACCTGGATGATGCCGTCCGAGCCGGCGTCGGCGAAGCCGCGGATCGCGGCGTTGATGGTCTGGCTCGAGGTGATGTTGATGGCCGGGTACGCGAAGGCGCCAGCCTTCGCGCGGTCGAGCATGTCGGCATACACCTCGGGGGTGGCGATGGGCATGGGCGTCTCTCCTCAGGCGCTCGGCGGGTCGGTCCGCCACCCATCCTTCCACGGCGTGCATGCACCGCGCAGCGGGCCCGCGGCCCCGATGAGACGGCTCGGGTGGCTCATCGGGCGGGCCGCTGGTCGAAGACGTGCCGGCGCACCCAGGCGTGCAAGGCGACCGCCGCCGCGGCGCCCGCGTTGATCGAGCGCGTCGAGCCGAACTGCGCGATTTCGAGGATCACCCCGCAGGCCTGCCGCAGCTCGGTGGTCAGCCCCGGGCCCTCCTGGCCGAACACCAGCACACATTCGCGGGGCAGGTCGAAGGTCTCCAACGGCCGCGCGCCCGGCACGTTGTCCACGCCCATCAGGGGTATGCCGCGGCCGCGGGCCCAGGCGGCAAACGCGGCAACGTCCCGGTGATGATGCTCGTGCAGGTACCGGTCGGTGACCATAGCTCCGCGCCGGTTCCACCGACGCCGTCCGACGATGTGGAACCCGGCGACGTTGACCGCGTTCGCGGTGCGGATCACCGAGCCGACGTTGAGGTCGTGGACCCAGTTCTCCACGGCGACGTGGACCGGATGGCGGCGGGTGTCCAGGTCGGCGACGATCGCCTCGTGGCGCCAGTACCGATAGGCGTCCACGACGTTGCGTCGGTCCCCGTCCGCGAGCAGCTGCCGATCCCAGTGCTCCCCGGGTGGCCAAGGCCCCTCCCAGGGGCCCACGCCCACCACCTGCTGCGCTCCCACGCCCGCACCGTATCCGCAGCGCTGCGCGCCGCGCGCGGCGTGGCCGCAGGCCCGTGTCACGTGGCAGGCCGCGGCACGGCATACCCTCGGGTGTCGTGACTGCCCCGATGCTCGGCCCCGACTGGATGGACCCCGCCTGGCTGCTCGACCGTTTCGGTGAGCAGATGTTCTGGGCCTCGTGCGCGATCGTCTTCGTCGAGTGCGGGCTGCTGTTCCCCATCCTGCCGGGGGACTCGCTGCTGTTCAGCGTGGGGATGTTCATCAACCGGGCCGAGGCGGGCGAGCCGGGCATCCACCTGAACATCGTCGTGGCCTGCGTCCTGCTGTCCGCGTTCGCCTTCCTCGGCAACGTCGTCGGCTACGAGATCGGGCGGGCCCTGGGGCCGGCGCTGTACCACCGCAACGGACGGTTCACGAAGAGGGAGTACTTCGACAAGACCCACGAGTTCTTCGAGAGGCACGGCAACAAGGCCCTGGTCATCGGCCGGTTCGTGCCCATCGTGCGGACCTTCGTCACGGTCGTCGCCGGGGTGGGGCGGATGGACCGGCGGCGGTTCTTCACCTGGTCGTTCGTCGGGGCGGTGCTCTGGGCGACCGGGGTGACCCTGCTGGGCTACTGGCTGGGGGGGATCGCGTTCCTGCAGAAGAACATCGAGGCTGCGCTCATCCTCATCGTGGGCGTCTCGGTGCTGCCGATGGCGTTCGAGTGGTGGCGGCACCGCAGGCAGCAGCGGCGCCCGACCGGCCGCGGCTGAGCGGCGCGACCCCCTGCACACTCGACGGGGCGCAGCGGCCCGGCGTTCCTGCGTGACCGGCGGCGGCGAAGCGGCCCCGGCTCACCGGACCCGGCAGTTAGTGCGTGGCCGGCGGCGACGGCGGCGGGCCGGCGGGCGGAGCCGGCGCGTCCTGGATCGGCGACCGCGCGGGCTGCGGCGGCAGGGCCTGCTGCGGCGGCAGGGCCTGCTGCGGCGCCGCTCCGGGGTCGAAGCTGACCTGCGGCGCCTGACGCTCGTCGGCACCCTCCACCTCGAAGTAGTCGGCGCGATGCACCCCGGCCGGGCCGGCCACCAGGTTGGTCGGGATCGACTCGATCTTGGTGTTGAGCTCGCGGACGTTGGCGTTGTAGTAGCGCCGCGCGCTGGCGATGCGGTCCTCGGTCGAGGTCAGCTCGGTCTGCAGCGCCCGGAAGTTCTCGTTGGCACGCAGCTCGGGGTAGGCCTCGGCCACCATGATCATCCGCACCAGCGCCTGGGACAGCGCCGCCTCGGCCTTGGCGACCTCGGCCGGGCCGGCCCCGCCCTGGGTCGCCGCGACCGCGCCGGCCCGGGCCCGGGTGATCTCCTCCAGCGTGGTCTTCTCGTGCGCGGCATACCCCTTGACCGTCTCGACGAGGTTGCCGATGAGGTCGTGGCGGCGCTTGAGCTCGACGTCGACCTGAGCCCAGGCCTCCTGCACGAGGTTGCGCAGTTTGATCAGGCCGTTGTACGCCCCGAAGAACCACAGGACGAGCCCGAGGACGACGACGCCCAGGACGATGAGGGCGATGGTCATGGCGTGCTCCCCCTTGCGATCGGATGCAGCGATCCTATGCGAGACCGAGCTCGGCCAGCCCGTAGACGAAGCGGTAGTCCAGACCGGCCGCGGCGAACCGCTGCGCCGCGCCGGTGTCTCGATCGGCGATGGTCGCGACGGCCAGGACGGTCGCACCCGCCTCGTGGACGGCGGCCACCGCGTCCAGCGGGGAGGCGCCGGTCGTCGAGGTGTCCTCGACGACCAGCACCCGGCGCCCGCGCACCGAGGGGCCTTCGATGCGCTGCTGCAGGCCGTGGGCCTTGCCCGCCTTGCGCACGACGAACGCGTCGAGGCGTCGGCCCTGAGCTGCGGCGGCGTGCAGCATCGACGTCGCCACCGGGTCGGCACCCAGGGTGAGGCCGCCGACGGCGTCGTAGTCCAGGTCCGCGGTGAGCTCGAGCATGACCCGGCCGACCAGCGGCGCGGCCTGACCGTCCAGCGTGATCCGCCGCAGGTCGACGTAGTAGTCCGCCTCGCGACCCGACGACAGGGTCACCCGGCCGTGGACGATGGCCTTGGCCTTGACGATCTCGAGCAGGCGGGCGCGATCCTCGGCGATGCTCACGCCGGCCACTCTAGCCAGCGGTGGCGGCCGGGCCCGCGCCGCTGCAGCCGCTCTGAGGTCGCGAGTGCAGGCGTTCGGTCGGATACCGGCCCGCGGTTTGACACATCGGCTACCTTCGCGTGGCCACGACTTCCGCGCGGCGCCCACATTCGCGCGGCGGCTCCACGCGCGGGGCGCCTTCGCGGTGCGGCTCCGCGCGCGGCGCACCTTCGCGGGGCGGCTCCGCGCACGGCGGCTGCCCGCCCAGGCGAGCCGGCAGATCCACCTCGGCGAAGTCCCGCTCCCGTCACGGCAGGCCGTCAGGGCCCGGTCGCCGCACCCCAGGGCGATCGTCGGCTCGCCGCCGGCCAGCCATGCGCGCCCGATGAGCTGGCGGGCTCGGGCCTCGGTGCGCCGAGGCGCCGCGGGCCCGTTCCCAGTGGTACGCCGCGGCATACGCACCTCGGACCGGACTGTCGACGGTGACCTCTCAGCCACCGGTCAAGCCGCACGTCGGCTGCCTGCCGGCGAGCTCATCGACGTGCCTCAGCGGCCGTGCCGGCGTCGGCCGATCCCGGCCGTGACCCGGCGCACCAGTGGGCGCGGCGACGTGCGCAGCAGACCGACGAGGGCCTTGTACTGCCACCCCGGCACCGAGATCACCTTGCCGCGCACGGCGTCCGCCCAGCCCTGTCGGGCCACGTCGTCCGCGGCCAGCCACATCCAGTCCGGCAGCTTGGACATGCCCATCCCGCCGCGCTGGTGGAACTCCGTGCGGGTGAACCCGGGGCACACTGCGGTCGCCGTGACGCCGCTGCCGGACAGCTCGTTGCTCAGCCCCTCGGTGAACGAGGTCACCCATGCCTTCGCCGCGTAGTAGGTGCCGCCGGGGGCGAACGAGGCGACCGAGGAGATGTTGACGATCCGCCCCCGCCCCCGGGCGGACATCGCTCGCCCGGCGGCCTGGGAGATCACGAGGACCGCCTGGCAGAGGACCGCGAGCAGACGCTCCTCGTCGGCGATGTCGGCGTCGAGGAACTCCGTCCCCAGGCCGAACCCGGCGTTGTTGACCACCACGTCCACCGGGCGACCCTCGTCGGCCACCCGCCGGGCGACCGTCTCGACCTGGGCCCGGTCGGCCAGGTCAGCCACGAGGACCTCCACGGCGACCCCGTGGGCCTGCCTGAGGTCGGCCGCGACCGTCTGCAGGCGGGCGCCGTCCCGGGCCACGAGGACCAGGTCGTGCCGCCCCTGAGCGAGGGTGCGGGCGAAGGACAGTCCGATGCCGACGGTCGCGCCGGTGACCAGGGCGGTGCTCATGGGCGCCACCCTACGGTAGCCGCCCGACCGGCGAACTAGGTTGACCCACGTGCGCATCGCCACGTGGAACGTCAACTCCATCCGGTCCCGGATCGACCGCCTCGAGGCCTGGCTGGGCCGCAGCGACGTCGACGTCCTGGCGATCCAGGAGACCAAGACCCGAGTGGACCAGTTCCCCCTGGCTCGGCTGCAGGCCCTGGGCTACGAGGTGGCCCACCACGGGGTCAACCAGTGGAACGGCGTGGCGATCCTGTCCCGGGTGGGCCTGACCGAGGTCACTGAAGGCTTCCCGGGTATGCCGTCCTGGGGGCAGCCGCCGGTCGCCGAGGCCCGGGCGCTCGGGGCGACCTGCGGTGGCATCCGGCTGTGGTCGATCTACGCCCCCAACGGGCGCCACATCGCCGACCCGCACATGGACTACAAGATCGCCTGGCTGTCCGCCCTGCGCGACGAGGCCGCCCGGTGGCTGGCCGCCGACCCGCAGGCGCAGGTCGCCCTCATGGGGGACTGGAACATCGCCCCCCTCGACGAGGACGTCTGGAGCATGGCCTTCTACCTCGACAAGTCGCACGTGTCGCCGCGGGAGCGAGCGGCGTTCGGGGCGATCGTCGAGGCCGGGTATGCCGACGTCGTGCGCCCACACGCCCCGGGCCCGGGGGTCTACACCTACTGGGACTACCAGCAGCTGCGCTTCCCCAAGAAGCAGGGCATGCGCATCGACTTCGTCCTGGCCTCGCCCGGGCTGGCCGCCCGGGTGCAGGGGGCCGCGATCGACCGGCAGGAGCGCAAGGGCACCGGGGCCTCCGACCACGCGCCGGTCGTCGTCGACCTCGCCGACCCCACGGGGTGAGCCGGGCGGCCGCCGCACCGGGCCGGGATCACCTCGGCCGGGTGATCAGCCGGGCCACGCCAAGCAGGTCGGCACGCACCCGCTCGATCCGGGCTCCCGGGTCGTCGGACACCAGGGCGTCCCGAGTCGAGCGCTCGAAGACGGCGCTCAGCACATGGATCGCCTCGGCGACGGACGTGGTCAAGGTCAGCCCGCCGGCCTGGAACACCTGCTCGAGCAGCACCGCGAAGGGCTGGGACCAACTTCGCTCGTATGCCGCGAACGGCTCGCGGAAGGACGGCTCCCGGACGGCATACATCCACATCTCGCCGTAGAGCAGCCCGGCCATCGTCCACACCTGGTCCTGCGCCCGGGTCTGGAACAGGTGCGGGACCACCAGGTCGAGGGCCAACCCCACGAGGTCGTACGGAGGCAGCTGCCGGTCCTGCGGGTGGGCCGCGAAATGGGCCACCGTGTCCGCCACACCGCGGGCGAAGGCGTCCTGGTAGAACAGCCGCTGGCGCTCCAGCAGCTCCAGGCACAGCGCCTCCCTGGACTCGAAGTTCGAGTAGAACGCTCCTCGCGTGAACCCGGCCCGCTCGCAGATCTGCTCGACCGAGCTGCCGAGGATCCCGCGCTCGACGTAGACCTCGGCGGCCGCGGTGAGCAGCTTGAGCCTGGTCTGGGTCCGCTTGCGCGACAGCGTCGGCCCGGTCATCGACGCCCCCTCTCCACGCGTCATGGGTAGGTGCCCGACCTCGAGGTGCCGCTAGGCGGATCCGGCGACCGCGGATACACTAGTGCATCGGATTCAGCTGAGAATCCGATGCGCGGGTGTTCTCCCCGACCACGGCGTGGCCGGGTCGGGGACGGCCGCACGCCGCCGCCGGACGCAGCTCGGGGGAGCGCCCGGCGCTGGGCCGTTGGAGTCGCCCAGCGACGTCGATGAGCAGGTGCAGCGCACCGGCCGGACCTGCTCATCGGCGTCCGGGCCCCAGACGGGTGGCCAGCGCACCGCCCACCAGCGCCGCCGCCGACCCGCCGGCGAACACCGTGCGCACCTGCACCACCGCGGCGTCGACGAGCGCCGTCGGGGCGCTGGGGTCGGGCAGGGCTGCGACCGCCTCGTAGTACCGGCGCAGCCCCAGGGCGGTGAGGACGGCGAGTCCGAGCACCATGCCGGTCATCCGGGCGACCACCACCAGGGCGGCAGCGGCGCCGCGAGCCGTGGGTCGCGCCTCGGCCAGGGCCGCGGCGTTGACCGGGGCGAGGGTCAGCCCGATGCCGAGGCCCGCGGCGGCCAGCACGGGCGTGGCGGTCGGGCCGGTCAGCGACTCCCGGCCCCATCCGGCCATGGCCGCCAGCGCGGCGCCGGCCAGGGCAAGCCCCAGCGGCACGACCAGGCGGGTCTCGGCGTGCCGCAGCAGCCAGCCCCCCGCGAGCGCGCCGACCGGGACCGCGGCGAGGAAGCGCACGAGCACCAGCGCCGCGTCGGTCTGGGAGTCCGACACGGTGAGTCGGGCCAGCACCGGCACGTCGACGACGACCGTGACCAGGGCGATCCCGACGCACAGGCTCACCGCGCACGCGACCGCGACCCGCCCGCGCACCAGGGCGGGCGGCACGAGCGGATCGCGGGTCCGCCGCTGGCGCCATACCGCCCCGGCGGCGGCGAGCGCCCCCACGGGCAGCAGGGCCAGCCCGCGGGGCCCGACCACCTCGAGCTGCGGACGGGCTGTGGCGAAGGTGAGGACCACCGACCCGAGCGCCAGGGCGATGAGCGCCGCGCTGGGCAGGTCGGCGACCCGCAGCACCTCCCACCAACCGACCAGCCGGTATGCCGTCAGGAGCGCGAGCGCGACGAGGGTGGCCAGCCCGATCGGGGTGAGGACTCGTGAGCCGCCCACGAGCGGCACGAACGCCACCCCCCACGTGACGTCCGTGACGAGGCGCTCCGGCGCGGCCAGGGTGAGCCAGCCCATGGTGGCCAGGACCACCGTGATCACCGACGAGCCGACCCTGCGGCGGCGCGAGGTGCCCTCGCCCGCCCGCGGTGCCCACTCGCCCCGCCGCGGTGCCCGCGCCAGGGCTCGCAAGAGCAGGGCGAGTGCGCCAGCGGCCGCCGCGGTGGTCCAGAAGATCGCCCGCCAGTCGCTCACCGCGAGGACGGCCGCGCCCAGGACCGGGCCGGCCACCGCGCCGAGCTCCTGGACGGCGCCCACCACACCCAGGGGCACGGCCCGTCGCTGCGTCGGCCACAGGTCGGCGACGAGGGCCATCGTCGCCGGGACCAGGCCACCGCCGCCGACCCCCTGCAGGAACCGGCCACCGACGAGCACCGGCAACTCCACGGCCAGGGCCGTGACGACCGACCCGACGCAGAACACCCACAGGCACGACACGAGCACCCGGCGACGGTCGGCCAGGTCGGCCAGCCGCCCGACGAGGGGGAGCAAGGCGATGTATCCCAGCAGGAAACCCGAGACGATCGGAGTGGCGCGGGACAGGGCCTGCACCCCGATCCCGACCGACGCCATCATGTCGGTGAGGGCGAGGACCACGACGTAGGTGTCCGCCGCGGCCAGCAGCACGCCCACGCAGGCCGCGGCGAGCACGGCCCTAGGGTGCGCGGATGTCAACCGGCTCCCCGTAACGATCGAGGGTCAACGAGTAGGTCGATACCGCACCGGCGAAGAACGGACCGGTGAGCTCGACGGTGCGCAGCTCGCCGGCCGGGTCGGTGAGGCCGTAGACGACGGCATACCGGCCGGCGGGGTCGCCGACCCCGAACAGCTGGGCGATCCGCGCCCCGTCGAGGCCGCCGCGCACGGCGGTGAGCACCTCGCTGCCGCGGCGGGTCTGGCCGGCGGTCACGGGGTCGCTCGTGGCGACCAACAGCGAGGTCAGCCCGGAGCCGGGGTCGAAGAGCCTGGCCGGGTCGGGAGCGCCGAGGGTCTGGGGGTCGACGCGGGCGAAGCGCCCGACGAAGGGCAACCTGGCGTAGACGACGCCGTCGACGGCGATGACGTCGGTGCCCGTCGGCGTGCCCCTGACGGTCATCTGGAAGGACCCCGTGAAGGCCGGCGGATGGGCCCCCCAGCCGTCCGCGGACACGATGCCGGTGACCTGCGGCGGCAGGTCCTTGGAGGTCAGCGCCAGGTGCATCGAGGGGGCCGCGTCGACCTTGGCCTTGGCGGCGGCCAGCCGCTGTGCGGCGCTCGGCTCGTCCGGGCCGGGCGAGGGGGCCGAGCCGGTGCAGGAGCCGGCACCCGCGGCGAGCAGCATCGCCACGACGACCGCCCGCAATCGCATGGCGCTCACCCTAACTGCCGGCACCCTCGCGTAGGCACCGGTGCGCTGCGGGCTGGCGGGAGCGTGCGGGCCGCGGCGGCATACAGTGTCGGCCAGACCTTCGGCCCCTTGTGCGGGCCCGCGGCACCGAGAAAGGTGGCACCCATGAGCAAGGCACCCGCCAACAGAGAGCACTCGTCCGCACCGGTCCCCCAGGGCCCCGAGCAGGTGCGCAATGTCGTGCTCGTGGGTCCTGGCGGTGCGGGCAAGTCCACCCTCTTCGAGCACCTCGTGGCCGCCCGGGTCGCCGGCCGACGGCCGCGCGACGGCGAGCACGAGCGCTCGGTGGCCCTGCAGATCGCGGCCATCGACAGTGCCGGGCTCACCGTCAACCTCGTCGACACCCCCGGCTACCCCGACTTCGTCGGCGAGCTGCGTGCCGGGTTGCGGGCCGCGGATGCCGCGGTCTTCGTCATCTCCGGTGCCGACGGCATCGACGGCGCCACGGCGCTGCTCTGGCAGGAATGTGCGGCCGTGGGTATGCCGCGCGCCATCGCCGTGAGCAAGCTCGACATGCCGCGCTCGGACTACGACGAGACCATCGCCACCTGCCAGCGGGTGTTCGGGGATGCCCAACCGGTGTACCTGCCCGTGCACGCCGAGGACAAGCAGGTGATCGGGGCCATCGCCTTGATCAGCCAGTACGTCGCGGACGGCGGTGGCCAACGACGCGACCCGAGCGCAGCCGAGGCGCAGGCCATCGAGGCTCGCCGCGGCACCCTCATCGAGGCCATCATCGAGGAGTCCGAGGACGACTCGCTGCTGGACCGCTACCTCTCCGGCGAGCAGCTCGACCCGGCCCAGCTCGTCGCCGACGTCAAGACGGCCATCGGCAAGGGGACCTTCTTCCCCATCCTGCCGATCTCGCCGGCCACCGGCGTGGGCGTCGAGGAGCTGTTCGAGCTCATCGAGTCGGCCTTCCCCTCGCCGGCCGACCGCCCGGTGCCCGCAGCGACGACCCCGTCGGGTGATGCGTTGCCGACGCTGTCGTGCGACCCCTCCGGACCGCTGGTCGCCGAGGTCATCCGCACCAGCAGCGACCCCTACGTGGGCCGCCTGTCGCTGGTGCGGGTCTTCTCCGGCACCCTGCGGGCCGAGGACGTCGTGCACGTCTCCGGGCACCTGGAGCAGTTCGTCGGCCGCGAGATCGAGGGTCATCCCCAGCACGACGACGACGAGCGGGTCGGCCCGCTGTCCTCGCCGCTGGTCGACGCGCTGCGCCCCCGGGAGTCCGCCGTGGCCGGCGAGATCGTCCTGGTCGCCAAGCTCTCCAAGGCCGAGACGTCCGACACCCTCTCGGCCAAGGACCGGCCCGCCCTGGTCGAGCCGTGGGTGTTGCCCGAGCCGCTGCTGCCGGTGGCGATCCACGCCAAGTCCAAGGCCGACGAGGACAAGCTCGCCGGCGCGTTGCAGCGCCTCGTCGCCGAGGACGTGACGATGCGGATGGAGCACAACGCCGAGACCCACCAGGTGGTCCTGTGGACCATGGGACAGGCGCACGTCGAGGTGCTGCTGGACCGGTTGCACGACCGGTACGGCGTGCAGGTGGAGGCCGAGCCCTTCCGCACGGCGCTGCGCGAGACCTTCGTCAAGAAGGTCACCGTGCAGGGGCGGCACGTCAAGCAGTCCGGCGGGCACGGGCAGTATGCCGTGTGCCAGGTCGAGATCGAGCCGCTGGAGCGCGGCGGCGGCTTCGAGTTCGTCGACAAGGTCGTCGGCGGCGCGGTGCCCCGGCAGTTCATCCCCTCGGTCGAGAAGGGCGCCCGCGCCCAGTTGGTCAAGGGCGTGCTCACCGGCTATCCCGTCGTGGACGTCCGGGTCACCCTCTTCGACGGCAAGGCCCACTCGGTGGACTCCTCCGACATGGCGTTCCAGACCGCGGCGGCGCTGGCCCTCAAGGAGGCCGCCAACGAGTCGACCGTCGCGCTCTTGGAGCCCATCGACGCGGTCGACATCACCGTGAGCGACGACTACGTCGGCGCGGTGATGTCCGACCTGCGCAGCCGCCGCGGCCAGGTCCTGGGCACCGAGCCGGCGCCCGAGTCGGGCTGGACGATCGTGCACGCCGAGGTGCCGCAGACCGAGCTGTCGCGGTATCCCATCGACCTGCGATCGGTGTCGCACGGCACGGGGTCGTTCACCCGACGGCAGCTGCGCTACGACTACATGCCCGCGGACAAGGCGAAGGAGTACACCAAGGCTCCCTGAACCGCACCGGCCGGGCCGCCTGGGCCCGTCCGTCGCTCACTGCGCGGCCGGCTCCGACGGGTCGTCCCGGTGGCCGCCCAGGGCGCCACGGATCCTCGCGATGGCCGCGGACTCGGGGTCCACGACCCCGCCGGACGCCGCCGCGACGGCGTCGCACGCGGTGAGGACGACCGCGCGGAATCCCTCCAGCAGGGTGTGCGAGGCTTCGGCGAGGATCCGTGTCGCCTGCGAGATCTGCTCGACGACGGCCTTCTCCAGATCGTCCGCCGACCCGCTGGGCGACACGACGAACGCGCCGTGCGCCAGGACCCGCCGCAGCTCCTCCGGGGCTGCGGCCAGGGCCTGGGAGCCGGCCAGGCTCTCCTTGAACATGTCGAAGAACCCCGGGTCGGCGCGCGACACGAGCGACATCGCCCCGAAGGTGGCGCCCCGGACGATGTTGCGGTCTTCCTGGGTCAGCTCGGCCATACCTCATCGTCCCCCGATTGGGGCGATTGCGAAAGTGCCTGTCCCAGAGCGGTCACCGCAGCGCGAGGCCGTCCGCGGTGTCGTCGCGGTCGACGGTCACCGCGCCGCCGTCGCGCACCTGCCCGGCGAGCACGGCTCGGGCCAGGCGGTCGCCGATCTCACGCTGCACGAGCCGACGCAGGGGTCGGGCCCCGTAGGCCGGGTCGTAGCCGGTGATCGCCAGCCACTCCTTGGCCGCCTCGGTGACCTCGAGGGTGATGCGCCGGTCGGCCAGGCGGGTGGCCAGGGCCCGGACCTGCAGCTCGACGATCCGGGAGAGCTCGCGGGTGGAGAGCGGGTCGAAGACGACGACCTCGTCGAGCCGGTTGAGGAACTCCGGTTTGAAGGTGGCCCGCACCAGACCCAGCACGGCCTCGCGTTTGGCCTGGTCGGCCAGGGTCGCGTCGACGAGGAACTGCGAGCCGATGTTCGAGGTCATGACGAGGATGACGTTGCGGAAGTCGACGGTGCGCCCCTGCCCGTCGGTGAGCCGCCCGTCGTCGAGGACCTGCAGGAGGATGTCGAAGGTCTCCGGGTGGGCCTTCTCCACCTCGTCCAACAGCACCACCGAGTAGGGCCGGCGCCGCACCGCTTCGGTGAGCTGACCGCCCTCCTCGTACCCGACGTACCCGGGTGGCGCGCCGATGAGGCGGGCCACCGCGTGCCGCTCGGAGTACTCGGACATGTCGATGCGCACCATGGCGCGCTCGTCGTCGAAGAGGAAGTCGGCCAGCGACTTGGCCAGCTCGGTCTTGCCCACCCCGGTGGGGCCGAGGAACAGGAACGACCCGGTGGGCCGGTCCGGGTCGGCCAGGCCGGCGCGGGAGCGACGCACCGCGTCGGACACCGCGCGAACCGCCTCGGGCTGGCCGATGAGCCGCGCCCCGATGTGCTGCTCCATGTGCAGCAGCTTCTCGGTCTCGCCCTCGAGCAACCGACCTGCGGGTATGCCGGTCCACGAGGACACGACGTCGGCGATGTCGTCCGCGCCGACCTCCTCCTTGACCATGGGACCGTCCGGACCGGACGGCATACCGTGCGCTTCGGCCTCCTGCGCCGTGGCCAGCTCGCGCTCCAGGGCCGGGATCTGGCCGTAGAGCAGCGCCGACGCCCCGGCCAGGTCGCCCTCGCGCTGGAGGCGTTCGGCCTGCCCGCGCACCTCGTCGATGCGGGCCTTGAGGTCGCCGACCCGGTTGAGTCCGGCCTTCTCGGCCTCCCACCGGGCGTTGAGGGCGCCGAGCTGCTCCTTGCGGTCGGCCAGGTCCTTGCGCAGCCGGGCCAGGCGCTCGCGCGAGGCCTCGTCGTGCTCCTTGTCCAGGGCCAGCTCCTCCATGAGCAGGCGGTCGACGTCGCGCTGCAGCTGGTCGATCTCTACCGGCGAGGAGTCGATCTCCATGCGCAGACGGGAGGCCGCCTCGTCGACCAGGTCGATGGCCTTGTCGGGCAGTTGGCGGCCGGTGATGTACCGGTCGGACAGCGCCGCGGCGGCCACCAGCGCGGCGTCGGCGATGGCGACCTTGTGGTGGGCCTCGTAGCGTTCCTTGAGCCCACGCAGGATCGCGATGGTGTCCTGCACCGAGGGCTCGCCGACGTAGACCTGCTGGAACCGGCGCTCCAGGGCGGCGTCCTTCTCGATGTGCTTGCGGTACTCGTCGAGGGTGGTGGCGCCGACGAGGCGCAGCTCGCCGCGGGCCAGCAGCGGCTTGAGCATGTTCCCCGCGTCCATGGTGCCCTCACCGGTGGCTCCGGCGCCGACGACGGTGTGCAGCTCGTCGATGAAGGTCACGACGCGCCCCTCGGCGTTGCGGATCTCCTCGAGCACCGCCTTGAGCCGCTCCTCGAACTCCCCGCGGTACTTCGCCCCGGCCACCATCGCGCCGAGGTCCAGCGCGACCAGCGTCTTGCCACGCAGGCTCTCGGGCACGTCGCCGGCGACGATCCGCTGGGCTAGCCCCTCGACCACGGCGGTCTTGCCCACGCCGGGCTCGCCGATGAGGACCGGGTTGTTCTTGGTCCGGCGGGACAGCACCTGCACCACTCGGCGGATCTCGGCGTCGCGGCCGATGACCGGGTCGAGCCTGCCCTCGCGCGCCCGCTCGGTGAGGTCGGTGCCGTACTTCGCCAACGCGTCGAAGGTCCCCTCGGGGTTCTCGCTGTCGACCGTGCGGCCGCCGCGCAGTTGCGGGACCGCCGCCTCGATGGCCGCAGCGTCGAGACCGATCTGCTGGGTGCGCGCCAGGGCCACCAGCAGGTGGTCGGTGGAGACGAAGGAGTCGCCCATCGAGGCCATCAGCGACCGGGCCGTCTCGAGGGCGGCGATGGCGGCCCGGGACAGCCCGGGCGCGCCCACCGAGGATCCGCTCACCGAGGGCAGCGCCGCCAAGGCTCGCTCGGCGGCCTGGGCGGCCTGCGGGATCGAGGACCCACTGGCCTTGAGCAGGGCAGGGGTGGTGGTGTCGGACTGCTCGACGAGGGCCTTGAGCAGGTGCGCGGGCTCGGTGTGCGGGTGGCCGGCCGCGGCGGCGGCGCGGACGGCCGCGGAGAGGGCCTCCTGGGCTTTGGTGGTGAGGTTGAGGTCCATGTATGCCGGGTGCTTCCTTCCCAGAGGGTGCCGAGGTCTACTCTGGCCAACCGCGCCGAAGTTGAGTCTATTCCACTCAAGGCAGGGCTTCGGCCGCCGGGGTGGCCGCGAGCCGGGCGGGGCGCGGGCGGGCGCGGGCGGGGCGCGGCGGGCCGGGCGCGGGCCGGGCGCGGGCGGGCCGGGCGCGGGCGGGCCGGGGGCTGGCGGCATACCGTGGGGAGGTGACGCGTATCGAGGCCATCCAGGGCGACATCACCCACCAGCGGGTCGACGCCATCGTCAACGCGGCCAACTCGTCGCTGCTCGGCGGGGGAGGCGTCGACGGGGCGATCCACCGGGCCGCGGGACCGGGCCTGCTGGCCGAGTGCCGAGCGCTGCGCGCCGGCGCCTACCGCCAAGGGCTCCCGGTGGGGCAGGCCGTGGCCACCGGGGCCGGGCGGCTGCCCTGCCGTTGGGTCATCCACACGGTGGGCCCCAACTGGACCGCCGGTCAGTGCGACGAGGCCGACCTGGCACGCTGCTTCACCGCCTCGCTGGCCGAGGCCGTCCGGGTCGGCGCCCGGACCCTGGCCGCACCCGCGGTGAGCGCGGGGGTCTACGGATGGGCGCCGGACACCGTGGCCCGAGTGGCCGTCGACGCGGTGCGCGGCAGCGCCGACGGCGACCGTCTCGACCTGGTGCGCTTCGTGCTCTTCGGCGCGGACCTGTTGGGGCACTTCCAGGCGGCGCTGGCCACCTGAGGGCGTTCAGGCCAGCGAGATGAACAGCTTCTCCATCACCGCGGTGTCCACCTCGGCGTCGCCGCGCTCGTGCGCTTCGGTGACGCACTGCTTGAGCCCCGTGGCGATGATCGCGAACCCCGCCCGGTCGACCGCCCGGCGCACCGCGGCCAGTTGGGTAACGATGTCCTGGCAGTCCCGGCCGTCCTCGATCATCCGCAGCACGCCGCCGATCTGACCCTGGGCCCGACGCAACCGGTTGGCGACCTTGGTCAACTCCTCCGGGCTCAACTCGACCGTCGTCATGTCGCCGTCCTTCCGTCCGAGAGCGCCCCGCCGGTGTGGTGGACCGCACACCGGTCCAGGACCTTGTTCCCGACGTCACGAAATACCCACAGGGGTATTGTGCCAGGGAGGGGACGGGATCACCACCACCCACGCGGACGGCTCGCCACGCAGCCCGGGACAGAGAGGATCTGGCTCCATGAACACCCTCGTCATCCTCGGGGGAGGCACCGCCGGGACCATGGTGGCCAACAAGGTCCACGACCGGCTGGGCCAGCAGTGGCGGGTTGTCGTGGTCGACCGCGACGACGTCCACGACTACCAGCCGGGCTACCTGTTCCTGCCTTTCGGGATCTACCACCCCGACCAGGTGCGTCGCACCAAGAGCGCGTTCCTGCACCCCGACGTCGAGCTCGTCCTCGGTGAGGTCGACCGGGTCGACCCGCAGGCCAAGACGGTGACGCTCGCGGACGAGCAGGTGCTGCGCTACGACTACCTCGTCGTGGCCACCGGGACGACGCCGCGCCCGGACCAGACCCCGGGGATGCTCGGCGACGAGTGGCACCGCTCGGTCGGCGAGTTCTACACCTACGAGGGCGCGCTGGCCCTGGCCGACCAGTTGCACCGCTTCGAGGGCGGGCGTCTGGTGGTCCATGTCACCGAGATGCCGATCAAGTGCCCGGTGGCGCCGCTGGAGTTCGCCTTCCTCGCCGAGGACTGGCTCACCCGGCAGGGGCTGCGCGAGCGCACCGAGATCGTCTACGTCACCCCGCTGGACGGCGCCTTCACCAAGCCGGTAGCCAGCCGCGAGCTGGGCCACCTGTTGGCCGACCGGGGGATCAAGCTCGAGACCGACTTCATGATCGAGCGGGTCGACCAGGACCGGCGGGTCATCGTCTCCTACGACGAGCGAGAGATCGACTACGACCTGCTCGTCACCGTGCCGCTGAACATGGGCGCGGACTTCGTGGCCCGCTCGGGGTTGGGCGACGAGCTCAACTACGTGCCGGTCGACAAGCACACCATGCGCGCCACGGCATACGACTCGATTTTCGCCCTGGGGGACGCCGGCAACCTCCCGACCTCCAAGGCCGGGTCGGTCGCCCACTTCGCCGTCGAGGTCTTCGTCGACAACTTCGTCGAGCTCGTCGGTGGTCGGCCGATGACCCACTCCTTCGACGGGCACGCGAACTGCTTCATCGAGACCGGTCACGGCAAGGGCCTGCTGCTGGACTTCAACTACGACACCGAGCCGCTCACCGGCACCTTCCCGCTGGCCAAGGTCGGCCCGTTCCGGCTGCTGGCCGAGTCCCGGGCCAACCACCTGGGCAAGCTCGCGTTCCGCCAGGTCTATTGGAAGGTGCTGCTGCCCGGCCGGCCGCTGCCGCTGCCCACCGCCATGACCATGGCCGGCAAGAACCCGCCGGACTGACCGGCGCTACCGCTGCTCGCCACCCGAGACCCCCCCGCACGAGCACAACGACAAAGGAGCCAGGCGATGCCCAGCACGACCATCGACGGGCGTCGGATCGACGTCGACGCCGAGGGTTTCCTCACCGACCCGACCCAGTGGGACGAGGACCTCGCCGCCACCTTGGCCGGGATGATCGGGATCACCCTGACCGAGGCGCACTGGAAGCCGATCCGCTTCCTGCGCAAGGACTTCGAGACCCAGCACGAGACCGCGACACTACGTCGCGTCTCGACGACGGGCGGCATACCGGTGAAGGAGCTGTTCACACTGTTCCCGGTCAAGCCGGCCAAGAAGATGGCCTACATCGCCGGGCTGCAGAAGCCCAAGGGCTGCGTCTGACCCCCGACCACCACGAGCGAACCGAGACCGACATGACCGCCACCACCGATCTGCTCGACACTGCACCGGCCATCGTCCCGTCGTTCGACGACGAGGCCGCCACCGGCCGCAAGCTGGCCATCATCTGCTCCAAGGGCAACCTCGACATGGCCTACCCGGGCATGATCCTCGCCAACGCCGCGCTCGGCGAGGGCATCGAGACCCACCTGTTCTTCACCTTCTGGGGTTTCGACATCATCAACAAGGAGACGATGGACCACCTGAAGTTCTCCTACCTCGGCAACACCGCGATGCACATGCCGGGCCACTTCGGCATGTCGATGCCCCAGGGCATGGCCGGCCTGCCCGGCATGACCGCGGTGACGACGAAGATGATGAAGAAGCAGATCGCCGCGCTCGACTTGCCGGAGGTCCCCGAGTTCCTCGACCTGCTGCACGGCTCGGGGGCGAAGCTGTGGGCCTGCCGCATGTCGGCGGACATGATGGGCCTGGAGCTGGAGCACCTCTACGACGGCGTCGAGGCGATCATCAGCGCCACCGACTTCATCGAGCTCACCGACGGAGCGCAGCTGCTGTTCATCTGAGGTCTCGGGGCCCGGCCCGCCGCGGCCCGATCAGCGCGGCACCGGCTGCCACACCACCAGGGACCGACCGGGACCGCCGAAGGGGCGCGCCGGCCGTTGCCCAGGGCGCATCGCCACGATGTCTCCCTCCACCCCGGCCGCGAAGACCCGCTGGGCGACGGCCGCGTGGACCGACTCCAACTGCTCGAGCAACTCCCCGACGCGGGCCTGCAGGGCGCCGACGTGGTTCTCCAGGTCGAGGATGCGTTGGATCCCGGCCAGGCTGACGCCCTCGACCTGGGACAGGCGTTGCACCTCGCGCAGTTGGGCCACTTCGCGGGCCGAGTAGCGCCGGCCACCGCCGCGGGTCCGTGACGGGGACACCAGACCGAGCCGGTCGTACTGCCGCAAGGTCTGCGCGTGCATGCCGGCAAGTTGGGCGGCCACCGAGATGACGAACACCGGGGTGTCGTCGTCGGGGGCGTATGCCGCGGGGCCGGCAGGCGTGCGCGGCGGCTGGTCGGCGTGCACCGGCCTCACTCCTTGGACCGGACGAACAGCTCGGCCCGGGGGTCGACCCCGTCCTCGTCGACCCGCAGCTTCTCGAGGGCCTCGCGGGCCGCGTCGGTGAGTCGCTGCGGCACGACCACCTGGACCTTGGCCAGCAGGTCGCCGGTGCCGTGCGGGGTGACCACGCCGCGGCCCTTGATCCGCAGGACCCGGCCGCTCGGGGTGCCCGGGGCGACCTTGACCCGCACCTGCTCGCCGGTGAGGGTGGGCACCGCCACCGTGGCGCCCAACGCGGCCTCGGCAAAGGTCACCGGCAGGTCCACGGTGAGGTGGTCGCCGTCGCGGCCGAAGACCGGGTGCGGCTCGACGGCGACCTGCAGGATGAGGTCCCCGGACTCTCCGCCCGGTTCGCCGCGGTGTCCCTTGCCCCGCAGTCGGATCTTCTGCCCGTCCTTGACCCCGGCGGGGATGCGGGTGGTGACGCTGCCACCCTCGCCGGTGGTCAGGGTGACCGTGTCGCCGGAGACGGCCTGGCGGAACCCCAGGGTCGTGCGGGCCTGGACGTCGGGCCCCTTGCGCGGGCCCCGGGAGCCGGCATACCCGCCGGGGTACCCCCCGGCCCCGCCCTGCGCGAACAGCCCGCCCAACAGGTCCTGCAGGTCGGCCTCCTCGCGCCCCCCGCGGGAGGTGGAGAAGCGCACCCCGGGGCCGCCGAACATCCCGCCGAAGAGGTCCTGGAACCCCCCGCCGCCGGGACCGCCTGCGGTGAAGCGGGCGCCGCCGTGGGTCATCGCCCGGACCTGGTCGTACTCCTGGCGCTGCTGCGGGTCCGACAGCACGGCATACGCCTCGCCGATGTCCTTGAAGCGCGCCTCGGCCTTGGGGTCGTTGGCGTTCTGGTCGGGATGCAGCGTGCGGGCCCGCTTGCGGTAGGTCTTCTTGATGGTCGCCTCGTCGGCGTCCTTGGGCACGCCGAGGATCGCGTAGAAGTCCTTCTCGAACCAGTCCTGGCTAGCCATCGCGGCGCACCCTCCTTCCGTATGCCGTGGACGTCACTGGGGGTCGGCCACCGCCACGCGCGCGGGGCGCACCACGCGCTCGCCCAGCCGATAGCCCGGCTGCAGGACCTTGACCACGGTGGTCGTCGTCGCGTCGGGGTGCAGGTCGGCCGCCAGGTGCATGAGCGCCTCGTGCACCGCCGGGTCGAAGTCCTCCCCCACCAGGCCGAAGCGCTCGATCCCCAGACGGGCCAGCACCGCCTCGAGCTTGTCGACGATGGTCGCGGCGGGGCCGTCGGCCAGGTCCCCGTGCTCGCGGGCCAGGTGGATCTCGTCGAGCACCGGCAGCATTGACTCCAGGACGTGGCTGATGCCCAGCTCTCGGGCCACCGCGCGGTCGCGGTCGACCCGCTTCTTGTAGTTGACGTACTCGGCCTGCAGGCGGCGCAGGTCCTCCAGGCGCTCGGCCGCCAAGGCCGCGTATGCCGTGTCGCCGACGACGTCGGCCACGGTGAACGGCTCGGCGTCGTCGCCCTCGGCAGCGGTGCCGTCGGACACCACCGCAGGGCCGTGCTCGGCAGCCGGCTCCGACGGGTCCGTCGGCCCGGCCACGTCGGGCCCGGTGTCACCGTCGAGCTCCGGCGTCGCCGAGGCCTGGTGGTCGAACTCGTCGAAGCCGCCGGGCTCGGCCGAGCCGAGGTCCCCGCGGTGGGCGGGGCCGTGAGCCGGCCCCGCCCCCTCGTGGTGGGTCACTTCTTCGGCTCGTCGTCGTCGATCACCTCGGCGTCGACGACGTCGTCCTGCGGCCCGGCGTCGCCGCTCGCCGGGCCACCGGCGGAACCGGTCGCCTCGTCGGCCGCGGCGGACGCGGCATACATCGCCTGGCCCATCTTCTGCGACACCTCGGAGAGCGTGGCGGTCTTGGCCTTGACGTCCTCGACGGAGGCCGTCGAGTCCTTGGCGACGGCCGCCTTGAGGTCCGCGAGGGCCGCGTCGACCTCGCCCTTCTGTGCCGCCGGCAGCTTGTCGGCGTTGTCGACGAGGAACTTCTCCGTCGAGTAGACCAGCTGCTCGGCGGTGTTGCGGGTGTCGATCTCCTCGACCCGCTTCTTGTCCTCCGCCGCGTGCGCCTCGGCCTCCTTGACCATCCGCTCGATCTCCTCCTTGGGCAGGGCCGACCCGCCGGAGATCGTCATGGACTGCTCCTTGCCGGTGCCCATGTCCTTGGCGGACACGTGGACGATGCCGTTGGCGTCGATGTCGAAGGTGACCTCGATCTTCGGCACCCCCCGGGGGGCAGGCGCGATGCCAGTGAGCTCGAAGGTGCCCAGGCCCTTGTTGTGCTGGGCGATCTCGCGCTCGCCCTGGAACACCTGGATCAGCACGCTGGGCTGGTTGTCGTCGGCCGTGGTGAAGATCTCCGAGCGCTTGGTCGGGATCGCCGTGTTGCGCTCGATGAGCTTGGTGAACCGACCGCCCTGGGTCTCGATGCCCAGGCTCAGCGGCGTGACGTCGATGAGCAGGACGTCCTTGCGCTCGCCCTTGAGCACGCCCGCCTGCAGGCTGGCGCCGATGGCGACGACTTCGTCGGGGTTGACGCCCTTGTTGGGGTCCTTGCCGCCGGTGAGCTCCTTGACCAGGGCCGTCACGGCCGGCATCCGCGTCGAGCCGCCGACGAGCACGACGTGGTCGATCTCGGACAGCTTGATGCCGGCGTCTTGGATGACCTTCGCGAACGGTGCCTTGCAGCGGTCCAGCAGGTCCTTGGTCATCGCCTCGAACTGGGCTCGGGTGATCGTCTCGTCGAGGTGGATCGGGCCGTTCTCGCTCATCGACAGGTACTGCAGGTTGATGTTGGTCGACATGGAGCTGGACAGCTCCTTCTTGGCCTGCTCGGCCGCGTCACGCAGCCGCTGCATGGCGATCTTGTCCTTGGACAGGTCCACGCC
The DNA here is from genome assembly GCA_037045055.1 of Dermatophilaceae bacterium. Taxonomy (GTDB): domain Bacteria; phylum Actinomycetota; class Actinomycetes; order Actinomycetales; family Dermatophilaceae; genus Phosphoribacter. The sequence continues at coordinate 338,855 of JBAOHJ010000002.1, read as the reverse complement.
GGTGCTGCTCTTCACGGTGGTGAGCAGGTGTTGGACGATCCGGTCGTCCCAGTCGTCGCCGCCGAGGCGGTTGTCGCCGCTGGTCGCCTTGACCTGGATGGTGCTGAAGCCGTCCTCCGGGTCCTTGCCGACCTCCAGGAGGCTGACGTCGAAGGTGCCGCCGCCGAGGTCGAAGACGAGGATGAGCTCGTCCTCCTTGCCCTTGTCCAGGCCATAGGCCAGCGCGGCCGCGGTCGGCTCGTTGATGATCCGCAGGACGTTCAGGCCCGCGATCTCGCCGGCCTCCTTGGTCGCCTGCCGCTCGTGGTCGTCGAAGTAGGCCGGCACGGTGATCACCGCGTCGGTGACCGGCTCGCCGAGGTAGGACTCGGCGTCGCGCTTGAGCTTCTGCAGGATGCGGGCGCTGATCTCCTGAGCCGTATAGGCCTTGCCGTCGATGTCCGGCGACCGCCAGTCGGTGCCCATGTGGCGCTTGACCGAGCGGACCGTGCGGTCGACGTTGGTCACGGCCTGGCGCTTGGCGATCTCGCCGACGAGCACCTCGCCGTTCTTGCTGAACGCCACAACGCTCGGGGTGGTGCGCCCACCCTCGGCGTTGGCGATGATCGTCGGCTCGCCGCCCTCGAGGACGGCGACGGCCGAGTTGGTGGTGCCGAGGTCGATGCCGACCGCACGTGCCATGGGTGTGTCTCCTGCTGGTTGTGCGGCATACCGGCCGGTATGCCGTGTGGTTGAGTCTCCGACGCGCAATCTGCCGGCCCGAGCTACGGCGTGTCAACTCGGGTACCGACAAACTTGCGTTCATCTCACTCAACTTCGGTGGCCGCCGGTTTGTTCCTCGCCTGGATCGCCAGGCAAGGTCGATCGCTCGTCCCGACGGGGGCCGTCCCTCGTCCTGCCGAAGGTCGCCCTCTGGCACTTCGCCGCACGGGAGGCGCTGGTACAATATATGGCATGAAGACCACGCTCTACCTTTCGGACGAGATCAAACGAGCCGTCGAGTTGGAGGCACGTCGTCGCGGGGTTTCCGAGGCCGTGGTCATGCGTGAGGCGCTCCGGGAGCAACTCCTTGGCGAGCACGTCCGGCCGCGTCACGGAATCATCCGAGGTCGGGAGCCGATCGCCGAGCGGGTGGACGAACTGCTGGCCACCGGCTTCGGTCGGTGACCGCGGTCCATGGTCGTTGACACGAGCGCGCTGCTGGCCTACTTCGACACCAACGAGCCGCACCACCGGGCCGTCGCCGCCGCGATCAATGCCAGTGCCGAGCCGCTGGTCGTCTCGCCCTATGTGATCGCCGAACTCGACTACCTCGTCCTGACCCGGCACGGTGTCGACGAACAGCACGCCGTGCTCGCCGAACTCACCGGCGGCGCATGGGAACTGGCCTCGATGGACCGCGCGCGTCTGGAGGGCGCCAGGCTCATCGTGCAGCGGTACTCGGACGTCCCGATCGGGGTCACGGACGCGTCGAACATCGTGCTGGCGACGGCATACCACACGCGCGTCATCGCCACGCTCGACCGTCGCCACTTCACGATCCTCCGCCTCGAGGACGGGTCGGCTCCGGACCTGCTTCCCTGACCGCGGGATCAGAATCACCCGAGGTCGGCGGGTCTCGACGCGCCAACGCTGGCACGCTGACGCCATGACGTCCACGCTCTCGCTGGTCGCACTAGCAGGGTTGCCCGGAGTCGGGAAGTCGACCGTGGCCCGCGCTGTGGCGGCACGTGAGCACGCGGTGATCGTCTCGGTGGACCCGGTCGAGGACGCGTTGCACCGGGCGGGCCTCGCCGCGTCGCACCAGACCGGGCTGGCGGCCTACCTGGTCGCCGAGGTGGTCGCCCGCGACGCCTTGAGGCTGGGTCATGACGTGGTCGTGGACGCCGCGAACTACGTCGAGGACGCACGGCGCCTGTGGCGCAACCTCGCTCGGGAATGCGCGGCTGACCTCACCTGGGTCGAGGTCGTGTGCTCCGATGAGGTGGCGCATCGAGGGCGTCTCGCGTCGCGGGATCGGGGCTTCGGTTCGGTCCTCGAACCGACGTGGGAGCAGGTCCTGGGCCGCCGCGACGCGACCGAACCCTGGCCGACCGTCGATCGCGACCGGCTCCTGCGCGTCGACACGGCTGCCGCGTGGGAGATCGCGTTGGACGTTGCGCGGGAGGTGACAAAGGACGAAGGAGAGGCCGATGATGGCCACATGCGCGTCGCGCGGATCATCCCCGACCTCGTGGTCGGCGACATCGAGGCGACCGAGCGGTTCTACGGCGACTTCCTCGGCCTGACCCGCGAGCGGCTCGGCCTCGACTGGGTCACCCGGTACGTCGCGCCGTCCGGAGCGCTGCTGCAGGTGCTCACCCACGACGTCGCCGGGCCGATGGCGCCCGCGGTCTCGATCACCGTGGCGGACGTCGACGCAGCCTACGACGACGCGGTGCGCCTCGGACTCGACATCGTCCACCCGCTGACGAGCGAACCCTGGGGGGTGCGCAGGTTCTTCGTGCGCGACCCCGACGGCAACGTGCTCAACATCCTGCACCACCGGCAGTGACGTCGGCCCCATGACGAGCCGGTTGCGTCCCCCGCGGACACCGCCGCGACCATTGACCTCATCGTTGCATACCATCGAGCAGGCCGACGAGAACCGGATGGAGCCGAGATGCCGCCGACCGTGCGCCACCCCGACTACGCGGCGAAGGTGCGCACGTCCTTCGCCAGCCAGGGGCTGATGGCCCACTTCGGCGCCGCCCTGACCCGGGTCGAGCCTGGGGCGGTGGACATCGAGGTCGGCTTCCGCGAGGAGCTGTCCCAGCAGCACGACTACTTCCACGCCGCGGTGACCACGGCCATCGTCGACAGCTCGTGCGGGTATGCCGCCCTGACCCTGATGGGCGCCGAGGCCGAGGTCCTCACCGTCGAGCTGAAAATCAACCTCTTCGCCCCCGCCCACGGAGACCGGCTGCTGGCCCGCGGCCGGGTCATGCGGGCGGGCCGCACCCTCACGGTGTGCCACGGAGACGCGTATGCCGTGGACGCCGCCACCGGGACCGAGACCCAGTGCGCCACGATGCTGGCGACGATGATGCGGGTCGAGCTGCCCGGCGGCTGACGGCGCGGACCATGCCCGAGGACCCGGCTCACCCCTATCTCCGCCGCGCCACCCTCTCCGGCGGCCTGCGCGTGGCCGTGCGGGTGCTCACCCCCGCCGACCGGCCCGCCCTGGCCAGCGGCTTCCGCCACCTGAGCGAGGAGTCCAGGTACAGCCGATTCCTCGAGCCCAGGCCCCGCCTGCCTACCCGTGAGCTCGACCTGCTGGTCGGCGGGATCGTCATCGACGAACGCCTGGCCCTGGCCTTGGTGTGGCCGCGCACCTCCCGTGCCGACGTCGTCGTCGGGGTGGCCCGCGCCGTGCGCCTGCCGGGCCGCCCCGAGGTCGCCGACGTCGCGGTCACCGTGGCCGACGAGATCCAGGGGCAGGGCGCCGGGGGGCTGCTCATGCGAACCCTCGCCGACGCGGCGATGGACGTGGGCATCGCGCGGTTCACCGCCGTGCTGCTGCCCGGGAACATCGCCTCGGCCCGGATGCTCGCTCGCGTCGGCGAGGTCGAGTGCGACTCGGTGAGCCAAGGTGAGCGGGAGATGACGGTCCGGCTGCGGCCCGCGCCTACTGGTACCTGAGCAGGATCATCATGCCGGCCTCGGCGTGATAGGCGTTGTGGCAGTGGGCCATCCAGTCACCGGGGTTGTCGGCCTCGAGGTCGACGGCCCGCGACTGCATGGGGCCGAGCAACACGGTGTCCTTGCGCAGGCCGCTGTCGACCAGGGCGAAGGTATGCCCGTGCACGTGCACCGGGTGGGTCATCATCGTCATGTTCGTGACGGTGATCCGCAGCCGCTGGCCGGCCCGGACGGTCAGCGGGGTGTTCATGCCGTAGGCCGCCCCGTTGATCCCCCACTGGTACGGACGCATCTGCCCGGTGAGGGTGAGCCGGGCCGCCGCATCCGGCGAACGCCGCGGCAGCCGGGCCGACTCGGCCGGTCGCAGGCTCGACCCGACGAGCACGTCGCCGGACAGCTCGGCCGGGGCCACATCGGCGCCTGGGGCGCTCCCGGGGCCGGTGCGCACCAGGGCCAGGGCGCGGCCGGTCTTGCCGAACGGAGCCGCCACCAGGGGGAAGACGCCGTCGCCGAGGGTGACGACCGCGTCGTAACGCTCCCCCATGCCCAGATAGACCGCCCCCGCCTCGGTGGGCGCCACGGCATACCCGTCGGTGTGCGTGACCGTGAGGCGATGCCCGCCCAGCGCCACCGCGAACACGGTGTCGGACGCCGCGTTGATCACCCGCAGGCGCGCCCGCTGACCGGGTGAGCCGGTGAAGGTCACCGGGTCGACCGGTGACCGGCCGTTGATCAGGTACAGCGGGTAGGCGACGTCGCCGGCATCGCCCCACGGCGCCGGCCCCATCGACATCCCCCCGCCGCCCATGCCCATCGACGGGTGGCCCCCGTGGGTGGCGCCCATCGAGGTGCCGTCGACGCGCAGCCTCGCCAGCACCTCGTCGGGGGTGCTACCGGTGCCGTCGATCCAGTCGTCCAGGACGAGGACCCACTCGTGGTCGTAACGGCCCGGCTCGTGCGGGTCGTCGACGACGAGCGGGGCATGCAGGCCTCGGTCGAGTTGCACGCCGACGTGCGGGTGCAGGAAGTAGGTCCCCGGGTCCGGCGCGGTGAACTCGTAGACGAACCGCCCACCCGGGGCGACCGGGTCCTGGGTCACCCCCGGCACCCCGTCGGCCGCGTTGCGCAGCCGGATGCCGTGCCAGTGCACCGTGGTATCGGCGGGGAGGCGGTTGTCGAGCGTCACCCGCAGGAAGTCGCCCGCCGTGGCGCGAATCATCGGCCCGGGCACCTGCGTGCCGTAGGTCCACGTCGGCACCGCGCGACCCCCCACGTCGACGGTGGCGGGCTGGGCGGTGAGGTCCGCCGTGACGACCCGCTGCCCGGGGGACGGGCTGGCCGGGGGGACCGGGCCGATCGGCCGCCCCGACCCCATCGCCATGCCGTCGTGCGCCGGTGCGCCCGTGCACGCTGCCAACGCGGCGGTCCCGGCCAGGCCGAGCCCGCCCAGCACGAGCGAGCGGCGCGAAACCTCCTGCGACCGCACTCGGCTCACCGCCCTTCGCCCGCGCCCATGCGAGCGCACCCTAGCCGCCGACGCTGAGAAGCTCACCGCTGCGTGCGCCGATCCGTGCGCCGCCGGGCGAGGATGGTCCCATGTGGTCCAGGCTCTCTCGATGGCTCTCCCGGCGCGACGCGCAACGACTGCGGCGCATGTATGCCGGTGGGGCCGGCAACGCGACCGCGCGCCGCTATGCACGCCTGTGGGCCTGGGCCTTCGGCAAGGGTCTGGTCGGCGAGCGCTGGATCACCCTGGAAGTGCCCGGCCGCACGAGTGGACGACCCACCCGCTTCCCCCTCGGCGTCACCCGGGTCGACGGCCAGGACTACCTGGGAGCGATGCTCGGCGACCGATGCAACTGGGTGCGCAACGTCCGCGCCAACGGTGGCCGGGCGGTCATCGAACGCCGGGGCCGCCGGGCGGTGCAGTTGGTGGAGATCCCACCGGCTCAGCGGGCGCCGTTGCTCAAGCAGTTCCTCGACCAGGTGCCCGGAGCCCGGCCCCACCTGCCCGTCGCGCACACCAGTCCGGTCGCGGACTTCGAGCCCGTCGCGGCGGCATACCCGATCTTCCGGGTCGACCCCGCACCGGGCGACTGACCCGGCCCACGGGTTAGGCTGGGGCCTCCCGACCCCGGAGGTCGCGCCCGTGTCCGAGCTCACCGACGCCACACCCGCGGATCGCCACCGCCTGCTCAACGCGCGATTCCTCGCGCTGGCCGACGGGGTGTCGGACTGGGACGCGCGGACCCCGGTGCCGGAGTGGGTCGCCCGCGACGTCGTCGAGCACCTGGGGTGGCTGCCGGGGATGCTGTCCGGGATGGGCGTCACGGTGCAGGTGCCCGAGGAGAAGGACCCGGTCCGCCGGCTGCGAGCCCAGGGGCAGGCGGTGCAGGACCTGCTCGACGGGCCGGACGCGGATCGGCCGGTCGAGACGACGATGTCCGGGACCATGCCGCTGGCGCGAGTCATCGACAGCTTCTACACCTTCGACCTGTTCGCCCACGCCTGGGACCTGGCCAAGGCCACCGGTCAGGACGCCGCGCTGGATGCCGACTACGCGGCGGCGGCATACCAGGGGATGTCGGCGGTCGGCCCGGCGCTGCACGAGTCCGGCCAGTTCGGCACCCCGCAGCCGGTGGCTCCCGACGCCTCCCCCCAGGACCGGCTCATCGCGCTGATCGGCCGCGACCCCGGCTGGGCGCCGTAACCACCGCGGGCGTCCCCGCCCGACACACCACTGCCGGTGCCGGACAGGTCAGGGGTGTGCGAGCACTGACCGAGGATCGGCACCAGCGCTTCCGGCGCTCTTCGACGACGCGTATGCCGACGTGCTGCGCTTCGTCCGGCGACGCACCGACCCGGGCGAGGCCGAGGACGTCGCCGCCGAGACGTTCCTCGTCGCGTGGCGCCGGCTCGACCAGGTGCCCGGGCGGCCCGGCGACGCCCGGGCGTGGTTGTTCGGGGTGGCTCGGCACTGCCTGCTCAACGCCCGACGCGGCCAGATCCGGCGCGAGGCGTTGGCCGTCCGGATCGCCGACGCCCATGCCGCGCCGGACGATCCGAGGTGCGCCGACGTCGCCGGCGACCACGTCGCCAGGCGCCTGGACCTCGCCGCCGCATGGCACCGGCTCTCGGACGCCGAGCAGGAGGTCCTCGCCCTGGCGATCTTCGACGACCTGCCCTCCCCGCAGGCCGCCCGCGTGCTCGGCACCACCGCCGCGGCATACCGGCTGCGGCTGTCCCGCGCCCGGCGCGCGCTGCGCGGATACCTGGACCCCACCCCGGCCACCGCGGCCCCGACCCGCACTCCACAGGAGAGTCACTCATGAGCCCCATCGAGCTTCTCGACCGACGCGACCTCGTCGCGCTGCGCAGCCTCGACGCCGCACCGGGGCCGCTCACTGACGCCGAGCGCACCCGCGGGGATGCCGCCCTCGAGCGCATCCTCGCCGGCGCCGCCACCCTGCAGGCCGACCCGGCGTGGGCGTTGGACATGCCTTCGGCCGCCTTGCCGTGGTGGCGGCGGCGCGCCGTCCTGCTCCCTGGCGCCGCGGCGACCCTGGCCGCCGCACTGGTGGTGGCCCCCGGGATCGGCGGGGGCGGCGCGGCATACGCGTCGTGGACCCCCACCCCGACGGTTGCCTCCACCGAGGACGTCGCCGAGGTGACTCGCGCCTGCCGGGATACGCTCGCCGAGGTCAGCCCCGAGATGCGTGCGCCGGTCGACGCCGAGGCTGCCACACCCGTCGTGGCCGAACGACGCGGCGAGTGGGTCGGCGTGCTGCTGCGGTCCGGCGGCCCGGGGCGCGGCGCCTCGGCTGCCTGCATCGCCCGCGACCCGGTGGGGTCGCACGCCCCCCCGCAGGAGGTTCACCTGGCGGTGGGCGGCGGCGACGGGGCCGCGCCCACGGCCGGGCACGGTCAGCTGCTCGAGGGCTTCGTCGCGCAGCTCGGCGAGCCGCCGGTGTCTTTCGCCGAGGGCACCGTCGGCCCGGACGTCGCCGGGGTGACGATCCACGCCGGCGAGCGCAGCGTCGTGGCAACCGTCGAGAGCGGGCGGTACGTCGCCTGGTGGCCAGGACGGGCCTTCGAGGCCGGTCCGCTGCCGCCGAGCGGCGAGGGTGGCCCGGCCACCCTGATGCGCTACGACCTCGTGCTCGCCGACGGGACCGTCGTGCCGGGCTCGGCTCCGTCGCGACCCGGCCTCGGCTCCACGTCGGGGTCGGCCGGATCCGGCTCGCCCACCACGTGATCCGGCTATCGGTCAGCGCACCGTCATAGCACGCACCGCGGCGGCGAGGTCGCCGCCGGCTGCCGCCACCGCGGCGCGCTGGCGCTGGTAGCCGGCCCCGTCGCGCAGGATGCCCTCGATCCCGGCGAGCTCCGGCACGCAGCCCAGGCGCCGGGCCACCGGGGTGAGCCGCTCGAGCAGGCCGTAGAGGTCCTCGACGACCGAGCCCTCCCGGCTCTCGGCGTCGAGGATGACGATGGCCTCCAGGCCGTAGCGAGCCGCCCGCCACTTGTTCTCCTGGAGGTGCCAGGGCGGCAGGGGCTGGGGCAAGGTCCCCTCGTCGAGACGGCACTCCAGGTCCGCCACCAGGCAGTGCACGAGCGCGGCAACGGCGGCCACCTCGCGAGGGTCGGACATGCCGTCGCAGGCGCGCACCTCGATGGTCCCGAGGCGCAGCGACGGGCGGATGTCCCAGCGCAGCTCGGTGGCGTCGGACACCACGCCGGTGGTGAAGACGTCGTGCAGGTAGCTGCGGTAGTCCGGCCAGCTCTCGAACTGGAAGGGCAGGCCAGCCGTCGGCAACTGCTGGAACAGCATCGTCCGGTTGCTGGCGTAGCCGGTGTCCTCGCCGGCCCACCAGGGCGACGAGGCCGCCAGGGCGGTCAGGTGCGGGTGATAGGTGAGCAGGGCGTTGACCAGCGGCCACACCTTGGCCGCCGAGGTAACTCCCACGTGCACGTGCACGCCGAAAATGACCATCTGTCGCCCCCACCACTGGGTGCGGTCGATGAGGGTGGCGTAGCGCTCCCCCGGCGTCACCTCCTGGTCGGCCCACCGGGCGAAGGGGTGCGACCCGCCGCCGTAGAGCAGCACGTCGAGCTCGGCGGCCGCGCGACGGACCCGCTCCAGGCCCTCCTGCAGGTCGGCCGCGGCCTCGGCCGCGTTGGCACACACCCCGGTGACGACTTCGACGGTGTTGCGCAGCAATTCCTTGGTCAGCGTCGAGCGCGTCTTGGTATGCCGCGTGTGCAGGGTGCGCCCCGGGGGTGGCCCGCCGCCCTCGGTGGTGTCGATGCCGGCCAGGTCCAGCAGGTGGTCGGCGCGAGAGACCAGGTCCAGGGTGTGCGGGTCGAGCAGTCCGAGCTCCCACTCGACCCCCAGGGTCCGGCCCCGCGACGGCGCGAACTCGACCGTGGGAGTGCTTGCGGCGGAGCTGCTCACGCCCGGTCGGCGACGCACTGCGGCGTCGGGGCAGGGGGCATCGGGCGCTCGTCTCGTTGCGGGAGGTCGGCCCGATCCGCGGCCGGGCACCGACATTAGGTTAGGTTTTGTCACAGATAACGTCAAGTTGGGTTGGCGTGGGGGGCCCGGATGGCGGGACATTGGCGACCTCGGCGCGGCCCGCCGGTCCCGAGACCTGCCGGGCGCGGCATACCCACTGCTGGTTCCCGGCGCTCGCGCTGCGGAGTCACCCACCGACGGTCCGCACGGAGGGCTTGCTGCGCCGTGCGACTCAGGCGTTCGGCTCCCTCTGGGGCCATCCGTACCTGGCCGCGTCGCTGCGCTGTTGCACCACCCTCACCTTCGTCAGCGTCGCGGCGGCGGCGCTGGTCGTCCGCTACGCCAGCCGGACCCTCGCCCTGTCCGCGGGGGCGATCGGGCTCGCCGTCGGCGTCGGTGCGGTGGGCGGACGGCAGCGACGGCTCGGCCCTTGGCCACAACGGAGCCGGTGCGGCGATTACGGTCTAGAGATGGACCAGCTCACCCGAGACGCCGTGATCGCCCTGGAGCGCCAGGGCTGGGACGCCTTGTGTCGGTCGACCGGGGGCCAGTTCTACGGGGACCTCATGACGCCCGAGGGCCTCATGATCCTGGTCAACGGCGCCGTCCTCGACAGAGGCGCGGTCGTTTCGTCACTCAGCAACGCGCCGGCCTGGGACCGCTACGAGTTGGCCGACGAGCGGTTGGTGCCCCTGGGGGCGGGCACGGTCGCGCTGGTCTACCGAGCGAGCGCCTTCCGCGGCGAGCAGGCCCCCTTCGACGCGATCATGACCAGCACCTACGTCCTGGTGGACGGGGCGCCGCGGCTCGCCCTCTATCAGCAGACCATGGCGGCCCGCTGACGCCCATGTCCCGGTCGACGACCTCGCCCCGGCCTGCGGTGGACCAACGTGCCTGGACCGAACGGCTAGCGCGACCAGCCCTGTCGCACGAGGAAGGCCCCGATCGCCGCTCGGGGGTTGTCGGTCAGCTCCTTGCCGTGGGTGAACGCGGCCACCTCGTAGTCGGTCTCGACCAGTCGATGCGCCGTCTGTCGGGTCATCCGGAAGTCCGTGCAGAACGCCGCGAAGGGCCAGCGCAGCCCACGGACGTTGAAGATCGAGTCGCCGGTCACCAGGGTGCCGGTGGGTTCGTGCAGGTATGCCACATGGCCGGGCGAGTGCCCCGGCGTGTGGATGACCCGCAGACCGCCGGCGATCGGGAGCACTTGCCCGTCGTGCAGCTCGTCGTCGACCGCGACCGGATCGAACCCGTTGTTGAGCGATCCCAGCAGCCGACCCATCCGGGATGACCGGTCGCGGGGCGGCCCCTGCCCGGTGCGGACGTACTCGGCGTCGGCCGCGTGGACGACGACGCCGTGGCCGGTGACGCGGGCCACCTTGGCCGCGGCCCCGACATGGTCGACGTGAGCGTGGGTGAGCAGGATGCGGGTGACGTCGCCGGGCCCGGCACCGATCGCCTCCAGGGCGGCCAGGACGCGGGGGGCGCAGCGGGGTAGGCCGACGTCGACGACGGTGACCTGCCCGTCGGCATCGCGCAGGAGGAACCCGTTGACCAGGTCCCCGACCAGCGGCATCCGCCAGATCCCCGGCACGAGGGCCACCACGGCGCGCTTGGGCACGGTCTGACCGTAACAAATCTCACGCGCCGGTCCACGCCGAAAACAGGACGTTACGCCCCGCCGTGCATTGACCCGATTATTACTGATTGGTAACTTCTGGTCATGCCAACACTCAACCCCGCGGACGTCGGCGAGGACTTCCTGCGCCGAGTACCCATGGCCAGGACGATGGGGCTGGTCATCGACGAGGCGTTGCCCACGAAGGCCGTCGTGCGCCTGCCCGACCAGGACAAGTTCCACAACCACCTCGGCGGTCCGCAGGCCGGGGCGATCTTCACGCTCGGCGAGGCCGCCAGCGGGATCATCGTGCTCGCCGCGTTCGGCGACCAGCTCGAGCGGGCCGTGCCGCTGGCCGTGCAGGCCCAGATCACCTACCGCAGGGTGGCGATGGGACAGATCACCGCGGTGGCCGAGATGCCTTACTCCGCCAGCGAGGTCACCGCGCAGCTGGACGCCGGGATGCGCCCCGAGTTCGAGGTGCCGGTGGTCATCACCCGCGACGACGGAGCCGTCATCGCCGAGATGGTGACGCTGTGGACGCTGCGACCGAAGGACTCCACCGCGCCGATGTAGGGAGGCCGGTCCCGCGCGAGCGACCGCCGAGGCGGTATGCCGCGCCGATCGGGGTATGCCGCGCTGCGACCGGGGTATGCCGCGCGCCGATCGGGGTATGCCGCGCGGCGACCGGGCGGCCATCGGCCCGGGTGTGGCAGAACGCGTGCTATCCAGCGCGTTCTGCCACACCCGGTTTCTGCCACACCCGGTCTCTGCCACACCCGGTTTCTCCATACCCGGTCTCTGCCATACCCCCGCGTCGAGCACGCCGCCGGACCCGCCGGGCACGCCCGGCGGGCGGGGCGGCGTCGGACCACCCGGGCGGGTCGCTCGGTGGTCAGGCGAGGTCGGCCTGGATCGCCTCGGCGCCCTGGCGGTGGCTCACCGAGATCTTGCGCGGCTTGGCCTCCTCGGCCACCGGGATGGTCAGGGTGAGCACGCCGTCGGAGTACTGCGCCTCGATCCGATCGGCGGCGACGCCGTAGCCGAGGGTGAGCTGACGGGCGAAGGTGCCACTGGGCCGCTCGTGCGAGAGCCACTGGACCTCGCCCTGGGGCTCGGTGCGCCGCTCGGCGCGGATGGTCAGGGTGCGGTCCTCGACGTCGACGTCGACACTGGCCGGGTCGACCCCGGGCAGGTCGATGCGCACGACGAAGGCCTCGCCGTCGCGGTAGAGGTCCATGGGCATGGCCATGGACGCGGGGGTGCGAGCGCCGGCGAAGAACCGGTCCATCTCGCGGAACGGGTCGAACTGGGTGGCCATGGGTCTGCCTCCTGCGATGGTTCGGTAACAGGGTCGAAGCGGGCGGGCTCGGACGGAGTTGATGGCGACCCCATCCCTCTTCTTGAGTGACAACGACTCAACTAGAGTGTTTGTTCCGAGCTCCCGAGTCCGGCCCGGCGGGTCTTGGCGGCCCGGCGCCAGTGAGCGAGGACGAACTCGGTGTACCCCTGGGGTTGCCCCAGCCCGTCCACGACCAGCTCGCGCACCGCGGCGAAGGCCGGCCCGTCGCAGGCCGGGGCCATCGGCCGGTATGCCGGATCCCCGGCGTTCTGCCCGTCGACCACCGCCGCCATCCGGCGCAGGCCGGCCTCGACCTGCTCGGGCGAGACGACGCCGTGCAGCAGCCAGTTGGCCACGTGTTGGGAGGAGATCCGGCAGGTCGCCCGGTCCTCCATGAGCGCGGTGCCCCCGAGGTCGGGCACCTTGGAGCAGCCGACGCCCTGGTCGACCCACCGCACGACGTACCCCAGGGCGCTCTGCAGGTTCAGGTCCAGCTCGTGGCGACGCTGCTGGGCCGACCAGTCGCCGGGCTCGCCCAGCGGCACGACGAGCAGGTCCTCCCGACGGGCCCGGGCCCGGGCCTCGCCCGAAGCCAGCGCGCGCTGGCGGGCCGCGACATCCACTTGGTGGTAGTGCAGGGCATGCAGCGTCGCCGCCGTCGGAGAGGGCACCCACGCGGTCGAGGCCCCGGCCAGCGGGTGGGTCACCTTCTCGACGAGCATGGCCGCCATGCTGTCCGGTGCGGCCCACATCCCCTTGCCGATCTGCGCCCGGCCGGCGAGCCCGCAGGCGAGCGCCACGTCGACGTTCCAGTCCTCGTACGCCGCCAACCACGTGGCCCGCTTCATGTCGCCCTTGCGGACCATCGGCCCGGCATACGTGCTGGTGCGGATCTCGTCGCCGGTGCGGTCGAGGAACCCAGTGTTGACGAAGACGAGCCGGTCGGCGGCGACCGCGATGCAGGCCGCGAGGTTGACCGAGGTGCGTCGCTCCTCGTCCATGAGACCCAGCTTCACCGTGCCGGTGGGCAACCCGAGCACCCGCTCGACCGCCGCGAAGAGCTCGCAGGTCAGCGCGACCTCGGCCGGGCCGTGCTGTTTGGGCTTGACGAGGTAGATCGACCCGGTGCGCGAGTTGGCGCCCGCGGCCGGGCCACGCAGGTCGTGCACCCCGGCCAGCGCGGTGACGAACGCGTCGAGGATGCCCTCCGGGATGGGGGCACCCGACGCGTCGAGCACCGCGTCCGTGCTCAGGTGGTGACCGACGGTGCGCACGAACAGCACCGAGCGTCCCGGCAGCCTCACCGACCCGCCGTCCACGGTCCGCACGACCCGGTCGGGCGCCAGCGCCCGGGTGACGGTCCGCCCGTCCTTGACCACGGGGGCCGTCAGCGTGCCGGTCATGAGCCCGAGCCAGTTGCGGTAGGCCCCAATCTTGTCGGCCGGGTCGACCGTGGCCACCGAGTCCTCGCAGTCGGCGATCGTCGTCACCGCGGACTCCAGGACGAGGTCGGCGACACCGGCCGGGTCGGTGGCGCCGATCGGGTGGGTGCGGTCGAGGTGGATCTCGACGTGCAGGCCGTGGTGCACCAGGACCACCCGCTGCGGCGCCGCCGGCTCTCCGACGGATCCCACGAACGCCGACGGCTCGGCCAGCCGGGCCGTGGAGCCGTCGGTCAGGCGGGCCAGCAGGCCGGCGCCGTCGGCGGCATACCAGACCACCTCGCGGTGCGAGCCGGCCGACAGCGGGAACGTCTCGTCGAGAAACTGGCGCCCGAAGGCCACCACCGCGGCGCCGCGGCGGGGGTTGTAGGCCGCGCCGCGCTCGCACCCGTCGGCCTCGGGGATGGCGTCGGTGCCGTAGAGGGCGTCGTAGAGCGAGCCCCACCGCGCATTGGCGGCGTTGACCGCGAACCGGGCGTTGGTCACCGGCACCACCAGCTGCGGCCCCGCGACGGTCGCGACCTCCGGGTCGACGGCGGTCGTGGTCAGCGACACCACGTCCGGCTCGTCCACGAGGTACCCCACCTCGCGCAGCAGGACCTGGTATGCCGCAGGGTCCGGCTGACCGGGGTGGGCGCGGTGGTAGTCGTCGAGCACGGCCTGGATGCGGGCGCGTTCGGCCAGGGCCGCCTCGATGCGCGGGGCGAGGGTGGCCACCGCGGCGGCCAGGCCGGACCAGAACGCCTCCGGGGTCACCCCGGTGCCGGGGAGGGCCTCGTCCTCGACGAAGGCGCGTAGCGGTGCCGAGACCCGCATCCCGGCGACGTCGACGTAGTCGGCTCCCATCGGGCCATTGTGTCCGACCCCAGGGCCGGAGTCAGCGGCGCGGCATGAGGACCGTGTAGTCGAAGTCCAGCACGACGTTGGGCAGGTACCGGCCCTGCGAGTCGCGGTAGGGGAAGCCGGCGCACCCGAGGTCCTTGGTGGCCACCGTGCGCAGCCGCAGCGCCCCGACGTCCGAGCGCCCGGGGATCTCCACCCGGTCCAGCACCTGCGACCAGGCGTAGACGGTGTCCCCGGCGAACGTCGGGTTGGCATGGGTGCCGCCGTTGATCGCGGCGATAGTCACCGCGTTGGCCAGGCCGTTGTACGACAGCGCGCGGGCCAGGCTGATGATGTGCCCGCCGTAGACGATCCGCCGCCCGAAGCGCCCGCCCGACTCGACGTGCTGGTTGAAGTGCACCTTGGCGGTGTTGTGGTAGAGCCGGGTGGCCAGCATGTGCTCGGCCTCTTCGATGGTCATGCCGTCGACGTGGTCGATCTGCTCGCCGACCTCGTAGTCGTCCCAGAGGTAGGGGCTGCCGGACAGCGCCGTGTCGTAGCTGCGGCCCCGGCAGTCGAAGGGGACGAGCAGGTCGGCGACGGGCACCGCGTCGGGCAGCTCGGGCAGCACCGTCTCCGGCGGGGGCGCGCTCTCGTCGCGCTTGCGCACCATGACCCAGCGGATGTACTCCAATACCGTTTCGCCACGCTGGTTCGTGCCGACCGAGCGGACGTAGACCACGCCGGTCGTGCCGTCGCGGTTGGGCTTGAGCCCGACGACCTCCGACCGGGCGGCCAGGGTGTCGCCGGGGTGGACCGGCACCCCGAATCGTCCGCCGGCATACCCGAGGTTGGCCACCGCGTTGAGCGAGATGTCCGGCACCGTCTTGCCGAACACCACGTGGAACACCAGCATGCTGTCCAGCGGCATCCGGTCCATGCCCATGCTCTCGGCGAAGGTCTCCGAGGACGTCGCGGCGAAGCGCGGGCCGTACAACGCGGTGTACAGCGCCACGTCGCCCTCACTGACCGTCCGCGGGGTGGCGTGGACCAACTGCTGGCCGAGCCGGAAGTCCTCGAAGTAGTTGCCGGGCACCGTTTTCATCGTCGTCCCTCGCCTGTATGCCGGGTGCAGCCTTCCGCTGGCATCCTCCCATCGGGGCGACCGGGCCCCGTGTGGCAGGGTGGCGAGGCGTTGGTCACGGCACGGCGCTCTGCGGCGGGTCCGCCGCGGCCGCCGGACCGAGGTGACGGGCGGCCAGCTCCCGGCGCAGGACCTTGCCGTTGGCGGTGCGCGGCAGGGCCTCGACGAACACCACCTCGCGAGGGCGCTTGTAGCCGGCCAGGTGCTCCGCGGCATACCGCAGGATGCCCGCCGCGTCGACGGACTCGCGGTCGTCGGGGTCGGTCGGCACGACGAAGGCGGTGATGATCCGCAGGCCCTCGCGGACCAGCACCTCGGCCACGGCCACCTCGCCGACGTCGGGGTGGCGGGCCAGGCAGTGCTCGACCTCCAGGGGCGAGACCCGGTAGCCCATCGCCGTCATGACGTCGTCGTTGCGCCCGTGGTAGTAGAGGTAGCCCCCGTCGCCGACGTGCACCAGGTCGCTGGTGACGAACCACTCCCCCCGGTAGGCCGCGGCCGCCTCCTGCTCTCGACGCCAGTAGCCGAGCATCAGCCCGGGGTCGCTGCGGTGGACCGCCAGCAGCCCGATCTCGCCGTCGGGGACGGGGGCGGTGCTCGGGCCGTCCTGGGCGAGCACCGCCACCCGCCGCCCGGGCTGCGGCTTGCCGGGGCTGCCCGGACGGGTGGGCACGGTCGGGCCGGACGAGACGAAGGTCGACACCTCGCTCATCCCCAGAGCCTCGAACAGGTCCCGCCCGGTGGCCTCCCGCCAGCGGGCCCACAGCGAGGCGGTGAGCGCCTCCCCCGCGACCAGCCCGTGGCGCAGCGAGGACAGGTCGGCCTCCGCCAGGCCCCCGCGGGCGAGGATCTGGCGGTAGACGCCGGGGACGGCGGCGAAGTGGGTGGCCCGGTAGCGCTGGATCAGCCGGGGCCACACCGTCGGGTCCTTGGGCCCGTCGTAGACGACGGCGGTGGCGTCGTTGGCCCACGGGTCGGTCAACCCGACACCGAGCGTGTAGGTCCAGTTGAAGGCCCCGGCGTGCAGCATGACGTCGCCGGGGCCGATGCCCAGCCACGCGGCATACATGGGCCGTCGGCCCCACACCGCCCGGTGCGCGTGCAGGACGCCCTTGGGCCGGTCCGTGGTGCCGGAGGTGTAGACCAGGTATGCCGGGTCGTCGGCCGCGGTGTCGGCGTATGCCGCCCGCTGCGGCCCGGCCCGCCAGCGGTCCAGGTCGGCCGGACCGGCGGTCAACACGCCGGCCGGGACCTCGACTCGCAACGCGTCGTCGCACACCACCAGCCGGCACTGCGAGTCGGCGACGAGGACGGCGACCTCCTCGGGAGTGAGCTGGGCCGAGGTGGGGATGGCGACCAGGCCCGCGGCGATGGCCGCGAAGAACACCAAGGGGTAGTCGCTGGTGTTGCCCAGGCGTACGAGCACCCGCTCGCCCGGGAGCAGGCCGAGCCCGGCCAAACCCGCGGCGATCGCCCGGACCGCGTCGTCGAGCTCGGCGAAGGTCCACCGTTCGGCGGCCTCGGCCGGGGCGGCCGCGTCGTGGACGACGACCAGGGCGGTGGCCTCCGGCTGACGCTGCGCCGGGTCGCCCACGCAGTGCCGGGCCATGTCGAAGCGGGCCGGCGGGGGCTGGGGCACCGGGGTTGGCTCCGTGGCGTCGCGTGCCGGGGACATGAGCCCAGCATCCCAGGGGCCCGAGCCCGGTATGTCGCGCCCGCCGTTGTCCAGATGCAGCGAAGACTTCATGGACGCCTTGGCTATGAATCTAGACGTCACGTGATGCGTCGGCTCAGTTTCGGCACGCTGCGTTATGCGGCTTGCCGACGGGCAAGGGACCCGGAACAGGACGCCGAGGACCCGGCGCGACTGTCCGCTTCGACATGCGGCATTCCGCCCAGATAGGGCTATGGCCGCATAGGGCTGACCTTGTGGCGCATGACGTCCCCGTCCCGGCTACCGATCCGGACGAGCCTTATGGCAAGGGCCCATCCGTGGTCTTGCAGTCGTGCACGTCGGCGCGGGGTGTCGCCAGTCGGGGTTCGTCACTGAGGCGCGTGTCTGTCGTCGGCAAGACCCCCGGGCTGACCGTGCGGCTATGCGGTGGGGTCGGGGGAACCCAGGAGCACGGTGCACAGGTGCTGGCCGACCCAGTCCTCGGTGTCGTCCCAGCTCCAGCTGCGGCGGTTGACTAGCAGGGCCCAGTACTCCGGCGACATCGTCGTCCAGACCAGGTCGACGGCCCGCTCCTCGTCGAGTCCTGAGTCGAGGTCGGCGACGCCGCGTAGGTCCTCAACGATGCCGCGCGCGCCGATGAGGCGCTCGGCGTCGACGGTGTCGGCGAACTCGCGGAGCTCGGCGTCGCCGGTGGTGAGGGCGGCGCGTAGTTGCTCGTAGATCGGCAGCACCCGTTCGGCGAGGCCGCGGATCAGGTGGGCGTAGCCGTACAGCTTGGCGTGCGGGTCGGTCGCCTCGAGCACGGCGCGGAACTCCGGCCGTTCGCGGAACGGTACGGGTTCCTGGTCGCCCACGACGGCCACGTCGTAGACGCGCTTGGCGAGGTCGGCCTTGGTGCGGAAGACCTTGTAGAGCATCGCGGGCGAGATGTCGGCAGCGCGCGCCACGTCGGCGAGCGTGGTGGCGGTCCAGCCGCGATCGACTAGGAGGCGCGCGGCGGCCTGGACGATGCGCTGCTCGGTGCGTCGGGCTTGTTCGCGGCGCTGGGGGCTGTGGTAGGGGCGGGTCTGTTGGTCGGGCACTCGCTTCTCCTGTTCGGTTGACAGATACCCTACCGAATCATTACGGTGGCTGTGTACTCACCGAAATCAACTGGGAGATCGCGATGTCGAGAACGTTCAACGCCCCACCTCCACTGATCGCAGGCTCGGAGAACCACGTGTCGGCCTTGCGCGCTTGGAACCTGATGACGCGCCACGCTCCGGCTGCCGCGTTCGCGGCCACTCGCACCGACGACGTCGTCGCCGCAGTTCGGTACGCCCGCCACCGTGGGCTGGGTGTCGCGCCGACGGCTACCGGTCACGGAATACCCGCCGTCGGTGATGACGGAGTGCTGGTGAGCACCGCGGGGATGCGCCGGGTCGACATCGACCCGGGGCGCCGCACCGCGAGGATCGGTGCCGGCGCCCGGTGGGCCGACCTGCACTCGGCTTCGGCACCGCACGGACTGGTCGGCGTGGCCGGATCGAGCTCGCAGGTCGGCGTCGTCGGCTTTACGCAAGGCGGTGGCTTCGGCTGGCTGAGCCGGCGGCTCGGGTTCGCCTCGAGCAGCGTGCGCGCGGCCGAGCTGGTGACTGCCGATGGGTCGGTGCACGAGGTCGACGACCTGCACAACCCCGACGTGCGCTGGGGTGTCGCCGGTGGGGCGGGCAACCTCGGCGTGGTCACGCGGCTGACCATCGACCTGCACCGGGTCGGCGAGCCGGGTGCGGCCGGGCCCACCACGGTCCACGGCGGCAATCTCTACTACCCGGTCGAGCGGGCCGCCGAGGTGGCCATCTTCTACGCCGGGTGGGCGCCGCGCCTGCCTCGTGAGGTGATGTCGGCGCTCACGTTCCGCTGGTTCCCGCCCGCGTCTGCCGTACCGACCCCGTTGCGCGGCCGTACGTTCGTGGCGATCCGGGCGTGCGCGAGCGGACTGTCGTGGATCGGTGAGGAGCTGGTACAGCTCGCGCGAACCGCTCTGGGCGCCCCGGTGGCCGACACTTTCACCGCTCTCCCCGCCCACGACCTCGACGCCATCAGCGCTGACCCGACGACGCCCGTCCCGGCCATCCAGCGCGGCGAGACGCTACGCGAGCTCGACGAGGACGCGATCACTGTGCTCGCCGAGGAGGCACAGCCGGCCGACGGACCACCGCTGGTGATGGTGGAGCTGCGGCAGCTCGGCGGCGCGATGGACGACGCCCCGCGCGGCCCGCACCCGATGGCCCGCACCCGCGGCGCGTACTCGGTCAACGCCGTCAGCCTCGTGCCGAACGCCGAGGCCCAGGCACCTGCCCGGGCCCGGCAGAACCGGCTCTTCGACCGGCTTCGCCCGCACCTCACCGGCGACACCTACCTGAACTTCCTCGACGGCGGCGGCGCGACCCCCCAGCGGGTACGCGCCGCCTACGACGACGCCGACTGGGCCCGCCTGGTCGACCTCAAGGCCGCGCTCGACCCGGACAACACGTTCCGGTTCGGCCGCACCATCCACCCCACCCCACCGAATCCCTCCCCGAACGGAGAACCGTCATGACCCGTCTGCTCCTCACCGGCGCCACCGGCACCATCGGACGACGACTCGTCCGCACCCTCACGGCCCAAGGACACCGCCCCGCCGTCCTGCTACATCACCCCGAGCGCGCCGCCGTCCTCGGTCCCGACCGTCCCCACGTCACCCCGGTGCTCGGCGACTACGAGGACCGGGCCGGTCTGCTGGCTGCCCTCGACGGTGTCGACCACCTGTTCCTGCTGTGCCCCAACGTCCCCGAGCAGGTGGGCTACGAGAACGCCGTCATCGATGCCGCAGCTGCCTGCGGGGTGGCGCGCATCGTCAAGATCTCGGCCCACGGTGCCGCCCCGGACTCCCCCGTCGCCTTCTGGCGCTGGCACGCCGACATCGAGCAGCACCTGCTGGACAGTGGGATCGACTCGGTGGTGCTGCGACCACGCTTCTCGATGGCCAACGTCCTCGGCCACGCGGCGGGCGTCCGCGAGCACGGCGTGCTCTTCACGCCACACGCCGACGCGCCGCTGGCGATGGTCGACCCCCAGGATGTCGCCGACGTGGCAGCACACCTCCTGACCGCCGAGAGCCTGCCCGCACACCGCCACCTCGACGTGTCGGGCCCCTCCGGAGTCACCTTCACCGACCTGGCCGCCGTCCTCACCGAGGTCAGCCGACGTCCCGTCATCCACCGCGGCGGCACCGACGACGAGGCGAGGGAGTACCTGGAGCAGCACGGCACCCCGCCCTTCGTGACCGACCAGCTGCTCGCCATCTTCGCGGCACTGCGAGCCGGCGCCCAGGCCGCGCCGTCCCACACCGTGCTCGACCTGCTAGGACACGCTGCCAGACCGGTGACGGCGTTCCTCGCCGAGCACGCGGACGCCTTCCGCCAACCAGCCCTCACCGAAGACGCGTCGTGAGCACCGAGGCCGTGCTCCGCCAGAAGGCACGGCTCTACTTCGACACACCCGGTGGCGACGTCGCACACGCGAGCGCGCTGTACCACGACGACGTCGTCCTGGAGTTCCCGCAGTCGGGCGAGCGGTTCGAGGGACGCGACCGGTTCACCGAGTGGCGCAGCCGCTATCCCACCGACATCAACCACGAGCTTCGGCGGCTGACGGTCCGACACGACCTCGTCATCGCCGAGGTGGCCATCCGCTACGAAGCAGACGGGCCCACCGTGTACGGCGTCGCACTCCTGGACTTCGAGGGTGACCGGATCGCCCGGGAGCGGATCTACGTCATGGAAGGCTGGGACGCGCC
Source organism: Dermatophilaceae bacterium (assembly GCA_037045055.1). Taxonomy (GTDB): domain Bacteria; phylum Actinomycetota; class Actinomycetes; order Actinomycetales; family Dermatophilaceae; genus Phosphoribacter. The sequence continues at coordinate 317,796 of JBAOHJ010000002.1, read as the reverse complement.
GGACTGGCGCCGGCCATGGCGCTCCGACGAAGGACACGGAGGATCAGGTGAATGACTCGTTACCTCCTGAGGCCCTGGAGGAGCTCGTCGCTCAGGCAGAAGCGGCCGCCGATGCCTACGTCCGCGGGGACTTGGAGCAGTACACCGAGCTGGTCCGCCACGCCGACGTCTTCACCCTGCTGCCGCCCAACGGCGGACCCCCAGCGCGACACAAGAACCGTTCCGCGGACCTTCGAGACTCACCCAGCTCCATCACCGACGGATCGGCACGCCTCGAGCACGTGAGTACCCACGCATGGGGCGACACGCTCGTCATCGCGATGATCGAGAGGCAGCACGGCCGCGTCGAGGGCCGTCCCGACCAACGCCTTGATCTCCGGGTGACCCACGTCTATCGCCACGTGGCCGGCAACTGGCGGCTCGTCCATCGCCACGCCGACCCACTGGTCGAGGCCATCAGCCTCGGCGAGCTCCTGACCACCATGTCGCCCTAAGCGGTCCCCTGGACAGCTGCACCGACAGCGGCTCCCGCGCTGGTCACGCTCCGAGTGACGATCGACCGCAGCATGCGAGCGTGCCATCTGCGCTGCATCTCGACGCCGTCGCCCGAGCCGCACCCCGGCCGGTGGCGAGCGGCTCTGCCGGCGCCCAGGCGACGGCGACCCGGCTCAGCGGCGCAGGATCTTGCGTGCGAGGTTCTGTAGCGACCCCAGACCGGCCCCGATGACCAGACCGGAGGCGCTGCGGCCGGCCGACCCCGGATCGCCGTCCTCGCCGCCGAGGCGTCGCGGCCCGCTCCGGTCACCCCGGCGGGCCCGGCGGGCCTGCCGCTCCCGCTCGGCCTGGGCGGCCTGGGCCGCCTTGCGGATGGCCCGGCCCTGGGCCACCGACGCCTCGTGCTTGGCGGCGGTCTTCTCGCTCTTGGTGGTGTCCCGAGGCGGCAACTGCAGGCTCTCCTCGGCCGGAATGCCCGCCTCCAACTGGCGGGCCCGCTCCAACTCGCTGTCCACCTGCGCCCCGAACAGCAGCGCGAGGTTGGTCAGCCACAGCCACAGCAGGAACACCACCACACCGGCCAACGACCCGTAGGTCTTGTTGTAGGAGCCGAAGTTGGCGACGTAGAAGCCGAAGCCCAGCGACAGCACCAGCCAGACGAGGATGGCGATCCCGGCCCCGACGCTGATCCAGCGGAACTTCGGCTGCTGGACGTTCGGCGTCGCGTAGTAGAGCACGGCGACGATGACGACGACGACCGCGAGGATGACCGGCCACTTGAGGATGTCGAACACGGTAACGGCCCCTTGGCCGATCCCGGCCACCTGCGCCACCGAGGTGGCCACCGGCCCGGACAGCACGATGGCCACGAGGACCAGGGCGACGGCCAGGATGCACCCGGTGGTGACGAGCAGCTGCAGCGGCCGCAGCTTCCACGCCGGGCGGCCCTCGTCGACCTCGTAGACCCGGTTCATGGCCCGCCCGAACGCGCCGACGTAACCGGACGCCGACCACAGGGCGGTGAGCAGGCCGAGGGTCAGCCCCACCCCCGCGCCACTGGCGGTGACCATCTGGCGGACCGGTTCCTGCAGCACCTCGGCGGCCCCCTGCTGCCCGAGCGAGCGCACCAGCTGCAGCATCGCGTCCACGGTGCTCTGGCCCTGGCCGAACACCCCGAGCAGGGACACCAGGGCCAGCAGTGCGGGGAACAGCGCGAGGACCGCGTAGTAGGTCAGGGCGGCGGCGATGTCCGTGCACTGGTCGTGCCCGAACTCTTGCCAGGCCTTCCTCGCCGTAAACCGCCAGGAGGGCTTGGACAGGTCGGTCGGCGACGCGGGTTTGGCCGGGTGGTCCGGGTCGGGCGCCGTGCGCGCCTTCTCGGCGCTGGCGCCCGCAGCGGTGTCCGGGCTCGGCGCGTCATGGCCTTGGTCGGGTGGCATACCCATGGCTTACCCGTTTCCGGCCCGTTTGACCACCCTCGAAAATCCCACGCACCGATGGCCACGGGCGACCGGCGCCGGCGTGACGGGCCCGAGCGGCGCCGTCGTGACGGGCCCGAGCGGCGCCGGCGCGCAAGTCCCGAGCGGCGCCGTCGCGCGAGTCCCGAGCGGCGCGGACGTGACGGCCTCCGGGCCGGCGGCATACCGTGTCCGTATGTGCAACGAGGGCGACATCCACGAGGCCCACCGCGCGGCTCCCCGCCCCGCCGCGGGCGCCGCCGCCGACCCGGTCACGCTCGCCGAGGTCGACGAAGTGCGCATCACCACCCTGGTGGACAACGTGTACGACGGTCTGCTGCCCGGCGACGAGACGGTCACCAGGGCACCGATGGCCACGCCGGTCCCCGCGGAGCAGTTCGTCGGCGGCGGGACCGTCGTCGGGCTGCGCGCCGAGCACGGGTTCAGCGCGCTGGTGCAGGTCCGAAGCGGCGAGCGCACCTCGACGCTGCTGTTCGACACCGGGCTGTCGCCCGAGGCCATGGTCGACAACGCCGACCGGCTGCAGGTGTCCTTCGACGCGGTGCAGGCGACGGTGCTCAGTCACGGGCATTTCGACCACGCCGGTGGGTTGGCCGGGTTCGCGCGGCGCCGGGGCCGAGCCGGTATGCCGCTGACGCTGCACCCCAACGTGTGGTCCCGCCGGCGGCTGACCCTGCCCGGGGCCGCGCCGTTCGAGCTGCCCACGCTGTCCATGGCGGCGCTGGCGGCCGAGGGCTTCGAGGTCATCGAGCGGCGGACCCCCTCCCTGCTGCTCGACGGCGCGGTGCTCATCACCGGGGAGGTCGACCGGACGACCGAGTTCGAGCGAGGTATGCCGCCGACCCATCAGGCGTGGGACGGCGCGTCCTGGGTGCCCGACCCGCTCGTCGTCGACGACCAGGCCCTCGTCGTGTCGGTCCGGGGCCGCGGGTTGGTCGTGCTCACCGGGTGCGGGCATGCCGGGGTGGTCAACATCGTCCGGCACGCGATGCGGCTGACCGGCGTGCACCGGTTGGCCGCGCTGATCGGCGGCTTCCACCTGGGCGGTCCGGCGTTCGAGCCGGTGATCGCCCCCACCGTCGCGGCCCTGCTGGGCTGGGCACCCGGGCTCGTCGTGCCCGGTCACTGCACGGGCTGGCGAGCCCAGCACGCCCTCGCCGCTGCGCTGCCGCAAGCCTGGCGATGCGGCAGCTCCGGCTCGGCCTACACCATCGCGGCTGCCTGAGCCGCGCCCGGCCGTCTCGTCCCCGTCATGCCGTCCAGGCGCAATCCGATGCCCGGCCCGACGCCCGTAACGGTGGCCGTGCGCCGGATCGCCGGGCGTGACCTGCCCTGCCGGGCGGCCCGTGCCCTGGTCGCCCGCCCCGCCGAGTCCGGCGACGCGGCATACCCGGTCGTGGCGTTCGGGCACGGGTTCCTGCAGAGACCCTGGCGGTACCGCTCGCTGCTGACCCGGATCGCCGCCGCCGGCTATCTCGTGGTGGCTCCGGGCGGCCAGTCCGGTCCCCTTCCCCGGCATGGGCGCCTCGCCGATGACCTGCGTCGGGCGCTCGACTGGGCCCGTCGGGCGCAGCCCGGCGCCGGTCACGTGCCGGCTGCGCTCGTGGGTCATTCCATGGGCGCGGGGGCGGCGCTGCTGGCGGCCACTGCCGGCCCGGATGTCGCCGCGGTCGTGGCGATGTCCGCCCTGGACACCAGGCCGTCGTGCCGGGCGGGGCTGGCCGGCATCGCCGTGCCGGTGCGTTATGTCGTCGGATCCCTGGACACCGTGGTGCCCCCCAGCCGCTCACGCGACCTGTATGCCGCGAGCCCGCCGACGGCCGAGTGGGCGAACATCCAGGGCGGTGGGCACTGCGGGTTCCTCGACTCGACCTTCCCGCGGGGGTTCGGGTGCGGCGGGGCGACGCTGGACCGGGCCGTCCAGGTGGAGCTGGCCGCTCGGCTCATCGTGGACTGGCTCGACCGCGCCTGCCGCGGGGCCGAGGCGGGCCCTGCGCCCGACGGGGTGCTCCTCGAGGCACGGGCACCGTGATGCGCGCGGGGGCCGCAGTCCTACCCGGGGACCGCGCCGGCATCCCGGGTCGGCAGGTGGCGCAGCGGGGCGATGCTCAGCAGCGCGGTGAGCAGCAGCAGCATCCCGCCGGCGGCATACGTCGCACGGATGCCGACTGCATGGGCGAGCACGCCCGCCCCTACCGCCCCGGCCGGCATGCCGACGAACGCGACCATGCGATACACGCTGGTGACCCGGCCGAGCAGCTCACCGGGGACCTCGCGCTGCCGGTAGGACAAGGCGACGACGTTCCACAGGATCGACAGCCCCCCGGCCAGGGCGGAGGCCAAGACGACCACGACGACCGACTTCGCCACCGCGAGAGTCAACGCGGCCGCACCGAAACCCACCAGCGGGGCCAGCGCGCAGGCCCGCGGCCCGAACCGGCGGATCGCCCAGGGAGTGACCACCGACCCGACCACCCCGCCCACCGCGAAGGTGGCCACCATGGCACCGTACGCGGCCTCGGGCAGACCCAGCTCGTCGATGACGTAGAGCACGAGCACCGCGAAGATGGCGCCGCTCACGGCGTTGACGACGCCGATCACCAGGCTCAGGGTGCGCAGCACGCGGTGCCCGGCGAGGTAGGCCAGGCCCTCGCGGAGTTGGGCCCGGACCCCAGCCGTGGCCGGTCGCGCCGCCCCGGCTCGCCGCCGGTGCACGCACGTGGCCACCAGCCCGGCGCCCAGGGCGAAGCTCACCGCGTTGGCGACGAAGGGTGCGCCCGACGCCGCCACGAACGACAGCGCACCCAGCGGTGGGCCCAGCAGGTTGGCCGACAGCAGCAGCGAGCCCTGGGTGAGGGAGTTGGCCCGCTCCAGCTCGGGCCCGGGGACCAGTTCGGGCAGCACCGACGAGTGCGCGTTGTCGAAGAACGGTGCCGCGAGCCCCAGCAACAGGCTGACGCCCAGTAGCATCGCCAGCCCGACCCGACCGCCGAGCACCAGGACCGCGAAGCCAGCGGCGATGGCACACCGCACGACGTCGACGCGCCACATCAGGGTGAGCCGGTCCACCCGGTCGACGACGACCCCGGAGGGCAGCCCCAGCAGTAGCCACCCCAGAGCCGCGCATGCGTCGACCAGCGCGACCAATCGCGGATCCTGGGTCAGCGAGACGGTCAGCAGCGGCACGGCACCGGCGCTCACCCCGTCGCCGAGGAACGACACCGTGCCGGCCGCCCAGACCGTCCAGAACCGCCGGCCCAGACCGCGTCCGGCGGGCCGACCCCCGTCCCCCTGCACGGCTCGACGCTACTGCAAGCGCCGGTATGCCGCCGGGGTCGCCTGGCGTGCGGTACCGCTGGCTCCGGGAGGTTGTGCCGCCGGCTCTGGGGGGTCGACCGGCTCCGGGGGGTTGTGCCGTCGGCTCTGGGGGGGTGGACCGGCTCCGGGGGCTCGCCCGGTCGCCCCGGAGGCCTACTCGGCGGCCTCTCCCGCGGCCCAACGCAGGTCGGCCTTGCCCGACGGGCTGCGTCGCAGCTCGTCGCGGATCGTCAGCGAGGTCGGCCGCTTGTAGCCGGCGAGCTGGGCACCGACGTGCTCGCGCAGCTGCGCCAGGGTCAGCGAGGCGCCCGGCGCGAGCGCGACGACGGCGGCCACCCGCTGACCCCAGGTGGGGTCCGGCACCCCAACGACCATGACGTCCCGCACCGCGGGGTGGCGTCGGATGGTGCTCTCCACCTCCTCGGCGAACACCTTCTCGCCGCCGGTGTTGATGACCCCGCTGCCCCGGCCGTGAAAGGTCACCACACCCTCGACGTCGATCGACACCAGGTCGCCGGGCACGACGTAGCGCACCCCGTCGACGGTGCGGAAGGTCTCGGCGGTCTTGGCCTGGTCGCCGAGGTAGTGGATGTGCTCGTCGGCGACGGCGGCCAGTCGCCCGATCCGGCCGGACCCGGGCTCGACGTCGCGGCCGGTGTCGTCGAGGATGCGGCAGCCGGGCAGCAACCGGAACCGCGCGGTCTGCACGGGGTCGCCGCGACGGGTCTCGGCGACGGCAAACGGCCCCCCCTCGGTGGCGGCCACGAGGTCGCGGCACAGCACGTCGGCGTGCTCGAGCAGCCGCGCCTTGCTCTGCGCGCTCCACATCACCCCGTAGGACAGCACCCGCTTGAGCGAGGACAGGTCGTAGGGCCGGCCCTGCGCCACCGCCCGGTCGAGCGCGTCGACCAGCGGGACCGCGAACACGTCGCCGACGATCCCCACGGTGTCCGCGCGCTGGCGCTCGACGGTCCGCGCCAGGTCGTCGGGGTCGTAGCCGCGACCGCTCAGACACGCCACCCGGCCCCCGGCGAGCAACGCTCCGAGGCTCGTGTACATCCCGGCGCCGTGCATGAGCGGCGGTCCGGGCACGGTGACCATGGTCTCGCCGCCGGGCTTGAGGCCCTCCAGGGTGGTGCGCAGCTCGTCCAGTGACCGCGGGTAGGGCACGCCGAGATTGAGGAACCCGTTGGCGGCGACCACCCCGAACAGCCAGGAGTGGCGCGAGAGCACGCCACGCGGCATACCGGTCGTGCCTCCGGTGTACATCAGCCACTCGTCGTTGCCCCGCCGGATCCGGGCCATCGGCTCGGCCGCCAGCGCGTCCGCGTAGCTCACCGCGCCCGGCAACGCCACCTCACCGCCCAGCTGGACCAGGGCGGGCCGTTGCCCCGCCGCCGCCACGCCCCCGGCCACCCGGTCGGCCACGGCGGCGTCGTAGACCACGGCGGCGACCTGGGCGTCGTGCAGCAGGTAGGCCATCTCCGAGGTGGTGTAGCGGTAGTTGACGTTCACCGGCACGGCCCGCAGCTTCAGCGCCGCGACGAGGGACACGAAGTACTCCGGGCCGTTGTACAGGCAGATCCCGACCCGCTGCCCTGGCCCGATGCCGGCGGCGCCCAGATGGCCGGCCAGTCGCGCGGCGTCGTCGTCGAGCCGACTCCAGGTGAGGACCCGGTCGCCCTGGGTGACCGCGCCTCGGTCGGTCATGACGTCGGCGACCGTCTCCAGCACGGTGGCGAAGTTCTCCTCCATGGCACCTCCTCGGGCCCGAGGGTATGCCGCCCGCCGGAGGAGCGCGGACCCCCCGTCCGCAGGTCGGATGGAGACGTGCCGGCTACGGCTGCGCCGGACGCCGCGCGACGACGACGGAGAACGGCGTCACGCGGTGGACGTCGAGGACCTGCAGGCCGGCGCCACGGGCCAGCCCTACCAGCTCGTCGCCGGGGTCGTGGCCCATCGCGTGGCCGGCGAGGGCGAGCGCGACCAGGGCCCCGAGCCGACCCGTCGGCGGTCGGAAGTCGGCGACCATGAGCCGACCGCCCGGGCGCAGCACCCGGGCCGCCTCGGCGAAAGCCGTCGACCGGGCCGCGTCGGCGACGTGGTGCACGGCCAGCGCGGACACCACGACGTCGACGCTGCGGTCGGGCAGGTCCAGCGCCTCGGCTCCCATCACCCGGAACGTCGCGCCCGGCACCGCGCGGGCGGCGTGCCGGCACATCGGCTCCGACGGGTCGATGCCCAGGACACTGCCGCCCGGGCCGACGGCACGCGTCATCGCCTCGGTGAGCGCCCCGGTGCCGCACCCGAGGTCGAGCACCCGGTCGCCGGGACGGGCTGCGGCCAGCCCGGCCAAGCGCCGGTATGCCGCGCCCCGCCGGCCGAGGAACGCCGCCTTGGTGACCAGGTCGTAGAACCGGGCCTGCTCGATGACCCCGTGCAGGTGGCCCACCTGGGCGTCGGCGTGCCCGGGGCCGTGGTGCGCGGGGCGGGTGCCGGCTCGCGGACGGGCCAGGCGGCGCAGCAGTCCCATGCGCCCAGTATCGGCGACGCCTGCTCGAGACGCGCGGCGACGGCGCCCGGGTGGCCGCAGCGGGCCCCGACGTCGACCCCCCGACGTCGACGACACGGCATACGCTGCGCCCATGGCCACCGACCGCTTGACCGTCGTGCCGGTGCCCGGCCGCGGGGCCGAGGACGTGCTCGTCGACGCCAAGGGGCACGTGTGGACGGGCACCGAGGACGGCTCGGTGTTGCGTCTGACCCAGGACGGCGATCTCGTCGAGCGGGTGGCCACCACCGGCGGGCGGCCCCTGGGGTTGGAGCTGCTCGGCGACGGGCGCGTGCTGGTGTGCGACGCGGACCGCGGCCTGCTGGCCCTGGACCCGACGACCCGGCAGGTGCAGACCCTCGTGACCAGCGTCGAAGGCCGCCCGATGCGCTTCTGCAACAACGCCGCGGTTGCCGCCGACGGCCGGATCTTCTTCTCGGACAGCTCGTTACGCTTCGGCGTGCGCCAGTGGAAGGCCGACCTCATGGAGTCCACGCGCACCGGCCGACTGCTCGTGCGCCACCCCGACGGTGGCCTCGAAGTGCTGTGCGAGGGCCTGGACTTCGCCAACGGGGTCGCGCTGGCGCCGGACGAGTCCTTCGTCGCCGTGGCCGAGACGGGGGCCCGCACCGTGGTGCGCCGGTGGCTCACCGGGCCTCGGACGGGCGAGGTCGACTACCTCGCCGAGGACCTGCCCGGCTACCCCGACAACATCGCGCTGGGCACCGACGGGCTGATCTGGGTGACGATCTCCTCCCCGACCGACCCGGTCGTCGAGACCCTCAGACAGGCCCCGACGCTGCTGCGGCGCGCCGCTTGGCGCCTCCCCGAGCTCGTGCAGCCCAAGCCCAGACGCACCGCTCGCGTGCTCGCCCTGAGAGCGGACGGCACGCGCATGCACGACCGCTCCCTCGACGCCCGCGACTGGCACCTGGCCACCGGGGTCCGCGAGCACCGGGGCCGGGTGTGGCTGGGCAGCCTCCTCGAGCCGGCCCTGGCGTGGTTCGACCTGTAGCCGCCGCCGGGCCGCGCCCTAGGGTCGAACCATGACGCTGCTGCGCGGAGCACCGGCCGCACCGCCGCGCACCCTGGTCGACGTGTTCGACGCCACCGTCGAGGCCCACCCCGACAGTCCCGCCCTGGACAGCGGCGCCCACGTGCTCAGCTACGCCGAGCTGGCCGAGCTGGCCGACGCCCTCTCGGTCGCCCTCGGGGAGCTCGGGGTCGGCCGGGGGGACCGGGTCGGCATCCGCGTCCGGTCCGGCACGACCGACCTGTACGTCGCCATCCTCGGCGCCCTGCTGGCCGGCGCGGCATACGTCCCCGTCGACGCCGACGACCCCGACGAGCGGGCCCGCACGGTGTTCGCCGAGGCGCAGGTCGACGCGGTGATCGGCACGGACCTGTCGATCACCCTGCGCGAGCCCGGGGCCGACCCGGTCGCGCCCCGCTCGCCGGACCTCGACGACGATGCCTGGATCATCTTCACCTCCGGCTCCACGGGCACCCCGAAGGGAGTCGCGGTGACCCACCGGTCGGCCGCGGCGTTCGTCGACGCCGAGGCGCAGATGTACCTGCGGCAGCGGCCGCTCGGCCCCGGCGACCGGGTCATGGCGGGGCTCTCGGTGGCGTTCGACGCCTCCTGCGAGGAGATCTGGCTGGCCTGGCGCCACGGCGCCTGCCTCGTGGCGGCGCCCCGCTCCCTCGTGCGCAGCGGCGTCGAGCTGGGCCCCTGGCTCACCGCCAACGATCTCACCGTGGTGTCGACCGTGCCCACCCTCGTGGCGCTCTGGCCGCTGGAGGCGTTGACCCGGGTGCGTCTGCTCATCCTCGGCGGCGAGGCCTGCCCCGCCGAGCTGGCCGCCCGGCTGGTCTCCCCCGGCCGCGAGGTGTGGAACACCTACGGCCCCACCGAGGCCACCGTCGTCTCGTGCGGCGCCCGGCTCGAGGCCACCGGCCCGGTGAGGATCGGCCTGCCGCTGGCCGGCTGGGAGCTGGCCGTCGTCGACGCCGACGCGGCCCCGGTCCCGGACGGGCAGGTCGGCGAGCTGGTCATCGGCGGGGTGGGTCTCGGCCGGTACCTGGACCCCGAGCGCGACGCGCAGCGGTATGCCGCCCTGCCGACCCTCGGGTGGGGGCGTGCCTACCGCAGCGGCGACCTGGTGCGCTACGACGGGCAGGGGCTGGTGTTCGTCGGCCGCGGCGACGACCAGGTGAAGATCGGCGGGCGACGGATCGAGCTGGGCGAGCTGGACTCGGCGCTGCTGGACCTGCCCGGGGTCTGCGCGGCCGCCGCGGCGGTGCGCCATACCGGCTCCGGCAACGCGCTGCTCGTCGGCTACGTCGCGGTGACGGAGCGTTTCGCGCCGGCGGCGGCCAAGGCCCTGCTGCGGGCCCGGCTGCCGGCTGCGCTGGTCCCCCGGCTGGCCGTGGTCACCGACCTGCCGACGAAGACCTCCGGCAAGATCGACCGCGACGCCCTGCCGTGGCCGGTCCCGACCGCCGTGCCGAGCGTCCAGCCGACCGGCCTGGGCCCCACCGAGAGCACCATCGCCCGGATCTGGCTCGACGTCCTCGGCGCGCCGGTCGAGTCCCCCGGCGACGACTTCTTCGACCTGGGCGGCGGCAGTCTCACCGCCGCCCAGGTGGTGTCGCGGCTGCGGCCGGGGTATCCCGAGCTCACCGTCGCGGACGTCTACGAGCACCCGAGCATCGCCGGGCTCGCCGAGCACCTGGACCGGATGCAGGCGCCCTCGGGTCGGCTCAACCGGGCGGTCAACCCGGTGCCGCGCAAGACCCAGGCGGGGCAGCTGGTGTTCGGCGTGGCCCTGCGCAGTGTCGGCGGCGCGCGGTGGCTCACCTGGGCCGCGGCCGGCGCCAACGTCGCGGCACCGGCGCTGGCGCTGCCCTGGTTGCCGACGGTGTCCTGGTGGTGGGTGGCCCTGGGCTGGCTGGCGCTGGTCTGCCCGCCGGGGCGGATGCTGCTCGCGGCCGCGGGGGCACGGTTGCTGTTGCGTGGGGTGTCGCCCGGGGAGCACCCCCGCGGCGGCCGGATCCACCTGCGGGTCTGGCTGGCGGAGCGGTTCGCCGAGGAGTGCAACGCGACCGGGCTGTCCGGCGCGGTGCTCATGCCGTGGTACGCCCGACTGCTCGGCGCGCGGATCGGCGACCGGGTCGACCTGCACACCGTCCCACCGGTGACCGGCCTGCTGCGGATCGGCGACGGCGCCTCGGTCGAGCCGGAGGTCGACCTGCGCGGGCATTGGCTGGACGGCGACGTGCTCAAGATCGCCCCGATCCACATCGGGGCGAGGGCCCGGATCGGCGCCCGCAGCACCCTGTCCCCCGGGGCGGACATCGGGGCGGACGCCGAGGTGGGCCCCGGGTCCGGGGTGCTGGGCCGGGTGCCGGAGGGGGAGTACTGGTCCGGGGCGCCCGCCGAGGCGGTCGGGCCCGCGCGGGGACCCTGGGAGGGGGTGCGACCGGCATACCGCGCGTCCTTCCCGGCTCGGTACGCCGCGACCGCGGCACTGCTGGCGAGCCTGCCGCTCGTCGCGCTCCTTGCCGGGCTGCTCGCGCCGGCCTGGGCGGTGCGCGGCGCGGCCACGCCGGGGGCCGCCATCGCCACCCTCGCCGCCTGGCTGCCCCCGGCCGTCGTGGTGGCCGGGCTCGTCCTGGCCCTGCTGGTCCTCGTAGTGGTCCGGCTGCTCGGGCTGGCCCTGCGCCCCGGCCACCACCCCGTGCACAGCACCCCGGCCTGGGCGGCGTGGGCGACCCTGCGGGTGCTCGACGAGGCCCGCACCTGGTTGTTCCCGCTGTACTCCAGCTGGCTCACGCCGGGGTGGCTGCGCGCCCTCGGGGCCCGGATCGGTCCGGACGTGGAGGCCTCGACGGTGCTGCTGCTGCCGCGGTTGACGTCGGTGGGCAGCGGGTCCTTCCTCGCCGACGACACCCTGCTCGGCGGGTATGAGCTGGGCGGGGGTTGGCTGCGCGTCGATCACGTCAAGGTGGGGCGGCAGGCCTTCCTCGGCAACTCCGGGATGACCGCGCCGGGGCGCAAGGTCCCGCGCCAGGGTCTGGTCGCCGTGCTCTCCGCGGCGCCGCGGCGGGCCAAACGGGGCACCTCGTGGCTGGGCAGCCCGCCGACCCGGCTACGCCGGGCAGCCGCCGCCGCCGACGCCTCGCGCACCTACCGCCCGCCGATGCGCCTGCGGGTGGCCCGGGCTCTGGTGGAGGTATGCCGCCTCGTGCCGGTCCTCGCGGCGGCGGCGCTGGCCGGCGCGGTCGTCGCGGCGCTGCTGGCCCTGGCCGGGTGGGGCTGCTGGTGGCTGTCCCTGCTGCTCGGCGGGGTGGTGCTGCTGGCCCAGGGCGTGCTCGCGGCCGCCGCCGCGACCGGCGCCAAGTGGCTGCTCGTCGGGCGGGTCCGCCGGGGCGAGCACCCGTTGTGGAGCGGCTTCGTGTGGCGCAACGAGCTGGCCGACACCGTCCTGGAGGTCATGGCGGCGCCGTGGTTCGCCCGGCCGGCCCTGGGCACGCCGATGCTCAACCTGTGGCTGCGCTCGATGGGGGCGCGGGTCGGTCCGGGCGTGTGGTGCGAGTCGTACTGGCTGCCCGAGCCCGACCTGGTCGAGCTGCGCGCCGGGGCCACGGTGGGCTCCGGGTGCGTGGTGCAGACCCACCTGTTCCACGACCGCGTGCTCGCCCTGGACACGGTGACCCTGCGCGAAGGCGCCACCCTGGGCCCGAACGGCGTGGTCCTGCCGGCCGCCGTCGTCGGCTCGCACGCCACGGTCGGACCGGCGTCGCTGGTCATGCGCGGCGAGAGCGTGCCCGACAAGACCCGCTGGGTCGGCAACCCCATCGGCCCGTGGGACGGGTGACGCCGGGCAGGTTCTAGCCTGTCCTGGGCGGCGCTCCACGGACGCCGCCCGATCGCCTCGAGACGAAGGGTCGGCACCGATGGGCAAGGGCCGCGTGGGCGCCGGCGCCCTGCCGCGCGACCCCGACCCGTACGTCCCCGGTCACGGCGACCCGCGCTATCACGTCGGCCACTACGACCTCGCCCTGGACTACCGGCTGGCCACCAACGCCCTGCGCGCCGTGGCCACGCTCACTGTCGTGGGCATCGAGCCCACCGACACGTTGGCCCTGGACCTGCACGCGTTGACGGTCCGCAAGGTGCGCGTCGACGGCGCCGTGGTGCGCCACCGGCATACCGGCTCCAGGCTCGTCGTGGCGCTGCCCGCGCCGCTGCCCGCCGGCGGGCAGGTCACGGTCCGGATCTCGTATGCCGGCCGGCCCGGGTGCGTTGACGGGCCGCACGGGCCGGCCGGGTGGGAGGAACTGGATGACGGGGTGCTGGTGGCCAGCCAGCCCGACGGCTCGCCGTCGTGGTTCCCGTGCAACGACCGGGTCTCGGACAAGTCGACCTACCGCCTTCAGGTGGCCACCGAGTCGGACTACACCGTCGTGGCCACCGGCACCCCGGCCAAGCCACGCCGCGAGGCCGGCACCCGGCGGTGGACGTTCGACCAGCGCCGCCCGACGTCGGCCTACCTCATGGCGCTGCACATCGGCCGCTACACCGGCACGACGATCCCGGGCCCGGTCCCGATCCGCGTCCACCACCCGGCCGGGCAGGCCCCGCGGGTACGCCGAGCGTTCGCGGGCCTGCCCGCAATGCTCGAGACGTTCGCCGAGCGGTTCGGGCCGTATCCCTTCGACCGCTACGACGTCGTCGTCACGGCCGAGCCGCTGGAGATCCCCCTGGAGGCCCAGGGCATGGCCACCTTCGGCCGGAACTTCCTCGAGCCCGGGTGGGAGCAGGAGCGGCTCGTCGCCCACGAGCTGGCGCACCAGTGGTTCGGCAACGCCGTCACCGCCCGAGCGTGGCGCGACATCTGGCTGCACGAGGGCTTCGCCTGCTACGCGGAGTGGCTGTGGGCTCAGGCCTGCGGGCGCGAGCGCACCGCGGTCCTGGCCGGGCAGCACTGGGCGCGCCTGCAGCGCCTGCCCCAGGACCTCGTGCTCGCCGACCCCGGGCCCGCGCTGATGTTCGACGACCGGGTCTACAAGCGCGGCGCCCTGGCCGTGCACGCGCTGCGCCTGCGCCTCGGTGACCGGGCGTTCTTCCGGATGCTGCGCGACTGGGTGGGCCGGCACCGCTACGCGAGCGTGACGACGGACGACTTCGTCGCCCACGTCGACGGGTATGCCGCCGAGCCCACCGGCCCGCTGCTGCACGCGTGGTTGGTCAGCCGTCCGCTGCCGCCGCTGTCACCAGGCTGAGCTCGACGGCCCGATCGGCTAGCACGGCCACCGCGCCGCACAACCCCTCGGGCAGTGCGAGGTCCATCAGTCGCACCTGCCGCTGGGGCACGCCGAAGCCGGCCCGTCCGGTCACCGGCCCGGCGGCCCGTCCGGTCACCGGCCCGGCGGCCGGTCCGCTGTCGAGTCCGGTCTCGAGCACCCGGGGTGGCTCGTCGGGACCGCCCAGGCGCACCCGTCGCGGATCGACCGTCAGGCCCAGCCCGAAGGCCTTGAGCACGGCCTCTTTCCGCACCCAGATCCGGGTGGCCTGCAGGTCGTCGGCGACCGACTCCAGCGGATGCAGGGCCACCTGCGAGACGACGGCGGCGCAGACGCCGCCGGCGGGCTCGACGTCGACCCCGACCGGCCCGGTGTCGCAGCCGGCGGCGACCAGCCAGCCGTCGCCCCGACTGACGCTGGCCCACACCCTCGCCCCGGTCACCCGGATCGCGCCGTGCCCGATCGACCCGCACCGGGTGCAGGAACGCTCCACCGCATACCGCTGTCCCGGGGCCAGCCGGTGCACGAGGTCAGCGACGACCCGCTCGGCGGCTGCGCGATTCCCCGCGGTCGCCCGCAGGGCGCGGACGGTCAGACGCCCGGACGGGGTCAGCCCTTGCCCCCGTCGGCGGTGATGACGGCGTGGTGCAGGGGGTCGGAGTAGAGGATGTCCACGAGGTAGCGGCGGTTGCCCAGGACCTTGCGCTGGTTGACGTAGCCCTTGTCGGTGATCTCGCCGGCGTCGAGGTCCGCAGGGTTGGCCATGAGCAGCACCCGCTCGACCCTCATCGACGACCCGGCGCCGGTGTGCAGGGCACGCAACGCGGCCGAGATGTGCTTGGCGAGGTCGGGCTCGTGGATGAAGTGCTCGGCGGCCTGCACCGCCCGGCCCAGTTGCTTGGCCGCCTCGGCGGGGTTGAGCCAGGCCAGCGCCGTGACGAACGCCCGGCCCTCGCCGGCGATCACGGCGTCGGCGAGCACCGGCAGGGCCGAGAGCAGGTTCGTGCGTACCGCTCCGACGTGGACGAAGGTCGCGGTGGTGAGCTTGAAGTCCTCGACGATCCGGCCCTGGAAGAGCAGGCCCTGGTTCGGGTCGTCCGGGTCGGCGAAGGACACCGCGTCGCCGGTGCGGTAGAAGCCCTCGTCGTCGAAGGACTCCGCGGCCAGCTCGGGCCGGCCGTAGTATCCCGGGGTGACCACCGGCCCCCGGGCGCGGATCTCGTAGCGCTCGCCGTCCTCGGGGATGAGCAGCAGCTCGATCCCGGGCAGGGGCACGCCGATGCAGCGGGCGTCGTCGAAGGCGAAGTGCGCGTTGGTCAGCGCCGGCGAGGTCTCGGTGAGCCCCCACGACCCGGTGACCGGCACCGGGGCACCGGTGGTCTTCTCGGCCACCGCGACGAGCCGCTCGCGCAGGGTCAGCGGCAGCGCCGCCGCCGCGTTGAAGACCAGGCGCAGCCGCGAGAAGAAGGCCTGCGCGAACTCGGGGTTGGCCTCCAGCTCCGGCACCAGCAGGGCGAAGCCGGCCGGGACGTTGAAGTAGATCGTCGGCTTGATGTCGGCGATGTTCGTCACCGTCGTGGCGAACAGCCCCGGTGCGGGCCGGCCGGCGTCGACGTAGAGCGAGCCGCCGTTGGTCACCATCATCCCGAGGTTGTGGTTGCCGCCGAAGGTGTGGCTCCAGGGCAGCCAGTCGACGATGACCGGCTGCTGGTGGGTGAGCAACGGCCAGACCTGACGCATGGCCTGCTGGTCGGCGGCCCACATCCGGTGGGTGTTGATGACGCCCTTGGGCAGGCCGGTCGACCCGGAGGTGAAGAGGATCTTGGCGACGGTGTCGCCGGTGACCGCGGCGAAGGCGGCCTCGACGGCCTCACCCGGCTCGGTCTGCAGCAGCTCCGCCAGCGGCAGCGCCCCTTCACGACTCCCTCGGCTGGCGATGACCAGCGGCCCGGGGATGGCCTCGAGTGCCGCGGCGAACTCGGTGCTGTCCTCGGCGAACACCGCACCGGGGTTGAGCAGGGCGACGATCTCCTTGATCCGGGCGTGGTCCTTGGACAGCAGGGAGTAGGCCACGCTCGACGGCGCCACCGGGATGCCCGCGGTCATCGCCCCGAAGGCCACGAGGGCATGGTCGACCGAGTTGCCCGAGAGCACCAGCAGCGGGCGGTCCGGGCCCAGGCCTCGCTCCAGCAACCCCTGGCCGATGGAGTTGGCCGCCGCGACGGCCGCGGCATACGTGACGGTGCGCCAGCCGCCGGTGCCGTCCCGCTCGCCGATGAGGACGTGCTCGGGGTCGCGCTGCGCCCACTGCCGCAACGAGTGCACGACGCTGGTCGGGTGCGGCGCCAGCGGGTCCGCGGAGGTCAGCAGGACGGCACCGTCGGGCCGTTGCTCGCGACGGACGTCCGGGGCGGCGAACAGCGGGGCTGGGGTCGACACGATGAGTCACCTCTCGGGGGCGGAGGGCGGGCGGTCCTGACAACAGGTGTAGGGCATCGTTCGGGCGCTGGGAAACCGCGGGAGGGCGTATGCCGGCCTGAGGCACGCTGGCCGGCACCCGCCGACGATAGCCCGGGCGTTACGAGGCGGCCAGTCGGGCCCGGCCGGCATCGGTGAGCACGCGGTCGCTGCCGTCCGTGGTGACCAGCTGGGGGTTGCTGCGGTAGAGCGCCGCGGCGGAGGCCGGCTCGAGGCCGACCTCGCGCGCGGCCTGATGGGCCTCGAGCTTGTGCATCCGACCGCCCGGGGCATCGGCGAGCCGTTGCAGGAACGCGACGATCGGGTCGCCGACGCTCGTGCCGAGGTTGGGCTTAGGGTCGGGCAGGGCGACGAGCGCCTGCAGCTGGCTGATCACCCCGCGCACGGTCTCGCGCCAGTGGGCCGCCGTCGCGGAGATGTCCGTGGCGGCGCCGCCGCTGCCCTGCCAGGTGCGCCGGGGGTGGCGGCGGACGTACTCGTGCTCCAGCTCGAGCATCCGTGCGGTGTGGTGGGCGAACTGCTCGGCGCTGCCGTGTAGGAACACCCAGTTGCGGGTGGCGTGCGCCTGCGTGCCCTGCGCCTCCAGTTGCTCGTCGGTGAGCTCGCTGGCCGCCAGACCTCGCACCTCGTTGTCGGTCATGAACGCTGTCCCTTCGTCGGGCGACCCGGCGCGGCCGGTGTCGCGGAACGCTCGTGGCGTCGCGGGCGAGCCGGCTAGAGGGCCGCCACCAGGGGAGTGTCGACCCCGATCGGGCCGGTCTTGTGCGAGCCGCCCGGCGCACCGAGCGGCTCGTCGCGGCCCGGGAGGGTCTCGGTGAAGAAGGTCCGGTTGTCGGCGATGTGCTCCCGTTGGTCCTCGGGCACCCGCCGGTCCTGGCTGATCGCCTCCACCGGGCAGACCGGCTCGCACGCCCCGCAGTCGATGCACTCCTTGGGGTTGATGTAGAGCTTGCGGTCGCCCTCGTAGATGCAGTCGACCGGGCACTCCTCGGTGCACGACTTGTCCATGACGTCCAGGCAGTTGGCGCCGATGACGTAGGGCATGTCCGGATCTCCTTCGGGTCAGGCGGGTCGGGCCGGTGGCGCGGTGGGCGCCGGTGACGGGGGCTTCGCCGGCGACGCGGTCTGTGCCGGCAGCGGTGCGGCGCGGGTGGCCGACGTGGCGCGCTGCAGCGCGCCGTTGCGCCGCGCACGCAGCGACAGGGCCGTCCTCATGCGCCGCCCTGGGCCTCGCGGGCGTCGAGCAGCTCCTTGAGGAACTGGCGCACCTTGAACCGCTGCAGCTTGCCGGTCGCCGTCTTGGGGATCTCGTCGACGAAGACGATCGTCCGCGGGCGCTTGAAGGCGGCCAGCCCGTCGCGGCACCACGTGTCCAGATCGGCCTCGGTGACCTCACCGGAGCGCACCACCGCCGCGACCGGCTTGTCCAGCCCTTCGGCGTCTTGCAGCCCGACCACGGCCACCTCGACGACGTCGGGGTGCTCGAGCAGCCGTGCCTCGACCTCGGCCGGGGAGACCCAAATCCCGCCGGCCTTGAGCAGGTCACTGGAGCGGCCCATGCACTCGTAGTAGCCCTCGGCGGTGCGCACGTAGGTGTCTCCGGTGTTCACCCACTCGCCCTGGAACACCAGGCGGGAGGCGTCGGTGCGCTTCCAGTAGCCCAACGCCATCGACTCGCCGCGCACGAAGAGGGTGCCGGGCTCGCCGTCGGGCACCAGGGCACCGTCCAGGTCGCGGATCTGCAGGGTGTAACCGGGCACGGCCTTGCCGGTCGTGCCCGGTTTGATGTCCCCGGGGGCGTTGGACAGGAAGATGTGCAGCAGCTCGGTGGAGCCGATGCCGTCGAGGACATCCAGGCCGAACCGGGCCTTCATCTTCTGCAACAGGGGCGCGGGCAGGGCCTCACCGGCCGAGGTGCCGATGCGCACCCCCGACAGCAGGGTGTCCGGCACGTCGCTGGCGACCAGCCCGGCGAAGAAGGTGGGCACCCCGCCGAAGATCGTCGGGCGGCCCGACTCGACGCGCTGGCGCATCGACTGCGGCGTGGGGCGCTCGGGCTGCAGGATCGTCGTAGCCCCCACCGACAGCGGGAAGAACATCGAGTTGCCGATCCCGTAGGCGAAGAAGAGCTTCGCCACCGACAGGACCCGGTCGCTGGGCCGGATGCCCAGCACCTGGGCGCCGTAGTTGACCGCCACCTGACGGATGTTCTCGTGCCGGTGCATGGCCCCCTTGGGCTTGCCGGTCGTCCCCGAGGTGTAGAGCCACAGGGCCCACCCGTCGGGAGAGGTCGGCACGACCGCCCGCTCGGCCTCGTCGGCCGCGGCGCCCGTCGAGACGAGCTCGTCCCAGGTCATGCTGCGGATCCAGTCCGGGGTGGCCTCGTTGGTCGGGACCCCGTGGTCCCAGACGATGGTCCGCAACGCCGGCAGCTGCGCCGCCGCCCCGAGGACCTGCTCGGCCAGCGCGGTGCTGGCGACGATCACGCCGGTGCCCGAGTCGCCGATGATCTCGGTGAGCTCGTTCGCGCCGAGCATCGTCGAGACCGGCACCGCGACGAAACCGCCGCGGAAGGCCCCGAGGATGCCGGCGAACATCGGCACGTCGTCGTTGGCGACGAACACCACCCGGTCGTCCAGCCGCAGCCCCAACGACCGGAACCCGGCCGCGGCCTGACCCGCCAGCTGCGCCAGCTCGGCATAGGTGACCTGCCGGTCGGGCGCGTCGACGGCCACGTGCTCGCCACGGCCCTGCTCTACCTGACGGTCGACCAACCACTCGGAGACGTTGAACTCGGCCATCTGCTCACACTCGCTCGAGGTTGTAGGAGCCTTTCTGTCCCGAACCGTACCGGCGAAGTGCCCCGTCTGGACCCGATGCGTTGGGTCGGTTGAAGATCCAGTTCTGCCATGCGGTAAGCCGGCCGAAGACCTTGGTCTCCATCGTCTCGGGCCCGACGAACCGGTGGTTGGCCTCCATGCCGGTGAGCGCGTCCGGCGAGAGGGAGGCGCGCTCCTCGATGGCCACCCGCAGCTCGTCCTCGAAGTCGATGTCGTCCAGGGCCAGGGTGACCAGTCCGACGGCGTCGGCGCCCCGGGCGTCCAAGGGCCGACCGAGCGCGGCGGTCGCCGCGGCCAGGTCCTCCTCGCGCCCCCAGAAGCGCGAGGCCAGGCGCGACAGGCCGTTGCCCATGGGGTAGCGGCCGGTGTTGGCCGAGGTGAGCCGGACGGTCGCCGGCGTCGCGTCGGGGTCGACGTCGTGGTAGACCCCGTCGAGCATGTACTGCCGGTCGGCGGCCAGGGCGATCTCCAGCAGCAGCCCGACGAACGCGCTGCCCGGCTCGATGACCGCGATGAGACTGCGGCTGGTGACGTCCAGGCGCTTGAGGGTGCGCTTGTAGTAGTGGTTCACCTCGTTGACGAACCAGTCGTCGGCCAGCGCCTCCAACTGGGCGTCGTAGGACAGCACGAGGTCCTGGTCGCCGGTCACCCGCAGCACCCAGGTGCCGATCAGCGGCTCGTTGGTGCGCAGGTTGAGGATGAGGTCGTCCAGCGCCCGGGTGAGGGCCATCGGCCAGTAGTCGACCCCCTGGGCCAGCACCGCGGCGGCGTCGGCCGGGGGCGCCGAGGTGGGCCCGGTGACGGTGATGTCGACCCGGCGGGCCGGGCGGTCCACCGTGGCGGTGACGTAGGGGTAGGAGTAGGTGCCCTCGGAGATGGTGCGCTCCAGCGGGGTGAGCGCGACCCCGGTCGTGCCGGAGCGGCTCGACGCGGCGGCGGCCGCGTGGGCACGCTTGCCGATCTCGCTCTCCCAGGCGTTGCGCGGCACGGTGGCGTCGACCAGGCCCCAGTCCACCGCGGTCTTACCGCGGTAGCCCTCGGACTTCGTGGCGAACAGGTCGGCCCGGTCCTTGCGGACGTGGCGCTTGTCCACCACGCGGGTGAGCCCCCCGGTGCCCGGGAGCACCCCGAGCAGCGGCACCTCGGGCAGCGAGACCACCGAGGAGCCGTCGTCCACCAGGACGATGTCGTCGCAGGCCAGGGCCAGCTCGTAGCCGCCGCCCGCGGCGGTGCCGTTGAGCGCGGCGATCCACTTCTGACCGGAGTGCGCCGTGGCGTCCTCGATGCCGTTGCGCGTCTCGTTGGTGAACTTGCAGAAGTTCACCTTCCACCCGTGCGAGGAGCCGGCGAGCATGCGGATGTTGGCCCCGGCGCAGAACATCCGGTCCAGACCACCGGTCATGACGACGGCCTTGACCTCGGGGTGCTCGAAGCGCAGCCGCTGCACCAGGTCGTACAGCTCGATGTCCACCCCGAGGTCATAGGAGTTCATCTTCAGCTCGTAGCCGGGCACCATGCCGCCGTCCTCGTCGACCTTCATGGTCGCCGTCGCGACGTCGCCGTCGACGGTGAAGCTCCAGTGGCGGTACTTCTCCGGAGACGTCGCGAAGTCGACCACGGGCGGGGTGGCCGGCTCGGGGACGCTCGCGCTCGGGGAGGTGTCGGTCGCGGTCATGGGCAGACTCCAGACGGGATGCGGGGCAGGTGGGGCTGGGAAATCATTCTACGAATATCTTCCCAGGCGTCAAGGGTTTGTAGTATTTATGGGACGACACCTCCGGGGAATCGAGGCCATCGTGACCATTGCCACAGCCGCCGACGGGCTGCGGTGGCCGGCGCCCGATGACGAGCTCGACGCCCGGTTGCGGCCCTCGACCAGCGCGCGCTCGTTGCTCATCACCATTCTCGGCGAGTTCGCCTACCCGCGCACCGGCCAGGCCTGGACCGCCACCCTCGTCGACGCCCTGGGCGCCATGGGGGTCGAGCAGAAGTCGGCCCGCCAGGCGTTGGCGCGCGCCGCCCAGGAGGGCCTGCTCACCTCGACCCGGTACGGCCGGCGGGTCCGCTGGACTCTCACCGGAGCCGGCGACGACCTGCTGCGCCTGGGCACCGAGCGGATCTACGGCTTCCTGCGCACCCCGGGCCGGTGGGACGGCCAGTGGCTGCTGGTCTCCGCGACGATCCCGACGTCCGAGCGGCTGCTGCGCCACCGCCTGCGCACCCGGCTGAGCTGGCTGGGCATGGGCTCGCCCTCCCCCGGGCTGTGGGTCGTGCCCAACTCCCAGAAGGCACCCGAGGTGCAAGCGGTTCTCGCCGAGCTCGGGCTGGCCGACCGGGCCTTCGCCTGGGTCGGCCATGTCGTGGGCGAGGCCGACGTGTCGCGTCTCATCGCCTCGGCGTGGGACCTCGACGAGCTGGCCACCCGGTACACCGCCTTCGTCACCCAGTTCAGCGCTCCCGACACCGAGGCTCGCAGCCCGTTCGTCAACCAGGTCAACCTCATCCAGCAGTGGCGCCGATTCCCCTTCCTGGACCCCGACCTGCCGCCCGAGCTGCTGGCCCGCGACTGGCCGGGCGCCCGCGCCGCGGACACCTTCCACGATCGGCACGACCGCTGGGACGGCGGCGCGCAGGACGCCTGGGATGGCATGGAGTCGCGGGCGGCTGCCCGCCTCTGAGGCAGCCCGTCGCTGCGGCGCCTGCCCGCAGCCGCACCGCCTCGTCGCTGCGCCGCCTGCCCCGCAGCCGCACCGCCTCGTCGCTGCGCCGCCTGTCCCGTAGCGGCGCACCACGACGGGACCTGCCCGGCATACCGGACGGGCGGCATGCCGGGCAGGTCGTCGATGCAGGGTCGACCCCCGCGCATCACGCGGGCGGGGATCGTCGGGCGGCCGGGGCGAGCCGGCTCAGATCATGCCCTCCTCGAAGAGGTGCACGTAGTCGAACTCCACCGGCTTGTCGTTGATCCCGGTCTGCGGCGGGGCGATCCAGCTGGCGAACTTGCCCAGCTCGTACTCCGGCTGCATGAGCTGCGCGATCCGCTCGCGGTCGGAGTCGGTGGGCAGCCACTCGCCCTTGCGGGCCTCCCACGTGGCGTCGTCGAGGACCTCGCCGGTCGGGCTGACGTGGACCGCGGCATACACGCCGACGGCGCGGTTGAAGCCCTCGTGCGGCAGGTAGAGCCGCTCGGGCAGGCCGGCGTCCTCCAGCGCCTGGTTCCACCGGTTGACGCCGTTCTGGCAGTCCAGGGCGTACTCGTTGCGCAGGTCGAGGTTGATCGCACTGAGCGCCGGGACGGTCTTGCTCTTGATCTGGCCGTCCTCGACGTAGTTCATCTGCCGCTGCGCGTCCACGAGGACGTGGTCGTCCTTGCGCCGGGTCTCCATCCAGCGACCCTTGAGCCCGGAGGAGTAGTAGTTGCCGGCGTTGGTCGACTGCTCGGCGCCGAAGAGGTCCATCGACACGGAGAACTGGAAGTTGAGGTACTTCTGGATGACGTCGATGGGGATGCCGCCGTGCGGGAAGATGTCGTAGGTCCCGTGCTCCTTGACCAGCGCGGCGGAGCGCTCCACGGTGCGCTGCACCCCGGTGGTGCCGACGAACATGTGGTGCGCCTCCTCCTTGAGCATGAACTCGCAGGAGCGGGCCAGCGGGTCGAACGCCGACTCCTTGAGCGCGCCGAGCTGGTACTTGCCGTCGCGGTCGGTGAAGTAGGTGAACATGAAGAACTGCAGCCAGTCCGTGGTCTTCTCGTTGAAGGCCCCGAGGATGCGCGGGTTGTCGAAGTGCCCGGAGTTGCGCCGCAGCAGCTCCTCGGCCTCCTCCCGGCCCTCGCGGCCGAAGTAGGCCTGCAGCAGGTAGACCATCGCCCAGAGGTGGCGGCCCTCCTCGACGTTGACCTGGAACAGGTTGCGCATGTCGTAGATGCTCGGGGCGGTCATCGCCAGGTGGCGCTGCTGCTCGACGGAGGCCGGCTCGGTGTCGCCCTGCACCACGATGAGGCGCATGAGGTCGGCCCGGTGCTCACCCGGGACCTCCTGCCACACCGGCTCGCCCTTGTGCTTGCCGTGGCTGATCGTGCGCTCGGGGTCGGCCTCGGCCAGGAAGATGCCCCAGCGGTACTCCTCCATCGGCACGTGCTCGAAGTGCGCCCACCCGTCGCGGCCCACGGCCACGGCGGTGCGCAGGTAGACGTCGATGGTCGGCAGCTGCGGGCCGAGGGCCTTCCACCAGTCGATGAACTTGGGCTGCCAGGCCTCCAGGGCCCGCTGCAGGCGCCGGTCGCTGCGCAGGTCGACGTTGTTGGGGATCCGCTGGCTGTAGTCGACGGGGCTCAGGGGGCCGGTCGGCTCGGGTGCGGGGCCGATGCGGTCGTCGGTCGTGGTCATCGATGCTCCTTCGGGTGCCTGCCGGCTATATGTGCTACATGAGGCAGTGAGAACGTCAGATATTTGTAGCATTATTTGCGGGGGTTGTCGAGGGGGTGCCGTGCGACGGGCATCACGCATCGGGTATGCCGCGGGCCCTCGCCTCGGGGGCGAGGGCCCGGGTGGGGGGACCGAGGGACGGGGATCAGCCGAAGCGCCCGCTGACGTAGTCCTCGGTGGCCCGCTGGCCGGGGTTGCTGAAGATCGTCGTCGTGTCGTCGATCTCGACGAGCCTGCCCGGCTTGCCGGTGGCGGCGAGGTTGAAGAAGGCGGTGCGGTCGGACACCCGGGCCGCCTGTTGCATGTTGTGGGTGACGATGACGATCGTGTAGTCGGTCTTCAGCTCGGCGATGAGGTCCTCGATGGCCAGCGTCGAGATGGGGTCCAGGGCGGAGCAGGGCTCGTCCATGAGCAGCACCTGGGGGCGCACCGCGATCGCCCGGGCGATGCACAGCCGCTGCTGCTGGCCTCCGGACAGCCCCGCCCCTGGTCTGCCCAGGCGGTCCTTGACCTCGTCCCACAGGTTCGCCCCGCGCAGCGCCTGCTCCGCCGCCGCCTCGAGCACCCCCTTGGCCTTCACACCGTTGAGGCGCAGCCCGGCGACGACGTTGTCGAAGATGGTCATGGTCGGGAACGGGTTGGGCCGCTGGAACACCATCCCCACCGTGCGCCGCACCACCACGGGGTCGATGTCCGCGGCATACAGGTCCTGACCGTCCAGGCGGACGCTGCCCTCGATGCGCCCACCGGGCACCAGCTCGTGCATCCGGTTCAGCGTCCGCAACACCGTCGACTTGCCGCACCCGGACGGTCCGATGAGCGCGGTGACCGACATCGGCTCGACCGTCATCGTCACCGCCTCGACGGCCTTGAACGAGCCGTAGTAGATGTCCAGGTCCGTGACGTCGATGCGCTTGGCCATGGGTGCCGGTTCGCCTTCCGCGGGTCAGGCCCGGACCCGACCGACCCGGGCCACGAGCCGGCCGAGCAGGTTGAGCACGAGGACGAGCAGGATGAGGGTGAGCGCGGTCGCCCACATGCGCTCGACTGCCGACTGGATGCCGATGTCGGAGCGGTCCTGGTTGATCATCGTCGGCAGAGTGGGCATGTAGCCCGAGAAGAGGTTCGTCGCGATGCTCTTGGTATAGGGACCGAGGATGAGCAAGGGGGCCGTCTCGCCCATCACCCGGGCCAGGCCGAGCAGCACCCCGGTGACGATGCCCGAGAACGCCGTCGGCAAGACCACCCGCGAGATCGTCACCCACCTCGGCACGCCGAGCGCGTAGGAGGCCTCCCGCAGCTCGTTGGGGACGAGCTTGAGCATCTCCTCGGTGGAGCGCACGACCACCGGGATCATCAGCAGGACGAGGGCCAGGCACACCGCGAACCCCACCCGCTCGAAGCCGAACGCCGTCACCCAGACGGCGTAGACGAACAGCGCCGCGACGATGGAGGGCACCCCACTGAGGATGTCGACCATGAAGGAGACCGCCCGGGCCAGGGGGCCCCGACCGTACTCGACGAGGTAGATGGCGGCGAACACCCCGATCGGCACCGAGATGAGCGCGGTCACCGCGCCCTGGATGAGGGTGCCCTGGATGGCGTGGATCGCGCCGCCGCCGGTGTCGGTGGCGTTGATGTTGCGTTGCGAGGTGGTCCACCACGCGCTCGACGTCAACAGCCGCATGCCGTTGGACCCGACGGTCCAGAGGATCCAGCCCAGGGGGACCAGCGCGAGCAGGAACGAGGCCCACATGACGATGCGGGCGACGACGTCCTTGATCCGACGCCCGGAGGACTCCGGGGAGAGGTCGGCGCCGTTGAGGGTGTCGGCGCCCGCGGACTGGCGCTCCCGCGCGTCGGTCATCCGCATCGTGTGCCCGAGTGCCGCCTCGGCCGGGGTGCTGGTCATTCGCTGAAGGCCTTCCTGCGCTCGATGACGACCCGAGCGATCGCATTGACGACGAAGGTGAGCAGGAAGAGCACGAGGCCGGCCGCGATGAAGGCCCCCGTCTTGCGCGGTGAGTCGAACTCGGCCGCGTTGTTGGCGATCCGCGAGGCGAAGGTCTCGCCGCCGTTGAACAGCGACCACGTCCAGTCGGTGCCCCGGGCCAGCGTCGAGACGATGAAGGTCACCGCGATGGTCTCGCCGAGCGCTCGGCCGAGGGCGAGCATCGCGGCGCTGATGACCCCCGGTTTGCCGAACGGCAGCACCGCGGTGCGCACCATCTCCCACGTCGTCGCGCCGAGCGCCAGGGCCCCCTCTTTGTGCGGGGTGGGCGTCTGGGCGAACACCTCGCGGGAGATCGCCGTGACGATGGGCAGGATCATGATGGCCAGGACGATCCCGATGAAGAAGATGGTCCCCCCGGTGATCGCGGTCGGCGCGAAGAGCGGGACCCACCCCAGTCGGTCGCTCAGGAAGGTCTCCACCGGCGTGAGGACCGGCCGCACGACGATGAGCCCCCACAACCCGTAGACGATCGACGGCACGGCGGCGAGCAGGTCGACGAGGCTGGCCGCGGGGCGGCGCAGCCACGGGGGCGAGTACTCGGTGATGAAGAGCGCGACACACACCCCCAGCGGCACGGCGATGGCCATGGCGAGCAGGGAGGCCGCAACCGTCGTCCACAACAACTCGGCGACCCCGAAGCGCAGGGTGTCGCCCGAGACGCTCCACTCGCGGGAGGTGAGGAAGTTGACCTCGTTGTTGGCCAGTGCGGGCACCGCCTGGTAGACGAGGAACACCCCGAGCAGCGTGACCAGCAGCACGACGACGATGCCGGCGCCGCGCGCCGTCCCGGCGAAGAACCGGTCACCCAGGCGCCCGGTGCCGCCGGCTGGCCCGACGAGCGCGCCGACGGCCGCACCGCCGGTCGAGCGAGCCTCGCTGCGTGCCGCCACGTCGTCCTCCCTCGTCGGTTCCTCGTCGGTGACCGCCAGCCGCCGGCCGGGCCAGGGTGGTCCCGACCCGGCCGGCAGCCCGCGCTTACCCCATCGCACCGATGGCGGTGGTGACCTTGGCGGCGACCTCGGCAGGCAGCGGGGCGTAGCCCAGCGACTCCAGGCCGCTCTGGACACCGGGTGAGGCGAAGTGCGTGAGGAAACGCTTCACCGCGGTTGCCGTCTTGGCGTCCTGGTACTTCGAGCACACGACCTCGTAGGTCACCAGGTTGATGGGGTAGGCGCCCGGCTCCTTGGTCGCGTAGTCGAGGGTGAGCGACAGGTCGTTGCCGGTGCCCTTCTGCTTGGCCGTGGCGATCATCTTGCCCACGGAGGCGCCGGTGAGGGCGACCGGACCGGAGCCGTTGTCGATCTCGGCCAGACCGAGCTTGTTCTGGGTGACATAGGACCACTCGAGGTAGGCGATGGCCCCGTCCTGGACCTTGGTCGCGCTGGCCACGCCCGCGTTCTGCGGCTTGCCCTCACCGACCGGACCAGGCCACTTCTTGCCCGAGCCGAGGGTCCAGCTGGCCGGGGCCGCGGCCTTGAGGTAGCCGGTGAAGTTGTCGGTAGTGCCGGAGTCGTCGGAGCGGAAGTAGACGGTGATCGCCTTGTTCGGCAACGCCACTGCCGAGTTCAGGGCGGCGATCGCCGGGTCGTTCCACGTGGTCACCTTGCCGGTGAAGATCTTCGCCGCGACATCGGCGTTGAGCACGAGCTTGCCGACCGAGGGCAGGTTGTAGGCGATGCCGACCGGTCCGGTGACCAGCGGCAGGTGCCAGGCCGGCGACTCGCATCGGTTCCGGGCCTGGGTGGCCTCGTCGGCGCTCAACGCCGAGTCGGTGCCGCCGAAGTCCACCTGCCCGGCGATGAACTGCTTGATCCCCGCCCCGGAGCCGGACGGGTTGTAGTTGATCGTCGCGCCGGCGTACGTGGTCTGGTAGGACTTCACCGCGGCCTCGATCGCGTTCTTCTGGGCCGAGGAGCCCTCGGCCTTGAGCGTCCCGTCGAAGCACTCCGCGCCCGAGGCGGAGCCGCTGGACGTCGTCGTGGGCGTGCTGTCGCTGCCGCAGGCGCCGACGGCCAGCGAGCCGGCCAGCGCGAGAGTAAGGGCCACGGCGGGCCGAGTGCTCTTCACGAGTCTTCCCTTCGAGCGAGGTGCTGGACGGGCGCGAGTCCGTATGGACCCGTCCCCTGCTTCACGACCGTAGGAGCCCGCAGTTACCCCAGGCATGGACGAGGTGAACCCCAGTTGAACCTTGCGGGTCCATCCGGAGACGACCCCGCCCGCGCGCGACTGGGCCGCGGGACGGCATACCGGCGCCGTGCGGGGCCTGGACGGTATGCCGCGCGCGCCGCTCACGGCCGCCGCGGGTCGAGAACCTCGCGAATCGCCCGCGCCGCCGCGGCATCCTCGTGACTGTCGTGGTCGACCGACCTCTCGGTGTGGTAACCACCGGTCACGAGGTAGATCACCCGCCGCGCCACCGACACGGCGTGGTCGGCGAACCTCTCGTAGTAGCGGCCCAGCAGGGTGAGATCGACGACCGTCTCGGTGGGCAGCTCGGCCTGGACGATGGCCCGGAACATCTCGCGGTGCAGCTCGTCCATGGCATCGTCGTCGTGCTCCAGGGCCAACGCGAGATCCACGTCGTGGGTGGCGATGACCGAGCCGGCCTTGGCCACGATCCGCTCGGCGACCTGACCCATCTGGACGATCGCGGCCCGCAGCCCGGGCGGCACCGCCGAGTCGGGATGGCGCAGCCGCGCGACCTTGGCGACGTGCCGGGCCAGGTCGCCCATCCGCTCCAAATCCGAGCTCATCCGCAGCGCGGTGACGACGATGCGCAGATCGGTGGCCACCGGGGCCTCCCGCGCCAGCAGGGCGACCGCCGCGGTGTCGAGCTCCTGACGCAGCCGGTCGAGCTCGAGGTCGCCGACGATGACCGACTCGGCCAGCTCGAGGTCGGCGTCGAGCAACGCCGTGGTCGAGCGGGAGATCGCCGACCCGGCCAGGTGGGTCATCGCGACGAGCCGCTCGCTCACCTCGTCGAGCTTGTCGTGGAAGGCGTCGCGCATGGGCACTGATCCTGTCGTCGTCGGCACGGCCGTCGTCAGGGTGACACCCCCCGGTGAACAGTGCCGAAGCCCCAGGTGAACATCTCGTGCCCGCCCCCGCACCGCAGGCGGGCGGGGTCTGGGGACACCTACCGTGAGCGAATGAGCCGCCTGCTGCTGGTCGAGGACGAGCCGGCCTACGCCGAGCCGCTCGCGATGCTGCTGGCGGCCGAGGGCTTCGAGATCACCACCGCGACCACCGGAGCCGAGGCGCTGGCCCGGTTCGAGTCCGCCGGAGCCGACCTGGTCCTGTTGGACCTCATCCTTCCCGACCTGCCGGGCCTGGACGTATGCCGCGCGCTGCGCAGCCGGACGGCGGTGCCCATCGTCGTGGTGAGCGCGCTGGACGGCGAGCTCGACAAGGTGCTGGCCCTGGAGATGGGCGCGGACGACTACGTCACCAAGCCCTTCTCCGGCATGGAGCTGGTGGCCCGGGTCAGGGCGGTCCTGCGTCGCACCCACGAGGTCGCCGACACGTCCGCCGACGTCTTCGAAGCCGGCCCGGTGCGGATGGACGTGGCGCGGCATACCGTGACCGTGCGCGGGAGGCCGATCTCGTTGCCGCTCAAGGAGTTCGAGGTGCTCGAGGAACTGCTGCGCGACGCGGGACGGGTGATCGGGCGAGGCCAGCTCATCGAGCGGATCTGGGGGCCGCACTTCACCGGCGACAGCAAGACCCTCGACGTGCACGTCAAGCGGCTGCGGGCCAAGATCGAGCCCGACCCGACCGCGCCACGACATCTGGTCACGGTGCGGGGGTTGGGTTACCGCTTCGAGCAGTGACCCGCCGCGCCCGTGCCCGTGCTCAGCCGGGCTCGGGCGCCAGCGGCACCCGGACCGGGACACCCACCCCGGCCCGGGTGAGCACGTCGTCGATGAAGGCCAGGGCGTCGCGCCGGCGGCCCAACGGCGTCCGGTAGAGCGAACGGCGATCGGGCCGGTTGCGAATCCGCAGCGACTCCAGCAGGATCCGATGCCAGCGGCTGTCCATGGCCACCGAGGCCCACTCGCCACCGCCGCACTTGGAGGTGACCAGACCCGTCTGCAGCGTGTAGGCGATCCGGGCGACGCCGAGCACCCCCGACGCGGTGGCCCAACCGCCGAGCGACCCGAGCCCGGCCGCCGAGGCCACCCGGGCGTTGCGCTCCCACCACGGCACCCAAGTGGTCTCCAGGGTCTGCAGGCACCAGGCCCGCACACCGTCGGGGTCGTGCGCGATCGGCCGGTCGTCCAGGTGCGGCCCGTGGACGTGCAGCCCGTGCTCGGTGAGCTCGTGCCACAGCAGCGCCGGCGGGACCCAGTTGCGCCCACCCTGCAGCCGCGCGCCCAGGGCCCGCAACCCCAGCGTGCCGGTCGGGTCGCGCGGCTGGGCCAGGTCGTCCCAGGTGAGGTACGAGCCGTCCAGCCGGGGGCTGGGGGTGCGGCCGGCGACCCGCTCGTGGACGTCGGCGACGGCCCGCAGCGCCTCCTTGCGGGGGCGCTCGCGCAGGACGGTGACGAAGTCGACGTCGCTCCACTTCTCGTGGTAGTCGCCGATGGCGACCGAGCCGGTGAGGTAGACCCCCTCGACCACGTCGCCGGCGGTGGCGAGCAGGTCGGCGACGTACCCGTCGACGACACGGGACACACTGGTCGGGACATTCACGGGCAGGACATCGACGGACACCGAGCGCCTCCAGGCCGGGCGGGGCTGTGCGCCTTCGAGGCTAGGTGCTACGCGGAGGCAACCGGCGGCGACACGACGGTCGCAGACCCGCAACCCTCACGGGAATGGCGGGGCGGTCCTGCCGCCGGTCTGCCATGCGGCCGTACCCCGGGGTGGCTAGGGTGATCCACATGAGCACCGATCCCCAGGGGACCCCAGGCACGGGCGAGCCCGACCGCCCGCCGCACTCCGACCCGACGGCGCCGATCTACGACGCGCCGCCGCCTGCGCCACCACCCACGTCCGGCCCGCCGGCGCCACCCCCACCGCCCGCCGCGCCTCCTGCGGCTGCAGCCCCGCCGCCCCCGCCGCCGGCGGCATACCCGTCCTCCGGTCAGCCCGGGTACCCGCCACCGGCCGGGTACGCGCAACCGATGCCCGCTGCGCCCCCACCCGGCTACGCGCCCTACGGCGGCTACGTCGGTGCCGAGCACCCCAAGGGCACCCTGGTCCTCGTCCTGGGCATCCTGTCGATCGTGCTGTGCAGCGTCCTGGGCCCCTTCGCGTGGGCGCAGGGGCGCACCGCGTTGCGCGAGATCGACTCCAGCGGCCAGCCCTACAGCAACCGGGGGCAGGTCCAGGCCGGCATGATCTGCGGCATCATCGGCAGCGTCCTGCTGATCCTCACGGTCCTGTACATCGTGTTCATCATCGTCATGGTGATCGTCGCCGGGACGTCCAGCTCGGTCCGCTGAGGGCGCCCCGAGCGCTCAGCGTCGGTAGCCGGACAGGAAGGTGTCGATCCGACCGACGGCCTCCTCCAGGTCCTGGACCAAGGGCAACGTGACGATGCGGAAGTGGTCGGGATCGGGCCAGTTGAAGCCGGTGCCGTGCACGACGAGGATCTTCTCCTCGCGGACCAGATCTAGGGCCCACTGCTCGTCGTCCTTGATCTCGTAGACGTCGGGGTCCAGGCGCGGGAAGAGGTACAGCGCGCCCTGGGGTTTGACGCAGCTCACCCCGGGGATCCGGTTGAGCAGCTCCCAGGCCCGGTTGCGCTGCTCGAGCAGTCGACCACCGGGCAGGATCAGCTCGGTAATCGACTGGTACCCGCCCAGGGCGGTGGCGATGCAGTGCTGGGCCGGGACGTTGGCGCACAACCGCATGTTGGCCAGGATGGTCAGACCCTCGATGTAGGAGCGCGCCCGGTGCTTGGGGCCGGACAGCGCCAACCACCCGGCGCGGAAGCCGGCCACCCGGTAGGCCTTGGACAGCCCGTTGAAGCTCAGGCAGAACAGGTCGGGCGCCAGCGAGGCCAGCGCGGTGTGGGTCGCGCCGTCGTAGAGGATCTTGTCGTAGATCTCGTCGGCCATGAGGATCAGGTCGCGCCGTCGGGCGATGTCGACGAGGGCGCGCAGGGTGGACTCCGGGTAGACCGCGCCAGTGGGGTTGTTGGGGTTGATGACGACCAGGGCCTTGGTGCGCGCGGTGACCTTGGCCTCCAGGTCGGCCAGGTCGGGGATCCACCCCTGCGACTCGTCGCACAGGTAGTGCACCGGACGGCCCCCCGCCAGAGAGGTCGCCGCGGTCCACAGCGGGTAGTCCGGCGCCGGGATGAGCACCTCGTCGCCGTCGTCGACCAGGGCCTGCATCGCCATGACGATGAGCTCGCTGGCGCCGTTGCCGAGGTAGACGTCCTCGATGCCGACCCCCTCGACCCCCTTGAGCCGGTAGTACTGGGTCACCGCCCGGCGAGCCGACACGATGCCCTTGGAGTCGCTGTAGCCCTGCGCCTGCGGCAGCTGGGCGATCATGTCGACGAGGATCTCGTCGGGGGCCTCGAAGCCGAACGGCGCCGGGTTGCCGATGTTGAGCTTGAGGATCCGGTGCCCCTCGTCCTCCAGGCGTTTGGCCTCGTCGAGCACCGGGCCGCGGATGTCGTAGCAGACGTCGGCGAGCTTGCGGGACTGGGTGACCTCACGCATGGTCTCAGCCTCCCACGCCGCACCGCCCCAGCCCGAACGGTTTGCCATGGGAGAGGATGGACCGGTGCGGGTGACCATGCTGCTGGCCGACCATGCCGTCGTCGCCGACGGCAAGCTCTACCTCAACGGCGGCGGGTGGACGGTGACCTCGCCGACCACGCCGCCCTCGTCGATCGCGCTGAAGTTCGACGTCCCGTGGGACCAGGCCAACGTCCCGATCGTCACCGTCCTCGACCTCGTCGACGCCGACGGCCACCCGGTCCACCAGCCCACTGCCGACGGGACCGCCCCGGTGCAGATCCAGGCCCGCCTCGAGGTGGGCCGTCCGGCCGGTATGCCGTTGGGGGCACCGATCGGCGCGATCGTCGCGCTCGGCATACCGCCGTTGGTGCTGTCCCCCGGCCAGCGTTACACCTGGCGCCTGCACCTCGACGGGCAGACCCGGCAGGACTGGGAGCTGACCTTCACGACCCGGCCGGCGTGAGCCCGACGCCTGCGCCGGCCACGCTCGGGTCGGCGGGGGCCGGCGGCACCGAGGCGCCCGCCCAGCGCAGCACCGTCCACCCGCGCGCCGGGTGACCGTCCAGCTCGACCACCACGGCGTTGTCCATGGACGCGCCCCGCAGCACCCCCAGCGTGCCGTTGTCGGTGCGCAGCGCGGCCCACATCCGGATCACCGCGCCGTGGGTGATCGCCACGACGTGGTCGTGGACGGCGGCCTGGCGCAGTACCCCGTCGAACCGCTCCAACACCTCGTGCCCGCTCTCCCCGCCGGGGACCCGCAGCCCCAGGTCGCCCCGCCAGCCCAGCAGGACCTCGACATAGGCCTGGTGCCGGTCGGACATCTCCAGGTCGCCGGCCTGGATCTCGCGCAGCCCGGCGTGCGCGACCGGGGCCAGCCCACGGGCCGCGGCCAGCGGTTCGGCGGTCTGGCGCGACCGGGTGAGGTCGGAGGTGTAGATCGCGTCGATGGGCACGCCGGCGAGGCGGTCGACGAGCCCGTCGGCCTGGGCCCGGCCCACCGCGTCGAGAGCCGCACCCGGGTATGCCGTGTCCAGCAGCTTGCCCACGTTGGACGCGGTGCGGCCGTGACGGACGAGCAGCAGGCGCACGGGGCCGAGGGTAGCCGCGACCGCGACCGGGCCGCGACCCGGCGGGCGTCGGGCGGGCGGGCGCGACCCGGCGGGCGGCGGGCGGGCGGGCCGCGACCCGGCGGGCGGCCGACGGGCGGCCGGCGGCATACGCTGCGCTGGTGCCCTCCCGACCCGGACCCGACGACCTGGCCATCGCCCGTCGGGTGCGCCTGCGGCCCATCGCCGAGGTCGCCGCCGCCGCGGGCATCGCGCGAGCGCACCTGGTGCCCTACGGCCGGGACGTCGCCAAGGTGGAGCTGGCCGCTCTGGACGGGCCCACGTCGGGACCGGCGGGGCGCCTGGTCGTCGTCACGGCGATCACCCCCACCCCGGCCGGCGAGGGCAAGACGGCGACGGCGGTGGGGCTCGCCCAGGCCCTGCGGCAGCTCGGCCACCGGGCCACGCTCACCCTGCGCCAGCCGTCGATGGGGCCGACGTTCGGGATCAAGGGGGGTGCCGCCGGCGCCGGTCACAGCCAGGTCCTGCCCATGGAGACCCTCAACCTGCACCTCACCGGCGACTTCCACGCGGTCACCGCGGCGCACAACCTGCTGGCCGCCATGGTCGACAACCATCTGCATCACGGCAACCCCCTGGGCCTGGACCCGCGCGACATCGCGTGGCGGCGGGTGCTCGACGTCAACGACCGGGCGCTGCGCCACGTCGTCGTCGGCCTCGGGGAGCACGCCGACGGGGTGACCCGCCAGAGCGGGTTCGACATCACCGCCGCCAGCGAGGTCATGGTCATCCTCGCCCTGGCGACGTCGGTGGCCGACCTGCGCGCGCGCCTGGGCCGGATCGTCGTCGGCTACACGTATGCCGGTCGGCCGGTGACCGCCGAGGATCTGCACGCGGCCGGGGCGATGGCCGTGCTGCTGCGGGACGCGTTGCTGCCCAATCTGCTCCAGACCAGCGAGCACGGGCCGGCCCTGGTCCACACCGGCCCGTTCGGCAACATCGCCACCGGCAACTCGTCGGTGATCGCCGACCTGCTGGCGGCGCGCACCGCGGACTACGTGGTCACCGAGGCCGGGTTCGGCGCAGACATGGGGCTCGAGCGGCTCGTCAACGTCAAGTGCCGAGTGTCCGGCCAGCGGCCTGCCGCCGCGGTGGTCGTAGTCACGGCGCGCGCGCTGAAGATGCACGCCGGGCGGTGGCCGGTGCGCGGCGGCGCTGCCCGGCCCGACGGACCGCCCGCCCCGGATCCGGCCGGCGTGCTCGCCGGCGCGGAAAACCTGCGCGCGCAGCTGCGGATCGTCCGGAGGTTCGGGCTCACGCCCGTCGTCGCCGTCAACGCCTTCCCGGACGATCACCCCACCGAGCACGAGGTCATCCGCGGCGTCGCCGAGGACCTGGGGGTGGCCGTCGCGGTGGCCACGCACGTCGCCGACGGCGGGGCCGGCGCCCGCGACCTCGCCGAGCTCGTCGTCGCGGCGGCGGACGGGCCGGTGCCGGCGCTGCGACCCAGCTACCAGCTGGACGCACCACTGCGCGACAAGATCGAAGCCCTGGCCACCGACGTCTACGGGGCGGCGGGCGTGGACTACTCGCCACGGGCGCGCAGCGACCTGCAGCGCTTCGAGGTGCTCGGGTACGGCGGACTCCCGGTGGTCGTCGCCAAGACCCACCTGTCCATCTCCGCCGACCCGACGCGCCGTGGGGCGCCGACGGGGTGGCGGCTGCCGGTGCGGGAGGTCAGGGCCGCGGCGGGCGCCGGATACCTGTATGCCGTGTGCGGGGACATGCGCACCATGCCCGGGCTGTCGCGCACCCCGGCGGCGACCTCCATCGACCTCGACCCCGCCGGTCGGATCGTCGGGCTCAGCTGACCGACCCCGACCCCGCGCGTGGGGTCATGGGGGGACCACGGCCACCGCCCGTGGATCCAGGCGTAGCAGCACCGGCGAGCCGGGGCGCGGCGACGCGGCCGGATCGGCGGTCGCCGGCAGGGTGGTGCCGGCGACCGCCACCAGCAGGTGTATGCCGTCGCGCGCGGCGACCGCGGAGCGGCATACCGCCTGGACGGTCCCGGCCGCGTCCATGCGCAGCGCGTCGCGCTGCAGGGCGACGGCGTGACCGGGCGGGCACGGCACCCCGAGCACGGCCGCGATCGACGCCTCGACGACGGCTGCGTAACCGAGGAACAGCGCCGCGGCGGCGTCCACCGGGTAACGCCACACCTGCGCGGGCGGGCCCTGCTGGACCAGCCGCCCGGACCGCATGATCGCCGTGCGGTCGGCGACCGTGAACGCCTCGTCCTGGTCGTGGGTGACCAGCAGGGCGCTCGTGCCCGTCGCGTCGAGGGCGGCGCGCAGGTCGACCGCCAGGCGCTCGCGCAGGGCCCGGTCCAGCGCCGACAGCGGCTCGTCGAGCAGCAGCAGGCGGGGGCGGGCGGCCAGGGCACGGGCCAGGGCCACCCGCTGCTGCTCGCCGCCGGAGAGGGTCGCCGGGCGGCGTCGGGCGTAGCCGGCGAGGTCGACGAGCGCGAGCAGGCGCTCGACCTCGGCGACCAGCGGCGCGCCGCGGACTCCCTTGCGGCGCAACGCGTAGCCGACGTTGCCGGCGACGTCGAGATGGTGGAACAGCTGCCCGTCCTGGAACATCATGGCGAACCCACGGCGGTGCGTGGGCGTGTCCGCGAGGTCGGCACCGTCCAGGTGGACCGACCCCCCGGTCAGCGGCTCGAGCCCGGCCACCGCGCGCAACAAGGTGGACTTGCCGCACCCGGACGGGCCGAGCACGGCCACCGTGGTGGCGGGCTCGACGGTGAGCGTCACGTCGTCGACGGCGCGGGTGTCGCCGAAGCGCACCGTCGCCCCGTCGACCACCAGCCCCGGCCGGCCCATGTCAGCACGCCCCCGACCGGTCGGCCTGCAGCCCCTCGACCAGGGCCATGACCACCCCGGTGACGACGGCCAGGACCACCGAGGCGGCCAGGGCGGTGCCGAAGTTGGCGGCGCCGGGCCGCCCGATGAGCTCGTACACCGCCACCGGCAGCGTGGGACGGTCGGGTCGGGCCAGGAAGCCGGTCGCCCCGAACTCTCCGAGCGACACGGCGAGGGCGAAGCCGACGGCGGCGACGAGCGGGCGACGCAGCGTCGGCAGGTCGACGTCGAGCAGGGTCCGCGCCGGCGAGGCGCCCAACGTCGCGGCGGCCTGCCGCTGCCGGTCGTCGATGCCGCGCACCACCGGCACCAGCGTGCGCACCACGAGTGGCAGCGCGACCATGGCCTGGGCGATCGGGACCAGGGCCGGGGAGGAGCGCAGATCCAGCGGGGGCCGGTCCAGCGTGATGAGGAAGCCGAAGCCGATCGTCACGGCCGAGATCCCCAGCGGCAGCATGAACGCCCCGTCCAAGGCGGCGATCAGCCGCCGACCGGGCGTCGAGCGCGGTCGGCGGCTGACCACGACGACGACCGCGAGGCCGAGGATCATGGCCAACGTCGTGGCCACCGCCGCGGTGGTCCACGAGTTGGCCAACGCCTGCCAGACCGGCACGGTGAGGACCGAGTCGGCTGACACCGCCCCCAGCGACCGGTAGTTGTCCAGCGACCACTGCTGCGAGCGGCGCAACGACCGGGTGACCAGGGCCAGCATCGGGGCGAGCAGGAACGCGACGACGAGCGCGGTCACCAGCGCCGAGGGCACGGCGCGCCGGGTCGGCGGCGCCGGGCGGGTCGGCGCCGCCGGTCGCCGGGTCACCGAGTCGCCGCCCCGACGCAGGGATGCCGCCACGGCGAGCATCGCGACGACGGCCAGCAGCTGGACCAGGGACAGGACCGCGGCCGAGCGCAGGTCGAGCAGCTGGGTGGTGAGCAGGTAGATCTCCGTCTCGACCGTGCCGTACTGCACGGACCCGAGGGTGAGCACCACCCCGAACGCGGTGGCGCAGAAGAGGAACACCACGCTGGCCGCCGAGAGGATCGCCGGGGTCAACGCCGGCAGGGTCACCGTGCGGAACACCGTGAACGGTGCCGCGCCCAGCGCCGCCGCGCACTGCTCGGCGCGCACGTCCAGCCCCTGCCACGCCGACCCGACGGTCCGCACGACGACGGCGAGGTTGAAGAACACGTATGCCGCGAGGACCGCCACCGGGTGACCGTCCAGGCCGAGCCCGCCGAGCGGGCCCCCGGCCGACAGCAGCGACCGGAACGCCACCCCGACCACCACCGTCGGCATGACGAACGGCAGGGTCACCAGCGACCGCAGCGCCCGGCGCCCGGGCACTGCGGTCGCGTAGAGCAGGTGCGCCACCGGCACGCCGAGGACCACGGTGAGCACCGTCGCGGCGGTGGCCATCCCGAAGGTGAACCCGAGCACCCGGTGGGTGCGCGAGCGCCCGAAGACCTCGGCGAACCCCCCGAGGTCGACCCCGCCGTCGACGAGCAAGCCCCGAGCGAGCATCCCGGTCAGCGGCAGGATGACGAAAACCCCGAGGAAGGCCACCGGCACGGCGACGACCGCGGCCATCGCGGCGGCGCCGGCGCTCGGCCGCCACCGCCGG
Source organism: Dermatophilaceae bacterium (assembly GCA_037045055.1). Taxonomy (GTDB): domain Bacteria; phylum Actinomycetota; class Actinomycetes; order Actinomycetales; family Dermatophilaceae; genus Phosphoribacter. The sequence goes on along the minus strand of JBAOHJ010000002.1, from coordinate 279,572 downwards.
CGGCGGCCCCGCGGCGTCGCCGGGCTCATCCGGAGGTGAGGTCCGTCCACTGCCGCAGCCAGGCGTCGCGGTGGGCGTCGATCGTCTCGGCAGCGACGGCATACGGCGCGGGGGCGACCGTGGCCCACCTCGCCCAGTCGGGCGGCAACGCGACGTCCTTGGCGACCGGGTAGACGTACATCGACTCGGGGATCGCCGCCTGGACGGGCGTGGTGAGCAGCCACGCGACGAACGCCTTGGCGCCCTCGGGGTTCTTCGCCCCGGTCAGCACACCGGCATACTCGACCTGCCGGAAGCAGGTGTCCAGCAGGGCCGCGGTCGTCGGGGCGGTGCCGCCCTCGGGGATGGTGAACGGGATCGACGAAGCATAGGACAGCACGACGGGCCGCGTGCCCTTGCCCTCGCCGGCGCTGAAGTCGACCGTGTAGGCCTCGGTCCAGCCCGCGGTGATCAACGTGTCGTTGGTCATCAACTTGCGCCAGTAGTCGGCCCAGCCGGTCTCGCCGTACTTGCCGATCGTGGCCAGCAGGAACGCGAAGCCGGGGCTGGACGTCGCGGCGCCCGGGGTGACGAACAGCCCCTTGTAGTCGGGCTTGACGAGGTCGTCGAGGGTGACCGGTGGGGTGGTTTTCCGCGCGGCGAACCACGCACTGTCGACGTTGACGCACACGTCGCCGAAGTCCACCGGGGTGAGCTGGCCGGCGCCCGCTCCCGGCAGGTCGTGCGCCTGCGCACCGGCGGGCAGCACGGGCCGGTAGGCCGCGAGCACGCCCTGGCTCACCGCCCGCCCCGCGAAGGCGTTGTCGATCCCGAAGACGGCGTCCGCGATCGGCGCCGACTTGGTGAGGACGAGCTTGTTGGTCAGCTGCCCGGCGTCGCCGGACTTGAGCACGGTGACGACGCAGCCGGTCGCGGCGGTGAACTCCTTGAGCAGGGCCTCGGGCAGCGCGAACGAGTCGTGTACGGCGACGGTCACCGCGGTGCTGCCCGTGCAGCGGTATGCCGTGCCGTCCACGCTGGCGGTCGAGGCGCTCGGGGCGGGCGGGCTCGTCGGGGCGGCGCCGCCGGGCGCCGAGCAGGCGACCAGAGCGCTCGTGGCGGCCAGGGCGAGAGTCACGGCATACCGGGGCCTCGCGGCCCGGTCGGCCCGGTGGGCGAAGGCCCGGGCGGCCCGGACGGTCCGGGCGGTGGATCGGGTCATCGAGGTCCTCCTGTGTCGGGAGGGGTCTGCCGGCGAGCCCGAGGCCCCGCCGGCAGGTGAGAGTCGACTCCCTTCGCCGGTACTAACCGGATCAGGTTCGAGGGTCTGCGGCGGGCCGCACTCTCAGCGCCTGGGGGCGCTCCCCTGTCGTGGTGAGGGTGACTTTACCTCCTGCGCGTGCCAGAGTCGGACCGTCGATATCGGGGCGAGTCCGGGAGGGACCGCGATGGGGTCGCTGGTGTGGAGGGTCATGGGGGCCGGGGCCGCCGTGCTCGGGGCCGCGGTGGGGCAGCGCCTGGTGGGTGCGGGCTGGCGTGCGGCCACCGGAGAGGCACCGCCGGACAACCCCAACCACCTCGACGAGGTCTCCTGGCGAGAGGCGGTGGCCTTCTCCGCCCTCACCGGGCTGGTGGTCAATGCCGCCCGGGTCATCGCGACCCGCAAGGCCGCGCAGTACTACACCCAGTCCGCCGGGCACCTGCCCCCGCCCATGGTCAAGGACGACCCCCAGGACGCCCCGGGCTGAGCCGCGCGGATCCGCCCGCGCCCTACGGCAGGGCGCCGATGAGGCCCAGCGACTCGCGCAGCAGGGGCGCTACCGGCCCGAACACGTGCACCCCGTCCTCGACGACGACCCGCCCGTCCACGACCACCGTGACGACGTCGGCGGCGGTGGCGGCATACGCGATCTGCGCCGGCTTGGCCCCCACGGTGCGCACCGTGTCCGTGTCGACCACGACGAAGTCGGCCAGCATCCCGGGGGCCAGCTGCCCGCCGTCGTACCAGCCCAGGCTCCGGTAGCCGTTGACCGTGGCCATCTGCATGAGGTCCGCGGTGCAGACCCGACCGCGCTCGCCGGTGGCCAGCCGCTCGTGCATCTCGACCTCGCGCATCTCCACGAACGGGTCGACCACGGCGTGCTGGTCCGAGCCCAGGCTCACGGCGACGCCACGGTCGAGCAGGCCCCGGACGTTGGGCATGCCGTCGGCGAGGTCGGCCTCGGAGGTCGGGCACAGCCCGGCCTGGGTGCGCGTCTGGGCCAACAGGTCGAGGTCGTCGTCGGACAGGTGGGTGGCGTGGATGGCCGTCGTCTCGGAGCCGAGGACACCGGCCTGCGCCAGCAGTTGGGTGGGGGTGCAGCCGTAGTACATCTGGCAGGCGAGGTTCTCCGCCGGCCGTTCGGAGACGTAGACGTGCAACGGCTGCTCGCCCACGAGGCTACCCACCTGGCGGATCTGGTCGCGGGGCACTCGCCGGACCGAGTGCACGGCGGCCCCCCGACGCAGCATCGGCGACTGGGTCATCCGCTGCATCCGGTCGGCCCAGGCGTCGACGGAGCCGTCCGAGAAGCGCTCCAGGACGCCCGCCACCGGCAGGTGGCCCTCGGCGGTCAGCCCCCCGGACAGGTAGCAGGTGTCGATGAGGGTGAGCCGGATGCCGGCCTCCGCCGCGGCCTGGGCCAGGGCGTGACCCATGGCGTTGGGGTCCTCGTACCGTGCCCCGCCCGGCCCGTGGTGCAGGTAGTGGAACTCCCCGACGACGGTGTAGCCGGCCAGGGCCATCTCCGCGAAGGACGCCCGGGCGAAGGCGAGGTAGAGGTCCGGGGTGATCCGCTCGGCGACGGCGAGCATCCGGGCCTGCCAGGCGAGCGCGTTGTCCGCGTCGATCTGGGTGCGCCCGCGCAGGGCCCGCTGGAAGACGTGGCTGTGCACGTTGGCCAGACCGGGCAGCACCACGCCGCGCAGGTGGACGTCCTCGCCGCGGCGCTGGGTGCGCGGCTCCACGCTGACGAAGCGCCCGTCGCCGACGCCGAGTCGGACCCCGCGAGCCAGCCCTGAGGGCAGCCAGGCGTGATCGGCCCAGTACGACGTCACGGCACTCCCTTGGGCTCGGCTCTGGTCCGGCGGCTACATCCTGGCATCTCCTCGGCCGGAATGGGAGATGGATCACCATTGCCTTACCCCCGGCAAGCGCTCTCAATCCGCCGGGTCGCCCGGGATCCGCGCGGCGCGCAGGACACTGGACCGGTGGGCGTCTGGTCGGTGACCGCGGTGGTGCTGTGTGGCGGCCGGGCGCGCCGTTTCGGCAGCGACAAGACCCGGGCGCAGCTGCACGGGCGGGCGCTGCTGGATCACCTGCTCGACGCGCTCCCGCCGACCTGGCCGGTGGTCTGCGTCGGGGAGCCTCGCCCGACCCGCCGCGAGGTCGCATGGGCACGCGAGGACCCCCCGGGGGGCGGCCCCAATGCCGCCATCGCGGCGGCGCTGGCCGAGGTCGACACCGCACTGGTCGTCGTGCTGGCCGGGGACATGCCCTGGGCGGGGGCGGTCGCCGACCGGCTCGCCGCGCCGCTGGCCGGCGGCGCGGACCCCGGGCTCGGCGCGGTCTACGCCCGCGACGGCGACCGGGGTGTCCACCCGTTGCTCGCGGCATACCGGACCTCGGCGCTGCGCGCCGCCCTGCCCGAGCCGCCCGAGGGCACCGCGGCGCGGGCGGTCCAGCGGCGGCTGCGGTTCGCGGTCCTCGACGTGCCGGACGCCGGGCGGGACGTCGACACCCCGGACGACCTGGCCGCCGCGGCCCGCGAGCGCCCTAGGCTCGGGGCCATGCTCGCCGTCACCGTCCCGACACCCGGCCCGCCCGAGACGCTCGTGCTGGCCGAGGTGCCCGACCCACAGCCGGGGCCCGGCGAGGTGCTCGTCGACGTGGTCGCCGCCGGGGTCAACCGCGCCGACGTCATGCAGCGCATGGGGCTCTACCCGCCCCCGCCGGGCGCACCGGCCTACCCGGGTCTGGAGGTCAGCGGGCAGATCGCCGCGGTCGGCGAAGGGGTCACCGGCTGGTCGGTCGGCGACTCGGTGTGCGCGCTGCTGTCCGGGGGTGGCTACGCCCAGCGGGTCGCCGTGCCGGCCGGACAGCTGCTGCCGGTGCCGGCCGGGGTGTCCCTCGTCGACGCCGCGGCCCTGCCCGAGGTCGCCTGCACGGTGTGGTCGAACCTGTTCCGCACCGCCGACCTGCAGCCCGGTGAGGTCCTGCTCGTCCACGGCGGGTCCTCGGGCATCGGGACGATGGCGATCCAGGTGGCGGCGGCGGTCGGCGCCCGGGTGGCCGTCACCGCGGGCAGCGCCGACAAGCTGGCGGTATGCCGCGAGCTCGGCGCGCAGATCCTCGTGGACTACCGCACGGAGGACTTCGTCCAGCGGCTGCTCGAGGCCACCGACGGGCACGGCGCCGACGTCATCCTCGACAACATGGGCGCGAAGTACCTGGCGCGCAACGTCGAAGCCCTCGCCGTGGGGGGGCGGTTGGTCGTCATCGGCCTGCAGGGGGGCACCCGCGCCGAGCTGGACCTCGGCCGGTTGCTCACCAAGCGCGCGGCGGTCGTCGCCACCTCGCTGCGGGCCCGGCCGGCCGCCGAGAAGGCGACCATCGTCGCGGCGGTCCGCGAGCACGTGTGGCCGCTGGTCGAGGCCGGGCGGGTGCGCCCCGTGGTGCACGCCCGCTACCCGCTGGCCCAGGCCGAGGCGGCGCATCGGGTGCTGGAGTCCTCGGCGCACATCGGCAAACTGCTGCTGACGCTCTGAGCTCGGTGGCCGCCGCTCTGCTCGCCCTCGCGGGCGCGACCTCTGTGGTGTTTCTTGCCGCCCTGGACCGGCACCTGCAGGGCCGGGCGCGCGGCCCGATCGTCGCGGTCGGGCTGCTCGGCGTCGCCGCCGCGGTGGGGGTGTTCGCCCAGGGCCGGCGGCTGGCCGATTCGACGCTGGCACCGGTCAGCGGCAATGGCGCGGCAGTGGCGGTGTTGGTGGCCGTCGTGGCGACCGGGGCGGCGTGGTGGACCACCCGTCGGGCGCCCGCTGGCCTGCTCGTGGTCATCGCCCTGGCGATCGTCGGCACCACCACGTGGTTGCCCACGTCGGGCTGGCCGGCCCGGCGCCCCGACGGCGTCGAGCGGCTGAGGGTGTGCCTGGTCACCGATCCGCGGTGGGGCACCCCGGGGTGGACCGGCCTGCTCACCGACGCGCTGCCCAACGCCGCGCTGTACCTGCCGCTCGGGATTGCCCTCGGCGCCGCGCTGACCCGCCATCGGTGGACCGCGGTCGTGCTCGGCGCGGCGCTGTCGCTGGGCAGCGAGGTGCACCAGGCGCTGTTCACCGACCGGGTGTGCAAGGTCAACGACACCCTCACGAACGTGCTCGGCACCGCCGCCGGAGTCGCGCTGCTGTGGTCGGCCCGGCGGTGGACGCAGCGCTCGCCGTCCGGCCGACCACCGGCACGCCTGGGCTGAGGCAAGATGGAGTCCATGACCGAGCAGCCCGAAGACCCCCGTGTCGTCGTCGTCACGCCCGAGGGGATGGGGGTGTCCGATCCACCGCACCCCCAGGAACCGGGGCCGGCCAACCCGGCGGACCTGGTCGAGCAGCCCGCGAAGGTCATGCGGATCGGGTCGATGATCAAGAACCTGCTCGACGAGGTGCGCAACTCCCCGCTGGACGAGGCGGGTCGCAGCCGCTTGGCCGAGATCCACAAACGCTCGATCGCCGAGCTCAAGGACGGCCTGGCTCCCGAGCTGGTCGAGGAGTTGGACCGACTCGCGTTGCCCTTCGGTGACCACGCCCCCTCGGACGCCGAGTTGCGCATCGCGCAGGCCCAGCTCGTCGGGTGGCTGGAGGGGCTGTTCCACGGCATCCAGACCGCGTTGGTGGCCCAACAGATGGCGGTGCAGCAGCAGCTGGCCGGGATGCGTCGCGCGTTGCCGCCGGGTGTCATGCCCGAGGGCCACGGTATGCCGGGTGCCGACCACCCGCGCGGGCCGGCCGGGCCGGGGCCGGCCGGGCCGGGCGGGCCGCCCGGCCCGACCGGCCAGTACCTCTAGCCGCCCGGACCGGCACCCTCGTCCCGGCGGCCCCGCCCGGTGTGCACCTGGCGCGGCATACCACGCGATCCGCCACACCGACATCGTGGCCACCCGCCACGATGTCGGCGCCCCGCCGCGACCCACACGAGCACCCCGGGTGGTGCCTGCCGCAGCGGTCCGCGACAATCGCAGGGACATCGACAGGCGCAGGGACACCAGGGACGACGAGCCGAGGAGCCGCAGTGACCGAGAAGCTGGCGAACTACATTGGCGGGGCGTGGGTCGAGGGCGCCGGAGCGGGCACCGCGCTGGTGGACCCGGTGCTGGGCACCGAGCTGGTCCGGGCGAGCACGGCCGGCCTGGACTACCGCGCCGGTCTCGAGCACGCGCGCACCGTCGGAGGGCCGGCGTTGCGGGCGCTGAGCTACGCCGAGCGGGCGGCGCTCGTCGGCAAGATCGCCGATGTCCTCGCGGCCAACCGCGAGGACTACTACCGGATCGCCCTGGAGAACTCCGGCAACACCGCGACGGATGCCCAGTCGGACATCGACGGCGGCATCTTCACCCTGCGCTCCTTCGCCCGGGCCGGGGCCGCCCTGGGCGAGGGGCGTTACCTGCTCGACGGCCCGATCACGTCGCTGTCCAAGGACGGGACGTTCGCGGCCGTCCACCTGGCCCAGCCGCTGCGCGGCGTGGCCGTCCACATCAACGCCTTCAACTTCCCCAGCTGGGGGCTCTGGGAGAAGGCTGGTCCGACCCTGCTGTCGGGCGTGCCGATCTTTGCCAAGCCGGCCACCGCGACCTCGTGGCTCACCCAGCGGATGGTCAAGGACGTCGTCGAGGCAGGCATCCTGCCCGACGGGGCCCTGTCGGTCGTCTGCGGTTCGGCCGGTGACCTGCTCGATCACCTGCAGGTCGGCGACGTCGTCTCGTTCACCGGGTCGGCCGACACCGGGATGAAGATCCGCGGCAACCCCACCGTGCTGCACAACAACTGTCGGGTCAACATCGAGGCCGACAGCCTCAACAGCACGGTCCTCGGGCCCGACGCCACCCCCGGCGCTGCCGAGTTCGACCTGCTGGTCAAGGAGGTCGTCCGCGAGATGACCCACAAGGCCGGTCAGAAGTGCACGGCGATCCGGCGGATCATCGTGCCCGCGGGGATCGCCGGCGACGTCGCCGACGCGGTGGCGGCCCGCCTGGCCAAGACCACCGTCGGCAATCCTCGCACCGAGGGGGTGCGGATGGGCCCGGTGGTCTCCCTGGACCAGAAACGCTCGTGCGAGGAGGGCCTGGCTGCCCTGCGGTCCGAGGCGGCGGTCGTGTACGCCGGTGGCGACGGTTTCGCGCCCGTCGACGCCGACCCCGAGGTTTCGGCATTCCTGCCGCCGACCTTGTTGTCGTGCGCCGACCCGGACGCGGCGCAGGCGGTGCACGACGTCGAGGTGTTCGGCCCCGCGTCGACGATCCTGCCCTACCGCGACCCCGAGCACGCCTTCGCCTTGGCCGCCCGCGGCCTGGGGTCGCTGGCCTCGTCGGTCTTCTCCGGCGACGCCGCGTTCATCGAGGCGGCCAGCCTGGCCCTGGCCGGTCGGCACGGGCGCGTGCTCAACGTCAACAAGAGCGTCGGGTCGCTGAGCACCGGCCACGGCAACGTCATGCCGCAGTGCATCCACGGCGGCCCCGGCCGCGCCGGCGGCGGCGAGGAGCTCGGTGGCCTGCGGGCGCTGCGCTTCTACCACCAGCTCGCGGCGATCCAGGGACCGCTGCCCAGGCTGGAAGCGCTCGCCGCCGGCGGCGCGACGCTGAGCTACTGACCGCCGGGGATGCCGGTTCCTCGGTCGGCAATGGCACGGCCCGGGCGGGATGGGCACTGTCCGGGAAATGGGCACTGTCCGGGAAATGGGCACGGCCCGGCCGGGATGGGCACTGTCCGACAGCTCTGCATTGCCCGCCGCTGGCGGGCAATGCAGAGCTGCGCGGCACCACCCCCCTCGACCAGCCACGGACCGACGCCGAGCCGCCGACCTGACCCAGCCCGGACCCAGCCCAGACCCACCCACGACCGCAGGAGGCAGCTATGACCATGACCAAGGACGACTTCGCCGAGCTCATCGCGACGATCACCGCGCAGATCGACGGCCGACCCGTGGACCAGTCGCTCGAGGCGGTGCTCACCGAGAAGTTCCCTCCGGACGGTGACACCTTCGAGCAGGTGTTCCAGGCGTGCCAGCAGGCCATCGCCCAGGGCTGGATGTGCGAGCGCGGCGACCCCGAGCTGCGCTACGGTCGCGTGCTCAAGCCCAGCGAGACGACCCACCACTTCAGCGTCGACGTCGTGGACATGACCGAGGTGGTCGGCCCGCACCACATGCACCCCAAGGGCGAGGTCGACATGGTGCTGCCGCTGACCGAGGGGGCCAAGTTCGACGGCTACGGCCGAGGCTGGTGCGTCTATCCGCCGATGTCGGCGCACAACCCCACGGTCACCGGGGGGCAGGCCCTGGTCCTCTATCTGCTGCCCGACGGCGCGATCCAGTTCACCTGAACCGCGGACCGACAGGGCCGCGCGTCACCGGCACCTCAGGACGGCGGCAACACCACGTTGTCGATGAGCCTGGTCCGACCGAAGCGCACCGCCGTCGACACCACCGCCCCCACCGCGGGGTCCACCTGGACCACCTCGGCCAGGCTCGTCGGGTCGGCGACGCTGACGTAGGCGAGCTCCCCCAGCGGCGCCGACGCCAGGACCTGCCGGGCCGCCGTCCGCAGCGCATCCGCGTCGCGCTCGCCGGCGGCATACCGCTGCGCCACGGCGCACAGCGCGCGGTAGAGCGCCGGGGCCTGGGCCCGCTGCTCGGGGGTGAGGTAGGTGTTGCGGCTGCTCATCGCCAGACCGTCGGCCTCGCGCACCGTCGCCCCCACGACGACCTGCACCGGCATGGCCAGGTCGGCGACCATCCGGCGCACCACGACGCACTGCTGGGCGTCCTTCTGCCCGAAGTACGCCCGGTCGGCACCGACCGCGTTGAGCAGCACGGCCACCACCGTGGCCACGCCGCGGAAGTGACCCGGGCGCGCGGCCCCCTCCAGGACGTCGGTCACCCCGCCGCGGACGTCCACCGACGTGGCGAAACCGGGCGGATAGACCTCGTCGGGACCCGGGGTCCAGACCAGGTCGCACCCGACCTCGCGCAGCAGCGCGAGGTCGCGCTCGAGGTCGCGGGGGTAGCTGGCCAGATCCTCGGTGGGCGCGAACTGCAGGGGGTTGACGAAGATCGACACCGCGACCGCCCCGCACTCGGCCTTGGCCTGGCGCACCAGCGACAGGTGCCCCTCGTGCAGGTAGCCCATCGTCGGCACGAAACCCAGACGCGGGTATGCCGCGCGCGCCGCGCGCACCTGCGCGCGGGTCGTCACGACGTTCACGGGCCGAGCGCCTCCGCCAGCACGGCGGGGTCCAGGCGAGAGCTGTTGGCCTCGGTGGGGAACCGACCCTCGCGCACGTCGGCGGCATACTCGTCGAGGGCACCGGCGATCTGCGCGGCGAGCGTGCGGTACTGCCGGGTATGCCGCGGCACGAAGTCGTCGTAGAGCCCGAGGATGTCGTGCCAGACCTGCACCTCGCCGCTGCAGTGCGGCCCCGCGCCGATGCCGATGGTCGGGATCGACAGGCGCTCGGTGATAGCCGCGGCCAGGGGGGCCGGGATGAGCTCGAGGACCACCGCCCAGGCACCGGCCTGCTGCACGGCGACCGCGTCCGCGAGCAGTTGACGCGCGCGGGCGGCGTCCTTGCCCTGCACCCGCAGGCCGATCTGGTGGACCGACTGCGGGGTGTACCCGAGGTGCGCCATGACCGGGATGCCCGCGTCGACCACCCGCCGGATGGTCGGCGCGACGGTGACCCCACCCTCGAGCTTGACCGACTGGGCCCCGCCCTCGGCGATCATCCGCCCGGAGGCGCGCAGCGCGTCGGTCTCGGTGGCGTAACTGAGGAATGGGAGGTCGGCGACGACCAGGGGCCGCCGGCACCCGCGGATCACCGACCGGGTGTGGTAGACGATGTCGTCCACGGTGACGCCCAGGGTCGAGGAATGCCCCTGCATGACCATGCCGAGCGAGTCGCCGACGAGCACCAGCGGCACAGTGGAGCGGTCGACGAGCCGAGCGCTCGTGTAGTCGTAGGCGGTGACCATGGGGATCCGCTCGCCGCGGTCGTGCATCCCCTGCAGGTCGCGGATGCTCAGCCGCACGTCGTGCCCTCGAAGGTCCCGTTGTACGGCGACCACGATTCGAGGGCTGCCCCGCTCGGTGTCGGCTCCCTGGTCTCGGGCAACGCCGCGACATCCGACATGTCGGGGTAGGCCAGCGTCGCGCCGCGCAGGGCGTGCGGATGGTCACGGTCGGTGATGACCTCGGCGATGGAGTTGTCCTTGGGGTCCACCAGCACGACCCGCGGGTGCCAGTCCTCGGGGACCGGCACGACGATCTGCTGGTAGGCCATGATGATGACCAGATCGCCCGGGTTGACCAGCCGTGCCGCCGCCCCGTTGAGCTGGATCTCCCCGGAGCCGCGGGCGCCGGCGATGGTGTAGGTCTCCAGGCGGGCGCCGTTGTCGATGTCGACGACCTGGACGCGTTCGAAGGGCTCGATCCCCGCGGCGTCGAGCAGGTCGAGGTCGACGGTGATGCTGCCGACGTAGTGCAGGTCCGCCGCGGTGACACGGGCGCGGTGGATCTTGCCGCTCACCATGGTCTTGAAGCGCACTGAGGTGATCCTCTCGGGACACGGAGTGCCGACTACAGGTCCGGTTTGCGGCCGGAGCGGGCCCAACTGGCAGGCCAGCATGGTATCCAACGTTGAGGGGTCGTCATCCATGCCCGACGCGGATGCGGCGAAGGTCACCCTTCGGTCACGGCAGGCTCGGCGAGCAGCGCACGGGCGCGCTCGACGTCGTCGGCCGGCATCCCGCGCCGCGCCAGCAGCGTGAGGGTGGCCCGCCCGGCCGCGCGATAGAGCGCCAGGGTGTCCGGGTAGGCCGCGAGGACGTCCAGGTGTCGGGTGACCGTGCCGAGGTCGCCGCGAGCCAGCGGACCGGTGAGCCCGTCGGGCAGGCCCACCCGGTCCAGCCCCGCGAGGGTGGTGCGCAGCAGCGGCAGCACGGCGCGCAGGCCGGCCTCGGGCGCCAGACCGCAGTCGCCCAGCAGGGCGGTGGCGTGCGCGGCCAGGGTGACCGTGTAGTTGGCGGCCAGGGCTGCGGCGGCGTGGTAGCGCACCTTGTCCGACTCGGCCAACCGCAGCGGTATGCCGCCGACGAGCCCGGTGAGCTCGGCCAGGGTGCCGGCGAGGGGCTCGGTCGCGGTGACCGCCCAGGTGATCCCCCGCTCGACGGCAGTGCTGGGGGTCGGGAAGGCCTGCAGGGGATGCCAACACCCGGTCGAGCACCCCAGGGCGGCCAGCGGGTCGAGCACGTCCAACCCGAGGGCGCCGGAGCAGTGCACGACGGCCCAGGGGGTGCCGGGGGGCGGCGCCCCGGCCGACGTGACCGGACCGGCCAGGACGGCGGCGACCGGGCCGGCCAGATCAGCGGCGACCGACTCGACGGCCCGGTCCGGGACGGCCAGCACGAGCAGCCGACGCGGCCCCGCACGGGCAAGGTGCACGCCCGCGGCCGCCAGGTCTCGGCCGGACACGAGGGCCACCGGCATACCGGCGTCGCGCAGGGCGCGCGACAGGGCCGAGCCGACCGATCCGGCCCCCACCACGAGCACCGCTGGCTGCACGGCGCCACTCTACGGACCCGCCGGGCGGGGCCGATGCCCGTCGAGCGACGGGCCGCTCTACGGTAGGAGCGTGACCACCGCGCCCCTCCCGACCACCCGTGAGGTCCCGTTGCGGCATACCGCGTCCTGGGCGGCCGCGTCGGCGACCCTGGCCCCCGTCGTCCTCGTCCTCGGCTGGTGGTATGCCGGGGCGCTGGCCAGCGGGTACGACCGAGTGGCGCACCCGCTGTCGGACCTGTGGGCGTCCGACGCCCCGAACCGGTGGGTCATGGCGGTCGCCGTCGGTCTGGTCGGGGCCTGCCACGTGGTCACTGCCACCGGGCTGCGCCCGGTCGACCCCACCGGCCGGTGGCTGCTCGCAGTGGGCGGCGGGTTCATGATGCTGTGGGCGGCCACGCCGAACCACGTCGCCGGGCGCTACTTCCTCGGCCACACCTTCTCCGGGGGCCTGACCTTCTTCTGCCTGGCGCTGTGGGCCGCGGTGAGCGCCCGCAACGGCCCGCACGTGCCCGCCGTGCTGCACCGACCGGTGGCCGCGGCGGTGAGCATCGTCGCCGTCCTGCTGCTGCTGACGATGGTCTTCGGCATCCTGGGCGACACCGCGGATCAGGGACTGCGCGAGGGAGCCCTGCTGCTGTGGACCGCGCTGTGGCCGCTGGTCGTGGTGATCGGCTGCCGACGCCCGGGCTCGATGGCGCAGCCCGACCGGGGCGGGCGCTGAGAGGCGCTCACGGCGTCGGCCGAGCGCGCCGGGCGGGGGTCAGACCCGAGCGCGCCGGGCGGGGGTCAGACCCGAGCGCGCCGGGCGGGCGTCAGACCCGAGCGCGCCGGGCCGGCGTCAGGCCCGGCCCGACTCCTCCTCGGCGAGCGGGGGTATGGCTGCGCGCTGCTGGGCCTGCTCGACGAGGTGCCCGGCCCGGCGGTTGGCGTCCTCGTCGATGAGCCGGTTGATGAGTTGCTGGACCTCGTCGCTGCGCGGGATGTACCGCAGGGACTCATCGGCGCTGTCGCCGGCCGACTCGATGTCCAGGGTGCCGGCCCGGATGATCCGGTCCAGCAGGCTCTGCCGGAAGGACACGTCGGTGATCTTGGACAAGGTGATGTCCTTGCCGGCCTTGGCCAGGATGCCTCGGCGGACCATCACCCGATGGGTGGTGACGACGTAGTGCGTGGTGCGCCACCGCAGCAGCGGCACGAGCACGAGCGGCACGGCGAGCGCGATCAGCAGCCCCAGGGCGATCCACTGGACGAGGGCGCCGGAGGAGTCGTCGGGGGTCGCCGCCACCGCGACCGCGCCGACCGCGACGAGCACCAGGCCGACGAGGGTCGCACCCAGCACGGTGAGCCAGTGCGGGTGCAGGGAGCGCTCGACGCGCTCGCCGCTGGCGAGGACGTTCTCGGGGAAACCCATGGCCGGTCCCTTGGTCGCGACGGTATGCCGGTGGTGCGCCCTACCGTGCCCAGGCTAGCCCGGGCACACCCGGGCCGCGGTGCGGGCCGGGATGCCGGCTCATCGGGGCCGCGGCCCGGGCCGGTCGGTGCCGGCTCACCCGGTGCGCAGCCGCAGGTCCCACCGCACGCTGGCCCCTGACCGGTCGGTGCCGGAGCCGCGGGCCGTTCCCTTGAGCCTGCTCGCCTCGGGGTCGGTGTTCCCGGTGCGCACTCGACGCTGGAACGCCGGGGTGGCCAGGGTGACCCCGGCCACCTGCGCGGGCGGGTCGGCCGGGGCCGGGCCCCCGACCACCCGCCACTGCGTGGCGATGCGCCGCTCGCCGAGCAGGTCGAAGGGCACCAGGCGCACCGTGATCACCCATTCGCCCTGCTCCCAGGCCACCTCGACGGACGCGTTGGGCGGCAGCAGCGACAGGGCCGCAGCGGCCCTGCCCTGGGCCGAGTCCAGCGGGTAGGTCTCGTCGGCCTCGGCGACGGTGACCCTCCCGCGCGCCGGCGGGGCCTCGAATCGGACCTGCTGGGTGCGGGTGTGGCGGGTGAGTTCATGCAACCGCAGGTCCAGCGTCCCGACGAGCCCGTCGGCGTCCGGACCGCCGGCCAGGACGACGGCGGCGACCTGCTCGGTGCGGGTGGACTCGTGTCGCTCGGTGCCGCCCTTGGTCGGGTGCACCGGCCCGATGACCGGCGAGGCGTCCAGGTCGGCCTGGGTGAGCACCGTGTCGGCACGGCGGGTCGAGTTGGCCGCCGGCGGCGCGTCCACTTTCGTGTAGCGCACCGTCACAGTGCCCGTCCAGCGCACCGGCGCCAGCGGGGCGAGCGCGAACGCGACGCGCACCGCGTGGTCCGCGGTGATCCCCGCCAGGGTGTACTCCGCCGAGGCCCGGGCCACTACCCGCCCGTCCACGCTCCACTCGTCGACGACGAAGCCCGCGGCCGGGGTGGCCCGGAAGGTCAACGCCGAGCCATGGTCGACGAGGATCGGCCCGTCCTGCAGGCTCGAGCAGGGCGCGAGAGTGCCGTCCGAGGACTCCCCACCCTGGCACGGCGTCGTCGTCACGGCGAGGCGGATCGGCTCGAAGGTCACGTGGACCGAGGCGTCCTTGGCGATCCCGCGGATGACGTAGGACTCGACGTCGCACCCCCACGGCTGCCCGTCGTGGTACCAGTCGTGGACCTTGCGACCGGCCTGCGGCGCGGCATACACCCACAGGTCCTCGGCCGCCGGGACCGCCACCTCGCCCTCGGGGCTGACCTGGCCGCCGTCGCCGGCGCTGATCGTCACCATGTAGACCGTCATCGGGCACCTCCGCGCATACCCCGGCGTCATCACCATCCTGCGCGCGCCGCCGGCCCCCGGGCCGCAACTGCCGCCCTCGTCACAGCCGTTTCGATGGCCTCGCGGACCCTCGGGCCACGATGCCGTCCGGCGGGGTCCGTGGGCATGTCAGGCTGATGGGCATGGGCCAGCGGATGTTCGTCGCCGTCGTGCCGCCGCAGCGGGTGCGCGATCACCTCGCCGAGTTCCTCGAGCCGCGGGCCGGGCTGCGGTGGTCCGCCCCCGATCAGTGGCACGTGACGCTGGCCTTCCTCGCCGCGGTGCCCGAGCACGTCGTCGACGAGCTCGTCGAGCGACTCTCGGCGGCTGCGGCTCGCCAGGCCCGGTTCGCCGTCCGGATCGGCGGCGCGGGGGCCTTCCCCCATGCCGGCCGGTCGGTGGTGCTCTGGCTCGCGGTGACGCCGGTGGCCGGCGGCGACGTGGACGGCGGACCGGTGGATCGGCCGCTGCACCGGCTCGCCGCGGGAGCCCGGGCCGCGGCCAACGCCGCCGGTGCCGCCGCGGACGGCCGAGCCTTCGTCCCGCATGTCACCCTGGCCCGCCCGCGCCCCCCCATCGAGGCGACTCGGTGGCTGCGCGTGCTCGACACCTACCGGGGGCCCGAGTGGCCGGTCGAGCAGGTCGAGCTCGTCGCCTCCCACCTGCGGGAGGGGCCGGCTCGCCGTCCCCGCTACGAGACCGTCGCCACCCTGCCGTTGGGCCGGCCCGCCGATGGATGAGCCGGTGCTGACCGGGCTGCTCGCCGGCTCCGCCCAGGACGTCACTGTCGGCGAGACGACGATTTCGTATGCCGATCTGCTGGCCGCCGCGTCCGGCGTCGCGGCCGCAGTGGAGGGTCTCGACCGGGTCGCCGTGCGGGCCGCTGCCGTCCTGCCGACCGTGGTGGCCGTCGTCGGCGGCGTGCTCGCCGGGGTGCAGGTCGTGCCGGTGCCGCCCGACAGCGGCGTGCAGGAACGCGAGCACCTCGTGCGCGACAGTGGCGCCCAGGCCTGGGTGGGGCCGGACCCCGGGACGACGCCGCTGCCGTGGCTGCGCGTCGAGCCGGGCCGGCGCGCGGCATACCGTGCCCGGGCCCACGACCCGAGCCGGGTCGCCCTGGTCCTGTACACCTCGGGCACCACCGGGCCCCCGAAAGGCGTGCCGCTCACCCGCCGGGCCCTGGCGGTCGGGCTCGACGGCCTGGCCGACGCGTGGGCGTGGACCGGCGCCGACGTGCTGGCGCACGGGCTGCCGCTCTGCCACGTCCACGGCCTCGTCCTCGGAGTCCTGGGCCCGCTGCGCCGCGGTGGCGGGGTGATCCACGTCGGGCGCCCCACCCCCGCGGCGTACGCCGCCGTCGCCGACCGGGCGACGATGTACTTCGGGGTGCCCACGGTGTGGTCCCGGATCGCCGACGCGCCCCGGCACGCGGCGGCCCTGGCACCGGCCCGGCTGCTGGTGTCGGGCAGCGCGGCCCTGCCGGCACCGGTGTTCGACCGGATCGAGGCGCTGACCGGGCACCGGGTGGCCGAGCGCTATGGCATGACCGAGACGCTGATCACCGTGGCCACCCGCGCCGACGGGCCTCGGCGGGCCGGGTCGGTGGGCGTGCCGATCGCCGGCGTCCGGACTCGGCTGCGCGACGAGGCGGACGTGCCGGTCGCGCACGACGGTGCGACGGTGGGCCGGCTGCAGGTGCGTGGCGCGACCGTCTTCGACGGGTACCTCGGCCGCCCGCAGGACACCGCGACCGCGTTCACCGCCGACGGGTGGTTCCGCACCGGCGACCTGGCGACGATCGGCCCCGACGGGGTGCACCGGATCGTCGGGCGGGAGTCGGTGGACCTCATCAAGTCGGGGGGCTACCGGATCGGCGCCGGTGAGATCGAGGCCGTGCTGCTGGGCCACCCAGGGGTGGGCGAGTGCGCCGTCGTCGGGCTGCCCGACCCCGATCTCGGGCAGCGGATCGTCGCGTACGTCGTCCCGCGCGGCGACGCCCGGTCGCCGGCGCCGGACGGCGCCGCGTTGGCGGCATACGTGGGCGAGCAGCTGTCCGCCCATAAGCGCCCCCGCGAGGTCAGGTTCGTGGATGCGTTGCCGCGCAACGAGATGGGCAAGGTCCTCAAGGGACGCCTGACCCGCTGACCCGGCGCCGCGGCATACCCTCGGGGTCATGCCCAGCCTCGTGAACGCCGCCCTCGTCGGCCTGATCCGCCTCGGCGTGCATCGCCGGGCCCAGGACGAGCAGGGGATGGCCGCCGAGATGCTGGCCGCGCAGATCCGCCCGCCGCACTTCGCACCCCCGCGTTCGCTGGACCGGCACGTCACCCTCGGGCTGCATCGCGACCACGGCTGGCGGGTCTACGAGATGGCCCCCCGGACCGGCGGGCAGCCGCGCCACCGGGTGGTCTACTTTCACGGCGGCGGCTACGTCGGCGAGATCGACCGCGCGCACTGGCGGGTATGCCGCCGGATGGCCACGCTCGTGCCCGCGCAGGTGTCCGTGCCGATCTACCCGCTCCCACCCGGCGCGACGGCGGCGACCACGGTGCCGACGGCCGCGGACATCGTCGCCGACGTGCTCGCCGCGGCGGCCCACCCCGGGCTGGTCACGGTGATGGGGGACTCGGCCGGAGGCGGGCTCGCCCTGGCCGTCGCCCAGCGGCTGCGCGACCGGGGCCTGACCGCACCCCGCCTGGTGCTCGTCGCCCCATGGCTCGACGTGACGATGACCGACCCGCGGATCGACGAGTCGGTCACTCGCGACCCGATCCTCAGCGTCGCCCGGCTCGTGCAGGCCGGGAAGCTGTATGCCGGCGACCTGCCGACGGACGACCCGCTGGTGTCGCCGCTGTTCGGCGACCTGCACGGGCTCGGCCCGATCACCGTGCTCGTCGGCACGCGCGACCTGCTGCTGCACGACGCCCGGCGGCTGCGCGAGCTGGCGACGGCCGCTGGGGTGCCGGTCGACTACCACGAGGGGGCGGGTCTCGTGCACGTCTATCCGATCCTGCCGCTGCCCGAGGCGAGGGCCGCGCGGGCGGCGATGGTCGGCTCCATCCGGGGCTGAACCGCGTTAGCCGCCCGGGCGACCCCCACCGCCGGGCACCGGCCCACCACCGGCGGGCGCACCCGCGGGCGCCCCGCCGACCCCGGCGATCCCGCCGCCGCCACCGACCCCCCGGAATCCCCCGGAGCCGTTGGTGGGCAAGGCCGCCGCGGTATCGGCCAGTACGACCGTCTGGCCGGCGGTCAGCCCGGAGAGGATCTGCACCCGCCCCTGTCCCACCACGCCGGTGCGCACCGTCGCTGACGAGACCACGCCGTCCTTGAGCACGCCCACCGACCCGGTGCCGGTGGCGACGGTCGTCACCGCCGATACGGGCACGGTAAGCACGTCGTCGACGCGGCTGGTCGAGATGGCCACCGAGGCCTTGGCTCCGGTTGCGAGGGTGTCCCCCGCCTCGGGCACCGACACGACGACGTCGTACGCCGGCGATGTCGCGTTCGTCGAGTTGGGCAGCATCGCGATCGAGGCCACCGCCCCGGTCACGGGGACCGCGCCGGCAGGCGTCACCGTGGCCCGCTGGCCCACGGCGACGCTGGGGAGGTTCGCGAGCGGCACCGACACGGTGACCTCGACCGCACTCGGAGTGACGAGCACGATGCCCGACCCGGGGGTGCTCGACCCGCCGGGGCTCAGCGCGATCGAGCCTACGACCCCGGCGCTCGGCGCAGTCAGGTCGGCGGCGGCCCGCTGGCTGCGCGCCTTGACCAGGGCGGCCTCGGCCGTGGTGACGCTCGAGGCGTCGAGGATGAGCTTGGCCTCGGTGCTCTGCGCCGCCCCAGCGCTGGCGCGCTGGGCAGTCCCACCCGCGGCACCGGCCGCCGCCGCGGAGCCGGTCCCCGCCCGCGCGGTCGTCGCGGACCCGGGGCTCGCCGCGGACCCGGCGCTCACCGCCCTGGCGAGGGCCGCCGCCGCCGCGGCTGCGACCTGGCTCTGCTGCCGTTGCGCCGTGGTCACCGCGGTCAGCGCGGCCCGACAGTCGGCCAGGGTGGGATGGGTGGGCGGCTCGACGCTCGTGGGATCGCCCGTCGCGGTCGAGCTCGTGGCCCCGTCGCTGACGTCCGTCCCCGGGCCGCTGCCGGTGGTGGTCGAGGCTCCCGAGCCGGTCGAACCGGTGGAGCCGGTAGAGCTCGTCGAGCCGGCCGCGGCACCGGACGTGGACGCGGGGCCGACGCCGGGATCCCCCAGCCAGCCCAGACAGGCGGTGTCGGCGGCCCGTTGGGCGGCGGCCACCTGGGCGCCCGCAGTGGTTAGGGCGGTCAGATCGACCTGCCCCGCTGCGGGGCCCCCCGCCCCGGACGCCGATGACGCCGCCGCCGACGACGTGGCCGCAGCCGGCGACGCCGAGGCCGCGGCGCCCTCGTCACTCTCCCAGGTCGCCCGGGCCTGCTCGAGGGTGCTCTCGGCATCGAGTACGGCCTGGTCGAGCGCGGTGGCATCCATGGTCGCGAGGCGCTGTCCTGAGGCGACCTGGTCGCCCACCGCGACGTCGACCGTGGCCACGGTGCCCGACATCGGGAAGCCGACAGTGACCTGACCAACTCTTGCCGCGGTGCCGGTGAGCGTCAGCGTCTGCTGGACCGAGCCGGTGGCCACCAGCGCGGTGCGATACCGGCCGGCATCGCCGGCCTGCTCGGGCAGGCCACGGGCCAGCGCGGAGCCTGCCGCGACGACCAGCGCCGCGACAGCCAGGACGATGCTCAACGGCAGCCAGCGCCGTCGCGGCACGACCAGGACGGTGCGATCAGCCACCCGTGGCCCCTGTGGTCGGGGCGCCGCCGGTACAGGAGCCGCCGACGGGATCGCGCAGCAGCACGGTCGCCGCCGTCAGCGCCCCGGTGGCTCCGGTCTGGCCGGTGGCGCTGGCGCACCGGCCCACCGTCACCTCGCCGGCCGTCGCCGGGAGGACCTTCGTGTATGCCGTGCCCGGACCGGTCGCCACCGCCACCGAGCGCGGCGTCGGGCTCTGCGACGCCCCGGTTCGCAGGGTCTCGGAGACCGTGAAGCCCGCCCCGTCGACGGCGACTACGCTGCCGAACGCCCCGAACCCGCCGAAGCCGCCCTGGCCGTCCCTGGGCGCGCCGGACGGCATACCCGAGGGCGCGCCGGCGGGTGCGCCGTCCGGCGACCCCCCCAGACCGCCGGGACCCCCGCTGCCGGGAAGGCCGTCCGCGCGAGCGCCGCACGTGCCGTCGGCACTGCCCGGCGCGATCTGGACGGTCGCGGCGAGCAGCGGCCCGGTGGACGTCGGGGTTGCCCCCGACCCGCCGGCCGATCGGACGACGACGCACGCGCCGGCGACGACGTCGGCCAGGGCGGCGGCGCTCTGGCGGGTGAACACGGTGGCCGGTGTCCAGCTCACCGCGGTCTGCTTCGTTTGGCTCTGCACCTGCATGGTCGTGCCGGACACCGCCGCGACGAGCCCGCTGACCGCGGGTTGGCGCTGCCCGCCCTGACCCGGCTGCCCGCCACGGCCGGACGGGGCACCGGTGGGCGTGGTGGCCGCCGTCGGGCCACCGGGAGCGGACCCGGACGAGCAGGCCGTCACGCCGGATCCGGTGAGGATCACCACGGCGACGAGGGCTGCGGTGCGGCGCATGTCATTCACTCCTCAGGGCGTCGATCGGAGCCAACCGGGCGGCCCGGCTCGCGGGGTACACACCGGCGACGACGCCGATGCTGAGCGAGACGACCAAGGCGACGGCCGAGGCCAGCGGGGAGATCGCGACGGTGATGGTGATGAACCGGGTGAGCGCCAGGGCCCCGACCACCCCGAGTGCCAGCCCGGCCAGGCCACCGGCGAGCCCGAGCATGCTCGCCTCGACGAGGAACTGGCGGCGGATCGCCGCCGGGGTGGCCCCTAGGGCCTTGCGCAGCCCGATCTCGCGGATCCGTTCGGTGACGGAGACGAGCATGATGTTCATGACGCCGATCCCGCCCACCAGCAACGAGATCGCCGCAATGCTGGCCAGCAGCACGGTGAGGATGCGCGTGGTGGTGGTCGCCGTGTCGACGATCGCCTGCTGGCTGCTGACCGTGAAGTCGGCCGCGGCGGCCGTGACGCCGTGCGCGTTGAGCAGGGCATTGCTCGCCTCCTGGTATGCCGCGGACAACGACTGCGGGTCCTTGGCCTCGAGGTAGATGGTCGAGACGGCACGGGGGTTGCTGCTCGTGGTGACCCGGGCGGCATACGTCGACACCGGGACGACGACGAGGTCGTCCTGGTCGCCGCCGACCGTCGACCCTTCGGTGTCGAGCAGGCCGATCACCGTGAAGGTCTGGCCCTTGACCCCGATGGACTGACCGACCGCGGACTGGGCCCCGAACAGCTGGCTGGCCGTGGTCGACCCGAGCACGGCGACGGCGTTCTCGGCGAGCACGTCGGCGGCGGTGAAGAATCGCCCCTGAACGACGCTGCGCGCCCGGACCCTCGGCCAGTCCGGCGAGGTGCCGACGACGTTAGCCGTCCAGCTGGCCGATCCGGCCACCAGGGCGGTCGAGGTCTGCGACGTCGGCGCCACCGCGGCGAGGTCGGGGCACACCCCTGCGTCGGCCAGCAGCGCCGCGTCGTCGACGGTGAGGGTGGTGGCGCTGCCGAATCCCCCACGGACGCCGCCCACGGAGGTGGTGCTCCCCGGGGTGACGATGAGCAGGTTGGACCCGAGCTTGTTGATCTGGTCGGTGACCTGCTTCTGCGCTCCCTGGCCGAGCCCGACGGTGAGCATGACCGCGGCGATGCCGATGAGGATGCCCAGCATGGTCAACGCCGAGCGCATCCGGCGCACCCGGATCGCCTCGTATGCCGTGCGCACGGTCTCCAGCCAACTCACGGGGCGCCCTCGCCAGAGCCCGCAGCGGCCGGGCCGGGGCCGAGGTGGGGCGATGTCGACTCCACGATGCGCCCGTCGCGGATGGTCACCGAACGGTCTGCCTGGGCGGCGACGTCGTGCTCGTGGGTGATGAGCACGATGGTGCGACCCTGCTCGTGCAGGTCGGCGAAGAGGGCGAGCATCTCGGCGGTCGAGGCCGAGTCGAGATTGCCGGTCGGCTCGTCGGCCAGCAGCAGGTCGGGATCGGTGACCAGCGCCCGGGCGACCGACACCCGCTGTTGCTGGCCCCCGGACAGCTCGCCCGGGCGGTGGTCGACCCGGTCGGCCAGGCCCACCTTGGCCAGCGCCGCCAGGGCCCGGGCCCGGCGTTCGGCTCGGGAGACTCCGGCGTAGACCAGGGGAAGTTCGACGTTGCGCCAGGCTGACAGGGCGGGCAGGAGGTTGAACTGCTGGAACACGAAGCCGATCCGCTGATTGCGCACGTGCGCCAGGGCGCGTTCGTCCATGCTCGACACGTCGACGCCGGTGAGCTGGTAGACCCCCTCGGTCGGGACGTCGAGGCAGCCGACGATGTGCATGAGTGTGGATTTGCCCGATCCGGACGGACCGAGCACCGCGACGAAGTCCCCGGCCTCGACGACCAGGTCGACACCCTCCAGCGCCCGCACCTGCAGCGAGCCGCTCGAGTAGACCTTGCCGACCCCACGCAGCGCGAGGATGGGGGTGGGCGAGCGGAGATCCTCGGCGCTGCGGTCGGCGTCGGCCTCGGCGAACACGGCGCTCACGAGCCCGGCCCGACCGGCGCCTGTGGCCCCTGGCCGCCCCCACCCTGGCCCTGCTGGCCTTGGCCCGCTCCCGGCGCCCCGGTGGCACCGGCCCCCCGGGTGCGCGTCGACGTGCCCCCGGCGGGCCCGCCGCTCCCGGCGCCGGCACGGGTCTCGACGAGCACCTCGTCGCCCTCGCCGAGCCCGGCGGTGATCTGGGTGAGCGCGCCCTGCACCATCCCCAGGGTCACCGGGGTGGTCGTCTGCTGGCCGTCGACGACCCTGGTGACCACGGTGCGCCCGGCGTCGGTGCGGATCGCCGCCGTGGGCACGGCCAGGGCGTCGGGCACCTCCTTGACGAGGATCGACACGCTCGTCGTACCGCCGGCATACAAACCCTGGGGAGAACCCGTGACGTCGACGACGACGGGGAAGCTGGCCACTCCGCTCGTCGTCGTCGCGATGACGCCGACCGAGGACACCGTGCCGAAGACGAGGGCCCTGCCACCGGTGGGCGTCATTTGGACCTGCAGGTCGCGTTTGACCAGGGCCAGGTCGGCGGCCGAGACCGAGGTGTTGACCACCCAGGCGTCGGTGGTGATGACGACGATGCTGGCCCCGGAGCTGGACGCGGCGCTCGTGCTGCCCGACCCGCCCGATGCCCCGGACCCGCCCGATGCCCCCGCGCCCGATGCCCCGGCGCCCGAGGAGGTCCCCCCGGCACTGACGACGTCACCCACGGCCACGTTAACGACCGCGACCGTGCCGGCTATCGGGGAGGTGAGCTCGGCCGCGGCGAGGGCCGATTGGGCCGTGTCGCGCTTGGCGACCGCGGAGCTGACCTGGGAGTTCGCCGCCGAGATCTGGGTGGTCGTCGCGGTCGTGCTGCTGCGCACCGAGGTCAGATTCGCGTATGCCGCGTCGACGCCGGCCTGGGCGGCGCTCAGCGCGTGGCGCAGATCCGTCGGGTCAATGGCGGCCAAGGTCTGGCCGGCGCTCACCCGGTCCCCGACCTGGACGTTGACGGCCGAGACCGTGCCGGCGGAGGCGAAGCGCAGGTTCGACTGGGTCTTCGGTGCGATCGTGCCGGTGGCGCTGACGGTCTGGCTCATCGAGGTCAGCGCCGCGCGTACGGTCGTCGTGGTGGCCGCCGTGGACGGCTCGGCGCGGCGGGTGAACCACACCCCCAGGCCCACAGCGACGACCGCCACCAGGGCTACCGCGGCCGCGAGCTTTCCACGCGATCGACGACCCGCTGTCATGTCCTGCCTCTCGCGCCCGGGGGCCCCGGCGGCCGGGGATCCGTGCCGAAGCCGACCACGTCAACCTGGCAGCGACCCCGGCCTTGCCTGTGGGGATTCTGTGAGCGGGTAGGGTCAGCCGAGACCCTCGTCGACCCGACCGGCCGGGGTCGTGGCATCGAGAGTGAGCGCCCCCGTCACCTGCAGACCGCACCACCCCAACACCTCGGTCATGGCCGCGACCGCAGCCGACCCGTCGAGGACGCTCGCGTCGACGACGTCGACATTGACGGCATACGAGCGCGCCTGTGGCGTCACCGACCCGACGGCACCCTGACGCCACACCCACCGCCGGGTGAGCACCACCGGGCCCACCCGGTAGACGATCTCGCCCGGATCGGGCGACTCCACCTGGCCGCCGAACAGCTGGAACGTCTCATCTCCGGCGGCCGGGCCGAGCACGAGGGCGGGGTCGGGCCCGAGGTCGTCGAGGATGTGCACCCCGACCGGCACGAGGTGCTCGAGGGTCACCACGGTGCCGGCATCGACGGCCGACAGCCCCAGGGGTTCCAGTTCCCCGCGCAGGGCCCGGCGCAGCAGAGCCTCGATGGAACTGCGGAACTTGCCGGGGTTCCACCCCGCCGCCTTGAAGGCCAGCCGCCAGGGCCGCACCGCGGGGTGTTCGGCCAGGGTGTCCAGATCGGCCCGCCCGACCAGGGCCGCCACAGCCGCATCGAACCTGGTCGCCAGGTGCGCCGGCGGAGTCAGGTGTGCCGCCCCCCGGGCCAGCACGACGTGCCGCCGGTAACCCGGGGCCAGGGCGAAGACCGCCTCGGCCACCTCGAACGTCGCACCCATCCGGGCACCACCGCCTCTCGCTGCCGCCGGACTGTACGCCACCCACGCCGACCGCCGGCTGCCGGTCCCGCCCACCGCCCGCCTCGGGCGGGGCGGCGAGCCGGGCTGACCGGCCCGGGCGGATCGACGAGCCGGGCTGACCGGCCCCCGGCCTCGTCGGTCCGCCGGCCCGACCCGGCGACCCTAGGCTGGCCCGGTGGACAGCAGCGGGTGGGACGAGCGGTATGCCGCGGCCGAGCTCGTGTGGTCGGCCGGCCCTAACGCAACCGTCGAGGCCCTCGTCGCCCCGCTCGCGCCAGGGCGGGCGGTGGACCTGGCCGCCGGGGAGGGGCGCCATGCCCTGTGGCTGGCCGAACGCGGCTGGCAGGTCCTCGCCGTGGACTTCTCCCCGGTGGCCCTCGAGCGGACTGCCCGGCTGGCCGACCAGCGCCTGGGCGCCGCTCGGGATCGGTTGCGCACCGAGGTCGCCGACGTGCGCACCTGGGAGCCCGGCCCGGCGGCATACGACCTCATGCTCGTCGTGTTCCTTCAGTTGCCGGCGCCCGACCGCGCACAAGCGCTGCGACGTGCGGCGGCCGCGCTGGCGCCCGCCGGCCGGTTGCTCGTCCTGGCCCACGACCGGTCGAACCTGACGCAGGGGGTGGGCGGACCGCAGGATGCCGCCGTCCTGCCCACCACCGAGCAGATCCTCGCCGACCTCGCGCACGACGATCTCGTCATCGAGCGGGCCGAGGTGATCCGACGCCCCGTCGAGGTCGACGGCGTGGTGCGGTACGCGCGGGACGCCCTCGTGCTCGCCCGGCGACCCGCCTGCGGGTGATCCGCCGAGGTCCAGGACCGATTGACGATGGTGCTGAGCCTGCCCCTGGCGGCCGTGGCATGACTCGGTGTTGGTCGTCGACGACGACCCGCAGCTCCTGCGGGCGCTGCGGATCAACCTGCGGGCCCGTCACCACGGCGTGCACACTGCCGCCTGCGGCGCCCAGGCGTTGACGCTGGCGTCGGAGCACCCGCCCGACGTCGTGCTGCCAGACCTCGGCCTGCCCGATCTCGACGGGGTCGAGGTCATCCACGGCCTGCGCGGGTGGACCGACGTGCCGATCATCGTCCTGTCCGGGCGGGTGGGCGGCGGGGACAAGGTTGCCGCCCTCGATGCCGGCGCGGAGGAGGTCGACGGGCAGTCCGAGGTCGTGCACCTCACGCCGACCGAGTGGCATCTGCTCGAAGTCCTGCTGCGCCAACCGGGCAAGCTGCTCTCGCAGCGCTACCTGCTGTCGCACGCGTGGGGTGCGGCTTACGTCAACCAGCCGGCCAACCAGCGCCTGTTCATCGCCCAGCTGCGTCGCAAGCTCGAGGCCCAGCCCATCCGCCCGCGCCACCTGCTCACCGAGCCGGGCATGGGCTATCGCTTCCAGCCCTGAGCGTCGCCCGCCCCCTGAGCCGGCCGGCGCCCTGCGGCGGCCTGCGCCGTCACATCCGCGCCGGTCAGGGGCTGGTCCGAGAAGTTCTCGAGATTCCCGCGAAACCCGTGTCATGGATCCGCCGTGCCGTCGTCTCATCAATGTCCGCAGCGCGCCTTGGTGAGGGGGAGGCACGCGGCGACGAGTGCGATTCCTCCTTCCGGAGGGTTCCGGGGGGGACCAGCCGGAAGGGGGAATCGCACGAGATCATGGCGGGCGGGTCGGTGGGGAGAGCCGACCCGCCCGCCTTGTCTCGTCCGCAGGGACTGGGCGCACCGGCACCGGGGTAGCGTTCCCCCGTGACTCACGACATCGTCCTGTTCGGCGCCACCGGATTCGTCGGCCGGCTGGTGGCCGAGCACCTGGCCCGGCACGCTCCCGACGGGGTGGCGATCGCCCTGGCCGGACGATCGGCTACCACGCTCGCGCAGGTCCGCGACGGCCTCGGGCCCCGCGCCGCCGGCTGGCCCCTGGTCGTGGCGGACGCCGGCGAGCCGGCCGCGATGCGCGCGCTGGCCGCCTCGACCAGGGTGGTGGCCACCACGGTGGGACCGTTCGCCAAGTACGGTATGCCGCTGCTGGAGGCTTGCGCGGTCGCCGGCACCGCCTACTGCGACCTCACGGGGGAGGTCCTGTTCGTCCGCGACGCCGCCGACGCCTGGCACGAGGCGGCGATCGAGTCCGGCGCGCGGATCGTCAACGCGTGTGGCTTCGACTCGGTGCCCTCGGACCTGGGCGTGCTCGTCACGGCGGATCGCGCCGCGGCCGACGGGGCCGGCGAGCTGACCACGACGACACTGTCGGTGCGGGTGCTCAAGGGGTGGTTCAGCGGGGGCACCCTCGACTCGATCCGCACCCAGGCGGTGACCTCGCGCCAGGACGCCGCCGCCCGGCGGATCCTCGCCGACCCGTTCTCGCTGAGCCCGCACCGCGACGCCGAGCCGGCGACCAGCCAGCAGGACCTCGACCTGGCCCCGCCGGGCAACCGCGCCGCCCAGGCCTTCGCCGCGGCGAAGGCCTGGCGCAAGCGGGTCGCGCCGACCCACGACCCGGACACCGGACGGTGGGTGGCGCCCTACTTCATGGCCGGGTTCAACACCCGGATCGTGCGCCGCAGCAACGCCCTGCTCGGCTGGCGCTACGGCCGGGGGTTCCGCTACCGCGAGGTCATGGACTTCGGCACCGGCCCCAAGGCCTCGATCCTGGCCAACGGCACGGTCGCCGGATTGCTCGGGATGTTCGCCGGTCTGTCCTTCGAGCCCACCCGCGAGGTGCTCGGACGGGTGCTGCCCAAACCGGGAGACGGACCCAGCGAGAAGAACCGGAGCAACGGCCGATTCCGTATGGTGATCGACGCGCGCACGACCTCGGGCGCGGCATACCGCACCGTCGTCGCCGCGGACCTCGACCCGGGCTACGACGCTACCGCCGTCATGCTCGGACAGTCCGCGCTGTGCCTGGCCCTCGACGGCGACCGGACCCCCGCGGCGGGTGGGGTGCTCACCCCGGCCAGCGCCATGGGAGCGGCGTTGGTGGACCGGTTGCGAGCGCACGGGTTCACCGTCCAGACCCGGCGCCTATGACCGTATGCCGGGCGAGCCCCGACTGCCCGCGGCACGCAGGCGCGCGCGGGACCTAGCCGACCGGCACGCCCTGGGGTCGCCCCCTGGTGGCGCGCCCCTGAGGGTCGCTCAGGGTGGACCCGGATGCGCGTGCTCGGCCCGGCACCCTAGGTTCGTGACATGAGCGTGATCGGAGTCTCGGGGCTGGTCAAGCACTACGGGTCGGTGCCCGCGGTCGACGGGGTCGACCTGCACGTGCGGGAGGGAGAGTTCTTCGGCATCCTGGGCCCCAACGGGGCCGGGAAGACCACCCTGCTGGAGCTCGTCGAGGGCCTGCGCAAACCCGACGCAGGCGCCATCACCGTGTTCGGCGAGCAGCCGTGGCCGCGTAACCCCGCCCTGCTGCCGCGCCTGGGCGTGCAACTGCAGGCGTCGGCGTTCTTCGAGCAGCTCAGCGCCCGGGAGCAGCTGGAGACCTTCGCCGACCTGTACGGCGCCTCCCGCGAGCGGGTGGATCTCATGCTGGAGGAGGTGGGGCTCACCGAGCATGCCAGCCAGCGGACCGAAAAGCTCTCCGGCGGGCAGATGCAGCGGCTGTCGATCGCCTGCGCCCTCGTGCACGACCCGCAGCTGGTGTTCCTCGACGAGCCGACCGCCGCGCTGGATCCCCAGGCCCGGCGCAACCTGTGGGACCTGCTGCGCGGCATCAACGCCTCCGGGCGCACCGTCGTGCTCACCACCCACTACATGGACGAGGCCGAGGAGTTGTGCGACCGGGTGGCGATCATGGACGCCGGGAAGATCCTCACCGTGGACACCCCGGCGGCGATGGTCCGGGAGCTCGACGCACCCACCCACATCAGCCTGCCCGAGCCGGTGCTCACCCTCACCGCCGCCACCGCGCTGGGCGGGGCCGACCATGCCTCCTGCGACAACGGCACGGTCACCGTCACGACCAAGGACCCGGCCCGGGTCATCGGCGACCTGGCGGCCCGGCATACCCTGCAGGGCCTGCAAGTGCGCGGGGGCACCCTCGAGGACGTCTTCCTGTCGCTGACCGGACGGGAGTACCGGGCATGAGCGCCTTCGCGGCGATGACCCGGGCCCAGGGGAAGGGGTTCTTGCGGGACAAGCAGATGCTCTTCTGGACGATCGCCTTCCCGTTGATGTTCCTCGTCGTGTTCGCCGGGATCTTCGGTGGCGACACCGGCCAGTCCAAGTCCAAACTGGTCCAGGTCGGGCCGGTCGCGCTGTTCGACCAGATGCCGCCCGAGGGGCGGGCCGCCCTCGACAGCGTGTTCGAGATCAGCCGCACCGACGACCGCATCGAGGCCTTGGCGAAGGTCCGCAAGGGCGACGCCGCCGGGGCGGTCGAGATGGCCGGCACGACGGTCCAGCTGCACTACTCCCAGGCCGACCAGGTGCGCGCCGCCGTCGTCCAGGGCACCCTGGAGTCCTTCGTCCAGCAGGCCAACCTCGCGGTGAGCAATGCGCCGACGACGTTCACCATGCAGGCCGACCGGGTCGAGGACCAGTCGCTCAAGGCCATCCAGTTCTACGTGCCGGGCCTGCTCGCCTGGGCCGTCTCGATGAGCGGGGTGTTCGGGGCCGCGCTGGCCCTGGTGACCTGGCGCAAGAGCGGGCTGCTGCGCCGGCTGCGCCTGTCGCCCGCATCCACCGGGACCATCGTCGGCTCCCGCACCCTGATCACCCTGGCCGTGGCCGTCGTGCAGGCCGCGATCTTCCTGGCCGTCGGGGTGCTGGCGTTCGGGCTCAAACTCAGCGGATCGTGGTATCTCGCCCTGCCGATCCTGTTGGCCGGCGCCCTGGCCTTCATGTCGATCGGGCTGCTCACCGGGGCGGTGAGCAAGACCCCCGAAGGCGCTTCCGGGCTGGCCAACCTCATCATCATGCCGATGGCCTTCCTCTCCGGCACGTTCATCCCCCTGGACGTCGCCCCCGAGTGGATGCGCACCCTGTCGCTCTTCCTGCCCATGGGACACCTCACCACCGGGATGTCGGCGGTCATGGTCCGCGGGCAGGGCATCGACGCGATCTGGGTGCCCACGCTGGTCCTGCTCGGTTTCGCCGTCGTCGTCGGGGCGATCTCGGCGAGGGTGTTCCGCTGGGAGTCCAGCTGAGCGGCTGACCGCCCGGCGCGGGGAGCCGTCGGTATGCGTCAACGCCGACCTCTGCATTGCCCGCCACCGGCGGGCAATGCAGAGCCCGTCGGCAGCACGCGCCCGAGCCCGTCGGCAGCACCCCCCCGAGCCCGTCGGCAGCACCCCCCTGAGCCCGTCGGCAGCACCCCCCCCCGAGCCCGTCGGCAGCACGCCCCCCGAGCCCGTCGGCAGCACCCCCCGAGCCCGCAGTCCCCTGCTCGGTGCGCGGACCGCACCGCGCGCCGCGTGACCCACGCCTTCACAGCAACTATCCTCCTCGCGTGATCGGCGAGCGCCGTTTCGAGGAAGCCGGGGGCCACGGGGGTCCCACCGACGGAGTGGTCTCGTTGCGCCCGCGCGAGCGGACCCGCGAGGCACAGATCGCGTTCTCCGTCGAAGCCGAGGGGCGGCGGGTCGGCGAGGTCGACGTGACGATCCGCGAGGACATCGGTCTGCTCGACTGGGCCCTGTATGCCGGCGCGACCGGCCGGGGCTACGCCACCCGTGCCCTGCGGCTGCTGTGCGACCATGCCTTCGGCGAGCTGGACCTCTACCGCGTCGAGGCCCGCATCGACCCCGACAACCGCCGCGCCCTGCGCCTGGCGTCGCGGGTCGGGCTGCGTCGGGAGGGCATCGTCCGGGCCCGTCACGACCGCAGCGCGTCGAGCGAGTACGTCATCCTCGGGCGCCTGGCCAGCGACCCCCCGATCACCGATCCGGAGGGCTTCCGGGCGTTGCTCAACGCGACGCTGCCCCGCAAGCGGGCCATCGCCCAACTGCTCGTGCGGGACCCCGCCCAGCGGATCCTGCTGTGCCAGCTCACCTACAAGCACGACTGGGACCTGCCCGGTGGCGTCGTCGAGCCCGGCGAGTCGCCCCATCTCGGCGCCTCTCGCGAGGCCCATGAGGAGTTGGGGCTGGTCCTGCGCCCGGGGCGGCTGCTCGTCGCGGACTGGCTGCCGCCCTGGAGCGGCTGGGACGACGCGCTGTGCCTGATGTTCGACGGGGGGATGCTCGACGCGGCGGCACCCGATCGGATGACGCTGGCCACCAAGGAGATCCGATCGGTCGCCTTCTGCACCATGGAGCAGGTCGAGCGACTCGCCGCGGACTTCACCTACCGTCGGGTCGCCACGGCGTTGGCGACCCTGGCCAACCCCGGCCCGGGCGCGGCATACACCCAGTCCGGTCGGACCTGACCCGGGCCGAGCGGCAGGGCCGCAGCGGCGAGGGCGACAAGCCCGGGCTCAGCGCCGGCGGACCCACGCCTCCCAGGGCCCCAGCCGACCCCAGGGTCCCCGACCCGGCGGCACCCCGGGCATGCCGGACCCGAGCACGACCGGGGCGTCCGCCCACATCTCGGGCAGGGGGAGCTCGATCTCGTCCGACGACAGGTTCGCCGCCACGAGCAGCGCGTCACCGGCGGATCGACGCAGGAACGCGTAGCCGCTGGGGTGCTCGGGCGCCAGCAGCGTGAAGTCCCCGTCGACGAGCACGGGCAGCGCCTTGCGCAGCGCCACCAGCGCGCGGTAATGCTCGAACACCGACCCGGCGATCCCGACCTGCGCGGCCGCGTTGACCTGCCCGGCATCGGGGTTGAGCGGCAGCCACGGCCGCCCGGTGGTGAACCCCGCTGCAGGCCCGGCATCCCACGGCATCGGGGTGCGCGCATGGTCCCGGCTGCGCCGGTTGAGGCTGGCCAGCACCGCCGTCTCGTCCATCCCCCGCCGTCGGGCGCCGTCGGCCCACCGGCGCGACTCGACGTCGTCGATCTGCTCGACCGCCGTGAACGGGTGGTTGGCCATGCCGAGCTCCTCGCCCTGATAGACGAAGGGCGTCCCACGATGCAGGTGCAGCACAGTCGCCAGGGCCTTGGCCGAGGCGACCCGGTATGCCGGTCGGTCGTCGCCGAACCGCGAGACCGGTCGGGGTTGGTCGTGGTTGCCCCAGTACAGCGAGTTCCACCCCACCTGCGACAGACCCTCCTGCCAGCGGGCCATCACCGCCTTGAACGCCACCAAGTCCATCGGCGCCAGGTCGAAGCGACCGCCCGGGCCGTGGTCGACGTGCATGTGCTCGAACTGGAACACCATGTCCAGCTCGCCGCGCGCCGGGTCGGTGTAGCGGCGCGCGTCCTCGACGCTCGCGCGCGGCGTCTCGCCGATCGCCAGCACGGCCGGCTGCCGGCCGGCCCACACCTGGGCCATCTCGTGCAGGTACTCGTGCACGCGCGGGCCGTTGACGAACCCACCCCCCTGGGCACCGTCGGCGGCATACCACTTGGAGACCAGGTTGATGACGTCGAAGCGGAACCCGTCGACCCCCCGGTCCAGCCACCATCGCAGCACGTCGCGCACCTCGGCCCGCACGACGGGGTTGTCCCAGTTGAGATCGGGCTGCTTGGGGTGGAACAGGTGCAGGTAGTACTCCCCGGTGCGCTCGTCGGGCTCCCACGTCGACCCACCGAAGAACGACACCCAGTCGGTGGGCTCCGCCCCGGGCGCCCCCAGCGCCAGGCCCGCGCGCGGCGGGCGCCAGACGTACCAGTCGCGCCGTGGGTCGCCCCGGCTCTCCCGCGAGGCGACGAACCACGGGTGCTCGTCGCTGGTGTGGTTGACCACGACGTCGATGACCAGCCGCATGCCGCGCCGGTGCAGCGCGGCGATCAGTCGGTCGACGTCGGCGACGGTCCCGAACAGCGGATCGACGCCGCAGTAGTCGCGCACGTCGTAGCCGTTGTCGGCCTGCGGCGAGGGATAGAAGGGGCAGACCCAGACCACGTCGGCGCCGAGGGCGGCGATGTGGTCGAGGCGGTCGATCAGCCCGGGCAGGTCGCCGATCCCGTCGCCGTTGCCGTCGGCGAAGCTGCGCGGGTACACCTGGTAGACCACCGCGGTATGCCACCACGGTCGGCTCGACGCCGAGGTCAGCGGCACAGCGCGAGCAGCTCGTCCCAGGTGGGCAGCTTGGTCCGCGGTCGCCCCTGGGCCGTCCCCGCGGCGACCTCGGCCGCGTCGATGGTGCGCCAGTCCTCCAACGTCGTCACGCGCACGCCACGCCCCCCGAGCACCTCGAGCAGGTCGGTGGCGGGCGCCGGGCCGTCGGCGGCCTCCAGGTCGTCCAGCAGGTGCCGGACCGTCTGGGCGGCGTCGCTCTTGTTCGTGCCAATGACTCCGACCGGCCCGCGCTTGACCCAGCCCACGGCATACTCCCGCGGTTGCACGGTGCCGTCCGCGTCGACGATGCGACCCTCGACGTTGGCGATGACGTTGCGCGCGCTGTCGAAGGGCAGCTGCGCCAGCGGCGTGCTGCGGTAGCCGATCGAGCGCAGCACCAGCTGCACCGGCACCCGCTCGGTCTCGCCGGTGCCGACGACCTTGCCCGAAGCGTCCAGCTCGGTGCGCTCCAGCACGAGGGTCTGCACTCGGCCCTCGCCTTCCAGGGCCACCGGGCGGCGCCAGAACAGCAGGTGCAGCCGGCTGCGCGCGTCCGGCACGGTGTGCCCGACGATCTCGCGCAGGACCTCGACGTTGCCCCGGGTGCGCCGGTCCAGCTCCCCCTCGGGAATGTCCTGCAGGCACGCCGGGTCGAGCACGACCTGGCACCCCGGCACGTGCAGCAGCTCACGCAGCTCCACGGTGGTGAACGCCCCGTGCTGGGGGCCGCGGCGGGCCACCACGTAAACGTCGCGCACGGTGTGCCGGTGCAGCTCGTCCAGCACTGACTGGGGCATGTCCGTGACGTCGAGCGCGCTGGCCTCCTTGGCCAGCACCCGGGCGACGTCGACGGCGACGTTGCCGACGCCGATGACGGCGACCGCGTCCACGCCGGTGAGGTCCTCGGCCCGGGCGTCGGGGTGACCGGAGTACCACGCGACGAACGACCGGGCCGAGCCGCTGCCGGGCAGGTCCTCCCCCGGGACGCCGAGGTGTTGGTCCTCGCTGGCCCCGACCGCGTAGACGACCGCGTCGTATGCCGCGAGCAGGTCCTGCCGGGACACGTCCCGGCCCAGCTCGACGTTGCCGTGGAAGCTCACGTGGGGGCTGTCGAAGGTCGCCGCCAGGACCCCCGCCACCGCCTTGATGTTCTGGTGGTCCGGCGCGACGCCGTAGCGCAACAAGCCGTAGGGGACCGGAAGGCGGTCGATGAGGTCCACGGCCACCGGCACCCGGTCCTGGCGCACCAGCGACTGGGCGGCGAACAACCCTGACGGTCCGGCACCGACGATGGCGACACGGCGTCTGCGAGGGGAGTCCATGGGCAACCTCCGGGCGGGTGACACACCGGCGTGCCACGGACGTCACACTACCGAGTGGCCTTCCGGGCGAGTTAGATGGCCGCATGCTTCCGGTCCGGCGGCTCGTGGTAGCGCTCAGCGCCCTCGTCGCTGTCACGCTGTTCGGGACGGTGGGCTACCTGCTGCTGGGCTTCACGGTCATGGAGGCGCTCTACCAGACCGTGACGACGGTGGCGACGGTGGGGTTCCGGGAGGTCCGCCCGCTCGACACCCGCGGCGAGGTCTTCACGATCGTGCTCATCGTGTTCGGGGTGGGCACCACGCTGTACAACCTCACGGTCATGCTCGAGGTGATCACCGAGGGCCACGTCCGCCGGTACTTCGAAAGGCGTCGGATGGACAAACGCATCGCCGCGATGAGCAGCCACGTCATCATCTGCGGCCTCGGCCGGGTCGGCAGGTCCGCCCGGGACCATCTGCTGGCCACCGGGGCCCAGGTCGTCGTCGTCGACATCGACGCCGACAAGCTGGAGGGGTTGTCCCTGCCCCACCTGGTCGGCGACGTCACCCGTGACGAGGTGCTCCGGGCCGCCGGCATCGAGCGGGCCCGGGCCCTCATCGCCACCCTCGAGACCGACGCCGACACCGTCTACCTCACCCTCTCGGCCCGGGCGATCCGCCCCGACATGGTCATCATCGCCCGAGCCCGGACCGCCGACTCCAAGGAGAAGCTCGTCCTGGCCGGCGCCACCCGCGCGGTCAATCCCCAGATGATCGGCGGCCGACGGATCGCCGCGTTCGCCCTGCACGCCCACGTCGCGGAGTTCCTCGACGTCGTCATGCACGACGCCGAGCTGGACTTCCGCATCCAGCAGGTGCGGGTGACCGCGGCCTCCCCGCTGGTCGACCACACCCTCGGCGAGGTCGATCTGGAGGAGCTCACCGGGGCCCGGCTGTTGGCCTTCCGCGCCGGGCACGGGATGCCGTTCACCCCCAACCCCCTGCCCGGCACGGTGCTCACCACCGGGTCCGTGCTCATCGCCTTCGGCACGCTGGCCCAGATCGAGTCGCTCGGCCAGGCGGTCGGCATCCCCGCCGACGAGCAGGTGCCCCGACAGATCGGCGACCTGCGCCGACCGGCCGGCCCGACGGCGATGGGGGCCGGCGGGCCGGCCGGCCCGTCGGCGCCCATCGGGACTCTCGGGCGAGGCGCGCCCCGCGCCGCGCCACCCCGGACCGACGTGCGGGGTTGACCTACCGTCAACGGCGGGCGACGACCCACGCGGCCTTGCTCCTGCGGGCGGCGACGAGGATCTCGACGGCGGCGTCGAGGCGCTGCCGCCGGCGACCCCGCCGGGGGAGCGCGGCTGGACGCTCGCTCAGCCCAAGGGCCGCAGGACCAGGCCGGTGCGCAGCTTCGGGGTGAAGAACGTCGACTTGGGCGGCATCAGCAGCCCCTCCCGCGCGGTGCGCTCGATCTCGGCCAAGCTGGTCGGGCGGATGAGGATCGCGGCCTCGGCGCGTCCGTCGGCCAGGGCCGCCTGGACCTCGGCCAACCCGTGCTGGTAGTCCAGCGTCGCCGGGGTGCCGGCGAAGGTGTGCTCCAGCCACGCGCCGTCCAGATCCCGGATGCCGTCGAACGCCGCCGCCTTGGGGACCAGCCACCAGGCCGACCCGTCGACGGTGAGCAGGGCCAGCCGGCCCCGCCGGGTGAGGTCGGCCAGCAGTGCCGGGCCCGGCTCGGGCGCCGGCTCGAGGTCGAAGTCGCGGGCCAGGGTCGCGCGGATTTCCGGCAACGACATCCCGCCCACGAGGCGGTGGATGGCGTCGATGCTCAGCTGGTCGGCGACCAGCTCGTTGACGAAGGCGAGGGTGGACTCGGCCGGGGTGTCGGTGCGACCGGTGGCGGCGCGGACCTCCTCGCGGTACTGCCGGGCCACGCCGTAGCGATGGTGACCGTCGGCGATGAGGACGTCGTCGGAGTCGACCACCGCCGCGATCGCGGCGATCCGCGCCGGGTCGGTGACCCGCTCCGCGACGTGCTCGACACCATCGACGACCAGCGATCCCATGGCCTCGCCGGGCTCGGCGAGCAGGTCGGTGAGCCCACCGGCCAGCGCGAGCCCCCACACCGGGGAGAGGTTGGCCCTCGTCGCGCGGGTGAGGTCGAGCCGGTCGGTGGAGGCCTTGGGGGTGGTGCGCTCGTGCGGCAGCACTCCCGGCGCCCCCTCGTCGACCACCTGCAGGGCACCGAGCACGCCCACCAGCCGGCGGTCCGCCCCGGTCGGGTCGGTGAAGCGCATCCGGTAGATCGTCAGCGACGGCTCGGCGTCGGCCACCAGGATCGCATCGCTGACCCAGTCCTCGAGCAGCCGCGCGGCCACGGCATACCGGTCCTGCCCCGGCGGCGCCGAGGGAACGTCGATGTGCACGACGTTGTGCCGGCTGCGAGCGGCGAGGGCGGTGACCTGAGCGTCGGACAGCACGTCATAGGGCGGGGCGATCACCGCGTCCCAGTCGGTGCCGGGGGCGTACCGCAGGGCGGCGAAGGGCTCGAAGCGGGGCACGCCCCTACCCTGTCAGACCCGCCCCGG
The DNA here is from genome assembly GCA_037045055.1 of Dermatophilaceae bacterium. Taxonomy (GTDB): domain Bacteria; phylum Actinomycetota; class Actinomycetes; order Actinomycetales; family Dermatophilaceae; genus Phosphoribacter. The sequence continues at coordinate 243,190 of JBAOHJ010000002.1, read as the reverse complement.
CCATGGTCACGGGCCCGGTCAGGGGACGATGTCAACGCCCTTCCAAAACGCCACCCGGTCCGTGACCATCTGGGCCTTCGGGTAGGGCTGTGGGTAGTACCACGCGGCGTCGACGTTGACCGCGCCGTCCACCTCGATCGAGTAGTAGGAGCAGTCGCCCTTCCACCCGCAGTGCGTGTGGGTGTCGCTGGGCCGCAACAGGTCGTGACGGACGGCCTGCGCCGGGAAGTAGTGGTTGCCTTCGACGACGACGGTGTCCTCGCTCTCGGCGACCACGGTGCCGTTCCAGATCGCGCGCATGTGCCTCTCCTGCCGCCTCGGAGCCCTCGAACGGTGCCTCGACGGTGCCATCGGACTCGGTATGCCGGGTGCAACACGGCACCAGCCTCAACCCTTCCCTCGACGCGGCCCTGCTCGGGCCGCGTCGGGGGGACGCGTGGCGGCGGGTCCGCGGCGGCTCAGGTCGGTTCGAGGACCAACCGACCGGCGAACCCGGCGAGCACCAGGCCGGTGGTGGCGTCCAGGGCGCGGCGGACCCGCCGACGGGCCAAGACCCGGCTGGCCCGGTGCACGCCGGCGGCCAGGGCGAGCAGGTACGCCGCCGAGAGCACCGCGTGGGTGAGCGCCAGGCCCGCGGCCTGGGCCACCGCGGCATCGGCCGGCAGGAACTGCGGCAGCACGGCGAGGTAGAAGGCCACGACCTTGGGGTTGGTGATGTTGCAGAGGTACCCCTGGCGCAGGCCGGTGAGGGCGTCCCGGCCACCGGGGGGCGGCCCGACCGCGGGGTCGGGGTAGCGGCCCCGCCAGCACGAGCGCAGGGCCTGCACGCCCAGCCAGAGCAGGTATGCCGCGCCGACCCACCGGATCGCCTCGAACAGCGGTCGGGACGCCAGCACCAGAGCTCCCAACCCGAAAGCGGCGGCCAGGCCCTGGGTCGCCGCCGCCGCCGCGACCCCGAGCGCGGTGCCGCGCCCCCGCCGGGGGCCCCCGCCGAGGGCGTTGCGGACCACGACGGCGAAGTCCGGCCCGGGGATGAGGATGAGCACCACCGAGAACACGACGAACGATCCGTATGCCGCCCAGGTCATGGCCGACATCGTCGCATCAGCCGTGGGAGACTCGGGGCGGACCCACCGCCAAGGCCACCGGGGCACCCGCCCTCGGCGGTCGGGGGCTGCGAGGCGCGAGGAGGCGCACGGCATACGCCATGGACTTCTACTCGATCTACGAGCACGGGTTCGCGAGGGTGGCCGCCGCGACGCTGCCGATCCGGCTCGCCGAGCCGGGCGCGAACGCGCAGGCCCTGTTGCAGGTGGCTCGCGAGTGCCACGCCGAGGGGGTTGCGCTCGCGGTGTTCCCGGAGCTGTGCCTGAGTGGGTACTCCGTCGAGGACCTGCTGCTGGCGGACCCGCTGCTGGATGCCGTGCAGGCCGCCCTGGAGGAGATCGTCGCGGGGTCGGCGCAGCTGCTGCCGGTGCTGGTGCTCGGCGCGCCGCTGCGGGCCCGGGGGCGGGTCTACAACTGCGCGGTCGTCGTCCACCGCGGCCGAGTGCTCGGCGTGGCGCCGAAGTCCTACCTGCCGACCTACCGCGAGTTCTACGAGCGGCGCCAGGTCGCGGCGGGCGACGACGTGCGCGGCGACATCCGCGTCGGCGCGGCGAGCGTGCCGTTCGGCCCCGACCTGCTCTTCGCCGCCGCCGACGTGCCCGACCTCGTCATCCACGTCGAGGTCTGCGAGGACATGTGGGTGCCGATCCCGCCGTCGGCGGAGGCGGCCCTGGCCGGCGCGACCGTCCTGGTCAACATCTCCGGATCGCCGATCACCGTGGCCAAGGCCCGCGACCGGGCCATGCTGTGCGAGTCGGCGTCGTCGCGATGTCTCGCGGCATACGTGTATGCCGCTGCCGGAGAAGGCGAGTCGAGCACGGACCTGGCGTGGGACGGCCAGACCATGGTCTGGGAGACCGGAGTGCTGCTGTCGCAGTCGGAGCGGTTCCCCGAGGGGCCACGCCGGTCGGTGTCCGACGTCCACCTCACCCGGCTGCGTCAGGAGCGGATGCGCCAGGGCACCTTCGACGACAACCGGCGGGCGCACGCCGCTCGGGTCGGGGCGTTCCGGCAGGTGGGGTTCACCTTGGTGCCCCCGCGGACCGACCTGGGGCTGCGCCGGCCGGTCGCCCGCTTCCCGTTCGTGCCCGACGACCCGGCCCGGCTGGCCCAGGACTGCTACGAGGCCTACTCCATCCAGGTCGCCGGCCTCGAGCAGCGACTGCGCTCGATCGGCCTGCCCAAGGTCGTCATCGGGGTGTCCGGTGGGCTGGACTCCACCCACGCGCTCATCGTCGCTGCCCGGGCCATGGACCGGCTGGGCCGGCCGCGCTCGGACATCCTCGCCTTCACCATGCCCGGCTTCGCCACCAGCGAGCACACCAAGGCCAACGCCGGCGCGCTGGCCCGGGCGCTCGGGGTGAGCTTCGAGACGCTCGACATCACCGGCACGGCGGGCCGGATGCTCGAGTCGTTGGGCCATCCGGCGGGTCGGGGCGAGCCGGTCTACGACGTGACCTTCGAGAACGTCCAGGCCGGGTTGCGCACCGACTACCTGTTCCGACTGGCCAACCAGCGCGGCGGCATCGTCGTGGGCACCGGGGACCTGTCCGAGCTGGCGCTGGGCTGGTGCACCTACGGAGTGGGCGACCAGATGTCGCACTACGGGGTCAATGCCGGGGTGCCCAAGACCCTCATCCAGCACCTCATCCGGTGGGTGGTCGCCTCGGAGCAGTTCTCCGCCGAGGTGGGCCGGACGCTGTTGTCCATCCTCGACACGACCATCTCGCCCGAGCTCGTGCCGGCCGCCCAGGGGCAGGCGCCGCAGAGCACCGAGGCGGTCATCGGCCCGTACGCCTTGGCCGACTTCACCCTCTACCACCTGCTGCGCCACGGGCTGGCGCCCAGCACCGTGGCCTTCCTGGCCTGGCACGCCTGGCACGACAGCGCGCTCGGGTCCTGGCCGCCGGGCTACCCCGAGGGTGCGCGACCGGCATACGACCTGGCGACGATCCGGCACTGGATGGAGGTCTTCCTGCGCCGGTTCTTCGCCAACCAGTTCAAACGCTCGGCCCTGCCCAACGGGCCCAAGGTGGTGCGGGGCGGGTCGCTGTCGCCGCGCGGGGACTGGCGCATGCCCTCCGACGCGTCGGCGGGGGTGTGGCTGGCCGAGCTGGCGCGCAACGTCCCCGAGTCCTAGCCGGTATGCCGCGCCGTGGCCCGGCCCCTCGCGAGCGCCTGGTCGCCGCGACGGTCAGGCCCTGGCCGCGTCCAACTGCGCCCGGGCGCCGGCGACGAGATCGCTGAGATCGGTGCCTACCGTGACGAGGGTGAAGCCCTGGGCCAGTCGGGCCGCTGCGGTGACCCCGTCGGGCGCGTAGCAGCCGGCGACCACGCCCGCGGCTCGCGCCGCCGCCACCACTCGCCCGAGGGCCGCGCCGAACACGGCCTCGACCCCGGGGTCGGTCGGGCCGCTGCCGCCCAGGGCGATCCGCAGGTCCACCGGCCCGACGAACACGCCGGCGAGGCCGGGCACCGCGCAGATCCGCTCGACCTGGGCCAGCCCCGCCGCGGTCTCGATCATCGCGAACACCAGCACGCTGCGGTCGGCGTCGGCCAACCCGGGCCCGATCCGCAGCTGGGCGCGCATCGGGCCGTACGAGCGGGTGCCGCGCGGCGGGTACCTCGTCGCCTCGACGGCCCGCGCCGCCTCGTCGGCGGAGTCGACCAGCGGCACGATCACCCCCACCGCCCCGGCGTCGAGGGCCCGGCCGATCTGGGCCGGGTCGTTGGCCCCGACCCGCACCACGCCGACGGCCTGGCCGCCGGCGTCGATGGCCTGCAGCGCGGCGAGCATCCCGGAGTAGCCGAACAGCCCGTGCTGGGCGTCGAGGCACAACACGTCGAAGCCTGCGCGAGCCAGTCGCTCGGTCGCCGCCGGCGCGTCGAGCACCACCCAGTAGCCGAGCACCGGCTCCCCGTCGCGCACCCGCGTGCCGAAGGCACGGACCCGCTCGTCGACACCGGTCATCGGCACCTCACTCGGGGGGCTCCGGCGGGGTTACGGCGCCGTCCCGCTCGTCGCGCGCCGCCCACTCCAGCAGGGCATCGAGCCGGTATGCCGTGTCGTCGATGCCCGCGTGCAGGTCGCCGGACGCGGCATACCGCGCGGGAACCGTCGCCAGGGTGAGCTCGTCGGGCTCGACGTCGGCCACCTCGTCCCAGCGCAGCGGCGTCGACACGGTGCCGTCGGGGACGCCGCGCACCGACCACGCCGACGCGATGGTGTGGTCGCGGGCGTTCTGGTTGTAGTCGACGAACACGTGACCGGGGTCGCGGTCCTTGCGCCACCACGTGGTGGTGACCTCGCGCGGCATCCGGCGCTGCACCTCGCGGGCGAAGGCCAGCGCGGCGCGGCGCACGTCGGCGAACTCCCACGCCGGCTCGATCCGCACGTAGACGTGCAGGCCCGCCCCGCCCGAGGTCTTCGGGAAGCCGACGACGCCGAGCTCGTCGAGCACCTCGCGGACGACGCCGGCGACCCGGCGGACCCGGGCGAAGCCGGCCTCGGGCATGGGGTCCAGGTCGATCCGCCACTCGTCGGGGCGGTCGACGTCGGCGGCCCGGACGTTCCACGGGTGGAACTCCACGGTCGACATCTGGACGGCCCAGATCACCTCGGCGAGCTCGCCGACGCACAGCTCGTCGGCGGTGCGGCCCCACCGCGGGAAGTGCAGCCGCACGGTGCGCACCCAGGGCGGGGCGCCGGCGGGGAGGCGCTTCTGGTGGACCTTGGCCCCGGCCAACCCCTCGGGGAAGCGGTGCAGCATGCACGGCCGGTCCCGCAGGGCGCGCACGATGCCCTCGCCCACCGCGAGGTAGTAGTGGGCCAGGTCGAGCTTGGTCCAGCCGTGCGCGGGGAAGTAGACGCGCTCGGGGTTGGTGAGGCGCACGGTGCGCTCGCCGACGGTCAGGTCGACGGCCGGGGCGGAGGCCTTGGCCATGCGGCCTACGGTAACCCCCGCTCGGATCAGAGGGCCTCGACCTCGCGGGTGATCGCCTCGACGGCGTCCGGGCCGACGAACCCGCCCGCCAGCGCGACGGCCTGGCCCGCCGGCAGAGCCAGCGCCATGGCGATCATCGGGTTGCTCGTGACCCCCGGCGCGTGCTTGTCGAGGATCGCGGCGACGTCCGGATCGGCGAGCAGCTCGCCCAGGGTCGCGGTCGACAGGTCGTACTTGGCCACGGCGGTGCCTTTCCCAGAAGTTACTCGCCGGTAGCATAGCCGACGCGCCCGACCCCAGCGTTCGGGGGCGCCCTGGCGCGCAGGCGTCACGAGGCCACGCCCTGGCGCACCGTCAGGGCACCGTCGCCGTCCGATGGCGGCCGTCAGCCGTCGAGGAACAGCGGCTGCCAGTACACCGGGAACGCCTGGACCGCCGCGCTGCGGCGGGGGTTGGTGCTGTGCATCCCGGCCAGAGCACCGTCGGGGGCCGCGTCGCTGACGTCGAAGTTCGCGCTGGCCATGTGGCCGGCATACGGGCCCGGTATGCCGGTGACCGCCCAGGGCACGGCGATCTCGACGAGGTAGCCGTCGGCGGTCGGGCGCCACACCGCGGAGACGCGCTGGTTGGGCGATCCGGAGACGAAGGTCCGGTTCCTCGGGTCGCTCGGGTTGACGCAGACGAGCGCGGGCCCGCCCTGCTCCTGGTCGGTGATCCCGAACAGGTAGTGCGCGTCGTTGCTGCGGGGCCCGTCCTCGGCGGCGAGGGCCACCCCGGAGGGGCCCAGCTCGAAGCTCACGCCGTCGCCGCGCCAGGCCTGGGACGGCTGGCGGGGGTCCGGCGGACGCAGCGCGGCGTCCCGCACCTCGGCCAGGGCGTAGAACGCGGTGTCGTCGGCCATCAACCGCCAGGTGGCCCGGACCCCGGTCTCGCGGCCGGCCACGAGCTCGTTGCCGGGGATCGGCGTCACCTTGGCCCACTCGCCGGCGCGCCCGTCGACGGTCGCGGAGCCCCGGGCCACACCAACGAAGCCCAGTCGTGGCACGTCGGCCGGCGTCGGTGGCACGGAGGGCGCGACGGTCGTCGGGACCGACGGGGACGCCGGGCGGGTGGCCGTGGGCGCGGGGGTCGGCGCGTCGCCGACCCGGTTGAGCGCGACGTACCCGACGACGAGCAGCGCGAGCGCGGCACCGGCCAGGGCGAGCGGGCGCAGTCGACGGCCCGACCACGGCCGCGCCGACGGCGTCGGTCGCGGGGGGGGCGGTGGGGTGGGCGCGGTGCCGGGGTGGGGGCCGGGGCTGGGTGCGGTGCCGGGGTCCGGGCCGGGGCTGGGCGCGGTGCCGGGGTCCGGGCCAGCCGGGATCGTCACGACGATGGGCGGGCGCCCGGGCGCGGACCGGCCCGCCGGCGCCGGGCCGGGTGCCCCAGCAGGCGCCGGCGGCTGCGGCGGGCCGGCGGGCGGGCCGGCCGGGGACGCCGCCGCCGGGACCTGGAAGATCCGCCCGTCCCGAGCCCGCAGGTAGAGCACCGGAGTGCCCCACTCGACGTCGTTGTCGGTGCTGAAGACCGCGAGCCGGGCCTGGGCGGTGGCGGCGTCCACCGGATAGCCGTCGGCCAGCGCGGCGTAGAACTCCTGCGCGAAGCAGGTGGCCGCCGTATCGGTGATCTCGAACTGCATGGCGACCACGGCCGGTAGCCCCTGGCGGACCAGGCTCTGCGCCACCCCGGAGAACGGGTCGGTCCTGGACTGCCGGGCCCCCTCGCACGCGTTGAGCACGGCCAGGCGCAGGGTCCGGTGGTCGTGCAGCAGGGTGCCGAGGTTCTCGCCGGAGACCAGGTGGGCCATGCCCTGCTCGTCCTCGAAGGCGAGCACCCCGCCACCGGCCACCGCGTCGAAGCCGCCGTGCCCGATGACGTGCAGGCCGTGGTAGTCCTGCCGCCGCAGCGCCCGGCGCAGCTGCGCCAGGGTCGCCGTGGGCAGCGGGTCGACGACGACCAGGCCCCGGGCGACGAGATCGGCCAGCGCCGCCTGGATCCGGGTGACCTCGGCGGCGGTGTCCAGCGGCGGGAGGTTGCGCGGCGCGCTCACCGCGAGCAGCACGCGCAGCGGCGGGCTCACGGTCAACGGGTCGACCTCGCGCGGCAGGTCGAGGTAGCGCACGATGGGCGTCTGCGCGGACAGCACGACGAACCGGCCCAGCCCGGCGGCATACAGGAACTCCCACGGCACGTCGGCCAGCTCCGGCACGTCCGCGAGCCGCAGCCGCACCCGCAGGCCCTTGCCCTCCTGCTCGGCCTGGTCGAGGCTGCGGCGGAAGCATGTGCCGACCTCCCCGGCGAACACCGCATCGTAGAGCGAGGAGCCGAAGCTGCGGGCCAGCTGCTGTTGCGGCGAGCCCAGAGCCCGGACCCCGGAGCGGGTGCGCCCGAGCTTGAGGATGACGTTCTCCAGGTCCGCCCCGGCGGCCGGCATCCGGACCCGCGCGCTGGCCTCTCCCTTGGGCGAGGCCAGGACCGCCGCGTGGTAGGAGCCGTCCCCACCCGGGGTCAGCTCGAGGTCGAAGTCGAGGTAGTCGGGCGGCCGAGCGGGCACGTCGTCACTCCTGCCGTCAGTGCGCCAGGGTGAGGCGCAGGTCGGGGTGGCCGTAGTAGGCGTAGGCCAACGGCGTGGACTGGGTCCGGTCCCCGACCGTGGCGTAGAGCCCCCGGACCAGTCGCAGGGCCTCCCCCACGGTGCGGCCCTCGAGAAGGGTGTACCGGTAGAAGTCCAGGGCGATCTGGCGGGCGAAGGCGTCGTCGACCGACCACAGCGGCGCGAGGAAGCCCCGGGCGCCGACGCCGAGGAACGCCTCGGCCAACCCGCCCTGGTCGCCGAGCAGCTCGTCGGTGGTCTGGCCCAGCTGGCAGGCGTTGAGGAACACCAGCGGCGCACCGGTCGACCCGAGCTCCCCGCCCAGGACGATGACGTCGTCGATGCGCAGGTCGGTGTCCGACAGCACGATCCCGTTGTATGCCGGGTGGTCGCGGTCCACGGCGCCGTGGCAGGCCAGGTGGACGACCTGGACGTCGGAGCTGTCCCCGCCCGAGGTGGGTCGGCCGTTGAGCAGCGCGGTGAGGTCGGCCAGGGTGCCGGCGACCGTCACCGACGGGTAGGTGTCGGCGAGCTCGGCACCCTCGGCCACGGCCTGCGGCAGCGGGCGCACCCCGCTGTCGGAGTGGTAGTCGCCCACGACGACGGCCATCCGGGCCACCTCGATGGCCGGCTCGGGGGCCACCGGCGGCACCCGCGTGCCCGACGGGGTGTCCGGGCCGGCCGGGGTCCACCGGCCCAGGTGCACCTGGGCACCGAGCATCTGCGGGGCCTTGCGGTCCACGAGCGTGCGGTCGGTCACCCAGCGCGGCTCGGTCGAGGCCAGCTCCCACGGGATGTAGGCGTCCGAGGAGACCACGAGCAGCGTCGGGCGCCGCTTGGCGGCCTTGGCGATGGACCAGACCGCCGTCAGCGCGGTCCAGAACGCCACCGGCGTCGCCGAGGCGATGATCCGCGACACCCCCTCGACGCGGCTCTCGGCGGCCTGCGTGCCGTCGGTGCGGGCCAGGTCCTGGATGTGCCGCTGCGCGAACGCCCGGGCGTTGCCGGTCTTGAGCGAGGTGGTGACCTGCTCGTCGGGCAGGTCCAGCGGGTGCGCCGAGGTGAAGGTCCACAGCAGCCGACCGGGGGTGGTGCCCTCGGTGATCGACACGGTGAGGTCGGCGATCGGGCCGCGCGGCTGCACCACCGGCAGGCTGCCGCCACTGCTCGAGGGCGGGGCATCGGGCGCGGCCGCGTCGCGGACCAGAACCTCGCGCCAGGCCCGCCCGGTCAGCACCCCGCCGACCGAGTACTCGACCTCGACCCGGCCGCGCCAGTGCCGCCCGGCCAGGGCCGGGGCCACCAGCGGCACGCGCACGGTGGCACTGGTGAGATCGTCCTTGGGCAGCATCAGGATTCGGCGGATGCCGCGCGGGGCGGCGAACCCGTCGGCGACCACCTGGATGACGACCTCCAGGTGGTCCGCGGAGGGTTCGACGGCGAGGGTCATCCGCTCGTCGGAGCCGGTCTGGCGCTGGTCGCTCAGCCCGATCTGCACCTCGAAGGTCTGCCGGGGCGCGAGCTCGGCAGGGACCTCGACGCGCGGATATGCCAGGACCTGCGCCGCTCTCGGGTGCCGGGAGCCACCGGGCGGCGCCGGACCGGGCTGGTCTCGGGTGCGGCGTCCGGTGCGGCTACGGGAGTCGGGCAGGTCCAGGGACCGGGTCCGCCGAGGTGCTCTGCCGGCGCCGCCGGCACCCTCGGACGCGGCATACGCCACGGGCCGCCCGCCCCGCACGACGACGCCGGTGAACGAGCCGGACCGGACCGCCGGATCGGCCAGCTCGCCGGTCGGCGCGGCCAGATGCTCGTGCAGGTCCAGCAGCACCCCGAGGGCAGTCGCGTCCTCGGTGGCCCGGGCCAGCAGGCCCGCCAGGTCGTCCCGATACACCGGGTAGAACAGCAGACGACCCGAGCCGTCCGGATGCTCGCGGCGCACGACGATCCACGCGCCCTGGGGGACTGCGGCCAGGGCCTCACGGGCCTGGGCGACCGAGACCAGCGCGTCGAGCACGAACACCGGTGCGAGCATGGGAGATCCTCTCGGGTACCACCGAAGGAGGGCGCGGCTGACCAGGTGATACCTGGAGGGTATGCCGCGCGGCCCGACCGGCGGGCCGCAATGGCCGAGGCCGCGCGGGCGAGCGCGCGGTGCGGACCTGAGCGGGCCGGGCGAGCGGACGCGCGCGCGAGGGGGGGCGGTGCGGACCCTAGCGGGCCGGACGCTGCCGACCCCGCTGCCGGCGACGCTCGCGCCGGGCCGCCCAGGCCGCGGCCGCCGCCTCGCGCACCGCGGTGGCCCGTGAGCGCTCCGGCGACGCGTTGGGCAGGGCCAGCACGATGATCTTGGCCCAGGCGGAGCCGAGCTGGTGGGCGAAGGACCCGGTGGCGTAGTGCAGGTCGTAGCGCCGGCAGATCTCGCGCACCCGGGGGGCGATCTCGACGTACCGGTTGCTCGGCATGTCGGGGTAGATGTGGTGCTCGATCTGGTGGCTGAGGTTGCCGGACATGAAGTGGATGACCTTGGTGCCGCTGATGTTCGCCGACCCGATCATCTGCCGGACGTACCAGTCGCCGCGGGTCTCGCCCTCGATGGAGTCGGTCGCGAAGGTCTCGACGCCGTAGGGGAAGTGGCCGCACAGGATGATCGAGTTGGTCCAGACGTTGCGCACGATGTTGGCCACGGCGGTGGCGGCGAGGGTGGACAGGGCGTTCGGCCCGGACAGCAGCGGGTGCAGCAGGTAGTCCTTGAGGACCTGGTGGCGCAGCTTGCGCAGGAACTTGGCGACCTCGGGGCGGTACTCCTGCGGATCGCGCTCACCGCGCAGGATGCCGCGCAGCTTGATGTCGTAGAAGGCGATGCCGTACTCGAAGAAGAGGGCGTTGAGCAGGGAGTAGATCGGCTGGGCCAGCAACGCCAACGACCAGGGCTGGTCCTCGTCGACCCGCATGATGCCGTAGCCGAGGTCGTCGTCGTGGCCCAGGACGTTGGTATACGTGTGGTGGGTCTCGTTGTGCGTCTTCTGCCACTGCGAGGACGGGGTGACGTTGTCCCACTCCCACGTGGTGGAGTGGATCTTGGGGTCGCGCATCCAGTCCCACTGGCCGTGCATGACGTTGTGGCCGATCTCCATGTTGTCGACGATCTTGGCGATGGAGAGCCCGGCCGTGCCCAGCACCCAGGCCGGCGGGAAGCCGGAGAAAAGCAGCACCGCCCGGCTGGACAGCTCGAGGATCCGGTTGGCCTTGATGACCGTGCGGATGTAGTGGGCGTCGCGGGTGCCGCGCGAGTCCATGACCTGCTGGCGCAGAGCGTCCAGCTCGCGACCCAGGGCCTCGACCTGGGCGGCGGACAGGTGCGCGGTGGGATCGGGCTTGCCCGAGGGCTTGGGGTGCAGGTGGCGCGGACCGGTGCCGACGACGGACAGCCGCGAGTTGCTCACCGCCTGTGGGTCCGGCGCGGTCGCGCCGCCGGCCCCGGCAACGCCCGGGGTAGGGGCAGGGGCGACCTCGGGCTGGGCCAGCGCGGTCATGACTCTCCTTGTCGATCCGAGCTCAGTGGTCGATCTCGCAGTCGCCCGCGGGCGCCGAGATGCAGGTCTGGATGCGCGTGCCGTCGCCGGACACGGCATACGTGATGTCCCCGGTCCGCAGGTCGCGCACGGCACCCTCGCGCAGCGGAAGCACACACCGGAAGCAGATGCCCATCCGACACCCCGAGGGCATGAGCACCCCGGCCGCCTCGGCGGAGTCGAGGATGGGTCGCCCGCCGTCGGCCTCGACGGTGGTGCCGGACCTGGCGAAGGTCAGCACGCCGCCCTCGCCGACGACCAGCACGGTCGGGCGGAAGCGCTCGGTGTGCAGGCGCGCGGGGATGCCGGCCGCGGCCCAGGCGCCCTCGAGCGCGTCGAGCAGGCCGGTGGGCCCGCAGGCCCACGTCTCGCGCTCGCGCCAGTCCGGCACGAGCGAGTCGAGGTCGTCGACCGCGAGCATGCCCACGACGTCGGTATGCCGCTCGACCAGGGTGAGGCGACCGGCCGCGGCGAGGGCGCGCAGCTCGGCCCCGAACACCACGTCGGCCGCGGTGGGCGCCGAGTGCAGCAGGACGACATCGGTGAGGTCGGCCAGCCGGTTGCGCAGCATGCCCATGACCGGGGTGATGCCGCTGCCGGCGGTGAGGAAGAGCACCCGGGCCGGCGCCGGTGTGGGCAGCACGAAGTCGCCGGTGGCCTGGTCGAGCATCACCAGCGCGCCCGGACGCGCCCGGTGGGCGAGGTAGCCGCTGACCAGGCCGTCCGGGATGGCCTTAGGGGTGATCGCGATGAGCCCGTCCGGCCGGTCGACCCGCGAGGTCAGCGAGTAGGCCCGCCAGTGGCGCACGCCGTCGATCTCGACGCCGATGCGGATGTACTGGCCCGGCACGTGCCCGGCCCAGTCCTGCCCGGGCTGCAGCAGGATCGTCGTGGCGTCGGCCGTCTCGGGAGTGACCTGCACGATCCGGCCCCGCAGGTCCGCGCCCGCGCGCAGCGGGTTGAACAGGTCGAGGTAGTCGGCCGGCAACAGCGGCGTGGTGACCAGCTCCGCGACCTTGAGCACCCGATCGCGCAGCCGCCGGCCCGTCCGGGACGGGCTCAGCGAGGTGGTCACGAACCCATGATCCCATCCCGTCGAGCTAGATCGCTGCGGGGTCGACGTGAAATCCGTCGCGTAGTGTTGTTCGCAATGGATAAAAACCCGCCCGATCCGACCGCCGGACTTGTCCGGGTGGGCGCGACCGGCATCGACCTGGACGACGCCGCGTACGCGCGGGTGCTGGCGGCGGTGCCCTGGGTCGCGGACGAGGCGGTCTCGACGATCATGGCCGAGGTCCCCGCGTATGCCGGTGCGTTCTCCGGCGACCTCGGGGTGCGGATCCGCGATGCCGTCCGCCTGGCCCTCGTCGGGTTCCTCGACCTGGCCAGGGCGGGCTCGGCGTCGGATCCGAGCGTGCCTATCGCGCCGAGCACCGAGGGCGCCTACGAGCTGGGCCGAGGCGAGGCCCGCAGCGGGCGCGGAATGGACGCCCTGCTCGCGGCATACCGGATCGGGGCTCGGGTGTCCTGGCGGGGGCTGTCGCGGGCGGCGGTCGCCGCCGGGGTGTCCGCGGAGGAGATGAGCGGCTTCGCCGACCTAGTGTTCACCTACATCGACGCCCTGTCGGCGGCGAGCATCGTGGGGCACAGCGACGAGGCGGGGCTGGCCGGGCTGGCCCGCGGCCGGCTGCTCGAGCGGCTGGTCCGCGACATCGTCGGGGGCGAGGACCGCGCGGCCCTGCTCGCCGCGGCGGAACGGGCCGAGTGGACACCCCCGCGCACGCTGACCGCCGTGCTGCTGCCCCAGGGCCAGGTCACCGCGGTGCTCGGGCTGCTCGATGCGCGCACGCTGCATGCCAGCGGCGAGCTGCCGGGGCTGCCGACCGACGACCTGGCGGTGCTGCTCGTGCCGGACGTGCGCGGCATCGACCGGCGCCGACTCGTCGCCCTGCTGCAGGGGCGCTCCGCGGTCGTCGGCCCGGCCCGCCCGTGGACGGACACGGCCGAGTCCTACGCGCGGGTGCTGCGCGCCCGCTCGCTGCCGCGCTCGCCGCGCCGGGGCACCCTGGACACCGACGAGCGGCTGGTCGAGCTCGTCCTGCTCGCCGACCCGCACGCCCTGGCCGACCTGCAGGCCGCCGCCTTGGCCCCCCTCGAGCAGGTGCGACCCGCGGTGCGCGCCAGGCTGGTCGAGACCCTGCGCGCCTGGTTGCTCCACCAGGGCCGGCGTGAGCTCATCGCGGCGGCGTTGTTCGTCCACCCCCAGACGGTGCGCTACCGGATGGGGCGGCTGCGGGCCCTGTTCGGCGACCGGCTGGACGACCCGGACGAGATCCTGCGGCTCACCCTGGCCCTGGCGGTGGCACCGGCCGAGTCGTCCGCCGAGCCGTCCCCCGAGTCGTCCGCCGACCGGGCCGCGGCGCCGGTCGTCAGCTGAGCACGTCCTTGCGCCGGAAGTGACGGTAGGCGAGCGCGACGAACACCGCGGCATACAGCAGCGACCACAGGGTGCCCCGGGTCATCGCCGTCCAGTCCACGCCCCCGGGGCTGAGCAGGTCGACCCACGCCCGGCTGTAGTGCATGGGCAGGGCGTTGCGCCACTCGCCGAGGCTCTCCAGCTGGCCGAGGATCGACGCGATGATCGTCACGAGGACTGCGCCGCCCACCGCGCCCAGTGGAGCGTCGGTCCGGACCCCGAACCAGAACGCGATGGCGCCCACCTGCACCAACGTCACGACGAGGTATGCCGTGGCCACCGCCAGGCGCGGGCCGAGCTCGCTCCAGGGCAGCACCCCGCCGGCCGGGTTGGTGAACGGCGCGGCGCCGTAGGCCACCGCGCCCACGAGCAGGGACCAGCCCACGAGTACGACGACGGCCAACGCCGTGGTCGCCACCGCGACGACGAGGGTGGAGCTGAGCAGCCGGGCCCGCGACACCGGCGCGACGAGCAGGTAGCGCAGGGTGGACCAGGACGCCTCGCTGGGCACCGGGTCGCCGGCGAAGAGCGCGGCCAGCACGACCAGGAGGAACTCCGCGGAGGCGAACACAGCGAACACGGCGAAGTTGGCCGCCCCGAGCTGGGCGTAGTCGGACAGGCGGGCACCGCTGGGCGGTCCGGCCCCGCCCCGGCCCATCGCGAACCCGGCGACGAGGACCAGCGGCAGCGCGAGCAGCAGGACGAACGCCCAGATCGTGCGACGCCGACGCAGCTGACGCCACGCCTCGACCCGCCAGGACAACGGCGCGCGGGGGCGGGCGCCAGGGCGAGCGGGGCCCGGCGCGATCCCTGGCCCCGGGTCCGGCGGCCCGCTCACCGGGCACGCACCTGACGCAGGCGGTCGGTCAGCGAGCGCGGGCTCGACGCGCCGCCGCGATCCGCCGAGCCACCCGGCCGGTCCGCCCCCGCGGCGTCCGCGATGACGCCGAGGAAGACGTCCTCGAGGTGCCGGCGGCTGGTGACCGCGACGATGTCGACGCCGGTCGCCGCGACGGCGCGCACGACCTCGGGCCGGGTCAGCTCGGCGGTGACGACGACGTGCGGCTCGATCGGGTCGGCGTCGGCGTCGACGCTGAGCACGCCTGTGCGAGAACGCAACCGACTTGCCAGGGCCAACGCGTCGACGCCGGCCGCCAACTGGACGACGGTCGTGTCGGCGCTGTCGAGCAGCTCGGCGACCGGCCCGGCGGCGACCACCCGACCGGCGTGCATGACCACGACGTGGGAGCAGGTGAGCTCGACCTCGGCCAGCAGGTGGCTGGACACGACGACGGTGCGCCCGCCCGCGGCATACCGGTGCAGGATCGGGCGCATCGCGGCGATCTGGGGCGGGTCCAGCCCGTTGGTCGGCTCGTCGAGCACGAGGACCTCGGGCCGGCCGAGCATGGCCTGGGCGATGCCCAGGCGCTGGCGCATCCCGTGACTGTAGGCCCGCACCGGCCGGTCGGCCGCCTCGCCCAGGGCGGCCACGTCGAGGGCCTGCTCGAAGCCGGCCTCCTGCTGCGGCCGGCCGGTCGCGGCCCAGTAGGCCCGCAGGTTGTCGCGCCCGGTCAGGTGCGGCAGGAAGCCGGGGCCCTCGACGAGGGCGCCGACCTCGCGCAGGACCGGATCGCCGGGGGACACCGGGTGCCCGAGCACGCGCACGACCCCGGCATCGGGGCGCACCAGCCCGAGCACCATCCGCAGCGTCGTCGTCTTGCCGGCTCCGTTGGGCCCGAGCAGCCCGACGACCTGCCCTCGATCGGCCCGCCAGGACACCCCGTCCACGGCGCGATGCCCGTCCGGGAAGGCCTTGACCAGGCCCTCGACGACCAGGGGCACGACCGGGTCGACGGCTGGCCCTCCCCCGCCGCGCCCGCGGCGACGCCGGCCGAGCCACGTCGCCACGCCCACGAGTCCGAGGACCCCCGCGAGGGCGGCGCCGACGCCGAGGCTCTCTCGGTCCAGATCGCTCTCGCCGGCCTCGCGGATGCCGGACCCCAGGGGCAGGATCAGGCCCCCGTCGGCGATCTGGACGCGGTCGACGCGAGCCTCGCGGGGACCGGCATACGTCGAGTCGGTGCTGGTGACCAGCACCCGCAGGCGACTGCCGGCCTCGACGGTCCAGGTCGCTGGCGCCAGCGCCACCTCGGCGGTGCTGGGCACCCCGGGCGTGACGTCGAGGGCGACGGGCGCCACGAGCCGGCGGGGCAGGGTCGGCTGGTCGGCGGTGAGCTGCCACAACGACAGGAACAGGACCACCCGCGGTGCGGTCGAGGTGACGCTCAGCCGTACTCTCGGCGAGCCCACCACGGCGAGCCGCTCGGCGAGGACCTCGGAGTCGAACGCCGCGCTCTGCCCCGGCAGCGCGGCCAAGGGGTATGCCGCCAGGGCGCCCAGCGCGCCCAGCCCCGGCACCGCCGTCATCGATGCGGGCTGTCCACCGGGTGGAGTGAGGACGGTCCGCGTCTCGGTGGCCAGAGTCACCGCCCGGGTGGCCGGGGCGGCGAGGTATCCCGGCGCGTCGAACACCGGTGCGACGCTGGCCCGGCGGGGGATCGGGCCGGCATACGCGAACGGTGGCGGCGCGACGGCAGCGGGGTCCGCGCCGAGGTGGCGGTCCAACCAGCCCCGCAGCGCCGCCTCGTCGGCCTCCGCCGTGCTGCTGGCGCCGTCGTGCCCGCCGTCGACCCATCGCACGGCGACGGTGGTGCCGCCCCGGGACAGCTCCCGGGCGGTGGCGTCGGCGTGCTCGAGCCCGAAAAGGGTGTCGGACATGCCCTGCACGAGCAGGGTGGGCGCGCGCAGACCGGCCAGCAGCGGTCGGGGGCTGTGCGCGCGCAGCACCGCCAGCAGCGCCTCGGACGGCTCCCCGGACTCGGCGGCGGCCAGGAACAGCGCACACACCGTCGGGTCGAACCGCCCGCACACCGGGTCCGGCCGCGCCCCGGCGGCAGGCGGCGAGACGGCGGCAGGCGGCGAGACTGCGGCGGGCGTCGGGCCGGCAGGGGGCGGCGCATCGAGGGCGGCGTTCGCGGACCCGAAGAACCGCGACGCCCACAGCTGCTTGAACGGCCCGACCGTCGAGGTCCGTTGCAGCCCAACGGGACTCGTCGTCGGCCCGGTGGCGACCGCGAACTGCGGGAAGAAGGCGTCGGCGAGGTCGTGCCAGGTCAGCGCCGACACCACGGCGTCGACGCGCTGGTCGGTGGCGGCCAGCATGAGCACCAGCGCCCCGCCGTAGGAGACGCCGGCCACGCCGACGCGGGGGTCGCCCGGGCCGTCGAGACGCACCTCGGGCCGGGTCGCGAGCAGGTCGAGGACCATGCGGGCGTCGTCGACCTCGTATGCCGGGTCGTCCAGGTGCACCCGGCCCCCGGACCTGCCGAACCCGCGTGCCGAGTAGGCCACCACGACGTACCCCCGCGCGGCCAGCTCCCCGGCCCGCGAGGCCAGGTCGTCCTTGCTGCCGCCGAAACCGTGCGCCAGCAGGACCGCCGGAGCGGGCCGGCTCGCCGGCAGGTACACCGTCGCGTCGATCGACACCGCGGTCCCGTCCGGCTCGGGACCGACCTGCAGGGTCAGCGGCTCCGGCGCGGGCGACTCGGCGGCCACCGCCCCGAGGCCCGCCCCGCCCAGCGCCCCGGCGGCGGCCAGCCCGACGGCGGCCACCCATCCGACGAGGCGACGGGCCTTGGCCCTGCGGGAGGTCGGCGGGGTGCGCGGCATACCGGAGCGTAACCCGGCCCTCGACCCGCGACAGGCGCCCGTCGGCTACCGTGTCCCACGACCCGAGGGCTGCAGAGGTGCCGATGACGACGATCACGCCGTTCCTGTGGTTCGACCATCAGCTCGAGGACGCGTTGGCGTTCTACACGCGGGTGTTCCCCAACAGCCGGGTCACCCAGACCGCGCGTTACCCGGCGGGGTCGCCCGGCAAGGCCGGCACGCTCATGACCGCGATGTTCGAGCTGGACGGCCAGAGGTTCATCGGCCTCAACGGCGGTCCGCACGACGCCTTCAACGACGCCGTGTCCTTCGTCGTCGCCTGCGCCGACCAGGCCGAGGTGGACCGCTACTGGGCGGCCCTCACCGACGGCGGCACCCCCGTGCAGTGCGGGTGGCTCAAGGACCGCTTCGGCGTCTCCTGGCAGGTGGTCCCGGACGGCCTCACCGAGCTGCTCGCCGATCCGGACCCGCAGCGCGCCCGCCGCGCCACCGAGGCGATGCTCGCCATGGTCAAGCTCGATATCGAGGCCCTGCGCGCGGCGGCCGACGCGCCCGCGCCCTGACCTCGGACCGCCGCGACGCCCCGTCGCCCCCGGTGGGGCGCACGGCGGCCGTTTTGGCCCGCCGACACCGGGTGTGCCAGCGTTAGGCCCATGCAGACCGACGAGGTCCTCACCCTGCTGCAGGAGGTGGCCGCCCAGGTCGTCACACCACGCTTCCGGTCGCTGGCCGATGGGCAGGTCCACGAGAAGAGGCCCGGCGACCTGGTCACCGTCGCCGACCGCGAGGCCGAGGTTCTCATCACCCGAGCCCTCAACGCGGCATACCCCGACGCGCTGGTCCTCGGGGAGGAGGCCCACGCCGCCGACCATGCGCTCCTGGACCGCTACCTGGCCGCCGAGCACGCCTTCACCGTCGACCCGGTCGACGGCACGAAGAACTTCGTCCACGGCAGCCCCGACCACGCGGTGATGGTCGGCGAGGTGCGTGGCGGGCAGGGAGTCCGGGCCTGGATCTGGCAGCCGGAGCACCAGACCGCGTGGGTCGCCGAGCGCGGCGCCGGCACCTGGCGCAACGGCGAGCGGGTGCGTCGCGACCCGGTGCCCGACCACATCCCGCCGCGCGGGGTGACCTCGGTGTGGGCGATGCGCGGCCACGCCCTGGACGGACTGCCCCCGCTGGTCGGCTCCTGGGTGTGCTGCGGGGTGGACTACCCCAAGCTCGTCGAGGGCGAGGCCGACTACCTGCTCTACCGGCGCAACCACCCGTGGGACCACGTGCCCGGCACCCTCATCGTCGCGGAGGCCGGCGGGTATGCCGGGCATCCGGACGGGGTTCCCTACACCGCACGGAGCCTGCGCCCGGGCCTGCTCGTGGCCGCCGATCACGCGACGTATGCCGCGGTGGCGCGCCGGATCGAGGTCGACCTGTGGCGCTGACCGGGATCCGGGGACGTCGGGACCGGCGTCCCGCGGCCCGCTGAGGCGCTAGCGTCGGTGGCAACCCTGGCCCGCGGGCTCCCGGACGCCTCGGACCGCCACCTCGAGGAGTGCCCCATGCCCCTGGACCCCAACGTCGCCGGCCTGCTCGCCGTCATGGCCCAACAGGGCCGCCCCAGCTTCGCCGAGCTCACTCCGGAGCAGATCCGGGCCGGGTCGGCGATGACGCGCGCCCTGCAGAAACCCCCGCAACCGGTCGCGAGCGTGACCGACGCGGCATACGGGCAGGCCCCGGAGCAGGCGCTGCGCATCGTCGTCCCGGCCGGCGGCAGCGCCCCCCGGCCGGTCGTCGTGCACCTGCACGGCGGCGGCTTCGTCACCGGCGACCTCGACAGCATCGACGAGCCGAGCCGGGCCCTGGCCAACGACCTGGGCGCCGTCGTCGTCGCGACGACCTACCGTCGCGCCCCCGAGTCGACGTTCCCGGCCGCCCACGACGACGCCCTCACCGCGGTGCGGTGGGTCGCCGAGCACATCGCGGACCACGGCGGCGACCCCCGCCGGATCGCCTTGCTCGGCGACAGTGCGGGCGGCAACCTCGCCGCGTCGGTGGCGGTGCGGGCCCGCGACGCCGGCGGCCCGGCGCTGCGGGCGCTGGCGCTGCTGTACCCGCTGGTGGCGCCGCTGCTGGACACCGCCTCACGGCGGGAGTTCGCCCAGTCCGGGTACATGATCGACGGGCCGGCGATGGAGTACTTCGGCCGGCTCTACACCCCCGACCCCGAGCAGGCCGGTGACCCGATGATCGCCCTGGACCGCACCCCGTCGCTGGCCGGGCTGCCGCCGACCCTGGTGGTGTCCAACGAGTACGACATGCTGCGCGACGAGGCCGAGGACTTCGCCCGGGCGCTGGCGGCCGCCGGCGTGGACGTCACGGCCCGGCGCTTCGAGGGCCTGGTCCACATCGTGTACTGGATGTCCGGGGCGGTGCCGCGCCAGGCCGAGATGCACCAGGCGGTGCTCGACTTCCTCGGCCCTCGCCTGGCCTGACGCACCCGGGACCGGGCTCAGCTCATCATCCGCCGGTGAGCGTCGGCCCGGGTGGCCGCCGGTCCGACGACCACGAGGGCCCCCAGGACGTCCACGCCCATGCCCCAGCAGTTCACCGGGTTGAGCAGCACGAAGGACAGCTCGGGGTGGTCGTCGGCCAGCGCCGAGAGCCGAGCGACGATGCTGCGCAAGGGATCCATGTGGATGGGCTCGCGGCCCCCGGGGTTGGACAGCACGAGGCCGATCCGGGTGGACAGGATCAGCTCGCGCACGTCGCGGTCGGTCAGCGGCGGCACCCGGTAGCCGATGTCGCGCGGCGGTTCGCCGGCCAGCGACGTCTCGCAGAACGACACCACCGGTCCGAAGAGCGGGTCCTCGGTGCTGCCGATGATGCACCCGGTGCCCGGGGGCGACATCCGTTGGGCGACGATCCGGTCGTCGGGCAGGGCACCCACCCGGCGGATCAGCGACCCGTAGGCCTCCCGGACCTCGGCGGGGCTGTCGAGGTCCGGGCGCAACCCGGTCGGCACCCGCCGGCGGCGGGCGTGCGAGGACATGGCCTGCAGCACCGTGGGGTAGCCCAGCCGGTCGGCGGCGGCCTGCGCCTCGTCCGCGCTCGCGACGATCTCGTGCGGCCAGACGTCGATGCCGTAGGCCCCCAGCAGCGTCCGAGCCTCCGGCTGGGTGAGCCGACGGCCGGCCGGGGCGCCCTGCAGGACACCCTCGATGAGCGCGGTCGCGGTGTCGCGGTCGATGCCCGGGGGGTCGACCGGCGGGCCGTGCTCGCTGGACTTCCAGCCGGCGTACTGGGTGACCCGGGCCAGGGCCCGGACGGCGTCCTCGGGCATGGCGTAGGCCGGCACGACCCGGCGGTGCCCTCGGCGCGCGCCCTCGATGGTCAGCGACTCGGTGATGCCGTGAATCCCGAGCAACGTTGCCGCACAGGGCTTGTCGTACCGGGAGACGACGTCCCGCAGCACCGACACGACGTCGGCCCCCGCGGTGTAGATCGGGGGGATGAAGGCGGCGACGACGCTGTCGACGTGCGGGTCCTCGAACGCCGCGCCGAGGGCCACCGCGAACTCGTCCGCGCTCGCCTCGACCCCGAGGGCGACCGGGCCGTGAGTGACCTGCAGACCCGCGGCCACCGCCGCGTCCGCGGTGAGACCGGCCAGCGGGTGGGAGTTGACGACGACGGCGACCCGGTTGCCCCGGGGCAGCGGCTGGTGGGCGATGAACTGGGCGATGTCGAACAGCTCGTGGATGTCGCCGGCGCGGATCACGCCGGCCTGGCGCAGCAGGGCGTCGAAGGCCTCCGGCTGCGCCGGCGGCCGCACCACGGACCCGGGGAAGGCCCGGAACGCCGACACCCCCGACTTGACGACCACGACGGGCTTGACCAGGGAGAGGGTGCGGGCGATCCGGGAGAACTTGCGCGGGTTGCCCAGCGACTCGAGGTAGAGCCCGACGACCTCGGTGGTGCGGTCGTCGATCCAGAACTGCATGAGGTCGTTGCTCGACACGTCGACCCGGTTGCCCGCCGAGGCGAACACCGACAGGCCGAGGTTGCGCCGTGCCACCGACGCGAGCACGGCGATGGCCAGCGTGCCGCTCTCGGCGAACAACCCCAGATTGCCCGGCGGCGGCAGCGTGGTGGCCAGTGAGGCGTTCAGCGGGGCGGTGGCGTTGTTGTTGACGATCCCGAAGGAGACCGGGCCCAGCACCCGCATCCCCGAGGCCAGGGCCCGACGGCGAAGCTGCTCCTGCAGCGCCAGACCCTCGGGCCCGGACTCGGCGAACTGGCCCGAGGTGACCAGCATCGCCCGTGCCCCCTTGGCGGCGCACTCGTCGACCAGGTCGACCACCTGCGCGGCCGGGACCGCGACGACGACCAGGTCGACGTGGCCCGGGATGTCCGCGAGCCTCGGGTAGCACGCCACCCCGAGGATCTCCGTGGCGTGCGGGTTGACGGCGTAGACCCGGCCCCGGTAGCTCGCCGCCAGGTTGGCCAGGAAGGTGTGCCCCACGGTGTTCGGGTGCCGGGAGGCCCCGACCACGGCGACGGCTCGGGGCAGCAGGATCGAGCGCACGCTGAGCGACTCCGCGCGGTGCTCGCGCGAGTGGCGCACCGCCGTCGACTCCGCCGTGGGGGCGATGTCGAAGGAGAGCGTGACGTAGCCGTGCTCCATGTCGTAGTCGAGGTGGAAGCCCGCGGCCTGGAAGACGCCGAGCATCTTGGAGTTCTCGGCCAGGACGTCGGCGACGAACCGCGTGTAGCCCAGCTCTAGGCCGATCGCGGCCAGGTGCTCCAGCAGGATCGAGCCGACGCCCTTGCCGTGGTGGGAGTCGGCGATGTTGAAGGCCACCTCGGCGACGTGCTCGTCCGTACGCTCGAACCGCGCGTAGCCGATCGGCTTGTCGCGGACCGTGACCACGATGACGCCCTGGTTGACGTAGTCGACGTGGGTGGTCTTGTGCACCCACTCGTCGGAGGCCTCCTTGACCGGGGCGAAGAAGCGCAGGTAGATCGACTCGGGCGACTGCTCGGTGTGGAAGACCCGCACCCCGTCGGCGTCCTGTGGGGTGATAGGCCGCATGTGCGCGACGGTGCCGTCGCGCAGGACCACGTCGGCCTCCCACGACAGCGGGTATCCCGGGGGCAGGTCGCGGTCCGGCACGGGTCCCATGGTCGCACGCCGGGTGCCGGCCCTCGGGCGGGGATCGAGCCGGTATGCCGCCGGCACGCCCGGCCCGAGGCGCCGGCGCGCCCGGGGCCGAGGGCCCGGCCGGTCAGAGGTCCAGCGGGCGCAGCACGAACACGACGCCGTGTGCGATCTGCCGGTTGCCGGCGTTGATGTCCAGGGCGCGCGGGTTGAGGAAGGCGTCGACGTCGTTGGGGTCGTTGTCCTTGAGGCGCACCACGGCATACCGCGTGCTCAGGACGTCGACGGTGAACTCGGCTCCGGGCAGTGCGGTGGCCAGGGTGGCGCCGTCGGACGCCAGCGCGGTCGCCGAGTCGATGGTCGCGCCCGGGACGACGTGGTAGAGCAGGACCTTCTCGATCGCGTCGATGCCCACCGTGTCGGCCAGGGTGGAGAAGACCCGCTCCTCGCGACCGATCCACTGGTGGGTGAGGTCGGCGACGAGGACCTGGAAGGCGCGGTCGTTGGGCACGAAGGCGGTGAGCGCGACGTCACCCTTGGTGAGGACGCCGACCGGGCTGTCCGGCTTGGCCGCGAGGACCGCGAGGACCGCCTCGGTGAGGATGTCGTAGTCGTACCAGTTCCGGTCGAACCGGTTGCCGTCGGCGGTGAGCACCTCGGCGAGGCTGCGCGTGCCGGGGGTGGGCGCGGCTGCGGCGGCGGCGCTGCCCGTGCCCACGGCCCCGAGGGTCAGGGTGGTCAGGACGGCGGCGGCGATTCGTGCACGGGTCATGAGGCGCTCCTGCGAGTCGGGGGGAGGCTCTGGCACCCGTAGTTCTCCTCGGGACACCGCCACGGATGCAGGTCCGCACGCCGACCTTGCCGACCGCGCGCCCGGCGCGGCATCCCGAGCGTGACGACGCTAGGCCGTGGCCACCCGATCCAGGATCGCCGCGGCGACCTCGACGGGACGACGCTCCGGCAGCCAGTGACCGGCGTCGAGCTCGACGAAGCGGTAGTCCCCCGCGACGTGGCGGGCGGTCCGCTCGGCTGCCGCGCGGCCGAGCGCGAAGTCCCGATTGCCCCAGACGTAGGTCGTCGGGACGCGCACCCGCCGGTGCGCCGACTCCGGCGCGCGAGGCCCAGACGTCGCGCCCGGCGCGGCGGACGGCGCCAGCCGGCGGCGCACCTGGCCGACCAGCCCCGCGGTCGGCGGCGCCGCGCGGTACCACCCGATCGGCCCGTAGAGCGAGGACGCCGTGGCGAACCGCTGCGCGTACCGGGCCGCGTCGTCGCCGAGCCCGCTGTCGCGAAGCAGCCCGGTCACCCGGCCGGCAAGGAGGTGCTCGGGCAGCAGCGGCAGCTGGAAGGCCAGCATGTACCAACTACGCCGCCACTGGTCGCTGTGTGTGAACGCCCAGGTCAGAGCCGCCGGGTGCGGCGTGGACAGGACGGTCAGGCTGGCGACCCGCTCGGGCCGCCAGGCCGCGACCATCCAGGCGACCCCGCCGCCCCAGTCGTGCCCGACGAGATGGGCCTGCCCCACTGCGGCCGCGTCGAGCAGGGCGACGACGTCCTCGACGAGCTCGCCGACCCGGTATGCCGCGCGCCCGCGTGGGCGGGCCCCCGGTGAGTAGCCCCGCTGGTCGGGGGCGAGCGTGCGCAGGCCCGCCGCGTGCAGCACCGGGGCGACCCGGTGCCACGACGAGGCGTCCTGCGGGAAGCCGTGCAGCAGCACCACGGGCGCGCCGTCGGCGGGCCCGTCGTCGCGGACGAGGAACTCCAACCCGGCGCGGGTGTAACGGTCCACCCACGGAGCGTATGCCGCGGCATACTCCTGGCTGTGCCAGCCACCCCCGGGCTCGTGCAGACCACCGGGCTCTACCGCCCGCTGCTGGGCACCGACGTCGAGATCCGAGTCGCCGCGACCGATGCCGCGGTGGCGGCCACCGCCGAGGGGGCGGCCGTGGAGCAGTTCCTGCGCGCCCAGCGGCTGTTCTCGGTCTTCGATCCCGACAGCGCGCTGTGCCGCTGGCGCGCCGGCGCCGACCCGGCCCCCGAGCTGGCCGATCTGCTCGCGGTCGCCGCCCGGTGGTGGGCGCGCGTCGACGGGGCATTCCACCCGGTGACCGCGGGACTGCATCGGCGATGGCGCCAGGCCGAGGTCGACGGGCGGGTGCCGAGCCGTAGCGAGCTCGCGCAGCTGGCCGCCGGCATCGCCGAGCTGCCCTACGCCGTCGACCGCTGCGGCGCGCGGGCGCTCGTGCGGCGCCTGGGCGACTGCGCCGACGTGGACCTCAACGCGCTGGCCAAGGGGTATGCCGTCGACCTCGCGGTCGCCGCGGCCCTCGCCATCCCCGGCGTCGCGGCTGTCGGCGTCAACGCCGGTGGTGACATCCGGCACGCCGGCTGCGGGTCGGTCCGGGTCGGGGTGGAAGACCCCGCCAGAACGGCGGCGAACGCCCCACGCCTGGCCGTCGTCGAGCTCGTCCAGGCAGCGGTGGCGACCAGCGGGTCGGCCCATCGGGGTTTCCAGGTCGCCGGCCGCTGGCTCGGGCACGTCATCGACCCGCGCAGCGGGTGGCCGGTCACGCACACGCTGGCGGCGACCGTGATCGCCGACGACGCCACGACGGCAGACGCCCTGGCCACCGCGCTGGTCGTCCTGGATCCGAGCGAGGCGGTCGAGCTTGCCGACGATCTCGGCATCGCTGCCCTGCTCGTCCCGGCCGAGCCGACGCCCGCACGCGTGCGGCTTTCCCGGGCGTGGCCCGCCGATGACGGCCGGGCGCCCGGGTCCGCCGGCCAGCGCGGACCCGCGCGCAGCCCCGCTGGGCCGGCGGGTCAGCCGGGGGCGCCGGAGTAGAACACCGCGGCGGAGACGAGCTCCCCGGCCGAGGGCAGATGGTGGGTGCCGCGGGCGGTGCCCAGGGTCAGGCGGTGGCGGATGAGCTCGCGCGGGCCGTTGTCGCGGGAAGCCTCGATGCACACGTGGTAGTCCCCCTGGGCGACCCGCCCGCCGGCCTCGTCGGTGCCGTCCCATTCGATGCTCGTCGACCCGGCGGGCTTCGTGCTCGAGGTCGTCGTCTCGGTAGTGCCCAGCACGGCATACCACTGGGCCATCGTCCGCAGCCCGTCGTGGCCCTGGACGAGCAGGGTCCGCACGTGCTCGCCGGCGGCGTCCTCGATCCACACCGCCGCGCTCGGGTTGCGGATCAGGCCCCATCCGGACAGCAGGCTGTAGGTGAAGGAGACGACGAGCCGGCAACCGTCGGGCAGCGCAGGGCCGGACGGCGGCGGGGTCACACCGTCGCGACGGGCCGCGCGATCGCTCACCTCGGCGAAGCGAGACCCATCGGTGGTCACGTCGCCTCCTGCAGGGTGTTCGCCGGGCGCCGGGGGTCGCCCCGCGGCGGCTCCCCAGTGTGCCAGGTCGAGCTCGGGCCGGAACGCGAGGACGAGGTCGCCGGCCTCGTCGACGGGTTCGCCGCCGCGCACTTCGACGCGGAGTTCCGCACCGCCTGCCGGCGCCTGCTGGCCAGCAGTGGCCGCCTCCGGCGCCCTCATGGCCTCGTTCGGCCTCACCGTCACCGGACCGGCGCCCGTGCATCGCGGACGCCGGACAGTTCGACCGAAGCGACCCCGGTCAGGCGATGCCGAGGTAGCTCTGCTGGATCCGGGGGTCGGCCAGCAGCTGCGAGGCCTCCCCGGACATCACCACCCGGCCGGTCTCCATGACGTAAGCACGTTCGGCGACGGTGAGCGCGGCGTCGACGTCCTGCTCGACGAGCAGCACGGCCGTGCCCGCGGCGGCGATGTCGCCGAGCCGGCCGATGATCTCCTCGACGATGACCGGGGCCAGGCCTAGGGAGAGCTCGTCGATCATGATGAGATCCGGCCGGCTCATCAGCCCGCGGGCGATCGCGCACATCTGCTGCTCACCGCCGGACATGCTGCCGCAGACCTGAGCCATCCGGTCGCCGAGTTTGGGGAACAGCTCGACCACTCGGTCCAGGTCGGTGCTCTTGTTCCGCCATCCCCCGAGCTTGAGGTTGTCCCGCACGGTCAACCCGGGGAAGAGGCGCCGACCCTCGGGCACGTGCGCGATGCCGAGGTCGACGATGCGTTCCATCGACAGGCCCGCCATCGAGGTGCCCGCGAAGGTCATCGTGCCCTCCCGGATCGGGACCATCCCGGACAGCGCACGCAACAGGGTCGTCTTGCCGGCCCCGTTGGGCCCGACGAGGGCGACGATCTCCTTGGCGGCGACGGTGAGCGAGACGTCCCACAGCACCTGCACTCGACCGTACCCGGCGGCCAGGCCGGCGACCTCAAGCATGGCCGCCTCCTTCCTGGGCGGCCTCCGGCAGCGGGTCGGCGCCCGGCAGCGGGTCGGTGCCCGGGGCGGCGATGTCTGCCGCTGCCGTCGAGGCCTCGCGGCGCTGGGCGTACCGCCGACCGAGGTAGGCCTCGACGACACGGGGGTCCGAGAGCACGTCCCGGGGCTGCCCGCGAGTGAGCACCTGTCCGGCGTTGAGGACCATGACCTCGTCGCTCACGGCGAGGATCGCCTTCATGACGTGCTCGACGACGATGATCGTCATACCACGGTCCTTGAGGTCCCGGATGAGCTGCAGTGAGGGCTCGATCTCCCCGGGTCGCAGGCCTGCCATCACCTCGTCGAGCAGCAGCAGGCGGGGGCGCAGCGCCAGGGCCTTGGCCAGCTCCAGGCGCCGGGCGTCCGCGACGGACAGTTCCCCGGGCGCCCGCTCACCGGCCTGCACGAGCCCCACCTCGCCGAGGATGTCGTCAGCCTCGCGTAAGGCCGTGCCCATCCGGGAGGTGTCTCCCGGACCGTAGAGGATCCCGACGGCGACGTTCTCGCGGACCGTCATCCCGCGGAACGGCTTGACGATCTGGAACGTCCGGGCCACCCGGGCCCCGGCGATCACCCACGGCTTGGCGCCGGTGACGTCCCGACCGTCGACGAGCACCGACCCGGTGGAGGGCTTGAGGTGGCCGGTGACGAGGTTGATGAACGTGCTCTTGCCCGACCCGTTCGGCCCGATGACCCCGAGGGTCTGGCCCTCGGGGACGACGAGGGACACCTCGTGCACGGCCCGCAGCCCGCCGAAGGTGATCCCCAGGCCCCGGGTCTCGAGCACCGGCGCGCCGCTCACAGCCGGTACCTGCGCACGTTGGCCAGCAGCGAGTACTCGCCGTTGCGGCGGGCCTCCCGGAGGTAGTTGACCAGCCCTTGCGGCAGCAGGATCACCGCGACGATGATGACCGCGCCGAGCAGCAGGGTGTGTACCTGGGTGTAGTTCTGTCGTAGCCACTCGGAGACGAACTGCAGCCCTACCGCACCGATCACCGGCCCGAGGACGGTGCCGCTGCCGCCGATGACGACCATGACGACCATGAGCACGGTGAGCTCGACGTCGAAGAGCCGCTCGGGGTAGATCGTCACCTGCTGGAAGGCGTACGTCGAGCCGACCAGTCCGGTGAGCAGCCCCGACAGCGCGAACGTCGCGACCTTCGTCCGGGTGGTGTTGATGCCTACCGACGCCGCCGCGTCCTCGTCCTGGTGGATCGCCCGCAGCGCGTACCCGAATCGGCTGCGGGACACCAGGATGCTCACCGCGAGGGCCAGGGCGGCCAGCGCGAGATAGACGAGGTAGAACCCGTCGTTGCCCAGATAGGCGGTGGCCGCGTTGGCCCCCACGCTGGGCACGGTGATGCCGCCCCCGCCGCCGGTGATTGCCGGCAGGTTGGTCACGACCTCGCGGGTGCCCTCGGCGAGACCCAACGTGGCGATGGCGAAGTAGTGCCCGCGTAGGCGCAGCAGCGGGCCACCGACGATGGCCCCGTATGCCGCGGCCGCGAGCGCGCTCAGCGGCAGGGCAAGCCAGAAGCTCCAGCGCAGATGGGCCATCGTCGCCGCGGTGACGTATCCGCCGACGCCGAAGAAGACCACCTGACCGAAGGAGGCGTACCCGGTATACCCCCCGATGAGGTTCCACGCCTGGGCGAGGGCGACGAACATGAGGATGGCCCCGACGGTGCGTACCTGGCCGCTGTAGAGCTGGGTCTGCACGGCGAGGGCGGCGACGACGGCGGCGGCGGCGAGGGCCCAGGGCAGCCAGGGCTTCCCACGCACCTCACACCTCCAGTCTCGCGGCGTAGAACGCCTTGCCGACCAGGCCCGACGGTCGCACCAGAAGCACGACGATGAGCACGAGGAATGCCAGCGCGTTGACCCACGTGCCGGGTAGGAAGTAGCCGCCCCAGGCCTGCACCAGGCCGATGAGCAGGCCTCCCACAAGCGCCCCGTACATGTTCCCCAGACCGCCGAGGACGGCGATGACGAAGGAGAGCAGGGTGAAGCGGCCGGCCGAGGCGGGGTTGAACGTGTCGACCGTGCCCACCATGACCCCGGCCATGCCCGCCAGCGCCGCGGCGATCCCGAAGGTCAGGGCGTAGACGTGCCGGGCCCGGATACCCATGAGCCGGGCGGCGCCCCGGTCCATCCCGGTGGCCATGATGGACAGCCCGACCCTCGTGCGGGTGACCACCCCGACGAGCCCCACGGTCACCGCGATGGCCAGCAGGAAGGCGACCAGCCGGCCCCACGGGACCTGGACCTCGCCCAGGGCGATGCTCGTGCCGGCATACGAGGTCTGGATGCCCTGGTAGTTGGCCGTGAAGACGATGTTCATGCCCTGCACGAGCAGCAGCTCCAAACCGAACGTCAGAAGCAGGGTGATGAAGATCGGTCCGTTGACGACGAGGTTGACCAGCAGGCGCTGCACGGCATACCCGAGACAGAAGAGCACCGCGGCGGCGACCACCATGCCCAGCAGCGGGGGGATCCCCCACTGGTCGTGGCACACCAGTCCGACGTAGGCACCGAGGACGACGAACGCGCCGTGCGAGAGGTTGACGACGTTCATCACCCCCCAGACCAGGGAGAACCCGACGGCGACCAGCGCCAACAGGCCCCCCTGGAGCAGACCGTAGACGGTCGCTTGGAGGAACCCGCTCACGAGCCGGTGCCAGGCCAGACGATCGGGCCCTCCGAGGAGTCCTTCGGCCAGACGGTGACCATCTTGCCGCCCTGGATCTGGATGACCGCCATCGGCCGGAAGGTGTTCTGCCCGTTGGCGTCGAACTTCACCTTGCCGAAGAAGGTGTTGACGTCCAGGGCCGCGAGGGCGTCGCGGACCTTGTTGGCGTCGGTCGACCCGGCCGCCTGGATGGCCAGGACGAAGGCGAGACAGGCCGCGCTCGCTTCGGCGTTGTGGTAGCCGGCGTCGTGGCCGAACCTGGTCTTGATGTCGGCGTCGTACTGTGTGGCGTTGCCGAAGTAGTCGTCGGTGCCGGACTGCGACTTGGTCCATTGGCTCGAGCCGAGCACGCCGTCGGCGTCCTTGCCCAGCGCGGTGACGAAGTCGGGTGTCGGTGGCGCGACGGTCTCGCCGAAGCCCATCGGCTTGATGCCCAGTTCCTTGGACTGCTTGATGATGGCGACGCCCTCGGCGAGGTGGACCGAGCCGATGACGACCTGCGGGTTGCCGCCCTTGATCTTGTTGAGCGCCGAGCTGACGTCGGTGGCGCCGTTGGGGAAGTACTGCGTCTCCAGCAGGGTGAAGCCCTTCTCCTTCGCCGTCTTGACGGCGCCGTCGGCGGCGCGCTTGGAGAAGCCGTCGTCGGCGGACAGCACCGCCATCGTCGTCGGCTTCGGGGTGGCCAGGTCGCTGATCGCCTTGACGATGGACGCGGCATACTCCGACGCCGGGGCCAGCACCGCGAAGGTGCGTTTGTAGCCCTTCTGGAAGATCGCGTCGTCAGCCCCGCTGGAGTCGACCATGACCTGGTTGTTGCGCTCGATGACGGCGGCTTGCGCCTCGGTGTTCGCCGAGCCGTAGGACCCGAGGACGAGCTTGATGCCCTGGTCGTTGAACTGGTCGACGAGCTGGGCGGCCGTGTCCGGCTTGGAGGTGTCGTCCTGGTACTTGATCTCCAGCTTCATCGACGCCGAGCCGACCTTGACCCCGCCCTTGGCGTTGACCTTCTCCTCGCAGAGCTTGTAGCCCTCCTGGGTGAGGACCCCCTCACGGGCGGTCTTGCCGGTCAGCGAGACCGCACCACCGATGACGAGCGAGCCGGATGCGCCGCCCGCTGCCGGTTGCGCCTCCCCCTTGGATCCACATGCGGCAAGCAACGCGACCGCGGCGACACTGGCGACGATGCCCACTCGACGGCTGCCCTTCACGGCGCCACCCTCTTCCCGAAACACACGACGTGGCCTGGGGTCCCGAGGCTGGCGAACACTGTAGGGAGGGCCGTCGCAGGGGGGCAGGGGTCCGTCGACCCGACGGCGGGGAACGGTCGGGCGGTGACCGCGAAAGGGGCCAACGGGCGCCGACAGGTCCGATGGTGGCGGTATGCCGCGACCAGCGGACGGCGCCGATCCACCGATGGGGTGGGTACCGTAGGCCGGTGAGCCAGCGACCTGCCCCGACCACCCTCGCTGCCCTGCGTGCCGGCGGCCACCGGGCCAAGGGCGTGCGTCAGGAGATCCGCGACAACCTGCTGACCGCGCTCGCGGCCGGCCGCGACCCCTGGCCCGGGCTGCACGGCTTCGAGACCACGGTGATCCCCCAACTGGAGCGCGCCCTGCTGGCCGGCCACGACGTGATCCTGCTCGGCGAGCGGGGCCAGGGTAAGACCCGGCTGCTGCGCACCCTGGTCGGGCTGCTCGACGAGTGGACCCCGGTCATCGACGGCGCCGAGCTCGGGGAGCATCCCTACGAGCCGATCACCCACGCCTCGCAGCGCCGGGCCCGCGAACTGGGCGAGGCGCTGCCGGTGACCTGGCGCCACCGCGACGAGCGGTACGCCGAGAAGCTGGCCACGCCCGACACCTCCGTCGCCGACCTCATCGGCGACGTCGACCCGATGAAGGTCGCCGAGGGCCGCAGCCTCGGCGACCCGGAGACCATCCACTTCGGCCTCATCCCGCGCTCGCACCGGGGCATCGTGGCGATCAACGAGCTGCCCGACCTGGCCGAGCGCATCCAGGTGGCCATGCTCAACGTCATGGAGGAGCGCGACATCCAGATCCGTGGCTACGTCCTGCGCTTGCCCCTGGACGTGCTCGTCGTGGCCAGTGCCAACCCCGAGGACTACACCAACCGCGGCCGGATCATCACCCCACTCAAGGACCGCTTCGGCGCGGAGATCCGCACCCACTACCCCACCGAGCTGGCCGACGAGGTCGCGGTGATCCGTCAGGAGGCCCACCTCGTCGCGACCGTGCCGGACGCCCTGGTGGAGGTCCTCGCGCGGTTCACCCGGGCCCTGCGCGAGTCCACCGCCGTCGACCAACGCTCCGGGGTGTCCGCGCGGTTCGCCATCGCCGGGGCCGAGACGATCGCCGCCGCGGCCCTGCACCGGGCCACCGCGCAAGCCGAGCCCGACGCGGTGGCCCGGGTCGTCGACCTGCACACCGCGGTGGACGTGCTCGGCGGCAAGGTCGAGTTCGAGGCCGGCGAGGAGGGCCGCGAGCGCGACATCCTCACCCACCTGTTGCGCACCTCGACCGCGGAGACGGTGCGCCAGCACTTCCGGGGCATCGACTTCGGCCCGCTGGTGGAGCGGTTCACCGGCGGGGCCGTGGTCAGCACGGGCGACCAGACCACCGCCCGCGAGGTGCTCGACGGGCTGCCGGCGCTGGCCGGGGTCGACCTCTACGACGAGGTCGCCCGGCGCCTCGGTGCGACCAACGACGGCGAGCGCGCCAGCGCCCTGGAGCTGGCGCTCGAGGGCCTCTACCTGGCCCGCAAGATCGGCAAGGAGACGACCGGCTCGGAGACGGTGTACGGATGAGGACACGGAGCGTCTGATGGCCAGCGGACGGCACCGCCCCGACACCCGCTACGGCCGGTATGCCGGCGGGCCGGACCCGCTCGCGCCCCCGGTCGACCTCGCCGAGGCGCTCGAGGCCATTGGCGAGGAGGTCATGGCCGGGCGCACCCCCGAGCGGGCGATGCGCGAGTTCCTGCGCCGCGGCGGCCGGGAGCAGACCGGTCTGGACGAGCTGGCCCGTCGGGTCGCCGCCCGCAAACGCGATCTGCTGCAACGACACCGATTGGACGGCACGCTGGAGCAGGTCCGCGAGATGCTCGAGAGGGCGGTGCTCGCCGAGCGCCAGCAGCTGGCTCGGGACCTCGACGACGACGCGCGCTTCGCCGAGCTGCGGATGCAGAACCTCCCCCCGTCCACGGCGGCGGCGGTGACCTCGCTGGCCGACTACGACTGGCGCTCGTCGGACGCCCGCCAGGCCTACGAGCAGATCAAGGACCTGCTCGGACGCGAGCTGCTCGACCAGCGTTTCGCCGGCATGAAGCAGGCGCTGGAGAACGCCACCGACGCCGACCGGGCCCGGGTCGGGCGGATGCTCGAGGACCTCAACGACCTGCTGGAGCGTCACCGGCGCGGCGAGGACACCACCGAGGCCTTCCGGGACTTCATGGCCGAGCACGGGGACTTCTTCCCGGAGCGCCCCGAGTCGGTCGAGCAGCTGCTCGACTCGCTCGCACAGCGCGCCGCAGCCGCCCAGCGGATGCTCAACTCGATGACCGAGCACCAGCGCGAGGAGCTCATGGCCCTGGCGGCCCAGGCGTTCGGCTCCGCCGAGCTGGCCCAGTCGCTCGCCCGCCTGGACGCCAACCTGCAGGCGATGCGCCCCGGCGAGGACTGGTCGGGCTCGGAACGATTCGGCGGGCAGCAGGGCCTGGGCCTGGGCGACGGCACCGGGGTCCTGCAGGAGCTCGCCGAGCTCGACGAGCTGTCCGAGCAGCTCTCGCAGCAGTATGCCGGTGCGCGCATGGCCGACGTCGACCTCGACGCGCTCGCCCGTCAGCTCGGCGACGAGGCGGCGGTGTCGGCGCGGACCCTCGCCGAGCTGGAGCAGGCCCTGCAGGACAGCGGCTACCTCAAGCGCGGCTCGGACGGCACCCTGCGGCTGTCCCCCAAGGCGATGCGCCAGCTGGGCAAGGCGCTGCTGCGCGACGTGGCCAACCGGATGTCGGCCCGGCAGGGCCAGCGTGACGTGCGGCTGGCCGGTGCCGCCGGCGAGCGCAGCGGCGCGACCCGGGAGTGGGAGTTCGGGGCGACCGAGCCCTGGGACGTCACCCGTACGGTGACCAACGCGGTGCGCCGGGTGGTGAGCGAGGGCGGGGACCCGCGCGGCGGCATACGGCTGGACGTGCGCGACGTCGAGGTGACCGAGACCGAGGCCCGCACCCAGGCGGCCGTCGCGTTGCTCGTCGACACCTCGTTCTCCATGGCGATGGACGGGCGGTGGGTGCCGATGAAGCGCACCGCCCTCGCGCTGCACCAGCTGGTGACGACCCGGTTCCGGGGCGACCACCTGCGGATGATCGGCTTCGGCCGGCACGCGCGGGTGATGGACATCGACGAGCTGGCCGCCCTGGACGCCCGGTGGGACAAGGGCACCAACCTGCATCACGCGCTGCTGCTGGCCAACCGGCACTTCCGCAAACACCCCGCCGCGCAGCCGGTGCTGCTCGTGGTCACGGACGGGGAGCCGACCGCGCACCTGCAGCCGGACGGGCGGGCCTACTTCGACTACCCGCCCCACCCGGTGACGCTGGCGCACACCGTGGCCGAGCTCGACGCCGCCGGTCGCCTGGGCGCACAGACGACGTTCTTCCGGCTCGGGCAGGACCCGGGACTGGCCCGCTTCGTCGACCAGATGGCCCGCCGGGTCGACGGTCGGGTGGTCGCGCCCGAGCTGGACGACCTCGGCGCCGCCGTCGTCGGGTCCTACCTCGGCTCGCGCGCGCGCAGCGCCGGCGGCGGCTACCGCGAGCACTACGGGGACTGGTACGGCGGCCGCGGCTTCTGGGTCGGCGGGTAGCGGCCTGGGTCGGCGGGTAAGGGACTGGGTCGGCGGGTAGCGGCCCGCGGGTCCGACGCCCGCTAGCCGAACAGCCGCTGCGAGGCGATCCGGGCCCCCTCGGCCAGCGAGCGCAGCTTCGCCCAGGCGATCTGCTCGTGCACCCGCCCGCCGAGCCCACAGTCGGTGCCGGCGATGACCCGCTCCCGGCCCACCAGCCGGGCGAACCGCTCGATCCGGTCGGCGACCAGCTCGGGGTGCTCGACGACGTTCGTCGCGTGCCCGACCACCCCGGGGACGATGACCTTGCCCTCGGGCAGCGTGGTGGAATCCCAGACGTGCCACTCGTGCTCGTGCCGGGCGTTGGCGGCCTCGAAGGTGTACGCCATGGCGTTGACCGACAGCACCAGGTCGACGATGTGCCGGAACTCCAGGTCGGTGGTGTGTGGCCCGTGCCAGGACCCCCAGCACACGTGGAAGCGGACCCGGTCGGCCGGGATGCCCTCGAGGGCGTGGTTGAGCGCGTCGATGCGGATCCGGGTGAACGCCCGGTAGTCCTCGACGGCGGGCTCCGGGGTGATCTGGTCCCAGCTCTCGGCGATCGACGGGTCGTCGATCTGCAGGATCAGCCCGCCGTCGACGATCGCTCGGTACTCCTCGCGCAGCGCGTCGGCGCAGGCGAAGACGAACTCCTCGTCGGTGGCGTAGTAGTCGTTGCCGATCCGGGCCGCGGACCCGGGCGACACCGCGGTGACGAACCCCTCGTCGATCCCGTTCGCCGCCAACGCCGCTCGCAGGTTCGCGACATCGCTGGCCACCGCGTCCTGGCCGACGTAGGTGATCGGCCCGGTGGCCACCGGGAACGCGTCGAGGGCGTTGTCCTCGCCGTCGCTCATGTGGATGCCGCTGGTCGGGTCGCGGTATGCCGCCGCGAAGGCCCGCCAGTCCCGCCGGTGGGCGAAGTTGGTCAGCCGGACGTGGCCCGGCGTGGACTCCCGGTGCGGCACCACCGCCATGCCCTGGGGGCTCAGCTGCAGTCCGCCGAGCCGCTGGAAGGAGTAGGACCACCAGGCCCCGTAGTCGACCTTGCCGGACATCGCCTTGCCGAACTCACCGTCGTTGGGCACGGTGATCCCGGCCTCGCGCTGCGCCCGGACCACCTCGTCGACGGCACCGGCCAGGGTCGTGTCGAAGCCCTCGAGCCGCCCCCCGGCCGCCAGCCTGGCCTTGTTCGCCGCCCGCAGCGCATCGGGCCTCGGCAGGCTGCCGACATGGGTGACCTCGATCCGGTCGGTGCTCGTCCTCATCGTCGTCTCCTCACCGGCGCGTCCGGGGCTCGGGTCCGGGCCCGAGCCTGCTCTCCTCGACCCTAGAGGGTCCCCCCGGGCCGGCGTCGGTGCGGTCCAAGGGCTGTCGCCCGATCCACGTAGAGTCACCGTCCGTGACGGTGCCCACCTGGCCGAGCCGAATCACCGATGCCCAGATCGCCCGGCGGGTCGGCCAGCTCACCTACGCTCGGGGCGCGGCGTATGCCGCCTCCGGCCGGGTCGGCGACCTCGAGTTCACCCCGCACGGGCATCTGCGCGCGGCGGTCCGGGGAAGCCAGCGTGCGGCATACCGGGTCCTCGTCATCCCCGACGGGGCGACCTTCGACGGGGACTGCACGTGCCCGGTCGGCTACAACTGCAAGCACGTCGTGGCCGCCCTGCTCCTCGCCCGAGCGCCCAGCCGGACGGCGCCGCCGGACTGGCAGCGGCGCCTCGACCCGATCGTCCGGGCCGCACCCGCCCCCGGCACGGCGGGCGGGCGGGCCCCGGCGACACCGCTGGGGCTGCATATGCGGGTCGAGGCGGTCACCCCCCGCTACGGCGCGCGAGCGGGTCGGCGTCTGGTGTGCCGGCCCATGGCGATCGGCCGGTCGGGCAAGTGGATCAAGACGGGGGCCGGCTGGGAGCACCTCGCCTACGGCTACCTCGCCGGCGCCAGTCCCGAGCAGGTCCATGCCCTGCAACGGCTGTGGCGGGTGGCCACGAGCGGGCGAGCCGGATACCTGCAGTACTCCCGGGCCGAGTGGCTGGACCTGGGCGACGTGCCGGCCGGCGTGTGGGCGGCGCTGGACACCGCCGGCGAGGCGGGCCTGCCCATCGTGCACGCCGCGGACCCCACCCGCCCGGTGCTCGTGCCGGCCGAGCCCGCCCGGGCCAGCGTCGACGTCGGCGCCGACCCCGCCGGTGATGGCCTGCGGCTGGCCGCGGCGGTGCGCGCCGGGGGGCAGCAGTGGCCCAGCAGTTCACTGATCTGGCTCGGCGACCCGCCGCACGGGGTGGTCCACGTGGTCGACGGCGAGCGCCCGGGCGACGAGCGGCTGACCATCGCGCGGCTGGAGCGGCCCCTGGCCCGCGAGGTCGGCCAGCTGTTCCGCACCGGCGGCGACGTGGACGTCCCCGCCGCCGATGTCGGCCGATTCCTCGCCGGCTACCTGCCGCGGTTGCGCCGCCACGTGCCGGTGGAGTCCGCCGACGGCGCAGTGTCGCTGCCCGCCCCGGTGCCCCCACGCCTCGTCCTCGACGTCGAGCTCACCGCCGGGCACGTGGCCCGCCTGCAGTGGACCTTCGGGTATGCCGTGGGCACGCCGCCGACGCTCACCCGGGTGCCGCTGACGGCACGACGCGACGAGACCGACGACCCGCCGGCCGGCCGCACCCCCGCGCAGGCCCCCGAGGGTTGGGGCGCCCTGGTGCGCGACGACGTCGCCGAGCAGGCCTTGCTCGACTCGCTCGACGTGCTCGACCTGCTCCCCGGGGTGTCGGTCATCGGCGGGCTCGGGCGCCGGCTGCCCCCGAACGACCAACTCAGCGGCCACGCGACCCGGGTCTTCGTCGAGCGGGTGCTGCCGGTGCTGCAGGACGACCCGCGGGTCGAGGTCACCGTCGTCGGCGAGGTCTCGTCCTACCGGTTCGCGCCGCAGGCACCGGTGATCGAGGTGTCCGCGACGCACCCCGGCGGGGCCGGGCCGGGCGCCGACAACGACTGGTTCGAGCTCGGTGTCTCGGTGCGCGTCGGCGACGAGGCGGTGCCGTTCCAGCACCTGTTCCAGGCGCTGGCCGCCGGCGAGGACCACCTCTATCTCGACAGCGGCACGTGGTTCTCCCTCGACCGGCCCGAGTATGCCGCGCTGCGCCGGCTCATCGCGGAGGCCCGATCCCTACAGGACCGCCCGACCGGGCCGCTGCGGATCACGCCCTACCAGGCGGGGCTGTGGGAGGAGCTCGTCGAGCTGGGCGTCGTCGCCGAGCAGAGCCGCCGGTGGGCTGAGGTCACCACCGCCCTGCTGGGCTGGCAGGGGCTGGCCGACCCGCCGTTGCCGGCCGGTCTGGCGGCCTCACTGCGGCCCTACCAGCGCGACGGCTACCGCTGGCTGACCACGCTCTGGGACCTCGGGCTGGGCGGAATCCTCGCCGACGACATGGGGCTGGGCAAGACCGTGCAGGTGCTCGCCCTGGCCCAGCGGGCCCGCGAGCGCGGCGAGCTCGACGCGCCGCTGCTCATCGTCGCCCCGACCAGCGTCCTGGACACATGGGCCGCCCAGGCCGCCCGGTTCACTCCCGAGCTGGGCGTCGTCGTCGTGGGCGAGACCACCCGGCGGCGGGGTCGGCCGCTGCCGGAGGCGGTCCGCGGCGCAGCCCTCGTCGTCACCTCGTATGCCGTGTTTCGCCTGGACGCCGACGAGTTCCGATCCGTCGCCTGGCGTGGTCTCGTGCTCGACGAGGCCCAGTTCGTCAAGAACCACCGGGCCAAGGCCTACCAGTGCGCCCGGCGGCTGCCGGCGCCGTTCCGCCTGGCGGTCACCGGCACGCCGTTGGAGAACTCGCTCATGGACCTGTGGTCGCTGCTGTCGATCGCCGCGCCCGGGGTGTTCCCCAGCCCGGAGCGGTTCACCGAGCTGTACCGCAGGCCCATCGAGTCGGGCGGCTCGCCCGAGGCGCTGGCGTCCCTGCGGCGGCGGGTGCGCCCGCTCATGCTGCGCCGGACCAAGGAGCTGGTCGCCGCCGAGCTGCCGCCCAAGCAGGAGCAGGTGCTGCGCATCGACCTGGCCCCGAGTCACCGCAAGGTCTACCAGCGCCACCTGCAGCGCGAACGCCAGCGGGTGCTCGGGATGCTCGGCGAGGACTTCCAGGCCAACCGGATCGCCATCCTGCGCTCGCTGACCACGCTGCGGTTGCTCAGCCTTCACCCGGTGCTGGCCGACCCGGCATACTCCCGCGGTGTCGCCTCGGCGAAGGTCGACGCCCTGGTCGAGCAGCTCGCCGAGGTCGCCAGCGAGGGCCACCGGGCGTTGGTGTTCAGCCAGTTCACCGGCTATCTGCGCCTCATCCGCGAGCGCCTCGACGAGGAGGGCATCGGGTACGCCTACCTCGACGGGCGCACCCGCAACCGTCCCGAACGCATCGAGGGGTGGCGGCGCGGCGGCGAGCCGGCGTTCCTCATCTCGCTCAAGGCCGGCGGCTTCGGGCTGACGTTGACGGAGGCGGACTACGTGTTCGTCATGGACCCGTGGTGGAACCCGGCCGCCGAGACGCAGGCGATCGACCGGACCCATCGGATCGGGCAGGACAAGACGGTCATGGTCTACCGGCTGGTGTCCAAGGACACCATCGAGGAGCGGGTCGTCGCGTTACAGGAGCGCAAGCGGGCGCTGTTCGCGACCGTGGTGGACGAGGGTGCCCTGGCCTCCGGCGCGCTGACCCCCGAGGACATCCGCGGGCTGCTGGCGCAGTAGCCGCTCGCGGGTCTCGGCTGCGCGCCCACGGGACGTGTTCGCTAGGGTCGGATCCGTGGTCCGGCGGGATTCGGGGCAGCCCAGGACCGCCCGCACGGCGTTCGTCGACCGGCTCGTCGGGTGGCGGCGCGACCGGCTGGCGGGCGTCTCGACGACCGGGCTGGTCCTGGCCACGCTGGCCTACGTCGGGGCCAACACCCCCTCGCTGCTGCCGCGTCCGTGGCACCTGCAGGGCCTGATCTCGGCGATCTGCGGGAGTCTGGGCTACGTCGTCGGCGTGTCCTTGGCCGGTGTCGGCGGGGCCTTCGCCCGCTGGTCGGGCCTGACCGTGTCGGTCAAGCCGTCGGCCCGGCGCGTCATGCTCGGCGTCGCCTTCTCGGCGGTCGCCTTGGGCATCGGGCTGTTCCCGCTGATGTCGATCCGCTGGCAGCAGTTCCAGTCCCGCTACGTGGGCTTCGACCCGCCCGGACCGGCATACGTCGTCCTGTCCACGCTCGCGGCCGTCGTCGTCTTCGCGGGGTTCGTCTTCGCCTGGCGGTTCGTTGCCGGCCTGGTGGACCTGTTCACGCTGCGGCTCGGGCATCGTCTGCTGCGCGAGTCGCTGGCCCGGACGGTGGCCACCGTCGTCACCGTCCTGCTCGTGGCGCTGGCCGCCGACCGGGTGATCCTGCCCGGCGGGCTGTTGATCGTCTCCCGGCGGGCCGACCAGGTCAACGCCACCCACCCGGAGGGCTACCAGCCGCCGACCTCACCCTGGCGCTCCGGCGGGCCCGGGTCCTCGGAGCGCTGGGACAGCCTTGGGCAGGACGGGGCGATCTTCGTCTCCGAGGGGCCGACCAGGGCCGATATCGAGGGGACGCTGGGGCGACCGGCGAAGGAGCCGATCCGGGTGTTCGCCGGGGTGGTCGAGGGCCGCACGCTGACACAGGCTCGGGACGCCGTGCTCGCCGAGATGGATCGCACCGGAGCCTTGGACCGGGCGGCGATCTACGTCGTCAGCGGCACGAGCACCGGCTACGTCAACGAGTGGAGCGCCTCCGCCTTCGAGTACCTCGGGGGCGGCGACACAGCCGTGGTGTCGATGCAGTACTCCACGCTGCCGTCGGCGATCGCCGTGTTGTCGGCCAGTGACGAGCCGGTGGCCGCCTCCCGGATGCTCTGGGAGGGGGTGCTGGCCCGGGTGGCGGCCCGCCCGGCCGAGACCAGACCCAAGGTGTATGCCGGTGGCGAGTCACTGGGGGCATACGGCGGCAACGACATGTTCGCCTGGCCCGAGCAGATGCTCTCGCAGGTGGCCGGCGCGGTGTGGACGGGCACCCCGGCCTTCTCCCGCACCCGCGCGGCGCTTACCGCCGAGCGCGCCCTGGGCTCCACCGCGGTCAACCCGGTCGTCGCCGGTGGCCGGCACGTCCGCTTCGCCAGCGACCCCGGGGAGCTCACCCACGACCAGTACGGTCACGCCCTCGGCGACTGGGGCACGCCCCGGGTGGTGTACCTGCAGCACGAGTCCGACCCGGTCGTCTGGTGGTCGACCGACCTGCTGTTCACCACCCCCGACTGGCTGCGCGAGACCCGGGTGGGCGGGCCGATGTCGCAGATGTCGTGGTTCCCCCTGGTCACCTTCTTCCAGGTCAGCGCCGACATGGCGATGTCCAACACCGTGCCGGGCGGCTTCGGCCACCGCTACACGGAGTCCGACACCGTGCCCGCGTGGGCCGCGGTGCTCGGGCTGGATCCGCACGCCGACTACTCGGCGATCACCGCCCGGATCGCCCAGGCGACCCACTGACGACCGGCCGCGCCGGCCGTCGGGCCGGGCGCGGGGTGGGTCGGCTGTCAGGCGCGCGGGGTGCCGGCGGCCCGTCGACGGATGACCACGGCGGTCGCCAGCACCCCGACCAGGGCCGCCGCCGCTGCGGCGAAGCCGACCCAGGGGATCAGCGGCATGACGATGCCCAACCCCCCGCCCAGGACCCAGGCGGCCTGCAGGCGGGTCTCGGACCAGGAGAAGATCCGGGAGCGCAGGTGCTCGGGCGTCTCGGCCTGGACCAGGGCGTCGAGGCACAGCTTGGCCAGCTGTCCGAAGGCGCCGCTGACCAACCCCAGCAGCAGGACGGTCCACAGCGCGTAGTCGACCGCGGTGAGGACGGCCACGGCGATGGCGACGACGAGCATCGCCGAGGCGACGACCGTCGGCGACCGCGGCCCGAGGCGGTTGCCGACCACACTGCCCAGGGCGTTGCCGACGCCCGCTGCGGCCACGACCAGGCCCACGGCGAGCAGGTCGGACACCCCCGGCAGCGGCTCCTGCTGCAGCAGGAACACCAGGAACATGGTGGCGAAACCGCCGAGCAGCTTGGCTCCTGAGGCGGTCGTCAGGGCGGCCCGCACGGTGGGGGGCAGCGGGTGGGTGCGGGTGAGCCGCCAGGTGCCCCGCAGCGTCTCGCGCAGCGGCGGTCCCTGGTCGCGCTCGGCCAGCGGATCCGCACCGCCGGAGGAGCCTTGCCCACCCCGCGCGCCGGGCCCGGACGCGCCGCCCAGGTCGTCGGATCCCGAGTCGACCCGCGCCGACAGCCGGATCGCGAGCACCGTCGCCACGACGTAGGCGAGGAAGGCCAACCGCAGCGACCAGGCCGCCCCGAGTCGCCCCACCGGTGCCGCCACCACGCTGCCCAGCACCATGCCCACGAGCGTGGAGATCGACTGCCGGGAGTTGGCGGTCACCAGGGTGATCGACTCCGGGCGGACCAAGGGGATGCCCGCGGAGAGGGCCACGGCATACGCGCGGGTGGCGATGAGGGCCAGCAGCGCCAACGGCAGCACCCAGGGCGAGTTGTCCGCGACCACCCCCGCGATCACCCAGGCCAGGAAGGCCCGCAGGGCCAGGGTCGACCCGATCGCCCAGCGCCGGCCGCGGCGATAGCGGTCCAGCAGCGGCCCGATGAACGGCGCGAGCAGGACGAACGGTGCCATCGTCGTCAGC
Source organism: Dermatophilaceae bacterium (assembly GCA_037045055.1). Taxonomy (GTDB): domain Bacteria; phylum Actinomycetota; class Actinomycetes; order Actinomycetales; family Dermatophilaceae; genus Phosphoribacter. Next base: position 200,910 of record JBAOHJ010000002.1, on the reverse strand, counting down.
AGGAAGATGGCCACCTGCCCGCGCGCCTGCCCGACCGGCAGCGCCAGGACGGTACTCGCCAGCGACACGGCGAACGCCGCGTCGCCGGCCGAGGCGAGCACCTGCATCTCCGACACCCTGGCCAGACCGGACTCGGCCGCCCCGTCGGCGCCGGCGAACCCCCGGAACCGGTCCGCTCCCGCGCGCGTCCCCCGCCCGACCAAGCGCGCGCCGCCCCAGGCGCCGCGGCCGGCCAGCGTGCCGGCCCGGCCCGCCGCGCGGGCTCCGCGCCTGGCCAGGTATGCCGCCCGAGCGGCTCGGGCGGCTCGGTCCGGATGGCGCCGGTCGCCATCGGCGCCCGACGAGGACGGGCCCGTCGGCGGCGCCTCGGCCGGCTCGGACCACGGCGGCCAGGGCACCTGGGCATCGGCCCTGCCGACGCCGCGCGGCTCCCCGGTCTCCACGGGTCCATCCTGCCTCGTCGGTGCGACTCGGACACCGTGCCGGGCCGAGTCGCTGCCGGGTCAGCGTGGGCCGCCGGCTGCGGCAGTGATGGACGCGAATCCAGGGGGCATGGCCAGTGGGTCCCCGGTCCCGCCCTCGCCGTGGTCAACGAACGCGACCAGCGGATGGAACCCGTAGGTGCGCTTGAACGTCGGCGCCGCAACCTGTTTCTCGCTGTGCGCGATGACGATCGTCGCGTTGATATCCACGACCAACGGAGCCGATGCCGAGATCTCGTGGTTCGAGGCGCCGGCCCCACTCCGTCGCCACGCAACGTCCCGGGCGGCCTTCCGTTCGGCGCCGACCGCACACTCCACCCCCCGGCTCCTTGGCCAGCGCCGCGATCGTCCGCGAGATCGTCGCCTCCGACGCCACCGGCCCGTACACGCCCGGCTGGCCGCGGACGATGGCCGCGTCGGCCAGCGCGACCGGTGTCCGCGCGTGCCAACCTCGAAGGTTTCACGTGGAAAACTGCCACCTTCCGCAGTGGTCGATTCGGATAGACCTTTGGAAAGCCAACCGCCACAGGTCGAATCCGACCGTACTTCGGGATACATTGGCAACCGAAGGTGTCCGGGAAGCTGCACTATCATCGAGGGATAACTAATCGTCTTAGCGTCTGCACCGACCTTGGAAGGGGTGGTGACGCACCTTGCCAACGAAACGACCCCGCTCGACTGCATACGGCCTTCGACAGCAGCTGTCGCCCCATACGCGAGAACGAGTTTTCGTCTCTCTCTTGCGGATTCTTCGACCCGGGCTCGGCATTCTCAGCATCGACTTGCCGCCAGAGCGTCAGATGTCTTCGAACGACGTTAGAACGCTTGGGAGACTCGAAACGCCGCCCCGGCGTGAGTTTCAGTAGGAAGTACAGGGTGCTCGAAATCGATCCAGGAAACCACGCCGACTTCTCGGACTTCCTTACATTGATTCCTGCCTCCCTGGCCCTTATGGGATTCTCGGAAATCGAGGAGGTGGTGAGTGCGGGGGAACAACTGATGGATGGCTGGTTCTTGCTTAGCGATTCGCAGTATCCGGCATGGCTCCATCATGCGGCCGCCCACGACGTGCGATCGCCATCTGGCAATTGCGAGAGAATCGGATTGGTTTCGGGCGAAACCAACATTGATCAGGCCCTCGTCCGACTCGATCCATGACGAGATCAGGGCGTCGGCAAAGTCGCCTGGTAGGCCTGTGCCTCGGAGTCCACGATCCGGCGGACGTTGGCGGTGTTCGAACTCGACCGGGCACGCCGGTCCGAGGCGATCCAGCGTGTCCATCACGGGCATCAGACCGGCCGGCCCGTCGAGGGCTGGTCCAGAGATCCAATTGGGGCCTTGCCTCTCCTCTATCCTTCGGATGGAGCTGAAATGCTTGGGGAGATTTCTGGTCCGAGGTCGGGAACGCCTTGCGGCACTTGGTCAGGAGTCTGGCAAGAGCGGTCGGTGGCGGACTCGGATCCCGGGCTGGACCTTGCCGGGCAGCAGTTGTGGGGCCAAGAGCCGTCGGAGGTTGCGTCAGCGGATCCGTCTGGGACGGCCTTGCGCGACGGTAACATGCTGCGCGGTTGCGTAATTGGAATGGTCTTACTCTAGTGATTGGAAAGCCCTTGATTCAGTCCGCTCTCAGGATAGGGCGACGGCCGTCCTTTTGGTCGGACAAGCTGCGCAAGTACACGATCCTTGTCAATGGAAAGGAGGTGGGCAGAATACGTGAGGGAGACGTTGTAGAGGTTCCAATTGGGCCGGGACCTTACGAGGTGCAGGCTAGGATTGATTGGTGCTCCTCTCCGGTTCTACGGGGCGTCGTCCGCGAAGGGGAGCTCGTAGACATCTTCGTCTCCAGCGGGAGCATTGTCGAAATGATGAGAGATCCCACTCGCTATTTGCAGATTGAACTGGTAAGCGGCTGAGCCCTGATCCACCGGTGAGGGGTGGGTGTCGGCGGGTCGTAACGTGAGAGCGCCCTTGTGATGCAACAAGATCGGCGGTGTCGAGTTCCTGAAATGCTGCTTCACGAAGGGCGCCTCGTAGGTGGGGAACCTGTGAGAACCCAAATGCCAGTTACACCGAGAAGCGGACAGACCCGCTTACGGCCGGGAGTGCGATGGCACCCCTTGCGGGTCTGATGAGCTCCGGGCGAATCAGGAATGCAGTGTATTCGAGTCGGCTTCTTGGAGCCCAGAGCCTTCTATTGGGCTCGGTACACTGTGCCTCACGTCAAGGCCAGCATGCTGCAGGGCGGTAAAGATTTGGATTCGGGTGGAGCGGAGCCAGAGTGGGAATCGTCAACGGCAAAGCGCGAGCGCGAACCGTCTTGCGGGCCAAAGCTTTTGGATATCATATGGTTCTAGTGTGGGGACCCTTCAGGTGAGCGTTGAACCATCGCGATGGATAGCACAGATCATTGAAGAGTTCGGCGGGGAATCCGTGGCAGGCGTGCGTTCAGTCAAGGGACCACATCAAGCAGAGGGCTCCTTCTACGTTGAGGTCACAGTTCCTGGTCAACCAAAGCGCGTGGTGCTGACACAGGTCGCGGAATGGCTCACTGAGGTCAGAATACTCGATGACGAGACGGTTGATCTTGATCGCGCAGCGGCTATCCGATACCTGAGGTTTCGTCGTACGGGATCTGACCATCAGGACGCGGTATTGATGGCATAGTCTCAATCGTTTCCCAGGTCTCAGCAAGCACTCCTGGCAGGGCTGGGAACTGCGAGAACGTGGGTTGTGGCGGGGCTGTGGCACGGATCGGTGACCGGTTCGGTCACGCGGCCCAGCTTGACGCGGTCGGGGGCTGCTGCACGGATGGGTAACGGGTTCGGTCACGCGCCCAGCTTGACGCGGTGGTCGAACGTCTCGAATGGATCGTCTTCGGCGGGCTTACGCTCGCCGACGACCGCTCATTGTTGAGGTAGTGGAGTCCAGCAAAGTGGTGTACGACGGTTCTGATCGACTCGTGACTGTTCAGCGACTTGGATGATCCTTAGCCTTCGAGAGGTGACGGACGATCAGTTGGCTGCCCAGGGCCGGATCCAGCTCTTGCTTGAGGAGTATCGCACCCTCCGGGCTGAGAGTCTGGCGAGGATAGGGAGCCTGCGTTTCGTCAATCAGCTACGGGTACGCGAGAAGTGGGGGGTGCGGCGCGGACCCGAACGCGGGCGCGAACGGCTCCCGGGTGAGCGCCACCCGCCAGGTCGGCACCGGCCCGGTCGCGACGTCGACTCGTGCACCGACACACCACCACCTATACCCTTTCCCCAAAACCCCATAGGCAGCAAAAACCTCACCGGCACCCGACCCATCGACCTCGACGGCAACGACTACGCCCCAACAGAACTCAGCACCTAATGGAAAGAATACGTGGCCACGCGCGAAATTCTCTTAGTGAAAGGCCTTCATTGCTGGAGACGCCTCAGAAGAGGCTGGAGCGCATGGTCCGAACCCGTCGCTGCTCACAGCCCCGGGGCCACGACGAGGCCGCTAGACATGTGGTGGTGGGTGTAGCAGCGTGTCATTTGTACTGTGCGGGACTCTCATTGCAGGACGGGCATTTGACGATTACCATGGGCGGATTGGGGTACGGTGGCAAGGGCGCATATGTCGGTTGGAATGGGAACATGCCTGAACAGGGGTTCGTTCTCACGGTAACATAGGCGTAGGGTACTGGGGCACCGTTGGTGTGAGTCGTCGTTACGACGGAAGTGCGGCATGGGAATGGGATCTCGGAATAACTCATGGGAAATCCGCATGGTTTGGACCCATGGCGGCATTCACGCTATGAGTTTGGCGGCGCCAACTGGGAGTTGTTGAAAGTGGATATCGAACCCGGCAAGGATCTGGTGTTTCCGTGGATTCAAGGCGTTTGTGCCGCAATAACTGTCTATTCCGTGTTCAGCTTTCTGTTTGATGGAATAGCAAATGGAACTTGGTTCCTGGCCATTGGGAAAGTTCTACTGGTCTATCTCGTGGCCCAGGTCGTATTTCACATCCATCGAACTAGGGTTGGGCTGAGCACGTCGAAGTGGAATGCTCTCTTTCTGAAGGGCCTTAACCCGGCTTAACCCTCGCTTAACTTTAATACCGTTGAGTTACCATGGGTTCGAGATCGTGGTTAGCCCAGGGCTGGTGTCGAGAGTCGTTGACTCGTTGGCCCCAACCCTTCGCGAGGTCTTCGAGGAGCTGGTGGGCGGTCGTGGTCCACGCGAAGGGTTGGGGCCGCCGGATCGAGCCCCGGCGCGGAGGGCGCGATGGGCAGCCGTGAGCCGGGACGTACCCTCGGACGATGTCCTACCGCGATGCCCCACCGGGCTGGTGGCGCGAGTTCGTCCTGTCGCTGCCGGCCCGCACGGCCACCCTCGCCGTCACCCGCCGCGACGGCTCCCCGCACGTCGCGCCCGTGTGGGTCGACCTCGACGGTGACGAGGTCGTCTTCATGACGTCCGCGGACACCGTCAAGGGCCGCTCGATCCTTCGTGACGGCCGGGTCGCCCTGTGCTGGGACGACGAACGCCCGCCGTTCTCGTTCGTCACCGTGGCCGGGCGGGCGACGACGAGCACCGACCCCGAGGCCCTGCTCGCCTGGGCGACCCGCATCGGCGGTCGGTACATGGGCGCCGCACTGGCCGACGCCTACGGCCGGCGCAACGCGGTGCCGCCGGAAATGCTCGTGCGCGTGCGGGTCGAGCGAGTCGTCGCCAAGGTCGACGTCGCCGGCTGACCGGTATGCCGCCGTCTCTCCGGCTCGCCTCGAGCCGGGCGCGGGGTGACACTGGGTGTATGCAGGCCGTGCGGCCGGCCGCCGTCGCCGGCTCGTTCTATCCGGGCGACCCGGACACGTTGCGCCGGAGGGTCGACGCCCTGCTCGAGGACGCGCGCGCCCGGGTGCCGGCTGACCTGCCCGCCCCCCAGGCGCTCCTGCTGCCGCACGCGGGGTACGCCTACTCCGGCGCCGTCGCTGCCCTCGGGTATGCCGCGCTGGCGCGATCGGCGGACCGGATCGAGCGGGTCGTCCTGCTCGGGCCTACCCATCGGGTCGCCGTCGAGGGCCTCGCCCTGCCCGACGCCTCGGCGTTGCGGACCCCCCTGGGCGAGGTGCCGGTGGCCGCGCTGCCCCCCGAGATCCGGGCCACCCTGCCCTGGCTTGTCGACAGCGCGGCGGTCCATGCGCGGGAGCATGCGCTCGAGGTGCACCTGCCCTTCCTGCAGGCCGTGCTCCCCCGCGCCACGGTCGTGCCGCTGGCGGTGGGACGGGCCGCCCCGGACGACGTCGCGGCCGTGCTCGAGGCGCTCTGGGGCGGGCCCGAGACGCTGGTCGTCGTGAGCTCGGACTTGTCGCACTACCACCCGCACGAGCGGGCCGGCGCACTCGACCGGGCCACCGTCGAGCGGGTGCTGCGGCTGCGCGGCCCGGTGACCCACGACCAGGCCTGCGGCGCGACCCCGCTCAACGGGCTGCTCGTGCAGGCCCGACGGCGCGGGTTGCGGCCGATCCTGTTGGGGCAGTGCACCTCCGGCGACACCGCCGGCGACCGACGACGGGTGGTGGGGTATGCCGCCGTGGCCTTCTGCTGACCCCGACCCGCCCGGGCTGCCCGACGACGCAGCCGCCGTTCTGCTGCCCCTGGCCCGCGCCGCCGTCGCCGCCGAGCTGGGCATCGACCGGCCCGCCGACGACTCGCCGCGGTGGCTGGCCGAGCCCGGCGCGTGCTTCGTCACGCTGCACACCGCGGGCCGGCTGCACGGGTGCATCGGCACGATCTGGCCGACCCGCCCGCTGCGCGAGAACGCGCGCGCGGCGGCAACCCGGGACCGACGCTTCCCGCCGCTGACCCGCCCGGAGCTCGCCGACACCGTCATCGAGGTGTCGGTCCTCTCGCCGACCGAGCCGATCGCCGCCGGCACCGAGGCGCAAGCCCTCGCCGCGCTGCGCCCGGGTCTAGACGGAGTGGTCCTCGAGTGCGGCCGGCGTCGGGCGACGCTACTGCCGCAGGTCTGGTCGACGCTGGCCGACCCGCAGGAGTTCCTCGCGCACCTGCGAGTCAAGGCCGGGCTCCCGCGCGATTTCTGGAGCACGGCGGTGCGGGTCAGCCGCTATGCCGTGACCGAGCTCCGCGAGGAGCGCTGACGTGGGCGGCGCGGCGCCGGGCGCGTCCGGCCGGGCCGGGACCGGCGCGGCATACCCGGCCCGGTACTGGCACCGCCTGCCCGACGGGCGGCTGCAGTGCGACCTGTGCCCCCGCGAGTGCCACCTGCGCGACGGGCAGCGGGGGTTCTGCTTCGTGCGGATGCGCCAGGGCGAGCAGCTCGTGCTCGCGACGTACGGGCGCTCCAGCGGCTTCTGCGTCGACCCCATCGAGAAGAAGCCCTTGGCGCACTTCTACCCGGGCAGCTCGGTGCTGTCCTTCGGCACCGCCGGCTGCAACCTGGGCTGCCGGTTCTGCCAGAACTGGGACATCTCGACGTCGCGCGAGACGGACCGGCTCACCGACCAGGCCTCGCCCGCCGACATCGCCCGGGTGGCTGCCGAATGGCGTTGCCGCAGTGTCGCATTCACCTACAACGATCCGGTGGTGTTCACCGAGTATGCCGTCGACGTCGCCCTGGCCGCTCGAGCGCGCGGACTGCGCACCGTGGCGGTGACGGCCGGCTACGTCAACGCCGCCGCCCGCGGCGACCTCTTCTCGGTCATCGACGCGGCCAACGTCGACCTCAAGGGGTTCACCGACGAGCTCTACGTCGGGCTCACCGGGGCGCGGCTGCGCCCGGTGCTCGACACCCTCGCGTACCTGCGCCACGAGACCGACGTCTGGCTGGAGTTGACCACCCTGCTCATCCCGGGACACAACGACTCCGACGCAGCGCTGCGGGCGCTGTTCCGTTGGGTGGCCGCCGAGCTCGGGGCGGACGTGCCGCACCACGTGACGGCGTTCCACCCCGACCACCGGATGCGCGACACCCCGCCGACCCCGCTGGCCACGCTCGTTCGAGCCCGGCGGATCGCCCTGGACGAAGGCCTGCGGTTCGTCTACACCGGCAACGTCGGGCACCCCGCGGGCGAGGTCACCCGGTGCGCCAGCTGCGGCCTTGCGCTCGTCGAGCGCGACCGCTACCGCCTGCTGGCCTACCGGCTCACCGCGACCGGCGGGTGCCCGTCGTGCGGGGTGGCCCTGGCAGGCCGGTATGGCGCCGCGCCGGACGACTTCGGCCCGCACCGCATCCCGGTGTCGATCGGTCGGTGACTGCAGCGTCGGTGCCGCGCCGCGGTCAGTCGCCGATGGTGTGCTTGGCGCGGGCGACGACCAGGGAGTCGGGCGCGAAGACGATCTCCCGGTCCTTGCCCGCGTAGTCGAACTGGTGCAGGAAGGCGCGCAGCGCGTTGACCCGGGCGCGCTTCTTGTCGTTGCTCTTCACCGTGATCCACGGGGCGTAGCGCTTGTCGGTGTGCTCGAACATCGCCTCCTTCGCCGCCGTGTACGCCTCCCACCGGTCCAGGCTCTCCAGATCCATGGGCGAGAGCTTCCACCGCCGGACCGGGTCGATCTGGCGGATGGCGAACCGGGTGCGCTGCTCGTCCTGGGTCACCGAGAACCACAGCTTGGTCACCGTCGTGCCCGACTCGACGAGCATCCGCTCGAACATCGGGGCCTGGCGTATGAACACCTCGTACTCCTGCGGGGTGCAGAACCCCATGACCCGCTCGACCCCGGCCCGGTTGTACCAGGACCGGTCGAACAGCACGATCTCGCCGGCGGTCGGCAGGTGCTGGACGTAGCGTTGGAAGTACCACTGGCCGGCCTCGGTGGAGGTCGGCTTGGTCAGCGCCACCACTTTGGCGGCCCGCGGGTTGAGGTGCTCGACGAAGCGTTTGATCGTGCCGCCCTTGCCGGCCGCGTCGCGGCCCTCGAAGACGATGACGTGCTTGGCCCCGCTGTCGATCGTCCAGTACTGGAACTTCAACAGCTCGATCTGCAGGAGGTACTTCTCCACCTCGTAGTCGTTGCGGGACATGAGCTCGTCGTAGGGGTAGTCCTCCCGCCAGGTCTGCACGGCGCGCCCGCCCGGGGCGATGAGCTGCGGGTCGTCGCCGTGGTCGTCGCGGACCGTGTACCCCTCGGCGCGGAGGTTGTCGATGTACTCGCGGAGGTTCATCTTCTGCGGCATACCCGTAGCCAACACCGAGACGGGCGGCCGCGCGAGGGGGCGCCGGGGCGGTGCCGACGTCGGGCGTGCGCTCAGGTGGCCGTTCGTGCGGTGGCCGCGACGAGCTGGTCCAGCAGGGTGGCCAGGGCCGGTCCGCGCAGGGCGCTCGGGGCGATCCGCCCGTCGGCGACCTCGGTGAACAGCGACATGGACACCTGCGCCCGGACCCCGACCATGTGGAAGTTGACGACGATCTGGCGCCAGTGCTCGACCGCCCGCACGCCGTTCTCGGCACCGTAGCTGACGAAGCCGACCGGCTTGCCGGCCCATTCGTTGCCCAGGACGTCGAAGGCGTTCTTGAACGCGCCGGGCACCCCGTGGTTGTACTCCGCGGTGACGAACACGAAGCCGTCGCAGGCGTCGATGGCCTGACTCCACCGGGTCACCTGCGGGCTGTCGTACTGTTTGTCCGCCATCCCCGGCAGGGTCCGGGCGCGCAGCAGGGGGACGTCGAAGTCCTTGAGGTCGACGAGCTCGTATGCCGCGTCGTCGCGCTGGGTGGCCTGCTGCAGGACCCACTCCCCGACCGAGCGGCCCAGGCGCCCCTCGCGGATCGAGCCGACGACGATCCCGATCTTCATGTGCGTGCCTCGTGCTTTCCCGGGCCCAGGCCCGACCTGCCGACCCGATCTGCCGGCCCGGACTGGCGACGATTTAGTTGACGTCTCAATCTATGACCGGGGCGCTCCCGGCGACCTCGGGTCTCGCCTGGTGGGCGGTCTGACCTGCCCGCGCCGGCCGCCCTATCGCGGGGCCACCATGAGCGGCTGGGTGACCACCGCGAGCAGGCCGTGCTCGTCGGACATCCGGCTGCGGGCCATGCCCGTGCCGTGCGGGCCGATCGTGCTGGCCGCGTCGATCAGCATCCACTCCGACCCCGGGGCCCGTTGGACGGTCACGGTGAGCGTCGGCGGGATGAACCACCAGTCGGCGATCGGCAGCTGGGCGGTGAGCCCGTTCGTGGCGTCGGCCACCACCAGCAGCCGCTGCTGCGGGGTGCTCGGCTCGCCGGCGACCAGGGGGATCCGCACCCGGGTCCACACCAGCGCCTCGGCCGACCCGCCGAGGGCACCGGCGACGAACCGCCAGTCGACCGCCCGACCGTAGCCCCAGTCGTCGGGCACGCCCTCGAAGAAGCGCAGCGGCACCTCGGGCGGGATCGGCGGCACCGGCTCGGTCCGGGCGAACTGCTGCGTCGACCCCCGCGCCTGGCGGATCCGCCAGGCGCTGGCCCGCACCGCCAGGGCACCGTCGACGAACATCCGGGCGTCAATGAGCTCGATCCGCCGGCCCGGCCTGACGATCCGGGCCTCGGTGCGCACCCGCCCGCGGGGTATGCCGCCGAGCATGTCGACGGTGATGCGCGCGATCGGCATGGACGGCTGCGGATCGCAACGCTCGATCGCCCGGGCCAGCAAGGCCGCCGGGGGGCCGCCGTGCTGCAGGGCGGTGTCCCACGGGCTGGAGGTGGCCTGCGTCGCCTCGAACTCGTCCCCGCCCAGCGGCAGGTAGAACGCCTCGGCCGGAGGCTCGGATCCCAGGCTCACGAGCTCACCCTCCCGGCGGCGCCCACCGTGGTCAAGTCCGAGCCCGCCCGACCCACCCCCGTCACGTGGGGCGATCCGGCCCGGCCCACGCCGGTCACCTCGGGCGCCCGGCCAGCTCGCCCGCCCGCCGTCGTGCGGCGGCGTGGTCAGTACCAGTGCGGCGAGCGGGCCTGCCAGGCCGCCCAGGCCGAGCACGGCGAGCCGTAGCGACCCTTGATATAGCTCAGCCCCCAGCCGATCTGGGTGGCCGGGTTGGTCAGCCAGTCCGGGCCGGCCGAGGCCATCTTGGTGGCCGGCAGCGCCTGCGGGATCCCGTACGCCCCCGAGTAGGGGTTGGTCGCCGCCCAGTTCCACCCGCTCTCGCCGACCCACAGCTGGTCCAGACACGACCACTGGTCGGTCCCGAAGCCGAAGCCCGGCATCAGCTGCTGGGCGATGGCCCGGGGGGTGCGCTGGGCGGGTGTGACGACGGCTGCCGGGGCGGGCGCCGGGGTGCCGGCGACGGCCCCGGCGGCCCCGACCGCGGGGGCCCCGGCCGCGGCGGCCGGTGGGGCGGCCCCGGCCGCCTGCTGCTGGGCTTGGCGCTGGCCAGCGGCCTGGGCCTGCGCGGCGGCGCGTGCCGCGGCCTGCTCGGCCTCGCGACGACGGGCGGCTTCGGCGGCCAGGCCGTCCAGGCGCTCCTGCTGCAGTTGGGCGGTGCTCTGGCGCAGCCCGGCCAGCTGCTGGGCCGTCGCCGCCTGGTCCGCACCGATCGCGCCGGCCTGGCCTTGGGCGGTGCGCAGCTGCTCCTGCAGCTGGGCCAGCGCGTCGGCGGCCACGGCGGTGGCCTGGCGTTGGGCCTCGCGCTTGTCCGCCGCGATCTGCCGGTCGGCGGCGGCGACCCCGCGGGCCATGGCTGCCTCGCGCAGCGCCGCGCTCTGGGCGCTGCCCTGGCCTTCGAGGTAGTCGGCGAGGTCGACGGCGTGCTGCGGCCCGGACACCACCAGGCTCAGGGTCAGCTGCGCGGTAGGGCTGCCCTGCTCGTACGCCGCCGCCGCCATCCGGCTCAGGGTCGCCGCCGACTCGGCCGCGGCCTGCTCGGCCCGGTCGGCGGTGACCTGCGCGACCTGGGCGTCCTGGGTGCGCTCGTCGAGGGTGAGCTGGGCCGCGGCATACGCGCCGGCCTTGGCGCTCACCGCCGTCTGGACCTGGTTCAGTCGAGCGGTGGCCGCGAGGTACTGCGCCTCGAGCTGGGCGACCTGCGCGGCGGCGGCGGTCTCGGCCGCCCGGGCCGCCTCGACCTGGGCCTGACTCGGGATGCCGGGTGGTCCGGGTGTCGGCCCGGCGGACGACGCGACGGGCGCGCACCCGAGGGCCAGCAGGGCGCTGGCGACGGCGGCGCCGATGAGGCGAGAGGCTCGACCACGCGTCACGCCTCCCCACGGTACAGAGATCGCAACACTTTCACCATATACATCATCGATCACATAGGTCACGTGCGACACGCCGAAAAAGCCCACCAGGGTAATTCCCGAAGTGTCATTCGTCGCCGGCGCCCTCGCCACCATCCGCCGTGGCGACCCGACGCACACCCCGCCCCGGCCCCGAAGGCTTACGCTCGGCGGGGATCGCGCCCCAGGCCGCCGTCCCGCCCGCCCTGCCCGAGGAGAACGGCGATGCCCGACCGCCACCGCACCGCACCCCACCGCCGGCTGCGCGCCTGGGCCCACCTGGGCGCGAGCGCCCTGGGCGCCGTGCACACCGTCGACGCGCTCACCGGAGTGGACCGGCGCATCCCGCGGACCCCGTGGCTGGGCTGGCCGGCGATGTGGCGGGCCGAGTTGCCCCTCGGGTATGCCGCCGCGGTGGCCGTCCGGCTGGCGCTGGCCGCCCGAGCCGGTGCCACCCCAGGCCCGGTCGGCGCCTCGGCCAGCGCGCTCACCCTGGCCACCCTCGGCGGCCTGGCCGCTCTGGAGATGCGCGCACGGCATACTCCCGAGCTCGTGGACCGGGCCCTGGAGCAGGGCTTCGCGTTGGCCGGCCGACCGGTGCCGCCCCGGCTCGGCGCGGCCCAGGTGCGCGCCGGGCGACCGACCACCCGCACCCACCGGCCCGGCATGCCGGCCTATGTGGCGCGCACCTTGCGGGACTACCGCCGCCTCGTGGAGACCACCGTCGACTACGGACCGCACGGCGCCGCCAACCGTCTGGACATCTGGCGAGACCCCGCCCTGCCCCGCAACGGCCGTGCGCCGGTGATCCTGCACGTGCCCGGCGGGGCGTGGCAGATGGCGCACAAGCGCGGTCAGGCCCACCCGCTGCTGACCCGGCTGGCCGACCTCGGCTGGGTGGTCGCGTCGATGACCTACCGCACCGCCCCGAGGCATCCCTGGCCCGCCCAGATGGTCGACGTCAAGGCGGCCATCGCTTGGCTGCGCGAGAACGTCGCCGACTACGGCGGCGACCCGTCCTTCCTCGCGGTCACCGGGGGTTCCGCCGGTGGCCACCTCACCGCCATGGCCGCGTTCACCGCCGGCGAGCCGGCCTACCAGCCGGGTTTCGAGCAGGCCGACACCCGCATCCAGGCCGCGATCCCCATGTACGGCGTGTACAGCTGGCACGACCTCACCGGGACCGCCGGGCCCGGGTTGGCGGCGCTGCTGGAGAGCGTCGTGGGGATGCCGCTGGCCGGCAACGAGGCGCACTACCGCTCCGGGTCGCCGCTGCACCGGGTCGTCCCGCACGCGCCGCCGTTCTTGCTCACCCACGGCGAGTTCGACTCGCTGGTGCCGGTCGCCGGGGCCCGCGAGCTCGTCGACGCGCTGCGGGCGACCTCGCGGGAGCCGGTCGTCTACGTCGAGCTGCCGCATGCCCGGCACGTCTACGACATGGTGCCCTCGGTGCGCACCGAGGCGGTCGTCGACGGGGTGGTCCGATTCCTCGCCGCGGTCCGCGCCGGCTGAGCGCGGTGGTGAGGCCCGGGTCGACCCGTCGAGCCCTGACCAGGACCGCGACGGTCGGCTAGTCTCGGGCGATCCGAGCCCGCCGGCGCACACGGCATACCCCGCCCGCGCGCGCCTCGACCGAGAACGGTGGACGATGACCTCTCGCACACGGCTGTCGCTGACCGACAAGTTCACGGTCGACGAGGGCACGATCTACCTCACCGGCGTACAGGCCCTGGTCCGGATGCCGGTCGTGCAGCATCGCGCCGACCTGGCCGCCGGCCTGGACACGGCGACCTTCGTCTCGGGTTACCCCGGCTCGCCGGTCGGCGGCTACGACCTGGAGCTGCAGCGGCGCCGGGGGCTGCTCGCCGAGCACCACATCGTGCACCAGATGGGCGTCAACGAGGAGATCGCCGCCACCTCGGTGATGGGCAGCCAGCTGGCCCAGCAGCTGCCCGACCCGAGGTACGCCGGGGTGGTGGGCATCTGGTACGGCAAGGCCAACGGGTTCGACCGGGCGCTCGACGCGCTGCGTCAGGCCAACCTCGCCGGCACCTGCCGCACCGGCGGGGCGGTGGCGGTGGTCGGCGACGACCCCACCGCGAAGTCCTCGCCGACGCCCGGGGCCAGCGAGTTCGCCGCCGCGGCGATCATGATGCCGATGCTCTATCCGGGCGACGTCCAGGAGGTCCTCGACCTCGGCCGGCATGCCGTGGCGCTGTCGCGCAGCACCGGGTTGTGGACCGCCCTGAAGATGTCGACCAACGTCGCCGACGGCTCCGGCTCGGCGTCCGCCTCCCCCGAGCGCGTCACCCCGGTCATGGTCACCGGCGAGCTCGACGGACAGCCCTACGAGCACCGCCCGGACTCCTACTTCATCGGCAACCGGGTGCTGCAGCTGGAGCGCTCGCTCGTCTACGCCAGGATGCCCACCGCCCTGGCCTACGCCCGCGCCAACGACGTCAACCGGATCACCTTGCGCGGCACCGCCGACCGCCTGGGCATCCTCGCCTCGGGCAAGACCTACTTCGACCTGCGTCAGGCCTGCCGCGACCTGGGCTTGAGCGACGCGGACCTGCGACGGCTCGGGGTGCGACTGTTGCAGCTGCGGATGCCCTACCCGGTGGACGGGCAGATCGTCCGGGAGTTCGCGGCCGGGTTGCGGGAGATCCTCGTCCTGGAGGACAAGCGACCGTTCGTCGAGCTGTTCGTCAAGGACGAGCTCTACGCCGTCGCGGACCACCCCCGGGTGGTCGGCAAGCTCGACGACGCGGGCCGGCTGCTGGTGCCGATCCACGGCGAGCTGGACACCGCCGGCATCGCCCGGCTGCTCGTCGCCCGGCTGGACGGTCTCGGCGAGCCGATCCCGGGGCTGGCGCAGCGTCTGGCCCGGCTTGCCCCGCGCCCCGCGCTGACCCCCCTGCCGATCAACCGGTCGCCCTACTTCTGCTCCGGCTGCCCGCACTCCTCCTCCGCCGGGCACGTGCCGGCGGGCACCGTCGTCGGCGCGGGCACCGGCTGCCACGTGCTCGCGGTCTTCATGTCCCCGGACGTCGTCGGCTCGGTGCTCGGCATCACCGCGATGGGCAACGAGGGCGCGCAGTGGGTGGGGGCGGCGCCGTTCACGGGACTGCAGCACATCGTCCAGAACCTCGGCGACGGCACCTACGCCCATTCCGGCATCCTCGGGATCCGCGCGAGCATCGCCGCGGGCGTCAACATCACCTACAAGCTGCTCTACAACGGCCACGTCGCCATGACCGGCGCCCAGCCGCCGATCGGGATCGCCGCCGTCCCCGGGGTGGTCACCGAGCTGCTCGCCGAGGGCGTGGCCCGGGTCATCGTCACGACCGAGGACACCGACCGGTATGCCGGCACGACGCTGCCGGCAGGCGTGCAGGTCTGGGACCGCAGCCGGATGCTCGAGGCGCAGCAGGTGCTGCGGGACATCCCCGGGGTCACCGTCCTGCTGCACGACCAGGAGTGCGCGACCGAGAAGCGCCGCAAGCGCAAGCGCGGCACCATGGCCACCCCCGAGCGTCGGGTGGTCATCAACGAGCGGGTGTGCGAGGGCTGCGGGGACTGCGGGGTGAAGTCCAACTGCCTGTCGGTGCACCCGGTGCAGACCGAGTTCGGGCGCAAGACGCAGATCCACCAGCCCTCGTGCAACCAGGACTACTCCTGCCTGGAGGGCAACTGCCCGTCTTTCCTCACCGTGGTGCCGGGCACCGGCACCACGGCCCGGGACCCGTTCGACGGCCTCGACGCCGACGACCTGCCCGAGCCGGACCGGGTGGTCCGCGAGGACGAGTTCGGCATGCGGATCACCGGCATCGGCGGCACCGGGGTGGTCACCGTGGCCCAGACCATCGCGGTGGCCGCGCTGCTGGACGGGCGACACGTGCGCGGGCTGGACCAGACCGGCCTGGCCCAGAAGGGCGGCCCGGTGGTGTCGGACGTCAAGATCACCACCGCGGCGGTGGACCAGTCCAACCGGCTGGTGGCCAGCGACTGCGATCTCTACCTGGTGTGCGATCCGCTGGCCGGCGCGCAGCAGGCGACCCTGGCGGTCACCGATCCCGCCCGGACCGTCGCGGTGGTCTCCACGGCCCGGGTGCCCACCGGGCAGATGGTCGTCGACACGACCGCCTCGATGCCGGCCGCCGAGGTGCTCCTGGAGCGAGTCGCCGGTGCCTGCCGCCCCGGGGCCACGGTCGACCTCGACGCGCACGCGGTGGCCGAGACGCTGTTCGGCACCGACCAGGTGGCCAACATCGTGCTGGTCGGCGCGGCATACCAGGCCGGTGCCCTGCCCGTGTCGGCCCGGGCGCTGGAGGAGGCCATCGAGCTCAACGGGGTGGCGGTCGAGACCAACCTGCAGGCCTTCCGTCGCGGTCGGCAGGCCGTCGCCGACCGGGCGGCCCTGGAGGCCGCCGTGGCCGTCGCCGCCGGGGTGTCCGCGCCGGCGCCCCTGTCCCGCCGGGCCCAGCGGATCGCGCCGATCGTGGCCGCCGAGCCGCGCTCGGAGCTGGAGCGGCTGGTGCGGGTGCGGGTGGGCGAGCTCGTGGACTACCAGGACGCCGCCTACGCCCGGCGGTATGCCGCGCGCGTCGAGCAGGTGCGCGCCCGCGAGGCCGCCACGGTGGGCGGGACCGCGTTGGCCGAGGCCGTGGCGGTGGGGTTGCACAAGCTCATGGCGTACAAGGACGAGTACGAAGTGGCCCGGTTGCACCTGGACGCCGCGGCCGGGTCGGCGCTGCGGGCCCGCTACGGCGCCGACGCGCAGACCCGGGTCATGCTGCACCCGCCCGTGCTCAAGGCCCTGGGGGTGAAACGCAAGATCGCCATCCCCGGGCCGGCGGCCACCGCGATGTTCCGGGCGTTGGCCCCGATGAAGCGGCTGCGGCATACCCGGTGGGACGTCTTCGGACGTGACCACGTGCGGGTCGTGGAGCGTGAACTGGTGGCGCAGTACGACGCGCTGCTCGAGGAGATCCTCGACACCCTGAGCCCACAGACCCTGCAGGTCGCCGTCGAGCTGGCCGGCCTGCCGGATCTGGTGCGGGGATACGACGAGGTCAAGCTGCGCAACGTGCAGGCCTACCGTAAGCGGGTCGACGACCTGCGTCCCCGGCTGCATACCCCCCACCCGGTGCCCGAGGAGGCCGTGCCATGACCCCGTTGCCCCGACGCCGGCGCCCACGCCCCGAAGCCGAGGGCCCCGGCCGCCCCGGCGGGTCGGGCGCGGGCCCGGGCAACACCGAGGCCCACCCCGAGATCGAGGGTCGCCTCGAGGTCAACACCGCGGCGCTGACCGACGGCTCTCCTCCGGCCGGGGTCGACGGCCGGCGCCAGCCCCAGGGCGATCGGCGCGGCCTGGGGCCACGGCGCGGGCCCAGCGAGGTCGACACCGAGCACCTGCCCGGGTAGTCGCCGTCGGCCCCGGGTAGTCGCCGCCGGCAGCGAGCACCTGGGCGCACCCCCGCTGCTGCCGTGGTCTGGGCTACTCGTCGTCACAGCGACGAAACAACTGCGCGGCGACCGCCCAGGCTCACCGCTGCACCGTGACCAGCTTGGCGCTCAAAGCCACGTAGCTCAGGGAGAAGAACCGTTGGATCCGACGCACCACGACCGGCCGGGTGATGACCCGCTCGCGCATCTGCGCCGCGAACCACCCATACCCGGCGAACACCACCAACGTCATCGCCATGAACACCCCGGACAGGCTGAGCATCTGACCCAGCTCGCCGTGCCCGGCCGTGACGAACTGGGGCAAGAACGCGAAGAAGAACACCGTCAGCTTGGGGTTCAGCACGTTCGCCAGGACCGCATTGACCACCGTCCGTGTCGTCGACACGGGCCGTGCGTCGTCCGTGATCGCGAGGACCCCGCTGTCGCGCCACGTCGACCACGCCAGGAACAGCAGGTAGACGACGCCGGCGACCTTCACCACGTCGAACGCCAAGCCCCCCGCACGCAGCAGGGCAGCCGTCCCGGTGATCGCCGCCGCCAGGTGCGGGACGATCCCCAGCGTGCAACCCACCGCGGTGACCATCGCGCCACGGCGCCCACTGCGCAACCCCGCGCTGATCGTCAAGATCGCGCCAGTGCCCGGAGTCGCCACGATGGCCAGCGACGTCACGAGGAAAGCCACACTCATCCAGATCTCCGATCACCGACCCGAGACTCACCCTAGGCTCCGCCTGACCCCTCCCGGCGGCGACCACCCAACCCGCCGGCGGGGGCAGGCGCGCCAGGGCGTCACACCGGGGCGGTCTCAGGTTCGGCATGGACGCGGCGGCATACTGCGGCCATGGCCTACGACGAACACCTGGCCGAACGGGTCCGAGCGATCCTCGGCGCCTACCCGGACGTGCGCGAGCGGAGGATGTTCGGCGGGCTCGGCTTCATGGTCCAGGGCTCGATGGCCGTCGCGGCCAGCAGCCGGGGCGGGCTGCTGGCCCGGGTCGACCCGGCCGAGGGCGCCGCCCTCGCCGACGACGAGCGGGTGCAGCCCATGGTGATGCGGGGGCGGCCGATGCGCGGGTGGCTGCACGTCGCCCCCGCCGCGGTGGCCGGCGAGGCCCACCTGCGCCGCTGGGTGGCGCGCAGCGTCGCCTACGTGCAGACCCTGCCGCCGACCTAGCTCCACACGCAGGTATGCCGCCCGCGCAACGACCGGGGTGCACCCGGAAGGCGAGCGGACGGCATACGGTCGGCGAGGCCGACACCGGACCGGCGACGCGCCAGCCATCACTCCGGCGCGCCCCGGGCCGGAACTCACGGGCCCGGTTGCGGCGTCGCTCAGCGCGGCTCGGTGCCGGCGATGAACGCCTCGAGCCGGGCCCGGCCCTCGGTGTCCTCACGCTGCTGGGGCGGGGACTTCATGAGGTATGCCGCGGGCGACAGCAGCGGGCCGCCGATGCCGCGGTCCAGGGCGATCTTCGCCGCGCGGATGGCGTCGATGATGATGCCGGCGGAGTTGGGCGAGTCCCAGACCTCGAGCTTGTACTCGAGGTTGAGCGGCACGTCGCCGAAGGCCCGGCCCTCCAGTCGCACGTACGCCCACTTGCGGTCGTCGAGCCACTGGACGTAGTCGCTCGGGCCGATGTGGACGTTCTTCGCGCCCAGGTCGTGGCTGAGGTTGGAGGTCACCGCCTGGGTCTTGGAGATCTTCTTGGACTCCAGCCGCTCGCGCTCGAGCATGTTCTTGAAGTCCATGTTGCCGCCGACGTTGAGCTGGTACGTGCGGTCCAGCACGACGCCCCGGTCCTCGAAGAGCTTGGCCATGACCCGGTGGGTGATCGTCGCGCCGACCTGGCTCTTGATGTCGTCGCCGATGATCGGCACCCCGGCGGCCTCGAACTTCGCCGCCCAGTCCGGGTCGCTGGCGATGAACACCGGCAGCGCGTTGACGAAGGCCACGCCCGCGTCGATGGCGCACTGGGCGTAGAACTTGTCGGCGATCTCCGAGCCCACCGGCAGGTAGGACACCAGGACGTCGGCCTTGGCCTCGCGCAGCGCCGCGACGACGTCCACCGGCTCGTCGTCGGACTCGTCGATGGTCAGCGAGTAGTACTTGCCCAGGCCGTCGAGGGTGTGGCCGCGCTGCACGGTGACGCCCAGCGGCGGCACGTCGGCGATCTTGATGGTGTTGTTCTCCGAGTTGACGATCGCCTCGGACAGGTCGAAGCCGACCTTCTTGGCGTCGACGTCGAACGCGGCGACGAACTGCACGTCGCTGACGTGGTAGGGGCCGAACTGCACGTGCATGAGGCCCGGCACGCTCGAGGCGGGATCGGCGTGGCGGTAGTACTCGACACCCTGGACCAGCGAGCTGGCGCAGTTGCCGACGCCGACGATGGCGACGCGAATGGCTCCCATGGGGGGACTTCTCCTTCAGTGTGATGGCTCTCGGTGTCCCGAGGTGGTGACCGAGCGGTGCTGCGGTGGTGCGGGTCGGGCGGGTGTCCACCGCCGCGCGGGGGTAGCCCGCTACGGGGTGGGACGCGGGTGGTCGAGGTCGACCGGGGTGGTGCGTTCGGCGTGGATGAGCTCCTCCAGCCAGCGGACCTCGCGCTCGGCCCGCTCCTCGCCGTGGCGCTGCAGGGCCGCGGTGTAGGCGTCCATGCGCTCCCGGTTGCGGACCGAGGCCTCGCGGATGTTCGCCAACCGCTCCTCCAGCCGCGAGCGGCGGCCCTCGAGGATGCGCAGCCGCACCTCGCTGGCCGTGCGGGCGAAGAAGGCGAAATGCACGTCGAACCCCTCGTCGTCCCACGAGGTCGGCCCGGCCGAGGCGAGCAGCTCCTGGAAGTGCTCCTTGCCGTCGGCAGACAGCTCGTAGACGATCCGGGCCCGCTTGCTCGCCGCGGCGGCGAGAGCGGACTGCCCGCCCGGCACCGTCTCGACGACCCAGCCCTTGGCGAGCAGCTCGCGCAGGCACGGGTAGAGCGAGCCGTAGGACAGGGCCCGGAAGGCCCCGAGCGCGGTGTTGAGCCGCTTGCGCAGCTCGTACCCGTGCATCGGGCTCTCGTGCAACAGGCCGAGGACGGCGAACTCGAGCAGCTCTCCCCTGCGAGACACCTGCCCTCCCCTCCACGTCGGTCGTCGGCTCGGTCCGGTCTGCCGTGTCGGTGCCGCTGGTCGGCTGCGGGTCCACGTAGCCTTGGCGTCGCCGTCGGTATGCCGGTCCGTCACCCCCCGGTCACCCGAGGTTGGCGCCCACTGTAGCACGAGATATATCGACCCGATACATCTAGTCTATGTGTCGCGGCGCCGGTCCCAGGGCCCGGGCGACTCCCGCCCGCATGACCGGCCCGATTCGGCGGACGCCGCCGGGCCTGCGCATACTGGACGGCGGCCGGCGCGGCATACCGACCGCGTGCGCATCGCCGCCCGAGCCACCGCCGGCCACCCGAGGCCACGGCGCCCGGCCCGCGCCCGACCCCGCCACCTCCGAACGGACTGCGAGTGAACGACACCGACCACGGCGACCCGCCGTCCCGCAGCCGTCGGCGCACCTGGCTGCGCCGGATCGGCCTGAGCATCGGCGCCCTCTTCGTCCTGGGGGTGGCCGGCGCCGCCGTGGCCTGGGCGAGCATCCCGGTGCCGGATGTCGCCAACGAGCTCGCCGACGCCCAGACGACGATCGTGTACTACGACGACGGCACGACCGAGATGGCGCGGATCGCCGAGCAGAACCGCGAGTCCGTGCCGCTGGCACGGGTGCCCGAGCACGTGCGCAAGGCCGTGATCGCCGCCGAGGACCGGGACTTCTACTCCAACAGCGGCATCTCCCCGACCGGGATCCTGCGCTCGGTGTGGCAGGCCGTGCGCGGCAGCGAGGTCCAAGGCGGCGGGTCGACGATCACCCAGCAGTACGTCAAGAACTACTTCCTCACCCAGGAGCGCACCCTGTCGCGCAAGCTGCAGGAAATGGTCATCTCGGTGAAGATCGACAAGGACCAGAGCAAGGACCAGATCCTCGAGGGCTATCTCAACACCATCTACTACGGTCGCGGCGCCTACGGCATCCAGGCCGCGGCCCGGGCCTACTTCGGCAAGGACGTCGGGCAGCTCACCGTCGCCGAGGGCGCGGTGCTCGCCAGCGTGATCAACGCCCCGTCGCTCTACGACCCGGCGCTCGGGCCGAAGCAGGCCGGCAACCTCGCGGGTCGGGTCGGCTACGTGCTCGACGGCATGGTCGCCCAGGGCTGGCTCGGCGCGGCCGAGCGGGCCGCCACGACGATGCCGACCGTCGCCGCCAAGGCCCCCTCGCGCATCCTGTCCGGACCGAACGGCTACGTCGTCGCGGCGGTCCGTCAGGAGCTGAAGTCCCGGCTCAGGCTCACCGACCAGGACATCGACCGCGGTGGCCTGCGGATCACGACGACCATCTCCAAGTCCGCCCAGGACGCCGCGATCGCCGCCATGGACAAGGACTTCCCCGCGACCGGGGTCGACGACGTGTATGCCGGGCTGGTCGCGGTCAAACCCGGGGACGGCGCCGTGGTCGCCATGTACGGCGGGCGGGACTACCAGGCCCGGCAGTTCTCCTCGGCGACGGACGCGAAGATCCCGGCCGGGTCGACCTTCAAGCCCTTCGCCCTGGTCGGCGCCTTGCAGCAGAAGGTCTCGACCAAGACCGTCGTCGACGGCACCAGCCCGCTGCGCGACCCGCGCCTGGGCTCGGCCGCCATCGAGAACGAGGGCAAGCGCTCCTACGGCCAGGTCGACCTGCGCCGGGCCACGGCCAGCTCGATCAACACCGCGTTCATGCGGCTCAACCTGCAGATCGGGGCCAAGGCGACCTACGACGCGGCCGTCGCGGCCGGGATACCGGCCGACACCGTCGGCCTCGGCCAGGAGTACACCAACGTCCTGGGCACCGCGGCCCCGCGAGTGCTCGACCTCGCCGACGCCTACGCGACGATCGCGGCGCAGGGCCGCCGAGCCACCCCCTACCTCATCGCCAAGGCCGGCGCCACCGCCCTGGATCTCGGCTACACGGTGACCCCCAACGTCCAGGACGCCTTCGGCAAGGACGTCGCGGCCGACGTCGTCGACGCCATGCGTCAGGTCACCGCAGCCGGGGGCACGGGGGCCCGGGCGGCGCAGGTGGGCCGGCCGGTCGCCGGCAAGACCGGCACGTCGGAGGAGCGCAAGTCGGTGTGGTTCGCCGGCTTCACGCCGCAGTTGTCGACCGCGGTGGCGATGTACAAGGACGTGGACGGCGCGCCGGCCCCGCTGACCGACATCGGCGGCCTGGACGAGCTGTCCGGCAACTCCTTCCCGTTGACGATCTGGATCGACTTCATGAAGGGGGCGCTGTCCGGTCAGCCGGTGGTGGCGTTCCCCGAGCGGGTGGGCATCGGCGACGACGCCGTCGCCGCGACGCGCCAGACGCCGGCCGCGCCGACGACCTCGGCATCGCCGACCCCGACGGTCACGGTCACTGCCCCGCCGGCGCCCGCCCCGCCGGCCAGCCCACCGCCCTCGACCCCGCCGACCAGCACCCCCGCGCCGAGCGCCACGCCGGCGCGTCCCACCGGCTCGCCCTCGCGATGAGCGGCAGCCGGATCGGCCCGGCCGACCGGCATACAGTGTCGCCGTGACCCACGCCCCCGAGCGCGTCGTCGTGCCGTCCCGCGACGACCCGGTGGCCCGCGAGGCCTCGCAGGTCGTGGGCGGGCCGCTGGGCAGGTATGCCGCCCCGTTGGCCGGCGGCTGGCGCCGGGCCGCGGTCGGGGCCGCAGCGGCAAGTGCGATCCCCCTGGCGATCGGGGTGACCGAGCGGTCGTACTGCGTCGAGAACGGGTGGAACACGCCGGACCAGTTCTGGCACATGTGCTTCTCCGACCTGCCCACGACCTTCCGGGACGGCGGTCTCGGCGCCGGGCTCGGCGCACTGCTGTCCGGCGGGCCGGCGGCCCCGACCCCCGCCCAGCCGGCGCTGACCGCGATGGTCATGAGCCTGCTCGGGGGGCTGGTGCCCGACGGGTCGGGCGCCACGCGAGAGCGGCTGTTCTTCGGGATGTGGGCGGTGCTGGTCGCCGCGCTGATCGCGTTGACGGCCTGGTGGACCGCCGGGTCGGTGCGGCGGGCCCCGGCGCGCGCGGCGCACGTGGCCCTGGCCCCCGTGGTCGCCCTCGCGGCCGTGGTCGGGCCCGACGCGCTCGGGATGGCCCTGGCGTCGGCGGCGCTGTACTGCTGGTCGCGTAGCCGGCCGGTGCTCTCGGGGGTGTGCTTCGGGCTGGCGATCTCGGCGCGCGGCTACCCGGTGCTGCTGCTGCTGGCCGCCCTGGTCGTGGCGATCCGGGCGGGGCGGGTGCGCCCGTGGGTGGTCACCGCGGTGACCGCGGCCGTGGCGTTCACCGTGCCCTTGGGGGTGCTGGCCGTGGGCAACCCGGCCGCCGCCGCCCGCGCTTATGCCGACTGGGCCCAGGCCGGCGCGGGGTTCGGCTCGCCGTGGGTCATCGGCCAGATCAACGGCCTGCCCATGACCAACCCCGCGACGACGGCGCTGACCGTCCTGGGATGGGTGGTCGCGCTCGCCCTCGGGGCCTTCCTCGCCCTGGCCAGCCCTCGTCGGCCCGGGGTCGCGGAGGTGGGCCTGGTCATGGTCGCCGTGGTCATGCTCACCGGGAAGTCGATGCCCGTGCAGTCGGCGCTGTGGCTGGTCCCGCTGGTGGCCCTCGTCGGCCTGGCCTGGCGCGACCATCTGGTGTGGGCCGGTGCCGAGGCCCTGCACTTCGGCGCGGTGTGGCTCTATCTCGCCGGCCTGTCGGCACCCGACCGGGGGCTGCCGGCGGGGTGGTACACCCTCGCCCTGGTGCTGCGGATGGCCGCCATCGGGTGGCTGGTCCGGCAGACCTGGCGGGCGGCCCGCGACCGGCTCCCCGTGGCGGTCGAGCCCGGCGAGACCGACCAGCTCGCCGGCCCGCTGGCGCACCGCCCCGACGCGCTCGTCGTGCGGGTCGTCTGAGGCTGCCAGCCGCGCACGCTCGGCGCGCGGCGGTCAGTCGTGCGGCATCGCGCGCCGGCGTCCCACCGGGCGCCGGGCTGCCGGGAAGGCGAGGGACCCGGCCCGGACCCACCACTGCATGACGTCGTAGGCGAGCCGACCGGCGACCACGGAGGGGTCCTCGTCGGAGAGCCGGGCCGCCTGCGCCGGGCCGCAGGCGAAGACGGACATGCCGCGGTAGGTCGGGTCGCTCTGCTGGTCGAACGGTCCGTTGGCCACGACGAGGCCGCGCCGCGCCAGGTCGGCGCGGTAGGCCAGGTGCCGTTCCTGGAGGGCGTCGAGCTGCTCGTCGGTCATCGTCGGGGCGTCCGACGGGCGGCGCAGGACCACCACGGTGTAGACGTCGAACTCGGCGGGGACGTCCGAGGGCTCGGCCGGGTCGGGCATGCCGCTCAGCCCTCGTCGCCGAGCACGAGGAAGTCGTGCGGCGCGACGAGCGCACCGTCGACGCGACGCGGCATACCGCCGACGTTCAGCGCCAGGGCCAGGCGTGGTCCGGCGCCGCCGCCGACCAGGTCGATGACGATGCTCTCGTTGGTCACCTCGCGGACCGAGGCGGTGGCGTCGACGAGCCAGGGGTGGCGCCGCCGGATCCCGATCAGGCGCCGGTAGGCCGCGTGGATCGGCGCGCCGTAGGGCAACAGGCCCTGCGGCGTCGGCGGGAAGGGCGGACGCACCGGGTTGTCGCCGTGCGGTTGGTCGAGCTTCTCGGCGGTGAAGCCCTGCTCGTCGCCGGCGTAGATCGACGGCACCCCGGGCAGCAGCGACACCAGCGCGGCGGCCAGCATCACGTGCCGCGGGTCGTGCAGCTTGGTGGCGATCCGGGTCACGTCGTGGTTGCCGACGAAGGTCTGCGGCCGGAAGTGCTTCTGGAACTCGGTATGCCGCGTCAGCGCCCACGCCAGCTCGTGGAGGTTGACGTCGTTCATCGAGCTCCAGATCGCCTTCCACAGCTCGTACTGGGTCACCGAGTCGACCCCCGAGGCGGCGACGAACTCGACGAAGTCGTCGGTCAGCACCTCGGCGAGGATCCAGGCGTCCGGGTGGGCGGCCTTGACCCGCTCGACGATCGGCCGCCACGCCGCCGCCCCGGGCGCGAACGCCGCGTCCAGGCGCCACCCGTCGACCCCGCGGGCGATCCAGTGCGACATCACCGCGACGACCTCGTCGATCACCGGCGGGTGGGTGAGGTCCAGCTCGACGAGGTCGAGGTTGCCCTCGAAGCAGTACGGGTAGCCCTCGACCCACTTGAGCCACCGGCCGGCCGCCGAGTCGGGCCCGGCGGCCAGTGCCCGCGTCACGAGGGGGTGCTCACGGGAGACGTGGTTGAACACCCCGTCCAGCAGGATCCGCAGCCCGCGGCCCGTGGCGTCGGCCACGAGCGCGTCGAAGTCCGCGAGGTCGCCCAGGCGCGGGTCGATGTCGTAGTAGTCCAGGGTGTCGTAGCCGTGCGAGGTCGAGTGGAAGACCGGGGCGAGCAGCAGGCCGTTGCAGCCCAGCTCCACGACGTAGCCCAGCCAGTCGTGCAGCCGCCCGAGCCGGTGCCGGACGACCCCGGGGGGCAGGTCGCCCGAGCGTGCCTCACCGCCGACGAAGCCCAACGGGTAGCAGTGCCACCAGATGACGGTGTCGGTCCACTCGGTGCTCACAGTCAGGCGCCGGTCAGTACTCCGCGAGGGCGTCGATGCGGGCCAACGCAGCGCGCCAACGCTCGCCGAGCGCGGCGTGATCCCCCTGGACGTGCTCGTGGCGCACGCTCACCGCGGTGTGCTCGCCCTGCGGGGCGAGGTGCAGGTCGACCAGGGACCTTGGCGCGTCCGCGGTGGCGTGCCAGGAGACCCGGACCTGCTCCATGGGGTGGTAGCTGCGCCACACGCCGTGGGTGCCGTCGGCGGCCTGCCAGGTCTGTCCCTTGCTGCCCAGGCAGGCGCCCTCGCCGAGGAAGGCCGCCGCGCCGTCGTTGGTGGTCAGCACGCGCCACACGTGGTCGATGTCGTGGCGAAGCACGGCGTCGACGACGACGGTGCCCTGCTCTTGTGCGTCCTCGGCGACCACCTCGGCCTGCGGCGATTCGGTCATGGCTGCCTCCTTGTCGTGCGGCCCGTGCCGGCCGGGGCCGCGTCGGCCTGCTGCCGTCCATCCCAATCCAAACCGGTCGCGAAAGCAACCGGTCGAACGTCACAGCGGCCGGGGTCGTGCCCGGCCCGGCACCCTCGGGCCCGGCGGCACCAGCACCCGGGCCGGGCTCGGACGCGCAGCGGGTCAGCCGGCATACGCCGCGAGGAACGCCTTGAGCAGCGGGGCCGCGGTCCGCGATCCCGACTCGCCCTCCTCGACGTAGACGGCCACGGCCAGATCGCCCCGAATCGCGACCATCCACGCGTGGGTCTTCGGTGGGGTGTCGGTGCCGAACTCGGCGGTCCCGGTCTTGGCGCCGCCGACGCCGGAGTCGGCCAGGACCCGCCCGCTGCCCTGGCTGACCACGCTCGCCAGCATCGAGCGCAGAGCCTCGGTCTCGCCCGGCTGCAGGGGCTTGGCCGGAGCCGGCGGTCGGGTCGGCAGGGCCGGCCCGGGCGTGGCCACGGTCGAGGTCGCGGGGCCGGCGGCCCCCGTGGCGCCGGTCCCCGTCGACGTCGAGGCGGCCGGGGCCGGCGGCACCTCGACCAGATGGGGCACCACCGCGGCGCCCTTGGCCACCGAGGCCATCACCGTGGCCATGGTCAACGCCGACGCCTCGACCTTGGCCTGGCCGATCATCGACGCGGCGTGCTCGGTCGCCGTGGCTTGACCGGGCACCGACCCGAGGAACGCCGGCATGCCCAGGTCGAAGTCCACGCCGATGCCCAGCGCCGCCGCCGCGTCCACGAGGTCGGCCTGCGACACCCTGTCGTGGTTGGAGATGAACGCGGTGTTGCAGGAGTTGGCCAGGGCCATGCGCAGGCTGATCTGCCCGAGCCCGCCGGCGGGGTAGTCGTCGTAGTTCTTGAACGTCCGCCCGTCGACGACGACGGTCGGGTCGCACGACACCGGCGACTCGGGGGTCAGCCCGGCGCGCAGCAGCGCCAACGAGGACACCACCTTGAACGTCGACCCCGGCGCCGCGCGGCCGGTCGTGGCCACGGCCCCCTGCGCGGCCGGACCGTTGGCGGCGGCGACGACCTCACCGGTGGACGGCCGGACCGCGACGAGGGTGGCCGGCACCACGGTCGCCGCCAGCGCCGCCTCGGCGGCGTTCTGGGCGCTCACGTCGAGCGTCGTCGACAGCTGGCGGCCGGCCACCGGGTCCTGGGTGAACACCACCCGTGAGGTGCCCGCCCCACCGGCGTCGGTCCCCACCGCCTTGACCCGCAGCCCCGGCAGCCCGGCCAGATAGGAGTCGTAACGCTGCTGCAGCCCCGACAGACCCACCGTGTCGGTCGCGCCGACCGAGCCCCCCGAGCGCGCGACGATCTCGGCGGTCGCGGGCCCCACCGTGCCGAGGATCGAGCGGGCGAAGCCCGCCGTCGGACCGAGGGTGGCCGTGTCGGGCACCTGCGCGGCACCGGGGATCGCGGCGATCGCGTCGGACTTGCCGGCGATCAGCGGGTCGTCGACGCGCACGGTGAGCGCGACGACGAACTGCCTGGCCCCCGACGCGGCGACCGTCTTGACGTAGGCCGCCTCGTCGATGCCGAGCAGCCGGGCGAGGGCGCCGGCGGAGGCGCCGACCTGCTCGGGGGTGATCCTGCCCCGGTCGATGCCCACCCGGTAGACGTCCCGGGGACCCATGAGCACCGTGCCGCTGGCGCCGAGGATCTCCCCCCGCTTGCCCTGGGAGCGCTCCACCCGCAGCCGCTCGGTGGCCGTGAGCTTGGGCTCGACGAGGCTCGGTGACCACTGCACGTGCCAGGTGCCGTCGGCGGCCAGGGCCAGACCGGCCTCGGTGGCGTAGCTCCAGTCCACCGGCGAGGCGGACACGTCCCAGGTCCAGCTCAGCGTGGCGGTGGCCTTGGTGTCGTCCGACCCGGAGGTGACCACGCGGGTCACCGCGACGCTGCGCGGGGTCTGCGCGAGGTCGCCGAAGGCCGCCCGCACCGAGGCGGTGGCGGACTCGCCGCTGGCCCCGTCGAAGGGGACCCGGCCCAGGTCGGGGGCGGCCAAGCCGACGGCCAGGGCCTGGGCGGCGTCCTGCGGGGAGGGCGGCCGGTTGAGCAGGCTGCAGCTGCCCAGGGTGCTCGCGGCCAGCAGACCGGCCACGGGCAGCGCGGCGCGGCGGCGGCGGGGCGGGCGCGGCATACCGACATCCTGCCTCGTGAGCCGGCCTGCCGCCCAACCCCGGGCACCGCTCACCCCAGGCGCCGGCGCACCGCCCGGTCGATGCGTTCGAGCCCGTCGGCGAGCACCGCGTCCGTCGTCGCGTAGTTCAGTCGGGCGAACCGATGCGCCGCCGACCCGAACGGTGGGCCCGGGCTCAGCGCCACGCCGGCCTGCTCGAGCAGCCAGGCGGCCGGCTCGACGTCCAGGCCCAGGTCGGTGAAGTCGAGCCACTGCAGGTAGGTGCCCTGGTTCGGCACCGTGCGCACCCCCGGCATCGCGTCGATCGCCCGGGCGACCAGCGCGGCGTTGCGGGCCAGGGTCGAGTTCACCGCGGCCAGCCAGGCACCGCCGTCGCGGTATGCCGCGATGCTCGCCTCGATGCCCATCGTCGACACCCCGACCGTGCTCCAGAACGGGATCCGCTCCCACAGCTGCGCGATGGCCGGGTCGCCGGTCACCACCTGGGCGCACCGCAGCCCCGGCAGGTTCCACGCCTTGGACGCCGACAGGACGGTGACCGTGTGGGCGGCCGTCTGCGGCGACAACGCGGCATACGGGGTGTGCGCCGCGCCGAACGCCAGGGGTCCGTGGATCTCGTCGGAGACGACCCGGGCGCCGTGCCGCTGCACCACCTCGGCCAGCGCGAGCAGCTCGACGCGGTCGAACACCCGCCCGAGGGGGTTGTGCGGGCTGCACAGCACCACGATCCGAGCCCCGGCGCCCAGCGCCCGGTCGATGCCCTCGACGTCGAAGGTCCACCGGCGCCCGTCCCAGGCCATCGGCACCGAGACGTCGCGGCGTCCGGCGATGCGCACCACGTCGAAGAACGGCATGTACACCGGCGACGGGACGACCACCGCGTCGCCGGGGCTGCCGAAGGCCTCGATGGCCAGGCGTACCCCCTGCATGACGTCGCCGAGGACGTGCACGGCGCCCGCGTCGACCTGCCATCGGTATGCCGCGCCGAGCCAATGCGCGGTCGTCTGGGCCAGCTCGGCGATCGCCTCGGGCGACGGGTACCCGAACGTCTGGCGCCGCACCGCCTCGCCGAGCGCCTCCTGGACGGGCTCGGCCGTCGGGTAGTCCATCTCCGCGACCCACATGGGCAGCACGTGGGCCGGGTACCGCGCCCACTTCAGGGTGCGCCGGGCCCGCAGCGCCGGCGGCGTCAGGGACTGCAGGTCCGGCGGCGGCATGCCGCCAGAGTGCCATCCCCGCGGCTACCGGGCCGAGCCCCAGGTGGCGATCTCAGGCATGAGCTCTCGGGCGAACAGCCGCATCGAGGCCGCCACCTGCTCATGCGGCATCCCCATGTGGTTGAACTGAAGGACGAGCTGGTCCATCGGCAGGTCGCGGTAGGCGCCCAGGACGCCGACGACCTCGTCGGGGGTGCCCACGGCGAAGGGCGTGCCGAAGATCCCCGCGTGCGGGTCCTCGCGCATCGACCCGAGCTCGGGCAGCGGCATGGGGATGCCACGGCGGCGGTAGAAGGCGATCCACTCATGCAACCCGGCCTCGGCCTCGTCCCAGGCCCGGTCCCGGGTCGGGGCGACGTGGACGGCCAGCGGCCCGGACACCAGGCGGAAATCGGCGCGGGTGCGCCCCGCCGCGGCCTGGGCGTCGAGGTAGATCCGGTGCTCGGGGGTGTGGATCATCGAGGCCAGGTGGTACCCCCGCTCGCCGGCCTTGGCCAGGCTCTGCGGCCCGAGCGCGGCGAGGTAGATCGGTGGCCCACCGGGCTGCACCGGGGTGGTGGTCAGGTGGACGTCGGGGAAGCGGTAGTAGCGACCGTGGTGCGAGAAGGGCTGGGCGCCGAAGCACTGGGTCAGGATCTCCAGGGCCTCGTAGGTCCGCCCGAAGCGCTGCTGGGGGTCGATGCCGAAGACGGCGCACTCGTTGGGCATGGGCCCGGCGCCGATGCCGAGGTCGAGCCGACCGCCGGAGAGGATGTCGACGGTGGCGGCGTCCTCGGCGACCCGCAGCGGGTTGTGCAGGGCCAGCAGCAGGACGTACGTGCCGACGCGGATCGTGCTGGTGCGCTGGGCGGCAACCGCGAGCAGCGGGAACTGCGACGGGTTGTGCTGGTCCTCGGCGAAGTGGTGCTCGGCCAGCCACCACGAGCGGAAGCCGAGCTGCTCGCCGAGCACGGCCTGGTCGAGGACCTCCCGGTACACCAGGGGCAACGGCCGCGGGGAGGCCGGGTGGTTGCGGGCCGTGACGGCCAGTCCGATCTCCATGGCGGCTCCTTCGCCCGGCGCTCGGGTGTCCGACCACGGTGGTCCCGCCTCGACGGGGCGGTCAACGGTGGCCGGCATCGGCAGTCCCGATGGCTCGCATCCGCCGCACCCTTCCAGGGCGCCGCTCTGTCCCTGGCGCCGCGCACCGTCCTGGCGCCGCGCGCGTCGCAGCGCTCAGGCGTCGCGGCAGGCGAAGGTCCGGCGGTACTCCGTGGGCGGGATGCCGACCTCGCGGCCGAAATGCTGGCGCAGCGCCGCGGCACTGCCGAAGCCGCTGCGGGCGGCCACCGACTCGACGGCCAGCTCGGTGCGTTCGAGCAGCCGGCGGGCCAGGTGCAGCCGCTGCCGGGTCACCCACTTGGCCGGGGTCGTGCCCGTCTCGGCGACGAACCGACGGGCGAAGGTGCGCTCGGACATCGCCGTGCGCCGGGCCAGCTCGCGCACCGGCAGGTCGTCCTGCAGGTGCTCGGTCATCCAGGCCAGCAGGGGCGCCAGGCTCTCGGCCGCGCACTGCGGGATCGGCGTGTCGACGAACTGGCGCTGACCGCCGTCACGCTGGGGCGGCACGACCATCCGCCGGGCGATCCGCGTGGCGACCTGGGCCCCGAGCTCGCGGCGCACCAGGTGCAGGCAGGCGTCGATGCCGGCCGCGGTGCCGGCGCTGGTGACGATGTCACCCTCGTCGACGAACAGCACATCCGAGTCGACCGTCACCTGCGGGTATGCCGCGCGCAGCTGCTCGGCGTGGAACCAGTGGCTGGTGGCGCGGCGCCCGTCCAGGACGCCGGCCGCGGCCAGGACGAACGCCCCGGAACACAGCGACAGCAGGGTCGCCCCGTCGGCCCGGGCCCGCCGGACCGCGGCGAGCAGCTCGGGGGGGAAGTCGCGGGCCCGGGTCGCGGTCACCGCGACCACGTCGGCCCCGACCGCGTCGGCATACCCGAAGGGGCTGAGGATCGACAGCCCGTTGGTCGTCGGCACGGGCTCGCCGGCGCGCGGCGCGCAGACCCGGAAGTCGAAGGCCGGGACGCCGTCGTCGGTGCGGTCGATGCCGAAGACCTCGCAGAGCACCCCGTACTCGAACGGGGTGGGCTGCGGGGGTAGCAGGACGGCGACCGAGCGCAGCGGCATACCCGAGAGTATGGCAGGAACTCTGCGATGAGGGTCACTCCTGCCACTGGTGGCACGATCACGACGAGCGCAGAATTCCTGCCATGGACCTGTCCAGCCTGTTGGCGTCTCTCGCCCTGGCCGCCCCCGTCGTCTGGCTGCTGGAGCGCACCCACCGCCGCACCCGCCACCTGCCCCGCCTCACCCATGCACAGCGCCGCGGCATCGCCCAGTGGTGGTGACCCCGCGTCCTTCGTGACCCCGGGTCCGCGGCGACCACCGGCCGGTATGCCGCCGCGCCGGCCCGGCCGCGGGCAGCCCCTTGACTCTCCGGCAACCGCAGAGTCGAAGATCGAGGCATGCACGACGGACTGCTGCCGATCGGGGCCTTCGCCAGGGCCGCGTCGCTGTCGATCGGGACCCTGCGGCACTACCACGAGACGGGGTTGCTCACCCCCGTCCGGGTCGACCCGGCCAGCGGGTACCGCTACTACAGCGCCGCCCAGCTCGTCGACGCCGAGGTCATCCGGCGGCTGCGCGACCTGGACCTGCCGGTCGAGCAGGTCCGCCGCGTGCTCGACGCCCGCGACGACGGGGTGACCGCGGCCGTCGTCCACGAGCACCAGCAACGGATGCTTCGGCGCCTGCACGACGCCGAGCGCATCGTGCGCGACCTGCACCGCCTGAGCACCCAGCCGCTGGTGCTGCTGGCCGCCCGGGTCCACGACCGGGCCCTGCCCGACCTCGACGTCCTCTCCCGCAACGCGACGCTGTCCCTGGACCGGCTCGGCGAGTTCCTGGGCCGGGCCTACCCCGAGCTGGCCGCCGAGGCGCGGCGCGAGGGCCTGGCCGTATGCGGACCGGCCGGGGCCCTCTACCCCGGCGACGACTGGGACGCCGCGGCGGTGACGGTCACGGCCTACCTGCCCGTCGTCGGCGAGGCCCACCCACCGCACCGGCAGCGCCTGCCCGGAGGCCGTTTCGCCGTCGCCGTGCACGAGGGCTCCTTCGAGACGATCGCCGACACCTACCGCGGAGTGGGCGCGTGGCTGGCCCGCCAGGCGTCCGGCGCCGGGCTGGACATCCGCGAGACCTACCTCGTGGGGCCCGGCGACACCGCCGACGAGCACGCCCACCGCACCGAGGTCGCCTGGCCCCTGGTCGGCGACGCCCCGGACCCGTCCACCGATCGACAAGGAGCACCACGATGAGCCTGAGCCAGGCCGCGACTACCCTCGACTGCGGCGACGTCGCCGCCGTATCAACCTTCTGGGCGCAAGCCCTCGGGCGCCCGGTGGCCCCCGGGGCCAGCCCGTACTTCGCGATGATCGCGGCGGGCCCCGCCGGCGAGCTGCCTTGGCTGTTCCTCGCGGTGCCCGAGGGCAAGACCGCCAAGAACCGCATGCACGTGGACTTCCACAGCACCGACCGGCCCGGCGACGTCGCCCGGTTGCTCGCCCTGGGCGCGACCCACGTCGCCGACCACGACGAGTGGGGCACCCGGTGGACGACGCTGCAGGATGTCGAGGGCAACGAGTTCTGCATCGCCGACCCCGTTGCCCCGAAAGGCGATTCGCAGCCCGGCTGATGGCTTAGCGTGGGGGCATGGCCCGCCCGCACGCCTCGGCGATCGTCGAGGACGCCTGGCACCGCCAGCTCGAGCGCGGGCTGCGCCGGCAGCGATGGCGCAACCGGGTGATCTCCTACACCGGCTACGGCTCGAGCGAGTTCCTGCGGGTCTTCGCCCGGGTGCTGCTCACTCCGCCGCAGGGTACGCACTCGCGCGAGGAGAACCGTCAGGACATCACCTACGGCGGGATGCGCTCGCCCTACAGCGCACGCCGGGGCTGGCGGTCCTTCTTCACCGCTCCGGCGATGGGGGTGCCCGTGGAGATCCGGGTCGGTCACCACGTCGCGCACGGCCGCAGCGACCGCAGCGGCCACGTCGACGTGACCTTCCGGGGCCATGGGCTGCCGCCCGGGTGGCACGAAGTGACCATCGGTGCCGGGCAGGCCGAGCCGGTGCAGGCCAGTGTCGTCGTCGTCGACGCGGCGCAGACCTATGGCATCGTCAGCGACATCGACGACACGGTCATCTCGACGTCGCTGCCCCGACCGTTCATCGCCGCGTGGAACACCTTCGTCCTGCACGAGGGCGCCCGGCGGGTCGTCCCGGGCATGGCCCCGCTCTACCGCCAGGTCCTGCAGCGCCACCCCGAGGCACCGGTGGTCTACCTGTCCACCGGTGCCTGGAACACCGCGCCCACGCTCACTCGGTTCCTCAAGAACCACGGCTACCCGCGAGGCCCGCTGCTGCTGACCGACTGGGGCCCGACGAACACCGGCTGGTTCCGCAGCGGCCAGGACCACAAGCGCACCGCCCTGGATCGCCTGGCGCGGGACTTCCCGCAGATCACCTGGCTGCTGGTCGGCGACGACGGGCAGCACGACCCGCGGATCTACCAGGACTTCGCGCTGGCCCGACCCGAGTGCGTCGACGCGATCGCTATCCGGCAGCTCACCGCCGCGGAGCAGGTCCTCGCGCACGGCATACCGATCCCCAACGACGAGATCGTCGGGCGACCCCACCGGCCGCCTCGGCAGGTCCCGGTGTACAGCGCACCGGACGGCTACGGGCTGCTGCGGCTGATGCGCGACGCCGGGCGAGTGGCCCCGACCCGCTCGGTCCCCTCGACGGCCGCGCCGCTCGGGCCCGGCGACGCCCAGGCCGGTTGGCGTGCCTGAGCTGCCCGAGGTGCAGGCGCTCGTCGACTTCCTCGCCGGGCGGGTCGTCGGGCTGGCCGTCACCGCGGTGGAGCTCGGGTCGATCTCGGTGCTCAAGACCTACGACCCGCCGCCCTCGGCCCTGGCCGGGTCGTTCGTCGTGGGGGTGCACCGGCACGGCAAGTTCCTCGACGTCGACGTCGACGGCATCCACCTGGTGGTCCACCTCGCGCGGGCCGGGTGGCTGCGCTGGTCCGACGCGATCCCGGCGACCGTCATCCGGCCGGGCACGTCGCCGATCGCCGCGCGGGTGCGGCTGTCCGACGGCTCGGGCTTCGACCTCACCGAGGCGGGCACGAAGAAGTCCCTGGCGGCATACCTCGTCCGCGACGTCGCGCAGGTCCCCGGCATCGCCCGGCTGGGCCCCGACCCGCTGGCTGCCGACTTCGGCCCGGACCGCTTCGCGGCGCTGCTGGCCGGGCGGCGCACCCAGATCAAGGGGCTGCTGCGCGACCAGCAGTTCCTCGCCGGGGTCGGCAACGCCTACTCCGACGAGGTCCTGCACGTGGCCCGGCTCTCCCCGTTCGCGCTCGCCGGCAGCCTCACGCCCGAGCAGGTCGACCGCCTGTATGCCGCGGTGCGCGACACGCTCGCGGGTGCCGTGGCGGCCGCGTCGGGCAAGCCGGCCGCCCAGCTCAAGGACGCCAAGCGGGCCGGGATGCGCGTGCACGGACGGACCGGACTGCCGTGCCCCGAGTGCGGCGACCTCGTGCGGGAGGTGTCCTTCGCCGACTCCTCGCTGCAGTACTGCGCGACCTGCCAGACCGGTGGCAAGCCGCTGGCCGACCGGCGGATGTCACGGCTGCTCAAGTAGCCCGCGGCCGTGGCAGCCCCGCCGACGCGGTGGGATGATCGGGGATGGACGAGATCCCCCGCGAGCGGAAGGTCGGCCAGCCGCAGGTCGCCGCCGGCGACCTGCCCGACGACTGACCCGCGACGCGACCTCTCCCGACCCCGGCGAACCCCCCTCCGGCAGAACGGCATACCGCATGGCGATCCTGTCCATCCAGTCGCACGTGGCGTACGGTCACGCGGGCAACTCCGCGGCCGTGTTCCCGCTGCAGCGGCTCGGGCACGAGGTCTACCCGGTGCTCACGGTGACCTTCTCCAACCACACCGGCTACGGCGCCACCCGGGGCCCTCTGGTCGCGCCGGCCGACGTCGCCGAGGTCCTGGTCGGGGTGCGGGAGCGGGGCGCGTTCCCAGGGGTCGAGGCGGTGCTCTCCGGCTACCTCGGTGACCCGGCGATGGGCGCGGTCGTCCTCGACGCGGTCGGCGCGGTCCAGGCCGCCAACCCCGCGGCAATCTACTGCTGCGACCCGGTCATGGGCGACGTCGGGCGGGGCTTCTTCGTCCGCGAAGGCATCCCGCAGTACCTGCGTGACGAGGTCGTGCCCGGGGCCGATGTGGTGACGCCCAACCAGTTCGAGCTGGAGTTCCTCGCCGGGGGGCCGGTCCGCGGCCAGGCGGACCTGCTCGGCGCCGTCGCCGCGGTGCGCGCCACCGGCCCGGCGACCGTCCTGGTCACCAGCGTGCTCACCGACGACACTCCCCCGGGCGCGATCCAGATGGCCTGCGTGACCGATGCCGGCGCGTGGCTGGTCACCACCCCTCTGCTCGACATGACGGTCCGCGGCGGCGGCGACGCGACCGCGGCGATCTTCCTCGCGCACCTGCTCGCCGACGGCGCACGGGCCGCGCTGTCGCGCACCGCCGCGACGATGTATGCCGTGCTCGAGGCCACCCATCGCGGGGGGTTCCAGGAGATGCGCCTGGTCGCCGAGCAGGAGTCGATCGCCCACCCGGACGAGCGGTTCCGGCTGGTCCAGATCGGCTGAGCCGGGCTGCCCGCGTCGGCGACCGTGGGGGCCGGCCGACGGGCTTAGCGACACGGCATACCGTTGTCTGCGGAAATATCGGCGCTGCGCTAGAGAGCCCAATACGGTGGCATCGTGGACCCGGTGCGCAACCCCTACGCCCCCGGAGCGGGGCAGCGACCCCCCGAGCTCGCCGGACGCGACGAGCAGTTGCGCGCGTTCGACGTCACGCTGCAGCGGGTGGCCCGGGGGCGGCCGGAGCGCTCGGTGATGCTCACCGGACTGCGCGGGGTGGGCAAGACGGTGCTGCTCAACGCGTTGCGCTCGGGCGCGGTCCGAGCCGGGTGGGGCACCGGCAAGGTGGAGGCTCGACCCGACCAGGGGCTGCGCCGGCCGTTGGCCTCCGCCCTGCACATGGCGGTGCGCGAGCTGGGGCACCCCCGGGCCGACGAGGTCGCCGGCGTGCTCGCCGTGGTGCGCTCGTTCGCCCAGCGCGAGGCCGGCGTGGGCGCCCGGCTGCGGGACCGGTGGAGCCCGGGGATCGACGTGCCCGCGGTGGTCGGTCGGGGCGACTCCGGCGACATCGAGATCGATCTCGTCGAGGTGCTCACCGATGTCGGCGGCCTCGCGGCCGACCGGGGCCGAGGGGTCGCGGTGTTCGTCGACGAGATGCAGGACGTCGGGCCCGCGGACGTGTCCGCGGTGTGCGCGGCGGTCCACGAGATCTCGCAGAACGGGCTGCCGGTGGTCCTCGTCGGAGCCGGGCTGCCTCACCTGCCGACGCTGCTCTCCGCGTCGAAGTCCTACTCCGAGAGACTGTTCCGTTACTGGCGCATCGACCGCTTGGACCGGGCCGCAGCGGACCTCGCCCTGGTCGCGCCGGCCGCCGACGAGGGCTCGACGTGGTCTGCGCAGGCTCTCGACGCCATGTATGCCGTGACCGCCGGCTACCCGTACTTCGTCCAGGCATACGGCAAGACGGTCTGGGACGTCGCCGTCGGTCCCCGCATCGACGCCGCCGACGTCGCCGTGGCCGCTCCCGAAGCGGAGGCGGAACTGGCCGTCGGCTTCTTCGGGTCGAGGTTCGAGCGGGCCACCCCGGCAGAGCGGGAGTACCTGCGGGCGATGGCCGAGGCCATGCGCTCGGGCGGGACGCCGGCGAACGGTGCCGCGAGCGCCGGCCCTCCCGCCGACGGCCGTGCCGACGGCCTTGCCGCAGAACCCGATTCGGTGCCGACCTCCGAGGTGGCGGCCCTGCTCGGCCGCAAGCCCCAGTCCCTCTCGCCGGCGCGCGATGCACTGCTCAAGAAGGGACTCGTCTACGCCACCGAACGAGGGCGAGTGGGTTTCACCGTCCCCCACTTCGGGCGTTACCTCCGAGCTCACGCGGAGGGGGTGTCTGTCGGCTGCACCGGACACTGAGAGTGCGACGGGGGGCTTTGAGAGTGGATGGGAGGAGGGCCGCCCCAGACGCAGCGTTTCAGCCTTGGCAGAGGCAGAAGGGATGGCCCGCAGGGTCGAGGAACACCCGGAAGCTGGTCCCTGGCTGGTGGTCGTGTTTGGTTGCGCCCAGTTCGAGGACGGCCGCTTCCGCAGAGTCGAGGTCGTCGACGTCGACATCGATGTGCATCTGCTGGGGCACCTCCTGCCCGGGCCATTGAGGGGCGGTGAACCCGTCCACCTTCTGAAAGCCGATGGAGTCGCCGTATTCGGCGCGCACAGACCACCAGCCGTTGTCTGCCTCCTTCACCTCCCAGCCAAGGAGGGCGCCGTAGAACTCCGCGAGCGTCTTGGGGTCGGGGCAGTCGAGGACGACGACGGGGTAGCGAGCGATAGCCATGGGATCACGGTAAAGGCCTAGGCGGACGTCTTCCGTCCGGATAGTTCTCACGGTTATGCCGGCTGACTCTCCGGCCGCCCGTGCCTTGGTGGCGCTCGAGCTCATCGAGCGCCGACCCGGGATCAAGGCGGCCGACCTGGCCCATCGCATCGGCGTGACCGATCGGGCTGCCCGCCGGTATGTCGCCACGCTTCGTGAGGCCGGAATCCCCGTCGAGGCGTCTCGGGGCAGGAATGGTGGTTACCGGCTCGGCCGGGGTTTGCGCCTTCCGCCGCTGCACTTCGGTGCGTCTGAGGCCTTGGCCCTGGTGATGGCAGCGCTTGAGGGTCATCACGATGTGGCCGATCCCGAATCCATGGTCGGCGCGGCGATCGCTCGGATCTTGCGTGCCTTGCCGGCGTCGGTTGCGGCGCAGGCTGATTCGATGCGGACGTCGGCCACGTCGGTACCCGACCGCGCGGCTGCTCGCCCGGATCCGCAGACCACGGCAGCGCTCGTGGAGGTCTGCAGCGAGGGCCGGCTGGTGCGCCTGAGCTACCGGACCGAGGCGGGTCGGCGGCTCGAGGTCGAGGTCGAGCCCTGGTTCGTCGTCGTGAGGCACGGGCGGTGGTACCTCCTGTGCCGGCTCTTGTCCACGCACGACGTCAGGGCCTACCGGGTGGACCGAGTCGTCGCCGTCACCCCGATGGGGGGCAGGTTCGACCCGCCCCGCGGCGTCGATCCCGTCGCGCTGCTGGAGAGCCATCTGGCCTCGGGCTGGGCCTACGGTGTCGTCACCGTCATCCACGCGCCCATCGATGAGGTCTCCCGATACCTGCCCACGCACCTCGGCCGGCTGGAAGCGCTCACAGACCACACGACCCGGCTGGTCGGGTCGACGAGCGATCCGACGATGTACGCCCAGGGGCTCGCCTACTGTCCCGCCGCGTTCCAGGTGCAGGACGGCGAGGAAGTCCGGGCAGCCGTCGTCGCACTCGGCCACCGCTTGCTCGCGGCAGGGAGGGCGGCATACAGTCACGGTGATCCCCACGCACCGGCCGAGGGGTAGCTTCGCGGCCGCTGGACGCGACCCGCTCGGCGGGGTCTTGCAGGCCCGTGGACCCCGAGGTTGGTCGAGCAGGGATGCAGTCTCAGCGGCCGCTGCAGGCGTGCGGAGCGGACCCAGGGCTCCTCAGGCCTGGGCCTGCCGCGGGCCGACCAGCCGGCGGCTCACCCAGTGCGCGCCCAGGATGGCCGGGGGCACCGCCAGCGTCCCCCAGGTCGGCCGCCGTCGCACCGGTACACCCTCGGCGGCCAGCGCCCGAGTCGCCCACAGCCAGAAGGGGATCACCACGGTGGGAGAGGTGATCACGCCGGTGACGTAACCGCGCATCGCCACGCCGGCCGCGACATGACCCACCCCGTGCCATCCGAAGCCGTTGAGGACCTCCTGGAAGAACCACCCCCGTCCTCGGGTCCGGACACCGTCCACCGCGGCTGCCCCCAACAGCGCACCCATGATCGCCATCGCCACCCGGACTTGCTCCGCCCGGAACCCGGCTGCCCGGACGTCCGCCGGGATGGGCAGCCACCTCGGGACTCGGGCGGCCACCCTGCGGGCGGAGGACCGGAGGGTCATGAGCTCCTCGGCGTCGTGCACCACCCATGCCGCGAACAAGCCGGATCCCACCGCTGTCGTCGATCGCATCGTCTCCTCCTTAACGCTACTATCGGTATCGCCATTAGACTACCGCCAGTAGCGCTCCAGAGACACCAGGACCGCTCCATCGACGCCAAGACCGACCAAGGACATGTGATGGGCGACTCCTCCGGGTCCGCCACGACACCACCTCGCGCCGCCACCGCCTCCACACCCCACGCGGCGACCGCCTCCACACCTCCCGCGCCGAGCGCCTCCTTGCCCGCCCTCGCCGGCGCTGCGACGCCCGGGCTGGGCCGGCCGAGGGATCCACGGGTCGCGCCGAGGGTCCGGGCGGCGACCTTGCGGCTGCTGGCGCAGCGCGGGTATGCCGCGGTGCGCATCGACGACGTGGTGGCCGAGTCCGGGGTCGCGAAGACCACAATCTACCGGCGCTGGCCTTCCCTGGACGCCCTGGTGCTGGACGCCATGGACGACGCCCTGGGCACCAGGACCGTCCCCGAGACGGGCGACCCTCTGGCGGACCTGGAGGCCCTCGTTCGCCTGGTCTGGCAGTCCCTGGTCCACAATCCCATCGGATGGCAGCTGCCGGCGATCGGCCTGTCCCTGGCGCAGATCCCCGGGCTCGGTCAGCAGTACCGCAACCGCGTCATCGAGCCGGTGCGCGGCCAGGCGATCGCCCTACTCACGCATGCCCGCGACGCCGGCCGGATCTCCGCCACCGTCGACCCGGCCCTGCTGGTCGACGCCATCGCGGGCGTGTTCGTCTTCCGCAGGCTGTTCGGCGAGCCCCCTCCCGACGCGGCGACCCTCGTGGCGCTGGCCGACGCCGTGCTGCGGGTAGACCCCGGGTGAGGCGTGTCCCGCCGGACCCGCTTCCCGGGCCCACGGCATACCCGCGGCGGGACCGTCGTCATGGGGGAGTGGATCGATGCCGAGGGCGCCACGACCTTCGCCTGCTGACCCCTCCAGATGCCCTCGAGCGGTCCTCGGCCGACCCGGATCGTGCGATGGGGTCTCGCGTCGTCAGCCGCGATGCCGCAGTCGCACGACCAGATCGGTGATGTCGTAGGCCAGGACCACGTCGTTCCACCCGATGCTCGGCTGGCCCACCATCTCCCAGTCCGAGCGCAGGAAGCGCTGCAGGAACGCGTCGGTCTCTTCGAGCGCCAGGTGCTCGCCGGGACAGGAGTGGTGGCCCTCGCCGAAGGACAGGCCGCTGGGCCGGGCCTCGGGGGCCAGGGCGCGGTCGGGATCCAGCAGCATCGGGTGCTCGCCGAACGGGGTGTCGGTGTTCGTCGCGCGCAGCTCGATGTCGACGAGCGTGCCTTGGCGCACGGGGATCGGGCCCTCGGGGCCCTCGAGCGTGAGGTCGGTGGTCGCGGTCCGCAGGAGATGTCCGGCGACCGAGTCCAGTCGGACGATCTCGTTGAGCACGCGGCGACGGTCGGCGTCGTCGCCGTCGACGAAACGGGCTCGTAGGTCGGGTCGCTCCAACAGGTGCCACGCGGCCACGGAGATGAGCTGACGGGTCGTCACCATGCCCGCGGCGGCATACGTGACGCACTCGATGAGCAGGTCGCGGTCGCGCAGTCCTTGCGCGATCAGGCGCGAGATGACGTCGTCGCGCGGGTGGGCGCGCCGTTCGCGGACGGCGGGGCGCACGTGCCGCAGGTAGAACCGCGCGGTGCGCAGCTGCTCGCGCACCCGTTGCGCCAGGTGGGCTCTGCGCGGGGCGCTCGGTGGCGGCGGGGGCTGGAAGAACCGCTCGAGCAGACGCTCCATCGCCCCGATGTCGGAGTCGGTCAGGCCGACGACCTCGCAGACCACGCGCAGCGCCAACCGGAAGGACGCGAGGTCCAGCCGGCCGCCGCCGCGCTGCTCGAGCTCGCCGACGAGCTCGTCGGCGAGCGCGACGATGGTGTCGCGGTGTCTGGTCGCGACCGCCTTCGGCGTGAAGGACTGCGCGGCCAGGCGACGCTGCTCGCGGTGCGCCGACC
This sequence comes from Dermatophilaceae bacterium, assembly GCA_037045055.1. GTDB lineage: Bacteria > Actinomycetota > Actinomycetes > Actinomycetales > Dermatophilaceae > Phosphoribacter. The sequence goes on along the minus strand of JBAOHJ010000002.1, from coordinate 159,006 downwards.
CCTCGGCGTAGAGCATCGGCGGCTTGAACGGGCCGGCCAGGACGAGATCGGCGTTGAATCCGCCCTGCCTCGTCCCCTCCTTGAGCCGCAACATCGACCGGGCCAGGGCGAGGGAGCGGATGACGAGGGTGGGGCGTCCGTCACGCTCGACGAACTCGTATGCCGGGTGGCGACGGTCACCGGCTCGACCGGTCTTGCGGTCGGTCCGCTCGACCCTGGTCACGTCCGTCATCGCCTCGTCGTCCCTTCGTCCCGACGGCCCGGCTCCCGGACCCCCCGGGGGGCCGAGGTCGAGCCGGAGGCGGGCCGGCGGCGTGTGCCGGACTGCACGGCATACCCACGACGACCCTCGCTGCTCGCCCCCGGTCTGCCCGCTTGCCCCGCGCCTGGTGATATCCGTCCGAGTCTGACATACGACCTCGGTGTTGCGGCCCCGTCGCCCGCCACCTCACAACAGCGTGCGCACCGCGGCCGCCGCCCCGAGAAGGTAGCGCGTCACCGCGGCCCGTTCCGCCGGGTCGAGAGCGGCATCGAGGGCGCCCAGCGCACGGAACATCGGCTCCAGGTGGCGCACCATCTCCATCCGCCCCGTCGGGGTGATGTGCACCTCGGTCCGGCGCCCGTCGTCGGGATGCGGCCGGCGCTGCACGAGGCCGTGCGCGACCAGCCGGTCGACGACCCCGGACGAGGCCGCCGACGTGATGCCCAGGGCACGAGCCAGCTCCCCCGGGCCCATCGCCCCGGAGGCCAGGTGCCGCAGCGAGTGCAGCTCCGAGGCGCTCAGCCCGGCCCGCCGGGCGACCTCGACCGGGGCAGTGGTCGCGACGTCCATGAGGCGCTGCAGGGCAGCCAGGGACTCGGACGGCGACCAGCCGGGGACGAGCGCGGGCATACCCGGGTCGGACGGCACGGAGGGCATGCTACTATTTCACCAACTTAGTTAGCTAATTAGCAATGAGGAGTGACATGGCCAAGGCCGGACGGGCGCGCTCGGCGAGCGCCGTGGCGCCCAGGGTAACGATCGCCGCGGTCGTCGTGGTGCTGATCTGGCTCGGGGTCGCCGGCGTGGGCGGTCAGCTCGTCGGGTCGCTCTCGCAGCTGCAGAAGAACGACACCGCCTCGTTCCTGCCCGAGAGCGCGGAGTCGACCCGGGTGGCCGAGACCGTCCGGCAGCTGCAGGACCGCACGACGTTGCCACTGCTGGTCGTTGTGGAGCGATCCGGCGGGCTGACCCCCGCGGACCTGGCGGCCGGCCAGGCGTTCGCGCAGAGCCTGCCGGGCCGAGCGCTGGCCCTGGACGGCGCCTCGACGATCGCCGACTACCTCACCAGTGCCAGGGTCGCCGCCATCCCGAGCAAGGACGGCGCCGCCATGCTCGTCGCGCTCCCGCTGGACACCGAGGCGGTGACCACCTACGTCGGCAAGGAGCAGCCCCTGCGGGTCATCACCCAGGCGGTCCGCGACGCCGCGGCGGCGGACCTGGCGCCCTCCGGCCTCACCGCGTACGCGACCGGCCCCGGCGGTTTCGTCGCCGATCTCACCAAGGCCTTCGGCGGCATCGACGGCATCCTGCTGTTCGTGGCCCTCGGGGTCGTCCTGGTGATCCTCCTGGTCGTCTACCGCAGCCCCGTGCTGCCGTTCGCCGTGCTGCTCACCTCGGTCTTCGGGCTGGCCGCCGCCGGTTTCGTCGTCTACCGGGTCGCCGAAGCCGGCCTCATCACGGTCAGCGGACAGAGCCAGGGCATCCTGTCGATCCTCGTCGTCGGGGCCGCCACCGACTACGCCCTGCTGCTGGTCTCGCGCTACCGCGAGGAGCTGCACGACGAGCCGTCCACCTGGGCGGCCATGCGGCGGGCCTGGCGGGCCACCGTCGAGCCCATCCTCGCCAGTGCCCTCACCGTGGCCCTCGGTCTGCTCGCGCTCAGCCTCGCCGACCTCAAGGGCACCTCCGGCCTGGGCCCGGTCGCCGCACTGGGCATCCTCGGCGCACTGTTCTCCGCCCTGACCTTCCTGCCCGCGGTGCTCGTGCTCGGCCGCCGGTGGATCTTCTGGCCGTCCATCCCGCGAGTGGACCACGTCCATCGTCCGGACGCGTTGTCCGCGCGGCTGGGCTGGGGTTGGGTGGCTCGCACCGTCGGCGCTCGGCCGCGGACGGTCTGGGTGACCACGGTGGCGTGCCTGCTGGCCGCCGCCGCGTTCCTGCCCACCCTCAAGTCCTCCGGCATCGCCCAGTCGGACATCTTCTTGCGCTCGGTGGAGTCGGTGGAGGGGCAGCGCGTGCTCGCCCGGCACTTCGACGCCGGGTCGGGAAGCCCCGTGCAGGTCCTCGTGCCGGAGGGCAAGGTCGAGGCGGCCATCGACCGGCTGCGCTCCGAGCCGGGGGTCAGCGACCCGTATGCCGGTCTCGCGCCCGGCGCGCCCGCCCCGGCCCGCGACGGGCTGGTGCTCGTGCAGGCCACCCTGGCCCAAGCCGCCGACTCGCCGGCTGCCGTGGACACGGTCGAGCGGGTGCGCAACGACCTGCGCGCGCTGGACGAGCGCATCCTCGTCGGCGGTCAGACCGCCCAGTCGTTGGACACCCGGCTGGCCGCCGACCGTGACCTGCGGGTCGTGGCGCCCGCGATCGTGGCGGTGGTCTTCCTCATCCTCGCCCTGCTGCTGCGCGCGCTGGTGGCGCCGCTGCTGCTCGTCGTGGTCAACCTGTTGTCCTTCGCCGCGACGATGGGCGTCTCGGCGTTGGTCTTCAACTACCTGTTCAAGTTCCCGGGGGGCGACCCGACCACCCTGCTCTACGGGTTCGTCTTCCTCGTCGCCCTCGGCGTGGACTACTCGATCTTCCTCATGACCCGGGCCCGGGAGGAGGTGGGCTCGGCGGGCCCCCGGCAGGGGGTGCTCAAGGCGTTGACGGTGACCGGCGGGGTCATCACCAGCGCGGGGATCGTCCTCGCCGCGACCTTCGGCGCGCTCACCGTCATCCCCCTGGTCTTCCTCGCGCAGATCGCCTTCATCGTCGCCTTCGGGGTGCTCGTCGACACGCTCGTGGTCCGCTCGCTGCTGGTCCCCGCGGTCGCCGTGGAATTGGGCCGCTGGACGTGGTGGCCCAGTCGACTCTCCCGCGCCGACACGCCCGCACCATCCCTCGACGCTGCGCCCGCGGCCGCGCCCTGACCGGCCGGCGGCCGGCCGCGATCGCAGGTCAGGACAGGTCCAGCGCCTGGGCGACCCACTGCCACATCCGGTCCCGGTCGGCGGCCCGGGCGCGGGTCCACGGGGTCATCGAGGTGGGCCGTTGCGCGCGGTCGTGCCAGAGCCCCCCGCTGGGCGGGGCGGGCTCGGTGGCCACCAGCCACACCGTCGTGTCCACCCCCGCCGCGCCGTCCCTGAGGATAGGCCCGGCGACCGTGCCGAACCGCGGCAGCGACTCGGTGACCCCTGGGGTGTCGGCCCAACCCGGATGGGTGGCCCACACGGACACCCCCTCGGGGGCCCACCGCGGCGCGAGGACCGCCAACAGCTCCACCTGGGTGCGCTTGCTGCGCGCGTAGGCGACCGCTCCTCGGTACTCACCGTCCAGATACTCCGGGTCGTCCACCGGCAGGGCCTGGGTATACATGCCACCGGACGTGACGAAGACCACCCGGGCCGCCCGGCCGGCCATGGCGGGGCGCAGCCGCTCGGTCATGAGCACCGGCCCGAGCACGTGCAGGGCCATGGTCATCTCGTGCCCCTGCGCCGAGACGGTGCGCCGGGGCGGCAACGCTCCGGCGTTGTGCACCAGCGCGTCCACGGGCGGGCCGTCGGCACGGAAGGCAGCGGCGAATCGCTCCACCGACGCCAGGTCCGAGACGTCGCACTGCCAGACCCGGGCGGCGCCGGGCAGGCCGGCTGCGACGTCCGCACCGCGACGTTCGTCCCGGACCACCAGGTGCACGGTCGCGCCCAGCCGGGCGCAGTCACGGGCGGTCTGCAGACCCAAGCCCGAAGTCGCCCCGGTGACCAGCACCTCCCGCCCGGCCAGGGCGCGCGGAGCCGGGTCGGCGGGCCAGCCCGGCAGGCGCCGACGCACGGCATACCCGATCCTGGAGAAGCCGACGACGACGCTGCGGTCCAGCGCGGCGTCGAGGATCCGCGACACCCGGGGCCTGGGCCTCGGCTCACCGGCGGGCGGCGGCATACCTGGCGAGTGCGACACGGCGCTGCTCCTCGTGGTCGACGATCCGGGTGGGGTAGCCGCCACGGTAGCCGTCGGGGTGACGCCACGGCTCGTGGGCGGCGGCGGCCGGCAAATGGGCCAGCTCGGGCACGAACCGGCGCACGTAGTCCCCGTCCGGGTCGAAACGCACGCCTTGGGTCACCGGGTTGAACACCCGCACGTAGGGCGCCGCGTCCGTGCCCGTGCCGGCGACCCACTGCCAGCCGTGACTGTTGGAGGCCACGTCGCCGTCGAGGAGGTGGTCCAGGAAGTGTCGGGCCCCGACCGGCCACCACACGTGCAGATCCTTGGTGAGGAAGCTCGCGACGACCATCCGTACCCGGTTGTGCATCCAGCCCTCGGCCAGCAGCTGGCGCATCCCGGCATCGACGAACGGGTAGCCGGTCCGGCCGGCTCGCCAGGCGGCCACCCGTTGCGCGGTGTCTCCGTCGACCTCGTCGTAGGACAACCCCGCCAGCTCGCCGCGCAGATCCGTCCGCGCGCTGGCCGGGTGGTGCCACAGCACGTCGGCGTAGAACTCCCGCCAGGCCAGCTCGGTGACGAATCGGTCCACCCCGGGGCCCTGCCGGCCGGCCAGGCACGCCAGGACGGTGCGCGGATGGAGGGCACCGACCTTGAGGTCCGGGGAGAGTCGGGAGGTCGCGTCGAGGTCGGGGCGATCGCGCTCGGCGGCGTAGCTGGCCAGACGAGATCGCACGAACTCCCGGCAACGCCGCAGGGCGGCGTCCTCGCCGGCCGGCGGCAGCGGCACGGTGCAGCCGGCCACCGCCTCGTGCAGGCGGGCTCGGGCGGCTGGATCGGACTCCACGAATCGCAGCGTCAGCCGGGGTGGGTCGGGCGCCGGGCCCGGCCAGCCGGCCGCCCGCCAGGCCCGGGCGAACGGGGTGAACACCCGATAGGCCGCGCCGCCTGCGGTGCGGACCACCCCGGGCCCGAGGGCGTAGGGCGAGCCCGTGGCGACGAGCTCGCCCCCCGCACCGGCCAGCCGCCGGGCCACCTGCCGGTCGCGGGTCCGGCCGGCCGGTGTCGTCTCCGCCGACACGTGGACCGATCGGGCACCCACCTGCTCGGCCACTGCCGGGACCACGTCGCGCGGGTCGCCGATCCGCACGCACAACGCTCCCTCGTATGCCGCGTCCGCGGCCAGCACGCCGGCCGCCAGCCAGGCCCGGCGCACCGCGCCGGCACGCTCCCACATCAGCGGGTCGAGAACGAACAGCGGGACGACCGCGCCACGCCCCGCGGCGGCCGCCAGCGCCGGCAGGTCGCGGCGGCGCAGGTCTCGGCGCAGCCAGAGCAGGGCCGACCCGGTCACGTCACGATGTCCCGGGCAGCGGCCGCGAGATCGCTGCCGAGGTCGGCTCCGGCCATGCGCAGCGCGGCCGCCCCGGCCCCGCCGACCCGCACCCGCACCGCGGGACAGGACCGGCGCACCGCCCGGACCACCTCTCTGGCCGCCGCGGCGTCCGCCGTCGTGGGGACGACGACGACGGCGGCCTGCGCACCGTGACGCGTCACCGCACCGACCCACTCCCGGGCGAGCAGGTCCGGGCCGAGGTAGAGCACGTCCGCGCCGGCACGCCGGGCCAGCACGGCGAAGGCCAGCGCGCCCAGCTCGTGTCGGGCGCTGGCCGGCAGACCCACGACCACCTTGACCCCGACGCCGGCGGCAGCCGCGGCCTCGTATGCCGCGCTGAGCCGACGCAGCATCGCGTGGCTGACCAGATGCTCGCCGGCGATCGAGATCTCGCCGGCGGCCCAGGCCTCACCCAACTCCCGCAGCCCCGGCATGAGCCACCGCGCGATCACCACCTCGACGCTGCCCAGCCCGAACGCCTCGTCCAGCAGCGAGTTCACCACACCGGCGTCCATCCCCCGGGCCGCGGCCACCAGCTCGCGCGCCCAGCGCTCGGGGGCCCCGACCTCGCCCGGCGGGGCGGCGATCGGGGCCTGCCCGGCCCGCCCGGCCCGGCGGCGCAGCAGCTCGGCAGCTGCTTGGCTGGGCGCCCACCCGGCCTCGACCAGTCGGTGCATCTCGCGCAGGGCCCGCAGGGTGTCCTCGTCGTAGAGCCGGTAACCGGCCGGGGTGCGCACCGGGGACACCACGGCATACCGGCGCTCCCAGGCGCGCAAGGTGGCCTCGGGCACCCCGGTCTGCGTGGCTGCGGCCTTGATGGTCAGCACGCCGTCAGCATAGGACACACCTTAGACGAAGGCTAGACAATCATTTGACAGAGGGGTCATAATCTCTCGTATGAGCTCTCGTGCGAGCGTCGCCGTCGTCGGAGCCGGGGTGTCCGGTCTCACCGCGGCCTACGTGCTGGCCCGCACCCACGAGGTCACCCTGCTCGAGGCCGACGACCGTTTCGGCGGCCACGCCCACACCCACGACGTGCCCACGGCAGCGGGCGTGACCCGGGTCGACAGCGGCTTCATCGTCCACAACGAGCGCACCTATCCGGTGCTGCTGCGCCTGTTCGCGGAGCTGGGGATCGCCACGCAGGACACCGAGATGTCGATGAGCGTCACCTGTGCGCAGTGCGGCCTCGCGTATGCGGGTGGGCGCGGGGCGGCGGGCATCCTCGCCCAGCCCGCCCGGGTCGCCGACCCCCGGTTCCTGAGGATGCTGACCGAGGTCCCCCGGTTCCACCGGCTCGCCCGCGCGGTGCTGCAGGGATCGGGCGACCCGCACCAGACGTGGGGCGACTTCCTGCGCGAAGGACGGTTCTCCTCCTACACCGTCGCCCACTTCGCCCGGCCCTTGGTGGCCTGCGTGTGGTCCTGCGGGGACGGAGACGCCATGTCCTACCCGGCCCGGCACCTGTTCGCCTTCCTCGACCACCACGGGATGCTCTCGATCGGGGGCTCGCCGACCTGGCGGACGGTGACCGGGGGGTCGCGGACCTACGTCGAGCGGCTGGTCGCCCGGCTGCGCCACGCGCGCACCGGGGCCCCGGTCTCGGCGGTGACCCGCCACGACGACGGCGTCGACGTCCGGCTGGCCACCGGCGAGCAGGCCACCTACGACGCCTGTGTGATCGCCACCCATGCCGACCAGGCCCTCGAGGTGCTCGCCGACGCGAGCGTGGACGAGAAGGGGTGGCTGGGCTCGGTTCGCTACTCGCGCAACGAGACGTGGCTGCATCGCGACGCCTCGGTCCTGCCCGCGCCGACGCGAGCCCGGGCCTCGTGGAACTACCGGCTTTCCGGGTGCGACCAGCCCTCCGACCAGGTGCTGGTCAGCTACTGGATGAACCGCCTCATGGGCCTGCCCGGCGCCGGGCGTCCAGGCGAGGATCTGCTGGTCACCCTCAACCCCGAGGGCCGGGTCGACCCGGACACGGTGGTCGGCCCGGATGACCTACGCCCACCCGGTCTTCACGTCGGCCGCGGTGGCGGCCGCCGAGCGGCTGCGGGAGGCCGGCGGGCCGCGGCTGGCCTTCGCCGGCGCCCACCTCGGCTGGGGGTTCCACGAGGACGGCGCACGCGCCGGGCTGGACGCCGCCCGGCGACTCGGGGGGCTGTGGTGACCGAGCCGTCGACCCCGACCCGGGCCGTGACCGACCCGGTCCGGCTCCCCCCGCTGCCGTCCCTGGTCGTGGGCGAGGTGAGGCACGCGCGGCGTCACCCCGTCGAGCACGACGTGCGCATGCGCACGCATCTGTGGCTGGTGGACCTCGACGACCTTCCCCGGTCGCGCCCGCCCGCCCGCTTCGACGTCCGTGACCACTTCGACGGGGTCGGTCCCACGATCAAGCACGGCCTCGCGCGGTTCGTCGAGGCTCACGGCGAGCGCATCGAGCCCGGCGACCGGGTCGTCATGCTGGCCGCCCCGCGCACCTTGGGCCACGTCTTCAACCCGTTGAGTGTGCACTGGTGCCTGACCACCGACGGCTGGGCCCGCTTCGTCGTGCTCGAGGTGCACAACACCTACGGCCAGCGCCACGCCTACCTGCTGCACCCGGACGTCCACGGCGTCGACGCGGTGGACAAGGAGTTCTACGTCTCGCCCTTCTTCGCCGTCCGTGGTCGGTATCGGGTGCGCCTGACCCTGCAGCCGGACCGGGTGGCGGTCCGGATCGTCCTGGACGACGACGGCCCGGTGTTCGCCGCCTCGTTCGCGGGCCGGCCCGACGCGGCCACCAGGACCCGACGGGTCAGGGCCGCCCTGCGCACGCCGCTGGCCCCCCAACAGACCAGCGGCCGGATCCGATGGCACGGCATCCGGCTGTGGCGGCGCCTGCCCGTCGTGCCACGTCCACCCCACACCCCGCCGCCAGGCCTGTCCCCCCGGGAGGAGCCATGACCGTCGCAGACTGCCGGTACACCCGCCACGCTCGCGGAGGCGACACCGTGTCCACGCCCCGGCGCGCCCCGGTCCACGCCCGCGTGGTCAAGGGGCTGCTTCGGCGGGTGGTGCGGAACATGCCGATCCAGGTGCGGATGCCGGACGGCACCGTCCTGGGCTCCCGGGCGCCACACGCACCCACCATGGTGGTGCACGACGACCGGTTCTTCGACCGCGTCGGGCGACACCACAAGATCGGCGTCGGCGAGGGCTACTTGGCCGGCGAGTGGGCACCGTCGCAGGACACCGACCTGGCCGATCTGCTTACCCCCTTCGCCGAGCGCCTGGCCGACATCGTCCCGAGCCCGCTGCGTCGGCTGCGCCGGCTGGCCGAGGCCGGGCATCCGGCCGCCGAGGACAACGACCGCGCCGGGGCCCGGTCGAACATCTCCCGCCACTACGACCTGTCCAACGAGTTCTTCGCCCTGTTCCTCGACGAGACGATGACCTACAGCGCGGCGTGGTTCGACCAGGCGAGCGTTGCGGCCGGGTTCGACGGGTTGGCCTCCGCGCAACGTCGCAAGGTCGAGGGCATCCTCGACGACGCCCGGGTCGGCCCCGGGACGCGGATGCTGGAGATCGGCACCGGGTGGGGTCAGCTGGCGATCCAGGCCGCGGACCGGGGGGCTCGCGTCGACACGGTCACCCTGAGCGCCGAGCAGCTGGCCCTGGCGCGCGAGCGGATCCGGGCGGCGGGGCACGCGGGCGCCGTGTCCGTGCGGCTGCAGGACTACCGGGATGTCCAGGGGCGCTACGACGCCGTCGTCAGCGTCGAGATGATCGAGGCGGTCGGCGAGCGGTACTGGCCGGCATACTTCCGCTCGGTCTCCGGACGTCTCTGTCCGGGGGGGCGGTTCGGCCTGCAGGCGATCACCATGTCGCATCGCCGGATGCTCGAGTCGCGCCTGTCGTATGGCTGGGTACACAAGTACGTCTTCCCCGGTGGGCTGATCCCCAGCGTCGAGGCGATCACCGAGCACGCCGGGCGCGCGGGCTTGCACATCGTGGGCAGCCGCTCGCTCGGGCCCGACTACGCACGCACCCTGCGGCTGTGGCGGGAGCGGTTCGACGCCCGCCGCGACGAGGTGCTCGCGCTCGGTTTCGACCGGCAGTTCCTGCGGGTATGGGAGTTCTACCTCGCCTACTCGGAGGCGGGCTTCCGCTCCGGCCACCTCGACGTGCGCCAACTCGCCATGGTCAAGGAGTGACCCGATGACTGCAGCACCGACGACCGGCGCCCCCGCGCGCGCGGCCACCACGACCGACCGGACCCGCCAGCTCGTCGTCACCGTCAGCGAGGTCGCCTGTGTCGTCGGCACTCTGGTGGGCGTGGGCGTCATCGGCACCCGCGTCGAGGAGTCCAGCGGCGGCAGCCTCTCGGCCACCGCCACCCTGATCGCCCCGGGCGTGCCGGCGTTCTCCATCTGGTCGGTCATCTACCTCGGTCTCGCGGCATACACGCTGTGGCAGCTGGCCCCGTCCACCGCGACGCACCCGCGGGCCAGAGCCATCGGCTGGCTGGCGAGCGCCTCGATGCTGCTCAACGCGGCCTGGCTGCTGGTCACCCAGGTGGGCTGGCTCTGGGTGAGCGTCCTGGTGATCCTCGCCCTGGTGGTCGTGCTCGGGCTGCTCGTCGAGCGTCTGGGGCAGCGGCCGGGCGCGAGTGGGCTCGAGCGCGTCGTCGTGGACGGCACGTTCGGGCTGTACCTGGGATGGGTCTGCGTCGCGGTCTGCGCCAACATCACCGCGGCCCTCGTCGCCTCCGGCGTGCGCCCCGGCGCCCCGTGGGCCGAAGTCGCCGCGGTGCTCGTGCTGGCGGTCGCGGCCCTCGTCGGCGTGCTGCTGGCCCGCCGGCTCGGGGGTCGGTATGCCGTAGCCGTCGCCATGGCCTGGGGGTTGGGATGGGTGGCCTGGGCGCGGTTGGCCGACAGCCCACGATCCACCCCGACCGGGATCGCGGCGATCGTCGCCGCGGTCGCGGTCCTCGCCGCAGCAGCCGGTCGCCGCCGGGCGACCTCGACGAAGGGATAGTCATGCCGGTCGTCAGACGGACGGTGTCCACGCGCACGGCGCCAGGGCCGGTGTTCGCCTACCTCGCCGACTTCGCCAACGCCACCGAGTGGGACAGCGGCACGGTGTCGTGCCACCGGGTCAGTGGCGACGGGGGCCCGGGCACGGTGTATCGGAACGTCTCGCGCTTCATGGGTCGCACGGTGAGCCTGGACTACACGGTTGAGGTGCGCGACGAGCCGACCTTCGTCGTCGTGGGCCGCAGCGCCACCACGGTCGGCCGGGACACCATCGTGGTCCGGCCCACGGACGGCGGCGGCAGCCAGGTCGACTACGTCGCGGACTTCGCCTTCTCCGGGGTGATCCGGTGGATCACCCCGCTGCTCGTGCCCGCCCTGGAGCGGTTGGGCAACGAGACGGCGCGCACCCTGGCCGAGTCGCTCGACCGGCTCGGCGACGCAGCGCCTGCCTGAGCGGGTGCGTCCGGGCGGGGCACCCGCTCAGCCGGTCACGTATGCCGCCAGGTGCTCGCCGGTGAGCGTGGCGCGGGTCGAGACGAGGTCGGCGGGGGTGCCCTCGAAGACCACCCGGCCCCCGTCGTGCCCCGCGCCCGGGCCCAGGTCGACGATCCAGTCGCCGTGGGCCATGACCGCCTGGTGGTGCTCGATGACGATGACCGACGTGCCCGAGTCGACGAGCCGGTCCAGCAGGCCCAACAGCGCCTCGACGTCGGCCAGGTGCAGACCGGTGGTCGGCTCGTCCAGGACGAACACCCCACCCTTCTCGCCCATGTGCGTCGCCAGCTTGAGCCGCTGACGCTCTCCCCCGGAGAGCGTGGTCAACGGCTGCCCGAGGCGCAGGTAGCCCAACCCGACGTCGGACAGGCGCGCGAGGATGGCGTGTGCCGCAGGCGTACGCGCCGCGCCGGCACCGAAGAACGCCTCGGCTTCGATTACCGGCAGGTCGAGCACCTCGGCGATGTTCAGCCCGCCGAGCCGGTAGTCCAGGACCGCCGCCTGGAATCGTCGCCCTTCGCACTCCTCGCACGTCGTGGCGACTCCGGCCATCATCGCGAGGTCGGTGTAGACGACGCCCGCGCCGTTGCAGGTCGGGCAGGCACCCTCCGAGTTCGCGCTGAACAGAGCGGGTTTCACGCCGTTGACCTTGGCGAATGCCTTGCGGATCGGCTCCAGCAGCCCGGTGTAGGTCGCCGGGTTGCTGCGCCGCGAACCACGGATGCCGGCCTGGTCGACCGTCACCACGCCATCGCGCCCGGACACCGACCCGTGGATGAGCGAGCTCTTGCCCGAGCCGGCGACGCCGGTCACCACGACGAGCACGCCCAGCGGCAGGTCGACGTCGACGTCGCGCAGGTTGTTCGTCGTGGCGCCGCGCACCGACAGCCGCCCGGACGGCATACGCACCGACGGCTTGAGGCGGGCCCGGTCGTCCAGGTGCCGCCCCGTCGTCGTGCCGCTGGCCCGCAGCCCGTCGACCGACCCCTCGTAGACGACCTCGCCGCCCGCGCTGCCCGCCCCGGGGCCCAGATCGACGACGTGGTCGGCGATCTGGATGACCTCGGGCTTGTGCTCGACGACCAGGACGGTGTTGCCCTTGTCGCGCAGCTGGCGCAGCAGGTCGTTCATCCGCGCGATGTCGTGCGGGTGCAGCCCGATGGTGGGCTCGTCGAAGACGTAGCTGACGTCGGTGAGCGAGGACCCGAGATGGCGGATCATCTTGGTGCGCTGGGCCTCGCCGCCGGAGAGCGTGCCGGCCGGGCGGGCGAGGCTGAGGTAGCCCAGCCCGATCTCCACGAACGAGTCGAGGCTGTGGCGCAGCTTGTCCAGCAGGGGCGCGACGGACGGGGCGTCCAGACGGCGCACCCACTCGGCGAGGTCGCTGATCTGCATCGCGCAGGCGTCGGCGATGGTGACCCCGTCGATCCGGCTGGACAGGGCGGCCTGGCTCAGTCGGGTGCCCTCGCACTCCGGGCAACGGCTGAACGTCACCACCCGGTCGACGAAGGCCCGGATGTGCGGTTGCATCGCCTCGCGGTCCTTGGCGAGCATGGACTTCTGGATCTTGGGGATGAGCCCTCGTAAGTGAGGTTGATGCCCTCGATGCGGATCTTCGTCGGCTCCTTGTAGAGCAGGTCGTGCAGCTGACGCTTGGTGAACGCGCGGATCGGCTTGTCCGGGTCGACGAACCCGCTGCCCCGGTAGATCCGGCCGTACCACCCGTCCATGCTGTAGCCGGGGACGGTCAGGGCGCCCTCGTTGAGCGACTTGCTCTCGTCGTACAGCTGGGTGAGGTCGAAGTCCGTGACGTGGCCCATGCCCTCGCACCGCGGGCACATGCCTCCGGTGCGGGTGTAGGTGCGTTTCACCGCCTGGGTCGCGGCCCCGCGCTCGACGGTGATCGCCCCGGCCCCCGACACCGAGGCGACGTTGAAGGAGAAGGCGCTGGGCGGACCGATGTAGGGCTGGCCGAGTCGGCTGAACACGATGCGCAACAAGGCGTTGGCGTCGGTCGCGGTGCCCACCGTCGAGCGCGGGTTGGCGCCCATACGCTCCTGGTCGACGATGATCGCCGTGGTCAACCCGTCGAGCACGTCGACGTCGGGCCGGGCCAGCGTCGGCATGAACCCCTGGACGAACGCGCTGTACGTCTCGTTGATCAGCCGCTGCGACTCGGCGGCGATCGTGCCGAACACCAGGGAGCTCTTGCCGGACCCGGACACCCCGGTGAACACGGTGAGGCGCCGTTTCGGGATCTCGACGCTGACGTCCTTGAGGTTGTTCTCCCGCGCGCCGGTCACCCTGATGAGGTCGTGGCGGTCGGCCGGGTGCACTCCGGGCGGCCTCGCCGCTGTCGTCCTGGCCATCGCTGGTCTCCTTCCTCCCGGGTGGGCCGCACGCGGGTATGCCGCGCCGGCCGCCGAGCCCCCCACCCTAACCGCGCCCACAGGACCCACGGTCATCCGCGCGGCGCGCAGTACTCGGTGCGCAGTACTCAGTGCTCGCGACCTGTCGTGGCCGGGTGGTGAGCACACTCACACCCATCCATTGGGGGTCTGTCAAAGCGTTGTCGACCGGCGGGTTACCGTGGGAGGAGAACCGCGTAGGAGCCGATTGTGGGGACGGCGACAAGGAGCCGACGATGACGATGAACCCGACGACAGATCCGAGCCGGTGCGGCTTCCGCCTGGGCTGCCGGATCACCACGGTGCAGTTCAACCTCAGCGAGGCGGAGCTGGCCAAGGCCGGGGTGGTCGTGCACTACCCGCTGCCGGCGCGGACTCGGCCCGCCGAGACGACGGCCCGCCCGGTCGACCCCCACCTGCCCATCGCCAGCTGAGGCGAGCGGGGGCCCTGGCGGCCGCGCGAGTCGGTGCCGCGCTAGCCGGGCGAGCGAAGCGGGTCGCCCGGCTCGGTCAACGACTCGATCTCCCGGGCCGACCCTTGCGCGATCTGCGCCAGGCGAGCGGCCCGCCACACCGCGAAGCGCCGAGCCAACGGCGCCCGCCGCAGCCAGCGCACCCAGACGAGCCGGAGCGCGACCACGGCGAGGTAGAGCAGGGCCCCAGCCCGGGCCCCCAGGGCCAGCAGCGCGGCGACGACGAGCCCCTCGAGCAGGCCGAGCGCCGCGGCCAACCACCAGTGGGAGCTGCTCCTGCGCCCCCAGACGTACCGCTCGACGACGGCCTCGGCCGTGATCACCGGCCAGGCCGCGACGTGCATGGCGGCGACCGCCCCCGCCAACCCGACCGCTCCGGCGAAGCCGACCGGGCGGGCCTGCGCCGGCAGCGCCGCCCACGCGCACAGCGCCGTTGCCGCGCCGGCGACCAGGCTCACCCCAGACAGTGCGGCGACGCTGCGCCGCGACGACGGCGCACCCGGCTCGAGACGAGCGAGCACCCACCCGGCCCGTGCCGCCGTCTGCCGAGCCCGATCCAGGCGCAGCCGCCGCACCTCCGGCGGGGTCGCCTGCAGGGCGCCCAGCAGGGTCAGCAGGGCCGCCATCACGACCACCAGCGCGGCGTCGAGGACGCTGTGCTGCTCGGGGCCGAGCACCGGCGGCAGGTGCAGCCACACCAAGGTCGCCCCGACGACATAGGTGCCGAAAGCCGCCGTGTCCAGGACCTCGCGCCGGGCCAGCTCGGCGCGAGGTGGCCAGGCCGACGGTGGGCGGCTGTCGACGATCGACGTGGCGACGAAGAGGGTGACGGCGATCGTCGCGATGGTGCTCACCGCGGTGCCGGCCGCCAACGGCGCGAGCTGCCGGTAGCTGGCCATCCATACCTCGACCCACGCCGCACCCACGGCGCCGCTGTCGCCCGGTCGGGACGCCATGCCGACCAGGACGCTGACGCCGGCCGCCATCGTGGCCGTCCCCAGCCACATCTGGAGCCAGCGCCGGGTCACCCGCCGGCGGTGCCAGCGGGCGCTGCCCACGCGGACCGCTGTGTCGATGCGCAACGCCTCGTCCAGGGACTGCCTGGCGCGACGACGCCCTCTCATGTCGCCCCCTGTTGCCCTCTCATGTCGCCCCCTGATGTCGAGTCGGATGACGAGGACACCATGCCAGGCGGCACCGACAGTGCGCGCCTGCAGGAGCGAGGCGGCACCGGCAGCGGGGCGGCATACCGGCATGGTGTCCGGCGCCACGGCTCGCGCGCGCCCGCCGCGGCCTCCCGGTTAGGTGGCGGGCGTCACCCGCCACACCCGGTCGATGTAGTCGCGCATCGCCCGGTCCGAGGAGAAGAACCCCGCCCGGGCCACGTTGACGATCGCCGAGCGTGTCCAGGCCGCCTCGTCGCGGTAGGCCGCCTCCACCTTCGCCTGGGCGTCCAGGTAGGCCTGGTAGTCGGCCAGCACGAGGAAGCGGTCGTTGGACAGCAGGTCGCCGACGACCGGGCCGGCGGCCTCCCGGCTGCCGTTGGTGAACGTCCCGCTGGCGATGAGGTCGATCGCCGCCTTGAGCGAGGGATTGCTCTCGTAGAACGAGCTCGGCACGTAGCCCTTGGCCTGCAACGCGGCGACCTGCGGCTCGAGCAGACCGAAGAGGAAGAAGTTCTCGTCGCCGACGAGTCGTCGGATCTCGACGTTGGCGCCGTCGTCCGTGCCGATCGTCAACGCCCCGTTGAGCATGAACTTCATGTTGCCGGTGCCCGAGGCCTCCTTGCCGGCCAGCGAGATCTGCTCGGACAGGTCGGCCGCGGGCACGAGCTTCTCGGACAGGGTGACGTTGTAGTTCTGCGGGAACGCCATCGTCAGGGCGCCCTCGACCCGGGGGTCGGAGTTGACCACGGCGGCCACCCTGTTGATGAGGTAGATGATCTCCTTGGCCATGTAGTAGCCCGGCGCGGCCTTCGCTCCGAACATCACCGTCCGCGGCAGGATCTGCGACGGCGTGACCCGCCCGGAGACGATGCCCTCGTAGAGGGAGACGACGTGCAGCAGCTTGAGCATCTGGCGCTTGTACTCGTGCAGCCGCTTGACCATCACGTCGAGCAGGTGGCCGTCCGGCAGGGTGATGCCCTCCTGCGCCAGGGCGAGCCCGTAGAGCCGGCGCTTGTTCGCCTCCTTGACCGACCGGAAGCGCGCCCGGAACTCGGCGTCGTCGGCGAACGGCTCGAGCTCGGCCAGCCGGCCCAGGTCGGTGACCCACCCGTCGCCGATCGCCTCGGTGATGAGCTCGGACAGCTTCGGGTTGGCCATCCGCAGGAACCGCCGCGGGGTGATGCCGTTGGTGACGTTGGTGAACTTCTCCGGCCACATCGCGGAGAAGTCGGGCAGGACCTTGTCGCGCAACAGCTGCGAGTGCAGCTCGGCGACCCCGTTGATCCGCCTCGCAGCCACCGTCGCCAGGTGCGCCATCCGCACGGCCTGGTAGGGGTAGTCCGACACGATCGACATCCGGCGTACCCGCAGCTCGTCACCCGGGTATGCCGCGCGGACCTTGGCGAGGAACTCGTCGTTGATCCGGAAGATGATCTCCAGGTGCCTGGGCAGCAGCCGCCCGACGAGCTCGGTCGGCCAGACCTCCAGCGCCTCCGGCAGCAGGGTATGGCAGGTGTAGGCGAAGCACCGCTGGGTGATGTCCCACGCCTCGTCCCACTCGAAGCCGTTCTCGTCGACGAGCAGCCGCATGAGCTCGGGGATGGCGATCACCGGGTGGGTGTCGTTGAGCTGGAACACGATCTGGTCGGGCAGCTTGCGCAGGTCGAAGCCCTTGGGCAGCGTCTGCTCGATGTAGTCGCGCAGCGAGCAGGCGACGAAGAAGTACTGCTGCTGCAGCCGCAGCTCGCGGCCCTGGGGAGTGGAGTCCTCCGGGTAGAGGACCTTGGAGATGTTCTCCGCGAAGGTCTGGGCCCGGACAGCCTCGGCGTAGTCGCCGGCGTTGAAGATCGCCAGGTCGAACGCGCGGGTGGCCTCGGCGCTCCACAGCCGAAGGGTGTTGACCACCCCGTTGCGATAGCCCGGGACCATGTAGTTGTAGGGGACCCCGAGGACGTTCCACGAGGGCACCCAACGGCGGCGGGTCACCCCCGACTCCTCGACGACGTCCTCGCAGTGGCCGGCGAAGTCGACCCGCACGGCCCGCTCCGGGTTGCGGAACTCCCACGGCGCGCCGAGGGACAGCCAGGTGTCGGGTACCTCGGTCTGACGGCCGTCGACGAACGTCTGCCGGAAGATGCCGTACTCGTAGCGGATGCCGTAGCCGATGCAGCTGACGTCCATCGTCGCGAGCGAGTCGATGAAGCAGGCGGCCAGACGTCCGAGGCCACCATTGCCCAACCCCGGCTCGACCTCCTGGGCGCGCAGCATGGTCAGGTTGATCCCGCACGCCCGCAGGCCCTCTTCGACGATCTCGGTGAGATCGCTGGCGATGAGGGCGTTGCCCAGCTGTCGCCCCAACAGGTACTCCGCGGACAGATATCCGACCATCTTCGAAGGCGCCTGCCGCCGTCGCTTCGCCGTGCCCAGCCAGTCGGCCATGAGGTAGTGCCGGACGGTGCGGGCCAGCGCGAGGTACTGGTGGTTGACCGACGAGCGGTCCAGCGCGGCACCCTGACCGAAGTTGAGCTCGCGGAGGAACTCCCTGACGAATCCGTCCACCGTGCGCTCGGGGGCCACGGCGGGCTGGCGAGCCAGGGAGTGGGTCGGCTCGAAGGACGGGCCGATGACCCGGAAGTCGACCGTCGGGTAGTCCGGCGCGGCCATGGACCTCGTGATGCCGGCGGCCTGGTCGGGCCCGGTCCCGTCGGTGTCCGAGGTGACCTCACCCGGTGAGAGCGGCGCGGCGCCGACGGCCTGGGCGGCAGCCGCGTCGGGCGTCGGTTTCGATGTCTTCGTCACTGCGCATGCCTCACTGTCGACGCCGGAGCCATCTCGTCCCTGGTCGGAGGCTAGCGCAGCCCGCGGGTGGGTGGCGATGCGTTGACCGGGCGCTGATCGGGCCCGTGCCGGCCTGAGAAAGCCCCACCCGCGGTGCGCGCAGGCGGGGGCGACCCCGTGCTCTCGACACCGGCCGGTGCAGCGGCGAGCATGGTCGTCGTGGACACCATGCCGGCCACGGTGCTCGAGTCGCCGATCGACCCGACCCTGCGTGCCACCGACCTCATCGACAGCGACCACCCCGACGTGGCCTCCTTCGCCGCCGAGCACGGGACCGGCGCGACGCCCACCGAGGTCGCCGTCGCCCTGTACTACGCCGTGCGCGACGGCTTCCGTTACGACCCCTACCGGATCGACCTCTCGCCTGCGGGCATGCGGGCCAGCACGGTGATCGCCAACGGCGTCGGTTGGTGCGTGCCCAAGGCGGCGCTGCTGGCCGCCTGTTGCCGCGCTCGCGGCATACCGGCTCGGGTCGGTTACGCCGACGTCCGCAACCACCTGTCGACCCGCCGGCTCACCGAGATGATGGGCACCGACGTGTTCATGTGGCACGGCTACACCGACATCCACCTGAACGGCGCGTGGCGCAAGGCCACCCCGGCCTTCAACCGCGAGCTGTGCGAGGCGTTCGGGTTGCACACGCTGGAGTTCGACGGCACGGCCGACTCCATCTACCACCCGTTCGACAAGGCCGGCAACCGACACATGGAGTACGTGCGACACCGGGGCAGTTTCGACGACGTGCCCCTAGCCGCGATGACGGCGACCTTCGTGGAGCACTACCCGCGGTGGTCGCAGCGGATGCTCGCCGCCGCGGACTGGTCGGCCGACGTGGCCAGCGAGCACCCCTGACCCGAGGGGCCTCGTCGCGCCGGAGGGCGACCGGCCGATAGCATCGGCCCGTGGTCCGCTTCATGGTGTTCTACGAGACCCCCGACGACCCCGACGCGTTCGAGCGTCACTATCGGGACGTCCACTGCCCCCTGGTGCGGGCCCTGCCGGACCTGCGCCACTTCCGGGTGAGCCGCAACGTCAAGGACCCCCGGGGCGGTGACCGGTTCTACCGGGTGGCCGAGCTGGAGTGGGACACCGCGCAGGCCATGAAGGACTCGTTCGCCTCCCCGGTGGGCAAGGAACTCGCGGCCGATACCGCGATCCTCGTCCCCCCGGGCAAGGCGACCAACGTCATCGTCGAGGTCCAGGACGCGCGGTAGCGCGCAGGTCAGGTCGGGGACGAGCACGGGGCCCCGGTGACCCGGCCCGCGGCCAGGTCGCGCAGGGCGGTGGGCGCGTCCGCCAGCCGGTATGCCGTGACGCGGACGCGCACCCGCAGTCGGGCCGAGCGTGCGCAGCCGCTCGCCGTCGCGGCGGGGTGGTGCTCGTGACGCGCACGAGGACCTCCCCGGCTGGAGCTCGGGCACGGGGCCGGTGCGCAGCGCCAGCAGGTCGGTGCCCGGCGGCCCAGGTCGGGCCACCGGCCTAAGTCGGGCCACCGCCCAAGCCTGCATCGTCTCGGTCATGACCTGCCTCCGTTTCGCCGGTCGAGCGGCCGTCGTCTCGGGCGTCCGGCCCGCCGCCGGCCACCAGCGCGTTGCGAGCCGGCCCCGACCCGGGGTATCACTGGCCCCTGAGGTCGCGTCCTCTCCCCGAGCGACCACTCTGCCCAGGAGCCACCATGCCCGCCACGCCGCAGGCCGAGTTCTTCGCCCGGCCGATGTACCACGTCGAGGTCACCGGCTGGCCGGCCGACCTGGTGCGACCGGCCGACCCCATCGAGCAGGACGTGACGGCACCCGCCGGCGCGCGGGTGCAGGTCTGGCAGGTCGACCCGGCCGACCCGCAGGCCATGGCCGCACCGACCGGTGCCGGCCGGCTGCTCGACGCCGACGCCTTCGACCTGCGCAACAGCGGCAACCGCACCCTGTCGGCGCCCAAGCGCTCGTGGAAGTTCTCCCTCGACGGCGATGCCAACGAGCTGGCCCAGATGTCGACGGTCAACCTCAAGTCGATGTGGAACGACCCCTCGCAGATGCGCGAGGCGCTGGTGTGGCGCTTCTTCCGCGACGCCCAGGTGCCGGCCTCGCGGCATACCTATGCACGGCTGCGGATCGACGGCGACTACCTCGGGCTCTACAGCGTCATCGAGGAGATCGACAAGCCGATGCTGCGCCAGCACTTCCCCGGCAAGCCCAAGGGCAACCTCTACAAGATGTACTGCGGCGACCTCGGGCCGGCGACCCTCGAGCACCGGGTCGGCGCGGGGGGCGACGACAGCGGCGCGCAGTACTCCATCACCGGGCAGAACCAGACCTACCGACTGCTCAAGTCCTACTCCGACGCCCCGGACGCGGCGGGCTTCGCGGACCTCGCTCAGCTGGTGCGCGTCGTCAACGGGGTCGGTATGCCGGGTGGCCCGGCGGCGTTCTCCACCGACGGGTATGCCGCCGCCGTCCGTGAGATCCTCGACGTCGAGCGCCTGCTGCGCTGGGCCGGCGTCAACGTGCTCGTCGGGGCCTGGGACAACTACTTCGCCACCCCGGCCAACTACTTCCTCTACAACTCGACGCGGGTGCCCGACGAGGGGGACGTCGTGGGCAAGCCCTACTTCACCCTGGTGCCCTGGGACTACGACAACACCCTCGGGATGGACTACTTCACCACCCGCTGGCAGGACACCGACCTGCTCGACTGGGCCGCCAACACCGGTGGCTACTGGGGCCACAACGCCGGCAACACCGCCAAGAGGTCCCGGATCCCGTTGGTGCAGAACGTCCTGGCCAACCGAGGGTTCCGCCGCTACTACCTCGACCACGTGGAGCACCTGCTCGACACCGTGTTCACCGTGGCCACCGTGGACCGGCGCCTGGGCCTGACCGGCGACCCCGGGCTGTGGCAACGAGTCGCCACGAGCGCCTACCTCGAGTCGGCGACCCCGCAGGGGCCGCCGGCCACCGGACGCCAGTGGGCCAACCACGAGGTCTACCTCAACGGGTTCGCCCAGTGGGAGCTGCGCCACGGCGAGACCTTCGCCAACGGCATCCACCACTACGTGCTCATGCGCTACGAGAGCGCCCGGCGCCGCTTGGCCGAGCTGCGCCGCGACGACCCGTCCGGGTCCAGCGGCGCGAGCTTCCCCGTCGCCCCGTGAGTCACCCGATGAGCCGGCGGTGAGCGCTCGGTGAACCCGCCGACGATCCCGACGCTGCAGGTGGTGCGCGAGGCCAAGCTCGCCGAGGTCCTCGCCGACGCGGCCCCCGGCACGGACCGGCTCGAGGCCTCCGGGGTGATCGCCGCCGCCGGGTGGCTGTGGGTGGGGTTCGACAACCTGCCGGATCTCGCCAGGATCGGCCTGCACTGGGAGGTGCCCGACCCGTCGGCGGCGATGATCCGCCGGCCCGGTGGCCCGACCGGCGTGGAGGATCTCGCCGCCGAGCCGGACGGCGGGGGGTACTTCGGTGTGCTCGAGGACGTCGCGGCGCACGACGGCCACCGGTACTCGCAAATCCTCGTGTTCGACGACGGCTGGCGGCAGACCGACCGGCAGTGGACCGACATCCGGCTGACCGAGCCGAACAAGGGTGTCGAGGGCCTCGCGGCGGTGCGCCGCCAGGGGCGGGTGCACCTGCTGGCCCTGGCCGAGGGGCCGGTCACCGTGGCCGGCGCCCGAGGCGGCGGGCTCCGGGGCCGGCTGCGGGTGCTCACCCTGGACGACGGGCGGTGGCGCACGCGGCATACCGTCGAGCTGCCCCCCGGCGTCGACTTCGCCGACTACAGCTCTCTGGCCGTCGACGGCGAGCGGATCGCCGTGGTGTCGCAACGCTCCTCGGCGCTGTGGGTCGGCACGCTCGCCCCGGACCGGTGGGCGGTCGACGGCGCGGGCACGGTCTGCCGCTTCCCCCGCGACGGGCGGGGACGGGTGGTCTACGGGACCGTCGAGGGGGTCGCGTGGCTCGACCGGCGCCACCTCGTCGTCGTCTCCGACCGCGCCAAACGCGACGACCCGCGCCGGATCCGCGCGAAGGACCAGTCCATCCACGTCGTCGCGCTGCCGTAGCCGGCCCCAGAGGCCCGGGCCCCTGGCATACTCGCGGCGTGCGCTGGCCGTTGTCCCCCGCGACCGGGACCGTGCAGCTCACCACGACCGGCCGACGCTCGGGCCGAGCGCACCGCATCGAGATCTGGTATGTCGTCCTGGACGGCGTCGTCCACCTCGTCGGATCGCCGGGACCCCGGGACTGGTTGGCCAACCTCCGGGCCCACCCGGCGGCGACGGTGCACGTGCGCCGCCCCGCGGCATACGACGTCGACGTCACGGCGACCGAGGTGACCGACCCCGCGGCGCGCCGGGCCCTCGTCCCGCTGATCTGGGCGGTGCAGCCGTGGTACCGGACCAAGGACGGCGACGTGCGCCGGTGGGTCGAGCGCTCCCCGATGGTGGCACTGTCCCCCGTGCACCGACCCTGACCGGGCTCGCTGCCGTCGACTCACCCGGCCCACGGCGGGTCGGCGGCGGTCAGCCAGGCCGGGTCCACGGTGCCGGGCTCGGGCCGGTGGTCCTCGCGCGCCGGGCCCGTCAGAGCCGCGGTGATCGCCTCGTCCAGGGGGAGGGCGGCCTGGACACAGGCCGGCGCGTATGCCGCGATGTCGCGCTCGCGACACACCACCTCGTGGGTGAGGCTGCCCACCAGCGGCTTGGCCACCCCGGTGGGCACCGGCGTCACCAGACCCACCCAGTGACTGGCCAGCCGCGGCGTCAGGACCGGCACGGTGACCACGGCCCGCTCCCGCAGCCCGTCGATCGCGGCGAACCGGGCGATCATCTCCCGATAGGTCACCACGTCCGGGCCGCCGATGTCGAAGGTCCGGTTCACGTCCGCGGGTAGGTCGGCGCAGGCCACCAGCAGGCAGAGCACGTCGCGCACCGCGATCGGCTGGATGCGGTTGTCGAGCCACTTGGGCGCCACCATCGCCGGCAGTCGCCGGGTGAGGTGGCGAAGCATCTCGAACGAGGCCGATCCGGAGCCGAT
This sequence comes from Dermatophilaceae bacterium, assembly GCA_037045055.1. Taxonomy (GTDB): domain Bacteria; phylum Actinomycetota; class Actinomycetes; order Actinomycetales; family Dermatophilaceae; genus Phosphoribacter. The sequence goes on along the minus strand of JBAOHJ010000002.1, from coordinate 136,008 downwards.
GATGACCGCCGCCTGCAGCACGGCGGTGGGCACCCCGCTGGCCATGAGCCGCTCGCCCACCTCGACCCGCGAGGCCAGGTGCTCGCTGAGCGGCTCGTCGGGGTGCAGGCCGGACAAGTAGACGATGCGGCCGACCTCGCTGCTGCGCGCGGCGGCACCGAACGTCGTGGCCAACGCGCGGTCCCGCTCGACGAAGTCGCCCGAGCCGTCCATCGAGTGCAGCAAGTAGTAGGCAACCTGCGCTCCGACGCAGGCCCGGCTCGCCGCCGCCGGGTCCGAGGCGTCGCCCTCGACGACCTCGACCCGGTCCACCCACGCGCGGCCGGCGATCCGCGAGCGGTCGCGCACCAGGACCCGAGGGGTGAATCCCGCCGTGAGCAGCGCGGGGACCAGACGGCTGCCGATATAGCCGGTCGCTCCGGTGACCAGGGCGACACGGCGGGTGGGAGGCATAAGGCATCCTTGCATGCCGGCCGGCACGATCACCGAGCCCCCGACCCGACGATGCGAGGATGTGGGCGTGGTCGACCCGTTCCGCGAGGTGCGCGCTTTCGTCACGGCCGCGCTGGTCACTCCCGTGGCGCGCAACCGCGACGAGACCGACGCGGTGCGTCGGCGCCGTCGGGTGATCGCCGGGCTCACCCTCGTGGCCGGGTCGTGCGTCCTGGCCGCGGCGTTGCGGGTGCCGCCGGGCAACGCCTGGTTCTACCTCGCCACCGTCGCGCTCGCCCTGGTGTGGTCCGGGGGTGCGGTGCTGTCCGGGCCGCTGCACCTCGGGCGGGCACACACGCGGGCGGGCACCACGCCGGGGCGCCCCGTGGTCCAGTCCCTCGCCCTGGGCGCCGGACTGCTGGCGGTGTTCCTCGTCGGCTCGGTCGTCGTCGCCCGGGTGCCCGTGCTGCGCGCGCCGGTGGACGCCCTGCTGGACCACGCGCGGGTGGGGTCCCTGCCGCTGGTCACGGCGATCACCGTGGTCAACGGGGTGGCCGAGGAGCTGTACTTCCGGGGTGCGGCGTATGCCGCCGTCGGCAGGAGCCATGCGGTCCTGTGGACGACGCTCGGCTATACCGTCGTCACCGCGGCGGCGGGCATCCCCCTGCTCGTCCTGGCCGCTGCCGTCGTCGGTGTCGTCACCGGGCTGCAGCGGCGGGTCACCGGTGGGGTGTTGGGGCCGATCGTCACCCACCTGACCTGGTCGGTGGGGATGCTGTTCCTGCTGCCCGAGGCCCTGGACCGGTTCGGCTGACGTCGGGCCGCCTGGTAGCGTCCCCGGCGAGTGCCGGCCGCCACCGTCGTGCCGGGAGGACACCCCCGTCGACCGACCCAGGAGAGCAGGGCATGCCCGGCGAGATCGCCTCGGACCTGCGCGCCCGACTCGTCGCCGACCCTCTCGCCGACCTGCTCGGGATCACCGTCGAGAGCGTCGAGGTCGGCCAGGTCACAGCGAGCATGCCGGTCACGGCCGCGCACCTCAACGCGGCCGGCGCTGCCCACGGCGGAGCGACCATGGCGCTGATCGACGTCGTGCACGCGGTCGTCAGCAACAGCCATGGCGTGCTGGCGGTGGCCCAGGACGTGCACACCGAGTTCGTCACCGCCGCGCAGCAGGGCGAGGTGCTCGAGTGCGAGGGCCGAGAGGCGCACCGGTCGCGGCGCACCGCGGTCTACCGCATCGACGTCCGGGTGCGCACCGACGAGGGCGAGCCGCCCGGGCGCCTGGTCGCCACCGCACTGGCCCGGGTGTTCCGCACGGACCGCCCGTGGCTGCCCGACCCGTCCGGGTCGTGACCGGGTGCGGCCGGTGCCGGGGAGGGGGCCGATGACCCGATACCGTGCGGCGCTCGTGCCCGGCCCGCACGGGGACGTCCCGGTGCGGATCTACCCACCGCAGCGGCCCGGCGCCGAGCCGGGCCCCGGTCTGGTGTGGATGCACGGGGGGGCCTTCGTCGTGGGCGACCTGGACTCCCCCGACGCGCACGACCTCGCCGTCGGCCTGCTGGCCCGTACCCCGGTCGTCGTCGTCACGGTGCGCTACCACCTCGCGGTGGGCGGGGTGCACTTCCCGGTGCCCCACGACGACGTCGTCGCGGCATACCGATGGGTGCGCGAGCACGCGAGCGATCTGGGCATCGACCCCGCGCGCCTGGCCGTCGGCGGAGCCAGCGCCGGGGCCAGCCTGGCCGCCGGCCTGGCCCTGCGCCAGCGCGACGAGGGCCGGGCCGTGCCCTGGCAGCTGCTCACTGCGTACCCGGTGATGCATCCCGTGGTGCCCGAACCCTCGCCCGAGCTCACCGCCACGCTGGACGCGCACCCCTGGGTCACCCGCAACCCGCCGCAGGTGTTCCGCGAGATTCACGAGAACTACGTCGGCGGGCCCCTGGTCGACCTCTCGCCGTACGCCTTCCCGGCGCTCGCCGACCTCGCCTGGCTGCCCCCGACGTTCGTCGAGGTCAGCGAGCTGGACGACTTGCGCCCCTCCGGGGAGGCCTTCGCGGCGCAGCTGCGGGCGGCCGGGGTGGACGTGCAGCTGGTCGTCCGTGCCGGTATGCCGCACGCCCACCTCGGCCTGGTCGGTCACCCACAACAGCAGGCGGCCCTCGACGAGCTCGCCGCCCGCCTGGTCGGCCCCGCGCGGTGACCGGCGATCCGCCTACCGCAGCCGGGCGAGCAGGTCCGACGCGGCATACGCCCCGGGTGCGGCGCGGCGCCGGGCGAGATCGGTGGCAAGGTCGCGCAGGAGGGCGTTCGCCGGCGTGGGGACCCCGTGCAGCCGCCCGAGCATGACGACCTCACCGTTGAGGTAGTCCACCTCCGTGACGCCGGTCCCCCGCGCCAGGCTCTGCCACGTCGACCCGCCCGGGCGGCGCCGCCCGTCGACGGGGTGCAGCGCGATGATCGAGCCGCGGCGGTGCAGGTCCTCGGCCGGCGAGGCGGCCTCGATGCCGGCGGCGTCCAAGACGCCACGCGCCTCGGCCTCGAGGACCTGCACCAAAGGCCCGGGCCGGGCAGCCGGCCCGCACACCGCCTCGACGGCGTTGCCGAGGTTCGTCACGAGCTTGGCGTACTTCCACCGGCGCACGTCCGGGATGGCCCGGGAGTCGAAGGTGGCACGACGCAGTGCCGCAGCGACCCGCTCGGCGACCTCGTCCACCCCGCCCGGGTATCGCCCCACGTCGAGGATCCCGGTGGTGGGACTGGAGTAGGCGACCACCTCGCCGGGGCGCAGGTACGTCGTAGGCGCCATGACGACCACGCCGTAGACGGCGCCGAGGCTGCGCAGGGCATGCGGCTCGTTGGCGACCCCGTTCTGCGCGAAGAAGACCGGGGTGTCGCGGCGGCCCGAGGCGACCAGGTCGGCGACGACCGAGGGCGTGTCCTGGCTCTTGGTGGCCACGACGACGACCTCGTCGGCGCCCGCCGCCACGTCGGACAGTCGGCCGTGCACCGGCAGGCGGGCCACGGACGTGCCGGTGGGGGTGGCCAGGGTCAACCCCCGCTCGCGGACGGCGGCCAGCTGGGTGCCGCGGGCCACGCCCACGACCTCGTGCCCGGCCTGGACCAGCCGCGCGGCCAGGACCCCACCGATGGCGCCCACCCCGACGACGACGAACCGCACCCGGCGATCCTCACACACCACGGGGACTCGGGCGGGAGCACCCGGGCCGCCACTTGGCTGCCCGGGTGCACCGCGCTGCCCGGTCAGCGGCCGCCGTGCCGGTCAGCCGGCGGCGGCGACGTTCTCCAGGACGACGGCCAGGCCCTGACCCACCCCGATGCAGATCGCCGCGACGCCCCAGCGGGCGCCCGAGCGTTGCAGGCCCCGGGCCAAGGTGCCCAGGATGCGCAGCCCCGAGGCGCCCAGCGGGTGCCCGATGGCGATCGCCCCGCCGTGCGGGTTGACGATCTCGGGGTCGACGTCCCACGCCCGCACGCACGCCAGCGACTGCGCCGCGAACGCCTCGTTGAGCTCGATCTGCGCCACGTCCGACCAGCCGATGCCGGCCCGGGCCAAGGCCCGGTCGGCCGCCTCCACCGGGGCGTAGCCGAAGAACTGCGGCTCGTTCGCGCTGGCCCCTCGCCCGGCGACCCGGGCCAGGGGGGTCCGACCGAGCAGGTCGGCCGCCGCCGCGCTGCCGAGGAACGCCGCCGAGGCGCCGTCGTTGAGCGGCGAGGCGTTGCCGGCGGTGACCGTGCCCCCCGCGTCCACCGAGCGGAACACCGGCGTCAGCTCGGCCAGCCGCGCCGCCGTCGTCTCGGCCCGGATCGACTCGTCGCGGGCCAGCTGGACCCCGGGCACGGCGACGACGAGATCGTCGTAGAACCCCTCGTCCCACGCCTGGGCAGACCGCCGATGCGAGCGGGCGGCGAAGGCGTCCTGGTCCTGTCGCGAGATGCCGTGGCGCTCGCGCAGCTGCTCGGTCGCCTCGCCCAGCGAGACCGTCCAGTCGGTGGGCATCTTCGGGTTGACCAACCGCCACCCGAGCGTGGTCGACTCCAGGGTCGCGTTGCCGGCCGGGAAGGGGCGCTGCGGCTTGGGCAGCACCCAGGGCGCGCGGGTCATCGATTCGACGCCGCCGACGAGCATGAGGTCGGCCTCCCCGGTCTGCACCTGACGGGAGGCGATGATCGCCGCGTCCAGGCTCGACCCGCACAGGCGGTTGACCGTGGTGCCCGGCACCGAGGTCGGCAGCCCGGCCAGCAGCACGGCCATCCGGGCGACGTCGCGGTTCTCCTCGCCGGCACCGTTGGCGTTGCCGAAGACGACCTCGTCGATCCGGGCCGGGTCCAGCGCCGGAGCCCGACCGACGAGCTCGCGCACGACGTGGGCGGCCAGGTCGTCCGGGCGGACGCCCGCGAGGGCGCCCCCGAACTTGCCGAACGGCGTGCGGATGGCGTCGTACACGTAGCAGTCGGTCATGCCCGCCATTGTGCCGGGACCGCGGTATGCCGGTGCGCGCAGGTGCACGGGGGGAGGCCGTGGCTGGGCCCCGGCATCGCGTCCGCGCGGCGGTCAGCGCCCCCGGGCGGCCACCCAGGCTTGGTGCGAGCCCCAGATGCGCTCCCACAGGGCGCTGCGTTCGCAGGCCAGCAGGTCGGCCGGGTCGAACGCCAGCTCGTCGCGCAGGGTGCGGAAGTAGAGCGCGGGCGTGTCGAGGACCCGGCGATGCTCGCCGTCGCCGTCCACCTGCACGAACAGGCAGTTCTTGGCGGTGCGCACCGCGGCGGGAGTGCGCCGCTGCACGGTCACCCAGGTGACGAACACCGAGGACGGGTCGCTCGAGAGCCGCACGTGCATGGGCGCGAAGCGCTCGGTCACCGCCGGCCGGTCCTCGAAGTCCATCCCCGGATAGGCCCGCAGGCGCGGGTCCTGCTCGAGCCGCCATCCCGCGACGTCGTCGGACCGGCGCACGCCGTAGACGAACCCGGCCTGCCGGACCACGCTCTCCTGCAACGCGATCGGCTCGGCCGGACCGTTGCCGAGGCCGACGTCGACCAGCCAGCGCCGGCCGGACACCTCGACGGTGAGCGCCAGGTGGTTGCCGTCGGCGGCGGCGGGGCTGCCCGGGAACTGCACGCCCCCGACGTGCCGGGTGACGGCATACCCGAGCTGTCCGAGCAGCCAGGCGAACGCGCCGTTGAGGTGGTAACAGTAGCCGCCCCATCCGGCGACGATCCGGGTCGCCGCCTCGACGGGCTCGATGCCGACGGGGCGTCCCACGGCGATGCCGACGGTCTCGTAGGCGACCCGGTCGAGGTGGGCCCGCTGCAGGACACGCAGGCTCGTCGCGGACGGGCGCCCCGGGTCGGGGACGCCCAGGCGGCGCAGGTATGCCGCGGCGAGAACGTCCATGCCGACACGCTAGGGCAACGGTCCTCGCGGGGCCGCGGGCGTCTGCGCGCCCGCGGCCGTCACGCGGCGTGGATGCGCTTGGTGACCTTACGGCCGACCGAGCGGACCTGGTCGATCGAGGCCATCGCCACGCTGACGGCGGCCTGCCCGGCGCCCTTGACCACCGCCTCGGCCGCCGTGGTCACGGTGTCGAGCTTGAGCGGCTCGGCGCCGGGATCGCGACCGTCCGACCGCCAGTCCGACTGGGCGGGCGGGTGCACGTAGCTCAGCGAGAGCCCGGTCCAGGCCTCGGGGACCACGGCGAACCCCATGTCCACCAACGCCTCGAGAGCAGCGAGGACCTGCGGCTCGACCTCGGTCAGCGCCGCGGCGCGCTCCTGCGGGGCCCGGTCGTCCCACCCGGGCAGGATCGAGCCCCCCGGCTGCCGGCGACGCCGGGCCCGCTCGTAGTCGGCCCGAGCCACCCTCTCGACCAGCTCGGCCACGTCTGGTGCGTCGAGCACCGTCGGATACGTCGTCATGCGCGTCCCTCCCAAGGCACTATGACCGGTGCTCAGTTTACCGAGCACCGGTCGGGCCCACCAACCCGTGGCCCGATCGGCACGTCCTCGGGCGTGTCGTCCTCGTCACGCCCGAGGAGCCTCGAGCTCGAGCAGCCGCTCCTTCGCCGCCAGCCCACCGGCATACCCGGTGAGGGCTCCGCGCGCGCCGACGACCCGGTGGCACGGCACCACGACGCACAGCGGGTTGGCCCCGAGGGCCGCCCCGACGGCCCGCGCCCCGCGCGGGCGACCGACCCACGCGGCGAGTTGGCCGTAGCTGGCGCGGGCGCCGTAGGGGACCCGCTCGGACAGCGTCGCGAGCACGCTGTGTTGCCACGGGCTGGCCAGCGCCCAGTCCACCTCGACGCCGAGCCCGTGGCTCCGGCCGGCGAGGTAGTCGTCCAGTCGACGGCGGATCGGATCCACGCTCGCCGGCAGGCGCAGGACGCGAGGGCTCACCGTCGCCGCGAGACGGTCGAGCACGCGGTCCTCGGCCTGCACCGAGGGGGCGAACACGGACGCGACCAGCGCCCCGGAGGCTCTGCAGGCCAACAGCATCCGCCCGATCGGCGTGTCGTGCACGAGGTAGGAGACCTCGGCGTCGGCGAAGGTGGGAGGGTGCCCCACCGCGGGGGCCTGGCGCAGGCGCCGGACGAGATCGGTCACGACAGTTCCTTCCGCAAGGTGGCCAGGCCGTCGCTGACGAGGCGGCGGCTGGCCGTCGCCGTGGTGCCGAGGGTCTCGGCGATCCGGGCATGGTCGAGGTCGGCGAGATAGCGCAGGGCGACGGCGTGGCGCTGCCGCTCGGGCAGGGCGGCCACCCGGCGCCACAGCGCGTCGTCCGGCAGGGACTCGTCGGCCGGGGGACCGGCGCGCTGCGGGGCGTCGAGGGCCGCCTGCAGGTCCATCGGCGCCGGGCGGCGGGCCCGGGCCCGGTGCAGGTCCATGGCGCACCGGTAGGTGACGGTGAGCAGCCAGGCCCGCAGGTTCGACGCCGAGCGCAGCGACGGGTATGCCGCGTACGCCTGCGTCCACGCCTGCTGGGCGACGTCGTCGCCGTCGTGCGGGCCGGCCAGCGCGTGGGCCAACCCGCTGACGTCGCGCCAGTGCTCGTCGACGAGGCGCTGAAACGGCGGCAGTGGCATGGTCCTTCAACGTCCGGGCGCGGATCGGTGTGAGGCCAGTGTGTCGGTCGGACCGGCGCGGCATACCGCCGGGACCTCGTCGAGATCCCCCGGTCTCGACTGCGGCGACCGAATTGCCGCACCCCTCTCGACCCCATCCGCCCGGTGGCCTACTGTCTAGTGCGGGCGGTGTCGGGGGCCCAGGCCAGGTGTACCCCAAGTGGCGAGGTGGCAGGTGAGCACGGAGACGGTCGTTCGCGACCTCGATCCGGAGGCGCCCCGCGTGGTCCGGATGCCGTGCAGCGCACAGGCGGTCCCCCAGGTGCGACGCAGCATCGTCGAGGACTTGCAGTCGCTCGGGGTCGGGCCCGAGACCGTCGACGAGGCCGAGATCGTCGTCTCGGAGCTGTTGAGCAACGCGATCCGGCATGCGCGCGCGCTCGCCGACGGGACGGTCCGGGTGCGGTGGCGTGCCAAGGCGGGGGTGGTGGAGGTCGAGGTGTCCGACGGCGGAGGCCCCTCCACGCCTCGACCCGCGCCACCGGCCCTCTGGTCCACCGCCGGGCGGGGCCTGCGGATCGTGCGCAGTCTCGCCCACGAGTGGGGGGTCACCGACGACAAGGCCGGGCGCACCGTGTGGGCCTCGCTGGGCGGGCCGTCGCGCCGACGCGGTCACTGACCGCTCGGGCAGGCGGGCCCGGCCCGGCGGCGGCGCAGCCCGGCTCAGCAGGCCGGCTCGGCGGCGGGGCATTGCGGCTCAGGATGGGCGCGGGCCGACGCTGCGTCGGACTAGGCTGGCCGGTCATGGGCAAGGCGAGCCGGCAACGCGGCAGGCGGCATACGGACGCGGGACCGGCCCCGGCGCCCTACGTGCGCCGGCCCTTCGAGGGGCTGCCCGCCGAGACCGAGTGGGTCGCCATGCGCGAGCTGCTGCCGGCGGCGACCGCTGCGGTGGCGGTCCCCGGCGTGCCGGGATGCCCCACGGTCACCATGGCGACCATGCTGCCACTGGCCTGGCCGGCCTTGCACCGCGGCGACGGGGTGATCCTCGTGGCCACCCAGGGCAGCGCCGGCGGGGACGTCAGCCGGGACCTCGCGGCGGCGCTCGTGGCCGCCGCCGAGGCCGAGCCGGGCACCGCCGTGACCACGCCACCGGCGACCACTGCCGCGACGCCCCGCCTGCAGGACCTCCTCGACCCGGCGGTGCCGTTCCAGGTCACCCTCCACCAGGGCTTCGACTACTGGGTGGGCGAGGCGGAGTTGGACGAGCAGGCCACGGCCTCGATGGAGCAGGCGAACGCGGCGGTGCTGCCCACCGCCCGGGTGGAGGGCGCGCCGTCGGTCTACTGGACCCGACACGGTGAGCGGACGTACGTGCGTTGGGTGCTCGGACCGGACGAGGACCAGGCCACCGACGGCCTGGCCCGGCTGCTGGCCGCCGACCACGGTCGGCTCACCCCCGACTCGCGACTGCTCGGGGCCTTCCGAGCCGGCGGGCTGCTGGTGCCGGTGTGGGAGGTCGACCCGCAGGCGTCCGCGGACGCGCTGGCCGACCCGGTCGGGCTTTTGGCGCCGCGGCTGGACGAGGCGATCGCCTCACGGCGCCCCCTGGACGCCGACCAGCGGCGGGCCCGCAACGGGCTGCTCAGCCGCCAGGTCACCCTGCGTTAGCCCTGCGCTAGCCCCACGCGCTCACCCCAGGACGGGCACTCGCACCCCGAGCAGCCCCAGGACGGTCAACCCCGCGACGACCAGGCAGACGCCACCGCCGATCCGTCGGATCGTCGCGAGTCGGACCCGCCGCAACAACGCCCGCCCCAGCAGCGCCGCCAACCCCGACACGGTCGCCAGGGCGAGGAACGCCCCGACGCCGACCGACAGCGGCTGCTGGTAGCGCACCACCAGCCCGGCGGTGAGCAGCTGGGACAGGTCGCCCCACTCGGCCAGGAACAGCACCAGGAAGCTCGTCCCCACAGCCCGGATGCCGGTGGCGGAACCGCGACGGTCGGCCTGCTGGCGGAACTGCTGCTCCGTCTGCGCCTCGTGGGCGTCGGCCTGCCGGGCGCCCCGCAGCAGCACCACGCCACCCACGAGGAACAGCACCGCCGAGGCGAGCTCGATCGGGGTGCGCGGGAACGCGGTGAGCAGCGCCCCCGCCGTGCACGCCAGCGCGGTCTGCACGAGGAACGCCGAGGACACCCCCAGCCAGACCAGCGGGGGTGGGTAGCGGGTGGCCAGGACCAGGGTCGCCACGAAGGTCTTGTCCGGGAACTCGACCGGGAAGATCAGCGCGAAGGCCGTGGCCGCGACGGCGAGCGTGAAGGACATGGCGGGCCCCGAGCCTAGCGGCCCCGGCATCCCAGACGCCCCGGGGTCGACCCGCCTGGCCCGGCCACGCGCAGGCACCGTCGGCGGCTGCCGGCACGACGGTCCCGCCGGGCCGCGACCGCGTCGGGGATAATCGCGGTCATGCAGCGACCCCTCATGCTCGTCGACGCCGACTGCGGGTTCTGCGCCCGGGTGGCCGAGCGGGTGCCGGCCCTGGGGGTGCGGGTCGATCGGGCGTCCGTCCAGGCCACGGACCTGGCCGCGTTGGGCATCGACGGCGACCGGGCGCTGCGCGAGATGCCGGTCGTCCGGACGGACGGCAGCATCGTCTGGGGTCACCGGGCCTGGGCGGCGATCCTGCAGACCGGGCCGGCGCCGGTGCGCGCGGTGGGTCTGCTGCTGGGCTCCCGGGCGCTGGATCGGCTGGGGCGCCGGGGTTACGCCCTCGTCGCCGACCACCGTCACCGCCTGCCGGGGGGCTCGCCCGCCTGCGACCCGCGAGCCCGCCAGGGCGGCGACGCGGTGCCTGCGCGGCCAGGACCGCGGCGATGACCACGCGGTACGGCTACCTCGGCCCCGAGGGCACCTTCGCCCAGATGGCCCTGCAGTCGTGGGCACCGGCCGCGGACGGCGAGCACGTGCCGTTCACCTCGGTGGCCTCGGCGCTCAAGGCCCTGCGTGCCGGGACGATCGACCAGGCGATGGTGCCCATCGAGAACTCCGTCGAGGGCGGCGTGACCGCGACCTTGGACGCCCTGTCGGTCGGTGAGCAGCTACGCATCGTGGGTGAGGTGCTCGTGCCCGTCACCTTCGTCCTGGCCGCCCGCGACGGTATGCCGCTGCCGTCGGTCCACGCGGTCGGCACGCACACCCACGCCTGGGCGCAGGTGCGGGGGTGGATGGAGGAGAACCTGCCGCGGGCGGCATACGTGCCGACGCCCTCGACGGCAGCGGCGGCCCAGGCCCTCGCCGAGGCCACGACGGCCCCCTTCGACGCGGCGGTCTGTGCCCCGGTGGCCGCCGCCAACCTCGGCCTGCGCGTGCTGGCCGAGCAGATCGGGGACAACGGGGCGGCGGTGACGCGGTTCGCCCTCGTCGCCCGGCCGGGGCCCATGCCGCCGGCGACCGGGCGGGACAAGACCACCGTGGTGCTCTACCAGCTGACCGACCGCCCCGGTGGGCTGTTGGAGCTGCTGGAGCAGTTCGCCGTGCGCGGGGTGAACATGACCCGCCTGGAGTCGCGCCCGACCGGCGAGGCCATGGGGTCGTACTGCTTTTCCATCGACTTCGAGGGTCACCTGGCCGACGACCGGGTGCGCGAGACGCTCGTCGGGCTCAAACGGGTGTGCATGGACGTGCGCTTCCTCGGCTCCTACGCCCGGGCGGACGGCCGGTCCAGCGTGGTCGACGAGGGCACCTCGAACGCCGACTTCACCGCCGCCCGGCAGTGGCTGGCCGGTCTGGGAGCCGACCCCCCCGGGTAACGGGCGATGCCCGGCCGACGGTGAGCGCGGCCCGACCGCGGCGGGTGCTGTCCCGATCTGCTACGGTGAAGTTAGGGTTACCTAACTTATGGGGAGCGCGCCGTGTTCGTGAGCAACGCCGTCATCGGGCTGCGCGAGGGCTTGGAGGCCTCGCTGGTGGTCGTCATCCTCGTGGCCTTCCTCGTCAAGAGCGGGCGGCGGGCCGCGCTGCGCTCGGTCTGGATCGGGGTCGGCACGGCCGTCGCGCTGTCGGCCCTGCTCGGGGCCCTGCTGACCTTCGGCACCCGGCAGCTGTCCGAGCGCACCCAGGAGACGGTCACCGGGGTGACCTCGTTGCTCGCGGTCGTCCTGGTCACCGGGATGGTCTTCTGGATGCGCGCCGCGGGTCGGCACCTGGCCGGCGAGCTCACCGGTCGCCTCGGGCGGGCCCTCGACGTCGGCCCGCTGGCCGTGGCGCTCGTCGCGTTCCTCGGCGTCGGCCGGGAGGGCCTGGAGACGGCCCTGTTCTTCTTCGCCACCGTGCAGAGCACCGGCGACACCGGGGCCGCCCCCGTCCTGGGGTGGGTGGTCGGCATCGGCCTGGCCGCCGCCCTCGGCGTGGCGATCTACCTGGGCGCCGTGCGGATCGACCTGCGCCGGTTCTTCCGGTGGACCGGCGCGCTGCTCGTCGTCGTCGCGGCCGGCATCCTCGCGTATGCGGTCCACGAGCTGCAGGAGGCCGGCGTGCTCCCCGGGCGGGACGCGCTGGCCTTCGATCTGCGCGGGGTCCTCGACCCGGCGTCCTGGGGGGCCACGGTGGTGCGCGGCCTGGTCAACCTCCGCCCGGCGATGTCCGTGCTGGAGATCGGCGCGTGGGCGGCATACCTCGCGGTGGTCCTCACCCTGTTCCTGCGCCCCGCCCCGACCCCGGCCCCGGTCGGCGCGTCGACCTCGACCACGAAGGCCGCCGGCTAAGCGCCGGACAGCGGCGCGGGGCCTCGCCGCGGCGCGGGGCCGGACCGGGGCTGCCGAGCCGCCGGCGGCCTACGAGGACTGGGCAGGGACGCGCACCCGCAAGGCGCGCCGGTCCACCCACGCAGTCAACGCCCGGGCCTGGCCCAGGGTGTCGCCGTCGAGCTGGACCTGCTCGGGCCGGTCGGCGTGCAGGGCGACGCGTTCGCCGCTGACGTAGTCGATGAGCCGGTGGCCGCGGCTGCGGCGGGTGATGACGTGGGTGGCCACCGCGGCCCAGCCGACGACGCCCTTGGGTGAGAGCAGCACGGTGTCCAGGATGCCGTCGTCGACGGCGGCGCTGGGGATGAGCGCCACCCCGCCGAAGAGCCGACCGCAGTTGCCGATGAGCACCGTCTTGGTCCGGCGGGTGAACTCCGGCTGGTCGTCGACCCGGACGCGCACCTTGAACTGCGGGCCCAGCATGTTCTGCAGGCCCGAGACCACGTAGGCACCGGTGCCCATCTGCGCCTTGAGGTGCTCCGGCGCATTCGCCATGACCGCGGCGTCGAAGCCCATGCCGGCCATGACGAGGAACATCTCCGGGCGCGGCGCGTGGTCCTCCCCCGAGCGGTCCACCAGGACCCGCCCGACGTCGACGAGGCGCTCGCGGCCGGTGAGCGCCACGGCGAGGGCGTGCTCGACGGAGTCCACCGGCACGTCGAGGTTGCGCGCCAGGAGGTTGCCCGTGCCACCGGGCAGCAGGCCCAGTGGCGTCGTGGTGCCGACCAGCCCGCGCGCGACGGCGCGGACCGTGCCGTCGCCGCCGAGGGCGCACACCACCTCGGCCCCGGCCTGCGCGGCGCGCTCGGCCTGCCCTGTGCCGGGGTCGGCGATCGTCGTCTCCTGCCAGATGGGGTCGGCCCACCCGAGCTGGGCGCACACGGCGCGGACCCGGTCGCGGACCGCCTGCGGGTCCTCGAACTTGGTCGGGTTGACGATGACCGCCGCCCGCGGGCGGGGCGCGTCCGGGGCGTGACGGGGTCGGGTGGGCAGCCGGTGGCGGGTATGCCGCCGCTCGCCTCGGCGCGCCAGCCCCCACGCCGCGCCGAGGACGACGACGAGCACGACCGCGCCGAGGGCCCACCACAACAGGTAGCCCGGCACGCCTCGACGGTAGCCGAGGGCCCGATCCCCCGATCACCCAGTGCCCGGCGCGGGCCGACCGCCGCGCGGTCGCAGCGTGGCGAAGCGTGGCGCGGAGTGGCGCGGCGGAGCGCGGTGTGGCGCAGCGGAGCGCGGCGTGGCGCGGCATACTCCCGGGCATGGACGCCCCCGCCACCCCCGCCCCGGACTCGAAGGACTGGACCTGGGTGCTCGAGCGCCCGTGCCCGGACTGCGGGTACGACGCCCGCACCGTCGAGCCGGCCGAGCTGTCGCGCCTGGTGACCGAGGCGAGCCGGCCGTGGGCCGCGGTGCTGGCCCGACCCGATGCCACGGTCCGCCCCTCACCGCGGGTCTGGTCGCCGTCGGAGTACGCCTGCCACGTGCGCGACGTCCTGCGCATCTTCGACGAGCGGGTCCGGCTCATGCTCGGCGAGGACGGGGTGCGGTTCGCGAACTGGGACCAGGACGCCGCCGCCCGCACCGAGCGCTACTGGTCGCAGCAGCCGGCGACGGTGGCGATGGAGCTCGCCGCCGCCGCTGCCGACACGGCGGCGACCTTCGCCGCGGTCGGCGCGCTCGACTGGACCCGGACCGGCATCCGCAGCAACGGCTCGAGGTTCACTGTGGCCACGCTCGGGCAGTACCTGCTGCATGACCTGCGCCACCACCTGTGGGACGTGCACGCCTGAGCGGCCCGCCCCCGCTGGATAGGGTTGCCCGGTGATCGACATCCGGGTCCTGCGCGAGGATCCCGACCTGGTGCGACGCTCGCAGCACGCCCGCGGGCAGGACCCCGCCGTCGTCGACGCGATCCTCGCCGCCGACGCGCGGCGGCGCACGGCGCTCGGGGAGTTCGAGTCCGCGCGGGCCCGGCAGAAGTCGATCGGACGGGAGGTCGCCCGCGCCACCGGTGCCGACAGGACGGCCCTGGTCGCCGAGGTCAGGCAGCTGGCCGAGCGGGTCAAGGCCCTGGATGCGCAGGCCAGCCGCGCCGACGACGAGCTCACCCTGCTGATGCGCCAGGTCGGCAACGTCGTCGCCGAGGGCGTCCCGGCGGGCGGGGAGGACGACTACGCGGTGCTCGAGGTGGTCGGCCGGCCGCGCGACTTCGAGGCCGAGGGCTTCACCCCGCTCGACCACGTCGAGCTGGGCGAACGGCTCGGCGCCATCGACATCGAGCGCGGCGCCCGGGTGGCCGGCAGCCGGTTCTACTACCTGCGCGGGGTCGGCGCCCGCTTGGAGAACGCCCTGATGGCCCTGTGCCAGCAGGTGGCCCACGAGGAGGGCCACATCGCCCTCGCCGTGCCCAACCTCGTCAAGCGGGAGACCATGCAGGGCGCCGGGTTCCTCGACGCGCACGCCGACGAGGTGTACCGCTTGGAGGCCGACGACCTCTACCTCACCGGGACCTCCGAGGTCGGCCTGGCCGGCTACCACCTCGGCGAGATCCTCGACCTGTCCGGTGGGCCGTTGCGCTACACCGCCACCTCGACGTGCTACCGCCGCGAGGCCGGCAGCCACGGCAAGGACACCCGGGGCATCTTCCGGACCCACCAGTTCCAGAAGACCGAGATGTTCGTGTTCTGCTCGGACCACCAGGCGCCGGCCGAGCACGAGCGGCTGCTGCGGATCGAGCGGCGGATCCTCGACGCGGTGGAGATCCCCTACCGGGTGATCGACGTCGCCGCCGGGGACCTCGGCGGCCCGGCGGCCCGCAAGTACGACTGCGAGGGCTGGGTCCCGAGCCAGGGGCGCTACCGCGAGCTGACCTCGACGTCCAACTGCACGACCTTCCAGGCTCGCCGTCTCGGGATCCGCGAGCGTCACCCCGAGGGCACCCGGGTCGTCGCCACCCTCAACGGGACGATGTCGACGACCCGGTGGCTGGTCGCCCTGCTGGAGAACCACCAGCGTGTCGACGGCTCGGTGCGCGTGCCCCAGGCCCTGGCGACCTACCTGGGCACCGCCGCCCTACACCCCGACGGGTGAGCGCCACCCCCGACGGGCCGCTCGGTGCCGCGGCCGACGCACCGACGAGGCCGGGCGACCCGGCATACCGGCTCCTGCTGGTCGCGCTCGACGTCGACGGCACGATCGTCGACCACGGCGGGCGGCTGTCCCCCGCCGTCGCGGAGGCGGTGCGCGCGGTGGCCGCCGCCGGGCACCACGTCGTGATCGCCACCGGCCGCTCGATCGTCGCGACGGTGCCCGTCGCCACCCTGCTGGGCCTCACCGGCGGGTATGCCGTGTGCTCCAACGGGGCGGTGACCCTGCGCCTGGATCCGGGGTCGCCCGGCGGCTACGCAGTGCTCGACACGGTCACCTTCGACCCCCGACCGGCGTTGACCCTGCTGCGCCGGGAGATGCCCGGGGCCCTCGTCGCCGTCGAGGACCTCGGCGTGGGCTTCAAGGTCAGCGGCCGGTTCCCCGACGGGGAGCTCGGCGGGCAGCAGACCGTCGTCTCCTGGGAGCAGCTGGTCGCCAGCCCGGTGACCCGGGTGACCCTGCGGATGCCCGACGTCGAGCCCGAGGACTTCATGGCCCACGTGGAGCGGATCGGCCTGCACGAGGTGTCCTACGCGGTCGGGTGGACGGCGTGGCTGGACATCAACCCGGAGGGGGTGTCCAAGGGCTCGACGCTCGAGCAGCTGCGCCGGCGCCTGGGGGTGGAGCCCGGCGACACCGTCGCGGTCGGCGACCAGCGCAACGACGTCGAGATGCTCCGGTGGGCCGCCCGCGGGGTCGCGATGGGCAACGCGCCGGGGCCGGTGCAGCAGATGGCCGACGAGGTCACCGGGCCGGTGCAGGACGACGGGCTGGTCCCGGTGCTGCGCTCGCTGCTGACCCGCCCCGGCCCGACCGGCTGACATGCTGGACCCGCCATGGCAGACCTGCTCGTCACCTCGCCGGCCAACCCCCGGGTCAAGGCGGTGCTCGCGCTGCGCCGTCGGCGCGAGCGTGACGCCACCGGGCTGACCCTCGTCGAGGGCTACGAGGAGCTCTCGCTCGCCCTGGACGCCGCGGCGGTGCCGCGCACCCTGCTGACCTGCCCGGAGCTGTACAGCGCCGCCGGGCGGGCCGGCAGCCAGGACATCGGCCACCAGGAGCGGCTCGTCGCGGCGGCCCGGGACGCCGGCGCGCAGGTCCTGCGCCTGGGGCGGGCGGCCTTCGAGCGGGTCGCCTACCGCGAGGGCCCGGACGGCCTGCTCGGGGTGCTGCCGCTGCCTCGCCGCTCGCTGCAGGACCTCGACCCGCCCGACGACGCCCTCGTCCTGGTCGCCCAGGCGGTGGAGAAGCCCGGCAACCTCGGCGCCCTGTTGCGCACCGCCGACGCGGCCGGCGCCCACGCGGTCATCGCCGCCGACCCGGTGACCGACTGGGGCAACCCCAACGTGGTGCGGGCCAGCAAAGGCACGGTCTTCGCCCTGCCGGTCGCGACGGCCACCGGCCGGGACACCGTCGCGTGGTGTCGGAGACACGGCCTGCGGATCGTCGTCACCACGCCCGTCGCGGTCCGCCGACACACCGAGGCCGACCTCACCGCAGCGGTCGCGCTCGTCGTCGGCTCGGAGAAGCACGGGGTCGACGAAGCGCTCTCGACCGCGGCAGACACCCAGATCGGCATTGCCATGTGCGGAAAGGTCAACTCACTGAACGTCTCCGTCGCGGCCGCCGTCGTGCTCTACGAAGCCCGCCGGCAACGAGCGTCGAAACGCTTGCACGACTAGGGGATTCGGGGCCCTCTCGGGCGGTGTCAAAGACACCCTCCGGGGTGTGCCACGATGTGCTCATGCGTCTTGACCACGTCTCGTATGCCGCGGAGCACGACGGCGTCCACGCCACCGCGGAACGACTGGCCAAGCTCATCGGCGTCGACGCCGTCGACGGCGGGGTCCATCCCAGATTCGGCACCCGCAACGTCATCCTGCCGCTGGCCGGGCGGCGCTACGTCGAGGTCGTCGAGGTGCTCGACCACCCGGCCTCCGACAAGGCCCCGTTCGGTCAGGCGGTCCGGGCCCGCTCCGAGGCCGGCGGCGGCTGGCTCGGCTGGGTGGTCCAGGTCGACGACATCACCACGGCCGAGGCCCGGTTGGGGCGCCGCGCGGCGGACGGCTACCGGCATACCCCGGACGGGCAGGAGCTGCGCTGGAAGCAGCTCGGGGTCCGCGGCCTGATCTCCGACCCGCAGCTGCCCTTCTTCATCGAGTGGGACCCGGCCAGTCGGCACCCGTCCGCCGACGCGGACACCGAGGTGACGATCTCGGGGCTGCAGATCGGCGGCAGCGTGCGCCGGGTCCGCGAATGGCTCGGGGTGCCGCCCGACTACACCCCCTCGACCCTGAACTTCTCCTTCATCTGCCCACATGGCACGCCCGGACTGATGTCGGTCGGCTTCGGCACCCCGGAGGGTCCGGTCGTCGTCTGACGGCCCACCCGGGTCTGCGGTGAGCACCCGGGCGCCACTGCCCGGGTGGCAGTTCGCGCGGAATACCCCGCGATCCGCCACACCGAACGGCCCGGGTCGAGACCGCCACTCACGGCTCGAGGTAGTCCACCAGCGCGGGCGCCAGCCCGACGTAGCTCGCCGGGGTGAGCGCGAGGAGCCGGGCCTCGACGGCGGCGGGCAGCCCGAGCCCCCGGACGAACTCACGCAGCGTCGTCGCATCCACCCGCCGGCCGCGGGTGAGCTCCTTGAGCCGCTCGTACGGCTGCGCCATCCCGGGCACCCCCGCCGCCGCCAGCGCCCGCATCGCGGACTGGATCGGCTCGGCCAGGACCTCCCAGTTGGCGTCCAGGTCCGCGGCCATCGCCGAGTGCACCGGGTCGAGCCCGGCCAGGCCCCGCCGGACGTTGTCGACGGCCAGCAGGGAGTGGCCGAACGCGGTGCCGATGTTGCGCTGCATCGAGGAGTCGGTGAGGTCGCGCTGCAACCGGCTCTCCACGAGAGTGGCCGCGAGCACGTCCAGCAGGGCGCAGGAGACCTCGAGGTTGGCCTCGGCGTTCTCGAAGCGGATCGGGTTGACCTTGTGCGGCATCGTCGAAGACCCCACCGTGCCCTGCCCGCGCACCTGGGCGAAGTACCCCTTGGCGATGTAGGTCCACATGTCCTGCGCCAGCCCGTGCAGCACCCGGTTGAACCGGGCCACGTCGGCGAAGAGCTCGGCCTGCCAGTCGTGGCTCTCGATCTGGGTGGTGAGCGGGTTCCACTGCAGGCCCAGGCCCTCGACGAACCCCCGGCTCACCGCCGGCCAGTCCGCATCCGGCACCGCGGCCAGGTGGGCGCCGTAGGTGCCGGTCGCGCCGTTGACCTTGCCCAGGTATGCCGCGCCGCGCACCCGGCGCACCTGCCGGCGCAGCCGGTGGGCGAGCACCGCCAGCTCCTTGCCCATCGTCGTCGGCGTGGCCGGTTGGCCGTGGGTGTGCGCGAGCAGCGCCACCTCGGCCAGCTCGCGCGCCATGGCGGCGAGCTCGTCGACCAGCCCCTCGGCGGCCGGCAGCCACACCGTGGTCACCGCCGCCTTGACCATGCGGGCGTAGGCGAGGTTGTTGACGTCCTCGGAGGTGCAGCCGAAGTGGACCAGCTCGGCCAGCCCCGCGTCGGCGGGATCGGGCGCGATGGACGCCAGCCACTCGCGCAGGTAGTACTCGATCGCCTTGACGTCGTGCTGGGTGACCCGCTCGAGCTGCCCCAGGGCGGCGATGTCCGCGGCACCGAACCCGTCGACGAGCGCGCGCAGCGCAGCCTGCTCGGCGGGGGTCAACGCCCGCACGCCGGGCACGACGGCATGGGTGGTCAGGTGGATCAGCCACTCGACCTCGACGCGCAGCCGCTCGCGGTTGAGGGCGGGCTCGGTGAGGTGCTCCACCAGGGGGGCCACCACGGCGCGGTAGCGCCCGTCGAGGGCCCCGAGGGGGATGGGCGGGTCGAGGTCGGCGAGCGCGGGCACGGCCCTCATCCTCCCAGACGGCCCGATCCGGGCCCGGCCGCCTCAGCGCATGATGCCGGTGTGCGCCGGGCAGACCCGGCCCGGGTGCGGCCAGACGAGCAGGGGGCGTCGGTGCTCACCCCGCCCAGGAGCCGGTGACACGACCGCCTACCAGACGACCCGCTGGCGATCCCGCCACAGGTCCAGGAACCCGCGCCCACCGGACTCGGCGATCTCGGTGCCGCGGTTCCACAGCCCCAGGTAGAGGGCCCTGGCGGTGCCCTCGAGCAGGACGTCCGGTGCGGCCGGCGGGTCGTCCACGGTCGTGACCACCGGGTCCTGGCTCACCTGCAGCGTCCAGGACCGGTCCACGTCGGTGGGGCGGACCAGCACGGTGAGCGGCTCGGCCGAACGCAAGGTGGCGGTACGCCGGGGCAGGAACCCGGTGAGCAACTCGTCGATGCCGTCGGCCGCCACCGCGGGGCGCACCCAGACTTGCCCGGTCGAGGGCGGCCCGCCCAGGCGGGCGGCCATGGCGTCGACCGCGTGGATCGAGGTCTCGTGCGCCTGCCGACGCGCCCAGGCCTCCCGAGGACGCGGGGCGGCCTTGAGGAAGAAGAAGACGTCGAGGTCCTCCGGCGCGCGGACCAGGACGTTGAGCAGGTCGACCAGCCCGTCGTCGAACCAGTCGAGCAGGTCGGGCGCCGCGTGACCCTCGGCCACCACCTGCGCCTCGGGGCGGACCCGGTCCGGCGGAGTCCCCCCGACGATCTCGCTCGCCCAGCGGTGGACCAGCCCCTGGTGGACGACGAGGTCGCGCACCGTCCACCCGGGGCAGGTGGGGACTGGGCGGTCCATCCCGGCGGCGACCGCGTTGTTGCGCAGCACCGAGGCGGCGTCGCCGATGGCCTCGCCGTGCTCGGCGAAGGTGAGGGAGGGCGGCATACCGCCAGGGTAGGCCAGCCGCTGCTAGCGTCGAGCGCGTGCGCGACGGGCCGACCACGGGGGTGCGGTGACCCCGCGCGGGCGCCGGCCGGCGGGGGAGGACACCCGGGCGCAGATCGTCGAGGTGGCCCGGGCCCAGTTCGCCGAGCACGGGTACGACCGCACCAGCCTGCGGGGCATCGCCCGCGCGGCCGGGGTCGACCCCGCGCTGGTGCACCACTACTTCGACGGCAAGGCCGACGTGTTCGCCGAGACGATGGCGATGCCCGAGGGGGTCACTGCCGCGGCGCTGCTGTCCCGGGTCCTCGACGGGCCGGGCGAGCAGGTCGGCGCGCGGGCGGTGCGCACCTTCCTCGCGCTGTGGGACAACCCGATCCGGCGCCGGCTGTTCGTCGGCCTGGTCCGCTCGGCCACGACCCACGAGGCCGCCGCGCGGGCCTTCCGGGAGTTCCTCGCCCGCGAAGTCTTCGGCCGAGTCGCGGCGCGGTATGCCGTCGACCGTCCCGAACTGCGCGGCGCGCTGGCGGCCTCGCAGATGTACGGCCTGGGGGTGACCCGCTACGTCCTGCGCTTCCCCGCGATCGCCGAGGCCGACCCCGAGGAGCTGGTCCGGATGGTCGGCCCGGTGATCCAGGGCTATCTGGTGGACCCGCGGTGAGGGAACCCGCGATGAGCGAACCAGCGGGCCGGGTGGCACCGGCGGATGACTCGAAGCCTCCGGCCGAGCCTCGACTCGCCCGGTCGTTGACCGGCGTCGGGGACTCCGGCTATATATCATCATGTGATGAATAACGCGATCGAGGTGCGGGACCTCGTGGTGCGCCGAGGCGGACACCTGGTGCTGCCGGGCCTATGTGTCGACGTCCCCCGTGGGCAGGTCGTCGGCCTGCTCGGCCCCTCGGGGTCGGGCAAGTCGACGCTGATCCGCGCCATCGTCGGGGTGCAGATCCGCCTCAGCGGCACGGTGACCGTCCTGGGCGAGCCCGCCGGGTCGACCGGGCTGCGCCACCGCGTCGGCTACTCCACGCAGGCCCCCAGCATCTACGACGACCTCTCGGTGCGCGACAACCTCGGCTACTTCGCCGCCGTCACCGCAGCGGGGCGCGACGCCGTGGAACGCACCATCGACCTGGTCGACCTGCGCGACCACGCCGGTGACCTCGCGCGGGACCTGTCCGGCGGCCAACGATCCCGGGTCAACCTCGCCGCCGCCCTCGTCGGCTCGCCCGAGGTGCTCGTGCTCGACGAGCCGACGGTGGGGCTGGACCCGGTGCTGCGCCGCTCCCTGTGGGAGCTGTTCCACCGGCTCGCCGACGCCGGCACCACCCTGCTGGTCTCCAGCCACGTCATGGACGAGGCCACCCGGTGCGACCGGCTCGTGCTGCTGCGGCAGGGGCGGATCCTCGCCGACGCCACCCTGCCCGAGCTGCTGTCCATGACCGGCGCCCCGGACGCCGAGGCAGCCTTCCTGCACCTCATCGACGCCGCCGACGACCCGCGCGGGGGTGACTGGGCCGACCCGGCGCACCCGCGCCCGCGGCATACCCTCGGACGAGGCGGGAGGCACGCATGAGCGCCCGGCTCACCCTCGCCACCGCCGTCCGTGTCCTGCGCCAGCTGCGCTCGGACCGCCGGACCATGGCCCTGCTCGTCGCCGTGCCGTGCGTGCTCATGGGGTTGCTCGCGTGGATCTTTGCCGACACCCCGTTCTTCGACGCCATCGGGCCCGGGCTGCTGGGCATCTTCCCCATGACGGTGATGTTCATCGTCACCTCGATCGCCACCCTGCGCGAACGCACCGGAGGCACCCTCGAGCGGCTGCTCACGTCCCCGCTGGGCAAGGCCGACCTCATGTTCGGGTACGCTCTCGCCTTCGCCATCGTCGCGATCGTCCAGGCGGTCGTCGTCGTGGCGTTCGCCGTGTACGTCTGCGGGCTGGACGTGCGCGGGGACACCTGGCTGCTGGGCGTCGTCGCGGTCTTCGACGCCGTGCTCGGCACCCCGCTGGGGCTGCTGGCGTCGGCCTTCGCCCGCACCGAGTTCCAGGCGGTGCAGTTCATGCCGGCGTTCATCTTCCCCCAACTGCTGCTGTGCGGGCTGTTCGTCGCGCGCGACCGGCTGCCCGGGGGGCTGCGCCAGTTCTCCGACGTGCTGCCGCTGTCGTATGCCGTCGACGCCATGACCGCGGTCCAGGTCCGGGCCGACGCCGGGGGCGAGGTGGGCAAGAACGTCGCGATCATCGTCGGGTTCGCCCTGCTGTCCCTGGCGCTGGGATCGCTCACCCTGCGTCGGCGCACCCCGTGACCTCGACTCGCGCGGCCCCCACCCCCGAGGAGGTCCGCGCGTAGGGTGTGCCCGTGGACGCCGGTGACGTGCTGCGCAGCTCATTGCTGACGCTGGCGGCCTCCACCCGGGTGCGCGACCTCGTCGAGCGGGCACCGGTCAGCCGCGCGGTGGTCCGGCGATTCGTGCCCGGCCCCCGCCTGGAGGACGCCGTCCGCGCGGCCGGCGCGCTGGCGGCCACCGGCCGGATGACGACCATCGACTACCTCGGCGAGGACACCCTGAGCCTCGAGCAGGCCCAACGCACCCGCGACGCCTACCTCGTGCTCGTGGGCATGCTCGCCGGCGCGGGGTATGCCGCGGCGGGTCGCGCCGAGGTCTCGCTCAAGCTCACCGCGCTCGGCCTGGCGCTGCCCGACGGCGAGCGGGTCGCCCTGGACCATGCCCGCCAGGTCTGCCACGCCGCCGCCGAGGCGGGCACCACGGTCACCCTCGACATGGAGGACCACACCCGCACCGAGGCGACCCTGGCGGCGCTGGCCCAGCTGCGGGTGGACTACCCCCAGACCGGGGCGGTCCTGCAGGCCTACCTGCACCGCACCGAGGCCGACTGCCGCGACCTGGCCCGGGCCGGGTCTCGGGTGCGGCTGTGCAAAGGCGCCTACCGCGAGCCCGAGTCGGTGGCCTACCAGGACGGCGGCGAGGTCGACCGGGCCTACGTCCGGTGCCTGCGCATCCTCATGGAGGGCGCGGGGTACCCGATGGTGGCCACCCACGACCCGCGGCTGGTCGAGATCGCCGGCGCGCTGGCCGCCCGCAACGGGCGCGACCCCCGGTCGTTCGAGTACCAGATGCTCTACGGCATCCGCCCCGACGAGCAGCAGCTCATCGCCGATCGAGGCGACCAGATGCGCGTCTACGTCCCGGTGGGCGACCAGTGGTACGGCTATCTCATGCGCCGGTTGGCCGAGAAACCGGCCAACGTCGCGTTCTTCCTGCGCGGACTGCCCACCCGCGGCTGACCGAGCCGCGGTGCACCCGGCCGCAAAACCCGCTCGGGGCGACCGAGGGACCTGGGTAGGCTCCCAGGGCACGAGGGGCACGACGGGCACAAGGGTCACGCGGCTCACCCGCGCCGGACCGAGGGAGCGACATATGGGCACGACGGCGATCTTCGGGGCCGGGGTGATGGGCGAGACCCTGCTGTCGGGGTTGCTGCGCTCGGGCCGCGACCCGCACTCGATCGTCGTCACCGACAAGCGCGCCGAGCACGCCCAGACCCTGCGCGACCGGTATGCCGTCGAGGTCCTCGACAACGTCGAGGCCGCCCAGCGGGCCCAGACCCTCGTCCTCGTGGTCAAGCCGCAGGACATGGACGCGCTGCTGTCGGAGATCCACGACCACATCCACCCGGGCAACCTCGTCGTGTCGCTCGCCGCCGGCATCCCCACGGCATACCTGGAACGCCGCCTGCCACGGGGCTCCTCGGTCGTGCGGGTGATGCCCAACACCCCGGCGCTGGTCGACGAGGGGATGGCCGCGGTCTCCCCCGGCGCGCACT
This sequence comes from Dermatophilaceae bacterium, assembly GCA_037045055.1. GTDB lineage: Bacteria > Actinomycetota > Actinomycetes > Actinomycetales > Dermatophilaceae > Phosphoribacter. The sequence goes on along the minus strand of JBAOHJ010000002.1, from coordinate 111,866 downwards.
GCACCGAGGCCCATCTGGCCGAGGCCCAGGCGTTGCTCGCCTCGTGCGGCAAGGTGGTCCAGGTGCCCGAGAAGCACCAGGACGCGGTGACGGCGATCTCCGGCAGCGGCCCGGCCTACATCTTCTACGTCGTCGAGGCGATGATCGAGGCCGGGGTCCTGCTGGGGATGCCGCGGGCGACCTCGACCGAGCTCGTCGTGCAGACCCTCTACGGCGCGGCCACGATGCTGCGCGAGACCGGCGAGCATCCGACCGTGCTGCGGGAGCGGGTGTCCAGCCCGGGCGGCACGACGATGGCCGCGATCCGCCAGCTCGACGACCACAAGGTCCGGGCCGCGTTCATGACGGCGATGGAGGCGGCCGCGGCGCGCTCGGCGCAGCTCGCGGCGGGGCTCGACTGACCGGTATGCCGGCCGGCCGCCGCCGCGGTCGAGCCTGCGGGTGCCGTTCGCGCATCCATCGAGAGGGCCGCACGCGCGGACTGAAGTGCCGCAGACAGCCGCACGTGCGGTAGCATTAACGGATGAGTTCGCCGCACTATCGGGTCAAGCAGGCCGCCGAGCTGCTCGGGGTCAGCGACGACACCGTCCGGCGGCTGGCCGACGGCGGGCGGCTGGCGACCGAGCGCGACGAGGTCGGCCGGCTGGTCATCCCCGGGGCGTCCCTGGCCCGCCTGGCCCAGGAGCAGGCCGACGTCGCCGCCGCCCACCCGGTCCTGGCCCAGAGCGCCCGCAACCACTTCCGCGGCCTGGTCACCCGCGTCCTGCGGGACACCGTCATGGCCCAGGTCGAGATCCAGGCGGGGCCCTTCCGCGTCGTCTCGCTGATGAGCCGAGAGGCCGCCGACGAGCTCGGTCTGACTGCCGGGGTGCTCGCCGTCGCGACGGTCAAGGCCACCAACGTCGTCGTGGAGATCCCGCAGCATTGAGCGAGCGCCCCAACCACCGACCGAGATCCCCCCGACCAGGGACCCAGCGGGCACGACCGATATCCCCCGGACCGGCGATCTGGGACCGGCGATCTGGGACCGGCGATCTGGGACCAACGACCGGGGTCCTCGACCAACGCCTGCAGCCTCCGGTAGCCCTGCCCGTCCGTCACCGCACGACGAGCGAAAGGACCCGATGACGCGCCGTCGACACCTGGCCCGCGCCGCCGCGCTGGTGCTGGCACTCGGGGCCGGCGCCTGCGCCCCCGGCACCGGCGACACGGCGCCGACAGGCGCCGACCGGGCCCCCCGGGGTGCCATCACGGTGCTGGCCGCCGCCTCGCTGACCGCGGCCTTCGAGACCATCGGGGCGGACGTCGAGCGCGCCTATCCCGGCAGCACCGTCCGGTTCGGCTTCGGCGGCTCCTCCGCGCTGGCCACCCAGATCACCGCCGGCGTCCCGGCCGACGTCTTCGCGTCCGCGTCGAGCGCCACCATGGCGACCGTGCTCGCGGCCGGCGCGGCGCCCGGCAGCACCCCCTTCGCCCGCAACGTCATGCAGATCGCCGTCCCGACGGCCAACCCTGCCCGGGTGAGCGGATTGGCCGACCTGGGCCGACCCGACGTCACGGTGGCCCTGTGCCAAGCCGAGGTGCCCTGCGGCGCCACCGCCGCCGCGGTGCTGGCCAAGGCCGGGATCACCGTGCGACCGGTCACCCTCGAGGCGGACGTCAAGGCCGCCCTGGCCAAGGTCACCCTCGGCGAGGTCGACGCCGCGGTGGTCTACGTGACCGACGTCCAGGCGGCCGGCGCGGCCGTCACCGGGATCGGGATCCCGCCCGACGTCAACGCCGCGACGTCCTACTCGATCGCCGAGCTGGGAGCCAGCGCCAACCCCGAGCTGGCCCGACTGTTCGTCGCCGCGGTCCTCTCGCCGGCGGGGCGACGCGTGCTCGAGGCCCAGGGGTTCTCGCCCCCATGACCGGGCGGCGCCGCCCCCGGCCTCCGGGCGCCCTGCTCGCACCGGCAGGCGTCGGGGTCCTCTTCCTCGTCGCGCCCCTGGTCGCCATGCTCGCCCTGGCCCCGTGGGGCGAGCTGCCCGCACTGCTCGGGCGGCAACCGGTCCTGCAGGCCCTGCGCCTGTCCGTGGTCACCGCGACGATCAGCGCTGCCCTGTGCACGGTGCTCGGCGTGCCGCTGGCCTGGCGGCTGAGCCGCAGCGCCTCCCGGACTGCGCGGGTGGTCCGCGCCCTGGTCACCGTGCCGCTCGTGCTGCCTCCCGTGGTCGGGGGGGTCGCCCTGCTGCTGGCCTACGGGCGCACCGGGCTGGTCGGGCGCTGGCTGTACGAGACCACCGGCTACCAGATCCCGTTCACGTCCGCGGCGGTCGTGCTCGCCCAGACCTTCGTCGCCCTACCGTTCATGGTCGTCACCACCGAGGGCGGCCTGCGCGCCGCGGGTGGGGAGCTCGAAGAGGCCGCGGCGACCCTCGGCGCCGGCCAGCTCACCGCGTTCCGGACCGTGACCCTGCCCCTCGTCGGCCCCAGCGTCGCCGCCGGGGCGGTCCTGTGCTGGGCTCGGGCGCTCGGCGAGTTCGGCGCCACGGTGACCTTCGCCGGCAGCTTGCCCGGGGTCACCCAGACCATGCCGGGCGCCGTGTACCGGGCGTTCGAGAGCGACCCGCCGGCGGCGGTGGCCCTGAGCCTGGTGCTGCTGACCGTCTCGGTGACCGTCCTGCTCCTGCTGCGGGACCGGTGGCGAGTCGGGTCGGCGCCATGGTGAGTCGGACCCTGCACGTCGACGCGCGGGTCCGACGCGGGGACTTCGTGCTGCAGGTCGCCCTCGACGTCGAGGCCGGGTCGACCGTCGCGGTCATCGGGCCCAACGGCGCCGGCAAGACCACCCTGCTGCGCGCCGTCGCCGGCCTGGCACCCCTGGACGCCGGGCTGATCGCCTTCGCCGGGACCCCCTGGGACGACCCGGCGACCGGCACCTTCCTGGAGCCGACCCGGCGGCGCTGCCCGGTCGTCTTCCAGGACTACCGGCTGTTTCCCCACCTCAGTGTCCTGGACAACGTCGCCTACCCGCTGCGGGTCCGCGGCGGCCCCCGACGGGTGGCCCGCGCGCATGCCCTGCAGACCCTCGGGCGGCTCGGGCTGGCCGAGCTGGCGCAGCGTCGGCCCCGACAGCTCTCCGGTGGCCAGGCCCAGCGGGTCGCGGTCGCCCGAGCCCTGGCCGGGACCCCGCACGTCCTGCTGCTCGACGAGCCCCTCGCCGCCCTGGACGCCCGGACCCGGCAGAGCACCCGCGTCGAGCTGCGCAGCGCCCTCGCGGCCTTCGACGGTCCGGCCCTGGTCGTCACCCACGATCCCCTCGAGGCCCTGACCCTCGCGGACCACCTCGTCGTGCTCGAGCGCGGCGAGGTCGTGCAGGCGGGGCCCCCCCGGGACGTGGCCGCGCGACCGGCGACCGAGTACATCGCCAGGCTCGTCGGCGTGAACCTGTATGCCGGCGCCGTCGCCCCGGACGGCACGATCCGGCTGGACACCGGCGAGACGCTGCGGGCGATCGGCGACCCGCAGTCCCAGCGGCTGCGGCCGCACGACCGGGCCCTGGTCGCCGTGTCGCCCAGTGCCATCTCCATCCACCTGCACCGGCCCGACGGGGTCTCGGCCCGCAACGTCTGGCCGGCGACCATCCGCGGGGTGGAGCACCTGCGCGACACGATCCGCATCGACCTCGACGGTCGCCCACCGGCGATCGCCGACATCACCCCGGCGGCCTTCGCCCAGCTGGGGCTCGACCTGGGTGCGCCGGTGTGGCTCAGCGCCAAGGCGACGGAGATCCTGGCCTACCGCAGCGACCCGCCGCCGAGGGATGCGCCGGCCTGACCCGACGGGACGGCCGGCCGAGCCCCGGCGGCGTACCGTCACGCGAGAACGGGACGGCAGTCCCGGGTCCACCACGTGAACGCGGGGTAACGTTCCGCACATGGCACCCCTGGCCCGGGTCATCTGGGACTCGGACTTCACGAAGTACGACTTCGGCATCGAGCACCCCATGGCCCCGATCCGCCTGGACCTCACCGCCCGTTTGTGCCAGGCGTTCGGGCTGTTCGACCACGACGACATCGAGGTCCACCACACCGCGCCGGTGGCCGACGAGGTCCTGCACACGGTGCACGACGCGGCATACGTCGCCGAGGTCAAGCGGGCCTCGGCGGACCCCCACCTGGCCGACCCCAGCTACGGCCTGGGCACCGACGACGACCCCGCCTTCCCCGGCATGCACGAGGCCGCTGCCCGGATCGTCGAGGGCACCCGGCACGTCTGCGAGGCGGTGTGGCGCGGCGCGGTCGAGCACGGCGTGAACTTCTGCGGCGGGATGCACCACGCGATGCCGGCCAACGCGTCGGGTTTCTGCATCTACAACGACATCGCCGTGGGCATTCGGTGGCTGCTCGACCACGGCGCCAAGCGGGTGGCCTACGTCGACATCGACGTCCACCACGGCGACGGCGTCGAGCGGATCTTCTGGGACGACCCGCGGGTGCTCACCGTCTCGATCCACGAGAGCGGTCGGGCGCTGTTCCCGGGCACCGGGTGGGCCACCGACATCGGCGGGCCGGCCGCCGAGGGCCACGCGGTGAACATCTCGCTGCCCCCGGGACTGGGCGACTCCGGGTGGCTGCGCGCGTTCAACGCCGGGGTCCTGCCGGTGGTCAAGGCGTTCAAGCCGGAGATCATCGTCAGCCAGCACGGCGCCGACACCCACAGCGAGGACCCGCTGGCCCACCTGCACCTGTCCGTCGAGGCCCAGCGGGACGCGGCCATCGCCATCCACCGGCTGGCCCACCAGGTCTGCGACGGGCGCTGGGTGGCCCTGGGCGGCGGCGGCTACGCCGTCGTCGACGTCGTCCCTCGGGCGTGGACCCACCTGACCGCCATTGCCGCGCACCGCCCGATCCTGCCCAAGACCCTCGTGCCCGAGTCGTGGCTGGCCCACGTGCGCGAGCTCACCGGCCGGATCGGCCCGAAGCACATGGGCGATCTCGGCGGCGAGCTCATCTGGTGGAAGTCCTGGGACCTCGGGTTCGACCCGTCCAACGCCCTCGACCGGGCGGTGATGGCCACCCGCCAGGCCATCTTCCCGTTGCACGGCCTGGACGTGTGGTTCGACTGAGCCCAGGTGTGACCGGCGACCGCCGACCCTCCCCTTCCCCTGGCGTCACTTCTGCCCCTAGAGTTCTCCTGCACGCCTGCGGATGTTCGCCGGAGGGGAAGCCGGCGCCGTTCGCGTGCGGAGACCGAGGATCACCATGTCCACCGAGCGGCAGCTCTCCGAGGTCCGGTTCCTGACCGTGGCCGAGGTCGCCTCGATCATGCGCGTGTCGAAGATGACGGTGTACCGGCTCGTGCACGGCGGCGACCTGCCTGCCGTCCGGGTGGGCCGCTCCTTCCGAGTGGCCGAGGACGCCGTCCACGAGTACCTGCGCAGTTCGTACGTCGACACCGCCTGACGTCGCGACCGCCCTCGCCCGGCGGCCCGCGGGCCGCTCGGGCCGTCGGGCTGCCCGTCGGCGTTTGGGGTGCCCGCACGGCACCCGGTAGGCTGAGCGGGAGTTACGCGGCGTGGTGCGGGCGTTCTGGTCACCGGCCGAGGACCGGAGTGCACCTGCCCCTTCCACCGTCGAGGACTGCCCATGGGTTCGGTCATCAAGAAGCGCCGCAAGCGGATGGCCAAGAAGAAGCACCGCAAGCTGCTGCGCAAGACCCGTCACCAGCGCCGCAACCGCAAGTAGCCCACCCCCGTATGCCGGCCGGCCGCCCCGGCAGGTCGTCATGACGTGTCGGCGCGGCATGCCGGCGTGACCCCCGCGGCATACCGGCGTGACCGCCGCGGCATACCGGCGTGACCGGCGCGGCATCCGGATGAGTGGCCATGCCCGCGCGTCATAGGATCGAGCCACGGCCCGCTAGCTGACCGGGGAGGTGCTCGTGCCGCAGGTGGTTCTCGTCACGGGGGTGTCCCGCTACCTCGGCGGCAAGCTCGTCCAGCAGCTGTCCGCCGACCGGTCGATCGGGCGGATCATCGGGGTCGACGTCGTGCCACCGCCACACTCCATCGGGCGGGCCGAGTTCGTCCGGGCGGACATCCGCAACCCCATGATCGGGCGGATCATCACCCAGTCCGGGGCCGACACCGTCGTGCACATGAACGTCCTGGCCACCCCGACGGCCGCCGGTGGGCGGGTCTCCCAGAAGGAGATCAACGTCATCGGCACGATGCAGCTGCTCGCGGCCTGCCAGAAGGCCAAGACGGTCACACGCCTGGCGGTGAAGTCCTCGGCGGCGGTCTACGGCGCCTCGCCTCGGGATCCGGCGAAGTTCACCGAGGACACCGGACCCAAGGCCATGCCCAGCAGTGGCTTCGGCAAGGACTCCGTCGAGGTCGAGGGCTACGTCCGCGGATTCTCCCGGCGCCGCCCCGACGTCGAGGTGACCATCCTGCGCCTGGCCGACGTCGTCGGCCCGGGCATCCGCACCGCGTTCACCGACTACTTCGCGCTGCCGGTCGTGCCCGTGCCGGTCGGCTTCAACGCGCGGATGCAGTTCCTCCACGAGGACGACGCCACCCGGGCCATGGTGCTGGCCACCACCGGGGCGAGCTCGGGCCTGGTCAACGTGGCCGCCGACGGGATGCTCACGGTGAGCCAGGCGGCGGCCCTGGCCGGCCGGGTCACCGTCGGGGTGCCGCTGGCCAAGACCACCATGGGGACGGTGCTGCGCCGGGCCGGTCTGGCCGACTTCTCCCTGGACCAGATCGACTTCCTCACCTACGGTCGGGGCCTGGACACCACCCGGATGCGCGAGGTCATGCACTTCGAGCCGGCGTTCACCACCCGCCAGGCCTTCGAGGACTACGCCGCGCATCTGGGCCCGGCGATCCCCGGCTCCGACAAGGTCCTCGGTGCGCTCGGCTCGGCGGCCAGCGGCGCCGGGCGGCTGGTCGGCCGACTACGGTCGGTGGTGGGCTGATGGCCGCCCGACCTGCGGACGCCTTCGCCGCCGGGGCCGCGCGTGCCGCAGGCGAGCGCGCCAAGCGCACCCGCACCCCGCTGCTCGGCGCGGCCGCGCCCGTGCAGGCGTCGGGGACTCCCGGGTCGTCGGCGCGGGCAGCGGGGACGCCGGGGCCGTCAGCGGCCCGACCGGCCGGTATGCCGACCACCGTCCCGGATCCGAGCACCCCGCCACCGCCCCGCCCGCGTAGCGCCACCACCGCGTCGCCGCGCGGGCGTCCCACGCGCCGCCGCGGTGGCACGGCCCCAGACCAGGCCTCCGCGGCGAAGCCGACGTCAGCCACCGGGTCGGCGCCCGAGCGCACGCCGGCGGCCCGTTCCGCGGCGAAGCCGACGCCGGCCACCGGGTCCGCGCTGTCGGCCCCCGCACCGCCGGCCCGGTCCGCCCCCGAGCGTCCGGTGCGGCGCACGGCATACCCCCCGCTCGTGCCGTTGCCGGAGGGGCCGAAGATCTCCGACTCGGTCCTCGCGGCGGCGCTCACCCGCCAGGAGCTCACCCCCGACCTCGAGGACCTGCTCGCCGCGCTCATCGGCACCCTGCGCACCCTCGCCGCGGCCTCCGGCAAGGGGCCCGACGAGGTGGAGCAGGCCGTGGCGCGCACCCTGGCCTTCCTGAGCCGGCGGCTGTCCGGGTCCTACGAGGTCGACGACTTCGGCTTCGACGCCGACTGGACCGAGCACGTCATCCTGCCGCTGCTGCGGGTGATCTACCGGCAGTGGTTCCGGGTCGAGGTGCGCGGCATCGAGCACGTCCCCGCGCAGGGCAGTGCGCTCATCGTCGCCAACCACTCGGGCACCATCGCCTGGGACGCGATGATGGCCCAGGTCGCCGTCCACGACGAGCACCCGGCGCATCGCTACCTGCGGCTGCTCGGCGGTGACCTGGTCTTCAAGACCCCGCTGCTGGGCACCCTCTCGCGCCAGACCGGCACCACGCTGGCCACCAACTACGACGCGGAGCGGCTGCTGACCCGGGGGGAGCTGGTGGGCGTGTTCCCCGAGGGATACAAGGGGGTCGGCAAGCCGTTCAGCGAGCGGTACAAGCTGCAGCGGTTCGGTCGCGGCGGTTTCGTCGGAGCAGCGGTGCGGGCCGGGGCCCCGATCGTCCCGCTGGCCATCGTCGGTGCCGAGGAGACCTACCCGCTCATCGGCAACGTCCCGGCGCTCGCCCGGCTGCTGAACACGCCGTACTTCCCGATCACCCCCACCTTCCCCTGGCTCGGCCCGATGGGCATGATCCCGCTGCCGAGCAAGTGGATCATGGAGTTCGGCGAGCCGATCCGCACCGACCACCTGGGCCCCTCGGTGGCCGAGGACCCGATGCTCACCTTCGACCTGACCGACCAGGTCCGCGAGACCATCCAGCAGACCCTCTACACCCTGCTCATGCTGCGCCGGTCGGCGTTCTCTTGACGAACGGGCTGCCCGATGGGTGAGACGGTCGGTGAGGCGCGCATCACGCTGATCGGCCGACCGGGGTGCCATCTGTGCGACGACGCCGAGGCCACGGTCGCCGTGGTGGCCGCCCAGACCGGCGCGTCCTGGGTCAAGGTCTCCCTTGATGATGCCCCTGACCTGCACGAACGCTACTGGGAGCGGATCCCGGTGGTCCTCGTCGACGGGCGCGAGGTGGCCTACTGGCGGGTCTCCGGACGAGCCCTGCGAGCCGCGCTCGCGCGGTGAGCGTCACTTTGTGCCGACCTTCACAAGACCCTAGCCTTGGTGCTCCGACACCCCCCGTGGACGGCCACGCGACCCGGCGTGGTATGGCATCGCAGGAAGGTCCCCGAGCGTGACGCCGCAGCAGCCGCGGGCCCGCGACATCCCGGTCGCCACGGTGTCCCGGCTGCCCGACTATCTGCGGGCCCTGGCCACCTTCGCCGCCCGCGGCACCTCGTCGCTGTCCTCGGACATGCTCGCCGCGGCCGCCGGCGTCCGCCCCACCCAGCTGCGCAAGGACCTCAGTCACCTGGGCTCGCACGGCGTGCGTGGGGTGGGCTACGACGTGGCCCGGCTGACCTTCGAGATCGGCGAGGTGCTGGGCCTGGCCCGCCGCTACCCCGTGGTCATCGTGGGCATGGGCAACCTCGGCCGCGCGCTGGCGGCATACTCGGGCTTCTCCGGCGAGGGCTTCTCGGTGGCCGGCCTGGTCGACCGCGACCCCGCCCTCGTCGGCGAGTCGGTCGGCGGTGTGGTCGTCTCGGGCATGCCGGACCTGCCGGCTCTGGTGCGAGGGCTGCACGGCGTCGTCGGGGTGGTGGCGACCCCGCCCGCCTCTGCGCAGGAGGCCGTCGACGCGCTCGTGTCGGCCGGGGTCGACGCGATCCTCAACTTCGCCCCCGGTGCGCTCACCGTCCCCGACGGGGTGGTCCTGCGACGGGTGGACCTGGCCACCGAGCTGCGGGTGCTGACCTACCTGCGCGAGCACCGAGTCGACGGCGTGGAGGTGGCCGGGTGACGGCCCGGCCCGGCGGGGTGAGTGCCCGGCCCGGCGGGGTGAGTGCCCGGCCCGGCGGGGTGAGTGCCCGGCGACCGGCCGCCCTGCTCGTCGCGCACGGCGCCCCGGCGCTCGTGCGCCGACCCATGACCCCGTCGACGGGCACCCCGGTCGACGCAGCTCGTCCCACGACCCCGGAGGCGATCTCATGACGTGTGCACCCCGCCAGACCAGAGTGGCGTTCGTCGGCTCCGGGCCGGGTGACCCGAGCCTGATGACGGTGCGCTCGCGCGAGCTGCTCGCCGAGGCCGCCGTCGTGGTGACCGACAAGATCGGCGGCGACGCGTTCGTCTGCGCGTTCGCGCGACCCGACGTCACCGTGGTCGACGCCGGCCACGGCGAGCACGGCGAAGACCTCACCCGGGCCTGCCGCGCCAAGCTCGTCGTCGACACCGCTGCGGCGCTCGTCGACGGCGGCCTGGTGGTACGGCTCATGGACGGCGATACGGCGATGTTCAACGGCTTCGCCGCGGAGGCGCTCGCGCTGCGCAAGGCCGGCATCCCCTTCGAGGTCGTCCCCGGCGTCAGCGCGGTGACATCCGTGGCCATGTATGCCGGGGTGCCGCTGACCTCGCAGACGGCCCGCAACGTGCAGGTGGTCTGCCTCACCGACACCCCGCCGGACTGGCGCGGGTGCCTCGAGGAGTCGACCACGGTCGTGGTCCTCGGGCAGCCGTGGCGGTTGGGCGGCGCCCTGGACGACCTGCGCGAGGCCGGGCGCTGCCCGCAGACGCCGGTGGCGGTCATCGAGCACGGCACGACGACCCGCCAGCGCACCCACGTCAGCACCCTGGGCGAGGTGTCCGCGATGCTCGAGCGGTGCACGGTGGCCTTCCCCTGCGTCGCCGTGGTCGGCTCGACGGTGCGCCTGCGCGACGCCCTGTCGTGGTTCGAGAGCAAGCCGCTGTTCGGGTGGCAGGTGCTCGTGCCGCGCACCAAGGACCAGGCCGACCGCACCATCGACCGGCTGGCCGGATACGGCGGTCGCGCCACCGTGGTGCCGACGATCTCGGTGGAGCCGCCGCGCACCCCGCAGCAGATGGAGCGGGCCGTCACCGGTCTGGTCACCGGGCGCTACGAGTGGATCGGGTTCACCTCGGTCAACGCGGTGCGCGCGGTGCGCGAGAAGTTCCAGGAGTACGGCCTGGACGCCCGGGCGATGGCCGGCCTGCGGATCGCCGCGGTCGGCGGCAGCACGGCGAGCGCCCTGCGCGACTGGGGCCTGGAGCCGGACCTCGTGCCCGCCGGGGAGCAGTCGACCGCCGGCCTGCTGGCCGAGTGGCCCGACTACGACCCGCAGTGCGACCCCATCAACCGGGTGTTCCTGCCCCGCGCCGATATCGCCACGGACACCCTCGTCGCGGGCCTGGTGGAGATGGGCTGGGAGGTCGACGACGTCACCGCCTATCGCACCGTCCGCGCCGCGCCGCCGCCGGTGCACATCCGGGAGGCGATCAAGGGCGGGGCGTTCGACGCCGTCGTCTTCACCTCCAGCTCGACGGTGCGCAACCTGGTCGGCATCGCCGGCAAGCCGCACGCCAACACGGTGGTGGCCTGCATCGGCCCGCAGACGGCCAAGACCGCCGAGGAACACGGCCTGCGCGTGGACGTCCTGGCCCCCGAGGCGTCCGCCGACGCGCTCGTCGACGCCCTCGCCGCGCACGGCGCGATGCTCTCGCTGGCGGCGGCGCAGCACGGTGCGGCGGCGGTGCGGCCCAGCCAGCGACGCGCCACGGCCCGACGCCGAGCCCGGTGACGCTGCCGGCCCCCCCCCGGCCGATTTGCCGGCTGGCCAGCCACGCCGACGATCAGCGGCGCCTGGTCGCCGGTGCGGTCGTCGGCGTCGATCCGGGTTGGGCGGGCAGGGCGCGCTGGGTCGGTGCGCCGGTGGGCTGCGGACCGGGGGCGAGGTCACGGGTGTCGTCCGTGGCCGCCGGGATGGCGGCCCGCGAGCGGCCCGCCGGGCCGTAGAACGCGTCGTCGAGGGTCACCGTCTGCAGCGCCCGCTCGCGCAGCAGGTCGACCAGCTGCCCGTAGAGGGTGGTCACCGTGGGGTAGTTGGCGTGACCGAGGACGACCGCCTGGGCGTTGAGCCACCGGCGGGCCTCCCCGAGCAGGACGTCGGCCGTGAGCAGGCCGGAGTCGCCGAACGAGCCGTACCACATCGTGATCGCGGTGTAGCCCAGGCCGGCGGCCAGGGCGTCGGAGGACGTGCTGTGCGCACCGAAGGGCGGGCGTAGGAACGGTTTGCCGGTGACCCCGAAGGTCTTGACGAGGAACCGCTCGCAGCGGGTGATCTCCGAGGTGGCCGCCGCCGGGCCGAGCCGGGTCAACGCGGGGTGGGTCCACGTGTGGTTGCCCAGCTGCACCTGGCCGGCGTCCACCAGGGGCCGGAGCGCGTCGCGGTTCAGGGTCCACGACGGGTAGGACCCGGTGACGAAGAACGTCAGCCGTATGCCGGTCGCCCGGGCCAGGTCGCAGTAGGCCCGCACGACCTGGGGGCTGACCCCGTCGTCGATGGTCAGGGCGACGTTCTGCCCGATGCCGGGGAGCCGGTCGATGAGCTTGGGCGGACCACCGACCGGGGCGGTGAGGCTGGGTGCGCCGGTCTGGAGCACGGGCCACGACGGCGACACGGACGCCCCGACATCCGGCGCCGCGACACCCGACGTCGCCGCGCCGGCAGTGTCGCTCTGCAGCACGCCGCCGTCCCCGACGGGCGGGTCGGGGTGTGGCTGGGCCGGCGTCGACCCGGCGGTGGCAGCGCCCGGCCCGCCCGCCCCCGCACAGGCCCCCAGCGCCGCCGCCACCCCGGCGGCGGCTGCGGTGAGCAGGAACACGCGCCTATCCATCGCCGCGAGGGTACCTGCGCGCGCGACCCACTGGGGCCGCGACCCGCCCGGGCCGGGGCACGCCCGGCGACGCGGTCGCGCCCGGCGACGCGGTCGCGCCGGCTCAGGCCTTGACCAGCTGGACCTCCAGGACGATCTGGATCTTGTCGGACACCAGGACGCCGCCACCCTCGAGAGCGGCGTTCCACTCCAGGCCCCAGTCCTTGCGGTTCACCGTGGCGTTGGCCTCGAAGGCGGCCTTGGTGTTGCCCCACGGGTCGGTGGCCACCCCCTCGAAGGACAGCTCGAAGCGCACCGGCCGGCTGACGCCGCGGATGGTGAGCTCGCCCTCGAGCGCGTCCGCCGCGACCGCCGTCGACACGAAGGACATCTGCGGGTGGTTGTCGGCGTCGAAGAAGTCGCCGCTGCGCAGGTGGGCGTCTCGGTCGGCGTTGCCGGTGGTCACCGAGGCGATCTGGGCCGTCGCGGTCACCGAGGAGGCGGAGAAGGGCTCGGCGACCGTGACCGTGCCGTCCACCTGCGGGAAGCGGCCACGGACCTTGGTCACCATGAGGTGCCGGGCGACGAAGCCCACCTCGGTGTGCGACGGGTCGACGGTCCAGGTCCCGGGCGTCAAGTCGGCGAGGCTGCTCATCGTGGGTAATCCCCTCTCCGCCCGTGGGCGGTCCTATGCTCGGTGCCGTACTTCGGCACCCGGTCGAACACCATTGAACCATCAATCATTCCTTCGGAGGAGCGCGGATGGCAGAGCCCCGGTGGCTCTCCGAGCCGCAGCAACGGGCCTGGCGCTCCTACCTGCGCGGCGGCCGGCTGCTCCTGGATGCCCTGGACCACGACCTCGCGGAACACGGCCTGGCCTTGTCCGAGTACGAGATCATCTCGATGCTCTCCGAGGCACCGCAGGCCCGGATGCGCATGTCGGAGCTGGCCGACCTCGTTGTCCAGTCCCGCAGTCGCCTCACCCACACCGCCAGCCGGCTGGAGCGCCGCGGCTGGGTGACCCGGCGGCCGTGCCCGCAGGACCGCCGCGGCGTGCTCATCGAGCTGACCGACACCGGTCGGCAGCAGCTGGCGCACCTGGCGCCCATCCACCTGCAGAGCGTGCGTGCGCACCTGGTGGACGTGCTCACCCCCGAGCAGTTCGCCCAGCTCGGGGCGGCGATGGCGCGAGTCGCCGAGCACCTGGACTCCGCCCCACCCGCGGACTGACCGACCCGACCCGGCGCACCGGCAGGTGCGGCCAGGCTCGGAGCATCACCGGCGCGGCATACCCGATCGACGCCCGCCCGGACGCGCTGCCGGCTCGCGCCCGGGCCGGGACCCGGCACCCGCGCCGGTCTGCCACGCGATGCCGACCGCCGGGTCCACCTGCCGGCGGGCGGCACCTGCTCGGGCGGGCCTGCGGACCCCCGACCGAGGGGCCGGCGCCTGCGGCCCCACCCCCGTCGAGTGGGACAATGGGCCCCATGTCCACCCCGCAGACCACCGTCGTGCACCTGCTGCGCCACGGCGAGGTCGAGAACCCGACCCGGGTGCTCTACGGGCGGCTGCCGGGCTTCCGGCTCTCGCGGCGGGGCCAGGCCATGGCCCGCCTGGCCGCCGACCACCTCGGCGACCACGACATCGTCCATGTCGCGTCCTCGCCCTTGGACCGGGCCCGGCAGACCGCCGAGCCCATCGCCAGCGACCGAGGCCTGCCGGTCACCACCGACGAGCGGCTCGTCGAGGCGGACAACTGGTTCGAGGGCACCGTGGTGGGCCAGGGCGACGGCATCCTCAAGAACCCCCGCGCCTGGGCCAAGCTGATCAACCCGTTCAAGCCCAGCTGGGGGGAGCCGTACGAGCAGATCGCCGCCCGGATGCTCGCCGCCATCGCCGACGCCCGCGCGCTCGCCCAGGGCCACGAGGCGGTGCTGGTGTCCCACCAGCTGCCGGTGTGGACCGCCCGCAGCAAGCTCGAGGGGCACCGGCTCTGGCACGACCCCCGACGTCGGGTGTGTGCGCTGGCCTCGCTCACCTCGCTGCACTACCAGGGCGACGCGCTGCTGTCCGTGGAGTACACCGAGCCCGCGGCGGCCCTGCTGCCCGGAGCGGGGCAGGGAGCTGGCGCGTGAGCGCCCGCCCCCGCGTCGCAGCCGTGGCCGCCGTGGCCGCGCTGATCCTCGCCGGCTGCGCGTCGGACCCCAACTCGCTGGCCGAGCAGGCCAAGGGAGCCGACCGGAAGGGGTATGCCGCCGGGGACGGCACGATCACCCAGCTCGCCCCGGACCAACGGGCCGGGCCGGTGACCCTGTCCGGGGCCACCGTCGACGGCGGTCGCTGGTCGCTGGCCGAGCAGGGCCGGGGCAAGGTCGTCGTCGTCAACGTCTGGGGCGCCTGGTGCGCCCCGTGCACCACCGAGATGCCCGCCCTGCAGCGGGTCTGGTCGCAGGTGCAGGCCGCGGGCAAGGACGTCGCCTTCGTCGGGGTCGCGGTCAAGGAGGCCCCCGAGACCTCGCTGTCCTTCCTCACCCGCAACGGCATCACCTACCCCTCGATCAGCGACCAGGCCAGTGGCGGCACGCCCACGCTCGACCTCGGCGGCGCCGCCCCGGCTACCCCGACGACCCTCGTCCTGGACGCTCGGGGGCGTATCGCCGCCCGGGTCCTCGGCGTGGTCACCGAGGCCACCCTGCGCGGCCTGGTCGACGACGCGCTCGCCGGCACGTGAGCGCGACCCATCCCGCGACCGCGACGGCCACGGCCACGTGAGCCTGACCATCGCCTCGGGCGCGCTGCCGCTGGCCGTGCTGGTCGCCGCGCTCGCCGGTTTCGTGTCCTTCGCCTCCCCCTGCGTGCTGCCGCTCGTGCCCGGCTTCCTCGGCTACGTCTCCGGGCTGGGGGCGCAGGCCCTGGACCGGGCGGCCCCCCGCCGTCGGGTCATCCTGGGCACCGGGCTGTTCGTCCTGGGGTTCTCGGTGGTCTACGTCGTGGGGGTCACCGCGGCCTCGGCGGCCGGGGCCGCGCTGCGGACCCACCAGGGCGTGCTGCTGCGCGCGGGCGGGGCGCTGGTGATGTTCATGGCCCTGCTCTTCCTGGGGCTGGGCGGGGGGCGCGAGCTCAAGCCCCGGTGGCGGCCCGCGGCGGGCCTGGCCGGGGCGCCGCTGCTCGGGGTGGTCTTCGGGCTCGGGTGGGGGCCGTGCACCGGACCCACCCTCGCGGCCATCCTCGCCCTGGCCGCGCCGCTGGGCGCGCAGGGCGGTGAGGCGGTCGGCCGCGGGGTCCTGCTCGGGCTGGCCTACTGCCTGGGCCTGGGCCTGCCGTTCCTGCTGCTCGCGGCCGGCCTGGAGCGGGCCCGCCGGCTCGGGGCCTGGCTGCGCCGCCACCAGGTGGGGGTCCAGCGGTTCGGCGGCGGCCTGCTGCTGCTCGTGGGGGCGCTCATGGTCAGCGGGCTGTGGGAGGGCATCATGTCGTGGGTGCAGGCCCACCTCGTCGCCGGCTTCCAGACGCCGCTGTAGCCCATGGCCACCGGCACCCGGCATCCCGCCGTCCGCCAGCCCCGGCTCGGGCCGCTGGGCTGGGCCCGCTGGACCTGGCGCAGTCTCACCTCGATGCGCACCGCGCTGTTCCTGCTGCTGCTGTTGTCGATCGCCGCGGTGCCCGGCTCGGTGTTCCCCCAGCGGGCCACAGACGCCGGCCGGGTCGCCGACTACCTCGCCGCGAACCCGGGCGTCGGCCCGTGGCTGGACCGGCTCTCGTTCTTCGACGTCTACACCTCGCCGTGGTTCTCGGCCGTCTACCTGCTGCTCGTCGTGTCGCTCATCGGGTGCATCGTGCCGCGCACCCGGATGCACTGGCACGCCCTGCGCGCCCGGCCCCCGCGCCCGCCGGCCCGCCTGGACCGCCTCGAGGCGCACGCCCAGGTGCGGTATGCCGGTGCACCGGCGGACGCCCTCGCCGACCTTCGGGCCATGCTGCGGCGGGCCCGCTACCGGGTCCACGCCCACGACGACACCACCCTGTCGGCCGAGATCGGGTACCTGCGCGAGACCGGCAACCTCGTGTTCCACATCGGGTTGTGCGTGGTGATCCTCGGGGTGGCCTTCGGCCACCTGCTCGGGTGGCGCGGCGACGTCATCGTGCCCGAGGGCCAGACCTTCGCCTCGACGGTGCGCAACTACGACACCTTCAGCGCGGGAGCCCTGGTCGACCCGAGCGCCCTGCCCGGGTTCACCGTCCGGGTCGACCGGATGGACGTGCGTTTCGAGGAGCAGGCCGGGGGGGCCCAGTTCGGCGCTCCCCGCGGGTTCACGGCATACACGACGACCGTGGAGCACCGCGGCGAGCCGCCCCGCGACCAGTCCCTCACGGTCAACGAGCCGCTGAGCCTCGGCGGCGCCGACGTCTACCTGCTCGGCAACGGCTACGCACCGGTCGTCACGGTGCGCGACGCCGCCGGCGAGGTGCTCTATCGCGACGCGACCCCGTTCCTGCCCCAGGACGGCTTCTACCGTTCGGTCGGTGCGGTCAAGGTGTCGGCGCCGGCACCGGGCCGCCAGCTCGGCTTCAGCGGGTACTTCCTGCCGACCGCCGAGCCGAGCTACGCGCAGGGGCCGGTGTCCCTCTTCCCCGGTCTGCGCAACCCCGAGATGGTGCTGTCGGTGTGGGAGGGCACGCTGTTCCCCGGGGGTCGTCCGCAGTCGGTCTACACCCTCGACACCGCGCAGATGTCCCCGCTGACCGGTGCCGAGGGTCGGCCCCTGGTGCTGCGGCTGCGCCCCGGCGACACGGTGACCCTGCCCGACGGGCGGGGCACGGTGACCCTGGAGTCGGTGGTGCGTTTCGCGGGCCTGTCGGTGCGCACCGACCCGGGCAAGGGCCTGACCCTCGTCGCCGCGCTGGTCACCGTCGCCGGGCTCGTCGCGACCCTGCTGGTGCGCCGGCGGCGGGTGTTCGTCCGGGTGGCCCCGACCGCCGACCCGACGGGGTCCTCTACCCTCGTCACTGTGGGCGCTCTCGCCAAGAGCGCCGACCCCGGGCTGGTCGTCGCCGTGCAGGCCTTGGCCGACCGACTCGGTGCCGACCCCGAGCATCGGAGCACCGCATGAGCGCAGCAGTCCTCGCCGCAGGGGCGTGGGCCATGTCCGCGGCGTCGGGCCGGGTCCTCACGGCCCCGGGCGCGCTGCCGGCTGCGTCGACCCCGCAGCTGCCCGCGGCGACGCCCTCGGCGACGCTGGCCGAGTGGTCCAACCTCGCGCTCTACTCGGCGATGGTCGTCTTCACCGTCGCGATGCTGCTCTACGCGGCGTACCTCGCGGCCCTGGGCCCGGCCCAGCGGGAGGTCCGGGCGCCGGACAAGGCCCTGGTCGGCGCCGGCGGCCCCGCGCCTACCGCCGCCGGCGCGTCGGATCGGCGCATCGCCGGCGACCCGGCCGCGCCGTCGGTGCGCGCCCGCAAGCTGGCCGGGATGGCCCTGTCGACCACCTGGCTGGCGACCGCGATCCTGCTCGGGTCGGTACTGCTTCGCGGGCTGTCGGTGTCGAGGGTGCCGTGGGGCAACATGTTCGAGTTCGCCACCGCGGGCGCGGCCGGCGCCGCGCTGACCTACTGCCTGCTCGCCCGGCGCAACCGGTGGGAGTGGCTGGGGCTGTTCGTCGTCGGGCCGGTGCTGCTCATCCTCGGCCTGGCGCTGTTGGCGTTCTACACCGAGGCGGCCGAGCTCATGCCGGCGCTCAAGAGCGTCTGGTTGCTCATCCACGTGGTCGTGGCGATCCTCGCCGTGGCCGTGTTCACCGTGGCGGTCAGCCTCGGGGTGCTCTACCTGGTCAAGCTGCGCCGCGAGGCCACCGCGCCGGCCCGCCGCACCTTCGTCGAGACCCTGCCACCGGCCGCGAGCCTGGAGCGGGCGGCATACGGGCTGAACATGGTCGGCTTCATCCTCTGGACCTTCACCTTGGTCGCCGGTGCCATCTGGGCACAGAAGGCCTGGGGGTCGTACTGGACCTGGGACCCCAAGGAGGTGTGGACCTTCGTGGTCTGGGTCGTGTATGCCGCGTACATGCACGCCCGGGCCACCGCCGGGTGGGAGCCGCGCAAGGCGATGTGGATCGCCCTGGGTGGGTTCGCCGCGATCCTCGTCAACTTCCTCGTGGTGAACATCTACTTCGTCGGTCAGCACTCCTACTCCGGGGTGGGCGGCTGAGATGCCGGTGGCTCGGTTCACGCTGCTGCGGCTGGGCATTTTCGTCGCGTGCCTGGGCCTGCTGTGGCTGCTCGGCTTGCGCTCGGTCGAGCAGCAGATCTGGCTGGTCCTGGGCGCCGGAGTGCTCTCGATGGCGGTGTCGTTCGTCGTGTTGCGCCGCCAGCGCACCGCGGTGGCCGAGCGGATCGACGAGCGGGTGGCCCGGGCCATGGACCACCGGGCGCAGCGCCGAGCGGCGCACCGGCCCTCCGCGGACGAGGTCGCCGAGGACCGCGAGGCGCAGGGCTGACCGGGGCGCCCTATCCCGGCTGGCCGGTGCGTTCGCCCTCGTCGAGGGCCCCCCGGCCCTGGACGTGCCGGACCACCCCGCGGCAGGCCGCCTCCACCTCGCGCAGGCACTGCTCGAAGTCGGCGCTTCCCCCGTAGTACGGGTCGGCCACCTCGTCCTGTCCCTGGCGCACGGCCACCGGGTCGAACTCCCGCAGCAGCCGGACCTTGGCCGCCTCGGACGCGCTCGGAGCCAACCGGCGCAAGGCGTGCCGGTGCCCCCGGTCCGCGGCGAGGACGAGGTCGTGGTCGGCGAACCACCCGGCGGTGAACTGCCTCGCCCGGTGCGCGCCGGCGTCGTAGCCATGGGCGGCCAGGACCCGCACCGTGCGCCGATCGGCACCCTCGCCCACGTGCCAGCCGCCGATCCCGCCCGAGGTGACCACGACGTCGGGGCGCCCGGCGACCTGCAGCAGCCGGCGCAGGACCGCCTCGGCCATCGGCGAGCGACAGATGTTGCCCGAGCACACCACGGTGATCCGGGTCGGGGGGTCGGCCACGTAGGACATTCAACCCGAACTCACCCGGGGCCGGTCGAATGCCCGGCCCCCGCAGGCCGAGTCCGGCCGTTTCGAGGGACAACCGCCCGGTCACGCCCTACCGTCGGAGGATCGTCGGCGAGGGAGGGCAGTGCGACACCGACCCAGCGCCATGGTCGACCCCTGCGGTGGGCCCGGCCATGGCTGAGCCGACCCCGGGGGCGTCCTCGGCGCGCCAGAGAATCCGGCCGGGACGACCCCGCCGCGGCCCGCCGCGCGGTGGTCCGGTTCGTCGGGGCCGGCGCGATGGCGGCGGCGGCACCGGTCGCGGCCATGGCCGCCGCGGGACGCCCGTCCGGGCCGGTGTCGGCCCTGGTCCTCGGGGTCGCGCTGGCGTTGGTGCCGCTCGGCGTGGGCATCCGGTATGCCGGGAGCGCTCCCGGACCCGGCGCGGCATCCCTGCTCACCTGCGCGACCAGCAGCGCCCTCGCCGTGCTCGGCCTGCGACTGTTCCCCGGCGACGACCCGGAGGCGTGGCTGCCGCTGCTGGGGTACGCGGTGGCTGTCGCGGCGCCGTGCTGGGCACTGGCCGGGTGGGTGGCCAGGTCCTCCTGGCCGTCCTGACCGCTGGCCGTCCTGACGCCTGGTCGTCCTCACGCCCGCAGGACCCCGCGGCCGACGGACTGGTCGTCGCCTACCCCTCGGGGGTGTCCCCGGCCGGGCCGGGGTGCGACCGCGCACCGCGAGCGTCCCGATCCGGGCCCGTCGGGCGGGGGCCCTCGTCCGGGTAGCCCCGCGGATTGGCCGACTGCCACCGCCAGGTGTCCGCGCACATGTCCTCGATCGTCCGACGCGCCTGCCAGCCCAGCTCGCGGTTGGCCTTGCTCGGGTCGGCCCAGGTCGCCGGCAGGTCGCCGGCCCGCCGGTCGACGATGTCGTAGGGGATCGGGCGACCGCTGGCCCGCCCGAACGCCTCGACCACCTGCAGCACCGACGTCCCGCGTCCGGTGCCGAGGTTCCACGTCCCGACCCGCTCGGTGTGCTCGACGCCCAGCCACCCGAGGGCGGCGACGTGCCCGGCGGCGAGGTCCTCGACGTGGATGTAGTCGCGCTCGGCGGTGCCGTCGGCGGTGTCGTAGTCGCCACCGAAGACCGCCAGGCGCTCGCGCCGCCCGACCGCCACCTGCGCGACGAACGGCATGAGGTTGTTGGGGACGCCGTGCGGGTCCTCGCCGATCCGCCCCGAGGGATGCGCGCCGACCGGGTTGAAGTAACGCAGGATCGCCACCCGCAGCCGCGGATCGGCGACGGCGACGTCGCGCACGACCTGCTCGATCATCGCCTTGGTGCGACCGTAGGGGTTGCCCGCCACGAGCGGCTCGTGGTCCTCGCGGTAGGGCAGGGGGGCGTCGGGGCCGTAGACCGTCGCCGACGAGGAGAACACCAACCGGTGGCAGCCGTGTCGACGCATGGCACGCAGCAGCGCGAACGTCGCCCCGAGGTTGTTCTGGTAGTAGGTCAGCGGGCGTTGGACGCTCTCGCCGACCGCCTTGAGGCCGGCGAAGTGGACCACCGCGTCGAAACGCTCGCCCGCGAACAGCCGCTCGGTGGCGTCCCGGTCGGCGAGGTCGAACGCCCGCGCCGGGATCGCCGCCCCGGCCAGCGCCGCCAACCGCGGCAGGACCGCCGGCTTGGCGTTGACGAAGGAGTCGACGACGAGGACCTCGTGGCCCGTCGCCAACAGGTGCAGCACGGTGTGCGACCCGAGGTATCCGGCGCCGCCGGTGACGAGGACCCGCATGCCCACACCGTATGCCGTGTGCACCGCCGAGCGGGCCGGCAGTCGCCCGCCGTGCCGGGCGAGGGACCGAGTTCAGGCCTTGGGGCGCTTGTCGACGATCCGCCGGGCCTTGCCGACCGAGCGCTCGATGCCGCCCGGCTCGCGGACCTCGATGCTCGCGGTGGTGCCGATGCGGTTCTTGATCTGGTGCTTGAGGTCGGCGGCGATGGAGTTCTTTACCTCGTCGCTCTCGTGGTGGTGGGTCTCCACGAGCACGGTGAGCTCGACCAGGGTCCCGGGCTGGGTCAGCACGCACTGGAAGTACGGGCCCAGGCCCGGCTCGGTCATGATGATCTCCTCGATCTGCGTCGGGAAGACGTTGACCCCGCGGATGATCATCATGTCGTCCGTGCGTCCGGTGACCTTCTCCATGTGACGCATGGTCGGATACCGGGTGCCCGGCAGCAGCTTGGTGAGGTCCTTGGTCCGGTAGCGGATCACCGGGAAGGCCTCCTTGGTGAGGCTGGTGAGCACGAGCTCCCCCTCGGTGCCGTCGGGGACCGGCTCGAAGGTCACCGGGTCGACGATCTCGGGGTAGAAGTGGTCCTCCCACACGGTGAGCCCGTCGCGGGTCTCGATGGACTCGCTGGCCACCCCCGGCCCGATGAGCTCGGAGAGCCCGAACAGGTCCTGGGCCTTGATGTTGCTGCGCGCCTCGACCGAGTCGCGCAGCGCGTAGGTCCACGGCTCGGCGCCGAACAGGGCCACCTCCAGGCTGGTGTCGTGCGGGTCCAGCCCGATCCGGTCCATGTGGTCCAGCACCGAGACGAAGTAGCTCGGCGTGACGTGCACCGCGCGCGGTTTGAAGTCCTGGATGAGCTGCACCTGGCGCTCGGTCATCCCACCCGAGATCGGCACCACGCTGCACCCGAGGCGCTCGGCGCCGTAGTGCACGCCCATCCCCCCGGTGAACAGCCCGTAACCCGCGAGGTTGTGGAACACGTCGCCCTTGCGCACCCCGGCCACGTAGAGGCACCGGGCGATGAGGTCGGCCCAGCGGTCGAGGTCGCCGCGGGTGTAGCCGACGACGGTGGCCTTGCCGGTCGTGCCGCTGCTGGCGTGGATCCGGATGACGTCCTCGCGCGGCACGGCGAACAACCCGAACGGGTAGTTGTCACGCAGGGTGCTCTTGTCGGTGAAGGGCAGCAGGCTGACGTCCTGCAGCGTGCGGATGTCGTCGGGGTGCACGCCCTTGGCGTCCAGGGCCTTGGTGTAGTGCGGCACGTTCGCGTAGCACCGGCGCACCGTGTCCTGCAGTCGCGCGAGCTGGTTGGCCCGCAACTCGTCCATGGACCAGTGCAGGGGGGCGTCTTGCGACTCGTCGTACATGGGCCCCATTCACCCAGGGTCGGGGTGGTCGGCACAACGGTCCAGGGTCCGGTATTCCGGCCGATGAAACCCGGCGGCGGGCGAGGGGCCGCAGGCAGGGATGCCGCCCCGCCGGGCAGGGGCGAGGCGGCATACCGCGGTCGGTGTCGTCAGGGCGCGGGGGTCTGCCTGCGCTTGTCGACGATCCGGCGGGCCTTGCCGACCGACCGCTCGATGCCCCCGGGCTCGCGGACCTCGATGTTGGCGGTCGTGCCGATGCGGGCCTTGATCTGGTGCTTGAGGTCGGCGGCGATGGCGTTCTTGCGCTCGTCCTGCTCGTGCTGGAGGGTCTCGACGAGGACGGTGAGGTCGACCATGTTGCCCGGCTGGGTGAGCACGCACTGGAAGTACGGCGCGAGGCCCTCCTCGGCGAGGATGAGCTCCTCGATCTGGGTCGGGAACACGTTGACCCCGCGGATGATCATCATGTCGTCGCTGCGGCCGGTGACCTTGGCCATCCGCCGGAAGGACGGGTATGCCGTGCCGGGCAGCAGGCGGGTGAGATCCTTGGTGCGGTAGCGGATCACCGGGAAGGCCTGCTTGGTGAGGCTGGTGAACACCAGCTCACCCTCCTGCCCGTCGGGCAGCACCTCGCCGGTGATCGGGTCGATGATCTCCGGGTAGAAGTGGTCCTCCCAGATGTTCAGGCCGTCCTTGGTCAGCACCGACTCCATGGACACCCCGGGCCCGATGACCTCGGACAGGCCGTAGATGTCGATGGCGTCCATGCTGCTGCGGCCCTCGATCGACTCGCGCATCGCCGGGGTCCACGGCTCGGCCCCGAAGATGCCGATCCGCAGGCTCGTCTGGTGGGGGTCGACCCCGGCCGCCTCCATCCCGTCCAGCAGCGAGAGGAAGTAGCTCGGGGTGACCATGATCGCCTTGGGCGCGAAGTCCTGGATCAGCTGGACCTGCCGCTCGGTCATGCCGCCGGAGATCGGCACGACGGTGCAGCCGAGCCGCTCGATGCCGTAGTGGGCCCCCAGGCCACCGGTGAACAGGCCGTATCCGTAGGCGTTGTGGACCATGTCGCCGGGGCGCACGCCGGCCGCCCACAGCGAGCGGGCCATGACGTCCGACCACATCGCGATGTCCTGCGCGGTGTAGCCGACGACGATGGGCTTGCCGGTCGTGCCGCTGCTGGCGTGCACCCGCACGACCTGCTCGCGGGGCACCGCGAACAGCTTGAACGGGTAGTTGTCGCGCAGGGTGAGCTTGTCGGTGAAGGGGAGCTTGGCCAGGTCCGCCAGCGTGGTGATGTCGTCGGGGTGCACGCCGGCGGCGTCGAAGGACTGCGTGTAGTAGGGGACCGCGTCGTAGACCCGACGCACGGTGTCCTGGAGGCGCTCGAGCTGGCGCGCCCGCAGCTCGTCGAGGGACCAGGTGAGGGCAGTGTCGGCAGCGTCGCTGTACATGGGCCATATTCATCCACGTCGGCCATGTCACGCACAACGGGTCCTAGGTCACAGGCGCGGCGTCGGGGTAGGCGGGACTCGTGGCCGGTATGCCGGGCGTCGCACTGTCGCATCGCCGGCAGAGGTGTCATCATGCCTCGGGGGCGGGGGCACCCCTGCCCGATCACCAGACCACCCGGGTCGACCCGGCAAGCACAGCACAGAGGAGCCACACCGTGCCCATCACCACCACGCGCGCAGGCGCGTTCGTCGTCACCGCCGCCCTCGCGGCCGCCGCCCTGGCCGGGTGCGGCTCCTCCTCCGGCGGCAGCGCCACGACCAGCGCGGGAGCCGCCACCTCGGCCGCGTCCACCGTCAAGCTCATCGCCGCCGGCAAGCTCACCGTCTGCACCCATCTGCCCTACGCGCCGTTCCAGTTCCCCGACGACAGCGGCAAGATCGTCGGCTTCGACGTCGACATGATGGACCTGGTCGCCAAGAAGCTCGGGGTGACCCAGGCCATCGTCGACACCCCGTTCGAGGGCATCAAGTCCGGCCAGGACACCAACACCGGCAAGTGCGACGTGTCGGCCGCCGCGATGTCGATCACCGACGAGCGCAAGAAGGCGATCCTGTTCTCCGACGGCTACTTCAACGCCACCCAGGCGCTGCTGCTGCCCCCGGACAGCACCGTCAAGACCCTGGCCGACCTCAAAGGCAAGAAGCTCGGCGCCCAGGCGGCGACGACCGGCCTGGACTACGCCACCGCCCAGAAGGCCGCCAACGGCTACGACATCGTGGAGTTCCAGGACCTCGCCTCGCAGACCCAGGCGCTGCTCACCGGGCAGGTCCAAGCGGCTATCAACGACCTGCCGGTCTGGGGCGACGCGGTGAAGAAGAACGTCGGCAAGGCGGTCATCGGCCCGCAGTTCGACACCGGAGACGTCTACGGCTTCGGCATGAAGCTGGGCAACGACGAGTTGAAGAAGACCGTCGACGGGGTCATCAAGGGCGCCAAGGCCGACGGCACGTACAACACGCTGTACAAGAAGTGGATCGGCACCGACGCCCCCAAGTCGTGAGGTGACCCTGCCTCGGGCGGCATACCTGCCTGGACGTTGCGGCCCCCGCCCGAGGTCGCCGGTCCGAGGAGACGAGGTCCCATGAGCACCGAAACGTTCGCCCCGGCCCGGTCCGGGCTCACCCGCCGACAACGCGCGCGGCTGAGCCGGACCGGGCAGTATGCCGTCGGGCTGCTGCTGGTGGCCCTCCTCGCGCTCAAGACCGACTGGGCGACGTTCAACGCGGCGTTCCTGCGGGGCGACATCTTCGAGGCGATGTGGCCGCGGGTCGTCACCGAGGGGATGAAGAACACCCTCGTGTACACGGCTTTGGCGTTCGTCTTCGGGCTCGGCCTGGGGCTGCTCATCGCCGTGATGAAGCTGTCCTCGATCGGGCCGTACCGCTGGTTCGCCAACGGCTACGTCGAGCTGTTCCGGGGCCTGCCGGCCTTGGTCGTGCTCTTCATGGTCGCCTACGGCATCCCCAACGCGTTCCCGGGCTTCCAGTTCCCGGGCGACATCTACGGCAAGGTCATGGTCGGGCTGGGACTCACCGCCGCGGCATACATGGCCGAGACGATCCGCGCGGGCATCCAGGCGGTGCCGAAGGGTCAGGTGGAGGCGGCTCGGTCGCTGGGCATGAGCCCGACGCGGACCATGGTGACCGTGGTGCTGCCCCAGGCGTTCCGGATCATCATCCCGCCCCTGACCAACGAGCTGATCCTGCTGGTCAAGGACTCCTCGCTGGTCTACGTCCTGGGTGTCACGGTCGCGCAGTACGAGCTGACGAAGTTCAGCCAGGGGTTCCTCAACAGCCGGGTCAGTCCGACCCCGCTGATCGTCGGGGCGCTGGCCTACCTCGTCATCACCCTGCCGCTGTCCAGCCTGGTGCGGGCGCTGGAGCGGCGTTTCGCGAAGGCGAGGTAGGGCCATGGCGTCGAGCACCCACGCGATCTCGATCCGCAACCTGTCCAAGTCGTTCGGCGACAACGTCGTGCTGCGGGACATTTCCATCGACATCGAGCCCGGCCAGGTGGTCTGCGTCATCGGACCCTCCGGCTCGGGCAAGTCGACCCTGCTGCGCTGCGTCAACATGTTGGAGACACCCACGTCCGGGCAGGTGTTCGTCGGCGCGGACGAGATGACCGACCCGGACGTCGACCTCGACGCCGCCCGCCGGCGCATCGGGATGGTGTTCCAGAGCTTCAACCTGTTCCCGCACCTGGACGTGCTGGCCAATCTCACGGTCGCGCAGACCAAGGTCCTCAAGCGCTCCCGGGAGCAGGCGGTCGAGGTCGCCCGGCGCAACCTTGCCCGGGTCGGCATGGCCGACCGGGAGACGGCCTTCCCGGCCCAGCTCTCCGGCGGTCAGCAGCAGCGCATCGCGATCGCCCGGTCGCTGTCCATGGATCCGCAGCTCATGCTCTTCGACGAGCCCACCTCCGCCCTGGACCCGGAGCTGGTCGGCGAGGTCCTCGCGGTGATGAAGGGGCTGGCCAAGGAAGGCATGACGATGATGATCGTCACCCACGAGATGGCCTTCGCCCGCGACGTCGCCGACCGGGTGGTGTTCATGGACGGCGGGTACGTCGTCGAGGACGGTCACCCCAGCCAGGTCATCGGCGACCCCCAGCACGCGCGGACCAAGTCGTTCCTGCACCGGGTGCTCAATCCCATGGTCATCGAGCCGGACGAGATCCATCCCGACGGCATCCACGACCCCATCGCCGACCGCGCCCCGTAGCTGCGGCACTCGGCGCGTAGGCCGGGGTGGGTCGTGCCACCAGGGTCGGGTGAGTCCGGGCCGGCCCATGCCGAGTCTGGGCCGACCCATGCCGAGTCTGGGCCGACCCATGCCGAGTCTGGGCCGACCCATGCCGAGTCTGGGCCGACCCATGCCGTAGGCGTGCGGTCGGCGCCCACGCCCTGCGCGGACCGCGTGGCCGGCCGAGACTCCAGGGGAGGGTGTCGCGGGAGCTATGCATTGCCCCACCGGGAGGGGCAATGCATAGCTCGCGTCAACCCCCCCTTCCGTCGCTCGGTCCGGGCCCTCGTCGCGCGGTCCGGAAGCCCGTCGCGCGGGAGCCGTCGCGCGGTCCGGAAGCCCGTCGCGCGGGAGCCGTCGCGCGGTCCGGAAGCCCTCGCGCGGACGTCAGCCCTGGGTGTCCAGGGCTGGGCTGGGGCGGTAGCGGCCCCCGGGGAAGGCCTCGTCGAGCCGGGCCAACTGGGCCTTGACGACGGCATACCCGACCTGCGCCCCCCAGGCGATCGGGCCTTGGGGGTAGCGGGTGCCCAGAGTCATGGCCAAGTCGACGTCGGGCGCGCTCGCCTCGCCGCGGTCGACCAGGTCGACCGCCTCGTTGACCAGCATGGCCACCGTCCGGGCGACCGGGTTGCGCAGGACGTCGGCGGTCATGAGGTCCGCGACGGCGGCCTCGTCGGGCTCGGCGTCCAGCGGCTGGCCGTCCGGGCCATAGCGGTAGACCCCCTCGCCGCTCTTGCGCCCCAGCTTGCCCGCGGCGACCAGGCCCTGCTGCAACGAGGTCGGTGCGTACCGAGGATCCCGGCCGGTCTGCTCCCAGACCGAGGTGCCCACGGCGAGGTTGACGTCCTGGCCGATGAGGTCGGTGAGCTCCAGCGGGCCCATGGGGAAGCCGGCCGCCCGCAGGCAGGCGTCGATGTTCGCCGGGTCGGACACGCCCTCCTGCACCATCCGCTGGGCCTCGCCGTAGAAGGGGCGGGCGACCCGGTTGACGATGAAGCCGGGGGTGGAGGCGCAGGTCACCGGGGTCTTAGCCCAGGCCCGCATGAGGGCGGTGCCCTCGTCCAGCACGGCCGCGCCGGTGGCCGCGCCTCGGACCACCTCGACGAGCTTCATCGCCGGTGCCGGGTTGAAGAAGTGCAGGCCGAGGACCCGTTCGGGGCGGGTGGCCGCCTCGGCGATGGCGTCGATCGACAGACTGGAGGTGTTGGTGGCCAGCAGCGTCTCGGGGGGCTGGGTGGCGCAGAGATCCCGGAAGAGGCCCTGTTTGGCCGGCAGGCTCTCGGCGATGGCCTCGATGACCACGAGGCACTCAGGCAGGTCCGCGGCGGCGGCGGTCACCGCGTGCAGCCGCAGGCCGATGTCAGCCGCCACCGCAGGGTCGAGCTTGCCCTGCTCGGCCCGGGTGCGCAGGGCTGCGGCGATCCGCGTACAGGCCTGCTGTGCCGCCCCCGGGATCGCGTCGACGAGGTAGACCGGGTGTCCGGCGGTGGCGGCGACCTGGGCGATGCCCGAGCCCATGGCCCCGGCTCCGACGACGGCGACTGGCGCGAGGGGGGTGGTCATGGGCCCATCCTGCTCCGCGCTCGACGAACGGGCGACACGGGGTCGGCGGATGACACCGAGTCAGCGGCGCTCGTCGGAGCGGTCGGGCAGGAGGGCACCGAGGATCATCGAGACGAGGGTGACGACGAGGGCTCCGACGACGGCATCCCAGAAGAACCGCTCCACGCGGAAGGCCAGGCCCAGTTGCTGGGCCGCCCACGAGGTGAGTTGGAGCATCCAGGCGTTGATGACGAGGCTGAAGATCCCGAGGGTCAACCAGATCAGCGGCGCGCCCACGGCCTTGAGGATCGGCTTGATGACCGAGTTGACCAGGCCGAACACCAGAGCCACGAGCACGACGGTCCGGGCCGTGGCGCTCCACTCGGCGCCCACGCCGAAGGTGATGCCCGAGACGAGCAGTGCCGCCACCCATAGCGCCGCGGCGTTGACGACCGTCGTGATGAGCAGGTTCCGCAGCCATCTCATCGGTCTATCGTGGCACCGGCACGTGCGGCCCCGCACACCCGCGGCGCGCCGAACCGCCGGCAGGTCGCGCTCTACAGTGTCGGCATGACCACCGTCTCCGGGCCGGGCGAGCCGGTCCGCCTGCGCCGTGCCCTCGACGCCCTCCCGGCCTATGTGCCCGGCAAGCCTGCCGCCGCGCCGCCCGGCATCACGGCATACAAGCTCTCCAGCAACGAGAACCCCTACCCGCCGCTGGACAGCGTCCGCCGGGTCATCGACAAGACCATCGACGTGGTCAACCGCTACCCGGACATGGCCTCGGTCGACCTCGTCGCCGCCATCGCCGAGTTCGTCGGGGTGGCGCCGGAGAACGTCGCGGTGGGCACCGGCAGCGTCGGCGTGCTCGGGCAGATCGTCCAGGCGATGTGCGACGCCGACGACGAGGTGGTCTACGCGTGGCGGTCGTTCGAGGCCTACCCGATCGTCACGGCGCTCGCCGGGGCGCGGCCCGTCCAGGTGCCCGTCGACGCCGACGCGCGCCACCGCCTCGACGCCATGGCCGCCGCGGTCACCGAGCGGACCAAGGTGGTCATCGTCTGCACCCCGAACAACCCCACCGGCACCGCGGTCGGTCGCGGCGAGCTCGCGGGCTTGCTCGCCGCCGTCCCGCGCCACGTCCTCGTCGTCATCGACGAGGCGTACGTCGAGTTCCAGCGCGACCCCGACGCCCCGGACTCCATCGCGGTGTGGCGGGCCAACCCCAACGTCGTCGTGCTCCGGACGTTCTCCAAGGCCTACGGTCTGGCCGGCCTGCGGGTCGGGTATGCCGTCGCCCACCCGTCCGTGGCCGCGGCCCTGCGCAAGACCGCGGTGCCCTTCGGGGTGAACTCACTGGCCCAGGCCGCCGCGATTGCCTCGTTGGCGGCGCACACCGAGCTCATGGACCGAGTGGCGGCACTGGTGGTCGAGCGCGAGCGCGTGACCGCCGCGCTGGCCGGCCAGGGTTGGCGGCTGTCGCGGTCGCAGGCCAACTTCGTGTGGTTCGCGCTCGGCGCCGACTGCTCGGCGTTCACCGCAGCCTGTGCCGCCGCCGGCCTGACGGTGCGCCAGTACGGCGACGACGGGGTCCGGGTGACCATCGGCGAGACCGCGGCCAACGACCGACTCGTCGAGGTGGCCGGGGCCTTCGGCCCCCGCTGACGCGGTCCCCCGCAGAAGCCGCGGAGAACCCGGGACGTCCGTCATGTGAGATCGGCCGTGGTTCGGGCTAGATTGGCGCCCGAGCGCGCGTGAGACGCACCACATCGGTCGGCCGCGCGCACCAGCCCGGCGATCCCGGGCCGCCGCCTCGACGAGGTCCGGACACCCCGGGCGTGAAGGAGTGCCAGATGAGCGATCACGCAGTCGGCCGGCTCGGGGGCGGTCACCGCCTCGACGGCGGGCCGGACATGGTCCAGCTGCTCACCCCGGAAGGCGAGCGGGTGCGCCACGCCGACGAGCGGTACGACGCCGCCGTCGACGCGCTCAGCGACGAGCAGCTGCGCGGGCTCTACCGCGACCTGGTGCTCATCCGGCGGGTCGACGCCGAGGCCACCGCCCTGCAGCGCCAGGGCGAGCTGGGCATCTGGGTGAGCCTACTGGGCCAGGAGGCCGCCCAGGTCGGGGCCGGTCGGGCCATGGCGCCGCAGGACTACGCCTTCCCCACCTACCGGGAGCACGGGGTCGCCTGGTGCCGGGGGGTGGCGCCGATCAACCTGTTGGGGATGTTCCGGGGGGTCAACCACGGCGGGTGGGACCCCAACGCGAAGAACTTCCACCTCTACACCATCGTCATCGGCGCCCAGACCCTGCACGCGACCGGCTATGCCATGGGCGTGCAGCGCGACGGCGCGGTGGGCACCGGCGAGGCCGGCCGCGACACCGCGGTGATCGCCTTCTTCGGCGACGGCGCCTCGAGCCAGGGCGACGTCAACGAGGCGTTCGTCTTCGCGGCGGTCAACCACGCCCCGATCGTCTTCTTCTGCCAAAACAACCAGTGGGCGATCTCCGAGCCCAACGTCAAGCAGTTCGTCATCCCGCTCTACCAGCGGGCGCGGGGGTTCGGCTTTCGGGGGCTGCGGGTCGACGGCAACGACGTGCTCGCCGCGTATGCCGTGACCAAGACCGCGCTCGACGACGCCCGCAGCGGCCAGGGGCCGACCTTCCTCGAGGCGTTCACCTACCGCATGGGCGCGCACACCACCTCCGACGACCCCACCCGCTACCGGGTGTCCGCCGAGGTCGAGGTGTGGAAGCTGCGTGACCCGATCGCCCGGTTCAAGGCCTGGCTGGCCCACGAGGGCACCGCCGACGGCGCCTTCTTCGCCGAGATCGACGAGCAGGCCGACGAGCTGGCCGCGTCCCTGCGTGCCGAGTGCCTGGCCCTGCCCGACCCGCCCGGGGAGGCGATGTTCGAGCACGTCTACGCCGAGCCGCATCCGCTCCTGCAGGCCGAGCGCGCCGAGTTCGCCGCCTACCAGGCCGGCTTCGAGGCGGTGAGCTGAGATGACGCAGATGACGATCGCCAAGGCGCTCAACACCGCGCTGCGGGTGGCCATGGAGCGCGACCCCAAGGTCGTGCTCATGGGCGAGGACATCGGCAAGCTCGGCGGAGTCTTCCGGATCACCGACAGCCTGCAGAAGGACTTCGGCGAGGACCGGGTGATCGACACGCCGTTGGCCGAGGCCGGCATCGTCGGCACCGCGATCGGCATGGCCCTGCGCGGCTACCGCCCGGTCGTGGAGATCCAGTTCGACGGGTTCGTCTACCCGGCCTTCGACCACATCGTCAGCCAGGTGGCCAAGATGCGCTCCCGGTCCCTGGGCTCGGTACGCCTGCCCCTGGTCATCCGCATCCCGGTCGGCGGCGGCATCGGCGCGGTCGAGCACCACAGCGAGTCCAACGAGGCCTACTTCACCCACACCGCAGGGCTGCGCGTGGTCTGCTGCGCCACCCCCCACGACGCCTACTGGATGCTCCAGCAGGCCATCGAGACCGACGACCCGGTGATGTTCTACGAGCCGAAGCGCCGTTACTGGGACAAGGGCACGGTCGCCGACGCGCCCACCCTCGGCCTGTATGCCGCGCAGGTCGCCCGCCCGGGCACGGACTGCACGCTCGCGGCATACGGCCCGATGGTGAAGACCTGCCTGCAGGCCGCCGAGGCCGCGGCGCAGGAGGGCAAGGAACTGGAGGTCGTGGACCTGCGCTCGCTGAGCCCGCTGGACGTCGACGCCCTGGCCGCCTCGGTGCACCGCACCGGGCGGCTGGTCGTCGTGCACGAGGCGCCGGTGTTCGGCGGGTTCGGCGCCGAGCTCGCCGCCCGGGTCACCGAGCGCTGCTTCTACGCCCTCGAGGCGCCGGTCCTGCGGGTCGGCGGATACGACGTCCCCTACCCGCCGGCCCGGCTGGAGGAGGAGTTCCTCCCCGACCTCGACCGCGTGCTGGATGCTGTCGATCGTTCGTTGGCTTACTGAGAGAGCGGAATCCGTCACCGTGGCAATCGAGCAGTTCCGTCTCCCCGACCCGGGCGAGGGCCTCACCGAGGCCGAGATCGTCGAGTGGAAGGTCGCCGTCGGCGACGTCGTCAAGGTCAACGACATCGTCGTGGAGATCGAGACCGCCAAGTCCCTCGTCGAGCTGCCCATCCCGTATGCCGGCACGGTCGCGGCCCTGCTCGTGGCCGTCGGCGACACCGTCGAGGTGGGCACCCCGATCATCTCGGTCGACACCGGGGGGTCGGCGGCCCCGGCGGCGCCGGCCCCCGCGACCGAGGTCTCGCCACCGGCGGCCGAGCCTGCGGTGCGGGCCGACGAGACCGCGGCGCCCGAGGGCACCATCGGCGCCACCACCTCGACCGGGCGCACCGCCGTGCTGGTCGGCTACGGGGTCAAGCAGACCGAGGCCAAACGCCGGCCGCGGCATACCGTGGCCAAGGCCGTCCCCGAGGAGCGGGTCGCCGCCCATGCCAGCGCCCGCCCCGGCGCGCTCGTCGCCGCCCATGCCACCGAACTCCCGGTGGCCTCCACGGCGCCGGCCCCCGCGCCGACGGCGCCTGGGGTCGCCGGGCCGCGACCGCTGGCCAAGCCCCCGGTGCGCAAGTACGCCAAGGACCACGGCATCGACCTGGCCGGGGTCGTCGGCACCGGCCCGGGGGGCGTGGTGACCCGCGCCGACGTCGAGGCGCTGGTCGCGGCGGCGGGCGCACCGGCATCCCCCGCCGGTATGCCGCCCGCACGCCCGGTCCGCGGCGAGACCCGGATCCCCGTCAAGGGGGTGCGCAAGATGACCGCGCAGGCGATGGTCGGCTCGGCCTTCACCGCGCCGCACGTCACCGAGTGGGTCACCGTCGACGTCACCGCCACGGTCGAGCTCGTCGAGCGGCTGCGCGCCGACCGGGAGTTCGCCGGGGTCAAGGTCAGCCCGCTGCTCGTGCTGGCCAAGGCGATGTGCGTGGCCTGGCGACGACACCCGCAGATCAACGCGATGTGGGACGAGGCCGCCCAGGAGATCGTCGTCAAGGGGTACGTCAACCTCGGCATCGCCGCCGCCACGCCGCGCGGGCTCATCGTGCCCACCATCAAGGACGCCGACCTGATGACGATGCGTGAGCTCGCCGACGCCATCGCCGCGCTCACGGCGACGGCCCGCGAGGGCCGCACCCAGCCGGCCGACATGGCCGGCGGCACCATCACCATCACCAACGTCGGCGTGTTCCGCGTCGACACCGGCACCCCGATCATCAACCCCGGCGAGTGTGCGATCGTCGTGCTCGGGGCGATCCGCAAGCAGCCGTGGGTGGTCACCGACGCGCACGGCCGTGACGAGATCGCGGTGCGCCAGGTGAGCACGCTGGGGATGTCCTTCGACCACCGACTCGTCGACGGCGAGCTCGGCTCGCGCTACCTCGCCGACCTCGCCGCGATCCTGCACGACCCGGCCCGCGGTCTGGTCTGGGGGTAACGGCGCCCGCGTCGGGCACCCACCGGCATACCGGCGCGCCCGGGGCCCGCTCAGCCGCGGTGGCGACCCGTGTATGCCGTCTCGGCCGAGTCCGGCTCGGGGGCCGGCCGGCCCGCGTGCCGAGAGGGTGCCGTCGAGGTGCCCGCCGGGGCGTCGCCGTTCGACCCGGTCGGTGCGGCCGCCCGGTCCGCTCCGGCCGGCGGGGTCGGCGCGATGGAGCGGCCGTCGGCCGCGGCCTGCGCGCGCTGGTTGTACGCCGACCCGCGGCGCAGCTCCACGTGCGGCAGGAACAGCGAGGCGACGAAGGCCAGCACGAGGATGCCCGCGGCGACGAGGAACACCGTGGACATCGCCTCGGAGAAGCCCTGCAGGAAGGGGTGGGCCAGCGTGGGGTCGATCTGTTGCAGGAACGACGAGTCGTTGAGGGCGTTGCCGACGCCGCCGCCGGAGGATCCGTCGCGCAGCTGGGCGATGAAGGACGCGTTCGCGGCGGCGTCGCCGGTCGGGGACTGCATGGCCGACTGGAAGGCGGGCGTCTGGGCCGCCGCCTGGTAGGCCGCCGGGATCTTGTCCGCGGCCCCGGTGAACAGCAGCGAGAGGAACACCGCGGTGCCCAGGGTGCCGCCGATCTGCCGGGTGAAGGTGGCCGACGAGGTCGCCACCCCGATGTCCCGGGGGCTCACCGCGTTCTGGATCGCCAGGGTGAGCGGCTGGAAGTTGAAGCCCAGGCCGACCCCGAACACGACCATGACGATCATCGACTGCCACAGCGGGGTGTCGGCGGTGACGAAGTGGAAGGCGTAGAGCGCCGCGACGAGCAGGGCGGCCCCGATGATCGGGTAGCGACGGTAGCGGCCGGTCCTGGAGATCATCTGTCCGGAGAACACCGAGCCGAACATGATGCCCAGGGTCATCGGCAGCAGCTGCAGACCGGCCTGGGTGGCCGAGGCGCCCTTGACGATCTGCAGGTAGAGCGGCAGGGCAGCCAGGCCGCCGAACATCCCCATGCCAATGAACACCGACCCGATCGAGGCCCAGCCCACGGTGCGGTTGGCGAACAGCCGCAGCGGGATCAGCGCCTCGTCGCCCATGGAGCGCTCCACGAGCAGCCCCACGACGAACCCGGCGGCCCCGATGCCGTAGCACGCCAGGGCGGTCGGGGAGGTCCAGCCCCACTCGCGGCCCTGCTCGGCGACGATGAGCAGCGGGACCAGACCGACGGTGAGCGCGACGGCACCCCACCAGTCGATCCGGTGGTCGAGGCGGTGGTGGTGCAGGTGCAGGGTGCGGGTGACCACGACGAGCGCGGCGGCGGCGATCGGGACATTGACGAGGAAGACCCAGCGCCAGCCGGTGACGCCGAGGATGCTGTCGGCACCGGCGAAGAACCCGCCGATGACCGGGCCGAGGACCGAGGAGGTCCCGAAGACGGCGAGGAAGTACCCCTGGTACTTGGCCCGCTCCCGGGGCGGCACGATGTCGCCGATGATCGCCAGGGCCAGCGAGAACAGCCCGCCGGCGCCCAGGCCCTGGACGGCCCGGAAGGCGGCCAGCGACCCGATCGACCAGGCGAACGTGCACGCCGCCGACCCGATGGTGAAGATCGTGATGGCGGCCAGGAAGAACCCCTTGCGCCCGTAGATGTCCGAGAGCTTCCCGTACAGCGGCGTGACGATCGTCGAGGTGATGAGGTAGGCCGTGGTCACCCAGGCCTGCGCGGACAGGCCCTGCAGGTCGTCGGCGATGACCCGCATCGCGGAGGCGACGATGGTCTGGTCGAGGGCGGCCAGGAACATCCCCATCATCAGCCCGACGAGGATGGTGACGATCTGACGATGGGTGAGCGGCGCGTCCGGCTCGGCGGCGGCTCGGATCTGGGTGGACATCGTGCTCCTGATGCTGGGTGCGGTGCTGCGCAATGGTCGGGGAGTTCTCGGGGGTATGCCGTCAGCTGCGGGCGCGCAGGGCGGCCTTGGCGCGCTCGAGGTCGTCGGAGAATCGCGCGAGGTGGCCCAGGAACGAGGTGGCCTCGGCGTCGGTCCAGTCGTGCATGACCCGGCGCAGCCACTGTCCGCGGGTCGTGACGATCTGGTCGATCACGGCGCGGCCGCGGTCGGTGAGGCTGAGCCGGTGCACGCGCCCGTCCTGGGGGTCCGGGGTCTTGGCGACCAAGCCGTGCTCGACGAGGTGACTCACCTGACGGCTCACCGTCGAGACGTCGGCGTGCACGCACCCGGCCAGGTCCGAGACCCTCCCGGGGTCGCGCGCCAGGGCGAACAGCACCGGGTAGTGCGTGTGGTCCACGCCCGGGTCGGGCGCCGGAGCGTATGCGCGCACCGACACCAGGACCTTGACCATGCGGATGAGCTCGGCCCCGAGCTGCTCGGTCGTGCGATCGGCGAGCGGCACGGCATACCCCCCTTCATTGCGTGCGACACGCAACTGTCTCATAACTGGTTGCGTGTGGCAAACAAAGGCCAGGGGCCCGCCGTGTCGGCTACGGGGTCATCGGCAGCGCCTCGAGCACGGCCCGAGCGATGTCCTCGTCCCCCACCACGGTGTAGTGCAGGTCCGCCACCGAGCGCCGCCCGGCGGCTCGACGGGTCAGCGCCTCGGTGTTGAGGATGATCGTCGTCGTCGGGCCCTCGACGTGCGGGGTGGCGGTGCCGCTGAACAGCAGCTCCGGCGCGGGTGTGCCGTCGGGGCCCTCGACCACGCGCACCCCGACCCGGGCGACGACCGGGCCGGTGCAGTCGATGATGACCGTGTGCCCGACGGGGACTGCGGCCTCGGTCGCCACCAGCTCCGGCAGGGCGTCGACGACGCCGGACAAGAAGGTGGCCGCGGCGGCCGAGTCGAGGTTGCCCGGCCGCCCCAGGGCGGTGCGGATGTCCTGCTCGTGGCACCAGATGTCCTTGATCCGCAGGGCCACCAGGGCCGCGGCGGAGCGGGACCCCAGCGGGCTCTCGACGACCGAGTCGGGGTCCAGCGCGGGGTCGCGCAGATGGGCCAGCCGCAGCCGCAGCACGTCGGACAGTTCCTTGACCACGTCGGCGCCGTCGCGGTCCCGGCGGGCCGCCACCCCCATCTCCACGATCCGCCCGAATCGGTGGCGCACATGCGGCAGGTCGGGCAGGTCGAGCTGCTCCACCGGGGCCCCCTCCAGCCAGCACTCCACCGAGGCCACGTGACTGATCTGGTCCTGCACGCTCCACCCGGGGCAGTCGGTGGGCAGGTCGAAGTCGGCCGCCGCACACGTCGACCCGAGATCGACCACCGCCTGCGCCGTCCGGGCGAAGGCCTCGACCAGACCCGGGAGATCCGAGGGGGCGGGGGGGTGCACCGGCATACGACCACTGTACTTACGCTGGGGGTATGCCGTCCGGCCCCCTCGACCGCAGCGTGCTGCGGCCCGCCACGCTGTTGCTCGCGCTCGCCCTGGTCGGGTGCGCCGTCGCCGTCGTGGTCGGGCAGGCCGCCCAGCCGGCGGTGCCGGGGGTCGACGACCCCGGTGCGCTGGTCCGGTGGGGTCTGCCGCTGACCCGGGCGGTGCACGACCTGGCCGCGGCGGCCACCTGTGGACTGCTGTTCCTGGCCACCGTGGCCATCCCCGACCGGGCCCGTGAGGCCGTCGAGCGGGCCCGCCGGGTGGCCGTGCGCACCGGTCTGGTGTGGGTGCTGGCCGGTCTAGCGGGCGTGGTCCTCGGTTTCGCCGACGCCGCCGGCACGCCGGTGGGCTCGGCCGGGTTCGTGCAGCAGTTCCGGGCGTTCGTGTGGTCCCTCGAGCCGCTGCGCGAGGGCCTGATCAGCGCCGCCGTCGCCGCGCTCGCCGTCGCGGTGGCCTCCTCGGGGACCAGCCGGCGGGCCATCGGCTGGGCGGGCGGGCTGGCCGTCGTCGCGCTGCTGCCCCTGGCCCTGGCCGGTCACGCGGCGAGCACCGCCGAGCACGAGACCGCGGTCAACGCCTTGGCCTTCCACCTCGTGGGCACCGCCCTATGGGTCGGTGGACTGGCCGCCCTGGCCGTGCTGCGACCCGCCCTGGGCAGCTGGCTGCCCGTGGTCGTGCAGCGGTACTCCACGGTCGCCTTCTGGGGTTTCGTCACCGTAGGCCTGTCCGGGGTGGCCAGCGCGTGGGTGCGCATGGGCTCGCTCGCCGACCTCGGCACGGCATACGGGGCCTTGATCCTCGCCAAGGTCGCCGCCTTCGTCGCCCTGGGCGCCCTCGGGCTGACCCAGCGTCGCCGGGTCGTCGCGGGGTTACGCGACCGACCCGCCTCGAAGGCCCTCTTCGCCCGGCTGGTCCTCGTCGAGCTGGCCGTCATGGGGGGGACCGTCGGCGTGGCCACCGCGCTGGCCCGATCGGCCAACCCCAACCTGGACCGTCCGCCCGCGGCGACCATGGCCGAGGCCCTGACGAACTACCCCATGCCCCCGGCCCCCACCGGCTCGACCTGGCTCACCGCCTGGCATTGGGACTGGCTCTGGGGCACCGTCGGGCTCGCCGCGATCGCGCTGTACGTCGGCGCCGTGGTCCGGCTGCACCGTCGCCACGACCGCTGGCCGGTCGGCCGGAGCGTCTTGTGGGTCCTCGGCTGGCTCGTTTTCGTCTGGTCCACCTGTGGGGCGCCGGGGATCTACGGGCGGGTGGCCTTCTCCTGGCACATGGTGAGCCACATGACCATCGCCATGGTCGTGCCGATCATGCTCGTCCTGGCCGCGCCGCTCACCCTGGTGCTGCGCGTGCAGACCCACCGCAAGGACGGCACCTACGGCCCCCGCGAAATCCTCCTGGGGCTGGTCCACTCGCGCTACCTGTCGGTCATGGCCAACCCGATCGTCGCCGCGGCGCTGTTCTTCGTCAGCATGGTGGTCTTCTACTACTCGCCGCTGTTCGAGCTGGCGCTGACCACCCACACCGGGCACGTGCTCATGGTCGTGCACTTCCTGCTGTCCGGGTACCTGTTCGCCATGGTCCTCGTCGGCACCGACCCCGGCCCGCGTCCGTGGCCGCCCTGGGCTCGGCTGGTCGTGCTCTTCGCCACCATCTCCTTCCATGCGTTCTTCGGCGTGGCGCTGCAGGAGGGCACCACGCTGCTGGCCGGCGACTTCTTCCGCCAGATCGCCATCCCGTGGGTGCCGGACCTGCTCGTCGACCAGCGTCTGGGCGGCTCGATCGCCTGGGGCATCGGGGAGTTCCCCTCGTTGGTCCTCGCCCTGCTCGTCACGCTGGCCTGGGTGCGCGACGACACGCACGAGTCCAGGCGCCTGGACCGCCAGGCCGACCGCGACGGCGACGCCCAGCTCGCGGCGTACAACGCCCGGCTGGCCGTCATCGCCGAGCACGACCGGCAGGCGGCCGGGTCGCGAGCCGAGGGCGGCGACTGAGCCGGGATGCCGGGCCGGGTCGGACGGCGGCCCGCGTCCGGCACGATGTGGGTATGCCGCGCACCGCCAGGACCCGCTCGTGAAGATCGCCGTCGCCCAGATCGGCTACGACGACGCCGAGCCCATGCCGGCCCGGGTGGATCGGGTCGCGGCCCTGGTGCGGGGGCTGGCCGGCCACGACCTCATCGTGCTGCCCGAGCTGTGGGGGGCCGGCGGGTTCGCCTACCGCGAGTGGGGACGGCGGGCGCAGAGCCTGGACGGGCCGATCGCGACGGCCATGTCGGCGGCGGCCCGGGACGCCGGGGCACTCGTGCACGCCGGATCCATCGTCGAGCGGACGCCGTCGCCCGGGCCGCAGGGCAAGCACCTGTGGAACACCGCCCTGGTGTTCGGGCCCGACGGCAGTCTCGTGGCGGCATACCGCAAGATCCACCGGTTCGGCTTCGGGCAAGGCGAGCCGACGCTCATGGAGGCCGGCCACGAGGTCGTCGTGGCGGACCTGCCGCTGCCCTCGGGTGCCCGGCTGCGGGCGGGGCTGTCGACGTGCTACGACCTGCGCTTCCCGGAGCTGTACCGCCGACAGCTCGACGCCGGAGCCCAGGCGTTCCTCGTGCCGGCGGCCTGGCCCGCGGCCCGGGTCGCCCACTGGGAGCTGCTGGTGCGGGCCCGGGCCGTCGAGGACCAGTGCCTGGTGGTCGCCGCGAACACCGCGGGCACGCACGCCGACGTGCCGATGGGCGGGCGCTCCTGCGTCGTGCTGCCGACCGGAGAGGTCATCGCGGCCGCCGGGACCGACGAGCAGGTCCTCTCCGTCGAGGTCGACCTCGGCGTCGTGGCCGCGAGCCGCGAGGCGTTCCCGGTGCTGGCGGACCGGCGGCTCTGACCGCAGGCCGAGCCGGACCCGCTGTGGCACAGTGGCCGGGTGAGCGCGACGCCACCGATGCCCCGGTCGCCCGAGGCGATCGAGGCCGCCACGCCCGCGAGCCGGGACCGGTGGGCCGACACCCTGCGCGTCGGGTCGCTGCTGGTGGTCGTCGTCGGACACTGGTTGATGGTGGCCGTCCTGCCCGACGGTCGGGTGAGCAACGCCCTGGCCATCGTCCCGGCCCTGCAGCCGCTCACCTGGGTCCTGCAGGTGATGCCGCTGTTCTTCCTCGTCGGCGGCGTCGCCCACGCGCACACCCTGGAGGCCGCGGCGCGGCGGCCAGGCACCTGCCGGGGGCGGTATGCCGCGTTCGTGCGCGGTCGGGCGGCCCGCCTGCTGCGCCCGACGCTGGTGTTCCTCGCGGTCTGGGTGGCGCTGGGGGTCCTCGCCGACCGGGCGGGGTGGACGCGCGGGTCCCAGGCGCGCCTGGTCACCGAGTCGCTGGTCATGGTGCCGCAGCTGCTGTGGTTCGTGGGCATCTACCTCGGCGTCGCCGCCTTCGCGCCGGCGATGTGGCGGGCCCATCGCCGCTGGGGGCTGGCCGCCTTCGTCGCGCTCGCCGTCGGTGCCGGTGTCGTCGATGGGGTGCGCTTCGGCGGTGGCCTGGGGCTGGTCGGCAATCTCAACTTCGCGCTGGTGTGGCTGGCCGTGCACCAGCTCGGCTTCTCCTGGCGCGACGGGCGGCTGACCGCGCGGGTCGCCGCCTGGCTGCTCGGTGTCGGGGTGGTGGGGCTGGCCCTCGCCGTGACGGTCGGTCCCTACCCCACCTCGATGGTGGGGCTGCCCGGCGAGGAGGTCTCCAACATGGCGCCTCCCACCGCGGCCCTGCTCGCCCAGTCGCTGGCGCTGGTCGGGCTGGCGGCATTGGCGCGTGGGCCGTTGGCCCGCGCGCTGGCCCGGCCACGGGTGTGGAGGGTCGTGGTGGGAGCCGGGGCCTTCGCCATGACGGCGTTCCTCTGGCACCTCACCGCGCTGGTGGTCACCCTCCTGGTGGCCCGTGCCCTCGGGGTGGGCCTGCCGGAGGTCGGCACCGCGGGGTGGTGGTGGACCCGGCCGCTGTGGTTCGCCCTGCTCGCGGTGCCCACCGCGGTCCTGGTCGCGGTGTTCGTGCGCGCCGACCGCGGCCCGCGCGCGGCATCCGGGACCGTCCGGGAGAGCAGGCCGTGGGTCGATCCGTTGGCCGCGGTCGCCGCCGGGGTGGTGTTCTTCGGCATCCTCATGGTCTCGATCGTCGGCGTCGACCTGCTGGGCAACCGTCCGCAGTTCTTCCTCGTCGGGGACGTCCTGCCCTGGCAGGCCTTCGCGGTCCTGGTCGCCGGGCTGGGGCTGCTGCGCGCGAGCCGCCCGCGGCTGGGTCCCGGAGATCCGGACCGGCACCCCACGACGCGGTGAGGGCTGCGTGGTCGACCGCGCCCGTGGCGGTCACCCGGTGGAGTGCCTGCCGCGCCGTGGCATCGGCGGGAGCCGTACAGTGGGTGCGGCCCCGCTCACCACACGGTCAGAAGGCTCCCTCGGGCACGTCCATGAGCGCGTTGTCGGTCGCCTCGGCCATGGCCCGCTCCGCGGCGAGCCGCGGCAGGACCTCACGGGCGAAGAACCGAGCCGCCGCGATCTTGCCGGTGTAGAACAGCTCGTCCTTCGGGCTGGCCCCGGCGGCCAGGGCGGCGTGGGCGACCTCGGCCTGGCGCAGCAGCAACCAGCCCACCACGGTGTCCCCGGCGGCCAGCAGCAGGCGGGTGGAGTTCTGACCGACCTTGTAGAGGTTGGTCAGGTCACCGCCTCGGCGCGGGTCGGAGGCGAATGCCGCGCCGGCCATGAACCCGACGATGCCCTGGACGCTCTCCAACGCCTTGCCCAGCAGCTCCCGCTCGGCGTCGAACGCTCCCCCGCAGGCGCCGAGGTCCTTGGCGAACTCGGTCATCTGCATCGACAGGTGGGTCATCGACTGGCCGTGGTCCTTGACGATCTTGCGGAAGAAGAAGTCCAGGCCCTGGATCGCCGTGGTGCCCTCGTAGAGGGTGTCGATCTTGGCGTCGCGGACGTACTGCTCCACCGGGTAGTCTTGCAGGAACCCCGACCCGCCGAAGGTCTGCAGCGACTCGGTGCCCAGCAGCACCCAGGCGCGCTCGGAACCCAGGCCCTTGACGATCGGCAGCAGCAGGTCGCTCACCCGGGCGGCGACGTCCGCGGTCGAGCCCTTCTCGATCGGCGCCTCGGGGTTGCCGTGCTGAGCCAGGTCGACGGTGTCGAGCATCGTCGCGGCATACAGGACCAGCGCGCGCAAACCCTCGGCGTAGGCCTTCTGGAGCATGAGCGATCGGCGCACGTCGGGGTGGTGGGTGATGGTGACCCGCGGGGCATCCTTGGCCGGGGTGGTGAGGTCGGCGCCCTGGACGCGGTTCTTGGCGTACTCCAGGGCGTTGAGGTAGCCGGTCGAGAGCGTGGCGATCGCCTTGGTGCCCACGAACATCCGGGCCGACTCGATGACGTGGAACATCTGGGCGATGCCGTCGTGGACGTCGCCGAGCAGGGTGCCGACCGCGGGTTCCCTCTCGCCGAAGGTGATCTCGCAGGTGGTCGAGACCTTCAGGCCCATCTTGTGCTCGACGTTGGTGACGTAGGCGCCGTTGCGCTCGCCCAGCGCACCGGTAGCCAGGTCCACGTGGTACTTCGGCACGACGAACAGCGACAGTCCTTTGGTGCCCACCGCGGCACCCTCGGGGCGGGCCAGGACGAAGTGCACGACGTTGTCGACTAGGTCGGACTCGGCCGAGGTGATGAACCTCTTGACGCCGTGCAGGAGCCAGGTGCCGTCGGGCTGCTGGATCGCCTTGGTGCGGCCCGCGCCGACGTCCGAGCCGGCGTCGGGCTCGGTGAGCACCATCGTCGCGTGCCAGCGGCCCTCGACCATGTGCCGGGCGAGCGCGCGCTGGTCCTCGGTGCCCAGGTGCCACAGCAGTTTCGCGAAGGAGAAGGACGCGGCATACATGTGGATCGCGGGGTTGGCGCCGCACACCAGCTCGGCGACCGCCCAGCGCACCGACGGCGGCACGACCATGCCGCCCAGCTCGGGCGGGGTGTCCAGCCGCCACCAGTCCTCGGCGAGGTAGGCCTCGAACGAGCGGCGGAACGACTCGGGCATGGTCACCGTGCCCGTCGTCGGGTCGTAGACCGGCGGGTTGCGGTCGGAGTCGAGCAGGCTGTCGGCGAGCTCGTTCTCGGCGATCCGGGCCACCCCGCGCAGGATGTCGCCCACCGCCTCCCGGTCCAGCTCGGCGTAGGGGCCGGTGCCGAGGATGTCCTGACGCCCCAGGACCTCGAAAAGGTTGAACTCGAGGTCGCGGACGTTGCTCTTGTAGTGACCCATGGGGTGCTGGTCCTCCGAGAGGGGGTGGTGGAGTGGCCGGTCCGGCCGGTGATGGGACAGTATGCTACTCGCGAGTAACAAGCGCCAAATCGTGGCGGGAGTCACGTCGATCACGTTGCCGCAGGCCACGATCCGGTATGCCGCGGGCCACGAATCAGGTGTGCCGCGGGGCATGACCCAGGCCGGCGGCGCAGCGGCGGGAGCCGGCGGATGACGGCATGCCGCCGACGCGCGCGCGGCGGTGGGTAGGTCACCCGCTCACTACGGCGGCAGCTTCCAGGTCGCCGTGTCGGTGGCGCTCTCCCCGGTCGCCGCGTTGCGACAGGTCGCCGTGACGGTGGCGGTGCCGGCATACCCGATGCCCGTGTTGGTCGTCGTGTTGGTCGGCACCGTCGCGGTGCCGATCGGCCCGGCCGGGCTGCTGAACGTGCACGCCGCGCTCGGCGCGTCCCACTGGGTCGTCGTCACGACGATGGCGTAGCAGGGCTTGCCGCCAGTGCAGGTGATCGTCGTCGTGCTCGGGGCAATGGCCAGGGTGATGGGGACCTTGCTGGGGGTCCGCACCGACATGGGCACCCCGGAGGTGGTGCCGGCGACCGACGAGGCGGTGACGGCGACGGACACCGTCGTGTCGTAGCCCACGCCGCTCACCGTGCACGAGGCCTGGTCGCGGGCCAGTGCGCAGGGGGCGCCGGTCACCGAGACGGTGACCGGTCGGCCGTTCTCGACGACGTCCCACCGGAAGGTCACCGTGTACTTACCGCGCGAT
The DNA here is from genome assembly GCA_037045055.1 of Dermatophilaceae bacterium. Taxonomy (GTDB): domain Bacteria; phylum Actinomycetota; class Actinomycetes; order Actinomycetales; family Dermatophilaceae; genus Phosphoribacter. The sequence continues at coordinate 67,640 of JBAOHJ010000002.1, read as the reverse complement.
CCGCTGACCGACGGCGCGCCAGCCGCCACCGGCTGCGTCGGACCGTAGGGCTGGAAGGCGTTGGATGGGGCCGACCAGTCCGAGCAGGTGCCGGCGTCGGTGCAGCCCTGGATCGACATCGTCTGCGTCGCGATCGTCCCGTTGGCCAGCGTCACCGACTTGGCGCAGTCCGCGCCCCCGCAGGGCAGGGAGCCCGAGACGCCCGCCGTGGTGCGGTAGTTCACCGATGTCCACGCCCGGGCGTGCGAGCCGCCGAGCGACAGGCTCACGTCCATGGTCTTGTCGGGTCGCGGCGTCGTCACCGACGGCGGACGGGGGATCTCGGGCACCCCCACGGCGGTGAAGGTCGCGACCTCGCCACGCGCCGAGGTGAGCCCGCCACCGTTGGTCGCGGTGACGGCATACCCGACCACCCGCCCGTCCAGGGGCACGCTGCTCGCGGCCACCCGCGACGCGGTGGCGGACACGGTGGTCAGGACGCTCCAGGACCCGCCGTCGACCTGGGTCCACACCGTGTAGGACACCAGCGGCGGGCCGTTGGGGTCGACCGCGGGCCAGGAGATCGAGACCGCCAGCGCCGGGTCGTTGGGGGTGGGCCGGGGGTAGCTCAGCGTGGGCGCCGGTACGGTCGCCGGGACGCCGATCGACTGCGCCGTGCGCGCGGGGCCGTAGGGGCCCCACCCGGCCTCGTTGTGCGCCTGGACGCGCAAGGTGTACTGGTCGTCGTTGACCAGGCCGGAGATCGTCGTGGCCAGCGACCCGGCCGGCACCGGGAACACCCCGCCGCCGGGCCCCCCAGTGAGGCTGACCGCCTGGACGTTGTAGAGGTCGACGGCGCTGCCGAGGTTCGTCGGCGGCGACCAGGCCACCGCCAGCGTGCGGTCGCCCGGCGAGATCTCGCCGATGCTCACCGGCCCCGGCGCGGTGTCCGGGCGCACCGCCTCCGACGGTGCCCCGGCATCGGACCACCCGGCGGCGTTGCGGGCCCGGACGGTGAACGTGTAGTCCACGCCGTTGGTCAGACCGGTGACCGTGCACGGGGAGGCGGGGCACGAGACGCTCTGGCCGGCGGTGGACACCTGGTACTCCAGCACCGGCAGCCCACCGTCGTAGGCCGGCGGCAGCCAGGCCACCCGGGCCGAGCCGCCCTGCACCCGGTCGGCCGCGGCCGTGACGCCCTGCGGCGGGCCGGGCTTGGACAGGACGGTCACTGTCACCGTGCCCGGGGAGACCCGGTCGGGGGCATCGGACACCTCGACGGTGAGCACCGTCGCCCCCTGCGCGTCCGGGCTGGCGCTCACCGTGAGCACGCACCCCGTCGCCGACCCGGTGACCCCGGTGCCGCTGGCGACGTGCACGGCGGCGACGGCGCAGTGCAGGGTCCCGAACGGGCTGTCGAGGTACTGCGCGAGGTTGACCACCTGGCTCTGCCCGGCGATCAGACCCTCGACCCGGGCCGGGCGGACCACGGCGGCCGGGGGCGGCGGCGGCGCGTCCGGGCCGCCGGCCGCCGCCGGGTCGGTCCGCAGACTGGTGACCCGCACCCGCAGCGGATACCGCTGCGACGCCCCGGCGACCCCGACGGTCAGCACCCCCCTGGCCCCGTGCAGCGCGTCCGCCGAAGCCGTGAGCACCACCTGACGGCCGCCCTCGCCGCGCTGGGCAAGCCCGACGCCCGCGGCCGGTTGGTCCCACTGGGCGGCGTACTCGACGGTCGCCGGGTCCAGGCCCTCGGGGAACCAGGCCGAGCAGAGCCGGGGAACGTCCACCACCCGAGGGGGTCGGTCCGCGACGACGTTGACCTCCCAGTCGGGACAGCGCAGCAGCGGGACCAGCGGGCCGATCTGCACCGGGACGACGAGGTATGCCGTGCGCGGCGCCGGGTCGTCGGGGCCGGTAGCGTCGGTGACCTCGAGCATGAGGGCGGCCGGCCCGACATAGCCCCCCGCGGCGGTGAGGACCAGCTCGCCGGGCCCGGTGACGGTCGCGGCCAGGTGCTGCGACGGTGAGGTGCTCACCGAGTCCGCCGTGGTCACCCGGACGGTCCGTCCGCGCGGGTCGGCGACGTGCTCGCCCAGGCGCACCGTGCGGGTGGCGTCGCGGTCCATGGTGACCGGCTTGCCGGCGAGGACGTAAGGGACGTCGCTGCCGTTGGCGGGCACGTAGACGAGGGCCATGGCCTTGGCGCCGTCGGCGTCCTCGAGCACGTACGGCACGGCTCTCGGGTGATCCAGCAACACCACCCGGACCTGGGCGTCCTCGACGGTGGCCCCGTCACCGACCTGCACGATCCGCAGGGCGGACCGTTCGCCGTCCACGTCGTGGTCGTTGGCCAGGACGTCGACGACGGCGGTGACGGCAGCCGGCGAGGGCCCCGGTCCGTCGGCGCCGCCGGAGGGCGCCGCCGAGGGCGTCGCCGGCGCCACGCGGGCGGTGTCGTCGACGGCGACCGGCGGGTTGTCGTACCCTCGCCGGCCGCGGACCGTGATCGGGGCCCGGGACGGGTCGAACAGCCCACCGTCGACGCCGTAGACGAGGACCTTCGCGGGCCCCTCGTCGGGGGCGGTCACCCGGAACGTGTTGTCGCCCTGGCGCGCGAACGAGCTCGCCGCCGCCGCGTCGTTGACCGCCGCCGGGTCCTCCAGCACGACGTCGGCGTTCTTGGGCACCAGGTCGTTGGCCAGCGGGTCGACGGTGAGCACCCGCCCGGGCGCGGCGACGATGTCGTCGGGGACGGCGACCGGGGGCTGCGGCGCTCCCGGGGGCACGACGCCGACCCGGATCAGCCCCTCCCCGGACTTGCCGTAGCGGTCGGTGACGGCATACCGGATCACCTCGGTGCCCGCCGACATCGGGTAGGCCTCGTAGCGGATCGTCGAGGCTCCGTACGCGGTCACCCGACCGAGCTGCAGGTTGACCGGCCCGCCGTCCTCACCGACGATGCCGGAGACGTAGACCAGGTCGCCGTCCGGGTCGATCCCACTGGTGGGCACGGTAATCGTCAGCGCATCGCCGGCGGTGACGCTGGCCGAGAAGTTGCGGGCGGTCGGCGGCTGGTCGGGGGTCTGCGGGGTGGGCGGCGGGGTGACGGTGACGGTGACGCGGCCGGTGACCGAGCGCTCCGGCATACCGTCGGGGTATGCCGCGTACTCCAGGACCGCGACCTGCGCCGTGGTGATCGGCGCGGGGTCGGGCAGGTAGCGCAGGACCGTCCCGCTGGGGTAGACCTGCCCGCCGCCGCTGACCACCTTGACCGCCTCGGGGGTGATCTTCAGGGGCACGCCGTCGGCCATGGAGTCGTTGTCCAGGGCCGCGATCGTCACGACGTCGCCGGAGCGGACCACGGCCTGGTCGTCGACGACGGTGGGCAGCACGGCGCTGGGCGGCGGGGGCTTCTGCACCACGGAGAGCTCTCCGGTGGCCGAGCGGGTGCCGTCGCTGATCGTGTAGGCGAGCACGCCGCGGCGCTCGCTCGTGCCGGAGGCCAGCGGCGCGGTCGCGGTGACCCGCAGCCAGCGGCCCTGGACCACCCAGGCCCGCAGCCAGGTCTCGGTCGAGGCCACCGACTGGATGACGAGCACGTCGCTGCGGGGGCTGTAGTCGTTGGCCAGCACGTCGGTGACGGTCGGGGCCTGGTCGCGCAGGGTCGCCGCGTCGGGGGCGGCCACCGGCGGCGCGTCCCCGGTCGGCGGCGCGAGGATGTCGACCCGGAAGCGACCCGCACCGACCGCGGCGCCGACCTGCGCGGCATACGTGAGCAGGTAGCTGCCCGGGGTCGACCCCGTGACGGTGACCACCCCGGTCTCGAGGTTGGTGTCCAGCCGCAGCTGCCCCGGGCCGCGCACGTCGGCGGCCAGGCGCATCCGGGCCTGCGGGTCGGTGGGGTCGGCGCCGGGCAGGTCGTTGCCCAGCGGCTGCAGCTGCACCGGCTTGCCCTGGACGGCGCGCACCACGTCGGCCTGGGCCACCGGGGCCACCGGCCGGTCGGTGTCGCCGAGGACCTGGACGGTGGCCTTGGCCTCGGCGCTGCCCCCTCGACCGTCCTCGACCCGGTAGCGCAGGTCCAGCCCACCGGGCCGGTCCGGCGCCGTGACGGCCAGGGCCCCGGAGGCGTCCACCGACGCGGCCGGGTCCAGGGCGTCCAGCACGAGCGGGTCGTTCTCGTCGTCGCGCCAGTCGGCGACGACCTGGACCGCGACGTGGCCGCCGCGCACCACCGGGCTCACCGCCTTGGCGAGGTTGGTCTGGCCGGCCCGCAGGTGCGGTGGGGTGTTCACGGAGTCGTCGACGATCTGCAGGACCACCAGGGCGGTGGCGCGACCCTCGGGGCCCGCGCTGCCGTTGTTGACGCCGTAGGTGAACCGGACGACCCGGGCGGCCGGGGTGTCGGGGACCGAGACCGAGATCGTCTGCCCGTCCACCGACGGGCTGACCTGGATGCCGGCGACGTCCGGCGTGGACACGTCGCCCGGGGCGATCGCCAGGACCGCGCCCTGCGAGTCGGTGTCGTTGTCCAGCACGTGCAGGGTGGACGTGCGCCCCGGTCGGACGCTCAGCTCGTCCGGGTTGGCCTCGGGAGGTCGGCGCACCTGCTGGTCGTCGCTGAGGTTCGGATCCGGCTTGACGTTGCTGGTGCCGGCCTGCGGCGGTGGGATGACCGAGGTCCAGTCGTCGATCCGCACCGGCTTGGGGCTGTCCAGGTCCCACAGGCCGCCGCCGTCCAGGTCGTTGAGCACCACCAGGCCCCGGTTGACCCGCAGGCGGACGCCGTCGGTGCGGGTGCCCCGCGGGGGGACCTCGAGCGTCACGGCCTGGGCGCTGCCCTGGTCGGCGCAGGTGCGTCCGTAGTAGATCCGGTCGGCGGCCGCCCAGGTCGCGTGTGCGCAGGCGCCCAGGCGGACCGGCGGGGCGAGGGACAACCGGGTCCCGGCCGCGCCTGCCGGCAGGGTGACCCGGCCGGGCGGGTCGTCCCGGCCGGCCAACGAGATCGGCACCAGCCCGCTGCCGGTGGCCACGAGCAGGACCTCGTCGGCCGGCCCGGGGTGCTGCAGCAGCGCGTATGCCGCGCCGCCGGCCCGCGCGCCGCCCGGTCCATCGGTGTCCCCCGCGAGGGCCTCGCGCACCTGCAGCGGCGAGCCGAGCCCGGCCGCGCGGATCGTGCCGGCGCTCGGATCGAGGACCACCCAGCGGTCGCCGAGGGCGCTGACCTGCACTCCCTTGGCGGTGAAGCCGAGCTCGACCACCCGGGGCTGCTCGAACCCCCCGGCACCGTCGGGCACGAGCACCGCGAGCACCCCGGCTGCCGCCGACACGGCATACACCGTCCCGTCCAGACCGACCGCCACCGTGGCGTCCGCCCCGACGGTGGCCAGCGGCTTGGCGGCGGCCTGAAGCCGGTCCAGTGTGGTGATGCCCGCCGCGGTGTCCACCCGCTGGGCGCGGACCTTGCCGGTCAGCGGCTCCACCACGGCGAGCGTCCCGCCGCGCAGGTCGGCGGTGGTGGGCGGCTGGCCGTCGCCGTCGCCGTCGGCGCCCGGGCTGGGCAGGGTGAGTGCCGCGGACTCCAGCAGCGTGCCGGTGCGGACGTTGACCGGGACGAGCTGGTTGGTGGCCCGGGCCAGGCCGACGACCGCGGCACCGTCCTGCAGGACCTCCAGGCCGGTGTCGGCCGGGGTGCTCGCCGCCACCGCGGCGTCCAGCTGCCCGGCGGGCTTGTTCATCCGACCGAACCTCGCCTGCGCGGCGTTGGTCACCCAGATGCCCCCGTCGTTGAGGTCGGCCCGGCGCACCACCTCCCCCTCGGCGCGAGTGGCCAGCCAGGTCAGGACCATGGCCAGGACCAGCAGCACCGCGGTGGAGGCGGTGCCGACCCGGCGGCGGTGCCGGCTCATCGACGGACCAGCCCGTCGGCCAGGACCGCACGCAGCGGGCGCCCACCGCGCAGCGATCGCGTCGAGAACGCCGCGCGCAGCCGCTGCCGGCGGGGGACCTGTCGGCGCAGCCTGCTGGTCTGCGCGTCCACTCCCTGCCAGTAGCCGGTGGCGTCGGCCTCGCTGGGCAGGCCCGCACCGAAGACGTGCGCGTCGGCGGTGCGGGCCAGCGGGACCAGCGAGGTCGGCGCCGAGGCGCCGGCGTGGTCGTCGAGACGGCGCGCCTGCTCGAGCCTAGTGGCGTTGCGGGGCAACGGCATACCGAGGTCGTGGGCCGTGTCGACGAGCTCGGCCCAGCCACCCTCGATGCGGTCGGCGGTGCTGCCCCGGGTGCGACGACGGGTCCGCCGGACCGCCCTCGCGACGCGCAGCGCGGCATACCCGGCGGCGACCAGCAGGACCGGGGGGCCGAGGTAGCCGACCACCCAGCGCAGCCAGTCCGGCCAGGTGCTGGGGTCCAGGAAGGACCGTTTGGCCCCCTGGGAGCGGTTCGGCGTGGAGTTCTGGGCTTGGTCCGGGCCTTGCAGGATGCTCGGCGGGTTGTTCGCCGCCGGCGGGGGCACCATGGCCCCGGTCTTCTTCTCCTCGGAGCGCAGCTGCTGCTGGTCGGGGGCCTTGCTGCGGTCGGGGACGAGCTGGTCGGGCAGGATCGACTGCCACCCGCCGTCGGCGCGCCGCACCTCGACCCAGGCGCGGACGTCCCGGCCGCGGACCACGCCGGTGGCGTCCGGGATCGCCCCGAGGACGACCCGAGCCGGCACGCCCAGACGGGTCGCGACCAACGCGAGGGTGGCGGCGTACTGCTCGTCGTCACCGGCGAGCTGGCCGGACTTGACGAACCGGGTGACCCGGGCCAGCGAGTGACCGGGGAGGAAGACGTTCTGGTAGCTGCCCTCCGGCCCGCCGTCGGTGTAGGCCCCGGTGGTGCGCATCACCGCGGCGACGGCGACGATCTTGCGCCACGGGGTGCTCTCCCGAGAGCTCCACGAGTCGATCCGCGCGTCGAGGAAGGCCAGCCCCTGGGTGTCGGCCGTGGTCGCGGAGGCCAGGGCCAGCTCGGTGGGCACGCCGCCGGCCGCCGGCAGCACCGTCGTCACCCGGTAGGCGTCGCCGGGCCCGAGCCGTCCGGGGATCACCCCGGTGCCGGTGTCCACGTCGAACCTCAGGTCGGCGGCCAGGGCCGCCGACCGCGGCCCGGCGAACTCCAGTCCGGTGACCGTGCCGACGGTCGGCAGCCACACCTCGCCCCAGCCGCCGTCCGGGACGGCCACCGTGAGGGTCGTCTCGGGGCCGCCGGTCGGGCCCGACGCGGGCAGGTGCGCGCCGACCCGCCGGAACGCCGAGGCGGTGGCGCCCGAGCCGGTGCCCCACACGGTCCCGTCGTAGCGGTCGAGAGTGGCGATGCGCAGCGGCGTGCCGCCGGGCAGCCCGGTGACCACGAGCAGCGGCCGCTCGAACAGCGCCGCGGGGTTGGGCTCGGTGTACCGCCGGAATCCGGCTAAGGGGCTGGGGTACTGCGCGACGTCGAAGGGTGGCTCCATGGCGGTGCGCCAGACCGTGCGACCGGCGTCGTCGGCCCCGGGCAGCCGCGGTCCGAGGACCAGCCCGCCGACGGTGGCCACCCCGAGCAGCCCGGCGACCGTCAGGGCACGGGTCCGCCGGCTGGTGCCCTCCTGCAGCGCCGCCCGACCTCGACCGGCGCGCAGCGCCGCCCAGCCGATCGCGACGACGGCGAAGCCGCCGCCCTGCAGCAGGACCGAGGCGGGGGTCAGCGTGCCCAGCAGCAACGAGACGACGACCAGGGTGGCGGGGGTGATCAGGGCCCGCACGGCGCCGTTCCAGCGACGGGCCACCCCGTATGCCGTGGCCGCGCCCACCAGTGCGACCAGCAGCGGCAGGACGCCCAGGGGGCCACGGGAGTCCACCGGCGGCAGCGTGGTGAGCAGCTGCTTCCAGCCGTCCACGGCCAGGCGTGGCAGGTCGGCATACGAGCCGGCGACCAGCCCCCCGACGCCGAGGTAGGCCAGCGCGACCACGGCGGCCGTCGCCAGGGCGGGCAGGCGCAGCCCGGCGCCGACGTGGGCCGCGGCCAGCCCCAGCACGACACCGACGAGACCGGCCAGCAGCCACCCGTAGCCCTCGTACGTCGTGGCGAACCCCACCACCGCGAGCATGGTGAGCCCCCCGGCCCCGCCGAGGTCGACCAGCTGCTCCCGGGTGGGTCGCAGCCGGGCCAGGACTGTGGCGGCCGGCTCCGCCGGGGCGCGCCGCAGCAGGCGGCCGGCCCGGGCGGCAGCGCCTCGCGGCAGACGCGGCGCGGTGAGGCTCACGACCCGACCCCCGTGGCCAGCGCGACCCGCAGCCCGGCGAGGTGGTCGAGCGCGAGCAGGGTGAGCCCGCCGGCGTGCCGGATGCCCCGACCGCTCTGGGCGTCCGCGAGGACCACGACGGTGCGCACCTCCGGGCCGAACTGCGCGGCGACCCGCTGCAGATCCACGAACTCGCGCTCGGGGCCGGTGACCAGCAGGACGATGCTGGTGTCCGGCGCGAGCACGGCCGCGGTCATCGCCATCGCCACTACGTCGGTGTCGGCGGCCTCGACTCGGGCCAACGTGTCGAGGAGACGGTGCGGGGTGCCCTGGGCGACGGTATGCCGCCCGCACACGACGGTGACGTCCTGGTCGTCGCGGTGGGCCCGTAGGGCGACCGACGCGGCCACCGAGATGGCCGTCTCGAGGTCGGCGATCTGCGGGACGGCCATCGCCGGGGCGTGCGGGTCGAGCGCGAGCTGGGCCCGGGCCGCGACGATCTCGCGGGCGGTCTGCTCGCCCAGCCGGTAGGACCGGGGGTCGGGGTCGAGCAGGACGGTCACGTGGGATCGGCGGGTGTCGAGGAACTGGCGCACCAGCAGGCGCCCGGCCTTGGCCGAGGAGCGCCAGTGGATGTACCGGCGGTCGTCGCCGGGCTGGTACTCCCGCAGGGCGTGGAAGGCCAGGTCGGAGATCGACTGGTCCTCGGTGACCGCGCCCTCCAGGTCGCGCAGCAGCCCCGCACCCAGGCTCTCCAGCGCGGTGCTGCGCGGGTGGACGTAGAGCTCGGTGACCTCGGTCCAGTCGATGGCGCGACGGACCACCCCGAGCGGGTCGCCTTGGACGGTGCGGGCGGGGCCGACGGGCACCACCCCGCGGCGGTGGGTGGGGACGACGAAGAGCTGCTCGTGCGCGCGACCCGGGCCCAGCGGCGGCAGCACGAACCGGGCCCCGGTCACCCCGACCGGCAGCTCGACGACGATGGGCAGCAACGGGATCCGCCCGGTGTTCGTGACGACGATGCGCCCGGTGGCCGGCTCGCCCACGACCACCCGGCGGGGATCGACGTCGACCCGGATGGCCACCGACGTGCGGCCCAGCGCCAGCAACAGGCAGGCCGCGAGCAGGACCAGCGCGACGGCGGCGACGACGAGCAGCTCGCTCCAGCCGTACCGGGCACCGGCCCACCACGCGGCCAGGCCCAGGCCCAGCAGTGTCCACCCCAGCGGCGACACCCATGACCTGGCGACCGCCGCACGTACGGTGGCGACGAGGTCGACCACCGCCGCCCCGCGGGCGCGACCGTCGCCAAGGCGCTCGGGGGGGTGCCCGCCGAGGCGCTCGGGGGGGTGGCCGGCGAGGCGCTCGGGGAGGTGCCCGCCGAGGCGCTCGGCGAGGCGCTCGCCGAGGCGCGCGGCGACCCGCAGCGGCGAGGGCGTGCGGACGGGCACGGTCAGGCGACCCGACCCGTCGGCGGCGCGACCGCCGCGAGCACGTCGGCGATGACCTGCTCGACCGTGGTGCCGGCGAACTGCGCCTCGGCGTCCAGCAGCAGCCGATGGCACATGATCGGCTCGGCCAGCAGCTTGACGTCGTCGGGCGTGACGTAGGTGCGGCCCAGGCTCGCCGCCCAGGTCTTGGCACAGCGCACGTAGGCCAACGCCCCACGCATGGACAGCCCCAGGCGCAGCGCGGGGTGCACCCGGGTGGCCTCCGCGACGTGGATGACGTAGCCCAGCAGGGACTGGTCGACGTGGATCCGGTCGGCCAGCTGCGCCATGTCGGCGACCACGCTGGCCATGACCACCGGCGACACCGCCGCCGAGCGGTCGCGGGTCGCGGCCTCGGCGACGACACGGACCGCGGCGTCGAAGTCCGGGTAGCCCAGACTGGTCTTCATGAGGAACCGGTCCAGCTGGGCCTCGGGCAGTCGGTAGGTACCGGCCTGCTCGATGGGGTTCTGGGTGGCGATGACCATGAACGGGACGCCCACCGGGTGCGGGTGCCCGTCGACGGTGACCCGACCCTCCTCCATGACCTCCAGCAACGCCGACTGGGTCTTGGGGCTGGCCCGGTTGATCTCGTCGGCCAGGACGATCGTCGCGAACACCGGACCGGGGTGGAACTCGAACGCCTTGGTGCCCGGGTCGTAGATGGTCACGCCGGTGACGTCGGAGGGCAACAGGTCGGGGGTGAACTGGATCCGGCTGTGGGTGCCCTGGACGCTGGCCGACAGGGCCCGGGCCAGCTGGGTCTTACCGGTGCCGGGGAAGTCCTCGAGCAGCAGGTGACCCTCGGACAGCAGGCAGGTCAGCGCCAGCCGGGTGACGTGGTCCTTGCCGAGGATGGCCTGCTCGACGTTGGCGGCCAGCGCGTCGAAGGTCTGGGCGAACCAGCTCACCTGGTCCTGGGTCACGCCTGGCCCGCCCGGCCCGCCGACGGCGCCGGCGGGGTCGCCCGGCGCGCGCCCGGAAGGTCCGGGCGGGGCGGGCTCGCCGCGGGCGCCGTCGAACGCTGTGCTCATGTGTCGTCCCCCTGACGAGATGGTCGGCGGGCAGGTATGCCGTGCCCGCGCCGCTCACCAGGGTAAATGGCGAACGGGGCGGTTTCCACCCACGGTCAGCCGGCCACCGCGCACACCGGCGCGGACGGCGGCGAGAGCTGGCCGGCGCGGACCACACTGACCACCGCGCACACGCCCGATCCCGGTGCCGCGGGGGCCTCGTGCCGCGCGGCCTGCACGAGGACCGGGGCGGCCACGGCGGCGGCGGCGGGATCGGCGGCGACCCGCACCCGCGCGCTGTCGCGTGCTGCCGGGTCGTCGTAGGTCCAGGCGAAGCGCACCCCCCCGGGGATCGGGGTCGCGGTCACCGTGGGCGGCGCGAACACCCCGTCGCCGATCGCGCTGGAGTCGCTGGGGGCCAGGGTGACGGGCGCAGGAGCCGGCGGTGGGACGGGAGCGCGGCGAGCCAGCACGACCCCGGCCACCACGAGGGCCAGCACCGCGACCGGCGCGCCGAGCCTCCAGCCCCGCAGACCGGCGGTCCTGGAGGGCTGCGTGCCCTCGCCTCGGGCGTCCGGGACCACCCGGGGGTCCACACGCACCGGCCGGGCCGCGGTGGCGTCGGCGGTCGGGCTCGACGCCGCGGTGGCGTCGGCGGTCGGGCTCGACGCCGCGGTGGCGTCGGCGGTCGGGCTCGGCGCCGCGGTGGCCGAGCCCGGCGGATCGGACGAGGACTCGACCGGGGGGGTGGCCTCGGCGGCCGGTGGCGACCCGGGCGGCATACCGGCCGCAGGCGCGACGGGCGGCTGCGCGGGGATGGGCCTGGCGCCCTTGACATGCGTCCGCTCGTCGGCCGCCGTCGCGGGTGGCGGCACCGGGGCGGTCGCCGGAGGGTGCACCGCGTCGAGGACGACCACCCGGGTGGGCGCCAGGTGCAGCTGCTGCTCGACGGTCTGCAACGCCCGCGCCAGCTCCAGCGCCGTGCCGGGCCGCCGGGCGGGGTCCTTGGCCATGGTCTGGGCCAGCAGCCGTTCGAGCGCGGCCGGCACGTCGGGGCGCCCGGTCGAGGGCACCGGCATGCTGCGGACCCGCTGCATCAGCGCGTATGCCGTGTTGTCGCCACCGGGGACCTCGAACGGCGATCGTCCGGTGAGCATCTGCCAGAGGGTGGCGCCCAAGGAGTAGATGTCGCTGCGCTCGTCGCCGTCGCTGGTGGCGAACACCACCTCCGGTGCCGACCACGGCACCGAGACGCCGACGTCCGCCCGGGTCGGCGGCCCTGCCGTGGCACCCGGCTGGGCACCTCGGCCGGCGACCCCGAAGTCGGTGAGCCCCGCCGCCCCGTAGGCGCTGACCAGGACGTTCGCCGGCTTGATGTCGCGGTGGATGACGTGGGCGTTGTGGGCCGTCTGGACCGCGCTGGCCAGGTGGACCCCGGTGCGCAGGACGTCGGCGACCGCGAACGGCTCCGCGCGGGTGCGCTGGGCGAGGTTGGGCCCAGGGTAGTACTTCATGACCAGGTAGGGCCGACCGTCCGGTGCCGTGCCCGACCCGAAGACCGGGACGATGTGGGGGTGGTCGCCCAGGGCCGCCATGGTGTCCGCTTCGGCGAGGAACTCCGTGCGCAGTGCGTCGGTGAGCCCGGCCGCCTTGAGGACCTTGACCGCGACCGGCATCCGAGGGCTTCGCTGTTCGTAGAGGTAGACCTCGGCGTAGCCCCCGGAGCCCAGCGGCTGGACATAGTCGAGCCCGGGCAGCTGTGGAGGGCCGAGCGACCCGGTCGGCTCGACGCCGGGCTCGGCCCCGCTCACGGACTGGCCTCGAAGGTCACGGTGACCTCGTCGGCGAGCGAGACCACGGTGCCCGGCTCGATGACCTGCAGGTCATGGGCCCGCAGCCGCTGCGGGGGCCGCCCCGGCAGGGCCACCGTGGTGCCGTTGGTCGTGCCGAGGTCGCGGACCAGCACGTGCCACCCGTCCAGGAGGATCTCCACATGGGCGCGGCTGACGTCGCGCTGCGGGCTGGGGACCTTGACGACGTTGGGCTGCTGCGCGGCGGGCAGGGCCGGGTCCACCGTGGGCGCACGTCCGAGGACCACGGCTCGGTCGAGGGTGACGACGTCGCCGGTGGACAGCCGCAGCACGCCCAGTGGCGGTCGGGCGGTCGAGAACGGCTCCTGTCGGGGCACCTCCTGCCCGCAGCTGCGGCAGTGGCTGGCGTGCGGCGGCGACACGTGCCCGGCCGGGCACAGCACGGCCAGCACCGACACGGCGGGCGCCGCCGGCGGGGCGAGACCGCGCAGCGCGGCCCGGTCGACGGTGACGTCGAGGTCCTCGGGGACACCGGGCCCGGGCCGGCAGGCCGGGTCGGGCTGGGGTGGGGCGCCGGTCGGTGCGCTCAGGGCCGGCTGGGGTGGGGCGCCGGTCGGTGCTCCCGGGGCCGGCTGCGGCGGCGACTGCCGGGGCGGTTGCCGCGGCGGGTCCGCGGCGAGGGGTGCCGGCGCTGGCGCCGGCTGCGCCGGCGGGGTGCCGGTCGTGGGCGGCGCGGCCCCGGTGGTGCGCCAGGGGACCCGGTCGATGATCGACAGCCGGGCCGCGGGCGGGCCTGCGGGGACCGACCGCCCTGCCGCGTGGAGATCCGGCGCAGCGGCGGGTGATGAGGGGAGAACCGGCGCGGCGGCGGCTGATGAGGGGAGATCCGGCGCTGCCGGCCCTGTCGCGCGGAGATCCGGCGCGGCAGCGGGCGCCGCCGGAGGGGCCGGCGTCGACTCGCGGGCCTCCTGGGCCGCTGGCACGGCATACCGGGTGCCCAGGCGCACCTGGCGCACCGTGCCCAGCTCGTCCCGGGCCCACCGGCCGGGGGCGCGGGCCGCGAGATAGCGGGTGGCCCCGCCAGCGTCGATCTCGACCACGCCGGCGTCGAACACCAACGCCTGCCCGGCCCCCTGCCAGGACACCGCGGCGAAGGCGAACCGGCTCGTCGGCCCGATCATCGCGGCCAGCGCCTCGAGGTCGCCCTGCTCGACGACCAGGCGCAGGAACGGCATCCGCGGGTCGGCGGGTCCCAGCTCCGCGACGACATCCAGGCCCGGCCCGTGCAGCTGTGACCACCCGGGCGGCAGCGGCAGGATCTCGACGGCGCTCACGAGCCGGACACCAGGGGACGCGGCACGGTGTCCTCCACCAGGTCCCCGCCGGCCGTGTCGGGCACGGCCACGACGACGACCGTGACGTTGTCGCGGCCCCCGGCGGCCAGTGCGGCCTCGACGAGCGCGGCGGCGGCCTGCTGCGGGTCGGGGGTGCGAGCCAGGAGTGCGGCGATGTCCTCGTCGCCGACCTCGCCGGTCAGCCCGTCCGAGCACACGACGAACCGCTCACCGGGGGTGGGTGGGAACACCCACGTGTCGACGGCAGGCAGGTGCGCGCGGCCGAGCGAGCGGGTCACGGTATGCCGCAACGGGTGCCCTGCGGCCTCGGCCGGGGTGAGCAGGCCGGCGTCGACGAGCTCCTGGACCTCGCTGTGGTCGACGGTGACCTGGCGCAGCTGCCCGTCGGCGTAGCGGTACACCCGCGAGTCGCCCAGGTTGAACACGGCCCAGTGGGCCGTGCCACCGACCTGCACGACGCCGATCCCGGTCAGCGTCGTGGCCATCCCCCGGTGCTGCGGGGCCGCGGCCGCCTCGGCGAGGATGCGGCGGTTGGCCAGCGCGACCTGGGCGACGAGGTCGCCGACGACCAGGTCGTCCCGCTGGGCCAGCTCCCCCATGGCGTGCGCGGTCAGAGCGCTGGCCACCTCACCGGCGGCGTGCCCGCCCATCCCGTCGGCGACGAGGTAGATCGACCCGGCGGCATACGCGGCGTCCTCGTTGTGCGCGCGGACCCGGCCGACGTCGGTGGCGACACCGACCCGCAACGGCACGCGGGGCAGACTCATGAACCGTCGTCCCCCTTCCCCTGGACGTGTCAGCAGGGTATGCCGTCCGGTCGGCTCCCGCAGGCCTATCCCGATCCGTCCCCGCCCCCCGCCGGCGGCGCGGAGCGCTCGGCCCACCACTGCAGCAGCCGTCGGCTCGCCTCGTGGGTGCCGATGGGTCCCTCGTCGAGGCGCACCGAGAGCAGGTACCGGTAGGCCTGCCCGACCAGCGGCCCCGGAGGGATGCCCAGCAGCGCACCGATCTCGTGCCCGTCCAGCTCCGGGCGCATCGCGTCGAGGCGCTCCTGGGCGGCCAACCGGGCGATCCGGGCCTCCAGGTCGTCGTAGGTGCGGGCCAGCCGGGCCGCCTTGCGGGGGTTGCGGGTGGTGCAGTCCGAGCGGGTGAGCACGTGCAGGCGCCCGAGCAGCGCACCGGCGTCGGTGACGTAGCGCCGCACCGCCGAGTCGGTCCAGGCCCCACCGCCGTAGCCGTGGAAACGCAGGTGCAGCTCGACCAGACGCGACACCGCTTGGACGGTGCCCTTGTCGAAGCGCAGCGCGGTGAGCCGTTTGGTCGCCATCCGGGCCCCGACCAGCTCGTGGTGGTGGAAGGACACCCCGCCACCCTTCTCGAACCGGCGGGTCACGGGCTTGCCGATGTCGTGCAGCAGGGCTGCCAGGCGCACCACGAGGTCCGGGCCGGGCGGGTATGCCGCGCCCGCCGCCGCCTCGTCGTCGGGGCCGCCGGGATGCGAGCTGCCGGGCGGGGGACCGCCGGTCGGGGGGCTGTCCGAGCGGGTCGTCTCCAGCGCGATGGCCTGCACCAGCACGGTGAGGGAGTGCTCGTAGACGTCCTTGTGGCGGTGGTGCTCGTCGACCTCCAGGCGCAGCGCCGGCAGCTCGGGCAGGAAGACCTGGGCCACCCCGGTGTCCACGAGCAGGGTGAGGCCGGGCCGAGGGTCGGCGGTGAGCAGCAGCTTGGCGAACTCGTCGCGGACCCGCTCGGCCGAGACCATGGCCAGGGTGGGCGCCTGGTCGGTCATCGCGGCCGACACCCCGGGGTCGACCGCCAGCCCCAGCGCCGCGGCGAACCGGGCCGCCCGCATCATCCGCAGCGGGTCGTCGGCGAAGGAGTCGGCCGCGGCGGCGGGGGTGCGCAACCGTCGGGCGGCCAGGTCGGCCAGTCCGCCGTGCTCGTCGACGAACTCCAGACCCGGCAGGCGCAGGGCCATGGCGTTGACCGTGAAGTCGCGCCGGAGCAGGTCCTCGGCGAGGCTGGCGCCGAAGGCCACCTCGGGCTTGCGACTGGCCCGGTCGTAGCGGTCGGTGCGGTACGTGGTGATCTCCACGACGACCTCGCCCTTGCGCAGCCCGATCGTCCCGAACGCCCGACCGATGTCCCAGTGCGCGTCGGCCCATCCGTCGACCGCCGCGAGGGTCTGCTCGGGCGTCGCGTCGGTGGTGAGATCGAGGTCCTGACAGGTCCGGCCGAGCAGGGCGTCGCGCACCGGGCCGCCCACCAGGGCCAGCTCGTGACCCGCCGCGGCGAACCGGGCCCCCAGCTCGGTGAGCATGGACAAATGGGGGGCCAGCGCGGCGACCGCGGCGCGCAGCACCCGCGGGGGGACCGGCCCCGTGGGGACGGGACCGCCCTGCGCCTCGGACACGGCAGCCAAGCCTAGCCGTGGCGGCGATGGGGAACCGGACAGCGTGGTTACAGTGGAACGGTGAGCGACCCCGCGCCCGTCCCCACCGCGCCCGCGCGGCGGCTGCCGTGGGTCGAGGAGCGCTCCGCCGGTGGCGTGGTGGTCGACGTCTTCGAGGGGTCGGCCCGGACCGCGGTCATCGCGCGCCGCAATCGCGCGGGGCGCCTGGAGTGGTGCCTGCCCAAGGGCCACATCGAGCCCGGCGAGACCCTGCCCGAGACTGCCGCCCGGGAGGTGGCCGAGGAGACCGGCATCGTCGGGCGGGTGCTGGCCGAGCTGGGCACCATCGACTACTGGTTCGCGGCGGGCGACAAGCGGGTGCACAAGTTCGTCCACCACTACCTGTTGGAGGCGCTCGGCGGCGAGCTCACCACCGAGAACGACCCCGACCAGGAGGCCATCGACGTCGCCTGGTTCCCGCTCGCCGAGGTCCACCAGCACCTGACCTTCCCCAACGAACGGCGGATCGCCAAGGCGGCATGGGAGCGCCTGGCAGGCACCGCGTGACCCGCGGGGTCGGCCGCCCGATGCCGGGGGTCGGCAGGCCGGCCGGGGAGCTCCCCGGCCCGACGCGGGGGGCCCTCGGCCCATCCGGGAGCTGTCGCGGTCGGATCCGGGCGGTGGCCACTGTCCTGCTCGTGGTCGCCGCCCTGTCCGGTCTGCACCCGAGCGTCGCGACGGCCGGCAGCGTCGCCCCCGACACCCGGCGACCCGGCATACCGGCGCCGGCGGCGTCCACCGGCACGGCGGTCACGCTGACGGTGCGCTCGGTCTCCCCGCCCGTCCTGGGGCCCACCTCCACCCTCACCGTCGCCGGGACGGTGCAGTCCACCGGCGTCGTAGCCAACCCCTCGGTCCGGGTGGTGCGACCGCGCGGGATCGGGGCCGGCACCCGCGCCGAGGTCGACGCCTGGGCCTCCGGGGCCGCGACCGCGCCCACGCTGCTGCTGGCCCGCCGCCCCGTGGGCGCGTCGCTCGGCGCGGACGCGGTCGTGCCGTTCAGCCTGACCATGCCCGTGGACGGGCTGCAGCTGACCCGGGCCTTCGGTGCCGTCCCCATCGCCGTCGAGGTCCTCGACGAGGCCGGGGGCGTGCTGACCACGGTGCGCACGTTCGTCGGCTGGTCGGCCCCGGCGGCGGGGGCGACGCCGCGGATCTCGCTCGGGTGGGTCGCCCCGCTGACCCTGGCCGCCGATCCGGCGCTCTACGGCACCGACCGCGCCGCTGCGCTGGCGGCCTGGGGCGCCGAGCTCGGTCCGGCCGGCCGGCTCACCCGGCTGGTCCAGGCGACGGCCACGTCCCCGGTCGCCTGGGCCGTGGACCCCGCCGTGTTCGGGGTCCCCGAGCGCAGCGCGGAGCAGGTGGCGGCCGATCCGGTGACGCCGCTGCGCGCCGGCTTCGTCTCCGGCTTGGCGTCCGCGGCCGCCGGCCGGAGCGTCCTGGCCCTGCCGTATGCCGACCCCGACCTGGCCGCCGCCACCGACGGGTCGGCGGTGTCCGACCTGGTGGCCCGCCGCCTCACCCACGGCCCGGATCTCGCCACGCTGCTGCCGGCCCGGACCCTCTCGCGGGTCGCCTGGCCGGCCGACGGCGAGTTGGACGACCGGCGCGAGACCGCCTGGCGCACGGCATACCAGGGCAGCCTCGCCCTGGTGCTGGCCTCGGCGGAGGCGACCGCACCGGCCGGGGCCGGCACCCCGGATGCCCGGGCGGTCGGCCCGGCGGGGACCCCGGTGCTGCGTTGGGACGACGACCTGTCCCGGGCCGCCGGGGACGCGGGGCGGGCACTCACCGCCGCCTTGAGCACCCAGAGCTTCGTCGCCACGACCGCCGCCCTGGCCGCCGAACGGTCCGCGACCACCCGCACGACGATCGCCGTCCTCCCGCGCGGCATCGACGCCGACCCGGCCCTGCTCGCCCAGTTCTTCGCCACGGTCGACACGCTGCCCTGGGTCAGCCCGGTCGATGTCGCGGACCGGGTCGCCGCGGCCGGCGCGGCGCCCCGGATCGAGCCCCAGCCCGACACCGTCACCCACGAGGACGCGGTGCTCGGCCCCGGGCTGCTGGGATCCCTGCAGGCCCAGGAGGGGCTGCTGGCCACGATCGGGCAGACCCTCGTCGACTCGGGGGCCTTCGTCGGCCGCTGGGACGATGTCGTCGCCCAGCTCACCTCGAGCCGGTGGCGCGGCGAGACCGTCGGCAACACCGCCCTGTTCGGCGACCTGGTCACCGCGACCGGCGACGTCACCCAGGGCCTGTCGATCACCGCCCAGACGACGAACTTCCTCGCCGACGAGGGGGTCCTGCGGGTCACCGTCGTCAACGACCTGGACCAGACCGTCGAGGGGGTCCAGCTCGTCCTGGCGCCCCAGAACGCCCGGATGCGCGTGGTCGAGCCGGCCGAGCCGGTGCGCATCGAGCGACGCAGCAAGGCCACCGTGCAGGTGCGACTGGCCGCCGTCGCCGCCGGGCTCGTCCCGGTGGACGCGTGGCTCACGACCGCGGACGGGACCCGCCTCGGGCAGGCGACCCAGTTGACCCTGCGCGCCAACCCGCCCGGGGTGTGGATGTACGTCGTCGGCGCGGCTATAGTCGCGCTGGTCCTGGTGGCCGGTCTCGTCCGCGGACTTCGCCACCCGACCCGACGTCCGCCCGGCGCCGAGCAGGTCGACGTCGTCGAGCCCACCCCCGAGCGTCGGCTCACCGAGCCGGTCGTGCATCCGAGCGCGCCGAGCCCACCCGATCGGCGCGGGTAGCTCGCGTGGCCGGGGCGCCGCGGGCCGAGCGCGCGGCATACGTCACGGCCCGACGAGCGCGCGGCATACGTCACGGCCCGACGAGCGCGCGGCGCAACCCTGCCGGCCGGCTCACACGTCTTAGGATGAACGCTCAGGCGACAGCCGGCTCGGAAGGATGGTCCATGCACGGCGTGGGTCCCGGATCCCTGCTCGGTGGGCGGTATGCCGTGCGTCGGCGCCTCACCCAGCAGCCCCGCTGGGAACGCTGGAGCGCCGAGGATTGCGCGCTCGACCGCGAGGTCGTGTTGCTGTGCTTCCCGCGGGATGCCGGCCAGACCGATGCCGCCGTCGACGCCGCCCGCCGCGCCGCGGGCATCGAGGAGCCTCGGCTGACCCGGGTCCTCGATGTGGGGCGCGACGAGGCGGTCGTGTTCGTCGTCGAGGAGCCCATGCCGGACGCCCAGACGCTGACGGCGCTGCTCGGGTCGGGTGGGCTGCCCGGCGACGAGGTGCGCCGGGTGGTCGGCGAGGCGGCCACCGCGCTGGCCGCGGCCGGGGCCCGCGGGTTGCACCACGGCGTCCTCACCCCGCGCAACGTCCTGGTCCTGCCCGACGGATCGGTGAAGGTCCGCGGCCTGGCCATCGAGGCGGCCCTGATCGGCGAGGAGGACCCGCCCCCCGAGCAGGCCTCGCGCGCCGACGCGCTGGCTCTGGTGGGGCTGCTGTATGCCGGTCTGACCGGTCGGTGGCCGCTGCCCGGGCCGGACTCCGGGCTCCAGGCCGCCGCCCGCGTGGTCGGCGGCGTGGTCGCCCCCTCGGAGATCGCCGCCGGCGTCCCGCGCGATCTGGATCTGCTGGTCACCGGGGCCCTGGGCAGCGGGCACGCGCCGGCCTCCCCGAGCGACCTCGTCGAGTCGCTGACGCCGTGGTCCCCGGTCCCGGTGCGCGAGCTGGCCACCGAGCGGGTCGCCGTGCTGCGCCCGGCCATGTCCACCCGGACCCAACCGTTCGCGCGCGACCCGGTCAGCGGCGGCATCCGTCGTCCCGACGCCGGGGGGTCGACGTGGGCGGCCCGGAGTGCCGGGCCCGGCGAGGGCGCTGCGCGAACCGGCTCGGTGGCGGCGACCGCCGGCGCCGTGGCGGGCGCGACCGGGTCGCTGGCCCGGGGGCTGGGCCGTGGGGTGGCGGGCGCCTTCGGCGCGGCGGGTACCGCGGCCGGCACGGTCGCCGGCAAGGTGGGGTCGGTGGCCCGGCAGACCGCCGACCGGGCGGCCGAGCGCTCGGCCGCCCGCGCCGAGCGACACCGGTTCGAGCACCTCGACGACGCCTTCTTCGAAGGCCAGGAGGCCACCCTGAGCGAGGTCCTCGAGCCTGCCGTGGGCCAGTTGGAGCCGCCGGTGCCCCTGTTGGCCGTCGAGGGTGCGCCGTCGAGCAAGGGGGCCTCCCGGCTGGCCCTGGCGATCGTCGCGGGTCTGGTCTTGCTCGTGGCCGTGCTGGGGATCTGGGGTCTGCCCGAGCTCGGCTCGGGCGCGCCCGCGTTGCCGGCGTCCCGGGCGTCGGGCGGGGCCACCGGCACCGGGGCCCCGGCGGCCTCCTCGACGGATGTCACCGGGTTCGTCACCGCGGCGATCGTGGGCGCGGCGACCTTCGACCCCGCCAACGGAGGGCAGCTGCCGGCCAGCACGGGCGCGAAGGCCTACGACGGCGATCCGGCGACCGCCTGGCGCTCGTCGAAGTGGTACGGCACGGCGAAGTTCGGCGGCTACGACGTCCCCGGTTTGGGCCTCATGCTCGACCTGGGCCAGCCCACCCGGATCCGCCGGGTCAAGGTGACGCTGCCGGTGGAGCAGGACGGCAAGATCTACGTCGCCTCCGCGGCCTCGCTGGAGGGCGCCACGGTGATCGGGGCGTTCACCAACCAGAAGGGCGAGCTGTCCTTCGAGGCCCCGAACGGCATGATCGGCTCGCTGGTCATCGTCTTCGTCACCCGGTTGGGCCCGGACGGCGAGGGTCACTTCCGCGCCCAGGTGTCCGAGGTCCAGGTAGCCACGTGACCTCGACCGTCCCGGACCTGTCCGAGCGCCGTGACGAGGACCTGCTCGCAGCGCACGTCGGGGGCGACCGGCAGGCCTTCGGCGAGTTGTTCCGTCGCCACAAGGACCGGATGTGGGCGGTGGCCGTGCGTACCTGCGGCGATCGGGAGCTCGCCGCGGACTGCCTGCAGGACGCTTTCCTCGCGGCATACCGGCGCGCGGAGTCCTTCCGCGGCGACTCGGCGGTGACGACGTGGCTGCACCGGATCGTCGTCAACGCCTGCCTCGACCGTCTGCGCCGCGCCCGCCCCACCACGACCCTGCCCGACCACGATCTGCCCGACCGGCGCGACGAGCACGCCAGCACGCTGGTGCGTCTGGACGTGCGTGAGGCGCTCGATCGGCTGCCCGAGGGCCAGCGGACCGCCCTGATCCTCGTCGACATGCACGGGTTGTCGGTCGCCGAGGCGGCTGCCGTCCTCGAGGTTGCCGAGGGCACGGTGAAGTCGCGGTGTGCGCGGGGCCGGGCGGCGATGGCCGCACTGCTCGGCCTGGACCGGGAGCCGCGGTGAGCGCGCCGGGGGTTCACCGCCATGCCTGTATGCCGCGCCGCCCCTACCCTGCCCGCCACCCTGCCCAGCACCCTACGCGACACCCTGCCTGGCACTCGGGCCGACACCCTACGCGGCACCCCCCTCTGCACGGTGACCGCCGGTCTGCTCGGCTCGTTGCCGCCGGGAACCGGGGGCGCACGAGGCGCGTCGAACTCGTGTCGACGCCGGGCCCCGGTCGGAGCCAGGACGGGCCGCCGACGCGCCGCACGGTAGTGGCCGGGATCGTGGTGGCCGCCCCGGTCGTGGTGGCCGCACCACTCGTGGTGGCCGCACCGCTCGTGGTGGCCGCACCGCTCGTGGTGGCGGACGGATGCTCGCGGAAGGGATGCCGATGACCTGGCAGCTGCGCCCCGACGATGCCGACGGCGACGTCGACACGACGGGCGTGCGCGCCCTGCTCGCCGGCCTGCCCGATCCCGGCCCCATGCCCGACGAGGTCGTCGCGCGCATCCTGCGTCGGCTGGCCGACGAGGGCGCGGTTGCCGGTCCGCCGGTCGCGCGGGGTGTGGCGCTCGAGGACGACGTCGCTGGGCAGGCACGGGCCGTCGACGTTGCGGGTGGGGGTGGGGGTGGACACGGCGTCGACGCCCTGGGTCTCGGCGAGGTCGTGACGTTGGACGAGCGCAGATCGCAGGGCCGAGCGGGCGGGCGCCGGCGATGGTTGGCCCTCGGGTCGGCGGCGGCGGGGGTCGCAGCGGTCGCCCTCGCGGGCACGGTGTTGCTCCAGGGGGCCCGTCAGCAGTCCTCCACGGCGTCGGTGCAGAGTCGGACCGAGCTCGGGGCAGGCGACACGGGCCGCCCCGAGTCCGGTGCCACCGCTGCGGCGGCGCGGGTCCGGATCGTCTCGACCGGCACGGCCTACCAGGCCGCCACGCTGGCCCGCACGGCCCAGGCCCTCGTGGTCGACCTCGACTCCTCGGCCGCGGACTCCGGCGAGGCGGTGGGTCCGGCGCAACCGACAGAGTCGACGGAGTCGGCGTCCCGCGCGCCGGCCGGCGACCTGACCATCGCCTCCCCGGGCGGGTTGGCGGCCTGCCTGGCGACCCTCGGCGAGGCCGATGCCGACCAGGTCGCCGCCGACGTCGCGACGCTCAACGGCGCCGCGGCGGTCGTCATCGTGACGATCAAGGGCGGCCTCAAACAGGTGTATGCCGTCGACCCGGGGTGCTCACGCGGCGATCCGATGATCCTCGCCGGGCCGCTACCGATGACCTGACGCGCCCGGCCTGACGCAGGGGCTGGGTTCGCCCGGCGTGGATGTGCCCGGCGTGGGCGCGCCCGAGTGGGCTCGGGAACAAGGGCCCCGATGCTGCGGTTGTCGACGACAGTAGGGTGTGAGCCAGCTCCCGACACCGCGACGGATCGGTCATGGGTCGATTCGGGCGCGGAAGCGGACGGCGGCTGCTGTCGGACGACCGTCGCCGAGCGCGACGGTTCGGGACCGGCATACCCGCCCTTATCGACCGTGGGCGCCCTCGGGAGCCTGGATGACCAAGGAGTCGCCGTGACCACCGACCCGAGCACGCCCGACGTGCGCGACGTCATCATCGTGGGCTCCGGACCGGCCGGGTACACCGCCGCCGTGTATGCCGCGCGCGCCAGTTTGCGGCCGTTGCTCTTCGAAGGGTCGGTCACCGCCGGGGGCGCGTTGATGAACACCACCGACGTGGAGAACTTCCCGGGGTTTCAGGAGGGGATCCTGGGGCCCGACCTCATGCTCGCCATGCGCGCGCAGGCGGAACGTTTCGGCACCGAGTTCGTCACCGACGACGTCGTGGCCATGGATCTCACCGGACCGATCAAGACGGTCACCGACGGTGAGGGCACCACGCACGCCGCTCGCACCGTGATCCTCGCCATGGGATCGGCCTACCGCGAGCTAGGCCTCCCGGAGGAGAAGCGGCTTTCCGGACATGGCGTGTCGTGGTGCGCCACCTGCGACGGGTTCTTCTTTCGCGACCAGGACATCGCGGTCGTCGGCGGTGGCGACTCGGCCATCGAAGAGGCCACGTTCCTCACCAAGTTCGCTCGGTCCGTCACCATCGTCCACCGACGCGATCAGCTACGCGCCTCGAAGATCATGGCCGACCGCGCGCTCACTAACGACAAGATTCGTTTCACGTGGAACGCCGAGGTCGTCGCGCTGCACGGCGACGAGAAGCTCACCGGGGTCACCCTGCGCGACACCGTCACGGGTGTCGAAAGCGAGCTCACCGTGACCGGGTTGTTCGTCGCGATCGGCCACGACCCGCGCAGCGAGCTCGTCGCCGGCGTGGTGGATCTCGACCCGGCCGGGTACGTCCTTGTGCAGGGACGGTCCACGCGGACGAACCTCGACGGGGTCTTCGCCTGCGGAGATCTCGTCGACCACACCTACCGTCAGGCGGTCACCGCCGCCGGCAGCGGGTGCGCCGCGGCGTTGGACGCCGAACATCACCTCGCTGCCCTTGCCGACCGGTAACGGCCGCATGCCATCTCGACCTACCGCCCCCCTGGCGCCCAGAGCCCTGTGGCGGGGTGTCGGGGTGTCGGGTGCCATCTTCCGACGAGCGGTCTCGAGGGTTTCCACGCAGTGTCGTGGAGTGTCTCGCCGCCTGCGCTGTCACCGGGCTGAGGTAGCGTGCCACGAACCGGCACCCGCTCTCCGCTGAGCTCCCACTACATCGGAAGGACCCCCATGGGCGACATCCCCGCCACCACCGACGCCACGTTCGACCAGGACGTGCTGGCCAGCGGCAAGCCGGTCCTGGTCGACTTCTGGGCCGAGTGGTGCGGTCCGTGCAAGCAGATCGCTCCGGTGCTGGAGGAGATCTACGCCGAGCACAAGGACCGGTTGTCCATCGTCAAGCTCGACACCGACGCCAACCCCCAGACCACGGCGCGGTACGGGGTCACGGGGATCCCCACCATGAACGTGTACGTGGGCGGGCAGGTCGTCAAGACCATCGTGGGCGCCAAGCCCAAACGGTTGTTGGTCCGTGAGCTCGAGGACTACCTGGGCTGATCTCGCCGCACCGAGACGCACCCCAGCCGCACCCCAGCCGCACCGAGCCGCACGCCAGCCGCACCGACCTCAGACCGAGCCGCACCGTGCCGTTCCTCCCGGCCCCTCTGGCGTGCCAGACGGGTGGCGCTCCGGCTCTCGGTTCGCCTCGCGCGGGCCGCTCGGGCGATTACGGGTGATGGTCTGCGCTGGTCGTCGACCGAGACCGTCCGCCGGCATGCGGGCGGATGGCCGTGTGCCGGCCGGTGATCCGTGCGTCGTTCGCCTGGCACGGGTCGCGACCTCGCGATGCGCCGATCTACTCGCGGTTGGCCGTGCCCACGGGCGGGGGAACGCCCAGCCCACGTAGGGGGGTGAAGAGGCGCTCGACCGCGTGCTCTACCTCGACGCGCCAGCGCAAGGCAGTACGCAGGTCCAGGCGCAACCGTGGAAAGGTGGCATGGTCGCGCACGGTGTGGAACCCCACTGCGGTCAGGAAGTCCACGGGCAGCAGGCAGCCCCCACCCCCCGCAGCGTCCTGGTGGTCACCCCCCCGGTCCGCGGTTGACCCACCGATAGAGTCGCCGCTGTGGTTGGTCGCGGCGAACACCTCGATGGCACGCAACCGCCGCCGCAACAGGTCCTTGGCGGCGGATTGGATGAGCACGCGGCCCAGGCCCTGACCGGCATACTGCGGGGAGACCCGCGCGGTGATGAGCAGGACCGCATCCACGGACACCGGGGTCGTCGGGAAGGCCACCGCCCTGGGCACGAGGGGTGCGGGTGCGTAGGTGAGGTACCCGGCCGGCGTGTCGTCCACGTACACGACCCGGCCCGGCGTGCCCCACTCCAGCAGCACCGAGGTGAGCCAGCCGCGTTTCGGGTCCCGCAGCGGTGAGCCTGGCCCGCCCGCCCAGCGGGCCTGGACCGGGGTGAGCTCCCAGAATCGACAGGCCCGACACGGCGGGACGAGGTCGTCGAGGCGGTCGACGGTCAACGCTCGGACCACGCGCCCCATCGTGCACCTCCCTCATATGTCGCCGATCTCATTGTGAGACAACGGTTCTCAGCGTTCGACGTCGTCGACGCCCATTCTCGCGACGATCCGATGCAGGTCCTGGACCGACGCGAACTCGATGACGAGACGACCCTTGCGCTGCCCGAGCGACACCCGAACATTGGTGTCCAACGCGTCGGACATCCGCGCGGCCACGTCCTCCAACTGCGGGTCGCGAGGGCCGCCGGGCGTCGTACGCCGCGCCGACGAGGGCGGTGGCGCGAGGCCGACGGCGACGATCTCCTCGACCGAGCGCACCGACAGCCCCTCGGCGACGATCCGCTGGGCCAGACGCTCCATCGCCGCGGCGTCGGTCAACCCCAGCAGCGCCCGGGCGTGACCGGCGCTGAGCACGCCGGCGGCTACCCGCCGTTGGACCAGGGCGGGCAGACGAAGCAGCCGCAGGGTGTTGCTGACCTGGGGCCGCGAGCGCCCGATCCGGCTGGCCAGCTCGTCCTGCGTGCAGCCGAAGTCGTCGAGCAACTGCCGGTATGCCGCGGCCTCCTCGAGGGGGTTGAGCTGACTACGGTGCAAGTTCTCCAGGAGGGCGTCGCGCAGCAGGTCGTCGTCGTGGGTCGCCTTGACGATGGCCGGCACGTGACTCAACCCGGCCAACCTCGCGGCGCGCCACCGCCGCTCGCCCACCACCAGCTCGAACCGCCCGTGCGAGTGCCCGGTGAGAGGGTCGGCCGGCGCCTCCACTGGGCGGACCACGACCGGCTGCAGGATGCCGATCTGTTGGATAGAGGTGGCCAGTTCACCGAGCTCGTCCTCGTCGAAGGCGGTGCGCGGCTGCCGAGGGTTGGGTTCGATGGCGTCCAGCGGTAGCTCGGCGAAGGTCAAGCCGGGCACTGGGCGCAGAGTGCCCGGTGCTGGCTGGGCAGACGACTGCGGCACGCCCACAGCTGCAAAGGCGGCGTTGTGGCCCGCACCCCCGGACTGGCCTGAGGAGGCGTCGCCATTGGCGGTGGTCGTCGCGGCGGAGACGGCCCCGGGCTGCGAAGACACCCGATCGGTCACCCGGGCACCGAAGAAGACATCGACGGGGCGGCCCTCCTCGTCCGCCCCCGTGGGGATCAGGGCTCCCAGTCCGCGCCCCAGGGCTCGACGGGTGTCGTTCATGCGGTTCCTTCGTGTGACGTCGGCACGGTCTCGGCACGCTCGGCAAACTGACCTGCTGCTTCGAGGTAGGCCAACGCGCCACTGCTTGCTGGGTCATAGGTGATCACGGTTTGCCCGAAGCTGGGCGCTTCCGACACGCGCACCGACCGCGGAATCGCCATGTCAAGGGTTTGTGCCGGGAAGTGCGCGCGCACATCCTCGGCCACCTGCGCCGAGAGCCGAGTCCGGCCGTCATACATAGTCAGCAGGATCGTCGTCAGGCGCAACGACGGGTTGAGGTGCGCTCGGATCAGGTCGATGGTCGTGACCAGCTGGGACAGTCCCTCGAGGGCGTAGTACTCGCACTGGATGGGGATGAGCACTTCGTGGGCAGCGACGAAGGCGTTGACGGTCAGAAGGCCCAGGCTGGGTGGGCAGTCCAAAAAGATGTAGTCGTATGCCGCCTCGCCACCCGGCGGGCCCGCACCCGGCACGTCCGCATCGCCGACTGGCCGATCGCGTCCGGGTGCCTCGGCCCCCCCCACGAGGGCAGCGAGCGCGGCAGCCAGGCGCGTCTCGCGAGCCACCATGGCGACCAGCTCGATCTCGGCGCCCGCCAGATCGATGGTCGCTGGGACGCAGTCCAGACCGGGCACGCTGGATGGCGTGATGATCTCATGGAGCTTTCGGTCGCCCACCAGGGCGTCATAGACCGAATCGGCTCCCTGGTGATGGGCGACCCCGAGCGCGGTGCTGGCGTTCCCTTGGGGGTCGAGATCGACGACGAGGACGCGCAAACCGCCGAGTGCGAGGGCGGCGGCGAGGTTCACGACTGTCGTGGTTTTTCCCACGCCACCCTTCTGGTTTGCCACGGTGACGACTCGAGTGGAGGCAGGACGCGGGAGGACCCTCCCGGTGAGGCGTTGCCGTCGCCGGGCTTCGGACGCCAGGATTCTGGCCATCGGCGTATCGGCTCCGGCCTCGGGCACCTCACCGATCGACACGATCTGTTGCAGATTCGACGGAGCAACGGGAACACCCGGATCAACCGGCCCATCGGGGGCATCGTCCTGCAGCATCGGCCCAGGGCCACGCGTGCGGTGATACCCGCGATTCACGCCGTCATGATCCTTGTCAAAGGCTGAGGCACCTGGTCGATTCTCGTCAGACGCTGCGCTGTCCACCCGAGATGGAGACGTTTCACGTGAAACCTCGCCATCAAGCGCCTGGGCCTCGGTGGGGGGCCATCCGAGGCCGGCGTGGGACGGGGACGAGATCGTGGGCCAGCCGAGGCGTTCACGGTCGCGCGAGGACGGCATGCCCGAATCCAATCACAATGAATCTCCCGCCCTCATCGTTATCCACAGGCGCCAGGGCGTGGCGTCGTCGCTCTTCCCGTAGGGGCTGTGCCGTCCATGGCACTCGGTGGACCCAGTGTCGACGTGGCACTCCACGGGGCGGCCGTGATCGGTCACGGTTGTCAAGCCTGCGTCGAGCCCCGTGGGCTCCGGGCCACCCCGATCTCTACGACTGTCGTCGGAGTGGCCAAGCGCCCCTCACCGAGAACGTGAATGGCGGGTGACCGGCCCCCCGCGGCCCTGATCGCGGCCGCGTCGCGCCGCACTTCCCGCCCAGCAGACGCGCCCTTGAGCGCCAGCAGCGCCCCGCCCGACTCCACCAGAGGGAGGCAGAGGGCGGCCAGTCTGCCGAGCGGCGCGACGGCGCGGGCCGTGACGAAGGGTGCCCGCAGCCCGTCGTGCAGGGACTCGGCGCGAGCCCGGACCAGTGAGACGCTGTCGAGACCCAGGTCGGCGATGGTCTCGCCGAGCCACCTGACACGGCGTTCGAGAGGCTCGACGAGCGTCACCTCAAGATCGGGTCTGACGATGGCGAGAACGATGCCGGGCAGCCCGGCACCGCTGCCGATGTCGATGACGCGAGCACCCGTAGGCAGGAGTTCCTGGACGACGGCGCAGTTGAGCACGTGTCTGTCCCAGAGTCGGTCTGCCTCCCGAGGTCCGACGAGCCCATGGGTGATCCCCGTGGTCCGCAACAGTTCCACATACTGCCTGGCACCGGGCGTGCCCGCACCGAGGATGCCGACAATAATGTCGTCAAAATCCTGCCGAGAGTCACCAGGGCTCGGGGGAGGGGCGGGGCGCGCGCGGGGTGCGGCTGCGCCAACACTCGACCTGCCCCCGCCCCGGCCCTCGTCATGGTCGGCAGCCGGCGGCACGCCCGGCCCCGCGGCCCGGCGGGGTGCCGATCCCGCGTCCCGTGCCGCACTGCCGCTGAGAGCAGGGTCCACGCCGGTCATGGACCGCTTGCTGGGAGACCGCCGTTGCCCGCGCTGACGGTCACGGGTGGAGCAGACCTCCGTGCCGCGCGAGGCGACGCGGCACGAGTCGTCCCCGCCGCGCGGGCCAACGTCCTGCGAGTCGTCCCCGCCCAGCGAGCAGATCCGGTCGAGGGAGCAGTCGGCGCCGCCGCGCGGCTCGACGCCCTACAAGTCGACCCCGCCGAGCGAGCACATCCGGTCGAGCGAGCAGATCCGGTCGAGCGAGCACATCCGGTTGAGCGAGCAGATCCGGTCGAGCGAGCAGTCGGCGCCGAGCGAGGCGTCTGAGTCGAGCGCACCGTCCCCGACGAGTGAGACCCCCCGGCGACGCCAGCCGGGACGCCGGGGTTCGATGGCCTGACCGGCAGTCCTCTGGCGTCGCCGAGCGGCGCCGGGTTAGCCACGCCCCTCGGCCAGCCGGATGACGATGTGCCGGTGTGGTTCGACACCCTCGGACTCCGATACCAATCCGGCGGCGGTCACCTCGTCGTGGACGACCTTGCGCTCGAAGGCGGTCATGTCCGCCAGCGACGCCGGCTGACCGGACTCCCTCACCTCGCCGATCGCGCTCTGTGCCAAGGCGACCAGAGTGGATCGGCGTTCGGCGCGGAAGCCGGCGACGTCGAGCATCAGACGGCTGCGCTCTCCGGTGGCGGTCTGTACGGCCAGTCGGGTGAGCTCCTGCAGGGCATCGAGGACCCGCCCCTCGGGGCCCACCAGGCGACGCGGGACTCGGCCTTCGTCCGAGTCGACGATGGCCACCGCGGCCCGGTCGCCGTCGATGTCGACATCGATGTCACCGTCGAGGTCGGCGATGTCCAGGAGCCGCTCGAGGAAGTCGGCGGCCACCTCGCCCTCGCGCTCCAGCAGCGCCATCCGAGCCCGCTTTCCGCCCCCCGCGTTGACCTCGGTGTCCTCACCCCCGAGCTCACCGCCGGCGCCCTGGGGGTCCGGCCCGGGGCCAGCCACGTCGACCGGATCGTATGCCGTGTCCGCGGGCAGCGTCGCGTCCGCCCCCGCATCGTCCGACCGCGCGGGGGATGTCGAGCGGGCATCCCGCTCACCGGCCGGCGCGGCTGGGTGATCGGCCCGGTCCTGGGCGCTGTGCACTCGGTCGTGACCGAGCTCTGCCGTCGCGACGGCGGCGTCCTCATCCAGGCTGTCGTCCGCGGATGCGGCGGCGTCCCCATCACCGCCCTGCGCGTCCGCAGCGGCGACAGCGACATCGACGTCCTCCTGAGCGTCCGCAGGCTCACCGGCGGTGTGCACGTCGCCGACGGCGTCAGCCAACCCGCCCCCGGCATCACCGCCAGTGGCCTCACCCGTCACGGCCTGCCCGGCCTGGTCTGACATCTCGTCGCGTGCCGCGTCCCCTTGGCCCGGCCCCCCTGGCTCGGTGACCGGCATACCCGTCGATTGGCTCATTGCGTCATCCTTCGGTTCACGCCCGACACCGCGGGCTGCTGCACTCCTGCGAATCGGCCCACCCGACTACGTGCTCGGGGCCATCCCCGACCCGTCCTGCGGGCCGCCGGAGTCCCGAGGCCCCGGCCGTCCCGACCCCCCGCCGCCCGACCCGCTGCCCCGGGCCGGCCCGCCGCTCGGAGGACCCGGTGGCCGGCTGGGTCCGGACTTCTTGCCACGCTTCTTGCCCTTGGGTTGTTGGCGTTGGCGGTTGAGCCGCTCGCCGCCGTCCGCCGGCATACCGTCCCCTGTGCCACCCTGCCCACCCCCGCCCGACGGTGCGGCGGCGTCGGTGGCCAGGCCCTTGACCGTCGGTCCTTGATAATGCTTGCCCTTGCGGGCCCGCCGCTCCTGCAGGTCTCGCTCGGCCTGAGACCCGGGTGCGGGCATCCGCCGGATGACGTACAGCTGCTGCCCCATCGTCCACAGGTTCGTCGTCAGCCAGTACAGCAGGACGCCGATGGGGAAGTTGATGCCCGAGATGGCGAAGAAGATCGGCATCAGATAGAGGATCACCGTCTGCTGCTTCATGAACGGGTTGTCCAAGGCGGCTTCCGGCATGTTCTTGCGCATGAGTTGGCGCTGGGTCGTGAACGTCGTGGCCGACATCAGCACGATGAGCACCACGGTGACGACCTTCGTGGCCACGTCGGTCGCGCCCAAGAAGGTCGACGAGAACGGCGCCCCGAAGATGTTCGAGGACTCGATCTGCGCCGCAATCTCCGCGGTGATCGGCCCGATCGGCCCGTGGTTGCCCTCCGCCATCGCCTTGAGGTTGTTGAGCACGGTGAACAGCGCGAAGAAGAACGGCGACTGCAGCAAGATCGGCATGCACGAGGAGAACGGGTTGGTCCCGGTGCGCTTGTAGAGGTCCATGGTCTCTTGGGTCATGGCCTGACGCGACTCCGGGTCGCTCTTGCCCTTGTACTTCGCCTGGATCTTCTGCATCTCCGGCTGGATGAGCTGCATCCGGCGCGAGGCGTGGATCTGCTTGACGAACAACGGGATCAGGACGATCCGCACGACCACGGTCAACCCGACGATGGACAGCGCCCACGACCACCCGCCGCCGATACCGAGCAGACCCCACAGCCTGTGCCAGGCCAACATGACCCAGGCCTCGCCGATCATGATCGGGCTCAGCAGCGTGTTGAAGAAGTCGCCCACGGCAGTCCTTGCTCGTAAGGTGAGACGGCCATCTCACCTGGTGGTAGTGGACTCACGACCCGTATGCCGTGCGCCCACCGAGGGTCAGGGGGAGGTGCTCGGCGGGAGCGAGCCCGGCGCGCGGGCGTCCGGCCCGCAACGCCTCGGCGCGGGAACGTGGTCCACGCCTCCCGGGTTCCACGGGTGGCACCGGGCCAGACGCCGCAGCGCCAGCCACCCGCCGCGGATCGGACCGTGACGCTGCAACGCCGTCACGGCATACGCCGAGCACGAGGGATAGAACCGGCACTGCTGCGCCAACAGCGGCGACAGCAGCAGCTGGTAGGCGCGGATCGCCCACACCAGGGGCACGGCCGCCGCCGCACCGACCGCCCGCCACAGCGAGCGCCACGCCAGGCGCAACCCGACCGGCTCGACCGAGCCGGCGGGGCCGACCCCGTCGCCGCAGGTCGCGGACGCCGGCGAGGCCGTCGGGCCCGCCACGCTCATCGCACGCCCCGCAGCGCGCGGTCCAGCACCCGGTCGAGCTCCGCCCCCAGGGCCGCGAAGGTCGCGCCGGCCGCCGCAGGGGTGGCCCGCACGACGACATCGACCCCCGACGGTATGCCGTCCAGCCGCGCCGCCACGATCGCCCGCAGCCGCCGCCTGGTGCGGTTGCGCACGACCGCACCGCCCACCGGCCGACCGACCGCGAAACCGACCCTGGTCGGGCGCACCGTCGAGGGATCTGCGGCCCGCAGTGAGATCACCATCAGCGGACCACCCGCGCGGGTGCTCCGAGGCCCCCGGGCGGCCGCGCGGAAGTCGGCCGATCGGCGCAGCCGGTGTCGGGCGGGCAGCACGACTGACGCCGCCTCAGGCGGACAGCTCGGTGCGGCCCTTGCGACGACGACCCGCAATGATCGCCCGACCGGCGCGAGTGCGCATGCGCAGCCGGAACCCGTGGGTCTTGGCCCGACGACGATTGTTCGGTTGGAAGGTGCGCTTGCTCACGGTGGGTCTCCGGTGGTCGGGCGGTCCGGTCGGGCCGGCAGGCCGACCGGCAGGCGGGTGGCGGACCGGCCGGCCGCAATCGGAAGTCCGCGCAGGGTGCACGGGCATGCGAAAACGGCCGGATCGGGCCGGTCCCAGGGTAAGGGAGCCCCTCGGGGGGGTCAAACCGCGGCGCACCTGCCCGGGGCGCCGATGAGCGCGCCTCCAGCCCCGCGCCGCCAGGCCCGCCAGCCCCACCCACTCGCGACGACCGCCCTGTGCCGCCAGCCCGCCCACCTCGCACCCCCCCCGGCCCGTACGGGGTCCGCTCGTCGCACAAGGCCGACCGCCGAGCGATCCGATCCCGCGCGGGCCGCATGATAGGGGACCGCCCCCTGGATGCCGGGCAGCGACGCGCCCGACAAGGGGTGTAGTGTCGCCCCTGCTGTTCGGCCGCTGCCGTCCTGGACCAGATCGTCCAGCTCGGCGGACCGCGTCGTCGAGGTTGTGCACACCTGTGGACAACGTTGTGGACGGTTCGGTGGGGTCTCGGCCCGTCGGGGCGCCCGGGGAAAGAGCGCCCGCCGACCAGGGGCGCCACGACCATCGGGGGCGTGCCGGCGCCCGGACCACGGGGGCACGAACACAGGGCGACTGGCCGGACGTCTCCGCCTCCGGCAGCGGCATCGGGGAGGACGGCGTGTCGCAGGGGGACGAGGACCTGTCGAGCATCTGGCGGCACACCCTGGCCGCGCTCGACGAGGAGGGACTCTCCAGCAGCGAGCGCGCTTTCGCCGGGCTGGCCCACCTGGTCGCCGTCGTGGACCAGAACGTCCTGGTCACCGTGCCCAACGACTACACCAAGGGCATCCTCGAGCACCGGGTGCGCGACCAGGTCGTCCGCGCGCTGTCCGCCCAACTGGGCCGCGAGGTGCGACTGGCGGTCACCGTGGACACGTCCTTGGAGGATCGGCCCTACCTGCCCGACCCGGACGCGGACGGCGCGCCGGACCCTGCCGGGTCGGCGGACCTGCGCGCCCAGCCGCCGCCTGCGGCCGGGACCGAGCGGCATACCGACGGCCACGGCCCGAGTCGCGACGTCGACGGCGAGCGCACCCGGCTCAACCGCAAGTACACGTTCGACACGTTCGTCGCGGGCGCGAGCAACCGGTTCGCCCACGCCGCCGCCAGCGCGGTGGCCGAGGCGCCGGCGAAGGCCTACAACCCGCTGTTCATCTACGGCAACTCCGGCCTGGGCAAGACCCACCTGCTGCATGCCATCGGCCACTACGTGCGCCAGATCTACCCGGCGTTCCGGGTGCGCTACGTCAGCTCCGAGGAGTTCACCAACGAGTTCATCAACTCGATCCGCTACGACCGGGCCAGCGCCTTCCAGAGCCTCTACCGCGACGTCGACGTGCTGCTCATCGACGACATCCAGTTCCTCGCCGGCAAGGTGCAGACCCAGGAGGAGTTC
This sequence comes from Dermatophilaceae bacterium, assembly GCA_037045055.1. Lineage (GTDB taxonomy): Bacteria > Actinomycetota > Actinomycetes > Actinomycetales > Dermatophilaceae > Phosphoribacter. Next base: position 33,336 of record JBAOHJ010000002.1, on the reverse strand, counting down.
TTCCACACCTTCAACGCCTTGCACAACAACAGCAAGCAGGTGGTCATCACCTCCGACCTGCCGCCCAGGCAGCTCACCGACTTCGAGGGCCGGCTGCGCTCGCGCTTCGAGTGGGGGCTGATCACCGACGTGCAGGCCCCCGACCTGGAGACCCGGATCGCGATCCTGCGCAAGAAGGCCCTCCAGGAGGGGATGTCCGCCCCCGACGAGGTGCTGGAGTTCATCGCGAGCCGGATCACCTCGAACATCCGCGAGCTGGAGGGTGCCCTCATCCGGGTCACCGCCTACGCCAACCTCAACCGCCAGTCCGTCGACCTGGCGCTGGCCGAGGTCGTCCTCAAGGACCTCGTCCTCAGCGACGACCCGGTGCAGATCACCGTCGGCACCATCCAACAGGAGACCGCCGACTACTACGCGCTGACCGTCGACGACCTGTGCGGCTCCTCCCGATCCCGCCAGCTGGTCACCGCCCGGCAGATCGCCATGTACCTGTGCCGGGAGCTCACCGAGCTGTCCCTGCCCAAGATCGGGCAAGCCTTCGGCGGACGCGACCACACCACGGTGATGCACGCCGACCGCAAGATCCGCCAGATGCTCGGGGAACGCCGCGCGATCTACAACCAGGTCACCGAGATCACAGCGCGGATCCGCCAACGCGGGCGCTGACCCGCTCGAACGGCTCCGCTGGCTGGCCGACTCGGCCGCCCGACCAGCTCGACCAGCTCGACCCGACGCGACCTCGTCCCCGAGTTCTCCGGCGATGTTCTACTTGACAAACCCATCGCGATGCGCCGCACAGGATCTATGGCCGCCCACGAGTTCACGCTCCCCAAGTTGGCGCTCCGCATCCCAACTGAGGCGGGGGCGTGCAAGTTGATGGAGGAGTTGCGGTGGGAGGGTGGACAACCCCCCGCCTGCCCCCTCTGTGGTGAGGTCGGCCGCTGCTACTTCCTCAAGCCTGCGAACGGAACTGGTCGCGCTACACGCACGGGCAAGGTCTCTCGGCGCCGTGTCTGGAAGTGCGTTGGGTGCCCCAAGCAGTTCTCGGTCCTGACCGGCACGATCTTCAAGGGCACGCGAGTTCCCTTGCGTACGTGGGTTTTCGTCATCGTCGACCCCTGCTCAGGCAAGAACGGCCTCAGTGCCCGCGAGGTTGAGCGCAAGTACGGCGACACCGTCAAGACGGCGTGGTCATGCTCCACCCCCTTCAGCACGCGATGGGGTTGGAGCATTGGCCGGACTCCTGCGCGGCGTCGTGCAGGTGGACGAGACGTGGATTGGCGGTGCACCTAAGAACCGCCACGCCAAGTCTCGCCGCGAGCGGGAGCGTGCTGCATATGCCAGCGACAATACGCCCGTCGTCATCATCGTGCACTATGAGACCCGCGAGGTCCGCTCGCAAGTTCTCGATGTCGTGACCGGCAAGTCGATCATGCCAGCCGTACGTAAGCACTTAGCCGCTGGACACTACCCACCTGCACACCGACGCGGCGAAGGCGTACAACGTGGTGGCGCCGCACGTCGCCAACCACGAGTTCGTCACGAACGAGTAGGGCGGGTATGTGCGCGATGGCGTGTCCACCAATCTGGCCGAGGGCTACTTATCACAACTGAAGCGCAGCATCGACGGCACGCACCACCGCATCACCGCGAAGCACATGCAGCGGTACCTGTTACACTTCGACTTCATGTACACGACCTGCAAACGGAGCGACGATGAGCGGGTGCGCCGTTGATGGGTCAAGTCACGGGCGCTACCTCTCGTGCAAGAGCCTCATCGGTCGCTCGGAAGCTCAGCCCCCGCAGTGACGTCCCCGAGTTCCCCGCCGAGTTCTGAATGCGCGTACCACGCAGCGCGTTGCGCGCTGCGTGGTACCTTTGGTGTCACACAAGCGAATAGTGATGGTGGACGGTAGGGGAGTCGAACCCCTCGGGTCAGGTTTCCAGAGGCCCACCCGGCAAACCGTGCACCGCCCCGTGAAGGGGGCCTTGCGGCTAGTCGCTCGAACGACTAGCCGCAAGGCCGATGACCGAACCTCCTTCTATGGAGGCTCGGTCACCAACAGGATCGTGAACGTCCGGCGCTTCAGCCAGATCCTCACGATCATGAGGCGGCGCCGAGTCATGATCGGCACCTCCTTCCTTCAAGGAAGAGTCTTCTGACGACTCTTCTGTTTCCTCAGCCCCGGTTGCAGCCGGGGCTGAGGCGTTTGCGGATCGGTACTGTCCTCGTCCGATGCGGACAATGACCCCTGCGCGGGCGAGCCTGCTGACGATGGCCGCGACCGCCCTGAGGATGGCTTCGCTGGGCACCTCCCCCACCTCGACCGCGAGTCTTTCCGCTGTCCAGACGCGACCCTCGGTGTCGTCCTCGAAGATCCTGCGAACGCGATCCGACCGCGCTTCGCTCGGCTCTTCGCCCGAAGCTGCTGCCTTGAAGGCGACCGCAGGGGCCGCGGTGGCGTTGACGATGGTCTCGCCGTAGATCGTCGTCAAGATCTCCTCCATCAAGGAGATCGCCCTGTCTATGGAGTCGCGACGACGGCGCAGATCCGAAATTGCGTCCCGAAGGTGCTTGGCGTGATCCATGTCAGTCATCATACATCAGTCGCACCACCTTTGACGTAGATCAAATCACACCGTGATGATTCGAGGTGGTGGCGTACACTCCACCCCTGCCAGAGGTACGGCCCGACCCACGAGCCAACTTCGGCGGGCCCTATCCAGAGGCTGCGCTCCGCGCGCTGCTCGCGATTAAGCCCGATCAGGGAGACGACGACAAGGACCGTCACGACGACGGCCACCACGACGACGAAGGAGGCCCCCACAAGCAAGTCGGGGCCCGCATTACGCGCGCCACGCGACGCCGAACATGCCTCGCGATACCCGGTCTAGGCGCCCGTCTGCGCCGTCTGGGTTTGTCAGATATAGCATCGCAGTTCTCCACAGCCGCCGTCCACACCCTGTGTCGACGGCGTAACCGTCCCGTCACCCGGCGCGCGGACCGCCGTGCCGCCGTCGCATCGCCCGCTGTGGGCAGAACAGCCCGGTTCCTCGCGCCGTCACCGGGACTGCCCGCGGCGTCACCCGACGTCATCCACAGGTCCCTGTGGATAGCTGTGGACAACGCCGAAATCTCGTGGACACCCGGCACACCGTGTCCACACCCGCTGTGGAGCCCACCCGAGGCTCCCCACCGCCGGCCCGGCCGTCCACGACCCGTCCACGACCCGTCCACACGCGCCGATGCCTGCTCACCAGGGCGAACGTCTCTCGTCCCCAATGTGCACAGCACCGATGACGACGACGACCTCGAGGATCTGATCGACTTGCCCCGACAACGGCGAGCGACCGGCCCGGCGCCCAGCGGTGGTCTCTCGCCCACGGACGCACTAAGGTTCGTAGTCCCCCTCGGGCACGCCGGCGTGTCCACGTCGACCCCACCCGATCGGGTGGTATGCCGTTGCCCACCGCGCGGTGGACCAGCACGGCATACCGTGCCCGCCCGGGCAGGCGACCAACGAGTGGAGTGTCGAGCGTGAAGTTCAGGGTGGAACGCGACGTGCTGGCCGATGCCGTCAACTGGGTGGCCCGCGGTCTGCCGTCCCGACCCCCGGTGCCGGTGCTCGCGGGGGTGCTCGTCGTCGCCGACCGCGAGGGCACGATCACCCTGTCGGCGTTCGACTACGAGGTCTCCGCGAGGATCTCCGTGGCGGCCGACGTCGACGAGGGCGGCACCGTGCTCGTGCTGGGCAAGCTGCTCGCCGACATCTCCCGCAGCCTGCCCGACCGGCCGGTCGACATCGCCACCGAGGGCAACAAGGTCCAGGTGGTCTGCGGCGCGAGCCGCTTCAGCCTGCTGATGATGCCCTCCGACGACTACCCGACCCTGCCGGCCTCCCCGGCCCCCTCGGGCAGCGTGGCCGGCGACGTGTTCACCCAGGCGGTGGCCCAGGTCGCCGTGGCCGCGGACCGCGGCGACACCCTGCCCATCCTCACCGGGGTGCGGATGCAGGTCGACGGCGACACCGTCACGCTGCTGGCCACCGACCGCTACCGGCTGGCCACCCGCGAGCTGCCCTGGACCCCGTCCACCCCCGGCCTGAGCTACGTGGCGCTGGTGCCGGCCCGGACCCTCTCCGACACCGCCAAGGCCCTGGGCGCGGCCGGCTCGGTGGCCCTGGCCCTGGGCGGCAGCGCCGGCGGCGACGGACTGATCGGCTTCGAGGCCGGCCAGCGCCGGGCGACGACCCGGCTGCTCGACGGCGACTACCCCAAGGTCTCCTCGATCTTCCCGACGTCGGTCGACACCGAGGCCGTCGTGAAGACCGCCGAGATCGTCGAGGCGGTCAAGCGGGTCGCGCTGGTCGCCGAGCGCAACACGCCGGTGCGGCTGCGCTTCGCCGAGGGCCTGCTGGCCATCGAGGCCGGCACCGGCGAAGACGCCCAGGCGGCCGAGTCGGTCGAAGCCGCCATCACCGGGCCCGAGATCGAGACCGCGTTCAACCCGCACTACCTGCTCGACGGCCTGGGCGCCCTGGGCACGGCATACGCGCGCCTGTCCTTCACCCAGCCGAGTCGTCCAGCGGTGATCACCGGGCAGGCCGACGCGGACGGGCCGGACGACCCGGCCTACCGCTACGTCCTCATGCCGGTGCGTTTCGCCTCGTGACGGGTATGCCGGCCGGTTGCGGTAGCCGGCCGGTCGCCGCAGCGCCCCGCGCACCCGGCACCGGTCGGCGCAGCGGCCCACGCACCGGCAAGCCGCCCCACCCCGTTCCCTCCCTGCCGGTGGCGGCATAGCCTGGCGGCGGTCTCGGCCCGCCGGACGAGGTACCCACGCGCGAAAGGCACTGCCCATGCAGCTCGGTCTCATCGGTCTTGGCAGGATGGGCGGCAACATGCGCGAGCGGCTGCGCCGTGCCGGGCACGAGGTGGTCGGCTACGACCGCAATCTCGAGGTCTCCGACGTGCGGACCCTCGCGGCCATGGTCAAGAAGCTCCAGGCGCCCCGGGTGGTCTGGGTGATGGTCCCGGCCGGTGCCCCCACCCGGGAGACGGTCGGCAAGCTCGGCGAGCTGCTCAACGCGGGCGACCTGGTCATCGACGGAGGCAACTCGCGCTTCACCGACGACGTCGCCAACGCCGCGCATCTGGCGCCCAAGGGGATCGGCTACGTCGACTGCGGGGTGTCCGGGGGCATCTGGGGGCTGGAGAACGGCTACGGACTCATGGCCGGCGGAGACCGTAGGTGGATCCAGGCGGCGATGCCGATCTTCGACGCGTTGCGACCCGAAGGCGAGCGCGCCCTCGGGTTCGTCCACGCCGGGAAGGTCGGCGCCGGACACTACGCCAAGATGGTGCACAACGGCATCGAGTACGCCCTCATGCACGCCTACGGCGAGGGTTACGAGCTCTTGGAGAAGAAGGACATCGTCACCGACGTGCCCGGCTGCTTCAAGGCGTGGAGCCGGGGCACCGTGGTCAGGTCCTGGCTGCTGGATCTGCTCGTCGCCGCGCTGGAGGACAACCCCGCTCTCACCGACGTCTCCGACTACACCAACGACTCGGGGGAGGGGCGGTGGACCGTCGAGGAGGCGATCGACAACGCCGTCCCCATGCCGGTGATCGCGGCCTCGCTCTTCGCGCGATTCGCCTCGCGCCAGCGGGTGTCGCCGACGCTGCAGGCGGTGGCCGCCCTGCGCGGCCAGTTCGGCGGCCACGCGGTGATGACCAGTGCGGAAGGTCGCCGGCTGCTCGAGAGCGAGGAGTCACCCGGCGCGAAGGCATCGCCGCCTCGGCGATCGGCGATGCCCGGCACCCGCACCGCCCACACTGGCGAGCCCGCTCCGACGGCGGCCAAGTCCCCCTCCGCGCGCAAGACCGCCTCGGCACGCAAGGTCGTCACGACCGCCGCCAAGACCGACAAGCCTGCCGCGACCACCGACGAGCCGGAGGCCACGACCGGCAGGCCCGCGGCTCGGACGAACCGGCCGGCCGCGAGCAGGGACAAGCCCACTCGCGCGGCGCGGGCGCGTAGGGTCGGTGCCACGAAGGCGACCCCCGCCTCCTGAGCAGTCGAGCCGAGGTGCCGCCACCGCGATGCACGTGCGTCAGCTCTCCCTCACCGACTTCCGGTCGTATGCCGCCGCCGAGGTCGCGTTCGCGCCCGGGATCACCACCATCGTCGGGCCCAACGGTCAGGGCAAGACGAACCTCGTCGAGGCGATCGGCTACCTGGCGAGCCTGACCAGTCACCGGGTCGCGCTCGATGCGCCGCTGGTGCGCTTCGGCGCCGGGCAGGCGGTGATCCGCGCGGCCGTCGTGCGCCAAGGCCGCGAGAGTCTGATCGAGCTGGAGATCAACCCGGGCCGCGCGAACCGGGCCCGGCTCAACCGGGCCACCCTGACCCGGCCCCGCGACGTGCTCGGGTCGCTACGCACGGTGCTGTTCGCGCCCGAGGACCTCGCCCTCGTCAAGGGTGACCCCGCGGGCCGTCGCGGCTTCCTCGACGACCTGCTCGTCGCGCGCCAACCCCGGTGGTCGGCCGTCAGCCAGGACTACGAGCGCATCCTCAAGCAACGCAACGCCCTGCTCAAGTCCGCCGCCCCGGTCCTACGCCCCGGCGCCCGACGGCGCCGCCGAGCCGATGGGGTGGACCCGGCTGACCCGCACGCCCGGGACAGCGCCCTGCACACCCTGGAGGTCTGGAACGCCCACCTCGCCCAGGTCGGGGCCCAGTTGCTGTACGCCCGGCTGCGCCTGGTCCGCGACCTCGGCCCCTTCCTGCGCGCGGCATACGACACGGTCAGTGCCGCCGACTCCGACGCCCGGGTGCACTACCGCGCCAGCCTGCGCGAGCCGGCGGCCGAGGCGGTGGCTGCCGGTGAGGTGCCCTCGACGCAGCAGCTGCACGACGAGCTGCTCGCGACCTTCGAGGCGGTGCGGTCGCAGGAGGTCGAGCGGGGGGTGTCGCTGGCCGGGCCGCACCGGGACGACCTCGTCCTGGGGCTGGGCGCGCTGCCGGCGAAGGGCTACGCGAGCCACGGCGAGTCCTGGTCGTTCGCCGTGGGGCTCAAACTCGCGGCATACCAGCTGCTGCGCCGGGATCTCGGCGAGGACCCGGTGCTCATGCTCGACGACGTGTTCGCCGAGCTCGACGTCGGTCGCCGCGAGCGCCTCGCGCAGCTCGTCGCGGACTGCGAGCAGGTGCTCGTCACGGCGGCCGTGGGCGCCGACGTCCCCGAGGCCCTGCGCACGAGCGGCACGACGTATGCCGTCTCGCTGGGCGAGGTCGGCCGTGTCGCCTGACGCGGGTCCGGCCGATCCCGGCTCGCCCGACGAGCCGGGTCGTGGGGCGCCCGACCCTGCGGCTCAGGGTGGCGACCCGGCGGCCCCAAGCGCCGACCCCGTGGCCCACAGTGCCGACCCCGCCCGCGAGGCCCTGGCCAGAGCCCGCCGGGCCGCGCGGGAGAAGGGACTTCGGCCCGGGATGAAGCCGGCGCGGCGGCGGCGGGGGGCCCAGGCGGTGTTCTCGGGGTCCCAGCGGGACGGGCGCGACCCGGCGCCGTTGGGTGAGCAGCTGGACCGCCTGCTCGCCGAGCGCGGGTGGCAGGTCGACGTGGCGGTGGGATCGGTGACCGGCCGGTGGGCGGACATCGTCGGGCCGGACATCGCCGCCCACGTCGTGCCCGAGGGGTTCGTCGGGGGCGTGCTCACCGTCCGGGCCGACTCCAGCGCCTGGGCCACCCAGATGCGGCTGCTGTCCTCGCGGCTGCTGGGCCGGCTGGCCCAGGAGGTCGGTGCCGACGCCGTCACCGAGCTGGTCGTCAAGGGACCGGGCGCCCCCCGCTGGACCCATGGGCGTCGTCGGGTCGCCGGTCGGGGGCCCCGGGACACCTACGGCTGACCGCTCGTCGGGGGCGCCCGACGAGCGGACCGCGCCGCAGCGCGAGGCTCTACCCTGGGTCCTGGTCGGCCTGGTCGGCTGGTCGCACCACACGTCGCACGACCCCACCGGCCGGTGGCCGCCGGGCCCTCGACCCGACCGTCCCGGCCCCTGCCCGAGAGCGAGACGCCCATGAGCCACACCTACGGAATCACCGAGCTGGTCGGCACCTCGGCCACCTCGCTGGAGGACGCGATCACCACCGCCATCGCCCGGGCGAACGAGACGGTGCGCCACCTCGACTGGTTCGAGGTCGCGCACATCCGCGGGCACCTGGCCGACGGCGCCGTCGCGCACTACCAGGTCACCCTCAAGATCGGGTTCCGCATCGAGGACTGAGCTCACCCGCCCAGGTCGGCCCATCCGAGGGCGCCGGGAGCCTGCACCGATCGGGTCGCCACCTCGACGGCGAACTCCAGCACCGCCCGGGCCTGCGCGGCCGTGCCCACCCCGAGCGTCGCCGCGGCAACCACGGCCGCGCCGTGCAGCACGTCGCCCGCGCCGACGGTGTCCACCACGCGCTCGGCCGGCACCGCCGGCACCGGGACGGCGAACCGTCGCCCCTCGGCCAGGACCGCCACCTCGTGCGGGCCGTCGCTGCGGGCGACGTGGCGCGCCCCGCAGCGGTGCGCCCAGGCCAGCGGGTCGCCCCCGCCCGGCGCGACGAAGTCCCCGGACAGGATCGCCAGGTCGACCTCGGGCAACAGGTCGGCCAGCCCGGGCTTGTGGCTGCCGCCGTCCAGCACGACCGGTATGCCGCGGGCCCGCGCTTGCCGGGCGGCCTGACGGGCCAGCGTCATGGCGTGCCCGTCGAGCAGCACCGCGTCGGAGTCGGCGACCAGGCCCGCGGGCAGCGTGGCGCCGGCCGGCACGCTCATCACCCCACCGCTGACCACGGCCCGCTCGCCGGTGGCGCGGTCCACCAGCAGGCTCGACACCGGCGAGGGGTTGTCCAGGGCGCCCGACGGGTCAACCCAGCGCACCCCGGCGGCGCTCAGGGCCGCTGCGACGAATGCGGTCACCGGGCAGCGGCCGAACGGGGCCACCAGGTGCGCGCCGGCCCCCAACGCGGCCGCCGTGGCCGCCGCGTTGGCCGCCGGACCGCCGAAGGTCACCCGCTGCCCGAGCCCCACGGTCTTCTCGTTACGCTCGGGCACGCGCTCGACGACGTGCTGGACGTCCAGGGTCAGACAGCCCACGCAGACGACCACCGGCGCACCCGACACGGGGCCCACGGTATCGCCGGATCCGGTCGCTGGCCGATCCGGCATACGGTCTCGTATGGGGTCACCGGTCGCGGGGTCGGTGCGCTCTGCGGGGCGTTCTCGGCCCGCAGAGCGCGACGGACCCCCCGTCAAACCGTTAGACTGGGGGTCGACGGACCGGCTGCCGCAGGCGCGGCAGCCGTCAGCATGTATGCCGCCCCCGACAGGAGCACCGTGGTCGACCCGACCGCCCCCCCGCCGGACCCGACCCAGGTCGGGCCCGACCCCCGGATCGGCGACGAACCGGCATACGACGCCTCGGCGATCACCGTCCTGGAGGGGCTGGAAGCGGTCCGCAAACGCCCGGGGATGTACATCGGGTCCACCGGCGAGCGTGGGCTGCACCATCTCGTGTGGGAGATCGTCGACAACTCCGTCGACGAGGCCCTCGCCGGCTACGCGGACACCATCGACGTCACCCTGCTGGCCGACGGCGGGGTGCGGGTGCGCGACAACGGTCGGGGCATCCCCACCGACATCCACCCCGTCGAGGGGGTCAGCGCCGTCGAGCTCGTGCTCACCCAGCTGCATGCCGGGGGTAAGTTCGGCGGCGGCGGGTACAAGGTGTCCGGCGGTCTGCACGGGGTCGGGTCCTCGGTGGTCAACGCCCTGTCGGCCCGGCTGGACGCCGAGGTGCGCCAGCAGGGGCACGTGTTCCGGATGACCTTCGAGCGGGGCGTGCCGGTGGCGCCGCTGGCCCGGCAGGAGCCCACCGAGCTGACCGGCACGACGGTCACCTTCTGGCCCAGCGACGAGATCTTCGAGACCACGCACTACGACTTCGAGACGATCCGGGCCCGGATCCAGCAGATGGCCTTCCTCAACAAGGGCCTGACGATCACCCTGCGGGACGAACGCCCCGACCCCGCCGACGACGAGGACGTCGACCTCGACCACGCCGACGCCGAGGTCGAGCGGGTCAGCGAGTCGGCCAACGGCGCGCCGACCACGGCGCGGAAGGTCTCCTACCGCTACGACGGGGGCCTGGTCGACTACGTCCACCATCTCGTGGGGTCGAAGAAGGCCGAGCCCATCCACCCCGAGGTCATCGCCATCGAGGTGCACGACCGGGCCCGGTCGCTGGCGCTGGAGCTGGCCATGCAGTGGACCACCGCCTACACCGAGTCCGTGCACACCTACGCCAACACCATCAACACCCACGAGGGCGGCACCCACGAGGAGGGGTTCCGCGCGGCGATGACCAAACTGGTCAACGACTTCGCCCGCAAGAACGCGGTGCTCAAGGACAAGGACGAGAACCTCACCGGCGACGACATCCGCGAGGGCCTCACCGCGGTCGTGTCGGTCAAGCTGGCCGAGCCGCAGTTCGAGGGCCAGACCAAGACCAAGCTCGGCAACTCCGAGGTCAAGGGGTTCGTCCAGCGGGCGATGACCGACGAGTTCGGCCACTGGCTGGAGACTCACCCACGCGAGGGTCGCGACATCGTCGGCAAGGCGGTGCAGGCCGCCGCGGCCCGGATCGCGGCGCGCAAGGCCCGCGAGAACACCCGCCGCAAGGGGCTGCTGGAGTCCGGGGGACTGCCCGGCCTGCTGCGCGACTGCCAGAGCCGCGACCCGTCGATCTCCGAGGTGTTCATCGTCGAGGGCAAGTCGGCCGGCGGCTCGGCGGTGCGCGGGCGCAACCCGCACACCCAGGCGATCCTGCCGATCCGCGGCAAGATCCTCAACGTCGAGAAGGCCCGCATCGACCGGGTCCTGGACAACAACGAGATCAAGTCGCTCATCTCGGCGTTTGGGACCGGCATCGGGGAGGACTTCGCGCTGGAGAAGGCCCGCTACCACAAGATCGTGCTCATGGCCGACGCCGACGTCGACGGCATGCACATCCGCACCCTGCTGCTCACCGTGCTGTTCCGGTTCATGCGCCCGCTCATCGAGGCCGGCTACGTCTACCTCGCGCAGCCTCCGTTGTATCGGCTCAAGTGGAGCAACGCCCCGCACGAGTTCGCCTTCTCCGACCGTGAGCGTGACGCGCTGCGGGCCCACGGGGAGTCCCAGGGGCGGCGGCTGCCCAAGGAGAACGGCATCCAACGCTACAAGGGCCTGGGCGAGATGGACTACGACGAGCTGTGGGAGACGACGATGAACCCCGACGAGCGGACCCTGCTGCAGGTGACCCTCGCCGACGCCGCGGCCGCCGACGACATCTTCAGCGTGCTCATGGGCGAGGACGTCGAGTCGCGCCGGTCGTTCATCCAGCGCAACGCCAGGGATGTGCGCTTCCTTGACATCTAGCCGGTATGCCGTCCGCGCGCTTCTGGGCGACGGTGGGGTGGGCGCGTGGGGCGCTCGCGCGGCGGGCGCGCGGCATACCCGAATCGGTTCGAAGAGTGAGGACATCGGGTGAGCGAGCAGCCACCGGCACAGCCGCCGGTCGACCGCGTCGAGGAGATCGACCTCAACACCGAGATGCGCCGGTCGTACATCGACTACGCGATGGCGGTCATCGTCAGCCGGGCCCTGCCCGACGTGCGCGACGGGCTCAAGCCGGTGCACCGGCGGGTGCTCTACGCGATGTACGACGGGGGCTACCGGCCCGACCGGGGCTACAACAAGTGCAGTCGGGTCGTCGGCGACGTCATGGGGCAGTACCACCCGCACGGCGACTCGGCGATCTACGACGCGCTGGTCCGGCTGGTCCAGGACTGGTCGATGCGCTACCCGCTGGTCGACGGGCAGGGCAACTTCGGCAGCCCGGGCGACGACCCGGCGGCCGCCCAGCGGTACACCGAGTGCCGGATGGCCCAGCTGTCCATGGAGATGGTCCGCGACATCGACGAGCAGACCGTCGACTTCCGCGACAACTACGACGGCAAGACCCAGGAGCCGGCGGTCCTGCCCAGCCGGTTCCCCAACCTGCTGGTCAACGGCTCCTCGGGGATCGCCGTCGGCATGGCCACCCAGATCCCGCCGCACAACCTGCGCGAGGTGGCCGCCGGCGCCCAGTGGTACCTGCAGCACCCGCAGGCCACCCGCGAGGCGCTGCTGGAGCAGCTGCTGCGGGAGATTAAGGGCCCCGACTTCCCGACCGGCGCGCTCATCATGGGGCGCAAGGGCATCGAGGAGGCCTACCGCACCGGGCGCGGCGCGATCATCATGCGCGCCGTCGTCGAGGTCGAGGAGCTGCACGGGCGGACCTGCCTGGTCGTCACCGAGCTGCCCTACCAGGTCAACCCGGACTCGCTGGCCGGCAAGATCGCCGACCTGGTGCGCGACGGGCGCCTGCAGGGGATCGCGGACATCCGCGACGAGACCTCCGGGCGCACCGGGCAGCGGCTGGTCATCGTGCTCAAGCGGGACGCCGTGGCCAAGGTCGTGCTCAACAACCTCTACAAGCACACCCAACTGCAGACCACCTTCGGGGCGAACATGCTCGCCCTCGTCGACGGGGTGCCCCGGACGCTGTCCCTGGACGCGTTCATCCGGCACTGGGTGGAGCACCAGATCGACGTCGTCGTGCGGCGCACCGGGTTCCGGCTGCGTCAGGCCCAGGAGCGCATCCACATCCTGCGCGGGCTGCTCAAGGCGCTGGACGCCCTCGACGAGGTCATCGCCCTGATCCGCCGCTCGGCGACCGTCGAGGCGGCCCGCGACGGGCTGATGCAGCTGCTCGCGATCGACGAGATCCAGGCCCGGGCGATCCTCGACATGCAGCTGCGACGACTGGCCGCGCTGGAGCGCCAGAAGATCGTCGACGACCATGACGAGCTGCAGCGCCGCATCGACGACTACACCGACATCCTCGCCCGCCCCGACCGGCAGCGTTCGATCGTCTCGGGGGAGCTGGCCGAGATCGTCGACAAGTACGGCGACGTGCGGCGCACCCGGATCGAGTTCTTCGACGGCGACATGTCCGTCGAGGACCTCATCCCCGAGGAAGACGTCGTCGTGACGATCACCCGCGGGGGCTACGCCAAGCGCACCAAGACCGACCTGTACCGCTCGCAGCGCCGGGGCGGCAAGGGCGTCAAGGGCGCCGCGCTGCGCGGCGAGGACGTCGTCGGGCACTTCTTCACCACGACCACCCACCACTGGCTGCTGTTCTTCACCACGCTCGGGCGGGTCTACCGGGCCAAGGCCTACGAGTTGCCCGAGGGCGGTCGGGACGCCAAGGGGCAGCACGTGGCCAACCTGCTGGCCTTCCAGCCCGGCGAGGACATCGCCCAGGTGCTCGCGGTCAAGAACTACGCCCAGGCTCCGTATCTCGTCCTGGCCACCCGCTCGGGCCTAGTGAAGAAGACCCGGCTCACCGAGTACGACTCGCCCCGCTCGGGCGGGCTCATCGCGGTCAACCTGCGGGCCGACGACGTGCTCGTCGGGGCCGGCCTGGCCTCGCCGCAGGACGACCTGTTGCTGGTCTCGCGCAAGGGTCAGTCGGTGCGGTTCCGGGCCGACGACGAGCGGCTGCGCCCGATGGGCCGGGCGACCTCGGGAGTCACCGGGATGCGGTTCAAGGACGGCGACCGACTGCTGGCCATGGCCGTCGTGCAGGCCGGCAGCGAGCCCGACGTCTTCGTCGTGTTCGAGAACGGTCTGGCAAAACGCACCCCCATCGCGGAGTACCGGGTCCAAGGCCGCGGCGGCACCGGCATCCACGTCGCCCGGGTCTCCGACCGCGGCGGCGACCTCGTCGGGGCGCTCACCGTCTCCCCCGAGGACGAGGTCATGGTGGTCATGGAGAAGGGCAAGATCGTCCGCTCCCGGGTCGACGAGATCCGGCATACCGGCCGGTCGACCATGGGCGTGAAGTTCGCCACCCCCGACGCGGGCGATGCCATCGTCGCCGTGGCCCGCAACGTCGAAACGGCCGACGACGAGGACAATGGCGTACCGTCTGACCAGAGCGAGCCGTCCACGACGGGCCCCGACGATGCCGGAGGTAGCCAGTGACCACGCCCTCAGGGAGCACGCCCACCCCCCCGTCGGGGCAGCGTGCGGGCTCGGCCGGTAAGTCGTCCACGGCAACGTCCGCCGGGGCCGACCCGAGCGCCGCTGGCGGGACCCAGACGCTGCCCGGGGCGGGTCAGCCGGGCGGGACGGCCGGTAAGCCGGCGAAGGAGGGCGGCGGGTCCGCGACGGCCGCGACGGCCGCGGCGACGGCGGCAGGGGCCGGCGCGGCGACCACGCCGGCAGGGGCCGGCGGGGCGGCCACCGCCGCCGGGACCTCGACTGGGTCCGCACCGAGTGCAACCGCCGCGGTGCGCAAGCCGACCGGCCAGCCCCGCCCGGCCACGACCACCCGACGGGTGCGCCTCTCGGTGGCCCGGGTGGACCCCTGGTCGGTCATGAAGGTGTCGTTCCTGCTGTCCTTCGCAGCCGGGGTGGCCATGGTCGTCGCCACGATCCTGCTGTGGATGGTGCTGTCGGGGCTCAACGTCTTCAGCGACATCGACCGGGTGATCCGCGACATCCAGCCGACCTCGGCCGAGCCTTTCTCGGTGCTCAGCTACCTCGGTCTGCCCCGGGTCACCGCGTTGGCCATGGTCATCGCGGTGATCGACGTGGTCCTCATGACCGCGGTGGCGACGCTCGCGGCATACCTCTACAACATCTGCTCCTCGCTGGTCGGCGGCATCCAGCTCACCCTCACCGACGACTGATCCGCTTTGATCGGGTCCGCGAGGGTGGGGTAGCCTGGCGCGTCGCGGCGGGTTCGTCCCGGTGCGCGCGAGGTGACGAGGGCCTATAGCTCAGACGGTTAGAGCGCTTCCCTGATAAGGAAGAGGCCACAGGTTCAAGTCCTGTTAGGCCCACCACCCAGGCGTGTCCGTGCCGCTGAACTGGGCCGTCGGTCCACCAGAACGAGGGAGTATGCCGTGCGCGCGAGACTGCTGGTGACCCTCGGGGCCGCGGTGGCCGCGGCGGTGGCCGCCGCCGTGCGATCGGCGTCGGCGCAGCGGGCCGAGCGGGACCTGTGGGCCGAGGCGACCGACGACGTCTCGGGCGGGACGCGAGCGGCGCAGGACCGGGTGGCGGACACACCGCGACACTGAAGAGGCGGTCGGTCTGCGGACTTGGCCGACGTCGGGGCCATGGCGCAATTGGTAGCGCACCTGCTTTGCAAGCAGGGGGTTACGGGTTCGAGTCCCGTTGGCTCCACCAGATCTCCGCAGGTCAGGACCGATCTCGCTGGACGGCGCTTGCGCCAGCAATGCAGATTTCGTCGGTGTGGGGGACCAGTGGGGGAATGGCAGCTCGTCACAAGGCGCCTGCGACACTCGGCGCTTGGGAATCGTGGGCGCTGGGTGAGCTACTTCGACCCGAGATGCGGGTGGACCTGCCTGCTTCCTCCTTGGTGCTCTCCTCCCAACCGCCGGCTAACTTCTGATCCGTAGTTTTCGGACCCACCCAGTCGGGGTGTCTGGAGTCGACCCGGCACGCCACCGGCCGACACCCTCGTGTCCGACAAAGTAGCAGGTCAAGTCCCCCCCTGTACCGGGTGTCGGGTCAGGTCGGGACCCGCCGCGACCAGGCACGTCCCCCCGACGACCAACGGGTTTGTGAGCCGTATTTGGGCCGATCTGTGCAGCAGTCCCATCGCGTGCCGCAGCCACGTGCAGTCAGGCGATGGCTTCGAAGTGCAGACGCAGCCCGAGCGCGTGGGCCACCTTCAAGACGGTGGCCAGGGTGGGGTTGCCGTCGGCCGACAGTGCCTTGTACATGCCTTCTCGGCTCATGCCCGCGTGGCGGGCGATCTGGCTGAGGTTACGAGAACGGGCGATCGCCCCGAGCGCTGCGGCGATCACCTTCGGGTCGTCGTAGGAGTCCTTGAGGACCGCTTCGAGGTAGGCCGTGACGTCCTCGAAGCTGTTGAGATAGTCGGCACTGTCCAAGGGGGCGAACGTCTCGGTGCTCATGGTCGCCCTCTCCTCCATTCGGCGGCGATCTGGTGGGCTTGGCGGATGTCGGCGTCCTGGCTGGACTTGTCCCCACCGGTGAGCAACAAGATCACCCGGTCGCCGTCCTGTAGGTAGTCGATGCGGTAGCCGGGACCGTAGGCGATCCGCAACTCCGACACGCCCTGCCCGACAGGTTTGACGCCACCGGGGTTTCCAGCTGCCAGTCGGTTGATCCGCACCAGCACGCGCGCAACCGCGGCGCGGTCCTTGAGTTGCCTGAACCATCGGTCGAACGTCCCGGGTCGGACGACCTCGACCATGTGTCAACTGTAGTTCACAACGGGCAAGGCGGGAAACCTCAGGCGAACCTCCCCTTGGTACTGGGTTCAGGTGGGTCGCCTCGTACCGGTGTGCCGTGCCCGCGCGGCTCGCGGCGATAGGATACGGCCGCGTCAGCCGGATGCTATACGCGGCGATGTGAGTCAGCCGAAGGATCCGGGTAGGCCCTGTCCCCTGCCAGCCGGGGCAGAATCCGGCCAGGAGAACGCCCCCGCGGTGTTCATCTCCTGTGCGGTCGTCGTCGAGCATCATGGTGCCATGGCCAACCCCTCCGACTTCCTGCGGTGGCTGTACACGGATCAGGACGTGGTCGTGGTTCAGGTTGCCGCGAATGACCCTCGTTTCTGCCCCACGGAGTGGGTCGTGGTGGGCGGGCCAGCCGACGAGGTCACTCTGGCTGATCTGGAGTCGTTGCCATCCAGCCTGGGGGACGAGTGTGGTTGGGGCGTCGGCTTTGAAGTGGACATCAGCAAGCGGGGAGGCGGGATTGGCGCCTCTGGCGCCACGATCCTTAGCCTCCTCCTCGGTGTCGTCGGAACGATCCCAATGAACCACCCTGGGTCTGGTGGAGGCTCGTTCTATTGGATTCCTACCCCGGCGGGGTGGGCTTGTTGGGCAGCATAGAACGCTGCTTCGTACTCTGCTGGCGGGATGTCGCCGCAGTGGCCGTGTAGCCGGGTCTCGTTGAACCAGTGGACCCAGGACAAGGTGGCTAGCTCGAGTTCGTCGACGTCGTCCCAGCCGGTGGTGTCGGGTCCATATACGCACTCGGTCTTGTACAAGCCGTTGGTCGTCTCGGCGAGGGCGTTGTCAAACGAGTCCGCCACCGTCCCGATGGAGGGACGGGCTCCGATCTCGTCCAGCCGCTCGGTGAACCGCACCGAGGTGAATTGGGACCCGGCGTCTGAGTGTGTGACCAGCCCGACCAGTCGATGTCCGCCGCGGGAGCGTCGGGCCATTTCCAGGGCGTCGAGCACCATCTCGGTCTTCATGTTCGCCGCGACCGCCAGCCCACGATCCGTCGGCTGAACGCATCGACGATGAAGCACACGTACGCCATCCCCGAGCGTGTCGGCACGTAGGTCAGGTCGGTCACCCACAGGGCGTCGGGACGCTCGGCGGTGAAGTCCCGGTTGACCAGATCCGGTGCCCTGGTGGCGTCGGGATCCGCTCGGGTGGTGAACACCTTCGTGCGCTGGCGGGATACACCCTCGATGCCCAACTGCCGCATCAGCCGGGCGACCTGGTCGCGGCCGATGTCGTAGCCGGCGCGGCGGGCGGCCTTCCACAGCTTGTGCGCCCCGTAGACCTTCCGGTTGGCCACCCACAAGGTCAGTAGCACCTGGATCATCAGCGAGTCCCGCACCGCCCGCGCCGACGGCGTGGACCGCCGCTTCTTCGCGGCGTAGTAGCTGCTCGGAGCCACCTGCAACTGGGTGCAGATGAACTCGACTCCGAACTCAGCTCGGTTCTCGTCGACGAACTCGACGATCACCTGCAGGGGCGGTCGAGTTCCGCCGCAAAGAAAGCCGAGGCCCGCTTGAGCAGATCGTTGGCGCGGCGCAGCTCGCGGTTCTCCTGCTCCAGCTCCTTGACCCGCTTGGCCTCCACCGTGCTCGCGCCGGGCTCGACACCCTCATCGACGTCAGCCTGCTTGACCCACGTGCGCAGGGACTCCACGCCGCACCCGATCTGATCAGCCACCCGCTGGACCGTCCCATGCGTCGTGCCGAGCTCCTTGCGCAGCTGGCGCACCAGCCGCACCGCCCGCGCCTTCTCCTCCGGCGTGTACCGCCGTGCAGTCGTCGCCCCAGCGACGCTCTTGGTTCCCATCAGTCCATCCTCGTTTCCAAGGTCGGGAACCTCCAAGCAACCCAGGGTGGTTCACTCCTGCATGACGGCGACCTTCACGGTGCCACCCCTTTCCGGGCCTTGGCGCACGGACGTGAGCGTGGACCACGGTGGCATGGTGACGTCCGCGTCGGGCCTGTCCCGGCCACCGCCCCCGGCTTGGCAGCGGGCCTCGGCGAACATGCCCAGGCGCACACCGGACCAGCAGCGTCACGACTCGTCGGCCTCGGCCACCTCCGCGAGCCTTCTCGTGACGTCCGAAGGGGACGGGAGGGCAAGAGCGGCGAGAGCGCACACGGTATACCCAATGGCGCAGATGACGGCGGCCGCGACCATGGCGCCGGTGAGGGAGGCGAGGTCGAACCGGCCGGCCCGCCCGAAGAAGACGACCCCGACGACGGCGATCCCGAGCGCCGCGCCCAGCTGCTGCACCATCCCGTAGGTGCCGCTGGCCGCGCCCGCTTCGCGGATGTCGACAGTCGCGAGGGCGACGTCGATCAGGGGGACGACGAACAGGCCGAGCCCGAGGCCGCAGAGGGCCAGCGGCACGAGCAGGCTGTGCCAGGTCATCGTGGCCGGTGCGGCGTCGACCATCCGGGCCGTCCAGAGCGTGCCGACCATGAGCATCAGCGCGCCGACCGCGACGAGGAACTTGCCGGCCCCAGCCGTGAGGGCGACCGCGGCGCCGCTCCCGAGGAAAGCCATCACGGAGAAGGGGAGCAGGCTGAGACCGGCGTCCCAGGCGCTGAACCCGCGCCCGGCCTGGAGGTAGATGATCAGCGCGAAGAAGAACCCGGCCATGGCGCCCTGGAAGGTTCCCTGTATCAGCAGGCCGGCGCTGAACCCCCGGTTGGAGAACAGATGTGGTGCGACGAGTGGGTCCCGGCCGAGCACCTCGAGGCGTCGCTGGTGGACGAGCCAGCCCAGGAGGATGACCGGTCCGGCGATGAGCGCCGCCCACACCCCGCCGTCCCAGTCTTGCGCGGGACCCTCGATGAGCCCGAGGGCAACTAGACCTACACCGCTCGTTGCGAGTACCGCACCGAGCACGTCCAGGCGAGGGCGGTCAGCCGAACGGGTATCGGGGACCCAGAGCAGAGCGCTGAGCGCCAGGAGCACCCCGACGGGGATGTTGATCATGAAGACCGCCCGCCACCCGAGACCGAGCAGGTCGTGGGTGATGAGCCAGCCACCGAGGAGTGGACCGATCACGGCAGCCAGCCCGGCGACGGCCCCGATGGTCCCGTAGATCGGTGCTCGCTCCGCCGGTGCATAGAGCGACTGCACGCTCGCGAGGACCTGCGGCATCATAAGACCGGCCGAGATCCCTTGCAGGGCACGGGCGGCGACGAGTATGTCGGGGCTGTGGGTCAGGCCGGCGACGAGCGAGGTCAGCGTGAAGGTGAGCACGCCCGCGACGAAGACCCGCTTGCGGCCCACGATGTCACCGAGCCGGCCGGCGGTGATGAGCACGGCGGCGAAGCCGAGGGTATAGGCGCCGACGACCCACTCGAGGTGGGCCGGTGAGGCACCGAGGTCGGCCCGGATCGACGGCAGCGCGACGTTGACGATGGTCACGTCCATGAGATCCATGAAGTGGGCGAAGATCAGGACGAGCATGGCCAGTCCACGACGGTTCGGTACGCCGGGTGCGCCTCCCCGCGTCGACGCTGCGCTCTGCGGTGTGGTCGCCATCGGGACCCCCTCCTGTGAGATGCTGGGACCAGCAAGTGATGCCGATGCGGAGTAATTCCGAAACGGTAATCCTCTGATACGGAACTATGAGCGAGGTCGGCGGCTTTGTCAAATGGGTCGAGGCGCATCCCCGCCCGACGGCGTGCCGTCGACGAGTTGGCCGTGGCGTTCCGGCGGATGATCCCCTCCCTGATCCTCTACAACGAGAGGGTGGCCCGAGAGGTGGGCATCCCACTCGTCGACGCCCAGCTGCTCCACGCCCTCAGTCTCGAGACCGAGGGCCTGACCCCCGGTGAGCTGCGTGAGCTCTCGGCCCAGCCCGGCAGCTCCATCACACGCAGCATCGACCGGCTCGAGGGCAAGGGGTTCGTGCGCCGCGTGCCCGACCCCGGCGACCGGCGCAGCGTGCGGGTCGTCGCCGACGCTTCGGCGATGGCCTCCTTCGCCCCGCACTACGCCCACCTCGGCGAGCAGATGGAGACCCTGGCCGAGGGCTTCACCGTCGAGGAGCTCGAGACGATCGCGCGCTACCTGCGCGGTCTGACCGAGTGAGCCGCGCGGTTCCTCGGCCCCTGAGCCCATTCACGGGCACGACCGCGCGGTGAGTTCAGAAGACGCCGTCGGTGGCAGGGTCTACGCGTCGGAGACCGGGGATGGCGTCAAAGTCGCTGTCGCAGCTGACGATCGCCTGGAATCCCGCTCCGAGAGCGGTGGCGGCATGCACCGAGTCCCGGCCCCGCACATGTCCGGCCGCGACGAGGTCGCGCGACGCGCGCAGGATGTCGTGGTCAAGGGCGTGCCACACGACGAGCCGGTCGACGAGGTCGAACTGCTCGATGGCGTCGGCCGGGTCGACCATGCGAAAGCGGTGGAACAGGAACTCCTGGCCCCCCTCGACACTGAGGTGCAGACGTAGGTCGCCGGCCGCCGCAGCGGCCAGCACTCGCCGGCACGGCTCCCGCAACGGATGTGAGCCACCCACGGCGAGCAGCAGCACGGAGGGGTCGACCTAGACCGGCCTCACTCCGGACCGACCTTGGCGGCGAGCTCCGCGGCATACGCGGCCTTGAGCTCCGCCGGGCCCTCCACGCGCCCGGCCGGCTGCTCGGTGACGCTCAGCAGGGCGGACGCAGCGCTGGCACGGCCCGCGTCGCCGTCGTCCGGGAACCGCAGGTCGATCGCCTCGCGGATCACCGCGGCCACACTGCGGCCGGAGCGCTCTGCCTCGGCGGCCACCCGGGAGTAGCGTGCGGCATCGATGAGAAGCTGAAGGCGGCGCTCCAAGACCGACATGCACATACATTTGTATGAGTAGGTCGACGACATCTTCTTGGTCTGGTGGGTGAGGTCATGCGGGTAGGACTCCACCCGTCCACCGCCGGCCCATGCGATGAGGTCGAGCGCGCCGGTGATGGCCAGCTCGCTCGCCCCACGGCGCCGATGACGCTTGTCGACGAAGACGCACGTGATCCGGTAGTCCGGGTCCAGGGCCTTCGTGGCGTCATACTCCTTGCGGTGGTGGATGCTGGGCAGTTCCGCGGGACCGCTGCTCGTAGGCCCAGGACAGCGCCGAGCGCAACACCCGGAATCGGGCACCAACAACTGCTGGCCCGGCACCGCATGCCTGCCACCCCGAAACGGCGGCCCACACCAGCGCTGGGGTCCGCGCTGGCGCGCACCGCGCCGATCCGGTCCTCGGTCAGGAAACCGGCCACCGAGCGGTACCCCACCCGGGTCGAGGGCTTCCACGGCTGGTCCGCGACCAGCCACACCCGCAGAACGTTCGCGACCGTGATCACCCGCGGGCCCGGCACCCCACGCACCTGCCGGTCGGCGTCGACCAAAGCAGCCAACACAGACTCGGCCTCGGCGCCGCAGCCGTGCACCGCCACCGATTGCTGCCGGTGCTCTCGGCCGGGGACCGCCCAGTCGGGCCCGCACCTCGAACACCCCCGGGCGGCGCTGGCGGATGCTGCCCTGCCCGGGACCACGTCGCGCGCCCATCCACACCTGGAGTAGGAGTCCCCTCTCTCCTATCTCAAGCGGCGAGTGAGTTGACGGCTGCGGTGGTCGGTGCGTCGGCGAGCATGGTTCGGAAGATGACGTCGGAGATCCTTCTCTTCAGGCTCCGGAGGGCTTCCTTGCGGGTGGCTCCGGCTGCTTGTCGGTTCTCGAGGTAGGCGCGAGCTGCGGGCAGCGACCGGGCCTGGGTCAGGGCGATGCGGTGGAGGGCGGCGTTGAGTTGTCGGTTGCCGGTCTTGCTCAGTCGGTGCCTCGCGGAGTTCGATGACCACACGGGGGTGGGAGCGGTGCCATTGTGCCGCGCGAATGCGTGACGGCTGCGGAACCGGTCGATGCCAGCGACCTCGCCAATTATCTTGGCGGCGCTCAGGCCGGCCACGCCGTGGACGGCGCGTAGGTTCGGGGCGCCGTCGGCGGTGCGCTGGTCCAGTTCGCCTTCGAGGTCGTTGATCGTCAGGGTCAGCTCACGGATGCGCCGGACCAGTTCGAGCGCGCCTCGGGCGACGATCGAGTTGAGCTGTTCGAGGCGCTGCTCGGCCTGGCGCAGGCGCTTCATCGTCGTCAGGGCCCGCTTCTTAGGGTCCCAGCTGGGGTCGATGTCGTGCAGGTGCCACCGGAGCCTGTTGATGTGCCGAGTCCGTTCCGCGACAAGGTCTTCGCGGTGGTCGATCAGCAGTCGCAGCACTCGGGACGCGGGGTCGAGCGCAGCGGTCGGAAGACCCGTCTCGCGCAGCGCGGCCCGGGCGACCGCCAGGGCGTCGATCGGGTCGGACTTGCCGTAGGTGCGGGCGGCGTCACGGGAGTGCGCCATCAGCTTCGGTGGGACTCGCACGAGCCGCTCACCGGCGGCGAGCATGTCCCGCTCCAGCTGCCGGGACAAGTGTCGACAGTCTTCGACCGCCCAGGTTCGCTCCGGGCCGTATTGGTCGGCCCAACGGAGTAGCTCCAGGTGGTCCGCGCTGGTGGTGGCTGTCGTGGTCTTGGCCCCGAGCCGTCGCCCGAGCCCATCCACGACGACCACGGTGTGGGTGCGCTTCTGCGCGTCGATGCCGAGCATGATCATGGCCATGTCGTCCCTTCACTCCTTGTGGCTGCGATGACGGGATCGACCGGAGGGCAAACCTCAGTCGGGGCGGTGTCACGCTCCTATCAAGCCACGCCGGCCGGTCCTGACTGAACCGCCCCGGCATGTCCCAAGACTTCCAACCATCAGCAAGGACACCATCTCGCGGATCACCGACGCTGTGGTCGAGGAGATGCAGTCGTGGTCCTCACGCCCGTTGCAGGCGGTCTATGCGGCGATCTTCATCTACCCGATCTACGTCAAGGTCCGCGATGGTCAGGTCGGCAACCAGCCGTACTACGTCGCGATCGCGGTCGACCTGAACGGTCGGCGGGATGTGCTCGGGCTGTGGGCCGGCCAGGGCGGCGGCGAGTCGGCGAAGTTCTGGATGAACGTGCTGGCGGACCTGAAGAACCGCGGTGTCAAGGACGTGTTCTTCGTCGTCTGTGATGGCCTCAAGGGCCTGCCGGACAGCGTCAACACAGTCTTCCCCCAGGCGATCGTGCAGGCGTGCGTGATCCACCTGATCAGGGCCACGCATGCGGTACGCGACGCAGGAAGTACTGGGACCAGCTCGCGCGAGGACCTGCGGACGATCTACACCGCACCCACCGCGGAGGCCGCCTGGGCGGCGTTCGAAGAGCTCGAGGAGAAGTGGGGCAAGCCCTACCCGGCGATCCCCAAGCTGTGGCGGGCGGCGTGGGAGGAGTTCACCCCGTTCCTGGACTACGACGTGGAGATCCGGCGAGTTCTCTTCTCCACCAACGCGATCGTTATCTTGAGCCAGCTTCAGGGTGTCGTTGATGTAGCCGATGGCCTGGATCGGTCCCCCATCGTGCGTGCTGGACGTGCTTATCTGCAGCCGTCCAGCAGGCATGGTCGTGGGAGGTTCGGTGTTCGTTGCTCGAGTGGTGGTGTCCGGCTCGCGGCGTGAGTCGTGGACGGTGGTCGGTGAGGACGGGCAGCTCGTGGAGCCGGCCGAGCGGTTCCTGTCGTTCTTGACCGATGCGGGACGGTCGCCGAACACGGTCAAGGCGTACGCCCATGACCTGAGGGACTGGTTCGCCTTCCTCGCCGGTCGTGCGCTGGACTGGGCCGCGGTGTCGGTCGAGGACGTCGCGGCGTTCGTGGCGTGGCTGCGGCTGCCACCTTCAGCGCGTGGCGCAGGGGTGGCGGTGCTGCCGCTGGGCGAGCATTGTTCGGCTGCGACGATCAACCGCAAGCTCGCGGCGGTCGGGTCGATGTACCAGCACGCGAGCCGGTCCGGGCTTGCGGTGCACGCCGCGTTGAGCGTGTGGCGCCCTGCGGGCCGGCGGGGCGGGGCTCGCGGGTTCCTGCACCACGTGAGCAAGTCCAGGCCGGTCGCCGCGCCGGTGGTGCGGGTCCGGGCTGGACGGCGCACACCGCGCACCCTCGACCGGCAGGAGGTCGAGGCGCTGATCGGGGCGTGCCAGCGGCGCCGGGACCGGCTGCTGCTCGAGGTGCTCGCGAGCACTGGGATGCGAGTCGGTGAGGCGCTCGGGCTGCGGCATGAGGACTGGGACGCGGCCGAGCGGCAGGTGCGGGTGATCGCCCGTGACAACGACAACCGGGCCCGCTCCAAATCGTTGGTCCCGCGGACGATCCCGGTCCCGGCCTCGCTGGTCCGGTGCTACGCCGACTACCTGATCGAGGAGTACGGCGAGCTCGACAGTGACTACGTCTTCGTCAATCTGTGGGGTGGGCGCGTCGGTTCACCGCTGAAGTACGCGGCGGTGTACGACTTGGTCCGGCGGCTGCGTGCCCGGACCGGGATCGACTTCGACCCGCACTGGCTGCGGCACACGTACGCGACCGGGCTGTTGCGCTCCGATGTGCCGGTCGAGGTCGTCTCCTCACTGCTGGGGCACGCGTCGGTGGCCACGACCTCGAGCACGTACGCGCACCTGACCGTGGCCGACACCCGGGCCGCGCTCACCCGTGCCGGTGTGCTGACCGAGGACGTGTCGTGACCTCGGCTATCGTGCTGCCGCTACGCACCGGCCGCGGCAGCGAGGCAGCGTGGACGGCTCGGGTCCGCACGGCGCTGCGGCCGGAGTTCGCGGCCGACCGGATCGTGGTCGGCGTGAACGACCCGGCCTACTCCGCGGGGCCATGCCTGGTCGAAGGCTGTCAGCGGCTGGCCCGCGGGCACGGGATGTGCGCCGGGCACCACCACCGGTGGGCCAAGGCGGGCCGGCCCGATGTGGACGAGTTCGTTGCGAGCACCGATCCGGGCTGGGCACGTCAGCGCCCGAACCGGGCCTGCCGGGTCGAGGCGTGCGGGTACGGGGTAGCACGAAAAGGTCTGTGCCAGTTACATGCTCAAGGGTGGGAACGTTCCGGGCGCCCCGACTTCGAGCAGTGGCTCGCCGCGGGGCCACCGCCGATCAAGGCGCCGGTCGCCGAGGCGTGCCACGTCCCGGGATGCTTGTTGTGGCCGCAAGCGGCCGGGCCGTTATGTCACGCCCACCACAGCACGTGGCGCGCGAACGGGCGCCCGGACCCGGTGGTG
Organism: Dermatophilaceae bacterium; assembly: GCA_037045055.1. GTDB lineage: Bacteria > Actinomycetota > Actinomycetes > Actinomycetales > Dermatophilaceae > Phosphoribacter. Next base: position 7,760 of record JBAOHJ010000002.1, on the reverse strand, counting down.
TTCGCTCGTGAGTTCGCCGCGCTCCGGGTTCCCTCGGACCAGGTGATCGTCCTGGCCCGGCTGCCTGAGCCGCTGCGCTGGGAGCTGGCCTACGTCATCCAGTGTCGGCACGACGAGCGTGCCAGCCGGACACCTCCGGAGGTCGTAGGGCGCCTCGTGTCGTTCCTGCTCGAGGCCGACGTTCCCAGCCTGCGCGACGGGGACGAGCGGTCCTGGCGTAAGGCGTTCACCGCGTCCGGGCGACGCGACAGCAACGGCCGTGGCCTGCTCGTGTACGCCCATCAACGGGTCGCCGACCTCGCCGCCGGCAGCGGCTGGGTGGCCGAGTACCCGCGCGAGGTATGGCAGCTGCGCCGGCTCGGCTATCCCGGCAACCTCACCCTCGACTTCACCCGGATCGCCCAGCCGTGGCTGCGTGAGGCGACCAAACGGTGGACCCGGCAACGGCTGGCCACCGGTGTCGGGCTCGAGGCCGTCCGCCGCGGCCTGACCGCGGTGACCCGGCTCGCCGGCTACCTGCAGCAGGCACGGATCGACGCTCCGCAGGCGCTCACCCGGGTCGTGCTCGAGGGCTACTTGGCCGACCTTTCCACCGGCGTCCCAACCGCCCACCGACGCCAGGTCCACATCGGGCAGCTGCGCGGCTTCCTCGAGGCCGTCCGGCAGCGGGGCTGGGCGCCGCTGCACCCGACCGCGGCCCTGTTCACCGACGACAACCCGCCCCGCCCGCAGCGCGGGCCGCGCGCGGTGGCCGAGCATGTGATGGCCCAGCTCGAGGCGCCGACCGCGATCGCGGCCTGGTCCGACCCTGCCGGGGCGGTGATCACCCTGATCCTGATCCGCTGCGGGCTGCGCGTCGGCGACGCGACCAGGCTGTCCTACGACTGCCTGGTCACCGACCCCAAAGGCGCGCCCTACCTGCGCTACGTCAACCACAAGATGAACCGTGAGGCCCTCGTCCCCCTCGACGAGGAACTGCACACCCTGATTCGTGCCCAACAGGCACGCCTCACCGCCGAGGCCACCGCGCCGCCGGTGCTGTTCCCGCGGCCGACGAAGAACCCCGACCGGGCCATCCCGCTGAGCACCTCCACCTACCGGGCCGCGTTGTATCGGTGGCTCGAATCCCTCGACGTACGAGACGAACACGCCCATCGCGTGCACTTGACCCCGCACCAGTGGAGGCACACCCTGGGCACTCGACTGATCAACCGGGACGTGCCCCAAGAGGTCGTGCGCCGCATCCTGGACCACGACTCGTCACAGATGACGGCCCACTACGCCAGGCTGCACGACGACACCGTCCGCCGGCACTGGGACGCCGCCCGCAAGGTCGACATCACCGGCGCCGCCATCCCCAGCGAACCGGGCAGCCCGCTGGCCGACGCCGCCTGGACCGGTCACCGCCTCGCCGCCGCGACCCAGGCACTGCCCAACGGGCACTGCGCCCTGCCGATCCACAAGGCATGTCCCCACGCCAACGCGTGCCTGACCTGCCCGATGTTCCTGACCACCGCGACCCACCTGCCCGCTCACCGCGAGCACCGCGCCCAGGTCATCGAACTGATCACCCGCGCCGAGGCCCAAGGCCGGACCCGAGTGGCCCAGATGAACCAGGACGTGCTGAGCAACCTCGAGTCGATCATCACCGCGCTCGAACACCCCGAGGAGAACGATGAGAGCTGACAACAGCCGCCACCTCGCCAAGGCCGCCCGCTCCCGCGCGGAGCAGACCCGTCGCCGTGCCGTCAGCACCCTGCGGCACCTGGCCACCACCGAGCAGACCATCACGGTCAGCGTGCTCGCGCAGCGCGCCGGGGTATCCCGATCCTGGCTGTACACCCAGGCCGACCTGCTCGCCCAGATCCGCGCGGAACGCCCACGGCGGACGACAGTCCCTGCCGTGCCCGCCCGGCAGGCCGCCAGCGACAGCTCCCTCAGGCAACGCCTGCAACTCGCACACCAAAGGATCGGCGAACTGGAGGCCGACAACCAGCAACTGCGGCACGCCCTCGCCCAAGCCCTCGGCGACCAGCGCGCGCGACACGCCCGAGACCCACTCGAAAACCGCCCCTGACGACGAGCCCGGACACGCCCCCGAACACCCTCGTCCCGGACACGTCCAGCACGAAAAACCGCAGGTCAAGGCACCAGCCCGGCCAGTGGCTCAAGATAACGATCGAGTCTCTGAACGCCCGCTACCGGCGGGCTGCCTCGGCGCGGGGGCACTTCCCGAGCTGGGCCCACGCGCAGCGGGGAGCAGGCCGCGCTCAAGACCCTGTACCTGGTCACCCGAGGACTGGACCCCAAGGGCCTGGGACAGGCACGATGGGTCACACGGTGGAAGCCAGCGCTGAACGCGTTCGCCGTCACCTTCGCCAACCGGATGCCGGCCGCGGAGAACCTGTAGGAATCACATGCCAGAAACACCGTTCATCTGACACACCCACTCCCCCGCCGTCCGGCGGTTGTCCGATCTCTGTCAGCGTTCGCAGCCCCAGCCGGGGGTGGGCGTGTTCCTCGGTGGGGTGCGGTCTTCATTGGCGCGGCCGAGGGAGAGTGCGCCGGGCTGGTCGGTGCTCGGCCTGCGTTGCAGGCCCAGACTCGCGGAGTCGGCTGTGACGCAGCAGGTGATGAGCTGTTCTGCGCGTTCGACGAGGACGGAGCGGACGGGTTGCGGAAGGGGGATGTCTCGGTTGTGGTGAAGGCTGCTAGCCTCGACCCAGGCCGCCTTGGTGGTTGGCGCAGAGGCGTGGACGGCCATGGCGTGGGCGGCGCGGGCGCTGACGGTGAGGTCGGGGTCAGCCAGGGCGTCGCGGGTCACGTGGGCTAGGTCGACGCCGGCGGTGAGGCTGGCGCGGAGGCTGCCGAGTGTGTGGGCCAGGTCTGCCCGGGTGGCCATCGCCGCAGGCGTGGCGTAGCCGGCGTGCTGATGGGTGATCTCACGGAGTGCCGCCTGGACTTCACGGCCGGCCAGCAGCAGGGTGGGGTCGATGACGCGGTGGCGGCCGTGGAGTTGGGCCAGGTCGCCGGCGAGGGCGGCCCAGGCGTGCTCGAGGTCGGTGAGGGCGGGTCGGGTTCGGGCGACGTCGCTGGGGTCGAGCTGGCCCTGGTGCGCGGCGGCGGCACCGACGACGGCGGTGGTGATGACGAGTCCTTGCTGGATGCGGGCGATCCACTCCAGGTTGGGGGTGGTTGGCGGCCCGGCCAGGGTTCGGTGGGCCTGTAGGTCCCATCTGGCCAGGGCTGCAGCCGCGCGTGCCTGTTCGGGGTGGTCCCGGTGCTCTCCGGCGAGGGCTGAGGGCCAGCGGCCGTGCAGGTAGGTCCCAGCGAGGCGTTCGGCGGAGTCGATGCGGCGCATGGTGTCGCGGGCGTGCTGGAGTGAGTCTCCGGCGGGGATGGCTTGGCGGGCGTCGAGGCGGCGCTGCAGGTCGGCGAGGTGGTTGCGCAGCGCGACGCCGGCGCCGTGGGTGGCGACGTAGAGGGTGTGCATGATCCGGGTGCGGGCGCCTTCGGCGTCGAGGTTGCCCTCCCGCGACAGCGGGGCGGTGGGGTGCCGGCGGGCTTGGACGAGTTCGGCCGCGCGGGCGAGGGTGGAGGCGATTGACTCAAGGTGGGGATCTCCGGGGCCTGGGCCGGGCCAGCCGGCTCGCAGGTGGGTGCGGTGCAGCCCGCGGGCGAGCTCGGCGATCCGGCTCATGCTGGGGTCGGCGCTCGGGTCGGGGATGCTGGCCCAGAGGTCGGCGGCGGCTTCGGCGAGCTCGCCCCAGCTACGGGCTCGATCCTTGGCTTGCTCTGGGCTGGGGTCCCACAGGCTGGCGCGGGCGGTCAGGTCGGCGTCCAGGAGCAGCTCACCGACGCTGCGGCCATCGACCGGCGGCTCGGGGCCGCTCACGCTCCGAGCTCCCCGATCAGGTCGCAGATCGCGACGATGATCTCGGAGGCCCCGACGGGGAGGTCCTCGATGGGGTGGCGCCTGGTCGCAGCCTCGGCGGTGCGAATAAGGACGATCGACGACGCAGCCGCCGGAGGGGGGATCTGATCGACCCGAGCACGCTGCTCAACCGGCAGCAGCTCGAGCGCGGCGGCCGCCAGGGCGTGCGCGGCCAGGGCGGTGGAGTGCAGTGCCGGGTCGGTCGCGCTGTCGCGGTAGCCGCGGTTGGCGGCCTCGTCGAGCAGGACGACCACCTCGGCCCAGGTGTCGTAGGCCGCGGCCTGGGGGTGGGTGGTGCCGGTCATGGTCTTGGCTCCTTCGGGTTCGTGTCGTCCCCATCGAGCCGGACCCGGCGGGTGTCCCGCTCACGGAATCCGGCCGGTGTGGATAACCGGCGACGTGTCAGTGCCCGTGTGGACACTGGCCTCACCCACCGAAAGTGGGAGACCGGCCCTGGCGGGTCAGAACACGAGCAAGACTCCGGGCGCGGTCCCGGGGCGTGGATGGAGGTGCGGGTATGACTCGCTGGATGACCAAGGCCCTGGCGGTCACGCCGGGCGTGCTGATCAGCACGGCAGTGACCTGCATGGTTGGGGCGGTTCTGCCGGCGCCGGCCGCTCTGCTCTTGTTCGCCGGCGGCCTGCTAGCGGCGGCGGCGCTGGCGGTCGGGGCGGCCGAGGAGGCTGCTGCCAGGCTCCTGGTGTTCTCCCGGCCCGTCTCCCCGGCCGAGGTGGACTGCCTGGCCGGGGCACTCACGCTGCTGTGCCGGACCGGACTCGGACCGCCGGTGGTGCAGCTGCGGGTGCGGGCGGGCGAGAAGGCGATCGCCGCCGGAGGGTTCGGCCGGCACACGGTGGTGCTCTCTAGCGGGCTGCTGGAGGCGATCGAGGATGGCAGCCTCCCGGACGAGCAGGCGGCCGCCGTGATCGCGCACGCCGCCGGCCTGGTTCGGGGCGGACTGGTGCGTCAGGACCCGGTGCTCGCCTTCTGGACCTTGCCGTGGCAGCTGCTGCGGGCGGTCTGCCAGGCGATCTCCTCCGCTGGCGCTCGTCTTCCGCTCACCTCACTGGCCTGGCGCCTGCGGGTCGTGGTGATCGGCGTCGCCGTCGTGCAGTGCCTTGCCCAGCACCAGCTCTGGCTCGCGGTGACGATCGGGTGCATCGGCGCCGTCAGCTACGCGATGCCGGTGTGGGAGCGGCGATGGCAGACGGTGTTGACCGACCGGGGCGACGACGCAGCCGATGCCGCCGGGCTGGGGTCCGCTCTGGCCCTGTTTCTGCGCCGCTGCCCGCGCACCGTGTCTGTGCGGCGCCGGCTGCACCGCCTGGAGTCAGGCGCGCGCCCGGTCCCGGCGCTGGGTCTGGTCCGCTGACCTGCATCTTGAGCTAGGCCACAAGCGAAGGCCTGAGCAGCCTCATCTGGTGCGGGTGCTGTCCTCGCCGGGCTGGTCATAGCATGCGGCGTCTGTGGCCTCCTGCTCCCGTCGGGCCCGATCCATGCGTGCCAGGGCTTGCGCTTGGGCGTCTTGAGCCTGGACGAGCTCGTATTCTGCGTCTGGCTGCGAAGTCGGGTCCATGTTCACGGTGCTCCTTTCGGGCAGGCTGACCACAGCCCTCGTTGCGCCTGCTGGGCGTCGGTGAAGGCCAGGTCGTACAGCAGAGCCCGGGTGCCGGCGCCGGCGGGCCAGAACGGGCGAGCAGCGCCCTGCCGTAGCAGGGCTTCTTGGACGTCGAGGCCATCCTGGACCAGGTAGCGAAGCGGCCGGCCGTAGACGTCGCGGTCAGCCTGCGTGGGATCGGCGACCAGCTGCACGGTGGAACCGACCGGGACGATCCGGGAGAGGGTGTCTCTGGCCCGGGCTGCCCAGCACTGCCCAGACTGACCGTCGTGACCCAGTTCGGGAGCGTTGATGCCCAGAAGTCTGACCCTGCCCAGGTCCGCGCCGTCGCTGGAGGTGACCCGGACGGTGTCGCCGTCGCTGATCGCGGAGATCCTGACGCTGCCCACGGGTGCCGAGCTCAGCGCCTTGGGGGCGACCGCGTGCGGCACGATGGCGGCGGCGAGGCCGAGGCCGAGCAGTGTCATCGACAGCCGGTGGTTCATGGTCGGCCGCCGTTGATGAGTCGCAGGTGTGGTCCCACCGGCTGGCGTTGGTCCTCGAGCATCTCGTCCAGCGTTGCCCCTGCTGCGACCAGGAACCGCTCGGCGGCCTCCCATGCGGCGCGAGAGGGGCGGGCACCCTGCACCGCGTCGGCGGCCGCCCGCAGGAGCTGGCTGACGACGGCGTAGTAGCGCCGGTTCTGCTCGTGTTCGCGATCTTCCCCGTTCTCGGAACGACGGGGCAGGCAGCGGGTGGCAGTCAGCTGTTCCGCCAGGACGAGGGAGCCGTTCAGGTCGCCCCCGGGCGCGATGGCGGGCCGGCCTGTGCAGACGGCGAGGTCCTCGCCGATCTGCCCTCGTAGCTGCGCAGCAAGGGCTGCGGCGAACTCGGCAGTCGGGCTGGTGGCGTGCGCGGCAGCGCCGGTCATCTGGCCGGCCCGTCCGCGTGGTTGCCGAACAACGGGCCTTTCGCGGGCTGCCCATCGCCGCCGGTGTGGGCGTGGGCGGCGGCAGCGACCGCGTCGGCGTGACCGAGGGAGCGAGCCGCGCCAGCGCCCGCGTACTCCAGGGTCCGGTCGAGATGACGGACAGCCTCTTCACCGCGCACGACCGACCGGCCCGCCACCTGGGTGCCCCGGTCGATCCGCAGGGCCACGTACTGTCGTTCCGTGTCGCTCAGGCTGGGGCTGGTCAAGGCGGCTGCGGTTTCAGCTGCTTCCTTCAGATGGGTACGCGCTGCCTTGGCCAGGGGCGCGGCCAGGTCCACCAGCACGGCGAGATCTTCGACCTTGGCGGTCAGGCTGGAGACATCCGCCCCCGCGGGCATCGGGCGGACGTCCTCGTAGCCAGCCAGACGGTGCCGTGCACTCTCCAGGTGGCGCCGGGCTGACGTGAGCCGCTCCTCGATGTCGCCCGCCAGGCTGGAACCCACGGCGCAGCGCTGGCGCAGGATGTCCAGCTGGTCGCCGGCGTTGCGAAGATACGCGGCCGCCCGCGGGTCCTGCGGTGACAGTCGGACGCGGGAGGTCTCCGCCTCGACATCGTCGATGGTCCTCTCCGCGCCGCGGGCGTACCCACGCAGTTCCTCCACGAGCCCCCACACCTGGTGAAGGTTGCCACGCACTGCGGCAAGGTCGGCGGTGACCTCGTCAGCAACGCGGGGGTCACTCATCGTGCTCACCAGTGCCCGGTGGGCGGCGGCTGAAGGTGCAGCTGCTGCAGCGCGTCGATCGCCCGCAGCGCTTCCTCCAGGTGCGCTCGGATGCTCTCAAGCGTGGGCTGTTCAGCCACTGGGGCCTACTCTCTGGCCCTCACCCAGCACGGGCGCCGCAACGATGCCCGTGCGTGAAGGCAGGTAGCCGGTCGCCGGCCGTTCCGGCGTCCTCCTACCTACCGAAAGCGAGACCCGCCGGCTGGAGGGTCAGTTTCCCGCCGGCGAGCCCTCCACCTGATCGGACTCCGGTGCCGCAGATGGTTGCTCGTGCACGGCGGATGGACCGGTATCGGAGGTTGCACGCAGCCGGGTGAGGACATCGTCCAAGGCGCTGCTCAGGCGTTGAGGCGGACGTTCGGCGTGCAGCTCGTCCAGAACTTCGGGGTCCTCGGCCCGGGGTTCGGTGAGGGTGGGTTGCAGGAAGGCTTGTCGGCGCAGCACCGCGTTGACCATTCGGCGGTAGGCCTCGGTGTCGCGGGGCTCATGCAGCCAGGCTGCGGCAGCAGCGGCGAC
>JBAOHJ010000001.1:0-916284 GCA_037045055.1 Dermatophilaceae bacterium | reverse complement strand
TGACGCTGCGTCTGGGCGCCGAAGCGCACCTGCCTGACACAGCGGCCACACACGGCTGGTCGCCCGAGTTCAGGAGGACGCCATCATGGCCATTCGTACCCACCAGTCCATCTCCGGCTTTCGTCGCCTCGGACCCGCAGCTCAGCTACACCGACCGCGGCGACGCACGGCTCTACATGAAGGTCGGCATCGAGCACTACCGCAAGGAGCCCGACAACTCCTTCACGCAACTGGAGACGACCTTCCACGACCTCATCGCGTATCGCGGTGCTGCCGAGCAGGGAGCCGAGCGGCTCGCCAAGGGCGACAACATCATCGCCGACGGACGGGTGCGCGACTACTCCTACGAGCGCAACGGCCAGCGGTACGAGGGCGAGGAGTTCATCGCGACGCGCATCGGACACGACCTCGCCCGCACCCGCTACGAGGTGGATCGCAGCGAACGCACTTCCGGCCGAGACGCCGCGGCGTTCACCGGACCTCAGCAGGCCGCGCCGTCCACCGCGGCTGCCATCGGAATGTGAGCGATCCCGCCATGAGCGATCAGTTCCACCCTGAGCACGACGACATGCCACCCGAGGCAGGTCTCGCGTCCCCGCGTTTCGACGTGCCCGAGCCGCCGCATCCGGTCAACTGGAATCTGCTGACCGCCAACGATCTCGAAGCCGAGTTGCTCGAACTGAACCGTTGGGTGGACTGGCTTCGCCACACCTACGGACTTCCGGCCAGCGTCGTTCCGCCCTACTGGCACCGTCACCCCGAGCTCCTCTGGGAACTGTCGGCGCTGCACCTGCACTGGCTGTGCGCATACGACCCCGAGCAGAATGGGTCGGCACCGCTCGGCTGGCACCGCGACTTCGCCGATGCCCGTGCCCGCCTTCGTGATTGGGTGTCGGCCTGCGGTACGCGGCTCGACCGAGACCGCCCGACTCGCCAGACGAGCTGGCCCGGTGAAGACCCCACTCAGCCCATCGAGGACTCACCGATCACGGATCGCGACGAAGACTTCGTTCGGTTCGTGATCGACATGGTGGATGCGCGCCAGGAAGCAGAGGATGCCTTCTTCGCGGGCATCGACCCGGAGACGGGCGAGGTGTGAATCGTGGCGCGCCGCTATGAACGGAAGACCGGGCAGCGTCAACAGAGCGAGCGCGAGCTGACGATCCGCGCCGAGTTCCACGAGCCGCCCGACCTGGACAAGCTCTGCGAGCTGCTGATCCGCCTGGCGCTCCAACAGTCGGGAGCGTGCCGTTCGGAGGGATCGACGCGACCGAAGCGCCCTCGTGCCTCCGCGAGCGCGTCGTCGTAGAATGGAGGCATCCGTCGCGGATGGCGGATGTTGTGGTCCTAGCGCTTCGCCGCCACGGCGAGGCAAAGTAAACGTGGCCGACTCGGCCTAGTCCTACAGCCTTCGGGCTCTTCTCACGATCAACATCCGCTCTCACAAGTCCGCGTCGGCAGGACCAGTGACTGTGGAGAAGAGCCATGACGATCATCGACGCGGACCGAACCGCGATAGACAGCCTCGTAGCGCCCACCCCGTTCCCCGGATCATTCGCCGTCTCCTACCTACGGGTCTCCACGAAGGAGCAGGCGGAGAAGGGCGGCCAGGCGGAGGGCTTCTCGATCCCGGCCCAGCGCGAGGCGAACCAGCGCAAGGCCGACCAGCTCGGAGCAACGATCATCGAGGAGTTCGTCGACGCGGGCGAGTCCGCGCGCAAGGCCGACCGGCCCGAACTGATGCGGATGATCCAGTACGTCGCGAAGCACAAGACGAACTACTGCATCGTCCACAAGGTCGACCGGCTCGCCCGCAACCGAGCCGACGACGTGACCATCCACCTCGCCCTCAAGGACGCCGGCGTCACGCTGGTGTCGGCCACGGAGAACATCGACGAGACCCCGTCCGGGATGCTGCTGCACGGCATCATGTCCTCGATCGCGGAGTTCTACTCCCGCAACCTCGCCACCGAGGTCGTCAAGGGTCTGTCGCAGAAGGCCGCGCAGGGCGGCACCGTGACGAAGGCACCCATCGGCTACCGCAACGTCGGCGTGCGCGACGAGTTCGGGCGGGAAGTACGCACCGTCGAGATCGACGAGGAGCGAGCCCCGTTGGTGCGGTGGGCGTTCCAGGTGTTCGCATCCGGCGACTGGACGACGAGCCAGCTTCACCAGGAGCTCGTAGCGCGCGGGCTCACGACAGCGGCGTCGCCGCGGCGACCGTCCCGACCCATCGGGAAGTCGTCGGTGCATCGGATGCTGACGAACCCGTACTACAAGGGCAGCGTCCGCTACCAGGGCGTGACCTATGCCGGAGCGCACGAGGCCATCGTCCCCAACGAGGTGTGGGACCAGGTGCAGACCGTGCTCGGCACGCACCGCTCGGCAGCAGATGCAACGCAAGTCCACGAGCACTACTTGAAGGGGACGGTGTTCTGCGGCCAGTGCGGCTCGCGGCTACTGGTGTGCAACGCCAAGAGCAGCCAGGGCACGATCTACCCGTACTTCGTGTGCGCGAGCAGGCATGGTGGCAGAGGCGACTGCACCCGGCAGGCGATGCTCATCGAGCAGGTCGAACGGCTCATCGAGCGCTTCTACGCCAAGGTGCAGCTCGATCCCGAGACGACGCAGGCGGTCTCGGCGATGATCCATGCCCGGTTCGACGAGATGATGGCCGAAGGAGCCGCCGAACTTGCCGACCTCGCGTCCCGGAGAACCCAACTCGAAGGCGAGCAGCAGAAGCTGCTGCAAGCCCACTACGCCGGAGCCATCCCGCTCGACCTGCTCAAGAAGGAGCAGGACCGGATCACCGCGTCGTTGGAGACCATCGAGCACCGGATCACCGCTCACCACGGCCACTACGCCGACGCGCGGGCGAACCTCGACGACTCGCTGAAACTGCTGTCCAACGCAGCCGACCTCTACGAGCACGCCGACGACGCGAACCGCCGACTGTGCAACCAAGCACTGTTCAGGGCGATCTACATCGACGAGGACAACGACGTGCGCGTCGGCTACCGGAACCCGTATGACGGACTGAGCCTCTCCGGCCTCCACGCCGACGCCCTGAGCTGGGCCGCCGAGGCGAAGAAAATGGGCCAGGCGCGAACCGCGACCAAGGGTGGCCCCTTGGTCGCAAGTTCACACCTGACCCGTTTGGGGTGAGTGACGGGACTTGAACCCGCGACACCCGGGACCACAACCCGGTGCTCTACCAGCTGAGCTACACCCACCGTGGCGCGCAGCCGGCATACCGGTCTCGCGCACAGCGTCGAACATGCTACCTAATCCGCACCCGGCGCCGAGACCGCGCACCGCGCCCCGATGGCTCGCGCGGTCGGCGAGTCCGGGCCCGGCGGCGGGACGAAGATCGCCTCCCGGTAGTAGCGCAGCTCGGCGATGGACTCGCGGATGTCGGCCAGGGCCCGATGCCCGCCGGCCTTCGCCGGCGCGTTGAAGTAGGTCCGCGGGATACCACCGCCGGGCCAGCTCCTTGATCGATGACACGTCGATGATCCGGTAGTGCAGATGGGCCTCGAGCTCGGGCATGTCCCGGGCCAGGAACCCGCGGTCGGTGGCGACCGAGTTGCCGCCCAGCGGTGCCCGCCCGGCCTCGGGCACCCAGGCCCGGACGTAGTCGAGCACCTGCTCCTGGGCCTGCGCCAGGGTGACCCCGCCGGCGAGTGCGGCCAACAACCCCGATGTCGTGTGCATCTCCCGCACGAACGGGTCCATCTGCTCCACGGCCTCGGCCGGTGGGGCCACCACGACGTCGACCCCGTCGCCGAGCTGGGTGAGCTCGTAGTCGGTGACCAGCGCGGCGACCTCCACCAGGGCGTCGGCGGCCAGCGACAGCCCGGTCATCTCGCAGTCGATCCAGACGATGCGGTCGGTGAGGGCACGGTCGCCGGGCTGCGTCACGCGAACCACCCTACGTCCGGGATGCCGTCCGAGCCGGTCGGGCCCGGCGATCGACTGCACTAGTCTGGCGCGCATGTCCACAGGGGAGCCGGCAGGTCCGGGGGGCTACCGCCCGCAGCCGGCGGCGGCATACTCGAGCGCTGCCAACCCGACCACCCGCCCGGCTCGCCGTCGGGTGCTGACCTACGGCATCGTGGTGGCCGGGTTCCTGTTGTGTTGGGTGGTCCTCGGGTTCTTCTACGGCCTGGACCTGGGACTGCGGACCGCCGCGCTGGCTGCGGTCCTCGCTGTGGTGCCGCTGCTCGTGGTGGTGCCGGCGTTCCTGTCCATCGACCGGCTGGAGGCCGAGCCCCGGCGGTACCTGCTGTTCGCCTTCCTCTTCGGGGCCCTGTGCGCCCCGGTCGGGGCGTTGTTCCTGAACACCGGGGTCGACGTCCTGTTCGCGCGGTCCGGAGTCAAGGACCCGCAGACCTGGTCGGCGGTGCTGTCCGCACCGCCGGTCGAGGAGGGGCTCAAGGGGCTGGCCGTCCTGGTCATCCTGCTGTTCCGGCGCCGGGAGTTCGACGGGATCATCGACGGCGTCGTGTATGCCGGGCTGGCCGGGGCCGGCTTCGCCTTCAGCGAGAACATCCTCTACCTCGGTCGGGCCTACACCGAGTACGGCGCCGGCGGCCTCACCGCGGTGTTCATCCTGCGGGGCGTGATGGCGCCGTTCGCCCATCCGTTGTTCACCGTGTGCACCGGCATCGGGCTGGGCTTGGCCGCCACCGCCGCGCGGACCCGGGCGGCCCAGGTGGGCTTCGCCCTCGGTGGATACGCCTGCGCCGTCCTGTTTCACGGCATCTGGAACTTCTCGGCCTCGGCCGGCACGTACCTGCGCGTCTACGTCCTGTTCCAGGTGCCGGTGTTCGTCGGCGTCCTCGTCCTGCTGGTCCTGCTGCGCCGGCGGGAGACCCGCCTGGTGCGCGTGCACCTGAGCCAGTATGCCGACGCCGGTTGGCTCACCCATCCCGAGGTCGCCATGCTGGCCTCCCTGTCGGCTCGGCGGGTGGCCCGGGCCTGGGCCAAGGGCCACGGGTCGGGCGCCGCACGGTCGATGCGGACCTTCCAGGACACCGCCAGCGATCTGGCGCTGCTGCGCGCGCGGATGGTCCACGGCAGCGCCGAGCTCGGCGCCCTGCACCGCGAGCGCGAGCTGCTGGACGCGCTCACCGTGCATCGGCGCGACTTCGCCGGCCCGGCGGCCCCCTGAGCGAGCGCGTGCGCGGTCATAGACTGAGGCTCGGCGGCGGGCGGTCCGACGTCGGGCCCCCGTAGCACAAACGGATAGTGCAGCGGCCTTCTAATCCGCAGGTTGCAGGTTCGAGTCCTGCCGGGGGCGCTGCCTGCCACCGCCGGGCGTGGCCGATGTGCCCGGGTCGCCAGGTCCGGGGACGAAGGCCGGCGCTGCGGCGGCGAGGCGATGGTGCAGCGGGCCGGGGCCCTGGAAGGATGCGTGTCGTGAGCATCGGGGGCGCGACCGGCGAGATGTCCGCGTTGCTCGCGTCGGTGCGCACTCTGCGCGAGCAGGTCGCCACGACCAGCCTGCCGCTTGAGCTGCCCGAGGTCGCCGCGGCGCTGACCAGCCGCCGTCACCTGCTCGACCAGCTCGACGACTACGTCATCCCTCGCCTGGAGTCGATCGACGCCCCGCTGCTGGCCGTCGTCGGGGGCTCGACCGGTGCGGGCAAGTCGACCCTGGTCAACTCCGTCGTCGGTGCCGTGGTGAGCAGACCGGGAGTGCTGCGTCCGACGACCCGATCTCCGGTGCTCGTCCACCACCCGGACGACCGGCACTGGTTCGTCGGCGACCGGGTGCTGCCGGGGCTGGCCCGTCGCACCGGAGCCGAGCCCAGCGACGACCCGAGCGCCGTGCGGTTGGTCGCCAGCGACGCGCTCCCCGCCGGCCTGGCCATCCTCGACGCCCCGGACATCGACTCGGTGGTCCAGGCCAACCGGGAGCTGGCGGCGCAGCTGCTCTCGGCCGCGGACCTGTGGCTATTCGTCACGACGGCTGCGCGCTACGCCGACGCCGTCCCGTGGGCGCTGCTGCGCCAAGCCAGCGAGCGCGGGACCTCCGTCGCCGTCGTCCTCGACCGGGTGCCGCCAGAGGCGCTCGACGAGGTGCGCGAGCACCTGCGGTCGATGCTGCAGGAGCAGGGCCTGGGCCTGGCGCCGCTGTTCTCGGTGCCCGAGACCCGTCTGGACGCCGCCGGACTGCTCGGCCCGGACGAGGTGGGGCGACTGCGCTCCTGGCTCACCGCGCTGGCCCGGGACGCCAAGGCCCGGGCGATGGTCGTGCGCCAGACCCTCACCGGCGCCTTGGACTCGCTCGGCGCCCGGGTGCAGACCCTCGTCGAGGCCACCGACGCCCAGGTCGGTGCCACCCGGGCGCTCACGGACGTCGCCGACGCGGCATACGCCGACGCCGCCGCACACGTGCGCGCGGGGATCGACGACGGCACCCTGCTGCGCGGCGAGGTGCTCTCCCGCTGGCAGGAGTTCGTCGGCACCGGGGAGTTCTTCCGACAGGTCGAGTCGACGGTGTCCCGGCTGCGCGACCGGGTAGTCGCCATGGTCAAGGGCCAGCCGGCGCCGGCGCAGGAGCTCGGCCAGGCGTTGCAGAGCGGGGTGGCGGCGCTGGTGTCCGACCACGCGCAGACGGCCGCCGCGCGCGTGGCGCGGTCGTGGCGCGGTATGCCGGGCGGTCCGGGCCTGCTCGCGGCCCGGGACGGGCTGGGCGACGCCTCGCCGGCGCTGACCGAGCAGGTCGAGCGGCTGGTGCGGGACTGGCAGGGGGACGTGTTGGACCTGGTCCGCGGCGAGGGTCAGGACCGGCGCACCACCGCTCGGGTCGCGGCCTACGGTGTCAACGGTGTGGGCGTCGTGCTCATGCTCGTGACCTTCGCGCACACCGGTGGGGTGACCGGGGCCGAGGCGGGCATCGCGGGCGGCACCGCGGTGCTGGGCCAGAAGCTGCTCGAGGCGATCTTCGGCGACCAGGCGGTGCGCCGCCTCGCCGCCAAGGCTAGGGCGGCCCTGGTCGAGCGGGTGCAGACCCTGTACGCGCAGGAGGCCGACCGGTTCCATGCCGCGGTGGCCGCGGTGCAGGTGCCGCGGGACCAGAGCCGCCGGCTCACCGCGGCGACGATCGCGGTGGGTGCGGCCCGATGACCCCGATGAGGATGGGCGCCCGCGAGGCGGCGACCGTCACCGCCGAGCGGCTCGCCGAGCAGGCCGACTCGCTGGCCGCCGCCGTCGCGTGCGGCGGTGCGCAGCTGCCGGCCGACCTCGTCGCCGACGCCCAGCGCCTGGTCGAGAAGGTCGCGCAACGCACCTCGATCGCCGGCAGCCACACCGTGGTGGCGCTGGCCGGTGCCACGGGGAGTGGGAAGTCGTCGTTGTTCAACGCCCTCGTCGGGTCGCCGGTGGCGCAGGTCGGCGCGCGGCGGCCCACCACCTCCGCGCCGACGGCGGCCGTGTGGGGCGCGCAGGCCGCGACCGCGCTGCTGGACTGGCTGGGGGTGGCGGCGCGGCATACCGTGCCCGAGGCGGCCACCGACGAGGCCGCCGTGGGCCGGCTGGACGGGCTGGTGGTCCTCGACCTACCCGACTTCGACTCGCGCGTACAGGCGCACCGGGCCGAGGCCCGGCGGGTCTTGGAGTTGGTCGACGTGTTCGTCTGGGTGACCGACCCGCAGAAGTACGCCGACGCGCTGCTACACGAGGACTACCTGCGCGCCCTGGCGCGGCACGAGGGGGTCACCCTGGTGGTGCTCAACCAGGCCGATCGGCTCGAGCCCTCGGCGGTGCAGGCGTGCCGCGCCGACCTCGAGCGGCTGCTGTCCCTCGACGGGATGCCGGCGGCCCGGGTCCTCGTCACGTCGGCCCGCACCGGGTGGGGGGTCGAGCAGCTGCGTCAGCGGTTGGCCAACGCGGTGGCCGGCGCCCACGCGGCCCGGCACCGGCTGCACGCCGACATCGTGGCCGTGGCCAGCGGACTGCGTGCCGGCGTCGCCGACGCGGAGCCCGACGTGGCCGCCTCGCCGGGCTCGACCCTCGTCGACGCCCTCGTACGGTCCGCCGGGGTCCCCGTCGTGCTCGACGCGGTCGAGCTGGACTACCGGCGGGCCGCCGGGTCCCACGGCGGCTGGCTGTTCACCCGGTGGGTGCCCCGGCTGCGACCCGACCCGTTGTCCCGGTTGCGCGTGGACCGGGCCGTAGTCCCGATCGCCGGCGTGGGCGATCGGGACGTGCGGGCGGTGCTCGGCCGCTCGTCCATCCCCGCCCCGTCCCCGTCGGCGCGCTCGGCGGTGTCGCTGGCCATCCACGAGCTGGCCCACGCCGCTGCTCGGGGGTTGCCACAGCCCTGGGTCGACGCGGTCACCGACGCCGCAGCCCCTCAGCCGCAGCGGCTGGCCGACGAGCTGGACCGGGCGGTGACGTCCACGCCGCTGCGCGGGCGCGACCCAGCCTGGTGGCGCGGGTTCGCGGCGCTGCAGTGGGTCGCCGGGACGGCCGCGCTGGGTGGCGCCCTGTGGCTCACCGCGCTCGCGGTCCTGGGCTGGCTGCAGATCCGCGACGTGCCGACGCCCACGGTGGGGGTGCTGCCCTGGCCGCTGCTGCTGTTCGCCGGGGGCGCGGGGGTGGGCCTGGTCGGCACCTGGGTGTTCCGGGCGGCGGCCCGACGCGGCGCCCGACGCCGGCGGGTGCTCGTCGGGCGCCGGCTGCGCGAGGCGGTTGCCGCAGTGGCCACGGCCGGGATCGTCGATCCCGTGGTCGCCGTGCTGGCCCGGCACCGCGGCACCCGCGAGCACCTCGACCGGGCGCTCGGCGGAGCCCCGTCCACACCTCGCTGACCGCTCGTCACGTCGTCCACAGCGCCGCAGACCGGGGTGGCTCTGGGCGATCTGCGGCCCGAGGGTAGAGGGGCGCACCGCTCCGGTCGCCAGTACAGACAAGGACATCGACGATGAACGAGTCATTCGTCACGGTGGTCGGCAACCTCACCGCCGAGCCCGTGCTGCGGCACACGAAGAACGGCAAGCCGTTCGCCACTCTGCGGATCGCCTCGACCACCCGCCGGCGCGACCCGGCCACGGGCGATTACGTCGACAGCGGCACCAACTACGTCAACGTGGTCGCGTTCAACGGCCTGGCGGCCAACGTCGAGGCCAGCTTCAGGCGCGGCCAACGGGTCATCGTCTACGGCCGGTTGCGGGTCAACCAGTACCTCACCAAGGACAACACCGCGGCGACGTCGGTCGAGGTCGAGGCCTACAACGCCGGGCACGACCTCACCTGGGGTCGCTCGACCTTCGCCCGGCCCGGCCGCCCAGCCGGCGAGGCCGTCGCGGTCGACCGATTGGACGAGCAGCAGGTCCAGGAGGCGATGTACGGGCCCGGGGAGCCGACTGCCGGTATGCCGCCCGCGCCGAGCTCGGGCGCCGCCGAGGACGGCCCACCGCCGATCGACAACGCGGCGCCGTTCGAGGGCGAGGCGCCCTTCGAGCGGACCGGCGATCCGCAGAGCGACGCCTATGTCGTCGCCGCAGTGGGCTGACGTCGAGGTGCAGCCAACCTTGCACAAAGGACCGATCGACGTTGCCTGAGCCCTGATCCGTGGACCCCGTCGACGGTGGGTGAGTCGCCGTTGGGGACCGGGTGACGAGCGGTCGTTCGGCGCGGTGCCTCCGAGTGTGGAGCGGGTGCCGCCTCACTGCGTCCGCAGAGGAAGGGTGGCGGCGATCGCCGTGAGGTCGGCGGTGAGGCGTGCGCGGACATCCTCAGTTCCGCCGTCCTCGATCCAACTGCGGATCGAGGCCAGCAGTCCCCCCATGAGGGCGCCGAGGAGTGTCCGGGCCTGGGAGCGGGTCAACTCGTTGCGCGGTGAAGCCAGGAGCACGTCAGTCAGCGCGTCGGTGATCTCGTCGGCCATGAGGTATCCGGCCGCCCGGATGGACGGCGTCGAGAACCACAGGTCGGTCCGCAGCCGAATGATGTCGCCGTCCCGCTGATGCGTCGTCCCGATCCGGTCGACACCGACGAGGAAGGCCGTGACCGGGTCGTGGTCGGCGAGCAACTGTGGAGCCAGTGCGAACAGCTCGTCATCGTGGTCGTCATGCAGGACCAGGCCCTCCTTGGTTCCGAAATAGCGGTAGACCGTGCTCGGTGATACCTCCGCCGCCGCCGCCACCTGCTCGATCGTCACCGCGTCGAATCCGCGCTCGAGGAAGAGCTCGACGGCGGCGGATTGGATGTGCCGCATCGCCGCGACCTTCCTGCGCGCCCGCAGGTCCGTCTCCCTCAGCACGCCTCACATGCTAGAGCGCTTGACAGTCACTGTCATCCAGCGGAAAGTGGCTGTCATGAGAAAGCGACTGTCATCTCATGGTCGCCACGAGCGGCGCGCTGGGAGAGGCAGAGCTCCGGCCATAGCCACCCAGGTCGCTCGGACAGACCCCCCCGGCGGGGCCCGCGACGCGACGATCGATCCGTCCGTCGTCATCGACGCCCGGGGAATCCGCAAGGACTTCGGGCACGTCCACGCCCTCGACGGCCTGGACCTCCGGGTGCGTCGCGGCGAGGTCCACGGCTTCCTCGGCCCGAACGGGTCGGGCAAGTCGACGACCATCCGCGCCCTCCTCGGCCAGCTGCGCCTCACCGGTGGCACCCTGCGTCTCTTCGGCCTCGACCCGCTCGGGGACGCTGTCGAGATCCACCAGCGGCTCGCCTATGTTCCGGGCGACACCGCCCTGTGGCCCGGCCTGACCGGCGGCGAGTGCATCGACGTCATCGGCGGATTCTCCGGTCGCCTCGACTCCGTCCGGCGCGACGAGCTCATTGCTCGGTTCGAGCTCGACCCGACCCGGCGGGCCCGCACCTACTCCAAGGGCAACCGGCAGAAGGTCGCGCTCATCGCAGCCCTGGCGACCGACGCCGAGCTCTACGTCCTCGATGAGCCGACCTCCGGCTTGGACCCCCTCATGGAGGCCCGCTTCCAGATGACGGTTCGCGAGATCGCCGAGGCCGGCCGGACCGTCCTGCTGAGCAGCCACATCCTCGACGAGGTGGAGGCGCTCTGCGACCGAGTCACCATCATCCGCGCCGGCCGCACCGTCTCCACCGGCTCCCTCGACACGCTGCGGGCGAACACGGCCACAACGGTGCTGGCGACGACCGCAGAGCCGCTGCACGGCATACGGCACCGCGATGGGGTGCGAGACCTCACCGAGCAGCCGCACCCGGACGGGATCCATTCCACCTTCACGGTGTCCGGCGCCGTCATGGCCGAGGTCATCGAGAGTGTTGCGGCACAGCGACCCGTCACTCTGGTCGTGCGTCCGCCGGCGCTCGACGAGCTCTTCCTCGCCGAGTACGGGGAGCAGTCGTGACCCTCACCCCCACCCTCGTGACCGGGACGCTCCGGCTCGCCCGCCTCCACGTGCGCACGCACCACAAGAGCCTCCTTCTGTGGGCCATCGTCATGAGTGGGGTCGTCGTCGCCGTCGCGCGGAGTATCACCGCGCTCTACCCGACAACACAGGACCGGATCGCCTACGCCACGACCGCGAGCGTGAGCTCCGGCGCAGTGGCCTTCAACGGCCGCTGGTCTGACCTGACGACCCTCGGCGGCATCACGACGAACGAAGTCGGTTTCATGGGGCTGCTCCTGTTCCCTACTGTCGCAACGCTGCTCGCAATCCGGCTCACGCGTGGCGAGGAGGACGCCGGTCGGACCGAGCTGCTCACGGCTCGACGGGTGGGTCGCCTGGCGCCGCTGCTTGCCGCTGTGCTCGTCGTCGCGCTCGACCTTGTCCTCTTCGGGTTCCTCGCCGCTGCGGGGACGGTCGCCGTGGGTCTCCCCCTGGGCGGCTCGATCCGGTATGCCGTGTCGCTCGTCCTCTTCGCCCTCGCCTTCGCGGGCCTGGGGTTGCTCGCGGCCGAGGTGAGCCGGGAGGCACGCACCGCGACGGGCTTGGGGATCGGCATCGTTCTCGGGCTCTTTCTCGTGCGCGCCGTCATTGATGGCGCCGACTGGTCGGCATCCTGGGTGACACCTTCGGGCTGGCTGCCGCAGGTGCGCGCCTTCGCGTCGGAGGGGTCCCGTTGGTGGCCGTACGCGGCATACGTCGTGACCTTCGCGGTGATGCTGGGCGCGGCAGGGGCAGTGACCCTGCGCCGCGACCTCTACGGGGGTGTCGTCGCAGCTCGGCCAGGCCGTGCGAGGGCGCGTGCTTGGTGCACGAGACCGGTCGGGATGGCCTGGAGACTCACGCGTGGTGCCTTCCTCGGGTGGCTGCTCGCGCTCGTCGTCTGGGGCGGGTCGCTTGGGGCGCTCGCGAAGGAGATGACGGAGGCGATCAGCGCGAGCCCGCAGCTGCTCGAGCTCTACGGAGTCGATCGGCCCGAGGACTTCATCGCGGCCATGTCCTTGGCGCTGGCGGCGATCGGCGCCTCGGCCCTGCTCCTTCACGGGGTCGGGCGGCTCGCCGGCGAGGAGGACTCGGGTCGGCTGGGCCTGCTCGCAAGCGGGCGGTACGCCCGGTGGCGGCTCTGGGGCGCCTGGGTCGTGGTGCTGGGGCTCGAAGCGCTCGTGGTCCTCGCAGCTCAGGGCGCGGCGCTGGGCGCCGCGACGGCGTGGGCGACGGGTCGGTCCGGCAACCTGGACTCCTCGCTCGAGGGGGCCGCAGTGACGATGCCGGCGGTCCTGCTCGTCGGCGCCGTAGCGCTCGCCGTCCGCGCGGTCATGCCACCCGTCGCACCGGCCGCCTGGGCGCTCGTCGGGTGGGTGGCGGTCGTCGGATTCCTCGCCGATGCCCTTGACCTGCCGACGTGGGCACGTCGCTTGTCGCCTGTCGATGCCGTCGGTCGGGTGCCCATCGAGGACCCCCGCGTGGGCACGCTCGTCGCCTTCTCGGTGGCCGCTGGTGTCCTCGCGCTCGTGGGCGCAGTGGCCTTCGCCCGACGCGACCTGCGGGCAGGGTGAGGTCCGGCGTCCCAGGTGGGCCCGCTGCAAGACAGGGTGCTCGACGCTGTGCAGTCTTCGCTGCCTCTCGACAGCTGAGGCCGCGCGACCCGCGCGATGCTCCGACGGGCGCCATCGACCCCAGGGCGCTCCTGCCGGCGAGCCAGCGGCAGTGCAGTGATGCGGCCGGGTGAGCCGTTCATCGTCGAGCGGCGCGGGCACGCCCGTCCGGCTCACCCGCGCATCTGGACGTGAGCGGGCAGGCGGGTGGCGGGTCCGTACCGATTGGGAGGGCGGTCGTCGCGGCGGATAGCCTTCGCGCCATGGCCGAGTTCATCTACACCATGACGAAGGCCCGCAAGGCCGTGGGCGACAAGCTGATCCTCGACGACGTGACCATGGCGTTCTACCCGACCGCCAAGATCGGCGTCGTGGGCCCCAACGGTGCCGGCAAGTCGACGATCCTCAAGATCATGGCCGGGCTCGACCAGCCGTCCAACGGCGAGGCCCGCCTCTCGCCCGGGTACTCGGTGGGCATCCTGCTGCAGGAGCCGCCGTTGAACGAGACCAAGACCGTGCTGGGCAACGTCGAGGAGGGCGCGGGGCAGATCAAGGCGAAACTCGACCGCTACCACCAGATCGCCCTGCAGATGGCCGAGCCCGATGCCGACTACGACACACTCGGCGCCGAGATGGCCGCGCTGCAGGACGACATCGACCACGCCGACGCCTGGGACCTCGACAGCCAGCTCGAGCAGGCCATGGACGCGCTGCGCTGCCCCCCGCCGGATGCCGACGTCAGCGTGCTCTCCGGCGGCGAGCGCCGCCGGGTGGCGCTGTGCAGGCTGCTGCTGCAGCGGCCCGACCTGCTGCTGCTGGACGAGCCCACCAACCACCTCGACGCCGAATCGGTGCAATGGCTCGAGCAGCACCTGGCGCAGTACCCCGGCGCGGTGCTCGCCGTCACCCACGACCGGTACTTCCTCGACAACGTCGCCCAGTGGATCGCCGAGGTCGACCGCGGCCGGCTCTACCCCTACGAGGGCAACTACACCACCTACCTGGAGAAGAAGTCCGAGCGGCTGCAGGTGCAGGGCAAGAAGGATGCCAAGCTGGCCAAGCGTCTGGCCAGCGAGCTGGAATGGGTGCGTTCCAACGCCAAGGCCCGCCAGACGAAGTCCAAGGCCCGGCTGGCTCGCTACGAGGAGATGGCCACCGAGGCCGAGCGCACCCGCAAGCTCGACTTCGAGGAGATCCAGATCCCGCCCGGTCCCCGGCTCGGCGCACAGGTCATCGAGGTCCAGAACCTGCGCAAGGGGTTCGGCGACCGGGTCCTCATCGACGGGCTCTCCTTCACCCTGCCTCGCAACGGCATCGTCGGGGTCATCGGACCCAACGGCGTGGGCAAGACCACGCTGTTCAAGACCATCGTGGGGCTGGAGCAGCCGGACGCCGGGTCGGTCAAGGTCGGCGACACCGTGAAGATCTCCTACGTCGACCAGGCCCGCGGTGGCCTCGACCCGGCCAAGACGCTCTGGGAGGTCGTCTCCGACGGGCTGGACCACATCAAGGTGGGCAACGTCGAGATCCCCTCCCGCGCCTACGTCTCGCAGTTCGGGTTCAAGGGCCCGGACCAGCAGAAGCCCGCCGGGGTCCTCTCCGGGGGCGAGCGCAACCGGCTCAACCTCGCGCTCACCCTCAAACAGGGCGGCAACCTACTGCTGCTGGACGAGCCGACCAACGACCTGGACGTCGAGACCCTGGCCTCGTTGGAGAACGCCCTGCTGGAGTTCCCCGGGTGTGCCGTGGTGATCAGCCACGACCGGTGGTTCCTCGACCGGGTAGCCACGCACATCCTGGCCTACGAGGGTGACGAGGACGACCCGGCCAAGTGGTACTGGTTCGAGGGGAACTACGAGGCGTACGAGAAGAACAAGGTCGAGCGCCTCGGCGACGAGGCCGCCCGACCGCACCGGGTGACCTACCGCAAGCTCACCCGCGACTGAGCCGCGCAGCCTGGCCCGGCGGGGGTGGACGGGCGGACCCCGCCCACCCGCTGGGGAGCTCAGCCGCCCAGCGGCCACCTCGCCAGGGTCCGGCAGGCCCCGGGCTCGTACCACGACAGCCGCACCTCGCGCGCGGTGGCGCGCATCGGCAGGCTCGACCCGACCCAGTCGCGCACCACGGCCTCGTCGACGCCCGGGCCCCGCGCGTCCAGGGTCAGGTGCGGGGCCACGTCGCCGAACTGCCCGGCATACGGGGGGTATGCCGGGAACGCGCGCCAGAGCGCGTCGCGCAGCGCGCGCCACGGCGCCTGCGGCTGCACGGTCAGGTAGATGATGCCGTTGGGGAAGGTCGCCACGGCGCGCAGCGTGAAGGCGAAGGGTGCGGTCGCGGCGCAGATCCGCGCGACCCGACCGCGCACGGCGGGGAGCCGACCCGGTGGCGCGAACGGCCCGAGCACGGTCACGTGGGCGTGGGCGAAGGACGGGTCCGTTGACACGTAGTCCGGGTCGTAGAACTCGTGCCGGGCGCGGACCAACGGCTCCATCTCACCGACCGGGACGACCAGGACGCTGTGGGCCACAACCCCCACTGTGTCAGCGAGACTGGAGTGCATGCGTATCGGTGTGCAGGTGTCCTCGTTCACGTGGCCGGCAGCGCCGGGCTCGATCGGCCCGACCTTCGGCCGGATCGCCCGCGAGGCCGACCAGGCCGGGGTGGCCTCGCTGTGGGTGATGGACCACTTCTTCCAGATCGCCATGATCGGGCCGCCCGAGCAGGAGATGCTCGAGGGGTATGCCGCGCTGGCCTTCGCTGCCGGGCAGACCGAGCGCATCCGCCTGGGGACGCTGGTCACCGGGGTGACCTACCGTCACCCCGGCGTCCTGGTCAAGACCGTGACCACCCTCGACGTGCTCTCCGGCGGCCGGGCCTACCTGGGCATCGGGGCCGCCTGGAACGAGGAGGAGCACCATGGTCTGGGCGTTCCCTACCCGCCGCTGGGCGAGCGGTTCGAGCGCCTCGAGCAGACCCTGCAGATCGCCCTGCAGATGTGGTCGGGGGACCAGAGCCGGTATGCCGGCGGCCACTACACCCTCGAGCGCCCGCTCAACGTCCCGCCGGCGCTGAGCCGGCCGCACCCGCCGATCCTCATCGGTGGCGGCGGCGAGCGCAAGACGCTGCGGCTGGTCGCCCAGTACGCCGACGCCTGCAACATCTTCGACATGGGCCCTGCGGCCGTGGCCGCCAAGTACGACGTGCTGCGCGGGCACTGCGCCGCGCTCGGGCGCGACTACGGCGACATCGAGAAGACCGTGCTCACCCGTCTGACCCTCGGCGACGGCGGGCCGGGGCCCGACGGCGCACCCACGGTCGGCCTCGCCGAGGCCGTGGACCGGCTCGGGCGGCTGGCCGAGGTCGGCACCGACCACGTCATCCTCGGCATGGCGAACGACTTCGTCCCGGGGGCGTTCGAGGGCGTGGCCCGGCTCGTCGAGGCGGCCGGACAGATCACGGCGGCGGGACGCTGAGCGGGTCGACGCACCGACCCGCGAGCCCGCCCGTCACACCGATGCGCGCCCGGTCCACGGCGTGCTGAGCATCCTCGGGCTGACCACGCCCATCTACCTGGCGATCCTCGTCGGCTACCTCGCCGTGCGTGGGGGGCTGTTCGCCCGCGAGCAGATGCGGGTGCTCACCCAGTTCGTCCTCACCCTCGGCCTGCCCTGCCTGCTGTTCGGCGCGATCGCCACCCGCCGCGTCGGCGAGATCCTCAACCCCACCTACCTCGCGGCATACGCGCTCGCGACCCTGCTCACCTTCGGCCTCGGTGTGCTCTACGGCCGGGCCCGCGGCGCCCCGTGGGCCATGACCGCCTTCGACGGGCTGGGCTTCGCCGGCGCCAACAGCGGCTACGTGGGCTACCCGCTGGCGCTGCTCGTGCTCCCGCAGGTCGCCGGGCTGTCCCTCGGTCTCAACATGCTCGTGGAGAACATCCTCGTCCTGCCGCTGATGTTCGCGCTGGCCGGCTCGGGCTCGGCCGCCGAGCACGGGTGGCGGGCGCAGGTGCGCCAGACGGCGCGGCGGCTGTCGCGCAACCCGATGATCATCGCCGTGGTCCTGGCCGTCGCGGTGTCGGCAATCGGTCTCGGGGTGCCCGAGGTCCTCACGCGCACCCTCGACCTGTTCGGCAAGGCCACCACGGCGGTGGCGCTGTTCGCGGTGGGCGGGCTGCTCACCGGCGTGCGTCTCAGCGGGTATGCCGCGCGCATCCTCGTGGTGACGACCGGCAAGCTCGTCGTCCACCCGGTCATGGTGGTGGGCGCGCTCGCGGTGGCGGCAGCGGTGGGGATGCCGCCGCTGGCGCCGGACCTGCGGGTCGCGCTGATCCTCACCTGTGCCCTGCCGGTGATGTCGCTGCTGCCGATGGTGGCGCACGAGTACGGCGAGGAGGGGCCGGCGGCGGCCACCCTGCTCGCGTCGACGGCCGCCTCCTTCGTCACGCTCAGCTGGCTCATCCACGTGCTCGTGGGCTAGGACGGGCTCGCGGCCGGCAGTGGCTGCCGGGACCGGCGTCCCGGTCGCCGCGCTGGGGGGCTACCCGCCGGGCCGATGGCCGACCATCCGCAGGGCCAGCGTGGCGTTGGTCTGGGCGATCTGCGCGGTGCCGCGGCGCACCGCGGGGGAGTACCACCGGGCGACGTCGACGACCAGCGAGAGTAGAGCCAGCGTGGTGTCCTCCACCCCGTCGACCTCGAAGTCGCCGCCGGCCATGCCGGCCCGCAGCACCTGGTGCAGGGCTCGGTCGAGGCTGCGACGCAGCGACCGCAGCTGCTCGCGATGCTCCGGAGTGAGGTGCGGGAACTCGTGGTAGACCACCCGCGCCAGGGCGTAGTGGTTGACGTGCCACACGGTGAACTGGGCGATCGCCTCGGCCAGTTGCGCACTCGGCTCCGAGCGGCTGGCGATGGCGTCGGTCACCAGGGCCAGGGCCTCCTCGTGGCCGGTGCGGCTGAGCGTGTAGAGCAGGTCCTCCTTGGAGGGGAAGTAGACGTAGAGGGCGGCCGGGGACAGGCCCGCGCCGGCCGCGATGTCGCGAGTCGAGGTCGCGTGGAATCCCTTGGAGCCGAACGCTTCGGCGGCGGCGTCGAGCATCCGCCGAGCGGCGTCGGTCACATTCGGGGGGGCGGCCGTCATCGCGTCAGCATGCCCGAGTATGCTTGGACTAAGCAACTGCTTAGTTGCTCTGTCCCAGGCAACGAGGCACCGGGAGGACGCCATGCCACGCACCATCTACAACGAGGACCACGAGGCACTGCGCGCCTCAGCCCGGGAGTTCATCGAGCGCACCATGAAGCCACGCGCCGAGGAGATGATCAAGGCCAAGACCATCGACCGGTCGATCTGGCTGGAGGCCGGCAAGCAGGGTTTCTTCGGTTTCGACATCCCCGAGGAGTTCGGTGGCAACGGCGCCGAGGACTATCGGTTCAACGCCATCCTCAGCGAGGAGTGGGCGCGGTTCAACGCGGCGACCAACGCGTGCTTCGGCATCCACTCCGACGTCTGCCCGCCGTACATCGTCGACCTAGGCACCCCGGAGCAGAAGCAGCGCTGGTTGCCCGGCATCGCCAGTGGGCAGCTCATCATCGCCATCGGCATGACCGAGCCCTCGGGCGGGTCGGACCTCGCGGCGCTGAAGACCACCGCGGTCCGCGACGGCGACGGGTGGATCCTCAACGGCTCCAAGACCTTCATCACCAACGGCTACCAGTGCGACCTGGTCATCGTCGCCGCCCGCACCGACGCGTCCAAGGGACCCAAGGGGATCACCCTGTTCGTCGTCGAGCGGGGCATGGAGGGCTTCCACAACGGTCGCAAGCTCGACAAGGTCGGTCAGGACGAGTCCGACACCGCGGAGCTGTTCTTCGAGAACGTCAAGCTGCCCGACGAGAACCGCCTGGGCCCCGAGGGGCTGGGGTTCATCGCCATGATGCAGCGGCTGCCCCAGGAGCGGATCGCCGGTGCCGTGGGCAACATCGCCCACGCCAAGGCGATCCTCGAAGAGACGATCCAGTACGTCAAGGAGCGCAAGGCCTTCGGCCAGGTCATCGGCTCCTTCCAGTACAACAAGTTCGTCATCGCCGAGCTGGTCACCAAGATCGAGGTCTCCGAGGCCTACGTCGACCAGTGCGTGGCCCTGCACGCCCAGAAGAAGCTCAGCCCGATCGACGCGGCCAAGGCCAAGTGGTGGTCCTCGCAGGTCCAGGGCGACGTCCTCGAGGCGTGCGTCCAGCTGCACGGCGGGTACGGCTTCATGAACGAGTACCGCGTCGCCCGGGCCTGGCGCGACGCCCGCGTCACGAAGATCTGGGCCGGCTCCAACGAGATCATGAAGGAGCTCATCGGCCGGGATCTGGGACTATGAGGTCGTGGGAGCACACCAGGGTGCGGTAGCGGTCGTCACCGGAGCGAGCCGGGGCATCGGCCTCGGCATCGCCCAGCGCTTGGTCGCCGAGGGCGCCAACGTCGTCGTCACGGCGCGCAAGGTGGGACCGCTGGGCGATGCCGTGGCCCTGCTCGGGCCGGACCGGGCGGTCGGGGTGGCGGGCAACTCCGCCGACCCCGACCATCAGGACGAGGTCCTGGCCACGGCGCGGGAGCGCTTCGGCGAGGTCACCTATCTGGTCAACAACACCGGCATCAACCCGGTCTACGGGCCGATGCTCGACGTCGACATCGAGGTGGCTCGCAAGGTCCTGGACGCCAACGTCGTGACCGCCTTCGCCTGGACGGCGAAGGCGGTGGCCGCCGGGTTGGGGACGTCCGAGCACCCGGGTGCGGTGGTCAACGTCGCGTCGATCGCCGGTCTGGGGGCGACCGGAATGCTGGGCTGGTATGCCGTCTCCAAGGCCGCGCTCATGCACCTGACCACCGAGCTGGGCTATCAGCTGGCTCCCGCGGTGCGGGTCAACGCGGTGGCTCCGGGGGTGGTCAAGACCCGGTTCGCCGAGGCGCTCTACGTCGGCAAGGAGCAGCAGGCGGCGGCGGCATACCCGATGGGACGGCTCGGCGTGCCCGAGGACGTGGCCGGCGCGGTGTCGTTCCTGCTGTCTCGGGACGCCGGGTGGATCACCGGTCAGACCGTCGTCGTCGACGGTGGGGTGACCCTGCTCGGCCCGACCTGACCCAGCCGTCGATGCTCGCCAGCATGGCATCGTCGAGCAGTTCCCTCGGCAGGGCCACGGCGCCTCGGCTGTGCTTCATCCCGACCAGGACCGAGCGCGAGGTCCGGACCACCCGTCGGACCTGCTGCGCTGAATAGACGCACGCCACCTGCGAAAGCCAGACCCCCATCCCGGACTCCTCGACGCCGACCCCCACGCGAGTCCCGGGCGGCATCATCGCGCTCAGCTGTCGCCGGGCGATCCGCCAGGTCGCCCAGCAGAAGTAGAACGCTGTCAGCGCGCCGCTGACGACGATCACGACGATGGGCACCCGGTGCATGACAGCCACGAGCGCCCCCAGCGTCACGGCGACCCACCACGGCCAGGTCCGCGAGGGTGCCAGGAGGTATCTGGCGACGTCTCGAGCCAGAACGGACATCGTCCGGCTCTGTACGAGCACCCATCGCTGCGGGCGGACCTGGGCGAACGCAGGGGGCCCAGGGACCGTTTCCGGGTCCGCTGGGCCCCCTGCGGGAGTCGTCATCGGGCGGGATCAGGCCTTCGGGCCGCCGGCGGCGTAGATGACCTGGCCGGACACGAAGCCGGACTCCTCACCGGTGAGGTAGGCCACCAGGGCCGCGATGTCCTCGACCTGCCCGACGCGGGCCACCGGGATCTCCTTGGCCGCCATGGCCTGGAAGTCCTCGAACGAGATCTTCAACCGGTCGGCGGTCTCCTTGGTCATCTCGGTGACGATGAACCCGGGGGCGATGCAGTTGGCCGTGACGCCGAACTTGCCGAGCTCGATCGCCAGGGTCTTGGTGAAGCCCTGCATGCCGGCCTTGGCCGCCGAGTAGTTGCTCTGGCCACGGTTGCCCAGGGCCGAGATCGAGGAGAGGTTGACGATCCGGCCGAACTTCGCCTCGGTCATGTATCCCTGGCAGGCCTTGGACATGTTGAACGCGCCGCGCAGGTGCACGCCCATGACCGCGTCCCAGTCCTCGACGGTCATCTTGAACAGCATGGCGTCGCGGGTGATCCCGGCGTTGTTCACCAGGATCGTCGGCCCGGCGCCGAACTCGGCGGCGACGCGCTCGACCGCGGCGTTGACGCTGTCGGCGTCGGCGACGTTGCAGCCGACCGCGATGGCCTTGCCGCCAGCATCCGTGATCGCCTTCACCGTGGTGGCGCAGGCGGCCTCGTCGAGGTCCAGGACGCCGACCGAGTGGCCGTCGGCGCCCAGGCGCTTGGCGACGCCGGCCCCGATGCCGCGAGCGGCGCCGGTGACGATGGCAGTGCGGGGGGTGCTCACAATGATCTCCTCAGAGTTCGGTCTCGTGCGGACTGCTGACGGTCGGCAGCCAGGCGGCATACCGGGTCTGGCCCCGAGCCTAGCGAGTGCCCCGGCCCGGCGTTAGTCCGGCTTCAACCGGAGCATTCCCTCCTGGGCAACCGAGGCCACCAGGCGCCCGTCCTGGGCGAACATCCGCCCGATCGCCAGGCCTCGGCCCCCGGTGGCCGAGGGCGAGGACTGGGCGTAGAGGACCCAGTCGTCGGCCCGGGTGTGCCGATGGAACCACATCGCGTGGTCCAGGCTCGCCGGTCGCAGCCGTCGGTCCACCCAGGCCAGGCCGTGGCGGCGCAGCACCGGCTCGAGCAGGTTGAAGTCCGAGGCGTAGGTGAGCACCGCGGCGTGGATGAGCGGGTCGTCGGGCAGCGCCCCGGTGCACCGGATCCACACCGACTGCCGGGCCGCCCGCTGGCGGCCGGGCTGCAGGTAGATGTTGCCCTCGACGTGGCGGATGTCGATGGCCCGCGGCCGGGAAAGGTAGTCGCGGGAGGGGTGGTCGATCTCGGCCATCTGGTCGGCGATGGCGGGCAGCCAGGTCGGGTCGGGCGCCGCGGGCATCATCCCCTGATGGGTCAGCCCGTCCGCGGGGACCTGGAACGACGCGGTCATGCTCAGCAGGGTCTCGCCGCGCTGCACCGCATGGACCCGGCGCACCGAGAACGACCCGCCGTCGCGCAGCCGCTCGACGACGAACCGGATCGGGTGGGAGTCGTCGCCGCCGCGGACGAAGTAGCCGTGCAGCGAGTGGACCATGCGGCTCGGGCCGGGGACGTCGGCGACCGTGCGGCCGGCCGCGATCAGCGACTGGGCCAGCACCTGCCCGCCGAAGACCCGCCCGCCGAAGTACTGGCTGCGCCCGACGAACACCAGGGGGTTGTGCTCACCGAGGTCGCTCTCGGCGTCGCCGGGCGCGCCGCCGACGCTGATCGTGGCCTCGCCGAGCAGGTTGAGGTCGAGGACCTCCAGCAGGTCGGCGACGGGGTCGGCGGGCCACGGCGGGTCGGTCACATCGGCGAGGCTACTGCAGCACCCGGGTCAGGCTGGGCCGTCGGGACCGCCCCTCGAGCGCGCCGGTATGCGGGCCGGCACCGGTGCGAGGATGGCCGCCATGCCCGAGGTGACGCGCGTTCTGGTGCCCCTGCGCTGGTCGGACGTCGACGTCTTCGGGCACGTCAACAACGTCCAGTACCTACGGCTGCTGGAGGACGCGCGCACGGTCGCGCTGACCCGGTGGTTCCCGGACGGGTTGGCGCTGCTGGCCAAGGGCCTGCTCGTGGCCAGCCACGAGATCGAGTACCTCGCGCAACTGGACTACCGGCTCGAGCCGGTGGCCGTGGACATCTGGGTGACCAAGCTCGGCGGAGCCGGCTACCACGTGGGTTACGTCGTCCAGGACCCGCCGCACGTCGGCCGGACCCGGTATGCCGTGGCCGAGACCTCGCTGGCCCTGTTCGACGTCCGGACCGGTGCGCCGCGGCGGATGGCTGCCGACGAGCGCGCCGTGCTCGGCGGGCTGCTCGCCCCGGGCCCGGCGTTCCGCCGGCGCCGGCGATGAGCGTGCTGGGGCTGCTCGACGCCGACGCCTACGCCGACCTGGCCCGCGTCGTGGCCCTCGCCCGGGCCGCCGACCCCGGCGCCGCGGTGCGGCTGCAGGCGGTCGGGGGCGTGCTGCGGGTCTACGTCGGGGTGCTGCCCGGACGCGGGCTGCTCGCCGAGGGTGCCGCGGTGGGGGCCCGGGGCGTGGCCCTGGCCGACCCGGCCGACCTCGATGTCGCGGTGGCCGCCGCGGCGCTGGCCGACCGCTTCGCCCGCGACCCGCTGGGCCCCGGCCTGGCCGTGCCGGCGGCGACCGTCCACGCCCCGTGGGTGGGCAGCCTGCCGTCCACGTCCGGGTGGGCGCCGGCCGGGCGGCTCGACCCGGCCGAGCTTAAGGCGGTCGCCCGGGCGGGGATCGCCGAGATCGCCGGTGCCACCGCCGGCCCGGTCGGGCAGCTCGCCGTCGGCTCCCTGCGCGAGCGGGTCTGGGGCCGGGCGGTGCCCGCCGACCCGCCCGTCCCCGCGGGCACGGCGTTCGCGGCATACGTGCTCGGCCTGCTGGGCCAGCGGCCCGTCGAGGTGTCGCGGCAGGGCCGATGGGTCCGGCTGGCCACCGGGCGCGGTCACGTCCTCGGTCGCTGACGGCACCGGGCGCCGCTGAGCACGCCCGTGGCCGCGACGAGGGCCAGCGCCGACCAGATCGTGTGGTAGGCCGCGAGCTCGCCCGGGCGGTAGAGCAGGCCGTAGGCCAGGGTGGCGCAGGCCAGCCCGACCACCGAGCCCAGCACGTCGGCCAGCAGCAGCGAGGAGGCCGCCCGGCCGTGCTCGGCCTCCGGGGCGAGGTCGAGGATGAGCACCGACAAGGTGGTGGAGGCCGTGCCCATGCCCAACCCGCTCAACGCCATCGGCCCGGCGAAGGCCCAGATCGGCGCGCCGGCCACGCTGCAGCCCGCCAGCGCGGCGACGGCCACCGCCAGGGCCGCCGATCCGACGGCGACCAGCCGGGCGCGTTCGGCCGGGGTGGTGGCCCGGTAGCGGCCCTGCAGCCAGGAGCCGACGCTCCAGCCCAGCGAGGCCACCGCGAGGACGAGCCCGGCGACCGTGAGGGAGACCCCGCGCTCCTGGGCGAACATCAGCGGCACGAAGACGATCGCCCCGTTGAACACCCCGTTGAGCAGCCCACGCGAGAGGATCACCGACGGCATCCCACGGGCCGACCGGAACGTGCCGGCCGGCAGCAGCCGGGGGGCCGCGACGGCGACCGCGGCCAACCCGGCGGCGCCGGCGAGGAACACCGCCGACCCCGGCGCGGACCGATCGTGGATGGCCAGCTGGAACAGGCCCGCCCCGACGGCCACCGCCGCCCCGAGCCGGGCGGCGCGCCCGTGCTCGGCCCGCTCGACCTCGGCGGTGCCGTCCCCGTCCGCGACGAGGATGGAACGGCGGGCCGTGACCAGCGCCGCGGACACCAGGGCCGGGGCGACGGCCACCCAGAACACCCACCGCCAGGACAGGCTGGCGGCCAGCCACCCGGCCACCGGAGCCCCGACCACCGAGGGCAGCACCCACGCGGCGGCGATCCAGGTGAACACCCGGGGCCGCAGCTGCGCCGGGTAGGCCCGACCGATCGCGACGTACTCCACGACACACACCAGCCCGGCGCCCAGGCCGGTGACCACCCGCCCGGCCAGCAGCACCGGGAACGTGCCCGCGGTCGCGCAGACCACCAGGCCGGCGGCGAACAGCCCTTGCCCGGCATACATCCCCGGCAACGGTCCGGACCGGTCCGCCCAGCTGCCGGCCACCGCGATACCCAGCAGCATCGCCGTGAGCATGGACGAGAAGGCCAGGCCGTAGGAGGAGCCGGCGTCCAGCTCCTGCGCAGCCCGGGGCATGGCCGTGGTCACCGCCATCGCCTCGAACGCGATCATCGTGGTGAGCAGCACCATGGCCACCGTGACGAGCCGGTATGCCGGTGCCATCGGTCCGGTGACGCCGGTCGTCGACGGGGTGCTCACTCCCTCACGCTACTGGGCGCTCGGCCAGCAGCCGCGAGCGAGCAGGACCTCGCGCAGCACCTCGATGCGATCGGTGACCAAGCCGTCCACCCCGAGGTCGAGCAGCCGATGCATCCGGTCGGGATCGTCGACGGTCCACACGTGCACCTGCTTGCCGGCGCGGTGGGCGTGCGCGAGCAGGCGGGGGGTGACGACGGGCAGCCGCCGCCCGGCGACGACGACCTCGACGGGCACCTGCAGCGCCGGGGCGGGCGAGCCGAGGTGTCGGGCCAGGCTCGGCGCGAGGAGCACGCCGGCCGTGCCGAGCGGCCCGGCGCTGGTGGCGACGCGGTCACCGGCCAGCCGGCGGAAGGCCGCGAGGCGCCGGGTGGAGAAGGACCCGACGCAGACCCGGTCGTGCGCCCGCAGCGCCTCGATGACCTCCCACAACGGGCCGACGGCCCCGGCGGCCTTGATGTCGACGTTGACCCGGGCCCGGGGGAAGGCCTCGAGCACCTCGGCCAGCAGCGGGATGGGCTCCCGACCCCCGACCCGGGCCCGTCGCACCTGCGCCCAGGACAGCTGCGCCACCGCCCCGGTGGCGTCGGTCACCCGATCCAGACGGGGGTCGTGGAAGGCGACCAGGTGACCGTCGGCGGTCGCGTGCACGTCGGTCTCCAGGTGGCGATAACCCAGGGCGACGGCGGCCCCGAACGCGGCCAAGGTGTTCTCGATGCCGAGGTTCGGCGGGTAGCCGGCCCCGCCGCGATGGGCCAGGGCCAGGGGTGGATCCGCGAAGTATGAGTAGTCGGCGGCGCTGCCCACAGGTCCTCAGGCGACCTCGTCTCGGCGGCGCAGCAGGACCTGGCCGAACTCCTGCGCGGCGCGGCCCTCGTGCACGACCGCGGTGACGTTCTCGACGATCGGCATCGACACCCCGTGTGCCCGGGCCAGGGCGAGGATCGCCCCGCAGGAGGCGACCCCCTCGGCGGTCTGGTGGGTGTCGGCGATCACCTGCTCGACGGTCATCCCCGACCCGAGCCTGCGCCCGAACGTGCTGTTGCGCGAGTGCGGGGACAGGCAGGTGACGATGAGGTCGCCGGTGCCGGCCAGCCCGGCGAACGTCGCCGGGTGTGCCCCCATGGCCGCGCCGAGGGCCCGCATCTCGGCCAGGCCGTCGGTGATGACCGCCGCGGCCACCGAGTGGCCCAGACCCATCCCCTCGACCATCCCGGACGCGAGCGCGATGACGTTCTTGACGCAGCCGCCGAGCTCGGCCCCGACGACGTCGTCGTGCACGTAGGGGCGCAGATAGCCGGTGGCGCAGGCGTCGGCCACGCGCTGGGCGACCGCCAGCGACGCGCACGCCACCGTGGTGGCGGCCGGGTCCTTCGCGGCGATCTCCCGGGCGATGTTGGGGCCGGACACGACGGCGATGCGTTCGGGCGGCACGTCGGTGGCCTCGGCGAGCACCTCGCTCATCCGCAGCGACGTGCCCTTCTCCAGGCCCTTCATGAGGGAGATGAGCACGACGTCGGGGGGCAGCAGGTGTCCCCACTCGGCGAGGTTGGCGCGAAGGGTCTGCGCCGGCACGGCCAGGACCGCCATCGTCGCCCCGTCCAGGGCCTCGGCGGGGTCGGTGGTCGCGGTGATCGCCTCGGGCAGCACCAGGTCGGGCAGGTAGCGCGTGCTGCGCCGGTCGCGGCGGATGTCCGCCACCTCGTCGGCGAACTTCCCCCACATCCGCACCCGGCAGCCGGCGTCGGCCAGCACCGCCGAGAACGCCGTCCCCCAGCTCCCCGTGCCGAAGGTGGCCACCTGCTCCCGGGCCTGGCTGCTCACGGGCGTCAGCCTGTCATGTCGGCACCCGGGGCGCGAGCCACCCGCCGGACCGGTCGACCGTGACACGATGACCACACCCGTCGACGATCCCCCCAGGAGGTCAGGTATGGACGGCTACCCCCGCGTGCCGGCGCCCGCGAACGAACCCGTCCTCGACTACGCGCCGGGCAGCCCGCAGCGCGCGGCCCTGCAGAGCGAGCTGGGCCGGATCGGCGCCGAGCGGGTCGAGCTGCCGAGCACCATCGGCGGGCGGGCCGTCGTCGGCAAGGGTCGGGTCGCCCGGGTGGTCCAACCGCATGCCCACCGCAAGGTCCTCGGGACGATGCGGTTGGTCGACGGCGGCCAGGCTGCCGCTGCGGTCGCCGCCGCCAAGGCCGCCGCCGGGCAGTGGCGCGACCTGGACTTCGCCGACCGGGCCGCGATCCTGCTCAAGGCCGCCGAGCTGCTCGCCGGCCCCTGGCGGGCGACCCTCAACGCCGCGACGATGCTCGGGCAGAGCAAGACGGTGGTGCAGGCCGAGATCGACTCGGCGTGCGAGCTGGTCGACTTCTGGCGGATCAACACCCACTTCGCCGAGCAGATCCTGCGCGAGCAGCCGCCGCTGAACTCCCGCGGGGTGTGGAACCGCACCGACTACCGGTCCCTCGAGGGGTTCGTCTACGCCGTCACCCCGTTCAACTTCACCGCCATCGGCGGCAACCTGCCGACCGCGCCGGCGCTCATGGGCAACACCGTGGTGTGGAAGCCCGCCCGCACGCAGCAGCTGGCCGCGCACTACACGATGCTGCTGCTGCAGGCCGCCGGCCTGCCCCCCGGCGTGATCAACCTGGTCATCTCCGACGGGGCGACCCTCACCGACGCCGTCCTGGCCGATCCGGACTTCGCCGGCCTGCACTTCACCGGGTCGACGCGGGTGTTCCAGTCGATGTGGTCTCAGGTCGGGCAGAACATCGCCCGATACAAGACCTACCCCCGGCTGGTCGGCGAGACCGGCGGCAAGGACTTCGTCGTCGCCCACCCCTCCGCGGACCTCGACGTGCTGCGCACCGCGCTGGTCCGCGGAGCCTTCGAGTTCCAGGGTCAGAAGTGCTCGGCCGCCTCCCGCGCCTACGTCCCGGCGTCGCTGTGGCGGCGGCTGCGCGGCGAGCTGGCCGACGAGGTCGAGGCGCTCACCCAGGGCGACGTCACCGACTTCGCCACCTTCATGGGCGCGGTCATCGACGCCGACGCCTTCGCCGAGCATCGCGGCGCCATCGACCGGGCCCGGGCCACGCCCGGCATCCGGATCGTCGCCGGCGGTCGCTACGACGACACCGAGGGCTACTTCGTGCGGCCCACCGTCCTGCAGGTCGACGACCCGAACGACGAGGCGCTGCGCACCGAGTACTTCGGGCCGATCCTGTCCGTGCACGTCTACCCCGACCGGTCCTATCCGCGGATGCTCGAGCAGATGGAGTCCGCCGCGCCGTATGCCCTCACCGGGTCGATCATCGCCCAGGACCGGGCGGCGATCGTCGCGGCCACTCGCGTGCTGCGCTACGCCGCGGGCAACTTCTACGTCAACGACAAGCCCACCGGCGCGGTGGTCGGGCAGCAGCCGTTCGGCGGGGGCCGGGCCTCCGGCACCAACGACAAGGCGGGCGCCGCGCAGAACCTGCTGCGCTGGACGTCGGTGCGCTCGATCAAGGAGACCTTCGCGCCGCCGACGGACTACCGCTACCCCTCGATGGGGTAGCCCGCCCGGCCGGTATGCCGCGGGCCCGGCGGACCCGCACCGGCCCGGCGCGGCATACCGAACGGCAGGCTCACTCGGCGAGCCAGGCCGCTGCGGTGTCGCGCTCCTTGCGGATGCCGGCGATCAGGGTGGGCTTGGCGGCGTTCTCGACCCGCCCGCCCACGAACGGGACGCGAGCCTTGAGCTCGCCGTCGTAGGTGATGACCGAGCCGGCTCCGCCGGCGGCCAGGGTGATCGTCCCGTGCACGCCGATGGGTGCGGCGCCCATCTGCACGGTGAGCCGGCCGGTGCGGCTGCCGTCGGCGCGGGCGGCGGACCACTCGACGGTCTCGGTGACGTAGATGGTGTGCCCGACGAGGGCCTTGGCGAAGTCCGGGAACCCGCCGGTGGGCAGCTCCCGGTGCGCGACGACCTTGGCGGTGTCGCCGCGCGTGTGCACCTGGCGGCTGTGCCGGATGGCATGCTGCGCGGCGCATTTGCGCGAGACGAACTCTTCGTCGGTCAGCATGGCGAAGACCTCGTCCGGCGGGGCGGGCAACTCGTAGCGCTCGGTGATGTGCACAACAGGACAGGCTACTGGCCCCGCGTCGCGCCGACGTCCGCACGCATCCGGGTCGAGACGCTCTCGAGGTCGACGCACGCCTGCTCCAGGGCCCGGGTCAGGCCCGCCCGGGCCCGGCCCAGGCGCGAGGCCAACCGCCCGGCGTGCTCCTGCAACTCGGTCACCGCGGCCAACCGGCTCCGGGCGACCTGCACCGGCACGGGGCCGGACGGCTCGACGACCCGCCCGTCCCGCAGGGTCAGGCCGGCCGCGTCGACCCGCTCGGCCAGCCTCCGCCGGGCTGCGGCCACCTCGGCGAGCTCCTGGGCGTGGACCTGCAGCAGGGCGCCGGCCCGGTCCAGCGTCTCCACCGTGGACCCGACGTCCCGGGTCCACCCGCTCGGTGGCACGTCGGCCAGGGCCTGCGCGAGAGCCGCTGCCGCGCTGCGCAGCGCACCGCCCAGCAGCGAGCAGGAGGCCGGGTCGCCGGGCACCGAGTCGCTCACCACCCAGGGCGCCGATCCGGTATGCCGCGCCCGACCTCGCCCTCGTCCGCGCCGTGCGCGTCGCCGGCCTGGGCGATGGCGTCCAGGGCCCCGATCGCCGCGTCCACGAACCGGTCGACCGCGACCTGCAGTCGGTGCTCACCCAGCAGCGGGTCGGTGACGGCCAGGGTCTGCGCGCACGCGGAGGCCAGCCGAGACAGCGCGGCGGCGGGGTCGGCCGGGGAGCGCGGAGGCAGCGCGGGCACCGCACGAGGATAGGACGGATCGGGCACGGATCGCCGAGGTTCTCCACCGCGCGGGCGGCGGGTCGGCAGCGCAGACCATTTCAGCATCCGGACAGCGTCGGTAGTCTCGGGCTGGCACACCGTCGTGCCCCGCCGATGCTTCGAGGACATCATGACGACATCGCTCGAGCAGTCCCGCACCCAGGTTCTCAACGCCGCCGCCCGCCTGGCCGGCCGGGGTGCGGGCCCGGACCTCGAGTCGTTCCTGGGCAGGTACTACCGGCACGTCAGCACCGAGGACCTGCTGGCTCGCGCTCCCGAGGACCTGCTCGGAGCCGCCCTCTCGCACCGCGACCTGGCCCGCGAACGCCCGGTCGGGACGGCTGCGGTCGTCGTGTTCAACCCCACCGTGGAGGCGCAGGGGTGGGCCAGCCTGCACACGGTCGTGCAGATCGTCACCGACGACATGCCCTTCCTCGTCGACTCGGTGACCATGGCCGTCACCGTCCAGGGCCGGGTAGCCTACCTCATCGTCCACCCGCAGCTGGTGGTCCGCCGCGACGCCGCCGGCCGGTTGGAGGAGGTCCTGGACGCCGACCACGCCCCGTCGGGAGAGTTCGGAGTGGCGCTCGAGTCGTGGATGTGCCTGGAGATCGACCGGATCGGCGACCCGGCGCAGCTGGGTGCCCTGGCCACCCAGCTGCGGGCGGTGCTCGGCAACGTCAAGGACGCGGTCGAGGACTGGCCCAAGATGCGCGAGCACGCCCGGGGTCTGGCGGCCCGGCTCGCCCAGGCGGCGCCGCCCGGTCTCGGGCAGCCGGAGGTCGCCCAGACCGTGCGCTTCCTGGACTGGCTCGCCGACGACCACTTCACCTTCCTGGGCTACCGGCAGTACCGCCTGGTCGAGCGCGACGGCACCGACGAGCTGCACCCGGTGCCGGCGACCGGACTCGGGGTCCTGCGCTACGACCGCGCCGGATCGGTGTCCTTCGCGCGGCTGGGCGCCGAGGCCCTGGCCAAGGCCCGCGAGCCACAGCTGCTGATCATCACCAAGGCCAACTCCCGGGCCACGGTGCACCGGCCGGTCTACCTCGACTACATCGGCGTCAAGACCTTCGACGAGCAGGGCGGCGTCGACGGCGAGCACCGGTTCCTCGGGCTCTTCGCCGCCGCGGCATATACCGAGTCGATCCTGGACATCCCCATCCTCGGCGACCGTGCCGACCGGGTCCTGGCCGACCTCGGGTTCACCCGGGCCAGCCACTCGGGCAAGGACCTGCTGCAGGTCCTGGAGTCCTACCCGCGCGACGAGCTGTTCCAGATGAACGCCGACCAGCTCGCCGAGGTCTCCGAGGCGGTGCTGCACCTGCAGGAACGCATCCGCACCCGGGTGTTCCTGCGCCCGGACGTCTACGGGCGGTTCATGTCGGCACTGGTGTACCTGCCCCGCGACCGGTACAACACCGCCGTCCGACTGCGCCTGGAGGCGCTGCTGCGCACCGCCTTCGGCGCGCACAGCGCCGACTACACGACCCGGGTGAGCGAGTCGCCGTTGGCCCAGGTGCACTTCGTCCTGCGGATGGCACCGGGCGAGCAGCTGCGCAAGGTCGACGTCGCCGCCTTGGAGCGCGACATCGTCGAGGCGACCCGGACCTGGGACGAGGACCTCGTCGAGGCGGCCCGCGCCGAGCACGGCGAGGAGGCCGGCGCCCGGTTGACGGGGCTGTACGGCAAGGCCTTTCCGGAGGCCTACAAGGAGGACTTCCATCCGCGGATCGCGGTCGCCGACATCCGGCGCATCGAGGCCCTGGGCACCGACGAGGCCGTCGAGCTCAACCTCTACCACGAGCCGGGCGCGCCGCGGGACGAGCGGCGCTTCAAGCTCTACCGGCGGGGGGCCCTCTCGCTGACCCAGATCCTGCCGCTGTTCACCCATTTGGGGGTGGAGGTCACCGACGAGCGGCCCTACGAGATCCACCGCTCCGACGGCATCCGGGTCTTCGTCTACGACTTCGGGCTGCGCGCCCCCTCGGGGGAGACCTGGGGGGACGGCTCGGCCCGGGACGAGGTGCGCGCGAGGTTCCAGGAGGCGGTGGGGGCGGTCTGGCGGGGCCAGGCCGAGTCGGACGGCTTCAACGCCCTGGTGCTGGCCGCCGGGCTGTCCTGGCGGCAGGTCGTCGTGCTGCGGATGGTCGCCAAGTACCTGCGCCAGACCCAGTCGACGTTCTCGCAGGACTACGTCGAGTCCGCCCTGGTGACCAACGCCGGCATCGCCGCCCGGCTCGTCGAGCTGTTCGAGACGCGGTTCGACCCGCAGCGGTATGCCGGTGCCGCCGGTCCGCCGCGCAGGGCGGCCGCCGACGCCGTGGCGGCACGCGTCGAGGACGCCCTCGACGAGGTGCGCAGCCTCGACCACGACCGGATCGTCAGGGCGCTGCTGGCGGTGATCCAGGCGGGGCTGCGCACCAACTTCTACCAGGCGGGCGCGGACCGGCAGCCCAAGCCCTACGTCAGCTTCAAGCTGGACCCCAAGGCGATCCCCGACCTGCCGGCGCCCCGGCCGATGTTCGAGATCTGGGTGTACAGCCCGCGGGTCGAGGGGGTGCACCTGCGCTTCGGCAAGGTCGCCCGCGGGGGCCTGCGCTGGAGCGATCGCCGCGAGGACTTCCGCACCGAGATCCTCGGGCTGGTCAAGGCGCAGATGGTGAAGAACGCCGTCATCGTGCCCACCGGGTCCAAGGGCGGGTTCTATCCCAAGGCGCTGCCGGACCCGGCGGTGGACCGGGAGGCCTGGCTCGCCGAGGGCGTCGAGTCCTACCGGTGGTTCATCTCCGGCCTGCTGGACCTCACCGACAACCGGGTCGGTGAGGACGTTGTGCCGCCGGCGGACGTGGTGCGCCACGACCCGGGCGACACCTACCTCGTCGTGGCGGCCGACAAGGGCACGGCGACCTTCTCCGACATCGCCAACGCCCGGTCGCAGGACTACGGCTTCTGGCTCGACGACGCCTTCGCCTCCGGCGGCTCGGCCGGCTACGACCACAAGGCCATGGGCATCACCGCCCGCGGCGCCTGGGAGTCGGTGAAGCGGCACTTCCGCGAGCGGGGGTTGGACACCCAGACCACCGACTTCACCGTCGTCGGCGTCGGCGACATGAGCGGAGACGTGTTCGGCAACGGCATGCTCCTGTCCGAGCACATCCGCCTGGTCGCCGCCTTCGACCATCGTCACGTGTTCGTCGACCCGGAGCCCGACGCGGCGACGTCGTATGCCGAGCGGCGTCGGCTCTTCGACCTGCCGCGGTCGTCGTGGGCGGACTACGACCGCGCGCTGATCAGCGCGGGAGGCGGCGTCTACGACCGCTCGGCCAAGACCGTGCCGATCAGTCCTCAGGTGTCCACCGCGCTGGGCCTGGCGCAGGACGTGCGCACCATGACCCCCGCCGAGCTCATGCGGGCCATCCTGCTCGCGCCGGTGGACCTGCTGTGGAACGGCGGGATCGGCACCTACGTCAAGGCCGCGACCGAGAGCAACCTCGACGTGGGCGACCGGGCCAACGACGCCATCCGGGTCGACGGGGCGGCGCTGCGAGCCCGGGTCGTCGGCGAAGGCGGCAACCTCGGAGCGACCCAGCTGGGCCGGATCGAGGCCGCCGTGGCCGGCGTGCTGATCAACACCGACGCCATCGACAACTCCGCGGGAGTCGACACCAGCGACCACGAGGTGAACATCAAGATCCTCCTGGGCCAGATGGTCCGGGACGGCGACCTCACCCTCAAGCAGCGCAACACGCTGCTCACCGCGATGACCGACGAGGTCGCCGACCAGGTGCTGCGGGACAACTACGAGCAGAACGTCGTGCTGGGCAACGCCCGGGCCCAGCACGGGGTCATGCTCCCGGTCCACCAGCG
Source organism: Dermatophilaceae bacterium (assembly GCA_037045055.1). Lineage (GTDB taxonomy): Bacteria > Actinomycetota > Actinomycetes > Actinomycetales > Dermatophilaceae > Phosphoribacter. The sequence continues at coordinate 882,546 of JBAOHJ010000001.1, read as the reverse complement.
GCTCATCCAGCATCTGGAGCGTCACGCCGACCTGGACCGGGGGTTGGAGTTCCTGCCCAGCGACGCCGAGATCGTCGCCCGGCACAAGGACGGCGCCGGTCTCACCTCTCCCGAGCTGTCCGTGCTCGTCGCGTACGCCAAGCTCGACCTCAAGGACCAGCTGCTGCCGACGGCCCTGCCCGACGACCCGTGGTTCCGCCGGACCCTGGCCGGCTACTTCCCCACCCAGATCCGCGACCAGTACGCCGCGCAGCTGGACCGTCACCCCCTGCGCCGGGAGATCGTCACCAACGCCGTGGTCAACTCGTTGGTCAACCGAGGGGGGGTGAGCTTCGCGTTCCGCGCCCACGAGGAGACCGGTGCCGCCGCGGAGCAGGTCGCCCGGGCCTTCGTCGTCTGCCGGGAGGTCTTCGACCTGGCCTCGTTCGTCGCCGACGTCGAGGCCCTGGACAACGTCGCGACGACCGCGGCCCAGACCGAGCTGTACCTGGAGCTGCGCCGCCTGCTCGACCGGGCCGTCCGCTGGTTCCTCACCACCCGTCCGGCGCACCTGGACATCGCCACCGAGCTGGACCGGTTCGGTCCGCTGGTGAGCCGGTATGCCGCGCAGGTGCCCGAGGTGCTGCAGGGCAGCGAGCTGGAACGGCTGCAGGCCCGCAGCACGGATCTGCAGGGGCGCGGCATACCGGCGCCGTTGGCCCTACGGGCAGCCGCGCTGCTGGACGTGTTCTCGCTGTTGGACGTCGGCGAGATCGCCGCCGAGACCGGGGCGGACCCGGGCGCGGTGCTGCGCGTGTACTACCACGCCTCGGAGCGGTTCGGCATCGACGACATGCTCGTCAAGGTCGCCGCGTTGCCTCGCGAGGACCGCTGGGATGCCCTCGCGCGGGGAGCGCTGCGCGACGACCTGTATGCCGTGCTCGACCAGCTCACCCGGGCGGTGCTGGCGGGCAGCGCCGCGTCGGACGACGCCGGGACCCGGTTCCAGACCTGGGCGCAAGGCAACGCCGACGCCGTGGCCCGGGCCACGACGGGGCTGCGCGGGATCCAGCGTCTGGACTCGGCGAACATCGCCGCGCTGTCGGTGGCGCTGCGGACCCTGCGTGCGGTGGTGCGCCCGGCGTCCTGACCGCGCCTCGCGGCAGGTCGGCCGGGGCCCGGCACGGCTACGCTGCGGCTGTGCCGACGCTCGCCGAGATCATCGCCGTGAGCACGGACCTGTCGGGCCCGGACGCCGAGTGGCTGCACCTCGTGGTCGGCGACTGGCAGCTGCTGTCGGACCTGTCCTTCGCCGACCTGGTGCTGTGGGTGCGCTCCTCTCGGGTCCGCTGGCAGGCCGTCGCGCACGTGCGCCCGACGACCGGCCCGATGGTGTACTACCGCGACCAGGTGGGCCGGTCGGCGACCCGCAGCCGAGCCCAGTTGCTGGAGTCGGCCTACACGCAGCGGCGCATCGTGCGCGACCGGGACCCCGAGTGGGGGCAGGACACCCCGATCCGGGAGGAGACCATCCCGGTCGTCAAGGCCGGCCGGTCGATCGCCGTGCTCACCCGGCATACCAACCTGTCCATGCTGCGCACGCCGAGCCGGCTCGAGCTGACCTACCTGGCGACTGCGGACGCGTTGTCGCGGATGATCGCCGCCGGGGAGTTCCCGCATCCCTCGGCACCGACCGGACTGCGGCGCGGCGCGCCGCGGGTGGGCGACGGGGTGATGCGCCTGGACGTCGACGGGGCGGTCACCTACGCCAGCCCCAACGCGGTGTCCGCCGTGCACCGACTCGGCTACCACGCCGACGTCGTCGGCGGCTCGCTCGCCCAGATCGTCACCTCGGTGCTGCACGACATCGCCGCCGTCGACGAGGGCCTGCCCTTCGTCCTCACCGGTCGACAGCCGTGGCGCAGCGAGGTGAGCAACGCGGGCGCGGTCATCTCCATGCGCTCGATCCCGTTGAGCGAGAACGGTCAGCGCTTCGGCGCCGTGGTGCTGCTGCGGGACATCAGCGAGCTGCGACGTCGCGAGCAGGAGCTGCTGACCATGGATGCGACGATCCGCGAGATCCACCACCGGGTGAAGAACAACCTGCAGTCCGTCGCGGCCCTGCTGCGGCTGCAGGCCCGGCGGATGACCGACTCGCAGGGGCGGGCGGCGCTGCAGGAGGCGGTGCGACGGGTGGGGACGATCGCGCTGGTCCACCAGACCCTGAGCCACGGTCTGGACGAGACGGTGGACTTCGACGAGGTCGCCGACCTGGCCATCCACGCCGTGGTGGACGTCGCGCCGGCGGAGGGCCCGGTGACGGCGCGTCGGCGCGGGTCGTTCGGGCGGGTGCGGGCCGAGGACGCGACCTCGCTGGCCATGGTGGTCAGCGAGCTGGTGCAGAACGCGGCGGAGCACGGGGCCGGCCCGACCGGAGGCCGCATCGACATCGAGGTGAGTCGTGGGAAGGACCGCGGCCGCGGGGAGCTGCTCACGGTGACCGTCACCGACGACGGGCCCGGGCTGCCGGCGGGACGACTGCCCAAGGCCCGTGGTCTGGGCACCCAGATCGTCCAGTCCCTGGTCGCGGACCTACAGGGCAAGATCACCTGGGCGGCGGCCGACCCCACGGGCACCCGGGTGCGTTTCACCGCGCGGCTGAGGTCCGCACCCGCGACCGCGCCCCGGGTGCCGGCCGGAGCCGGCGACGGGCGCGACTAGCCGGCGCGGCGTGCCCGCGCGTTGCGGCGCTTGAGGGCACGTCGCTCGTCCTCGGACAGACCACCCCACACCCCGGCGTCCTGCCCCGACTCCAGCGCCCACTTCAGACAGGTGTCGATGACCTCGCACCGGCGGCATACGGCCTTGGCCTCCTCGATCTGCAGGATCGCCGGGCCGGTGTTCCCGATGGGGAAGAACAGCTCGGGGTCCTCGTCGAGGCAGGCAGCGCGGTCGCGCCAGTCCATCGGGATCGAACTCCTTGTCATTGCTGCGGAGCACTAGGCGTGCGCTGGCACCGCCCGCGTCTCACCCGCGGGACAGTGATCGGCGCCTACCGCGGTGTGAGGCCAAGACCCCATTTTGGCCCAGGGCCGCCACCCCGGGCAACGGGACACCCGTCACGTTTGTTCCCCCGGGCAGGTGAGCAACGCCATATTGACCGACGGCCCGCGCGCGTCCCGTCGGTACCCTGCCGACGTGACTGCACCCCCCCGTGACCCTGCCCGCCGCGCTGGCCCGGCAGGCACGCCCCGACGGGCTGCCGCCGCGGTGTGCCTCGTCGAAGCGCTCGTCATGGCCGGATTCGCCCTGTTCTACGTCCTGGAGATGGTGCGCGGCGAGGGCTCCGACCGGATGCGGGTGCTCACCTCGGCGATCCTCATCGCGGTGTTCGCGGTGGCGGTGGGCGCGCTCGCGCGACTCTGGCTCGGGCGGTCGGACTGGCCGGTCACCCCGACGATCGTCTGGCACGTCCTGCTCGTCCCGGTGGCGGTAGCGATGGCGCAGTCCGGCCAGGTGCTCGTGGCGGTGCTGCTCGGGGCGGCCGTCGTGGCCGGGGTCGCCACGGCGCTCGCTGCCGCCCGGACCGCGGCCTGACCCACCGGGCCGGCCGGCTGTCCCGCCTGCCCCCGAGGGCCGGGCCCCGGTGATGGCTATTGTGAGACAGCCATGCCGAGCGCTGCTGGCGGTTGCCTAGCGTAGGCCGTGAAGTCACCCGACGAAGGGACGCCGAGATGAGCCGGACCGCACGGATCGAGCTGGAGGGGAAGTCCTACGAGTTCCCCGTGGTGGAGGGCACCGAGCACGAGCTGGCCATCGACATCAGCAAGCTGCGGGCCGAGACCGGCTACATCACCCTCGACGACGGATACGGCAACACCGGGTCGTGCAAGTCGGCGGTGACCTTCATCGACGGCGACCAGGGCATCCTGCGCTATCGCGGCATACCGATCGAGGTGCTCGCCGAGAACAGCTCGTTCGTCGAGACCGCCTGGCTGGTGATCTTCGGGCGGCTGCCCACGGTGGAGGACCGCGACCGCTTCGCCGACCTGCTCACCGAGAGCTCGATGCTGCACGCCAGCATGCGCAAGCACTTCGAAGGCTTCCCGCCCAACGCCCACCCCATGGCGATCCTCTCGGCGATGATCAACGCGACGAGCGCGCACGAGCCCGAGGCGGAGATCGAGAACGACGACGACCTCGAGCGGGCGGCGGCCCACCTCATGTCCAAGGTCCGCACCATCGCCGCCGCGTCGTACAAGTCCTCGGTGGGGGAGCCGCTGACCTACCCGCGCTATGACCTCAAGTACGTCGAGAACTTCCTGCACATGATGTTCACGGTGCCCTACCACGCCTACGAGCCGACGCCACAGGTCGCGCGGGCGCTCAACCTGTTCCTGCTGCTGCACGCCGACCACGAGCAGAACTGCTCCACCAGCACGGTGCGCATGGTCGCCTCCAGCGAGGCGAACATGTTCGCCTCCTGCGCCGCCGGCGTCTGCGCGCTGTGGGGCCCCCTGCATGGCGGGGCCAACGTCGCCGTCGTCGAGATGCTCCAGTTCATCAAGGACTCCGGGATGCCGGTGTCGCAGTACGTCGAGAAGGTCAAACAGAAGGAAGCCGGGATCAAGCTCATGGGCTTCGGTCACCGGGTCTACAAGAACTTCGACCCGCGCTCGAAGATCCTCAAGGCCGCCGCCGACCGCATTCTCGAGGAACAGCAGGTCACCGACCCGCTGCTGGAGTACGCCCTGCAGTTGGAGGAGGTCGCCCTCAACGACCCCTACTTCATCGAGCGCAAGCTCTACCCCAACGTCGACTTCTACTCGGGGATCATCCTGCGGGCCATCGGCATCCCGCTGAACATGTTCACCGTGATGTTCGCCATCGGCCGGATGCCGGGCTGGATCGCCAACTGGAAGGAGATCCACGACGACCCCAGCGGGCGGATCTACCGACCCCGGCAGATCTACGTGGGCGACGTCGACGTCGAGTTCGTGCCGCGCCCCGAGCGCTGAGGGCCAACCGACGCGGTATGCCGGTCGCCGGGGGCGGCTGTCGCGGGAGCGGCTGTCGCGGCGACGCGGCTCAGTGCCTCGAGTCCGGGCCCCCCGAGGTGCCGTGGGGGTGCGCGATGATGTCGCCGATCCGACGGGAGGCCTCGGCGACGATGTCGGCGATCTCGCGGGTCTGGTCCGTGGTGAGCCCGTGGCGCCGCCAGGCGGTCCTGGCTTGGGCGCGCAGCTGGCTCACCGCGGCGTCGAGATCGGAGTAGTCGCCGCGGTGCTTGCCCCGGTCGCGCTCCCCGCACCGGGTGTCGGCGGAGTCGGCGGTCTCGGCGTGGGCGGCATCCGGGGCGTGGGCGGCATCCGGGCCGGATCCCGCGGGTGCGGCGCCGGCCCGGGCCGCCCGGGCCGCCGCCTGCAGCTCGGCGCGCAAGTCGGCCGCGCTGCCCCGCACCTTGGTCGCCACCTCGTCGGCCAGCCGGCGCACCGAGGTGTCCAGATCCCGCTGCAGGTTGTCGATCTGGGCCCGCCGACCGGCCACCTCGGCACGACCGGCGTCGGTGATCCGGTAGGTCGCCTTGCGCCCGTCGTCGGTGCGCTCGACCAGCCCCTCCTCCTCGAGCTTGGCCAGGCGTGGGTACACCGTGCCGGCGCTGGGGGAGTAGAGACCGTCGAACCGGTGCTCGAGATCTTGGATGACGTCGTACCCGTGCCGCGGGCCCTCCTCCAGCAGGGCCAGCAGGTACAGCCGCAGCTGGCCGTGGGCGAACACCGGGCTCACGAGGCCTGCCCGCCCTGCTCCCGGTCCCACTGTCCGCGCTCGTGGTCGGCGGGGGTGGGCCAGGCGGGGGCGTCCTGGGGGTCGCCCACGGGCTCGGTGTCCGCGTCGGTCGGGGGTGCCGGACGGTCGACGGGCGCGGTGGGTGCATCCTGCGGACCGGCCGGTGCGCCCGCGCCGGTGCGCAGCAGGGTGACGTTGCCGGACACCGAGTTGGCCTTGATCCGCAGCGACTCGTCCCCCTCGCGCAGCGAGCCACTGGCACCGGCGCTGCGCGACTGCGGCCGGCCCATGGCCCGACCGTCGACGACGACCCGGCCGCTGGCGCTGTTGCCGGTGACGGCATACCCGCTGAACGGGGCGCGGATGGTGACGTCGCCCGAGACGGAGTTGGACGCGATGTCGGCCTTGCCGTTGCTCAGGTCCAGGACGACCTCGCCGCTGACCGTGTTGAGCTTCGCGGTCGGCAGCTCGCTGGACTGGACCGTGACGCCACCGGAGACGGTGACCAGCCGGGCCGCGCCGTGCAGGTCGACGCACTCGACCGCGCCGCTGACGTTGTTGACGCTCACCCCTCCCTCGATGTCGCTGAGGGTGACCGACCCGGACACCGTGTTGGCCTTGACGCCCTTGCGCAGCCCGCTGACCACGGCCGCCGCCGTCACGGTGTTGACGGAGACCTTGGCCTGCGCCGGCACCGACACGCTGACCACCGCCGAGGTGCGTCCCATCGCCTCGAAGACCCGGCGCAGCGCATCGAGCACCGACTCGCCGGCCTCCTTGCCGTGCATGACCCGCAGGTTCTTGCCGTCCCAGGACACCCGCACCGGCAGGCCCTCCACCTGCGACACCTCGACCCGGGCCGTGGGCGAGTCGTCATGGGTGACCACGTCGACGTGCCCGCCGACGAGGGCCACCACCAGGGCCCGCACCTGCTCGTCCTCGGCTCCGACGTCGATGACCTTGGGGCCCTCGACCAGCCACTGTTCGCTCATTCCTGCTCCCTCGACCCGGCGTATCCCGCCGGCCCGGCGCCGGCGGCATACGCGCTATATCGCGTTTGGTTCAAGACACGTTATATCGCGTCGAGGTGGAAGGCAAGGGGGCGCGAGGCCCATCGTCCTCGCGGCGTGGCCGCCGTCACCGGCAGCCGTCAGATGAGCCCGCTCGGCCGTCGCTGGGCTGCGCCGGCGTCGCGGACCTCAGCCGGTGCCGGCGGACTGGAGCGCCGAGCCTTCGCGACCGGGGTGCTCGCCTTCGGTGCCTGGTCGCTGGCCTGTGAGGTCGTCTCCACGCTCGTCGGCGCATCGCCTTCCCGTGCCCCGCGTTGACCGCCCGGTCCGCCGACGGGTCAGGCCACACCGAGCCATTGGGGCCAGCCCTGGTGCAGGACCAGCCAGGCGAGCAGGCCGTAGCCGGCCTGACCGGGGTGGGTCCCGTCCGGCCCGGCGGCGAGGTCGGCCAGCCACTGCTCGTGGCGCACCAGCGAGGTGAAGCAGTCGACGTAGGTGACGCCGCGCCGGTCGCACACGTCGGCCTGCGCGTGCGCGAGCGCCCCGATGCGCTCGTTCTCGACGGTGTCCGTGCCGGGGGCCAGGCCGACGACGAAGGCGGAGATCCCGCGGCCGGCGGCGTCGTCGAGGATGTTCGCGAGGTTGAGTCGGGATCGGGCCGTGGTCAGCCCGCCGGCGAGGTCCGCGCGGCCGGCCGAGACCACCAGTCGGCGCTCGCCCCGGCCCGCCCACCTCGGGGGGCATTCCGTGCGCCACCGCGCCGCGACGTCGCTGGAGGTCTGCCCGCGCACCCCCAGGTTGTATGCCGTCAGCTCGACATCCGGGCGCTGGCTGCGGGCGACCACCCGCCCGACCCACCCCAACGCCTTGCTGTCCCCGAACCCGGCCGTGAAGGAGTCGCCCACGAAACAGAGCGCCACGTCGCGGCGGCCCTCGCCGCCGGGCTCGATCCGGGCGCTCGGGGTGAACTCGGGGCCGGACCGGCCGTCCGTCGCGCTCGGATAGGCCGGTCCGGCCCCGGGCCCCTCGGGAGGCTGCACGTCACTCCTGCTCGTCGTCGAGTCGGGCCAGCCAGGTGGCGAGCCGGTCGATGGGCACCTCGAACTCGGGATACAGGTCGACGAACACCCTGAGTCGCTCGGCGAGCCACTCGATGCCGACCTGCTCCTCGCCGCGCCGGCTGGCCAGCTCCTCGATGCCCCGGTCGGTGAAGTACACGTGGGCAGGGTACCCGCACCGCCCGGCGCGGGACCGGGGGGCGACGGGCCGGTGGGCGTCTACCCGCCCCCCCGCGGACCCGGGAGCCGGCCGCGGGCCGGGTCAGCGGTCGAAGGCGGCGGCCATCAGTGCGGCCTGCTCCGCCTCGTGCTTCTTGTGCGATCCCGTCGCGGGGGAGGCCGAGGCGCGCCGGCTCACCACGGTGATCGCCCGGGTCTCGCCGAGGGTGGCCAGGGCCTCGGGCAGGTTGAGCGCCATGAACGGCCAGGCGCCCTGGTTGCGGGGCTCGTCCTGGACCCAGACCACCTGCGCGTTGGGGTAGGCCGCCACGGCCTCGGCGATCTCGGCTGCGGGCAGCGGGGCCAGCTGCTCGACGCGCAGGATCGCCGTCTGGGCATCGGCGCGCTTGGCCCGCTCTGCCTGCAGATCCCAGACCACCTTGCCCGAGCAGAGGATGACCCGGGTGACCGCGGCGCCCTCGAGAGCGTCCGTGTCGGGCAGCACCGCCCGGAAGCTGCCCGCGGTGAAGTCGGTGGGCATCGACGAGGCGGCCTTGAGCCGCAGCATCGACTTGGGCGTGAAGACGACCAGCGGGCGACGCGGCCGGGCGTAGGCCTGTCGGCGCAGCAGGTGGAAGTGCGAGGCCGGCGTCGACGGGTAGGCGATCGTCATGTTGTCCTCGGCGAACAGCTGCAGGTAGCGCTCGATCCGTGCCGACGAGTGGTCCGGACCCTGGCCCTCGTAGCCGTGCGGCAGCAGCAGCACCACCGACGAGCGCTGCGACCACTTCTGCTCCGAGGAGGAGATGAACTCGTCGAGGATCGACTGAGCGCCGTTGGCGAAGTCGCCGAACTGGGCCTCCCACAGCACCAGGGCGTCGGGCCGCTCGACGGAGTAGCCGTACTCGAAGCCCATCGCGGCGTACTCGGACAGCAGCGAGTCGTAGACCCAGAACTTCGCCTGCCCCGGCGCGGCATACAGCAACGGCGTCCACTCGCTGCCGGTGGCCTTGTCGATGAGCACGGCGTGTCGCTGCACGAACGTCCCGCGGCGGCTGTCCTGACCGGTCAGGCGCACCGGCGTGCCCTCCATGAGCAGGGACCCGAAGGCGAGCAGCTCGCCCATGCCCCAGTCCACGCCCCCGCTGCGGACCATGTCCGCGCGCCGGTCCATGAGCGCCTTGAGCTTGGGGTGGACCGTGAAGCCGGCCGGCGGCTCGACCCAGACCTGCCCCAGGCGGTCGAGCATCTGCGGCGAGATCGCCGTGGCGCGGGCGTCGCGGTGCGGGCTGTGGTCGTCGGCGACCTGGGCGGACGGCTTCTCCAACCCGCCGTGCCCGGCGACGTCGGAGCCCTCGTCCCCGTATGCCGTGCGGGTGAGCGTCGCGTCGGACGTGGCCTCCCTGGTCTCGACGAACACGCGCTCCAGCTGCTGCTGGTAGTCCTTCAGCGCGCTCTCGGCGTCCTCGACGGAGATGTCCCCGCGGCCCACGAGCGACTCGGTGTAGAGCTTGCGCACCGAGCGCTTGGCCTCGATGAGCGAGTACATCAGCGGCTGGGTCATCGACGGGTCGTCGCCCTCGTTGTGCCCTCGGCGCCGGTAGCACACCATGTCGACGACGACGTCCTTGGCGAACTTCTGGCGGAACTCGTAGGCCAGCTCGGCGACCCGGACCACGGCCTCGGGGTCGTCGCCGTTGACGTGGAAGATCGGCGCCTGGATCATCCGTGCGACGTCGGTGGAGTACACCGACGAGCGCGAGGCCGACGGGGCGGTGGTGAACCCGACCTGGTTGTTCACCACGACATGGATGGTGCCGCCGGTGCGGTAGCCACGCAGCTGGGACTGCTGCAGGGTCTCGGCGACCACCCCCTGGCCGGCGAACGCCGCGTCGCCGTGCAGCAGCACCGGCAGCACGGTGAAGGCCTCGCCGCCGAGGTCGAGCCGGTCCTGCTTGGCCCGGACGATCCCCTCGAGGACGGGGTTGACCGCCTCCAGGTGGGAGGGGTTGGCCGCGAGGTAGACCCGGGTCGTGGCGCCGTCCTCGGAGACGAACTCGCCCTCGGTGCCCAGGTGGTACTTGACGTCGCCGGAGCCCTGGACCGACGTCGGGTCCTGCTTGCCCTCGAACTCGCGGAAGATTTGGCCGTAGGACTTGCCGGCGATGTTGGCCAGGACGTTGAGCCGACCGCGGTGCGGCATACCGATACACACCTCGTGCATGCCGTCCCGCGCGGCCCGGGACAGGACCCGGTCGAGCAGGGCGATCGCCGACTCGCCGCCCTCCAGGGAGAAACGCTTCTGACCGACGTACTTGGTCTGCAGGAACGTCTCGAACGCCTCCGCGGCGTTGAGCCGGCGCAGGATGCGCATCTGCTCCTCCCGGGTGGGTCGATCGCCCACGACCTCGACCTGGTCCTGGATCCACCGGCGTTCCTCGGGGTCCTGGATGTGCATGTACTCGATGCCGACGGTGCGGCAGTACGAGCTGCGCAGGATCGACAGGATCTTGCGCAGGGTGAGGAACGGTGCCCCGCCGAAGCCACCGGTGGCGAAGTGCCGGTCGAGGTCCCACAGGGTCAGCCCGTGGCTGGTGACGTCGAGGTCGGGGTGGCGGCGCTGCTCGTACTCCAGCGGGTCGGTGTCGGCCATGAGGTGCCCGCGCACCCGGTAGGCGTGGATGAGCTCCTGCACCCGGGCGACCTTGTTGATGTCCTCGTCGTGCGAGGCCGAGATGTCCTGGACCCAGCGCACCGGCTCGTAGGGGATGCGCAGCGCGGTGAAGATCTCGTCGTAGAAGCCGTCCTGGCCCAGCAACAGCTGGTGCACGACGCGCAGGAAGTCCCCGCTCTGGGCGCCCTGGATGATCCGGTGGTCGTAGGTCGAGGTGAGGGTGAGGATCTTGCTCACCGCGTTGCGGTTGAGCGTCTCGCCGCTCGCGCCCTGCCACTCGGCGGGGTACTCCAGCGCCCCCACGCCGATGATCGCGCCCTGGCCCTGCATGAGCCTCGGCACGGAGTGGACCGTGCCGATGGTGCCCGGGTTGGTCAGGGTCATGGTGGTGCCGGCGAAGTCCTCGACGGTGAGCTTGCCGGCGCGGGCCTTCTTCACCATGTCCTCGTAGGCGGTCCAGAAGCGCACGAAGTCGAGCGCCTCGGCGGCCTTGATGCTCGGCACGAGCAGCTGGCGGCTGCCGTCGGGCTTGGCCAGGTCGATGGCCAGGCCCAGGTTCACGTGTGCCGGGTGGACGACTACCGGCTTGCCCTCCCGCTCACCGAAGGCGGCGTTCATCTCCGGCATCCGGGTCACGGCCTTGACCAGGGCGTAGCCGATGATGTGGGTGAAGGAGACCTTGCCGCCGCGCGAGCGGGCCAGGTGGTTGTTGATGACCATCCGGTTGTCGATGAGCAGCTTGGCCGGCACCGCGCGCACGCTGGTCGCGGTCGGCACCTCCAGCGAGGCGGCCATGTTCGTGACGACCCGGGCGGCCGGCCCGCGCAGCGGGGTGACCTGCTCCTCGGTATCGGGGGAGGCGACCGTGGTGGGGGCCGCCTCCGCGCCGGGGGAGGCGGACGGGGGGGCCGTCGTGGCGGGGGCCGCTGGGGTCGGGGCGCCGGGCGCCGAGGTCGGGGTCTCGGCGGCGGGGGCCGGTGCCGCAGCTGCCGGGGTCGCAGCGGCCGGGGCGGCAGCGGCCGGGGTCGCAGTGGCCGGGGCTGCAGCCCTGGTCGGCGCGCCGGCACCGTTGCCCCGGGAGGGGATGTCCATCGGCCGGTAGTCGGCGAAGAAGTCCCACCACGCCTTGTCGACCGACGTCTTGTCGCGCAGGTACTGCTCGTACAGCTCGTCGACGAGCCACTCGTTGGGGCCGAAGCCCGGGCTGGGGGTCTCGGTCGTGGGCTGCTCGGGCACGATGGCCTCGCCTCTTTCGCGTCGCGTCGCCGGTGACGGATGCCCGCCCGCGGCCCGGCGGGACCGGGCCCTGGTCGTCGGCAGGGGGCAAGTGTCAAGCGTATCCCTGCCCCGGGGACCGACCTAGGGGCCTGCGGCGGCTGCCCGGGGGCGGGCAGACCCGTGCCGTATGCCGCCCGCCGGCGCCCTTCCCGCCGGGTGAACGGGCCCGGCCCGGCCCGGCTGCCCACCGCGACGGGCGGGCCTACGGACCGGGCCGATGCAGGCGCGGCGGACTGTCGCCTAGCTGACGTCGCGTCGCACGGTGAGCGCCGAGCCGACGACGGACATGACCGCGGCATACCCGACGAGCACGAGAGCCCCGCCCCACCAGGCCAGCACCGGGATGGAGCCCGGGCCCGACGTGGTGTTGGTGTCCAGCGCCGCGGTGGTGGCCGCGCTGGGGAAGAACCGGACGAAGCCCTTGCCCCAGTCCTGCGCGCCGAAGACGAAGGTGAGGATCGGCTCGACGATCCAGGCCACGCCGATCGACACGAGCAGGGCGGCGACCTGGTTGGGGATGAGGATGCCGGCGCCCAGGCCGATCAGCGCCCACACCGCCAGCACGAGCAGCCCGAGGGCCATCGACCGCCATACCGACGCGTCGGGGAAGGCCGGGTGCCCCCGCAGCGACAGGATGGTCGCCCCGACCGCGGTCGAGCCCAGCAGCGAGAGCACCCCGTAGAAGCCGCCGATCGCGACCAGGGCCACGACCTTGGCCACCATCACCCGGACCCGCTTGGGGGTGGCCAGGAAGGTGCTCGTGATCGTCTTGTGGCGGTATTCCGCGCCGATCGCCATGACCCCGACGGCCAGGGTCAGCAGGTAGCCCACGCCGATCCCGCCGGTGTAGACGTTCTTGGCCAGCGTGCTGTCGCTCATGCTGCCCACGCCGGCCTCCGCGGCGGCGCTGCTGGTAAGGAACAGCCCGTTCAGCGCGGCCAGACCCATGCCGGACAGGACGACGGCGATGCCCATGCCCCACCACATGCGGGTGGTGAAGAACTTGCGCAGCTCTGCGGTCACGGCGTTCATCGTGCCTGCCCTCCGTCGGCGCCGACGAGCGCGCCCTGCTCGATCGAAGCGGCGTCGCCGTCGGCCGGGGCGGCGGCGCCGAGGTTGCGGTTGCGGTGCTCCGGGGCTTCGGTGAGCCGGAAGAAGAGGTCCTCCAGGTCGGTGGCCAGTTGGCGCAGCTCGTGGACCGGCACGCCGGCGTGCAGGGCGATGTCGCCGATCCGAGCCAGCGCGGGGGTGCGCACGGTGAGGGCGCCCTCGGGGCCCGGCTCCCACTGCAGCCCCGCGGCGGTGAGGGCGCTGCCGAGCGTGGCGGGATCGCTGGTGCGCACGCGCGCGGAGGGCTCCCCGCGCAGCGACTCCATCGAGCCCTGGGCGACGCTGCGACCGTTGGCGATGATCACTACGTCGTCGACGATCTGCTCGGCCTCCGAGAGCAGGTGGCTGGAGATGAGGATCGTCTTGCCCTGGCCGGCCAGGTGACGGAGGAAGCCACGCAGCCACCGGATGCCCTCCGGGTCCAGTCCGTTGGCCGGCTCGTCGAGCAGGATGGCCTGCGGGTCCCCCAGCAGGGCGGCGGCCAGGCCGAGGCGCTGGCGCATGCCCATGGAGTAGCCCCCGGCCCGCAGCTTGGCGGCCGCGGGGATGCCGACCAGCTCGAGCAGCTCGTCGACGCGCCGGTGCGGTATGCCGCCGGCGTCGGCGAGCACGCGCAGGTGGTCACGGCCGCTGCGGCCGGGGTGGAAGTTCGTGGACTCCAGTGCGGATCCCACGGTGCGCATCGGGTCGGGCAGGTCGTGGTAGCGCAGGCCGCCGATCGTCGCGGTGCCGGAGGTGGGCCGGACCAGCCCGAGGAGCATGCGCATGGTCGTCGTCTTACCGGCCCCGTTGGGGCCGAGGAAGCCGGTGATGCGACCCGGCTCGACGGTGAAGTCGAGGTCGTCGACGGCGACCAGCGAGCCGAAGCGCTTGGTCAGTCGCGACACCTCGATGCGGGTCCCCGGGTGGGCGGGGGTCGTGGTCGTGGTGGTGGTCATCGGTGTCCCCTGAGCGTGTTCACGACAGACATGCAACCAGTCGCCGGCCCTAGCCGCATCGTCCGACAGGCGGAACCAGGGCAGCTTCAGGGTCCGTCTCCGGGTGGACCCTGACCTGGGTGCCGCCCCGGGTGGGGCGTCGCCGCCCCCCGGGTGCCCGGTCGCGATCGGGGACCGGCGCGATGACCTAGGGTGGGGACCACCATGGGCGAATGGCTGCTGGTGCTCGCCGCCGTGCTGCTCACCGTCGGCACGTCGCTGTTCGTCGCCGCCGAGTTCAGCCTCGTGGCGCTGGACCGGGCCACCGTGGAGCAGGCCGTCGCGGACGGCCACGACCGGTCCCGGACCATCCTGCGCTCGCTGCGGTCGCTGTCGACCCAGCTGTCGGCCGCTCAGGTCGGCATCACCCTGACCACCCTGGCCGTCGGTTTCCTCGCCCAACCCGCGGTGGGCAGTCTGCTCGCCATCCCGTCGGCGGCGTTGCTGCCGGCGGACGCGGTGGAGCCGGTGGCGACGACCGGTGCGCTGGTGCTCGTCACGGTGTTCTCGATGGTCTTCGGGGAGCTGCTGCCGCAGTTCCTCGGGATCTCCGCGCCGCTGCGCACGGCGAGCCTGGTGGCCCTACCGGTGCGCTTCTTCGCGGCGGCGACCCGTCCGCTTGTCGCGGTACTCAACGGCTCGGCCAACGCCCTGGTCCGGGGGGTCGGCATCACCCCACAGGAGGAGCTCAGCGCGGCCCGCACCCCGCAGGAGCTGGCCAGCCTGGTCCGCCGCTCGGCACAGGTGGGCACCCTGGCGCCGACCACCGCGGCGATGCTCACCCGGTCCTTGGACTTCGCCGAGCGCACGGCGGTCGACGTGATGACCCCGCGGGTGCGCTGCGTCGGGGTCGAGCGCACGGACACCGCCGAGGACGTCCTTCGCCTGTCGCGCCGGACCGGGCACTCGCGCTTCCCCGTGGTGGGCGAGGACTGGGACGACGTCGACGGCATCGTCCACGTCAAGGCGGCGATGGCCGTGCCGGCCCCCCGTCGCGCGGAGGTCCCCGCGTCGGCCCTCATGGTCCGTCACCTCGTGGTCCCGGAGACGATCCGGCTGGCTCCGCTGCTGCAACAGCTGCGGGCCGCCGGGCTGCAGCTGGCCTTGGTCGTCGACGAGTACGGCGGCACCAGCGGCGTGGTCACCCTCGAGGACGTCGTCGAGGAGATCGTCGGCGAGGTCAGCGACGAGCACGACCGGTCGCGCTCCACCGGCCGGCAGCTGCCCGACGGGTCGTGGTCGGTCTCCGGCTTGTGGCGACCGGACGAGGTCCGCGACCGGATCGGCGCCCCGGTGCCCGACGGACCGGCATACGAGAGTCTCGGCGGTTTCGTCATGGCGACCCTGGGCCGGGTGCCGACCGCCGGCGACCGAGTGGTCGTGCCCGGCTGGGCGATCGAGGTCACCCGGATGGAGGGCCGGCGGGTCGCGCGGCTGCGGGTCCGACCGAGCGCCGACCCCGCCGGGTTGCCGGGTGGGGGACCCCGGTGAGCCAGTCGACCGCGTTGTGGCTGTCTCTGTTGCTGTTGGTGGGCAACGCCTACTTCGTCGGGGCCGAGTTCGCCGCGATGGCAGCACGGCGATCCACGCTGGAGCCGCGCGCCGAAGCCGGCAGCGCGCCCGCCCGGGTGTGTCTGCAGGCCCTGGAACAGATGGGCTCGATGCTCGCCACCGCGCAACTGGGGATCACGGTCTGCTCGGTGGGCCTGGGGGCCCTGGCCGAAACCGCCCTGCACGAGCTGGTGTATCCCCTGGTCGAGCACCTGCCGCTGTCGACGGTGTGGGCCGACGCCATCTCGGTGGCCGTGGCCCTGCTGGTGGTCGTCTACCTGCACGTCGTGCTGGGCGAGATGCTGCCCAAGAACGTCGCCATCGCGGCCCCGGACCGCGCCGCCCTGCTGCTCGTGCCGACCCTGCTCTATCTGGCCCGGGCGCTGCGCCCGTTGGTGCGCGTCATGGAGTGGGTGGCCAAGGGGCTGGTCCGGATGCTGGGCGTGGAGCCCAAGGACGAGATCGGCTCGGCCTTCACCGCCCAGGAGGTCGCCCACATCGTCGCCGAGAGCCACCGCGAGGGCCTCATCGGCGAGGTCCGCCAGGGGTTGGTCCACAACGCGATCGAGTTCAGCGACCGCACCGCCGCCGATGTCGCCGTGCCTGTCGAGGCCCTGGTGTGCGTCTCGGCGGGGGTGACGCCGCAGGACGTCGAGCAGCTGGTGGCTCGGCGCGGGTTCTCCCGGTATCCCTACCTCGACCCGCAGGGCCAGCCGGTGGGGTACGTCCACCTCAAGGACGTCCTCTACGCCGACGACGACCGGTCCACCCGGCCCATCCCCGGCAAGCGGGTGCGCAGCCTGGCCACGGTGTCGCCCGGCGACGAGATCGAGGACGTCTTGGCGTCGATGCAGCGCTCGGGGGCCCACCTGGCCCGGGTCGTGGACGCCTCCGGCCAGGCCACCGGGGTGGTGTTCCTCGAGGACGTCATCGAGGTGCTCGTCGGCGAGGTCAGCGACGCCACCCAGCGCTGAGCCCGCGCGGGACGCGCCGAATGCGTCCACCCCGCCGGTTCAACGAGGAGGGCGGCCGGGGACGTTGTCGGGCGGGCGGCAGCCGCCCCGGGGTCGCGGTGGTGGGTGGCTCCGGTGAGGGCCGACGCCCGCTGCTCTCGCACGGACGCGAACGGGCGCGAACGACGGCCCCCTGGCCTCGCCGCGGCCCGATCGTCTCCCCAGCCCGAGCCGAAAACCAAGAATCCGCAGGTCAGCGGCATGATGCGGGGCGCCCCCGGCAGGATTCGAACCTGCGCTCCCGCCTCCGGAGGGCGGTGCTCTATCCCCTGAGCTACGGGGGCCTGGCGGCATCCGTCATCTGGACGGTGTAACCGGTTTTGCCGAATCCTGGTGCCTGGGTGAGGGTAGCAGCCTAGGCTGCGCGGCATGGAACCGGCGGTCCCTGGCGGCGCCGGTCGACGGCAATCGGTCCTCGTCTGCGACGACACCGAGTCGATCCGCCGGCTGCTCGCAATGATGCTCGACCTCGACGGATTCGAGGTCATCGAGGCGGCCGATGGTGTCCAGGCGCTGGCCCTGCTCGGGGATCGGCCCGTGGACGCGATCCCGTCGGTGCTCATCGTCGACGCCCAGATGTCTCCCGGCGACGGCTGGTCGGTCCTGGCGTCGGTCCGGGCCGACGAGCGGCTGCGCCACATCCCCGTGCTCATGGCCTCGGCCGAGGTCACCTGCGCCGACCAGGACTACGAGCGAGCCACCACCCTCGGCCTGGACGCCTGCCTGAGCAAACCCTTCGAGCCGGACCGAGTGTTGGAGCTGGTACGCGGCTTCGCCCTGCAGGGGCGGGCCTACCGCGTGCCCGGTCACGTCGCCCCGCTCAAGCCCCGGGGCCATCGATAGCCGGGACCCGCGACGCGGCTCCGACCCGCGAACGCCGGCCAGTGGTCGCATCAGCCCCCCCGAAGCCACCGTTAGCCTGCTCTCGTGAGGCGCCCGGGCGCCCCGCACGCCCGCGCCGCCGTCTTGGACCCTGAAACCGGGCGACCGACCGAGGGTCGGCCGGCGAGGATGGCCCCATGCGCGCACACGTGGCCGGCGCCCTGCACGCCGAGGGCTACAAAGGCCCGACGTGGCTGACCCCACCCGCCGACGTCAACCGCCTGCACCCGTCCCTGTGGGCCGCCGGCGTCGGGCGAGCAGCCGACGGAGTGCTCACCGTGGCGGGGGTCGCCGTGACGGAGCTGGCCGCGCAGTTCGGCACACCGGCATACGTCGTCGACGAGGCGGACTTCCGCGCTCGCGGGCGCGAGTTCGTCGAGACGTACACCGAGATCTTCGACGACCTGTGCGGGGGGGCGGACGTCTACTACGCCGGCAAGGCGTTCCTGTGCACCGAAGTGGCGCGCTGGATCCGCGACGACGGGCTCAACCTCGACGTCTGCTCCGGCGGCGAGCTTGCCGTCGCGGCCCGAGCCGGTATGCCGGGTGCCCGGATCGGCATGCACGGCAACAACAAGAGTCCGGCGGAGCTGCACGCGGCGGTGTCCTACGGCGTCGGGCGGATCATCCTCGACTCCTTCGAGGAGATCGAGCGGCTGGCCGCGATCGCGGCTCGGCTCGGGCGCGAGGCGCCCGTGCTGGTTCGGGTCACCGTGGGCGTCGAGGCGCACACCCACGAGTTCATCGCCACGGCCCACGAGGACCAGAAGTTCGGCTTCTCCCTCGCCGGCGGCGAGGCCGCGGAGGCGGTCCGGCGGGTGCTGCGGCATACCCCGCACCTGCGCCTCATCGGCCTGCACAGCCATATCGGCTCGCAGATCTTCGACACGTCGGGGTTCGAGGTGTCGGCCCGGCGGGTGCTGCGCCTGCACGCCGAGGTGGCCCGTGAGTACGGCATCGAGCTGCCCGAGCTGGACCTGGGCGGCGGGTTCGGCATCGCCTACACCACCGAGCACGACCCGCTGCCGCCCAAGCACCTGGCCGCCGGGATGGCCGACATCGTCGACCACGAGTGCCGCGCCGCCGGTCTGGCCGTGCCGCGGATCTCCATCGAGCCGGGGCGGGCCATCGCCGGCCCGAGCACGTTGACGCTCTACGAGGTGGGCACGGTCAAGCCGGTCGCCCTCGACGGTGGGTCCCGACGGCTCTACGTCTCCGTCGACGGCGGGATGAGCGACAACATCCGCTCGGCTCTCTACGACGCCGACTACTCGTGCGCCCTGGCCAGCCGGGCCAGCACCGCCGCCCCCGCCCTGGCGCGGGTGGTGGGCAAGCACTGCGAGAGCGGGGACATCGTCGTCAAGGACGAGTTCCTGCCCGCCGACGTCACGGCCGGCGACCTGCTGGCCGTCCCCGGCACCGGCGCCTACTGCCGGTCGCTGTCCAGCCAGTACAACCACACGCCCCGCCCACCGGTCGTGGCGGTCCTGGACGGGCAGGCGCGAGTCCTCGTGCGCCGCGAGACGGTCGAGGACCTCGTCGCACTCGACGTGGGCTGAGAGGCGATGACGGCAGACGGTCGTCGCAGCGGCGGGCGTAGGGTGTGCGTCGGCCCCGGCGCGGACGTGTCCGGCGCCCCGGGGACATCGACAGGCGGCAGGATTGCAGACCGTGGCACGAGATGACGACCGGCTCGAGGATCCCCCCGAGGCCGACGGCGCACCCCTGCGCGTGGCTCTGCTCGGCTGCGGAGTGGTCGGCGGTGCGGTCGCCCGGCTGCTCGTCGAGCACGCCGACGACCTGACCGCACGCATCGGGCGGCCCTTGCGGATCGCCGGGATCGCGGTGCGCCGCGCGGGCCGCGACCGCAGCGGGTGCGGCGTCGACCCGGGGCTGTTCACCACCGACGCCGCGGGTCTGGTGGGCCGAGCCGACATCGTCGTGGAGGTCATCGGCGGCATCGAGCCGGCGCGCTCGCTCATCCTGGGCGCCTTCGACCACGGGGCGTCGGTGGTCACCGCCAACAAGGCGCTGCTGGCCGAGGACGGCCCCACCCTGTATGCCGCGGCCCGGGTCCGGGGCGTCGACCTGTACTACGAGGCCGCGGTCGCCGGGGCCATCCCGCTGCTTCGGCCGCTGCGCGAGTCGTTGGCCGGCGACAGCGTGCGTAAGGTCATGGGCATCGTCAACGGCACGACCAACTACGTCCTGGACAAGATGGACACCACCGGCGCGGGTTTCGCCGAGGCCGTCGAGCAGGCCCAGGCCCTGGGCTACGCCGAGGCGGACCCGACCGCCGACGTCGAGGGGTTCGACCCCGCCGCCAAGGCGGCGATCCTCGCCTCGCTGGCCTTCCACACTCGGGTCCGCGGCCAGGACGTCCACCGGGAGGGCATCACCGAGGTCACCGCTGCCGACGTGCAGGCCGCCAGGGAGATGGACTGCGTCGTCAAGCTGCTGGCCATCTGCGAGCGGGTCCACCGGCCCGAGGCGGGGGACGCCGTCGGGGCCGCGAGCGGGGTGTCGGTGCGGGTGCACCCGGCGATGATCCCGCGGCGGCATCCGCTGGCCGGGGTGCGCGAGGCGTTCAACGCGGTGTTCGTCGAGGCCGACGCCGCTGGGGAGCTGATGTTCTACGGTCGCGGGGCCGGTGGCGACCCGACGGCCAGCGCGGTGCTCGGGGACATCGTCGCGGTGGCCCGCCACCGGGTCGGTGGGGGTCGGGGGCCGGGGGAGAGTGCCTACGCCGAGCTGCCGGTCCTGCCGATGGGCCAGGCGCGCACCCGCTACCACATCAGCCTCGACGTGGCCGACCGCCCCGGCGTGCTGGCCCAGGTCGCCACCGCCTTCGCCCACCACGACGTGTCGATCGAGACGGTGCGTCAGCAGCAGCTCGCCGACACCGCCGCTGCCGAGCAGGACGGGCGCGCCCTGCTCGTCGTGGTCACCCATGTCGCCCCCGACGCGGCGCTGTCGGCCACCGTCGACGCCCTGGCCGCGCTCCCGGTGGTCCGGGCCGTCACCTCCGTCATGCGCGTGGAAGGGGTCTGAGATGGCCTACCTGTGGCGCGGAGTCATCCGCGAGTACGCCGACCGCCTGCCGACACTCGCCGGCGCTCCGGTCGTCACCCTCCAGGAGGGTGGCACCCCGCTCATCCCGGCGGCATACCTGAGCTCGGTCGTCGGCGCCGACGTCTACCTCAAGTACGAGGGCCTCAACCCCACCGGGTCGTTCAAGGACCGCGGGATGACCGCGGCGATCTCGTCGGCAGCCCGGCACGGCGCCAAGGCGGTGATCTGCGCCTCCACCGGCAACACCAGCGCCAGCGCCGCGGCATACGCGACCAAGGCGGGGATGACCTGCGCCGTCCTGGTGCCCGACGGCAAGATCGCCCTGGGCAAGCTCAGCCAGGCCATCGCCCACGGCGCGACGCTGCTGCAGGTCGAGGGCAACTTCGACGACTGCCTCGAGGTGGCCCGCAAGCTCGCCGAGACCTTCCCGGTGGAGCTGGTCAACTCGGTCAACCCCGCGCGCATCGAGGGGCAGAAGACGGCGGCGTTCGAGATCGTCGACGCCCTGGGGGACGCTCCCGACATCCACTGCCTGCCGGTGGGCAACGCCGGGAACATCACGGCGTACTGGCAGGGCTACCGCGAGTATGCCGCGGGCACGCCCGGGGGGCTCGGCGACGCCGCCGGCGGTGGGCCGGCCAGCCACCTGCCGCGGATGTTCGGGTTCCAGGCGCAGGGGGCCGCGCCGATCGTCCGAGGCCATCCGATCGACCACCCCGAGACCGTGGCGACGGCGATCCGGATCGGCAACCCGGCCTCCTGGGCCCAGGCGGTGGCCGCACGGGAGGAGTCCGAGGGGCTCATCGACATGGTCGACGACGAGCGGATCCTCGCCGCCCACCGCGTCCTCTCGGCCAAGGAGGGGGTCTTCGTCGAGCCCGGGTCGGCGGCGTCCGTGGCCGGTCTGCTGCAATGCCACGAGCGGGGCCTGATCCCCGCCGGGGCGCGGGTGGTGTGCACGGTCACCGGACACGGGCTCAAGGACCCACAGTGGGCGCTGCGGCGGCTGGACGGCTCCGAGGTCAGCCCGACCCGCATCCCCGCCGACGCCTACAGCGCTGCCGCGGCCCTGGGTCTGGCGGACTGACCCGGTGTCCACCGTCCCCGTCGGCGCGGCGATCCGGGTGCGGGCGCCGGCCAGCAGCGCCAACCTCGGGCCTGGGTTCGACTCGATCGGCCTGGCGCTGGGCGTGTGGGACGAGGTCGAGGTCACCGTGACCCGCGTCCCCGGTCTGCGGATCGAGGTGCACGGGCAGGGCCGCGACGGCGTCCCCCGCGACGAGTCGCACCTGGTCTACCGCTCCATGGTCCGCGCGTTCGACCGGATCGGTGTCACCCTGCCCGCCGGCATGCGGCTGGTGGCCCGCAACGCCGTCCCGCACGGGCGGGGCATGGGCAGCTCGGCCACCGCTATCGTGGCCGGTGTCGTTGCCGCGCAAGGGCTTTCGGCGTATGCCGCTGGCTCGGCTCCAGACCCCGGCGCGGCCATCGAGGTCGACCGGGCCATGGCCAACGCCATCGCGAGCGACCTGGAGGGCCACCCGGACAACGCCTCGGCCACGGTCTACGGCGGGCTCACCCTGTCCTGGACCGGCGACCCGGGCGACCCGCACGAGGGCTCCACGGTGACGGCCCGACTGCCCATCCACCCCGAGCTCTGCGCGGTCGTCTTCGTCCCGGAGGCCACCCTGGCCACCCACACCGCCCGGGCGATGCTGCCCGACCAGGTGCCCCTGCGGGACGCCGCGCGCAACGGCGCCCGGGCCGCCCTGCTCGTCGAGGCGGCCACGCGCCGCCCGGAGCTGCTCCTGCCGGCGACCCGGGACTGGCTGCACCAGGAGGCCCGCCGGCCTTCGTATGCCGCGTCGATGGCCGTGGTGGACCACCTGCGGGAGCGGGGCCACGCCGCCCTCATCTCGGGTGCCGGACCCAGCGTGCTCGTGCTCGTGCGGCGCAGCCGCGCCCCCGAGGTGACCCTGCCGGCGACGTTCGGGGACTGGACGCGGCTGCAGCCCGGCATCCCCCGTCAGGGCGCGCAGGTCCTCGCCTGCTGACCTGTCGGCCCTGGGCGCTCCGACTGCGCGGACGGACCCCCGACCGCGCGGACCATGCGTCTGCGGGTCGGGAACAGCCGACCCCGGGAAGGTGTTACATTGGCATCGCGACCGCCGGCTCGCGCGCGAGCCGGGTGCGTGGTCGCAGCCCCCCACGGACGGCGAGTCTGCTCGCCTGCGACGTGCCCGCACGCTTGACGCCTGCACGTCGACGGGGCCACACCAGGCCAGCACTGCTGGCCGTCATACCTCGGCCGCCCTCACGCGAGGCCGCCGACAACGAGGGGGAAGGACCTTCGTGACAGACACCATCGAGATCGCGGACGCCTCGTCGCGCCCGTCGCGAGGCCTGTCGGGCCTCAACGTCGCCGAACTCAAGGGCATGGCGTCGGGTCTGGGGATCACCGGGACCGGGCGGATGCGCAAGGACGAGCTCGTCGCCGCGATCGCCGCCCGCCGCTCCGGCGGGTCGTCCGAGCCGCACCGGGGCCAGCCCCCCTCGTCGGGCGCACCGAGCACCACCCAGGCTCCGACCGAGCGTCCCGAGCGGGCCGGCGAGCCGGTGTCGTCGGGGCCGCCGGCCCAGGCGCCCGGCAGTAACGGCCACGGCGAGTCGGCCGCGACCGGAACGCAGGCCGACCGAGCGGGCGCACCCGCGCACCGGGGGCACCACGGCCCGGGTCGGGAGCAGCCAGGCCAGACCCGGGCCGATCAGGGCCAGGCCGGCCATGCCTTGGCCGGTCCGGGCCAGCCCGGCCAGGGCCAGTCGAGCCAGGGCCAGGCCGGCCATACCCCGGCCGGTCCGGGCCAACCCAGCCAGGGCCAGCCCAGCCAGGGCCAGCCCAGCCAGGCGTTCAGCCAGCCGGGCCAGGCGCACGGCCACGCCGGCCAGAGCGCCCGCTACGAGGACGACGGCGACGCCCGACCCGGTCGCCGGCGCAGCCGGCAGCGCAGCCGCGACCGCAAGCGGGGGCGCGGGCAGGGTGGCTACGGCCAGGGCGGCCTCGGCGGGGACTACCAGCAGGAGCAGGACGTCCAGATCTCCGAGGACGACGTCCTCGTGCCGGTCGCCGGGATCCTCGACGTCCTGGACAACTACGCCTTCGTGCGCACGTCCGGCTACCTGCCCGGCCCCAACGACGTCTACGTGCCGCTGGGGATGGTCAAACGCAACGGCTTGCGCAAGGGCGACGCGGTCACCGGCGCGGTCCGGGCCCTGCGCGAGGGCGAGGCGCCCACCGCTCAGGGCGGCAACCGCGCCAAGTTCAACGCCCTGGTGCGCCTGGACACCGTCAACGGTATGACCCCCGAGCAGGCCAAGGCCCGGGTCGAGTTCACCAAGCTCACGCCGCTGTACCCCCAGGACCGCCTGCGGCTGGAGACCGCGTCGAACGGCATCACCACCCGGGTGATCGACCTGGTGTCCCCGATCGGCAAGGGCCAGCGGGGGCTCATCGTCAGCCCGCCCAAGGCGGGCAAGACGCTCATCCTGCAGGCCGTGGCCAACGCCATCACGACGAACAATCCCGAGGTCCACCTCATGGTCGTGCTCGTCGACGAGCGCCCCGAGGAGGTCACCGACATGCAGCGCACGGTCCGCGGCGAGGTCATCGCCTCGACCTTCGACCGGCCTGCCGACGACCACACCACGGTCGCCGAGCTGGCCATCGAGCGGGCCAAGCGCCTCGTCGAGCTCGGCCAGGACGTCGTCGTGCTGCTCGACGGCATCACCCGCCTCGGCCGGGCCTACAACCTCGCCGCCCCGGCCAGCGGCCGGATCCTCTCCGGCGGCGTCGACTCGGCGGCGCTCTACCCGCCCAAGAGGTTCTTCGGCGCCGCGCGCAACATCGAGAACGGCGGGTCGCTGACCATCCTGGCCACCGCCCTGGTCGAGACCGGCTCGAAGATGGACGAGGTGATCTTCGAGGAGTTCAAGGGCACCGGCAACTGGGAGCTCAAGCTGTCCCGGCAACTGGCCAACCGGCGGATCTTCCCCGCGGTCGACGTCAACGCCTCCGGCACCCGGCGCGAGGACATCCTCATGTCGCCGGAGGAGCTGAAGATCATGTGGAAGCTGCGCCGAGTGCTCTCGGCGCTGGACGAGACCCAGGGCATTGAGCTGCTGCTGGCCAAGCTGCGCAATACCAAGAGCAACGTGGAGTTCCTCGTCCAGGTGCAGCGGACCTCCTCGATCAAGCTCGACGACGAGGACGACGACTGACCCGACGCGGCGGGACGGGCGCGGCCGGGGCGCGAGGTTGGGCCGGCGCGCGCGGGTTGGGCCAGCGCCGGGTGCTCTGGCACACTTGACCCTCGGTCCGGTTCACGGCATCCGCGGTGCACGAGGGCATCGGCCCGTCGTGGCGCGCCGACCCGGGCCGGCATCGACAAGGAGACGGCAGTGAAGAAGGACATCCACCCGGCCTACGGGCCGACCCAGGTGAGCTGCACCTGCGGCACCACGTTCACCACCCGCAGCACGGCCAAGAACGGTGTCATCCACGCCGAGGTCTGCTCGCAGTGCCACCCGTTCTACACCGGCAAGCAGAAAATCCTCGACACCGGTGGTCGCGTCGCCCGGTTCCAGGCCCGGTACGGAAAGAAGGCCGCCACGTAGCGCGGCTCGGCGACGCCGGTCCGCGACACTCTCGCCGGGCCGGCGTCGCCGTCTGGCCCGGTGTGCCGTGTCGCCCGAGGAGGGGAGGGCCCCGTGACCGACGCCCTGGCGTCCTCGGCGCACCCGCTCGTGCAGGAGCACCTGGCCATCGAGGCCGCCCTGGCCGACCCCGCCGTGCATGCCGACCCGGCGCGGCTGCGCTCCCTCAACCGGCGGTATGCCGCGCTGGGCCCGACCGTGGCGGCCTACCGGGCCCTGGTCGCGGCCCGCGACGACCTCGGCGTGGCCCGCGAGCTGGCCGCCGACGAGCCGTCCTTCGCCCAGGAGATCCCGGCGATCGAGGCCACCGTCGAGGTCGCCCAGGAGCGCCTGCGCACCCTACTGCTGCCGCGCGACCCCGACGACGACCGCGACGTGATCCTCGAGGTCAAGGCGGGGGAGGGCGGGGCGGAGTCGGCGCTGTTCGCCGGGGACCTGGTCCGGATGTACCTGCGGTACGCCGAGCGCCAGGGTTGGGCGACCGAGCTGCTCGATGCCACCGAGTCCGACCTCGGTGGCTACAAAGAGGCACGGATCGCCTTACGCGCCAAGGGTATTCCTGAGCCGGGCGAGGCGCCGTGGGCGCGGCTGAAGTACGAAGGCGGCGTCCACCGGGTGCAGCGGGTGCCGGTGACCGAGAGCCAGGGGCGCATCCACACCTCCGCCGCCGGCGTGCTCGTCATGCCCGACGTCGACGACGACGACGAGGTCGAGATCGGTCCGAACGACCTGCGCGTCGACGTCTACCGCTCCTCCGGCCCCGGGGGACAGTCGGTCAACACCACCGATTCGGCGGTGCGGATCACCCACCTGCCGACCGGCGTGGTCGTCTCGTGCCAGAACGAGAAGTCCCAACTGCAGAACAAGGAGTCCGCGCTGCGGGTGCTCCGGGCACGGCTGCGCCAGATCGCCCGCGAGGCCGCCGAGGCGGCCGCCTCGGCGGCCCGCCGCTCCCAGGTGCGCACCGTCGACCGGTCCGAACGCATCCGCACCTACAACTTCCCGGAGAACCGCATCGCCGACCATCGCACCGGCTTCAAGGCCTACAACCTCGAGGCGGTGCTCGGCGGGGACCTCGACGCGCTCGTCGCGTCGTGCGTGCAGGCCGACGAGGCTCAGCGGATGGCGGCGGCCGGCCAGAGCCGGTGAGCCAGCTGCGTGAGAGCGTGCGGGCGGCCACCCATCGGCTGGCCGCCGCCGGCGTGCCCTCCGCGCCGGTCGACGCGCTGGTCCTGGCCGCGCACGCCCTGGGCGTCACCGTGGGTCAGGCCCGCCGGCTCATGGTCCTCGGGGGTGCGCCGCTGCCCGACGCGTATGCCGACCGCTACGCCGACCTGGTCGCCGAGCGCGCCCGACGGGTGCCGCTGCAGCACCTCACCGGGCAGGCCCACTTCCGCCGGCTCACCCTGGCCGTGGGCCCCGGGGTGTTCGTCCCCCGCCCCGAGACCGAGACTCTGGTCACCCTGGCCCTCGCCGCCGTCGGCGCCCGGCCCCGGCCCGTCGTCGTCGACCTCGCGACCGGCTCGGGGGCAGTGGCCTTCGCGATCAAGGACGAGTGCCCCGCCGCGACCGTGTACGCCGTCGAGGTCGACGCCGGCGCGCACGCCTGGGCGGTGCGCAACCGCGAGCTGCTCGGGCTGGACGTCGAGCTCGCCCTCGGCGACGCCCGCACGGCATACCGCCACCTTGAGGGCACGGTCGACCTGGTCACCTGCAACCCGCCCTACGTGCCGGCCGACGCGGTGCCCCGCGACCCCGAGGTCCGCGACCACGACCCGGCCCTGGCGCTCTACGGGGGTCCGGACGGCCTGGAGCTGCCGCTGGCCATGGCCCACCGCGCCGGCCGGCTGTTGCGCACCGCAGGGGTGCTCGTCATGGAGCACGGCGAGCGGCAGGGGGCGGGGCTGTTGCGCGCCTTGGCGCGCGCCGGCGACTGGCGCGTGGCCACCGACCACCCCGACCTGTCCGGTCGCCCTCGAGTCGTGCGCGCCGTGCGGGCCCGGCCGGGCTCCTAGGATTGCCCGGGTGAGCGAGGTCTACGACTGCACCGACCCGCAGGGCTCGGCGGTCGGGGTGGCTGCGGCGGCCGAGGCGGTCCGCAACGGGCGCGTGGTCGTGCTGCCGACCGACACCGTCTACGGGGTGGGCTGCGACCCGTTCGACCCGGCCGCGGTCGGGGCGGTCCTGGCCGCCAAGGGCCGCGGGCGCGAGATGCCGCCGCCGGTGCTGGTCCCGGACCGGCGCACCCTCGACGGCCTGGCCAGAGACCTGCCCGACTACGTCGGGGCACTGGTGGCGGCGTTCTGGCCCGGGCCGCTGACCCTGGTGTGCCCCGCGCAGTCGTCCCTGCGATGGGACCTCGGCGACACCAACGGCACGGTCGCGGTGCGGATGCCCGCCGACGAGACGGCCCTGGCCCTGCTGCAGGCCGTGGGCCCCATGGCGGTGACCAGCGCCAACCGCACCGGTATGCCGCCCGCGACGACCGGGGCGCAGGCGCGCGAGCAACTCGGCGAGGCCGTCGCCGTCTATCTCGACGCCGGCCCGTTGCCGGACAGCGCCCCCTCCACCATCCTCGACTGCACCGGGGGGCAGCCGGTGACCCTGCGCGAGGGCGCCGTGTCCGCCGAGGCGATCGACGCGGTCCTCGACGCGCTGCGGGACGCGGTGGCCTCGGCCCAGGGGCGGGCGCTGCGCGAGGCGCAGGTCCTCGCCGACCGGGCCCGGCGCAACGCGGTGCGCGAGCGGGAGGCCGCCGCGAGGGCCTCGGACCCCCGGCGGTCGCCCGGCCCCAAGGTGGCCGGGTCGAGACGTCGGCGCTGAGGCGGCCGGCCGGGGCGTGCCGCGAGCGCGTGGCGACCGGCACGGCATACAGTGAGTCACCCCCGTTCCCCGCTCCCGGAGACGCCCCATGACCCAGTTCTACGGCTCCGACTTCGACGCCCTGCAGGCTCTGGACCCGCAGATCGCGGACGTCCTGCTGTCCGAGCTCGGTCGGATCCGCGGGGGACTGCAGCTCATCGCCAGCGAGAACCTCTCCTCGCCCGCGGTGCTCACCGCGCTGGGCTCGACGCTGTCCAACAAGTACGCCGAGGGCTACCCGGGTCGTCGCTACTACGGCGGGTGCAGCGAGGTCGACAAGGCCGAGACCCTGGCCATCGAGCGGTGCAAGGCCCTGTTCGAGGCCGACCACGCCAACGTGCAGAGCCACAGCGGGGCCAGCGCCAACCAGGCGGTCTACGGCGCCTTCATGAAGCCGGGCGAGACGATCCTCGCGATGAGCCTGCCGCACGGCGGTCACCTCACCCACGGGACGAAGATCTCGTTCAGCGGCAAGTGGTTCCACGCGGTGCACTACGGCGTCGACAAGGACACCGAGGACATCGACTACGCCCAGGTGGAGGCGCTGGCCAAGGAGCACCGGCCCAAGGTCATCCTCGCCGGTGGCTCGGCGATCCCCAGGCTCATCGACTTCGCGCGCTTCCGGGCCATCGCCGACGAGGTCGGGGCGATCTTCTGGGTCGACGCCGCCCACTTCATCGGGCTGGTCGCCGGTAAGGCCATCCCCAGCCCGGTCCCCCACGCCGACGTCGTGTCGTTCACCACGCACAAGGTCCTGCGCGGCCCCCGCTCCGGCGCCATCGTCTGCGCCGCGGAGCACGCGGCCGCCATCGACAAGGCGGTGTTCCCGATGATGCAGGGCGGTCCGCAGATGCACACCGTCGCGGCCAAGGCGGTGAACTTCAAGGAGTGCGCGACCCCGGAGTATGCCGCGTATGCCGCGCAGGTGGTCCGCAACGCCGCCGCCCTCGCGCAGGGTCTGGCCGCCCACGGCATCCGCCCGACGACCGGCGGCACCGACACCCACCTGTCCCTGCACGACCTGCAGGGGATCGGGGTCACCGGCCAGGACGCCGAGGCCCGGGCCGACGCCGCGGGGATCGTCCTGAACAAGAACGCCATCCCTTTCGACCCCAAGCCGCCGAGCGTCGCCTCGGGCATCCGGGTGGGCACCCCGAGCGTGACGACCCAGGGCATGGGCGAGCCGCAGATGCGCCGGATCGCCGATCTCATCGCCGACGCGGTCACCCAGGGCGACCCCGATCCCGAGCACCCGGTGTCTCGGCGGGTCCGGGCCGGGGTGAGCGAGCTCGTCACGGCGTTCCCGGCATACCCGCGCTGACCGAGCCGGTCTCGGGCGGGCGGCCGAGGAGGTGACCGGGTGAGGGAGTACCTTCTCGTCTTCGCGGTCGCCATGGCCGTGACCTACCTGGCCACCCCGTTGGTGCGGGCGGTCGCCGTGCTCGCCGGGGCCTTCACCCCGCTGCGTGACCGTGACGTGCACACCGTGCCGATGCCTCGCCTGGGCGGGGTGGGTATCCTACTGGGCTTCGCCGCCGCCACGGTCGTGGCCCGGGAGCTGCCCTACCTGTCGGGGGTCTACGCCAGTGGCCAGATGAGCGGCGTGCTCATCGGCGCGGCGATCATCTGTGCGGTCGGCGCGGCCGACGACATCTGGGGGCTGGACTGGGTGACCAAGCTGGCCGGGCAGATCCTGGCCGCGGGGGTGATGGCCTACCGGGGCGTGATGATGCTCTCGGTGCCGGTGTTCGGCACCAGCACGGTGCTGCCCGGGCCGGTGCTCGTCACGGTGACCATCGTCGTCGTTCTCGTCACCGTCAACGCGGTGAACTGGATCGACGGTCTGGACGGCCTGGCGGCGGGCATCTGCGCGATCGCGGCGGGCGCGTTCTTCGCCTACTCCTACGTGCTGAGCCGCGGGTACAACCCGGCGAACGTCTTCTCCACCTCGACCTTCGTCACCGCCGCGGTCTTGGGCTGCTGCCTGGGCTTCCTGCCCCACAACTTCAACCCCGCCCGGCTGTTCATGGGCGACTCCGGAGCCATGCTGTTGGGCTTGCTGTTGGCTGCGGCGACCGTCTCGCTGACCGGCAACGTCGACCCGACCGAGGTCAGCGGCGACCAGGTGACCGCCGCGCTGCTGCCCCTGGCCGCCCCGCTGGCGGTCCTGAGCCTGCCGCTGCTGGACGTCGTGCTCGCGGTCGTGCGCCGCACCCTGGCCGGCCAGCGCCCATGGGAGGCCGACAGCCTGCACCTGCACCACCGCATGCTGCACATCGGCCACGGGCACCGGGGCGCAGTGCTCATCCTCTACCTGTGGGCCACGGTGCTGGCCGCCGGCACGGTCTCGCTGTCGTTCTACCGCGGTTGGGCCACCCTGCTGGTCCTCGGGGCGGCCGTGGCCGTCGCCGCCGTTCTCACAGTGTGGCTACCCCGATGGACGACGAAGCGCTTGTGATACCTTTCACAAGCACGCTTCGACGCCGTCGCCGGACCTCGCCGTCCGGGTCGGCTTGCCCCGCGGACCCACGAACGGATGCCGGATGACCTCGCCCTCGACGCCACCAGCGACGAGGGCCGGTGCGCCCTTCACGGTCCTGCTGCGCGGCTGCCTGCCGCCGAGCGCCGTGGTCGGTGCCGTGGCGGTGGCGGGCTGCGTCGTCGGTCGCGGCGCCGCGAGCCTCCCGTCGGCGGCCCTCGGGCTCGTGGTCGGTCTGGGCTACTTCTCCTCGGGGCTGGGTCTGCTCGGTCGTCTGCTGCGCGACCGCAGTCCGCTGACCTTCATGGCCGTCGGCATGGCCATCTACCTGGCTCAGGTGCTGGTCCTGCTCGGGTTCATGCTGGCCTTCCTCGATGCCCCGTGGCTGGACGGGACTGCCTTCGGAATCGTCGTGCTCGCCGTCACGCTGGCCTGGCAGGCCTTCCTCTGGAGGACGTCGCGGCGAGGCCGATTCCTGCTCTACGACCAGCCCGCGACCAGGCAGGGGGCCCGGTGACCGACCGCACTGTGACTCGGGGTACGCACCGTACAGGCCGCCGGCGCGGTCCGGTAATGTGCGAGCCGATCCTCTGGTCCATGACGCACGCCGAGTGCTCGCTCATCTTGGCGATGACGTGCGGCAGGTCGTCCGCTGGGTGTGACAAGGAGTGGGTGTGAGTCTCAACGCGTGGACCCTGGGCCTGCTGGTCGGCACCGACCGACCGGTCGCCGAAGGCGGGGGCGAGGGCGGGACCAACTTCGTGTCCCCGGGCACGTCGGACTTCTACTGGCCGGTCGTCGGCGGGGACAGCAACTGGGCCTTCACCCGCCCCGCGGCCTTCCTGCTCATCTCGGTCCTCGTCCTCGGGTTCTTCTACCTGTCGATGTCACGCCGTCTGGCGCTGGTGCCCGGGCGCACCCAGTGGATGGCCGAAGGGGTCTACGGCTTCGTCCGCAACACCATCGGGCGAGACATCATCGGCGCCAAGGACTTCAAGCCCTTCCTGCCGCTGCTGTTCACCCTCTTCACGATGATCCTGCTGAACAACCTCTTCGGGGTCATCCCCTTCGTGCAGTACCCGACGATGAGCCGAGTGGGTTTCCCGATCGTGCTCACCCTCGTCGTCTACGTCGTCTACCACGCCACGGCGCTGCGTCGTAAGCACGGGGTCGGGGGGTATCTGAAGTCGCTGATCCCGCCGGGCCTGCCCGGCTGGCTCAAGCCGATCCTCTTCGTGCTGGAGTTCCTCACCTACTTCGTCATCCGCCCCCTCACCCTGGCTCTGCGACTGTTCGGCAACATGCTCGCCGGGCACCTCATGCTGCTGGTCTTCATCGTCGGCGGCGAGTACCTGCTGCTGCACGGCGACACCATCGTGCTCAAGGGCTCGGGGATCCTCTCCTTCGCGTTCGCCGTCTTCATGACCTTCTTCGAGATCCTCATCGAGTTCCTCCAGGCCTTCATCTTCACCCTGCTCGCCGCGCTCTACATCGGCGACGCGGTGTCCGAGCACCACTAGTCACCACGACGACCGACCCACAGGAAACCGCCAACGACACCGGGCTCCGGTGCCACCGAAAGGACAAGTCAACATGACCGGCAACATCGCGTACCTCGGCTACGGTCTCGCGGCCATCGGTCCCGGCATCGGTGTGGGGCTCATCTTCGCGGCCTACATCAACGGGGTGGCCCGCCAGCCCGAGGCCCGCGGCATGCTGCAGACCATCGCCTTCACCGGCATGGCCATCACCGAAGCGCTGGCCATCCTCGGTCTGGTGTTCGCGTTCGTCTTCAAGGCGTGATCCGACTCGCGACCCACGCCTGCGACGACAGAGAGGGAGTGTCGTGAGCTACACCACCTTTGCGGCGTCCGGGGAGGCCGGGCCTGGCTGGCCCGAGGCGCTCCCGCTGCTGCCCCACCCGGCCGAGCTCATCGTCGGCATCGTCGCCTTCGCCATCCTCTACTGGGTCTACTCGACCAAGGTCGTCCCGAGGATGGAGAGCATGTATGCCGAGCGGACCGCGGCCATCGAGGGCGGCCTGGAGAAGGCCGAGAAGGCCCAAGCCGAGGCCAAGGCCGCCCTGGACAGCTACACCGCGCAGCTGCAGGACGCCCGCGGGGAGGCCAACGAGATCCGCGAGCACGCGCGCGCCCAGGGTGCCCAGATCATCTCGGAGATGCGCACCCAGGCCCAGGGCGAGGCGACCCGGATCGTCGAGGCCGCGCACCGGCAGATCGAGGCCGACCGGCAGCAGGCGATGAACCAGCTCCGCGGCGAGATCGGGCGTCTGTCGACCGATCTGGCCAGCCGGATCGTCGGGGAGTCCCTGCAGGAGGAGGTCCGCCAGAAGGGGATCGTCGAGCGGTTCCTCGCCGAGCTGGAGTCGGGCGCGATCGCGCCGGCGAAGGTCGGTGACGCCTGATGCAGGGCGCCTCGCGCGCGGCCGCGGCCGCCGGGCAGCAGGGCCTGGATGCGGCCCTGTCCGCCGGGGCCGACGGCGCTGCGCTGTCCGACGAGCTGTTCGCCGTGGCGCGGATGATCGACGGCAACGCGAGCCTGCGCCGGGCGGTGACCGACCCCACCCGGGAGGCCACCGCCAAGGGCGAGCTCGTCGAGCGTCTGCTGCGCGGCAAGGTCGGCGACGGCACCCTGCAGATCGCTCGCGACCTGGCCGGGCAGCGCTGGTCGTCCGACCGCGACCTGGCCGACACCCTCGAGGACTTCGCGGTCCAGGCGCTGGTCGGCACCGAGGCGGGCCAGGCCCGCGCCGACCAGGTCGAGGACGAGCTGTTCCGCTTCGAGCGCATCGTGGCGGCCAATCCGGCCCTGCGCGACGCGCTGACCGATCGGCGCGCCGACCCGGGCGCTCGCCTGGGCGTCGTCACCTCGTTGCTGGGCGGCAAGGCGCAGCCGGAGACGGTGACCCTCGCGGGCCGCGCCGTGGCCACGCCCCGCGGTCGCCGGTTCGACCGGGTGGTCGAGGCCTACCTGCGGATCATCGCCCGCCGGCGCGAGCAGCTGTCGGCGACGGTCACCTGCGCGATCGACCTCGACGTGACCCAGCGTGACCGGCTCGCCGCCGCGCTGAGGCGCATCTACGGCCAGCCGGTCCACCTCAACGTCGTCGTGGACCCCCGGATCGTCGGCGGGATCCGCGTCCAGGTCGGCGACGAGGTCGTCGACGGCACGATCCTGCGGCGGCTCGACGAGGCCCGTCGGCACATCGGCGCCTAGCACCGCGTCCACCCACTACCCGGCATACCAGCTCGAACCACCACGGCTCACCGGCCGCAACGTCAGGAGAAGAAGCGCAATGACGGAGCTCTCGATCCGTCCGGAGGAGATCCGGGACGCACTGGACAGTTTCGTCCGGTCCTACGAGCCGGGCGCGGCCAGCCGCGAGGAGGTCGGCCGCGTCGTCGACGCCGCGGACGGCATCGCGCACGTCGAGGGGCTGCCCTCGGCGATGACCAACGAGCTGCTGCAGTTCCAGGACGGCACCCTGGGCATCGCGCTCAACCTCGACGTCCACGAGATCGGCGTGGTCGTCCTCGGCGAGTTCGCCGGCATCGAGGAGGGTCAGGAGGTCAAGCGCACCGGCGAGGTCCTCTCCGTGCCGGTGGGCGACGCGTTCCTCGGCCGGGTGGTCAACCCGCTCGGCCAGCCCATCGACGGCCTGGGCGAGATCCCCAGCGAGGGCCGCCGGGCGCTGGAGCTGCAGGCCCCCACGGTGATGCAGCGCAAGTCGGTGCACGAGCCGCTGCAGACCGGGCTCAAGGCCGTCGACGCGATGACCCCGATCGGTCGCGGCCAGCGCCAGCTCATCATCGGCGACCGCCAGACCGGCAAGACGACGGTGGCGGTCGACACGATCATCAACCAGAAGCGCAACTGGGAGTCCGGGGACCCGGTCCAGCAGGTCCGCTGCATCTATGTCGCGATCGGCCAGAAGGGCTCGACCATCGCGGCGGTGCGCGGCACCCTCGAGGACGCCGGCGCCCTGCAGTACACGACGATCGTCGCCGCCCCGGCCTCGGACGCCGCCGGCTTCAAGTACCTCGCCCCCTACACCGGATCGGCCATCGGCCAGCACTGGATGTACCAGGGCAAGCACGTGCTCATCGTCTTCGACGACCTGTCCAAGCAGGCCGAGGCCTATCGCGCGGTGTCACTGCTGCTGCGCCGCCCGCCGGGTCGCGAGGCCTACCCGGGCGACGTCTTCTACCTGCACAGCCGGCTGCTGGAGCGCTGCGCGAAGCTCTCCGACGACATGGGCGCGGGCTCGATGACCGGCCTGCCGGTCATCGAGACCAAGGCGGGCGACGTGTCGGCCTACATCCCGACCAACGTCATCTCCATCACCGACGGGCAGATCTACCTGCAGTCCGACCTGTTCAACGCCAACGTCCGCCCGGCGATCGACGTAGGCGTCTCGGTCTCCCGGGTCGGCGGCAACGCCCAGATCAAGGCGATGAAGGACGTCGCGGGCCGGCTCAAGCTGGACCTCGCGCAGTTCCGCGCCATGGAGGCGTTCGCGATGTTCGCCTCGGACCTGGACGCGGCCTCCCGAGCGCAGCTGTCCCGAGGCGCTCGCCTGGTCGAGCTGCTCAAGCAGCGCCAGAGCAACCCGTTCCCGGTCGAGGAGCAGGTCGTCTCGGTCTGGGCCGGCACCAACGGCAAGCTCGACCAGATCGCGGTGGACGAGGTGGGCCGCTTCGAGGCCGACTTCCTCGAGTACCTGCGCCTGGAGCACCCGGGTCTGCTCGCCTCGATCCGCGAGAGCAAGAAGCTCGAGGACGACACCCGCGCCGGGCTGGACTCGGCGATCGCCGCGTTCACCGAGCAGTTCACCGGCATGAGCGCCGGCCACGGGCACATCGTCCACGTGGGTCACGAGGCCGACCCCGAGCAGCTGCAGGACTCCACCGTCGACCGCGAGCAGATCGTCAAGCGCAAGTAGCCGGTATGCCGGGAGCCGCCGGTGGGCTCCCGGCTCGCCGCCGCCGGTGGCACGGCATACCGACCCAGCCGAACGAGCAAGGAAGGGCAGGACGATATGGGAGCGCAGATGCGGGTCTACCGCCAGCGCATCCGCTCGGTCCAGGCGACCAAGAAGATCACCTCGGCCATGGAGCTGATGGCCGCCTCCCGGGTGATCAAGGCGCGCCAACGCGTCGTGGCGTCCGGCCCGTACACGCACGCGCTGACCAAGGCGTTGTCGGCTTTGGCCGCCTCCTCGCGCGCCCCGCACCCGTTGACCACCGACCGGCAACGCGAGCTGGAGTCCTCGACGGTGGGCGAGCGGGAGGCCGGCCCCCGCCGGGCTGCCGTCGTCATCATCACCAGCGACCGTGGCCTGGCCGGGTCCTACTCCTCCGCCGTCATCAAGCAGAGCGAGTCGCTCATCGCCCGGCTGCAGGACGAGGGCAAGGTGGTCGTGCCCTACCTGCTCGGGCGCAAGGTCATCTCCTACTACGACTTCCGCGGCAAGGAGTACGGACCGTCGTGGTCGGGCAACTCCGACGCGCCCACCTTCGAACGGGCCCAGGAGATCGGCGAGCGGCTGCTGGCGCGCGGGGACCTCGACGTCCACGAGAGCGGGGCCATGGACGAGGTCCACGTCGTCTACACCCGCTTCAAGACCATGGTCACCCAGGAGACCCGCGCGCTGCGCCTCATGCCGGTGGAGATCCTCGAGGCCGACAAGGCCGAGCAGGCCGAGCAGGCCGACGAGGACGACCCGATGCCGCTGTACGTGTTCGAGCCCAGCGCCGAGGAGGTCATGGACCAGCTGCTGCGCAAGTACATCGTCCATCGCATCTACACCTGCATGCTCGGTGCCGCGGCCTCCGAGCTGGCCGCCCGGCAACGGGCCATGAAGTCGGCCACCGACAACGCCGACACTCTCATCAAGACCTACACCCGTTTGGCCAACCAGGCCCGTCAGGCCGAGATCACCCAAGAGATCAGCGAAATCGTCGGCGGCGCCGACGCCCTCGCGTCCGCCTAGAACGAAGGAACCAGACACATGACTGCCACTGTCACTGAGGCCGCCACCACCGCGACCCCGGGCGGCGTCGGGCGCATCGCGCGCATCATCGGCCCGGTCGTCGACGTCGAGTTCCCGGTGGACGCGATGCCCGAGCAGTACAACCTGCTCACCACCCAGGTCGACCTGTCCGGGCAGGGCGAGGGCGAGGGCACGGGCACGAAGCGGATCAACCTCGAGGTCGCCCAGCACATCGGCGACAACATGGTGCGGGCGATCTCGCTGCAGCCCACCGACGGGTTGGTCCGCGGCCTGCCGGTGCAGGACAGCGGCGGGCCGATCAGCGTGCCCGTGGGCGATGCGACGCTCGGCCATGTCTTCAACACCACGGGGGACTGCCTCAACCTGCAGGAGGGCGAGCGGCTCGAGGTGACCGAGCGCTGGGGGATCCACCGTCAGGCGCCGGCCTTCGACCAGCTCGAGTCCAAGACCCAGATGTTCCAGACCGGGATCAAGGTCATCGACCTGCTCACCCCCTACGTCCAGGGCGGCAAGATCGGCCTGTTCGGCGGTGCTGGCGTGGGCAAGACCGTGCTCATCCAGGAGATGATCGCCCGGGTCGCGCGTGACCACGGTGGCGTGTCGGTGTTCGCCGGCGTGGGCGAGCGCACCCGGGAGGGCAACGATCTCATCGTCGAGATGGACGAGGCCGGAGTGCTCGGTCAGACCGCTCTCGTCTTCGGCCAGATGGACGAGCCGCCGGGCACCCGGCTGCGGGTCGCGCTGTCCGCGCTGACCATGGCCGAGTACTTCCGCGACGTGCAGAAGCAGGACGTGCTGCTGTTCATCGACAACATCTTCCGCTTCACCCAGGCCGGGTCCGAGGTGTCCACCCTGCTGGGCCGGATGCCCTCCGCGGTGGGCTACCAGCCGACCCTTGCCGACGAGATGGGGGTGCTGCAGGAGCGGATCACCTCGACCCGTGGTCACTCGATCACCTCGATGCAGGCGATCTACGTGCCCGCCGACGACTACACCGACCCGGCGCCGGCGACGACCTTCGCCCACCTCGACGCGACCACCGAGCTGTCCCGGGACATCGCCTCGATGGGCATCTACCCGGCGGTCGACCCGCTGTCCTCGACCAGCCGCATCCTCGACCGCCGCTACATCTCCGAGGACCACTACGACACCGCCGTGCGGGTCAAGCAGATCCTGCAGCGCAACAAGGAGCTGCAAGACATCATCGCCATCCTCGGCGTCGACGAGCTGTCCGAGGAGGACAAGATCCTCGTCAACCGGGCCCGGCGCATCCAGCGGTTCCTCTCCCAGAACACCTACGTGGCCAAGCAGTTCACCGGCATCGAGGGCTCCACCGTGCCGCTGGCCGACTGCATCGAGGCGTTCACGAAGATCGCCGACGGCGAGTACGACCACGTCGGCGAGCAGGCGTTCTTCATGTGCGGTGGCCTCGACGACGTCGAGCGCCAGTGGGCGGAGATCCAGAAGAACCTCTGACCCGAGCGGTATGCCGCGGCCGGCGCCACCGAGGCGCCCGTCGCCCCGCGGGGGTCGGCCGGCCGGGCCGGGGCCCTCGCCGGGTGGTGGCGGCATACCGTGTCGGTATGCCCGAGAGCGCCGAGGACTTCTACGCCCGCCTGGTGGCCGCTGCGGACCCGCAGGGCCGGTTGCCGAGCCTGCCCGGCGACGCGGTGAGCGGGTGGGACATCTTCCCCTACGAGACCGACTCACTCGTCCTGCGACCGCTGCTGCCGCTGCAGGACGCCGAGCCGCCGCGCCACGGGGAGGCCCCGGCCACGAGCTGGTGTGCCGAGCGGGAGCGGGTGGACGAGGCGATCGCCGGCGCGCTGTGGCACGACCGGCGGTGGATGATCGTGCCGGAGCGGCACACCCCCGTGCTGCCCGCCTGGCTCGTCCTCCAGCCGATCGAGCACCTGGACCTCACCGACCTCACCGCCGACCTCGCCGGCGAGCTGGGCGTCCTCGTCGTGGCGATGGCCGCCGCCGTCGAGTCGCTGCCGTCGGTCGGTCGGGCCCACGTCAACAGGTGGGGCGACGGTGGGGCGCATCTGCATGTCCAGGTGCTGGGTCGCCCGGCCCGGGTCGGGCAGCTGCGCGGCAGCTGCCTGCCCGACTGGACCGAGCACCTCCCGCCACTGCCGCCCCGCGTGCTCGCCGACAACCTCGAGCACGTGGGGGCCGCCTTGCGCGACCGCATCGCCCTGGACGTCCCCCTCGGGGGGCGCGCCGCTGCCGGATCCCGGGCCGATAGACTCGGGCAGACGCCCCGAGCACCGAAGGACACGCCGTGAGTCAACTGGAAGTGGAGCTCGTCGCCGCCGATCGCCGGGTCTGGAGGGGAGAGGCCGCGATGGTCCGCTGCCGCTCGGCCTCAGGAGAGCTGGGCATCCTGCCGGGGCATACCCCGCTGCTGGGCATCCTCGTGTCCGGTGACGTGACGATCCATGCGGCCGGCGGCGAGCGACAGGTGGCCACGGTCGACAGCGGGTTCCTGTCCGTGGAGCACGACCGGGTCACCATCGTGGCCGACACCGTCGACGCCCCCGGGCTCGGCTGAGGGTCGCGGTGGCGGCCGACCTGCTCACCTCCGTCGAGGTGGCGGTCGGCGTGCTGCTGGGGGCGGCCCTGGCCTTCTTCGCCCTGCTCTTCGTGCGCCGGCGCACCATCGGTCGGGGGCGGCTGCTCACCCTGTGTGGCGTGCGCTACCCGCAGCGGCCCCGGTGGCGCATGGGCCTGCTCGGCTTCGCGACCGACCAGTTGGAGTGGTTCCCCCTCAGCGGGCTGACGGTGCGTCCGAAGTACCGGTGGCTGCGGGTCGACTTCGAGCTGGGTGCGCCGCGCCGCCCCGAGTCGACGACCCGGCTGGAGGGTCTCGAGGAGCCGGTCGTCGTGCCCTGTCGTCAGGCCGAGACCGACTTCGACCTGGCGATGCCCGACGCGGCATACACCGCCTTGCGCTCGTGGGTGGAGGCCGGGCCGCCGCGTTCGGCGGGGTCGGTCATGTAGTCGCGCCTCGTGCCGGCGGGGGCGCCACGCGTCCTCCACCGGGCTGCCACAGCACGTCGGTGCCCGGCAGGTTGGCCACCCGGGCCAGGACGAACACCAGGTCCGAGAGCCGGTTGAGATAGGTCGCGGTCAGCGGGTTGACGCCGCCGCTGCCGCGTCCGGTGCCGGGCTGGTCGCCGTAGCGCTCCAGCGCCGCCCAGGTGCTGCGCTCGGCGCGGCGCACCACAGTGGTCGCCTGGTGCAGGTATGCCGCGCCCGGGCTGCCTCCGGGCAGGATGAACGACCGCAGCGCCTCCAGCTCGCCGAGGTAGCGGTCGCAGTCTCGCTCGAGATCCTCGATCCAGGGCTGCTGCACGCGCAGGGGTGGGTAGTCGTAGTCGCGCTGCAGCGGCATGCACAGGTCGGCCCCCACGTCGAACAGCTCGTTCTGCACCCGGTGCAGCGTCTCGCGCAGGTCCTCTCGCAGCCCACCGATGGCCAGGGCCACCCCGAGGACGGCGTTGGCCTCGTTGGCGTCGGCGTAGGCACCCAGGCGCGGGTCGGTCTTGGCGGTGCGGCTGAAGTCGCCCAGGGCGGTGGAGCCGTCGTCGCCGGTCCGGGTGTAGATCCTCGTGAGGTTGACCATGGCGCCAGCCTGACAGACCCGGCAGGCCCCCCGGGCGGTCGGGCACCACCCACGAGCGGACAATCGTCCCACCCGTCACAGCGTGTCGCCGACGTGACCGACCTCACGTTCACTACCGTCGAGGCAACCAGTCGGGCGTCCGAGGCGTCCCACCGCTGGGAGGCACCATCGCCGATCGCACGAGA
The DNA here is from genome assembly GCA_037045055.1 of Dermatophilaceae bacterium. Taxonomy (GTDB): domain Bacteria; phylum Actinomycetota; class Actinomycetes; order Actinomycetales; family Dermatophilaceae; genus Phosphoribacter. The sequence goes on along the minus strand of JBAOHJ010000001.1, from coordinate 842,095 downwards.
CGGGCGGGACATGGACAGGGGCCGGGGCGGGACGGGCCGGCGCGAGCGAGCCCCCCAGCCGCAGCTGCCCATGCACGTGGTGCAGACCGCCACCGGGCAGGTCGTCACGGTCTGCGGGCGGATCGACGCGCGGACCGCGGCCGGGGTGCGGGACTTGCTGCACCGCGTCGTCGACACCGGATCCGGGGACATCGTCCTGCTCCTGGCGCAGGCCGAGGTCGGCGACCTCACCGCCTTGGGCGTGCTCGTCGGCGCCCACCACCGCGCCCGCCGGGCCGACCGGCGGCTGGTCGTCTCCGAGGTCTCCGAGCGCACCGCGCGGGTGCTGCGGGCCACCCACCTGGACCGTGTCCTCGTCGGCGTCAGCGAGCCCACCCCCACCACCGTGTCGCCTCTCACGGCCTAGGGGCGCTCCGTGGCCGGGGACGCGCGGAGTACGGTCGTCCCATGGCCGAAACCCCTTCCCGCCCAACCCGCGACAAGCCGTGGGTGATCCGGACCTATGCCGGGCACTCCAGCGCCGCGGCCAGCAACGCCCTCTACCGGCGCAACCTCGCCAAGGGGCAGACCGGCCTGTCGGTGGCCTTCGACCTGCCGACCCAGACCGGCTACGACCCCGACCACGTCCTCGCGCGCGGCGAGGTGGGCAAGGTCGGGGTCCCGATCAGCCATATCGGCGACATGGCCGCCCTCTTCGAGGGCATCCCCCTCAACGCGATGAACACGTCGATGACGATCAACGCGACGGCGATGTGGCTGCTGGCGATGTACCAGGTCACCGCCGAGGCCCAGGCGGCCGCCGCCGGCGAGGACCCGGCGGCGTGGGTCACGGCGCTGGCCGGCACCACGCAGAACGACATCATCAAGGAGTACCTCTCGCGGGGCACCTATGCCTTCCCGCCGGAGCCCTCCCTGCGGCTGATCACCGACATGATCACCTACACGGTGACCGAAATCCCCAAGTGGAACCCGACGAACATCTGCAGCTACCACCTGCAAGAAGCCGGGGCCACGCCGGTGCAGGAGATCGCCTACTCGATGTGCACGGCGATCGCCGTGCTCGACGCGGTCCGCGACTCCGGCCAGGTGCCGCCCGAGGCCTTCGCCGACGTCGTCGCCCGGATCTCCTTCTTCGTCAACGCCGGGGTGCGGTTCGTCGAGGAGATGTGCAAGATGCGCGCCTTCGTCGAGATCTGGGACGAGCTGACCCGCGAGCGGTACGGGGTGACCGACCCGGTGGCCCGACGGTTCCGCTACGGGGTCCAGGTCAACTCGCTGGGTCTGACCGAGGCCCAACCGGAGAACAACGTCCAGCGGATCGTCCTGGAGATGCTCGCGGTGACCCTGTCCAAGGACGCTCGGGCCCGGGCCGTGCAGCTGCCCGCGTGGAACGAGGCGCTGGGCCTGCCCCGGCCGTGGGACCAGCAGTGGTCGCTGCGCATCCAGCAGGTGCTGGCCATGGAGTCCGACCTGCTCGAGTACGACGACCTGTTCACCGGGTCGGTCGTCGTGGCGGCCAAGGTCCGCGAGCTCGTCGAGGGGGCCAAGGCGGAGATCGAGCGCGTGCAACAGATGGGCGGGGCGGTGGCCGCCGTCGAGAGCGGCTACATGAAGTCCGCCCTGGTCGCCTCGCACGCCGCCCGGCGCCAGCGCATCGAGGCCGGCGAGGATGTCGTCGTGGGGCTCAACGCCTTCACGACGACCGAGCCCAACCCGCTCACCGCCGACCTCGACACCGCGATCCAGACCGTCGACCCGGCCGTGGAAAAGGCTGCCGTCGCCGCGGTTCGGGCCTGGCGTGAGGCCCGCGACGCCGACCCGCAGGCCCGCGAGCGTGCCCAGGCGGCCTTGGCGCGGCTGCGGGCCGACGCCGCCTCCGGGGTCAACCTCATGGCGGCGTCGCTGGAGTGTGCCCGGGCGAAGATCACCACCGGCGAGTGGGCCCAGGCGCTGCGCGAGCAGTTCGGCGAGTACCGCGCGCCCACCGGCGTGTCCGGCTCGGTAGGGGTCAGCGGGGCCGCGTCGGGCGATCTGGCCCTGGTGCGCGACGAGGTGGCCCGCACCGCCGCGGACCTCGGCGAGAAGCTGCGGGTGCTGGTCGGCAAGCCGGGCCTGGACGGTCACAGCAACGGTGCCGAGCAGATCGCCGTGCGGGCTCGCGACGCCGGTTTCGAGGTCATCTACCAGGGCATCCGGCTCACCCCGGAGCAGATCGTCGCGGCGGCGGTCGCCGAGGACGTGCACCTGGTCGGGCTGTCCATCCTCTCCGGGTCGCACATGGAGCTGGTGCCCGAGGTCCTCGCCGGGCTGCGCGCCGCGGGCGTCCCGGACGTCCCCGTCGTCGTGGGTGGGATCATCCCGGAGAGCGACGCCGCGGCCCTGCGGGCCCAGGGCGTGGCCGCGGTGTTCACCCCCAAGGACTTCGGCCTCAACGACATCATGGGCGACTTCGTCCGGATCATCCGCGAGTCGCGCGGCCTGCCCACGCTTACGCCCCAACCGGCCTAGCCACCCGGCCGCGCCGACGCCGGCACGCGGCATACTCACTCGAGTGAGCGATCTGCAGTGCCCGGCCCGGGTGTTCGTCGCGCGGCACGGTCAGGCCCGGTATGCCGTCGCCAACGTCCTCACCGACGCCGGCGGCACGCTGACCGACCTGGGGCGCGAGCAGGCCGCCGCGCTGGCCGACCGGCTTCGGCCCCACCGGCTGGCCGTGGTCTACACCAGCCAGCTGCGTCGAGCCGTCCAGACCGGCGAGGTCGTGGCGCAGGCGCTGGGCGTGCCGTCCTCGGTGATCGACGGGGTGCACGAGTTCGCCGCGGGGTCCTTGGAGGGCGCGTCGTGGGACGTCGTCGCCCAGGCCGGGTATGCCGCGTGGCTCGCCGGTGACCTCGAGGCGCGCTGGCCCGGGGGGGAGTCCGGCCACCAGCTCGTGCAGCGGATGCGCGCGGCCCTCGACGAGGTGGCCGACCGGCACCGGGGCGAGGCCGTCCTCGTGGTCAGCCACGGGGGGGTGATGGCGCTGGCGCTGCCGCGGCTGGCGGCGGACCGAGACGCGCTGCGCACGGCGAGCCCGGTGCTGCCCAACGGCGCGGTCGTGGCCATGGAGCGGGACGCCGACGGGTGGCGCTTGGTGGGCCCCTGGCCGGGGAACCCGTTCCGGCGGCCCCCACCGGGCTCGCTCGCCGACGCGGGCGGGGCCGCGGCGGCACACCCGGCTGCGGCGCCCTCAGAACAGGCGTGACTCCAGGTCGTCGATCCCGCGCAGCGCGTCGTAGTCGAGCACCACACAGCGGATGCCGCGGTCCCGGGCCAGGGTGCGGGCCTGGGGCCGGATCTCCTGGGCGGCGAGCACGCCGCTGACCGGGGCGAGCAACGGGTCGCGGTTGAGCAGGTCGAGGTAGCGGGTGAGCTGCTCCACACCGTCGATCTCCCCGCGCCGCTTGATCTCGACGGCCACGTGCCCCCGCTCGGCGTCGCGGGCGAGGATGTCGACCGGGCCGATTGCGGTCATGTGCTCGCGGCGCACCAGGGTCCAGCCCTCCCCGAGGGTGTCGATGTGCTCGGCGAGCAGGGCCTGCAGGTGGGCCTCGACGCCCTCCTTGACCAGGCCCGGGTCCACCCCGAGCTCGTGGTCGCTGTCGTGGAGCACCTCGTGCAGCACGACCCGCAGGGCGTCGCCGGACTTGGTGTGCCGCACCACCCAGACCGCGCTCGCACCAGCGGCGGTCTCGGCCTGCTCGGGGGGAACTCGACCAGCGTGCACGGCGGCGACATCCAGTTCAGCGGTTTGTAGGACCCCCCGTCGCTGTGCACCAGCACCGACCCGTCGGCCTTGACCACCAGCAGCCGGGTGGCCAGCGGCAGGTGGGCGGCCAGACGCCCCTCGTAGTCGACGCGGCAGCGGGCGATCACCAGGCGCACGAGCGGCAGCCTACGGCCCCCGGTCGCCCTCAGGAGTGCGCCTGCGGCTCCAGCTCGCCGGGCACGGGCAGCTGCGCCGCCGCCGAGGAGGGCGACGGGCGCGGTCGGCGCGGCTCGCGCACTCCCGCGAGGCCGTCGTCGGGAGGCTCGTCGAACGGGCCCCGGTAGTGCAGGTGGCGCCCGGCCCGCCCGCCGACCGCGAACACCTTGGTTCGACCCACCCGTCGGACCGTCACGCTGGCCGCGCGCCCCGAGCGAAGCTGCATCGAGGCATCGCGCACCTGGGCGTATGCCGCCTGCGCGCTGGGGGCCCGCACGACCCGCGCGGTCACCGGCATCCCGGGCACGCGGACGGTCACCTCGTAGCGCTTCACGCACTCATCATGCGCCCGACGGGCCTCGGCCGGAAGGGGTCCGCGGTCCGGCACGGCCCGCGGCCCCGACCACCGGGCGGCAGCTGTGGCGATGTGACCACGGTCGCGCCACCCTCGCCTACCCCCGGGTAAGGCCGGCTGTCAGACTCGCCCTATGGCCCCTGAGTTCAGCAAAGTCGGTGTAGTCGGGGTCGGCGTCATGGGCGCCGGCATCGTCGAGGTCCTCGCCCGCAACGGGATCGAGGTGGTCGCCGTCGTCAAGGACGACGCCGGCATCGCCCCCGCCAAGGCCCGCGTCGACACCTCGGTCGCCCGTGCGGTCGCCAGGGGCAAGATGGACCAGGCGCAGGCCGAGGCGCTGGCCGCGCGGGTGACCTTCACCGCCGACCTCGCCAGCGTCAAGGACTGCGACCTGGTCATCGAGGCGGTGCCCGACCAGCTGGCGCTCAAACAGCGCATCTTCGCCGACCTCGAGGGCATCGTCGGTGCCGACACGGTGCTGGCTACCAACACCTCCGCGCTGTCGCTGATCGAGGTCGCCGTGGCGACCAAGACCCCCTCGCGCGTCGTCGGCATGCACTTCTTCAACCCGGTGCCGGTCCTGCCGTTCGTCGAGGTGGTCCGGTCGGTGATCACCTCCAACGAGGCCGTGGACACCGCGCACGCCCTCGCCGAGAAGCTCGGCAAGCAGCACGTGTCGGCCGGCGACCGGCCCGGGTTCATCGTCTTCGACCTGACCTTCGCCTACCTCAACCACGCGGTGCAGATGTACGAGAACAAGTACGCCACCCGCGAGGACATCGACGCGGCCATGCAGCTGGGCTGCGGGCTGCGGATGGGCCCACTGCTGACCCTCGACCTCATCGGCCTCGACACGGCATACGAGGTCCTGACCCGGATGTACGAGGACGACGGCGACCGGCTGCACGCGCCCAGGCCGATCCTCAAGCAGATGATCGCCGCGGGTCTGCTGGGCCGCAAGACCGGCCGCGGGTTCTACACGTATGCCGGGCCCGGCTCCTCCGAGATCGTCGCCGACGCCCAGACGCCCACGATCGGCGCCGACGCCGCGCTGCCGCGCAGCATCGAGAAGGTCGGGGTGGTCGGCTCGGGGACCATGGCCACCGGCATCGTCGAGGTGTTCGCCAAGGCCGGCTACGACGTGGTCTACGTGGCCCGCGGGCAGGACAAGGTCGACGGCGTCACGGCCGCGATCGCCAAGGGCCAGCAGCGCATGATCGACAAGGGCCGGCTGACCCAGCAGGACGCCGACGCGGTCCTGGCCCGGTTGACCGGCTCCACGACACGCGAGGACCTCAAGGACGTCGACATCGTCGTCGAGGCGATCGCCGAGGACCTGGCCGTCAAGCAGGAGCTGTTCCGCGACCTCGACCGGATCTGCAAGCCGGGGGCGATCCTCGCCACGACCACCTCGTCCTTGCCGATCATCCAATGCGCCATGCAGACCAGCCGCCCCGGCGACGTCATCGGCATGCACTTCTTCAACCCGGCCCAGGTGATGCGGCTCATCGAGGTCGTCGACACGGTGCTCACCGACGCCGACGTGGTCGAGACGACGGTGGCGCTCTCGCGCAAGATCGGCAAGCACCCGGTGCAGTGCGGCGACCGGTCGGGCTTCATCGTCAACGCTCTGCTGTTCCCCTACCTCAACGAGGCCATCCGGATGCTCGAGGGCCACTACGCCACCGCCGACGACATCGACACCGCGATGCGCAGCGGCACGCGCTACCCGATGGGCCCGTTCGAGCTGCTCGACGTCGTCGGCCTGGACGTGTCGCTGGCCATCCAGAACGAGCTCTACACCGAGTTCCACGAGCCCGGCTTCAAGCCGGCACCGCTGCTGGAGCACCTCGTCACGGCCGGCTACCTCGGGCGCAAGACGAAGAAGGGTTTCCGCAACTACTGACCGGCCCGACGCGGCATACCGGCCCACGAGCCCACCGGCCAGGTATGCCGCGTCGCCGGCTGCCCTGGCTGGCGTCGCGCGCGGCCTAGGATGCCGACATGGCCGATTCACCGCAGGAGTACCTCGAGGCCGCGCCGGATCCGGGGCGTGCCTGGCTGCGGGAGTTCTGGCAGCACGTGCAGACCCGCAGTGCCGCTGCGGCGCCGACGATGTTCCGAGGCGTCCCGATGTACAAGTTCGCGAACAGCTACCTCGAGGGCTACATCATGTTCACCGCCGCGAAGAACCACTTCGCCGTGCACGCTTTGGACTTCGACCTCGTCCAGCAAGCCCGGGCCGCGATCCCGGGCGCGGCCGGCGGCAAAGGGAGCGTCAGGGTCACGTACGGCAACGTCGAGGCCACACCCGCGCTCAAGGAGCTCGTCGACGCGGTGCTGCGCCGGCACGGGTTGCTCGCCTGACGGCGCAGCCGCGGTCGGCAGCGGGTCAGGACGCGAGGTCCTTGAGGGTGACCGGGCCGGCCGTGGTCATCTCGGCCACCTGGGCCAGGAACAGCTCACCGCAGGCGATCGCGTCGACGAGCGCCTGGTGAGCCTTGTAGACCGGCAGCCCGTAGCGTCGACGGGCCGCCCAAAGGCGCAAGGTGCCCGGGGGTGCCTCGCCGTAGCGGTGACCCACGATGATCCGCCGTTGCAGCTCGAGGGTGTCGATCCGGACGCACGGCATGGGGGCGCCGAAGGTGCGCCGGCAGCCCACCGAGAGGAAGCCCTCCTCGATGTCGGTGAAGTGCGCCAACAGGACCCGGCCGCGCAGGGCGGCGAGCACCTCGGTGAGCACGTGCAGCAGCGGCGTGCCGGAAGCGACGGCGTCGTCGGTGATCCCGTGGATCGCCGCGCTCTGGCCGACGGCTCGGTCGGAGCGCACGACGAACCGCCGAGCGCCGGACAGGTCGACGGCCAGGCCGTCGATGGGCACGAAGCCGACGCTGAGCAACTCGTCGCGGCGGGGGTCCATGCCGGTGGTCTCCACGTCGACGGCCAGCAGGCGCAGATCGCGCACATCGGTCGTCGGCTCGGGCAGCGCCACGGTGAGGTAGTCGCGCATCGCCCCGGCCAGGACGGTCTGCAGCAGCTTGTCGCGGCGGGTGTAGGGGGTGGCTCGGCGCAGGAACATCGCGGTCAGGACATGTAGGTCAGCGGGTAGAAATGGGTGAGGCTCGCCTGCGCGGCCCGGACGATCCCGAAGGCCTCGCGCAGGTGGCGCTTGTCGAACGAGCTGAGCGTGTCCGGGGCCACGAAGTTGTCGATCGGCCGGCCGTCGCGGACCTGCTCGGCCTGGTGGCGAAGCCGGACGTAGGAGATGAACTCGAAGGCGTCGCGCAGATCCTCGCCGCGGTCGAGGTTCATCACCCCGGCCGCGACCGTCGCGTTGATCCGCGCTCGGGTGTTGACCGCCCCGGACCCCACCGACAGGGCGTGCACCCGGGCCAGCTCCACCACGGCGCCGATGCCGCCCTTCTTGATGTCCAGGGCGTCCTTATGCTCGCCGTGGCGCTCCAGGACGAACCCCCGGAAGAAACCCAGCGGGGGCTCGCGCTCGACGGCGCGCTTGGCCAGGTGGGCCAGGAACCGCTTGGACGAGGGGGCCATGGCCAGGACATGGCGCTGCAGCGCGGCATACAGGCTCGACTCGCCGTGCACCGGGCGCATGTCGAAGAAGATGCTCGCCTGCAGCACGTTGTCCGGGGTCGGCTCGGTGAACCAGTCCGTGAAGGCCTTGTGCCAGGTCGTCAGGCGGGCGCGCAGCTTGGGATGGGTGGCCATGACCCCGCCCGGGCAGGGCGGGTAGCCGCACCGGACCAGGCCCTGGGTGACGAACGTGGCCAGGTCGAGGAAGTACTGCTTGTGCTCGGGTTGGCGCTCGTCGGCGACGATCATGGCGTTGTCCTGGTCGGCCGCCAGGGCTTGCTCGTACCGCGCCCGCGACCCGAGGGTCACCCAGCAGTACGGCACCGGGGGTGGCCCGAGGTGGCTCTCGGCCAGGGCCAGCAGCCGCCGGACGGTGGCGTCGCCGATCGAGGTGACCACCCGGCCGATGTCGTCGGCCGAGGCGTCCTGGGCCACCAGAGCCTCGACCACCGACCCGATCCGCGCGCTCACCTCGGCCACCCGCTCGACGTCGGGCTGCTCGCGGATGTCGCCGACGAGATTGATCGGGTTGGCGCGCTCCAGGCGCATGATGTCGGTCGTCGTGATGATGCCGACCGGGACGCCGTCCTGCAGGATCGGCAGGTGGTGGATGCTGCGGCGCACCATCTCCAGCATGGCTTCGAACGACGGGGTCTCGACCGTTGAGGTCACCGGGTCGGGCGTCATGATCGTCGACACCGGGTCGCCGGGGTCGCGACCGGCGGCGAGGACCCGGTTGCGCAGATCCCGGTCGGTGACGATGCCGGCCAGCCGGGATCCGTCCATGACCAGCAGCGAAGAGATCCCGCGGACCGCCATCGACTTGGCCGCCTCGGCGATCGTCGTCGTCGTGGCGGTCGAGACCGGGGGCCGGGTGAGCAGGTCGCGCACCCTCGCCTTGAGGTAGGGCCCGCCCGTGACCGACAGCTGCTGGGTGGCCACCGCCTGACCCATGCGATGCTTGCGCTGCAGGTCGAAGAACCGGGCGAACTCGGGGTGCTCCTCGCCCAGCTCGCGGAATGTCTCGGCGCGCATCACCAGGGCGAGCGAGTCCTCGATGGCCAGGGCGTCCATCGTCGAGGGGTTGCCGCTGACCAGCGTGATCGACCCGAAGCAGGTGCCCTCCTCGCCGCGGTCGACGAGGGCACCCTGGTCGTCGTGGACGTCGACGGCGCCCGAGCGCAGGACGTAGAGGTGGTGGTTGTCCCGACCGATGGCCACCAGGTACGTCCCGCGGCGGAAGTACTCGATGCGCAGCTGGCCGGGCAGCGCGTCGAGCACCTCGACCGGCAGCGTGTCGAAGGGCGGGTGCTGGGCGAGGAAGTCGCGGATCTCCGTGAGCTCGACGTCCGGGGTCATGGCTCATCCTTGCAGGGACGACCGGCTCCCTTCGCGCCCGGCGCCCCCCGGCGCGCCGTCACCAGGACCCGTGCACGGGCCGGCCCTCCACGAACCCGGCGGCGGTCTGTACGCCGACCACCGCCTGGTCGGACAGCTCCGGCAGGGTTGCGGCGCCGGCATATGTGCACGCCGAGCGGACCCCCGCGGTGATGAGGTCGAGCAGATCCTCGACGCCGGGGCGGGCCGGGTCCAGATACATCCGCGCCGTGGAGATGCCCTCCTCGAACAGCGCCTTGCGAGCGCGCTCGTAGGGCGACTCCCCGCTGGTCCGAGAGGCGACCGCCCGGGCCGAGGCCATGCCGAAGGACTCCTTGTAGTGCCGCCCGGCCGAGTCGCTGGCGAGGTCTCCCGGTGACTCGTAGGTGCCGGCGAACCACGAGCCGATCATGACGTTGGACGCGCCGGCGGCCAGTGCCAGGGCGACGTCTCGAGGGTGGCGGATCCCGCCGTCGGCCCAGACGTGGGCCCCGAGCTCGCGGGCCACGGACGCACACTCGAGCACCGCGGAGAACTGCGGGCGCCCCACGCCGGTCATCATCCGGGTCGTGCACATGGCCCCCGGGCCTACGCCCACCTTGACGATGTCCGCACCCGCGTCCACGAGGTCTCGCACCCCCTCGGCAGAGACGACGTTGCCGGCGACGACCGGCACCGCGACACCCGTGGCCCGCACCGCCCGCAGTGCCTCGACCATCCGGTCCTGGTGTCCGTGCGCGGTGTCGAGGACCAGGACGTCCGCGCCGGCCTGGACCAGTTGCCGGGCGCGCTGCGCGACCGCGCCGTTGACGCCGGTGGCGGCGGCCACCCGCAGCCGTCCCCGGGCGTCCACGTTGGGGGAGTAGAGGGTGGCGCGCAGCGCGCCGACCCGGGTGAGCAGACCGACCAGTCGTCCGGTGTCGTCGACGACCGGTGCCAGCCGGTGGTGGACCTCGCCGAGGCGTTCGAACGCGGCCTCCGGCACGATGCCCTCGGGGAGGGTGACGATGTCCCGGGTCATGACCTGCTGGACCTGGGTGAACCGGTCCACCCCGGCCAGGTCGGCCTCGGTGAGGATGCCCACCGGGACGCCGTCGCCACCGACGACCACCGCGGCCCCGTGGGCTCGCTTGGGCAGCAACGCGAGGGCGTCCCCGACGGTGGCCGTCGGGGCCAGGGTGACGGCGGTGTCGTGCACCACGTGACAGGCCTTGACCGCCTGCACGACTCGCGCGACCACGTCGGCCGGGGTGTCCTGGGGGACGACCGCCAGCCCCCCTCGCCGGGCGACGGTCTCGGCCATCCGCCGGCCGCTGACCGCCGTCATGTTGGCCACGACGATCGGGATGGTGTTGCCGGTGCCGTCGGTGGTGCTCAGGTCGACGTCGAACCGACTGCCGACCGTGGTCCGTCGGGGCACCATGAACACGTCGTCGAAACTCAGGTCCACCGACGGGCTCTGCCCGGCAAGGAAACGCACCCGAGCACTGTATGCCGTCCCCCGCGGTCGCCGGGCCGGGCCCCGGTCCGGGCCACCGGTCGGGCCCACCGCGGGGGCGCGCGGCGGGCGGCGGTACCGTCGACAGGTGTTCTGGAACCCGCAGGTGATCCTGTTCAGCGAGGACGTCGAGCGCCTGGTCGCCTTCTACGGCACCCTCGGATTCCACGAGACCATGCGCATGGTCACCGACGCCGAGGCCGTGCACGTGGACCTCGTCCTCGACGGCTACCGGCTGGGCATCTCCTCGGTGGCCTCCGCCCTGGTCGACCACGGCATCACCAGGCACGACGAGGGTGGCCGGCATACCGCCGTGGTCCTGTGGACCGACAACACCCTGGCCGCCTACGACCGGCTGGTCCGCCAGGGCGTCACCCCGCTGGCCGCTCCGCGGATGTGGCTGGACCGGTTCTTCCTCGCCTGGCTCGCCGATCCGGACGGCAACCCGATCCAGGTGGTCCAGAGCGTCGGCCCCCGGCTGCCGCTCTGACTCGGCTCTGCCGGGGCGACGCGACCGCGTCTCGGCCGGCGCTCACACGTCGCGGAAACGGTTGATGTGGGTCTCGAACTTGGCCCGCTTCTCGGGGTTGCTGACCCCCAGGCCCGGCTCGGGGGCCAGGCACAGGACGCCGACCTTGCCCTGGTGCAGGTTGCGGTGGACGTCGTAGGCGGCCTGGCCGACCTGGTCGAGCGCGTAGCTCCTGGACAGCGTCGGGTGGATGAGGCCGCGGTCGATCAGCGAGTTGGCCTGCCACGACTCGCGGTAGTTGGCGAAGTGCGAGGACACGATCCGCTTGAGATTCATCCACAGGTAGCGGTTGTCGTACTCGTGCATGTAGCCCGAGGTCGAGGCGCACGTGGTGATGATGCCGCCGCGGCGGGTGACGTAGACACTGGCGCCGAAGGTCTCCCGGCCGGGGTGCTCGAAGACGATGTCGACGTCGTGCCCGCCGGTGAGCTCGCGGATCCGCTTGCCGAACCGCTGCCATTCCTTGACGTCCTGGGTGGTCTCGTCCTTCCAGAACTTGTACCCCTCGGCGTTGCGGTCGATGACGTGCTCGGCGCCCATCTTGCGGCAGATCTCGGCCTTGTCGGGGCTGGACACCACGCAGATCGGCTCGGCGCCACCGGCCACGGCCATCTGGGTGGCGTAGGAGCCGAGGCCGCCGCTGGCGCCCCAGATGAGGACGCGGTCACCGAGCTTCATGCCGGCGCCGTTCTTGGAGACTAGCTGGCGGAAGGCGGTCGAGTTGACCAGGCCGGGGCAGGCGGCCTCCTCCCAGGACAGGTGCGTCGGCTTGAACATCAGCTGGTTGGCCTTGACGATGGCCAACTGCGCCAGGCCGCCGAAGTTGGTCTCGAAGCCCCAGATCCGCTGCTCCGGATCCATCATCGTGTCGTCGTGCCCGTCGTGGTGCTCCAACTCCACGGACAGGCAGTGCGCGACGACCTCCTGGCCGGGCTTCCACAGGTGCACGCCGTCGCCGGTGCGCAGGACGACGCCGGCCAGGTCGGAGCCGACGATGTGGTAGGGCAGGTCGTGTCGCTTGGCGTACGCGCCGGTGCGCCCGTACCGCTCCAGGAATCCGAAGGTCGAGACCGGCTCGAAGATCGAGGTCCACACGGTGTTGTAGTTGATCGCGCTGGCCATGACCGCGACGAGCGCCTCGCCCGGGGCCAGCTCGGGGATCGGCACGTCGTCCAGGTGCAGCGACTGACGCGGGTCCTTGTCCCGGGAGATCAGGCCCTTGAACATCTCGACCTCGTCCTTGTGGACCGTCACCGCGCGGTACGAGTCGGGCACCTCCAGGCCGGCGTACGTGGCCTCGCTGCGGTCACCGGAAAGGATGGCGTCCAAGATCTGCTGCATCGGTCTCTCCTTGCGAGGGCGTGAGTGGTTCGACCGGTATGCCGTGTGCTCCGGCCCTTCTCCCGACGGTACTCGGGCGGTTCGCGCAGCGGCCACCGGCCCCGTCCATGACGTTGCTCACCAGCCCTACCCAGGAGCCAGCGACCGGCACGGTTGGTCCGGTGGCTAAGGTCCGTGGTCGCATGCCGTGCAGAGCAGGACGTGCCCGCTGCCGGGCCGCGGATCGCGGACCCTATCCGGGCGAGGTGCCCAGAACCGGGTGCCCGTGGTGAACTCCCGGGGCCGCGTGGACCACCACATCGGTGCCTACGACGTCGAGTTGGTGGTGACCCTGGTCTATGACCTCACGCTGGGTGATCGTGGGCATTCAAGTCAACACGGTGAAAGCATGGGAGCCGGTCGGTGTCGGGGTGGTTGCCCAGGCGCGCCCGGCAACCGCGGGGAGTCAGGACCCGAGCCCCTCGTGACCCGGACCGTCGGCCGGGGCCTCCCTCTGCCTGGCCGACGTCCGACCGAATCGAACGCGCCGGAGGGCTGGGGGCTCGGGGTGGACGCAGCAGCCTGGGGCCGACCCGTGATCGCTGCACGCCTGTGGAGGACGGCGGGCCCGACGGTGCGGTCCGCGGCATACTCGGTGGGGGGGCCTGCCTTCCGGCAAGCATCGCTTCGGACAGGGGGATGTCGATGAGTTCGTCGCTACATGCAGTGTGGGCGGTGGTGGGGTGGCCGGGCTGGGCGGTCGTCGGGGGTCCTCGTGGGCTGCGCGTTGGCGGTGGGCTTGAGTGTGGGTGGCTGCACTCCGACCCCGGCCCCGACGCCGACCGACTCCGGAACTGGGCCGGTGTGGGCACGGTGATGGCCATGACTTCTTCGGCGTCGACCTCCGCATCGGGCCTCACCCCCGCCGCCACCGACCCCGGGGGGGCATACGGAGGTGTTAGCTGGTTTGTGTCAGTGGTCGGGTCTCTTACGGGAAGGAGCTTGACTGTGACTATGACTGCGAAGAAGGACCGTACCGGGCAGGAGGAGCCCGAGGCTCGCAAACTGCGGCGGGAGTTGTTCGACGACGAAATGTTGGACAAGTTGATGGCCGCTTCCGATGAGCGGGCGTGGCGCTCACCGGGGAAGGTGGCTTCCTCCCGGAGATGATCAAGGCCGTCCTCGAACGGGGTATGGCGGCCGATTTGATGGACCACCTCGGCTGCGAGAAAGGCGACCGCGCTGGACACGGCTCGGGGAATTCCCGCAACGGGTCGACCCCGAAACGGTCGGCACGTAGGTCGGCGATATCCGCCTGGATCAACCCCGCGATCGGAACGGCTCGTTCGCGTCGTCGTTGGTCCCTAAAGGAGCCCGCCGCCTGGGCGGCCTGGAAGACATGATCATCTCCTTGTACGCGGGCGGGATGACGGTCCGCGACATCCAACATCACTTGTCCGCGACGCTGGGCACGGAACTGTCGCACGAGACGATCAGCAACGTCACCGAGGCCGTTGCGGATGAGGTGCTGGCCTGGCAGAGCCGGCCCGTGGAGGCGTTCTTCCCGGTGATCTTCCTCGACGCCCTCGTGGTGAAGGTCCGCGACGGGGCGCACGTAGCGAACCGGTCCGCGCACCTGGCCGTCGGCGTTGACATGGACGGGATCAAGCATGTCCTGGGCATCTGGGTGCAGGCCAAAGAGGGCGCCTCGCTCTGGGCCGGGGTCTGCGCCGAGCTGGCCAAGCGCGGCGTCAAAGAGGTCCTGATCGTCCGTTGCGACGGGCTGACCGGGTTCCCCGAGGCGATCGAGGCGACCTGGCCGGGCGCGACGGCCCAGACCTGCGTGGTGCACCTGATCCGCGCCTCGATGCGGTACTTCTCCTACACCGACCGCAAGGCCGTCGCGGCCATGCTACGCACGATCTAAATCGCCGCGACCGAGGACGCCGCGCTGCTGGCCCTGGCCGCGTTCGCCGACTCCAATCTCGGGAAGAAGTACCCCGCCGCGGTCCGCATCTGGGAGAACGCGTGGGAGAGGGTCATCCCGTTCCTGGCCTTCGGTCCCGCGTTGAAGGTGATCTACACGACGAACTCGAATCGAGTCGCTGAACTATCAGCTGCGGAAAATCATCAAGAACCGCGGCCACCGGCTGGAAAGCCGCCCTGGGTGAACTCGCCCTCGTCTCCCCGACCGAATCAACCAAGACATCTGACAATCATAAGACCCAAATCACTTACACAAGAATCTTGACAAGCTCCGGCATGCCGGCGGCGCCTCGGGCCAACACCATCGACGGAGCAGAGGCGATCGTCCATGAGCCAAGCCCAAACCGCCCTGATCGCATCCTGGATCCAAGGCCACTGGAACATCGAAAACGCCCTGCACTGGGTCCGCGACGTCGACTACGACGAGGACCGCCACCAACTGCGCGGCAGCGCTGGACCCTACGTGATGGCCAGCCTGCGCAACACCGCCATCAGCCTGATACACCTGACCGGCTGGACCAGCATCACCGCCCGCCTGCGACAACACGCCCGCGACAACCGCCGTCCCACCACACTTCTGGCCACGTCATGACACGACTTTGCCGCGGACCTGCCGCCAATCCGTGGCGGAACCCGCCCTGCATCGAGGGTGATCCACGCGGCTATTCTCGGATGAGTCAACGATTCAACCCATGGCCGCAGTCGAGGTGAGTCAACGCGACCGCTGGACAAGAACCCCTTGCGACCACTAGACTTAATAAGTGATGCGACGACGCATGTTGTCCACTGTGGGGTCCATGCTCTTGCTAGTACCTCCCATCATCGTCTTCAGTTCCCCGACGGCATCCGCAGGATGGCCGTGTGGATCGCGGGAGAGCCAGTTCACAGGTTACCGTGGCTTTCTCACTCCTCCGCAGTCTTGGGATGAGACGCCCATCGGCGTTTCGTCATACTTGGTCGCCCGCGGCACACAGGTGTGCGGGTCTCCGTACTCATCGTCCGTTTGGGTAGCTATCTCGAACCTCAATGATAATTCTCAGTATCTTCAGTCTGGATACCTCACCATTTCGTCTGGCTGCACGCTTATGTTCACCGAGTACCGGCTCGGGGGCATGGGTGCACCCTATAGGAGCTATCCGCTAGGAGCCAATTGCGTATCCGGCGGCGACTGGGGTGCTTTCCGTGTCCGATACCATGGCCCTATGGGACCCTACGCAGACGATGGCAGCGGTTACATGAGTCTGGAGGTCCCAGGAGGAACGACTTACCTTGCGGGCAGTCCATGGCGATGGGGATGGAGCACCACAGTGGTGTTCTCGTCGGAGACTGACAACGTCACCAACGATATTCCCGGCCGTGATGTCGCTCATACGAGTTGGTGGGCCATGGGTATTCAGAGCGTTGAGACAGGCGCGCTGAGGGCGATCCCTTGTTACCTAATGGTGGTGCGTCAGGGTTCGCAACAGGGTCGCTATGCCATGCAGCCCAGCGGGTGCGAGTCCTTTGACACTTGGACGTCAAACAAGCTTCAGGGAGCAGGCTGACATGACGCGTCGATTTCTTGCTTTGTGTGCCGTCATTGCCTCCCTTCTGCTAGGTGGCGCTTACGCCTGTTCCTGGGGGGCATCCGCAGTAGCGGGGAACACGCCGGTTGCCTCGACCACGTCGATGGCTTCGGTCTCCGTCCCCGATCCGACATCGGTGGCCGGGTCACCCTCCTCGGCCCCAAGACCCGCTCTGCCGATGATTGCGATACCGGACCCAGTGAAAGCGACGACCACCGTCACCGTCATGAAAGAGGTGAAGGTCGCACCAGAACGGGGCCTAACGCCACCAGGGCCGACGCCAGCGCAAGTCGTCGCCGCCAGCCCGGGCTTGCGAGAGTATCTCGATAGCACGCAGGCACGCATCGAAGCCGTTCACGGCGGCTGGGTGACCGTCGAGGAATTCAGAAAAGAATCCGCCGGCCCGGGCTATGTGCTGGTCGCCACCGGCACGTGCGCCCCGCAGGGGCCCGCCTCGGATGCCACGTTAGTGCCGTGCCGCACCGTCATCGTGCTGGACTCGGCCACGGGTAAGTTCCGCTTCATGGCCACGGCCATTGGACAGGCATAGCCACTGCCACTGATCCTCGGGACGCTGCACGGATAGGTGGCACCGAGTCTGTGGTGCCGTGAGGTGCCGCGGGAGAGGATGTGCACCCAGGGTTGGCGACCAGCTCGGGATTCCGGGAGCGACGTTGCGGAACTGGTTCCGTAACGGGGTTGATGGCGGCCATGCTCCACGATCGGTGGTGCTCACCGACGACCCAGCGGCCCGGATCGTTGAGCGGGAGAGTGAAGCGCCCGAGGTTCTCTGCCGCTCTTATAGGGGTTGCGACTTGCCCAGGCCCTCACGACGAGCCGACGGACTCGACGGTTCGGGCCGACGCTGAACCCGGGCGAGCCCTGGCCCGCCGGCATTGCCGCCACGGCACACCGCGACCGGTGCTATGACGGTCACGGTGACCGCGACGGTGGGGGCGGAGTTTCGGATCGATGGTGGGAGCCCGTGCCGTGCTGATCAACCCCTGAACGCCGAAGGCTCCCGACGCCCGGCCGCCGACCGCCGCGGCCGGCATACCTGATCAGCCCGGCAGGAAGCTCAGCCGGACGCGCCGTCTGGGATTGTCGCCGTTGGAGTCGACGAGCACGATGCTCTGCCAGATCCCCAACGCAGGCTCGCCGTGCACGACGGGCACGGTGAGCGACGGCGACACGAAGGCCGGCACGACGTGGTCGCGGCCATGCCCGAGCGAGCCATGTCGATGCCGGTACACGTCCGCCACCGGCAACAGCCGCTCGAGCGCGTCGGCCAGGTCGGGCTCGCTGCCCGATCCGGTCTCCATCACCGCCACCCCGGCGGTGGCGTGCGGGACGAAGACGTTGACCAGCCCGTCGCCCCGGTCGGCACAGAAGCGGCGCACCTCACCGGTGAGGTCGCTGACCAGGCGCGACCCGCTGCGGACCTCGATCTCGACGGAGTCCACCGTCAGTGGTGCTCACCGCCGGCAGCCGGCTCGACGATCTCGACCAGCACGCCGCCGGCATCCTTGGGGTGCACGAAGTTGACCCGGCTGTTGGACGTCCCGCGCTTGGGCACGTCGTAGAGCAGCCGCACCCCGCGCTCGCGCAGCGTCGCGCACACCGCGTCGATGTCGGTGACCCGGTAGGCCATCTGCTGGATGCCCGGGCCGGACTTGGCGAGGAACTTGCCGATCGTCGTGTCCGGGTGCAGCGGCATGAGCAGCTGGATGCACGAAGAGGAGTCGCCGACGGCCATCATCGCCTCGCGTACGCCCTGCTCCTCGTTGACCTCCTCGTGCAGGCAGGTCATCCCGTAGGTGTCCCGGTAGAAGGCGATGGCGGCGTCGAGGTCGGCGACCGCGATGCCGACGTGGTCGATGTGGGTGAACAGCGGGGCGGAGTCTGCGAGGGCCATACCGCCGAGCGTAGGGGCACGGCATACGGCGTGGGTATGCCGCGTCGCGACGATGTGGTGAGCGCCACCACGGCCGCCGCGACCGCCCGGGGCCCCGCGGCTACAGTGAGTGGACACGCCCTCGCTGGCCTTTCTCGCCCGTCCTGGAGGTACTCCCATGAGTTCGAACACGTCGGTCATCGTCGCCGGGGCACGCACCGGCATGGGGCGCCTGCTGGGCTCCCTCAAGGACTTCTCGGCCACCGACCTCGGCGGGGTGGCGATCAAGGGCGCGCTGGAGAAGGCCGGGGTGAGCCCCGAGCAGGTCCAGTACGTCGTCATGGGTCACGTGCTGCAGGCCGGCTGCGGCCAGATCACCGCCCGCCAGGCCGCCGTCAAGGCCGGTCTGCCGATGGATGTCCCCGCCCTCACCGTCAACAAGGTGTGCCTGTCGGGCATCGAGGCGATCATCCTCGCCGACCAGATGATCCGCGCGGGGGAGTACGACATCGTCGTCGCCGGCGGCATGGAGTCGATGACCAACGCCCCGCACCTGCTGGAGAAGAGCCGCGAGGGCTACAAGTACGGCACCGTCCGGATGCGCGACCACATGGACTTCGACGGCCTCTGGGACGTCTACACCGACCAGGCCATGGGCCTGCTCACCGACCAGGCGAACGTCGGCGAGCGCGAGTTCAGCCGCGCCGAGCAGGACGAGTTCTCCGCCCGCAGCCACCAGCTGGCCGCCAAGGCGTGGAAGGACGGGCTGTTCGACGACGAGGTCGTGCCCGTCTCGATCCCCCAGCGCAAGGGCGACCCGCTGCAGTTCAAGGCCGACGAGGGCGTGCGCGCCGAGACCACGGGGGCCTCGCTCGGCGCGCTGCGCCCGGCCTTCGTCAAGGAGGGCACGATCACCGCGGGCAGCGCGTCGCAGATCTCCGACGGTGCCGCCGCCGTCGTCGTCATGAGCAAGGCCAAGGCACAGCAGCTGGGGCTGTCCTGGCTGGCCGAGATCGGTGCGGCCGGGCTGGTCGCCGGCCCGGACTCGACGCTGCAGTCCCAGCCGGCCCGGGCCGTGGCCAAGGCCTGCGAGAAGGAGGGCATCGCCCCCGCCGACCTCGACCTGCTGGAGCTCAACGAGGCGTTCGCGGCCGTGGGACTGGCCTCGACCAAGGAGCTGGGCGTCGACCCCGACAAGGTCAACGTCAACGGCGGCGCGGTCGCCATGGGCCACCCGATCGGCATGTCCGGCGCCCGGATCGTCCTGCACCTGGCCCTGGAGCTCAAGCGCCGCGGCGGCGGCGTCGGCGCGGCGGCGCTGTGCGGCGGCGGCGGGCAGGGCGACGCCCTCATCGTGCGCGTACCCAAGGCCTGACGGCCCACCGAGGGCGCGACGGTATGCCGCCTCGTCCGGTTGACGTCCCGGCTCTGGTCACCTCGGCCAGAGCCGGGTCACCGCGGGCCGTGGCCCGGCTCATCTCGCTCGTCGAGGACGGTCACCCCGCCCTTCGCGAGGTCATGGCGGCGCTGGCGCCGCACACCGGCTCGGCCTACGTCATCGGGGTGACCGGCTCGCCCGGAGTCGGCAAGTCGACCTCGACGAACGCGGTCGTCGCGGCATACCGCTGCCGAGGAAAGCGGGTCGGGGTCCTCGCGGTCGACCCGTCGTCCCCGTTCTCCGGCGGCGCCCTGCTCGGCGACCGGGTGCGCATGCAGGACCACGCCCTCGACCCGGACGTGTACATCAGGTCGATGGCCTCGCGCGGCCACCTCGGGGGGCTGTCCTGGACCACCCCCCAGGCGATCCGCGTGCTCGACGCCGCCGGCTGCGAGGTCATCCTCGTCGAGACCGTCGGGGTAGGGCAGTCCGAGGTCGAGATCGCCGGCCTGGCCGACACCACGATCGTCCTGCTGGCCCCTGGGATGGGCGACGGCATCCAGGCCGCCAAGGCCGGCATCCTGGAGATCGGTGACGTGTTCGTCGTCAACAAGGCCGACCGGGACGGGGCCGACTCGACGGTCCGCGACCTGCGGCACATGATCTCGCTGGGGGATCGGACCGAGCCCGGGCTCTGGCGCCCACCCGTGGTCAAGACCGTCGCCTCGCGGGGACAGGGCGTCGACGAGGTCATGGAAGCCCTGGACAAGCACGTCGGCTGGCTGGGCAGCACCGGCACCCTGGACGAGCGCAGGCTGCGCCGAGCCGGCGACGAGATCGAGTCGATCGCCCTGGCCGCGCTGCGCGGGCGGATGGGGGACCTGCGGGCGGGGCACGGCATCGACGACTACGCCCAGGCCGTGCTCGAAGGGCGCACCGACCCGTATGCCGCGGCCGACGCGGTCCTGGAGCATCTGGGCTGAGGCGCTGCGACCAGCGCCGCCGGGTGCGGGTCCGTGATCCTCCCCCGTGGTGCGCTGAGCGGGGGGTCTGGGCCGCTCGACCGGGGACGGTTGCCGCCCGCGGCCGGGCCAGTGGCAGGATGGAACCGGTCGCCCGGGTGCGACCCGGCGGGCCGGCATACCGGCTCGTCACCCCGAGCGAAGGCAACCATGCAGGTCTGGCCAGGAGCGCCCTACCCCCTGGGGGCCACCTACGACGGGGCGGGGGTGAACTTCGCGCTGTTCTCCGAGGTGGCCGAGCGCGTCGAGCTGTGCCTGATCGACGACCAGGGCGCGGAGACGCGCATCGACGCCCCCGAGCACGACGCGTTCGTCTGGCACGTCTACCTGCCGACCGTCCAACCCGGGCAGCGCTACGGCTGGCGCGTCCACGGCCCCTACGACCCCGCGGCCGGGCATCGATGTAACCCGGCGAAGCTGCTGCTGGACCCCTACGCCAAGGCCATCGACGGGCAGATGCGCAACCATCCCTCGCTGTTCGCCTACCGCTTCGCCGACCCGCTCGGCGGCCTGTCCGCGCAGCCGGCGACCTCCAACAGCGCCGGCCACACCATGCTCTCGGTCGTCATCAACCCGTTCTTCGACTGGGGCAAGGACCGCTCGCCCGGTCGGCAGTACCACCAGACGGTCCTCTACGAGGCCCACGTCAAGGGATTGACCATGCGCCACCCCGACGTGCCCAAGGAGATCCGCGGCACCTACGCCGGCATCGCCCATCCCGCGACGATCGAGCACCTGGCGTCCCTGGGCATCACCGCGCTCGAGCTCATGCCGGTGCACCAGTTCGTCCAGGACTTCACCCTGCTGGACCGCGACCTGCGTAACTACTGGGGCTACAACACCATCGGCTTCCTCGCCCCGCACAACGAGTATGCCGCCTACGGCACCCGCGGGCAGCAGGTCCTGGAGTTCAAGGCGATGGTCAAGGCCCTGCACGAGGCCGACATCGAGGTCATCCTCGACGTGGTCTACAACCACACCGCCGAGGGTAACCACATGGGCCCGACGCTGGCCTTCCGCGGCATCGACAACGCCGCGTACTACCGCCTGGTCGCCAAGGACCTGGGGCACTACTACGACACCACCGGCACGGGTAACTCGCTGCTGATGCGCCACCCTCACGTGCTGCAGCTCATCATGGACTCGCTGCGCTACTGGGTCACCGAGATGCACGTCGACGGGTTCCGGTTCGACCTGGCCGCCACCCTCGCGCGTCAGTTCCACGAGGTCGACAAGCTCTCGGCGTTCTTCGACCTCATCCAACAGGACCCCCTGATCAGCCAGGTCAAGCTCATCGCCGAGCCGTGGGACCTGGGCGACGGCGGCTACCAGGTCGGCGGGTTCCCACCGCTGTGGACCGAGTGGAACGGCAAGTTCCGCGACACCGTGCGCGACTTTTGGCGCGGGGAGTCGGCGACGCTGGGCGAGTTCGCCTCGCGGTTCACCGGGTCCTCGGACCTCTACGCGCACTCCGGCCGCCGGCCGGTGGCCTCGGTCAACTTCGTCGTCGCCCATGACGGGTTCACCCTGCGCGATCTGGTGACCTACAACGACAAGCACAACGAGGCCAACGGCGAGGACAACCGCGACGGCGAGAGTCACAACCGCTCGTGGAACTGCGGGGCCGAAGGCCCCACGGACGACCCCGAGGTGACCGGCCTGCGCTGGCGCCAGCAACGCAACCTGCTCACCACGCTCATGCTCGCCCAGGGCGTGCCGATGATCGCGCACGGCGACGAGATGGGACGCACCCAGGGCGGCAACAACAACGCCTACTGCCAGGACAACGACATCGCCTGGGTGGACTGGACGCTCGACGCCGACCAGAAGGCGCTGCTGGCCTTCACCACGCGGCTGGTCGCGCTGCGGCGCCACCACCCGGTGTTCCGCCGCCGGCGCTTCTTCCAGGGCAGCGCCGACCACGGCGGGGAGAGCGACGTGGGCGACATCGCCTGGTTCACCGCCGACGGCTCCCACATGCAGGAGCAGGACTGGCGCAACGGCTACGCGAGGACCCTCATGGTGTTCCTCAACGGCGACGCGATCCCGGAGCTCGATGCCCGCGGTGGGAGGGTCACCGACGACTCCTTCCTGCTCATGGTCAATGCCCATTACGAGCCGATCGCCTTCACGGTGCCCGAGGACGCCTACGGGCAGGCCTGGTTCATCGAGATCGACACCGCCGCTCCCGAGCCCGCAGCGGTGTCGGCCGTGGGGGTGGCCCCGCTCGATCCGGTGGCCGCAGCCGGGGCGGCGGCCGCGGCGGCGGCGGTGCTCGTGCCCGGTGACGGGGTCGAGGTCGAGGCGCGCAGCATCCTGGTCCTGCGATGCCCGCGGGAGGGCCGGGAGTGACCGGCCGGCAGGCGATGACGGGGACCTACCGCCTGCAGATCCGGTCCGAGTTCGGTTTCGCCGACGCCGCGGCCCAGGGGGACTACCTGCGGGATCTGGGCATCAGCCACGTCTACCTCTCCCCGATCCTCGCGGCGGCGCCCGGCTCCCCGCACGGCTACGACGTCGTCGACCACACCAGGCTGTCGCCCGAGGCGGGCGGGCAGGAGGGGTTCGACCTCATGGTCGAGGCGTTGCACCGCAGCGGGATCCGCGTCATCGCCGACGTGGTGCCCAACCACATGTGCCTGCCGACCCCGGCTCACCTCAACGCGCCGCTGTGGGATCTGCTGCGGTCCGGCACGGACAGTCGGTATGCCGCGTGGTTCGACGTCGACTGGGAGGCCGGGGAGGGCACCATCCTCATGCCGGTGCTCGGGGAGAGCCTCGACGAGGCGCTCGCCGAGGGCCTGGTGCGGCTGGAGCACCAGGGCGGTGCCGGCGGCGACGAGCCGGTGCTGCGCTACCACGAGCACGAGTTCCCGGTCCGCCCGGGCACCGAGACGCTCCCCCTGGCCGAGTTGGTCACCCGGCAGTGGTACCGGCTGGCGCACTGGAAGGCCGCAGACCTCGGCCTGAACTATCGGCGGTTCTTCGACGTCAAGACGCTGGTCGCCGTGCGGGTCGAGGACCCGCAGGTGTTCGCGGCCACGCACGAGGTCCTCGTCGGGCTGGTGCGCAGCGGGGCGCTCGACGGGCTGCGCATCGACCACCCCGACGGCCTGGCCGACCCCGAGGGCTATCTGCGGATGCTCGCCGCGGCGACCGACGGGGCCTGGGTTGTGGTGGAGAAGATTCTCGAGGGGGAGGAGCACCTCCCGACGCATTGGCCGGTCGCCGGGACGACCGGCTACGACGCCCTCAAGCGGGCCAGTGGGGTGTTCGTCGACCCGGCCGGGGCCGACCCGCTGCTGGCACTGCTGGCCGTCCTCGTCGGGCGGGTGGTCACGCCGGCGCAGGTCGCCCTGGACGCCAAGATGCAGGTCGGCCTGCGGGTGCAGGCCGCGGAGGTCCGCCGGCTGGTGCGACTGCTCGTCGCCGCGGCCGAGGGCGCGCCGGACCTGTCCGAGCTGCGGCCGGAGGCGCTGCGCCGAGCCGTCTCGGCGTTGCTGGTGTCCATGGACCGCTACCGCGCGTACGTCCCCGCGCAAGGCCCGCCGCCCGAGGAGTCCACCCTCGTCCTGCACCAGGCCGCCGACCGGGCCCGGGCCCTGCTGGCCGCCAGCGACGGGCCGGCCGTCGACCTCGTCCGGGACCTGGCCCTGGGTCGGCCGGTCGACGCCGAGACCGAGCCGGCCGGTGCCGCTCGAGCCGAGTTCGTCGTGCGGTTCCAGCAGACCTGCGGTCCGATCCAGGCCAAGGGCATCGAGGACACCGCCTTCTACCGCTGGTTCCACCTCACCGCGCTCAACGAGGTGGGTGGCAATCCCGGCGAGTTCGGGATCACTCCCCAGGAGCTGCACCGGTTCGCCGAGCACATCCTCACCCACTGGCCGGACAGCCTCACCGCCCTGTCGACCCACGACACCAAGCGATCCGAGGACACCCGCGCGCGCCTGGCACCGCTGAGCGAGCTGCCGGTGCAGTGGTCGGCCTGGATGCACACGGCTATCGGGTTGGCCAAGGACGCCGTGCTGCACGCGCTCGACCCGGCCACCGAGTACCTGCTGTGGCAGACCCTCGTGGCCACCTGGCCGATCTCGCCCGAGCGCCTCAAGACCTATGCCCGCAAGGCCGTGCGGGAGGCCTGCGTGCACACCTCGTGGGTCGAGCCGGACCCGGCATACGAGCATGCCGTGGACGGCTTTATCGACTGGGCCCTGCGGGACCCGCGGGTCGCCGAGCACGTCGGCGGGTGGCTGACCCGCACGGCCGAGCACGTCCGGGCCGCCACGCTGGGGCAGAAGCTCGTCCAGCTGGTCCTGCCCGGCGTCCCCGACGTCTACCAGGGCACCGAGCTGCTCGAGTGCACCCTCGTCGACCCGGACAACCGTCGCCCGGTCGACTACGCGCAGCGGCGGCGGCGCCTGGCCGCCCTGGACGACGGGGCCTGTCCGGCCGACCTGTCCGACGAGAAGCTGCTGGTGACCTCCCGCGCCCTGCGCCTGCGCCGCGACCACCCCGGGTGGTTCGCAGCCGGGTCGACCTACCACGCCGTCCCCGCGACCAGCCCCCACGCGCTGGCCATCGGGCGGGGCCGCCCCGGCGGTCTCGACGTCGTCGCCGTGGCGACGAGGTTGACCGAGGGCCTGACCTTGGCCGGCGGGTGGCGAGAGCACTCCCTGGGCCTGCCCCCCGGCCGGTGGCGCGACCTGCTGTGCGGCGCGGCGGTCGACACCGACCGCGAGGGAGCCCCGCTGCGCCCGCTGCTCGCGTCGATGCCGGTGGCCCTGCTGGTGCGCGATGCCTGAGGCACCGCTTCGGGTCTGGGCGCCGCGAGCGGCGCGGGTCGATGCGGTCTGCCGGGTGGACGCCGGGGCGCCGGTCGAGCGAGCGATGGACCGGCAGGCCGAGGGCTGGTGGGCCGTCCAGGCGCCCGGCGACCCGCGAGCCCAGCTGGACTACGCCTTTCGGATCGACGGCGGCCCGCCCCTGCCGGACCCTCGCAGCGCCTGGCAACCGGAGGGCATCCACGGGTTCAGCAGGCGAGTCGACCCGGCCGGCTTCGCCTGGACGGACGGAGGGTGGCCGGGCCCACGCCGCGGGGGCGGCGTCCTCGGTGCGCTGCACTACGAGCTGCACGTGGGGACCTTCACCGGCCCGGGAACGCTCGACGCCGCCGCGGCGCGGCTCGGTCATCTGGTCGACCTGGGCGTCGAGGTCGTCTCGCTCATGCCGGTCGCGGCCTTCCCCGGCCGCTGGGGGTGGGGGTACGACGGCGTCCACGCGTATGCCGTGCACCATGCCTACGGAGGTCCGCACGCCCTGGTCCGGTTCGTCGACGCCGCGCATCGGCTGGGCCTCGGGGTGGGCCTGGACGTCGTGTACAACCATGTGGGGCCGGTCGGGAACTACCTGGGCGAGTTCGGCCCCTACTTCTGCGACCGGCACACCACCGCCTGGGGACCGGCGCTCAACCTCGACGGGTCGCACGGGGCGCAGGTGCGCCGATGGGTGCTGGACAACGCCGCGCGGTGGTTTCGCGACTTCCACGTCGACGAGCTGCGTCTGGACGCCGTGCACGCCCTGCCCCCCGGCACGGGAGGATCGCTGCTGGCCCGGCTCGCGGACGAGACCGCCGCCCTGGGGACCGCGCTGGGCCGCCCCCTGGCGCTGGTCGCCGAGAGCGACCTCAACGACCCCGCGACCGTCCGTCCGGTGGCCCAAGGCGGGCTGGGCATGACCGCGCAGTGGGCCGACGACGTCCACCATGCGATCCACGTCGCGCTCACCGGCGAGACCGAGGGCTACTACGCCGACTTCGCCGACCCGCAGGCCCTGGCCACGGCACTCGGCGGGGTGTTCTTCCACGACGGGCGCCACAGCTCCTTCCGCGGCCGCCCGTGGGGCGGGCGGCTGGATCGCGCCTCGGTCGACGGGCGCCGCTTCGTCGTCTTCCTGCAGAGCCACGACCAGGTGGGCAACCGGGCTCTGGGGGACCGGATCAGCGCCACGGTCACCCCCGGCCAGCAGGCCGCGGGCGCCGCGCTCTACCTGCTGGGCGTGGGCACGCCCATGGTCTTCATGGGCGAGGAGTGGGCTGCGGGGACGCCGTGGCGGTTCTTCACCGACTTCGACCCCGCCGAGCCGGCCGCTGCGGCGGTTAGCGCCGGCCGGCGCGCCGAGTTCTGCCGGCACGGTTGGCCCGAGGAGCAGATCCCCGACCCGCAGGACCCTCGCACCCGGCAGGTCAGCGTGCTCGACTGGTCCGAGCCCGCCCGGCAGCCGCACGCCCGGATGCTGCGGTGGTACCGCGACCTGGTCCGGCTGCGACGCGACGAGCCCGACCTGCGCGACGGTCGACTCGACCGGGTGCAGGTGACCGGCGGTGTCGAGGCGGGCTGGCTCACCGTCCGGCGCGGTCGCATCCTCGTCGCCCTGACCTTCGCGGCCGACCCGCGGCCG
Source organism: Dermatophilaceae bacterium (assembly GCA_037045055.1). Lineage (GTDB taxonomy): Bacteria > Actinomycetota > Actinomycetes > Actinomycetales > Dermatophilaceae > Phosphoribacter. The sequence goes on along the minus strand of JBAOHJ010000001.1, from coordinate 815,157 downwards.
CTGCCCCTGCCGCCCGAGGCCGACGGCGCCGAGGTCGTGCTCGCCTGGGACGACCGCCGCGTGGCCGAGGTGACGGACTCGCTGACCCTGGGCGGCCACGACGTCGCCGTGCTGCGACTGGCCCCGACCCGGTGACCCGGGAAAACCCGGTGCCGGCACCCGGCCCGCGGGCCTAGCGTGGCGCCGTGCGGATCACCACCTTGGACCTGGCCGACGCGGACGAGGTGGGCGCGGCATACGCCGTGCTCGTCGCATCGCGGTCGGTGGATCGGCCGACGTTCGTCGCCCCGGGCCAGGCGGACCTCGTCGCCGACTGGCGCCACGAGGACCCCGGCGAGGAGCAGGTGCTGCGCGTCGCGCGGCTCGACGGGCGGGTCGTGGGGATGTGCTCGGCGTGGTACCCCTTGGGCGACAACCTCGACAAGGTCTGGGCCGACGTCAACGTGGACCCGCCCATTCGGCGGCGTGGGGTTGGCACGGCGCTCGTGCACGACCTGCTCGCCCAGGCGCGCTCGCGGGGCCGCTCGCGCGTCGTCGTCGAGGCGGCGTGCCCGGTGACCGGTCCGGCCGACCATCCCTGCGGGCCCTTCGCGCAGCGCCAGGGCTTCCGGATGGGGGTCACCGAGACCACCCGTCGCCTGGTGCTCCCGGTGCCCGCGGCCCGGCTCGCCGAGCTGGGTGAGCACGCCCGCCAACGGTATGCCGGGCGGTACGCGGTCGCGACGTACGACGAGGTCCCCGAGCATCTCGTGGGCCCGCTGTGCCGGCTGGGCAACCTCGTCGGATCGCAGGCACCGTCCGGGGAGATCGAGTGGGAGACCGAGTCGATGACCCCGCAGCGCTACCAAGGCCTTCGGGCTCTCGACCGCGAGCAGGGGCGGGTCCGGCTGACCGCCCTGGCCACCGAGGTCGCGACCGGCGAGGCGGTCGCCTACTCCGAGCTCATGCTCCGGCCCGGGTTGACCCGCGTCGAGCAGTGGGGCACCTTGGTCGACGAGGCACACCGGGGCCATCGACTGGGCCTGGCCGTCAAGGTCGCCAACCTCCAGACGCTGCAGGACCGCTTCCCGGACCGTCGGGACGTGACGACGAGCAACGCGGTCGAGAACCCGTGGATGATCGCCATCAACGAGGACCTCGGCTTCCGGCCGGTCGAGCTGCTCGTCGGTTACGTCCGGGACCGGTGAGCCCTCGCGAAACGCGCGCGGGCGGCATACCGTGTGGGCATGCTCGTCGCCTTCAGCGTGGCCCCCTCGGCCGCCGCCGACGCCACCGGGTCGGTCAGTCGGGCGGTGGCCGCCGCCGTCCGTGTGGTGCGCGAGAGCGGACTGCCCAACCGCACCGACGCGATGTTCACGACGATCGAGGGCGAGTGGGACGAGTGCTTCGCGGTCGTGCGGGCCGCTGTCGAGGCCGTCGCGGCGGTCAGCCCTCGGGTCGCGCTGGTGCTCAAGGCCGACATCCGGCCGGGTCACGTCGGCCAGCTCGACGCCAAGGTCGCCCGACTGGAGGCGGTGTTGACCGCCGCGGAGGGCTGACGCGGGTCGCGCTACGGTGACCTGCGTGCCCGACCGACCACGCCTGACGTTCGACCCGATCCGCCGGGCAGCGGCACTGTGGACCGACCGCTGGGGTGGCCGCGCGCAGGCCCAGGCGATGGCCAGCGCCACGTCGGTCATGCGGGTCCAGCAGCTGCTGCTGGCCGACTTCGACGCCGTCGTCGGCGGGCACGGTCTCACCTTCGCCAGGTACGAGGCGCTGGTGCTGCTGGCCTTCGCCAGGCGCGGTCGCCTGCCGATGTCCAAGATCGGCGAGCGCCTCATGGTGCATCCCACGTCGGCGACGAACATCGTCCAGCGGCTGGAGGCCCAAGGGATGGTCGTGCGCGTGCCCAATCCCCGGGACGGGCGCGGCACCCTGGCCGTGGTCACCGACGCCGGGCTGGCCGCGATGGAGGCCGCGACCGCCGACCTCGTCGCGGCGGGCTTCGGGCTCACCATGCTCGACCAGGCCGAGCACGCCACGCTGTTCGCCCTGTTGGGCCGGGTCCGCCGCGCCCATGGGGATTTCGACGAGGCCTAGCATTTACTAGGACGTCCTAGTAAATTGCCTCCATGGAGACCCTCGACGGATCGACCGGTGGCGCAGCCCGGTGGCAGGCACGCTTCGACGCGGCGCAGCGCGGCGGGCGGGTCCGCGATGCGGACTTCACCACGGTGTCGGGGATGCCACTCGAGCCGGTCTACGGGCCGGGGCTGGCCGGCATCCCCGAGCCGGCGACCGGGCCCGAGCGCGAGCGGCTCGACCGGATCGGCTGGCCGGGGGAGTTCCCGTTCACCCGAGGTTTGCACGCCAGCGGATACCGGGGGCGGCCCTGGACCATCCGGCAGTTCGCCGGGTTCGGCAACGCCGAGCAGACCAACGAGCGCTACCGGATGATCCTCGCCCGCGGGGGCGGGGGGCTCTCGGTGGCCTTCGACATGCCCACCCTCATGGGTCGCGACTCCGACGACCCGCTCAGTCTCGGCGAGGTGGGCCACTGCGGCGTGGCGATCGACTCCGCGGCCGACATGGAGGTGCTCTTCCGGGACATCCCGCTGGGCGAGGTCACCACGTCGATGACCATCAACGGCCCGGCCGTCCCGGTGTTCTGCATGTACCTCGTCGCCGCGCAGCGCCAGGGCGTGGACCTCGGGCGGCTCAACGGCACCCTGCAGACCGACATCTTCAAGGAGTACATCGCCCAGAAGGAGTGGCTCTTCGCCCCCGAGCCGCACCTTCGCCTGATCGGCGACCTCATGGCGTTCTGCACCGAGCGCATCCCGGCCTACAAGCCCCTGTCGGTCTCCGGCTACCACATCCGCGAGGCCGGCGCGACGGCCGCCCAGGAGCTGGCGTTCACCCTGGCCGACGGCTTCGCCTACGTCGAGCTGGGGCTCTCTCGCGGGCTGGACATCGAGACCTTCGCCCCGGGCCTGTCCTTCTTCTTCGACGCGCACGTGGACTTCTTCGAGGAGATCGCGAAGTTCCGGGCGGCCCGGCGGATCTGGGCGCGCTGGCTGCGCGACGTCTACGGCGCACGCACGCCCAAGGCCCAGTGGCTGCGGTTCCACACCCAGACCGCCGGCGTGTCGCTCACCGCGCAGCAGCCCTACAACAACGTCGTGCGCACCGCCGTCGAGGCCCTCGCCGCCGTGCTCGGGGGCACGAACTCCCTGCACACCAACGCCCTCGACGAGACCCTTGCGCTGCCCACCGAGCAGTCCGCCGAGATCGCCCTGCGCACCCAGCAGGTGCTCCTGGAGGAGACCGGGGTGGCCAACGTCGCCGACCCGCTCGGCGGGTCGTGGTACGTCGAGGCCCTCACCGACCGGATCGAGGCCCAGGCCGAGGCGACCTTCGCGAGGATCCGCGCGATGGGCGCGCTGGGTCGCACGGCCGGCCCGAGCGGGCAGATCGAGCACGCCATCGGGCCGATGACCTCCGGAATCCTGCGCGGCATCGAGGACGGCTGGTTCATGTCCGAGATCGCCGACGCCGCCTTCGCCTACCAACTGGCCCTGGAGAAGGGGGACAAGCGGGTCGTCGGGGTCAACTGCCACACCGACTCGGTGAGCCACGAGTTGGAGATCCTGCGGGTGAGCCACGAGGTCGAGCGCGCCCAGGTGCGCCTGCTGGCCGAGCGCAGGGCCCGCCGCGACGACACGGCCGTGCGAGCGACGCTGGCGGGCATGCTCGCCGCGGCCCGCACCGGCGCGAACCTCGTGCCGGCCATGCTCGAGGCCTGCCGGGCCGAGGCGACCCTGGGCGAGATCTGCGACACCCTGCGCCAGGAGTGGGGGGACTACCGCGAGCCCGCGCGGTTCTGAGGCATTCGCTCGGTATGCCGGGTGGCTCGCCGGTGCCGGACGACGCCCGGCGCGGCGGCGATTTGCCTGCACCACCGAGGCTGTGCCTACCCTGGAGGCCACCCCGACCAGTGAGGAACCCTCCCCGATGTGCCCTGCCCGGCGCCAGCGCGCGTCCCGAACGAGCGTCGTGCTGCTGGCGCTGGCCCTGCCCCTGATCGCCGGGGCGTGCACCGACGCGGGGTATCCCGCCCCGGCTCGCACCACCTCCACGCCCCTCGCGGTCGCCACGACGACCTCGCCGCCGCCGTCCGACACGCCCTCGCCGACCCCACCGCCCATGGCCGCCGAGACCCCCGAGCGGGCCGCGGCCGTCGCCGCGAGCGTCATGACTGCGGCCGTCGGCGCCATCGGCGCCACCGGTGCCTCCGGACGGGCGGCCCGAGAGGCCGCGTTCACCGGCTCGGCACTCACCGCGGCCAACGCCCAGAACGCCCTGCTGGGCACGCTCACCGCGGCCGAGAAGGACAACCCCGTGCTCAGCGACGCCGAGCCGGTCGTCCTGGCGATCTCCCAGGGCGCGGCATACCCGCGCTCCATCGTCGTCAAGACCACCCGGCGCTCGTCCGGCTTCCCGTTGCTCACCCTGCTGCTGGCCCCCGACGAGGCCCAGGGCTACCGGGTCGCGGCCTGGGCCACCCTGCTGCCCGGCGCGACGATCAGCGGGTTCCCGGAGCTGCAGGGCGGGTCGCCGCTGGCCAAGACCGCCGCCGAGGCCGGGCCCACCGTCGACCCCGTGCTCGCGGACTATGCCGCGTCGCTGGCGTTCCCCGCCCCACCCGCGGCGGAGCGGGCCTTCGTGGACGACTCCTTCGCCGCCGCGGTGCGCCAGGGGGCGCAGAGCCAGGCCGACGCCCTGGGCTCGGCCGGCTCGCTGACCCAGCAGCACGAATACCAGGGCGTGCTCGCCGGGCTCCGCCTCGCCGACGACCAGGGGACGGTGGTCTTCGCCCAGCTCGACCGCGCCGACGTGCTCAAGGAGAAGACCGCCAACGCCTTGACCCCGTCGAAGGCGTTCACGGCCCTGTCGGGCAAGACGCTCATCGACACCCAGGCGACCGAGCAGACCGTGGAGTACCTGCTCGTGCGCTTTCCGGTCACCGGGAAGGCCGCCGTCCTCGGCGCCGCGCAACAGTTGTATGCCGCGAGCGGGACCTGACCGCGCGGATCGGGAAGAATAGGGCCATGAGCCAACCCCCCTTCACCGCCGCGGCGCTACGTGGCGCGATCGACCTGTCGGCGCTCAAGCGCCCTGCGCCCGGGACTGCCGGCGGCGCGCCGGCGGCCGCCGCGGGCTCCGCCGACGGGCTACTCGTCACCGGCACCGACGCGAGCTTCCAGGACGTCGCCAACGCGACCGTGCGGGTGCCCGCGGTCATCGTCCTCTGGTCGGGGCGGTTGGCCCAGTCTGCGGCGCTCGTGGACGTCATGGTGGCGGTGGCGCGCAGCAACGGGGGCCGCTTTCAGGTGGTGTCCGTCGACGTCGACGCCAACCCCGGCCTGCTGCGCGCGTTCCAGGTGCAAAGCGTGCCGGCGGCCATCGGGCTGGTCCAGGGCCAGCCGGTGCCGCTGTTCGTCGGCGCGCTGCCGGCGGCCGAGGTGCAGCCCTGGGTCGACGAGCTGCTCAAGCTCGCCACGCAGTACGGCGTGACCGGCCGGGTGCCGATCGACGGCGACCCGCAGCAGGCGCAGCAGGACGCCGAGCCCGAGCCGTCGGCGGCCCATCTCGACGCCCTGGCGGCCATCGACCGGGGCGACCTGGCCGGTGCGGTGGCGGCATACGAGCGGGCGCTGGCCGAGGACCCCACGGACGAACAGGCTCGGCTGGGTCTGGCGCAGGTGCGGTTGCTGCAGCGCACCGAGGGGATGGATGCCGGGGTGATCCGCGCCGCCGCAGCCGCCGACCCGGGCGATCTCACCGCGGCGCTGCTCGTCGCCGATCTCGACGTCCTCGGGGGGCACGTCGAGGACGCCTTCGCGCGGCTGGTGGATCTGGTGCGCGCCACCGGCGGCGACGAGCGCGAAGGGGTGCGCAAGCACCTCGTCGAGCTGTTCGACATCGTGGGCGCGGCCGACGACCGGGTGGTGACGGCTCGCCGGGCGCTGATGAGCGCCCTGTTCTGACCCGGCGCCCGGTGCCTGCCGGGCAGCTGGAGGTCAGCCCTCGTCGCGGGCCCACCAACGGCGCGGCTCGCCGCGGCGGCGACCCTGCACCCACCAGATCGACTCGACCACGACGGCCGCTGCGGCCCCGATGAGCAACGCCAGGCGCATTGCCGGGCCGTTGGCGGCGTCGAGCAGGAAGAACCGCGCCGTCCACGGGACCGCGAAGATCGCGACATAGGCCCCCGCGGACACCCCGAGCAGGGCGATCTTCCACCACTCGTACGGCCGGGCCACCACGGACAGCACCCACCAGGCGGCCACCAAGAGGGTGGCCAGGGCCGCGGTCGAGGCCGGCAGACGGCTGGCATCCGGATCCACCTGCCCGGCGCGCGCGACGAGGTAGCTGGTGAAGGTCGCCGTCGCGACGACGACCCCCGAGGGCAGCGCCAGGGCCAGGACCCGCCGGACGAATCCGGACCGCGCCCGCTCGTGGTTGGGCGCCAGCGACAACAGGAACGCCGGGATGCCGATGGTGAACCACCCGGTCATCGTCACGTGGATCGGCTGCAACGGGAACGGCAGGCGCCAGAGCCCGACGAGCAGCGCCAACAGCACCGAGTAGACCGTCTTGGTGAGGAAGAGGTTGGCGACCCGCTCGATGTTCCCGATGACCCGGCGCCCTTCGGCCACCACGTGCGGCAGGGTGGCGAACCGGTTGTCCAGCAACACGATCTGCGCCACCGCCCGGGTCGCCGGGGCCCCGGAGCCCATGGCCACCCCGATGTCGGCGTCCTTGAGGGCCAGCACGTCGTTGACCCCGTCGCCGGTCATCGCCACGGTGTGCCCGCGGCTGCGCAGCGCCACCACCATGGCCTGCTTCTGATCCGGTGTCACCCGACCGAAGACGGTGTGCCGCGCCACGGCGTCCGCGAAGGCCGCGTCGGGGCCGCGGGGTCCAGCGCCGGGGGAGGAGCCGGTCGGGGCGCTCTGGGCGGCCAGCGCCGCTGCGCCGCCCGCCTGGATCGGCGGCAGGGTCCGCGCGTCGAGAGGGTCCGCGCCGCCGAGGACCCCGAGCGAGCTGGTGACCGCGCCGACCGACAGGGCGTTGTCGCCCGAGATGACCTTGACCTCGACCTGTTGCTGCGCGAAGTACTCCAGGGTGTCCCGGGCGTCGGGACGGACCCGTTGCTCGAGCACCACCAGGGCGCGGGGGGTGAGGCCCTCGGTCGCTGCCGGTCGGTCCACCGGCGCGGTCCCGGAGGCGAGCAGCAGCACACGCAGGCCGGTGGACCCCTGGGCCTGCGCCGCGGCCGCGGCGGCCGAGTCGGCGGGCGCCAGCACGTCGGGGGCGCCGAGCAGCCAGCTGCCGTGTCCGTCGAACGTCGAGCCGGACCACTTGCGCGAGGAGGTGAACGGGGCGTGGCCGCTCTCGACCCACCGGTCGGTCGCCGCGGGGACGTGCTCGGCGATCGCCTGGATGCTCGCGTTGGGGTTCTCGTCGGTCGCCGCCAGCTGGGCGAGCACCTCGGTGAGGTCCGCACCGGCCGGGCCGGACGGCATACCGGCCTCGTCCAGGGCGATCACCTCGGCCAGGCGCATGCCGTTCTCGGTGAGGGTCCCGGTCTTGTCGGCGCACACCACGTCCACCCGGGCCAACCCCTCGATGGCCGGCAGCTCCTGCACCAGGCACTGCCGGCGACCGAGCCGGATCACCCCGACCGCGAAGGCCACCGACGTCATGAGCACCAGACCCTCCGGGACCATGGGCACCAAGGCGCCGACCATGCCGAGGATCCCGTCGCGCCACCCGCTGTCGACGACGAACAGCTGGGTCCAGATGGTCAGCAGCCCCACCGGGGCCAGCAGCCAGGAGACCACCCCGAGGATCCTGTCGATGCCGCTGCGTAGCTCCGAGCCGACCAGGGTGAACTTCGCGGCCTCGGCGACCAGCCGCGCGGCATACGCCTCGCGGCCCACCTTGGTGGCGCGGTAGGCGCCCGAGCCGGCGACGACGAAGCTGCCGCTCATCACGGGGTCGCCCGGCTCCTTGTCGATCGCGTCCGCCTCGCCGGTGAGCAGCGACTCGTCGACCTGCAGGGACCGCGCCTGCAGCACCTCGCCGTCGACGATGAGCTGGTCCCCCGGGCCGATCTCGATGACGTCGTCCTGGACGACCTCGGTGCGGGCCAGCGACACCGGCCGGCCGTCCCGGCGCACCCGCGGCTTGGCCTCGCCGACCACCGCGAGGTTGTCCAAGGTGCGCTTGGCGCGCAGCTCCTGGACGATGCCCACCGCACTGTTGGCGACGATGAGCAGTCCGAAGGCCGCATTGATGAGCGAGCCGGTGGTGAGCACGATCGCCAGCAGGATGCCGAGGATGGCGTTGATCCGGGTGAAGACGTTGGCCCGGACGATGTCCCAGGTGGTCCGGCCGCTGGTCGGGGGCAGGTCGTTGGTGCGCCCGGTCCGCTCGCGCTCGGCCACCTGCGCGGAGGTGAGGCCGCGGGAGTCGGGCTGCATGTCCCCGATCCTAGGCGAGCGGATCGGGCCGGCTGGGCGAGGTCAGCGGCGGCGAGTGCCGGCCCGGATCACCGGGACGCGCGGCGTCGCGATCCCCGGCGTCGGGCCGCCGCCACGGCACCGAGCACCACCGACCCGACCGTCGACGTCGCGGCCGTCGTCGCGGGCATGAACCCCATCTGGCGCATCACCGTGCCGGAGTCGAAGTAGAAGTGATCCTCGACGAGCACGCCGGAGTCCATCCGCAGCATGCTCACCGCGGGGATCTCCAGGGCCCGCCCGGTAGCCGGCAGCCCGAACATCGGTCCCAGGTGCGTCCCCCGGATGACGTACTCCTCGGCGACGTAGACCCCGCGTGGCACCCGCATGCTCACCTCGATGGTGAGGTCGGGGATCGCCACGAAGAGCTCGGTGAGGAAACCGCGGACGGCGGCCTTGCCGCGAAGCACCTGGCCCATGGCCACGTTCCGCCAGACGATGTCGTCGGCGTAGTGGGCCACGATGGCCTCGACGTCGCCGGCGTTCCACAGCGGGAACACCCGCTCGATCGTCGCCAGGTTGGCCCGCTCGTGGGCCAGCAGCCCTGCGGACAGGCCGAACTCGTCCAGATCGGCGGCGGCTTGGGCGCTCGTGGTCACGGCTGCTCCTCGGCGTGCATCGCGGTCGGGCGACGGGCATCTCGGGCAGAGGAGGCCCTGGGCCCCGGCGAGATACATCCGGATTGCCTGGTCCGGGCAGGTATCACCGCGACCGACCCGGACGCTCTTCTCCGGTGTCCGACGCCACGCGCCGAGCCCAGGAGCCACGATGTCCCCGTTCGTCACCAAGGACCAGGCCGCCACGGTCTTCACCCGGCTGTTCGAGATCCTCCTGGAGGACCCGACCTTCGCCTCGACCTTCGAATCCGAGGGCCTGTCCGTCCTGTTCCGCCACACCGACCCGGAGCTCACCGTGTTCGTCGACGCCTCGGGTGTCGTCGTCGACGAGGCACCCCGGCAGCCGTCGCTGACCATCGCGATGTCCTGCGCGACCGCCGACGCGCTCTGGTCGGGCCGACTGCTCATGCCGATCGCCTTGGCCACCCGCAAGATCCGCATCCGCGGCAGCGTGGCGAAGGTCATCGAGTTCGTGCCGCTGCTGCAGCCGGCGTTCGACCGCTACCCCGAGATCGTCGCCGCCGTCTGCGACGCGGCCGCCTGACCCATCCCCAGGGCACCGGCATCCCCGCACGTCGCGGTATGCCGTGCCGAGACCACCGACCGAGGAGTCCCCATGGCCGTCGCCGCCCTCGAGCGTCCGCTCGACATCCCCACCCTGACCACTCTGCCGCCCGAGATCGAGGACCTGCGCGACCGGGTGCGGCACTGGGTGCGCGAGCGGGTCGCCCCCGCCGTCCGCAGGCTGGACGAGGCCCCGGCCGAGGACTTCGACTGGGACCTCGTCCAGGAGGGTCACGACCTGGGCCTGACCCGGCTGGTGGTGCCCAAGCAGTTCGGCGGGCTCGGCTACGGCGAGTTCGGTGTCGCGGTCGTCCTGGAGGAGCTGGCCGCGGTCGACGCCGGGATGGCGCTGGTGTTCGGCGCCACGATGCTCGGCCAGGCACCGATCCTGCTCTCCGGGGACCCCCGGTTGCAGGCGCGCTTCCTGCCGCTGTTCGCCGGGGACGCGGTCGTGCTGGCGTGCAACGCCATCACCGAGGACCAGGCCGGGTGCGACCTGCTCATCCCGGAGAACGCGCAGTTCGCCCGCGGGGTCATGCGCGCCACCCGCGTCGGGGACCACTACCTGCTCAACGGCGACAAGAAGTTCATCACCAACGGCAAGGTCGCCCGGTACGGCACCGTGTTCGCGAACATCGAGGGACACCAAGGCGCCTCGATGCTCACCTGCTTCGTCGTCCCGCTGGACAGCCCGGGCATCACCCGCGGCGCCATCGCCGACAAGATGGGCTACCGCACCTGCCTGGGCACCGAGCTGCAGTTCGTCGACGTCGAGGTGCCCGTGGAGAACGTCGTCGGGGGCGAGGGCGGCGGGGTCTACGTCAACATCCAGCAGATGAACATGGCCCGGGCGGCGGTCGCCGCGATCGCCACCGGGGTCGCCCGCGGCGCCCTCGAGCAGGCGGTGGCCTGGGCCGGCGAGCGGGTCCAGGGCGGTGTCCCGCTCTGGCAGCACCAGTTCACCGCCCGCAAGCTCGCCGAGATGGCCGCGAAGGTCGAGGCCTCGCGGATGCTCTACCTGCGCGCGGCCTACCTGGCCGACACCGAGATCCCCGCGCCGGTGTTCCACACCGCCACCGCGAAGCTGTTCGCCGACCAGGTCGCCATCGACGTGGCGACCGAAGCCATGGGCCTCATGGGTGCGCGTGGCTACCTGCGTGACCACGGCATGGAGAAGCGGCTGCGCGACGCGCTCGGCTCGCGGATCTACGAGGGCACGCCCGAGGTCCTCGCCCTCGCGGTCGCCGAGAGCCTCTACCAGGACGACGACCTCTAGACCCGGGCCGGCTCGGCCGGGGCCAGGTCCGTTCGCCAGATCGACGAAGGAGCCCACGATGTGCGACCCGACGCTGAGCGCCACGAGCCGGTACGCCGACGACCTCATCGGCGCACACCGGGACCTGCGCTACGGCAACCTGCTTACCGCCGTGGCCCCGGCTCGCTTCACCCACCGGGTCACCCGTGGGGACGGGCTGACCACCGTGGCCCTGGCCAGCCGAGATCTGCCGCACCGCTACCTCATCGGCCTGCAGGGGTTCCGGTTCGCGCAGTACCTGCAGCTGGGCTGGATCTGCCGCGACCTGGCCTACCACCGAGCGGCGTTCTGCGAGCCCGTCCGCGCGGTGCACGACGAGGACCAGCACGTCCTCACCCTCGCCCCGGACGGACAGATCCTCGGGTACGTCACGCTGGCCACCAACGGCGACGAGACGCCCATGGACCTGCTCGACCCGGCCCGCGACCGGTTCCCCGTGGAGGTCGCCCACGACATCAACGTCTTCGAGCACGTCGCCCCGACACCGGGGGTGCGCAGCCACGAGGTGCGCGAGCTCAAGAGGTTCGTGCACGCCCGCTCGATGACCGACCGGGTCCAGCGGATGCGGGTGTCGATGGAGCTGCTCTACGGGCTGTGCCACGCCGTGGCCGCCGTGCCCACACCCGTCGCCACGCTCGTCGGCGACGTCGAGGAGCGTGGCGCCCTGCGCCACCTGCTCCTGGCGGGCCTGCCGGTCCAGATCATCGAGGGCACCGAGCCGACCGTGTCCGAGCACGACCTGCTCCGGCACGCCTACACCCGACGCGACGCGGTCAAGCCGTTCGTCGCGCACATCGACGAGGCGATGGTCAGCGACCGGACGGCGATGATGGCCGAGATGCTCGCCTCGCAGGATCTGTTCCGGGCCGCGGCGAGCGCGTCGGCCACCCGCCCCGGCGAGCTGACCCGGGTCGGAGGTGCCCGTCGTGTGGGCTGACCGACGACGTCTCGTGGCGGTCCTGGGCGCGACGGTCCTGCTGGTCGGTGGCGTCCTCGTCAGCCGCGCGACGGGGCAGCAGGACCGGTGCGAGCAGCGACAGCGACTCGCGGTGACCGTCTCGCCCGACCTCGCGCCGGTGCTCACCACGCTGGGTCAGCGGCTCAACGCCGACGAGGGGCGCTGCCCGGCCGTCACGGTGACCGCCACCCCACCCGCGACGGTGCTCGAGCGCCTGCAGGCCGGATCGGTGCGCCCGCCCGACGTGTGGATCCCCGACTCGACGCTGTGGCTGACCCGGGCCAAGGAGGACAAGGTCGCCGCCGCCCTGGACGCCCCCTCCGTCGCGACCAGCCCGCTGGTGCTGGCCGGCTCGCGCGCCACCGCGCAGCACCTGCAGCCGCACGGTCGGCCGACGATGAGCGACCTGTCCGCCCGAGCCACGAGCGGCACGCCCGGACCCACCGTCACGCTCGGGGCGGCGCGCCTGTCCCCGGAGCGGGTGGGCACGATCATCGCCCTGCAGGCGGCCACCGCGGCCCGCGGCGACGCGCGCGCCGCACTCGCCGGACTGCTGCGCAGCGCGTCGACGACCGATGCCCCGCCCACCGAGCGGCTGCGAGACCTCGCCGGGTCGGGTCTGACCCTCGTGCCGGTGCCCGAGCAGGCCGTCTGGGCGGCCGGGGCCGGCGGCACGGGACCGCTGGCCATCTACCCCGCGACCGCGTCGTACGACTACCCGTATGCCGTGCTGAGCAAGTCCGCGACGGTCCAGGCGGCCGCCGGCGCATTCCTCGACCTGTTGGCCATGCCCAGCTCGCAGACCGCGATCCGCTCGGCTGGCTTCCGCGACGCCCAGGGCCGCCCCGGCTTCGACCTGACCCCCGAGCGGGGCGTGGACGGCACGCAAGCCGCGGACACCAAGCGCCTGGACGCTCTGTCCCTCGACCAGGCCGAGCACACCCTGGCCGCCGTCAAGCTCGACGCGCGTCTGCTGGCCGTGGTCGACGTCTCCGGGTCGATGGCGTGGGGCGTGGGCGGCCCGCGCAGCGGCGGCCCGTCGCGGCTGGCCATCGCCGCCGAGGCTGCGGGCAAGGGTATGGCGCTGTACCCGGACGCCACCCAGGTCGGTCTCTGGGCGTTCTCGGACGCCTCCGGGGGCCGGCCGGCATACACCGAGGTCGTGCCCACGACGACTCTCGACGTCGCCGGCCGCGCCCGGCTGGGCGCGGGGCTCGCGACGCTGCGACCCGCCGGCGACACGGCGCTGTACTCCACGACGCTCGCCGCGGTGCGGGCCGTGCAGGGCAGTTGGGTCGACGGGAGAGTCAACGCCGTCGTCGTGCTTTCCGACGGCGCGGACACCGAGCGGGCCATGAGCCTGGAGAATCTGGTCGCCACCTTGACGGCCGAGCGCCACGCGGCCCGGCCCGTGCCCGTCATCACCGTCGCCTTCGGGCCGGACGCCGACGCCGCCGCGCTCGCCGCGATCAGCCGGGCAACCGGGGGCGCCAGCTACCGCGCGGACGACGCCGACCAGGTGCTCGCGGTCTTCCTCGACGCCATGGGCCAGCGCGCCTGCCGGCCCGACTGCCCCTAGCCCCCCCGACCGCAGGAGCGCACCCGATGTCCGCGACCGTGGCCCCGACCGACCTGTACGCCGAACTCACCACTCGCAACCGGGGGTTCGTCAGCGCCGCCGCTCAGCAGCGCCTGGGCACGATGACCGTGCTGGTGGCCGGGTGCGGCTCCACCGGCGGGGCTGCGGTCGAGCCGCTCGTGCGGGTGGGGGTGCGGCGGTTCCTGCTCGCCGAGCCCGGGGACTTCGAGGTGAGCAACCTCAACCGGCAGAGCGCGTTCCTGCACGAGGTGGGCCTCAACAAGGGCATCGTCGCGGCCGGGCGGATCAGGGCCGTCGACCCCCAGGCGACGGCGAGCGTGCAGACCGAGGGGATCACCGCCGACAACGTCCGGGCGGTGGTGGGCGCCGCCGATGTGGTCATCGACGGGATCGACGTCACCGAGCGGGCCGGCTGGGTGGCCAAATGGCACCTGCACGAGGCCGCCGCGCGGCTCGGGCGGCCGGTGGTCAGCGGCTGGGACATGGCCGGCACCCAGTACGTCCGGTACTACGCCTACCGCCCGGGGTCGGTGCCGTTCGACGGCGCGCTGACCCGCGCCCAGGTCGAGACCGCCTCGACCTGGGAGCTGATGCGTCGCGCCGTGCCCATGCGCATGGTCCCGGTGGAGATGCTGCAGGCGGCGCGGGCCCTGGTCACGGGGACCGCCGACGAGGGCCTGGCCCAGCTGGTGTACGCGTCCATGTTGTTCGGCGCAGTGGCCTGCCGGATCGTCGTCGCCATCGCCGAGGGATCCCGGGTGCGGCGGCATACCCTGCTGTCCGTGGACAACGCGGTGCGCCCCCGGCGGGAGCGTCTGTCGGCCTCGGTCCGCAAGCCGGTGCAGGCCGCCCTGGCGCTGCGCGACCTGGCGATGCTGCGGGCCCGCGCCGATGGGTAGGCACCATTCGCCGACCCCGGGCCGCGCCGCCCCGCTGGTGGACGCCGTCGTGCACCTCGGCGGACGGTGGCGGTGGCAGATCCTCGGGATCTGGCTGGTCGGCCTGGCCGTCACGGGGGCGGTCGGGGCGCCGCTGCCGGGGCTGCTGTCCGGCGGTGGCTGGTCGGTCGCGGGCTCGGACAGCGCCGCGGTCGACGAGGCCCTGCGCACCGGGTTCGTCGCCCGCGGCCCCAGCAGCGTCACCGTCGTCGTCCACGACGAGTGGTACACCCGCGACCAGCCCGGCTTCGAGGGGCGGTTGCGTCGGGTGTTCGACGACGTGGCGCGTCGACCCGAGCTGCGGGTGAGCAGTCAGCTCGGGTTCGCCACGACGAGCGGCCCGGTCCGCGAGGGTTTCGTCGGTGCCGACCATGCGACGGCGATCCAGCTGCTCGCCCTCGACGTGCCCGACGGGGATCTGCGCCGCGAGCTGCCGCACCTGCAGCAGGAGCTCACCAGCCGGTATGCCGCGCAGGGCCTGGAGGTCTCGCTCGTCGGGACGGCGGCGTTCTGGGGAGAGGTCAACGCGGTCAGCGAGTCGGGTCTGGCGCGGGCCGAGCTCATCACCATGCCGCTCATCCTGCTGGTCCTGCTCAGCCTGTATGGCGGGTTCGTCGCCGCGCTGGCCTCGCTCACCGTGGGCGTCACCTCGATCCTGGCCAGCTTCGCCGTCCTGGCCGTCCTGGCGCGGCATACCGAGCTGTCGGTCTTCGTCCAGAACACCGCGTCGATGCTCGGCCTGGGCGTCGGGGTCG
Organism: Dermatophilaceae bacterium; assembly: GCA_037045055.1. Classification (GTDB taxonomy): domain Bacteria; phylum Actinomycetota; class Actinomycetes; order Actinomycetales; family Dermatophilaceae; genus Phosphoribacter. Next base: position 799,837 of record JBAOHJ010000001.1, on the reverse strand, counting down.
ACTACTCCCTCTTCGTCATTGCCCGGTTCAAGGAGGAGCTGGCCCGGGGCCGCCCGGTCGAGCAGGCCGTGGCGGTGACGCTGCGCACCAGCGGCGAGACCGTGCTGTTCTCCGGGGTCACCATCGTCGCGGCCATGGCCACCTTGTTCCTCGTGCCCCTGGGGGTCATCACCTCGATCGCCCTCGGCGCGGTCCTCGTCGTCGCCTTCGCGACGCTGACCTCGGTGCTGCTGCTGCCCGTGCTGCTGAGGGTGATCGGCCACCGGATCGAGGGAGGACGGGTGCGGCTGCCCTTCTCCCTCGCCGACCCGGCGGCGGGGCAGCGGTGGGCCAGGCTCGCCACGCGGGTGATGCGCCGTCCGCTGGCGTTCCTCGTCGGCGGGGTGGCGCTGCTGCTGGCTCTCGCGGCCCCGGCGATCGGCCTGCGTACCTTCACCCCCGACGCCGGGATCGTGCCGCCCTCCTCGGCTGTGCGGGCCGGTTTCGACCGGATGCAGGAGCAGTTCGGCACCGGGTCCACCGCGCCGGTGCGGGTGCTCGTCGCCGCAGACCAGCCGCTGACCTCTCCCGCCGCGTCGGCCGCCGTGGGCACGCTCGTCGGGCACCTGGGCACCCTGCCCGGGGTCGCCCGGGTCGACACCCCGCTGCCGGTCCTGCGCGCGGTCGCCGCGGACGCGCCTCTGACCGCTCTCGACCCGGGGATTCGCGCACAGCTGCCGCCCTCGGAGGCGGCATCGGTGGGCTACTACGTCTCGGCCGACGCGCGCAGGCTCGTCCTCGACGTGGTGCCGGTGGACCGGGCCTCGGCCGAGTCCACCACCCGCCTGCTCGAGGACGTCCGGCGCGTGGCCGCACGCGACGCACCGGCGGGGGCGCGCGTCCTGGTCGGCGGGGAGACCGCCGAGGGGGTGGCCAGCAACGCGGTGATCGCCGATCACCTGCCGCGCGTCGTCGGGGCCATGCTGGTCGCCATCTACCTGTTGCTGCTGCTCACCTTCCGCTCGATCCTGTTGCCGCTCAAGGCGATCTCGATGAACCTGCTGTCGGTCGGGGCGACCTTCGGGGTCCTGGTCGTGGTCTTCCAGCACGGCCTCGGTGCCGGTCTGCTCGGGGTCCAGCAGGCCTCGCCGATCCAGAACTTCGTGCCGATCCTGCTGCTGGCCCTGCTGTTCAGCCTCAGCACCGACTACGAGGTGTTCCTGCTCGGCCGGGTGCGCGAGATCTACCTGCGCACCCGCGACAACGCCGGCAGCGTCGCCTCCGGGGTGGCCCGCACGGCCCCGCTGATCTCCGGGGCCGCCCTGCTCATGGTGGTGGTCTTCGGGTCCTTCGCCCTGGCCGGGATCCTGCCGATGAAACAGCTCGGGTTCGGGATGGCCGTGGCCATCGCGCTCGACGCCACCCTGGTGCGGCTGGTCGTCGTCCCGGCGTCGATGCGCCTCATGGGACGCTGGAACTGGTGGCTGCCCGGGCGTTCGCGCCCGGCGCGCGAGACGGGCCCACCCGCCCGAGTATCCACGACGGTGCCGCCGACTCCTTGAAGCAAGACCGGCGGTGACGCCCTCGTCGCCGCCACACCCGGCAGTGCCGCGACGACGCCGACGCTCCGGACCCTCCCGACGCTCAGACGCTCGTCGACAGCTCCCGACATGAGGATCACCGATGCCCGAGCCACACCGCACCCACTACGACGCCATCGTCGCCGGCTCCGGCGGCGGGGGGCTGACCTGCGCGCTGACGCTGGCCTCGCAGGGGGCACGCACCCTGTTGCTGGAGAAGAACCCGCACGTCGGCGGCTACGCGCACGGCGACGGCGAGCAGGGGTTCTACTGGGACCACGGCGGCCACATCATGTTGGCCTTCCGGCTCGGGATGCCGCCACGGGAGGTCTTCGAACGGCTGGGCATCGGCACGCGGGTGACGATGGTGGCCGACCGGCAGGACTTCCAGTGCGTCTTCCCCGGCGAGCGGCTGACCATGGCCGCCGACCTCACGACCACCGCCGACACGCTCACCCGACGCTTCCCCACCGAGCGCCTCGGCATCACCCGGGTGCTGCTGGACATGCAGGCCATGGCCGCCGACCTCGAGGCGGTGCTGCCCACCTTCCGAGCCCCGGACGCGCCGGGGCACCGGCGCCGCGGCGACGTGATCCTGGAGCAGTTCCAACGGCCCTGGTTGGGCGATGCCTTCGCGCCGCTGGCCCGGCGGCTCGCCCTGCCCGGGCACACCCTGCTGAAGTACCAGAACCGCAGCCTGGCCTCGCTGCTCGACGAGCATCTGCGGGACCCGCAGCTCAAGGCCTACCTGTCGATGTTGTGCGTCGGCATCGGCACGCCGCCCTCGCAGCTGTCCGCGGCCGTGGCATCGGTGTTCCTCGTCCACTCGCTCAACACGATGTTCATGCCGACCGGCGGCTTCGGGGCCATCGCCGAGGCGATGCGCTCGATGTTCGTCGAGGCCGGCGGCACCGTCGTCACCGGCGCCGAGGTGCGTCGGATGGTCCTGTCCCGGGGTCGGGTGACCGGCGTCGAGACCGCCGACGGACGCCGCTTCGACGCCGGTGCCGTGGTCAGCGCCGCGGACCCGCGCCGTCTCTACCTCGAGCACCTGCCGCGCGAGGTGGTCCCGGCCCGGCTGCGCCGCCGGCTGCCGACCCTGCCCACGACGCCGCCGTTCTTCCAGGTCCAGCTCGGGGTGGACCTGGACCTGCACGCCATGCGCAAGGAGCTCAAGCGACTCAACTTCGTCTACACGAGCAACGACGTCGAGCAGTCGATGGCGCGCTTCCCCGGCGGCGACGTCGAGCGGGCCGCCTACTACCTCTACGTCGCGACCTTCCACCAGCCCGAGATGGCGCCGCCGGGGATGCACTCGGTGAAGCTGGAGTGCCCCACGACACTCGTCAGCGGCGACATCGACTGGGACCGCGACAAGGAGGCGGTCGCCGACGTGTTCGTCCGGCGCGCCGAGGAGCTCATCCCCGACCTGCGCCGGCACGTCGTCGTGCGACGGGTCTACACCCCGATGGACATGGTGCGTCGCAGCGGCAGCCTCGACGGAGCTTTCGCCGGGTGGGCGCTCGACGCGCGGATGCTGCACCGCGAGCGCCCGGCCCAGCGCAGCCCGGTGCCCGGGCTGTACCTCGCCGGCCAGTGGACCCGGCCACTGGCCGGGCTGCCCGGGGTGATGGTGTCCGGCTACTCCACCGCCGGCCTGGTCCTCAAGGATCTCGGCGGGCACCCCACCTGGCGGCACTGAGGTCGGGCCGGCCGCTCAGGCCAGCGCGGCGCTCACCACGTCACGCGCCTCGGCCTGCACCTGCGCCAGGTGCTTGGGCCCCCGGAAGGACTCGGCGTAGATCTTGTAGACGTCCTCGGTGCCGGACGGGCGGGCGGCGAACCACGCGTTCTCGGTGACCACCTTCAGACCCCCGATCGACGCACCGTTGCCCGGCGCCTCGGTGAGCTTGGCGACGATGGGCTCGCCGGCCAGCGTCGAGGCGGACACGTCCGAGGGTGCCAACGCCCCCAGCTTGGCCTTCTGCTCCCGGCTCGCCGGCGCGTCGACCCGCGCGTATGCCGGGTCGCCGTACCTCGCGGTGAGCTCGCGGTAGTGCTCGCTCGGGCTGGCGCCGGTGGTCGCGAGGATCTCCGAGGCCAGCAGCGCGAGGATGATGCCGTCCTTGTCGGTCGACCAGACCGAGCCGTCGAAGCGGGCGAAGGACGCCCCGGCCGACTCCTCGCCCCCGAACGGGCCGGTGCCGTCGAGCAGGCCGGGGACGAACCACTTGAAGCCCACCGGCACCTCGACCAGGCGCCGGCCGAGGGCCCCGGCCACCCGGTCGATCATCGACGAGGACACCAGCGTCTTGCCGATGAACCCGTCGGGCGACCACCCCGGCCGGGCGCCGCCGTAGAGGTAGTGGATCGCCACCGCGAGGTAGTGGTTCGGGTTCATCAGGCCGCCGTCGGGCGTGACGATGCCGTGCCGGTCGGAGTCGGCGTCGTTGCCGGTGGAGATCTGGTAGGCGTCCTTGTTGGCGATGAGCGAGGCCATCGCCGACGGGGAGGAGCAGTCCATCCGGATCTTGCCGTCCCAGTCCAGGGTCATGAAGCGCCAGGTCGGGTCGACCAGCGGGTTGATGACGGTCAGGTCGATGCCCAGGCGTTCGGCCATCACGCCCCAGTACTCCACGGACGCCCCACCCAGCGGGTCGGCTCCGATGCGGATGCCGGCGCGTCTGATCGCCTCGACGTCCACGACGGTGGGCAGGTCCGCGACGTAGGTGCCGACGAAGTCGTAGGGCTGGGCGGCTCGCCGCGCCCGCTCGAACGGCACCCGCCCGACCCCGGCCAGGCCGGCCTTGATGTACGCGTTCGCGGCGGCGGCGATGGCCTTCGTCGCGTCGGTGTCGGCCGGTCCGCCGTGCGGCGGGTTGTACTTGAAGCCGCCGTCGCTGGGCGGGTTGTGCGACGGCGTGACGACGATCCCGTCGGCCAGGCCGACGCCGGCAGGCAGGTCGTCGACGCCGCCGATCTTGCCCTGGTTGGCCCGCAGGATCGCGTGCGAGACCGCGGGGGTCGGGGTGTAGCCGTCGTGGTCGTCGACGAGCACGGTGACCTCGTTGGCGGCGAGCACCTCCAGCGCCGAGGCCCAGGCCGGCTCCGACAGCCCGTGCGGGTCGCGGCCGATGAACAGCGGCCCGTCGAAGCCGCGCCCGCGACGGTAGTCGACGATCGCCTGGGTCGTGGCCAGGATGTGCGCCTCGTTGAAGGCTGTCCGCAGGCTCGAGCCCCGATGCCCGGAGGTGCCGAAGGCGACCTGCTGGTCGACGTCGTCGGGGTCGGGCCGGCCGGTGTAGTAGGCGGTGACGAGGTGGGCGACGTCGACGAGGTCGCCGGGCTGGGCCGGCCGGCCGGCTCGGTCGTGGGTCATGGGCGCTGCGCTCCTGTGGTCGAGTCGGGGGATGAGTGGCAGCGGTCCGGGCACCGCCGTGTCGACGGCGCCCGCGCCCTGCCTCACGCAGGGGTGTCGGGCACCAGCCACACCGTGGACAGTCGCGGGACGGTGACGTTCACGGCATACGGCTGTCCGTCCCAGCCGCCGTCGTCGGCCTGGATGACCACACCGGTGGAGCTCGGCGCGTCGGGGTGGTAGCCGGCCGTGTCGAGGATGACCGTCCACCCGCCCGGGCGGGGCACGCCGATGCGGTACGGCTCGTGGGTCATCCCGCTGAAGTTGACGACGACGGCGACCACGGGGGCGTCCACGTGCGGGTCCCCGGAGCCGAAGCGCAGGTAGGAGAAGGTGTTCCGGCCGGCGTCGTCGGCGTTCAGCCACCAGAACCCGGCCGGGTTGGAGTCCAGCTCCCAGAGCGCGCGGTTGGCGCGATAGATGCTGTTCATCTCCTTGACCTGGGCATGCACGCGGTAGTGCAGCGGCTGGTCGAGCAGCCACCAGTCCAGCGAGCGCCCGTCGGACCACTCCGACTCCTGGGCGAACTCCGAGCCCATGAAGATCAGCTGCTTGCCCGGGTGGGTCCACATGTACGCGAGGAAGGCCCGCACCGTGGCGACCTGCTCGTCGCGGTTGCCCCGGGCCTTGCGCATGAGCGAGCCCTTGCCGTGGACCACCTCGTCGTGGCTGATCGGCAGCACGAAGTTCTCGCTGTAGGCGTACATCAGCGCGAAGGTCAGGTAGTTGTGGTGGTACTGGCGGTAGACCGGGTCGAGGCCGATGTAGCGCATGGCGTCGTTCATCCAGCCCATGTTCCACTTGAACCCGAAGCCCAGCCCGCCCATGGTCGTCGGCTTGGACACCCCGCCCCAGGCGGTGGACTCCTCGGCGATCGTCACCACGCCGGGGACCCGCTTGTATGCCGTGGCGTTCGCCTCCTGCAGCAGCGCCACTGCGTCGAGGTTCTCGTTGCCGCCGTAGGCGTTGGGGATCCACTCGCCCGGCTGGCGGGAGTAGTCGAGGTAGAGCATCGAGGCGACCCCGTCGACCCGCAGCCCGTCGATGTGGAACTCCTCGAGCCAGTACGAGGCGTTGGCGACGAGGAAGTTGCGCACCTCGGGTCGTCCGAAGTCGAAGACGTAGGAGCCCCATTCCTGGTGCCACCCCTTGCGCGGGTCGCCGTGCTCGTAGAGGTGGGTGCCGTCGAACTGCCCGAGAGCCCACGAGTCGGTGGCGAAGTGGCCCGGCACCCAGTCGAGGATCACCCCGATGCCGTTGCAGTGCAGGTAGTCCACCAGCGTCTTGAAGTCGTCGGGGGTGCCCCACCGGGAGGAGACCGCGTAGTAGCCGGTGACGTGATACCCCCACGAGGGGACGTAGGGATGCTCCATGACCGGCATGAGCTCGACATGGGTGAAGCCGAGGTCCTTGACGTAGTTGACCAGGTGCTCGGCCAGGTCGCGGTAGCCCTGACCCTGCCGCCACGAGCCGATGTGCACCTCGTAGATGCTCATCGGCCCGTGGTGCGGGTTGTTCGTGGCCCGGTCCGCCTGCCACTGCGCGTCCTGCCACTGGTAGCTGGACTCGTAGACCACCGAGGCCTGCTTCGGCGCCACCTCGCTGAACCGGGCCATCGGGTCGGCCTTGAGCCGCACGATGGTGTCCTGGCCGCGGATCGCGAACTGGTAGTTCATGCCGGCCGCGGCGCCGGGGACGAACAGCTCCCACACGCCCGACGGGGCCAGCATCCGCATCGGGTGCGACAGCCGGTCCCACCCGTTGAAGTCGCCGACGACGTGCACCGCGGTCGCGTTCGGGGCCCACACGGCGAAGGAGACCCCCTGGACCGAGCCCAGCGGGCCCTCGTAGCGGCGCACGTGCGCCCCGAGGACCTCCCACAGCTGCTCGTGGCGGCCCTCGTTGAACAGATGCCGGTCCATCTCGCCGAGGGTCGGGGCGAAGCGGTAGGGGTCGTCCTGCTCGTGCTCGACGCCGTCGCCGTAGGTGACCAGCAGCCGGTAGTCCTGGCTGGAGTTGGCCGCGTCGGTCGTGCCGGACCACACGCCCCCCCGCACGTGCGGCAGGTCCAGGATCGAGCCGTCCTGCAGCTTGGCGCGCACCGAGGACGCCAACGGCCGGTATGCCGTGACGGTGAGCCCGCCGGGGCCGACGTGGTGACCGAGCAGGTCGTGCGGCTGGGAATGGCGGGCCTCGAGGAACGCGGTGATCGCGCTCTCGTCGGCGACCATCGCCTTGGTGCGGACGGCGGGCATCGGGGCCTCCGTGACTGTGCTCGTGGGGGTGCTGCGGGGCGACGCGGGGCAGGCGGGTGGATCGGTCACGACGGTACTCCTGCCGTCGCGGAGCAGACGATCGAGGGCATCCCGTGGGATGGGCAGCCAGGACGGGCGATTGGTCGCCTCGTAGACGACCTCGTAGAGCGCCTTGTCGATCTCCAGGGCGGTGGTCAACGCGTCGTCGCGCTCGGCCAACAGCGCCGTCGCCCCGCCGGCGGCGTGGCGATATCCCTGCAGGAACGCCGTCCGGGCGGCCTGCGCCCAGTCGCGTCGCGACACCCCCGGCCGGTCCTGCTCGACCGACCCGGCGGCGTAGTCGAAGGAGCGCAGCATGCCGGCGACGTCCCGGGCCGGCAGATCGGGCAGGGACCGCTGCGCGGCCGGGCGCAGCGGCTCGCCCTCGAAGTCGAGCACCACGCACCGCCCGTCGGGCAGCAGCAGGACCTGCCCGAGGTGGTAGTCGCCGTGGATGCGCTGCATCGCCGGCCAGGGCAGCTGGCGCACCCGGGCCAGCATGGCGTGGACCTGCGGCTCGCGGGCGGCGAGGTCGCCGACCCGGACGACGGCGTCGGAGCACCGGTCGCGCAGCGAGCCGAGCACCCGGGCGCGGTCCGTCGCATCGGCCGGTCGGGTGCCGAACACCCGGGCCAGGTCGGCGTGCAGCGTCGCGGTCGCGACCCCGAGCCGACGGGCCTGCTCGGCGAAGGAGTGCCCGTCGGCAGCGGCCCGACGGGCCACCCGCCAGCAGTCCTGCGCCCCGGCGGCATACGTCGTCGCGACGTGGGCCGACCCGGTGACCACCGTGCCGTCGGGGCGCCGCCAGGTCGTCTCGCCGCCGCCGCGCCACCGCGCCACGAGGGTCGACCCCGCCTGGGTGAGCGCGCGGCACACCTCGACGTCCGGGTTGACCCCGGGGGCCAGGCGGCGCAGAACCTTGACGATGACCGGGTCGGCCGGCTGCCCCTCGGGCCCGGTGACCTCGCAGATCACCGAGGTGTTGGACTGCTCGCCCTCGAGCACGCGGGACGAGCGCAGGGTCGGCCCCCCGTCCAGACCCGCGACGAGACCCGCGACGTAGGCCGGGTCGTGCGGGCCGTCGTAGACCCACCGGCGCCCGAGCACCGGATCGTCGAGGACGCCGACGAGCGCCGCCTCGGCGCCGACCGCGGGGGCCGGGCGGTCGACCAGCGGCACCTGATAGGTCACCGGCGGGTCGGCCGCGAGGTCGCTCACCGCGAGCAGCCAGACCCGAGCCGGGCCGTCGGTCGACGGGCCGGCGTCCGACGCCGGGGTCAGCGCGGGTCGGTGGTCCTTGCCGGCATACCACCGCTGCCGGCCCAGCCACGCGGTCAGCAGCCCGAGGACGGGCGGCGGCACGCCGGCCGCCGTCCTCACTCGGGCATCTCCTTGGACAACCGCAGCCAGAAGAAGTCCCGGGAGCCCAGGGTGAGCGAGATGGCGCCGTCCTCGCCCACCCGCGGGAAGCCCGAGCCCCGGAAGAGATCCCGGATGTACCGCCCGTGACAGTCCTCGGGCAGCACCAGGGTGACGCCCTGCGGGCGCGAGGACAGGTTCGCCACGCACAAGGCGATCCGGGCCCCGGTGTCGACCACCTGGGAGGAGCGCACGAAGGCCAGGACGGCCGGGTTGTCCGACGGGCACACCCGGAAGTCGCCCAGCCCGAAGACCGGGTTGCGCGCCCGGACCTGCAGCATGCCGCGCATCCAATGCAGCAGCGAGGACCCGTGCGCCATCTGGGCCTCGACGTTGACGTTGTTGTAGTGGTAGACCAGCGAGGAGATCACCGGCAGGTAGAGCTTGCCCGGGTCGGCGGCCGAGAACCCCGAGTTGCGGTCCGGGGACCACTGCATGGGGGTGCGCACGGCGTCGCGGTCGTTGAGCCAGATGTTGTCGCCCATCCCGATCTCGTCGCCGTAGTAGAGACACGGCGAGCCGGGCAGGCTGAACAACAGGGCGTGGATGAGCTCGATCTCCGGGCGGCTGTTGTCCAGCAACGGGGCCAGCCGGCGGCGGATCCCGATGTTGGCGCGCATCCGGGGGTCGGGGGCGTACCAGCCGTACATCGCGGCGCGCTCCTCGGGGCTGACCATCTCGAGGGTGAGCTCGTCGTGGTTGCGCAGGAACGTCCCCCACTGAGCGGTCGGCGGGATCGGGGGGGTGTCCGCCAGCACGTCGACGATCGGGGCGGCCTTCTCCTCACGCAGGGCGTAGTACAGCCGCGGCATGACCGGGAAGTGGAAGCACATCTGGCACTCCGGGACCTCGGTGGTGCCGAAGTAGTCGACGACCTCCCGAGGGGGCTGGTTGGCCTCCGCGATGAGCACCCGGCCCGGGTACTCCTCGTCGATCATCGCCCGCAGCCGGGCCACGAACTCGTGGGTCCGGGGGTGGTTCTCGCCGTTGTGGCCGTCCTCCTCGAACAGGTAGGGCACCGCGTCGAGGCGGAAGCCGTCGATCCCGAGGTTGAGCCAGAACCGGGCGACGTCGAGCATCTCCTCGGCGACCTTGGGGTTGTCGTAGTTGAGGTCGGGCTGGTGGGAGAAGAAGCGGTGCCAGAAGAACTGCCGACGCACCGGGTCGAAGGTCCAGTTCGACACCTCGGTGTCGACGAAGACGACCCGGGCGTCGGCGTACTTCTCGTCGGTGTCCGACCAGACGTAGTAGTCGCCGTAGGGGCCCTGCGGGTCCGAGCGACTGGACTGGAACCACGGGTGCTGGTCGCTGGTGTGGTTCATCGCCAGGTCGGTGACGATCCGTAGGCCGCGGGCGTGTGCTTGCGACACGAGCTCCTTGAACTCCGGCAGGGTGCCGAACTCGGGCAGGACGGCGGTGTAGTCGGCGACGTCGTAGCCGCCGTCGCGCAACGGCGAGGCGTAGAAGGGCGGCAGCCACAGGCAGTCCACGCCGAGCCACTGCAGGTAGTCCAGCCGGCTGACCAGCCCGGTGAAGTCGCCCGAGCCGGTGCCCTTGGAGTCGTTGAAGGCGCGCACCAGGACCTCGTAGAACACCGCGGTCTTGTACCACGTGGGATCGCGGCGCAGACCCGGCTGGGCGAGGTTGAGCCCCGGCATCAGTACGACCGGACCTCGAGGATGTGCACCGGCTCGGTGTCGGGACCGATCCGCACGAAGTTGCGCTCGCGCCAGTCCCACCACTGGTCGGTGACGAGGTCGTGCACGGGCATCGTCGCCGCCCAGTCCAGCCCCAGCGCCGGCATGTGCAGCCGGGTCATCGCCTCGCGGGTGTGGTGGGGGTCGAGGTTGGCCACGACCACGATGGTGTCGCGGTGCCCGTCGAGCACCCGGGTCTTGGAGAACACCAGCACGTTCTCGTCGTCGGCCTCGTGGAAGTGCAGGTTGCGCAGCCACCGCATCGCCGGGTGGGCGCGGCGGATCCGGTTGAGCATGGTGAGGTAGCCGGACAGTGACTTGCCGGCCTTCGGCCCGCCCTTCTCGTAGTCGGCCCAGCGACGGTCCTTGTACTCGTACTTCTCGTTGTCGATCTGCTCCTCGACCCCGGGCCGCGCCACGTGCTCCATGAGCTCGTAGCCGGCGTAGATGCCGTAGGTGGGCACCAGGGTGGCGGCCAGGGCGGCGCGCAGCTTCCACGCGGTGGGACCGCCGTACTGCATGTAGGGGGTGAGGATGTCGTGCGTGGTCGGCCAGAACGACGGGCGCATGTATGCCGCCGACTCGCCGGCCAGCTCGGCGCAGTAGTCGCGCAGCTCCCCGGCCACGTTCCGCCAGGCGTAGTAGGTGTAGGACTGCTGGAAGCCGGCCTTGGCCAGCGCGTGCATCATCGCCGGCCTGGTGAACGCCTCGGACAGCCAGATGACCTCGGGATGATCCAGGGCCACGTCGGCGATGATCCACTGCCAGAACTCCACCGGCTTGGTGTGCGGGTTGTCCACCCGGAAGATCCGCACCCCGTGGTCGATCCACACCTGGATGACCCGGCGCATCTCCGCGTAGGCCCCCTCGGGGTCGTTGTCGAAGTTCAGCGGGTAGATGTCCTGGTACTTCTTCGGCGGGTTCTCGGCGTAGGCGATGGTGCCGTCCGCGCGGGTGGTGAACCACTCCGGGTGGGTGCTGACGTAGGGATGGTCGGGCGAGCACTGCAAGGCGATGTCCAGGGCGACCTCCAGGCCCCACCGCCCGGCCTCGGCGACGAAGGCGTCGAAGTCCTCGAAGGTGCCCAGGTCGGGGTGGATCGCGTCGTGCCCGCCGTCGGGGGAGCCGATGGCGTACGGGCTGCCCGGGTCGCCGGGCAACGCGTTGAGGGTGTTGTTGCGTCCCTTGCGCGCCGTTGTGCCGATCGGGTGGATCGGGGTGAGGTAGACCACGTCGAAGCCCATGTCGGCGATCGCCGGCAGCCGCGTCATCGCGGTGCGGAAGGTGCCCGAGCGCCAGGCCCCGGTCTTCGGGTCCTGCCGGGCGCCCTCGGAGCGCGGGAAGATCTCGTACCAGGCGCCGAAGAGGGCGAGCTCGCGCTCGACGAGCAGGGGGACCTGCTGGCTGGGGCTGACCTTGCGCCGCAACGGGTATGCCGCGAACGTCGCGTGCACCGGGGGCGCCAGCCCACCGGCCAGCCGGGTGAGCGGGCCCTGCTCGCGGTCACGCAGGGCCGCGACTGCGCCGGCGAGCGCCTCGCGCGAGCCGGTCGGCGCATCGGGCGGCAGCGCGGCCAGGGCGCTGTCCAGGACGCGGGCCCCCTCCTCGAGCATGAGCTGCTCGTCGACGCCGGCCTCGATCTTGATGGTCGCGTCGTGCACCCAGGTGGCCCAGGGGTCCGACCAGCCCTCGACGCGGTAGGACCACCAGCCGGTGCGGTCGGCGCTGACCGTTGTGGACCACCACGACAGGCCCTCGTTGTCGCAGTGCATGGGGTAGTGGTGCTCGGCGCCGTCCGGGTCCACCAGCACGGCGGTGGCGTTGACGGCGTCGTGGCCCTCGCGGAACACCTGCGCGGCGACGATGAACTCCTCGTCGACGACGGACTTGGCCGGCCGGTCGCCGTTGTCGACCAGCGGGCGGACGTTGACCACCGGGATGCGGCCGATGGGCTTGATCCCCGCGTGCAGGGGACTGCGACGAGGCCCTGGCGTCGCGGACGTCGTGGCCCCGGCGCTCGACGCGGCGGACGGGGTCCGCGCCCGGGTCGGGCCGGGCGCACCCGACGCGCTCGCGCCGGAGCGAGCGGCCGTGGGCCGCTTCGTCGGGGCGTCGTTGACCGGGTCGGAGGCGGAGGTGATGGCCACGATCCGACGCTACTCGGTCTGTCCGCGCGGACCTACCCCGGTGGGGCGGTGGCGGCCCGGGGCCGGGCTGCGCCGGCGGCCCTCGGGAACGCGCCGCCGCGCCGGCCTCGGGGTCGCGGTGGAGTGGGCAACTCGGGTCCACCCGCGCGCCAGCGTCTATAGTCTGCCGGCGTGAAGGCCATCCGTCGCTTCAACGTTCGCACCGTCCTGCCCGAGCCCATCGCCGCGCTCGGGGACCTCTCGCTCAACCTGTACTGGTCCTGGCACCCCGAGACCCGGGAGCTGTTCAAGAGCATCGACCCGACCCTGTGGACCGAGTGTCGCCAGGACCCGGTGACCCTGCTGGCGCGCTTGTCCAGCGACAAGCTCGCTGCGCTCGCTGCGGATGCCGAGTTCGTCAACCGGGTCGACGACGTCAAGGCGTCCCTGACGCACTACCTCACCGCGGACCGGTGGTACCAGGACTGGGCGGCGGCGCAGGAGCCCTTCGGTGGCCTGCCCGGTGCACCCCGCGCCATCGCCTACTTCAGCCCGGAGTTCGGGATCACCCACGTGCTGCCGCAGTACAGCGGCGGCTTGGGGATCCTCGCCGGCGACCACCTCAAGTCCGCGTCCGATCTCGGCGTGCCGATCGTCGGGGTCGGACTGTTCTACAAGACCGGCTACTTCGTCCAGTCGCTCAACCGGGAGGGCTGGCAGCAGGAGTCCTACCCGGTGCTGGACCCCGACGGTCTGCCGATCTCCTTGCTGCGCGAGGCCGACGGCCGCCCGTGCGTCATCGAGCTGAGGCTGCCGGGCGGCCGGATGCTGCGCGCCCACGTGTGGCGGGCCAAGGTGGGGCGGGTGCCGCTGCTGTTGCTGGACTCGGACGTCCAGGGCAACGACGAGGCCTCCCGGACCGTGACGGAGGCCCTCTACGGCGGCGGCGGCGACCGCCGGCTGGAGCAGGAGCTGCTGCTGGGCGTCGGCGGGGTCCGGGCGCTGCGCCTGTGGTCGCGGCTCGCCGGCGCCCCGGAGCCGGACGTCTACCACACCAACGAGGGGCACGCCGGCTTTCTCGGGGTGGAGCGGATCTCCGAGCTGGTCACCCAGCACACCCTCACCTTCGAGGAGGCCCTGGAAGCGGTCCGGGCCTCCACGGTGTTCACCACGCATACGCCGGTGCCGGCCGGCATCGACCGGTTCCCCGCCGAGCGGATCCGGGTGTACTTCGGCGGTGAGAACGCGCTGCCCGGCGTGCCGCTGGACGCCCTGCTCGCCCTGGGCTCGGAGACCTTCGAGGGCGGCACCCCCGGCATGTTCAACATGGCCGTCATGGGCCTGCGGCTGGCCGGGCGCGCCAACGGGGTGTCCCTGCTGCACGGAGCGGTGAGCCGAGAGATGTTCGACGGGCTCTGGCCGGGGTTTGACACCGTCGAGGTGCCGATCACCTCCATCACCAACGGCGTCCACGCCCCCACCTGGGTGGACCGTCGGCTGCTCGACCTCGTCGAGCGGACCCTGGGCACCCACGACCTGGACCGCGACGGCGGCTGGGAGCGGATGCGCACGCTGAACTGGGACGAGCTGTGGGCGGTCAAGCGCGAGCTGCGCCGACAGCTCGTGGTCGAGGCCCGCAACCGGGTGCGCAAGTCGTGGATCAAACGAGGGGCCACGTCGGCCGAGCTCGGGTGGGTGCAGGACATCCTCGACCCCGACGTGCTCACCATCGGCTTCGCCCGGCGGGTCCCGACGTACAAGCGGCTCACCCTCATGCTTCGCGACCCCGAGCGGCTGCGCAAGATCCTGCTGGACCCCAAGCGCCCGGTGCAGCTGGTCATCGCCGGCAAGTCCCACCCCGCCGACGACACCGGCAAGCGGCTGGTCCAGCAGATGGTGCAGTTCGCCGACGACCCCAAGGTCCGCCACCGGATCGCCTTCCTGCCCAACTACGACATGGCCATGGCCAGCAAGCTGCTGCCCGGGTGCGACGTCTGGCTGAACAACCCGCTGCGCCCGTTCGAGGCGTGCGGGACCTCCGGCATGAAGGCCGCCCTCAACGGCGGTCTCAACCTGTCGATCCTCGACGGGTGGTGGGACGAGTGGTACGACGGGCAGAACGGTTGGGCGATCCCCACCGCCGACGGCGTTACCGACCCCGACCGCCGCGACGATATCGAGGCGGCGGCCCTCTACGACCTCATCGAGGACAGCGTCCGGACGAGCTTCTACGACCGCAACGACAACGGCCTGCCGGTGCACTGGGTGGGGCGGCTGGTGCACACCCTGGCCACGCTGGGCCCGAAGGTCCAGGCCACCCGCATGGTCCGTGACTACACCACCCGGCTGTACGGCCCCGCCGCCCGGGCCGGGTGGGCCATGGACGGGCCGAAGTACACCGGTGCCCGCAAGCTCGCGGCATACAGTGCCCGGGTGCGCGCGGCCTGGCCCTCGGTGCGGGTCGACCACGTCGAGTCCTCGGGCATCTCCGACTCGCCGCAGATCGGCGACACCCTGCACGTCAAGGCGTACGTCCACCTGGGCGAGCTCAAGCCCAAGGACGTGCAGGTGCAGTTCGCCTACGGCGCGGCCTCCGACCGGGACGACAGCATCAAGGACGTCACCCTCGTCACGCTCGAGCCGGTCGAGAGCTACGAGGGCGGCCGGCACCAGTTCGCCGGCAGCGTCACGCTGACCCGCACCGGCGCCTTCGGCTACACCGTGCGGGTCATCCCCGCCCACCCGGGTCTGAGCTCGCCCACCGCCCTGGGGCTGGTCGTCAACGCGTGAGCCCGCCGAACAGGTGACTCAGGACAGGTCGTTCGCCCGGTAGACCCGGATGCTCGTCGGGTGCATGACCACCGGTTCGGCGAGCGCCACCGAGGTCGGCTCGCCGGGGCGCTCCATGGCGCTGTCCCAGACCAGCTCGTATGCCGTGAGCCCGGGGGGCCGCGGCAGGGTCACCACCGCCTCGGTCGGGTCGCCGTGGATGACCACGAGCAGGCTCTCCACCCCGCGCCAGGCGCCGTTGAGCAGCATCGACACGGTGCGCTGCCCGGGGTCGGCCCACTGCAGCGTCGTCATCGGCAGCCCGTCGCGGTCGCACCACTGCAGATCCTTGGACCCGTCCGCGTGGACCTGGGTCCCGCTGAAGAACGTCCGCTGGCGCAGCACCGGGAACCGCTCGCGCAGCCGGATGAGGAACCGCGTGGTCTCCAGCAGATCCTCCTGCCACGGCGCCAGGGCCCAGTCGAACCACGACACCGGGTTGTCCTGGCAGTAGGCGTTGTTGTTGCCCCGCTGGGTGCGCCCGAACTCGTCGCCGCCGTTGATCATCGGCACCCCGGTGGACAACAGCAGGGTGCCCATGAGGTTGCGCATGGCCCGCTGCCGCGCGGTGTCCAGCGCCCGGCTGGGGCCCTCGGTGCCGTGGTTCCACGAGCCGTTGTTGTCGGTGCCGTCGCGGTTGTACTCGCCGTTGATCTCGTTGTGCTTGACGTCGTAGGTCGTCAGGTCGGCCGCGGTGAAGCCGTCGTGGGCCGCGACGAAGTTGATCGAGGCGATGGTGGCGCGGTTGTCGTGGTGGAACAGGTCGGCCGAGCCGGCCAGCCGGGTCGCCAGGTCGCGCACGCCCTGGCTGTGCTGGCCCGCGGACCGGGCGGCCACGTCGGTGAGCCAGAATGCGCGCACCCGGTCGCGGAACCGGTCGTTCCACTCGCTGAACGAGGGCGGGAAACCGCCGGTGCGCCAGCCGTGGATGCCCAGGTCCCACGGCTCGGCGATGCTCTTGACCTGGGACAGGACGGGGTCGCTGCGCAGGGCGACGAAGAACGGGTGGTCGGCGTCGAACTCGTCGCCGCGCCCCCGGCCCAGCGCCACGGCCAGGTCGAACCGGAACCCGTCGACGTGGCACTCCTGGACCCAGTAGCGCAGCGAGTCCAGGACCATCCGGACGGTCGCGAACTTGCTGGTGTCCAGGGTGTTGCCGCACCCGGTGACGTCGATGTCCATGCCGCGACCGTCGAGGCGGTAGTACGTGCGGGCGTCCAGCCCCCGCCACGACAGGGTGGGGCCGGTCACCGACTGCTCGGCGGTGTGGTTGTAGACGACGTCGAGGATGACCTCGATGCCGGCCGAGTGCAGCGACTTCACCATGCCCTTGAACTCGTCGAGCACCCCCTGCGGGGTGCCGGCCGCGGCATACGGGGCGTGCGGGGCGAAGAAGCCCAGCGTGTTGTACCCCCAGTGGTTGACCGTGCCCCGACGGGCCAGGGCCGGCTCGCTGGTGAAGGCGTGCACGGGCAGCAGCTCGATGGCGGTGACCCCCAGGCGGGCGAGGTAGTCCACGGTGCTGGGATGGCCGAGGCCGGCATACGTGCCCCGCAGCCGCTTGGGCACCGAGGGCAGGCGCATGGTGAGGTTGCGCACGTGCGCCTCGTAGAGCACCGTGTCGGCCAGGGACCGACGCGGGTGGGCGTCGGTGCCCCAGTCGAACACCGGGTCGAGCACCACGCTGCGCGGCACGTAGGCCGCGGAGTCCCGCTCGTCGCGCACGGTGTGGTCCTGGGGGAGCAGGTCGTGGGTGCAGTCGTGTCCGTAGACCTGCGGCACCCAGGACACCTCGCCCTCGACGGCCAGCCCGTAGGGATCGAGCAGCAGCTTGGCGGGGTTGTGGCGCATCCCCTCGTGCGGCAGCCAGGGCCCGGTGACCCGCAAGCCGTAGCGTTGCCCGGCCCGCAGGCCGGGCACGCTGGCGTACCAGTAGCCGTAGCGGTGGTCGACCAGGGGGATCCGACGCTCGCTGGCGCCGCTGCGGTCGCCGTCCTCGAACAGGCACAGCTGCACGCCCTCGGCGTGACCGGCGTAGACGCAGACGTCCGCACCGGCCTCGGTCAGGGTCACCCCGGGTTTGGGCGGGTGGTCCCTGCGACGTGTCGGGGCAGACATGGCTCCCACCCTAGGGGGGAAGTTACGGTGGGGTACATGACCGATCCCACGGCCCTGCCGAACTTCCCGCCGCCGCCGGACGAGCATCCGTTGCGGGGCCGGGTGCTCGACGTCGCCGTGGATCTCGCTCTCGCGCCGACCATCGACGACGACGGCGACGTGTCCTTCGTCGTGCCCACCGAGCCGCCCCAGACGCTCTTCGCGCGGTGCCAGGACGGTGACCTGCCGGTGCTGCGGGTGTTCGGGCAGTGGCAGCTGGGCGATGCCGTGCCCGACGACCTGCTGCTGCGGCTGCAGCGGTGCAACGACTTCTCGCTGCAGCTGCACGTGGCCAAGCTCGGCATCGCCGGCGGGAACCTCGTCGTCATGGCCGACCATGTCGTGCCCGTGGGCGTGGACCTCGCGACGATCTTCAGGCTCTCGATCGACCTCGTCCTGCAGGTCGTCGAAGCATGGCACCGGTCCTTCGACGAGGGCCGGCCCGAGGCACCGACGGAAGGCGGTTCATGATGGGGGAGTTCGTCCGGCTCGAGGTGGACGGCGGCATCGGCACGATCCGCCTGGACCGCCCGAAGATGAACGCCATCAACCTGCAGGTGCAGGTCGAGCTCAAGGCCGCCGCCGAGCAGGCCAGCGCACGCGAGGACGTGCGGGCGGTGATCGTCTACGGGGGGGAGCGGGTCTTCGCCGCGGGGGCGGACATCAAGGAGATGCTCGAGATGTCCTATACCGACATGGCCACCGCGGTCGACACCCTGCACGCCTACGTCAACGCGATCGCCACCATCCCCAAGCCCACCGTCGCGGCGATCACCGGCTACGCCCTCGGCGGGGGGTGCGAGCTGGCGCTGTCCTGCGACTTCCGGGTGGCCGGCGAGCGGGCCCAGCTGGGCCAGCCGGAGATCCTCCTCGGGGTCATCCCGGGGATGGGCGGCAGCCAGCGGCTGCCCCGACTCGTCGGCGTGTCCAGAGCCAAGGAGCTGATCTACTCCGGCCGGTTCGTCAAGGCCGACGAGGCGCTGGCCATCGGGATGGTCGACCGGGTCGTGCCCGACGAGCAGGTGTATGCCGCCGCCCGCGAGTGGATGGGGGCGTATGTCGAGGGTCCGGCGTTCGCCTACAAGGCCGCCAAGGAGGCCATCGACCGGGGGATCGAGACCGACCTGGCCACCGGCCTGGAGCTGGAGAAGATGCTCTTCGCGGGCCTGTTCGCCACCGCGGACCGCACCATCGGGATGTCGTCCTTCGCCGAGCACGGACCGGGCAAGGCGGTGTTCGAGGGCCGGTGAGCGCCCTGGACGTGCTGGTGTGCTACGTCCCGCCCGAGGCGACCGACCGGGTGCTCGCCGCGCTGTTCGACGCCGGGGCGGGGGCCATCGGGGACTACCGCGAGTGCGCGTTCGTCGCTGCCGGGACGGGGCAGTTCCGTCCGCTGGTCGGGGCCAACCCGGCGGTCGGCGCGGTGGGCCGCCTGGAGCGGGTGGCGGAGAACCGCGTCGAGGTGGTCCTGCCCCGGTCGCGTCGAGGTGAGGTCGTCGCGGCGCTGCGGGCCGCCCACCCGTACGAGCAGCCCGCCTTCCACGTCATCGCGGCCGCCGACCTCGGGCCCGACCCGAGCGCGCCGGCCGCCGCGGCATACCCGCCCTGACGGCTGCGCGGGTCGCGGTCCGGCGTTCGGACGCGGCCCCGGGGCAGCGGCCCAGCCGCGGTCCGGCGGTCGGTGCGCAGCCTCGACGAGTCAGGCCAGGCGCGTCATCTCGACCGACACGAACATGTCCGAGGTCTTGCCTCCGGTGAAGATCCCGCTCAGCGGCGCGACGTCGCCGTAGTCGCGCCCGGTGGCCACCTCGACGTGCAGGTCGCCCAACGGGATGTCGTTGGTCGGGTCGCTGCCCACCCAGGTGCCGTCCCAGAACTGCACCCACGCGTGCGACTCGCCGGCCACCGGCACGTCGATCTGGCTGTCGCGCTTGGGCATGAGGTATCCGGAGACGTAGCGGGCCGGGATGCCCACCGAGCGCAGCAGCCCGATGATGAGATGAGCCATGTCCTGGCAGACCCCCGCGCGTCGGTCCCACGCGTCGGCGGCGTGGGAATGGACCTCGGTGGCGCCGAACACGTAACGCACCTCGGCGCGGATGAGGTCGACCACCGCCACCGCGAGGTCGCGGGGGGTGGCGCTGCTCCAGCGCATCCGGCGGACCCGCTCGAGCAGGTCGGCCGGCGGGGCGACCCGCGGGACCACCGCGAGGACCTCGCACAACGCATCCCGCAGCTGCGGGCTGGCCAGATCCGCCCAGGACAGGCGTGCGCCGCAGACCGGGCGACGCTGCACGTCGACGGTGCTGGTGGCCACCACGTCCAACTGCCGGTGACGCTCGAACACCTCGAACGCGGTCACCGTGGTGCCCCAGTAGTCGGTGTAGGTGTAGGTCCACGGCACCGGGGTGATCTCCAGGCGGGTGTGCAGCACTTGCTGCTCGTGGCTGGACAACGGCACCATTCGCGCCTCGTTGAACGACGAGGTCGCCCCGGCACCGGAGTAGGAGTAGCCGGTCCGGTGGACGATCCGCAGCGTCGCCCCCACGTCAGGCCCCCTCATGCCATTCGGCGGCGACCGCACCCTCGAAGTACTGCCGCGAGATCGCGTCGTTGGCCGCCACGCAGGTGCGTTGCAGAGCGGCCATCCGGTCGGGCAGGTCGGTGAGCAGCTCGCCCAGCGCGCGGTACTCCAACTCGGCCCGGGCCCGGCCCAGCAGCCGAGCCGCCTCGCCGCCGCCGCCCGTGCGCCGCTGGCCGCCGTCCAGGTGGTCCAGGGCCTGCTCGGCGACCAGCAGCGTGTGCACCAGCGACCGGGGGAAGTCCCGGTCGAGGATGAGGAACGCGGCGGCCGCGTGGTCGTCGTCCTGGTCGCGGTTGCCGCGCACGAAGGCGTGGTGCGCACCGCAGGCCCGCAGGGTGGAAGTCCAGGCCGAGGCCACCGAGGGGCTCATCGCGGCCGCGAGCACCAGACGGGAGGTCATGTCGACGCGCTCGATGGTGCGACCCAGGACGAGGAAGTGCCACCCCTGGTCGTGACTCATCGTGCCGTCGGCGATGCCGCCGATGACCGCGCAACGTTCGCGCACCCAGCGGAAGGCTTCGGTGGGCAGCTGCCGGCCCAGCCACCCGTCGCGGACGCCGTGCCAGGTCGTGTTCACCGCCTCCCACATCTCGGTGGAGACCGTCTCGCGCGAGCGCCGGGCGCTCTCCCGGGCGCCGACGATCGCGCTGACGACCGAGCTGGGAGAGTCCGGGTCGTGGCACAGCCGGCGCATCACGCTGTCCTGGTCGACGTGTCCAGGCCCGTCGGAGGCACCCATGACGGTCAGCAGCAGCCGCGCACCGGCCCGGGGGTTGGCGACCGGGTCGTCGACGGCCATCTGCAGGTGCACGTCGAGCATCCGGGCGGTGTCCTCGGCCCGCTCCAGGTAGCGACCGATCCAGAACAGCGATTCGGCGATCCGGCTCAACATGGCGCGTCCCGGGGTGGTGGCGTCGGGCGGCATAGCGGCTGCGGGTCGACGCGGCCCTGCTGCTGCACCTGTTGGGCGTGCTCGTATGCCGCCACCTCCGAGTGCTGCACGCCGACCGCGCGGGCGCTCGCCCGACCGGTCGCGTCGCCGACCACCCGACGCCGCGGCGCGAGCGGCGAGGTGGCGCCGTTGGGTCCGGCCAGCACCCAGGTGTCCTTGGACCCACCGCCCTGGCTGGAGTTGACGACGAGCTGTCCCTCGGCCAGGGCCACGCGGGTCAGCCCACCGGGGAGCACCCAGATCTCCTCGCCGCTGTTGACCGCGAACGGGCGCAGGTCCACGTGTCGCGGGGCCAGCTGCCCGTCGACGAACGTCGGAACCGTGGACAGCGTCACGACCGGCTGGGCCACCCACCCTCGGGGGTCGGCGACGATGCGCCGGCGCGCCTGGTCCAGCTGCTGCGGGCTCGCGTCCGGCCCGATGAGGATGCCCTTGCCGCCCGAGCCGTCGACCGGCTTGACGACCACCTCGGCCAGGCGGTCGAGGACTTCCTCGCGAGGTGCCGGGTCCCCGAGGCGCCAGGTGTCGACGTTCGGCAGGATCGGAGCCTCGCCGAGGTAGTAGCGGATGAGGTCGGGGACGTAGGTGTAGACGAGCTTGTCGTCGGCCACGCCGTTGCCGACCGCATTGGCGATCGTCACGTTGCCGGCGCGGGCGGCGTTGACCATCCCCGCACAGCCGAGCAGCGAGTCGCCCCGGAAGTGCATCGGGTCGAGCCATTCGTCGTCGACGCGACGGTAGACGACGTGCACCGGGCGAAGGCCGCTGGTCGTGCGCACGAGCACGCGCCCGCCCTGACAGAGGATGTCGCGGCCCTCGACGAGCCGGCACCCCATCATCCGCGCCAGCAGGGCGTGCTCGAAGTAGGCGGAGTTGTACACCCCGGGGGAGAGCACCACGACCGTGGGATCGTTGGCCCCACTGGGCGCCGCCGCGCGCAGCGCCGCCAGCAGCCGGTGCGGGTAGCTGCGCACCGGCTGCACCCGGTGGTGGGCGAACGCCTCGGGCAGCACGCTGGACACGGCTCGGCGGTTGGTCATGACGTAGGACACGCCCGAGGGGATCCGGACGTTGTCCTCCAGGACCCGGAACGTCCCGGCGTCGTCGCGCACCAGGTCGATGCCCGCGACGTGGATGCGCACCCCGCCCGGGGGGTCCAACCCGGCCACCACCCGGTGGAAGTGCGCCGAGCTGGTAACCACCTCGCGGGGCACGACGCCGTCGGCAAACAGGTCGCCAGGGCCGTACACGTCGGCGAGGAACCGCTCCAGGGCCCGGACCCGCTGGGCCACGCCCAGCTCGATGTGTGTCCACGTCTGGGCATCGATGAGCCGCGGCACGAGGTCCAGCGGGAACGGGCGCTCCTGCCCGCCGATGTCGAAGGTCACGCCCTGGTCGACGTAGGTGCGAGAGAGGTAGTCGGCGCGAGCCCGGACCTCCGCGGGGCTGAGCATGGCCATCGCCTCGTGCACGCCGGCATACCCGGGGCGCACCTGACCGAGCGTGTCGAACATCTCGTCGTAGGCGGGCCGCCGGGGCGCGTACGTCCCGAACAGCGAGGTCACGGGACCAGACCCTAGGAACCAGTCGTTACCAGCGCGTTTCGCGCAAGTAAGGGGTGTGCGGCAGCGCACTGCCGGTATGCCGCGTGGTGGGCATCACGCCGGGGCCGGGTCCGGAGCGCCGGCCGCCGGTGTCAGGATGAGAGGCGGACCTGCTCGCTGCTCTCACCCCGAAGGACCCCGCGCCCATGAACATCGTCGTTTGTGTCAAGTACGTCCCGGACGCACAGGCCGATCGGACGTTCAACGCGGCCGACAACACCACCGACCGCGCCAACGTCGACGGCCTGCTCTCCGAGCTCGACGAATACGCCATCGAGGAGGCCCTGAAGATCGTCGAGGCGGGCGAGGGCGAGGTCACCGTCCTGTGCCTGGGCCCAGACGCCGCCGCCGACGCGGTGAAGAAGGCGCTGCAGATGGGCGCGGACAAGGCCGTCCACGTCAACGACGAGGGCGTCCACGGCTCCGACGCCCCGGCGACCTCGCTGCTGCTGGCCAAGGCCATCGAGAAGATCGGCCAGCCGGACCTCGTCGTCACCGGCATGGCCTCCACCGACGGCACCATGGGGGTCGTCCCGACGATGCTGGCCGAGCGCCTCGGCCTGCCCGCGGTGACCTACGCCTCCGAGCTGACCGTGTCGGGCGGCACCGTCTCGATGCGCCGGGACGGTGACGCCGCCAGCCAGACCGTCGAGGCGTCGCTGCCCGCGCTCGTCTCGGTGACCGACCAGATCAACGAGCCGCGCTACCCCTCGTTCAAGGGGATCATGGCGGCCAAGAAGAAGCCGGTCGAGACCTGGACGCTGGCCGACCTCGGTGTCGACGCCGCCGAGGTGGGCCTGGGCGCCGCATGGACGAAGGTCACCTCCTACGAGGCGCGACCCCCACGGACCAAGGGCACGATCGTCCCGGACGGCGGCGACGGAGGCAGCGCCCTGGCCGCGTTCCTCGCCGAGCACAAGTTCATCTGACCGGATCGATTGAGGAGATCACTGACATGGCTGAAGTTCTCGTCCTGGTCGACCACGTCGACGGTCAGCTGCGCAAGACGACCAGCGAGCTGCTGACGATCGCCCGCCGCCTCGGCGAGCCCAGCGCCGTCTTCGTGGGCACCGGCTACGACGACGCCAAGGACACCCTGGCCGCCTTCGGGGCCGCCAAGGTCTACCGCGCGCAGGACCCTGACCTCACGGCATACCTCGTCGCGCCGCAGGCCGAGCTGCTCGCCCAGCTGGTCGCCGACACCAGCCCGGCCGCCGTGCTCGTGCCGTCCTCGGCCGAGGGCAAGGAGATCGCCGCCAGGGTGGCCGTCAAGACCGGCTCGGGGCTGATCACCGACGCCGTCGACGTGCAGTCCGACGGGGCCGGGGGCGTCGCGACCATGCAGTCGGTGTTCGCCGGCTCCTACAAGGTGTTCGCCACGGTGACCACCGGCACCCCGATCATCGCCGTCAAGCCCAACTCCGCCGCGCCCGAGCAGGCTCCCGCAGCGGCCGCCGAGCAGGTCGTGGCCTTCACCGCATCCGAGGCGGCCAAGGGCGCCAAGGTCGTCGAGTCCAAGCCCAAGGCCGCCAGTGGGCGTCCCGAGCTCACCGAGGCGGCGATCGTCGTCTCCGGGGGGCGCGGCACCGGCGGGGACTTCTCGAAGGTCGAGGCCTTTGCCGACTCCCTCGGCGCGGCCGTGGGCGCCAGCCGGGCCGCGGTCGACGCCGGGTGGTACCCGCACACCTCCCAGGTCGGCCAGACCGGCAAGCAGGTCAGCCCGCAGCTGTACGTCGCGTGCGGCATCTCCGGGGCGATCCAGCACCGGGCCGGCATGCAGACGTCCAAGACCATCGTCGCGGTGAACAAGGACGAGGAGGCGCCGATCTTCGAGCTGGTCGACTTCGGCGTCGTGGGCGACCTGTTCGCGGTGCTGCCGCAGGCGACCGCGGCGGTGCAGGCCGCCAAGGGCTGAGCCCCGGCCGCGACCGGGATCGCCCCGACGGCGGGCGGTCCGCGCCGGCTTGCCGTCGGGTGGCCCGCTTTGGTTGAGTTTCGCGCGTGGACATGTCGTGGCTGGAGCGTCAGCCGACGCTCGTGGGTGCCCGGGTGCGCCTGGAGCCGCTGGGCCCCGAGCACTTCGAGGGCCTGTGGCCGATGTTCGCCGTCGACGGGGCGCCCACCGAGGGTCCGCTCGCCGAGTTCACCCGCGCCCAGGTCCGCTCCGGGATGGCCCTGGCCAAGGACCGGCACGACCGGGCCGACTGGACCATCGTGCGGGTGCGGGACGGCGCCGTCCTCGGCGAGGTCGTGCTCTTCGAGCTCGACGAGGACTGCGAGTCGATGGAGTTCCGGATCGCGCTGGTCGGCCCGGCGCTGTTCGACCGCGGCTACGGCACCGAGGCGACCACGCTCGTGCGCGACTTCGCCCTGGGCCCGCTCGGGCTGCACCGGCTGACCCTGCAGGTGGTCGACGACAACGCGCGGGCCCGCCACGTGTATGCCGCGTGCGGATTCCGCGTCGAAGGCGTGCGCCGGGACGCCCGTCGGATCGACGGAGCGTGGCACGACGTCGTCGACATGGCGATGCTCGTCGGCGACGCGCGACCGGAGCCGGCGCGGCATACCGCCGCCGGGTCGCCACGCCGACCCGTACCCCGGGGTTAGGCGCTGGTCTCCTCGGCCACGCTGGGGTACGCGACGGGCTCCTCGGCCACGTTGCGGCGCTCGCGCAGCCGGTCCCGGCCGCCGGTCCAGGCCCTCCTGGG
This sequence comes from Dermatophilaceae bacterium, assembly GCA_037045055.1. GTDB lineage: Bacteria > Actinomycetota > Actinomycetes > Actinomycetales > Dermatophilaceae > Phosphoribacter. The sequence goes on along the minus strand of JBAOHJ010000001.1, from coordinate 774,490 downwards.
AGCCCGACCCGCCGAGCGGATGCCCTGACGTAGGGTCTCCACGCCCCCGCGCAGCTTGCCGGTCTCCAGGACCCGCCAGCCACCCTGCGCGGCGAGCATCCGCAGGGCATGGTCCGGGTTGACGGCCACCGGGTGTCCGACGGTCTGGAGCAGGGGCAGGTCGCTCGCCGAGTCGGAGTAGGCGAAGCACTCGGCCAGGTCGTAGCCGTGGCTCGCGGCCAGGTCGCGCACGATGCTCGCCTTGCCCTCCTTGTAGCAGAACGGTCCGGACAACCGGCCTGTGTAGCACCCCCGCTCGTCGCGCTCGGCGGTCGTGCCCACGCCGTAGGTCATCCCCGAGGCGAGCGCGAAGCGTTGCACGACCTCGGTCGGGCTGGCCGAGATCAGCACCAGGTCGTGGCCGGCCTCGCGGTGCTCGGCCAGGACCACCTCGACGGTCGGCGTGATCGTCGCGACGAGCTCCTCGAGGAAGCCGTCGGCCAGCGCCTCGATCTCCGAGGCGGGGCGCCCGGTCACCCCACGGAGGATCCGGTCGCGCACCTGCGCCGAGCGGTCGTCGCTGGCGCCCATGAGCATGAAGGACAGGTTGCGCGCGAGATCGACGGCCAGCTCCCGCTTGCTGGCGAAGCCGGCCTTGAAGGCCGCCTTGGCCAGGGGGATGTTGGCCGACCCGGGGATGAGCGTCCCGTCGAGGTCGAAGAAGGCAGCGACGCCGGTGGCGCCGCGGCGGGTCGTCATGCGCTCGGCTCCTTCGGGCACCGGGGTCGTGGGGCCTCCATGCTAGGCCCGTCGCGGTGCAGGGGACAGCCGCCGACGGTCCCGCCCTCCGACCGGGTCTGCGGTGTCGGCCCGGCCGGACCGTAGGATTCTGCGCGTGTCCGTCTACCTCGACCACGCGGCGACGACCCCCGTCTTCGCACACGTCGCGGAGCAGATGGCCCGCCAGCGCAGCGTCGTCGGCAACCCGTCGTCCCTGCACGCTGCCGGCCGGGCCGCCCGACGCGTCGTCGAGCAGTCCCGAGAGCGCCTTGCCGCCGCGCTCGGCGCCCGGCCCTCCGAGGTGGTGTTCACCTCCGGGGGGACCGAGTCGGACAACCTGGCCCTGCGGGGGGTCTTCACCGCCCGACGCGACGCCGACCCACGTCGGGTGCGCCTGCTCGTCGGTGCCGCCGAGCACCACGCCGTGCTCGACTGCGTGGAGTTCCTCGTCGCCCACGAGGGGGCCAAGGTCACCTGGCTGCCGGTGGACCCGGCGGGTGTCGTGCGGCCGCAGACCGTCGCCGACGCGCTGGCGCAGGACTGCTCCGACGTCGCGCTCGTGTCGGTCATGTGGGCCAACAACGAGGTCGGCACGGTGTCCGACGTGGCCGGGATCGCCCAGGTGGCGCGCTCGGTCGGCGTGCCGGTGCACGCCGACGCCGTCCAGGCGCTGGGGCACGTCCCGGTCGACTTCGCGGCCAGCGGGTTGGACCTCATGACGGTGACCGCGCACAAGACCGGTGGTCCGGTCGGCACCGGCGCCCTCGTCGTGCGCGGCGACCAGGCGCTGGTGCCGCTGAGTCACGGGGGCGGACAGGAGCGTCAGATCCGCAGCGGCACGCCGGACGTCACCGGCATCCTCGGCTTCTCGTTGGCCGCGGAGCACGCGGTGAGCCGGCTCGAGGTCGAGGGCCAGCGCCTGGTCGCGCTGCGGGACCGGCTCGTCCAGGCCGCCATCAACCTCGGTGAGGGCATCCGACCCGGTGGCGCCTGGACTCCCGGCGACTGGCACACGCGCCTGCCCGGCAACGCCCACCTCGTCGTCCCCGGGTGTCAGGGCGACGCGCTGCTGTACCTGCTTGACGCCGCCGGCGTGGAGTGCTCGACCGGCTCGGCCTGCCAGGCCGGGGTGCCGCAGCCCAGCCACGTCCTGCTGGCCATGGGCATGTCCGAGCGCGACGCCCGTGGCGCGCTGCGGCTGACCCTGGGCCACACCTCGACCCCGGCCGACGTCGACGCCGCCCTGGCCGCGCTGCCGGCGGCCGTGCAGCGCGCCCGGCGCGCCGCCGCGGTCGGCTGAGGCGCAGCTCGTGCGCGTCGTCGCGGCGATGAGCGGAGGGGTCGACTCGGCGGTCGCCGCCGCCCGGATGCGCGACGCCGGGCACGAGGTGGTCGGGGTGCACCTCGCGCTGCGCCCGGCGCAGGACCGAGCGGCCGGCCGCCGAGCCGGGGGGTGCTGCACCGTCGAGGACGCGCACGACGCCCGTCGTGCCGCCGACGTCGTCGACATCCCCTTCTACGTCTGGGACCTGTCCGAGCGATTCGGCCGGGACGTGGTCGACGACTTCGTCGCCGAGTATGCCGCCGGGCGCACCCCCAACCCGTGCGTGCGGTGCAACGAGCGGATCAAGTTCGCCGCCCTGCTCGACCGGGCGCTCGCCCTGGGGTTCGACGGGGTGGCCACCGGTCACTACGCGCGGGTCGTCCCCGGCCCGCGGGGGCCTGAGCTGCATCGGGCCCTCGACGCCGCCAAGGACCAGTCCTACGTGCTCGGGGTGCTCGAGCCCGCGCAGCTGGCCCGGGCCTGGTTCCCGCTGGGGGAGTCGACCAAGACGGCGGTCCGGGACGAGGCGGCCCGTCGCGGGCTGGCGGTGGCGGACAAGCCCGACTCGCACGACATCTGCTTCGTCCCGCGCGGCGACACCCGGGCCTGGCTGGCGCGGCGGCTCGGGTCCGCTCCCGGGCGGCTGGTCGACCCCGACGGCACCGTGCTGGGGGAGCACGACGGCGTCTACGGCTACACCGTCGGCCAACGCCACGGGTTGGGACTGGCGCGGCATACCCTCGACGGACGCCCGCGCTACGTCCTGGACGTCGACGCGGCCACCCGCACGGTCGTCGTGGGCACCGCCTCGCTGCTCGGGGTCCGCGAGATCGCCGGGACCCACGCCCGATGGTGTGGCCCGGCGCCCACGGCGGCGGTCGAGGTCACGGCCCAGCTGCGCGCCCACGGCGGCGCGACCCCTGCGACGGCCCACGTCGAGGGCGACACCGTCCGCATCCGGGTGCACGAGCCGGTCCGTGGCGTGGCCGCGGGGCAGTCCGTGGTCCTCTACGACGGCACCCGCGTGGTGGGCTCGGCGACCATCGAGCGCACGGATGCCGGGACCGGGGCGGGTATACAGTGCAGGTGACCGGAGTGGGGTCCTGGCCCGGCACCGACATCCGGGAGGCTCTGCGGGCCGTCCGCGGAGTGCTCGGCGGGCTGGACGAGCCGGCCCTGACCGGCCTGCCCTACCTGCCCGAGCTGCCCGGACGGGGTCCCGGGGGTGAGCTGGTCGGCCGCGGGGCCGGCCTGCTGGTCGACCTGCCGGTGGACCTGCAACCGGCCGGCTGGCGCCTCACCGACCGACCCGGCCGCGACGCCGCGCGGACCGCCGCCTTCTGGCGTGAGGACCTGGACGAGCTGGCCGAGGCGTTCGACGGGCACGTCGGGCCGCTCAAGCTGCAGGTCGCCGGCCCGTGGACCCTCGCGGCGTCGATCTGGCTGCCCCGCGGCGACCGTGTCGTCGTCGACCCGGGGGCCTGCCGGGATCTCGTGGCGTCGCTGGCCGAGGGGGTGCGCACTCGCGTCGCCGACCTTGCCCGGCTGGTGCCTGCGGCGGATCTCGTCGTCCAGGTCGACGAGCCGTCCCTGCCGGCGGTGCTCGCCGGGCGGCTGCCGACCGCCTCGGGGTACGGCCGGCTGCGCAGCGTCGAGGCGCCCGAGGCTCTCGCCGGGCTGCGCGACGTCCTCGCGGCGGCCGGCCCGCGGCAAACCGTCGTGCACTGCTGCGCCGCCGACCCCCCGCTGCCGCTGCTGCGGGCCAGCAACTGCGGGGCGGTCGGGCTGGACACCGCCGCCCTCGGGCCCGGCGGGTGGGAGGGGGTTGCGGTGGCCGTCGAATCCGGGGTCGGGCTGTATGCCGGCTGCGTCTCCTCGGCGCCGGCAGAACCGCGCTCGGCGAGGACGGCGGCCGGCGCGATGCTCGAGGCGTGGGCGCGGGTGGGCCTGCCGGCCGAGGGCCTGGGCGCCGTCACCGTCGCTCCCTCGTGCGGGCTGGCCGGCCTCACGCCGGTCGCGGCCGTGGCGCGGCAGCGCCGATGCGTCGAGGTGGCCCGGCATCTCGGCGAGGCGGCGACCGGGTAGGGCCCGGCGGGACGCCGGAGACGGCGGTCAGGCCTGGGTCAGCGCCGAGCCGGCCTGGTAGTCGGCGAACGAGACGTTCCAGTCCGTCCAGCCGTTGCCCTTCTCCATGCCCTTGCCGGTGCCGGTCACGACGATCGGGTCGCCGACCTTGACCTGGTTGAACAGCCATGCGGCGTTGCCGGTGCTCATCCCGATGCAGCCGTGACTGACATTGGCCCGGCCCTGGCTGCCGACCGACCACGGGGCGGCGTGCAGGAACTCGCCGGACCACGTCTCGCGCATGGCGTAGCGCACGTCCGGGATGCTGTAGTAGTTCGGGTCGTCCTTCTCGATGCCCAGCGTGCTGGCATCCATCTTCAGGGTGCTGAACTTCTCCATGATGACCTTGGTGCCCGAGCGCGACTCCCACCCGCGCTTGCCGCCGGTCACCGGGATGGTGCGGGCGACGGCTCCGTCGATGGTCACGGTCAGTTGGTGGGCGGCCAGGTCGGCCTTCATCGTCAGGGCCTTACCGACCGTGAACCCGCCGGCGAGCGACATCTGCCCATAGGTGCCGTTGCCCGCGGGCACGCTGTTGAGGTCGAGGTTGACGCTGACGGTGGTGCCCGGTTGCCAGTAGCTCTCCGGGCGCCAGTGGACCTCGGTGTTGCTGAACCACGACCACGACCCGCGCTGCGCGGGGACGGAGGTCACCGTCATCCTCTTCTCGAACGAGGCCCGATCCGTCACCGGCACGTCGAAGGTCACGACCACCGGCATGGCGATGCCGACGGTGGCACCGTCGGCGACCAGACGAGGGTAGATCTGCTGCTTCTTCGACAGGTTCTGCGAGGTGAACCCCCTGCTCGCCGTGGACTGCTGGCCGTCGACGTTGACGCCGGTCATCGCCATCGTGTAGGCGACGCCGGGCTCGAGCAGGCTGCGCGCGGTCCAGGCCGACCCGTCGGGGGCGATGGTGCCCTCCACCGCCTGGGGACCGGTCTTGGGGTCCTGGTAGGTCAGCTGGACGGCGGTGATGCTGCCGCCGCTGGCCGCCACCGACACCACGGTGTCGACCGGCACCGTGGCGCCCTCGTCGACGCTGGGCTTGAAGGCGACCGCGGGCGCGCTCGGGGTCGGCGTGACCTCGGGGGTGAGGGTGCCGGAGCCGGCGGTGGGTGCGGGCGACGGGCTCGGCGTGGTGCACGCGGCCAGCGCGAGCACGGCGAGCAGGCCGACCGCGACCCGGCGTGGGGTCGGCCGAGCGCGTCGTCGGGGTGTCGGGTCCATCCGGGATCCCCCTTGTCCCCAGCCCTGGGGCGGTGGCGGCAGCGATTGTTTCGTCAAGTGTCCGGGAGGCAGGCACATCTCGCCAAATCCTGACGCATGGGGCGGCCCGGGACCCGGCACGGCGCGCCGGCGTGCCCATGTCGACCCCGGGCGGGGGCGCTTGGCGAGCCGGTGGGCCTGGCGGTCCGGTGGGGCAGGATGGGGCCGTGACGACCCTCGGCGCGAGCGGCATACCGGCTCGGCAGCCCGACCCGCCCGCGGACGTGCCCACGCAGGCCAGGCACGAGTGGACCGAGCTCGCCGAGACGGTGCGCAGCCATCAGTTCGCCTACCACGTGCAGGACGCGCCGACGATCAGCGACGGCGAGTACGACGCGCTGGTGCGCCGCCTGAGCGAGCTGGAGCAGGACCATCCCGGGCTGCGGACGCCCGACAGCCCCACCCAGCAGGTCGGCTCGGCCGTGTTCTCCACGGACTTCCGGGCCGTCGACCACGTCGAGCGCATGCTCAGCCTCGACAACGCCTTCACCCCCGCGGAGCTGGCGGCGTGGGCGGCCCGGGTGACCCGCGAGGCCGGGGCGGACCACCACTTCCTCACCGAGCCGAAGATCGACGGCCTGGCCGTCAACCTCCTCTACGAGCACGGCCGGCTGGTGCGGGCCTTGACCCGTGGCGACGGGGTCACCGGCGAGGACGTCACGCTCAACGTCCGCACCATCTCGGGCATCCCCACCCGGCTGGCCGGCTCGGGTCCCCCGGAGTTGGTGGAGGTCCGCGGCGAGGTGTTCTTCCCGACCGCGGCGTTCGCCGACCTCAACGCCGCCCTCGTCGAGGCCGGCCGGGCGCCGTTCGCCAACCCGCGCAACGCCGCCGCCGGGTCGCTGCGCCAGAAGGACCCCCGGGTCACGGCCAGCCGCCCGTTGCGGATGATCGTGCACGGGGTGGGGGCGCGGCGCGGTTTCGACGTCACCCGACAGAGCCAGGCGTATGACGCGCTGGCCGATTGGGGGTTGCCCACCTCGGCGCACGTGCTCGTCGTGGACTCGGTGGCGGCGGTGCAGGAGCGGGTCGACTTCGTCGGCGAGCACCGGCACGCGGTCGAGCACGAGATCGACGGGGTAGTCGTCAAGGTCGACGAGGTCGCCGTGCAGCGGGCCCTCGGCGCGACCTCGCGGGCGCCGCGCTGGGCGATCGCCTACAAGTACCCCCCCGAGGAGGTCAACACCCGGCTGGTGGCCATCCGGGTCAACGTGGGGCGCACCGGGCGGGTCACCCCGTTCGGGGTCATGGACCCGGTGGTCGTCAGCGGGTCCACGGTCGAGAACGCCACCCTGCACAACGCCTGGGAGGTCGCCCGCAAGGACGTCCGGGTCGGCGACACCGTGGTCCTGCGCAAGGCCGGTGACGTCATCCCCGAGATCGTCGGGCCGGTGGTCGCCCGGCGACCCCCGGACGCCGTGCCCTGGGTCATGCCCGGCTCGTGCCCCTCCTGCGGCACCACGTTGGCCTACGAGAAGGAGGGCGACAAGGACATCCGCTGCCCCAACGCCCGGTCGTGTCCGGCCCAACTGCGCGAGCGGGTCTTCGCGCTGGCCTCGCGAGGGGCGCTGGACGTCGAGGCGCTCGGGTGGGAGGCGGCGGTCGCGCTCACCGACCCGGAGTTCGCCCGGCCCGCAGGGGCGCAGCAGCAGCGGCAGACACCGGTGCTGACCAGCGAGGCCGGTCTGTTCGACGTGACGCCCGAGGCCCTGGCCCAGGTGCGGGTGTGGCGCGAACGCAAGGTGGCGGGTGTGCCCGGCCCGCCGGCGCAGGAGCTGTACTTCTGGACCAAGCCGACGGCGAAGACCCCGTCCAAACCACGGGCGACCACCGACGTGCTGTTCGCCGAGCTGGAGCGGGCCAAGAGCCGACCGCTGTGGCGGGTGCTCGTCGCGCTGTCGATCCGCCACGTGGGTCCGACCGCGGCCCGGGCCCTGGCGGCGCACTTCCGGGCGATCGCGGCCGTCCGCGCGGCCTCCGAGCAGGAGTTGGCAGCCGTCGAGGGCGTAGGGCCGGTCATCGCGGCCTCGGTGCGCGAATGGTTCGACGGGCCCGAGGGGCCGTGGCACTGCGAGATCGTCGACGCCTGGGCGGCCGCGGGCGTGTCGATGACCGACGAGCTCGACCCGGCCGTCGAGCCGACGCTGGCCGGGCTGACCGTCGTGGTCACCGGGTCGCTGGAGCGCTTCACCCGTGACGGGGCCAAGGAGGCCATCCTCGCCCGAGGCGGCAAGGCGGCCGGCTCGGTGTCGCGCCGCACCGACTACGTCGTCGTCGGCCCGGGGGCGGGGTCGAAGCAGGACAAGGCCCGCGAGCTCGGCGTGCCGGTCCTCGACGAGGCCGGGTTCGAGCGGTTGCTGGCGACCGGGACGCCGCAGCCCGACGGCGGGTCCGCTCCGTGACGCGAGCACGCTCGGGCCGGCTCCGACGCCGAACCACCGCACCGGCAACCGAAGAGGCAGTCGCGCCGGGATCCGTGACCGCCGCGGACCCGTCAGACTGGTGAGGCGTGCCGTCCGGCGACGGCCGGCGTTCACGAGAGGCGGCTGGATGGACACGCAGGATCGGCCGACCTGGACCGGGTCCGGTGGCCTGCGCTGACCGTCTGGGGCGCTCTCATGATCGCCGCGGGCGTGCTCTGGTGGCGCCTGCTGCGCTGGGGCCGCCGCGCGGCATACCTGCATCTCACGCCGGCCGCGCTATGCACTGCGGACCTGCGCATCCCGTGGTCGGAGGTGCGGGCCTTCCCGGTCCGGGTCGCCGGGCGGCCGGACAACACCGAGGGTATCGGCGTGGTCGTCGGCGACCTGGAGAACGTCGTCGGCTTCGCCCGGGCCAGGGTCGCCCTGGCGAACTGGCGTGGCCGGCCCCTGCGCCTGGCCGATATCGACCAGCTCCCGGCGGCGCATTCCTCGGTGCTGCGGGCCCTGTCGCTGCTGGCAGCGATCCCCAGACCCGGGCGCTGCTGGATCGCGCCGACGGGCTCGCGCTGTTCCGGGCGTCCCGAGGCGCTCTCGGTGGCCGGGCGCGCCGGCGTGCCTGCCGCGTCCCCCTAGACTGGCGGGCATGTCCACCCTGTCCCGCGACGACGTGGCCCACCTGGCCCGACTGGCCCGGGTCGAGCTCACCGAGGCCGAGCTCGACCGGATGCTCGGCGAGCTGTCGGTGATCCTCGACGCGGTCGCCCAGGTCCAGCAGGCCCCGACCGACGCGGTGGCGCCGATGTCCCACCCCATGCCCTTGGTCAACGTGGCACGCCCCGACGTCGTCGCCCCGGGACTCACCGCCGAGCAGGCCCTGGCCGCGGCGCCGCAGGCCCGACAGCAGCGTTTCGCGGTGCCGCGAATCCTCGACGAGGACTGACCCGTATGCCGCTCGCGCGCCTCGCGCTCGGCACACCCCCGCAACCCAGGTCGGCAGCCACCCACCGGCCGGCACCACCCCCCGACAGGACGCACCCGTGACCGAGGACCTCACGCGCTGGAGCGCCGCCGAGCTAGCCCAGGCCTTGGGGCGCAAGCAGATCAGCGCCGTCGAGGTGACCCGCGCGCACCTGGACCGCACCGCCGCGGTGGACGCCGTCGTGCACTCCTACCTGTACGTCGACGCCGACGGCGCCCTGGCGCAGGCCCGGGACGTGGACACCCGACGGGCCGCCGGCGAGGACCTGCCGGTCCTCGCCGGCGTCCCGGTCGCCGTCAAGGATGTGCTGACCACCACCGGGCTGCCCACCACGTGCGGCAGCAGGATCCTCGAGGGCTGGGTGCCGCCCTACGACGCCACCGTGGTGAGCCGGCTCAAGGCGGCGGGCCTGCCGATCCTGGGCAAGACCAACATGGACGAGTTCGCGATGGGCTCCTCCACCGAGCACTCGGCGTACGGCCCGAGCCGCAATCCCTGGGACCTGGAGCGTATCCCCGGGGGCTCGGGCGGTGGGTCCAGCGCGGTGCTCGCCTCGTTCCAGGCCCCGCTGGCCATCGGCTCCGACACGGGCGGGTCGATCCGCCAGCCGGCCGCGGTCACCGGCACGGTCGGCACCAAGCCGACCTACGGCGGGGTGTCCCGCTACGGCCTGGTCGCCCTGGCCTCCAGCCTGGACCAGCCCGGCCCCTGCGCGCGCACCGTGCTGGACACCGCGCTGCTGCATGCGGTCATCGGCGGGCACGACCCGCGCGACTCGACCTCGATCGCCGCCGCGGTGCCGCCGGTGGTCGAGGCGGCCCGGCGTGCCGAGGTGTCCGGCACGCGGATCGGGGTGGTGCGCCAGCTCACCGGCGAGGGCTACCAGCCGGGGGTGCAGGCTCGCTTCGACGACGCGGTCGACCTGCTCGTCGGCGCCGGCGCGCAGGTCGTCGAAGTCGACTGCCCGAGTTTCCGCTACGCCCTCGCGGCGTACTACCTCGTCATGCCGAGCGAGGCGTGCTCGAATCTCGCGAGGTTCGACGCCATGCGTTACGGGCTGCGGGTGCTGCCCGAGGGCGTCGAGTATCCGAGCGCCGAGCAGGTCATGGCGGCGACCCGGGCGGCCGGGTTCGGTGCCGAGGTCAAGCGCAGGATCATCCTGGGCACCTATGCCCTCTCGTCCGGCTACTACGACGCCTACTACGGCCAGGCCCAGAAGGTCCGCCGCCTGATCGCCGACGACTTCGCCCGGGCGTTCGAGTCCGCCGACGTCCTGCTCTCGCCGACCGCTCCGACGACGGCGTTCCGGATCGGCGAGAAGCTGGCCGACCCCATCGCGATGTACCTCAACGACGTCGCGACGATCCCGGCCAACCTGGCCGGTATCCCGGGCATGTCGCTGCCCAGCGGTCTGGCCGACGAGGACGGTCTGCCGACCGGCATCCAGATCCTCGCCCCCGCGACCGCCGACGAGCGCCTGTATGCCGTGGGCGCGGCGCTGGAGCGGGAGCTGCTGGCCCGCTGGGGTGGGCCGTTGTTGGACCGGGCCCCCGCCCTGGGCGACGAAGGAGGGCCGAGATGGCCGACGAGGTGATCAGCTACGAACGGACCGTCGCGGCATACGAGCCGGTGCTCGGGCTGGAGGTCCATGTCGAGCTCGGCACCGAGACGAAGATGTTCTGCGGGTGCCCGACCACGTTCGGCGCCGAGCCCAACACTCAGGTCTGCCCGGTGTGCCTGGGACTGCCGGGGTCGCTGCCGGTGGTCAACGAGAAGGGCGTCGAGGGTGCGATCCGGATCGGCCTGGCGCTGCACTGCCAGATCGCGCCGTGGTCGCGGTTCGCCCGGAAGAACTACTTCTACCCGGACATGCCGAAGAACTTCCAGACCAGCCAGTACGACGAGCCGATCGCCCACGACGGCTGGCTCGACGTCGACCTGGAGGACGGGTCGACCTATCGGGTGCTCATCGAACGCGCCCACATGGAGGAGGACACCGGCAAGTCGCTGCATGTCGGCGGCGCGACCGGACGCATCCATGGAGCCGACTACTCCCTGGTCGACTACAACCGGGCCGGCATCCCGCTCATCGAGATCGTCACCAAACCGATGACCGGCACCGGTGAGCGGGCCCCGCAGATCGCCCGGGCGTACGTCACCGCGCTGCGCGACCTGCTGCGGGCGTTGGGCGTTTCGGACGTCAAGATGGAGCAGGGGTCGCTGCGGTGCGACGCCAACGTCTCGCTCATGCCCAGGGGCGCCACGGTTTTCGGCACCCGCACGGAGACCAAGAACGTGAACTCGCTGCGCTCCATCGAGCGCGCGGTGCGCTACGAGATGACCAGGCATGCCGCCGTCCTGGCCGCCGGCGGGGAGGTCCTGCAGGAGACCCGCCACTGGCACGAGGACACCGCGGTGACGACCTCGGGGCGGGTGAAGTCCGACGCCGAGGACTACCGCTACTTCCCCGAGCCCGACCTCGTGCCGGTCGCTCCGAGCGCCGAGGCCGTCGAGGCGCTGCGCGCCACCGTGCCCGAGCCGCCGGCCGCGCGCCGCCGGCGGTTGCAGGGCGAGTGGGGATTCGCCGACCTGGAGATGCGCGACGTCGTCAATGCCGGTGCGGTCGAGCTCGTCGAGGCCACGGTCGCGGCGGGAGCGACACCGGCGGCGGCCCGCAAGTGGTGGTCGGGCGAGGTGGCCCGGCGCGCCAACGCCCAGGGTGTTGCGCTGGAGGACCTGGGCCTGTCGCCGCTGGGGGTGGCCGAGCTGGACGGGTTGGTCCGCTCCGGCCGGCTGACCGACGCGATGGCCCGGCAGGTCCTCGATGGCGTCCTCGCCGGTGAGGGCACGCCCAGCCAGGTGGCCGACGCGCGAGGCCTGGCCGTGGTGAGCGACGACCGAGCGCTGACCGAGGCGGTGGAGGCGGTCATCGTGGCGAACGCCGACGTCGCGCAGAAGGTCCGCGAGGGCAAGCATGCCGCCGTCGGAGCGCTCATCGGGCAGGTGATGAAGGCCATGAGAGGCCAGGCCGACGCCGCCACGGTGCGCGAACTGCTGTTGCAGCGACTGATCGGCTGACCGGCTGACCGGCTGACCGGCTGGCCCGACCGTAGCTCGGCGACGGGCCGTTGCGCCCGATATGCGGCACTCTCCCTTCGGGGGAGGTCTGGTGTGGGGGAGCTCTGCATTGCCCGCCAGCGGCGGGCAATGCAGAGCTCCCCCACACCGCAGGCACCGACCCGGGCCGCTGCCGCCGCGCGGGGCCGGCGGCGCGCCCTAGGCTCGCGGTCGTGAGTGAGACGGCATACCCCCTCGGCGAGTACCACGTGGGCGACCTGCTGGACATCCTCGAGGTCGCCGAGGTCGGGCTGGTCCGAGCCGCGTTGACCTGCGAGCCGGCCAATCCCCAGGTCGAGCTGCCCGAGCAGACCGCGCGGGTGTTCGTCGGGGGTAGCCAGAAGCAGCGCTACCAGCGGACTTTCGGCGGCCAGCTGCTCGCCCAAGGCATCGTTGCCGCCGGCCGCACCGTCGTGCGCGGCCGGCAGGTTCACTCGATCCATGCGACCTTCCTTGCCGGGGGTGCCGACACCGACCCCGTCCACTACGTCGTCGAGGCCCTGGGCGAGGGGCGGTCGTTCTCGACCCGCCAGGTGCTCGCGGTCCAGCGCGGGAGAGTGTTGGCGACGATGAACGTCTCGTTCCAGACGGCGGCCTCCGGCGTGGAACACCAGACGCCGATGCCGGCCGCACCGGACCCTCGCGACGTGCCGAACGTGGCCGAGGCGCTGGCCGGGGTGCCCGGGCCGTACGCCCTGGTGTGCGTCCTCGACGGACCCATCGAGATGCGACACGTCCAGGGCACCCTGTATGCCGGCCCCGGGCCCGAGCGTTCCGTCGACCAAGGGGTGTGGGTGCGCTCGGTGCGACCGCTGCCCGACGACCCGCTGGTGCACGCCGCGTTCCTCGCCTACGCCTCGGACTACTCCATCCTCGAACCGGTGCTGCGGGGCCATGGCCTGCACTGGGGCGACCCTCGGTTGCGCCAGGCCAGCCTGGACCACTCGATGTGGTTCCACCGGTCCGGACGAGCCGACGGGTGGGTCCTGCACAGCGGCCACAGCCCCTCCGCGTCCGGGGGCAGGGGCTTGGGGATCGGGCACATGTACGACCGGCAGGGCCGACTGCTGGCGACTGTCGCGCAGGAGGGGATGCTGCGTCTCAAGGAGTAGGGACTCGGCCCGGCCCGGTCAGGGTCGCCGCGCCACCACGAGCTGGTGCGGGTGCAGCCGGGCCCGGTCGAGCGGGTGGACGGTCACGGCCAGGCCGGCGTCGGCGAGCCACCGACAGACCAGCTCGGTCGGGACGAAATCGAAGTCGTGCCCTGCGGTGATGCGCAGCACCTTGACCGCCAGGGTCTCCTGCAGTCGGTTCCACCGAGCCTTCCAGGCCGGGGTGCAGGACATCTCCTTGAGCAGCAGGACCCCTCCGGGGGCCAGCTGTGCGACGCACGCGAGCAGCAGGTCGTGCTGCGCCTCGGCCGGCAGCAGGTAGAGCACGTCGAGGATCGCGACGGCGTCCCACGGGCCCGCCGGGACCGCCCCGGACACGGCGGGTGCGAACCGCAGACGCGGCGCCATCGCCCGGGCCGCCGAGCGGGCCAACGCGATCTTGGCCTCGTCGACGTCCGTGCCCAGCACCTCGCGGCCCGGCGCCGCCTGCGCGGCATACGCGGCGAAAAGCCCGTGCCCGCAGCCGATCTCCAGGATTCGGCCGCTGCGCGGGAGGGCTGCCTCGACGGCCGGGAAAGGCGCGGTCCACCAGCGGACGACGACATGCGCGCGAGCGGAGCCGGGCAAGCCTCGATAGAGGGCCAGCGCCCGGCGACCGGCAGCGTCGGGGCGACGACGGGCCGGCGTCACCGCGGACGTCCCGGAAGGCCGGAGAAGGCGACCAGCGCGAAACCCGCCGCGGCCACGTCTCGGGCGGTCCCCGGGTCCACGAGCGCGGCCAGCTCCTGCGCCCAGCGGTACCCCCACGCGAACCGGGCCGAGTCCGCGTCCACCTCGCCGGGGTGCACGTTGATCTCCGCGAAGGCCCGCTGGCCGCGGGCCCGGCGCCAGGCCAGGTCCGCCAGCGCCCGCCCGATCGCGCCGCGGTCCATGGCCCCCGCCTCGTCCAGCCCGGCGTAGTCCGCCACGGGCAGGCCCCGTCGGCGCAGTTGCCGCCCGAGCGCCACCGACAGCGCGTTGACCCCCAGGGACACCGGGCCGGCCCGGTGGGATCGGGGCAGCCGAACGTGACCGATGCCGTGCTCAGCGGCCAGGTCGAGCACGGCGGAGGCGACTGTGGGCCACAGGTGCACGTGCTGGTGGGTGTCCAGGTGAGTGACCGGTATGCCGCCCGCGCGCACCCTCGCCAGCTGGGCCTGCAGCTCCCGGCGCACGTCCGCGTCGTCGACCCGGCCGGTCGCCGCACGGACGAGGAACTGCCGGTAGGTCAGCGGGAACCGGCCGCGGCGGTCCACCAGGGTCGGGACCTCGGTGGCGGTCAGCACGGGGGGGTCCTCGCCGACCAGCGCCAGGTGCACGCCCGCGTCGAGGGTGGGCGTCACGCGCAGCATCCGGACCGCATCGTCGAAGGCTCCCCCGACCGCCAACAGCGAGGTCGCCGTGACGATCCCGTCGAGATGGGCCCGCCGGATGCCCCGGTTGACCCCGACGGTCAGCCCGAGGTCGTCGGCGGTCACGACCAGGGCCCGGGCCGTCACCGGCCCGGGTCCGTGGGCGGACCGACCCGCTTGAGCTCGCCGCGCAGCTGGCGCATCTCTCGCAGCATCGTGCGGATCACCGCGGTCGAGGAGAGCGTGGACACCCCGCGGGTGCGGGGGAAGTAGTCGACGCCGATCTGCATGATCCGCAAGCCCATCCGGCTGGCTCGGATGACCAGCTCGGCGTCGATGAACGACCCCTCGCTGGACAGCTCGATCTGCTCCAGCATGCTGCGACGGCAGAGCTTGAAGGCGAAGTTGACGTCGCGGACGTGGATGCCGAAGGCCCGCGTGACCAACCAGTTGTATCCCCAGGAGTACACCGCCCGGCGTGGGCCCTCGCTGGTGCGGTCATGGCGGTAGGCGCTGACCAGATCGGCGTCGTAGTGGCGCAACACCCGGATCGCCTTGACCAGCTCGATCATCTCGAACGGGAGGTCGGCGTCGGTGTACAGGACGAGATCCCCGGTGGCGGTGGCCAGGCCCGTCTTGATGCTGCCGCCGAGCTTGCGGTTCACCGGGTGGTGCACGACCACGACATGGGGGTCGGCAGCGGCGATCTCGTCGGCCAGTCGGGCGGTGTCGTCGGTCGAGGCGTCGTCGACGACGATGAGCTCGTAGTCGCCGATGTCGTTGTGCTCCATGAGCAGCTGGCACACGTCCGTCGCAGCGGCGAGGGTCCGCCGGATGTAGTCCTGCTCGTTCCACATCGGGAAAAAGATCGACAGTTTGGCGAAGTGAGGGGTCTCCGGTCGTTTCACGAGATGAGGATCCCTTGTCCGAAGTAGTACGACGCGACCAACAGGCCCGTGCCGCTCACCGTGAGGCACACCGGGCGCACCCACCGCGCGCGCCTGGAGTCGGCGAGCCACGCCGCACCCGCCGCCAGCACCGGGAACGCCGCGATGACGTACCGACCGCAGCCGAGGAAGTCCTTGGTGCCCAGCACCGGGATGCCCAGCACCACCAGGCAGTAGGCGAGGTACCCCCACCCGAACCGACGCCACACTTGGCGGATTGTCAGGACCGCAAGGACCGTCACCACGGCCTGCGCGAGCAGGACGATGCGGATGCTCAGGGGCGCCTTGACCAACGCCCCGAAGAAGGCCACCTTCGACCAGGTCTTCGGCCCGGCTCCCTGCGCCCAGGTGGCTTCGGCGGTGAGAAAGGCGAACGGGTCCCCATAGGTCGACCACAACCACAGGCACCATCCGCCGATACCCCCCAAGGACAGCAGCACGAGGTAGTGACGGGCCCGCAGCGCGGGCACCTGGCGCCACAGCGCGCCCAGCGCGGGTCCCGCGGACGGCGGCGTCGGCACTGCCGGACCGGGGCGACCATCGGGACGATCGGGCGTTGCCGCGTCCTGGGCGCGCAGCTCCAGCATCCGCACGACGAGCCCGACCGCGATGGCCACCCCCACCGGCCGCCCAGCGGTCGCCACCGCGGCGAGCAGCCCGGCGGCCCAGTACCGACGTCCCTCCAGCAGGGTGAAGGCGCCCAGGACACACACCAGGAACAGCGCGTCGCCGTACACGGCCCCGTAGAGGAACACGGCATACGGGTAGAGAAGGAGCACGGCGACCGACGTCCACCGAGCGGACCCACCCAGGCGGGGGCGCACCCAGCGGGCGAACAGCAGGGTGGACCCCAGCCCGCATCCGACGGTGATCAGGTGACCGGCCAGCTCGGGGCCGCCGAGCACCGGCGCGAGCAGCCGCACCAGCATCGGGTACGCCGGGAAGAAGGCCACCGGCGACTGACGATCGGTGGCGAAGTAGTAGCCGTGCTGGGCGATGCCGAGGTACCAGTCGGAGTCGTAGCGGATCCACGCGTTCAGCCAGGGCGACTCGGTCACCGTGCTCTGCGGGGGCGCCGACGACGCCCCCCACAGGCTGACCAGTCCGACCACGAGGTAGCCGAGCACGAACGCCAGGGTCACGGTCAGCGGGGTGAGCGCCGGTCCGGAGCGTACGCGGGTGACGCCCCCCGGCTCCCGGTCGGTCCCCGTGGGGAACACCCGGGGTCGTGCCATACCGATCCCTCCTTCGGCCGTGCGAAGGCTAACACCGAGCCGAATCGGCCTCGGGCCGGTCGGTCTCGTGGCTACACTGCCGCCCGTGCACGCGGTCTCGGCTGGTCTGACCCGCCGGCTGCGTTCCACCCGCTCCCTGGTGCTGGGCTACGTCCTGGGCTACCTGACCCTGGCCGGGGTACTCGTGCTGGGGCAGAGCAGCCCGCTGCGCGCGGCTGCCCTGGTGACCCACCTGGACGCCGACATCGCCGGCCCCTTCTGGGTCGACAAGTTCGCCCGCTGGGACAGCGACTGGTACCTCGGCATCGCCACCGAGGGCTATCACTACATCCCCGGCCAGCAGTCCCCGGTGGCCTTCTTCCCGGCCTACCCGATGGTCGTGCGCGCCATGGCCGCGCTCGTCGGCAACGCCGCGGTCGCCGCTCACCTGGTCAGCCTGGCCTGTGGGCTCCTCGCGATCGCGTGCTTCCGGCGCTGGGCTCGCATGCGGCTGTCCCCGGGCGCGGCCCGGTATGCCGTGTGGGGCCTGGTCCTCTACCCCTTCGGGGTCTACCTCTACGGGATGGTCTACGGCGACGCGCTGTTCCTCGCCGCCGCCGTCGGGGCGTTCGTGCTGCTCGAGCGTGACCACCTGTTGGCCGCCGGGGTGCTCGGCGCGGTCGCGACCGGCTGCCGGCCGGTCGGCATCGCGGTGACCGTCGGCCTGCTGCTGCGGACCGTGGAGCGTCGGGCCCAGACCGGCGAGTCGATGGCCCCGGGGTCCGGGGCGAGCCGGCCCGGGCCGCTCTCGCTGCGGGCGCTGGCCCGGGCTGTGCCGAGGCTGCGAGGCCGGGATCTGCTCCCGGCGGTGTCCATCGGCGGGCTGGGAGCGTGGATGACTTACCTGTGGGTGAGCTTCGGCGACCCGCTGGCGTTCGTGCGGGTCGAGGGGGCACCCGGTTGGGACCAGGGGGTCGGACCGAGCACCTGGCTGAAGCACCAGTACGTCGAGGCGCTGCGCGACGGATCCAGCGCCGCCCCGATCCTCACCGTGAACGCCATTGCCGCGGGCCTCGTGGTGGCGCTGGTGCCGTTGGTGCGCCGCCGGTTGGGGTGGGGGTATGCCGCCTAAACGGCCGTCGTCATCGCGATCCCCCTGCTCGGCACGAGCAGCTTCATCGGGTGCGGCCGCTACGCCCTGGCCGCCTTCCCGGCGTTCGCCGCCGGCGGGCTATGGCTCGCGGACCGCTCCCGGCCGGCCCGGCGGGCGATCCTCGCCCTGAGCGCCGGCGGGCTGCTCGTCGTCACGTATGCCGTGGGGATGGGCGTGCTGGCCAGTTGAGCCGCCGGCGAGGATAGCCTCGTATCGCCGCGCCGGGCCGGGCCGATCCGGTCCGCCGCACGTCGCGACCGACCCCGTGCCACGCCGTGGCCGACGACACGAAGGCGGAGGATGCCGACCAGCCTGCTGCTGATCCTGGCATCCGCGGTGTGCAGCGGCACCGGGGTGCTGTTGCAGGCGCGCGCGGCCCGCGAGGTGAGCGCGGTGCCCGGGCTGGACGTCGGGCTGCTGGCTCGCCTGCTGCGCCGGCCGGCATACCTCGCGGCAATGGTCCTGGTGCTGCTCGGCTTCGCCAGTGCCGCGTTGGCGTTGCGCTCGCTGCCGGTCTTCCTGGTCCAGTCGGGCCGGGCCGCGAGCCTGGCCGTGACCGCCGGGCTGGCCGCGGTGGTGCTCGGCGAGCGCCTGCACCGTCGCGACGTGGCTGCCGTCGCGGCGGTCTTCGGCGGACTGGTCATCCTCGCGGCCTCGGCGCTGGACGGGTCGGCGGACACCGCCCTCACCCCGACCGCCCGGTCGGTCGTCCAGGTGGCCGGGCTGGCGGTGGTCGGGCTGTCCGGGGTGGTGGCCACCCGCGGCCGTGGGCCGCGGTCCGGCGTGCTGCTGGCGACCCTGTCCGGGGTGTCCTTCGGATTGCTGGCCGTCGCGGTGCGTGGGGTGGGATCGTTCGACCCGGCTGCCTTGGTGGGGGACTCGTTGGCCTGGTCGGTGCCGCTGCTCGGCGGGCTCGGGCTGGCCCTGTCGGCGGCCGCGTTCCAGCGAGCGTCCGTGGTGGCGGCCACCGGTGCCCTGGTCGGCACCGAGACCGTGTTGGGCGCCGCCCTCGGCGTGCTCTGGGAGGGCGACTCCGCCAGGCCGGGGTGGTGGTGGGTGGCGGCGGTCGGGTTCGTCCTGGTCCTCGGTGGCGCGGGGCTGCTCGCCCGGTTCGGTGAGGTGCCCCCGCCGGTCCCCGACCACCTGCTCTAATCCGCTCGCGCCCGGCCGTCCGGCAGCGGACTCACCCCCCCGACGCTTGTGCGCCAGCCGCGGGTCCGCTATTCCTGTGCGAGTGACGCGAGGGGTGGCGAGGACCAGGGCCGGCATCGTGCTGCGCGCCCGGCGCCGTGGCGGCCCGGCATGAGGCTGCTGCCCGCGACGGCCGGCCGCCGCAGTCGCACCCGGGGCGACTCGGCGGTGCTCACCGACCCGGAGCGGCTCCTGCAGGACCCCGCGCTCGACGCGACCCTGACCCGGTATGCCGCCGCGCACGCACTGCCGCCCACCCAGGTGCGCACCGAAGCACGGGCCTACCTTGCCGAGATGCTCGCCTCGCATTCCGAGACGGTGACCAGGTCGTGGAACAGGTTCGGCGCCTGGATGCTGCGGGCCCACGACGTGCTCGTCGACGACGAGGACCTCGCCCGGCTGCGCGAGCTGGATCGCCAGCACAGCCTGGCCTTCGTGTTCTCGCACCGGTCCTACCTCGACGGGTGGGTGCTCCCGCAGGCGTTGGCCGCCCGGCGGTTCTCGCCGACGTTCACCTTCGGCGGGGCCAACCTCGACCTGCCGGGGATCGGGCGCCTGGCCAGCCGCACCGGGATCATCTTCATCCGCCGGGCCACCCGCGACGCGCCCCTGTACCGGGTGACCCTGCGCGGCTACATCGCCCACCTGGTGCGCAACCGGGCCAACCTGTCGTGGTCGATCGAGGGCGGGCGCACCCGCACCGGCAAGCTGCGCCCCCCGGTGCACGGGATCCTGCGCTACCTCGTGGACGCCGCCGAGCAGGCCGGCCCCGAGGCGCCCGACGTCATGCTCGTGCCGGTCTCCATCGTCTACGACCAACTGCACGAGGTCGGCCGGATGACCGACGAAGCGCGCGGTGGACGCAAGCGGCCGGAGGACTGGCGGTGGCTGGTCTCCTTCGCCCGCTCGCAGCAGCAGCGCCTCGGCCGGGCCTACCTCACCGTCGGCGACCCGATCCCGCTGCGCGAACGGACGCAGGCGATGCGCGCCGAGGGCAACGACACCACCCGGGCAGTGGAGCGGGTCGCCCTGGACGCCAGCCACCGGATCAACAGGGCCACCCCGGTCACCGTGACGGCGATCGTCTGCCTGGCCCTGCTGGGCGCCGACCGGGCCCTGAGCTTCGAGCGGGTCCTCGACACGGTGTCCCCGCTGGCGGCGTACGTCGCCGCACGACGGTGGCCGGTGGCCGGGGCGGCGACCCTCACCGACCGCTCGACGATCCGCCGCGCGCTGCAGGAGCTGGTCGCCTCGGGCGTGCTCACCTGCTACGACGCGGGCACCGAACCGGTCTGGCGGATCGCGCCGGGCCAGCACCTCGTCGCCGCCTTCTACCGCAACACGGTGATCCACATCCTCGTCGAGCGGGCGATCGGCGAGGTCGCCCTGCTCGCGGCCGGGACCGCCCCGCCCGGCCCGGACGGCACCGTCGTGGACGGCGTCACGGTGGGGTGGCGTCAGGCGCTGCAGCTGCGCGACCTGCTCAAGTTCGAGTTCTTCTTCCCCCCGCGCCGGGAGTTCGAGACCGACCTGCGCGCCGAGCTGGCGCTGCTGGTGCCCGACGGCGGCGGTCGGCTCAGCGCCGACGAGGCGATGCGCACCCTGGCCCTGGCCCGCCCGTACCTCGCCCACCTCGTCCTCGGCCCGTTCCTGGATGCCTACCTCGTCCTGGCCGACCGGCTGGCCGCCGCCGGCGACGCCGACCTGGACGCCGCGGCGCAGGACCTGCTGTTGACCGACGCCCTCGACGTCGGGCGGCAGTGGGAGCTGCAACGTCGGATCGCCAGCGCCGAGTCGGTGTCCCTCGAGCTGTTCCGCACCGGTCTCAAGCTCGCCGGCCACCGGGGCCTGCTCGAGGCCACGGCCCCCGGTGCGGTCCCCGACCACCCAGGCGGTGCGACCGAGGGCTCGGGGCGGCAGGGGCCCGATGACCGCACGCCCGACCCGCCGCTGAGCCTGGCCGAGCGGCGCAGGGCCTTCCGGGCCGAGATCGCCGAGGTCGTCCGGCGCCTGCGCTCGATCGCCGAGCTCGCCCGCGCCGCGGTGGAGGATGGCCGTGGACCTGCCTGAGCACCTGGCCCGGCTCGCGGCGGGGCCGCACGGCCCGGGCGTGGGTGCGTTCTTCGACCTCGACGGCACCCTCGTGGCGGGCTTCACCGCCAACGTCTTCCTCGCCGACCAGGTCCGGCACGGCCAGGTCGGGCTGCGTGAGGTGGCCCGCACCATCGCCGCAGCCGTCGACGGGGTCTACCTCGGCGGCGACCCGACCAAGGGCGGCGATCGGGCCTTCGCCGCGTGGGCGGGGCAGACCGAGGACACCGTGGCCGACCTGGGCGAGCGGCTGTTCGTCCAGAAGATCGCCCGGACCATGCGCAGGCAGGCGCGGGAGCTGGTGGTGGCCCACCAGCGACTCGGCCACACCGTCGTCGTCTCGTCGGCCGCGACGGCGTACCAGATCCGGCCCGTGGCACGAGACCTGGGCATCGAGCACCTCGTGTGCACCGAGCTGGAGGTGCGCGACGGCGTGCTCACCGGCGCGGTCCGCGGTCGGATGCGCTGGGGTCGTGAGAAGGGCGCCGGGGTCCGTGCCTTCGCGCGGGGGCATCAGGTGGACCTGCGGGTGAGCTACGGCTACGGCAACGGCGTGGAGGACATCGACTTCCTGTCCTCGGTGGGTCGCCCGATCGCCCTGAGCCCGGACCCCGGGCTGCGCAGCGCCGCGGGTCGATTCGGGTGGCCGGTCCTCGACCTGCGTGACCCCCTCGGCGGCGACGTCGTCGGCGCCGCGCGGACCATGTCGGCGTTGTGGGGGATGAACGTCGGCGCCATCTCGGGTCTGGCGGTCGGGCTGGCCACCGGCAGCCGCCGTCGCGGCGTGGCCACTGCGGTCGACCTGGCCTGCCGGGCGGCGTTGTCCCTCGCCGGCGTCCGGGTGCGCGTCCAGGGGACCGAGCACCTGGACGGCACTCGACCCGCGGTCGTCGTGGCCAACCACCAGAGCGCGATCGACCCGGTGATCCTCGCCTCGCTGATGCGCGGCGAGTTCACCGTCGTGGCCAAGAAGGAGGCCCGCTGGGATCCTCGGTCGATCCTCGGCGCGGCCCTGCTGGACCCCGCCTACATCGACCGTAGCGACTCCGCCAAGGCCCGGGTGACGATGGCCCAGGTGGCCGAGCGGGTCCGCGCGGGCACCTCGTTGGTCATCTTCCCCGAGGGCACCCGCTCACCGACCCCGACGCTGTCGCCGTTCCGCAAGGGCGCCTTCCACCTGGCCAGCCAGGCCGGGGTACCGGTGGTGCCCGTGGTGCTGCGCAACACCGGCGAGATCCTGCCCCGGCACGCCCGGGTGGTGCGGTCCGGGACCGTCGACGTGCGGGTCCTGCCGCCCGTGCCGGGGTGGTCGGCCGACGACCTGGACGGGCAGGTGGCGGCGCTGCACGCGGCGTTCCAGGCCACCCTGCGCGACTGGCCGACCGATCCGGTGGAGGGAGACGACGATGCGTGAACCCGTGGTGACGGTGCTCGGCGGAGGGTCGTGGGGCACCGCGGTCGCCTCGATCGCGGCGCGCAACGGCCCGACGGTGTTGTGGGCGCGCAGCGAGCAGACCGTGGCCGACATCAACGACCGGCACGTCAACTCCCGGTACCTCGACCAGCTGGCCCTGCACCCCTCGCTCACCGCGACCTCGGACCTGCAGGCGGCGGTCGGTCGGGCCGACGTGCTCGTGCTCGGTGTCCCGTCCCAGGGCTGCCGAGCCATCCTCACCGAGCTGGCCGACGACCTGCGGCCCTGGGTGCCGGTCGTGTCCCTGGTCAAGGGCCTCGAGCAGGGCACCCGGTTGCGGATCACCCAGGTCGTCGGGCAGGTGCTGCCCGGACACCCGGTCGGGATGCTCAGCGGCCCGAACATCGCCCGAGAGGTGGCGGCGGGCTTCGCCGCGGCCGCGACGCTGGCCATGCCCGACCAGAGCCAGGCCGAGGCCCTGCAGCATCTGCTCAGCGCGACGATGTTCCGGGTCTACACCTCCACCGACGTCGTCGGGACGGAGCTGGGCGGGGCCCTGAAGAACGTGTTCGCCATCGCCACGGGCATCGGCGACGGACTGGACGCGGGCGACAACACCAGAGCCATGGTCATCACCAGATCGTTGCGCGAGATGACCCGGCTCGGCGTGGCGATGGGCGGAGACCCGCTGACCTTCACCGGGTTGGCCGGGATGGGCGATCTCATCACCACGTGCACGAGCCCGTTCAGCCGCAACCGGCGCGTCGGCATCCGACTGGCCCAGGGCCGGACCCTGGAGCAGATCGCCGACGAGCTCAAGCAGGTGGCCGAGGGCGTCAAGGCCTCGTCGGTCGTCATGCAGCTGGCCGCGCAGTACGGCGTGGAGATGCGCATCGCCAGCGAGGTCGACGCGGTGATCAAGGACAACCAGCCGGTCGAGGCGGCCTACCGGGGCCTGCTGCGCGAGCGCCCCGAACACGAGTTCCACGGGGCAGGCTGGTAGGCATGTCGGACACGATCCGCGAACGCAATCAACGCGCCTGGGCCATGGCCGGGCGGTGGGGCCGGGCCGAGCGGATGAACGAGCTGGAGGCCACGATGTGGCGCTCCGAGCGGCATCCCCAGCAGTCCTCGACGTTCTGCAGCCTGTTCGTCCTGGACCGTGCGCCCCGGTGGGACCGGCTGGTCGCGGCGCACGAGTGGGCGAGCCGACTGGTGCCCCGCACCCGCCAGCGGGTGGTCGAGCCCCTCGTGCCGACCGGCCCGCCGGCCTGGGGCGCCGACCCGCACTTCACCCTCGACTACCATCTGCGGCGGCTGGCGCTGGGTCGACGCAACGGCATGACCGAGCTGCTCGAGCTCACCCAGTCCCTGGCCATCCTGCCCTTCGACCGCACCCGGCCGCTGTGGGAGGCCACCCTCATCGAGGGGCTGCAGGGCGGCCGAGCGGCCTACCTGCTGAAGATCCACCACTCGCTCACCGACGGCCTCGGCGCGGTGCAGCTGCTCGCGGCGCTGCAGAGCCGCACCCGGCGGCATACCAAGGACAAGCCGGTCTCCGCGGTGGCGGACGAGCACGAGCCGGATCGGCTGGACGTCACCGTCGACGGCGCGCTGGACGCGGTCCGGATGCTGCCCGCCCTGGCCGCCGAGGCGGCCGGGGCGGGGCGGCGGGCGCTGTCCCACCCGAACGAGGTGGCCTCCGAGGGGCTGCGGTTCGCCGCGTCGCTGCGCCGGGTGATCTCGCCGCCGCCGGCGCCCTCCTCCCCGCTGCTGGCCCCGCGCGACGGGCGACGCTGGCTGCTGCGCACCCTGGAGTGTCCCCTCGCCGACCTGCGGGCGGCCGGTCGCGCCGGCGGCGGGTCGGTCAACGACGCGTACCTCGCCGCCCTGCTGGGCGGGATGCGCCGTTATCACCACGTCCACGGGGTCGAGCTCGACGACCTCCCGGTGACCGTGCCGGTGTCGCTGCGGCGGGCCGACGACCCGTTGGGCGGCAACAAGTTCGCCGGGGCGATGTTCGCCGCGCCCATGGGGGTGGCCGACCCGGCGGACCGGATCGCCGCGATCCGGGGGGCGATCCTCTCGCAGCTGAACGAGCCGGCGCTGGACTCCTTCTCGGTGTTCACGCCGCTGGTCAACCGGCTTCCCTCGGCGGTCGGGGCGAGCGTGATGCGCCTGGGCGGGCGCACCGACCTCTCGGCCTCCAACGTCCCGGGGCCCACCGAGACGACCTATCTCGCCGGTGCCCAGGTGCTGCGGGTCTACCCGTTCGGGCCGCTGCCCGGCGTCGCCGTGATGGCGGTGATGCTCTCCCACCTGGGCACCTGCTGCATCGGGCTGACCATCGACGCCTCCGCCGTGCACGACCCCGAGACCTTCATGGACGCCATGGCGGCCGGGCTGGGCGAGGTCCTCGCCCTGGCCCGCGCCACCGCTGGATGATCGCGAGGCCGCTACCGGCGACCGCCGCCGAGCAGGCCGCCGAGGATGCCGCCGAGGATGTCGCCGCCGGCGCCGCCCGACCCGCCGGCGCCGCCAGACCCGCCGGTGCCGCCCGACCCGCCGGTGCCGCCGCCGAGGATCTGGCCGAGGATGTCGCCGAGACCGCCGCCGGAGGCCGGTCCGGCGTCGGCGGAGCCGGCGCCCGGGGAGCCGCCGACGACGTCGCCGAGCACGCCGCCAAGCCCGCCCTGCTGCGCCAGCTTCCTGGACAGGTAGGCCAGGACGATGGGCGCGAGGATCGGCAGGAGCTTGCCGATCAGACCCGACCCGCCGGCGCCGCGGACTCCGCCGAGCTGGGCGACCACGTCGGAGGTGCTGCCCCCGAAGATGTTGCCGACGATCTTCTCGCCGTCCCCGAGGTCCAGCGACCCGAGGTCAGCACCGAGGGCACTGCCGTCGTGCGCGGACAGGGCCGCCCCCAACGACGCGGCCCCCGCGGGGTCGGCGGCGTTGGCCTGCAGTCCGCCCAACAACGCCGGCAGCGCGGTCCGGACCGCCGCCTCGGCCTGGCCCCGGTCCACCCCCAACGCCACCGCCACCTGGTCCATCGGCACCGCGCCGACGATCTGGTCAAGCTCCGACATGAGCGACTCCTCCTCGTGCGTGGTCGCGGCTCGCCGCCGCTGTCGGGGCACCCTAGCCGACCCGATCCCGCAGCAGGGGTCAGCCAAGGTCGCCATTCGCCACGGACACCACCCGGTCGTCGCCGGGTCGCGGCGCGCCCCGGGCGGTGTTGTTGGACACCACCCAGAGCCGCCCGTCCGGACCGACGAGGACGTCGCGCAGCCGGCCGTAACGGCCGGCCAGCAACCGGACGGGCTCGTCGGTCGAGCCGTCGGCGCGCACCCCGACCCGCCACAGCGACTGTCCGCGCAGCCCGGCCACGTACACTGCGCCGTCCGGGCCGACCGCCAGCCCGCTGGGCGAGGCGTCCGCGGGGCGCCACTGGCGCACCGGGTCGACGAACCCGTCCCGCCCGGCGATGCCCTCGACCGCCGGCCAGCCGTAGTTGCCGCCGGGGCGGACGAGGTTGAGCTCGTCCCAGGTGTCCTGCCCGAACTCGCTGGCCCACATCCGGCCGGCCCGATCCCACGCGAAACCCTGGACGTTCCGGTGGTCCCACGACCACACCGGCGACCCGGCATACGGGTTCCCGGGCGCGGGGAGCCCCTGCGCGGTGACCCGCAGGATCTTGCCGCCGAGCGAGCCCAGGTCCTGTGCCGACTCGCGCTGGCCGGCGTCCCCGGTGCCGACGTAGAGCATCCCGTCGGGTCCGAAGGCGATGCGGCCGCCGTTGTGGACGTTCGCCTTGGGTATGCCGCTCAGCACGGTCCGGGGGGCGCCCAGACCCGCCTGCCCCAGGGGCAGGACCACCACGCGGTTGTCCGACGCGGCGGTGAGGTAGGCGTAGAGCGCCGAGCCGTCGCCGGGACCGATCGCGAGCCCGAGCAGCCCACCCTCGCCGCCGGGCACCACGTCGGGCACTCGGCCCAGGTCGACCCGCTCGCCCGAGGGGCGCACCCGCCAGACCCGGGCGGTGTCGCGCTCCCCGACCAGCACGTCCGACCCGGGCAGGACGACCACGCTCCACGGCACCCGCAGGCCGGTCGCGACGTCGCGGGTGGGGCCGTCGGTCGGCGGCCCCGTCGTGGCGCTCGGCCCGCCCGAGCTCGGGATCCCCGTGGTCGCCGTCGCCGTGCTCCCGCTCGACGAGGTCGAGACGCCCGCCGTCGGAGCTGTCGCGGTCGGGCCGGTCGCGACCGGAGCGGAGCAGCCTGCCACGACCAGGCCCACCGCGGCCGCGCCGGCCCATGCGGCCACACCGGACCGTGCGGCGACACCGGCCCACGCGCGCACCCGAGCTGCTGGCATGGCCCATTGTCACCCGGCCGACCGGCGGGCCCTGGGATAGGTTGGGCGAGTGCTCACCGTGACCGTGCCCGACGAGTCCTGGGTCGACGCGGTCGGCGCCGTGCCCGGGGTCCGGGTCCGGGCGTGGGACATGACCGCCCCGTTGACCGACCCGGCCGGCGTGGGGGTGGTCGTGCACCCCTACTTCACCGGTGTCGACCGGCTCCGTCACCTGGCCGACCTGCCCGACCTGCAGGCCGTGTCGGTGCTCACTGCAGGATTCGAGACGGCGGTGCCGTACGTGCCGCCCGGCGTCCAGCTGCTCAACGCCGCCGGGGTGCACGACGCCTCGACGGCGGAGTTGGCCGTGGCCCTCATCCTCGCCGCCCTGCGTGGGATCCCCGACTTCGTCCGGGCCCAGGACCGGGGCGAGTGGCTGCCGCTGCGGATCGGGCCGGCCCTGGCCGACAAGCGGGTCCTGGTCGTCGGCTACGGCAGCATCGGCAGGGCCATCGCCGCGCGCCTGGCCCCCTTCGAGGTGACCCTCACCGCGGTCGCCTCGACCGCGCGACCCGGCGACGAGCTCGTCGAGCGGGTCCACGGCATCGCCGAGCTGCCGGCGCTGTTGCCCCATCACGACGTCGTCGTGCTCATCGTGCCGCTGACCCCCGCCACCGAGCGGATGGTCGACGCGGACTTCCTCGCCGCCATGCCCGACGGCGCGCTGCTGGTCAACATGGCCCGCGGCAAGGTCGTCGACACCGACGCCCTGGTGACCGCTGCGGCCGGGGGGCGACTGCGGGTGGCCCTCGACGTCACCGACCCGGAGCCGCTGCCGGCCGGACACCCGCTGTGGCGCTGCCCCACCTTGGTGTTGTCGCCGCACGTGGGCGGGGCGACCAGCGCCTTAGCCCCGCGGGCCGCCCGGTTGTTGCGCGAACAGTTCGGCCGGTATGCCGCGGGGCAGCCGTTCCGCAACGTCGTGCACACCGGCTGAACGGCCGGTCTTGGCCGCACCACGTGTTTGCGCAATGCTCGAGGCATGACCAGCGCCGTCCGCGACCGGGTGCTCGTGCTCGTCCGGCATGCCAAGGCCGAGCAGGGCATGCACCTGCACGACCACGATCGTCAGCTCACCGAGCGCGGACGTCGGGACGCCATGGCGGTCGGCGGCTGGCTCAAGGCCCAGTCCATCGTCGCCGAGCTGGTCATCTGCTCCACCTCGGTGCGCACCCGGCAGACCTGGGACGGCGCGGTCCGCGGCGGCGCCCGCACCGAGTTCGTGGAGTACCGCAAGGAGGCCTACCACGGCGGCTACTCCAGCGTCCTCGAGCTCATCCGCATGGAGGCCGGCGACCTGGACACCGTCGTCGTCGTGGGCCACGCCCCGGCCATGCCGGCCCTGGCGAGCGTCCTGAGCGACGGCGAGGGCAGCGACCGGGCGCACGCGTGCATGGCCGACGGCTTCCCGACCAGCGCCGTCGCGGTGCTGCACTACGGCGGCGACTGGGCCGACCTCGGGCCCGGATCGGCGGCCCTGGCTCACTTTCACGTTGGGCGCGGCTGAGCGGCATACCCGCGCGGCCACCGCGTGGGCGCCGCGGCCGCCCGGCGGTAGGTTGGCGGCCATGACCACACCGGACCTCAAGCCGCGCAGCCGCGACGTCACGGACGGGCTGGAGAAGGCCGCCGCGCGGGGGATGCTGCGCGCCGTCGGTCTGGGCGACGACGACTTCGCCAAACCGCAGATCGGCATCGCCAGCTCGTGGAACGAGATCACCCCCTGCAACCTCTCGCTCGACCGGTTGGCCAAGGCCGCCAAGGACGGCGTGCACGCCGCCGGTGGCTACCCGCTGGAGTTCGGCACGATCTCGGTCAGCGACGGGATCGCCATGGGCCATGAGGGCATGCACTTCTCGCTGGTGTCCCGGGAGATCATCGCCGACTCGGTCGAGACGGTGATGATGGCCGAGCGGCTCGACGGGTCGGTGCTGCTCGCCGGGTGCGACAAGTCCCTACCCGGCATGCTCATGGCGGCCGCGCGCCTGGACCTCGCCGCGGTGTTCCTGTATGCCGGCTCGATCCTGCCCGGCATCGCCAAGCTCTCCGACGGTTCGGAGCGGACCGTGACCATCATCGACGCCTACGAGGCGGTCGGGGCCTGCATGCGCGGGCTGATGAGCCGGGCGGACGTCGACGCCATCGAGCGGGCGATCTGTCCGGGCGAGGGCGCGTGCGGGGGGATGTACACGGCCAACACCATGGCGACGGTCGGCGAGGCGCTGGGGATGTCGCTGCCGGGCTCGGCCGCGCCGCCGGCCACCGATCGACGCCGCGACGGGTTCGCGCGCAAGTCCGGTGAGGCGGTGGTCCAGTTGCTGCGCCAGGGCGTCACCGCCCGCCAGATCCTCACCCGGGAGGCCTTCGAGAACGCCATCGCGGTCGTCATGGCCTTCGGCGGCTCGACGAACGCGGTCCTGCACCTGCTGGCCATCGCCCACGAGGCGCGGGTGCCCTTGGAGATGGCCGACTTCGCCCGGATCGGGGCCCGAGTGCCGCACCTGGCAGACGTCAAACCCTTCGGCGCCTACGTGATGACCGACATCGACCGGGTCGGCGGCGTCCCGGTCGTCATGCGCACCCTGCTGGACGCCGGCCTGCTGCACGGCGATGCCCTCACCGTCACCGGCCGCACCCTGGCCGAGAACCTCGCCGACCTCGCCCCGCCGGACGTCGACGGCAAGGTCATCCGGGCCCTGCGCGAGCCGATCCACGCCACCGGCGGCATCACCGTCCTGCACGGGTCCCTGGCCCCCGACGGCGCGGTGGTCAAGTCGGCCGGCTTCGACGACTCCGTGGTCGAGGGTCGGGCGCGGGTCTTCGACGGCGAGCGCGCGGCGTTGGACGCCGTCGCCGACGGGTCGATGTCCCACGGCGACGTCGTCGTCATCCGTTACGAGGGGCCCAAGGGCGGGCCCGGCATGCGCGAGATGCTGGCCATCACCGCGGCGATCAAGGGTGCCGGGCTGGGCAAGGACGTCCTGCTGGTCACCGACGGGCGCTTCTCTGGGGGCACGACCGGTCTGTGCGTGGGTCACGTCGCCCCGGAGGCGGTCGACGCCGGGCCGATCGCCTTCGTCCGTGACGGCGACCGGATCGTCCTGGACGTCGCGCACGGCACCCTGGACCTCGACGTCCCGCAGGCCGAGCTGGCCTCGCGCGCGGTGGGATACCTCCCGCCGCCGTCGAAGTACCCCACCGGCGTCCTGGGCAAGTACCGCCGGCTCGTCGGCAGCGCCAGCCACGGCGCGGTCTGCGACTGAGCCCGGACGGCCCCGGTGACCTTCTCGGTCGTCGCCAGGTCCGCGGACGGGGCGGGGCTCGGGGTCGCGGTCGCGTCGAAGTTCCTCGCCGTCGGCGCGGCGGTGCCCGCCGCCCGGGTGGGGGCCGGGGCGGTGGCCACCCAGGCCATGCCCAACCTCGGCTTCAAGCCCGAGGGGCTGGCGCGGATGGCTGCGGGTGCCGACGCGCGGCATACCCTCGAGGCTCTCGTCGGTGCCGACGACGGGCGCGACGAGCGCCAGTGCGGGCTGGTCGACGCGGCCGGTGGGTCGGCCACCTTCACCGGCGCCCGCGCCCTGCCCTGGGCCGGCGGGCTGGCCGCACCCGACGTCGCCATCCAGGGCAACATCCTCGCCGGCCCGCAGGTGGTCTCGCAGATGTATGCCGCGTGGCGGGCGACCGCGACGGCGCCCGACTTCGCCGAGCGGCTCGTCGCGGTCCTGGCCGCCGGGGACGCGGCCGGCGGCGACCGCCGGGGTCGGCAGTCGGCGGCCCTGCTGGTCGTGCGTCCCGCAGCGGGTTACGGCGACGACGTCGAGGTGGACCTGCGGGTCGACGACCACACCGACCCGGTCGCCGAGCTGCACCGACTGCTGCGCATCCACGCCCTGGTGCATCGACCGCCGGACCAGGCCGATCGGGTGGCGCTGACCCCCGAGCTGTCGGCTCGGGTCGAGGCGGCCACCCGGGCGCTGGGACACCCGGACCTGGACGCGTGGGTGGGCACCGAGAACTTCGAGCTGCGGGTGGCGGCCGACCACGCGTGGATGGACCGGCGACTGATCCGGCTGCTCGGCGTGCCGCTGCCGTGAGGGCGGTCCGGCCCGTCGGCGCGCGACCGCCGGCGAAGAGGGGTTGACTGGTGGCGTGTCCGACGCGCTGATCATCAGTCACCTGGTCAAGGACTTCGGGCCCAAACGGGCCGTGGACGACCTGTCCATGACCGTCGCCCGGGGGAGCGTCTTCGGCCTGGTCGGGCCCAACGGGGCCGGCAAGACCACGACCCTGTCCATGACCACCGGCCTGTTGCGCCCGACCTACGGTCAGGTGCTCGTCGAGGGGGTCGACGTCTGGGCCGACCCGCCCCGGGCCAAGGCCCTCATGGGCGTGCTGCCCGACGGGCTGCGCCTGTTCGACCGGCTCTCGGGCCGCGAGCTGCTGCGCTACGTCGGGCTGCTGCGCCGAGTGCCGCTCCCCCAGGTCCTCGAGCGCTCCGCGGAGCTGCTCGACGTGCTCGACCTCGCCGAGGACGCCGACCGGATGGTCGTGGACTACTCCGCGGGCATGACCAAGAAGATCGGCCTGGCCTGTGCGCTCATCCACGCTCCCCGGCTGCTGCTGCTCGACGAGCCGTTCGAGTCGGTGGACCCGCTCTCCGGGGAGACGATCCGGGGCATCCTGCGCCAGTTCGTCGCGGGCGGCGGCACGGTGATCTTCTCCAGTCACGTCATGGAGCTGGTCGAGCAGCTGTGCGACCAGCTCGCGGTCATCGCCGCCGGCCGGGTGGTCACCGCGGGCAGCGTCGAGCAGGTCCGCGCCGGCGAGAGCCTGCAGCAGCGTTTCGTGCACCTGCTCGGTGCCGACGTCGCCGGAGAGGAGGCGCTGCGGTGGTTGCGCTCTTCGTCCGGCTCCGCCTGAGCATCCTGCGTCAGACCCTGCGCACCAGTGTCTGGCGGCTCATCGGCACGATCGTCGGGGCCCTCTACGTCCTGTTCGTCGTCGCCCTGGGCATCGTCGGGCAAGTGGCCCTGCGCGCGAGCGCCCCCGACTACGCCGGCTCCACGAGCATCGTCGTGTTCAGCCTGCTCAGCCTCGGCTGGCTGCTGCTGCCGATCCTGTATGCCGGCGTCGACGACACGCTGAGCCCGTCCCGGTTCGCCCTGCTGCCGTTGCGCGGCCGTGAGCTCGCCCCCGGGCTGCTCGCCGCGGCCTTCGTCGGGCTGCCGGCGATCGCCACGACGCTGGTCGCGCTCGGGCAGCTGGCGGTCTGGTCCACCAGCGTGGCCGCGGTCGTGGCGGCCGTGGTCTGCGTGCCGGTGGCGCTGCTCACCGCGGTGGCCTCATCGCGGGTGGTCACGGCGGCGTTCGCCCGGTCGTTGTCCTCGCGCCGCTACCGCGAGGCCACGGCGATCGTGCTGACCGTGCTGTTGAGCCTGTCGGGGATCGCCGCCGGCAAGGTCGTGGACCTGGTCACCACCCGGGCCCGCTCGGGCCCGGACGCCCTCGTGGACACCCTCGACACCGCGGCGCGGGTCCTGGGGTGGACCCCGGTCGGCTGGGCGTGGGCCACGCCCGGCGACGTCGCCGCCGGGCAGTGGGGCGCCGCCGCCGCGCGCTTCGTCCTGGCCGTCGGGCTGCTCGGGTGGCTCTGGTGGGGATGGGTGCGGGCCCTGGATCGCGCCCTCGTCGAGCCGCCGGAGGGCAGCGGCACCCGCGCGAGGGTCCTGGACCGTGGCGTGCTGGACCGGGCCACCGGCTCCTCACCCGCCGGCGCCATCGCCGGCCGGTGCCTGCGCTACTGGCGCCGCGACCCCCGCTTCCTCGCCAGCGCGGTGATGATGCTCTTCCTGCCGGTGCTCATGGTGCTGGCCCCGACGATCGGCGGCAGCTCCGGCGGCGGGGGCGCCTCGCGCGAGGTGCCGTTCGTCGCGCCCGCGGTGCTGGGCCTCATCGTCGCGAGCAGCGCCGCCCAGGATCTGTCCTACGACGGGACCGCGCTGTGGACGCATGTCACCGCCGGGCTGCGCGGCGTCGACGACCGGCGCGGTCGCGTCCGCGCCCTGCTGGTCATCGTCCTGCCCATCGTCGCGGCGACCCTCGCCGGCCTCACCGCGTTCACCGGGCGCACCGACGTCCTCGTCCCCTCCCTGGCCGGGGGGGTCGCGACGATCCTCGGTGGAAGCGGGGTCGGCAGCTGGGTCGGCGCCTACTTCCAGTCGCCGGTGCCGCCGCCCGGGGCCAACCCGTTCCAGGTCAACTCCGGCGGCGGGCTGCAGTCGCTCATCGGGTTCGCGCTGAGCTCGGTGGGCACGCTCGTCGTCGCGGCCCCGGCGCTGGCGCTGGCGGCGCTCTCGGTCGCCACGGCCAACGTCGTCCTCGCGTGGGTGGCCCTGGGTGTGGCCGTGGGTCTGGGCGGTGGCGTCCTCGTCGTGGGCACCGCGAAGGGCGGGCAGGCCCTGGACCGGCGCTGGCCGGAGGTCCTCGCCGCGGTGGCGTTCGAGAAGGCCTGACCCGCACGGGCTGCGCGCGCGACTGGCCGTGGTCGGCGACGGTCGCATGCTGAGACGCCCAGAGGCTGCCTTGACGCGACCCCGGGGGGTGCGGGACCGTGGTCGCATGGCGACGGTCCTCGTACTCCCACGGCGCGTTTGACGTCACCGACGTCAGGCGCGCGCCCTTCTGTCCACGACGGACCGGAGGGTTTTTTCATGAGCCCGACCCGACCGCCACGAGCCCACCCCGACAGGAATCGGTGACCGACGATGACCGACCGCGCGACCCCGACCACACCGGCACCCCCCGCCCCGGCGGCACCCTCTCCGGCCAACCTCGCGGCCCGGACCCGCCCCGTCGCCGCGGCCCAGCCGGTCGCCGAGCAGGTCACCGGGGCCCAGTCCCTGGTCCGGTCGCTGGAAGCGGTCGGGGTCGACACGATCTTCGGGTTGCCCGGTGGGGCGATCCTGCCGGCCTACGACCCGCTGCTGGACTCGGCCCGCCTGCGACACATCCTCGTGCGCCACGAGCAGGGCGCCGGCCACGCCGCCGAGGGGTATGCCGCGGCCACCGGCAAGGTGGGCGTGTGCATGGCCACGTCCGGACCGGGCGCGACCAACCTCGTCACCCCGCTGGCCGACGCGATGATGGACTCGGTGCCGATCGTCGCCATCACCGGGCAGGTCCCGAGCGGGTCGATCGGCACGGACGCCTTCCAGGAGGCCGACATCCGCGGCATCACCATGCCGGTCACCAAGCACAACTACCTCGTCACCGACCCCGCGCAGATCCCGCGGGCCATCGCCGAGGCCTTCCACGTCGCCTCGACGGGACGCCCTGGCCCGGTGCTCGTGGACATCAGCAAGGACGCGCTGGCCGCCCAGACCACCTTCGCCTGGCCCCCACACGTCGACCTGCCCGGCTACCGCCCGCCCGCCCGCCCGCACAGCAAGCAGATCCGCGAGGCCGCGCGACTGATCGCCCAGGCCACCCGCCCGGTCTTCTATGTCGGTGGCGGTGTGGTGCGCGCCGGCGCGAGCGACGTGCTGCGCCGCTTGGTGGACCTCACCGCGATCCCCCTGGTCACCACGCTCATGGCCCGCGGCACCGTCCCCGACGCGCACCCGCTGCACCTGGGCATGCCCGGGATGCACGGGTCGGTCGCCGCGGTGACGGCGCTGCAGAAGTCCGACCTCATCGTCGCGCTGGGCGCGCGCTTCGACGACCGGGTCACCGGGCAGCTGTCGACATTCGCCCCCGTGGCCAAGATCGTCCATGCCGACATCGACCCCGCGGAGATCTCCAAGAACCGCACCGCCGACGTCCCGATCGTGGGCGACGTCAAGGACGTCATCGTCGACCTCATCGAGGTCATCGAGGCGGATCGGGCCGCCGGCGCAGCGGCACCGGACTACACCGAGTGGCACGCGACGGTCACCGAGTGGCAACGGACCTACCCGGTCGGCTACACCGAGCACCAGGGAGCGCTGTCCCCGCAGTACGTCATCGAGCGCATCGGCGCGCTCAACGGGCCCGAGGCGACCTACGTCGCCGGGGTCGGCCAGCACCAGATGTGGGCCGCCCAGTTCATCGACTACAGCCGACCCAACTCGTGGATCAACTCCGGGGGGTTGGGCACGATGGGCTTCGCCGTGCCGGCCGCCATGGGCGCCAAGGTCGCGCAGCCGCAGCGCACCGTGTGGGCGATCGACGGCGACGGCTGCTTCCAGATGACCAACCAGGAGCTGGCGACCTGCGTCATCAACGACATCCCCATCAAGGTCGCCATCATCAACAATTCCAGCCTGGGCATGGTCCGGCAGTGGCAGACCCTCTTCTACAACGAGCGGTACTCCAACACCGACCTGCACACCAGCCACGAC
Source organism: Dermatophilaceae bacterium (assembly GCA_037045055.1). Taxonomy (GTDB): domain Bacteria; phylum Actinomycetota; class Actinomycetes; order Actinomycetales; family Dermatophilaceae; genus Phosphoribacter. Next base: position 739,188 of record JBAOHJ010000001.1, on the reverse strand, counting down.
AGCCGGCGTATCCCCGACTTCGTCAAGCTCGCCGAGGCCTACGGGTGCGAGGGGCTGCGCTGCGAGCGGGCGCAGGACGTCGACCCCACGATCCGGGCGGCCATGGCGATCGAGGACCGGCCGGTGGTCATCGACTTCGTCGTCCACCGCGACGCCATGGTGTGGCCGATGGTCCCGGCCGGCATCTCCAACGACAAGATCCAGATCGCCCGCGGGGGAGCACCCCTGTGGGAGCGGGAAGACTGAGAGCCACCGACATGCCCAAGCACACCCTGTCCGTCCTGGTCGAGAACAAGCCCGGCGTCCTGGCCCGGATCGCCGCGCTGTTCTCGCGCCGCGGCTTCAACATCGACAGCCTCGCCGTCGGCCCGACCGAGCACGCTGACATCTCCCGGATGACCGTCGTCGTCGACGTCGACGAGGCGCCGCTGGAGCAGGTCACCAAGCAGCTCAACAAGCTCGTCGAGGTGCTCAAGATCGTCGAGCTGGAGCCCACCGCCTCGGTGCAGCGCCAGATCGTCCTGGTCAAGGTCCGCGCCGACGCCGCGACCCGCTCGCACATCGTCGAGACCGCGCAGCTGTTCCGGGCCACGGTCGTCGACGTGGCCTCCGACAGCCTCACTCTGGAGTGCACCGGCAAGGTGGAGAAGGTCCAGGCGATGCTGGGCGTGCTCGAGCCCTTCGGCATCCGGGAGCTGGTGCAGTCCGGCGTCGTGGGCATGGGCCGCGGCCCGCGCTCGATCACCGACCGGGCGCTGCGCAGCGCCTGAGGCAGCGCTGCGCGGCGGCCGGTCCGCCCCGCCGACGGCGCCCTCGCAGCACGGCATACCCTCGTCCCCAGCGTGTCCCCGACCGAAGGAGTGGCCCACCGATGGCCGAGATGATCTACGACGACGACGCCGACCTGTCCGTCATCCAGGGCATGAAGGTCGCCGTGATCGGCTACGGGAGCCAGGGCCACGCCCACTCGCTCAACCTGCGCGACAGCGGGGTGGACGTGCGGGTCGGGCTCGCCGAGGGCAGCACGAGCCGGGCCAAGGCGCAGGCCGAGGGGCTGCGGGTGCTCTCGGTCGCCGACGCGGTCGCCGAGGCCGACCTCGTGGTCATCCTCACCCCGGACCAGGTGCAGCGGCACGTGTACGCCCAGGACATCGAGCCCAACCTCAAGCCGGGGGCCGGGCTGCTCTTCGGCCACGGCTTCAACATCCGGTTCGGGTACATCCAACCCCAGACGGGCTCCGACGTGCTCATGGTCGCGCCCAAGGGCCCGGGCCACCTGGTGCGCCGCGAGTTCTCCGACGGCCGTGGCGTGCCGGTGCTCGTCTGCGTGGAGCAGGACGCCTCCGGCCATGCCTGGGACATCGCCAAGTCCTACGCCAAGGCCATCGGCGGCCTGCGCGCCGGAGGGATCAAGACCACCTTCACCGAGGAGTGCGAGACCGACCTGTTCGGCGAGCAGGCGGTCCTGTGCGGGGGCGCCTCGCAGCTGGTGATGTACGGCTTCGAGGTGCTCACCGAGGCCGGGTACCAGCCCGAGGTGGCCTACTTCGAGTGCCTGCACGAGCTCAAGCTCATCGTCGACCTGATGATCGAGGGCGGCATCGCCAAACAGCGCTGGTCGGTGTCGGACACCGCCGAGTACGGCGACTACGTCTCCGGGCCTCGGGTCATCGACCCGCACGTCAAGGACAACATGCAGGCGGTCCTCGCCGACATCCGCAGCGGCGCGTTCGCCAGGCGGTTCATCGCCGACCAGGACGCCGGCGCACCGGAGTTCGCGGCGCTACGGGCCAAGGGGGCCCAGCACCCGATCGAGGCGACCGGGCGCAAGCTGCGCACGCTGATGAGCTGGATCAAGGACACCGACGCCGACTACACCGAGGGCAGCGCGGCGCGATAGGGCGAGCCTGCGGCGCCCGGTATGCCGCGCCCGCCGGCAGGTTCGGGCCGCCGCCGGCAGGTTCGGGCACCGGCCCGTCGCGGCCGGGTCGGCGGCATACCACCGGGTCGAGGCTGGGACGCGCTGGCGCTGCCGTTGCGCGGCGCCGGTCCGGCAGGGAATAGTCGGCCACGACAGGGCAGGACCGGACTCGGGGAGGTCGTCAGGTGGGGCGCAGTGCGCTGGCCCGGGGCGCGGGTGCCACGGATCCGCCGGCGACGCCGACCGCACGCTTCCGCGACGCGGCAGTGCGGTTCACCAACGACCGACGCCCCGACCTCGACTCGCTCGCGGTCGCCCTGAGCTTCACCCTGACCCGGGTGGCCAGTGCCCACCAGCAGGAGTCCGAGCGACTCGTGCACCGGCTGCGCGGCTGGACCTACAGCGGGTTCCGGGTGCTCTACATGATCTGGCTGTTCGAGCCGGTGGAGGCCCGCGACCTCGCGCGGTACACCGGGGTGAGCCGTCAGACCACCTCGACGGTCCTGCGCACCCTCGAAGCGGCCGACCTCATCGCCCGACGTCGCACCTCGCAGACCGACCGCCGCCTGGTGGAGGTCCGCCTGACCCCCACCGGCCGAGAGCAGATCGAGGCGGCCTTCGGCGAGCAGAACGCCCTGGAGCGGGCGTGGTTCGGGGCGCTGAGCCGGGACGAGGTGCGCCAGTTGCTCGCCCTGCTCGACCGAGTGCTGCTGCGGATCAGCCCCCAGGGCTGAGGGGTCGCGGCGGGGCCGGCGCCGGCGGACGGGCCCCGGGCACCCGCGTGCCGCGGAGGGCAACCGGGCCGGCCCGGGCGCCGCGCCCGGACCCGCGGGGCGCACACTGGTGCCCGACCGCCGCCCAGCCCCGCAGAGGGAGCGCCATGCAACGTCTCACCGCCCTGGACTCGATGTACGTCGCGATGGACACCGAGACCACCAACGCGATCCTCGGCGGTCTGCTCATGCTCGAGCCGTCCGAGGACGGGCGGGTCGCCCCCGACGAGGACTTCATGCGCGCTCGCCTGGCCGAGCGGCTGGCGTACCTGCCCCCGTTGAGCCGCAAGGTGATCAAGTCGCCGCTGGGCGTGCTGCACGACTACCTCGGCGAGCCCGCCCGCATCGACCTCGACGCCCACGTGGGCACCCTGAGCCTGCCGGCCCCCGGCACCCAGGAGCAGCTCGCCGCGGAGGTGTCGCGCCTCATGAGCAGCACCGAGCTGCCGGCGGACCGACCGCTGTGGCATCTCACCGTGATCAAGGGCCTGCAGGACGGCAGCGTGGCCCTGCTGCTGCGCATCCATCACCTGGTCGTCGACGGCGGCTCGATGCCGGTCGTCTGGGATCTGTTGCAGGACACGCCCAAGGGCCCGATGGTGCCGGAGGCGCACCCTTACGCCCAGCCCAGGTTCGGCTCCCCGGAGATGGTCGCCCGCGAGATCGCCGGGATGGCCCAGATGCCCGTCGACCTGGCCAAGCTGGCCGTCGGCGCCGGCGGGTGGGTGCTGCGCACGCTGCGCGAGAAGGGCCCGCTGGCCCTGGCCGCCACCCCCTTGCGGCTGCTGCCCGGGGAGCTCACCGGCCGGCTCACGCCGGTGCTCAACCGGCGGCTCAAGGAGAGCGGGTCGGCGGAGGTCGCGCCCTACCTGCCGACACTGAGCCCGCCGGCCATGCCGTTCAACGGTCGGGTCACCGCGCGGCGGACCTTCGTCTTCGCCGACCTGCCGCTGGCCGACCTGCGCCGGGTGGGCAAGCTGCTCGGCGGCACCATCAACGACGCCGTCCTCGGGGTCACCGCGGGCGCGATGCGTCGGTACCTGCAGGACCGCAACCTGCCCGTCGACAAGCCCCTGATCGTCAACATCCCGGTGTCGATCCGCACCGGGAAGGAGAAGGTCAGGTGGGCCAACTACGTGATGATGGTGTTCGCCGAGTACCCGGTGCACCTGGCCGACCCGGTCGCCCGGGTGCGGGCGGCCAGCCGCGCGGTCAAGGCGGCCAAGGCCAGCTTCGATGCCCTGCCCATCGGCCTCATCCCGGCCGCGAGCAAGTTCCTCCCCCCGGCGCTGATCACCCTGCCGATGCGCTTGATGGTCAAGTCCGAGGCGATGTCGAAGGTCCCCTACAACGTCGTCGTCTCCAACGTCCGCGGCCCCGCGGAGCCGGAGTTCATCGACGGCGTCAAGGTCAAGGGCGTGTGGCCCGCGTCGTTCCTCTCGGTGGGCGGCGGCATCAACATCACCCTGCAGAGCTACTGCGACCGGATGTGCTTCGGGTTCATGGGCTCGCCGGAGCAGGCCGTCGACCTGCAGCCGCTCGTGCGGTACATGCAGGAGTCGCTCGCCGAGACCCTCGCCGCGGCGCAGGCCGCGACCTCGGCGCCGGCACCCTCGCCCCGGCCGGGTCGTCGCCCGGGTCGCCCGCGCGGGGCCCTGCGGGCCGTGTCCGGCGCCACGTCCGCCGGCTGACCCGCGCCGGCCCGGCCTCCTGCGGCGCTCGAGTCGACCGTGCCGGAGCCGAGCGAAACCCGACCACGCGGCCTACCCGCGGGTCCGACGCCAACTCGAAGGAGTGCGTATGCCGTTGCCCGACATCAGCGTGGGTGCCTGGTTCGCCGCCCGCGCCGCCCGCTCGCCCCACCGCCGGGCCCTGACCTTCGAGGGCACCACGTGGACCTTCGCGCAGGTCGCCGACCGGGTCGCGCGCCTGGCTGCCGCCCTGCGCGCCGGCGGGGTCAACCACGGCGACCGGGTCAGCTTTGTCGGGGCCAACCAGCCCGCGGCGTTGGAGACCTGGCTGGCCGCCTCGCGGATCGGCGCGGTGTACGTGCCGCTGAACTTCCGCCTGGCCGGCCCGGAGCTCGCCTTCATCGTCGGCGACGCGGGCTCGCACACGGTCATCGCCGGCGCCGACAGCCAGGGCACCATCGACGAGATCCGCGCCGAGCTGCCGGTGCGCCGCTACCTGGGTCTGGACTCGCCCGGTGTCGGCTGGGAGTCCTACGAGTCGCTCGTCGAGGCCACCGCTCCGCTGCCGGCGCCCGAGGTGAACCGGCCCGAGGAGCTCTCGGTCATCATGTACACCTCGGGCACCACCGGGCGACCCAAGGGGGTGATGCTCAGCCACGAGAACATCTGGCTGAGCAACGTCGCGATGCTCTCGTGGATCGACATCCACGCCGACGACGTGACGCTGGCCTTTTCGCCGCTGTTCCACATCGCCGGGCTGAACTTCATGATCGGCATCACCTGGATGCGCGGCGGCGAGGTGGTGCTGCACCGTGCCTTCGACGCCCAGCGCACCCTCGAGGACATCGCGCGCTACCAGGTGCGGACGCTCTTCGGCGTCCCGGCGATGTTCATCGCGATCAGCCAGCTGCCCACCTTCGCCTCGGCGGACCTGTCGTCGGTGCGGATCGCGGTGAGCGGCGGTGCCCCGGCCCCCGAGCCGCTGCTGCGGACCTTCGCCGACCGGGGGATCGGCGTGTTGCAGGGGTACGGGCTCACCGAGACCGCGCCGGCGGCGATCTTCCTGGTGGCCGAGTTCGCGCTGGCCAAGCTCGGCGCGGCCGGGCAGCCGCACCTGTACATCGAGGCCAAGCTGGTCGGCGACGACGGCGCCACGGTGACCGAGCCCGGCGCGCGCGGCGAGGTCTGCCTGCGCGGGCCCAACATCACCAAGGGCTACTGGAACCGCCCGGACGCGACGGCGGCGGCCATCGACGAGGGCGGGTGGTTCCACACCGGCGACGTGGGCGAGTACGACGAGGACGGCTTCGTCTACATCGTCGACCGGCTCAAGGACATGGTCATCAGCGGCGGGGAGAACGTCTACCCCGCCGAGGTCGAGAGCGTGCTCTTCGGTCATCCGGCGGTCGCCGAGGTCGCCGTCATCGGGCTGCCCGACCCCAAGTGGGGCGAGGCGGTCACCGCGGTGGTGGCCACCAAGCCCGGCCAGACGGTGACCCTGGAGCAGCTGCGCGACTACGCCACCACGCGGTTGGCGCGGTACAAGCTGCCCAACCGGCTGCATGTCGTCGCCGATCTGCCGCGCAACCCCACCGGCAAGGTCCTCAAGTACCAGCTGCGCGACGACCTCGCCGGGCGGTAGCCGGCCGGGCGGCATCCCCTGGGGACGTAGGGTGTCCACCGTGCCCGGAGACCGATCCTGATGTTCGACGGCTGGCCGTTCGGGTGGGTGTTCCTCGTCTTCTTCGCCGGGTCGATGGTCCGGGCAAACGCGACCTACTGGCTGGGTCGCGGCGCCCGCCGCGGCGGTGAGCGCACGCGCGCCGGGCGGCGCCTGGACGGGCCGCTGATGGCCCGCGCGGAGTCGCTGGTGCGCCGGTGGGGCGCCCCGGTGGTGGCCGTGGGCTTCCTCACGGTGGGGGTGCAGACCGCGGTCAACCTCGCCGCGGGGGTGCTGCGGATGCCGCTGCCGCGGTTCCAGATCGCAGCGGCCGTGGGGTCGCTGGCCTGGGCCGCCATCTACGCCACGGTCGGATTCGCCGTCGTCGAGGCCTGGGTGGGCCGGGCCGGGCTGCCGGTGGCGGCCGTGGCGGTGGCAGCCGTCGCCGTCGTCGTGGTGACGACCGCGGCGCTGCGCCGTGCGCGTGGCTGACGCCGCCGGCCCCGTCGACCCCGGTCGCCCGGCGCTCCCGGCGGCGCCCCTAGACTCCGGGGTGATCGCCGGGCCGGCTCGGGCCTGCACCGAGCGGCTCCGGCACCCCACCTCGTCGGGAGAAGGAACCCCGTGACCAAGCCCATCGTCCTCATCGCCGAGCAGCTCTCTCCCGCCACCCTCGACGCGCTCGGCCCGGACTTCGAGATCCGCCACTGCGACGGTGCCGACCGCGCCCAGCTGCTGGCCGCCATCGCCGACGTCGACGCCGTGCTCATCCGCTCGGCCACCCAGATCGACGCCGAGGCCCTCGCGGCGGCCGGCAGGCTCAAGGTCGTCGCGCGGGCCGGGGTCGGCCTGGACAACGTCGACGTCAAGGCGGCCACCCAGGCCGGCGTCATGGTCGTCAACGCGCCGACGTCGAACATCACCTCGGCGGCCGAGCTGGCCGTGGGGTTGCTGCTGGCGACGGCGCGCAACATCGCCCCGGCCAACCAGGCACTCAAGGGCGGGGCGTGGAAGCGCAGCGCGTACGGCGGGGTCGAGCTGCTCGACAAGACCGTGGGCGTGGTGGGTCTGGGCCGGATCGGGCAGCTCACCGCCGAGCGGCTGGCCGGGTTCGGGATGCGCGTCATCGCCTACGACCCCTACGTCGGCCCGACCCGGGCCGGTCAGCTCGGGGTGCACCTGGTCGGCCTCGACGAGCTGCTCGAGCAGTCCGACTTCATCACCGTCCACCTGCCCAAGACGGCCGAGACGGTGGGCCTCATCGGCGCCGACGAGTTGCGCAAGGTCAAGCCCGGGGTGCGCATCGTCAACGCCGCCCGCGGGGGCATCGTCGACGAGCAGGCCCTGGCCGACGCCCTGGCCCAGGGCCGGGTCGCCGGCGCCGGTCTGGACGTGTTCGCCAAGGAACCCTGTACGCAGTCGCCGCTGTTCGACTTCGAGAGCGTCGTGGTGACCCCGCATCTGGGGGCCTCGACCGACGAGGCCCAGGAGAAGGCCGGGGTCTCGGTGGCCAAGTCGGTGCGCCTGGCGCTGTCCGGCGAGCTGGTCCCCGACGCGGTGAACGTCTCCGGGGGGGTCATCGACGAGGACGTGCGCCCGTTCATCCCGCTCACCGAGACCATCGGGCGGGTCTTCACGGCGATCGCCGAGGGCGCCCCCGCGCAGTTGGACGTCGAGGTCGACGGGGCCATCGCCGGCGCGGACGTCGCGGTCCTGGAGCTGGCCGCCCTCAAGGGCCTGTTCCACGACGTGGTCTCCGAAGGCGTGTCCTACGTCAACGCCCCCCTGCTGGCCCGTGACCGCAACATCGAGGTGCGGCTGGTCAAGGACCCGAGCACCGAGCGCTTCCGCAACGAGGTCATGCTGCGGGGCACCATGCCCGACGGTCGGCAGGTCAGTGTCGCGGGCACCCTAGCGGGCACCAAACTCGTGCCCAAGCTCACCTCGATCAACGGCAAGGACCTGGACATCGCGGTCTCGCAGCACATGGCGTTCTACTCCTACGCCGACCGCCCGGGCGTGCTCGGGACCGTCGGGCGCATCCTGGGCGACTCGGGGGTGAACATCGCCGGCATGCAGCTGGGTCGCCTCGACGACTCGGCCAGCGTGGTGCTCACCGTGGACAGCGAGATCCCGCCCGCGGCGATCGAGGCGGTGCAGGCCCAGATCGGGGACGGGACGAGGTTCACCACGGTCAACCTCGCGGACTAGGCGCCGGCGGGGTCGGCCGCCGGGCGACGGCGCAGTCCGAGCGCGAGGGGGACGCGAGGGGATGCCGCGCAGGCCGGCGCTTCTCGGGATGTAAGACCCGATGCCCAGCTCGTAAGACGGGTCTCCTAGGCTGGCCGGCATGTCCCCGACCCCGACCCCGCCGGACCCCCAGCCGCTGCGCGTCGCCGTCATCGCCGGGGACGGGATCGGACCCGAGGTGGTCGCCGAGGGGCTCAAGGTGCTGCGGGCGGTCGCCGGCCGCTCGCTCGCGGTGCACGAGACGGCATACGACCTGGGCGCCGCGCGCTGGCACGCCACCGGCGAGACCCTGCCGGCCACGGTGCTGGAGGAGATCCGCGGCCACGACGCGATCCTGCTGGGCGCCATCGGAGACCCCTCGGTGCCCAGCGGCGTGCTGGAGCGGGGCGTGCTGCTGCCGCTGCGCTTCGCGCTGGACCACTACGTCAACCTGCGCCCGGCACGGCTGTTCCCCGGGACCGCCAGCCCCCTGGACCTGCCTCGGGTGGCGCCCTCGGGGATCGACTTCCTCGTCGTGCGCGAGGGCACCGAGGGGCCCTACGTCGGCAACGGCGGGGCGCTGCGGGTGGGCACCGCCAACGAGATCGCCACGGAGGTCAGCGTCAACACCCGCTTCGGCGTGGAGCGGGTGGTCCGGGACGCGTTCGAGCGGGCCAGCCGCCGCCCCCGCAAGCACCTCACCCTGGTGCACAAGCACAACGTCCTCACCTTCGCCGGACACCTGTGGCGGCGCACCGTCGAGCAGGTGGGCGCCGAGTTCCCCGACGTGCGGACGGCCTATCAGCACGTCGACGCGGCGACGATCTTCCTGGCCACCGACCCGGGGCGCTTCGACGTCATCGTCACGGACAACCTCTTCGGCGACATCGTCACCGACCTTGCCGCGGCGATCTGTGGCGGGATCGGCCTGGCCGCGAGCGGGAACATCAACCCGGCCCGGAGCACGCCGAGCATGTTCGAGCCGGTGCACGGCTCCGCCCCCGACATCGCCGGCCAGGGGGTGGCCGACCCGACCGCGGCGATCCTCTCGGTGGCCATGCTGCTGGAGCACCTCGGCCGCGCCGAGCAGGCGGCCCGGGTGCAGGACGCCGTCGCGGCCGACCTGGCCTCGCGCGGCGCCCGGCCGCGGCGCACCGACGCGATCGGCGACGCCATCGCCGCCGCCGTGGCCTGAGCGGATCGCGCCCACGAGTCGGCGCACCGGCGCCCGACACCCGCTCAGGGCGTGGTCGTGCCGTCCCCACGGTCCGCCGTCGGCGGCGTGCTCGTCGTGGTCGTCGGCGGGGCGGGGCGCGTCGTCGTGCTCGTCGTCGTGCTTGCCGTCGTGGGCGGCGACGACGTGGTGGCGCTCGACCCGGTGGTCGCCGGGGAGGTCGTGCTCGACGGCGGCGACGGGTCGCTCGAGCCGGTCCCGGTCGGGCTCGTCGGGGCGGACGTGCCCGACGAGGTGCTCGCGCTCGTGGTGACGCCGGTGGTGGGGGCGGCGCTGGTCGCGGCCAGGGCGGGCGGGATGGTCACCGACGGCGCCGGTGCCAGGTCGAGGAACGGCGCCGGGTCGACGAAGGCTCCCTCGACGAGCACCTCGAAGTGCAGGTGGCATCCCGTGGACAGCCCGGTGCTGCCGACGTAGCCGATGATCTGACCCTGCTTGACCGCCAACCCGGCCGTCGCGGCATACGCGGTGAGGTGCCCGTATGCCGTCGACAGGCCGGCCCCGTGGTCCAGCACGACCCGGTTGCCGTAGCCGCCGGCGTAGCCGGCGAAGGACACCGTGCCGTCCTTGACCGCCTGGACCGGCACCCCGCACGCGGCGCTGAGGTCGAGGCCGGTGTGCATCTTCCAGACGTGCAGGATGGGGTGGAAGCGGGGGCCGAAGACACTGGTGACCACGCCGTCCAGGGGCTTGACGAAGCCCGAGGCGAGCAACTTGGACTCGGCGACCGTGGCGATCAGCACGGTGCCCGGATCCGGGGCGATGTCGGGCTGGGGCGAGCGCAGGGCGTCGAGCAGGGCCACCCGCCCTAGCCCGCGGCCGGCGAGCGCATCGCCGGGCTGCCCCCGGACGACGTCCGCATCGGCGGCCGAGAAGGCGAACTGCACCGCCGACGCCTGCGGGTGGATGCCCGCGCCGAGGACGGCCGCGGCGGCCAGGGCGAGCAGGCCCGTGCCGGCGACGGGGTGGGCGAAGCGAGGCCGGGACGCGGCATACCGCCCGCGGGGGCTCGTCGGCCACCAGCCTCGCACCCTGCACCCCCTGCCGGTCCGCTGCGGGATCCGGCGCTGCGACGCCGTCCCGACGTGGTCAGGGTAGACGAGTTCCCGGAGGGTCGACTGTGCTTCCGGGCAACGAAAGGGGCACGGCGGGGCTGCGACCGGCGGGTAGGCTCGGGACGGGCCCGCAGGCGGGTGGCGGATGTGACAGGAGTGGCTGATGAGCACGCAGGCAACGCCATCGGGAGGATTGACCTATGCGCTGGCTCGGCGGCCCGACCCGTGCTCGCCGCGGCGGCGGGCCGAGATCCTCGCCGACCCCGGTTTCGGGGTGCACTTCACCGACCACATGGTCACCGCGACCTGGACCCAGGGCACCGGGTGGCACGACGGCGAGGTCCGCGCCTACGGGCCGATCACGCTGATGCCCGCGGCCGCGGTGCTGCACTACGCCCAGGAGATCTTCGAAGGGCTCAAGGCCTACCGCCACGCGGACGGCTCGGTGTGGAGCTTCCGCCCGCAGGCCAACGCCGCCCGCCTGGCCCGCAGCGCTCGCCGACTGGCCCTGCCCGAGCTGTCCGAGGCCGACTTCCTGGCCTCGCTGCGCGCGCTCGTCGAGGTGGACCAGGCCTGGGTGCCGGCCTACGGCACCGGTGAGACGAGCCTCTACCTGCGCCCGTTCATGTACGCCTCCGAGGCCTTCCTCGGGGTCCGCCCGGCCCGCGTGGTCACCTACTCGGTGATCGCCTCGCCTGCCGGTGCCTACTTCAGCGGTGGCCTCAAGCCGGTGACCCTGTGGGTGTCGACCGACTACGCCCGGGCCGGCGAGGGCGGCACCGGGGCGGCCAAGTGCGGCGGCAACTACGCCTCCAGCCTCGCCGGCCAGCTCGAAGGCATCGAGCACGGCTGCGACCAGGCGGTCTTCCTCGACTCCTCGACGCACACGTTCGTCGAGGAGCTGGGCGGCATGAACCTCTTCTTCGTCACCAAGGACGGTCGCCTCGTCACCCCCGAGCTCACCGGCACCATCCTCGAGGGCGTCACCCGGTCGTCGATCCTCGACCTGGGCAAGGAGATGGGCCTGGACCCGCAGCAGCGCCGCGTGCCCATCGAGGAGTGGCAGGACGGCGCCCGCTCCGGCGAGATCGTCGAGATCTTCGCCTGTGGCACCGCCGCCGTCGTCACGCCGGTGGGCGAGCTGCGGTGGGCGGGCGGCAGTGTCGACCACCGCCGCGGCGGCCCCGACGTCGGCGAGATCACCCGGAGCATCCGAGAGCGACTGCTGGACATCCAGTACGGCCGCGCCGCCGACCCGTTCGGCTGGATGACCCGGCTGGTCTGACCCGGGGCCAGACGCCATGGGCGATGCCGTGCCCGCACCACGCCTGGTCGCCACCGACCTGGACGGCACGCTGCTGCGCTCCGACGGCACCGTGTCCGAGCGCACCCGCCGGGCCCTGGTCGAGATCGAGCGCGCCGGCCTCGAGGTGGTCATCGTCACGGCCCGACCGCCGCGGTGGATGGACGAGCTCGGCGATCTCGTGGGCGAGCACGGGATCGCGTTGTGCGGCAACGGCGCCTTCGTCTACGACGTGCGCGCGCGCACGGTCCTGCAGGAGAACCCGCTCGAGGACGAGCTGGTCGCCGAGCTCGTCGGCGAGTTGCGCCGGGCCGTGCCCGGGGTGTGCTTCGCCGCCGAGCGGCGCACCGGGCCCTACGCCGAGCCGCACTACCCGCAGACGCCACCCCCGGGCGCGGCGCCGGGCCAGGTACCCGTCGGGCCGATCGAGGCCCGCGACCCGGCGCCCATCGGCAAGCTGCTCGCCCGGGCCCCGGACTGGGACCCGGTGCGCTTCCTCACCGTCGTCGAGACCGTGGTCGGCTCTCGCGCCCACCTCGGGTACTCCGGCGCCGAGGGGCTGGCCGAGATCACCGGGCCGGGGGTGACCAAGGCGGCGGCGCTGACCGCCTGGGTGGCCGTGCTCGGGGTGCACGCCGAGGACGTCTGGGCGTTCGGGGACATGCCCAACGACCTGCCGATGCTGCGGTGGGCGGGGCGCTCCTTCGCGGTGGCCAACGCCGACGCCCGGGTGCTCGCGGAGGTGGACGAGGTCTGCGGTGCCAACGACGAGGACGGGGTCGCCGGAGCGCTGGAGGGGCTGTTGGCGCGCCTGGCGCCTCGGTGAGCCGGCGGCATACCGGCGTTCGCATCGCGAGACGGACGGTCCGCGCGCGGTGAGCGGGTGGCAGGGTGTATGCCGTGCAGCCTGCGACCCTGGTGGCCACCGCCACCGCGATCATTACCTGAGCGCGACGAGCTCGACCCTCGTCGCGCAGACCTCCCGCACCCGGGGGGTCTTTTTGTTGCTCGGGCACCACCCCCGCCCGGGCGACCGCGACCGGGAGGGTGATCGAGGGCGGTGCAGGCTGCACCACCCCCGTTGGCACGAGGAGAGCGACCGATGCCCGCCGCTGCGCCCGACCTGCACGTCTACGACACGACCCTGCGCGACGGCGCCCAGCAGGAGGGGCTCAACCTGTCGGTGGCCGACAAGCTCGCCATCGCCGGCGCCATCGACGAGCTCGGCATCGGGTACATCGAGGGCGGCTGGCCGGGGGCCAACCCCAAGGACACCGAGTTCTTCGCCCGGGCGCAGACGCAGCTGCGACTGCGCAACGCCACCCTGGCGGCGTTCGGGGCGACCCGGCGGGCCGACGGCAGCGCCGCCACCGACCCGCTCGTGCGGGCCTTGCTCGACTCCGCCGCCCCGGTCGTCACGCTGGTGGCCAAGTCGCACGTCCGGCACGTCGAGCAGGCGCTGCGGACCACCCTCGCGGAGAACCTCGCGATGATCCGCGACACGGTGACCTTCCTGCGGGCCCAGGGGCGGCGGGTCTTCCTCGACGCCGAGCACTTCTTCGACGGGTATGCCGCCGACCGCGCCTACGCCATCGAGTGCGTCCGGGCCGCCGCCGAGTCCGGTGCGGAGGTGATCGCGCTGTGCGACACCAACGGCGGGATGCTCCCGGCCCAGGTGGCCGACGTCGTCCGCGACGTCCTGGACGCCTCGGGCGCCCGGGTGGGCATCCACTGTCACAACGACACCGGGTGCGCGGTGGCCAACTCGATGGCCGCAGTCGCCGCCGGGGCGACCCACGTGCAGGGCACCGTCAACGGCTACGGCGAGCGCACCGGCAACGCCAACATCCTCACCCTGATCGGCAACCTGCAGATCAAACAGGGGCTGCCCCTGGTCGCCCCGGAGCGCTTGCGCGAGGCCACCCGGATCGCCCATGCGATCAGCGAGGTCACCAACGTCCCGCCCTACAGCCGCCAGCCCTACGTCGGTGCGAGCGCCTTCGCGCACAAGGCCGGGCTGCACGCCAGCGCCCTGCGCGTGGACCCCGACCTCTACCAGCACACCGACCCGGCCACCGTCGGCAACTCGATGCGCACGCTCGTCTCGGACATGGCCGGGCGCGCGAGCATCGAGCTCAAGGCCGCCGAGCTCGGCGTCGACCTGTCGACGGACCCCGCCGTGGTGGCCGGCCTGCTCGCCGAGGTCAAGGATCTCGAGCTGGCCGGGTGGACCTTCGACGCCGCGGACGCGTCGTTCGAGCTGTTGCTGCGCAAGCACCTCGGGCAGGCCGTGTCCTACTTCGAGGTCGAGTCGTGGCGGGTCATCACCGAGACCCGAGCCACCGCGGGGGCCACCAGCGAGGCCACCGTCAAGCTCTGCGCCGGCGGGGTCCGTCGGGTGGCCACCGGCGAGGGCAACGGCCCGGTGAACGCTTTGGACCACGCGCTGCGCCAGGCGCTGGCCGAGGCCTACCCGGAGCTGGACACCCTCGAGCTGGTCGACTTCAAGGTCCGCATCCTGGAGGCCTCGCACGGCACCGACGCGGTGACCCGGGTGCTCATCGAGACCTCGGACGCGACCACGACGTGGCAGACCGTCGGGGTCGCGGCCAACATCGTCGAGGCGTCCTGGCGAGCCCTGGTCGACGGGATCGAGTACGGCCTGATCCGTCGGGGCGTCCCGGTGCGGTGACCGCTGCCCGCTGACCCGCTCGGCGGGCCTGGACCAGACACACCGCGGATCGGTCGCGGTCGCACTGCCTCTCGCGCAACGGCGGCGGCGCTGACATCCTGGCCGCCATGACTCGCCGTGCGCTCGCCGCCCTCGCCCTGTTCGTGTCGACCGCGCTGCTCGCGCCGAGCGCGGCCGCCGCCCCCGGCGGGCCCGACAAGCCCGACCGGCATGACAAGCCCGGCCGGGCCATGGGGTGGTACCTCGCCCTGGGTGACTCGCTGGCTGCCGGCTACCAGCCCGGATTGGGCGACGACAAGACCGGCGGCTACGTGGGCCGAGTCCTGGCCGACGTGCGGGCCGAGAGCCCGAAGACGACGCTGGTCAGCCTGGCCTGCTCGGGCGAGACCACGGTGACCCTGCTGGCCGGCGGGATCTGCGCCTACCGGCACGGCTCGCAGCTGGCCCAGGCGGTGGACTTCCTCGAGGACCACGCCCGGTTCACCCGCCTGGTGACGATCGACGTCGGCGCCAACGACATCACCGGATGCGCGGCGAGCGGCACCCTCGAGCAGGGCTGCGTGGTGGCGACCGTCGGGCGGGTCGCGACGAACCTGGCCGCGGCACTCTCGGCGATCCGGGCCGTCGCGCCCGAGGTCCCCATCGTGGTCCTGGACTACTACGACCCGTTCCTGGCGGCCTGGCTGACCGGTCCGTCCGGCCAGGAGCTGGCCACCGCGTCGGTCGCTGCGGCCGGCGCCTTCAACGGCGCGATCGCCGCGGTCGCCGGGCGTGCCCGCGCCCGCGTGGCCCTGGTCTCCGCCGCCTTCGAGACCTCGACCTGGGCCCCGGACGCGGCCACCGGGCTGCCGACCAACGTCGCCCGGATCTGCGCCTGGACGTGGATGTGCAGCCTCGGGGACATCCACGCCAACGACGCCGGGTATGCCGTGCTCGCTCGCACGGTCGCCGGGGTCCGCCGGGCCGCGTCGGCAGCGGCCTGACGCGCCGCCGCCCGGCGGGTTGCCGCGGGTGCGGGTCGAGGCCGGCCCATGATGGAGCGGTGACGACCGGGACGAGCGTGTTCACCTGCCGGGTCTGGCGCAACGGCGACGTCGTCACCCACCCGATCGCCGTGCACCGGATCTCCGAAGAGATCGCCGACCCCGGGTCGCTGGTGTGGGTGGACCTGGTCGACCCGTCCCCGCAGGACCTGGCCCTGCTGGCCGCCGAGGTCGGCCTGGCCGCCGCGGCGGTCGAGGACGCCGTGGCGCCGCACGAGCGGCCCAAGGTGACCCGGCACGAGGGGCACCTGTTCTTCACGGCATACGCGACCGACCTGCCGGACCGGCCCGCGGACGGCGACGGCAGCCACGGCCGGCTGACCCTGCGCCGGGTGTCGGGGTTCCTCACCGAGTTCGGCCTCATCACGGTGCGCCTGGACGACGGGCTCGACCTGGCCCCCGTGCTGGCCCGCTGGGACGACAACCGCGATCTGCTGCGCCACGGCCCCGGCGCGCTCATGCACGGGCTGCTCGACGTGCTCGTCGACGGGCACTTCGACACCATCCAGGCCCTGGACGACGGGATCGAGGGGCTCGAGGACGAGCTGTTCGCCGAGCGCCGGACCGGGTCGGACTTCCAGCGGCACGTCTACGGGCTGCGCAAGGACCTCGTCGCGCTGCGCCGCGTGGTCCTGCCGATGCGCGAGGTGGTCAACGGGCTGCTGCGCCACCGCAAGGGCGGCGACGAGCTCGACGGGCTCTACGACGACCTCTACGACCACGTCCTGCGCGCCTCGGAGTGGACCGAGTCGCTGCGCGACATGGTGACCTCGGTCTTCGAGACGAACCTGTCGCTGCAGGACGCCCGGCTCAACGTCGTCATGAAGAAGCTGGCCGGGTGGGCCGCGATCATCGCCGTCCCCACCGCCGTCACCGGGTGGTTCGGGCAGAACGTGCCCTATCCTGGGTTCGACCAGGCCTGGGGGGTGTGGCAGAGCGGCGGACTCATCGTCGTGCTGTCGGTGGTCCTGTATGCGGTGATGCGCCGCCACGACTGGATCTGAGCCGCCACGACCCGGATCCGAGCGGCCACCCGCGCGACACCGGACCACCCCGACCCCCTCGCCCGCGGGGCCCCGGGCCGGGATCGTCGTCGGCACGCGGGCCACCCCATAGGCTGACGCCACCATGAACGCACCACGACCGAGCCCCGACCCCGGCCGCAGCCGACCGGCTGCGCAGGTCCGGGTCCGGGTGGCCCCGTCCCCGACCGGGGACCCGCACGTCGGCACGGCATACATGTCGCTGTTCAACCTGGCGTTCGCCCGCCAGCAGGGCGGTCGGTTCGTGCTGCGGATCGAGGACACCGACCGGGCCCGACTGCGCGCCGACAGCGAGGGGCAGATCTACTCGACCCTGCACTGGCTCGGTCTGGGCTGGGACGAGGGCCCGGACGTCGGCGGCCCCTACGCCCCGTACCGTCAGTCCGAGCGGCTGGACACCTATCGCCCCTACGTGCAGCGGCTGCTGGCCGACGGGCACGCCTACCACTGTTGGTGCTCGCCCGAGCGCCTCACCCAGATGCGCGAGCGGCAGCAACGGGCCAAGCAGCCCACCGGCTACGACCGGCTCTGCCACGGCAAGACCCGCGACGAGCGGGCCGCCCTGCCCGGCTTCGCCGAGGCCCCCGTCGTGCGGATGCTCGTGCCCGACGACCCGCCGCTGGCCTTCGAGGACCTCATCCGTGGCACCGTCCACGCCCCGCGCCCCGACGACCAGGTGCTGCTCAAGGCCGACGGCTACCCCACCTACCATCTCGCGGTCGTCGTCGACGACCACGAGATGGGCATCACCCACGTGGTGCGCGGGGAGGAGTGGATCTCCTCGACGCCCAAGCACCTGCTGCTCTACCGGTGGCTGGGGCTGGCCGTGCCGGCATACGCGCACATGCCGTTGCTGCGCAACGCGGACACCTCCAAGATCAGCAAGCGCAAGAACCCGGCGGCCCGGCTGGAGTGGTTCCGCGAGCAGGGCTACCTGCCGGAGGCCATCGTCAACTTCCTCGCCCTGCTGGCCTACCCGCCGGCGCGCGGCGAGCAGGGGCAGGAGGTGGAGGTCTTCGGGTTCGAGCAGTTCTCCCGCGACTTCGCCTGGGACAAGGTCAACCCGGTCGGCCCGGTGTTCAACCTCGACAAGCTCGGTTGGCTCAACGGGGTCTACATCCGCGCCCTGCCGGTGCGCGAGCTGGCGTCGCGGCTGCTGCCCTACCTCGAAGCCGACGGCGTCCTCTCGGACAACCCGTCGCTGGGGGAGCTGGCCCGGCTCGCCGAGGTCACCGAGCTGATCCAGACCCGGATCGCCCGGCTCACCGAGGCCACCGCGCTGGTCGCCCCTTTCTTCCGGGCCGACGACCAGATCGACATCGACGTCGACGCCCGGGCCCAGCTCACCGCCGACGCCGCAGGGGTGCTCGACGCCGCGGTGCGCGCCCTCGGCGACCTCGACGACCACGGCACCGGGGTCCTGGGCACGGCCTCGGCCTGGACCGCGCCGCGGATCGAGGCGGCGTTGCGCGCGGCGCTGGTCGAGGGTCTCGGGCTCAAGGCCAAGCTCGCCTTCGGGCCGCTGCGCGTCGCGGTGTCCGGCCGGCGGGTCTCGCCCCCGCTGTTCGAGTCGATGGAGATCCTCGGCAAGACCTCGACGCTGGGCCGCCTGCGCGCCCTGCGCGACCTGCTCTGACGCCCTGGGCGCAATCGCGCGATAACCGGGTGAGCGCCACCGGTGCGGTCTGCGAGTCTGGTCGGATGGATCTGCGGGCCTACGGACACGTGCTGGCGGTGCCGGGCGTGCGCAGCATCCAGGCCCTGGGTTTCCTGGTCCGGGTGCCGATGTTCGCCGCCTGGGTGGCGCTGACCCTGCACGTCGTGGTCACCCTCGGGCGCAGCTACGGCGAGGCCGGGCTGGTCTCGGCCGCGTTCACCGTCGCCATCGCCGTCTCCGCGCCCTGGCGGGGCCGGCTGCTGGACCGCGTCGGGCTGCGCCGCACACTGGCCCCGTCGGTGGTGGTGCAGGCGGTCGCATGGGCGGTCATCCCGTTCCTGCCGTATGCCGTGCTGCTGCCGGTGGTCCTGGTCGCCGGGCTGTTCATCGTCCCGACGTTCTCGGTGCTGCGCCAGGCCCTGCTGCACGTCCTGCCGGACCAGCAGCGACGGACCGGGCTGTCCCTGGACTCGGTCCTCACCGAGGTGTCCTTCATGGTCGGTCCGGCCTTGGGCGTGTGGGCGGCGACCACGTGGGACACCCGGTGGGTGCTGGTGGTGCTGCAGCTGGCCAGCCTGGTCGGCGCGCTCGGATTCCTCGTGACGAACCCGCCGCTGCGCGGCGAGGGCGGCGACCCGACCGGCGCCGAGCACCCCGACCCTGTCGCCTACCGCCCCGGCCGGCTGGGCTGGCTGACCTGGGGCGTGGCCGCCGTCCTCGGCGCGTCCGCCGCCTCGACGGTGGTGCTCGCCGGGACCGACGTGGCGATCGTCGCCGCGTTGCGGGCCACCGGCGACCAGGGCGCCATCGGGTGGGTGATGTCGGTGTGGGGCGCCGGGTCGATGATCGGGGGGCTGGTCTACGGCGCGTGGCACCGCAGCCTGCCGGTCGTCTGGCTGCTGGGGGCGCTGTCCGTCACGACCCTGCCCGTGGCCTTCGCGACCTCCCTGGGTCCGCTCGCGATCCTGCTGTTCGTCTGCGGGATGCTCTGCGCGCCGACCATCACCGCCACGGTGGAGGCGCTGTCGCGGCTGGTGCACGAGCGCTCGCGCGGCGAGGCGCTGGGCTGGCACGGCTCGGCGATGACCACCGGCCAGGCCCTGGGCGCTCCGCTGGCCGGCTTTGCCATCGACCACCACGGGTGGCCGTGGGGATTCGCCAGCGTGTCCCTCGTCGGGTTGCCCGCCGCGCTGGGGGCAGCGATCGCGCAGCGACGCCGGGCCCGGGTCGAGGGCACGGTCCTGCTGTCGTCGTAGCGACGCCCGGCGTCGTGGGCCGCGGGGTCGGCGGTGGCTGCTACCCTAGGTGCCGACCAGCCGGGGCCGTGCGGGCGACCGTGAGGGCCCGGTGTGCAAGAGAAGCCCTGCTTCCACCCGCGTCGACCGACCGCCCCTTCGGGGACAGGTCGCCGGGTCGGGTCCTGAGCGGTGCCCGGTGTGCCGGGCGCCCACCGTCGGTGCGAGCCGGCGGGCAGGCGCGCGTCGAGGTGTCGGCGCCCGCCCCGTGCTCAGGCTCGCGGCTGCTCGCGCACTCGTCGACGAGGGGCCCGCTCTCGTCGCCGGGGTCGACCGCAGCGACGACGAAGGAGCACCACATCACCGAACCTCGCATCAACGAGCGCATCCGGGTCCCCGAGGTGCGCTTGGTCGGGCCCAACGGCGAGCAGGTCGGCATCGTGCGCGTCGAAGACGCGCTGCGACTGGCCGCCGAGGCGGACCTGGACCTCGTGGAGGTCGCCCCGACCGCGCGCCCCCCGGTGGCCAAGCTCATGGACTTCGGCAAGTTCAAGTACGAGCAGGCCATGAAGGCCCGGGAAGCCCGCAAGAACCAGATCAACACGGTCATCAAGGAGATCAAGCTGCGGCCCAAGATCGACCCGCACGACTACGGCACCAAGCGTGGCCACGTCGAGCGGTTCCTCAAGGCCGGGGACAAGGTCAAGGTGACGATCATGTTCCGAGGCCGCGAGCAGTCCCGGCCGGAGCTGGGCTTCCGGCTGCTGCAGCGCCTCGCCGAGGACGTCACCGAGTTGGGCTATGTCGAGTCGGTCCCCAAGCAGGACGGCCGCAACATGATCATGGTCCTGGGTCCGACGAAGAAGAAGTCCGAGGCCAAGGCCGAGGCGCGGCGGGCCCGGGAGACCTCGGCCCGCCCCGGCGCGGCCCCCACGGGCGCAGGGCCGGTCGAGCCGGTCCCCGCCGGCGGCGATCACCCGGCTGCGGCGCCGCCGTCGCGCGCGGCGACGCCCGAGCCGACCCCGCCGCCGCGCACGGCGGCGCCCGGACCTGGGCCGGCACCGGTGGGCCGGACCTCTGCGGCCGTGCCCGCCCCGCGACGCCCCGTCCCGGGGCCTGCGGGGAGCGGGCCGGTCCCGACCGCACCTCGGCGGGCCGCGACCCCGTGACCCGGGCGGCATACCCCGTATGCCGCCCACGCACCCAGCACGCCGGGCCACCGCCCGGCGGGCGACGACGAAGGAGATCGGCGGACCATGCCGAAGAACAAGACCCACAGCGGGGCCAAGAAGCGCTTCCGCGTCACCGGCACCGGCAAGCTCATGCGCGAGCAGGCCGGGGGGCGCCATCGCCTCGAGGTGAAGTCGAGCAAGGAGATGCGCTCGATCGCTGGCGACATCGAGGTGTCCCCCGCGGACACCCGGACCGTGAAGAAGCTCCTCGGCAGGTGAGCCGGGCGCCCCGCAACAAGGAAGGAGAGCTCACGTGGCACGCGTGAAGCGGGCGGCCAACGCCCACAAGAAGCGCCGGGTGATCCTGGAGCGCGCCAGCGGCTACCGCGGCCAGCGCTCGCGGCTCTACCGCAAGGCCAAGGAACAGGTCCAGCACTCGCTGGGCTACGCCTACCGGGACCGCAGGGCCAAGAAGGGCGACTTCCGGCGGTTGTGGATCCAGCGGATCAACGCCGCGGCCCGGGCCAACGGCATGACCTACAACAGGTTCGTCCAGGGCCTGCGCGCCGCCGGCGTCGAGGTCGACCGCAAGATCCTCGCCGACCTCGCGGTCAGCGACGCGGCGGCGTTCACCGCCCTGGTGGACCTGGCCCGGGCCAACGTCCCGGCCACCGCCGGCTCCGGCACCGCCGCCTGACGGCCGACCCGAGCGCCGGGATGGGCCCGCCGACCAACCCCCGATCCGATCGGGTGCGTGCGGTCGCGGCCCTGTCCCGGCGCTCGGCGCGTGCGCGCACCGGCCGGTTCCTCGCCGAGGGGCCGCAACTGGTGCGCGAGGCGGTGGCGCACCGCCCCGACCTCGTCCTCGACGTCTACGCCACGCAGGCCGCACGGCACCGGCATACCGACGTCCTCGCGGCCGCCGCGGCCGCCCACCTGCCGGTGCACGAGGTCGGCGACGAGGTCCTGGCCGCCATGGCCGACGCGCAGACCCCGCCGGGCATCCTCGCGGTATGCCGCACGCCCGCAGCCACGCTGCCCGACGTGGTGGCCCGCCGCCCCCGGCTGGTCTGCGTGCTGGCCCACGTGCGCGACCCCGGCAACGCGGGCACCGTGCTGCGCGGTGCCGACGCCTTCGGCGCCGACGCCGTGGTCGTCACCACCGGCAGCGTCGACGTGTGGAGCCCCAAGGTGGTGCGCTCCACCGCCGGGTCGCTGTTCCACGTCCCGCTCGTCGTCGGCGTGGAGATCGGGCAGGCCATCGCCGGTCTGCGCGCCGCGGGCCTGCGCGTCCTGGCCGCCGACGGCGCGGGTGCCGCCGCGTTGCCCGACACCGACCTCACTGTGCCGCATGCCTGGGTCACCGGCAACGAGGCGTGGGGACTGCCCTCGGAGATCCGCCAGGCCTGCGACGCGGTCGTCCGGGTGCCCATCGTCGGCGCCGCGGAGTCGCTCAACCTCGCCATGGCGGCGACCGTGTGCCTCTATGCCTCGGCCACCGCGCGCGGCGCCCCCGGCGCGGCCGGCCCGACCCGCGGCCCGGCCGGCTAGCCTTGGTCGTCATGCACGACTCGGCACCCGTCTCGGTGCGTGTCACGGTGCCGCTGGACGACGTCAACGCCGTGTCCGACGTCCTGCCGGACGGGTTGGTCGTCATCGACTCGCGGGCCACGGTCCGGTTCGTCAACCGGCGCGCCGGGCAGATCCTGCAGGTGGACCCTCTGTCCCTGATCGACCGCCCGGTCCACGAGGCGTTGCCGCTGAGCGACGTCGACGGTCGGGACTGGTGGTCGGTGGCCGACCCGTGGCACGGGCTGCCGACGTTGAAGGGCCACCGGGAGAAGCTGCTGTGGACCTCCGACGGCGTCGAGGTGCTGGCCACCGCCAAGTACGTCCGCAAGGCCAGGGGGGCGCGGGTCAGCCGGGTGTTCGTCTCGCTGCGCGACGCGCTGGCCCGCCAGCGCACCGAGCACGACCACGCCGCCCTCATCTCCACCCTGGCCCACGAGCTGCGCTCCCCACTGACATCCGTCAAGGGCTTCTCGACGACCCTGCTCAAGCACTGGGACCGCTTCAGCGACGAGCAGAAGCGGTTCGTCGTCGAGACCATCGAGGCCGACGCCGAGCGGGTCACCCGTCTGGTCACCGACCTGCTCGACGTGTCCAGGATCGACGCGGGCCGCCTGCAACTGCGTCGCGAGCGCATGACCCTGCGCCCGCTCGTGGACCGGCACATGCGCCGGATGCAGGCCATGGGCATCCCCCTGGACCGCATCCGCATCCAGGTGCACGGCCCGCTGCCCGAGGTGTGGGCCGACCCGGACCGCCTCGACCAGATCGTCGTCAACCTCGTGGACAACGCCGTCAAACACGGTGAGGGCACCATCACGGTCATCGTCGAGCCGGGCCACGTCGGCCTCGGGCTGACCCCCGGCTCCCACGACGGCGAGGCCATCGTCATCTCGGTGCGCGACGAGGGCCCCGGCATCCCGGAGCACCAGCGCACCCTGATCTTCTCCCGCTTCTGGCATACCCCGGGGGCCTCCAACAGCGGCCTGGGGCTTTACGTCGTGCGCGCCCTCGTCGAGGCGCACGGGGGCCGGATCGCCGCCCTGAGCGCCCCGGGCGGCGGGGCCGAGCTGCGGTTCAGCATCCCGGCGGGGATGCCGCCGGCGCTGCGTCGGGACCTCGAGGGCGCCGCCGGCCGCGACTAGGGCGAGGGGTTCGCGCACTGGGCGGACGGATCACGCCCGCGGCGCTGCCCGTAGACTCTGGCGCCGGCACACCCGAGGCGAGCGAAGATGTGAAGGCGATGTCTGCAACCACCCCGCACGAGGACCCCGTCGAGGTCGCCGCCCCGGACGCGCTGGCCCTGCAGGTCGCCGTCGACGCCGCCCGGGACGCCTTCGCCGCCGCGGGCAGCCTCGAGGCCCTCAAGGCCGCGCGCCTGGCGCACGTCGACCGGGGCCCGGTGGCCCGGGCCCGCCGCGAGATCGGCGCCCTGCCGCCGGCGGCGAAGGCCGACGCGGGCCGACGCGTCGGAGCGGCGCAGGCAGCCCTGGCGGCGGCATACCGAGCGCGCGAGGAGCAGCTCGAGACGCAACGCGAGGCGCGCATCCTGCTCGAGGAGACCGTCGACGTCACCCTGCCGACCGCCCGCCGGCCGACCGGAGCCCGCCACCCGGTGGAGCTGACCATGCAGCGGCTGGCCGACGCGTTCGTGTCCGCGGGGTGGGTGGTCGCCGAGGGCCCCGAGGTGGAGTCGGAGTGGATGAACTTCGACGCCCTCAACCTCGGTAAGGACCACCCGGCCCGGCAGATGCAGGACACCTTCTTCGTGGACCCCCCCGACGGGGGGCTGGTCCTGCGACCGCACACCTCGCCGGTGCAGATCCGCACCATGCTCACCCGCACCCCACCGATCTACGTCGTGGTGCCCGGCAAGGTGTTCCGCACCGACGACCTCGACGCCACGCACACCCCGGTCTTCCACCAGATCGAGGCCCTGGCCGTCGACAAGGGCCTCACCATGGCCCACCTGCGCGGGGCCATCGACCACCTGGTGCGCTCGATGTTCGGCGACGTGCGCACCCGGGTGCGGGCGTCGTACTTCCCGTTCACCGAGCCGTCGATGGAGACCGACTTCCAGTGCCATGCCTGCCGCGGGCAGGACGCCGGGTGCCGGGTGTGCGGCGGCTCGGGCTGGATCGAGCTGGGCGGATCGGGCATGGTCAACCGCAAGTGCCTCGTCGCCTGCGGCATCGACCCGGACGTCTACACCGGCTTCGCGTTCGGCTTCGGGATCGAGCGGGCCCTGCAGCTGCGCAACGGGCTGCACGACATGCGCGACATCGTCGAGGGCGACGTGCGCTTCTCGCAGCAGTTCGGGATGGTGGTCTGAGATGCGCGTGCCGCTGCGCTGGTTGGGCGAGTACGTCGATCTCGCCGCCGCAGCGACCGGGCGGGACGTCGCCGCGTCGTTCGTCTCGGTGGGTCTGGAGGAGGAGGCGATCCACGGCGGTGGGCTCACCGGCCCGGTGGTCGTAGGACGGGTGCTGCAGCTCGACGAGCAGATCCAGAAGAACGGCAAGCCGATCCGCTTCTGCAGCGTCGACGTCGGCGAGCACGGTCAACGGCTCACCGAGGGCATCGCCCAGCAGATCGTCTGCGGGGCGACGAACTTCGCCGTCGGCGACCTCGTCGTGGTCGTCCTGCCGGGGGCGGTCCTGCCCGGCGGCATCCCCGTCGGCGCCCGCAAGACCTACGGCCGGGTGTCCCACGGCATGATCTGCGCCGAGGACGAGCTGGGGCTGGGCGAGGACCATTCCGGGATCGTCGTGCTCGGCGACTACCTCGGCGCCGCCGCGCAGGGGGTGAGCCCGGGCGACGACGCGATCCCCCTGCTCGGTCTGGACGACGAGGTGGTCGAGCTCAACATCACCCCCGACCGCGGGTACTGCTTCTCGATGCGCGGCCTGGCCCGCGAGTACTGGCACTCCCAGGGCAGCCCGCCCGGGGGGTTGCGCGACCCGGCGGACCTGCCCGACGTCCCCGCGGCGGACGAGCGCGGGTATGCCGTGCGGCTGGACGACACCGCGCCGATCGACGGGCGGGTCGGCTGCGACCGCTACGTCGCCCGGGTGGTGCGCGGGGTCGACCCGAGCGCCCCGTCGCCACCGTGGCTGCGTCGGCGGGTCGCCCAGCAGGGGATGCGCCCGATCTCGCTGGCCGTCGACGTGACGAACTACGTCATGCTCGCGCTCGGCCAGCCGCTGCACGCCTTCGACCTGGATCGACTGTCCGGGTCCATCGTCGTGCGCCGGGCCAGGCCCGGCGAGACGCTGACCACCCTCGACGAGGTGGTCCGGACACTGCACCCGGAAGACCTGCTCGTCACCGACGGGGGATCGCTGCCGCTGGCCCTGGCCGGGGTTATGGGCGGGCAGACGTGCGAGGTCACGCCGACGACCACCGACGTGCTCATCGAGGCGGCGCACTTCGACCCGGTCACCGTGGCTCGGACCTCCCGGCGTCACCGCTTGGTCACCGAGGCCTCCAAGCGCTACGAGCGTGGCGTCGATCCGCAGGTGGCCGCGGCCGCCGCCCAGCTCGCGGTGGCGCTGCTGGTGGAGTACGGCGGCGGCACCCCCGACCCGCACGCCACCGACGTCGGCGCCCCGCCGGCGCGCGCGGCATACCGGCTGGACCCGACGGGCCCCACCCGGCTGGTCGGCGTGGACTACCCGCGCGAGCGCGTGGTCGAGATCGTGCGGCAGCTCGGGTGCGACGTGCTCGACGACGGCGGGCCCACCATCACGGTGACCCCGCCGTCGTGGCGGCCCGACCTGGTGGACGGGCCCGACTACGCCGAGGAGGTGGCGCGCATCGACGGCTACGACCGGATCCCGTCGGTCCCCCCGATGCCGCCGAGCGGACGCGGCCTGACGCACTCCCAGCGGGTCCGACGCATCGTCGCCGACGTGCTGGCCGGGCGAGGGTTCACCGAGGTGCTGACCTACCCCTTCGTCGCGGCGAGCCTGTTCGACCGGCTCGGGCTGGCTCCCGACGACCCGCGGCGCAGTGCGATCCGGGTGGCCAACCCGATGTCCGACCAGGCCCCCCTGATGCGCACCTCGGTCCTGGACACCCTCGTGGACGCCTTGCGTCGCAACGTCTCTCGCGGGGCCAAGGACGTCGCGCTCTTCGAGATCGGGCTGGTCACCAGGCCGGCGCCCGGGTCGTCGCACACCGCCCCCGTGCCGCCGGTCGACCGCCGCCCCGACGACGCGACGCTCGCCTCGATCGACGCCGCCGTCCCCCCGCAGCCACGGCGGGTCGCCCTGGTGGCCGCCGGGGACGGGGACCGGGCGGGGTGGTGGGGCGCCGGACGGGCCTTGGACTGGACCGACGCCGTCGACGTCGTCCAGGCGGTCGCCGCCGCGCTGGCCCTCGAACTTCGCGTCGAGGCCGACCCGTCGTACCCGCCCTGGCACCCCGGGCGGTGTGCCCGCCTGCACCTGCCCGACGGCACCGTCATCGGGCACGCGGGGGAGCTGCACCCGACGATGCTGGCCGGTCTCGGCCTGCCGGCCCGGTCCGTGGCCGCCGACATCGATCTCGACCTGCTCGCAGCCGCCAGCGACCGCGCGCCGCGACTGCGCGACTTCTCGACCCACCCGGTCGCCCTGAGCGACGTGGCCCTCATCGTCGACGAGACGGTGACCGCCGGGTCGCTGCAGGCCGCGCTGCGCGCCGGGGCCGGCCCGTTGCTCGAGTCGGCGCGGCTGTTCGACGTCTACCGCGGCGACCAGGTCGCCGCCGGCACGAAGTCGCTGGCCTTCCGGTTGGCCTTCCGGGCACCCGAGCGCACCCTGACGACGGACGAGGTGAGCGCCTTCCGGGCGGCGGCGGTCGCCGAGGCCGCCGCCCGCCTGGGCGCCGTGCAACGTTGACGGACCGCCGTGCACGAATGAAGAATCGGAAGCATGTATAGTCATGCGACATGGTCGACGTCGCCGTAGCCGGGGCCAGTGGGTATGCCGGCGGTGAGCTGGTCCGCCTCCTGCTGGGCCATCCGACCCTGAGGGTGGCCACGCTCACCGCGGACGCCTCCGCCGGGCGCCCGCTCGGGCAGATCCACCCGCACCTCACGCCGCTGGCCGGGCGGATGCTGCAGGCCACCACACCGCAGGCCCTCGCGGGCCACGGCGTGGTCTTCCTCGCCCTGCCGCACGGCGCCTCGTCCGCGCTGGCCGACCGGCTCCCGCGGGACACCCTCGTCGTGGACTGCGGTGCCGACTTCCGACTCACCGACCCGGGCGCCTGGACCGCCTTCTACGACACGCCGTATGCCGGTCACTGGCCCTACGGTCTGCCGGAGCTGCCCGGCGCCGGGGGGGTCAAGGGCCGGGAGGCGCTGCGCGGCGCGAGCCGGGTCGCGGTGCCCGGCTGCTACCCCACGGCGTGTGCGTTGGCCCTGGCCCCCGGCTTCGGGGCCGGACTGCTGCAGCCGGACGACGTCGTCCTCGTCGCGGCCAGCGGCACCTCGGGCGCCGGCAAGTCTCCCCAGGCGCACCTGCTCGGCGCCGAGGTCATGGGCTCGATGTCCCCCTACGGCGTCGGGGGGGTGCACCGGCACACGCCGGAGATCGAGCAGAGTCTGTCCGCTGCGGCGGGGCAGCCGGTCACCGTCTCCTTCACCCCGACCCTCGCCCCCATGGCCAGGGGCATCCTCGCCACGGGCTCGGCCCGCGTGCTCCCGGGCACCAGCGCGCAGCAGGTGCGGGCGGCGTGGACCGCGGCATACGCCGACGAGCCCTTCGTGCACCTGCTCGACCCGGGCGGCTGGCCCCGCACGGCCGACGTCGTGGGCAGCAACAGCGTGCACGTCCAGGTCGCCCTCGACGAGCGGGTGGGCCGCGTGGTCGCCGTGGCCGCCGTGGACAACCTCGCCAAGGGCACGGCCGGAGCGGCCATCCAGTGCGCCAACCTCGCCCTCGGTCTGCCCGAGACCGCGGGTCTGCCGGTCGTCGGGGTGGCGCCGTGAGCCCGATCGTGGCACTGCCCAGGGGGTTCCGAGCCAGCGGCGTCGCCGCCGGGCTCAAGGCCAACGGCCGGCCCGACGTCGCGCTGGTCGTCAACGACGGGCCGGACCACCACGGCGCGGCCGTGTTCACGACCAACCGGGTGCAGGCCGCCCCGGTCACCTGGACCCGCCAGGTGGTCTCGGACGGGCGGGTCGACGCGGTCGTGCTCAACTCCGGGGGCGCGAACGCGTGCACCGGCTCGCCGGGCTTCCTCGACACCCACCGGACCGCCGAGCACGTGGCCGCGGCGCTGGGCATCTCGGCAGGCGACGTCGCGGTGTGCTCGACCGGGCTGATCGGGCAGCGCCTGCCGATGGAGCTGCTGCTGGCCGGCGTCGACGCGGCGGTCGCCGCCCTCTCCACCGACGGCCACGACCGTGCCGCCACGGCCATCGTCACCACCGACACGGTCAACAAGCAAGCCAGCCACATGGGGGCCGGCTGGTCGGTCGCCGGCATGGCCAAGGGCGCCGGGATGCTCGCGCCCGGACTGGCGACGATGCTCGTCGTGCTCACCACCGACGCGGTGGCCTCGCCCCCGGTGCTCGACGCGGCGCTGCGCCACGCCACCACGCTCACCTTCGACCGGGTGGACTCCGACGGGTGCATGTCGACCAACGACACCGTCCTGGTCATGGCCTCCGGCGCGTCGGGGGTCGGCCCGCAGCCCAGCGAGCTCGCCGAGGGTCTGCTCGCGGTGTGTGCCGATCTGGCCCGTCAGCTGGTCGCCGACGCCGAGGGAGCCCACCACGACATCGAGATCGAGGTGCGCCACGCCGCCAGCGTCGAGGACGCCCTCGAGGTGGGCCGCTCGATCGCCCGCAACGCCCTGTTCAAGTGCGCCGTCTTCGGCAACGACCCCAACTGGGGCCGCGTCCTGGCTGCGGTGGGCACGACCCGCGCGGCGTTCGACCCGGCCCGGCTGGCGGTGACGATCAACGGCATACCGGTATGCCGCGACGGCGGCGTCGGGGCCGACCGCGCCCTGGTGGACCTCGCCCCGAGGGACGTCCACGTCCTGGTCGACCTGGACGCCGGCGAGCACGCCGCGACGATCTGGACCAACGACCTCACCCACGACTACGTCCACGAGAACTCCGCCTACAGCACGTGAGGGCAGCCCCTGTGAGCACGATCCGAGGTCTCATCGACGCGGCCCAGCTGCGCGTCGCCGCCGGGAAGGCCGCCACCCTCGTCGAGGCGCTGCCCTGGCTGGAGCGCTTCCGCGGCGCGCTGGTGGTGGTCAAGTACGGCGGCAATGCCATGGTCAGCGAGCCGTTGCGGTACGCGTTCGCCCAGGACGTCGCGTTCCTTCGGTATGCCGGTCTGCGGCCGGTCGTCGTGCACGGCGGCGGCCCGCAGATCGGGGCGATGCTCGCTCGGCTGGGGCTGACCAGCGAGTTCAAGGGTGGCCTGCGGGTGACCACACCGGAGGTCATGGACGTGGTGCGGATGGTCCTCACCGGGCAGGTGGGCCGCGAGCTGGTCGGCCTGCTCAACCAGCACGGCCCACTCGCGGTCGGGCTCTCCGGCGAGGACGCCGAGCTGTTCGGCGCCCGCAAACGCGCCACGCTCGTCGACGGCGAGCCGGTGGACCTGGGCCTGGTGGGCGATGTCGAGCACGTCAACCCGGCGGCCGTCCTCGACATCGTCGACGCCGGCCGGATCCCCGTCGTGTCGACCGTCGCCCCCGACCTCGACGCGCAGGGGCAGGTCCTCAACGTCAACGCGGACACCGCCGCCGCCGCCCTCGCGGTGGCCCTGGCGGCCCGCAAGCTCGTCGTGCTCACCGACGTCGAGGGGGTCTACGGCAGCTGGCCGGACCGGGACTCCCTGCTCTCGCAGGTGTCCTTGACCGACGCCCGGGACCTGCTCACCCGCCTCGAGGCGGGCATGGTGCCCAAGCTCGAGGCGTGCATCCGCGCGGTCGAGGGCGGGGTGCCCCAGGCGCACGTCGTCGACGGCCGGCAGGCCCACTCGCTGCTGCTGGAGGTCTTCACCGACGAGGGCATCGGCACCATGGTGCTGCCGGACGAGCAGGTGACCCGGTGACCTCCACCGAGGAGTGGCTCGGCCGGTATGCCGCCGCGCTGGTCCCCGTGTTCGGGGTCCCGCAGACCGTCCTGTCGCACGGGCGCGGCTGCTACGTCGTCGACGTCGAGGGCAAGCGCTACCTGGACCTGCTGGCCGGCATCGCCGTCAACACCCTGGGTCACGCACACCCGGCGCTCGTCGACGCGGTGACCGAGCAGGCCCGGGCACTGATGCACGTCTCCAACTTCTTCACCACCGCGGCCCAGGTCGAGCTGGCCGAACACGTGCTGCGGATCTGCGCTGCCCCGCCCGGCTCGGGGGTGTTCTTCGCCAACAGCGGCACCGAGGCGATCGAGGCCGCCGTCAAGCTCACCCGGCGGACCGGCCGTCAGGTGATCGTGGCCGCCGAGCACGCCTTCCACGGCCGATCCACCGGCGCCCTGGCGTTGACCTGGAAACCGGCCTACCGCGAGCCCTTCGAGCCGCTGCTGCCCGACGTGATCCATGTCCCCTACGACGACGCGGCGGCGCTGCGCGAGGTCGTCGAGCGGGTCGGTGAGCGGCTGGCCGCCGTGGTCCTCGAGCCGATCCAGGGTGAGGCGGGCGTCGTCGAGGCGAGCGCGGCATACCTGCGGTTGGCTCGCGAGCTGACGTCGCAGGTCGGCGCGCTGCTCGTGCTCGACGAGGTGCAGTCCGGGATGGGACGCACCGGCGACTGGCTGGCCTCGCACCCCAGCGGCGTCGTCCCCGACGCGGTGACGCTGGCCAAGGGCCTGGCCGGGGGAGTGCCGATCGGGGCGCTGGTGACCTACGGGCCCGCGGTGACCGGGCTGCTCGCCGGGGGTCAGCACGGCAGCACCTTCGGCGGCAACCCGCTGGCCTGCGCGGCCGGCCTGGCGACGATCCGCACCGTGGAGCGCGACGGTCTGCTCGCGCACGCCCGAGCCATGGGCGAGCATCTGAGCGCCTCGATCCTCGGGTTGGGCCATCCCCTGGTGGATCACGTCCGGGGGCGTGGGCTGTTGCGCGCCGTGGAGCTGCGCGAGCCGGTCGCAGCTGCGGCGACGACCCGGGCCCGCGACGCCGGGTTCCTCGTCAACGCCCCCACGCCGACGGCGCTTCGGCTGGCCCCGCCGCTGATCGTCCAGGCCGAGGACCTCGACGCGTTCGTCGCGGCGCTGCCGGGCATCCTGCACGGAGCAGGCTGATGCTCGCCGGCACGCGCACCGCTCGCCAGGCTCGGGTGGCCCGGCTGCTGGACCAGCACCCGGTGCGCTCCCAGGGAGAGCTGCTCGGGCTGCTGGCCGACGAGGGCATCGAGGTCACCCAGGCCACCCTGTCCCGCGACCTGCTCGAGCTCGGTGCGGTGAAGGTGCGCGAGGGACGCTCGCTGGTCTATGCGATCCCCGGTGACCGGGCCGGGGCCCGAGTCGGCGACCCGAGCGGCCGGCTGCGTCGCGCCGCCGAGCAGCTGCTGGTCACCGCCGAGGCGTCCGACAACCTCGTCGTCCTGCGCACGCCCCCCGGTGCGGCCAGCTACCTCGCCTCGGCCATCGACCAGTGCCACCTGCCGGCGATCCTCGGGACCATCGCCGGCGACGACACCGTCCTGGTGGTGGCGACCTCCCGAGCCGCCGGGCCGCAGGTGGCCCGGACACTGTTGGCGCTGACCGGATCCGCGCAGTGAGGGGACTCAGGTGACCCAGCCATCGACGCCGCACGGGGACGCCGCCGAGCCGACCACGGGCCCCGCCGCCGAGCCGACCGCGGGCCCCGCCGCTGCGGGCCGCGGCAGCGCGCTGTGGGGCGGTCGCTTCGGCCACGGGCCTGCCGAGGCCCTCACCAGGTTGTCGCGCAGCACCCAGTTCGACTGGCGACTGGCGCCCTACGACGTGGCCGGCTCGCGCGCTCACGCCCGGGTGCTCGCCGCCGCCGGCCTGCTCGACGAGGCGCAGCTGGGCGCGATGCTGGCCGCCCTCGATCTGCTCGCCGCCGACATCGCCGCGGGCCGTTTCGCCCCCGACCCCTACGACGAGGACGTCCACACCGCCCTGGAGCGCGGCCTCGTGGACCACGCCGGCGGCGACCTGGGCGGGCGGCTGCGCGCCGGACGCAGCCGCAACGACCAGATCGCCACCCTGCTGCGGATGTACCTGCGCGACGCCGCGCGGACCGTCGCGGGCCTGGTCCTCGACGTCGTCGACGCGCTGGTCGGCCAGGCGGCGCGCCATGCCGGCGTGGCGATGCCGGGCCGTACCCATCTGCAGCACGCCCAACCGGTCCTGCTGGCCCACCACCTGCTCGCCCACGCGTGGCCCCTGCTGCGCGACGTCGACCGGCTGCGCGACTGGGATCGCCGCGCGGACGCCTCGCCCTACGGCTCGGGCGCTCTGGCCGGCAGCTCCCTCGGGCTGGACCCGCGCGCCGTCGCCGCCGACCTGGGCTTCTCCGACTCGGTGCCCAACTCCATCGACGGCACCGCCAGCCGCGACGTGGCGGCCGAGTTCGGCTTCGTCGCCGCGATGATCGGCGTCGACCTCTCCCGCCTGGGCGAGGAGATCGTCCTGTGGGCGACCAAGGAGTTCGGCTACGTCACCCTCGACGACGCCTACTCGACCGGCTCGAGCATCATGCCGCAGAAGAAGAACCCCGACATCGCCGAGCTGGCCCGGGGCAAGGCCGGCCGACTGGTGGGCGACCTCGCCGGCCTGCTCACCACGCTCAAGGGGCTGCCGCTGGCCTACAACCGCGACCTGCAGGAGGACAAGGAGCCCGTCTTCGATGCCGTCGACACCCTGGTCGTCCTGCTGCCCGCCTTCGCCGGTCTCGTGCAGACCCTGAGCTTCGACACCGATCGGCTGGAGACGCTTGCGCCGCAAGGCTTCTCACTGGCCACCGACGTGGCCGAATGGCTGGTCCGCCGCGGCGTGCCCTTCCGGACCGCGCACGAGGTCGCGGGAGCCTGCGTGCGCGAGTGCGAGCAGCGCGGGTGCGAGCTGTGGGACCTGGGCGATGCCGACCTCGCGGCGGTCAGCCCGCACCTGACGCCGCAGGTGCGCTCGGTGCTCTCCGTCGCCGGGTCGCTGGCCTGCAGGGACGGCCGCGGCGGGACCGCGCCGGTGCGGGTGGCCGAGCAGCTTGAGCAGGTGCGCGCGGCGGCTGCCTCGGCGCGTGAGTTCGCCGCTGCCCGGTGACCCCGTGACCGGCCGGATCCTCCCCGGGTTCTTCGACCGCCCGGTGCTCGATGTCGCGCCGCAGCTGCTCGGGGCGAGGGTCCGCCACGGCGGGGTGACGGTGCGCCTGACCGAAGTCGAGGCGTATGCCGGTGTCGGCGACCCGGGCTCGCACGCCTTCCGCGGTCGCACCCCGCGGACGACGGTGATGTTCGGACCGCCAGGGCGCCTCTACGTCTACTTCACCTACGGCATGCACTGGTGCGCCAACCTGGTCTGCGGCCCGGACGGCACGGCGTCGGCGGTCCTGCTGCGCGCCGGCGAGGTGGTCGAGGGGGTCGCGACGGCGCGGACCCGCCGAGCGAGCGGGCCGGACCGCGACCTGGCCCGTGGCCCGGCCCGGCTGACCGTCGCCCTGGGCATCGTCGGGGAGCACAACGGCGTCGACGTGACCGACCCGGCCGGCCCGGTGCACGTGCAGCCGCCGACGGCGCCGGTGGGTCGGGTATGCCGCGGTCCCCGGGTGGGGGTGAGCGGTCCGGGGGGTGACGGCGCGGCATACCCGTGGCGGTTCTGGATCGAGGGCGAGGCGTCGGTGTCGGCCTACCGTCCGGGCGTCACCCGCCGCCGCTGACCCCTCAGGTGCGACCGGCGCCGCCGGCGGCAGGGCAACCGTCGGGCGGCCGCCCCGGTCGTTGCGGCGCCGACGACGCGGGTCGGGCCTGCGGCCTGCAGACGGCCGTAGCGTGGGTGTCGTGAGTCCGTTGCGCAGGGCCGCGCTCTGGTTGGGGGCCCGCCCGTGGCTGTCCAGACTGGCGCCGGTCATCGTGGCCACCGACCGGGCCGTGGACCGAGCCACCCACGGGCGCTTCGCCCTGCTGTCCGCCACCGGGCTACCCAGCCTGACCCTCACCGTGGTGGGCCGGCGCAGCGGCGCGCCGCGTTCGGTGCCGCTGCTGGGCGTGCCGCACGCCGGCGGCTGGGTCGTCGTCGGCACCAACTGGGGCACCGAGACCGTCCCGGCGTGGGTGCTCAACCTCCGCGCGGCCGGGGGAGGCGTGGTGCGGGTGCGTGGCATCGAGACGCCGGTGACGGCCCGCGAGGCCCGCGGCGCCGAGCGCGAGGCCCGCTGGCAGGACCTGCTGGCCGTCTACCCCAACTTCGCCCGGTATGCCGCGCGCACCCGTCGCGAGCTGCCGGTCCTCGTGCTCACCCCGACGGCGGTCGGGCACCCCTGAGCCGGGGGCGGTCCCGATACCGCTTCGCGCCGACCGGGCGGCATACGGCAGGCTGGTCCCCGCGGCGGGCGCCCGGCCCGTCGACCGGAAGGAGCAGCCCGCCGTGAGCGACCTGTTCGACGAACTGAAGTGGCGGGGGCTGGTGGCGCAGACCACCGACGAGCCCGCGCTGCGCCAGGCGCTCGCGGCCGGACCCATCACGGCGTACTGCGGCTTCGACCCGTCCGCACCGTCGCTGCACTTCGGCAACTTCGTCCAGCTCGTCCTGCTGCGCAAGCTGCAGTTGGCCGGGCACCGGGTGATCTTCCTCGTCGGCGGCTCCACCGGCCTCATCGGCGACCCCCGACCGAGCGCCGAACGAGCCCTGAAGTCCAAGGCGGAGGCCGCGGCGAACGTCGACCGGATCCAGCGGCTGGTGCGCCCGTTCCTCGACTTCGACGGCCCCAACCCCGCCCGGATGGTCAACAACCTCGACTGGACCGAGTCGCTGTCCGCGCTGGACTTCCTGCGCGACGTCGGCAAGCACTTCCGGGTCAACCAGATGATCCGCAAGGAGGCGATCGCCGCTAGGCTGCAGAGCCAGGAGGGCATCACCTACACGGAGTTCAGCTACCAGCTGTTGCAGGCGCTGGACTTCCTGCACCTGTACACCGAGTACGACTGCGTCCTGCAGACCGGCGGGTCGGACCAGTGGGGCAATCTCACCGCCGGCGTCGACCTCATCCACCGGGTGCTGGGCCGCACGGCACACGCGTGGACGACGCCACTGCTCGTGGACTCCTCGGGCGCGAAGTACGGCAAGTCCGAGGGCAACGCCATCTGGCTGTCGGCCGACATGACCAGCCCGTACGCGTTCTACCAGTACTTCCTCAACGTCGAGGACGCCTCGGTGACCACCCTGGTCAAGGTGCTCACCGACCGCACGCCAGCGCAGGTGCAGGAGCTGGAGCAGCAGGTGGCGCAGGCCCCGCACCGGCGTGCCGCGCAACGCGCCCTGGCCGCCGACGTGACGACCCTGGTGCACGGGGCGCCGGTGAGCGCCGCGGTGCAGGCCGCCTCGGAGGCCATCTTCGGCAGGGGCGACCTGCGGGCCCTGGACCCGGCGACCCTGGCCGACGCGACCGCCGAGCTGCCCGGCGGGGCGGTGGCGGCGGGGTCGAGCATCATCGAGGCCCTCGTGGCGACCGGCCTGGCCGACTCGCGCAACGCGGCTCGACGGCTCGTCGGCGACGGCGGGGTGTCGGTGAACAACGTCAAGGTGGCCGACCCGGAGGCGACCCTCACCGAGTCGGACTTCCTCCACGGGGCCGTGGCGTTGCTGCGCCGGGGGCGCAAGGCGCAGGCCGCGGCGCGACGCGGCTGAGCGGCCGTGCACCCGCACAGGTGCGGGTGGGGGAGGCGGCGGTGTCCGAGCTGTGACGAGCGCGCGGCGATGCCCTCGTTGCCGGACCGGCCGCGCGGCGACGGCGATTCTGGGGTTGCCGGCCGCCAGGCGACGGCGACCCTGGGGCTTGCCGAGACGGCTCGAATGGCCTGCTACAGTGGTACCGCTCGCGTCGCAGCCAAGCGCGCTCAACGCTCCCTGGACGCCCCACAGTGAGGCGGCCGAAGCGGATTTGACGCCCAAGAGGGGCGCGAGTAAACTTGAAGGGTTGCCCCAAAACCGGTTCTAGGACCGTGTGGCGGTGCGCGCTCGAACCTTGAGAACTCAACAGCGTGCCAAAAATCGATGCCAATAACCTCGTCGACATCGACTCGGGCCGGTCTTCCGACTGGCTCGGCCGACGTCACGAAAATCCTTTGGTTGACAACGAACAACAGCTAGTTGTTCTTGCTCAGTCAGCGAAACAACCCTTCGTGGGTAACGGATTCCGCCGGGCTAGCCCGGCGGGCCACAACTTCAACGGAGAGTTTGATCCTGGCTCAGGACGAACGCTGGCGGCGTGCTTAACACATGCAAGTCGAACGGTGACGAGGGGCTTGCCCCTCCGATCAGTGGCGAACGGGTGAGTAACACGTGAGTAACCTGCCCCAGACTCTGGGATAACCCCGGGAAACCGGAGCTAATACCGGATACGAGACGGAGAGGCATCTCTACCGTCTGGAAAGTTCTTCGGTCTGGGATGGACTCGCGGCCTATCAGCTTGTTGGTGAGGTAACGGCTCACCAAGGCGACGACGGGTAGCCGGCCTGAGAGGGCGACCGGCCACACTGGGACTGAGACACGGCCCAGACTCCTACGGGAGGCAGCAGTGGGGAATATTGCACAATGGGCGAAAGCCTGATGCAGCGACGCCGCGTGAGGGACGACGGCCTTCGGGTTGTAAACCTCTTTCAGCAGGGAAGAAGCGCAAGTGACGGTACCTGCAGAAGAAGCACCGGCCAACTACGTGCCAGCAGCCGCGGTAATACGTAGGGTGCGAGCGTTGTCCGGAATTATTGGGCGTAAAGAGCTTGTAGGCGGTTTGTCGCGTCTGCAGTGAAAATCCGGGGCTCAACTCCGGACTTGCTGTGGGTACGGGCAGACTAGAGTGTGGTAGGGGAGACTGGAATTCCTGGTGTAGCGGTGGAATGCGCAGATATCAGGAGGAACACCGATGGCGAAGGCAGGTCTCTGGGCCATAACTGACGCTGAGAAGCGAAAGCATGGGGAGCGAACAGGATTAGATACCCTGGTAGTCCATGCCGTAAACGTTGGGCGCTAGGTGTGGGGCTCATTCCACGAGTTCCGTGCCGCAGCTAACGCATTAAGCGCCCCGCCTGGGGAGTACGGCCGCAAGGCTAAAACTCAAAGGAATTGACGGGGGCCCGCACAAGCGGCGGAGCATGCGGATTAATTCGATGCAACGCGAAGAACCTTACCAAGGCTTGACATACACCGGAAACACCCAGAGACGGGTGCCCCGCAAGGTCGGTGTACAGGTGGTGCATGGTTGTCGTCAGCTCGTGTCGTGAGATGTTGGGTTAAGTCCCGCAACGAGCGCAACCCTCGTTCTATGTTGCCAGCGCGTTATGGCGGGGACTCATAGAAGACTGCCGGGGTCAACTCGGAGGAAGGTGGGGATGACGTCAAATCATCATGCCCCTTATGTCTTGGGCTTCACGCATGCTACAATGGCCGGTACAGAGGGCTGCGATACCGCAAGGTGGAGCGAATCCCAAAAAACCGGTCTCAGTTCGGATTGGGGTCTGCAACTCGACCCCATGAAGTCGGAGTCGCTAGTAATCGCAGATCAGCAACGCTGCGGTGAATACGTTCCCGGGCCTTGTACACACCGCCCGTCAAGTCACGAAAGTCGGTAACACCCGAAGCCGGTGGCCCAACCCTTGTGGAGGGAGCCGTCGAAGGTGGGACTGGCGATTGGGACTAAGTCGTAACAAGGTAGCCGTACCGGAAGGTGCGGCTGGATCACCTCCTTTCTAAGGAGCACTGGTCGCGCGAGCGATCCAGAGCCTGACTGCCGGGCGACCGCCTGGCGCAGGTGCTCATGGGTGGAACATCGATTAGTTGGCGCCTTCGTGGCACACCGCAGCCGGTACACGTCCTCAGGGACGACGGAACGCTCGGTGGGTCGAGGAGGCGCTTGGCACGTTGTTGGGTCCTGAAGGCTCGAGCGCAAGGCGCGACCTTCGGGGCCGGGAGTCCGGTCCGGACCCCATCGCCCGACGAACCTCCGCCACGCGGCGGCCGGCGTCGGTGTCGTGGGGGACCGCCCGTACGTTGAGAACTACACAGTGGACGCGAGCATCTTTGTGGCTCAAGTTTATAAGGGCGCACGGTGGATGCCTTGGCACCAGGAACCGAAGAAGGACGTAGGAATCTGCGATAAGCCTCGGGGAGTCGATAACCAGACTGTGATCCGAGGATTTCCGAATGGGGAAACCCGGCTGGAGGCAAGTCCAGTCACCCCTGTCTGAACACATAGGGCAGGTGGAGGGAACGTGGGGAAGTGAAACATCTCAGTACCCACAGGAAGAGAAAGCAACCGCGATTCCGTGAGTAGTGGCGAGCGAAAGCGGAACAGGCTAAACCGATCATGTGTGACAGCTGTCAGGCGTTGCATGATCGGGGTCGTGGGACCAGTGAGTCGGCTCTGACAGGCCGGCATGGAGTAAGAAATCCGCGTCATAGTCGAAGGGCATTGAAAGGCCCGGCACAGAGGGTGCTACCCCCGTAGACGAAATGGCGCGGACTCCACAGTGGTATCCCAAGTAGCACGGGGCCCGAGAAATCCCGTGTGAATCTGGCGGGACCACCCGCTAAGCCTAAATATTCCCTGGTGACCGATAGCGGACAAGTACCGTGAGGGAAAGGTGAAAAGTACCCCGGGAGGGGAGTGAAATAGATCCTGAAACCGTGTGCCTACAACCCGTCGGAGCCTCCTTGTGGGGTGACGGCGTGCCTTTTGAAGAATGAGCCTGCGAGTTAGTGCTCAGTGGCGAGGTTAACCCGTGAGGGGAAGCCGTAGCGAAAGCGAGTCCGAATAGGGCGATACAGTCGCTGGGTCTAGACCCGAAGCGGAGTGATCTACCCATGGCCAGGTTGAAGCGCAGGTAAGACTGCGTGGAGGACCGAACCCACTTAGGTTGAAAACTGAGGGGATGAGCTGTGGGTAGGGGTGAAAGGCCAATCAAACTCCGTGATAGCTGGTTCTCCCCGAAATGCATTTAGGTGCAGCGTCACGTGTTTCTTGCCGGAGGTAGAGCTACTGGATAGCCGATGGGCCCTACCAGGTTACTGACGTTAGCCAAACTCCGAATGCCGGTAAGTGAGAGCGTGGCAGTGAGACTGCGGGGGATAAGCTCCGTAGTCGAGAGGGAAACAGCCCAGACCACCAGCTAAGGTCCCTAAGCGTGTGCTAAGTGGGAAAGGATGTGGAGTTGCAGCGACAACCAGGAGGTTGGCTTAGAAGCAGCCACCCTTTAAAGAGTGCGTAATAGCTCACTGGTCAAGTGATTCCGCGCCGACAATGTAGCGGGGCTCAAGCACACCACCGAAGCTGTGGCATTGACGCATTGCCCGGCCGTGAACTCTGCGGACTCACGGTCCAAGCGTGTCGATGGGTAGGGGAGCGTCGTGTGGCCAGGGAAGCGGCGGAGTGATCCAGCCGTGGAGGCCACACGAGTGAGAATGCAGGCATGAGTAGCGAAAGACGGGCGAGAAACCCGTCCGCCGAATAACCAAGGGTTCCAGGGTCAAGCTAATCTGCCCTGGGTAAGTCGGGACCTAAGGCGAGGCCGACAGGCGTAGTCGATGGACATCCGGTTGATATTCCGGAACCGGCGAAGAACCGCCCATACCGAACCTAGTGATGCTGAGCGCCTGAAGCGGTGTGCGGTCTTCGGACCAATCGGCGTGGAGCGCGCGACCCGAGCTAGCAGTAGGTAAGCGATGGAGTGACGCAGAAGGGCAGTCTGTGCGTGGCGATGGTTGTCCACGTTCAAGGGTGTAGGGCGAGGTGTAGGCAAATCCGCACCTCACGTGCCTGAGACCCGATGAGGAGCCTCACGGCGAAGCAGATGATCCCATGCTGCCTAGAAAACCTTCTAGCGAGGTTCGAGCCGCCCGTACCCCAAACCGACCCAGGTGGTTAGGTAGAGAATACCAAGGCGATCGAGATAATCGTGGTTAAGGAATTCGGCAAAATACCCCCGTAACTTCGGGAGAAGGGGGGCCTTGATCGTGACGGGACTTGCTCCCCGAGCGTGATGGGTCGCAGAGACCAGGGAGAAGCGACTGTTTACTAAAAACACAGGTCCGTGCCAAGTCGAAAGACGATGTATACGGACTGACGCCTGCCCGGTGCTGGAACGTTAAGGGGACCGGTTAGCCTCACGGCGAAGCTGAGAACTTAAGCGCCAGTAAACGGCGGTGGTAACTATAACCATCCTAAGGTAGCGAAATTCCTTGTCGGGTAAGTTCCGACCTGCACGAATGGCGTAACGACTTCTCCACTGTCTCAACCACGAACTCGGCGAAATTGCACTACGAGTAAAGATGCTCGTTACGCGCAGCAGGACGGAAAGACCCCGGGACCTTCACTACAGCTTGGTATTGGTGTTTGGTACGGCTTGTGTAGGATAGGTGGGAGACTGTGAAGCGGGCACGCCAGTGTTCGTGGAGTCAACGTTGAAATACCACTCTGGTCGTGCTAGATATCTAACCTCGGTCCGTAATCCGGATCAGGGACAGTGCCTGGTGGGTAGTTTAACTGGGGCGGTTGCCTCCTAAAAAGTAACGGAGGCGCCCAAAGGTTCCCTCAGCCTGGTTGGCAATCAGGTGTCGAGTGTAAGTGCACAAGGGAGCTTGACTGTGAGACAGACATGTCGAGCAGGGACGAAAGTCGGGACTAGTGATCCGGCGGTGGCTTGTGGAAGCGCCGTCGCTCAACGGATAAAAGGTACCCCGGGGATAACAGGCTG
Organism: Dermatophilaceae bacterium; assembly: GCA_037045055.1. Lineage (GTDB taxonomy): Bacteria > Actinomycetota > Actinomycetes > Actinomycetales > Dermatophilaceae > Phosphoribacter. The sequence goes on along the minus strand of JBAOHJ010000001.1, from coordinate 698,026 downwards.
ATCTTGCCCAAGAGTCCATATCGACGGCATGGTTTGGCACCTCGATGTCGGCTCGTCGCATCCTGGGGCTGGAGTAGGTCCCAAGGGTTGGGCTGTTCGCCCATTAAAGCGGTACGCGAGCTGGGTTTAGAACGTCGTGAGACAGTTCGGTCCCTATCCGCTGCGCGCGTAGGAAACTTGAGAAGGGCTGTCCCTAGTACGAGAGGACCGGGATGGACGAACCTCTGGTGTGTCAGTTGTCCTGCCAAGGGCACCGCTGATTGGCTACGTTCGGAAGTGATAACCGCTGAAAGCATCTAAGCGGGAAGCACGCTTCAAGATGAGGTTTCCATGGGGTTCGCCCCGAGAGGCTCCCAGCGAGAACACTGGGTTGATAGGCCGGATGTGGAAGTGCGGTAACGCATGGAGCTGACCGGTACTAATAAGCCGATAACTTGACTACAAAGAAGCTACGCGTCCACTGTGTGGTTCCCGAGGTACGGTCGGGACGACTGATATCTCCATAGAGTTTCGGCTGTCATAGCGAAGGGGAAACGCCCGGCTCCATTCCGAACCCGGAAGCTAAGCCCTTCAGCGCCGATGGTACTGCACTGGTGACGGTGTGGGAGAGTAGGACGCAGCCGGACAACCATTGGGCCAGGGCCCCGCCGGAGCGATCCGAGGCGGGGCCCTGGCCGTTGGAGTGGTTCGTGCCTGAGGTTGTCTCGGCGGTCGGCAGGACATTGGGCGCCCGGGCAATGCCACCGAGGGGTCGAGCCGGGAGTCGGGGACGTCGGCGGAAGCCCGGCGAGTCAGCGCATGAAGGTGCGTCCGGCGAGTCCGGGCGAATCGAGTGGGCGCCCGGACGGGCTCGACCCGCTCGGTATGGGTCAGGGAGGTGTCGTGACTGCAGGTGCGGGCAGCACGGGCGGCCAGTCACGCGCCCGCGGGGGGTCGGGCTCGCAAGGGTCGGGCTCGCGAGGGTCGGGCTCGCGAGGTGGGACGCGCGCCCGCGACGTCAACGGTGCCGGTGGACCGGCCGCAGGTGGGGCACCGAACGCCAGCAGACGCGGCGTCGGTCGCACGGATGGTGCGGTGGCAGGCGAGCGGAGCGAGGTCTCCGGCCACCGCGGTGGGTCGGCCGCACGGCGACCCGAGCGTGGCGACTCTCGGGCCGAGGCCGGCGGCCGAGGCGACGGCCGAGGCAACGGCCGAGGCGACGGCCGCAGCCCGGTCCGCGGGACCGGCGCCGGGCGCCCGGCAAGGTCGCGGGTGCCCGGCTCGACGTCGTCGCCCGCTGCGGGTCAGCCCCCCGCAGGTTCGACGAGCGCACCGCGAGAGGGGCGCACGAGCGGCATGCGTGGGTTCGGCGGACCGGGACGCGCTGCGGACCGGCGGGCAGGAAGCGCGAGCAGCACCCGACGCGGCCCCGGTCGTGGCGGACCGGACGGCATTGGTCGGGCCCCTCGGGACGGCCGGGCTCACCAGCACGACACGTCGCCGCGCGAGGCGCGAGCGGGCGGTGGCGCCCGCTTGGTGCCGAGCAAGGCACGGCTTCCCGAGCCGGCCATCGCCTCGGAGGTCACCGGCCGTGAGTTGGATCGTTCCGTCACCACCCAGCTGCGCACGCTGAGCAAGGAGAACGCGGCCGGGGTGGCCCAGCACCTCGTCATGGCGGCGAGACTGCTCGACGAGGACCCGACCGCCGCCTTGGCGCACGCCGAGACCGCGGTGCGCCGGGCCGGTCGAGTGCCGGCAGCCCGCGAGGCACTCGGTGTCGTGGCCTACCGTCAGGGCGACTTCGCCAGGGCGCTGGCCGAGTTCCGGACCTCGCGCCGGCTCTCCGGATCGGCGCACCTGCTGCCTCTCATCGTCGACTGCGAGCGCGCCCTCGGCCGCCCGACGCATGCCCTCGAGCTGGCGACCTCGCCCGAGGCGGCCACACTCCCGATCGATGAGCGAGTGGAGTTGGCCATCGTCGTCTCGGGGATCCGCCGCGACCTGGGCCAGCCGGAGGCTGCCCGGGTGGCGTTACGCATCCCCCAGCTCACCACCAAGGCCAGTCGGCCCTGGGTGGCTCGACTGCGCTACGCCTACGCAGAGGCGCTGCTCGCGCTGGGGGAGCGCGACGAGGCCAGGGAGTGGTTCGCCGGTGCGGCCGCCGCGGACCCGGACCTCACGACGGATGCGCCCGAGCGGGTCGAACAGCTCGACGGCGTCGCCTATCTGGACCTGCTCGACGACGATCCGACCGAGCCGTCGTCGGCGCCCCGGCCCGACCCCGGGCAGTCGGGCCAGGAGCCGGACGATGGCCAGCCGTACGAGGGCCAGGAGCCGGACGAGGGCCAGCTGTACGAGGGCCAGGAGCCGGACGAGGGGCGTCGATGACCCGGGCCGACGCCGTCCTGACCCGCTATGGCGGGATCGTCTGCGACCTGGACGGGGTCGTCTACCGAGGCGCCCGGCCGGTGCCGCATGCGGTCGAGGCGCTGTCGCGCGCCCGGGCGCGACTGCCCGTCGCCTACGCCACCAACAACGCCTCGCGCACGGCGGCAGCCGTGGCCGCCCAGCTCGTCGGCCTCGGGCTGCGAGTCGACCCCGGCGAGGTGGTGACCAGCTCCCACGCCGGCGCCCGGCTGCTGGCCGGCGAGCTCCCCGGCGCCTCAGCGGTGCTCGCGATCGGAGGCCCCGGGGTGGCCGAGGCACTGCTGGCCCACGGCCTGACCCCGCAGACCGTGGCCGGGCCCGGCATACGCGCCGTCCTGCAGGGCTACGGTCCGCAGGTCTGTGCCGCGGACCTCGCCGAGGCCGCGTTCGCCGTCGCCGGGGGCGCCGCCTGGGTCGCGACGAACACCGACCGCACGCTGCCCACCGAGCGGGGGATCGCCCCCGGCAACGGGACTCTGGTCGCCGCCGTCGCCACCGCCACCGGGGTGACGCCGCGCGTCGTGGGCAAACCCTTCCCACCGCTCTACGAACTGGCCGCAGACGTCCTTGGCACCCGTGCCGCGACCACGCTGGCGATCGGCGACCGACTGGACACCGACATCGTCGGGGCCCGCGCGGCCGGCATGGACTCGGCCTGGGTGCTGACCGGCGTCGACGGCCTGGTCGAGCTGGCGGCCAGCACCGCCTCGCCCACCTACACCCTGCTGGACCTTCGCGAGGTGCACGAGCCGTATGCCGTGCGACCGGAGGGACCAGGGTGGGCCGCCGAGGGCGTGCGGGTATGCCGCGTCGGCGGGCAGCTGTCGGTGCAGGCCGTAGGGCCGCAACGAGATCCGCTGACCCATGCCCGGGGCATCGTGCGCGCCGGCGCCATGCTGGTCATGCACCTGCGCGACGGTGACCCCGGTCCGGCAGTCGCCGGTGAGGTCGCTGTCACACTCACCCGGGTCCTGGCCGACCATGCGCCCGTGCAGCCACCGCAGTAGCGTTGGAGGAACGACACACGAGGAGGGTTTAGCCATGGCGATCGACGATGCCATCCGCGGGTACGTCCAGCTGGCCACCGGGCTCGGAGAGACCACCCTGAGCCGGGCGATCGAGGCGGTGAACAACCTCAGGTCCCTGGCCGGTCTCGGCGCCACCAACGACGACTCTCAGGTCCACCACACGGCCGACGAGTTGCTCTCCGCGGCCAAGGAAAACCGTGAGAAGCTCGTCGCCCTGATCCGTCAGGAGATCCACGAGTTCCTCGACGCGGGTCGCACCGTCCGTCACAACGAGACCGACAACCTCAAGTCCGGGCTCTCGGCGCTGGGGCACGACGCGGAGTCGCTGGCCAAGATCGTCCGCACCGAGATCCACGAGTTCGTCGAAGCCGGCAACGTGGTGCGGCACAACGAGCTGGACAACCTGCGCTCGGCCGTCGGGGCCCTAGGAGCCGACGTGGACTCCCTGCGCGGCCACCTGCCGGGTGCACGCACCGGCCGCCCGGCGAAGAAGGCCGCGAGGACGCCCGCCGCGAAGGCTGCCCCGGCCAAGACCGCAGCGAAGGCGCCGGCGAAGAAGGCCGCCGCGACGCGGGCCCCGTCGACGAGCGCACCGGCCGCGCCCCCCACGACGGCGACGGCCAAGCGCGTGCCCGCGCGCAAGGCCGGGTCGGCACGCGCCGCGACCGCGAACGCCACCGCGGCCACGGCTCGCCCGGCCAAGCGCACCACGGCCAAGGCCACCACGGCCAAGGCCACCACGGCCAAGCGCACCGCGGTCCCGGCCAAGCGCGCCGCGGTCAAGCGATCCGCGGCCAAGGGCACGGCGGCCCCGACGGCGACGCCACGCAAGGCCTCACCCGCGTCGTGACCGATCATCTCGGGCCCGCACCCCAGACCGGCGAAACGCTGTTCCCGGCCCCCGCCCCGACCCCGCCGGCGACCGGCGACGGCGCCGTCGACGGCGCCGTCGCGCAGCTCGCGGCGGCCATGGACGGCTCCCTCGACGACCAGGTCGAGGCGGCAGACCGGATGCAGCACGCCCTCGCCGAGCGACTCGGTGACCTCGACGCCGGGTGAGCGGGGCGCCAGCGGAGCCGGCGGGCCGGCGGCGGCTGGACGTCGCGCTGGTCCGCCGTGGGCTGGCCCGCAGCCGCGGCCACGCCCGTGAGCTCATCGACGCCGGCCTCGTGCGCGTCGACGGCGGCCCGGCGGCCAAGGCCGGTGCCCTGGTCGCCGAGGACGTCGAGCTGGGCCTGACGGTCACGCCGCAGGGATGGGTCGGACGCGGCGCGGCCAAGCTGTCCGCCGCCGTCGCCCGGTTCGCCATCCCGGTCGCCGGGCGACGCTGCCTGGACGTCGGCGCCAGCACCGGGGGGTTCACCCAGGTCCTGCTGCTGGCCGGGGCCGAGCACGTGATCGCCCTCGACGTCGGTCGGGGTCAGCTCGCTCCGATCCTGCACGCCGACCCCCGGGTCACCGACCTGGCCGGCCGCGACATCCGGGGAACCGACCCTGCCGTCCTCGGCCGGTTCGACCTGGTCGTGGTCGACCTGAGCTTCATCTCGGTGACCCTGGTGGCCGGGCATCTGGCGCGGCTGCTCGAGGACGACGGCGACCTCGTGGTGCTGGTCAAGCCGCAGTTCGAGGTGGGTCGGGGCAGGGTCGGCAAGGGCGGGGTGGTGCGGTCGGCCGCCTCCCGTCGGGACGCCGTGCGGAGGGTATGCCGCGCCCTCGCCGACGAGGGGATCGGGGTCCTCGGGATCGCGCCCAGCCCGATGTCCGGTGCCGCGGGCAACCGGGAGTATCTAGTCTGGGGGTCGACCCGGCAGGACGGTCGGCTGGCCTGGTCGCAGGTCCAGGCCCAGATCGGGGAAACGGAGGCGAGCGAGTGAGCCGAGAGGTCCTGCTCGTCGTCCATCGACACCGCCCCGACGCGGTCGACGTCGCCCGCACGGTCGCGCGCAGGTTCGCCGCATCCGGCATCCGGACGCGGGTGAGCCGCGGCGATGCCGACGCGATCGGTCGCGCTCAGCTGGGGCCGGTCGACGTGGTGGACGACACCCACCCGGCTCGGGGGTGCGAGTTGGTGTGCGTCCTCGGCGGCGACGGGACCATCCTGCGCGGCGCCGAGCTGGCCCGCGGCACGGGTGCCCCGCTGATCGGCATCAACATGGGCAAGGTGGGGTTCCTCGCCGAGGTCGAGGTCGACGCCCTCGACGCCGTCGTGGATCGGCTGGTCGCCCAGCAGTACACCGTCGAGGAACGCCTCACCCTCGACGTTACGGTCAGCCACGGCCGCCGGACCGACCTGCACACCTGGGCCCTCAACGAAGTGAGCATCGAGAAGGCTGCCCGCGAGCGGATGATCGAGGTGACCGTCGAGATCGACGATCGGCCGCTGTCGACGTGGGGCTGCGACGGGGTCATCGTGGCCACCCCCACGGGGTCGACGGCCTACGCCTTCTCGGCCGGCGGCCCGGTGATCTGGCCCGACGCGGATGCCATCCTGCTGGTGCCCAACTCGGCCCACGCGCTGTTCGCGCGCCCGGTCGTCGTCGGGCCGGCGTCGCGACTGGCCGTCGAGGTCATCCGCGACGCCGAGGGCCATGGGGTGATGTGGTGCGACGGCCGGCGCCATCTGGACCTGCAGCCGGGCGCACGGATCGACGTGCGCCGCAGCGACACCCCGATGCGGCTGGCCCGGGTCGATCCCTCGCCGTTCGCCGACCGGCTCGTGGAGAAGTTCGAGCTGTCGGTCGGTGGGTGGCGGGGCCGGCGGGCAGGCTCGGTGCCGCAGCCGCCGGGCGGGTAGGGCGCCGGTGCTGCGCGACCTGCGCATTCGCGACCTCGGCGTGATCGCCGACGCCGAGCTGGCTCTGGCGCCGGGGCTCAATGTCGTCACCGGCGAGACCGGGGCCGGCAAGACGATGCTCGTGCAGGGCCTGAGCCTGCTGCTGGGCGCGCGCGGCGACGCCGGGCTGGTGCGGGCGGGGGCGGCCGCCGCCAGCGTCGAGGGCACCGTCGAGCTGCCTCCGGACCATCCGGCGCGGGCTCGGGTCGACGAGCTCGGCGGTCGGACCGACGAGGAGCTCGTCCTCGTCCGCTCGGTGCGGGCCGACGGCCGTTCGCGCGCGCACCTCGGTGGTCGGGCCGCTCCGGTGGGCACCCTCGCCGAGGTGGGGGAGAGCCTGGTGGCCGTCCACGGCCAGGCCGACCAATGGCGCCTGCGCCGCCCCGAGCAACACCGCGCGGCCCTCGACGCGTTCGCCGGCCAGACGCTCGGGCAGGCGCACGCGGCATACCGACGCACGTTCGACGATCTGGCGGTCGCGGTCGCTCAGCGCGACCGGCTCCGAGAGGCGACCGGCGACCGGACCCGCCAGATCGACGAGCTGACCGCCGCCCTGGAGCACCTCGAGCTCCTCGACCCGCAGCCCGGCGAGGACACGGCGCTGCGGGACGAGGACGAGCGACTCGGGCACGTGGAGAGCCTGCGGTCGGCCGCCGCGAGCGCCTACGCGTTCCTCGCCGGCGAGGGGGACCCGGGCGACGGCGCTGCCGGCCCGGCGCTGCTGGACCTGCTCGCGCGGGCTCGCGACGCCCTGTCCGCCGCCGCGACCCACGACTCGGGCCTGGCCGGCCTGCGCGACCGCCTCGCCGACGCCGGGTACCAGCTCGCCGACCTGTCCGGCGACCTCGCGGCATATCTCGCCGACCTCGACGTCGACCCCGCCCGGCTCGCCTGGGTGCAACGGCGTCGCGCGGACCTAGCCGCGTTGACCCGGCGACACGGCACCGACGTCGACGGGGTCCTCGCGTGGAGCCGTGCCGCGGCCGACCGCATCGAGCAGCTCACCACCGCCGCGGACCGACTCGGCGGGCTCGACGAGCAGGTCCACCGGCTGCGGGCCCGGCTGTCGCAGCAGGCGACGAGCCTGTCCGGACTGCGCCGGGCGGCGGCCGACCGGTTCGCCGCCGACGTCACGGCCGAGCTGGCGCACCTGGCGATGGGCTCGGCCCGACTGACCGTCGCGGTGACCACCCGCCCGGCGCCGGACGGGTTGCGCGTCGACGGTCCGGACGAGCCGGTGGCCTTCGGCCGGCACGGCGTCGACGACGTCGAGATCCTCCTGGCCGCCGGCCCGGGGATGCCGCCGCGCAGCGTCGCGAGGTCGGCCTCCGGCGGCGAGCTGTCCCGGGTCATGCTCGCCATCGAGCTGGTCCTCGCCGCCGCCGATACGCCCGCGCTCTCGGCCGACCCGGGTCGGGTGCCGACGTTCGTCTTCGACGAGGTCGACGCCGGGGTGGGGGGTCGCGCGGCCGTCGACGTCGGGGCCCGGCTGGCGCAGCTGGCCCGGACCGGCCAGGTGCTCGTCGTCACCCACCTGGCCCAGGTCGCGGCATACGCCGACCGTCACCTCGTGGTGCGCAAGGACGAGTCCGGCCTGGTCACCGAGAGCACCGTGACGCCGGTACGCGACGAGGACCGCCTGCGCGAGCTGGCCCGGATGATGGGGGGCGCCCCGACCCCGGCCGCCCTGGCGCACGCCGCCGACCTGCTGGCCCGCGCCGCCGCGTCGAAGGGCCACCCCGCCCCGGCCATGCCATAGACTGGCCTTCCGTGGCGCACCAGTCGAAGCACATCTTCGTCACCGGAGGCGTCGCCTCCTCACTCGGCAAGGGGCTGACCGCCTCCAGCCTCGGGCATCTACTGCGGTCCCGGGGCCTGCGGGTCACCATGCAGAAGCTGGACCCCTACCTCAACGTCGACCCCGGCACGATGAACCCGTTCCAGCACGGCGAGGTGTTCGTCACCGACGACGGGGCCGAGACCGACCTGGACATCGGCCACTACGAGCGGTTCCTCGACGTCAGTCTGCAGGGATCGGCCAACGTCACCACCGGCCAGATCTACAACAGCGTCATCGCCAAGGAGCGCCGAGGGGAGTACCTCGGCGACACCGTCCAGGTCATCCCGCACATCACCAACGAGATCAAGGCCCGGATGCGCACCCTGGCGACCGGCGAGCCGGGCGCCCCCGACCTCATCATCACCGAGATCGGCGGCACGGTCGGCGACATCGAGTCGCTGCCGTTCCTCGAGGCCGCCCGGCAGGTGCGCCAGGACATCGGCCGGCAGAACTGCTTCTTCCTGCACGTCTCGCTGGTGCCCTACCTCGCCCCCTCCGGCGAGCTCAAGACCAAACCCACCCAGCACTCGGTCGCGGCGCTGCGCCAGCTGGGCATCCAGCCCGACGCCCTCGTGCTGCGCGCCGACCGCGAGATCCCGGGCCCGATCAAACGCAAGATCTCGCTGATGTGCGACGTCGACGTCGACGCGGTCGCTGCCGCCGTCGACGCCCCGAGCATCTACGACATCCCCAAAGTCCTGCACAGGGAGGGACTGGACGCCTACGTCGTGCGCCGCCTCGGGCTGAACTTCCGCGACGTCAACTGGGCCTCGTGGGACCGGATGCTCGAACGTGTCCACGACCCCGAGCACCACGTCGAGATCGCGCTCGTCGGCAAGTACATCGACCTGCCCGACGCCTACCTGTCGGTGAGCGAGGCGTTGCGGGCCGGCGGGTTCCACCACAACGCCAAGGTCCACCTGCGGTGGGTGGCCAGCGACGAGTGCCAGACCCCGGCCGGCGCCCAGAAGGCCCTCGGCGGGGTCGACGCCGTCCTCGTACCCGGGGGGTTCGGGGTGCGCGGCATCGAGGGCAAGCTCGGCGCGCTGCGCTGGGCCCGGGAGCGGCAGGTGCCGACCCTGGGGATCTGCCTGGGGCTGCAGTGCATGGTCATCGAGTACGCCCGCTCCGTGCTGGGCATCGAGGACGCCTCGTCGAGCGAGTTCGACCCGCAGACCCGCCACCCGGTCATCGCGACGATGCAGGAGCAGCTGGCCTACGTCCAAGGGGCGGGCGACCTCGGCGGCACGATGCGCCTGGGCCGGTATGCCGCGACGCTGCGCCCCGGCAGCGTGGTCGCCACCGCCTACGGCGCCACCGAGGTCGACGAGCGCCACCGGCACCGCTACGAGGTCAACAACGCCTACCGCGAGCAGCTGCAGGACGCCGGACTGGTGTTCTCCGGGACCTCACCCGACGGCTCGCTGGTGGAGTTCGCCGAGCTGCCCGCGCACGTGCACCCCTACTACGTGTCCACGCAGTCGCACCCGGAGTTCCTGTCGCGGCCCAACCGCGCCCATCCGCTGTTCGCCGGTCTGGTGGGGGCCGCCCTGGAACGGCAGCGTGGCGAGCGGCTCGTCGAGGTGCAGCGACCGCTGCGGGCCGACGCCCCGCAGTCGCCCGCACCGGGCCCGGCCGCCCGGCCCGAGCCCGCCGCAGCCGGCTGAACGGGCGCGACGATGGCCCTCGATGCCCCGGTCGGCACCCTGGCGGACTTGGTCGACGAGATCGACCCGCGGCCGGTCCTGGCCTCGTCGCTGCCCTACCGGGGGCTGATCTTCCACGTCCGCCGCGACCGGGTCGACCTCGGCGCGGGGGGCGTCGTCGAGCGCGAGTACGTCGAGCACCCCGGCGCCGTGCTCGTCGTCGCCCTGCGCGAGATCGCCGGGGTGGACCACCTGGTGATGATCCGCCAGTACCGCCACGCCGCCGGGGCCTTCCTGTGGGAGCTGCCGGCCGGGCTGCTGGACGTCGCCGGGGAACCCCCGTGGGAGTGCGCGGCCCGCGAGCTGCACGAGGAGGCGGATCTCGTCGCGACCCGCTACCACGTGCTCATCGACTCCTACGCCTCGCCGGGGGCCTTCCCGGAGTCCTACCGGGTGTTCCTCGCCCGGGACCTGCACGACGCGCCGACGCGACACGTGCGCACCGCGGAGGAGGCCGACCTGCGCGTGCTGTGGGTCTCGCTGGACGACGCGTACGCCGCGGTCCTGTCCGGGCGCCTGCACAACCCCGGGGCGATGATGGGCATCTTCGCGGCCCACGGGTCCCGGGCCGGCGGCTGGGCGACGCTGCGGCCCCCGGACGCGCCGTGGCCCTTCCACCCGGCCTACCGGGTCTGACCGGCGACGTCCGTGGCGCGGAGGAGACCCCCGGCATACCGGCCATCGGGGTCCGCATCGCGGTGAGCCGTGCGCGCCGAGCCGTCCCTGCGCTTACCGTGGGGGCGTGACCGGCGCGATGACCAGGCATCGGGACTACGGGACCTGCCGGGTGTTCGTCGATGCCCCGGACGCGGCGGCCGTCCGGGAGGTGCTCACCGCGGCCCAAGGCTGGGCGTTCGACCGGTGGAGCACCGCCTCGATCGCGGCGATCACCGTCGACGTCCAGCGCAACGCCGACCGCGACCCGCCGACCGGCCCGGACGACTTCGTCCGCTGGCCGGTGACGGTGGAGGTCACCTCGCCGCCGCGGGCGCCGCAGGGCTCGGTCGTCGCCGCGGTCTCCGGGATGCTGCGCGCCCTCTGGGAGAGCCGCCTGCGGGCCATCGCGGCCTGCGACTTCGAGGACCGGCTGCCCTGGTCGGGCGGGATCGCCCGCCTGCACCCGCCGGGCACGCCGGGCTCTCCTGGGTGACCGGCGCGGGATCCGCTGGGAGCCGGTATGCCGCCGCGCCTAGACTTCGGGGCGCCGGCACGGCCCGGCAGACCCTTCGATCCGACGTGAGGACCACCCGTGTTCCGCACCCGCCAGGCCGGCACCCTGCGCGCCCCCGACGCCGGCCAGAGCGTCACCCTCGCCGGCTGGGTGGCCCGACGGCGCGATCACGGCGGGGTGGCCTTCCTCGACCTGCGCGACGCCTCCGGCGTGGTCCAGGTGGTCGCCCGCGACGAGGTCCTCGCCGAGGGGAGCGCTCACGAGGTCCGCAGCGAGTACTGCGTCCAGGTGCACGGCCGGGTGCGGGTGCGTCCGGAGGGCAACGCCAACCCCGACCTGCCCACCGGTGAGGTGGAGGTCGACGCGGTCACGCTGACCGTGCTGGCCCCCTGCGCGCCGCTGCCCTTCGGCATCGACGAGCGCGTCACGGTAGGCGAGGAAGCCCGGCTGCGCTACCGCTACCTGGACCTGCGCCGCCCCGCGCCGGCGGCCGCCCTGCGGTTGCGCTCGCGGGTCAACGCCGCGGCGCGGGCGGTGCTCGCCGAACACGACTTCGTCGAGATCGAGACCCCGACGATGACCCGCTCCACCCCCGAGGGCGCCCGGGACTTCATCGTGCCCGCGCGGCTGGTCCCGGGCAGCTGGTATGCGCTGCCGCAGAGCCCCCAGCTGTTCAAACAGCTGCTCATGGTCGCCGGGATGGAGCGGTACTACCAGATCGCCCGGTGCTACCGCGACGAGGACTTCCGCGCCGACCGGCAGCCGGAGTTCACCCAGCTGGACATCGAGATGAGCTTCGTCGACCAGGACGACGTCATCGCCCTCGGGGAGCAGATCGCGGTGGCCCTGTGGCGGCTGGTCGACGTCGAGCTGCCCACGCCCTTCCCGCGGCTCACCTACGCGCAGGCCATGGCCCGGTACGGCACAGACAAGCCGGACACGAGGTTCGGGCAGGAGCTGGTGGACTGCACGGCGTACTTCGCGGGCACCGCCTTGCGAGTCTTCCAGGCGCCCTACGTCGGCGCCGTGGTCATGCCCGGCGGGGCCGACCAGCCCCGCAAGACCCTCGACGGGTGGGCCGACTTCGCCAAGCAGCGCGGCGCCAAGGGCCTGGCCTACGTCCTCGTCGCAGGCGACGGCACCCTGGGCGGGCCGGTCGCCAAGAACCTCTCGGACGCCGAGCGCGCCGGGCTGGCCGCACACGTGGGGGCCGCCCCGGGGGACTGCGTGTTCTTCGCGGCCGGAGCGGACACGCCTGCTCGGGCCCTGCTCGGTGCGGTGCGTCTGGAGATCGCCCGACGTGGCGAGCTGATCCCACCGGGCTCGTGGAGCCTGCTGTGGGTGCTCGACGCCCCGCTGTTCGAGCCGGCGAGCCAGGCGCAGGCCGCCGGGGACGTCGCCGTCGGGGCGGGGGCCTGGACCGCCGTCCACCATGCCTTCACCTCGCCCCAGGAGCGCAGCCTGCACACCTTCGACACCGACCCGGCCTCCGCGCTGGCCTACGCCTACGACCTGGTGTGCAACGGCAACGAGATCGGCGGTGGCTCGATCCGGATCCACCGCCGCGACGTCCAGGAGCGGGTGTTCGCCGTCATGGGCCTGACCCCGCAGCAGGCCCAGGAGAAGTTCGGCTTCCTGCTGGAGGCCTTCCGGTACGGCGCGCCGCCGCACGGCGGCATCGCCTTCGGGTGGGACCGGATCTGTGCCCTGCTCACCGGTGCCGACTCGATCCGCGAGGTCATCGCCTTCCCCAAGTCCGGTGGCGGCTACGACCCGCTCACCGGTGCTCCCGCCCCGATCACTCCCGAGCAGCGCCGCGAGGCCGGGGTGGACGGCCCGCCCCCAGGCCCGCGGGGCTGACGCGGGCCAGGGCCGCTACTCCTGGACGCCGTGCGCGGCGTGCCACCGGCGCAACGGCGCGGGCGCCCACCAGTTCCACCGACCGAGGACGGTCATGGTGGCCGGCACGAGCAGCATCCGCACGATCGAGGCGTCCAACAGCACGGCGACGGCCAGGGCCAAGCCGGTCTCCTTGATGACCAGCAGCTTGCCGGCGACGAACCCCGCGAAGACGATGACGACGAGGAAGGCCGCGGAGGTGATAATCCGCCCCGACTGCTGCAGCCCCACCTCGACGGCGTGGTCGTTGGACTCCCCGGCGTGGTACAGCTCGGCGATGCGCGAGATGAGGAACAGCTCGTAGTCCATCGACAGCCCGAAGCCGAAGGCGAGGATCAACGGCGGGATCATCGCCTCCATCCCGCCCACCGAGGTGAAGCCCAGCTGACCCTGGAAATGGCCGTCCTGGAAGATCCACGTCGTCACCCCTATCGACGCGCCCAGCGACAGGACGTTCAACGCCAGGGCCTTGACCGGCAGGATCACCGACCCGGTCATGAGGAACATCAGCCCGAGGGTGCCGAGCACGACCGCCGCCACGGCATACGGGGCGCTGCGCACCAGCGACGCGGTGAAGTCGGCCAGCGCAGCGGCCGGCCCGCCGACCCAGGTGGGGAACGGTGGGCGTTCGCCGCGGAGCCGGTCGACGAGGTCGCGGGCGGGGTCACCGAGGACGTCGCCGCTGGTGCGCACCGACACCGCGACGTGCTCGGCGTCCAGCTGGCGCACCGCCGCCGAGGTCACCCCCGGTATGCCGCGCACCGTCTGGTCGACCCATCGGGTGGCCTGCGGCAGGTCGGTGGACGCGACGACGGTGGCCGCCGGGATCCCCAGGGACGGGTAGTCGGTGGCGAGCCGGTCGAAGAAGTCGCGTTGGGTCGAGCCGACCGGCATCAGCTGGTGCCCGGAGGAGGTCATCCGCAGGGACAGCGACGGCAGTGCCAGCACGACGAGGACGGCGCAGCCGACGACGATGATGACCCACGGGGCGCGCCGGACCCCTCGCGCCAGGCGTGAGAAGATGCCCTCGCCGGGGGCCGTCTCGGTGCCCTTGCCGAGGATCCGGTGGGCGCCCAACCGGCCCAGGGCCGGCACCAGGGTGAGCGCCACGGCCATGGCGATGAGCACGACGGAGACCCCGGCGGCACCGATCGCCCGGATGATCGAGGCCGGGAACAGCAGCAGCCCCGACAGGGCGATGGCCACCGTCAGGGCGGAGAAGAACACCGTGCGGCCGGCCGAACCGACCGTCGCGCCGACGGCGTGCGCGATCTGCGCGTCGGTGAGCTCGGCGGCCGGTCGGCCTCGGGCGATCGCCCGCAGCTCCTCGCGCAGTCGGGACACCACGAGCAGGCCGTAGTCGATGCACAGGGCCAACCCGAGCAGGGTGACGACGTTGACGACCGACGCGTCCAGGTCGATGGCGTAGGAGAAGCCGTAGAGAGCGCCCAGCGCCCCGCCGATCGACGCGACGGCGCCCAGGATCGGCAGGCCGGCCGCGACGAACCCGCCGAAGACGACGACCATGACGACGAAGCTCAACGGCAGGGCGATCCCCTCACCGGAGCGCAGGTCCACCGCGATCTGGTCGGTGATCTCGGCGACGAGCAGCCCGCCGCTGCCGACGCTCGTCGTGGCCTGGGGCAGCGCCGCGCCCAGGGCGGCGTAGACCTCGCCCACCCGACGCTCGGCGTCGGCCTGCGCCGCGCCCAGGTGCGGCTGCAGGGTCGTCAGCACGAGGAAGCGCCCCGAGTCCAGCGACCCGGAGCCGAGGAACGCGCTGGCCTGCGGCCCGCTCGGCCGGTCGGGCAGGACGAACGGGTTGACGCTGGAGGCGACCCCGGGCACGGCCATCGCCGAGCGCGCAGCCTGCGTGGCGGCCTCGGCGACCCCAGCCGAGCGCAGGTCGACGCCCGCCACCTGGAGCATGAGGGTCGGCGCGTCCGGCTCGGCGCGCTCGAGCAGGTCGGCGGCGGTCTGCGCCTCCCCGGGCACGCTCGGACCGCTGGAGTGCAACCGGCCGAACAGCGAGTCACCCCCCACCCCGAGCGCCGCGACGAGGAACGCCGCCACGGTGACCACCGCCCACGCCACGACGAACCGCCACGGATGCCGGGCACCGACGCGACCCAACCGGACCAGTCGGGTGGGTCGACTCGGTCGGTGCTTGCCCCTCACAAGGGATAGCCTGCCACCGCAGCCGCCACGGCCCGGACGGAGGTGCCTTGCCCATGGCGCAGGACGACCTGTTCTCGACCGCGCCAGCTGCCGGACCGGCGGGCGACGAGCCGGGCACGTCATCGGGTATGCCGTCCGCGCACCTGCCGCCGTTGGCCGTGCGGATGCGCCCGCGCACCCTCACGCAGGTCCGCGGCCAGGACGAGGTGCTGCGACCGGGCAGCCCCCTGCGTCGGCTGGTCGACGGGGCCGGGGGGGCGGCCGGGCCGGTCTCGGCGATCCTGTGGGGACCGCCGGGCACCGGCAAGACCACCCTCGCCCACCTGGCCGCGTCGGTGGCCGACCGGCGCTTCGTGCAGCTGTCCGCGGTCACCGCGGGGGTCAAGGACGTGCGGGCGGCGATGGATTCTGGCGGCCCGGGAGCGCGACGTGCTGGGGCGGCATACCGTGCTGTTCCTCGACGAGATCCACCGGTTCACCAAGGCCCAGCAGGACGCCCTGCTGCCCGGGGTGGAGAACCGCCAGGTCATCCTCGTCGCGGCGACCACCGAGAACCCGTCCTTCGCCGTCGTCGCCCCGCTGCTGTCCCGCTCGGTCCTCGTGCGGTTGACCCCCCTGTCGGACGCCGACCTGGGCGAGGTCGTCGACGCCGCCCTGACCGAGCAGCGGGGTCTGGACGGCGCGTTCACCCTCACCGCGACCGCCCGGGAGCACCTCGTCCGGGTCGCCGCCGGGGACGCCCGGCGGGTGCTCACCGCCTTGGAGGCCGCGGCTGGCGCGGCCACCGACGCGGTCGCGCCGGGGCCACCGGCTCCCCAGCCGGTGCCGATCGAGCTGGCCCACGTGGAGCAGGCCATGGCCACCGCGGCGGTGCGCTACGACCGCGCCGGCGACCAGCACTACGACGTGGCCAGCGCCTTGATCAAGTCGATGCGCGGCAGCGACGTCGACGCGGCGCTGCATTACCTGGCCCGGATGCTCGAGGCGGGGGAGGACCCGCGGTTCGTGGCCCGGCGCATCGTCGTCGCGGCCAGCGAGGACGTCGGGATGGCCGATCCGAGCGCCCTGCAGACCGCGGTCGCCGCGCTGCACGCGGTGGCCCAGATCGGCATGCCCGAGGCGCGGATCGTGCTCGCCCAGGCCGTCGTGCACAACGCCCTGGCCCCGAAGTCCAACGCCGCCTACCTGGGCATCGACGCCGCGATCGCCGACGTGCGCGCCGGGCGGGGCGGTCCGGTGCCCGCGCACCTGCGCGGCAGCGGGTATGCCGGCGCCGTCCGTCTCGGCCACGGCGAGGGCTACCGGTACGCCCACGACGGACCGGACGCCGTGGTGGCCCAGCAGTACCTGCCCGACGACCTCGTCGCGGCCCGCTACTACCACCCCACCGACCGCGGTTTCGAGCAGCGCCTGGCCACTCGACTGCCGTGGCTGCGCGCTCGACTGGGCGGCGGCGAACCGGCCGACTGAGCTCGCCGGCCGGCCGGTCAGCGCCGCCGGGCCGCTGGTGAGGGTCGGCTAGGGTGGGGCGTCGCCCGCGTGTCGGCGGGCCCGTCCGCAGCGACGGCGCACCCGGCCCCCACCCGGCATACCGACCCCGGCGCCACCGGGTCACCGTCTGGCGCACGGCAGACCGAGGACGAGGAACGCACCACGATGGAGACCGCGGAGATCCGCCGCCGCTGGCTGGACTTCTTCGAGCGCAAGGGGCACACCGTCGTGCCCAGCGCGTCGCTGATCTACGACGACCCGAACCTGCTGTTCGTCAACGCGGGGATGGTGCCGTTCAAGCCGTACTTCCTCGGCCAGCAGACCCCCCCGTGGGCTCGGGCGACGAGCGTGCAGAAGTGCGTGCGGACCCAGGACATCGAGGAGGTCGGCAAGACCTCCCGGCACGGCACGTTCTTCCAGATGAACGGCAACTTCTCCTTCGGCGACTACTTCAAGGCCGGCGCGATCGAGCTGGCCTGGGAGCTGCTCACCACCGCGCAGGACGACGGCGGCTACGGCCTGGAGCCCGACCGGCTCTGGACCACCGTCTACCTCGACGACGACGAGGCGGCGGACCTGTGGGTCCAGCTCACCGACATCCCCGCCGAGCGGGTGGTCCGCCGGGGGATGGCCGACAACTTCTGGTCCATGGGGGTGCCGGGCCCGTGCGGGCCGTGCAGCGAGATTCTACTACGACCGCGGCCCGGAGTACGGCCCGCAGGGCGGCCCCGCGGTCGACGAGGACCGCTACCTCGAGGTGTGGAACCTCGTGTTCATGCAGAACGTCCGCGGTGAGGGCACCGGCAAGGAGGACTTCGAGATTCTCGGCGACCTGCCGGCCAAGAACGTCGACACCGGTCTGGGCCTGGAGCGGATGGCCACTGTCCTGCAGGGCGTGGACAACCTCTACGAGATCGACGAGGTCTACCCCGTCCTGGACCGTGCCGCCGAGCTGGCCGGCCGGACCTACGGTGCCGGGTCGGCTCACGACGCCGCGCACAGCCACCCGGACGACGTGCGCCTGCGGGTCGTCGCCGACCACGTGCGCACCGGTCTGATGCTCATCGGCGACGGGGTCGTCCCGGGCAATGAGGGCCGCGGCTACGTGCTGCGCCGGATGCTGCGCCGGGCGGTGCGCTCGATGCGGTTGCTCGGCGTGCAGCAGCCCGTGCTGCCCGAGCTGCTCCCGGTGAGCATGGAGTGGATGAGCCGGTCCTACCCGACGCTGCGCAGCGACTTCGCCCGCATCGGTGCCGTCGCGTACGCCGAGGAGCAGGCCTTCCTGCGCACCCTCGCCGCCGGCACGACGATCCTCGACGGGCAGGTCGCGCAGGTCAAGGGCTCCGGGCGCACGACGCTGAGCGGCGAGTCGGCCTTCGCGCTGCACGACACCTACGGTTTCCCCATCGAGCTCACCCTGGAGATGGCCGCCGAGCAGGGCGTGCAGGTCGACGAGAGCGGCTTCCGCGAGCTCATGCAGCGCCAGCGCGACCGGGCCAAGGCCGACGCGCTGGCCAAGAAGACCGGCCACGGCGACACCGCGGCATACCGGCAGGTCGCCGACGCGCTCGGGCGGGCCGTGGAGTTCACCGGCTACGACGAGGTGGTCTCGGAGGCACGGGTCGTCGGGATCGTCCGCGACGGGGTGAGCGTGGCGTCGGCGAGCCCGGGCGAGCAGGTCGACATCGTCCTGGACCGCACCCCGTTCTACGCCGAGGGCGGCGGCCAGCTGGCCGACGGCGGGCGGATCGAGCTGTCCGACGGGGCGGTGGTGCAGGTCCGCGACGTGCAGAGCCCCATCCCCGGGCTGTCGGTCCACCGGGCCACGGTCGTGCTCGGCGAGGTGAGCACCGGGGCCCTGGCCCAGGCGGAGGTCGACACCGAGCGACGCCGGTCGATCTCCCGCGCCCACACCGCCACGCACATCGTCCACAAGGCGATCCGCGAGGCCCTCGGCGAGACCGCCACCCAGGCCGGGTCGGAGAACGCCCCGGGCCGCTTCCGCTTCGACTTCAACGCCCAGGCCGCCGTGCCGGTGAGCCAGCTGCGCGACATCGAGGACCACGTCAACGAGGTGCTGCTGGCGGATCTGCCGGTGCACGCCGAGGTGATGACCCAGCACCAGGCCCGGGACATCGGGGCGATGGCCCTGTTCGGCGAGAAGTACGGCGACGCGGTGCGGGTCGTCTCGGTCGGGGAGTGGGCCCGAGAGCTGTGCGGCGGCACCCACGCCCAGCGCTCCAGCCAGCTCGGCGTGGTCAAGCTGCTCGGCGAGGCCTCGATCGGGTCGGGCGTGCGACGCGTGGAGGCCCTCGTCGGCGCCGACGCCTACCGCTTCCTGGCCCGCGAGCACGCCATCGTCGGTCAGCTCACCGACCTGCTCAAGGGCCGCCCGGAGCAGCTGCCCGAGCGGGTCGGCGGCATCCTCGCCCGGCTGCGCGAGGCCGAGCGGGAGATCGACGCCGCCCGCCGGCAGCAGGCCCTGGCCGAGGCCCCGCGGCTGGCCGACACGGCCCGCCGGGTCGGCCCGGTCCGGTTGGTCACCCACGACGCCGGCGACGTCGAGGCCGGGGATCTGCGCACCCTCGTGCTCGACGTGCGCGCGAGGATCGGCGAGGCCGACCCGGTGGTCGTCGCCATGGCGTCCGCGCCCGGGGGCAAGCCCGTCGTCGTGGTCGCGACCAACGCCGCGGCCCGGGCGGCCGGAGCCCGGGCCGGAGCCCTGGTGCGGGTGGCCGCGGGCGTGCTGGGTGGGGGCGGCGGCGGCAAGGACGACCTGGCCCAGGGCGGGGGGACCGATCCGGCACGGACCGGGCCGGCGCTGGGAGCCGTCGAGGACGTCCTGCGCAGCCAGCAGTGACCGGGTCGGGCTCGGGCGTGCGGTTCGGCGTCGACGTCGGCGAGGTCCGCGTCGGGCTGGCCATGAGCGACCCCGACGGCGTCCTGGCCATGCCGGTGGCCACGCTGGCCCGCGACCCCTCCGACGCCGCCACCGACCTGGCCCGGCTGCAGGCCCACGTCGCGGCGCAGCGCACGGCCTACCTCGTCGTCGGCCTGCCCCGCACGCTCGCCGGTCACGAGGGCGCCGCGGCGCGACGCGCGCGGGCGTATGCCGCGCTGGTTGCCGCGCGGGTCGACCCGGTGCCCGTACGGTTGGTGGACGAACGACTGACCACGGTGGGCTCGCACCGGCTGCTGCACGACAGTGGGGTGCCCGGCGGCGAGCACAGGGGCGTGGTGGACCAGGCCGCCGCCGTCCTCATCCTGCAGTCGGCGCTGGACGCCGAGCGGGCGACCGGACGCCAGCCCGGCGAGCTGGTCCGCGGCGGGCGCAAGCCCCGAGCGAAGGGACGCCGATGAGGGCCGACGAGCACGACGAGGAGTATGCCGTCGAGGATCTCGGCTTCGGGGAGCGCGCCGGCGGCTCCGGACGCCCGGCGCACGGGCGCCGGCGCCCGGCCCGAGCGGCGCGCCGGCTGCTGGTCCTGCTGGTCACCCTAGGACTGGTCGGTGGTGCCGTGGTGCTCGCGCTGACCGTCCTGCGTCCGATGGTCGAGGGCTTCGGCGGCGGCAACGACTACCCCGGACCGGGGACCGGCTCGGTGACCTTCACCGTCAACGACGGCGACACCGGCCGGTCGATGGCGGCCAACCTCGAGAAGGCCGGGGTGGTCAAGTCGGCCAAGGCGTTCGTCGACGCCTACAGCGACGAGCCCAGGTCGGGCGGGATCCAGCCGGGCGAGTACCTGCTGCGCTCCCAGATGAAGGCCACCGACGCCCTCGCCGTGCTCGTCGACCCGAAGAACCGGCAGGTGGCCCGGGTGACCGTCCGTGAGGGGCTGTGGGCCTCGGAGACCTACGCCCTGCTGTCCAAGGCCACCGGCAAGCCGGTCGCCGACTACGAAGCCGCGGCCAAGGACGCCGCCGCCCTGGGGCTGCCCTCGTCGGCGAAGGGCAACATCGAGGGGTACCTGTACCCGGCGACCTACGAGTTCTCCTCGAAGAACTCCGCCGCCGAGCAGCTGCGGACCATGGTGGGCAAGGCGGTGGCCGAGCTGACCAGGCAAGGGGTCACCGGGGACGGTGCCGAGCGGGTGATGATCGTGGCGAGCATCGTCGAGGCCGAGGGCCGACGCGAGCAGGACCGACCCAAGGTCGCCCGGGTCATCGCCAACCTGCTGGCCAAACCGATGCGCCTGCAGCTGGACTCGACGGTGGCCTACGCCACCAAGACCCGGACGATCACCACGACCGATGCCCAACGGGCCACCCTCAGCCCGTGGAACACCTACCAGGTCGACGGCCTGCCCGCCGGACCGATCGCCAATCCGGGCGCCAGCGCGATCGCCGCCGCGCTGCGTCCGGCCGACGGCCCGTGGCTCTACTTCGTCGCGGTCAACCCCTCCACCGGCGAGACGAAGTTCGCCACCACCCCGGCCGAGCACGACCGCAACGTCGCCGAGTTCCAGGCGTGGTGCTCGGCGAACAAGGGTCAGTGCTGAGGCCGCAGGCCAGCGCCGGCCCCGGCGGGGCCGCCGGGTCGCCGCGGCACCGGGCCGGGGTGCTCGGCTCGCCCATCGCGCACTCGCTGTCACCGGTGCTGCACCGGGCGGCATACCGGGCGCTGGGCCTGACCGACTGGACCTACGAGCGGGTGCGGGTGCAGCAGGACGAGCTCGCCGAGCACCTGCGCGGGCTGGACGCCTCCTGGCGGGGGCTCTCGTTGACCATGCCGCTGAAGGAGGCGGCCGTGCAGGTCGCCCACACCGTGTCCGACCTGGTCCGTGCGGTCGGCGCGGCCAACACCCTGGTGCGCGACGGGCCCGGGTGGGCCGCGCACAACACCGACGTCTACGGCGTCGCGCAAGCCCTACGCGAGGCGGGGGCGTCGGCGGTGCGCCACGTGGCGCTGCTCGGGTCGGGGGCCACGGCGCGCTCGGTGCTCGCCGCGGTGGCGTCGCTCGGGGCGGCCCGGGTGACCTTCCTGGTGCGCGAGGAGGTCCGGCCGGCCACACTGGCGTACGCGCGGGTGCTGGGGCTGGCCGTCGAGGTCGGGCCCCTGGGTCGATGGCCGTCCGCGGACGTC
Source organism: Dermatophilaceae bacterium (assembly GCA_037045055.1). GTDB lineage: Bacteria > Actinomycetota > Actinomycetes > Actinomycetales > Dermatophilaceae > Phosphoribacter. The sequence continues at coordinate 676,388 of JBAOHJ010000001.1, read as the reverse complement.
GTGGTCGGGACGGTCCCGCCCGAGGCATATGCCGTGCCGTCGACCCACGCGCCCCGGCGCGACCGCCCGGTGGTGGCCCTCGACTGCGTCTACGGCAGTGCGCCCAGCCCGCTGCTGACCGCGGCCCGGCAGGCCGGGTATGCCGCCGTCCCCGGCACCGAGATGCTCCTGCACCAGGCCGGCGCACAGGTGCGGTTGATGACCGGCCGGCCGGCCCCCGTCGAAGCCATGCGCGCGGCCCTGAAGACGCACCTGGCCAGCGGCGGCGGATCGGGGTGACCACACCGACCTGGGTGGTCGCGGCCGCGGTGGTCGCCGGGGCCGGGGTCGGCGTGGCCCTGTACCGAGCCCTGGCCCAGCCGACCTACCGCCTCGACGACGAGACCGGCCCGACGCCGCGCGCTCGGTGGTCGGTCGCCGTCGCCGTCCCGCTGGCGTGGGGCCTGCTGGCCTGGCGGCTGGGCGCAGTGGCCGGTGGGGTGCTGCTGCCTGCTCCGCTGCTGCTGGCCGCGGTCGGCACCGCGCTGACCCGGATCGACCTCGACGTCCATCGGCTGCCCCAGGGGCTGACCCGACCGACCCTGCCGGCGGTGCTCGGGCTGCTGGCCCTGGCCGCCTGGTCGACCGGGCAGTGGTGGCCGCTGGGCCGGGGGCTGATCGCCGGGGCGGTGACGTGGGCGGCATACACGCTCGGGTCGCTGCTGCCCGGTGGCGGCGTGGGCGCCGGCGACGCCACCGTGGGCGGGTTGGTGGGCCTGACCCTGGGGTTCCTGGACCCAGTGGCCCCGCTCGTGGCGGCGGTGGCGGCTTTCCTGCTCGGCGGGGTGGTGACCGCGGTGGGGCTGCTCACCGGCCGGTTGGGCCCGCGCAGCACGGTGGCCTTCGGCCCGTACCTGCTGCTCGGCGGGTTGCTCGGCGCGCTGTCGACGGCGCCGGCCGGGTTCCAGTAGTCGGCGGCCCGGGCGGCGCCCGAGGCCCCCATGGGAGGATCGGGCCATGGTGCGATGGCTCACCGCCGGCGAGTCCCACGGGCCGGCACTCGTCGCGGTGCTGGAGGGAATGCCCGCCGGGGTCGCCGTGCGGACCGCGGATCTGGCGGGTGCGCTGGCCCGACGCCGCCTCGGCTACGGCCGGGGGGCCCGGATGCGCTTCGAGCAGGACGAGGTCGAGGTGCTCGCCGGCCTGCGGCACGGGCTCACCCTCGGCTCCCCGATCGCCATCCGGGTCGGCAACACCGAGTGGCCCAAGTGGCAGACCGTGATGAGCGCCGACCCGGTGTCGCACGCGCAGCTGCAGGCCGCCGACGACGTCAACGCCGAGCGCGAGATCGCCCGCAACAAGCCCCTGACCCGGCCCCGGCCCGGCCACGCGGATCTGGCCGGCATGCAGAAGTACGGGTTCGACGACGCCCGCCCGGTGCTGGAACGCGCGTCGGCCCGCGAGACCGCCGCGCGGGTCGCGCTCGGCGAGGTCGCCGCCCGGATGCTCGCCCAGGCCTACGGCGTCCGCTTGGTCTCGCACACCGTCGCGATCGGCACCGCCGAGCTCGCCGCGGGCACCGCACCCCCGGGCCCCGACGACGTCGACCGGCTGGACGCCGACCCGGTCCGGTGCACCGAGGCCGCGGCGTCGGCGGCGATGGTGGCGCAGATCGACGACGCGCACCGGGATGGAGACACCCTCGGCGGGGTGGTCGAGGTGCTCGCCTTCGGGCTGCCGCCGGGGCTCGGGTCGCACGTCCAGTGGGACCGGCGGCTGGACGCCCGGCTCGGTGCGGCGCTGATGGGGGTCCACGCGATCAAGGGCGTGGAGGTCGGCGACGGGTTCGCCTCGGCCCGTCGGCGCGGCTCGGTGGCGCACGACGAGATGTCCCGCGACGCCGCCGGCGTCATCCGCCGGCAGACCGGACGGGCCGGGGGGACCGAGGGGGGCATGTCCACCGGCGAGGTCCTGCGGGTGCGCGCCGCGATGAAGCCCATCTCGACCGTCCCGCGCTCCCTGCACACCGTCGACGTCGCCACCGACGGGCCGGCCCGGGCGATCCACCAGCGCAGCGACGTGTGCGCGGTCCCGGCCGCCGGTGTCGTCGCCGAGGCGATGGTGGGGCTGGTGCTGGCCCGAGCCTGCCTGGAGAAGTTCGGCGGCGACTCGCTGGCCGAGACCAGCCGCAACCACGCGGCATACCTGGCCTCGGTGCCCCCCCGGATGCGCTCGTGGTGAACGTCCCCACGGGCCCCACGGTGGTGCTCTGCGGGCCCCCGGGGTGCGGCAAGACCGCCACCGGGCGGGTCCTGGCGACCCTGCTCGGGCTGCCCTTCCACGACACCGACGAGGCCATCGTGGCCAGCGTCGGGCGCAGCATCTCGGACATCTTCGTCGAGGACGGCGAGCCCGCCTTCCGCGCGCTGGAACGCGCCGAGGTGGCCCGGGCCCTCGAACACGAGCGCGGGGTGCTGGCGGTCGGCGGTGGGGCCGTGATGGACCCGGGGACCGAGCAACGGCTGCGCGGACGCCCGGTCGTCTTCCTCGACGTCGCCCCTGCCGACGCGGCCCGGCGGGTGGGTCTGGACGCGACGGCCCGCCCGATGCTGGCGGTCACCCCACGCGCGGCCTGGCGCGAGCTCATGGCGCAGCGCCGCGAGACCTACCGGCGGGTGGGGACCATCCACGTGGACACCACGGGCCGGACCCCGCACCAGGTCGCCGAGCTCGTCGCGGCGGCGTTGTCCGCGCCGTCGCCGGTGCGGCCGTGACTGCCGACCAGCCGGCTCGGATCGCGGTCGGCCAGGACCACGAGGTCCTGGTCGGTCGAGGTCTGCTCGACTCGCCCGACGCGCTCGCTGCCCTGCTGCGGCCGGCCCTGGGCGCCCGGGTGCGGCGGACCCTGATCGTGCACTCGGCCGCCGTCGCCGACCTCGCCCAGCGGGTCGCCGACGCGGTGCGCGGGACCGGCGCGACGGCAGTGCCGGCGCTCGTGCCCGACGCCGAGGGGGCCAAGACCCCCGCGGTCGCCGCCATGCTGTGGGCGCGGCTCGGTCAGGCCGAGTTCACCAGGTCGGACGCCGTGATCGGGGTCGGCGGGGGGACCGTGACCGACCTGGCCGGCTTCGTCGCGGCGACGTGGCTGCGCGGCATCGCCGTCGTGCAGGTGCCCACCACGCTGGCCGCGATGGTCGACGCGGCGGTCGGCGGCAAGACCGGCGTCAACACCGCCGAAGGCAAGAACCTCGTGGGCGCCTTCCATCCCCCGGCCGGCGTGCTGTGCGACCTGGACGCCCTGCTGACGTTGCCGCGCGCGGAGCTGGTCGCCGGGATGGCCGAGGTCGTCAAGCACGGGTTCATCGCCGACGAGCGCACCCTGCAGATCGTCCAGGCCGATCCGGCAGCCGCCCTCGACCCCGCCGGCGACGCCCTCGCCGAGCTCGTCGAGCGCTCGGTGCGGGTCAAGGCGTCGGTCGTCGCGGCCGACCCCCGCGAGTCCTTCCTGCGCGAGATCCTCAACTACGGGCACACCTTCGGGCACGCCGTGGAGCAGGTGGAGGGCTACACCCGCCGGCACGGCGAGGCGGTCGCCATCGGCATGGCGTATGCCGCGCGGCTGGCCTGGCTGGCCGGCCGGCTCGGCGAAGACGACGTGCGGCGCCACCTGTCGGTGCTGAGCGCAGTGGGTCTGCCGACCGCCTACCCGGCAGGCCGGTGGGAGGACCTGTTTACGGCGATGCGCCGGGACAAGAAGTCCCGGGGGTCGCTGCTGCGGTTCGTCGTGCTCGACGGGATCGGGCGTCCCGGCCGGTTGGAGGGGCCCAGCGAGCAGCTGTTGCGCGAGGCGTACGACGCGATCAGCGAGCCGTAGTCCCGATGGCCCGAGGCCCGGCTGCGCATCGGCACCGGTGGTGACCCCGCTGCCCTGGGTCCCGCGGCCCCGGCAACCGGGCCCGACATGCCCTGCGTGCGGGAGGCTCTGCAGTGCCCGCCACTGGCGGGCAATGCAGAGCCTCCGGGAACCGACCCCGTCCGGCGTCGCCGGTCGGCCGCCCTGGCTCACAGTGGACACACAGCAGGTCCCCAGCGGCCCCTGGGCCGGCCGGGCCACGGTGGTGCCCCGCCCTCCCCGCAAGCCCCGGGGCCTGACGAACGGACCACACGATGCCCGAGCGCACCGCACCCCATGACCAGGCCGGGATCGACGATCACGACCGGGGTCTGGCCTTCGACCTGGGCACCCTGGTGCGCCGCCGTGCCGTGCTCGGCCTGCTCGGCGGGGTGGGTCTGGCCGCGGCGGCGGCGTGCACCGCGGCCGGCCCGACGACCTCGACCGCCTCCAACGCCGCCGCGCCGACCGGCTCCAGCGCCGCGACGGCCGGCGGCACCACGGCATCGGGTGACGCCGTCGGCGAGGTGCCCACCGAGGCCGCCGGACCCTATCCGGGCGACGGATCGAACGGCCCCAACGTCCTGGACGACGCCGGCATCGTCCGCGCCGACATCACCGGCAGCTTCGGCTCCTCGACGACCAAGGCCGGCGGCATACCGCTCACCGTGCGGCTCACCGTGACGGACAAGTCCACCGGAGCCCCCGTGTCCGGCGCCGCGGTGTACCTGTGGCACTGCAATCGCGAAGGCGGGTACTCGCTCTACTCGCCGGGGCTGGCGGGCGAGAACTACCTGCGCGGCATCCAGCCGACCGATGCCGGCGGCACCGCCACCTTCGCCACGATCTTCCCCGGCTGCTACTCGGGCCGTTGGCCGCACATCCACTTCGAGGTCTACCGTTCGCTCGCCGCCGCCGTCGGTGCCGGCGGCGCGGTCAAGACCAGCCAGATCGCCCTGCCGGAGGCCGCCTGTGCGGCGGTGTACGCCACCGACGGGTATGCCGCCAGCGTGCGCAACCTGGCCGCGGTCACCCTCGCGACCGACAACGTGTTCGGCAACGACCGAGGTGTCAAACAGCTGGCCACGATGAGCGGCTCGGCCACCGGCGGCTACGCCGCGGACCTGCGGGTCGGCGTCTGAGCGGGGTGCGTGACCCGCCGGCGATGCCCGGCCATCCTCGGGGCCGATAGACTGAGCCGTTCCGACGACGACTCACCCGGGCCGCGCCGTGCCCGGCATACGAAAGCGATGCTCCCGTGGCGACCACCAACGACCTCAAGAACGGCCTCGTGCTCAACCTCGACGGCCAGTTGTGGACCGTCGTGGAGTTCCAGCACGTCAAGCCCGGCAAGGGTCCGGCGTTCGTGCGGACCAAGCTCAAGAACGTGCTGTCCGGCAAGGTCGTCGACAAGACCTTCAACGCCGGGGTCAAGGTCGACACCGCCAACGTGGACAAGCGCACCATGGCCTATCTCTACAAGGACGGCTCCGACTTCGTCTTCATGGACACCGACACCTACGACCAACTGCACGTGTCCGGCGAGGTGGTCGGCACCGCGGCGAGCTACCTGCTGGAGAACCAGAACGCCATCGTCGCCACTCACGACGGGTCGCCGTTGTACGTCGAGCTGCCCGCCGCGGTCGTGCTGGAGATCACCTTCACCGAGCCCGGTCTGCAGGGCGATCGCTCGACCGGCGGCACCAAGCCGGCCACCTTGCAGACCGGCGCGCAGATCCAGGTGCCGCTGTTCCTCGAGACCGGCACCCGGGTCAAGGTCGACACCCGCGACGGCTCCTACCTGGGCCGGGTCAACGACTGACCGAGCGACCGGCAGACGGGACGGACGGCAGACCTCGATGGGCGCTCGCACCAAGGCGCGCAAACGCGCGCTCGACCTGCTCTTCGAGGCCGACCAGCGGGGCGTCAACGCGCTGGACCTGCTACAGCAGCGCCAGCAGCAGGCCACGCCGGTGCCGGTGCCGGTGCCGGTGCCGGTGCCGGAGTATGCCGCGAGGCTCGTCGAGGGCGTGGTCGCGCACTGGGCGAGCATCGAGGGCGTGCTGCAGACCTACAGTCACGGGTGGTCGATCGACCGGATGCCGGCCGTGGACCGCGCGATCCTGCGGATCGGGGCGTTCGAGGTGCTCTACGGGCAGGGGGTGCCCGACGCCGTCGCGATCTCCGAGGCGGTGCGCCTCGCCAAGGACCTGTCGACCGACGCCTCGCCGTCGTTCGTCAACGGGCTGCTGGGGCGGATCGCCCAGGTCAAGGACACCGTGATCTGACCACGGTCCGGCCGTGATGCCCCCCGGGCACGGGGCGGGCGCTAGCGTGTGGGTGCATGAGTGGCGAGCGGGCCGTCCTGTGCCTGGGCGAGGCGCTCGTCGACGTGGTCAGCCGTCCCGAGGGCACCGTCGAGCACGTGGGCGGCAGTCTGCTCAACGTCGCCTGTGGCCTGGCGACCCTGGGCGACCCGGCGAGTATCTGCGCGTGGTGGGGCAAGGACGAGCGCGGCGACCGGTTGGCGCGCTGGGCTCGGTCGGCCGGCGTGTCCGTGGTGGCGGGCACCGACGGGGCGGCCCGGACCGCGCTGGCCTATGCCCGTCTGGACGAGCAGGGGCGGGCGACGTACGAGTTCGACCTCACCTGGTCGGTGCCGGAGATCGGCGACCTGAGCGGTTACGGCCACCTGCACACCGGCAGCATCGCGGCGACCCTGGAGCCCGGCGGCAGCCAGGTGCTCGACGTGGTCGAGCGCATGCGGAGGGTCGGCACCGTGTCCTACGACCCGAACATCCGCCCCGCGCTGATGGGGTCGCCCGCGGACGTGCTCGCGCGGGTGGAGTCCCTGGTGGCCCGGGCCGACCTGGTCAAGGCCAGCGACGAGGACCTCACCTGGCTCTACCCGGGGGACGCGGTCGAGCAGGTCATGCGGCGCTGGCTGGCGGCCGGCCCGAGCCTGGTCGTCGTCACCCGCGGCCCGCAGGGCGCCGTCGCGGTGCTCGCCGGCGAGCGCGACCTGCTCGGCGTGGACCGGCTGGACGTGCCGATCGGGGACACCGTCGGCGCGGGGGACTCGTTCATGGCCGGGCTGATCTCGGGGCTGCTGGCGGCCGGGCTGCTCGGGTCGGTCCAGGCCCGCGACCGCCTGCGCGGCGCCCGGTGGTCGCAGGTGCGGCCGGCCCTGAACCGGGCCGTGGTGACCTCGGCGCTGACGGTGCGTCAGCGTGGCGCCTTCGCCCCGACGATGGCGCAGGTGCGCGCGGTCCAGGACGCCGAGCCGGGGCTGCGTTAGGCCGTGGCAGGGCGCCGGGGCCGCCGCGTGCGGTAGGCCGGGGGCTGGCCGGCCCGGCGACGGTCGCGGCCGGGACGCCAGCGGGCTGCGGGCTACCCGCCGAGCAGTCCGCCCAGCCCGCCGCCACCGCGCTGCGGGGTCTGCGTGCCGCCCTCGAGCACCGACTCGGAGGGCTGGACCAGGACGTACCCCTGCCCACCGAAGGCCATCTGCAGCATCTCCCCCGTGCCGCCGCGCACCAGCGACTTCAGCCCGCCGGTGTCCACGCGGATGTCCATGGACACCCCACTGGTCCACAGCACGACGGCCTGGGCGTCGGCGAAGGTCGGCGAGCCGGCGACGTCGAGGGCCACCGGGTCGCCCTTGGTGGTCACGGCGACGTACCCGGTGCCCCGCAGCGACACGTTGAACAGCCCGCCGGCCATCATGGCTCCCCGCGCCTGCACGCGGTGGATGTCCCACTCGATCGAGCTGGAGAAGGCCAGGACGTTGTTGCCGTTGACCGACACCATGTCGTTCTCCAGGTAGAACAGCTGGATCTCGCTGGCCAGGTCGCCGACGAACAGCTCCCCGCTGCCGCTGCACCGCATCACCTTGACGCCTTCCCCGGTGAGCTTGGACTTCAGCAGCTTGTCCAGACCGCCCGACCCGGTGTTCTCGAACCGCACGTCGCCCTGGTAGGCGACCATCGACCCGGTCTTGGCCCACACCGGGCCGTACTGCATCGAAATCTTGAGCATCTTCTTGTTCTGCAGCACGAACGGGTCTGCCGAGGGGTTCTCCTGGTACTCCTGGAACAGCGTTCCGTGGATCGGCATCCTGGACCTCCCTTGATATCGCGACACGGCCTCGACCCGACCCTACTGCCCGGCGCCCGACCCGGGGGGGCGGATTGCCCGAAAGGGAAGCGGTTGTGGGCGAACGGTTTCCGAGAGACGATGGCGTCGCCCGGCGACGACGAGAGGTGACCGATGGGATTCCTGGACAAGGCCAAGGCCGCGGCGAGTGAGCTGGCCGCGAAGGCCGACGAGGCGCTGACGAGCGTTGGAGGGTCGGCCTCGGCGGCGGGCGGCAAGCAGGCCGAGCGCCTCTTGCGCGACCTCGGGGTGCTGGCCTACCTCGCCGAGACCGCTCGGCCGGGCGATCCGGCCGAGCGGGTGCGGGTGCTCGACGCGCTGCGCGGCATCGAGGCGCAGGGGGGCATCGCCAGCTTCGCGCTGCTCACCGCCCCGCCGCCGGCCCCGGGAGCCGTCGCCGGAGGGTATGCCGCGCCGCCCCCACCGCCGGGCGCCGCCGCGCCGACCCCGTCCGGTGCAGGCGCGCCCGCACCGACCGGTGCGGCGCCGCCGCCACCACCTCCACCGCCGTCCTGGGCCCAGCCGTCGGCGAGCTCCCCCCCGCCACCCGCCCCGCCTCCACCGGCGCCGAGTCACCCCGAGCCACCGGCGCCCCCCGACGCACCGCCGCCACCCCCGCCGCCGGCCCCGCCCCCTGTCGCTGCGAAGCCGTTGGACCCGCACGCCCCGTCGCCGCCGCCGCCACCACCGTCCTGGAGCACGGCCGAGGCGCCCGGGGCCGACCCCGACTGAGGGGGACCGCGACCCGCGGCCCACGGGCCCGGGCAGGGACAGCCGCCGACACGCCGACGGACCGGCCGGCATACGGACCCGCGCCAGGACCGGAGCCGTGCCGGGGTAGGGTGACGCGCGTCAGTGACGTCCTTTAACCACCGTCCGGCGAGGCGGGGAAGGAGGTCCGAGTGGTGTCGCACGACGCCGTCCCGGCCGCACGCCAGGTGATGAGTTCCGGTGACGTCTCCCGGGCCCTGCGCCGGGTGGCCCACGAAATCCTCGAGCACAACAAGGGCGCGAGCGACCTGGTCCTGCTGGGCATCCCCTCCCGAGGGGTCCCCCTGGCGCGCCGGCTGGCCGAGGTCATCGCACACGTCGAGGGGACCCAGGTGCCGGTCGGCGCCCTGGACATCACCATGCACCGCGACGACCTGCGCCACCAGCCGACCCGGCCGGTCGGGCCGACGACGATGCCACCCGGCGGCATCGACGGCAAAGTGGTCGTGCTCGTCGACGACGTGCTCTACTCCGGCCGCACGGTCCGAGCCGCGATGGAGTCGCTGGTCGACCTGGGCCGCCCGCGTGCGGTGCGTCTGGCGGTGCTCGTGGACCGTGGTCACCGCGAGCTGCCGATCCGCGCCGACCACGTCGGCAAGAACCTCCCGACCGCCTCCGCAGAGCGCGTCCACGTCCGGCTGCACGAGTCCGACGGGCAGGACGACGGGGTGCGGATCAGCGGGGGTGGGCGGTGACCCGCCGGCACCTGCTCTCCTGCGCCGACCTGGGCCGCGACGAGATCGAGGCGATCCTCGCTACCGCCGCGTCGATGCACGACGTGCAGCGCCGCGAGGTCAAGAAGCTGCCCACGCTGCGCGGGCGCACCGTCATCAACCTCTTCTTCGAGGACTCCACGCGCACTCGCAGCTCGTTCGAGATCGCCGGCAAGTGGATGTCGGCGGACACCATCAACATCAGCGCCAAGGGGTCCTCGACGTCCAAGGGCGAGTCGTTGCGAGACACGGTCCGGACGATCACCGCGATGTCCGTCGACGCCCTGGTGATCCGCCACGGCGCGTCGGGGGCCTGTCATCAGGTGGCCGGCTGGGTCGACGCCAGCGTCATCAACGCGGGCGACGGCACCCACGAGCACCCCACGCAGGCCCTGCTGGACGCCTACACGTTGCGCCACCACCTCGGGGACCTGGCCGGCCGACACGTGGTCATCGTCGGCGACCTGGCCCACTCCCGGGTCTTCCGGTCCAACGTCATCGCCCTGGGCACCCTGGGCGCCCGGGTCACGGCGGTCGCTCCGCCGACCCTCATGCCCAGCGGTATCGACGCGTGGGCCGCCGCCGCCGGCTTCGCGACGAGCTGGGACCTCGACGAGGTCCTGCACGCCGCCGACCCGCCCGACGCGGTGATGATGCTGCGCGTGCAGCGCGAGCGGATGAGCGGCGGGTTCTTCCCCACGGCACGGGAGTACACGGTCGGCTACGGCCTCACCCGCGATCGGCTCGAACGCCTGTATGCCGTGAATCCGCGGCTGCCGATCCTGCACCCCGGCCCGATGAACCGCGGCCTGGAGATCTCCGCGGATGCCGCCGATGCCCCGAGCTCCGTTGTCCTGGAGCAGGTCTCGGCCGGGGTCGCGGTGCGGATGGCGGTGCTCTACCACCTGCTCGCCGGTGAGGGGGAGGCGGCATGACCCCGGCCGCACGCCGCCCGCGCTCCGCGCCCCAGACCCTGCTCCGCGGTGCCCGCCTGCTCGGTGGGCCCGCGCAGGACCTGCTGCTCGTCGGGGAACGGATCGCCCAGATCGGCTCGATCTCGGTGACCGGGCCGCACGCGGTCCTCGACGCCGACGGGCTGGTCGCCCTGCCCGGGCTGGTCGACCTGCACACCCACCTGCGCGAGCCGGGGCGCGAGGACGCCGAGACCGTCGCGTCCGGGTCCGCGGCCGCCGCGTTGGGGGGCTTCACCGCGGTGCTCGCCATGGCCAACACCACCCCGGTGACCGACACGGCCGAGGCGGCCGAGCGTGTCCTGGACCTGGGTCGGGCCGCCGGCCTCGTCGACGTCGTCCCGGTCGGTGCGGTGTCCCAGGGCCTGGCGGGCGAGCAGCTCGCCGAGCTGGGGCTGATGGCCCGGTCCCGGGCCCGGGTGCGGGTGTTCTCCGACGACGGGCGATGCGTCGGCGACGCGCGGCTCATGCGCCGCGCCCTGGAGTACGTCAAGCCGTTCGGCGGGGTCATCTCCCAGCACTCCCAGGATGCCCGCCTGGCCGACGCTGCGGCCTGCTGTCACGAGGGCGAGCTGTCCGGCCGCCTCGGGCTGCCGGGCTGGCCGGCCGTCGCCGAGGAGGTCGTCGTCGCGCGGGACGTCATGCTCGCGCGGCATACCGGCTCGCGGGTGCACGTCGCACACGTGACCACCGCCGGGGCCGTCGAGGTGATCCGGTGGGCCAAGGCCCAGGGCATCGCGGTCACCGCCGAGGTCACCCCGCACCACCTGGCCCTGGGCACCGAGCTGCTCGCCGGCTACGACCCGGTCTACAAGGTCAACCCGCCGTTGCGGCCCACCGAGGACCAGCAGGCGCTGCAGGCGGCCCTGGCCGACGGCACCATCGACGCCGTGGCCACCGACCACGCGCCGCACGCCCGCCACGACAAGGAGCACGCGTTCGTCGACGCGGCGGTCGGGATGCTCGGGCTGGAGACCGCGCTGCCGGTGCTCGCCGAGGTCATGGTGCGCCCCGGCCTGCTCGACTGGGCGGGCCTCGCCAAGGTCATGTCGCAGGCTCCGGCCCGCATCGCGGGCCTCACCTCACACGGCCACGACCTCGCCGTCGGCGCCCCGGCGACCCTCACCCTCGTCGATCCGGATGCGAGGGTTACCGTGGATGCCGCACTCTCGCAGTCGCGTTCGCGCAACAACCCGTGGCACGGCCGCACCTTCCACGCCGCGGTCGTCGCGACGTTCCGGCGCGGGGAGTGCACGGCCCGGCGTGGCCAGACCCGTCCGGAGGAGATCTCGTGACCCTGCTCGCCGACCGCGGCCCGGCGGTGCTCGTCCTCGAGGACGGGCGGGTGTTCCACGGCCAGGCCTACGGCGCGATCGGCCAGACCCTCGGCGAGGCGGTGTTCTCCACCGGCATGACCGGATACCAGGAGACCCTCACCGACCCGAGCTACCACCGGCAGGTCGTCGTCATGACCGCCCCCCACGTCGGCAACACCGGGGTCAACGAGCAGGACGACGAGTCGGGGCGGATCTGGGTGGCCGGCTACGTCGTGCGTGACCCGGCGTTGCGGCCCTCGAACTGGCGGGCGACCGGGGCGCTGGAGGACCGGCTCGTCGCCGAGGGGGTGGTCGGCATCTGCGGCGTCGACACCCGGGCCCTCACCCGGCACCTGCGCGAACGCGGCGCCATGCGGGTCGGGGTCTTCTCCGGGGAGCACGCGGGTATGCCGCCGGCCGACCTGCTCGCCCGGGTCACCGCCGCCCCCGAGATGACCGGCGCCGACCTCGCCGGTGAGGTCACCACCCAGGCGGCGTACGTCGTCGCGGCGCAGGGAGAGCGGCGCTACACCGTCGCCGCGATCGACCTGGGCATCAAGGCGATGACCCCGGAGCTGATGTCGCGGCAGGGCATCGACGTCCACGTGTTGCCGGCAAGCGCCACCGTCGAGGACGTCCTGGCGATCTGCGACGGCGGGCCGGACGGGGTGTTCTTCTCCAACGGCCCCGGCGACCCCGCCACCGCGGACCTCACCCTGCTGCGCGAGGTGCTCGACCGGCGGATCCCCTTCTTCGGGATCTGCTTCGGCAACCAGCTGCTCGGCCGGGCGTTGGGGTTCGGCACGTACAAGCTCAAGTACGGCCATCGGGGGATCAACCAGCCGGTCATGGACCGGACCACCGGCACCGTCGAGGTGACCGCGCACAACCACGGCTTCGCGGTCGATGCCCCGACCAAGCACGACGCCCGCACGGCATACGGGCGGGTGCGGGTCAGCCACGTGTGCCTCAACGACGACGTCGTCGAAGGCCTGGAGTGCCTCGACATCCCGGCGTTCTCGGTGCAGTACCACCCGGAGGCCGCCGCGGGGCCGCACGACGCGGCCTACCTGTTCGACCGGTTCACCCAGCTCATGGACGGGGCGCGCTGATGCGGATAGAGCGGTTGACGGTAAAGAACTACCGGGTACTTCGTGACGTCACTCTCAAAGATCTTGCTCCAATGACGGTATTGTGCGGAGCCAACGGGAGTGGCAAGTCGACGGTTTTCGATGTGTTCGCGTTCCTCAACGAGTCCTTTACCGTGGGGTTGCGGGCCGCCTGGGACGCCCGAAACAGGATTGGCTCCATTCGCAGCCGTGGACAGTCCGGCCCGGTCTCTTTCGAGATCAAGTACCGCGCCCCGGACGCCCACGACCGGAACCGGCTCGTTACCTATCGACTGGAAGTGGACCAGGAGGGCGCGCTGCCGATCATTGAATCCGAGTTGCTGCAATGGTCGACCGCGCCCGCTTCGGGACGCTCGCGGGTCATCCTGGAATTCAGCCGAGGGGAGGGACGTATCTACGACGAAGAGGGAGGTGAATACGAGAGCCAGTCGTTGACTAGCCCTGATCTGCTGGCCGTTTCGGCACTGGGGCAGTTTCGCCAACATCCCAGAGTCCTCACCCTACGTGACTTCATCCAAGGGTGGTATCTCTCCTATGTCTCTGCCGAAGGCACCCGCACGACCCCCCGTGCAGGACCAGAGCCCCGGCTCAGCCAGTCGGGCGACAACCTCGCCAACGTTATCCAGTACCTCCAGGAGCAGCACCCGGAGCGCCTCGGACAGATTTTCAAAGTTCTTGCCAGCCGAGTGCCACAACTCGAGAACGTGTTACCCTTGCGCCTCGATGACGGCCGGTTGTTGCTGCGTCTCAAAGACCGGCCGTTCGATGAGCCGGTCCTTTCGACCTTCGCCAGCGATGGAACCCTCAAGCTGCTGGCATACTTGACCGTGCTCTATGACCCGAACCCCTTCCAGGTGATTGGAATTGAGGAGCCGGAAAACCAGTTGCACCCCAGTCTGTTACCCCTCCTCGCCGAGGAGATCCGGGCTGTCTCCGCGCGCTCTCAGGTGCTGGTGACGACGCACTCACCTGAATTCCTGAGTACGGTCAAACCACGAGAACTCTGGGCGATCAACAGAGCCGACGATGGATTTGCCCGCGTCTTCCGTGCCAGCGACATCCAACATGTCAACGACATGATGTCCCACGGCGCCACCCTTGGTGACTTGTGGTCAGAAGGATATCTAAGACCTGCCGACGCGGTTGTGGTGTGATGACAGTCGAGCACATCGAGGTCCTAGTCGAGGAGCAGTCGATGGCCCGCGCCATGGGTCATCTGCTTCCGGCCATCCTGGGTGACCGGGTAACCTACGAGGTCCGCACTTTCAATGGGAAGCAGTCTCTGCTGCGAAAGCTGCCAAGCAGGTTGCGCGGGTATGCGAATTGGGTAGGAGAAACGAAGCGCGTCATCGTGATTCTCGATCGCGACGGTGACGATTGTGTGGAGCTCAAAGAGAAACTGGATGGCTTCGCGGCTGAGGCGGGAATGTCGACGGTGTCCGTAACCGGGAGTCGTCCAGGTCAGGTGATAAACCGTTTGGCCATCGAAGAACTGGAGGCGTGGTATTTGGGAGACGTGGCGGCGCTACGCGCGGCATACCCTCGCGTGCCGTCCTCGCTCGGCGAGCGGGCGAAGTTCCGTGACCCAGATGCCGTGAAAGGCGGTACTGCAGAGGCTCTAGAGCGCGTCTTAAAGGACGCAAAATACCACCAGGCAGGCCTGGAAAAGCTCGCTCTCGCGGATGCTGTCGGCCCGCACATGACACTCGACGGAAACCGGTCTCGTAGCTTCCAGAAGTTCGTTGACGGCGTCCGATTCCTCATGGACGGAGCGCGCTGATGCCCCGGCGGGAGGACATCCGCAGCGTCCTGGTCATCGGGTCCGGGCCCATCGTCATCGGGCAGGCGTGCGAGTTCGACTACTCCGGCACGCAGGCCTGCCGGGTCCTGCGGGCCGAGGGGATCCGGGTCGTGCTCGTCAACAGCAACCCGGCGACGATCATGACCGACCCGGAGTTCGCCGACGCGACCTACGTCGAGCCGATCACCCCCGAGGTCGTCGAGAAGATCATCGCCAAGGAGCGTCCCGACGCGGTCCTGGCGACCCTCGGCGGGCAGACCGCGCTCAACACCGCGATGGCCCTGCACGAGGCGGGGGTGCTGGACAAGTACGACTGCCCGCTGATCGGCGCCAACGTCGACGCGATCCGCCTCGGCGAGGACCGCCAGGCCTTCAAGGGCGTGGTCGAGCGCTGCGGTGCGCAGGTGGCCAGGTCGATCATCTGCAACGCCGACGACGCGCCCGAGGGGGTCGGCGGTAAGGCCAGGGTCGCGCATGCCCTGGACCGGGCCGTGACCGCGGCGCAGCGGCTGGGCTACCCGGTCGTCGTGCGACCCTCCTTCACCATGGGCGGGCTCGGGTCCGGCGTCGCCCACGACGAGGTGCAGCTGCGTCGGATCGCCGGCGCCGGGCTGCAGGCCAGCCCGACCACCGAGGTGCTGCTGGAGGAGTCCATCCTCGGGTGGAAGGAGTTCGAGCTGGAGGTGATGCGCGACCGCGCCGACAACGTCGTCGTGGTCTGCTCGATCGAGAACCTCGACCCGATGGGCGTGCACACCGGCGACTCGATCACCGTGGCCCCGGCGCTGACCCTCACCGACCGGGAGTACCAACGCCTGCGCGACATCGGGATCGCGGTGATCCGCGAGGTCGGCGTGGACACCGGGGGCTGCAACATCCAGTTCGCCGTCAACCCCGCCGACGGGCGGGTGATCGTCATCGAGATGAACCCGCGCGTGTCCCGCTCCAGCGCGCTGGCCTCCAAGGCCACCGGCTTCCCCATCGCCAAGATCGCCGCTCGGCTGGCCGTCGGGTACACCCTCGACGAGATTCCCAACGACATCACCCGGCAGACCCCGGCGTCCTTCGAGCCCACCCTCGACTACGTCGTCGTCAAGGTGCCCCGCTTCGCCTTCGAGAAGTTCCCGGCCGCCGACCCGACCCTGACGACGACGATGAAGTCGGTGGGCGAGGCGATGTCGTTGGGGCGCAACTTCGCCGAGGCCCTGCAAAAGGCCCTGCGCTCGATCGAGCGGCGCGAGTCGACCTTCCACTGGGACGGGCCACGGCCCGACCCCGCGCAGACCGCGGCCCTGCTGGACGCCGCCCGGGTGCCCACGGACGGGCGGATCGTCGCCGTCCAGCAGGCCCTGCGCGGCGGCGCCACCGTCGAGCAGATGCACGCGGCCACCGGCATCGACCCGTGGTTCCTCGACCAGATCGCCATGCTCAACGAGGTCGCCGAGCGGTTGGCCCAGGCCGCGCGCCTGTCGCCGGAGCTGCTGCAGCTGGCCAAGCGGCACGGGTTCAGCGACCGGCAGATCGCCGGAGTGCGCCGGATGCCCGAGTCGGTGGTGCGTGGCATCCGACACGCGCTCGGGGTGCGGCCGGTGTTCAAGACGGTGGACACCTGCGCGGCCGAGTTCGCCGCGACCACCCCCTACCACTACTCCAGCTACGACGAGGACACCGAGGTCGCGCCGCGAGAGCGCCCGGCCGTGCTCATCCTCGGCTCCGGGCCCAACCGGATCGGGCAGGGCGTGGAGTTCGACTACTCGTGCGTGCACGCGTCGTTCGCGCTGCGCGACGCCGGCTACGACACGGTCATGGTCAACTGCAACCCCGAGACCGTCTCGACCGACTACGACACCAGCAGCCGGCTCTACTTCGAGCCGCTGACCCTCGAGGACGTCCTCGAGGTGGTCCACGCCGAAGCCCAGGCCGGTCCCGTCGCCGGGGTCGTCGTGCAGCTGGGCGGCCAGACCCCGCTCGGGCTGGCCCAGGCACTCAAGGACGAAGGGGTGCCGATCGTCGGCACTTCGCCCGAGGCGATCCACCTCGCCGAGGACCGCGGGGCGTTCGGCCGGGTGCTCGCCGAGGCGGGACTGCCGGCACCGAAGTACGGCACGGCATACGGCCCCGACGAGGCCATCGCGGTCGCGCGGCGGATCGGCTACCCCGTGCTCGTGCGTCCGTCCTACGTCCTGGGCGGTCGGGGCATGGAGATCGTCTACGACGACCAGACCCTGTCGACCTACGTCGAGCGCGCCACGGTCGCCTCGCCCGAACATCCGATCCTCGTCGACCGGTTCCTCGACGACGCGCTGGAGATCGACGTCGACGCCCTCTACGACGGGGTCGAGCTCTACCTCGGCGGGGTCATGGAGCACATCGAGGAGGCCGGCATCCACTCCGGCGACAGCGCCTGCGCCCTGCCGCCGGCGACCCTCGGGGCCGCCGAGATCGAGCGGGTCCGGCGCAGCACGGTGGCCCTCGCCGAGGGCATCGGGGTCCGCGGGCTGATGAACGTCCAGTTCGCCCTGGCCCAGGACGTCCTCTACGTCCTGGAGGCCAACCCGCGGGCTTCCCGGACCGTGCCGTTCGTCGCCAAGGCGACCGGGGTGCCACTGGCCAAGGCCGCCGCCCGGATCATGCTCGGCGCGTCGATCGCCGACCTGCGCCGCGACGGCGTGCTGCCACCGCACGGCGACGGGGGCACCCTGCCGGCCGACGCCCCGATGTCGGTCAAGGAGGCCGTGCTGCCCTTCGCCCGATTCCGCACCGCCGACGGCGAGATGGTCGACGCGCTGCTGGGTCCGGAGATGAAGTCCACCGGCGAGGTCATGGGCATCGACGCCGACTTCGGGCGGGCCTTCGCCAAGAGCCAGCTCGCGGCCTACGGAGGGCTGCCGATGTCCGGCACGGTGTTCGTCTCGGTCGCCAACCGCGACAAGCGGGCCATGCTGTTCCCGGTGCGTCACCTCGCCGACCTCGGGTTCCGCCTGCTGGCCACCCAGGGCACCGCAGACGTGTTGCGCCGCAACGGGATCTCCGCCGACGTCGTGCGCAAGATCACCGAGTACGGCAACCGCCCGGATCTCGAGGACGAGCGGACCATCGTCGAGCGCATCCTCGCCGGCGAGATCGACATGATCGTCAACACCCCGACCGGACAGCACGCCCGCACCGACGGCTACCAGATCCGGGCAGCGGCGATCGCCGCCGACAAGACTCTGCTCACCACCGTGCAGGAGCTCGCCGCCGCGGTGCAGGCCATTGAGGCGATGCGGGCGGGGGAGCTAACCGTGACCTCGCTGCAGGAACACGCCCGAGGTCTGGACCTCTATGCGCACGGGGCGACGCCGTGAGCTGCGGTATGCCGGCCGGCGGGGTCGTGCAGGTCGCGGCACGACTGGCCCACGCGGCCACCGAAGGCGCCTATCGGCGGATGACCTTCGCCGCGCCCGGCGTCGCCGCGCTGGCCCGGCCCGGGCAGTTCGTCGCCCTCACCGTGGGTGGCCGCACCGCGGCGACCCTGTTGCGCCGCAGCTTCTCCATCCTACGGGTCGACCTCGAGGACGACACCGTCGAGATCGTCGTCGCCGCGCACGGGCCGGGCACGGTGTGGCTCACCGAGGTCGGCCTCGACGTCGAGGTCGACCTCGTCGGGCCGCTGGGCCGGCCCTTCCCGCTGCCGACCGAGCCGGTCCCCTGCGTGCTCGTCGGCGGCGGCTACGGCAGCGCGCCGCTGTTCTGGCTGGCGCAGGCGCTGCGCGAGCGGGGCTGCCACACCGAGCTGATCCTCGGGGCGGCCAGCGCCGACCGGCTCTTCGGGGTGGATCGCGCCCGCGAGGTCGCCGACGGCCTGACCGTCACCACCGACGACGGCTCGATGGGCACGACGGGGTGGGTCACTCACGTGCTGCCCGGAGTGGCCCGGCTCTGCGGCGCGGCCGTGGTCTACGCCTGCGGCCCGATGCCGATGCTGCGGGCGGTCACCGAGGTGGCCGGCCGCGAGGGAGCCGTCGCCCAGGTGGCCGTCGAGGAGGCGATGGCCTGCGCTATCGGCGTGTGCATGACCTGCGTGCTGCCGGTGCGTGGCCGGGACGGGCGCACCCGGATGGTCCGCGCCTGCGTAGAGGGGCCGGTGTTCCCGGCAGACCGGGTGCGTTGGGACGCCTTGGGCGAGGGCCGGGCCCGGGTCCCGGGCGACGCGGTCGGCGCCCCGGCGCAGGGCGGGCACTGATGCTCGACATGTCGGTGACGCTCGGCGGCATCCGGCTGCCCAACCCGGTGATGACCGCGTCCGGATGTGCCGCGAACGGCCGGGAACTGCACCGGTTCTTCGACATCGGTCGGCTCGGCGCCTTCGTCACCAAGTCGGTGATGGCGGCCCCGCGCGCGGGCCGAGGCACTCCTCGGATGGCCGAGACCCCGTCGGGGATGCTCAACTCCATCGGCCTGCAGGGGCCCGGGATCGAGGCCTTCTGCACGCAGGACCTGCCGTGGCTGGCCTCGGTCGGCGCCCGCCCGCTGGTCTCGGTGGCCGGTGGGTCCGGGGACGAGTTCGCCGAGGTCGCCCGACACCTCGCCGCGAGCCCCGCGTTCGGTGCCGTCGTCGGCGTCGAGGTCAACATCTCCTGCCCCAACGTCGCCAGCCGGGGCCTGGTGTTCGCGATCGACCCGCAGGCCTCGGCGGAGGTGGTCGCGGCGGTGCGTGCCCAGCTGCCCGACGGCATCCCCGTGCTGGCCAAGCTCAGCCCCGACGTCACCGACCTGCTCCCCGTCGCGAGCGCCTGCCTGCAGGCCGGCGCCGACGGGCTGACCATGATCAACACGACCCTGGGCATGGCCATCGACATCGACCGGATGCGCCCGCACCTCGCGGGGGTCACCGGCGGGCTCTCCGGCCCGGCGATCCGGCCGCTGGCGGTGCGCGCGATCTGGCAGGTCCGGGCCGGCATGCTCGAGGGGCGGGTGCCCACCGCGCCGATCGTCGGGGTGGGCGGGGTCGCCACCGGGCACGACGCGCTCGAGCTGCTCGCGGCAGGAGCGAGCGCCGTGCAGGTCGGCACGGCGACCTTCCACGACCCGCAGGCGCCGGTCCGCGTGCTCGATCAGCTGCGGATCGCGATGCGCGCCAAGGGGTATGCCGCGCTCACCGACGTCGTCGGGTGCGCGCATCGGGGCGCGCGATGACGGCGTCCGGCGGGCCCCCGTTCGGGCAGCGGCTCCGGGCGGCCATGGACCGGCACGGCCCGCTGTGCGTGGGGATCGACCCCCACCCCGCCCTGCTGCGGGACTGGGGCCTGGACACCGACCTGCGCGGTCTGGAGCGTTTCGCGCGGATCTGCGTGGAGGCGTTCTCCGGTCGGGTCGCGGCGGTCAAGCCGCAGTCGGCGTTCTTCGAGGTGTTCGGTGCGGCGGGCGTCGCCGTGCTCGAGCGCGTCGTGGCCGAGCTCACCGCGGCCGGCACGCCGACGATCCTCGACGTGAAACGCGGCGACATCGGCACCACGATGCAGGCCTACGCGCAGGCGTTCCTCGGGCCCGCCGCGCCCGCCGCCCCGGACGCGATCACGCTGAGCCCCTACCTCGGTTACGACTCGCTGCGACCGGCGCTCGACCTGGCCGAGCAGACCGGTCGGGGGGTCTTCGTCCTGGCCTTGACCTCCAACCCCGAGGGACCGGCGGTCCAGCATGCCGTGCTGGGGGGGATCTCCGTGGCCGGACACGTCGTGGCGGGGGCGACCCGGGACAACGCCGGGGCCGCCCGAGCCGGGCGGCTGGGCAGCGTCGGACTGGTCGTGGGCGCGACCGTCGGCGACGCAGTCCACCGCCTGGGGCTGGACCTGGCCGCCGCGAACGCCCCCCTGCTGGCCCCGGGTGTCGGGGCCCAGGGTGCCACCGGGGCGGACCTGCGTCGGGTGTTCGGCGCAGCCGGGCGCAACGTCCTGGCCGCCAGCAGCCGAGAGGTCCTCGCCGCCGGGCCGGCCGTCGCCGCGCTGGCGGCCCGGTCCGAGAGCACGGCCCGGCGGCTGGGGGAGATGCTCGGGTAGCCGCCGGGCCGGGCGTCGCCCCGGGCCCTCGGCGGACCCGGGCATGCCCTCGTTGCGGCAGCGGGGGCCCCTGGGTAGGTTCGACGCATCGACCTGCTGGACCGAGGAGTACCGACCGTGGCATTGCCCTCGCTGACCCCCGAAGAGCGCGCCGCCGCCCTGGAGAAGGCCGCCGTGGCCCGCCGCGAGCGAGCCGCCGTGAAGAACCGTCTGAAGTACTCCACGGGGTCCCTGGAGGCGGTGATCGGCGAGGGCAAGGACAACCCGGTGGTCGGCAAGATGCGGGTGTCGGCGTTGTTGGAGGCCCTGCCCGGTGTCGGCCCGGTGCGGGCCCGCCAGATCATGGCCGACATCGGCATCTCCGAGTCGCGGCGGGTCCGCGGCCTCGGTGCCAACCAGTCCGCGGCGCTGATCGCCCGCTTCGGCCGGGGGTGACCGGGCCCGGGTCCGGGTCGACACCGGGGGGCACGCCGCGCCTGGTGGTCCTGGCCGGCCCGACGGCCGTGGGCAAGGGCACGGTGGCGGCATACGTGCGTGCGCATCACCCGCGGGTGTGGCTGTCGGTCTCGGCGACCACCCGCCCGCCCCGGCCCGGCGAGGTCGACGGGGTCCACTACCACTTCGTCGGTGCGGCCGAGTTCGACCGGATGGTCGCGGCCGGGGAGTTCCTCGAGCACGCCGTGGTGCACGGCCAGGCGCGGTACGGCACCCCGCGGCGGCCCGTCGAGGCGGCCCTGGCCGCCGGCCGGCCGGCGCTGCTGGAGATCGACCTGCAGGGCGCCCGACAGGTCCGGGCAGCCATGCCCGAGGCGCTGTTCGTCTTCCTGGCCCCGCCGTCCTGGCCGGAGCTGGTGCGCCGTCTGGTCGGGCGGGGCACCGAGTCGCATGCGCAGCGACGGGTCCGCCTGGCCACGGCACGCCAGGAGCTGGCGGCGGCGGCGGAGTTCGACGTCGTGGTCGTCAACGACGATGTTCGCCGCGCGAGCGAGGAACTCGTATCATTGATGAGTTCGCCACGTCCCACCACGCCGGTGGCCCCGGGCGATCGACCCCGCTCCCCGTAGAAACGAGATCGTCCGTGTCCGGAACCGTGGCCAACCCGATCGGGATCACCAAGCCGCCCATCGACGACCTGCTCGCAGCCGCCGACAGCAAGTACGCCCTGGTGATCTACTCGGCCAAGCGGGCCCGCCAGATCAACGCCTACTACTCCCAGCTGCAGGAGGGCTTGCTCGACTACGTCGGTCCGCTGGTCGAGACCGAGGTCCACGAGAAGCCCCTGTCCATCGCGCTGCGCGAGATCGACGAGGGCCTGCTCACCTCGGAGTCCACGGAGGGCTAGGGCCCTTCGTCCCGCGGCTGGGCAGTCTCATGAGAGTGGTCCTGGGGGTCGGCGCGGGCATCGCGGCATACAAGGCGGCTGCCCTGCTGCGGCTGTTCACCGAGGCGGGCCACGACGTCACCGTCGTGCCCACCGAGGCCTCGCTGCGGTTCGTCGGGGTGGCGACCTGGGAGGCGCTGTCCGGTAAGCCGGTGGCTACCGACGTGTGGACAGACGTCGAGCAGGTGCGCCACGTCCGCATCGGTCAGCAGGCGCAGCTGGTCGTCGTCGCCCCGGCCACCGCCGACCTGCTGGCCCGGGCCGCCACCGGGCTGGCCGACGACCTGCTCACCGCGACCCTGCTCACCGCGCGCTGCCCGGTGGTGTACGCCCCCGCCATGCACACCGAGATGTGGCAGCACCCGGCGACCCGGGCCAACGTCGCCACGCTGCGCTCGCGGGGGGCCCACGTCATCGAGCCGGCGTCGGGCCGGCTCACCGGTGCCGACAGCGGCCCGGGTCGCCTGCCCGAGTCCGCCGACCTGTATGCCGCCTGTCTGGCGATCGTCTCCGGCGGCGACGGCGCCGCTGGACACTCGCTGCAGGGCCGCCATGTCGTCGTGACGGCCGGGGGCACGCGTGAGCCGCTGGACCCCGTGCGGTTCCTGGGCAACCGGTCCTCGGGCAAGCAGGGGTACGCGCTCGCCGAGGTCGCCGCGGCCCGGGCGGCCCAGGTCACCCTGGTCGCCGCCAACACCGCCCTGCCCACCCCGGCCGGCGTCGACGTGGTCCGGGTCGAGACGGCTGCGCACCTGCAGACCGAGGTCGAGGCGCTGGCCGGGGTCGCCGACGTCGTCGTCATGGCCGCCGCCGTCGCCGACTTCCGGCCCGCCGCCTACGCCGACCACAAGATCAAGAAGGCGCACCCCGAGGACGAGTCGGGCCGGGGCGGGGATGGCGCGCCGGTCGTCGAGCTGGTGCGCAACCCCGACGTCCTCGCCGGGCTGGTGGCCGCACGGGCGGGGCGGGGACACGGCGGCCCACTGCTCGTGGGCTTCGCCGCCGAGACCGGCGACGAGACCGGGACGGTCCTGGACCTCGCCCGGGCGAAGCTGCGACGCAAGGGCTGCGACCTGCTCGTCGCGAACGAGGTCGGCCGCGACCTCACCTTCGGCGCCGACACCAACACGGTGCACCTGCTGTTCGCCGACGGCCGGCCCGACGTGAGCATCGGGCCGGCCAGCAAGCGGGCGGTCGCCGAGGGCATCTGGGACGCCATCGGGCCCCTGCTCGAGGCTCCCGTAGACTGACCGCCGCCGACCGACCGACCCGCCGGTGACCCGACCCCCGAGCGCCTCTGGAGACCCCGTTGTCCGCACGCCTGTTCACGTCCGAGTCCGTCACCGAGGGTCACCCGGACAAGATCTGCGACCAGGTCAGCGACGCGATCCTCGACGCCATGCTCGGTCAGGACCCGCGCTCGCGGGTGGCCGTCGAGACGATGGTGACGACCGGGCTGGTGCATGTCGCCGGTGAGGTGACGACCGAGGCGTACGTCGAAATCCCCAAGATCGTCCGCGAGACCGTGCTCGGGATCGGCTACGACTCCTCGACCAAGGGCTTCGACGGCGCCTCGTGCGGGGTGTCGGTCTCGATCGGCCAGCAGAGCCCGGACATCGCCCAAGGGGTCGACACGGCCTACGAGAACCGTCTCGGCGCGGACAGCGACGGCGACCGCTACGACAAGCAGGGCGCCGGGGACCAGGGCCTGATGTTCGGATTCGCCTGCGACGACACCGCCGAGCTCATGCCCCTGCCGATCTACCTGGCGCACCGCCTGGCCGAGCGACTCACCGCGGTGCGCAAGAGCCACGAGCTGGCCTACCTGCGCCCCGACGGCAAGACCCAGGTGACCATCGCCTACGACGGCGACCGCGCGGTGCGCCTGGACACCGTGGTGATCTCCTCTCAGCACGCCGCGGACGTGTCCATCGAGAGGCTGCTGGCACCGGACATCGTCGACCACGTCATCGAGCCGGTGCTGGCCGAGCTCAAGGACTCCGGGTCGACCCTGGACGTCTCGGGCTACCGCACCCTGATCAACCCCACCGGGCGCTTCGAGGTCGGCGGGCCCATGGGCGACGCCGGGCTCACCGGTCGCAAGATCATCGTCGACACCTACGGCGGCATGGCCCGCCACGGCGGCGGGGCGTTCTCCGGCAAGGACCCGTCCAAAGTGGACCGCTCGGCCGCCTACGCCACGCGGTGGGTCGCCAAGAACGTCGTGGCCGCCCGGCTGGCCAAGCGGTGCGAGATCCAGGTGGCCTACGCCATCGGGGCGGCGCACCCGGTGGGGCTGTACGTCGAGACCTTCGGCACGCAGACCGCGCCGGTGGACCGGATCCAGGCCGCGATCGCGTCGGTCTTCGACCTGCGCCCCGGGGCGATCATCGACGAGCTGGACCTGCTGCGCCCGATCTACCAGCCGACCGCGGCATACGGGCACTTCGGGCGCGTCGCCGCGACCGGCGTGCAGCGGCCGTTCACCTGGGAGCAGACCGATCGGGTGGACGCGTTGCTCGCCGCGGTCCGCGGGTAGCCGTCCGGCTGCGGGTGGCCGCCCGCGGGACGGGTATGCCGCGCGCGCGGCCCGTCCCGCCCGGCCCGGCACGTCCCGATGGGCCCGGGGGAGCGGGTGCGGGCGGCGAGGCGAGCCAGGACTACGCCCGACCGTGGGCGGCGCGGCTGCGCCGGGAGACCGAGTCGATGATGACCGCGACGAGCAGCACCGCTCCGGTGACCATGTACTTCGGTGCGGTGCCGACACTGAACAGGTCCAGGCCGTTGGAGATCGACTGGATGACCAGGATGCCCAGCAGCGCCGAGTAGGCCGACCCCCGACCGCCGAACAGGCTGGTGCCGCCGATGACCGCGGACGCGATCGCATTGAGGTTGACGTCCGCGCCGCCGCTGCTCTGGCCGGCGGCCAAGAGCCGGGCCGCGGCGAACACCCCGCCGAGGGCGGCGAAGGTCGAGCACAGCGCGAACACCGACAGGTAGATCTTCCGGACGTTGATGCCGGCCCGTCGGGCCGCCTCGACGTTGCCGCCGACGGCCAGGACCGACCGGCCCCAGCGGGTCCGGCGGATCGCCAGGTCCATGACGACGACGAGCACGAGGAAGGTCAGGACCATGACGGACACGCCCCGGTCCTGGTTGAGGACCGCCACGGGCACCGCGAGCACGAGCAGCAGCAGCAGGGTCCGCACCAGCAACAGGCTGGCCGGAGCGACCGACAGACCGGCCGCCGCGCGCTGCCGGTTGGCGGCCAGGCGGCTGACGAGGAACAGGGCGGCCACGAGCAGCACCAGGGCGTAGGCCAGCACCGGGGGGAGGAACTGCTGCGAGGCGAACGCGGCGATGCTCGACTCGAACGGGATGTTGATCGTGCCCTTGTCGCCGAGGACGACCAGCTGCACCCCCAGCAGGGCCAGCAGACCGGCGAGGGTGATGACGAAGCTCGGCACGCCGAAGCGGGTGTAGAGCAGTCCGTAGAGCAGGCCGACCACCAGGCCGGTCGCCAGCGCGGCGAGCACCGCGGTGACGGCTGGCCAGCCCTGGTTGACGAAGGTCACCGCGAGGATGGCCGCGGACAGTCCGCTCATCGACCCGACCGACAGGTCGATCTCGCCCAGCAGCAGGACCAGGACGATCCCGATGGCGATGGTGCCGACGCCCGCGCACTGCAGGGTGAGGTTGACCAGGTTGCGGCTGGAGACGAACACCGGGTTCAGGGCCCAGAACACCCCCCAGATGATGACCAGTCCCACGACGACGGGGAAGGACCCCAGGTCACCGGTGCGCAGCCTGGCCAGCGTCGCGGTGACCCAGCCGGACAGGCCCTGGGTGGCCAGGACCCGCTCGTCCTGCAGGTCGGCCGGCAGCGCCGCGGTCGGCGGCTGCACCGGGGTGGCAGCCGAGGCGTCCTGGGCGCCGGCGCGCGGCTGAGGGTCGGGGCTGGTCATGACTCCTCCTGGGGGGCCCGGCGGGCGGCGCGCTCGGATACGGCGTTGGTGGTCGCGCCGGTGATGGCGGCGATGATCTCCTGGCTGGTGGTGTCGCGCACCAGGAACTCACCGTTGTTGCGGCCTAGCCTGAGCACGACCACCCGATCGGCGACGGCCATGACGTCGGACATGTTGTGGCTGATGAGGATGACCCCGAGCCCGTTCTCGCGCAACCGCTCCACGAGGTTGAGCACCTCGGCGGTCTGGGCCACGCCCAGCGCGGCCGTGGGCTCGTCGAGCATGACGACCTTGGGGCGCCCGAGCAGCGATCGAGCGATGGCGACGGTCTGGCGCTGGCCGCCGGACAGGCTCGCGATGGGGATGCGCACGCTGGGGATGCGGGCGCTGAGCTCGCGCAGCAGCCGCCACGACTCCTTCTCCATGGTGACCTCGTCCAGGGCCCGACCGCGGCGCAGCTCGTTGCCGAGGAACAGGTTCGCGACGACGTCGAGGTTGTCGCACAGGGCCAGGTCCTGGAACACCGTGGCGATGCCCAGGCGCTGCGCCTCGGCCGGGGAGGAGATGACGACGCGGTGCCCGTCGAACACCACCGAGCCCTCGTCCGGGGTGTAGACCCCGGCGATGGCCTTGACCAGCGTGGACTTGCCGGCCCCGTTGTCGCCGACGAGCGCCACCACCTCCCCGGGCCGGACGTCGAACTCGATGTCCTTGAGCGCCTGGACCGCGCCGAAGCGTTTGGACACTCCGGTCATCGACAGCACGGGCGCGGCCGGGGAGGTGGTGGTCATCGTCGAACCCTTCCTCGTCTGCCGAGTGCCGTCAGCTCAGGCCGGCGGCGGAGCAGGCGGCGGCGAAGTTGGCGGTGCAAATGTCCGACACCTTGTAGAAGTTGTCGGCGACGACCGTCGACTTCACGGTCTCCTTGGTGACGACGACCGGCGTGAGCAGCGTCGCCGGGACGCCGTCCTTGGTGTCCTTGGCGGCGGGCTTGGTGCCGTTGGCCAGGGCGACGGCGGCCTTGGCGGCATCCTCGGCCTCGGGCTTGATCGCCTTGTAGATGGTCATCGCCTGGTCGCCGGCGAGGATCCGCTGGATCGCGGCGAGCTCGGCGTCCTGGCCGGTGACCGGAGGCAGGGGCTTGACGCCGCCGGCCTTGAGCGCCGCGATGGCCCCGCCGCCGGTGCCGTCGTTGGCGGCATACACGCCGACCAACCCGTCCTTGACCGCGGCCAGCTGGCCCTCCATCCACGCCTGAGCCTTGTCCGGGGACCAGTCGGGGGTGTCGTACTCCGCGGCGATCTTGAAGCCGCTGGTGTCCAGGACGCTGTGCGCGCCCTTCTTGAAGTCCGCGGCGTTGGCGTCGGTCGGGGAGCCGTTGATCATGACGATGTTGCCCGCGGTCTTGCCGGCCTTCTTCAGGGTGTCGACGAGGGCCTGGCCCTGCAGCTGACCGACCTTCTGGTTGTCGAAGGACACGTAGTAGTCGGTGCCGGCGACGAAGCGGTCGTAGGCGACGACCGGGACCTTCGCGGCCTTGGCGCTGTTGACGATCCCCGCCGCGGCTTTGCCGTCGACGGCGTCGAGGACCAGGACGTTGGCCCCCTGGGTGAGCGCCGACTCCGCCTGCTGCTGCTGCTTGGCGGCATCCTGGTCGGCGTTGGTGTAGATGATGGTGCAGGCCGAGCAGGCGGCCTTGACGGCGGCCTCGAACATCGGGCGGTCGAACGCCTCGTAGCGAGCGGTCTTGGTCTCGGGCAGCAGCAGTGCGATCTTCTTGGCGCCCCCCGCCGCGGAGGTGCTGGCGCCGGAGGACGACCCGGAGCCGCAGGCTGCGACGGCGGACACGGACACACCGAGCGCGAGCGCGGCGCCGGCGACACGGGTGAATCGGTAGGACATTCGGTCTCCTCGGGCCGGATCGGCCGCGACCTCGGTGGCGCGGCCCGGGACGATTCAAGCCCTTCCCGCCCTTGACGTCAAGGCTTGAATACAAGGGGTAGAGACAACGATTTGATCACGAGGGCGATTCGTCCGGATCGTCGTCATCCCGCGGCGATGGCCGCCCGATGCTCCTCGGCCCTGGCCTGGGCGGCCAGCGCCAAGGCGCCGACGACCTCGGCCCGGTCGGCCAGCTGACCCTGGCACACGTGCACCGAGTGCGCCGCGCTGGGCAGGGCACAGCGGGCCAGGGTCTCGCGGATCGGGTGCACGAGCAGGTCGCCGGCCCGCGACAGTGGCCCGCCCACGACGACGATCTCGGGGTTGAGCAGGTTGACGACCCCGGCCAGCGCCACGCCGATGTGCCGTCCGGCGTCGTCGATCACCCGGCGGCACCCGGGGTCCTCGTCGAGCGCCCGGGAGACCAGGTCCCGCAGGCTCAGCGAGCCGTGCGTGGCGCGCACCGCGTCCAGCAGCGCCTGGGCCCCGACGTAGGTGTCCAGGCACCCGCGGTTGCCGCAGCGGCACACCGGGCCCAACTCGTCGATGGTGACGTGCCCGATCTCTCCGGCCGTGCCGGAGCTGCCCCGGAACACCTCGCCGTCGAGGACCAGGCCGGCGCCGGTGCCGTGCGCCACCTTGAGGTACACCCCGTGGCGGATGCCGCGCAGCGCGCCATGACGCGACTCGCCCAGGGCAGCGAGGTTGGCGGTGTTGTCCACGAGCACGGGGGTGCCCAGCTCGGCGCGCATCTCCTCGGCCACCCGGACCCCGCGCCACCCGGGCAGGATGCCCTCTGCGCCGAGCTGTCCGGAGACCGCGTCGATCGGTGCCGGCACGCCGACGGTGACCGCATGGACCTGCTCCAGCGAGCAGCCGGCGGCCTCGAGCAGGTCGCGCAGCAACCCCCGGCCTCGCTGCATCGCCTCGTCCGCGGGGTGATCGGCCGGCAGCAGCAGGCGCTGGTGCTGCAATGCGCGCGCGGGGTCGTCGCCGACCGCGACCTGGACCTCCCGGTCGCCGTAGACGATCGCCGCGAGCAGCCCCTCGGGCGCGGCCAGGGTCACCTGGACGGCCCGGCGACCGTTGCGGATGCTCGGCGCGAGCCGGACGGCCCCTGCGGCGTCGAGCTCCTTGACGACGTTCGACACGGTGGCGGCGCTCAGCCCGGTGACCTCGGCGATCTCGACCTGCGTGAGCGCGACGTGGGCGCCGACCGCGTCGAGCACCCGCAGGCGGTTCATCTCCCGCAGCGAGGCCTGGGAGCCGGGAGCCGACCCTGAGTTCACGTCATAAAGATAAGGGGTGGGGGCCCGTTGCGGAAGACGACCGCGTTCGGGGTGGCAGCGCCGCGTCGGTGGCCGCGGCTAGGTTTTCCGGCATGGTCCCGGACGTCGACCCGCTCGGGCACCCGCCGGGTGCGGACCGCCCGGTCGCCGCCGTGGTCGTCGACAGCGGGCTGGCGCACCTGGACCGGCTTTTCGAGTATGCCGTGCCGGCCGACCTCGACGCGGCGGCCCAACCCGGAGTGCGGGTGCGGGTGCGGTTCGCCGGTCGGGACCTGGAGGGGTTCGTCGTGGTGCGCCGGGAGCGGCCCACGCATCCCGGAGCGCTCAGCCCGCTGCGTCGGGTGGTCAGCCCGGAGCCCGTGCTCACCCCGCACGTGCTGGCCCTCGCGCGGGCCACCGCGCAGCGGTACGCCGGGGTCCTGGGTGACGTGCTGCGTCTGGCCGTGCCCAAGCGACACGCCGGGGCGCAGCGTGCCCTGGCGAGGACCCCGCCCGAGCTGCCCCCGCCGCCGACGCCGGAGCCCGGGCCGTGGGCGGCCTACCCGGCGGGCGCGTCGTTCCTGCGCCGGTTGGCCGCGGGGCAGTCCCCGGCAGCCGCCTGGCTGGCCCTGCCCGGCCGGCCCCCGCAGCAGGACTGGCCGGTGGCCCTCGCCGTGGCGGCCGGCACCGCGCTGTCCCGGGGCCGCGGGTCGCTTCTCGTCGTGCCGGACCATCGCGACGTCGAGCGGGTCGACGCCGAGCTGACCCGCCTGCTCGGCCGCGGCCGGCACGTGCGGCTCACCGCCGACCAGGGTCCGCAGGCCCGCTACACCGCATGGCTGAAGGTCCTGCGCGGGCACGTGCAGGTCGTCGTGGGCACCCGCGCGGCGATGTTCGCCCCGGTGCGAGACCTCGGCCTGGTCGCCTGGTGGGACGACGGGGACGACCTGCTGCGCGAGCCCCGAGCCCCCTACCCGCACGTCCGCGAGGTCCTCGCGATCCGCGCCGAGCTCACCAGTGCGGCCGTGCTGGCCGCCGGGCACGTCCGCAGCGTCGAGGTGACCGACCTCATCGCCCAGGGCAGACTCGCCGACGTCCGGGCGACGACCCGCGCCGCCCGCGCCGCCGCCCCGCGGGTCGTCGTCGCGGGCGAGGGCGACGCGCCGCGCCGCGACGGCGCCGCGGCCGGGGGGCACGTGCCGCCGGCGGCGTGGCGAGCCGCGAAGGCGGGTCTGCGGCAGGGGCCGGTGCTGGTCCAGGTGCCCCGGGCCGGGTACCTGCCGGCGCTGTCGTGCCGACACTGCCGGCAGGGGTTGCGCTGCCCGCGCTGTGGCGGTGCGGTGGGGATGCCCGGCGCCGGTCGGCCCCTGCAGTGCGCCGGTTGTGCGACGCGGTACGGCGCCGGAGAGCTGGCCTGCGCGAGCTGCGGCTCGCACGACCGGCGCTCGGTCGTCGTCGGGGTCGGGCGCACCGCCGAGGAGCTGGGGCGGGCCTTCCCGGGCACGCCGGTGTTGGTCTCCCAGGCGGGGACCGTGCTGCCGCGCGTGGGCAGCGACCGCGCCCTGGTCATCGCCACCCCGGGCGCCGAGCCCACCGCCGCCGGGGGGTATGCCGCCGCGCTGCTGCTGGACGCGTGGGCCACGCTTGACCGGACGGCACTGGACGCCTCGGTGGAGGCGCTGCGCCGATGGTGCGCCGCGGCCGCCCTGGTGCGCCCGGGCGCCACCGTGGTGCTCGCCGGCATCGAGGCCCATGCGGGGATCGAGCCGGTGGAGGCCCTGGTGCGGTGGGAGCCGGCCTGGCTGGCCGAGCGGGAGCTGGTGTCCCGTCGAGCGTTGGGGCTACCGCCCACGGTGAGCATGGCGATCGTGAGCGGGCCGCGTCGGGCGGTGGCCCAGGTGATCGAGACGGTGGCCGGGCACATCGGCGTGGACGTGCTGGACCCGGTGCCCTTCTCGACGGGGGGCGAGCCGGACCCGCAGCGGGTCCAGGTGGCGTTGCGGGTACCGTCCGAGCTCCGGCCGGCGTTGACCGGCGCGCTGATCGCGGCGCGGGCCACGCGCAGTGCCCGCAAGGATCCCGACCCGGTGTCCGTGCGGATGGACGACGGCGGCGCGGGGCTCTGACCGACCGGCGCCGGGCGGGGTCGGCTGGCGGTGGGCCCGGGGGGCAGGGTGCCACGCCGGTGCCCGGGCCCGCGAGGCGGCATACTGCTGCGGTGGGTAGCCCTGGAGGACGCCGGTGACGGTGCGGGCTCGGGCCGGCGCGCTGGGGCAGGGCCCCTTCGCGTGGTACGTCGCCGCCCGCACCGTCTCGCGGGCCGGAACGGCGTTGACCACCGTGGCCCTCGCGTTCGCCGTCCTGCACATCACCGGATCGGCCGGGGCTCTGGCGCTCGTCCTGGCCGCGCGGACCCTGGCCCTGCTGTGCGTGCTCCCGCTGGGCGGTATCGCCGCCGACCGGGTGTCCCCGGCCCTGGTCATCCAGCTCGCCCACGCCACCGCGTTCCTCAGTCAGGGTCTGGCGGCCTATCTCGTCCTCAGCGGCCGCGCCGAGATCTGGCACCTCATGGCCATCGAAGCCGTCGGCGGTGCCGTCATGGGCCTGACCACGCCGGCCATGGTCGCCATCGTGCCGCTGCTGGTGCCACCGGCGCTGGTCCAGCAGGCCAACGCCGTGCTGTCGTTCAGCCGGGGGGTCCTGGACATCGCCGGCCCGGCCGTGGCCGGGCTGCTGGTCGTGGGCCCGGGCCCGGGCTGGGCGTTGCTGGCCGACTCGGTCACCTATCTCGCGGCGATCCCGTTGCTGGCCCTGACCCGGTTGCCCCGCGGCCTGCGCGGCGAGGTGTCCCCGCAGGCGTCGATGGGACGCGAGCTGCGGGAAGGGTGGGTGGAGTTCCGCTCCCGGACCTGGGTGTGGCTCGTCGTGGCCGTGTTCGCGGGAGTCAACGCGATCGCCATCGGCACCCACGGGGTGCTCGGCCCGGCGGTGGCGAAGTCCAGCGAGCGGATCGGCGAGTCCGGGTGGGGGGTCGCGCTCGCGGCCGAGGCGGTGGGGACCCTGGCGATGACCGTGGTGCTCATGCGGGCCACGCTGCGGCGCCCGCTGCGCACCGGGCTGGCGACCATCGCCGTCGGCGCGTTGCCCATCGCCGCGCTGGCCAGCGACCAGTCCGTCGTGGTCCTCGCGGTCGGGTTCCTGCTCGCCGGGGCCGGCGCCGAGGTGTTCGCCGTGGGGTGGACCACCGCGTTGCAGCAGCACGTCCCGGCGCATGTGCTGTCCCGGGTGTCCAGCTACGACGCCCTGGGCTCCTACCTCGCCCTGCCCCTGGGAGCCCTGCTCTACGGGTGGCTCGGCACCGCCTTCGACCCGCACACCGTCCTGCTGGTCAGTTCGGTGCTGTTCGCGGCGCTGACGCTCGGCGCGCTGACCTCCCGCGCCGTGCGCGACCTGACCGGTGGCCCCACCGTCGAGCCCCTGCGTGCGGGACACCACCCACCGATCGCACCACCGCGCGAGCCGTAGACTGGGCGCCCGCCCCGAGGTCAACGGAGGACGCCCCTTGTCGGTCAAGGTCATCCGGCTGTTCGGCGACCCGATCCTGCGCACCCCCGCCGCCCCTGTGGTCGACTTCGACAGGGAACTGCGCATCCTGGTCAAGGACCTGGCCGACACCATGCTCGACGCGCCCGGTGCCGGTCTGGCGGCGCCCCAGATCGGGGTGGGGCTGCGGGTCTTCACCTACCACGTCGACGGGGTGCTCGGCCATCTGGTCAACCCGGTCCTGGACCTGTCCGACGAGCAACAGCAGGGTCCGGAGGGGTGCCTGTCCTTCCCCGGCCTGTCCTTCGACACCCCGCGGGCGCGCTCGGTCGTGGCCGCCGGCGTCGACCAGCACGGCGAGCCGATCCTCATCGAGGGCACCGACCTGCTGGCCCGGGCGGTCCAGCACGAGACCGACCACCTCGACGGCATCCTGTTCGTCGACCGGATGGACCCCGAGCAGCGGCGGGCGGCCATGCGGGCCGTCCGCGAGGCGCAGGCCAGCGGCGAGCCGGTGCCGACGGTCAAGGCCAGCCCGCACGCGACCTTCGGCCGGGGGATGTGAGGTGCGGCTGGTCTTCGCCGGCACGCCCGAGGTCGCGGTGCCCGGTCTCGACGCCGTGGTGGCCTCCTCGCACGAGGTCCTCGCCGTCATCACGCGGCCCGACGCCCGGTCCGGGCGAGGCCGGTCGCTGCGACCGTCCGCGGTGCGTGAGCGCGCCGCCCACCACGGCATACCGGTCCTGACCCCGCCCACTCCCCGCGACCCGCAGTTCCTGGGCACGCTGCGCGAGCTGGCGCCCGACTGCGTCCCGGTGGTCGCTTACGGCGCCCTGGTGCCCCAGGCTGCCCTCGACATCCCGACGCACGGCTGGGTCAACCTGCACTTCTCGCTGCTGCCGGCCTGGCGGGGGGCCGCGCCGGTGCAGCACGCGATCCTCGCCGGGGACGAGGTCACCGGGGCGACGACCTTCCGGCTGGACGCCGGCCTGGACACCGGGCCGGTCTACGGCGTCATGACCGAGGCGATCCGACCGGCCGACACCGCGGGAGACCTGCTCGAGCGGTTGGCGCGCGCCGGCGCCGACCTGCTCGTCGCCACCCTCGACGGGATCGAGGACGGCCGGGTGCAGGCCCGGCCCCAGCCGGCCGACGGGGTGTCCCTCGCGCCGAAGATCGGTCCTTCCGACGCCCGGGTGCGCTGGCACCGGCCGGCCGAGGCGATCGACCGCCTGGTCCGCGGGTGCACGCCGGCGCCCGGGGCCTGGACCGGGTTCCGGGGCGAGCGCCTCGGGGTGGGCCCGCTGACGCCGGCGACCCCCGAGGCCCTCGGCTCGGTCCGGCTCGACCCGGGCGGCCTATGGGTCACCAAGAAGGCGGTGTATGCCGGCACCGCGACGGTCCCGGTACGCCTCGGCGTCCTTCGCCCGCACGGCCGGCGCGAGATGCCCGCCGCGGACTGGGCCCGGGGGGTGCGGGTGCAGGACGGGGAGCGGTTCGAGGCCGATGCCTGAGCAGGGCCCGGTCCGGTCCGCGCAGCGCCCGTCGGAGCGGGCCCGGCGCGCCGACCCGGCCCGGCTGGCGGCATACACGCTCCTGCGGGCGGTTGCATCGGGCGCCTACGCGAACCTGGCGTTGCCGGTCATCCTGCGCCGCCGCCGGCTCGGCGGTCGAGACGCGGCCTTCGCCACCGAGCTGGCGTACGGCACCCTGCGGATGCAGGGCAGGTACGACCCCATCCTCGCCACGACCGCCCGGCGCCCGACCGACGCGCTCGACCCCGCGGTCCTGGACACCCTGCGCCTGGGCGCCCACCAAATGCTGGCGATGCGCGTGCCCGCGCACGCCGCGGTGAGCGAGACCGTCGCGCTGGCTCGCACCGTCAACGGGGTCGGCCCGGCCGGCCTGGTCAACGCCGTGCTGCGCCGGGTGGGCGAGCGTCACCTGGACGGGTGGCTGGCCGAGGTGGCCCCGCCATCGATGCCGCTCGTCCAGCGCCTCGCGGTCGAGCAGTCCCACCCGGTGTGGGTGGTCGAGGCGCTGCGCGCCGCCCTGCTCGGTCACGCCCGGGCCACCCGGGCCACGGTGGACGCCGAGCTGACCGCGCTGCTGCAGGCCGACAACCTCCCCGCCGCGGTGACCCTGGCCGGCCGGCCCGGGCTGGCCGACGTCGACGAGCTGGTCCGGGCCGGTGCCGAGCCGGGCCGGCTGGCCCCGACCGCCGCCGTCCTGCCGCACGGCGACCCCGGCGCGCTGCCGGCCGTCCGCGAGGCCCGGGCGGCCGTCCAGGACGAGGGCTCCCAGCTGGTCGCGCTCGCCCTGCTGGCGGCCGACGTGCCCGCCGTGGGCCGCGCGGAACGATGGCTGGACCTGTGCGCCGGCCCCGGCGGGAAGGCCGGGCTGCTGGCCGGGGCCGCCGCCTCGGGGCAGGCCTGGCTGGTGGCCGCCGAGGTGAGCGAGCACCGCGCCCAACTGCTGCGGGCGACCCTGGCCCCAGCGGTCGACCGGGCCCCGGGTCGGATCGAGGTCCGCGTCGGCGACGGGCGCGAGGTCGGCGCGCTGGAACCGGGGCGGTATGACCGGGTGCTCGTCGACGCCCCGTGCTCCGGTCTCGGGGCGCTGCGCCGCCGGCCCGAGGCGCGTTGGCGACGCACCCCCGCGGACTGCCAGACGCTGGTGCCGCTGCAGCGGGCGCTGCTGGACGCCGCGCTCGACGCGACCCGCCCCGGCGGGGTGGTCGCCTACGCCACCTGCACCCCGCACCTGCCGGAGACCCGGTTCGTCGTCGTCGACGTCGTCAAGGCCCGCCACGACGTCGAGGTCCTCGACGCCCGTCCTGCGGTGGAGCTCGCCTCGGCGGGTCGGGCCACCGAGCTGGGCGCCGGCCCGCAGGTCCAGCTGTGGCCGCACGTGCACGGCACCGACGCGATGTTCCTCGCGCTGCTGCGTCGGCGGGGCTGAGCCCACCGGCGCCGGCCTCGTCAGGCCCGCCCCCCGCCGGGCGGGCCGCTCGACCGGCCGCACCGCTGCCGCCCGGCTACCCTGGCGCCGTGCTGATCTCCCCGAGCATCCTGTCGGCCGACTTCGCCAACCTCGAGCACGAGCTCGACGCGGTCCGCAATGCCGACTGGGCCCACGTGGACGTCATGGACAACCACTTCGTCCCCAACCTCACCATGGGCTTGCCGGTCGTCGAGGCGCTGGTGCGGGTCAGCCCGCTGCCGATCGACTGCCATCTGATGATCGAGGACCCGGACCGCTGGGCGACCGGCTACGCCGAGGCCGGCGCGGGGTCGGTGACCTTCCACGTCGAGGCGGCCGCCGACCCCCAGACGCTGGCGCGCCGGCTGCGGGCGGCGGGTGCCCGGGCCGGGATGGCGCTCAAACCCGGCACGCCCTGGGCGCCCTACGAACAGCTGCTGCCCGAGCTGGACATGGTCCTCGTCATGACCGTCGAGCCCGGGTTCGGCGGGCAGGCGTTCATGGCCGACCAGATGCCCAAGGTGGCGGCGGTGCGCGAGTCGGTGCGTCGCTACGGCGGGCAGGTGTGGATCCAGGTCGACGGTGGCGTCAGCGCGGCGACGATCGAGCAGTGCGCCGAGGCCGGCGCCGACGTCTTCGTCGCCGGGTCCGCCGTGTATGCCGCAGCCGATGCCGCCGCCGAGGTCGACCACCTGCGAGCGCTCGTCGCGCGGCACGACCACTCGGCCTGAGCCTGCGCCCGGTCGGCGCTGTCGCCCCGGTGGGGTGAGACACACCTGCGTCCCTGGCGCCGTCGGCGTACACTCGGACCCACGTGCTCCGGGGTCGGTGCAATTCCGAACCGGCGGTGACAGTCCGCGACCCGGCCGCAGCCAGCGGCCGGTTGACCTGGTGGAACTCCAGGACCGACGGTGAAAGTCCGGATGGGAGGCAGCACGGGTGTGACCGTCAGGTCACGCCGACGGGTCCGCCGAAGGCCCGGCAGTCCGCCGCAACGCGGGGTGTCCCGGGCGGGCACCTGGGTTCGTCGGCTCGTCCCAACCCCGGCTCACGCCGCTCGGGTCACCCGAGTCGAGCGGACCGGCGAGGCGGAGGACGAGCACGGTCGTGGCCACGACGACGAGCACCGGCGACACGCACGACGCGATCCGCGACGCCATGCAGGTCGCGCTGCGCCTGGCCGCGTCCGGCCCCCTCGCCGACCCCAACCCTCGCGTCGGGGCGGTCGTGCTCGACGCCGAGGGTGGCCAGGTCGGCCAAGGCTGGCACGCCGGCGCGGGCACACCGCACGCCGAGATCGTCGCCCTCGCCGCCGCCGGCTCCCGCGCCCGCGGCGGCACCGCCGTGATCACCCTGGAGCCGTGCCGGCATACCGGCCGGACCGGCCCGTGCACCCAGGCGCTGCTGGACGCCGGGGTCGCCCGGGTCGTCTTCGGGCAGGCCGACCCGAGCACCCTCGCCGGGGGCGGGGCCCGGATGCTGCGGGAGGCCGGCCTGGACGTCGTCGGTGGCCTGCTCGCCGACGCGTCGGCTGCGCTGAACGCCGAGTGGACCGCCGCGATGCGGCTGGGCCGGCCGCTGGTGACCTGGAAGTTCGCCGCGACCCTGGACGGTCGCAGCGCCGCCGCGGATGGGTCCAGCCGGTGGATCACCGGGCCGGCCGCGCGCGCCGACGTCCACGAACGACGGGCCGGGTATGCCGCGATCCTCGTCGGGACGGGCACGGTCCTGGCCGACGACCCCCAGCTCACCGCGCGGTATCCCGACGGCTCGCTGCGCGAATCCCAGCCGCTGCGGGTGGTCGTGGGGCACCGGCCGGTCCCGACCGGAGCCCGGGTCCTCGACGAGACCGCCCCGACCCTCCTGCTGCCGACTCGTGACCCCGACGTCGTCCTGGACACGTTGTGGGACAAGGGTATCCGTCGGGTCTGGCTGGAAGGCGGCCCCATCGTGGCCGCCGCCTTCCTCGCCGCCGGTCTCGTCGACGACGTCGTCGCCTACCTCGCCCCCGCGCTGCTAGGCGCCGGGCCGGCCGCGGTCGGCGGTCTGGGCATCCAGACCATCGACCAGGCCGCCCGCCTGGAGCTGCTGGACGTCGCCGTGCTCGGCGGCGACGTCCGCGTCCTGGCCCGGCCCACGAGCGTGGCAGGTCGCTGATGTTCACCGGGATCGTCGAGGAACTCGGCACGGTGCTGTCGATCCAGACCCGCGCCGACGACGCCGGGCTGACCATCGAGGGGCCCCTCGTGGTGTCCGACACGACCCACGGGGCGTCCATCGCCGTCAACGGGGTCTGCCTCACCGTCGTCGACTACGACGCCCGGTCCTTCACCGTCGACGTCATGGCCGAGACGCTGCGCCGCTGCAGCCTGGGGGCGCTGCGCCCCGGCCAGCGGGTCAACCTCGAGCGCGCGCTGGCCGCCGACGGTCGGTTCGCCGGGCACATCGTCCAGGGCCACGTCGACACCACGACGACGATCCTCGCCCGCACGCCGGGGCAGCGTTGGGAGGTCGTGCGGTTCGCCCTGCCGGCGAGCGTCGCGGCCTACGTGGTGGCGAAGGGCTCGATCGCCGTCGACGGGGTCTCGCTGACCGTCTCCGGGCTCGGGGCCGAGTGGTTCGAGGTATCGCTGATCCCCACGACCCTCGCCGAGACAACGCTGGGGTACAGACGGATCGGCGACACGGTCAACATCGAGGCCGACGCGTTGGCGAAGTACGTCGAACGGTTGCTGCAAGGAGGAGTCCGATGAGCAAGCCCACCGTCCTGGTCGACCCGACGGCGCCCTTCGCCACGATCCAGGACGCCCTGACGGCGCTGCGGGCCGGCCGGCCGGTGCTCGTCCTCGACGACGAGGACCGCGAGAATGAGGGCGACGTCGTCCTGGCCGCCGAGCGGGTGAGCGCGGCCTGGATGGCCTGGACGATCCGGCACACCTCGGGCTACCTGTGCGCCCCGATGACCGACGAGATCGCCGACCGGCTGGCCCTGCCGCTCATGGTGGCCGACAACCGCGACCCGCGG
This sequence comes from Dermatophilaceae bacterium, assembly GCA_037045055.1. Taxonomy (GTDB): domain Bacteria; phylum Actinomycetota; class Actinomycetes; order Actinomycetales; family Dermatophilaceae; genus Phosphoribacter. The sequence goes on along the minus strand of JBAOHJ010000001.1, from coordinate 637,517 downwards.
CGCACGGCATACACGGTGTCGGTCGACGCCGCCACGGGCGTCACCACGGGGATCGGCGCCGCCGACCGGACCCACACGGTGCACCTGCTCGCCGACCCGGCGACCGGGCCCGGCGACCTGGTCCGGCCCGGCCACGTCCTGCCGCTGCGCGCGCGCCCCGGCGGGGTCCTCACCCGCCGCGGGCACACCGAGGCCGCCGCCGACCTGGCCCGGCTGGCCGGCTTCGCCCCGGTGGGGGTCATCGGCGAGCTCGTCCACGACGAGGGCCCGCTGATGCGCCGCGACGCGGTCCTGGCCCTCGGGGCCCGGCACGGTCTGCCGGTGATCACCATCGAGGCGCTGGCCCGGTGGCGACGGCGCCACGACCTGGTCGACCGGGGCGCCGAGACGGTCCTGCCCACCGAGCACGGCACCTTCCGCGCGATCGGCTACCGCGACATCCTCACCGGTGACGAGCACCTGGCCCTGATCAGCCCGCGCGGGCTGGACGGGCCCGGCTCGCCCGTCCCCGTCCGGGTGCACTCCGAGTGCCTCACCGGCGACGCGTTCGGCTCGCTGCGCTGCGACTGCGGGCCCCAGCTGCGCGAGTCCATGCGCCGGGTCGCGGCCCGCGGGGGAGCGGTGGTCTACCTGCGCGGGCACGAGGGGCGCGGCGTGGGACTGGTCGACAAGCTGCGCGCGTATGCCGTGCAGGACGGCGGCCGCGACACCGTCGACGCCCAGCTCGACCTCGGGCTGCCCGTCGACGCCCGGGACTACGCGGCCGCTGCGGCGATCCTGCACGACCTCGGGGTCGGTCCGGTGACCCTGCTGACGAACAACCCGCGCAAGGTCGAGGCCATGCACCGGCACGGGATCGCGGTGAGCGCTCTCGAGCGGGTCGCCGTGGCGCCGGGGGTGCACAACGCCGGGTACCTGCGCACCAAGCGCGACCGGCTCGGGCACGACTTGCTGCTCGTCCCGGCCGAGCGCGAGGCCACCGCATGAGCGGCTTCGGTGCGCCGGCGCTGACCGTCGACGGCGCCGGGCTGCGGGTCGCGGTCGTCGCCGCCTCGTGGCACGAGCAGGTCATGGACGGGCTGGTCGCCGGAGCCCGCCGCGGGCTGGCCGACTGCGGGGTCACCGACGTCGCGCTCGTGCGGGTACCGGGGACCTTCGAGCTGCCGGTCGCGTGCGCCACCCTGGCCCCCGACCACGACGCGCTCGTCGCGCTCGGCGTGGTCATCCGCGGGGGCACCCCGCACTTCGACTACGTCTGTACGGCGGCCACCGTCGGGCTGACCGAGGTCGCGGTGCGCACCGCGGTGCCGGTCGGGTTCGGCGTGCTCACCTGCGACGACGAGGCGCAGGCCCTGGACCGCGCCGGCCTGCCGGGGTCCGCCGAGGACAAGGGCCACGACGCCGCCGTCGCCGCCGTGGCGACGGTCCGGGCGCTACGATCCGCAGCGACCGCCGCCCCGGACCCCACCCCGGACCCCGCCCCTATCGACACGACACCGAGGACGAGTACCCAGTCATGACCACTCTCGCCATCGCGGCCGACGACGCCCAGAACGTCTTCCAGAAGATCATCGACGCCGCGCTGCCCATCGGGTCCTACCAACTGCACTGGCTCGAGCTGATCGGTGTGCTCATCGGCGTCGTCTCGGCGTGGTACGGCATGAAGCGGCGGGTCTGGGCCTGGCCGATCGGCATCCTCGCCAACGTCATGCTGTTCTTCGTCTACATCGGCGCGGCGTTCGGCGCCGACTCCCGGGTCCCGCTGTTCGGGCAGTCCGGCCGGCAGGTGTTCCTCTTCGCCACCAGCCTCTACGGGTGGTGGCGGTGGAACGAGAGCCGTCGTGCCCGCGGGGCCGGCGTCGACGCCCCGGCGATCACCCCGCGCTGGGCCAGCACGGCCGAGCGCCTAACCCTGGTGGGCGTCTGGGTGGTCGGCACCGTCCTCGCGCACCAGGTGTTCGTCTACCTCACCAACCTGGCGCCGAACCCGTACTGGACCCCGCAGTGGTGGTACTTCTGGTGCGACGCGTGGATCTTCGTCGGGTCGATGCTCGCCACCTACGCGATGGCCCGGGGCTGGAACGAGTTCTGGCTGTGCTGGATCGCCGTCGACCTCGTCGGCGTGCCCATGGGCTTCGCCACCGGCTACGTGCCGACCGCGGTGATGTACACGTTCTACGGGTTCTTCGTCCTCTACGGCTTCACCCAGTGGGTCAAGGCCACCCGGGCCGAGCGCGGCTCGGGGGCGCCGCTGAAGGCGTCCGCCACGACCTGAGCACCGGGTCGGCACGACGGCCCGGCGGGTATGCCGTCGCGCCGCGCGGTGGGGCGGCCCGCGCAGGCGCGGCGGGGCGGCATATCGACTCTGGATAGGCTGTCCCCTCGTGAAGACGTTCGAGGCGCTGTTCGCCGAGCTGTCCGACCGGGCGACCACCCGGCCGGCCGGGTCGGGCACGGTCGCCGCCCTCGACGCCGGCGTCCACGCGATCGGCAAGAAGGTCCTCGAGGAGGCCGCCGAGGCGTGGATGGCCGCCGAGCACGAGTCCGGCGCGCGCACCGCCCAGGAGATCAGCCAGCTGCTCTACCACGTGCAGGTCCTCATGTTGGCCCGCGGGCTGACCCTCGACGACGTCTACGCCCACCTCTGAGCCGGACTCCCCATGCTGCGAATCGCCGTGCCCAACAAGGGCTCCCTCGCCGAAGCCGCGGCGGAGATGCTCCGCGAGGCCGGCTACAAGACCCGCCGGGACACCAAGGAGCTCGTCGTCGTGGACACCGACCACGACGTCGAGTTCTTCTACCTGCGTCCGCGCGACATCGCGATCTACGTGGGGTCGGGCACCGTCGACGCCGGCATCACCGGCCGCGACCTGCTGCTGGACTCCGGCAGCGACGCGGTGGAGGTCATGACCCTGGGCTTCGGCCGCTCCACGTTCCGGTATGCCGCGCCCGCCGGCGTCGCGCGCACCGTCGCCGACGTCGCCGGCGCCCGGGTCGCGACCAGCTACCCGGGCCTGGTGGCCATGCATCTGGCCCGGGCCGGTGTGCGCGCGACGGTGGTGCGCCTCGACGGGGCGGTGGAGACGGCGATCACCCTCGGGGTGGCCGACGTCATCGCCGACGTCGTCGAGACCGGGGTCACCCTGCGCACTCAGGGCCTGGAGGTGTTCGGAGAGCCGATCCTGCGCTCCGAGGCCGTCCTCATCCGTCGGGCGGCGGTGGCCGAGGACAACGGCGCCGGGGTGCTGCGCCGGCGGCTGCAGGGCGTGGTCACCGCACGCAGCTACGTGATGATGGATTACGACTGCCCGGTCCACCTGGTCGATAAGGCCTGCGCGATCACCCCGGGCCTGGAGTCGCCGACGGTGTCGCCGCTGCAGGACCCCGCGTGGGTCGCGGTGCGCGCCATGGTGCCGCGGGCGCTGACCAACCGGGTCATGGACGAGCTCTACGACCTGGGGGCCCGGGCCATCCTCGTCACCGGCATCGCGGCGTGCCGGCTGTGAGCGGCGACCCGTTCGAGGTGTTCCGTCCCCGACGCGGGCGCTACGTCGCCACCGCGCTGGCCGTGGCCTCGGTCGCCGTGTTCACCGGCATCGGCCTGGTCATCCCGGACAACGCCCTGATGCAGTGGGGCGTCGGCGACCGGTTCTTCTTCGCGTCGATCGGGTGGGTGCTCGCTGCCGTGTTCTGGCGCTACGCCACGATCAAGGCGGTGCCCGACCGCGAGGGCCTGGTGGTGCGCAACCTGTTCCTCACCCGCCGGTTGCCCTGGGCGCAGATCGTCGGGATGCAGTTCGGTCACGGGATGCCCTGGCCGTCGCTGGAGCTCAGCGACACCGACCAGGTGGCCGTCATGGGCATCCAACGCGCCGACGGCCCGCGATCGCTGACCGAGGCCTCCCGGCTGGCCGCGCTCATCCAAGCGCTCGGCGAGGCCCGCGAGCCCTGAGCACCCCGGCGGCCGACCTCCCTAACGACCGATCCCGGCCATGCCGACCCCGCCGACCCCGGCCGCAGCGGCGACGATGCCCAGCCCGACCGTGCTCACGACGTTGAGCGCCGCGGCCCACCGCTGCCCGGCCTGCCACATCGCGACGGTGTCGACGGCGAGGGTGGACAGCGTCGACAGCCCACCGGCGAACCCCCCGACGGCGACCTCTCGCCAGGCGGCGTCCCCGGCGTGCGACCCGGACACCGCCATGCCGGCACCGAGGGACGCCAGGGTGTTCGCCACGAGCACCCCCACCGGGAAGGGCGGTCGGCCGGGGCGCCATCGCCGGAGCACCTCGTGCCACCACCGCACCAGCGCCCACCGCAGCACCGCCCCCGACGCACCGGCGGCGACGGCGCCGAGCACGACCCACGGCCCGAGCGTCCTCACAGGTCGTCCTCGTCCTGGCGGGGGTCGCCGCGCATCGCCGAGGGCCCGGCGCGGCCGAGCCGCAGCCCGGCCCAGGCCCCGACCAGGCCGACGAGCACACTCACCCCGAGGGTGAGCCAGGCCTGCGCGGCGTCCGTCCCGTCGACGAACGCCACCGAGATCGCCGAGAACGTCGTGAACGCGCCGAGGACCCCGGTGCCGAAGAAGGCCCGGGTGTGGTGCAGGTGCCGGTCGTGGAACGGGTAGACCGCGACCACCCCGAGGGCGAACGCGCCGGTGACGTTGGCGGCCGCCACCCCGGGGCTGAAGCCGTCCGGCACGGTGAGCAGGTCGACGACGACCAGGCGCGCGACGGTGCCCAGGGCGCCGCCGAGGGCCACGAGCGCCCAGACCGGCAGGCGCAGCAGGACCCGGTCGACACGCCGCTGGGTCACGGGGTGCGGGCCAGCCCGGGGCGCAGGAACATCGCCAGGGTCACCTGCACCGCCATGATCGCGCAGAGCACGGCCCACACCGCGGCGAAGCCGCCGCTGACGTCGCGGACCGCACCCATCGCGAACGGCCCCACCGAAGCCAGCGAGTAGCTGACCAGGAAGCTCATCGCGGTCAGGCGCCCGCTGGCCGCCGGGCTGGCGGCATAGTCGACCAGCAGCACCAGCCCGACCGAGAACGCCCCGCCCTGGCCGAGCCCGAGGATCACCACCCACAGCCACGGGGCCGCGGTGGGGGCCAGCAGCAGCCCGAGCATGCCGGCGGTGGCCAGGCCGGCCAGCGGCGCGAGCAGCACCCGCCGGTCGCGCACCCGGTCGGCCAGCAGCGGCCCGAGCAGCCCGGAGACCAGCTGGGCCAAGGAGAACGCCGAGAGCAGGTAGCCGGCCTGCGCCCTGGCCCACCCCTGCGCCACGTACGTGGGGGACACCCAGGCCAGTGAGGAGTAGAACTCCCAGGACTGCACGGTGAGGTATGCCGCGAGCAGGACCGCCGTGGGGTGGCGCCAGGGCAGGGCCACCCGCTCGGCCCGCGGCGGGGCCGGCAGGCGGCGCCGGGCGGTGAGCGTGAACGGTGCCCAGGCCGCCGCGCCCACCACGCCGAGGACCGACCACGAGGCCAGCGAGGCCTGCCAGGACCCGAGCCGGTCGGCCAGCGGCACGGCCAGGGCGGCGGACGCGGTGGCCCCGCCCATCATCGCGAACATGTACAGCCCGGTGATGGTCCCGGAGCGTTCCGGGGGGAACAGCGCCTTGACCAACCGGGGCAGCAGCGCCCCGGCCACGGCGATGCCCACCCCCGCGACGAAGGTGGCGGCATACAGGACGGCCACCTGGGAACCCCACAACCGACCGAACGTGCCGACGCAGACGCACACCGTGGCCACCAGCACCGACTGCACCGGGCCGATCCGTGCGCCGAGCCATTGGGCGACCGGGGCGAACAGGCCCATGCACAGCACCGGCAGGGTGGTCAGGGCGCCGGCGGCGGCGTTGGACAGGTGCAGGTCGCGGGTGATCGCCTCGACGAGGGGTGGCACGCCGGCCATCACGCTGCGCAGGTTCGCGGCCACCGCGAGCAGGGCGGCCGCCATCACCCACATCGGCGGCAGGGCGATCTCGGGCAGGTGGTGCCGGTGGGCGGGCTGGGTCATCGGCGACGCTTCGTCACGGTCGTGGCCAGGCCGGCGACGAACATCTCCAGGCCGAAGCCGAACCGCGCCTCGCCGTCCCCGGCGAAGAGCACGTCGGCATGCTCGACGATGGTGGGGAAGGACTCGCGGGGCAGCGCGCAGAAGTACGCGTGGACCTCGTCGAACCACCCGGCGGCGCGTCGCTGAGCCGCCGCGTCGTGCCCCTGGAAGCGTTGTCCGAACACCCACCCCTCGTAGGCGTCCGCCGCGACGAACAGGGCCAGCCGGTCGACGCTCCAGGCGGCGACCTGCGGCGGTATGCCGCCGTCCAGCAGGGCACGCAGCAGCGCCTCGAACAGGGCCAGGGTGCGCGGGCCGGTGGGGATGTCCGCGAAGCTCAGCCTGGCGATGTCGTTGTGCCGGCGGTAGGCGTCGTAGGTGGCGTGTGCCCAGGCGCGGATCGCGTCGGCCCACGACAGCTCGGCCAAGTCGGGCAGGTCGATCTGGTCCAGGACCCGGTCGTGGGCCAGCCGCAGCACCTCGTCCTTGCCGCTGACGTAGGAGTACAGCGAGGCGGGGCCGGTGCCCAGGGCCGAGGCGATCCGGCGCATGGTCACCGCGTCGATGCCCTCGGCGTCGACGATGCGCAGGGCCTCGGTGACGATGCCCTCCAGGGTCAGGGGGGAGCGTTGCCGGCGCGCCTTGGGGGCGGGCAGCCAGGGCGGGGCCGGGATGGTCGGCGACGCCACGGCATACCTCCTCCTGCCCCGGTGACGAACCAGGCTACTTGACACGAACGACGTTCCATGGGAGAACAGCGTTCGTTGGACACGAACGTTGTTCGAGTCGAGAGGCCCGAGCGGAGGAGGACGACGATGGACCCGGTGACCTCGGCCGAGCCGTCGACCGCGGCGGTGCCGGTGACGTCGGCCGAGCCGTCGACCGCGGCGCGGCCCGTGGCCACCGAGCAGGCCGTGCGGCCGGGCTATCGGTGGCGCTGGCCGGCCCTGCTGGTCATCCTTGGCGTCGAGGTCATGGACCTGCTCGACTCGCTCGTCACGGTCATCGCCGGCCCGTCGGTGGTGCGTGACCTCGGCGGCGGCGACACGACGATCCAGTGGCTCACGGCGGGGTATGCCGTGGCCATGGCGGCCGGGCTGCTGGTCGGCGGACGACTGGGGGACCGATACGGGCGCAGACGGGTCTTCCTCGTCGGGATGGGCGGGTTCGTCCTCGCCTCCGGCCTGTGCGCGGCGGCCCTGTCCCCGGGGATGCTGCTGGCGACCCGGGTGGCGCAGGGCCTGCTCGGTGCGCTCATGCTCCCGCAAGGGCTGGGCATGATCCGGGCGATGTTCCCGCCCACGCAGATGGCCACGGCCTTCGGGGCCTTCGGACCGATCATGGGGGTGTCGTCGGTGGGTGGGCCGGTGCTGGCCGGGTGGCTCATCGACGCGGACCTGCTCGGGCTCGGCTGGCGGGCGGTGTTCGCCGTCAACCTGCCGATCGGCCTGCTGGCCCTGCTGGCCGGTCTTCGACTGCTGCCCGCCGACACGCCGGATCGGCGGGTGGGGCTCGATCCGGCGGGGGCCCTGATGGCCGCGGCGGGCATGGCGGGGCTGGTCTTCGCGCTGATCGAGGGGCGCGGCTACGGCTGGCCGCCGTGGTGCGTCGCCCTGATCCTCGCGGCGCTGGCCCTCGTCGTGACCTTCGCCATCCACCAGGCGCGACGGGACGCCCGCGGGCGACCCACCGTCGTCGTCCCGTCGGTCTTCGGCAAACGCGCGTTCACCGGTGGCCTGCTCGTGGGCCTGACGCTGTTCGCGGCGATCTCCGCCCTCTCGCTGGTGCTGACCCTCTACTTGCAGCTGGGGCTCGGGTACACCCCCACCCGGGCCGGACTGGCCGGCATGCCCATGGCGGTGGGGATGGTGGCCGGCTTCGGCGTCGCCGCCGGCCTGCAACAGCGGCTGGGCCGCACCCTCATGCACGTGGGTCTGGCCGTGGCAGCGGTGGGTCTGCTCGGCCTCGGGGCGGTCGCGGCCGCCGGGTCCGCGGCCGCAAGTGCCGGGGCGGTCGCGGCCTGGCTGGGCCTGGCCGGGGTGGGCACGGGGATGACCATGTCCCCGTTCTTCGACCTGGCCCTCTCCGGCGTCGACGACCACGAGTCCGGGTCGGCCTCCGGGGCCCTGACGAGCATCCAGCAGGTGGGCGGGGCCGTGGGCGTCGCCTCCGTCGGGACCCTGTTCCTCGGCCGGGTCGAGGGCCTGCCGGTCGACCGGCTGGGCGGATTCGGCCAGGCGGCCCAGGCGTCCTTCGCCGCCGCCGCGGCCCTGCTCGCGCTCACCTGGCTGCTGGCCTTCCTGCTGCCGAGACGGTCCGCGCACCCCCTCTCGGGGCACTGACCCGAGAGCGCGGCATACCCCTAGGCTGTCGCCATGGCTGATTTCGATGTCGTGGTCCTGGGCGCCGGTCCCGGGGGGTACGTCGCGGCGATCCGGGCCGCTCAGCTGGGCCTGCGCACGGCGGTCGTCGAGGAGAAGTACTGGGGCGGGGTGTGTCTGAACGTCGGGTGCATCCCCAGCAAGGCGCTGCTGAAGAACGCCGAGCTGGCCCACGTGCTCACCCACGAGAAGGCGAAGTTCGGCATCGAGGGCGACGCCACGATGTCCTACGGCCCGACCCACGCCCGCTCGCGTGCAGTCTCCGACGGCATCGTCAAGGGCGTGCACTTCCTCATGAAGAAGAACACGATCACCGAGATCGACGGCTGGGGCACCCTCACCGGACCGACGTCGATGACGGTGCGCGCCGCGGACGGGTCGACGCGGCAGGTGAGCTTCGAGAACCTCATCATCGCCACGGGCTCGGTGACCCGGATGATCCCGGGCGTCTCGGTGTCGGCGAACGTCGTGACCTACGAGGAGCAGATCCTCGACCCCACCCTGCCCGGCTCGATCGTCATCGCCGGCTCGGGCGCCATCGGTGTGGAGTTCGCCTACGTGATGAAGAACTTCGGCGTCGACGTCACCATCGTCGAGTTCCTCGACCGGATGGTGCCCACCGAGGACGAGGCGGTCTCCAAGGAGCTGCTCAAGCAGTACAAGAAGCTCGGCGTCAAGGTCCTGCTCGGCACCAAGGTCGAGTCGGTCGAGGACACCGGCTCGGGGGTGCGAGTGCACGTGTCGCCGGCGGCGGGCGGGCAGCAGATGGTCCTGGAGGCCGACCGACTGTTGTCGGCCATCGGGTTCGCCCCGCGGGTGGAGGGCTTCGGCCTGGAGACCACCGGCGTGCAGCTCACCGACCGTGGGGCTATCGCCATCGACGGGCGGGGCCGCACCAACGTCCCCACCGTCTTCGCCATCGGTGACGTCACCGCCAAGCTCATGCTCGCCCACGTCGCCGAGGCCATGGGCATCGTCGCCGCCGAGACCATCGCTGGCGTCCCGACCATGGAGATCGACTTCCGGTTCATCCCCCGGGCGACCTACTGCCAGCCCCAGATCGGCTCGATGGGGCTGTCCGAGGCGCAGGCCAAGGACGCCGGGTATGCCGTGAAGACCGCGACCTTCCCGTTCTCGGCCAACGGCAAGGCGCAGGGCCTGGGCGACGCGGTCGGCTTCGTCAAGATCGTCGCCGACGCCGAGCACAACGAGCTGCTCGGTGCCCACCTCATCGGCCCGGACGTCACCGAGCTGCTCCCGGTGCTCAATGCCGCCCAGACCTGGGACCTCACCGCGGACGAGCTCTCCCGGGTGGTCTTCGCCCATCCCACGCTCGGCGAGGCGGTCAAGGAGGCCCTGCACGGCATCGCCGGGCACATGATCAACTTCTGACCGCGGAAGCGGACGAGTCCTGCGGCCGACGGGCCGGCTGTGCTTGCGAAGCGCCGCTTGCGCATCCCGCTGTCGCTGGCGCGCCCAGCAGCCCGCAGCACGGCGACTGACGCCAAGCCCGACGGGCAGGACGAGCGGACCGTCCGGCGCGGCGGTACGGTGACCGGGACGGGCCACGGACCGGGCGCCGTCCCGACCCGGCCACGGTTATGCGGCGCGCGGCGACTCCCAGGAAGGGAGGTCCGGTGACCACAGGCGGACACCGGTTCGTCGTCGTCGCGAACCGGTTGCCGGTGGAAGCGGTCGACCACGCGTCCGAGGGGCGCTCGTGGACCGTGTCGCCGGGCGGTCTGGTCACGGCGCTGGAGCCCACCATGCGCGCGACCCGGGGCGCCTGGGTCGGGTGGCCGGGGGTGGCCGACGAGCGGGTCGCGCCGTTCGAGTTCGACGGCACCTGGCTGGTGCCGGTCCCGCTGACGCAGGCCCAGGTCGGCGACTACTACGACGGGTTCGCCAACGCGACGATCTGGCCGCTCTACCACGACGTCATCGTGCCGCCGGAGTTCCACCGGCACTGGTGGCGGGCCTACCGGGAGGTCAACGAGTTGTTCGCGGAGGCCGCCGCTCGCGTCGCCGCCCCCGACGCCACGGTGTGGGTCCACGACTACCACCTGCAGCTGGTGCCACACCTGCTGCGCGCCCGGCGCCCGGACCTGCGGATCGGGTTCTTCGACCACATCCCCTTCCCGCCCTACCAGCTGTTCGCCCAACTGCCCTGGCGGGCCAGCCTGCTGCGCGGGCTGCTCGGCGCCGACCTCGTCGGCTTCCAGCGCACCGAGGATGCCCGAAGCTTCCTGCGCTCGTGCCGCGAGGCGCTGGGGCTGACCTCGCGTCGCGGGCGGATGGTGGTCCCCGGCCCCCGGGTCGGAGCCACCGGTCCGGGGCGGACGGTGCAGGTCGGGGCGTTCCCGATCTCCATCGACGCCGCCGCCATGGCCGCCCTGGCCGGCTCGCCCGAGGTCGTGGCCCGAGCTGCCGAGATCCGCCGCGACCTGGGCGAGCGCACCGTCGTGCTGGGGGTCGACCGGCTCGACTACACCAAGGGCCTGCGGCACCGGCTGACCGCCTACGCCGAGCTGCTCGACGAGGGCGCCGTGGACCCGGGGCGGGTCGTGCTCGTGCAGGTGGCGACCCCCAGTCGCTCCCGAGTCGAGGAATACCGCCGGCTGCGTGACGAGATCGAGCTGACCGTCGGGCGGGTCAACGGCAAGCACGACAACGTGGGCCGGTCCTCGATCGTCTACCTGCACCAGGGTTACGACCGGGCCGAGCTGGCGGCCCTCTACCGGGCCGCGGACGTCATGCTGATCACGCCGTTGCGCGACGGCATGAACCTCGTGGCCAAGGAATACGTCGCGGCCCGGGTCGAGGACAACGGCGTCCTCGTGCTCAGCGAGTTCACCGGGGCCGCGGTGGAGATGCGCCACGCCGTCGTCGTCAACCCGCACGACATCGCCGGCGTCAAGGACGCCATCCGTTACGCCTTGACCATGCCCCCGGCCCAGGTCCGCGCCCGGATGCGCCGGTTGCGCCGGCACGTCATGTCGCACGACGTGCAGCGATGGGCCGACCGCTTCCTGGGCGTGCTCGCCGGCGACGGGGACCTGCCGTGGTGACCGCCGAGCTGACTGCCCGGCTGGCGCAGGTGGCCCGGGCCGAGACCCTGTTGGTCGTGCTCGACTTCGACGGCGTGCTGGCGCCGCTCGTCGACGATCCGCGGCGCTCGCGCGTGAGCGACGACAACGCCGCCGCGGTGCACCGACTGCTGGACCTGGGCATCCCGGTCGCCGTGGTCTCCGGCCGAGCGTTCGCCGAGCTCGCCGAGGTCTGCACGCTCGATCGCCGGGTGGTCCTCGTCGGCGGGCACGGCGCCGAGTGGTCGCGGCATCCGCTCGTGCCCCGCTCGCCGCAGCTGCCGCCCCCGGACCCCGGCCTGCACGCCCGGGTGCGGGCGCAGTTGCAGGCGATCGCCGAGGCACATCCGGGCACCCGCGTCGAGGTCAAGCCCGCGGCTCTGGTGTTGCACTACCGCCTGGCCAGCGAGCAGGTGGCCCAGTCCGCCTCGTCCCAGGCCGTCGCCGTCCTGCGTGGTATCGCGGGGGTGCGCGTGCTGCGCGGCAAGGACGTCGTCGAGGGGCTGCTCACGAGGGTCGACAAGGGCAGCGCCGTGCGGTGGCTGCGCTCGACCCTGGCGGCCGACCTCGTCGTGGCGGTCGGCGACGACGTCACCGACGAGGCGATGTTCCGCGCCCTGGGGCCGGCGGATGTCGCGGTCAAGGTCGGTCCTGGCCCTACCGTCGCGGCGCATCGGGTCGAGGCCGTCGCCGACGTGGCCTCTGTGCTGCACCGACTCGCCGAGGCCCGGGCCGCAGCATCCCCCTGAACGGACGCAACAGCCTCACCTGGCCCGCGGCCGCCGCGGCCGCCTCGGCCGGCTCGGGCAGCCGAGCCGGGAGCACCCGACGTGGGGCAACCGCGTGGGTCGCCCAGCGGCCGCCGACGCCGCTCAGCCGACGCCGCTCAGCCGACGCCGAGCAGCTCGCGGGCCCGCGCCGAGTCGCTGCGGAACTCGGCCGTCGTGCTCTCGTGCACGATCTGCCCCTTCTCCATGACACAGACCCGGTCGGCCACGCCGAAGGCCGCCCGCAGGTCCTGCTCGACCAACAACACCGAGATGCCGGTGCCCAGCAGCGCCGTGACGACCTCCATCACCTGCTCGACGACGGCTGGAGCCAACCCGTCGGACGGCTCGTCGAGCAGGAGCACCTGCGGGCCGAGCAGCAACGCCCGCCCGATGGCGAGCATCTGCTGCTCCCCGCCGGAGAGCTGGTCGCCGCGGTTGCCGCGGCGCTCGGCCAGCCGCGGCATGGTCTGGTAGACCCGCTCCAGCGTCCAGTCGCCGGCGCGCGACCCCTGCGCGATGCGCAGGTTGTTGTGCACGGTGAGGGGGGCAAAGACCCGGCGGCCCTGAGGGACCAGCGCCACCCCGGCCCGGACGATGAGATGGGTGGGCAGCGTCGACAACTCGGTGCCGTCGAGCGTCACGCTGCCGCTCTTGGCGCGCAGGAACCCCATGATCGTCGACATCAGCGTCGTCTTGCCCACCCCGTTGCGCCCCAACAGGGCGACCGCCTCGCCGGCGTGCACGTGCAGGTCGACCCCGTTGAGCACCGTGCTGCCGTCGTAGCCGGAGCGCAACCCGCTCACCTGCAGGCGCGCCTGCCGCGGCTGACCGCTCACGCTCGACCACCCCCATCGGTGAAGAGATCCTCGAGGGCGCCCTCGCCCAGGTAGGCGTGCTGGACCGCCGGGTCGTCGCGGATCTGCGAGGGGGACCCGTCGGCCAGCAGCGCCCCGAGATGCAGCACGCTGATCCGGTCGGCGAGGCGGAACACGAGGTCGAGGTCGTGCTCGATGATGAGCACGGTGATGTCCGCGGGGAGCCCGGTGACGAGCTCGATGAACCGTTCGCTCTCAGCGGGGGACATGCCGGCGGCGGGCTCGTCGAGCAACAGCAGCCGCGGGTCGGTCGCCAGCGCGATGGCCACCTCCAACTGACGGCGCTCGCCGTGCGAGAGGGCACCGGCCATGATGTGCGTGCGGTCGGCCAGGCCGACGTCCTCGACGCATCGACGGGCGACCCCGTTGATGGCCGCGCGTTCTCGGATGGAGGAGCGATGCCACGCCATCCCGAACCCGGCGACCCGCTGGGCGGCCAGGGCGACGTTCTCGAGGGGGTTCATGGTCAGGAAGAGGCTCGAGTGCTGGTAGGTCTTGCCCATCCCACGACGAGCCCGCCAGGCGGCCGGGCGCCGGGTGACGTCCTCGCCGTCGAAGAGCACCCGACCGGAGGTGGCCGCCAGGGTGCCGGCGACGAGGTTGAAGAGGGTGGACTTGCCGGCGCCGTTGGGCCCGATGAGCGCATGTCGCGCCCCCCGCCGCACGTCGAGGGTGACCGCGTCGACGGCGGTGAGCGCTCCGTAGCGCTTGGTGAGTTCGCGCAGCGACAGGATGGGGCCGTCGCCGACAGCCGCTCGGGTCATGCCGCCCTCCGTCGGCGCAACAGCTGCGACCAGCGCGTGCCGGCGATCCCCCGCGGCATGAGATAGACCGCGCCGATGAAGACCAGCCCGAGCAGCAACGGACCGCGCCCGCCCAACTCGGCTCCGAGCTCGTCCCGGACCAGCACGACCAACGCCGCGCCGACCACGGCGCCCCACAGCCGCCCGCGTCCCCCGAGCACCACGGCCAGCAGCGCCATCGCCGACACCGAGAAGCCCAGGTCGTCCGGGGACACGAAGCGCGCGTGGGCCACCCACGCCGCTCCCGCGGCCCCGGCCACGGCACCGGCGACGATGTACACGGCGAGCTTGAGACCGAAGGTCGAGTAGCCGAGCGAGGACATCCGCTCCTCGTTGTCCCGCAGGCCGCGCAGGCTGCGTCCCAGCGTGGACCGGGCGGTCCACCAGACCGCCCCAAAGCCCACGAGGAAGATGACCAGGATCCACCAGTACCGCACTCCGGCGAGGGTGACCGGCTCGCCACCGGGCACGAGGGTCACCGCCGGTATGCCGACCAGGCCATTGGAGCCACCGGTGACGCCGTCCAGCCGGGTCGCCAACGCATGGGTGAGCTCGGCGACCGCGAGGGTGAGCATGAGCAGGTAGGTGCCTTTGGCCCGCACGATGAGCCAGCCGGTGAAGGCCGCGAAGGCCGCCGCGGCGAGAACCGCGGCCAGCAGCGGCACCGGAGCGAACGGGGACATGCCCTTGGCGCTCAGCCCCGCGGCATACGCGCCGACTCCGAAGGGCGCGGCGTGACCGAGCGACGGCATCCCGCTGACGCCGGTGAGCAGGTCGAGGCTCACGGCCAGCAGCCCGAGGGTAAGCATCCGGCTGAGCGTGTCGACGAGGCTGGCCGGGGCGAGCAGCGGCACCAGGACGAGCCCGATGACGACGACGAGTGCGAGCACCGCCGAGCGACGCTCGCGCCGGCGGCTCATCAGTGCCCTCCGCCCTGGCCGAGCAGGCCTTGCGGGCGCAGCAGCAGGACCAGCGCCATGGCACCGAAGACGAGGAAGGAGGCGTAGGAGGGCAGCAGCGAGACGCCCAGCACCTCCAGCTGGCCGATGACGAGGGCGCCGACGAGCGCGCCGCTGACCGACCCGAGCCCGCCGATGACGACGATGACGAGGCCGAGCAGCAACGCCCGGTTGTCCAGCCCCGGGTAGGCGCTGAGGATGGGGGCACCGAGCATGCCGCCGAGCGCGGAGAGCGCCGCCCCGACGACGAAGACCATGGTGACGAGCCGGCCGGTGTTGACCCCCAGAGCGCGCACCATTTGGGGGTCGACGACGGCGGCCCGCACGAGCGACCCGGTGCGAGTGCGCTCGATGACCAGGAATGCCGCCACGGCGAGGACGGCGCCGACGCCGATGACGACGAGCCGGTAGACCGGGTACTGCTGCCCGAGGATCGACGTGCTCCCGCCCAGAGGGTCCGGCGCGGCCACCGAGCGGACGTCCTTGCCGAAACCGGTCGAGACCAGGTCGCCGACGACCAGGGCGATGCCGAGGGTGAGCAGCGCCTGGTCGAGGTGACCTCGGGCCGACACCGGGCGGACCATCGCCGACAGGCCCCACCCGAACAGCCCGCCCACGACCAGCGCGACGACGCCCGCCCCGGCGAAGGCCAGCAGGCCCCACTGCGCGCCGCCCGACAGGCTCACCGCGACGTAGGCGCCGACGAGGAAGATCGCGCCGTGGGCGAGGTTGAGCACGTCCATGACCCCGAACACGAGCGACAGCCCGAGGGCGATGACGAACAGCAGCACGCCGAAGGCCACCCCGTCGATCACCGTGATGAGATTGGTGGTCAACCAGCCCATGACCGCCGTCCCTTCGCCCCGCCGCCGCTCAGAGCTTGGCCAGGTCGCCGATCACCGAGTTCACCAACTGGCCGTCCTTCTCGACGACCTTGCGCAGGTAGTACGCCTGGGCCGCCCCGTGCTTCTCGGAGAACTTCCACTGACCGCGTGGGCTGTCGATGGTGCCGATCGCCTTGAGGCCCGCGACGATCTGGTCGCCACCCACACCCTGGGTCAGGGCCTTGTCGAGCACCGCCGCGGCGTCGTATGCCGTCACCGAGTAGACCGTAGGGGCCGAGCCGTAGGCCTTGGTGTAGTCCTCGACGAACGTCTTGTTGGTCGCGGTGTCGAGCTGGTTGGAGTAGTTCAGCGACGTCATGATGCCCACCGCGGACTTGCCCTGCGCGGCGAGCACGCCACCCTCGGTGAGGAAGCCCGAGCCGTACAGCGGCAGGTCGGTGCTCATGCCGAGCTCGTTGTACTGCTTGACGAAGGTCACCGCCTCCGACCCGGCGTAGAACGCGAAGATCGCCTTGGCCCCGGAGTTACGCGCCGCGGCGAGGTAGGGCTGGAAGTTCGTCGTCGTGCCGAACGGGGTCAGCTGGGTGCCGGCCACCGTGCCGCCGGCGGCTTTGAAGGCCTGCTCGAACCCGGTGACGGCCTCCTTGCCGGCGGCGTAGTCGGGGGCCATGAGGTAGGCGCTGGCGCCCTTGAGCTGGCTGGCGACGTACTTGCCCAGGGACGCCCCGCACTCGCCGTTGGAGAAGCTCGTGCGCCACATGTAGTCCGAGGACCGCTCACCGCTGATCGCGTCGGCTCCGGCGTTGGCCACGATGAGCGGCTTCTTCGCCTCCTGGAAGGCGTCGCGCAGGCCCAGGGCGACCGCGGAGTTGACCACGCCGGCGACCGCCTTGACATCGGCGTCGCGGGCCAGCGCCTGGCCGGCCGGCACCCCGGTGTCGGGACCGGCCCCCTCGTCGACGACCTTGAGGGTGATGGTCTTGCCGCCGAGCTTCTCGCCCTTCTGCTTGAGGTAGAGCCGGAAGCCGTTCTCCATGTCGGTGCCCAGCGGGGCGTACACCCCGGACTTGGGCACGAGGAAACCGATCGTCGCCGCCGTGGCCGCGTCGCCGCCCGACCCGGACCCCCCGGAGGACAGCGACGATCCGCCGCAGCCGGCCAGGAACACGCCGATCGTCGTCGCCGCCGCCACCCCGGCGACCGCGTTGACCAAGCCGTGTCGACGCGCCTTCATCTGTCCACCTCCGGGCTGGGGACCGGCCGCACATCCGGTCCGCGTGGTTGACGACTGTCACGCACGCGACAGTCCGAGGTCAAGCACTCGACGACAACGACTCATGATCGTTGCCCGCATGGCCGCGTTCCCGAGGGCAGACACTGGTGCTCACGCCGACCTGGGGGACCCGGCCCGGGGTCAGCCTCCCGCGCCGCCGAACCTGGGCCGAGGGCCACCGCATCGCAATTCCTCGTGCCGGAATCCTCGGGCGGTTCCTCCCGGGATGCGAGCCCGGCGCCGTCGGCGGCCACGGACTGCCCGACACGCCCCCTTGCGGCCAGGCACGCCGTGGTCGACCGTGGAGTCCGTGACCGAAGCCGGTGTCGACGCCCGATACGTCCGCGTCGAGCTCCCCGTCGCAGATCGGCCGCCGGCGCACCCCGCCGGGCCGCCGCCGGCGCACGCCGGGCCGGGCCGGCGCCCCGCGGTCGCGGGCCGTCCAGCCGAGCAGCTCGGTGGCGATACGGCGAGACGGATCCGGCGCTGACCGGTGCGCGTCGTCTCGCTCGTGCCCTCGCTCACCGAGGCCATCGCGGTGAGCCGTCCGGGCGCGCTCGTCGGCGCCACGGACTGGTGCGTCCGCCCGGCCGACCTGCCGGTCACCCGAGTCCGTGGGACGAAGAACCCCGACCTCGCCGCGATCGCCGCCCTGCGCCCGGACCTCGTCGTGGTCAACGAGGAGGAGAACCGCCGGGCCGACGCCGAGGCCCTGACCCGGCTCGGCGTCGAGGTCTTCGTCACCGACGGCCGCAGCGTCGACGGGGCTCTGGGCGAGCTGGACCGGTTGCTGGCGCGGCTGGACGCCCCGCACCGGGAGTGGCTCGAGCAGGCGCGACGGGCCTGGGCCGACACCGCGGCGGGGCCGGCCTGGCGGGTCGTCGTGCCGGTGTGGCAACGGCCGTGGGTTTTCCTCGGCGCCGACACGTATGCCGGTGACGTCCTGCGCCGCCTGGGCCTGGTCAACGTCCTGGCCGACCAGCCCGAGCGGTACCCCCGCCTGGACCCCGGCGCCCTGCCGGCATACGACGTCGTCGTGCTGCCCGACGAGCCCTACCGGTTCACCGCCGCCGACGGACCGCAGGCGTTCGCCGGCAGACCGTATCGGCTGGTCGACGGGCAGTCGCTCACCTGGTACGGGCCGGCGATGATCGGCGCTGCGGCGCGTCTGCGCGCGCAGTTGGCGTGACGTCGAGACGGCCGCTCGACGCCGGCCCGCGCCTGCCCGCCGCCGGTGCGTCCGGCAGCGCGGTGAGGTCGATATCGCTCAGCCGCCGGACGGCTCGGCGAGCTCGGCCTCGTCGACGTGGTGGGTGACGACGTCGTGGACGGCCGTGACGACCAGGGGGTCGAGCTCGTCCTCGCCCGCCCGGGTGCGCATGACGAGGTCGGTGAGCATGCGCCGCTCCCAGAACTTCGTCAGGTGGGTGGCGACGTGCTCGGCGGCCTCGGCGGCGGGCAGGTGGGCGAACTGGCGCGCGATGTCGTTGGCCAGCCGTACGACCGCCGCCGGACCGGTCGGGGCGCTCACGGCGCGATGACCGCGAGGGCGTCGGCCTGCACCCCGTGGGTGTCCGCCAGGGCGGTGGCGACCGTGACCTGCACCGCAGTGACCTTGTACTCCGGGCAGTTGGTCGCCCAGTCGGAGTTCTCCGTCGTCACGACGTTGGCCCCGGTGACCGGATGGTGGAACGTCGTGTAGACGACGCCCACCGGCATCCGCTCGGACAGCTGCGCCCGCAGCGTCGTCGCGCCGACCCGCGAGGCCAGCTCGACGAGGTCACCGTCTCGGATGCCGCGCAGTTCGGCGTCGGCGGGGTGGATCTCCAGGACGTCGGCCGGGTGCCACGTCGAGTTCGGCGTCCGTCGGGTCTGGGCACCGACGTTGTACTGCGAGAGGATCCGGCCGGTGGTGAGCACCAGGGGAAAGCGTCGGGTCGTGCGCTCGGTGGTCGGCACGTAGACGGTCTCCACGAGCTTGCCCAGGCCGCGCACGAACTCGCCGACGTGCATGATCGGCGTGCCGGTGGAGTCGCTGTCGCGCACCGGCCACTGCATCGAGCCGACCTCGTCCAGGCGCTGGAACGACACGCCTGCGAAGGTCGGGGTCGTCGCGGCGATCTCGGCCATGATGTCGGCCGCGGCGGCATACCCCATGGGGTAGCCCATGGCCGTGGCGATCTCGCACACCGCCTGCCACTCGTCCTTGCCGACGAGGCTGGGCATGACCGGACGCACCCGGTTGATCCGTCGCTCGGCGTTGGTGAAGGTGCCGTCCTTCTCCAGGAACGAGGTCCCGGGCAGGAACACGTGGGCGAACCGGGCCGTCTCGTTGAGGAACAGGTCGTGGACGACGACGAGGTCCATGGCCCGCAGCGCCGCCTCGACGTGCTGGGTGTTGGGGTCGCTCTGGGCGATGTCCTCGCCGTGGACGAACAGGCCCTTGAAGCTGCCGCCGATCGCCGCGTCGAACATGTTGGGGATGCGCAGCCCGGGCTCGGGGGTGAGCGCCACCCCCCAGAGCCGCTCGTAGATCGCCCGGGCGTCGTCGAGGGCGACGTGCCGGTAGCCGGGCAGCTCGTGCGGGAAGGACCCCATGTCGCAGGAGCCCTGGACGTTGTTCTGGCCGCGCAGCGGGTTCACGCCCACCCCCGGGCGGCCGATCATCCCGGTGATCATCGCGAGGTTGGCCATGCCCATGACCATCGTGGAGCCCTGGCTGTGCTCGGTGACCCCCAGGCCGTAGTAGATGGCGGAGTTCGGCCCGGCGGCATACCGTCGCGCGGCGGCCCGCAGGTCCTCGGCCGGGACGCCGGTGACGATCTCGGTCGCCTCGGGCGAGTGCTCCGGGCGGGCGATGAAGTGCAGGTAGCCCTCGACGTTCTCGCACCGGGTGCGCAGGAACTCCAGGTCGGCCAGGCCCTCGGTGACGATGACGTGCGCCATGGCGTTGACGAAGGCGACGTTGGTGCCCGGTCGCAGCGGCAGGTGGCCGGCGGCCTCGACGTGCGGGGAGCGCACGAGGTCGATCCGGCGGGGGTCGGCGACCAGCAACTGCGCCCCGGCCCGCAGGCGTCGCTTCATCCGCGAGCCGAAGACGGGATGGGCGTCGGTGGGGTTGGCCCCGATGACGAGCAGCACGTCGGCGTGGTCGACCGACTCGAAGTCCTGGGTGCCGGCCGAGGTGCCGAACGCCTGGTTGAGTCCGTAGCCGGTGGGGGAGTGGCAGACCCGGGCGCAGGTGTCGACGTTGTTGTTGCCGAACGCCGCCCGCACCATCTTCTGGACGACGTAGACCTCCTCGTTCGTGCAGCGGGACGAGGAGATTCCGCCGATCGAGCCGACGCCGTGCTCGGCTTGGATGGCCCGCAAGCCCTCGGCGACCCGGGCGATCGCGTCGTCCCACGACACGACCCGCCATTCGTCCTCGATGCGGTCGCGCACCATGGGCTGGAGCTGGCGGTCCGGATGGCTGGCGTAGCCGTAGGCGAACCGGCCCTTGACACAGGAGTGCCCCTCGTTGGCCCCGCCCGACTTGCTCGGCACCATCCGCACGACGACCGTGTCGAGGCCCTCGCCGGTGACCTCGGCGCGGAACGAGCAGCCCACGCCGCAGTAGGCGCACGTCGTCTCGACCGCCCGCGACGGCATGCCGAGCGAGACGAGCGACTTCTCCTCGAGGGCGCTGGTGGGGCAGGCCTGCACGCAGGCCCCGCACGACACGCATTCGGAGGACAGGAAGTCCAGCCCCCCCGGGGTGATCCGCGAGTCGAACCCCCGGCCCTCGACGGTGAGGGCGAAGGTCCCCTGGACCTCGGCGCAGGCCCGGACGCAGCGCGAGCAGACGATGCACGCGGCCGGGTCGTAGGCGAAGTAGGGGTTGGAGGCGTCGGCTGGGTCCGCGACATGCGCACGTCCGTCGCGCCCGTAGCGCACCCGGTCGACCCCGAGGTCCTCGGCCAGGCGCCGCAGCTCACACGACCCCCGGGCGCAGCCGGGGCAGTCCGCCGGGTGGTCGGACAGGTAGAGCTCCATGACCCCGCGGCGCAGGCTGGCGAGCTGGTCGCTGCGGGTGGTGACGACCATGCCCTCCTGGCACGGCGTGGTGCACGAGGCCGGGGTCCCGTTGGCTCCCGCGATCTCCACCAGGCACAGCCGGCAGGAGCCGAACGCCGCCAAGGAGTCGGTCGCGCACAGCCGGGGGATGTCGATGCCGGCCTCCGCGGCCGCCCGCAGCACCGAGGTGCCCGCCGGGACGCTCACGGCGCGCCCGTCGACGGTCGCCGACACGGATGCCGGGCCGGCGCCCCGGGGGGTGCCGAGGTCGGCCTGCGGAGCGAGCGTCATGCGGTGCCTCCCTTGGTGCGGGGCGCGCGGCCGAAGTCCTGCGGGAAGTAGTCCAGCGCACTACGCACCGGCAGGGGAGTCAAGCCCCCCATCGCGCACAGCGATCCTTTGGTCATCGTCGTGCACAGGTCCTCCAGCAGGGCGAGGTCGGCCTCGCGGTCGTGCCCGGCGATGATCCGCTCGAGCGTCTCCAGCCCGCGTTGCGACCCGATCCGGCACGGCGTGCACTTGCCGCAGGACTCCTTGGCGCAGAACTCCATGGCGAACCTGGCCTGCACCGCCATGTCGACCGTGTCGTCGAACACGACGACCCCGCCGTGCCCGAGCATCGCGTCGGCCTCGGCGAGCGCTTCGTAGTCCATCGGCAGGTCGAGTCGGTCCTCGGCGAGGTAGGCCCCCAGGGGGCCGCCGATCTGGACCGCCCGGACCGGCCGGCCGGTGCGGGTGCCACCGCCGTAGCCCTCGACGAGCTCGCGCACGGTGATGCCGAAGTCGGCCTCGACGATGCCGCCGCGCGCGACGTTTCCGGCCAGCTGGAACACCTGGGTGCCCCGGGAACGACCCGTGCCCAGGGCCCCGTATGCCGCGCCGCCGTCGGCGAGGATCATCGGCACGGTCGCGAGGGTGAGGACGTTGTTGACGACGGTCGGCGCCCCGAACAGCCCCTCGATCGCCGGGATGGGGGGTTTGGCCCGGACCTCGGCCCGGTGGCCCTCGATGCTCTCGAGCATCGAGGTCTCCTCGCCGCAGATGTAGGCGCCCGCGCCCACCCGCACCTGCACGGTGAAGGAGAGCTCGGTGCCGGCGATGCCCTCGCCGAGGTAGCCCGCGGCGGTGGCCAGGTCGACGGCCCGCTGCAGGGTGGCGACGGCGTCGGGGTACTCGGATCGGACGTAGACGTAGCCCTCGGTGGCACCGACGGCATACCCGGTGATGACCATGCCCTCGATGAGGCTCAAGGGGTCGCCCTCCATGAGCATCCGGTCGGCGAAGGTGCCCGAGTCGCCCTCGTCGGCGTTGGCGCAGACGAACTTCACCCCGTCGGCCTGAGCGGCCACGGTGCGCCACTTGATGCCGGTGGGGAAGCCCGCACCACCCCGGCCGCGCAGCCCGGACTCGACGACCTGCTCGACGACGTCCTCGGGCCGCATGGTCAGCGCCCGACGCAGCCCGGCCCACCCGCCGTGGGCGCCGTAGTCGGCCGGCGACAACGGGTCGATGACCCCGCAGCGCACGAAGGTCACCCGGCGCTGCCCGGCGAGATAGGGATGGCTGGCGACGACCCCGAGGTATGCCGCGTGCTCGGCGCCCGCGTCGAGGACGGCCTGGGCCTCGGCGGCGGTGCGCACCGCGACGTTGCCCCACCCGACCCGGCCCGCCGGGGTGTCCATCTCGACGAGCGGTTCGAGCCAGAGCATCCCCCGCGAGCCGGTGCGTCGGACCTCGGTGTCCGGCAGGGCGTTGAACGCGGTCGCGACCTCGTCGGCACCGACCGACCGGGCGGCGGCGTCGGCGGGGACGTAGACCCTGCGGCTCATCGCCAGTCCCCGGTGAGGGCGGCGACCCGCTCGGGGGTGAGCCGGCCGTGCAGACGCCCGTCCATGGTGCCCGACGGGCCCAGCGCGCAGTTGCCGAGACAGAACACCTCGGCGACCTCGACGTCGGCGCGGGAGGCGAAACGGCGCTCGGTGTCCTCGTACAACGCCTGCCCGCCGACCGCCTGGCAGGCCTCGGCGCGGCATACCGCGACGGTGTGCGCCGGCCCGGGGCCGGTGCGCAGGTCGTGGTAGAAGCTCACGACGCCGTGGACGTCGGCGACCGAGAGGTTGAGCACGTCGGCGATCTCCACCACCGCGGACCGGTCGACGTACCCGAGGTGCTCCTGGACGGCGTGCAGGATCGGCAGCAGCGGGCCGCGTTCGGCGGCATACCGCATCGCGATCTCGCGTGCGGCGGGGTTGGGCGCCTCCTGCCGCTGCTCGGGGCCCTGCTGTCGCGCCCTGGCCACGGCCGGCCTCCTTCCGCGACGGACGATGCGCCCGAGTCTAAAGGGGTGGGCTGCGGGTGGCTCGCGGCATCCAGCGCCTGGACCGCCCGTCGAGCTCGACGGTGGCCGGCCAGTGAGGTCAGGCAAACTCCTCGGTGTCGATCTCCTGCTGGGTGGCGGCGTTGTACCGGGGCCCGCTCACGGTCGCCTGGTTGACGATCTCCCCGGCCCGCTCCAGCAGCTGCTCGTCCACGACGAGATCGGCGGCGGCGACGTTCTCGGCCAAGTGGCCCACGTCGGTCGTCCCCGGGATCGGCACCACGTGGTCGCCCTGCGCGAGCAGCCAGGCCAGCGCCAGCTGCCCGGGCAGCACCCCCGCCTCGGCGGCCAGCGCGCGCAACGGGTGCAGCATCCGCAGGTTCGCGGCGAACGCCGCCGGCTCGAACCGGGGCATATGCCGGCGGATGTCGCCGGGAGCCAGAGCCGACACGTCGGTGAGCCGCCCGGTGAGGAACCCCCGCGCCAGCGGGCTGAAGGCCACCAGGGCGATGCCCAGCTCCCGGCAGGCCTGCAGCGTCCCGAGCTCGGGGTTGCGCGACCACAGCGAGTACTCGTTCTGCAGCGCGGCGATCGGGTGGGTCGCGTGGGCCCGGCGCAGCGTGTCGGCAGAGACCTCGGAGATCCCGATGGCCCGCACCTTGCCCGCGGCGACGAGCTCGCCGAGCGCCCCGATGCTCTCCTGCACGGGCACCGTGCGGTCCCACCGGTGCAGGTAGTACACGTCGATGACGTCGGTGCGCAGCCGGGTCAGCGCCTCCTCGCAGGTGGCCTTGAGCACCTCGGGGCGCCCGTCGATGACCCGCCTGCCGTCGACGCCGAGCATCCCGCACTTGCTGGCCAGGACGATCCGGTCGCGCTCGGCGGCCAGCACCCGGCCGATGAGCCGCTCGTTGGCCCCGAAGCCGTACAGCGCCGCCGTGTCGACGTGGGTCACCCCGAGCTCGAGGGCTCGGCGCAGCACCGCCGCCGCGTCCGACTCGGGCGGGGGCGTGCCGTAGGCGTGGCTCAGGCTCATGCAGCCCAGGCCGATGGCGCCCACCTCGAAGGGGCCGAGCCGTCTGGTGTGCATGGGTGCTACCCGTCGGCCAGCAGCTGCCTCTCGAGCCGGTCCAGCGTCTCGTAGCAGGGGAGCACCTGGGCCACCGAGGAGTTGGGCTCGCGGCCCTCGCGGATCGCCGCGACGAACTCGCGGTCCTGCAGCTCGATGCCGTTCATCGACACCGCGACCCCGCTGACGTCGATGGGCTCCTCCTTGCCGGTGACGAGGTCGTCGTAGCGGGCGAGGTAGGTGCCCGTGTCGCCGATGTAGCGGAAGAAGGTGCCCAGGGGGCCGTCGTTGTTGAACGACAACGACAGCGTG
The DNA here is from genome assembly GCA_037045055.1 of Dermatophilaceae bacterium. Classification (GTDB taxonomy): domain Bacteria; phylum Actinomycetota; class Actinomycetes; order Actinomycetales; family Dermatophilaceae; genus Phosphoribacter. The sequence continues at coordinate 612,706 of JBAOHJ010000001.1, read as the reverse complement.
CAGATCGCCCCGGACTCGGCCTTGAGCTGGATGCTCATGTCCATGGCGATGCCGAGCTCGGGGTGCTGGGGCCCCTGGACCGCGTGAGCGGCGACGATCGGGCCGGCCTGGTAGGCGAACAGGTCGACCGTGTGCGCCGCGTGGTGCCAGAGCAGGTGGTCGGTCCACGAGCGGGCCTGACCGAGCGCGTTGGTGTTGGTCCGACGGAAGAAGTACGTCTGCACGTCCATCTGCTGCAGGTGCAGCTCGCCCGCGACGATCCGCTCGTGCACCCACTGGTGGCTCGGGTTGAACCGCCGGGTGTGCCCCACCATGGCGACCAGCCCGGTCTGGCGCGCCAGCGCGTCGACGGCCCGGGCGCCGGCCAGGCTGTCGGCCAGCGGGATCTCCACCTGGACGTGTTTGCCGGCCTGCAGACACGCCACCGTCTGGTCGGCATGCATCTGGGTGGGCGTGCACAGGATGACCGCGTCGACGTCGTCGCGGGCCAGGGTGTCGGCCAGGTCGGTGGTGACGTGGCCGATGGAGTACCGGTCGGCGACCTGCTGGGTGGCCTCCAGGCGCCGTCCGACGAGCGAGGTGACGGTGACGCCGTCGATGTTGGCGAGGCCGTCGAGGTGCTTGATGCCGAATGCGCCGGCGCCGGCCAGGGCGATCCGCAGCGGGTGGGCGGTCACTGGTTCTCCAGGATGAGGTGGCCGACCCCGGTGTTGGAGGCCGGGACGTGGTAGAAGCGGTGGACGACCTTGGGCGGCGGCCCGCCGGCGACGTCGGACATCGCTCCGCGGCCGATGAGCCACATCACCAGCTCGATGCCCTCCGAGCCCGCCTCGTCGACGTACTCGATGTGCGGCACTGTGGCGACCTCGGCGGGGTTGGCGATGAGCTTGTCGAGCCAGGCGTTGTCCCACTCCCGGTTGACCAGGCCGGCCCGCGGGCCCTGCAGCTGGTGGCTCATCCCACCGGTGCCCCAGATCTGGACGTTGAGCGGCTCGTCGTAGGACTCCACGGCCCGGCGGATGGCCTGCCCCAGCTGGAAGCAGCGCCGCCCCGAGGGCACCGGGTACTGCACGACGTTGACCGCGAACGGGATGACCTTGCACGGCCACTCGTCCGGCTCGCCGAACATCAACGACATCGGCACGGTGAGGCCGTGGTCGACCTTCATGTCGTTGCAGATCGTCAGGTCGAAGTCCTCCTGGATGACCGACTGGGCGATGTGCGAGGCGAACAGCGGGTCGCCCTTGACCACCGGCACCGGGCGCGGCCCGTAGCCCTCGTCGGCCGGCTCGAACTGCGCCGCGGTCCCGATGGTGAAGGTGGGGATGAGCGAGAGGTCGAACGCCGTGGCGTGGTCGTTGTAGACGAGGAAGATGACGTCCGGGGTGTTCTCCTTCATCCACTGCTTGGAGAACTCATACCCGGCGAACATCGGCTTCCAGTAGGGCTCCTCGGTGTTGCCGTGGTCGATCGCGGCACCGACGGCCGGCACGTGCGAGGAGTACACGCTCGCGGTGATCCGGGCATGGCTGGGCGACGGCGGCGGCGGGGCCGGCGCGTCCTTGACGTCGCGCAGCCGCACCCCGACCGGCGAGCGTCCGCCGGCGATCATCATCGCGCGGTACTCCTGCTCGGTCATCCCGGTCATCGACCCGGCCATCTGCTGGAACGACATCCCGTGGGTGGCGCCGATCTTGGCCAGGAAGTAGATGTTCCCTCCCAGGTCCATGCACCGGTTGAGGTCGAGGTCCATGACCGCCTGTTTCTGGTCCTCCGACAGGGGCCACTCGTCGAGGTAGGCCCGCTGGTCGGCGAGGAACCGCTCGCGGTTCTCCGCCTTCATCAGGGACATGCAGAACATGTTGAGCTGATAGCCCTGGCGCGAGCGCTCGGCGTCGAAGATCCTCGTCCCGGGGACGTTCGCGTACGGCTTGTCCAATGCCATGCGGCTCTCCTTCAGATCTCTTCGGGCCAGTACAGGCGCATCGGGTTGTCGACCAGCAGCCGGTGCTGCAGGTCGGGGGTGACGGCGATGTGCGGGACGAAGTCCACGAGCAGTCCGTCGTCGGGCATGTGGTCCTTGAGGTTGGGGTGCGGCCAGTCCGTGCCCCAGAGCACCCGGTCGGGGAACGTCTCGACGATCCGCCGGGCGAAGGGGACCACGTCACGGTATGCCGCCGGCTCGCCGTCGAGGGCCGGCGGCCCACTCAATGAGAGCCGCTCGGGGCAGGAGACCTTCGACCAGACGTTGGGGTTCTGCGCCATGAACCGGACGAACAGCTCGAACTGCGGCCCGTCGACGGGCTCGGCGACGTCCGGACGGCCCATGTGGTCGACGACGACGACCGTCGGCAGGGCGGTGAAGAAGTCCCACAGCTCGGGCAGGTCCACCGCCTCGAAGTAGATGACGACGTGCCACCCCAGCGGGGCGATCCGCCCGGCGATCTCGAGCAGCTCGTCCTTAGGGGTGAAGTCCACCAGGCGTTTGACGAAGTTGAACCGCACCCCCCGCACGCCGGCCCGGTCCAGCTCGGCCAGCTGCGCGTCGGTGATGTCCCGGCGGACCGTGGCGATGCCGCGGGCCTTGCCCGCGGACGAGCGCACCGCGTCGACCATGGCCCGGTTGTCGGCACCGTGGCAGGTGGCCTGGACGACGACGTTGCGGGCGAAGCCGAGGTGGTCGCGCAGGGCGTACAACTGCTCCTTGGAGGCGTCGCACGGGGTGTACTTGCGCTCCGGGGCGAAGGGGAAGACCGCCCCCGGCCCGAAGACGTGGCAGTGCGCGTCGACCGACCCTGCCGGCACGACGAACCGCGGGGTCGACGGGCCGGCATACCAGTCCAGCCACCCAGGGGTCTTCTCGAACTCCATCTCACTCCTTCGTGATGTGGCGCAGGATGCGGTCGGCCTCGACCCGCCAGTCCGTGCAGCGGGCGAACTCCGCGGTGCCTCGTGGCCCGAAGGTGCCCTGGTCGGACAGGTCGGCGACCCACGCCTGCCGGGCGGCGGTGCCCTGCGCCGACCACGGGGTCAGCCCGATCTCGCGGACGGTCTGGGCGACCTCGAGGACCTCCTCGCTGCGCCGCCGGCCATGCTCGATGACCCGCTGGAACACGTACGCCGACTGCTTCTCCCAGTCCAGGCCCGGGTAGGTCTCGTAGAGCGAGGCGAGCACGGCGTCCTCGACCCCGTAGGCCCGGGCGGTGGTCAGGCACTCGACGAGGTTGGCCTCCAGGCCCTTGACGAGCACGCTACGGCACATCTTCGTCGCCGACGCGACGCCGAGGCGGGCGTCGTAGACCCGGCCGGCGAAGCCCAGCGCGGTCAGCGGCCCCTGCAACGCGGCGGCGTGCGGACCGCCCAGCAGCAGCGGCACCGCGCTGCGATGCGGCGGCACCGAGGTCATCACCGCACCCTCGACGTAGCGCCCGCCGACCGCCTGCACCGCGTCGAAGGCCTCGGCCTTGGCCCCCGGCGAGGCCGAGTTGAGATCCAGGACGAAGGCGCCGTCGCGGACCCCGGGGGCGCAGTCCTGCGCGACCCGCACCGCCTGGCTGGCGGTCACCGCGGAGACGACGAGGTCGGCCGCGCGGGCGAGCTGCTCGTGACCGGCGTACAGACGGACCCCCAGCCCACCGGCGTGCCGCGCCATCGCCGCCCCGTCGGGGGAGCCCAGCTTGACGTCGTACGCCCCGACCGTGACTCCTCGGGCGCGCAGGTCCTCGGCGAGGATGCGTCCGACCTCGCCGTAGCCGACGAGTCCCACGCTCCACCGCAGCGGATCCGGGCCGGGGGACATCGGCTCAGTCCAGGTAGGTCAGGCCGGCGGCCGCGAGCGGCTCGCGCATCGAGTACATGTCCAGGCCGAGCACCCCGGCGGCCAGCTGGGCGCGCTTGCCGGCCTCGTTGGCCTCCCGGGCGGCGGAAGCGGCGGCCACGTCGGCGGCCAGGTGGGCCGGGACGACGACGACGCCGTCGACGTCGGCGACGACGACGTCTCCGGGGTTGACGAGCGTGCCCGCGCAGACCACCGGGACGTTGACCGAGCCGAGGGTGGCCTTGACCGTGCCCTTGGCGTTGACCGCCTTGCTGAACACCGGGAAGTCCATCTCGGTGAGGTCGGCGACGTCGCGCACCCCGCCGTCGATGACCAGGCCCACCCCGCCGCGGGCGCGGAACGAGGTGGCCAGCAGCTCCCCGAAGAACCCGTCGACGCAGTCGGTCGTGCACGCCGCGACGACGACGTCGCCCGGGTGCAGCTGCTCCGCGGCGACGTGCAGCATCCAGTTGTCCCCCGGTTGCAGCAGCGCGGTCACCGCGGTCGCGCAGATCGTCGCCGTCGGGTAGATCGGCCGCATCCAGCTCTTCATCAGCCCGACGCGGCCCATCGCCTCGTGGATCGTCGCGACGCCGAAGGCCGACAGGGCGGCGACGGCCTCGGGGTCGGCGCGGGGGACGGTGCGCCGGACGATACCCAGGTCGTTGAGGGCCATGGGGCGGGCTCCTTTCGGGTGGTGCCGGGTCGGGACGAGGCGGTATGCCGCCGCGCCGGTCAGGTCGTGGCGCGCAGGGCGGCGGCCAGCCGAGGGTAGACCCGGCGGATGTTGGCCTCGTAGACCTGGGCCTTCTGCGCGGCCGAGAGGATCGTCGAGGCCTCGATGTAGCGCTTCGTGTCGTCGAAGTAGTGTCCGGTGCGCGGGTCGACGTCGCGGACCGCGCCGATCATCTCCGAGGCGAACAGGATGTTGTCTACCGGGATCACCGTGGTGAGCAGGTCGATCCCCGGCTGGTGGTAGACGCAGGTGTCGAAGAAGACGTTGCGCAGGATGTGCTCCTCCAGCGGCGGCTTCTTCAGCGCCATCGCCAGACCGCGGAACCGCCCCCAGTGGTAGGGCACCGCGCCGCCGCCGTGCGGGATGACCAGGCGCAGGGTGGGGAAGTCGGCGAACAGGTCACCCTGGATCAGCTGCATGACCGCGGTGGTGTCGGCGTTGAGGTAGTGGGCGCCGGTGGTGTGGAACGCGTCGTTGCAGCTGGTGGAGACGTGGACCATCGCGGGGATGTCGTACTCCACCAGCCTCTCGTAGATGGGGTACCAGCAGCGGTCGGTCAGCGGCGGCGCGCTCCAGTGCCCGCCGGAGGGATCCGGGTTGAGGTTGATCGCCACGTTGCCGTACTCCTGCACGCAGCGGTCCAGCTCGGCCAGGCAGGTGGCCGGATCGACCCCGGGGGACTGCGGCAGCATCGCGGCGGGGACGAACCGGCCGGGGAAGAGCTGGCTGACCCGATAGCACAGCTCGTTGCAGATCGCCGCCCACGTCGAGGACACCTGGAAGTCGCCGATGTGGTGAGCCATGAAGCTGGCCCTCGGCGAGAAGATCGTCACGTCGCTGCCCCGCTCGAGCATGAGCCGCAGCTGGTTGGCCTCGATGCTCTCGCGGATGTCGTCGTCGCCGATGCGCAGGTCGGCGACCTTGGGGGCGTTGGCCGGGTCGCCGATGGCCGCGATCTGGGCGCTGCGCCAGGCCTCCAAGGCGGGGGGAGCGGTGGTGTAGTGGCCGTGGCAGTCGATGATCATCGGGGGTGGGCCTCCTGACGCGGGTCGCTCGATGGGGGGTCGGCCGCGTCGCCGGCCCGAGCGTCGGGCGCGCTCGCGGAGCCGGAGCTGGAGCCGGCGGTGGGCGCCTGGGGCCACGCGGTCGCGGGCACCATGACCTCGCCGCGCATGATGAGCCGGGCGGTGCGCAGCAGCGCCGCCCGGGTGACCTTCTGGGGGTCCTGCGGGTCCACGCCCAGCTCCACGCTGAACTCGCCGGTCGGGTGCTCGACCGAGATCGTCTTGACCGGCCCCTCGGGCAGGTCGGCGACGTCGTGGGCGACCGACCCCTCCATGACGGCGGCGGTCGCCACGGTGACGGCGGCGAGCACGCCGATGGCGTCGTGGCACACGTGCGGGATGAAGCTGCGGGTGCTGATGCTGCCGCCCTCGCGCGGCGGCGCGACGAGGGTCATCTTTGGGTAGTTCCTCGGTCCGACGTCGCCCAGCCCCATGAGCCGACCGCAGGTCAGTCGCAGGGCCTCGAGCCTGCCCTTGAGCTCGGTGTCGGCGTTGAGCTCTTCGACCGATTCGTACCCGGTGCGTCCGACGTCTTGGGGCCGCAGGATGACCAGGGGCATGCCGTTGTCGATACACGTGACGTCCAGGGTGCCCACGCCCTCGACGGTGACCGTGTCGCGGATCCGACCGGTCGGCAGCAGCCCGGGCGCCACCGAGCCGGCGGTGTCGAGGAACTCGATGCTGATCGGGGCCGACGAGCCCGGGACGCCGTCGATGCGCGCGTCACCGGCATACTCCACCTCCCGGCCGACGCCCGCGCTGGGGGTCTGCACGGTGATGTCGCACTGCATGTCGGTGTTGAGGGTGAGCACTCGGGCGGTGGTGGTGTCGCCCTGGGCGGGCAGCATCCCCGTCTCGATGGCGAACGGCACCACCGCGGCGAGCATGTTGCCGCAGTTGGGGGTGGTGTCGACGGTGTCCCGGTCGGGCTGCAGCTGGGCGAAGAGGAAGTCCAGGTCGACACCCTCGCGGTCGCTGCGCCGGACGATGCCGACCTTGCTGGTGAGCGGATGGGCACCACCGAGCCCGTCGATCTGGCGCCGGTCGGGGCTGCCCATGACGGCGAGGAGAACGGCGTCCCGGGTGGGCAGGTCGGCCGGCAGGTCTGCGGCGTCGAAGAACGGTCCGCGCGAGGTCCCGCCGCGCATGAACAGGCACGGCACCGCTCGCTGCGTCACGTCATCGCCTCGCTCGACAGGCCGGCGACCGGCCTGCGCACGTCGTGGGACAGGACTCGGTGGCCGGGCTCGGAGCAGGGCGCAGCGGCTCGACCCTCCGTTGCTCCGAGGGTAGTCCTGCCGGCGCGGGCCGACCACGCCGGTCCGTTCAATGGGAGCCATCCGCCGGGGCCGGCGCGGCCCGGCCCGGCGAGTCCGACGATTCGGGCGATTAGGGCAGCTCGACCCTGCGCTGGTAGGCTGGCGGACGCCGTGTAACGGCCGCGGATCGAGAGCGCCCAGGTGGACCCGCCCTGGAGCACCGCGCAGCAACCACGTGAAGGAGTCGGCTCGCCCATGCCGCTGGACAGCGCCACCAAGAAGCAGATCATGACCGAGTACGCCACCAAGGACGGCGACACCGGCTCCCCCGAGGTCCAGATCGCGATGCTCACCAAGCGCATCCAGGACCTCACCGAGCACTCGCGCACCCACAAGCACGACCACCACAGCCGCCGGGGGCTGCTGCTGTTGGTCGGCCGACGTAAGCGGATGCTGCGCTACCTGGAGGCCACCGACATCGAGCGCTACCGCGCGCTCATCAAGCGCCTCGGTCTGCGCCGATGACCTCCCCGAAGGCGGCCGTCGCACCAGGTGCGGGCCGCCTTCGGCGCTGGGGACGGGCTCCCCACGAGCCCGTATGCCGGGCCACCGCCGCACCGCTCGGGGGCACTTCCCCGCGGACCGGCCGCACCGGCATACCGGAGGAAACCCGAAGGAACCCGTGCACAACGACGATGCATGGGCCGACGTAGAGAGAAACGGAGGGCCCATGGAGGGTCCAGAGATCACCTTCGCCGAAGCGAGCATCGACAACGGTCGGTTCGGCACCCGCACGATCCGGTTCGAGACCGGGCGCCTGGCCCGGCAGGCCGACGGCGCCGTCGTGGCCTACCTCGACGACGACACGATGATCATGTCGACCACCGCCGCCGGGCGCACGCCCAAGGAGCAGTTCGACTTCTTCCCGCTCACCGTCGACGTCGAGGAGCGGATGTACGCGATCGGCAAGATCCCGGGCAGCTTCTTCCGCCGCGAGGGTCGCCCGAGCACCGAGGCCATCCTCACCTGCCGGCTCATCGACCGGCCGCTGCGCCCCTCGTTCGTCAAGGGGCTGCGCAACGAGGTGCAGATCATCATCACGGTCTACTCGCTCAACCCCGACCACCAGTACGACGTGCTGGCGATCAACGCCGCGTCGGCGTCCACCCAGATCTCCGGGCTGCCGTTCAGCGGCCCGATCGGCGGGGTGCGGGTGGCCTGCATCGACGGGCAGTGGGTGGCGTTCCCGACCTTCTCCGACGCGACCCGCTCGACCTTCGACATGGTCGTCGCCGGGCGGGTCGTCGGCGAGGACGTGGCGATCATGATGGTCGAGGCCGAGGCCACCGACGCGACGTGGGACCTGGTCACGCACCAGGGCAAGGCCGCCCCCACCGAGGAGGTCGTCGCCGAGGGACTGGAAGCCGCCAAGGGCTTCATCCGGGTCCTGTGCGAGGCCCAGCAGCGCCTCGCCGACGGGGTGCGGGAGAAGGAGGGCGTGGCGCCGCTGGAGTTCCCGAGGTTCCTGGACTACGAGGACGACGTGTATGCCGCGGTCGAGGCCGCGTCCGCCGGCCGGGCTGCCGAGGCGCTGACCATCGCCGGCAAGCAGGAGCGCGAGGACCGGCTGGCCGAGATCAAGAGCGCGATCCACCTCGACCTCGTCGGCGACTCCGACGGGTCCTCGACCGGGCGGGTCGGGCCGTTCCACGGCCGGCAGAAGGAGGTGTCCGCGGCCTACCGGGGGCTGCAGAAGAAGCTGGTGCGCCAGCGGATCCTGCGCGAGTCGGTGCGCATCGACGGTCGGGGGCTGCGCGATATCCGGGCGCTGTCGGCCGAGGTCGAGGTGCTGCCGCGGGTGCACGGCTCGGCGATCTTCGAGCGAGGCGAGACCCAGATCATGGGGGTGACCACGCTGAACATGCTCAAGATGGAGCAGCAGCTGGACACCCTCTCCCCGGTGACCCGCAAGCGGTACATGCACAACTACAACTTCCCGCCGTTCTCCACCGGCGAGACCGGCCGGGTCGGCTCGCCCAAGCGGCGCGAGGTCGGGCACGGGGCGCTGGCCGAGCGGGCGCTGCTGCCCGTGCTGCCGACCCGCGAGGAGTTCCCCTACGCGATCCGCCAGGTGTCCGAAGCGCTCGGGTCCAACGGCTCGACGTCGATGGGCTCGGTGTGCGCGTCGACGTTGTCGCTGCTCAACGCCGGTGTCCCGCTGCGGGCGCCGGTCGCCGGCATCGCCATGGGGCTGGTGTCCGACACCGTCGACGGGCAGACCCGGTATGCCGCGCTCACCGACATCCTCGGGGCCGAGGACGCGTTCGGGGACATGGACTTCAAGGTGGCCGGCACCCGGGAGTTCGTCACCGCCATCCAGCTGGACACCAAGCTGGACGGCATCCCGGCCTCGGTCCTGGCCGGCGCGCTGACCCAGGCCCGCGAGGCACGGTTGCACATCCTCGACGTCATGAGCGCGGCCATCGACGCCCCGGACGAGATGAGCGAGTTCGCCCCGCGGATCATCACGGTGAAGGTGCCGGTCGACAAGATCGGCGAGGTCATTGGCCCGAAGGGCAAGATGATCAACCAGATCCAGGACGACACCGGCGCGGACATCTCCATCGAGGACGACGGCACGGTCTACATCGGTGCCGTCGACGGTCCGTCGGCCGAGGCCGCCCGGGCCGCGATCAACGCCATCGCCAACCCGCAGATGCCCGAGGTGGGCGAGCGGTTCATGGGCACGGTGGTCAAGACGACGACCTTCGGGGCGTTCGTGTCGCTGCTGCCGGGCAAGGACGGTCTGCTGCACATCTCCGAGGTGCGCAAGCTCGTCGGCGGCAGGCGGATCGACTCGGTCGACGACGTGCTCAAGGTGGGCCAGAAGGTCCAGGTGGAGCTCAAGGAGATCGACCCGCGGGGCAAGCTCTCGCTCGCCGCGGTGCTGCCCGACGGCGAGGGCCAGCGGTCCGAGGCGGCGGCCGCGCCGGTCGACGCCTGAGCCCTGATCCACCGACGGTGATGTCGTAGGTCATCAGTTCGGGTTTTCGGTTGGGGGCGGGTGTGGGGGCGCGGGTGGCTGGCCGGTCTGTCCGGCTCTTCCACGTTGGGTCCTCTGGTCGTGCCGCTGGGGCTGGGTGGTCAGGTCGTGGCCGCGGCGGGTGGGCTGGTGGCGCGGTGCCACAGGGTCTGCCAGGCCGGTGCCCAGGGCCAGGCGGCGGGGAGGTGCAGCACGAGCCGCCGGCCGGTCCTGGCGAGGCGGGCGGGGACGTTGATGATCAGGGTGCGCACGGTGGCCCAGCGGGCGGTGCGCATCGCGGCCGCGACAGCGGCGGCGCGGGCGAGGTTGAATGCGATCACGGTGCAGGCGAGCCAGGCGGCGTTGGCCGCGTATTTCCCGGAGGGTAGGTGCGCCAGCGGCCCGTTCTTGACCTCGGCGATGACCTGCTCGACGTGGGCGTGCTCGCGGTGGCGTTGGTCGGCCTCGATGGCGCTCAGGTCGCTATTGGTGATGAAGGCGTGGTGGCGCCAGGCCGCGAACAGTTCACCTTGCACTGACCCGTCGGAGGCCAGTGGTTGCAGCCGGGCGACCCGGCGGATGACCAGGCGGCAGCGCACGTGCTGGCTCTTGCGGCGGCCGGTGAACGCGACGTAGTCGATCTCGGCGACCTGCGCGTCGGAGATCCACCGCTGCTCGCTGTCCTCCCACACCGCGTTGGGGTACTCGATGCTGGTCCAGGCGTCCTCGTCGATCGCGGTGATCGCGGCCTTGACCTTGGGGTCCATCCGGGCGGTGACCGAGAACCACGCATCGTGCCGCAGCGCGGTCCCCACGAAGGCCCACCCGTAGTAGGCGGAGTCGGCCCGGCACAGGACCTGCCCGGTGGCCCCGGCCGCGCGGGCCGTGGTGATGGCCTGGGCCAGCAGGCGGCCCACACCGGCGGCGGAGGCGATGTTCCCGCGGCGCAGCCGGGCGCCGGCGATCACCGGTGCCGCGGCCGGGGTCGAGACGGAGGCCAGCTGCACGGTCAACCCGCGCTGGCGGGTGTACCCGAACGCGGCACCCTGCTTGGCGTACCCGTGGACCTCACGGACGGTGTCATCGACATCGACGTACGCGACCTGGTCGGCTCCAGCGAGCAGGCCCGGGACCTGCCTGGCCAGCCCGGCCAGCAACCGCGTCCCGACCGCGTCGAGCTGCTGAACGTGCCCGTGGGTGAACGAGCGCAAGAACGTGCCCAGCGTCGAGGGCGCCCGCACCCCGGTGAATAGCCGCGGCATCGCCCCGTGCCGCAGCAGGTCCAGGTCATCGATACTGTCCGCGCCGGCCAGCATCCCGGCGAGCACCGCGCTCGTCTTGACCGCCGCGTTCGGCGACGGCACGCCGAGATGCTGGCTGAGCAGATCACCCAGCCCGGCCGACTCGGCCAACCGCAGCACCGGCACCAACCCGGCCGCCGACACCAGGTTCGGGTCATCGAACACCGCACGGATCGTGTGAGAGGCTTTCACCTACGAGGTGCCCTTCGTGAGCGACATCTTCAGGAACTCGACACTCCCGATCCTGTTACATCACAAGGGCACTCTCGCGTTACGACCCGCCCAACACCTCAAACCCACCGGTGGATCAGGGCTGAGGCTCTGCCCTGCCGCGGCCTGCCGACGCTGCCCCGGCTGCCCCCACGGGGGACGCCGGGGCAGCGTCGTTCCGGCGCGCTCTGCCGGCAGGCTGCGCGAGGCGTTAGCGTGAGCGCTCGGCAGCGTCACGATCATCCCGAGAGGTGCAACCCATGGCGACCCCGGACTCCCCGCCGACCGCGTCCCGCAGCACCACGCGGCGGGCAGCGACGCCGCCGGCGAGCACGGCCGCGCCGGCGAGCAAGGCCGCGCCGGCGACGAAGGCTGCCCCGGCGAGGAAGGCCGCGCCGGCGACGAAGGCTGCGCCGGCGAGCAAGGCCGCGCCGGCGAGGAAGGCCGCGCCGGCGAAGAAGGCCGCGCCGGCGAAGAAGGCGACGCCGACGACCCCGACCGCGGTCCCGGCCCCGGCCCCCCTCACCGTGCGCGAGTCGACCGTGCACATCCAGTCCCCCGTCGCAGCGAAAGCCCCGAGCGGCACCCGTCGCAAGGACCCGAGGTACCACGCGGGCCGGCTCACCAAGAGCGTCGGACGCGCCTGGGTGCGGACCTATCACCGCCTGGAGGTCCAGGGCACTCTGCAGCGGCTGGACCAGCCGACGCTGCTGGTCGCCAACCACGGCTACGGCGGGGTAAACGACGTCAACGTCTTCGCCACGTGGGTCATCGAGCGCGAGCTCGAGCTCGACCGGCCGCTGGTCGCCCTGGGCCACGGCATGGCGTGGAAGATCGGCGGCGGCTCCTTCATGGAGGGGCTCGGCGCGGTGCCCGCCTCGGCCACCGCGGCGCAGGAGGCGTTCGCGGACGGCTGCCATGTCATCGTCTTCCCCGGGGGCGACCTCGAGGCCGCGAAGGCGTTCAAGGATCGCAACAAGGTGCTCTTCGGGGGGCGGTCCGGCTTCGCGCGCCTGGCCATGAAGGCCGGTGTCCCCATCCTGCCGATCGTCACGGCCGGTGCCGGCGAGACGCTGTTCGTGGTGTCGCCGGGGGACAGGATCGCCAAGGTCAGCGGTGTCGAGCGCCTCCTGCGGCTCAAGACCATGCCGGTCACCGTCTCCGCACCCTTGGGTCTGACAGTCGGCGGCGGCCCCTACCTGCCGTTGCCGGCCAAACTGGTGACCCGGGTGCTCCCGCTGATGTCGCCGCTGGCCGGCGAGGGGGCCGCCGGCTTCGCGACCCGGGTGCAGACGGCGATGCAGCAGGCGATGGACGACATGACCCGCGACCGGAAGTTCCTGCTGGGCTGAGGCGTTCGCAGCCGAGAGCTCACCCATCCGCACCGCCCGAGGACCGCACCCGCCGATGACCGCAACGACCGGCTCGACGCTGCGGCGCGGGCTCACCGTGATCGGGCACGGCATCCGCGAGCAGCCGCGGTGGTTCGCCGCTGCGGTGCTCGGCTCGACCCTCTACGGCATCATGACCGGCGCGATGGCCTGGGCGATCGGGTGGGTGGTGCGCACCATCGTCCAACCGGCCATCGCCGCCGGGGCGGTGACCTCCGCCCAGCTGTGGACCATCGCCGGCCTCGTCGGCGGGGTCGTGGTGCTCAACGTCGTCGGCGTCCTGCTGCGGCGGGTCTGTGCCGGGCATGTGATGTTCGACCTCGGCGCGGCATACCGACGGCGGGTGACCCGGCAGTATCTCGACCTGCCGCTGCGCTGGCACCACAAGCACCCCTCCGGGGAGCTGCTGTCCAACGCCAACGCCGACGTGGAGGCCACCTGGAACGTCTTCGCCCCGCTGCCGATGGCGCTCGGCGTGATCGTCATGCTCGTGTTCGGCGCGGCGCAGATGCTGCTCGTCGACCCGCTGCTCGCCGCCGTCGGGATGGTCGTCTTCCCGATGCTGTTCGGTGTCAACGCGGCATTCCAGCGGCGGATGTCCCCACGGGTCACCGTCGCCCAGCAGTTGCGGGCGGAGGTCTCCGAGGTGGCCCACGAGAGCTTCGAGGCCGCCCTCGTGGTCAAGGCCCACGGCCGGGAGGACCACGAGGCGGCGCGCTTCGCCGACGTCACCGACCGGCTGCGCGACGCCAACATCGCGGTCGGGCGCACCCGGGGCACCTTCGACCCGGCGATCGAGTCCATCCCCACGGTCGGCACCCTCGCCGTCCTCGCGGTCGGGGCCTGGCGGGCCGGGCGGGGCGCGGTCAGCGCGGCCGAGGTGGTCCAGATCGCCTACCTGTTCTCGGTGCTGTCCTTCCCGGTGCGCGCCTTCGGCTGGGTGCTGGCCGAGCTGCCGCGCTCGGTCGTCGGCTGGGAGCGGGTCCGGGCGGTCCTGGACGCCACCGGGGTGATGCCGCACGGGCCGATGTCGCTGCCCCCGGGTGGTCCCACGACGGTGCACGCCGACCGGGTCGACTATGCCTACGAGATCGACCTGCCCGGCGGGGGCACGGGCACCTCGCCTGCGCTGCGTCAGGTCGTGCTCACCGTGCCGGCCGGGTCCACGGTGGCTCTGGTGGGCCCGATCGGTGCCGGGAAGTCCACCCTCGTGGGGCTGTTGGTGCGCCTCGTCGACCCCGACTCCGGCCGGGTGCTGCTCGACGACGTGGACGTGCGCACGCTGCGGCCGGGGGGCCTGGCCGACGTGGCGGCGCTGGTGCCCCAGCAGACCTTCATGTTCGAGGACTCGGTGCGGGGCAACGTCACCCTGGGCGCCGAGCACGACGACGGGCAGGTGTGGTCGGCGCTGCGGGTGGCCCAGGCCGAGCGTTTCGTCGGGCGCCTCGCGCACGGCCTCGACACCATCGTCGGCGAGGCGGGGGCGAACCTGTCCGGTGGTCAGCGCCAGCGGATCGCGTTGGCCCGCGCGGTGATCCGCCGACCGCGCCTGCTGCTGCTGGACGACGCCACGTCGGCCGTCGACCCCAGCGTCGAGCAGGACATCCTCGCGGCGCTGCGCACGCGGGCGGCCGGCACGACCGTCCTCGTGGTCGCCTACCGGCTGGCCACCATCGCCCTGGCCGACACCGTCGTGTTCCTCGTCGACGGCCGGGTGGTCGACCACGGCACCCACGAGGAGCTGCTCGCCCGGTGCCCGGCCTACGCCGCCCTGGTCTCGGCCTACGCCCGGGAGGCCGCCGAGCGGGCCGCCGTCGCCGCCGACGAGTCGACCCCGCGGGGCCGGCGATGAGCGCCATGCGTGGGCAGCCGCCGGCCGACCACTCGACGATCGACGCGGCGTCGCACCTGAGCACCTGGGCGACGCTGCGCCGCGGCATCCAGGCCTCGCCGCAGCTGCGGCGCGGGTTCGGCGTCACCCTCGTGCTGGCCGTCGCCTCCACGCTGGGCCGGGTCCTCGTGCCGCTGGTCGTCCAGCGGGTCACCGACGAGGGGATCCTCGCCGGGCAGGGCTCCGCCGCCGCGGCCCAGGTCGCTCCCGACTCGGGGCGGGTCGCGCTGTGGGTGGGCGTCGCCCTGGTCGCCGTGGTCGTCACCGGGCTGAGCACGTATGCCGTCAACGTGCGCCTGTTCACCGCCTCCGAGGGGGGCCTGGCGACCCTGCGGCTAGCGGCGTTCCGGCACATCCACGACCTGTCCATGCTCACCCAGAACACCGAGCGGCGCGGGTCGCTGGTCAGCCGGGTGACCAGCGACGTCGACACGATCTCCGCCTTCGTCCAGTTCGGCGGGCTCATGCTCATGGTCAGCCTCGCCCAGATCGGGCTGGCCACGGTGCTCATGCTCCTCTACAGCCCGGCCCTCACCGCGGTGGTGTGGGGGTGCTTCGTGCCGCTGTTCGTGCTCATCCGCCGGTTCCAGGGCGCCGTCGGCCGGTCCTACACCACGGTCCGTCGCCGGGTGGGGGAGATGCTCGGGGCGATCTCGGAGGCCGTCGTCGGGGCCGCGACGATCCGCGCCTACGGCATCGAGCAGCGCACCGCGACCCGGATCGACGCGGCGGTCGAAGCCCACCGCCGGGCGGCGATCTCGGCCCAGGTCCGCTCGGTGGCGGCGTTCGCCTCCGGGCAGCTGGTGTCCGGGCTGACCACCGTCGCCGTCCTCGTCGTGGGCACCGGGTCGGCCGCCGCCGGCGACCTGTCCCTCGGCGAGCTGCTCGCGTTCCTCTTCCTGGTCAACCTGTTCACCATGCCGGTGCAACAGGCCACCGAAATCCTCAACGAGATGCAGAACGCCGTCGCCGGGTGGCGCCGGGTCATCGGCATCCTCGACACGAGCGCCGACGTCGCCGATCCGGCGGCCGGAGGTGTCGAGCTGCCGCACGGGCCGATCCGGGTGGAGTTCGACGGGGTGGACTTCGGCTATCCGGGCGGGCCGGCGGTGCTGCGCGAGATCACACTCGACATCGCGCCACGCAGCCGCATCGCGGTGGTCGGCGAGACCGGCTCGGGCAAGTCCACCCTGGCCAAACTGCTCACCCGACTCGTCGATCCCACCCGCGGCACGGTGCGCGTGGACGGCGTGGATCTGCGCCGGGTGCGCTTCGCGTCGCTGCGCCGCCGGATGGTCCTGGTCCCCCAGGAGGGCTTCCTGTTCGACTCGACCCTGTTGGACAACCTGCGCTTCGGCAGACCGGATGCCCACGAGGACGAGGTCCGCCTCGCGCTCACCGAGCTGGGCCTGGACGCCTGGGTCGACACCCTGCCGCTGGGCCTGCAGACGGCCGTCGGCCAGCGCGGCGAGTCGCTGTCCGCCGGGGAGCGGCAGCTGGTCGCGCTGGCCCGTGCCTACCTCGCCGACCCCGACCTGCTCGTCCTGGACGAGGCGACCTCCGCCGTGGACCCCCAGACCGAGGTCCGCCTGCAACGCGCCCTGGACGGGCTCACCCGCGGGCGCACCTCGGTGACCATCGCGCATCGGCTCTCCACCGCGCAGGGCGCCGACGAGGTCGTCGTCGTCGACGCCGGGCGGATCGTCGAGCGCGGGCCGCACCGCGAGCTGGTGGCTGCCGCCGGGGTGTATGCCGGCCTGTACGCCTCGTGGGTGGCCCAACAGCGCGTCTCGGACACCCCAGCTGCGCCCCCGGGACCCCCGGGCTGAGGCGACGGGAGTCCCGGCGTCGCGGCACAATGGCCGGGTGCCCGAACGACCGTCCACCCTCGACCCGGCGATCGCCGCGCGGCTCACCCGCGACCCGGCCGGCCTGGTCGCCGCCGTCGTCCAGCAGCACGACACCGGCGAGGTCCTCATGGTCGGGTGGATGGACGACGAGGCGCTGGCCCGCACGCTGACCTCGGGTCGGGTGACGTTCTGGTCGCGCAGCCGAGGGGAGTACTGGCGCAAGGGCGACACCTCGGGCCACGTGCAGTACGTCAGGTCCGTGGCCTTGGACTGCGACGGCGACGCCCTGCTCGTGCGCGTGCACCAGGTCGGCGCCGCCTGCCACACCGGCGAGCGCACCTGCTTCGACGCGGACCCGTTGCCGGTGACCGTCGGCACGCCGCCGCAGCAGGACGCTCGCCCATGAGCGACGTGCACGCCGACCTCGGATTCGGCGCGACCTGGCCGCCGCTGGCGGTGTTCGCGCAGTTGGCGCGCGAGCGCCGGGTGATCCCGGTGGTGCGGCGGTTGCTCGCCGACGGCGAGACCCCGCTCGGGGTCTACCGCAAGCTCGCCCACGGCCAGCCGGGGACCTTCCTGCTGGAGTCGGCCGAGCACGGCGGGGTGTGGTCGCGATACTCCATCGTCGGCGCGGCGAGCTCGGCCACTCTCACCGAGCGGGACGGACAGGCCCACTGGGTCGGGCAGCCGCCGGTGGGCGTGCCGGTGGCCGGGGACCCCACGCTCGCCCTGCGCGACACGGTCGAGGCCCTGGCCACCCGACGCATCGACGGTCTGCCGCCGCTGACCGGCGGCATGGTCGGGGCCGTCGCCTATGACGCGGTGCGCCGCTGGGAGCGGGTGCCCGACACCGGCCGGGACGAGCTGCACCTGCCCGAGCTGGCGATGGTCCTGGCCACCGACCTGGCCGTCCTCGACCACGCCGACGGGTCGCTGCTGCTGGTGGCCAACGCGGTGAACTACGACGACACCGACGCGCGCATGGAATGGGCGTGGCGCGACGCGCTGGAGCGGCTCGACCGGATGACCGCCGACCTGGCCGCGCCGGCACCGAGCACCGTCGTCGTCGTCGAGCCGGTGCAGGCGCCGGTCGCCAGCTCGCACACCCAGGCCGACTACCACGACATGGTGGAGCGGGCCAAGGAGGCGATCCGGGCGGGGGAGGCGTTCCAGATCGTCCTCTCGCAACGGTTCTCCACGCCCTGCGACGCCGACCCCCTCGACGTCTACCGGGCGCTGCGGGCCGGCAACCCGAGCCCGTACATGTACTACCTGCGCCTGCCCCACCCGGACGGCACGGCATACGACATCGTCGGCTCGAGCCCCGAGGCGCTCATCAAGGTCACCGGTCGCGAGGCGATCACCCACCCCATCGCCGGGTCCCGACCCCGCGGCAAGACCCCCGAGCACGACGTGCACCTGGCCGACGAGCTGGCCGCCGACGCCAAGGAGCGGGCCGAGCACGTCATGCTCGTGGACCTGTCCCGCAACGACCTGCAGCGGGTCTGCGACGCCGGCACCGTCGACACCGTCGAGTTCCTGACGATCCGCCGGTACAGCCACGTCATGCACCTGGAGTCCACCGTGGTGGGACGTCTGCGCGAGGGGGTGACGGCCGGCGACGTGCTCGTGGCCACCTTCCCGGCGGGCACCCTGTCCGGCGCGCCCAAGCCCCGGGCGATGGCGCTGATCGACGAGTACGAGGGCCTGCGCCGCGGCGTGTACGGCGGGGTCGTGGGCTACCTCGACTTCGCCGGCGACATGGACATGGCCATCGCGATCCGCACCGCGGTGATCCGCGGCGGGGTGGCGCACGTGCAGGCGGGGGCGGGCATCGTCGCGGACTCGGTCCCGCAGCTGGAGTACGAGGAGTGCCAGCACAAGGCCGCCGCGGTGCTGCGGGCGGTGCGGGCCGCCGAGGGGATGCGGGCGCCGGGCCGGACCCCGGGACGGCCATGACCACGCGGTATGCCGCGCTCGCGGTCCTCGTGCCGGCGGCCCTGGTGCTGGGCTGCGCTCCGGCGGTGTGGGTGCGGGGCACGAGCTCGGACCCGGTGCTCGGGGCGGCCTCGATCACCGCCACCGGCGCCCAAGCGGCCCCGGGAGCGCTGGCCCTGGCGGCCGTCAGCGCGGGCGCCTTCGTCGCGGTCGTCGCCGTGGGCCGGCGGCTGCGCGCCGCCGCCGCCGTGCTCATGGTCGCCGCGGCCGGCGCCGCCGTAGCGCTCTTCGCGCGGGTGCTGCTCGCTCCCGCCGAGGCGGTGGGCCGCCGGGCGGCCGAACAGGTCGGCCGGGTCGGCTCGGTACCCGCCGAGGCAGCGGCCACGGCCTGGCTCTGGGTGGCGGTGGTCGCCGCGGTCGCGCTGCTCGGGGCGACGGCGGTGGTGGGTTGGGCAGCGCGCCACTGGGCGGGGCTGTCCCCTCGATTCGAGCGCGCTCCCGCAGCCCCCGGGGACGGCCGGGCAGGTCAGGGCCCGGTCAGCGCCTGGGACGCCCTGTCCCGCGGCGCGGACCCCACCGCCGACACCCCGCCGCCGGCCACCTGACACAATCGTGTCGACCCGGTCGACCTGACATGATGGCCGAGGCGAGACCCGGCCCGCGAAGGAGTGCACGTCGATGTCTGAGCACGACAACCACGGCAACAGCGTGGCCGCCTGGACCGCGGTGGGCCTGCTCACCGTGGCCGCGATCGTCATGTGCGCGGCCGTGGTGTGGCCGAACACGGGCCTGTTCATCGGCGGCGTGGCCCTCGCCGTCGTCGGCGTGATCGCCGGCAAGGTCCTGGCGATGGCCGGCTTCGGGGCCGACAAGTCCGGCGCCCACCGCTGACGGGGGCGGGCCCGGGCGCGCCACCGCCACCGGACCTCCCGCGCACGATCACCCTCCCCGACGCGCCGCCCTGGCGGGTGCGGCCATGCCGGGCCCGGTGTCCGTTTCACGCTAGGGTTCGTTCCCGGACCCCTCTCTGACAGGGGGGGCGGACCACCGAGACCCTGAGAGAGGCTGACATGTCCTACGGCTCCACCCCACCTCCTCCGCCGCCCCCTCCGGGCGGCTACCCGCCGCCCCCTGCCGGCGGTGGGTACTACCAGGACCCGTCCATCACCGGGTTCGGGCAACTGGCCGCGTGGCCGCAGCGTGCCCTGGGGTACCTCGTCGACGTCGCCCTGTACATCCCCGGCTACCTCATCGTCATGATCGGGGCCGCGATGAACAGCGGCCGGGGCAACTCGCTGCTGGTCCTGCTGGGCTACCTGGTGATCCTCGGCGTGGCGATCTGGAACCGGTGGCTCAAGGGCGGCCAGGGTCAGACCCTCGGGCGCAAGGTCGCCGGCGTCACCCTGCTCAACGCCCAGGGTCAGCCGTTGGGCGCGGGCATGGCCTTCGTGCGCGACCTGTGCCACATGGTGGACAGCCTGATCTGCTACATCGGTTGGCTGTTCCCGCTGTGGGACGCCAAGCGGCAGACCATCGCCGACAAGATCCTCAACACCACGGTCGTCGTCGTCCCCAAGTGAGCACGTCCGGCTCGGGCCTGCGCCAGCGCCTCGGGGCTGACGCGGGCCCGAGCCGTCCCGGCAGCGCCGTGCGCGAGCTGGCCCGACGCCCGGTCACCTGGTGGGGCGGGGTCGCGGCGAGCGTCGGCGCCGCGGCATACGTGTATGCCGTGAGCCCGGAGATCCCGGGTCGCTACCTCGCCTGCCCGACCTACACCCTCACCGGCACGTACTGCCCGGGCTGCGGCGGCCTGCGCTCGGTCCACGCCCTCCTGCACGGCGACCTGGCCCTGTCGCTGCAGCGCAACCCGGCCGTGCTGCCGCTGCTGGTGCTGCTGGCCGTCGCCGCCGCCGGATGGCTCCGGCGCGGCCGGCCCCCGGTGCGCCTGCACCCCTCGGGCTGGCGCTTCCGCCTGACCCTGGTGGCC
Source organism: Dermatophilaceae bacterium (assembly GCA_037045055.1). Taxonomy (GTDB): domain Bacteria; phylum Actinomycetota; class Actinomycetes; order Actinomycetales; family Dermatophilaceae; genus Phosphoribacter. The sequence goes on along the minus strand of JBAOHJ010000001.1, from coordinate 592,240 downwards.
GTGGCCGCGTTCTGGGTGGCCCGCAACGTCCCGGGGTGGACCTGGCTGTCGCCGGCCTGAGCCGGACGCCGTAGCCTGTCGCCCGTGCCCGACTCGCCCTGCGCGCTCCCTGCCGCGACGCCCTCGGTCCTGGCCGACCTCGTCGCCGGCGCGCGCCGGGACCTCGCCGACCGCCGGGCCCGCACCTCGCCGGAGCAGCTCGAGGCCCGCGCCGCGGCCGGGCCCCCCGCCCTCGACGCGGAGGCGGCCCTGCGGGCGGCGCCGGGGGTGGCGGTCATCGCCGAGGTCAAGCGGGCCAGCCCGAGCAAGGGCCCGCTCGCCACCATCGCCGACCCCGCGGCTCTGGCGGGGCACTACGCCGCCGGGGGGGCCTGCGCGGTCAGCGTGCTCACCGAGGGGCAGCGGTTCCAGGGGTCGCTGGCCGACCTCGACGCAGTCCGCGCCGTCGTGGCCGTCCCCGTGCTGCGCAAGGACTTCGTCGTCGATCCCTACCAGGTCCTCGAGTCCCGGGCCCACGGCGCCGACCTCGTGCTGCTCATCGTCGCGGCGCTCGCCCAACCTCGCCTGGTCGCCCTGCGCGAGCAGGTCGAGGCGCTGGGAATGACCGCTCTGGTGGAGGTCCACGACGAGGACGAGACCCGGCGGGCCCTGGACGCCGGGGCCCGGGTCGTGGGGGTCAACGCCCGCGACCTCAAGACGCTGCAGGTCGATCGCGCCGTGTTCGGCCGGCTGCGCCCGTTGATCCCCGACCGGCTGGTGACGGTCGCCGAGTCGGGCATCCGCGACGCCGACGACGTCGCTCGCCTCGCCGCGTTGGGGGCCCGCGCCGTCCTCGTCGGCGAGGCCCTGGTGACCACGGGCCGGCCGCGGGAGACCGTGGCGAGCTTCGCCGGCATACCGCTGGGCGGCGCGGGGGGCGCGCCGTGACCCAGACCCGGCCCGGTCGCGAGGGCCGCTTCGGGGACTTCGGCGGCCGGTACGTCCCCGAGGCCCTGGTCCCGGCCCTCGACCAGCTCGACGAGGTGCGCCGCAAGGCCATGGTCGACCCCGCCTTCGTCGGCGAGCTCGAACGCCTGCACCGCACCTACACCGGCCGTCCGAGCCTGCTCACCGAGGTCCCCCGGTTCGCCGAGCACTGCGGCGGCGCCAGGGTGCTGCTCAAGCGCGAGGATCTCAACCACACCGGCTCGCACAAGATCAACAACGTCCTGGGCCAGGCCCTGCTGGCGCAGCGGATGGGCAAGCACCGGGTCATCGCCGAGACCGGCGCCGGTCAGCACGGCGTCGCCACGGCCACCGCGGCGGCGCTGCTCGGCCTGGAGTGCGTCGTCTACATGGGCCTGGTCGACACCCGCCGCCAGGCGCTCAACGTCGCCCGGATGCGCCTGCTCGGCGCGCAGGTCGTGCCGGTGGCCAACGGCAGTCAGACCCTCAAGGACGCGGTCAACGAGGCGCTGCGCGACTGGGTGGCCAACGTTGAGGACACCCACTACGTGCTGGGCACGGTCACCGGCCCGCACCCGTTCCCCGAGATGGTCCGCGACTTCCACCGGATCATCGGCGTCGAGGCCCGCGACCAGGTGCTCGACCTGGTGGGCCGGCTGCCCGACGTCGTGCTGGCCTGCGTGGGCGGCGGCTCCAACGCCATGGGCATCTTCCACCGGTTCGTCGACGACACCTCGGTGCGCCTCGTGGGCCTGGAGGCCGGGGGCGAGGGGGTGGACTCCGGGCGGCACGCGGCCCGGTTCACCGGGGGCACCCGGGGCGTGCTGCACGGCGCGGCGACCTACGTCCTGCAGGACGAGGACGGGCAGACCGTCGAGTCGCACTCGGTGTCCGCCGGGCTGGACTACCCCAGTGTCGGCCCGGAGCACGCCCTGCTGTTCGAGACCGGTCGCGCGCAGTACTACCCCGTCACCGACGGCGAGGCCATGGAGGCCTTCGGGCTGCTCAGCCGCACCGAGGGCATCCTGCCGGCCCTCGAGTCGGCGCACGCCCTGGCCGGCGCCATGCGCATCGGCCGGGAGCTAGGGCCCGACGCGGTGCTGCTGGTGAGCCTGTCCGGTCGTGGCGACAAGGACGTCCACACCGCGGCGCAGTGGTTCGGCCTGCTCGACGACACCGCCCAGGACGGCATGCCGTGACCTCGTCTGCGCGGCCGGTCCCGAGCCGCCCGCTCAGCCCCGCGGCCCAGGCCCTGGTGGCCTGCCGGGCGCAGGGCCGGGCCGCTCTCGTGGGCTACCTCCCGGTGGGGTATCCCTCCGTCGCCGGCTCCGTCGAGGCGATGCTGGCCCTGGTGCAGGCGGGGGTCGACGTCGTCGAGGTGGGCGTGCCCTACAGCGACCCGCTCATGGACGGGCCGGTCATCCAGCGGGCCACCGAGGCCGCCCTGGCCGCCGGCACCAGGGTCGACGACGTGTTCACGGCGGTGCGGGCGCTGGCCGACGCGGGCGGCGCGGCATACGTGATGACGTACTGGAACCTCGTCCTGCGCCGCGGCGTGGACCGATTCGCGGCCGACCTGGCCCGGGCCGGCGGGTCGGGGCTCATCACCCCCGATCTGGTGCCGGACGAGGCGGGGGAGTGGCTGGCGGCCAGCGACGCCCACGACCTGGACCGGGTGTTCCTCGTCGCGCCCAGCTCCACCCCGCAGCGGCTGCGGATCGCCGCCGATGCCTGCCGCGGGTTCGTTTACGCCGCGTCGACGATGGGGGTGACCGGCACCCGCGCGCAGGTGGGCTCGGGGGCGCTCGGGCTGGTCGCGCGCACCCGCGAGGTGACCGACCTGCCGGTGTGCGTGGGGCTGGGCGTGTCCACCCGGTCGCAGGCGGCCGACGTCGCCCGGTTCGCCGACGGCGTCATCGTGGGGTCGGCGCTGGTGGCGGCCCTGGGCCAGGGTCTGGACCGCATGGTCGAGCTGGCCGGGGAGCTGGCCGCCGGGGTCCGGCAGGGCCGGGCGTGAGGCCCGGACAGCGGCGCCTGGACTGGCTCGGCACCGGGCTACGCCTCACCGTCGGGGTCGTCCTGCTCGTCGCCGGCGCCCTCAAGGTCGCCAACCCGGCCGCGTCGGCGATGGCGGTGCGCGCCTACCAGCTGCTGCCCTACGACCTGGCCGGCTCCGTGGGCTACGCCCTGCCGGTCGTGGAGATCCTCGTCGGGGTCCTGCTCGTCGTGGGCCTGTTCACTCGGGTCGCCGCGTCGGTGGCGGGCGCGCTCCTGCTCGCCTTCGTCGTCGGGATCGCCTCGGTGTGGGCCCGCGGCCTGTCCATCGACTGCGGCTGCTTCGGCGGCGGCGGTCCGGTCGACGCCGGGCGCACCGCCTACCCCCTGGAGCTGAGCCGCGACCTGGCCTTGACCCTCGCGTCGGGGTGGCTCGCGGTGCGCCCGCGCACGGCATACGCCCTGGACGGTCGGCTGACCTGAATGGGGGACAATGGCCCGGTGGCCCGCCCCGATGCCTCCGCCAAGCTTGCCTCCGTCGCGCCCCGAGGCGGCCCGTCGCGGACCCTGATCGGGGTCCTCGTCGCCGTGGTCGCGGTGGTGGCCGTCGTGGCGGCGGTCCTCGCGGGGCAGGCCCTGTCCCGATCCAGCGCGCCCGTCTCGACCACCGCGGCGGGCGGCACGACGAGCCCGGCCAACGCCGTCCCCAAGGGCGCCACCGGGTTCGGCGGCCCGATCGTGCTCAACCCCGGTGCCCCGGCCAACGCGCCCACCCTCGACGTCTACGAGGACCCGCAGTGCCCGATCTGCCGCGAGTTCGAGGCGGCGTTCGGCCCGACCCTGGCGAGCCTGGTCAGCTCCGGGCAGGCCAAGGTCGCCGTGCACACGATGACCTTCCTCGACGTGGGCCTGCGCAACGACTCCTCGGTGCGGGCCGCCGGCGCGGCGTTCTGCGCCGCAGACCAGGGCAAGTTCTCCGAGTACATGGCCGCGGTGTATGCCGGTCAGCCGGCCCAGGAGGGGGTCGGGTGGACCGACGCCCAGCTGTCCGGTTTCGCCGCCCAGGTGGGGATCTCCGGCGCCGCGCTGACCTCGTGGCAGTCCTGCACGACCGCCAAGACGTATGCCGCGCACGTCGACGCGGTGGAGATCGCCTCCGAGAAGGCCGGCGTCACCGGCACGCCCACCGTCCGGCTGGGCGGCCAGAAGGTCACCCTGACCACCCCGAGCGACCTGCTCGCCGCGGTCCGGGCCGCAACCCGGTGAGCCCCACCTCGGCCGGGCCCGCCGGCCTCGTGCTCCCGGCCGGGTCTGCCGGCCTCGTGCTGCCGACCCACGCCGCTCAGATCCCCAGCCCCACGACGTCGGTCTGGTACCTGGGCCCGCTGCCGCTGCGGGCCTACGCCCTGTGCATCCTCGCAGGGATCGTCGTGGCCGTCTGGGTGGCCAACCGTCGCCTGCTCGACCGGGGTGGGCGGCCCGGCCAGGCCCTGGACATTGCGGCCTGGGCGGTGCCTTTCGGGATCCTCGGCGGCCGGCTGTACCACGTGATCACCACGCCGGCGCCCTACTTCGGCGAGGGCGGCAACCCGTGGCACGCGCTGCGCATCTGGGAGGGCGGTCTGGGCATCTGGGGGGCCATCGCCCTCGGCGCGGTGGGCGCGTGGATCGGCGCCCGGCGGGCGGGGGTGCGCTTCGCGGACTTCGCCGACGCCGCCGCGCCGGGCATCCTGCTCGCCCAGGCCCTGGGCCGCTGGGGGAACTACTTCAACAACGAGATCCACGGATCACCGACGGACCTGCCCTGGGGGCTGCGGGTGTACGAGTGGGACCAGGGCGCCGGGCGCGCGCTCGTGGACGGCGCGGGCGAGCCCGTGGTCAAGGGGGTCTTCCAGCCGACCTTCCTCTACGAGTCGATCTGGTGCCTGCTGCTGGCGCTCGCCCTGGTGTGGCTGGACCGGCGTCGCGAGATGGCTCCGGGGCAGGTCTTCGCCCTCTACGTCATGGGCTACCCACTCGGTCGAGTCGTCATCGAGCTCATGCGCACCGACGAGGCCAACCGCATCCTGGGGGCGCGGGTCAACGTGTGGACGTCGGTGCTGGTGTTCCTGCTGGGGATGGTGATCTACCGCGCGCGCGGGCGGGCCGCGGCGCGGCATACCGAGGCGGTGTCTGCACCCTGAGCCGGGTGTCTCACGAGCCGGGACCGGGGATATCCGGGTTCGAGAGCCAGACCCGGGACGGTATCCTGCTCAGGCACTGGCCAGAGCCGTCCAGGCTAGCCCTCTGAAGGACCCCCGCGAGGTCCCAACCCGTCAGGACGGTGAGATCCCGGTGATGCAGACGCGCCCGCTCTACTCGGCGATGCCCGCCGCTGCCGGGCTCTACCGCCCCGAGCACGAGCACGACGCGTGCGGGGTCGCCATGGTGGCCACCCTGCGCGGCAGCGCGGGCCACGACATCGTCGAGCTCGGGCTGACCGCACTGCGCAACCTCGACCACCGGGGGGCCACCGGAGCGGACCCGCTCGTCGGCGACGGGGCCGGCATCCTCACCCAGATCCCGGACCGGTTCCTGCGCGAGGTCGCCGGCCTGGACCTGCCGCCGGCCGGTGGGTATGCCGTGGGCGCGGCCTTCCTGCCGACCGACCCGGCGCTGCGGGCCGACGCGGTGGCCGCGGTCGAGGCCATCGCCGCGCAGGAGTCCCTCGACGTGCTGGGCTGGCGCGAGGTCCCGGTGACCGCGGACCTCGTGGGCCGGTCAGCGCGCGACATCATGCCGCACATCGCCCAGGTGTTCCTCGCGGGGCGCGACGGCCAGACCGGGCTGGCGCTGGACCGGCTGACCTTCTGCCTGCGCAAGCGGGTGGAGCGCCAGGCGCAGGTGTACTTTCCCTCGCTGTCCGCACGGACCCTGGTCTACAAGGGCATGCTCACCACCGGTCAGCTCGAGCCGTTCTTCCCCGACCTGTCCGACCCGCGCTTCGAGACCGAGCTGGCCCTGGTGCACTCCCGGTTCTCCACCAACACCTTCCCGTCGTGGCCGCTGGCCCACCCCTACCGCCTGATCGCTCACAACGGCGAGATCAACACGGTCAAGGGCAACCGCAACTGGATGCGCGCCCGTGAGTCGATGCTGCGCTCGCAGCTCATCCCCGGCGATCTGAGTCGGCTGTTCCCCATCTGCACGCCCGGGGCCTCGGACTCGGCGTCCTTCGACGAGGTCCTCGAGCTGTTGCACCTGGGCGGGCGCTCGTTGCCGCACGCCGTGCTCATGATGATCCCCGAGGCGTGGGAGAACCACGCGGACATGGACCCGGCGCGGCGGGCCTTCTACGCCTACCACTCGACCTTCATGGAGCCCTGGGACGGCCCCGCCTGCGTGACCTTCACCGACGGCACGGTGATCGGGGCGGTGCTCGACCGCAACGGGCTGCGTCCGGGTCGCTACTCGATCTGCGACGACGGGCTGGTCGTGCTGGCCTCGGAGACCGGCGTGCTGGACCTCGACCCGGCCCGGGTGGTGCGCAAGGGCCGGCTGCAGCCGGGCCGGATGTTCCTCGTCGACACCGAGCACGGCCGCATCGTCAGCGACGACGAGATCAAGGCCGAGCTGGCCGCCGCCCGCCCCTACGACGAGTGGCTGCACGCCGGGTTGATGGAGCTGCGGGACCTGCCCGAGCGCGAGCACGTCATCGTCACGGCCGCCTCGGTGGCCCGGCGCCAGCAGACCTTCGGCTACACCCAGGAAGAGCTGCGCATCCTGCTCGCGCCGATGGCCACGACCGGGGGAGAGGCGCTCGGGTCGATGGGCACCGACAGCCCGATCGCCGTGCTGTCCAGCCGTCCCCGGCTCATCTTCGACTACTTCACCCAGCTGTTCGCCCAGGTGACCAACCCTCCGCTGGACGCCATCCGCGAGGAGCTGGTCACCTCGCTCGGCACGGTGATCGGCCCGGAGCTGAACATCCTGCAGGACAGCCCGGCGCAGGCCCGCAAGGTCGTCGTGCACTTCCCGGTCATCGACAACGACGAGCTGGCCAAGCTCGTGCGGGTCAACGCCGACGGCGACCTGCCCGGTTATGCCACCCACGTCGTGCGGGGCCTCTACCAGGTCAACGGCGGGGCGGCGGCGATGCGCCGGCGGATCGACGAGGTCTTCGCCGAGGTGTCCGAGGCGATCGGGCGTGGGGTGCGGTTCGTCGTGCTCTCCGACCGCGACTCCGACCGCGACCGGGCCCCCATCCCGTCGCTGCTGCTGACCTCGGCGGTCCACCACCACCTCATCCGGGAGAAAACCCGCACCCAGGTCGGGCTCATCGTCGAGGCCGGTGACGTCCGCGAGGTGCACCACGTCGCCCTGCTCATCGGTTACGGCGCCGCCGCCGTCAACCCCTACCTGGCGATGGAGACCGTCGAGCAGATGGTCCGCGCCGGGGCGTTGCCCGGGGTCACGCCCGACAAGGCGGTGGCCAACCTCATCAAGGCCCTGGGCAAGGGCGTGCTCAAGGTCATGTCGAAAATGGGCATCTCGACGGTGGCCTCCTACTGCGGGGCACAGGTGTTCGAGGCCATCGGTCTGGCCCAGGACCTTGTCGACGAGTACTTCACCGGCACCGTGTCCCAGCTCGGCGGGGTCGGCCTGGAGGTCGTCGCGGCCGAGGTGGCCGCCCGACACGCGGTGGCCTACCCCCCCGAGGGGGTGCACCCGGCGCACCGCACCCTGTGGGTGGGCGGGGAGTACCAGTGGCGTCGGGAGGGCGAGCCGCACCTGTTCGACCCCGACACGGTGTTCCGGTTGCAGCACTCGACCAGGCAGCGCCGCTACGACATCTTCAAGGACTACACCCGCCGCGTCGACGAGCAGGCCGAGCGCCTGATGACCCTGCGGGGGCTGTTCGACTTCGCCGATCCGGCGACGACCGGCCGCATGCTGGTGCCCATCGAGCAGGTCGAGCCGGTGAGCGAGATCGTCAAGCGGTTCAACACCGGGGCGATGTCCTACGGGTCGATCAGCCGCGAGGCCCACGAGACGCTGGCCGTCGCGATGAACCGACTGGGCGGCAAGTCCAACACCGGGGAGGGCGGCGAGGACGAGGAGCGTCTGCTCGACCCGGCCCGGCGTTCGGCGATCAAGCAGGTCGCCTCGGGGCGCTTCGGGGTGACCAGCCTCTACCTCGTGCAGGCCGACGACATCCAGATCAAGATGGCCCAGGGCGCCAAGCCCGGCGAGGGCGGCCAGCTGCCCGGCACCAAGGTCTACCCCTGGGTGGCCCGGACCCGCCACTCGACCCCTGGGGTGGGGCTCATCTCGCCGCCGCCGCACCACGACATCTACTCCATCGAGGATCTCGCCCAGCTCATCCACGACCTCAAGAACGCCAACCCGCGGGCGCGCATCCACGTCAAGCTCGTCTCGGAGGTCGGGGTCGGCACCGTCGCCGCGGGGGTGTCCAAGGCCCACGCCGACGTCGTGCTCATCTCGGGCCACGACGGTGGCACCGGGGCCTCGCCGCTGACCTCGCTCAAGCATGCCGGGGCGCCGTGGGAGCTCGGCCTGGCCGAGACCCAGCAGACCCTGCGCCTGAACGGTCTGCGGGATCGGATCGTCGTGCAGACCGACGGGCAGTTGAAGACCGGTCGGGACGTCGTCGTCGCCGCGCTGCTGGGCGCCGAGGAGTTCGGCTTCTCGACCGCGCCGCTGGTCGTGAGCGGCTGCGTGATGATGCGGGTGTGCCACCTGGACACCTGCCCGGTGGGCATCGCCACGCAGAACCCGGACCTGCGGGCCCGGTTCTCCGGCAAGCCGGAGTTCGTCCAGACCTACTTCGAGTACATCGCCGAGGAGGTCCGCGAGTACCTCGCCCAGCTCGGGTTCCGCACCCTCGCCGAGGCGGTCGGCCAGTCCGGCAGTCTGGTCACCGACCGGGCCGTCGCGCACTGGAAGGCCTGCGGCCTGGACCTCACCCCGATCCTCGCCGAGGCCGACGACCCGACCGGCGGCACCCGCTATCACAGCGTGGGCCAGGACCACGGCCTGGAGAAGGCGCTGGACCACCAGCTCATCGCCATGGCCCGCCCGGCGCTGGATCACGGCGAGCCGGTCCGCGGGGAGTTGGCGGTGCGCAACGTCAACCGCACCGTGGGGACGATGCTCGGTCACGAGGTGACCACGGCATACCCTCACGGGTTGCCCGACGGCACGATCGAGCTGACCCTCACCGGCTCGGCTGGTCAGTCCTTCGGGGCGTTCTTGCCCGCGGGGATCACCCTCACCCTGCTCGGGGCCGCGAACGACTATGTGGGCAAGGGCCTGTCCGGGGGTCGGGTGGTGATCCGTCCCGATCGGGGCGCGCCACTGGTCGCGGAGGCGAATGTCATCGCCGGTAACGTCATCGGCTACGGCGCCACCGGGGGCGAGCTGTTCCTGAGGGGTCGGGTCGGCGAGCGCTTCTGCGTGCGCAACTCGGGGGCAACCGCCGTCGTCGAGGGGGTTGGCGATCACGGGTGCGAGTACATGACCGGGGGCGTGGTCCTCGTGCTCGGCCCCACCGGACGCAACTTCGCGGCCGGGATGTCCGGCGGCCTGGCCTATGTCCTGGACCTGCGACCCGAGCTGGTCAACGCCGAGCTGGTCGACCTCATGCCGCTGCGTCCGCAGGACCTGGACACCGTGCACACCCTCGTCGAGCGCCACCTCGAGCGCACCGACTCGGCGGTGGCGGCGCGGCTGCTGCAGGACTGGGACGCCGCGACCGGGCGGTTCACCCTGGTGCTGCCGCGCGACTACCAGCGCGTGCTCACCGTCCGGGCGGCCGCCGCGGCCGAGGGTCTCGACCCCGACGGCGCCGAGGTCTGGAGTCGGATCATGGAGGCCTCCCGTGGCTGACCCGCACGGTTTCCTCACGCTGCGCGAGCGCGAGCTGCCGGCCCGTCGTCCGGTGCCGGTGCGCCTGCGCGACTGGCGCGAGGTCTACGAGCCCCAGGACCTGGGCCAGCTACGCCGCCAGGCGAGCCGGTGCATGGACTGCGGTATCCCGTTCTGTCACAACGGGTGTCCGCTGGGCAACCTCATCCCGGAGTGGAACGACCTGGCCTGGAGGGGCGACTGGCGCGAGGCGATCGAACGCCTCCACGCGACCAACAACTTCCCCGAGTTCACCGGGCGGCTGTGCCCGGCGCCGTGCGAGTCGGCCTGCGTCCTGGGCATCAACCAGCCAGCCGTGACCATCAAGCAGGTCGAGGTGACCATCGTCGAGGAGGCCTTCGCCAGCGGCGACGTGCCCCCCCAGCCGCCGGAGCGCTTCTCGGGCAAGACCGTGGCCGTCGTCGGGTCGGGGCCGGCCGGCCTGGCTGCGGCCCAGCAGCTCACCCGGGCGGGGCACACCGTCGCGGTCTACGAGCGTGCCGACGCCCCCGGCGGCCTGCTGCGGTACGGCATCCCGGAGTTCAAGATGGAGAAGTCGGTCCTCGACCGCAGGATCGCCCAGATGGAGGCCGAGGGCACCCGGTTCCGCAGCGGTGTGGACATCGGCGTCGACCTCACCGGCGACCAGCTGCGGGCGCGCTACGACGCAGTGGTCCTGGCGATCGGGGCGACCGTCCCGCGCGAGCTGCCCGTGCCGGGTCGCGACCTGGGCGGCATCCACCAGGCGATGGACTACCTGCCGCAGGGCAACCGGGCCGCCCTGGGCCAGGCGGTGCCGGACCAGATCCTCGCCACCGGGCTGGACGTCGTGGTCATCGGGGGCGGCGACACGGGCGCGGACTGCATCGGCACCGCGCACCGTCAGGGAGCCCGGTCGGTCACCTCGTTGGAGATCCTGCCGCGGCCGCCCGACGAGCGTCCGGACGGCCAGCCGTGGCCGACCTACCCGATGATCTACCGGGTCGCCAGCGCGCACGAGGAGGGCGGCGAGCGCACGTATGCCGTGTCGACGCTGGCCGCGCTCGGCGACGCCGACGGGCGGGTGCGGGCCTTGCGCATCTGCGAGGTGAGCGAGCACGGGGGTCGGGTGGTGCCGGTGGCAGGCACCGAGCGGGAGATCCCGGCGCAGCTGGTCCTGCTGGCGATGGGGTTCCTCGGCCCGCAGTCCGACGGCGTCGTGGCGCAGCTCGGACTCGAGCGGGACGAGCGATCGACCATCGTGCGCGGTGCGGACTACATGAGCAGCGTCCCCGGGGTGTTCGTCGCGGGGGACGCCGGTCGCGGGCAGTCGCTCATCGTGTGGGCCATCGCCGAGGGCCGGGCCGCCGCGCACGGCGTCGACAGCTACCTCGTCGGGGCCCGCTCACAGCTGCCCCGGCCGGTGGAGCCGACCGACCGGCCCTTGACCGTCTGACCGCGGCCCGGACCCGGCGAAACGGCTATGCTGTGCGCGCCGCCGGGGTGGTGAAATGGCAGACACGGAGCACTCAAAATGCTTTGGCCGCAAGGCCGTGCGGGTTCGAGTCCCGCTCCCGGCACACCGGCTCCGAGGTGCTGCCGGCCGCCCGTCGCCGAGGCCCCGTCACGGGCGACCGTGCCGTGACGGCGACCGTTAGGATCGACTCATGACCAGCGAGCCGAAGCCCGCTGCCCCGCGCCGCCAGCTGCGGGTCGTCGTCGCGGAGGATGAGACCCTCATCCGGCTCGACCTGGCCGAGATGCTCGTCGAGGCGGGCTACGACGTCGTCGGGCAGGCCGGGGACGGTCAGCAGGCCGTGGCGATGGTGCGCCAGCTGCGCCCCGATGTGGTGCTCATGGACGTCAAGATGCCCGTCCTGGACGGCATCGGCGCCGCCGAGCAGATCGGTGCCGAGCGGCTCGCTCCGGTGGTGATGCTCACCGCGTTCAGCCAGCGTGATCTCGTCGAGCGCGCCCGCGACGCCGAGGTGATGGCCTACGTCGTCAAGCCGTTCACCCGGGCCGACCTGACGCCGGCCATCGAGGTGGCCTGCTCCCGGTGGGCGCAGCTGAGCGCACTGGCGGCGGAGGTCGCCGACCTCGGCGACCGACTGGAGACCCGCAAGCTCGTCGACCGAGCCAAAGGCGTGCTCATGACCCAGCTGGCGATCACCGAGGGCGAGGCCTTCCGGTGGCTGCAGAAGACCGCCATGGATCGGCGGCTGTCGATGAAGGACGTCGCCGACGCGGTGCTCGCCGGCCTGCCCGGAGGCGCCAAGCCCTGAGCCCGGCGCGAGCGCAGCTGCCGCGGCGAGGGCGTTGCCGCGGCGACTGCCCGAAGGGCGCCCGACACCTGCGAGGTGATGTTCCCGACGCGGCAGCGGGTTTGCCGAACCGGCCCCACCCCGTAGAGTCGGACCCGGTGGATGCGCGGGGGCATCGGCCACACCAGGGGACCGCATTACCGGGCTTTGGAGGTCGCCGCATCGTGTCCCGTCCCCAGACCTCCGTCCGCCGCGTCGAGCAGGCGCTCTGCCCGACCGTGCTGGACCTGTGGACGTCCTACCGGGTGGAGGCGGGGATGTCCCCGGACGCCGCCGCTCGGACCGCGTCCGAGGCTGCGGTCCGCACCGCCCTGGCCGGCACCGACGTCACCGCCTTCGTCGCCTTCGTCGAGGGGCGCTCGGCCGGCCTGGCCGTGGTCAGCGACCCCTCCGGCAATCCGTTCGCCGAGGCCAAGGCTCTGACCCTCGACCTGCTCTACGTCCTGCGTGAGGAGCGCCGCCACGGCGTGGCGCGCGCGCTCATGGCGGCGGTCACGGCATACGCCGACCGGGCCGGCGCCGACCAGGTCGTCTCGAACGTCCCGGGCAAGGGTCGGGACGCCAACCGGTTCTTCGCGCGCCTGGGATTCACGCCGATGAGCACCCGGCGACTGGTCACCACGACGGTCCTGCATCGGCGGCTCGTGGGCGAGGCCGGCACCGGCCACTCGTTGGACCGGGTGCTGGCCCGGCGCCGGTCGGCCCGCATCCGGGCCGCCCAGCAGGGTGGCGCGGCGCACTGACCGCGGCGCGCCCACTGCCGGCCGTGCGGTCCGGCCGTGCCTATCGGACTGCCGTGGCGACAAGCTCGTCGTGGGCCGCCTCCACCAGGTCGAGCACCCGCCAGGGGTCGGCGACCAGGTCCGGGCAGGTGCCGACGCCGAGGTTGAGGTTCTCGCCGTAGCCGAGGGCCGTGATGTTCAGCCCCAGGCCGTCGCTGATCGGGGGGTTGGGATAGGTGGCCTCGACCGGAGCGTGTGGCCCCAGCCGCATCAGCCCGGGCGGGGCGGGGACGTTGGAGAGCATGACGTTGAACGGCAGCCGGATCCGGTTGGCCAGCTGCAGCCGCGCGACTACCTGGGTCAGCAGGGCGGCCCCGGTGGGTGTCCCGACGGTGGCGACGTCGCCGAGCCGGTCGGTCGGCAGGGTGGGGGACCGCTTGGCCTGGGCCATGGCCTCGTGGACGCTGACCAGCCGGTCGGTCGGGTCGGGCAGATGGGTGGGCACCGGGCACAGGGTGAGGGCGAGGTGGTTGCCGACCCCGGGGGCACGTTCGCCCGGGGCGGCGATGGGCACCAGGGCGACGAGGGGCTGGTCGGGCAGCGCGTCGGCGTCCAGGAGGATCCGGCGGATGGCCCCCGCCGACGCGGCGATGAAGACGTCGTTGAGCGTGGTGCCGGTCGAGCGACGCAGGGCCTGGCTGCGGGACCGGGCGATGGGGCGGAAGGCGTACCCGCGCGCGGCGGTCACGGCGGCGTTGATCGGGGTCGCCGGCGCGTATGCCGGCAAGGTCAGGTGCGGGGGGTCCACGGTGTCGGGCGGTGGCGGCATACCGTAGTGCGTGGGGTGCCCGGTGGAGCGCTCGCCGAGGCGTTCCAGCTCGTCCGCGAGGGTGGCGGCGGCGGCATTGGTGACCTTGAGCAGCGCGCCGGGGGCAGACCCCAGCGCCTGGCCGCCGAGACGCACCGCCGCGGCCGCCCATCCGCCCACTTCGGCCACGCTGCCCGCGACGAGCGACTGGGCGCTGGGGCGACGGTCGGGCCGCCATTGGGGCATCGGGGCGTCCGCCTGGTCGTCCTGACCGAACAGCAGCACGAGCAGGTCCCGACCGCCCACCCCGTCGAGGGCCGCGTGATGGAGCTTGTTGAGCACGGCCGAGCGCCCTGCGGCCAGGCCGCGGACGAGATGCAGCTCCCACAGCGGACGGGAGCGGTCGAGCTTGACTGCGTTGATGCGCACGCTGAGGTCGCCCAGGGCCCGGTCGCTGGCCGCCCCGCCGAGGTCGATGACCGTGAGGTGGCGGTCGATGTCGAACGTGTCGTCGTCGACCCACCACGGCCGGCCGACCCCGAGCAGCGGCGAGCGCAGCTTGCGCCGCAGGATCGGCGCCCGGTGCAGACGCGCGGCCACCTGGGCGCGCAGCTGGTCGAGGGTGACGTCGCCGGTGAAGATGGCCGTGGTGCAGACGTGACCGACGCTCACCGGGCCGTCCAGGGCGAGGAACGACGCGTCGTAGGCGGTCAGCTGCTGTGCCTGCACCCGTGCCTTCCTCCGTGTCGGGACCGACCTTGCCAGACGCTAGCAACCCGGGCCGTCCCGCCCGCCGGACGCGACGGCGCCGTCCTCGACCGGTCGGGGACGGCCGTTCCGCTGACGCGAAAACCCCGGTGCCCGACGGCGTGGGCACCGATCGGGCTCCTACTGTCCTAGTGTCCACCAGTCCACCTCGCAGGAGTGACCATGACGTTCAACCTCGCGTCGATCCTCAAGGACTCGGCCCGCCGAGACCCCCGGTGGCCCGCGATCGTCACCGAGACGGAGGCGATCTCCTACGGCGATCTCGACCACCGGTCGGACGCCGTGGCCGCGGCCTTGATCGACGCCGGGCTGGCACCCGGCGACGCGGTGGCGTTGCAGCTGCCCAACATCCCCGAGTTCGTGGTATCCCTGCACGGGATCCTCAAGGCCGGCGGGGTGGTCATCCCGATGAACACCCTCTACAAGGCGGGGGAGATCACCTACGCGCTCCGCGACGCCGCGGCACGACACATGATCACGGTGGACGACTCCAGCGCCGAGGCGGCCGCAGCCCTGGACGAGGCCGGCGGCGGCACCCTCTACGTCGTCGGCGACATCCCGGCGCAGGTGCACGCCCGGCCGTTCGCCGAGTTGGCCGACCACCCGGTGCCCGACCCGGTGCCGTTCGTCCCCCGGGAGCCGGGCGACACGGCCATCCTGCTCTACACCTCCGGCACCACGGGCCGGCCCAAGGGCGTGCAGCTCACTCACTTCCAGCTCTTCATGAACGCCATGGCGCATGTCGAGGCGTTCGAGATGACCCCGGCCAGTCGGGTCATCGCGGTGATGCCGCTGTTCCACGCCCTCGGGCTCTCGGGCATCCTCAACGCGACGGTCCGCTCCGGTGGCACGGTCCTGCTGATGGCGAAGTTCGACACCGAGAAGGTCCTGGACACCATCCAGGACCACGGGGCGACGATCATCCACGGCGTCCCGACGATGTACCACTCGCTGCTGAACTTCCCGGGCGTGTCCGCCTACGACACCTCGACGTTGGCCATGTGCGGGTCGGCCGGTGCGGCCATCCCCGCGGAGATCATCGACCAGGTGGAGAGTACCTTCGGGGTGCAGATCCTCGAGATGTACGGCCTGACCGAGTCCGGCCCGCTCGCGACGTGCAACCACCCCAAGGACCGCAAGCCCTACAGCATCGGCAAGCCGATCCCGGGGGTCGAGGTGGAGATCTGGGACGAGCAGCACCACCGGTTGCCCCGGGGCGCCGAGCACGTGGGCGAGATCGTCATCCGCGGCCACAACACGACCTCGGGGTATCTCAACAACCCGACCGCGACCGCCGAGGCGTTCACCAACGGGTTCCTGCACTCGGGCGACCTGGCCTACATGGACGAGGACGGCTTCCTCTTCTTCGTCGACCGCAAGAAGGAGCTCATCATCCGGGGGGGCTACAACATCTACCCGCGTGAGGTCGAGGAGGTGCTCTACACCAACCCCAAGATCTCCGAGGCGGCCGTCGTCGGCATCCCCGATGAGCGCCTCGGCGAGGAGGTCAAGGCCTTCGTCACCCTGAAGCCGGGCGCGACCGCGCAGCCGCGGGAGTTCGTCGACTACGTCAAGGAGCGGATCGCGGCCTACAAGTACCCCCGGGTCGTGGAGATCATCGAGGCGATGCCCAAGAGCGCGACCGGCAAGATCCTCAAGAAGGAGCTCGGGTAGACCGGCCCTGGGCGGTCAGGCGCGCAGCTGGGTCACGACCCCGGCGGCGGCCCGACCGGCCCTGGGCGGTCAGGCGCGCAGCTGGGTCACGACCCCGGCGGCGGCCCGATTGAGCGCGGCGACCAGGTCCGGGACCACCGTCGCGTGGTAGCGCACGGACGGCACGGACACCGACAGGGCACCGACCGGTCCGTCCATGTCCGCCACGAGCACGCCGACGGCGCACACCCCGCGCTCGGTCTGACCGGTGTTCACGGCATACCCCTGCTTGCGACAGCGGGCCAGCTCGCGCCGCAGCGAGGACATGCTCGCCACGGTCAGACCCATGGACGGCAGGCCCGACCTGGGGTAGAGGTCCTCGAACTCGTCCGTGGGCAGCTCCGCCAGCAGCAGGCGGCCTCCGGAGGTGTAGTGCGCCGGCAGCATCGCGCCCTCGCGCGACCCGACTCGCAGCATCTGCGTCGACTCGACGCTGGCGATGATGCGGACCTGGCGCCCGACCCGCACCATGAGGTGGCAGGTCTCGCTGGTCTCGTCGCGCAACGCCACGAGGGCCGACTGGGCCAGCTCCGCGAGGTTGGCCCGTGACATCCGGCTGCTGACCATCTCCTCGAGGGCGGGACCGGCCCGGTAGGTCCGGTCGCGGCCCTGGATGACGAAGCCTCGGTAGCGCAGGGTCGACAACAGCCGGTATGCCGTGGACGGCGCCACCCCCAGCTCGGCGGCGGCCTCGCTCACCCCGACCCGCGCCTTGCCGGCCACGAGCAGCAGCAGGCGCAACGAGTTGTCCACCGACTCGAGGTATCGCATCCGCACCCGCAATTCCTACCAACGGAAAATCGCTGGTGGCCACGTTACGACAGGTCGCCCCCCGACGGGAGGTTTTCCCAGGGACAGAGACGGCGCCTATCCGTCCAGCCGTCGCAGGTCGGTGCGGTAGCGGGCGGCGTTGTCGAGATACTCCTGGACCGCGTAGTCGACCCAGTCGGTATGCCGGGCATCACCCATCGGGCGGGTGCGTGCCGGGACGCCCAGGGCGAGGTGGCCCGAGGGCACGACCATGTTCTCGTTGACGAATGCCCCGCCGCCGATGATCGCCCCGGTCTGCACCAGCGCACCCTTCATCACCACGGACGCGGAGCCGACCAGGCAGCGCGGCTCGATCCGGCAGCCCTCCAGATGGGCGTTGTGGCCCACCACGACGTCCGCACCGATGTCCGTGGGCGTCTCGGCCACGGTGTGCACGATCGTGCCGTCCTGCACCGAGGTGCGCTCGCCGACGTAGATCCAGCCGTAGTCGCCACGCAGCACGGCCGTGGGCCACACCGAGGATCCGGCCCGCAGCACGACCTTGCCAATGACGACGGCGTCGGGGTGGACGTAGGCGTCCGGGTGGATGTCCGGGACGTCCTCGCCCAGGGCGTAGATCGGCATCGTCAGTCGGGCTTGGCGGCCAGGTCCTTGAGACCCTGCGGCATCCCGGCATACAGCCGCAGCGCGTGACCGCCGATGAGATCCGGCACGTTCTGCGGCGGGACCAGGTCGGCCACGGCCCGCGCGTTGGCGGCGATGTCGCGCACCCCTGGCCAGTCGGTCGCGAAGATCCACTTGCGGGAGAGCTTGGGCAGGTCGAACCGGCCGTAGTAGCGCGGGAGCCACTTGGGCGGCAGCCCGGCCAGCTCGATCCACACGTTGGGCATGCTCATCGCCATGAAGGCGGCGGTGTCGAACCACCACCCCCGCCCGCCGTGGGCGAGGATCACGGTGAGGTCCGGGAAGTCGCGGATGACCGGCAGCAGCAGCTCGGGATCGGCGTACTCGTTCGAGGAGCCGGGGAACACGCTGGTGCCGCAGTGGATGACCAGGGGGACCTGGCGCTCCTCGAGGAGCTGGTAGCCGGCATACAGGGACGTGTCGGCCGGCTTGAAGCCGCCGTGCACGGGGTGCAGCTTGAGGGCCGCCGCGCCGTGGTCGAGCTGGCGCCGCAGCTCTTTGACCAGGGGAAAGTGCAGGTGCGGGTTGACGTTGGCCACCGGGTGGAACATCTCGGGGTTGTACTCCACGAGTGGCAGCAGCTCGTCGAACTCCTGAATGCCGGTGGACTTGGGGCTGTACTCGCAGAACAGCAACGCAACGTCGACGCTCTGCTCCTTGAAGATCTCCTCGAGGCGCTGCGGGCTGGGCACGCCGTCCTTGCCCCAGACATCCTCGACGATCCCCGGGCGGCCGAAGTTGTACGCCCAGTGTCGCCAGGCCTCGTTGAGGGTCGGCAGCAGCGGGACGTGCGTATGCGCGTCGACGAGAGGGAGTCCGTCAAGCACGGGTGGGCCTGCCTTTCCGACGGGGGTCGACCACGGAGGTTCCGCGGGCGCCTCGCCGGCTGCCCGCTCTATATCCCGAGCATACGCGCCGCGCACGCGGCCTCGGGGCCCCCCCGTCACCCGGGCCCGGCCGTCGTGGCGTCGGCCGGGCTGCCCTCCCGCAGCCTGAACCGCTGCATCTTGCCGGTGGCCGTCTTGGGCAGCTCGTCGACGAAGACCACCCGTCGCGGCCTCTTGAAGGCGGCCATCCCGTCACGGCACCAGTGCACGAGATCGTCCTCGGTGACCGGCTGTGCCTTGACGACGAAGGCCACCGGCTTGTACAGCCCGTCCTCGTCCGGCAGGCCGACGACCGCGACCTCGGCGACCCCGTCGTGCTTGAGCAGTCGGTTCTCGATCTCGGCCGGCGAGACGTAGATGCCCCCCGCCTTGATGAGGTCGTTGGTGCGACCCAGGCAGACGAAGTAGCCGTCCTCGTCCTGCAGGAAGGTGTCACCGGTGTTGCACCACTCGCCGACGAAGACCTGGCGGCTGGTGGCGACCCGCTTCCAGTAGCCGATCGCCATCGTCGGGCCCTTGACCCACATCGTGCCCGGCTCGCCGCGGGGGACCAGCGTGCCGTCCGGGGCGCGCAGCTCGATCTCGTAGGGCGGGATCGGCTTGCCGGTGGTGCCGGGTTTGATGTCGTCCCAGGTGTTGGACAGGAAGGTGTTGAGGAACTCGGTGCACCCGATGCCGTCCACCATGGGCACGTGGAAACGCTCGATGAAGCGCTCCTGCAGGGTCGTGGGCAAGGGTTCGCCGGCCGACACGCACAGGCGGACCGAGGCGAAGGTGTCCTCGGGCAGGTCGCTGGCCAAAAGCTGGGCGAAGAACGTGGGCACGGCGTCGAAGATCGTCGGCTTGTCCCGGACGAGGCGCTCACCGAAGATCTCCGGGGTGGGTCGGCGCGGCTCGAGGATGGTCGTGGCGCCCTGGGAGAGCGGGTAGAAGAGGCTGTTGCCGATGCCGTACGAGAAGAACATCTTGGCGATGGACAGGCAGCGGTCCGTGTGGGTGAGGTTGAGCACCCGGGGCGGGAAGGTCTGCCCGACGAACTTGATCGTCTCGTGCCGGTGCATGGCGCCCTTGGGCTTGCCGGTCGTGCCGGAGGTGTAGAGCCACAACGCCCACTCGTCCTCGGTGGTGTCGGCCACCTGACGCAGCTCGGCCGGGCCGCTGCGCCCCCGTGCCACCAGCTCCTCCCAGGTGATCGTCAGGGCGTGCCCCCCGGTGGGCACGGTGTGCGGCCCGTCCACGACGAGATAGTCCACGTCCGGGCATTCCCTGATCGCCTCGGCCACGGCCGAGGCGTACTCGAAGCTCGCGATGACCGCGTCGGCGGCCGAGTCGCGGATGATCTCGCGCAGCTCCATCGCGCCCAGCATCGTCGACACCGGCACCGCGACGAAGCCGCCGCGGAACACCCCGAGGATGCTGCTGATCATCGGCACCTCGTCGTTCATGACGATGACGATCCGGTCGTCGCGATGCAGGTGCAGGCTGCGCAGGCCGGCGGCCACCTCGCCGCACAACGCGGACAGCTCACGGTAGGTGAGGCTGCCCCCGGGGGCCTCGACGGCGGTATGGTCCCCGAGCCCGTCGTCCACGTGCCGGTCGACCAACCACTGCTGAGCGTTGAACATCACGCCTCCCTCCGCGCCGCCAGGGGCGCCTGCTGCTGACCTGTCGGCACGCGTGCGGGCCGCTGCCGTCGTTTCGGGTCACACCGTATCGATCCGGCGACGCCCGAGCGCCGGACCGGTCCCGCGGCACGGGATCCTCGGACGGCACCGCCGGTACGCACCGGTGGGGCCCTCAGCGCGTGCACGGCCATGGCGACCGACCGTCAGTGCGCCGCGGCCGTGGCCAACGTCGCGTCGGCATCCTCGCCGAGACCGCGGTAAGTGCGGTGCAGCACGTAGACGAGCACGCCGCCGATGGCGATGACGACGCCGAAGATGCGGTACAGCGTCGGTGCCGTGAACCCGGCGTCCAGCAGGTAGCCGGCGATGATCGGGGCGACGATCGAGCCGATCCGGCCGATGCCGATCATCCACCCGACGCCGGTGGCGCGCAGCCGGGTGGGATAGACCGACGGGCTGATCGCGTAGTAGGCCGCGTTGCCGCCGTTCGTGGTGAAACCGACGGCCACGGCCAGGGTCAGGGCCAGGGCGGGGACGGTGAAGTTGGAGGCATAGAGGTTGAAGAAGGCCAGCCCGAAGACCGTGACGAGGATGGCCGTGAGCATCCGCGGGTGCCACCGGGTGCAGGCCCAGGCGAACACCAGCGCGCCGACGACGCCACCGACCGCGACCAGGACCCCGGCCCGCACGCCGAGGGTCGGGTCCTTGGTCGCGTCCGAGAGCAGCTTCGGGGTCCAGGCATTGGCGAAGTAGAAGGCGGAGTACTCGCAGAAGAAGGCGATCCACAGCAGCAGCGTCCGCCTGCCGAGGATGCCCTGGAACAACGCCGCGACGTTGACCTTCTCGCCGGCCCTCGCATGCGCCGGGGGCAGGTCGTCGGACTGCTCGTACCCCAGCCCTCGGGCGATGGCGTTGTACTGCCCCAACGCCCCGGGGGGCGTTTCTCGACCAGGTAGTGGATCGACTCGGGCATCCATGCCAGGGCGGCGAGCATGAGGACCACGGTGAGGGCCGCCGCGAACCACAGTGGCGCCCGCCAGCCCCACGCGTCGATGAGGAAGGTGGAGATGAATCCGCCGGAGGCGGCGCCCGCGGGCAGCCCGATGCCGTAGACGCCCATGACCGTGCCGCGTCTGGCCTCGGAGGAGTACTCGGAGACGAGGATGTTGATGCTGGGCAGCAGCGCGCCGATCCACAGCCCGGCGAAGGCCCGGGCGACCAGCAGCATCGGCAGGTTGGGCGCCAGGGCGGTCGCGCTCATCCCGACGACGATGAGGGACAGGCACATGAGGATGTGCCGGCGCCGGCCGATGACGTCGGCGAAGGGCGAGATGAGGATGCCCCCGGCGGCCAGGCCGATGGACCCCGCGCTGAGGAAGTACCCGGTCTGGACGTTGGTCAGGCCCCACACCTCGGGCTTGGCCAGGAACGGGGCGACGTAGCCCGCGATGAGGATCTCGAACCCGTCGACGAACGAGAGCAGGATGCAGATGACGAGCAACCGGATCTGGAACGGCTTCATCGGCGAGGTGGCGATGGCGTGGCGCAGATCCACGGAGACCTCCGGCGGTGGGCGATGGTGTGTCGACGGCGCGCGCGACGCGGCGTCGATGGCGCGCGCGACAGGCGTCTGCGTCGACTGTCGCCCCCGCTCCCGACCATTGTCAATGATCTGACGGACGGCCCTTGCCATGTGCGGAAATGTCCTGGGGAACAAGCGGTTGCGCGCGAGTCGGGCCGGTCCGACCGGGCGCCGCCGACGGGTCCATCATCCGAGACCGGGGCTTTCTGGGGTGGAGAACGCCGCCGGGGTCGGGATGCCGCCGCGAGCGCCGACGGCTAAGGTCGTCCCGACGGGTGTGCGAGCGGTGACGCCGGCTGCGCTCTCGCCGGGCGCAGCCGGCGGCCCTCTCGGGCGCCTGCGCCAAACCCTGCCTTCGAGCACGTCAGGAGCCTGCACGATGAAGTTCAGCAACGTTGGGTTCGCCGCCGGGAACATCTGGTCCTCGCCGTTCGCCAGGTGGCAGGGCACGATCGCGGAAATCTCCTCGATCACCACGGGGGTGGCCGTGACGAGCCGGGCCCTGGCCGACCGCGGGATCGACCCGGCGTCGCTGACCGGCATCGTGCACGGCTGGACCAACCCCCAACTGGAGATCTTCTACGGCGCCCCGACGATCGCCGCGCGCATCGGGGCCGGTCACATCAGCGGTCCCATGGTCGTGCAGGCGTGTGCCACCTCGGTGGCCTCGATGCAGGCCGCCGCCGGCAACGTCCAGTCCGACGACGAGCTGCAGATCGCGGTCTGCGCCGACCGGATGAGCAACGGCCCGGTCATCCACTACCCGATGCCCTCGAACGCCTGCGGCGCCCCGATCGTCACCAACTGGACGCTGGACGGATTCGCCAAGGACCCGATCGGCGGCACGAGCATGCTACGCGCGGCCGACAACGTCGCGGCCAAGGGCGGCATCACCAAGCAGGAGTGCGACGAGCTCAAGGTGCTGCGCTACGAGCAGTACGAGACCTCGCTGGCCGACGACCGGGCCTTCCAGAAGACCTACATGGTGCCCATCGAGGTCCAGGTCGGGCGCAAGACGGTCACCCTGGAGGCCGACGAGGGCATCCGGGGCGTGACCATGGACTCGATCAAGGACCTCAAGGTCGTCAACGAGGGCGGCGTGCACTCCGGCGCGGCGCAGACCCATCCGGGCGACGGGGTCGCCGGGGTGGTCATCAGCACACTGGCCCGGGCCCGCGAGATGTCCGGCGGCAATGGCGTCGTCGAGATGCTGGCCACCGGGATCGCCCGGGTCGAGAAGGCGCACATGCCCGCGGCCCCGGTGCCGGCGGCGCTCAGCGCCCTGAAGCAGGCCGGGCTCGAGGTCAAGGACGTCGACCTGGTGACGACGCACAACCCGTTCGCGGTCAACGACGTCTTCCTGAGCAAGCAGACCGGCCTGCCGCTGGAGAAGATGAACGTGCGTGGCTGCAGCCTGATCTTCGGTCACCCGCAGGGCCCCACCGGGATGCGCTCGATCGCCGAGCTGGTCCAGGAGCTGCGCGCCCGCGGGGGTGGCGTCGGGCTGTTCACCGGGTGCGCCGCCGGCGACTCGGCGATGGCCATGGTCCTGCGCGTCACCGACTGACCGCGCCGGCCAGCCGGCCGGACGGGCCCTGGAGTCCGACCGGCCGGCGCGGCATCCCTGCTCGCTCAGCCCAACCCGTCGAACCGGCCCGCCGCGCTGAAAGGTGCCCTCATGGACTTCTCCCTCACCGACGAGCAGATCCTGTTGCTGGAGAGCCTGGACGAGCTGCTCGAGCGGGAGTGCTCGCACGACTACATCGCCGACCTGGACAAGAGGCACCAGCGGCCGGTGTCCTTCCACAAGGCGATGAACGAGGCCGGGTTCATGAGCCTGGGGTTCCCCGAGGAGTACGGCGGCACGCCGTGCGACTTCCTCACCATGCTGATGATCGGCGAGCGGGTCGCCAAGCAGGGCCTCAACAACGGCTACGGCCTGGAGATCCTCCAGGTCAAGGACATCCTCGAGTTCGGCAACGAGGACCAGAAGCGCGACGTGCTGGGCCTGATCGCCGACGGGCAGGCGCCGTTCGGGCTGGGCTTCACCGAGCCGGGCGCGGGGTCGGACAACTCGGCGATGAAGACCTCGGCGGTGCACCGGGACGGCAAGGTCGTCCTCAACGGCACCAAGACGCTGGTCACCAGCGCCGTCTCGGCGAAGTACCTGCTCACCATGGCCCGCAACCCCGACGCGCAGGACCGCGCGAAGTCGATCTCGATGTACCTGGTCCCGATGGCCAGCCCCGGGATCACCGTCTCGCCGCTGGACAAGATCATGTGGTACACCGACGACTCTTCGGAGATCTACCTGTCCGACGTCGAGGTGGACGAGTCCGCCCTGGTCGGCACCAAGGGCGAGGGTTTCGTCCAGCTGATGAAGAACTTCGAGTACGAGCGGCTGATGATCGGGGCCCAGTGCCTCGGTCTGGCCGAGGCCGCCTTCGAGGACGCCGCCCGGTATGCCGGGGTGCGGGTGCAGTTCGGTCAGCCGATCGGCAACTTCCAGCTCATCCAGGAGAAGTTGACCGACATGGCGATCAAGATCGAGAACATGCGCAACATGGTCTACCGCGGCGGCTGGATGGTCGACAACGACCTGCCGTTGAAGACCCACGGCGCCATGGTCAAGCGCTACTGCGCCATGGAGGCCTTCACCGTGTGCGACGACTCGATGCAGATCCACGGCGGCATCGGCATCACCCAGGGCACCCGCATATCGCGGCTGTGGCGCGATGCCCGGGGCCACCGGTTCGGCGGCGGCACCGACGAGATCATGGTCCACGTCATCGGCCGCCAGATCGTCAAGGACTTCGCCTCCTGACCCGGCGACCCATCGGCAGAAGGGACCTCGCATGACCATCGTCGTCGCCTACAAGTGGGCCGCGAACCCCCAGGAGGCCAGCGTCGGTGCCGACGGCACCGTCGACTGGAGCCGGGCCAAGGCCGGTGTCAGCGAGTACGACCCGGTCGCCATCGAGCTGGGCCGCCAGCTGGCCGACGCCACCGCGGGCGAGCTCGTGGGGGTCACCGTCGGGGCCAAGGACGCCGGGTCGCCGTTGGCCCGCAAGGCCGCCCTGTCCCGGGGGTTCGACCGCGCGGTCGTCCTCGCCGACGACGCGATGGCCGGGCTGGGCAGCGCCGAGACCGGCGCCTACCTCGCGGCGCTCGTGCGGCGGATCGGGTCGGTGGACGTCGTGCTCACCGGGGACTCCTCGGTCGACGTCGGCGCCAAGCTGGTGCCCAACGCCCTGGCCGGGGCGTTGGGGTGGCCGATCCTCTCGGAGGTCAGGTCCGTCACGGGCACCCCCGGCGACCTCACCGTCGAGCGGGCCCACGCCGGCGGGTCGCAGGTGCTCTCGGTCAGCGGGCCGGTGGTGCTCTCGGTGGCGACCGACGCGGTCCTGCCGCGCGTGCCGGGCATGAAGGACATCCTCGCGGCGGCGAAGAAGCCGGTCGAGGAGGTCACCGCGGCCGACCTCGACGTGCCCGCGCCCGCCGCCACCCTGGAGGTGACCGCGGCCCGGCGACCCCAGCTGAAGGCCCGCAAGGGCGAGATCATCGACGGGTCGGACGCCGCCGCGGCGGCGGCTCAGCTCGTGGCCGCGCTGCGCGCCGCCGGGGCCCTCTAGAGAGCGGGGAGACTGACATGAGCGTCACCACCTGGGTCCTCGTCGCGGGCGACCCGGCCGTCGCCGCCATCCTCGACACCGCCGCGGGCGTCGGCGGCGAGGTCACCGTCGTCGCGGTCGGTGATCGTGCCCTCGCCGACACCCTCGCCGGGGCCGGCGGGGTCGGCAAGGTCCTGTTCGTCGACGCCGGCGACGCGCCATTGGAGGCGTATGCCGCGCCCGTCGCCGAGGCGGTGGCCGCGGCCGCTCCCGGTCTCGTGCTGGCCTCGACGCGCAGCGCCGACCGCGCGCTGCTCGGGGCTGCGTCCGCCGCGCTGCGCTGCCCGTTGGTGACCGGGGTGTCCGCCATCGCCGCCGACGGCGAGGGGCTGGGCATCGAGCGCTCGGTCTACGGCGGCATCGCCGAGCAGGTCGCCACCGTCGCCGGGCCGCTGGCCGTGATGATGGACGGCGGCGTCGAGCCGGCCGGCGGGGGCACGGCGGCCGTCGAACCGCTCGCGGCCAGCCCGGTCGGCAGCCTGACCGTGGTGCAGACCCGCCCGGCGGCCCACGCCGCGGTCAACCTCAGCGCCGCGACCAAGGTCGTCTCGGCCGGGCGCGGCGTCAAGGCGCAGGCCGACCTGGCCATGGTGCAGGAGCTGGCGGCGGCCATGGGCGCCGAGGTGGCCTGCACCCGCCCGCTGGCCGAGGGTCTGGACTGGTACGGCCACGACCGCTACATCGGCGTCTCGGGCCTGCACCTGGCTCCCGAGCTCTACGTCGCCGTCGGCGTGTCGGGTCAGCTGCAGCACATGGTCGGCATCCGGGGCGCCCAGACGATCGTCGCGGTCAACACCGACAAGGACGCCCCGATCTTCGCCGAGTGCGACTACGGCATCGTCGGGGACATCTACCAGGTGGTCCCGGCGATCACCCGGGCCTTGTCGTGACCGACCAGGCCCTCGCCGCCGAGGTCGACTTCGATGTCGTCGTCATCGGGGCCGGCATCGCCGGGTCCGTCGCGGCATACCTGCTGGCCCGGCAGGGCCGCTCGGTGGTGCTCATCGAGCGGGGCGAGGCCCCGGGGAGCAAGAACCTCTCCGGCGGGGTGCTCTACACCCACTCGCTGCGCGAGGTGTTCCCCGACTACCTCGACCAGGCCCCCATCGAGCGGCGGATCACCCGCAACTACGTCAACTTCCTCAACGCGCAGTCCTCGGTGGGGCTGGACTACCGCGACAACCGCCTCGGCGAGCCGGTCAACGCCGTCACGGTGCTGCGGGCGAAGTTCGACCCGTGGCTGGCCGGCCAGGCCGAGCAGGCCGGGGCGTTCCTCATGCCCGGGGTGCGGGTCGACCAGGTGGTCACCGAGCAGGGGCCGACCGGACGGCGGGTGGTCGGCGTTCGCGCCGGCGACGACGTGCTGCGTTCGCACGTCGTGGTGGCCGCCGACGGGGTGAACTCCTTCATCGCCCGCGAGGTGGGCCTGCGCGGCAAGGACCCGCTGAACCACCTCGCGGTCGGGGTCAAGGCCGTGGTCGGGCTGCCCCGGGAGAGCATCGAGGCGCGCTTCACCCTCACCGGCGACGAGGGAGCCGCCTGGGCGGTGGTCGGGGACTGCACCGAGGGCATCGGCGGCGGCGGGTTCATGTACACCAACCTCGACTCCATCTCGGTCGGGGTGGTGCTGCGCCTGGACGACCTCACCGCCAAGGGACGGGCCGCCACCGACGTCTTCGACGGGTTCCTCGCCAACCCCTTCATCGCGCCCTACCTCGCCGACGGGGAGCTGCTCGAATACGGCTGCCACCTGGTCGCCGAGGGCGGCCTGGAGCAGATCGGCGAGATCGTCATGGACGGGCTCGTCGTGGTCGGCGACGCCGCGGCGCTCACCCTCAACACCGGGCTCACCGTCCGCGGCATGGACCTGGCGGTCGGCTCGGCGGTGGCCGCGGCGCACGCCATCGGCGCGGCGCTGGACGCGGGCGACGCCTCGCGAGCCGGGCTCGCGGCATACCGGGACGCGCTCTTCGCGGACTTCACCGGCCAGGACATGCAGACCTACGCCAAGGCCCCGCACTTCCTGGAGCGACCACGGATGTACCGGGAGTACGGCGAGCTGCTCGCCGACGTCCTCTACGACGCCTTCCACCACGACCTCACGCCGCGGCGGCACCTGGCCACCATCGTCCGCTCCCGGCTCAAGTCCTCCCCGCTGTCCATGCGGGATCTCGTCGGCGACGGACTGGCGGGGGTGCGTGCGCTGTGAAGAAGCTGTCCATCCCGCAACGCCTGGCGGTCAACCGGTTCGAGCTCGACGAGGGCGAGTCGCACATCGAGGTCGACCAGGAGCTGGCCAAGTCGACCGGCACCGGCAAGCGGATCGTCGCGGTCTGCCCCGCGCACGTGTACGCCGAGGAGGCCGACGGCACGATCTCCGTGGAGTATGCCGCGTGCCTGGAGTGCGGCACCTGCCTCGCGGTGGCCTCGCCCGGCGCGCTGACCTGGCACTACCCCCGAGGCGGGATGGGGGTGGCGTTCCGAGAGGGCTGACCACCCGGCGTCCCGCAGGATTCCCGACATCTCACCCCGCACCCGCCCCAGGAGGCGACATGTCACCCGAACTCAACGCCCACGACCCCCTCGCCGCCATGCCACGGGAGTACAACGCCGCGGTCGACCTGATCAGCCGCAACCTCGTCCCCGGCCGCTCCGAGAAGGTCGCCTTCATGGACCGCACCGGCTGGCACACCTACAAGGAAGTGGCCGACGGGGCCAACCAGTGGGCCCACGCCCTCGTCGGCGACCTGGGCGTCGAGATGGAACAGCGGGTCCTGCTGTGCCTGCTGGACACCGTGGACTTCCCGCACGTGTTCCTCGGCTCGATCCTCGCCGGGGTGGTGCCGGTCGCGGTGAGCACGCTGCTGACCGCGGAGAACTACACCTACATGGTCAACGACAGCCGGGTGCGGGCGGTCGTCGTCTCCGAGGAGCTCGTCGAGCTGTTCCTGCCGCTGCTGGGCACCGCGCCGTTCCTCAAGCACGTCGTCGTGTCGACCAAGCAGCCCGACGGCCCGGTGCCGGCGGGCACGGTGTCGCTGGCCGCGCTGATGGCCGGCAAGCCCACGGAGTTCCAACCCGCGCCGACGACCCGGGACGACGTCGCGCTGTGGCTCTACTCGTCCGGGTCCACGGGCGCGCCCAAGGGCACCATGCACGTGCACTCCAGCCTGATCGCCACGGCGCGCTGCGCGGGCCGACACATCGTGCAGATCCAGCCGGACGACGTGTGCTTCTCGGTGTCCAAGCTGCCCTTCGCCTACGGCCTGGGTATGGGCCTGACCTTCCCCATGGCCGTCGGGGCCACCGCGGTGCTCATGGCCGACCGCCCGTTGGTGCCCAACGTCCTGCGCGAGCTGCGCGAGCACAAGCCGACCGTCTTCGCCGGCGTGCCCACGGCATACGCGGCGATGCTCGCCGACCCCGACCTGCCCGCGGCCGACGAGATGAACTTCCGGGTGTGCCTGGCCTCCGGCGAGGGCCTGCCGCCCGCGGTCGGGCAGCACTGGGAGGAGCACTTCGGCATCGAGGTCCTCGACGGCATCGGGTGCACCGAGATGCTCAACCACTTCATGTCCAACCGGCCGGGCCAGAACCGCTACGGCACCAGCGGCTACCCGGTGCCGGGGTACGTGGTGCGCCTCGTCGACGACGACGGGATGCCGGTGCGCCCGGGCGACATCGGGCACCTGCAGGTGGCCGGACCGACCCGCGCCAACGGCTACTTCAACAACCGCGAGAAGTCCGCGAGCACCTTCCAGGGGCCGTGGACCATCACCGGCGACAAGTTCCACCAGGACCCGGACGGCTACTACCACTACGAGGGCCGCAGCGACGACATGCTCAACGTCGGCGGTCTGCCGGTGTCCCCGTTCGACATCGAGTCCGCGCTGGTGACCCACGACAGCGTCCTGGAGGCCGCGGTCGTCGGCAAGGCCGACGACGAGGGCCTGATCAAGCCGATCGCCTACATCGTGCTCAAGCCGGGGCTCGCGGTGACCGACACGCTCGGCGACGAGCTCAAGGAGCACGTCCGCTCCCGGCTGGCCCGCTACAAGTACCCGCGCTGGGTGGAGTTCGTCGACGAGCTGCCCAAGACCGCCACCGGGAAGATCCAGCGGTTCAAGCTGCGGCTGCGGGCCCAGTCGGGTCACTAGCAGTCGGGACCTCACGGCGCGCCCGGGTGCCCCCGAGCGCGCCGGGCCCTCCGTCGGCTGCGCCGGCCCAGGCCCTACTGGTGCAGCTCGTGCGGGCGGTGCAGGCCACCGGAGAGCAGCGAGGTGGCGCCGAGCAGGCCGAACAGTGCCGAGCCGTAGAACGCCCACGGGTTGGCCAGGCCCGCGCCGACCACCCAGCCGCCGAGCAGGGGACCGGTGATCGCACCGATGCGGCCCACCCCGGCGGCAAACCCCAGCGCGGTGGCGCGGATCTCGGCCGGGTGGTTGGCGCTGGTGTAGGCGTAGACGAGCACCTGGGCGCTGAACACGAAGACGCCGGCGATGAAGCAGAAGACGTAGAGCACGCCCTGCGGCATCTTGATCGACAGCAGGGCGAGGAACACCGCGGCGGTGGTGAACCAGATGACCGAGGCCATCCCCGGGCTGAGCCGGTCCCCGACGTGACCGGCGATCAGCAGCCCGACCACGGCCCCGGCGTTGAGCAGCAGCAGGAAGGTCAGCGCGGCCCCGAGCTCGTAGCCGGCCTCGCGCATGATCGTCGGCAGCCAGTTGTTCAGGCCGTAGACCAGCAGCAGGCCGAAGAACGAGGTGAAGGCCAGGGCGATGGTCCGGCGCAGGTAGGCCGGCTCGGTGAGGGTGCGCCAGGTGACCGGGCGGGCCGCCGCCCCGGAGGGGTGCTCGGTGTGCAGATGCCCGGACTCCAGGGGGATGCCGTTGGCCTGCGCGATGGCGCGAGCCTGCTCGGTTTGGCCCTTGGTGAGCAGGTAAGCCGGCGACTCGGGCAGGTACTTGACCATGAGCGGGACCAGGACCAGCGCCGGAAGCGCGCCGGCGACGAACAGCTTGCGCCAGTCCTCCGGGTCGGTCTGGATGAACACCACGCCCAGCAGAGCGGTGATGACCGCGCCGACGTGGTACCCGGTCATGAGCAGGGTCGTGGCACGACCGGCCCGGCCGGTGCCGCGGGCGAACTCGTTGACCATGGCGATCGCCGTGGGCAGGCACCCGCCCAGCCCGAGCCCCGCGAAGAAGCGGATCGCACCGAAGACCACCGGACTGGGGGCGAAGGCGCACGCGAGGGTGAGCAGGGAGAAGAAGCTCACCGCGGAGATGAGCAGCTTGCGCCGTCCGATCGCGTCGGTGAGGTACCCGATCGTCAGCGCCCCGATGGTCATCCCGATCAGCCCGACCGTGACCAGCCACGTCGCGCCGTTGGCGTCCAGGCCCCATGGTTTGTACTTCAGCAGCGAGGGGACGACCGTCCCCATGACGACGAGGTCGAAGCCGTCGAGCAGGACCGCGGTCCACGCGAGCGGGGCGACCCATCCGCCGGTGACGACCGGCCTGGCTGTGGTCAGGGACATGACGGACTCCTTGGGACAGAACGGTTCCGGAGACGATCCTCCTCCTCGCCGCAGCCGACCGACGGTGGCCGTGACGCCGGTTCTGCTGAGACGAATGGTGACGATTCGATGCGGTATGCCGCGTCAGCGCGAGGCGGCATACCACACTCGTCGCGCCGGACGGTGCGCCCCAGCTCGCAAGACCGGGGAGCACCGTCTCGGGCGGCGCACCGGGCGACGACCGCGGTCACGGGCGGCCCCGGACCGCGCCGTCGGTCACGGGTAGAAGCGGTAGACCGCCTGCAGCACGCACGCCGGCTTGTCGGAGCCCTGGACCTCGATGGTGCCGTCCCAGACCAGCTCCTTGCCGCCACCGCCGACGGTCTTGACGTCGGCCATCGACGCGGTGAGTCGGATCGAGGAGCCGACCTTCACCGGGCTGGTGAACCGCACCCGGTTGAGCCCCAGGTTGAGCTTGGTCGTCACGCCCTCGACGTCGAGCAGATCGGTGAACATCGGGACGATGAGCGAGAGGGTCAGGTAGCCGTGGGCGATGGTGCCGCCGAACGGCCCGTCCTTGGCCCGCTCCGGGTCCACGTGGATCCACTGCGGGTCGTCGGTGGCGTCGGCGAAGGTGTTGACGCGCGCCTGGGTGATCTCCATCCACTCGGTGGATCCCAGGCTCTGCCCGATGAGGGACTCGGCGTTGTCGAACGTCACGGTGGTGGTCACAGCGGGTGCCTTTCGGAAGGGGAGCGGGTCAGGTCAGTTTCAGCAGTCTTGCGGCGTTCTCCTTGAGGATCAAGGGACGCACCTCGTCCTTGAGATCGAGCGCGGCGAAATCCGCGAGCCACCGGTCGGTGTCGATGACCGGGTAGTCGGAGGCGAACAACGCCTTGCGACGCAGCAGGTTGTTCAGGGCCTTGGACAGCTGGGGCGGGAAGTACTTCGGTGCCCAGCCGGACAGGTCGATGTAGACGTTGGCCTTGTGGTTGGCTACGGCGATCGCCTCGTCCTGCCACGGCACCGACGGGTGCGCCATGATGATCGGCATCTGCGGGAAGTCGGCGGCCACGTCGTCGAGCAGGATCGGCTCGGACTTGCGCAGCTTCACCCCGCCGCCACCGGGCATACCGGCCCCGATCCCGGTCTGTCCGGTATGGAAGAGCGCCGGCAGACCGTGCTCGGCGAGCACCTCGTACATCGGGTAGGCCATCGGGTCGTTGGGCGCGAAGTTCTGCAGGGCCGGGTGGAACTTCACCCCCTTGACGTCGTGGTCGGCGATCAGCCGGCGCAGCTCGGCGACGCCTGCGGGGCCGCGGGCCGGGTCGATGCTCGCGAACGGGATGAGCACGTCGGAGTTGCGGGCCGCGGCCTCGGCGACGAACTCGTTGGCGATGCGCGGCTGGCCCATGGACAGCTCGACGTCGACACTGAACACCACGGCGGCGATCTTGCGCTCGCGGTAGTACTGCGCGATCTCGTCGGCGGTGGGGGTGCGGGGGGCGCCGGAGTGGAAGTACGTCGCCGACCAGTCCAGGTAGGACTGCGGCAGCGACAGGTGGCCGTCGTCGTCGACCTCGATGTGCACGTGGGTGTCGATGGCGACGATCTCGTCCAGGTCGATGGGCATGGTGCCTCCTTGCGAGGCTTGCGGTGTCGGTTCCTCGACCGATTCTGCTCCGCCCCGCGCGCGTCGCCGCAGGGGGGTCCCGCCCGCCCGGTATGCCGTCTCACGCGCCCTCGGTCGCGCGGACCGCTCAGCGGGGCCGGGCGCCCTCGGTCGAGCGGACCGCTCAGCGGGGCCGGATCGGCTCGTCCCTCAGGTGCGCGGTGAACCGGCAGGTGCACACCCGGCGGCCGGCCTCGTCGGACACGACGACGTCGAAGGTGCCCATGGTCCGGCCCACGGACAGGGGGGTGGCCACGCCGGTGACCTGGCCGGAGGTGGCCGGCCGATGATGGGTGGCGTTGATCTCCACCCCCACCGCGGTGCGCCCCGGGCCGGCCGACACCACGGCGAGCACCGACCCGACGGACTCGGCGAGCACCACCGAGGCCCCCCCGTGCAGCAGGCCGTAGGGCTGGGTGTTGCCGGCGACCGGCATCGTCGCGACGACCCGCTCGGGCGTCACCTGCGTGTAGACGATGCCCATCCGGTCCGAGAGGGTGCCGGCGCTGCCCTGGTTGACCTCGCCGAGGACGTCCCAGTGGACCGCGCGGGCCCGCGAGGCGGTGGGGGTGTCGGACACAGGGCATAGGCTGCCACACGTGGTGACCCCCGGGCCGTCCGCCGATCGGCTGTTGTTGCTCGACGGGCATTCGCTGGCCTACCGCGCCTTCTACGCGCTGCCCGCCGAGAACTTCTCCACCAAGACCGGGCAGCACACCAACGCGGTCTACGGCTTCACCTCGATGCT
Organism: Dermatophilaceae bacterium; assembly: GCA_037045055.1. Lineage (GTDB taxonomy): Bacteria > Actinomycetota > Actinomycetes > Actinomycetales > Dermatophilaceae > Phosphoribacter. The sequence goes on along the minus strand of JBAOHJ010000001.1, from coordinate 558,919 downwards.
CATCAACGTCCTGCGCGACGAGGTGCCCACCCACGTCGCCGTGGCCTTCGACGTGTCCCGGGAGACCTTCCGGTCGGTGGAGTACGCCGACTACAAGGCCGGTCGCTCTACCACGCCGACCGAGTTCTCCGGCCAGATCCCGCTGCTGCGCGAGGTGCTCGACGCCTTGCGCATCCCCTACGTCGAGGCGCCGGGGTTCGAGGCCGACGACGTCATCGCGACGTTGACCACCCAGGCCGTCGAGCAGGGCGTCGACGTGCTCATCTGCACCGGCGACCGCGACGCGTTCCAGCTGGTGTCCGACACGGTGACGGTGCTCTACCCCACGCGCGGGGTGTCGGAGATGGCCAGGATGACACCGGCGGCCGTCGCCGCGCGCTACGGCGTCGGGCCGGAGCGCTACGGCGACCTGGCCGCCCTGGTCGGCGAGTCCTCCGACAACCTCGCCGGTGTCCCGGGTGTCGGGCCCAAGACGGCGGCCAAATGGCTGGGGCAGTATGCCGGGCTGGAGGGCGTGGTCGCGCACGTCGGCGAGATCGGGGGCAAGGTCGGCGAGGCCCTACGGGCCAACCTCGACGGGGTGCTGCGCAACCGCCGGCTCAACCAGCTGGTGCGCGACCTGCCCCTGCCGGTGCGCGTCGAGGACCTGGCTCGACAGGGCTGGGACCGCGAGCAGGTGCACCAGGTCTTCGACGCCCTGGAGTTCCGGGTCCTGCGCGAGCGCCTCTTCACCACCTTCGAGGCGGCGCCCGAGGAGGCCGAGGCCGGTTTCGAGGTGCAGGGCGAGGTGCTCGCCGCTGCGGATGTGCCGGTGTGGCTCGCCCAGCACGTGCGACCCGCAGAGCGGGCAGGCGTGCAGGTCCTCGGCCGGTGGGGGCGCGGCACCGGCGACGCGCACGGGCTGGCCGTGGCCACCGGGGGCGGGCCCGCGGCATACGTCGATCTCGAGGGTCTGGACGCGGCCGGCGACGCCGCCGTGGCGGCCTGGCTCGCCGACCCGGCCAGGCCCAAGGCGATGCACGACGCCAAGGGGCCCTCCCAGGCCCTCACCGCCCGGGGGTGGACCCTCGCCGGGCTCACCAGCGACACCGCCCTGGCGGCCTACCTCGTCAAGCCCGACCAACGCTCCTACGACCTGGGCGATCTCGCGCTGCGCCTGTTACGCCGCGAGCTGCGCCGGGAGACCACCGACACCGGCCAGGGGCTGCTGGACCTGGGGGACGAGCAGACCGAGGCGTCGGCGGCCATGGTGGCCGCGCGGGCGGTCGGCGACCTGGCCGACGCGCTGGATGCCGAGTTGGCGCGCACCGAGGGCATGCCGCTGCTGCGCGAGGTCGAGCTGCCGCTGGTCGACGTGCTCGCGCGGATGGAGCGGGCCGGGATCGCCGTCGACGAGGCCGCGCTCACGAGCCTGGAGGCCGACTTCGCGGCGGCCGTGCGTGAGGCGCAAGAGGACGCGTGGGAGGCCATCGGGCGTCGCGACGTCAACCTCGGCAGCCCCAAACAGGTGCAGGAGGTGCTCTTCGACCAGCTCGGCCTGCCCAAGACCAAGCGCACCAAGACCGGCTACACCACCGATGCCGACGCGCTGACCGAGCTGCACGACAGGCAGCCGCACCCGTTCCTGGAGGCGCTGCTGCGCCACCGGGACGCCGCGCGGTTGCGGGTCACCGTCGAGGGCCTGCTCAAGTCGATCGCCGACGACGGGCGGGTGCACACGACCTACCTGCAGACGATCGCCGCCACCGGCCGGCTCTCCTCCACCGACCCCAACCTGCAGAACGTCCCGATCCGCACCGAGGAGGGCCGCCGGATCCGGGAGATGTTCGTCGTGGGACCCGGCTACGACTCGCTGATGTCGGTCGACTACAGCCAGATCGAGATGCGCGTGATGGCCCACCTGTCCGGCGACGACGGGCTCATCGACGCCTTCCGGTCCGGGGAGGATTTGCACTCGTTCGTCGCTGCTCGGGTGTTCGGCGTGCCGGCGGCGCAGGTCACGGCGGCCATGCGCTCGAAGATCAAGGCGATGTCCTACGGGCTGGCGTACGGCCTGTCGGCGTTCGGGTTGTCCCGGCAGCTGTCGATCTCGACCACCGAGGCCAAGGCGCTCATGGACGAGTACTTCCTGCGCTTCGGGGAGGTGCGCGACTACCTGCATCGGCTCGTCGACGACGCCCGGCGCACTGGCTACACCGCGACCATGCTCGGGCGTCGGCGCTACCTGCCCGACCTCACCTCCGACAACCGCCAGCGCCGCGAGATGGCCGAGCGGATGGCTCTCAATGCCCCGATCCAGGGCTCGGCCGCCGACATCATGAAGGTCGCCATGCTGCGGGTGGACCGGGGGCTGCGCGACGCCGGGGCCGGCTCGCGCATCCTGCTGCAGGTGCACGACGAGCTCGTCCTGGAGGTGGCCGCGGGCGAGCGGGTCGACGTCGAGGCCTTGGTCCGTCGCGAGATGGGGGCGGCCGTGGCGATGGACGTGCCACTGGAGGTCAGCGTGGGGGTCGGGCACTCCTGGCACGAGGCGGCGCACTGAGGGCCGCCGGCCCATGCCCCCCGGCTGCCCCCGGGCGCCCCGGCCCCGGCCCCGGCTCAGGCCCCGGCTCAGGCCCAGGGACGGCCCCCGAGCGCCCCGGCCACCACTCGGCCGCGCCAGGTGAGGTGGATCACACTTGGGCCGGGTGGGGAAACACCGCCCGGGTCGCGTCGTTGGCCCCTGTCGGACACCGGCCCCGACCCGCACCCACGATGACTCCTGAGACCGAACGCCCCCGACCCACCCTCGATCTGTCGCTGACCCAGCTGGTCGCCACGACGCTGGGCTCCGTGCTCGCCGCCGCCCTGGCGGCCCGCCTGCGCCTGGCCGGCACGCTCCCGGGGGCGGCGGTGGTGACCGTAGTCGCGACCGTCGCCAGCGCTCTGGTCGCCCTGTGGCTGCGCCGCGGGCGGCACCGCCTGTCCGTGGGCACCTCGGCAGACCCGGTCCGCCCCGCCGGCAGGGGCACCCGGTGGCCAGCGGTCGTGGCGGGTGTGGTGGCCGGGGTGACGGCCGCGGCCGTGCTGGCCAGCGCCGGCCACCCGGTGGTGCAGGTGCGCGTCGACGCCGGGGCCGTGGAGGCGCTCCAGCGCGGCGTCACGGCCTTCGCGCAGGACGTCCAGCGGTGGCTGGCGGGCTGGTAGTCAGGGCCTCTCGGCCACGAGGATCAGCGTGCCGGGCAGCAGCGCGCCCCGCATCGGCGACCAGCCGCCCCAGACCTGGGCGTTGTCGGGCGGCCAGCTGGGCTCCACGACGTCGAGCACCCGAAGACCCGCGCCGACGGCCTCCCGGACCCGGTCGCCCACCGTGCGATGGTGCTCGACGTACGTGGCCCGACCCGACTCGTCCTGCTCGACGTAGGGGGTGCGGTCGAAGTACGAGAAACGCACGGTCAGCCCGGCCTCGCCCGGGTCGTCGGGCAGCGTCCATCGGAACGGGTGGGTCGTGGAGAACACGAACCGGCCGCCGGGGGCGAGCACGCGGCATACCTGCCGCATGAGCGCGGACGAGTCGGCGACGAACGGCACCACCCCGTATGCCGTGAAGACGACCTCGAAACTCGCGTCGGCGAACGGCAGCAGCAGTCCGTCGCACTGCAGCAACGGCACCACCGGCCCCCCCGGTGCCGTCGCGTCGATTGCCCGGCCCTGCGCCAGCATCCCCATCGACAGGTCGGTCGCGGCGACCGTGCCGCCCTGCTCGGCGATCCATCGCGAGCACTGGGCGGCCCCGGCCCCGATCTCCAGGACCCGCCGACCCGTGAGGTCCCCGAGCAGCCGGGCATCGGCCTCGCGCAGGCCTTCCGGCCCCCAGACGAAGTCGGAGTCGCCGAGGAACCCGCCGTGCTCGAGGTAGTAGTCGCCGGCCTCAGCGTCCCACCACGCCCGGTTGGCCTCCACCGTCTCCTGCTGGTCCGCCGCCCGGCGGGTCACCTGGCCGTCCATGGGTCCATTGTGGTGGCCCGCGCCCCTGCGGTGGCGCCTGCCCGCCCGGCCGGGTCGGTCAGGCCGGGGGCTTGGCCAGCAGGATGGAGCGGTGCGGGTGGCTGTCCAGGACCCGCTCGGCCACGTGGGCGTGCCGCCCCTTCACGTGCAGCTCGTGCCCGAGGACGATCAGGTCGACGTCGTGCTCGGTGGCCCGGTCGAGGATCACCTGGGCGATGTCGTGCTCGGTGGCCGCCACGATCTCGCCGTGCGCCTCGATGCCCGACGCGGCCAGCGAGTCGACGAAGGACTGCATCGCGGCCCGGTCGGCGGCGCCGACGTCGGCGTCGACGCCGGAGCCGAGCGACCGGTCGCTCTGCGGCACGACGTGTCCGGGAGCCACGTACAGGACGTGGATCGACGCACCGGTGATCTGGCCCAGCTCGTGGCACCGCCGCATGACCTGCTCGTGCTCGCGCGTCGGGGTCGGGTCGATGGCCACGAGGATTCGCGAGTAGAGCCGCGGCCGAGGCAGCGGGGACCCGGTCGCGCGGGCGGCCGAGTCGGCCGCCGGGGCCGCCGCGGGGCCCGACGTCGTCGAGGCTGCGATCGGTGGGGTCGGCGCGGTGATCACCGGGGCTGGGCCCGGCGGCACCGAGGGAGCCGTCTGGGCGAGCTGGACGGCGACCGGGTGGTCCTTCGAGCGTGGCACCACCAGACAGAAGGCCATGCCCAGGACGGCCACGCCGGCGATGACGTAGAAGACCGGGTTGCCGGCGCTCGGGTTGGCGGTCACCTGCGCGGTCGTCGCGAAGGTAGCCGCGAGGATGCCGCCGAGATAGGGCCCGCCGACGCCGCCCAGCCGTCCGAAGCCGGCACACCAGGCCACCGCCGCCCCGCGGACGTTGGTGCGGTAGTAGTTGGCGACCATGCCGTAGATGAGGATCTGGGTGCCGCTGGAGCCCAGGCCCACGAGCAGGGCGATCGGCACGAGCAGGCCCACCGAGCGGGTCGTGGTCAGCAGGAAGATGAACACCGCCCCGACGAGGAAGCATGCCGCGACGACCGGCTTCGGACCGAAACGGTCCGCGGCGCGGGAGGCGAACAGCGCACCCACGGCGGCACCGGCGTTGACGAAGAAGAGGATCCACAACGCGGAGCTGCTGCCCAGCAGCGGGCCCAGCAGGGTCGGCAGCCAGGTCTGCAGCATGTAGACCACCATGAGGCCGGTGAAGCTCATCAGCCCGAGCAGGATGGTGGCGAGCAGGTAGTAGGAGCTGAACAGGCCCGCGAAGCCGGGTGCGCCCTGCTGCTTGGCCGGCTCGGCGGCAGTGGCGGCCGTGCTGGCCGTCTCGGCGGTCAACGGCATACCCGTCTTGGCGGAGATGACCCGAGCCTGCTCGATCCGCCCCCGAGACACCAGCCAGGACACCGACTCGGGCATCTTCAGGTAGGCCAGGGGGAGCAAGGTCACCAGCGGCAGGGCGCCGATCCGGAACAGGCCCGTCCACCCCACGGCGTCGGCCAGCCAGATCGCCAGCAACGCCGCGAGCATGCTGCCGATCGGCACCCCCGCGTAGCTGATCGCGTTGTAGAGGTTCTTGCGCCCCGGTGGGGCGAACTCCGACCCAGCGCGCCCGTCGTCCCGGCGATCGCCCCGATCCCCAGTCCGGTGACGAACCGCATCCACCCGAAGGTCGACGTGGACGTCATGAACGACGTGACGAACATGCCGGCGGCGAACCAGAAGAACGAGACCAGCATGACCTTGCGCCGACCGATGAGGTCACCGACCGTGCCCGCGCCCAGGGCGCCGATGAGCACACCGAACAGGGCGTAGCTGCCCAGCAGACCGCCCGTGGTCGCGTCGACCGGGCCGATGAGCCCGGGATTCTTGGTGAACATCGGCAGGATGACGCCGTAGACGACCAGGTCGTAGCCGTCGAAGATCAGCCCGACGGTGGCGATGGCGACGACCCACAGGACCGTCCGGCGACGCTTGGCCTCCAGGGCCGGATCGGCGAGCAGGGCGGCGGGGGCGGCGGGTGCTTGCGTCATGTTGGACTCCTGACGGATCGGCTGGCGGTGCGCGCAGGGACACGGCGAGGGCGGCCGGTGGGCCGCTGCCAGGCAGGCCGGGCCGCGGATGTTCGAGCGTGCGGCAGGGGTCGGCGGTGTGACGACAAACTAGCGGTGGCCGACCGGCCGGTCGAGAGGCGACGGGCCGGCGTTCGACGGGCGACATCGCGAACGCACCGCGCCGGCCGATCGGGGGGCGGCGCGCCGGGCGCGAGGCGGGCGCTCCCGGGGGCGGGACCCTTTGACCCGCCGGTATGCCGGCCGGTAACCTTGGCTGGCCCCTCGCGGGGCGCACGGTGGACGCTGCCATGGCACGTATGCCGACAAATCAGTCCAAATGGCAGATCCGCCAACGTGGCGAGCGGTCATGCCACCCTGACCTGGCCACGTGCGGAGCTCCTAACTACATGACCACCACCACGGTCTCGAAGACCGCGCCCACGGTAGCCGTCAACGACATCGGCACCGAGGAAGACCTCATCGCCGCCATCGACGCGACGATCAAGGATTTCAACGACGGCGACATCGTCGAAGGTCGCATCGTCAAGGTCGACCGGGACGAGGTCCTGCTCGACATCGGCTACAAGACCGAGGGCGTCATCCCCTCGCGCGAGCTGTCCATCAAGCACGACGTCGACCCGGCCGACGTGGTCTCGGTCGGCGACGAGGTCGAGGCCCTCGTCCTGCAGAAGGAGGACAAGGAGGGCCGCCTGATCCTGTCCAAGAAGCGTGCGCAGTACGAGCGCGCCTGGGGCACGATCGAGAAGGTCAAGGAGGAGGACGGCGTCGTCACCGGCACCGTCATCGAGGTCGTCAAGGGCGGGCTCATCCTCGACATCGGCCTGCGAGGCTTCCTGCCGGCCTCGCTGGTGGAGATGCGACGCGTGCGCGACCTGCAGCCCTACGTCGGCAAGCAGATCGAGGCCAAGATCATCGAGCTGGACAAGAACCGCAACAACGTCGTGCTCTCGCGTCGGGCCTGGCTGGAGCAGACCCAGTCCGAGGTCCGCACGTCGTTCCTCAAGGAGCTGGCCAAGGGCCAGGTGCGCTCCGGCGTGGTCAGCAGCATCGTCAACTTCGGCGCCTTCGTCGACCTCGGTGGGGTCGACGGCCTGGTGCACGTCAGCGAGCTGTCCTGGAAGCACATCGACCACCCCAGCGAGGTCGTCGAGGTCGGCACCGAAGTCACCGTGGAGGTCCTCGACGTCGACATGGACCGCGAGCGGGTCTCGTTGTCGCTCAAGGCCACCCAGGAGGACCCCTGGCAGCACTTCGCCCGCACCCACGCCATCGGGCAGGTGGTACCCGGCAAGGTCACCAAGCTGGTGCCCTTCGGCGCGTTCGTGCGGGTCGACGACGGCATCGAGGGGCTCGTGCACATCTCCGAGCTCGCCGAACGTCACGTCGAGCTGCCCGAGCAGGTCGTGCAGGTGGGCGACGAGATCTTCGTCAAGGTCATCGACATCGACCTGGAGCGCCGGCGCATCTCCCTGTCGCTCAAGCAGGCCAACGACGCCTCGCTGTCGGTGGCCGAGTTCGACCCGACCCTCTACGGCATGGCCGCCGAGTACGACGAGCAGGGCAACTACAAGTACCCGGAGGGCTTCGACCCGACGACCAACGAGTGGCTGCCTGGCTTCGAGTCGCAGCGGGAGCGCTGGGAGAAGCAGTACGCCGAGGCGCACGCCCGGTGGGAGGCGCACAAGGCCCAGGTGGAGGCGGCCTCCAAGGCCGATTCGGAGGCCGCCGTCGCGGCCGGCGACGTGCCCAGCTCGTACTCCTCCTCCAGCGGGACGTCGGACTCCTCCGCGAGTGCGACGCCCAGCACCGGCACCCTGGCCTCGGACGAGGCCCTGGCAGCGCTGCGGGAGAAGCTCACCGGCAACTGAACCGCCCACTGCGATGCCACGCCCGGGTCGCCCCGGGCGTGGCAGCATCGGAGGGTGACCAGTCGCCCTCCCGAGCCACGCCTGCGCGAGCTGGCGCTGCTGCGGCGGGTGCGCGACCGGATCGACCGGGACTACGCGCTGCCGCTGGACGTCGAGGCGTTGGCGCGCGGCGTCCACGTCTCGGCGGGGCACCTGAGTCGGCAGTTCCGCGCGGCCTATGGGGAGTCGGTGTACAGCTACCTGATGACCCGGCGGATCGAACGCGCCATGGCCCTGCTGCGACGTGGCGACCTGAGCGTCACCGAGGTCTGTCACGCCGTCGGGTGCGCCTCGTTGGGGACGTTCAGCACCCGGTTCACCGAGCTGGTCGGGATGCCGCCAGGGGCCTACCGGCGTGCGGTGTCGGCGGACACCGCCGGGGCGCCGTCGTGTCTGGTCAAGCAGGCCACCAGACCGGTCAGGAATCGAGAAGCATCCAGGCCCGGGGCCGGCCTACCGTAACGCCATGGACATCACCATCTACCAAGCCTTCCTCCCCTTCGACGACCCGGAGGCCTCGCTGGAGTTCTACCGTGACGCCCTCGAGTTCGAGGTGCGCAACGACGTGGGCCAGGGCACCTGGCGGTGGATCACGGTCGGGCCGGTCGGCCAGCCGGGCACCTCGATCGTCCTGCAGCCCGCGGTGTGCGATCCGGGGGTCACCGAGCAGGAGCGGCGCACGGTCGCCGAGCTCATGGCCAAGGGCAGCTTCGGCGGGATCAACCTCGCCACCCCCGACGTCGACGCGGCGTTCGAGACGCTGCAGGCCAAGGGCGTCGACGTGGTGCAGGAGCCGATCGACCAGCCCTACGGTCTGCGCGACTGTGCCTTCCGCGATCCCGCCGGCAACCTCGTCCGGCTGCAGCAGATCCCCACCGGAGGGCAGCGATGACCCAGCGAGACACCTCGCGGACCACGACCACGCGCACCGCGGCGACCCCCCGCAGGGACAGGTCGGCGGGCAGGTTCTCGGCGCAGGAACAGGCCGCCATGAAGGAGCGCGCCGCCGAGCTGCGAGCGTCGAGCCGGGGCAAGGACAAGGATCTCGAGCCCGAGGTGCTGGCCAGGATCGCCCAGATGAGCGAGCCGGACCGCAGCCTGGCCAGCGCGGTGCACGAGGTCATCCGGGCCAGCGCGCCCCAGTTGACCCCGCGGACGTGGTACGGCTTCCCGGCATACGCGAAGGACGGCAAGGTGCTGTGCTTCTTCCAGCCCGCGGCGAAGTTCCAGACGCGCTACCCGACGCTGGGCTTCAGCGACCAGGCCCAGCTGGACGACGGGGTGATCTGGCCGACCGTCTACGCGGTGACCCGGATGGGCCCGCACGAGCGGGCCACGGTCGCCGCGTTGGTCGAGCGGGCGGTCGGTGGGGCCGCGGCGCCGGTGCCCACCTCGTAATCGTGCGGGGCGACCGCCCTGGCGGGCCTACGTCTCGGTGCCCTGGGAGAACACCCGGCTGGCCAGCAGATCCGGGGCGTCGATGCTCATGAGGTCGGCCACGCTCACGGTGCCCGCGGCGAGGTTGCGGCTGGCCTGGCGTAGCCGGGCCCGGTCCAGCGCGTTGCGGATCGAGCGGGCGTTGGCGAACAGCGGCTGGGCCTTGCGGCGGGCGACGTACGTGCGCAGGGCGGTCAGCCCGGCGGGGGTGAGCCGGTAGTTGAGCTGGTCGAGCATCCGCTCCCCGATGGCGACGAGCTCGTCGTCGGTGTAGTCGGGGAAGTCGATGTGGTGGGCGATCCGCGAGCGGAAGCCGGGGTTGGAGGCGAAGAAGCCCGTCATCTTGTCGCCGTACCCGGCGAGGATCACCGCGAGGTCGTCCCGCTTGTCCTCCATGACCTGCAGGAGGATCTCGATGGCCTCCTTGCCGTAGTCGCGCTCGTTCTCGGGCCGGTGCAGGTAGTAGGCCTCGTCGATGAACAGCACCCCGCCGAGGGACTTCTTGAGGACCTCCTTGGTCTTGGGCGCGGTGTGGCCGATGTACTCCCCGACGAGGTCGTCGCGGGTCACCGACACCAGCCGCGGGGTGCGCAGGTACCCCAGGCGGTGCAAGATCTCCGCCATCGTCATGGCCACCGTGGTCTTGCCGGTGCCGGGGTTGCCGGTGAAGCTCATGTGCAGCGTCGGCGGTTCGGTGGCCAGGCCCATCCGCTGGCGCACCCGCTCCACCAGCAGCAGCGCCGCGACGTCCCGGATCCGCTCCTTCACCGGGGCCAGCCCGACCAGCGAGGCGTCGAGCTCGGCGAGGAAGCCGTCGATGCCGGCCGCGGCGCGTTCGGCGCTCAGGTCGACGGTGGCCGAGTCGTCCCAGGTCGGCGCGCCCTCGATGCCGTATGCCGCGCGCGGGACGTCCGCGCCCGCCCCCGCGGGCGGGCGGCCGGTGGGCCCGTCGTGGATCGTCACGTCCGGCCCGCCCGGTCCCCGGCCGCGTCGCGGGGCCTCACGGGCCGACGGTCCCTGCGGACGCCCGGTCGGTGCGCACGGCATACCGCTGGGTGCGACCGGAGCTCTCCGTGCGGGTCAGCGTGAAGCCGGGCTCGGGGTCGGGGCGCTGGACGAGGAAGGACAGCCGCACGCTCTCCCAGCCCTTGGCGTCGTCGAAGGCGGACACCCGCACGTAGTGACCGGGGACCGCGGCACGGCAGGCGGCGACCTCGTCCATGACGGGCACCGTCGAGACCAGGTCGAACATCGGCTGACCCCACATCTCCCAGTACGTGTTGCGCGGGTGGGGGTCGTCGGTGTGCTCGATGTTGACCGCCCAGCCGTGGTCGAGGCAGTAGCGCACCTGGGCGGCGATCTGGTCGTCGGTGAGGTCGGGCAGGAAGGAGAACGCTCCCTGGGTCAGTCGCATCGTGGTCTCCTGGTCAGCTGACGCTCGGCGTCGGGACGTAGTCGGGGGTGTCGGTGGAGGTGTAGTCGAAGGTGACCTCGCCCCAGGTCTGCAGCGCATGGGCCAGCGGGGCGCAGCCCTTCGCGGCCTCGCGGAGGATTTCCGGGCCTTCGGCGAGGATCTCCCGGCCCTCGTTGCGCGCGAGGATCATCGCCTCCAGGGCCACCCGGTTGGCGGTCGCGCCGGCGGCGATCCCGTCGGGGTGGCCGATGGTGCCGCCACCGAACTGCAGCACGACGTCCTCGCCGAGGTGGTCGACGAGCTGGTGCATCTGCCCGGCGTGGATGCCGCCCGAGGCCACCGGCATGACCTTGTTGAGGCCGGCCCACGGCTGGTCGACGAACACGCCGTGGGCGAGGTTCGCCGGGGTGTGCTCGTCGCGCAGGATGTCGTAGATGCCGGCGATCGTCGCCGGGTCGCCCTCGAGCTTGCCGACGACCGTGCCCGCATGGATGTGGTCGACGCCGGCCATCCGCATCCACTTGGAGATCACCCGGAAGCTCACCCCGTGGTCCTTCTGGCGGGTGTAGGTCGAGTGCCCGGCGCGGTGCAGGTGCAGGATCATGTCGTTCTTGCGGGCCCAGGCGGACATCGACTGGATCGCGGTGTAGCCGATGACGAGGTCGATCATCACGACGACCGACCCGAGGTCCTTGGCGAACTCGGCCCGCTCGTACATCTGCTCCATGGTCGCGGCGGTGACGTTGAGGTAGCTGCCCTTGACCTCACCCGTGGCGGCCTCGGCGCGGTTGACCGCCTCCATGCAGTAGAGGAACCGGTCCCGCCAGTGCATGAACGGCTGGGAGTTGATGTTCTCGTCGTCCTTGGTGAAGTCCAGCCCGCCGCGCAGCGCCTCGTAGACGACCCGGCCGTAGTTGCGCCCGGACAGACCGAGCTTGGGCTTGACCGTGGCCCCGAGCAACGGTCGACCGAACTTGTCCAGCCGCTCCCGCTCGACGACGATGCCGGTGGGCGGGCCGGGGAAGGTCTTGAGGTAGGCCACCGGGATGCGCATGTCCTCCAGGCGCAAGGCCCTGAGCGGCTTGAACCCGAAGACGTTGCCGATGATCGAGGCGGTGAGGTTGCTGATCGAGCCCGGCTCGAACAGGTCCAGGTCGTAGGCGATCCAGGCGAACCACTGGTCCTCGCGGCCGGGCACCGGGTCGATCCGGTAGGCCTTCCCGCGGTACTCCTCGCAGGCGGTGAGCCGGTCGGTCCAGACCACCGTCCAGGTCGCCGTCGAGGACTCGCCGGCGACGGCGGCGGCCGCCTCCACCGGGTCGACCCCCGGCTGCGGGGTGATCCGGAAGACCGCGATGAGGTCGGTATCCGTGGGCTCGTAGTCCGGCTGCCAGTAGCCCATCTGCGCGTAGGGCATGACACCGGCGCGGTAACGGTCCTGGGCGGGGGTCGCGGTCACGATCGTCTCCTCTTGCGTTCGATGAGCCGGTGGATCATGGGGGTGAGGATCAGCTGCATGGCCAGGTCCTGCTTGCCGCCGGGGATGACCAGGGTGTTGGCGCGCGACATGAAGCTGCCCTGGATCATGGCGATGAGGTAAGGAAAGTCGATGCCCCACGGGTCGCGGAAGCGGATGACGACGATGGACTCGTCGTGGCTGGGGATGTCCCTGGCGATGAACGGGTTGGACGTGTCGACGGTCGGCACCCGTTGGAAGTTGACGTCGGTGCGGGTGAACTGGGGCACTACGTGGTGGACGTAGTCGGGCATCCGGCGCAGGATCGTGTCGGTGACCGCCTGAGTGGAGTAGCCCCGTGACTCCCGGTCGCGGTGCACCTTCTGGATCCACTCGAGGTTGATCACCGGGACGACGCCGATCTTGAGGTCGGCATGCCGGCCGATGTCGATCGTCTCGTCGGTGTAGACCCCGTGCAGCCCCTCGTAGAAGAGCAGGTCGGCCTGCGGGTCGAGGTCCTCCCAGTCGGTGAACGTGCCCGGTGGCGCGCCGTAGAGGGCGGCCTCGTTGGCGTCGTGGACGTAGTGCCGGGTGCGCCCGGCGCCCTCGGCGGCATACGAGCCGAAGGTCGCCTCGAGCTCGGCCAGCAGGTTCGCCTGCGGCCCGAAATGGCTGAAGTGACTGTCGCCCTCGAGCTCGCGGGCGGCCAGCTCCCGCTGCATGCCCGCGCGGTCGTACCGGTGGAAGGCGTCGCCCTCGATCGCGGTGGCGCGCACGCCCTCGCGTTGGAAGATCTTGCCGAAGGTCTCCTTGACCTGCGTGGTGCCGGCCCCGGACGAGCCGGTGACCGAGATGATCGGGTTCTTCTCGCTCATGGGCGGATCACCTCCGGAACAGTCCGCGACGGCCGAACAGCGGGGAGTGCTCGCCGGTGAAGTCGGGCGTCGTGAGGTAGTGGCGGACCTCGTGGACGACGTCGGGGGAGCCGAAGATCAACGGCGTGCGCTCGTGGCAGTCGGTGGGGACCTTGTCGAGGATGCCCGTGGTGGCGTCGAAGGCCACCCCCCCGGCCTGCTCGATGAGCAGGGCGATCGGCTGCGCCTGATAGACCAGGTGCAGCCGCCCCTGGGTGAGCCCGGGCCGGCTGTCGGCCGGGTAGAGGAACAGCCCGCCCGAGCGCAGGATGCGGTAGGCCCCGGCCACCACCGAGCCGACCCAGCGGATCGTGAAGTCGCGCCGGTAGGGCCCCTGGCTGCCGTCGACGAGGTCCCCGAAGAAGGTCCGCAGCGACGGCGACCAGTGCCGCACGTTCGAGGCGTTGAGGGCGACCTCGGCGCTCGCCGCGGGAATGCGTGCCCGGGCCTGCGAGCGACGGTAGACCCCAGTGGCCGGGTCGAGCACGAACAGGTGCGTCCCCCGCCCGAGGGTCAGCCCGAGCACGGTCGCCGGCCCGTAGAGCACGAACCCGGCCGCCGCGATGGCGCGACCGGACTGCAGGAAGGTCGCCGTCTCGGGACCCTCGTCGGGCACCGGGAGCACCGAGAAGATCGTCCCGAGCGGGGCGTTGACATGCTGGTTGCGGGTCGGGTCGAAGGGGTCGATCGCCACGGCATACCGGCCGTTGCGGACCAACGCCTGCGGTCGGGGCGAGGTGGGGGCCAGCACCGAGCGCACCGAGGTGGCGCGCAGCCGCCGCCGGAACGCGCCGAGGGCGGCGCGGTCCAAGGCCGAGCGCCGCCCCCGCAGCAGGTGCTCGGCGAGCAGGCCCCCGACGCTCGCGCTCGTCGCGGCGATGGCCGCGACGACCCCGGCGAGGTCGGCATCTCCCTGGGCGCTGCTCCACTGCTCCAAGCAGCCGTCCAGGTCGGGGACAGCTCGGGTGCTCATGGCGGGTCCGTTCCGGGGGAGGAGGGCGCACTGCCATGCAACCGCACGCGGCCCCGGGAAGTAAAGGTTAATGATCTGCTGCCGAGGGATAGGAAGACTATCGTCGACGCTACCCTGGGGGGGTGCACGAGGTGACCCTCAAGCAGCTGCGCTCCTTCGCCGCCGTCGTCGAGGACGGCACGTATGCCGCCGCCGCCGCGCGACTGCACGTCACCCCACCCGCGGTGGCGCAGCAGGTGCGGCTGCTGCAACGACGGATCGGGATGGCGCTGTTCGAGACGGTGGACGGCACCCGGCGACCCACCGACGCCGGGCGCGAGCTGGTCTCGACGACCGCGCGGGTGGAGGGACAGCTCGATGCCTGCGCGCACAATCTGCAGCTCATCCGCGACAGCCGGGCCGGGACGGTGTCGTTCGGCGCGGTGTCGACGGCGAAGTACTTCGCGCCCGCGCTGCTGGGCGGTTTCCGGGCCCGCCGCCCCGGCGTCGACGTGCGGCTCGTCGTGGGCAACCGGGACGAGATCGTCGCCCGTCTGGTGGCGGGCGACGTGGACGTCGTCGTCATGGGTCGGCCGCCCGAGCAGCTCGACGTGGTCGCCGAGGTAATCGGCGAGCATCCCTCGGTCCTCGTCGCCTCGCCCCGTCACCCGCTGGCCGGCCGGCCCGGGGTGGCGCTGGCCGACCTGAGCGGCGCGAGTTGCCTCATCCGCGAGGTGGGCTCGGGCACCCGGGCGCTGACCGAGCGGCTGTTCGCCTCGGGCGGGATCTCCCCGCCCATCGCCATGGAGATCGCCAGCAACGAGACCATCAAGCAGGCCGTCATGGCCGATCTCGGGATCGCGCTGATCTCCGCCCACACGGTCGCCGCCGAGCTGGCCGACGGTCGGCTGGTCGTCCTGGACGTCGTCGGTCTGCCGGTCATGCGACGCTGGCACGCGGTGCGGCGCTCGTCGCGGCGCCCGGGCCCCGCGGCGCGACAGTTCTGGCGGTTCCTGGTGCGCCGGGGCGGCGGCTACCTGCCGGACTGCGCGGCATACCTGCGCTGAGGCACGGAATAGCCGCGCGGAGCACGGCATACCTGCGCTGAGCGCGCGACCCGGCGCTACCCCGCGTCCCGCGTCGAGCGGGCGCCGGCCGGCTCTCGTGCCGGCGCGGTCCACCCCAATACAGTGGCCCTCGTGCTGCCGACACAGGTCTACTGGTTCGGCCCGCAGGCCGGTGGGCTGGGTCAACGCCGCCCGTTCGACGAGCTGCCCGAGCTGCTCGCGACCCCGGGCGGGTGGGTGTGGCTCGACGTCGACGAGCCGGGCGCCGACCTGGCCGAGCTGCTGCGCGGTCCGCTGTTCGGCTGCCCGCCGCGAGCGGTCAAGGACTCGCTGCTGCGCAACCACGTGTCGCGTCTGAAGGTCGGCGGCGACTGCCTGTTCGTCGCGGCGCACAAGGCGCATCCGGGGCCACGCGGGCACGTCCACTACCTCGAGCTCGACCAGTTCGTGTCCCCCCGCTACCTGGTCACCATCCACGGTCCACGCAACCCGCTCGTGCCACCCGAGGCGCTGCTGGTGGAGACCCGCGACGCGGCGGCGAGGGTGGCCAGCGGCTACTGGCGCCCCAAGTCGGCGCTGGAGCTCTCGCACGCCATCGTCGCTCTGCTCACCCTCAACGAGGAGTGCTACGTCAACGAGCTCGCCGAGCGGGTGGGTGCCCTGGAGCAGCGGGTGATGGCCCAGCAAGAGGACCGCAACCCCCAGGCCTTCCTCGACGAGCTGTTCCAGGTGCGCCACGTCCTGCTGACCATCCGCACCATGACCGCGCAGAGCAGCGAGATCTACGCCCGGGCGATGCACCTGGTGCAGACCGACAAGGCCGGCACCCGCCTGCTGGCCGACACCCGAGACCAGTACCTGCGCCTGTCGCGGGTCACCGGCAGCCAGCTCGACTTCCTGCTCGGAGTCACCGAGTACTACCGGGCCCGCACCGACACGAAGATGACCATCGCCGCCGAGCGCCTTGCCGTGATCGCGGCGATCACCCTGCCGGTCACCGCGATCTCCTCGGTCGTGGGCATGAACGTCATCGTCAACGACGAGACCCAGCTGCCCGAGCTGGCCGTCCTGCTGGCGATCATGGGCGCCCTGTCGCTGTACCTGCTGCGCTGGGCCAGGAGGCAGGGCTGGTGGTAGCCGGGGCCTAGGGTGAGCCCATGAGCGCACCCACCGGTATGCCGCCGGCGCTGGCCCCGCTGCCCGAGGACTTCGAGCGCGTGCTGGCCGTGGTGGCCCACCCGGACGACCTGGAGTACGGCACGTCGGCCGCGGTCGACCGCTGGACGAGGTCGGGGGTCGAGGTCACCTACCTGCTGGCCACCCGCGGCGAGGCCGGCATCGACACGCTGGCCCCCGAGCAGGCTCGCGACCTGCGGGCCCAGGAGGAGATCGACGGGGCCGCCGAGGTCGGGGCGGTGGTCGAGTTCCTCGACTACCTCGACGGTGTCGTGGAGTACTCCACGGCCCTGCGGCGGGACATCGCCCGCGCGATCCGTCGGCTGCGTCCGCAGGTGCTCGTCGCGATGAGCCCCGACGTGGTGATGCCGTGGGGCCTCAACCAGGCCGATCACCGGGCCGTCGGGATGGCCGCGATCGACGCCTGCCGCGACGCGGGCAACCGGTGGGTCCACTGGCAGCTGCTGGACGTCGAGGGCCTGGCCCCCTGGTCGCCGTCGTGGATCCTCGTCTACGGGTCCGACCGCCCGACGCACTATGTCGACTGCACCGGGCATCTCGGGCCGGCCATCGCGAGCCTGCAGGCGCACCGGCTCTACAACGCGGCCCTGAGCGGCGACATGGCCGACCCGCACACCGTCGTGACGCGGGTCCTGCAGGGGGGTGCCCAAGCCGTCGGCGAGCCCAGCGTCGAGCACGCGGTGCTGTTCACCCGGCACGCGGTGTAGCCCCACCCTCGGCCGGCACGGGAGCGGGCCGCGCCCCCGGGTCTGCACCTAGGCTGCTGCCATGCTGCGGGTGGGGCTCACCGGAGGGATCGGCTCGGGCAAGTCCACCGTCGCCGCCCTGCTGCGCGAGCTCGGTGCCCTGGTCACCGACGCGGACGAGGCGGCCCGCGAGGTCGTCGCCCCCGGCCGGCCGGCCCTGGCCGCCATCGTCGCCGAGTTCGGCCCGGGGGTGCTGCAGCCCGACGGCGCGCTGGACCGGGCCGCGCTGGCCGCGCTGGTGTTCCCCGACCCGGCCCGACTCGCCGCCCTGGAGGCCATCACCGACCCGGCGATCGCTGCGCACGTCGCCGCCGTGCGGGCCGCCGCGCCCGCCCACGCGGTGGACGTCTACGACATGCCGCTGCTGGTCGAGCGGGGCACGTGGGTGCACGAGCACCTCACCCTCGTGGTCGGTGCGTCGGCGGCGGTCCGCCTCGATCGCCTCGTCTCGCAGCGCGGTATGCCGCCCGAGGACGCCCGCGCCCGGATCGCCGCGCAGGCCAGCGACGAGCAGCGCCGCGCCGCCGCCGACCTGTGGGTGGACAACGAAGGCCCTCGAGCCCAGGCGGCCGACCACGTCCGGCGGCTCTGGCACGAGCGGCTGGTGCCCTACGACGCGAACCTGCGTCACGGCAGACGCTCGGTGCGCCCGGCCCGGGCCCGGGTCGTCGACGCCGACCCGACGTGGGGTGCCCAGGGGCTGCGCATCGTGGCCCGGATCGCGGCGGCACTGACCGGCCGGGGGGTGCACGTGGAGCACGTCGGGTCGACCAGCGTGCCCGGCCTGGCCGCCAAGGACGTCGTCGACGTCCAGGTCGGGGTGCGCCGGATGGCCGACGCCGAGGCGCCCGGCTTCGCCGCGGCACTGTACCGGGCCGGCTACCTGCGGGTGCTCGGGCACGACGTGGACCACGTCCGCGAGGGGCGTTTCGACCCGCTGCCCAAGCAGTTCTACGGCGGCTGCGACCCCGCGCGGGTGGTCAACGTCCATGTGCGAGAAGCCGGCTCGCGTCAGCACGCCGCGGCTCTGCTGCTGCGGGACTGGCTGCGGGCCCAGCCGCAGGAGCGGGACGCGTATGCCGCGCACAAGCGCGCTCTCGCCGATCGGACGACGACGACGAAGGCCTACGCCGCGGCCAAGGACCCGTGGTTCCACGAGGCCTTCCCGAGGGCCTTGGCGTGGGCGCGGGGGTCGGGCTGGTCGCCGGGCTGACCGCCGGGTCGCGCCTCGGGCGGACCGCCGGGCCGGCCGCGGGGTCGCCCCTCGGGCGGGCCCGGCGTCCCGGTGGGCCGCACGGCCCGCGGCATACCGGCTTGGGGTTGTCGGTGCCGGCACGTACGGTGCTCGCATGCGTCCGATCACCGAGCTGCGGCGCCGGATCGCGCCCTTCGAGGTCGTCTCCGACTTCCGGCCCAGTGGGGACCAGCCCGAGGCCATCGCCGAGCTGGCCCGGCGGATCGGCGCAGGGGAGCCGGACGTCGTCCTGCTGGGCGCCACCGGCACCGGCAAGTCGGCGACCACCGCCTGGCTGGTGGAGGCGGTGCAGCGGCCCACCCTCGTGCTGGCCCCCAACAAGACCCTGGCCGCCCAGCTGGCCAACGAGTTCCGCGAGCTGCTGCCCCACAACGCCGTGGAGTACTTCGTCTCCTACTACGACTACTACCAGCCCGAGGCCTACATCCCGCAGACCGACACCTACATCGAGAAGGACTCCTCGGTCAACGAGGAGGTCGAGCGGCTGCGCCACTCGGCGACCAACTCGCTGCTCACCCGGCGTGACGTCGTCGTCGTCGCGTCGGTGTCCTGCATCTACGGCCTGGGCACCCCGCAGGAGTACGTCGACCGGATGGTCCCGCTGCGGGTGGGGGAGCAGGTCGAGCGCGACCGGCTGCTGCGGCGGTTCGTCGAGATGCAGTACACCCGCAACGACTTGTCCTTCACCCGGGGCACCTTCCGGGTGCGCGGCGACACCGTCGAGATCATCCCCATGTACGAGCAGCTCGCGGTCCGCGTGGAGATGTTCGGCGACGAGATCGAGCGGCTCTACACCCTGCACCCGGTGACCGGGGAGATCGTCCGCGAGGAGCAGGAGATGTCCGTGTTCCCCGCCTCGCACTACGTGGCCGGGCCGGAGCGCATGGAGCGGGCCATCGCCGGCATCGAGGCCGAGCTCGCCGATCGCCTCGCGACACTGGAGAAGCAGAGCAAGCTGTTGGAGGCCCAGCGGCTGCGGATGCGCACCGCCTACGACATCGAGATGATGCGCACGCTGGGTTTCTGCAACGGGATCGAGAACTACTCCCGGCACATCGACGGGCGGGCGGCCGGCTCGGCGCCCAACTGCCTGCTGGACTACTTCCCCGAGGACTTCCTGCTCGTCATCGACGAGTCCCACCAGACCGTGCCGCAGATCGGGGCGATGTACGAGGGCGACATGTCCCGTAAGCGGATGCTCGTCGACCACGGGTTCCGGCTGCCCTCGGCGATGGACAACCGGCCGCTGAAGTGGGAGGAGTTCCTCGACCGGATCGGCCAGACGGTCTACCTGTCCGCGACGCCGGGGGAGTACGAGCTGGCCAAGTCCGCCCGCGGCGGGCCTGCGGTGGAGCAGATCATCCGACCCACCGGTCTGGTCGACCCCGAGGTGGTCCTCAAGCCCACCAAGGGCCAGATCGACGACCTCATCCACGAGATCGGGCTGCGCACCGCCCGGGACGAGCGGGTCCTGGTGACCACGCTGACCAAGAAGATGGCCGAGGACCTCACCGACTACCTGCTCGACAAGGGCATCCGGGTGCGCTATCTGCACTCCGAGGTCGACACCTTGCGCCGCGTCGAGCTGCTGCGGGAGCTGCGGCTCGGCGAGTTCGACGTCCTCGTGGGCATCAACCTGCTGCGCGAGGGCCTCGACCTGCCCGAGGTGTCCCTGGTGAGCATCCTCGACGCCGACAAGGAGGGCTTCCTGCGCTCGGCGCGCTCGCTCATCCAGACCATCGGCCGGGCGGCTCGGCACGTCACCGGCCAGGTCCACATGTATGCCGACACGGTGACCCCGTCGATGCGTGAGGCCATCGACGAGACCAACCGGCGCCGCGTCAAGCAGGTGGCCTACAACACCGCTCGCGGCGTCGACCCGCAGCCGCTGCGCAAGCGGATCGCCGACATCACCGACCTGCTGGGTCGTGAGGACGCCGACACCGAGGCCCTGCTCGGCTCGGGTCGCTCTCGGTCTCGGGGCAAGAGCGGCGGTATGCCGGGTGGCTCCGCGCGCGGCTCGGGGCGGGGGGCGGCGGCCGCCGATGCCGGGGTCGCCCTGGGGGCCCGCAGCCCCGACCTGCCGGCCAGCGAGCTGGCCGAGCTCATCCAGGCGCTCACCACACAGATGCACACGGCGGCAGGGGAGCTGCACTTCGAGCTGGCCGCACGCCTGCGCGACGAGGTGGCCGAGCTCAAGCGAGAGCTGCGCCAGATGCGCGACGCGACCGCCTGAGCGCACCGGCGGGCCGGTGAGATACAGGCCACGCCCTCGACCTCCCCCGCGAGGGTTAGGCAGACCTAACTTGGCCGTACGATGCGGGGGTGGGTGCGTCGACGGTCGAGAGCCTCGCCGACTGGCCGTTGGGCCAGGACGCGGTTGTGGCCCGGGCCGACGGCGGCGAGCTGTTCCGTCGTCGGCTCGCCCATCTGGGCCTTCGGGCGGGCGCGGTCGTCCGGCCGCTGCACCGGACGCCGGGGCGCGGCTTGGTCCTCGCCGTGGGGGACTCCCGGGTCGCCCTGGACCGCGCATCGGTCGCGGTCCTGCACGTCACCGCCGGTGGGTCCTCGACGGCCGGCGACCGACCCGGACCTCAGGGACCACTCCCTGGCCTGCCGTCCCCCGACCCGCCGCGGGGGTGGTCGGCGTGACCTCCCCGACCACGCCCCGCCCCACGGCCGTGACCGGGCCGCCGGGCCCGTCCTGCCACGCCGAACCCCTGCGCTCGGCTCCGGCGGGGTCACCGGTCGTGGCCCTCGTGGGGGCCCCCAACGTGGGCAAGTCCACGCTGTTCAACGGCCTCACCGGGGCCGGCCGGACCATGGGCAACTGGCCGGGCACGACGGTCGAGGTCGGGCGCGGAGCCTGGCGCCCTGGTGGCGCCGCCGCAGCGGCATACGAGCTGGTCGACCTGCCCGGCGCCTACTCGCTCGAGCCGCTGTCCCCGGACGAGGAGCTCACCCGGGCACTGGTCCTCGGGGAGCAGACGGGGGAGCCTCCCGACCTGGTCGTCCTGGCCGCCGACGCCACCCATCTGGCGCGCAGCCTCTACCTGCTGGCCGAGCTGCGCGAGTTGCGGACGCGTGTCGTCGTCGCGCTCACCATGGTGGACGTGGCCAACCGGCGTGGCGTGACTGTGGACCCGGCCGTGTTGGCCGCCGCCACCGGGGTGCCGGTGGTGCAGCTGGACCCGCGTCGGCGCAGCGGGCTGGACGAGCTGGCGGCCGCGGTCCGTACGGCGGTGGGAGCCCCCGCGCCGGCACCGCGTCGGCACCCGGACCATCTCGACGACTTCGACCGGGCCGACGAACGCTTCGCGTGGGTGGAGGCGGCGGTCCGCGCGTCGGTGACTCGCGACGGCCGCTCGCGGCGCACCTGGACCGATCGCGTCGACGGCGTGGTCCTGCACCGCTGGATCGGGCCGGTCGTCTTCGGCGTCGTCATGTGGGCGCTGTTCCAGGTCACCACCACCGTCGCCGCGCCGCTGCAGGAGGCCTTGGGGAGCCTCTTCACCGGCCCCGTCACCGACGGGGCGACGGGACTGTTGCAGACCCTGCACGCCGACCATCCGGTGATCCTCGGCCTGGTGGTCCACGGGCTCATCGCCGGGGTCGGGATGCTGCTGACCTTCGTCCCGCTCATGACGATCATGTTCCTGCTGCTGGCGCTGCTGGAGGACTCCGGCTACATGGCGCGCGCCGCCGTCGTCGCCGACCGGACCATGCGCGCCATCGGGTTGCCCGGTCGCGCGTTCCTGCCCCTCATCGTCGGCTTCGGCTGCAACGTGCCCGCTATCGCCGCGACCCGGGTGCTGGCCGGCAGCCGGCAGCGCACCCTCACCGCCCTGTTGGTCCCGTTCACCTCGTGCTCGGCGCGCCTGACCGTCTACGTCATGCTCGCCACCACCTTCTTCGACCGGTATGCCGGCACCGTCGTCTTCGCGATGTACGTCCTGTCCATCGCCCTGGTCGTCCTCGTGGGGTTGGCGCTGCGCCGGACGCTCTGGCGCACCATGGGCCACGAGCCGCTCCTGCTGGACCTGCCGCCCTACCAGCGCCCGACCCTGCGGGTGATGTCGTCGGTGACCTGGGTGCGGCTGCGTGGCTTCCTGCGCACGGCCAGCGGGATCATCGTCCTCACGGTGGTCGTCGTCTGGCTGTTGCAGGCGACCCCGGTGCGTGGGGACGCCGAGTTCGGCAGGCCAGCGGTGGCCGACAGCGCGTATGCCGCGCTCGCTGGCGGTGTCGCGCCGGTCTTCGCGCCCGCCGGGTTCGACCAGTGGCAGGCCACCGGCGCCCTGCTGACCGGGTTCGTGGCCAAGGAGGCGGTGATCTCGTCCTGGGCGCAGACCTACGCCACCGAGACCGCCTCGGGGGAGGTGGACGACGAGGCGCTCGGCCGCGCCCTCCGGACCGATTTCGCGGCATCCTCCGGTGGCCGCCCCAATGCGGCGGTCCTGGCCTTCCTGGCCTTCCTGCTGGCCTACACCCCGTGCGTGGCCACCCTCGCGGCCCAACGACGCGAGGTGGGCACCAGGTGGGCGATGTTCGGGGTAGCGGTGCAGCTGGCCGTCGCCTGGTCGCTGGCCGTGGTGGTGTTCCAGGTCGGTAGGTTGATCGGGTGACCCTCCCGGACGAGGCCGCCGTCTCGGCGGCGGCGGCGTCCGGGGGACCGCTGCGTCGCGTGGTCGCCGCCCTGCAGGGGGGCGCGCACAGCCGGGCAGCCCTCGCCCGGCTGACCGGTCTGGACCGCGAGCTCGTCGACGCGGCCGTGGACCATCTCACCCGCCTGGGCCGAGTGCGCTCCGAGCTGTTGGCCAGCGGGTGTCCGCAGCCCGGGTGCGCCTCCTGCCCCTCGGGGCGCGCGGACGGTGCGCCCGGCTGCGGTGCCTCCGCTCCGGCGTCGGCACCGGGGCCGGTGGCCCTCACTCTGCTCCCGCGGCGACCCGGGTGACCGATGCGGAGTCGTCGGGGAGCCCGGCGTCGACCGGGGTGACCGGCGCGGCGTCGGCCAGCGGCCCGGCGTCGACTCCGGTGCTGCTGCTGCTGGCCGCGATCGTGTCGGTGCAGTTCGGCGGGGCCGTCGCCGCCACCCTCGTCCCCGCCGTCGGGGCGGCCGGCGCGGTGCTGCTGCGGCTCGGTCTCGGGGCGGCGATCCTGGTCCTCGCGGTCCGCCCGCGGCTGCGCGGCCACCCCCGCTCCGCGTGGCGCGTCGTCGCGCTCTTCGGTCTGGCCTTGGCCGCGATGAACTGGTCCTTCTACGCCTCGCTGGCCCGGCTGCCCATCGGGGTGGCCGTCACGCTGGAGTTCCTCGGCCCGCTGACCCTCGCCGCGGTCCTGTCCCGGCGCGCCAAGGACCTGGCCGCGGTGGCCGCCGCGGCGCTCGGGGTGCTCGCCAGCTCCGGGGCCTTGACCACGCCCTGGGCCGACCTCGACCTCGTCGGGATCGGCCTGGCCCTGCTGGCGGGCGCGTGCTGGGCGGCATACGTCGTGCTCTCGCAGCGGACCGGACGGGCCTTCGCCCGCCTCGACGGGCTTGCCGTCGCCATGGTGGTCGCCCTGGTGGTCGTCGTGCCCGCCGGCGTGGGCTCGGTGCCGCAGTGGGACGCCACCGTCCTGACCAAGGGTGGCGCGGTGGCGCTGCTGTCCAGCGTCCTGCCCTACTCCCTGGAGCTCATCGCGCTGCGTCGACTGAGCCGACGGGTGTTCGGCATCCTGCTCAGTCTGGAGCCCGCGGTGGCCGCCCTCGCCGGCGCGGTCGTGCTGCACCAGAGCCTCGGCTCCACCCAACTCGCCGGCATGGCGCTCGTGGTGGCCGCCAGCGCGCTCGTCATGGGCGGCACCGCCCGACGCGACGTGGCGCCGCAGTCGGCCACCTGAGGCTCACACCTCCGGCATGTCGTCCTCGCCGGAGGGCAGGGCGGGGGTCGCCACTGGCGTCCCGTGCGCCGAGCGCACCAGGCTGGCCACCGTGGTCACCCCGAGGATGCCGACGATCGCGCCGAGGGACACCCCGATCGGGACCTCGGGGGCGGCGTGCACCGGTTGCCCGCCGTTGACGAACGGGAGCGTGTTCTCGTGCAAGGCGTGCAGGATGAGCTTGACCCCGATGAACGCCAGGAGCACGGCCAGGCCCAGCGAGAGGTAGACCAGCCGTTGCAGCAGCCCCCCGATGAGGAAATAGAGCTGTCGTAGGCCCATGAGCGCGAAGATGTTCGCCGTGAGCACGAGATACGGCTCCGCGGTGAGCCCGTAGATGGCCGGGATCGAATCCAGCGCGAAGAGCAGGTCGGTCGTGCCCAACGCGAGGATGACGACCAGCATCGGCGTGATGAGGCGCTTGCCGCCCTCGATCGCGGTGAGCCTGGCGCCATGCCACTTCTGGGTGGCCGGGAAGGTGCGCTCGACCCAGCGCAACAGGCGGTTCTCCTCGAACTCCTCGTCGTCCTCGTCCCGCTCCCGGGCCAACTTCACGGCGGTGTAGATGAGGAACGCCCCGAACGCGTAGAACACCCAGGCGTAGGAGTTGATCACCGCCGCACCGACGGCGATGAACACCCCACGCAGGACGATGGCGATGACGATGCCGATGAGCAGCGCCGACTGCTGCAACCGCTCGGGCACCCGGAACTTGGCCATGATGAGCAGGAACACGAAGAGGTTGTCCACGGACAGCGAGTACTCGGTGAGCCACCCGGCGAGGAACTCCCCGGCATACCGGGTGCCCCACACCCTCCAGACCACGAGCCCGAACGCCACCGAGAGACCGACGTAGAAGGCCAAGTGGCGCGCGCACTCCCGGGTGGTCGGCACGTGCGGGCGCCGACCCACGATCGCCACGTCGGCGACCAGGAACACGCCCAGCACGCCGATGGTGCTCCACCACAACAACGGGGCGACGTCCACGAGCAGCCTTCCGGTCACCGAGCACACGACGGTATGCCGCACGCGTCCCGGAGGTCTCTCCCGCCCGTGGGGTGGACCGGCCCCCCGGGCGACGCCGAGGCGACGCCGTGATGACGAGGAAGCCGCTGCCGGGGATACTCCCCTTCGGTGAGGCGATGCTATCGCCTCACCGAAGGGGGCCCCACCCTTCGGCACAGCGTCGACGAGATCGCCTCACCGAGCCGGGCCCCACCCTTCGGCACAGCGTCGACGAGATCGCCTCACCGAAGGGGGCCCCACCCTTCGACGCGGCGGGCGACGAGATCGCCTCACCGAGCCGGGCCCCACCCTTCGACGCAGCGGGCGAGGAGATCGCCTCACCGCAGGGGGCCCCACCCTTCGACGCAGCGGGCGAGGAGATCGCCTCACCGCAGGGGGCCCCACCCTTCGGCACAGCGGGCGACGAGATCGCCTCACCGAGCCGGAGATCAGGTCCGGACCGGGCGCAGGGTCCACCGCACCAGCATGTGGGCCACCGTTCGGCCGTCGGACTCGAGCTCGACGTCGACGTCGAACTCGGGGCGCTGCCCCCCGTCCAGCGTGGCCAGCACCACGGCGGGGTCCTGCGACATCGTCGCCGTGGCCGTGACCTGCGATCGGGCGAACGCGGTGTAGTCGATCTCGGCGTGTACGGCCAGCGGGGTGGCCCGGGCGAGCACGGATCCGAAGGCGGCGACGACGATCGCCCCGCTGGCGGTCTCCCCGGCCGTGAACATCGCCCCGGCGTGCGGCCCGCCGAGGTGGTTGTGGTTGGGCTCATCCGCCGCCAGCCGCACCACCGCGCGCTGCGGGGAGGCCTCGTCGACCATCAGCCCCACCGTGCGGGCGAAGGGCACCGTGGCCAGGAGTCGGTCGCCGACCTCACTCATTCCGTACCTCTCGTCCTCGTGCCGGGCTCACCCCGGCCGCTGGGCCTTGGGGAGTTTGCCCACGACCGCGGCATACGACCGGTCGATGGCCTCGAGGATCTCCTCGCCATCGATGGCGCCGTCGATCCGCAGGGTGTTCCACCCGAACCGCCCGAGGTACGCCATGACCGTGGCGTCGCCGGGATAGCGGCGCAGCCACTCGTCGGCCTCCTCCCGACTGGCGCCGAGCTTGAGCCCCACCGACCCGTCGCCGGTGAACGCGAAGATCTTCTCCCCGACCTTCGCGACGACGTCGCCCTCCCACGGCTCGTCCCGCCAGGCGCCGGGCTTGGCCAGGCAGTACGCCATCACCTCGTCGCGCGTCATGCCCAGAGAGTATCCGGGCGAGCACCGGTGTCGACCCGCAAGCCAGGCCGGTATGCCGCGCGCCTCATCGCCTCGCTGGCCCGGCCCCCGGACCCGACACTGGACTCGTGCCCGAACCCCGCGTCGCCGACCGGCTCGCCGAGGTGATCGCCTCGGCCCCGGGGCGTGCCAGCGTCGCGGTCCGCGCGTCCTGCGGCCTGCGGTGGGACCACGACGCCGACCGGGTGGTCCCGTCGGTGAGCACGGTCAAGGTGGCGATCCTGCTGGCCGTGCTCGGGTCCGGTATCCCGCTGCAGGAGCCCCTGCCTCTGCCGGCCGAGCGGGCGGGTGGCTGCGGGCCGCTGAGTCTGCTGCCCTCGGTGCGGGCGCTGCCGGCCGGTGAGCTGGCGCGGATCATGATCGCGCTGAGCGACAACGACGCCGCCAACATCCTGCTGGACGTCGTGGGCTTCGACGCGGTGGCCGCCGTGCTCGACCGGGCCGGCGCGCGGCACACCGTCGTGCGCCGGCACTTCATGGACCTGGCCGCGGCACGCGAGGGGCGCGACAACCTCACCAGCGCGGCGGATCAGGCCGACGTGCTCGCCGCGCTGCGCGAGGGTCGGCTCTTGGGCCCCACCGAGACCGAGCTGGCCATGGAGGTGCTGCGCCAGCAACAGTTCGTCGACGGGCTGCCGGCCTACCTGCCCAGTCGGGTGCGGGTGGCGTCCAAGACCGGGGAGCGACCGGGGATGCGCCATGTGGTCGGCGTCCTGGAGGGCGGCCGGGAGTGGGTGGCCGTCGCCGTGCTGATCACCGACCTGCTCGACCCCGCGGGGGTCGACCGGGGCACCCTGGCCCTGGCCACGCAGGCCGCGGTGGGCGAGTGCCTCGTCGACCTGGTGTGAGCGTGCGCCGTCGAGACCCGCGCCAGGCCGCGGCGGTCACAGCGGCAGGCAGCACGGCGGCCACAGCGGCGGGCAGCTGCGGCGGTCACAGCGGCGGGCGGCGCGGCGGACACTGCCGGCGCCGACGGGTCACCAGCCGCGCGCCAGCCACTCGGCCAGGTGCGGGCGCTGCACTCCCACCGTGGTGTCCGCGCCATGCCCCGGGTAGACCCAGGTGTCGTCGCCGTACACGTCGAAGACCCGCGCGGTGACGTCGGCGTAGAGCTGCTCGAAGGACTGCCCGGGCATCGTCGTGTTGCCGACCCCGCCGGGGAAGAGCGAGTCGCCGCTGAACAGGTGGGCGTAGCCGCGCGGGTCGGCGTACACGAGGGCGACGCCCCCGGCGGTGTGCCCCCGCAGGGACACCACGTCGAGGTCGACCGCCCCGACGCGCACCCGGTCGCCGTGGACCAGGCGGCGGTCCGGGGGCAGCGGCAGGGCGGCGGCATCGTCCGCTCCGGCCATCGTCGGGGCGCCGGTCGCCCCGGCGAGCTCGACCAGCCCGCCCACGTGGTCGGGGTGGCGGTGGGTGGTGAGGATGTGCTCGAGGCGCCCGGTGCCCTCGGCCACCAGCGCGCGCAGCCGCGGGACGTCGGTGGCGGCGTCGATGAGCAGCTGCTCGCCGGTGGCTCGACAGGTCAGCAGGTAGACGTTGTTGTCGTACTCCCCGACGCTGCACTTGCGGATGACCACATCGGGCAGCTCGCGGACGTCGGTGGGGCCGCCTGGGGTGACGTTGCCGGCATACATGCGGGGTTACCTTCCGTCGGGGAGCGTGGGCAGGGGGTCGGCGGTGAGTCCCTCGGTGCTGCCGCGCGCGAGCCAACCGACCAGGGCCGCGCGGCTGCCCGAGACGGTCGTCGGGTGCTCGCCCGCGCCAACCGGGTAGTCGTCGCCCTCGTCCGAGAGCAGCCGCAGGGCGGGGGCTGCGGGGTGGTCGCGCAGCCGGTCGACCTCCTCGTCGAGGAAGTTACCCAGCCACGGCGGCGGGATGTCGGCGAAGGTGAAGCCCGCGTCGAGGTCGGTGTGGTGGTAGCAGACCTCCCGCATCCTCAGGAACGGGATCGCCCCGGCCGGCACTCGGTGACCGGAGGGCAGGTCGACCTCGATGTGGGCGTAGTAGGGCAGCAGCAGCGGCAGCTTGCCGGCCAGCTCGTCCGCGGTGGCGCGCACGTCCGCGATCAACTCGGCCATGGGGCGGCCGGCACCCTCCTCGATGCCGTGTTCCCGGCTGTGCGGCCCGACGTACATCTGCCATTGGATGCCGCTGGTCGCCCACGTGATGAGGTGCCCGAGTCCCTCGGCGTTGCGGGCCAGATGGGTCAGGACGTGACCGCGGGTCCAGCCGGGGCAACGCGACGGCGCGGCCTGCGCGCCCTCGGGCAGGGCTTGCGCGGTGGCGATCAGCCGGGCCGTCGCCTCGGCCAGATAGCGCGTCTCGGGCACACCAGCCACCGTAGAACGTCTCGCGCCGACCCGGGTATGCCGCGACGCCGGGCCGTCCGCGCCGACCCGGGTCCGACCGGTGCGGGCGCGGCATACCGGGCGTGGTTCTGCGGTGTCGGTGCTGGCACTTAGGCTGTGCTGCGTGCCCGCTCCACGCCCTGCCGCCGCGCGCACGGGTGCCGCCCAGGTCGCGCGGCACGGTCACGACACGCTCCTCGTCCACGGCGCCCGCGAGCACAATCTCAAGGACGTCTCGGTCGAGCTGCCCCGCGACAGCCTCGTCGTGTTCACCGGCCTGTCCGGGTCGGGCAAGTCCTCGCTGGCCTTCGACACGATCTTCGCCGAGGGGCAGCGCCGGTACGTCGAGTCGCTGTCCTCCTACGCCCGACAGTTCCTCGGTCAGATGGACAAGCCGGACGTCGACTTCATCGAGGGGCTCTCCCCGGCGGTCTCCATCGACCAGAAGTCGACCAACCGCAACCCGCGCTCCACGGTGGGGACGATCACCGAGGTCTACGACTACCTGCGCCTGCTGTTCGCGCGGGTGGGTCGCCCGCACTGCCCGGTATGCCGCGAGCCGATCACCCGGCAGAGCCCGCAACAGATCGTCGACCGGCTCGCGGAGCTGCCCGAGCGCACCCGCTTCCAGGTGCTCGCTCCGGTGGTCAAGGCGCGCAAGGGGGAGTACGTCGAGCTGTTCGCCGAGCTGCAGAGCAAAGGCTTCGCCCGGGCCCGGGTGGACGGCGACGTCGTGTCGCTCGTCGAGCCGCCGAAGCTGGAGAAACAGGTCAAGCACACCATCGAGGTCGTCGTCGACCGGCTGGTCGCCAAAGGGGTGGACGCCGCGGCGACCCGGCGGCTCACCGACTCGGTCGAGACCGCCCTCGGGCTGGCCGGCGGCGTGGTGCTCGTCGACTTCGTCGACGTCGACGCGGGCGACCCGGCCCGGCAGCGGCGCTTCTCCGAGCGGATGGCCTGCCCCAACGACCACCCGCTGGCGATCGACGAGATCGAGCCCCGCTCCTTCTCCTTCAACTCCCCGTTCGGCGCGTGCCCGACCTGCACCGGCCTGGGCACCGAGCTGGAGGTCGACCCCACCCTGTGCGTGCCCGACGAGGAGCTCTCGCTGGCCCAGGGGGCGATCGCGCCGTGGCAGGGCTCGGGCTCGGCGGACTACTTCCAGCGGGTGATCCAAGCGCTCGCCGACGACCTGACCTTCTCCCTCGACACCCCGTGGCGGGCGCTGCCGCAGCGGGCCAAGGAGGCCCTGCTCTACGGGGAGAACTACCAGGTCCACGTCCGCTATCGCAATCGGTACGGCCGCGACCGCTCCTACACCACGGGCTTCGAGGGGGTCGTGCCCTTCGTCAGGCGCCGGCACGCCGAGACCGACTCCGACTGGAGCCGCGAGCGGTACGAGGGGTACATGCGCCAGGTGCCCTGCCCGGCCTGCGGCGGGTCCCGCCTGAAGCCGGAGATCCTCGCCGTGCTGGTCGGCGGCCGGAGCATCTCCCAGGTCTGCGGGCTGTCCATCGACCAGTGTGCTGACTTCCTGCGGGGCGTCGACTTCTCCCCGCGGGAGGCCCAGATCGCCCAGCGCGTGGTCAAGGAGATCGCCGCGCGGCTCGGCTTCCTGCTCGACGTCGGCCTGGACTACCTGTCCCTGGACCGGCCGGCCGGCACCCTCTCCGGCGGCGAGGCCCAGCGGATCCGGCTGGCCACCCAGATCGGCTCGGGCCTGGTCGGCGTGCTGTACGTCCTGGACGAGCCGTCCATCGGTCTGCACCAGCGCGACAACCACCGGCTGATCGAGACCCTGACCCGGCTGCGCGACCTCGGCAACACCCTCATCGTGGTCGAGCACGACGAGGACACCATCGCCACCGCCGACTGGGTGGTGGACATCGGTCCCGGCGCCGGCGAGCACGGTGGCCACGTCGTGCACTCCGGCCCGGTGGAGGGGCTGCTGCGCCACCCCGACTCGGTCACCGGGGCCTACCTGTCCGGCCGCAAGCAGATCCCCACCCCGACCGTCCGGCGCCCCCAGCGGCGCGACCGCCAGGTCACCGTGGTCGGCGCCCAGGAGAACAACCTGCGAGCGGTGGACGTGTCCTTCCCCCTGGGCAACCTCGTCGCCGTCACCGGGGTGTCCGGGTCGGGCAAGTCCACGCTCGTCAACGACATCCTCTACGTCGTGCTGGCCAACAGGCTCAACGGCGCCCGCCAGGTCCCCGGCAGACACCGGACGGTCACCGGTCTGGAGCACCTCGACAAGGTCGTGCACGTCGACCAGAGCCCGATCGGTCGCACCCCCCGGTCGAACCCGGCGACCTACACCGGGGTGTTCGACCACATGCGTCGCCTCTTCGCCCAGACCACCGAGGCCAAGATCCGCGGCTACCTGCCCGGCCGGTTCTCCTTCAACGTCAAGGGCGGGCGCTGCGACAACTGCTCGGGCGACGGCACGATCAAGATCGAGATGAACTTCCTCCCCGACGTCTACGTCCCGTGCGAGGTGTGCCACGGGGCGCGGTACAACCGCGAGACCCTGGAGGTCCACTTCAAGGGCAAGACCATCGCCGACGTCCTCGACATGCCGATCGAGCAGGCCGCGGAGTTCTTCGCCGCCGTGCCCGCCATCTCCCGGCACCTGAGCACCCTCAACGACGTGGGCCTGGGCTACGTCCGCCTGGGCCAGCCCGCCCCGACCCTCTCGGGAGGCGAGGCGCAGCGGGTCAAGCTCGCCAGCGAGCTGCAGAAGCGCTCCACGGGCCGCACCGTCTACGTCCTCGACGAGCCCACGACCGGCCTGCACTTCGAGGACATCGGCAAGCTGCTGGGGGTGCTGCAGGGCCTGGTCGACAAGGGCAACACGGTCATCGTCATCGAGCACAACCTCGACGTCATCAAGAACGCCGACTGGGTGATCGACCTGGGCCCCGAGGGCGGGCACCGCGGCGGCACCGTCGTCGCCGAGGGCACCCCCGAGCAGGTCGCGGCGATGGCGCACTCGCACACCGGACGCTTCCTCGCCCCGGTCCTGGCCCGCGGAGCCGGTATGCCGCCAGCCGACGCCGACGCCGACGCCGACACCAACGCCGACGCCGACACCGACACCGACACCGCCGCCCACGACGGCGCGGACGCCGCCGCCGCCGACGACGGCGCGGCGAATCGGGTGCGGGTCCCTCGGTCGCGCCCCGCCAGCTCGACGGGCGCACGGGCCGCGACCGGGTCTTCGGGCCGGGGGACCGCATCGGCAGCGCGTGCGACGTCGACCCGGCGGCGACCGGCGTCGTGAGCGGCCCGGTGGCCGTCAAGCGGCGCCCCGGTGCGCGGACGGCGGGGGTGGGCCCGTCCGGGGGTCAGTCCTCCCCGAGGTAGGCCTTGCGCACCTCGTCGCTGTGCAGCAGGTCCGTGCCGGTGCCGTCGAGGACGATCTTGCCGACCTCCAGGACGTACCCACGATCGGCCAGTTTGAGGGCCGCACGAGCGTTCTGCTCCACCAGCAGGATCGTCGTGCCCTGCTGCTGCAAGGTGCGCACCGTCGCCATGATCCGCTGCATCATCAACGGCGACAGGCCCATCGAGGGCTCGTCGAGCATCAGCAGCTTGGGCCGGCTCATCATCGCCCGGCCCATGGCCAGCATCTGCTGCTCGCCGCCGGAGAAGGTGCCGGCGGGCTGCTTGCTACGCTCCCCGAGGATGGGGAACAGCTCATAGGCCCCCTGCAGGTCGTCCTTGACCTGCTGGTGGTCCGAGCGGGCGAAGGCCCCGAGCATGAGGTTCTCCTCGACGGTCAGCCGCGGGAAGATCCGGCGACCCTCGGGGGAGTGCGCCAGGCCCATCATGACGATCTCGTGAGCCGCGACCCCGTCGATCCGCTTGCCTTGGAAGGTGATCTGACCGGCTACCGGTTTGATGAGCCCGGAGATGGTCCGCAGGGTGGTCGTCTTGCCCGCCCCGTTGGTGCCGATGAGGCAGACGACCGCACCCTCGTCGACGCTGAACGAGATGCCCTTGACGGCCTCGATCTTGCCGTAGGCGACCCGCAGGTCCTGGACCTCCAGCAGGCTCACGACGCGTCCTCCGAGCTCGACGGTGCACCGGGCGAGGGGGACGGCGGCGAGGAGGACGGCGGCGAGGAGGACGGCGGCGACGCCGCGTCGTTCGGCTCGCCGTCGGGGGTGCCGATGTAGGCCTCGATGACCCGGTGGTCGGACTGCACCTGCTGCGGGCTGCCCTCGACGAGGGTCTCGCCGCGCACCAGACACAGCACCCGGTCGCAGAGGCTGAAGATGAACCGCATGTCGTGCTCGATGACGACGACCGCCAGGCCCTGGTCGCGGATCCGGAAGATGAGGTCCCGGGTGGCCATCGTCTCCTGCGGGTTCATGCCCGCGGTGGGCTCGTCGAGCAGCAGCAGCTTGGGGTCCGTGGCCAGGGCTCGGGCGATCTCCAGGCGGCGCTGGTCGCCGTAGGGGAGGTTGCGGGCGAGGTGCTCGGCGAGCTTGCCGAGCCCGACGAAGTCGAGCAGCTCCTGGGCCTTGGCCCGGGTCTGCGCCTCCTCGCGGCGGTACTTCGGGCCGCGCACGATCGAGGTGAGGGCGGCGGCGCCGGTGCGGCAGTAGCGCCCGACCATGACGTTCTCCAGCGCCGTCATGTTGCCGAAGAGCCGGATGTTCTGGAAGGTGCGGGCCATCCCGGCGGCGACGACCGCGCGGGGCTTGGGCGGCAGGACCGCGCCCTGGAAGGACACCTCGCCGTCGGTGGGCTTGTACATCCCGGTGAGGCAGTTGAAGAACGTCGTCTTGCCGGCTCCGTTGGGCCCGATGAGCCCGACGATCTCGCCCGCGGCGACGGACAGGTCGACGTCGTTGACCGCGGTGAGACCCCCGAAACGCATGGTGACGCCTCGGGCCGCCAGCAGGGCCGGGCCCACGCCGGGGGCGGTCGGCTCGACAGACGCGGCGGTCATGCCTTGGCCTCCGTGACCTCGATGGTCTCCAGGTGGACGTCCTCCAGGTGCTCGGCCAGGGCCTGGTCCTCCTCGTGGAACTCCAGGACCCGGCGCTGGTTGGGCACCAGACCCTCCGGGCGGTAGCGCATCATGAGGATGAGCAGCAGCCCGAACAGCAGCAGGCGGTACTCGGAGACGAACCGCAGCTTCTCCGGCAACAGTTTGAGGATCGTCGACCCGACGAGGACACCGGCGACCGTGCCCATGCCGCCCAGGACGATGGCGGCCAGCAGGAAGGCCGACTCCAAGAAGACGTACTGCTCCGGGGTGACGGAGACGTCCAGGTGCGCCTTGACCGTGCCGGCGAGCCCGGCGAGGAACGCCCCGCCGGCGAAGGCGAAGAGCTTGAGCCCGAACACGTTGACGCCCATCGCCTCGGCGGCCTTCTCGTCCTCCCGGATGGCCACCCACCCCCGCCCGATCCGACTGTTGTTGAGCCGGGTGAACACCGTGATGACGAAGGCGGCGAGCAGCAGCAGGAGGAAGTAGTAGTTGGCGATCCGGTCCAGCTCGAAGCCGAGGACGCGATGGGTGTCCCCGAAGTTGAACCCGGCCAGCTCGAGGTCCGGGATCGCCGGGATGCCGTTGGGTCCGTGGGTGAGGTCCGGCCCGGTGGTGCCGTCGAGGTTGGCCATGGCGATGCGGAAGATTTCCCCGAACGCCAAGGTGACGATGGCCAGGTAGTCCCCGGAGACCCGCAGCGTCGGCGAGCCGATGACCAGTCCGAACAGGGCCGAGAGGGTCGCGCCGATGAGCACGACGACGAGGAACGGCGGTTTCCAGCCGATCGTCGCGAACGCCGAGCTGGACATCGTCGCGGCGACGTAGGCGCCGGAGCCGAGGAACGCGATGTAGCCCAGGTCGAGCAGGCCGGCCAGACCGACGACGATGTTCAGGCCGAGGGCCGTGGCGGCGAACACGAGCACCTGCGTGGCGATCTGCAGGTTGGTCACCGCGCCGCTCTGGGTGAAGGGGAAGGCGAAGGCGACGACGAAGGCGCCCAGGGTGAGCACGTGACGGTGTCGGCGGGCCACCACGCCGACCCAGGCGAACAGCCCGGCGCGGGTGAGCGCGACGACGACGCCGGCGGCGAAGACGAGGAACAGCACGAAGACGGTGCCGTCGTTCTGCGCGAGCGCGTATGCCGCCGTGAAGAGCACGATGGCGAGCATGGCCACGATGACGAGGATCTCGGCCCACGAGGCCAGCCGGACGCCGATCGGGTCGACTCCGTCCAGCGAGGGCATCCCCCACGACCCGGCAACCATGAGGGCCGCGCCGACCAGCGCCAGGTACGCCCCCGGGTCGGCGTTGGCCAGCCCCGGCGCCTGCCCGGCGATGAAGACGAGCACGAGGACCATGTAGAGCAACGCCGTGACGGCCAGCGCGCGCAAGGCCCGCGAGCTGTCGAGCAGCTCGTCGATCCGCCGGAACAGCCCCCAGCGCAGCAGCAGGAAGAAGGCCGCGACGGCAGCGAGGACGATGGTGAGGATCTGCAGGGGGCCGGGGGCGAAGGAGTAGGTGAGGTTGCCCAACAGTCCGGGCAGGTAGCACCACGACAACAGCGAGCCGGCTGCGAGCAGCACCACCCCGGCGAGGGTCACCCACCAGGCGCGACCGCGGCGGTCGGTCTTGGGGACGGCGGCCGCGGCGGCGACGGCCTCGGCGAACCGGTCGGAGGTGCTCATGCGCGGTCCACCACCCGGGCGCCCAGCAGGCCCTGCGGGCGAAAGACGAGCACGAGGATGAGCAGGACGAAGGCCCAGACGTCCTTCCACGCGGTGCCGCCGAACGCCCCCGGGACGAACTGGGTCGCCAGCGACTCGGCGACGCCGAGCACGAGCCCGCCGAACACCGCGCCGGCCACGTTGCCGATGCCGCCGAGGACCGCGGCGGTGAAGGCCTTGAGCCCGGCGGTGAAGCCCATGAAGAAGTTGACCCCGTTGGTCTGCAGGCCTTGGGCGACCCCGGCGATCCCGGCGAGCACGGCCCCGAGGGCGAAGGCGACGACGATGATCTTGTCGACGTCGATGCCCATGAGACGAGCGGTGTCGGGGTCCTGGGACACCGCCTGCATGCCGCGGCCCATCTTGGTCCGGTTGATGAACCACCACAGCAGCGCCGAGCACACCAGCAGCGCCCCGATGGTGAACAGAGCCGACCGGCGGATCGTCACCCCGCCGAGGGTGAGGGCCTCGCCGGTGACGATCTGGATGGGCGGGAACGCCAGCGGGCTCTTGGCCCCGGGGTAGAACAGCCGCACCGCCTCCTGCAGGAAGACCGAGACGCCGATGGCGGTGATCAGCGGGGCCAGCCGAGGGGCGTTGCGCAGCGGACGGTAGGCGACCCGCTCCATGACGATGGCGACGACCAGGGCCGAGAGCACCGCCCCGAGGAGCATGACCGGCAGCACCCAGACGCTGGTGTTGCCGTCGAAGAAGACCGACCAGGTCGCCAGCCCCCCGAACGCCCCGATCATGAAGACCTCGCCGTGAGCGAAGTTGATCAGCTGGACGATGCCGTAGACCACGGTGTAGCCCACCGCGATGAGGGCGTAGAGCGACCCCAGGGCGATGCCGTTGGTCAGCTGTTGGAGGAACAGGTCCATGGTCACCTCGAGCGCGTCGGCGGGTCGGCGAGCCCCGACCGGACCGGTCGGGGGATCGGGCACAGGCGCAGGGACGGGCGTGCTGCCCGCCCCTGCGCCTGTCCTGCCCGTGGGGTCAGTGCTCGGTCACTGGAAGGTGTCCGTCTTGGCGGCGACCCACTTGCCACCCTCGACCTTGTAAGCCGTGAGGACCTTGCTCGTCGTGTCGCCGTACTCGTCGAAGGCGACCTTGCCGGTGACGCCGTCGAAGCTGACCTTGCCGACCTGGGTCATCGTGGCCTCGCGCACCGAGGCGACGTCCTTGGCGTCCTTGAGGGTGACCTTGAGCGCCTCGATGATCGCGTTGGCCGCGTCGTAGGAGTATCCGCCGTAGGCCGCCGACGGCTCCTTGAAGCCGGCCTTCTCGTAGTCGGCGAGGAAGGTCTTGCCGGCCGCGGTGCTGTCCGTGGGCGCGCCGACCGAGGTCGCGTAGTCGCCGTTGGCCTTGTTGGCCGACAGCTTGATGTACTCGGGGTCGAAGATGCCGTCGCCGCCCATGAGCGGGACGTTGAGCCCGTTGTCCTTCATCTGCGCGGTGAGCAGCCCGGCCTCGTCGTACTGCCCGCCGTAGTAGACCGCCTGTGGGCCGGTCGGCTTGACCGCGGAGATCACCGTGGAGAAGTCGTTGTTGCCGCCGTTGTTCTTCGTCGTGATCGTCTCGGCCTTGGTGATTTCGCCGCCGCCCTTGGTGAACTCGGCGGCGAAGGCGGCCACGAGGCCCTGCCCGTAGGTCTGCTTGTCGTGGATCGTCGCGACCTTCTTGATCCCCTGGGCCAGCAGGTAGCGAGCCGCGAACGGGCCCTGGATCGCGTCGGTGGTGCAGGTGCGGTAGTAGTTGGCGTACTGCCGCTTCTTCGCGTTGGCGTCCGGCCCGATGGTCAGCGACGGGTTGGTGTTCGCCGGCGAGACCTGGACGATCTTCGCGGCGTTGAGGATCGGCTGGGTCTGCTGGGCGACCCCCGAGTTGAGCGTGCCGACGACGCCGGCGACCGCCGGGTCGTCCTTGAGCAGGCCGGCGGCGGTCTTGCCCACGTCGGGCTTGGCCTCGTCGTCCTTGGCGGCGACCTCGATCTTCCAGCCCGGGATCGCGTTCTTGTCGTTGGCCTGCTTCACGGCCAGCTCGACGGAGTGCTGGATGCCCAGCCCGAGCGCCGACAGGCCTCCGGACAGCGGGGCGATGACGCCGATCTTCACGGTCTTGGTGGCCGCGGCGCCGCCGGTGCTCGCAGGGGTGTCGCTGCGGCTGCCGCATGCGGAGACCGCGAGCGCGGTGACGGCGAGGGGTACGCCGAGGCGCACGATGGAACGCTGTTGCACAGTTCCTCCTGTGGTTTCGTCGTCCGGGCACTCCCCGGTGCCGGACCCCCGCGACGACCGCGAGCTAGAGGGCAGAGTAGAGGAGCGGAGTGCGCCTGTCCTCCCCCGAGGCGAGGTTTGTTTTCGTGTCGTTATGCCGCCGACATGGCAATGTCGCGCAACAGGGGACGATTCGCGCAAGACCACGCGGTATGCCGCCCGCAGACCGGACGACCCGTGGTCCCAGGTCACGCGCGGGCCGGGCCACGGTGTGCCGTGGGCGAGGCGATCACCGCCGGCGGCACACCGTGGCGTGCCGGGTGGCACCCGGGCGGCATACCGGGCATTATTGCCTCGTCAACTACCCGAGCAGGCAGGCACCTGACATGACCCAGAACATCCCTCGCCGCGACGTCCTGCGTAGCGCCGGCGCGGCCGGTGCCGCGGTGGCCGGCGCCGGCGCCCTCGCCGCGTGCGGCTCGTCGACCTCGTCGACCCCCTCGACCGGCGCCACCGCGGCGGCCGGCTCGGCGACGTCCGCCGGCCCCACCACCGCGGCCTCCCCGGCGGCAGGCACGACCGTCGCCAAAGCCGACGTGCCGGTCGGCGGCGGCAAGGTCTCGGGCCAGATCGTCGTCACCCAGCCCACTGCCGGCTCGTACACCGCGTTCAGCGCGGTGTGCCCGCACCAGGGCTGCCTGGTCAGCGGGGTCTCCGGCGGGCGGATCACCTGTGCCTGTCACGGGTCGGCCTTCGACGCCACCAGCGGGGCGGTGACCGCCGGCCCGGCCAAGTCGGGGCTGACCCCCAAGAAGGTCTCCGAGTCCGGGTCCAACCTCGTCGTGAGCTGACCGTCGCCGCCCGCTCCTAGAGTGGGGTCGTGGCCGACCCGTCGACCTACCGCCCCGCACCGGGGCAGATCCCCCTGGACCCGGGGGTCTACCGTTTCCGTGACGAGGCGGGTCGGGTCATCTACGTCGGCAAGGCCAAGTCGCTGCGTCCTCGGGTCTCGTCGTACTTCCAGGACCCCGCCGCCCTGCACCCGCGCACGGCGACGATGCTCGCGACGGGCGCGAGCGTGGAGTGGACCGTGGTGTCCACCGAGGTCGAGGCCCTGCAGCTGGAGTACAGCTGGATCAAGGAGTTCGACCCGCGGTTCAACGTCCGCTACCGCGACGACAAGTCCTATCCCTTCCTCGCGGTGACCCTGGGCGAGCAGTTCCCCCGTGCCCAGGTCATGCGCGGGGCCAAGCGCAAGGGCACTCGCTATTTCGGGCCGTACTCGCACGCCTGGGCCATCCGCGAAACCCTCGACCTGCTGTTGCGGGTGTTCCCGCTGCGCACCTGCAGCCTCGGGGTGTTCAACCGGGCCGCCCAGAGCGGTCGACCATGCCTGCTCGGGTACATCGACAAGTGCTCGGCGCCGTGCGTCGGCCGAGTCGACGCCCAACAGCACCGCCAGATCGCCGAGGAGTTCTGCGACTTCATGGCCGGCAACACGTCGAGGTTCGTCCGGCGCACCGAACGGGCCATGCACGCCGCGGCGGCCGACCTGGACTTCGAGCGGGCCGCCGGACTGCGCGACGACCTGCAGGCGCTGACTCGCGCGCTGGAGAAGAACGCGGTGGTCCTCGGCGACGCCACCGACGCCGACGTGTTCGCGCTGGCCGAGGACGAGCTCGAGGCTGCGGTGCAGGTCTTCCACGTGCGCGCCGGGCGGGTGCGCGGCCAGCGCGGCTGGGTCGTCGAGACGCAGAGCGAGGACACCCCGGCCCTGGTCGAGCACCTGCTGCAGCAGGTCTACGGCGACCAGGGCGCCGAGGCGGTGCCCCGCGAGGTCCTCGTCCCGACCCTGCCGCCGGACCCCGCCGCCCTCGCGGTCTGGCTCAGCGGCATCCGCGGCGCGGCGGTGCAGGTGCGCGTCCCGCGCCGCGGCGACAAGCGTGCCCTCATGGACACCGTGCGGCTCAACGCCCGGCAGTCCCTGGCCCGGCACAAGCTCACCCGGGCCGGTGACCTCACCGCCCGCGGCCAGGCCCTGCAGCAGCTCCAGGACGCCCTCGAGCTGCCCGCCGCGCCGCTGCGCATCGAGTGCTTCGACATCAGCCACGTCCAGGGCACCCAGGTCGTCGGGTCCATGGTCGTGTTCGAGGACGGCCTGGCGCGCAAGTCGGAGTACCGCCGGTTCGTCGTGCGCGGCGAGGCCGGCACGTCGACGGGCCCGGCCGCCACCGGCCCGGCGGACCCGCCCTCGCCCGGGCGGGACGCGCCCGCGGTCCAGGTGGACGACACCGCGGCGATGCGCGAGGTGCTCACCCGCCGGTTCCGCCGACTGCTGGATGCCCGCGCGGCCGGCGTGGCGGCGGACGGCCCCGGCCCCACCGAGGACGGCGGCGCCGACCGGTCCGCTGGGGGGCCTCGGGCGTTCGCCTACGCGCCGAGCCTGCTCGTCGTCGACGGTGGGCTGCCGCAGGTCAACGCGGCGGCGGGCGTGCTGGCCGAGTTGGGCGTCGAGGACGTCGGGCTGGTCGGACTGGCCAAGCGGCTGGAGGAGGCCTGGCTGCCCGGTGCGCAGCACCCGGTGGTGCTGCCTCGGGCCAGCGAGGGCCTCTACCTGTTGCAGCGGGTCCGCGACGAGGCGCACCGGTTCGCCCTGACCTTCCACCGACAGCGACGGTCCTCGGCGATGACCGCCTCGGCGCTGGACGGCATACCGGGTCTGGGGGCGGCCCGGCGCCGAGCCCTGCTGCGCGCCTTCGGCTCGGTGAAGACGCTGCGCACGGCCAGCGTCGAGCAGCTGCAGCAGGTCCCGGGGATCGGTCCGGCGCTGGCGGTGAGCATCCGCGACGCCCTGGCCGGCGCGTCGAGCGCGAGTGCCGGCGTTAACGTGACCACAGGAGAGATCCTGCACTGACCGCATCGTCGAGGTCGTCGTCGCCGCAGAGGAGGTCCCCGGTGTCCGAGGGTTCGCCGCCGCCCGAGCCGGCTGGGGGAGTCACCGACGCGCTCATCGAGTCCGCCCCGATGCTCGTGCTGACCGGGATGAGTGGGGCCGGGCGGTCCACGGCCGCCAAGGTCCTCGAGGACCTCGGGTGGTACGTCGTGGACAACCTGCCGCCGCAGCTGCTCGGGGACCTGCAACGACTGCGCCAGGCGACCCCCCTCGGCGAGGACGGGAGGCTGCGGCTCGCGGTCGTCATCGACGCGCGTTCGCGGGCCTTTGCGCAGGAGTTCTCCGGGATGCTCGAGGCCCTGCGTGCCGGCCCGGAGCGACCCGTGTTCGTCTTCCTCGACGCGACCGACGAGTCCCTGGTCCGCCGCTTCGAGAGCGTCCGGCGACCCCATCCGATGCAAGGTGAGGGTCGCCTGCTGGACGGCATCGCCGCCGAGCGTGAGCTGATGTCGGACCTGCGCTCGGTCGCGGACCTCATCGTGGACACCTCCGGGCTCAACGTGCACCAGCTCACCGCCAAGGTCACCGCACTGGTCAACGTCGCCTCGGGCACCCGGGTGCGGATCGCGGTGATGTCCTTCGGCTTCAAGTACGGCGTGCCGCTGGACGCCGACTTCGTCTTCGACATGCGCTTCCTGCCCAACCCGTTCTGGATCGCGCAGCTGCGGCCCCTGACCGGGCAGGACCCGACGGTCGCGGCCTACGTCCTGGGCCATCGGGGGGCCACCGAGTTCCTCGACCGCGTGGTCGACGCCCTCGCTCCGGTCGTCACCGGCTACCTCGCCGAGGGGCGCCGCTACGCCACCATCGCCGTGGGGTGCACCGGCGGCAAGCACCGCTCGGTCGCCATGGCGCAGGCCCTCGCCGACCGGCTGGGCGGTCCGCGGGTCGACACCTTCCTCGTCCACCGGGATCTGGGGCGAGAGTGAGCCGCGCCAAGGTCGTCGCGCTGGGCGGGGGTCACGGGCTGGCGGTGTCGCTGGCCGCCCTGCGGCTGGTCACCGACGACATCACCGCGATCGTCACCGTGGCCGACGACGGCGGGTCCTCCGGTCGGTTGCGCCGGGAGTTCGACGTGCTGCCCCCCGGTGACCTGCGGATGGCCCTGTCGGCGCTGTGCGACGACAGCGAATGGGGGCACACCTGGCGGGACGTCCTGCAGCACCGGTTCCGGGGCGAGGGCCAGTTGGCCGGGCACGCCCTGGGCAACCTGCTCATCGTCTCGATCTGGGAGCTGCTCGGCGACACCGTGGCGGGCCTCGACCTCGTCGGCGGGCTGCTCAACGCCCGGGGTCGAGTGCTGCCGATGGCGGCGGTCCCGTTGCAGGTCGAGGCGCAGGTCCTCGGCGCCGACCCGGCCCGCCCGCAGGACCTGTCCACGGTCCGGGGCCAGCACCTGGTCGCCTCCACCGCGGGTCGGGTCCAGTCGGTGCGGATCCTCCCCCCGACCCGCCCTGCTGCGTCGAGACCGTCGACGCGGTGCTGCGCGCCGACTGGGTGCTCCTCGGCCCCGGGTCGTGGTTCACCTCGGTGCTGCTGCACGTGCTCGTCCCCGAGCTTCGCCAGGCCCTGGCCCGCACCCAGGCCCGCATCGTGCTCAACCTCAACGTCGAGGTCCACACCGACGAGACGCGGGGATTCCGGGCCGTCGACCACCTCGAGGCGCTCGCCCGGCACGCGCCGGAGCTGCGCCTGTATGCCGTCCTGGCCGACCCCCGGGTCTTGGACGACGAGGCCGAGATCGCCGCCGCCGCTGCGGCGATGGGGGCCCGCATGGTCGTCAGCGACGTCTCGGCGCACGGACGGCCCGGTCAGCACGATTCGCTGCGCCTGGCCGCGGCATACCGAGACCTCATCGGTTAGGCTGGCGCGCCGCGTTCGCCAGGGGGCGACATCCGTCACGAGACGCGGCACCGAGGTGAGGGCAGTGACCGCGATGGCGATGACCGCGAAGGTCAAGGACGAGCTCAGCCGGCTCGACGTGACCAAGCCGTGCTGTCGCAAGGCGGAGGTCTCCGCGACGATCCGCTTCGCCGGAGGCCTGCACATCGTCGGCGGCCAGATCGTCGTCGAGGCCGAGCTGGACACGGCCAACGCGGCCCGGCGGCTGCGCCGGGACGTCGGCGAGGTGTACGGCCACCGCTGCGAGGTCCTCGTCATGTCCGCCGGTGGGTTGCGCCGGGGCAGCCGCTACGTCGTGCGGGTCGTCGAGGAGGGGGCCACCCTGGCCCGCCAGACCGGGCTGGTGGACACCCGCGGCCGGCCGGTGCGCGGGCTGCCCCCCAAGGTGGTCAGCGCCGGCGCCTGCGACGCCGAGGCGGCCTGGCGGGGGGCCTTCCTCGCCCACGGATCGCTCACCGAGCCGGGCCGTTCCAGCGCCCTGGAGGTCACCTGCCCCGGCCCGGAGGCCGCCCTGGCCCTGGTCGGGGCCGCCCGACGGCTCGGCGTGGCGGCCAAGGCCCGGGAGGTGCGCGGGGTCGACCGCGTGGTCATCCGCGACGGCGATGCCATCGCCGCGATGCTCACCCGGCTCGGCGCCCACGACGCGGTGCTGGCCTGGGAGGAGCGGCGGATGCGTCGCGAGGTCCGGGCCACCGCCAACCGCCTGGCCAACTTCGACGACGCCAACCTGCGCCGGTCCGCGCGTGCCGCCGTGGCCGCCGGCGCCCGGGTCGAGCGCGCCCTGGAGATCCTCGGCGAGCAGGTCCCCGACCATCTGCGAGAGGCCGGGGCGTTGCGGCTGGCGCACAAGCAGGCCTCCCTCGAGGAGCTGGGCCAGCTGGCCGACCCGCCGATGACCAAGGACGCCGTGGCGGGGCGGATCCGGCGGCTGCTCGCCATGGCCGACAAGCGCGCCGTGGAGCTGGGCCTGC
Organism: Dermatophilaceae bacterium; assembly: GCA_037045055.1. Lineage (GTDB taxonomy): Bacteria > Actinomycetota > Actinomycetes > Actinomycetales > Dermatophilaceae > Phosphoribacter. The sequence continues at coordinate 515,167 of JBAOHJ010000001.1, read as the reverse complement.
CGGGCACCGAGGCCAGCCTCACCCCGGACATGCTCGACTGAGCCCCCCCGCCGACCCGTGCGCCGGCCCGCGGCATAGCGACCCGGATGCCGGTCCGCAGGGTGCGGTGTCACCTCCCGGACCGGCCTGCCCGACCTCGGGGACAGGGCACTAGGGTGGGGGGCAGTACCACGGGCTGCCGCTTCCGAGGACCGTTGGCACGTCGCGGCCCACCCGTGGGCGAGTCCATGACCATCAGTCGGAAGGTTTGATCCCCAGTGACCGTTCGCGTAGGCATCAACGGCTTCGGCCGCATCGGCCGCAACTTCTACCGCGCCGTCGTCGAGTCCGGCGCCGACATCGAGGTCGTAGCCGTCAACGACCTCACGGACAACAAGAGCCTGGCCCACCTGCTCAAGTACGACTCGATCCTCGGCCGCTTCCCCGGCGAGGTGAGCTACGACGACGAGTCCATCACCGCCGGCGGCAAGAAGTTCGCCGCGTGGGCCGAGCGCGACCCGGCCAAGCTGGACTGGGCGGGCGTCGGCGCCGACATCGTCATCGAGTCCACCGGCTTCTTCACCGACGCCAGCAAGGCCAAGGCGCACATCGACGGCGGCGCCAAGAAGGTCATCATCTCGGCCCCGGCGTCCAACGAGGACATCACCATCGTCATGGGCGTCAACGACGACAAGTACGACGGGTCCCAGACGATCATCTCCAACGCCTCGTGCACGACCAACTGCCTGGCCCCCATGGCCAAGGCGCTCAACGACGGCCTCGGCATCGTCAAGGGCCTCATGACGACCATCCACGCCTACACCCAGGACCAGAACCTGCAGGACGCCCCGCACAAGGACCTGCGTCGGGCCCGCGCCGCCGCCCTGAACATCGTGCCGACGAGCACCGGGGCCGCCAAGGCGGTCGCCCTCGTGCTGCCCGAGCTCAAGGGCAAGCTCGACGGCTACGCCCTGCGGGTGCCCACGCCGACCGGCTCGGCGACCGACCTCACCTTCGAGGCCGCCCGCGAGACCACCGTCGAGGAGGTCAACGCCATCGTCAAGGCCGCCGCCGAGGGCCCGATGAAGGGCAAGCTCGTCTTCACCACCGACCCGATCGTCTCCAAGGACATCGAGACCGACCAGGCCTCGTGCATCTTCGACTCCGGCCTGACCAAGGTCATCGGCAACCAGGTCAAGGTGGTCGGCTGGTACGACAACGAGTGGGGCTACAGCAACCGCCTGGCCGACCTGTGCCTGCTCGTCGGCAGCAAGCTCTGAGCGCCGACCGACCGATCAGGAGGGTCTGATGAAGACCATTGCCGACCTGGGCGACCTGCGCGGCAAGCGGGTGCTGGTGCGCTCGGACCTCAACGTCCCGCTCGACGGTGAGCGCAACATCACCGACGACGGGCGGATCCGGGCCTCGGTCCCGACGATCAAGGCCCTCCGCGAGGCGGGCGCACGCGTCGTCGTGTGCGCCCACCTCGGGCGGCCCAAGGGCGAGCCGGAGCAGAAGTACTCCCTCGCGCCGGTCGTCGGGCGGATGAGCGAGCTGCTCGGCGCGCCGGTCGCCTTCGCCACCGACACCGTCGGCGAGTCGGCCCGGGCCGTCGTCGCGGGGCTGGCCGACGGCGACGTCGCGCTGCTGGAGAACCTGCGCTTCAACGCCGGGGAGACCGCCAAGGACGACGCCGAGCGCGGCGCGTTCGCGGCCCAGCTGGCTGCCTTGGCCGACGCCTACGTCTCCGACGGCTTCGGTGTCGTGCACCGCAAGCAGGCGTCCGTCTACGACGTCGCGCGGGTCCTGCCGGCCGCCATGGGCGGGCTGGTCGTCGCCGAGGTCGAGGTGCTCAAGCGCCTCACCGAGGACCCGGCCCGGCCGTATGCCGTCGTCCTCGGCGGCGCGAAGGTGGCCGACAAGCTCGCGGTCATCGCCAACCTCATGAAGACCGCCGACCGGCTGGTCATCGGCGGGGGGATGGCCTTCACGTTCCTGGCCGCCGAGGGACACGAGGTCGGCACCAGCCTGCTCGACGCCGACAACATCGGCACCTGTAAGGACTACCTCGCCCAGGCCAAGGCCACCGGGGTCGAGATCGTCCTGCCCGTCGACGTCGTCGCCGCGAGCGGCTTCTCGGCCGACGCCGACCACGACGTCGTGCCGGCCGGCGGCATACCGGCCGACCGGATGGGGCTGGACATCGGTCCGGAGTCGGCCGCGCTCTACGCGAGCGCAATCCGCGACGCCAAGACGGTCTTCTGGAACGGACCCATGGGTGCCTTCGAGATGGCGCCGTATGCCGCGGGCACCAAGGCCGTGGCGGCGGCGCTCGTCGAGGCCACGGCCGACGGCGCGCTCACCGTCGTCGGCGGCGGCGACTCGGCCGCCGCGGTGCGCCAGCTCGGCTTCTCGGACAGCCAGTTCGGCCATATCTCCACCGGCGGCGGGGCGAGCCTGGAGTACCTCGAGGGCAAGGCCCTGCCGGGCATCGAGATCCTCGGAGCGGGCTCGTGAGCGCGCGGGTCCCGCTGATGGCGGGCAACTGGAAGATGAACCTCGACCACCTGCAGGCCACCCATCTGGTGCAGAAGCTGGACTGGACGCTGCGGGACGCCAAGCACGACTTCGGCGCCGTCGAGGTGGCGGTGCTGCCGCCGTTCACCGACCTGCGATCCGTGCAGACCCTGGTCGAGGGTGACCGGCTCGCGGTGAAGTACGGCGCACAGGACCTCTCGGTGCACGACGAGGGTGCCTACACCGGGGAGGTCTCCGGGGCCTTCCTGGCCAAGCTCGGGTGTGCCTACGTCACGGTGGGTCACAGCGAGCGGCGCGAGTACCACGGCGAGAGCGACGAGCTGCTCAACGCCAAGGTCGCCGCGGCCTACCGCCACGGCATCACCCCGATCCTGTGCTGCGGCGAGGGTCTGGAGATCCGCAAGGCCGGCGGCCAGGTCGCCCACGTCGTCGAGCAGCTGACGAAGGACCTGGCCGGCGTCGCCGCGGGCCAGGCCCGCAGCATCGTCGTCGCCTACGAACCCATCTGGGCCATCGGCACCGGCGAGGTGGCCACCCCGGCCGACGCCCAGGAGGTCTGCGGGGCGATCCGCACCCTGCTGGCCGAGCTGTACTCCGGGGACCTCGCCGACGGGGTGCGCATCCTCTACGGCGGCTCGGTGAAGTCCTCGAACGTCGCCGCGATCATGGCGCAGCCGGACGTCGACGGCGCCCTGGTCGGTGGGGCGTCCCTGGACGCGGCCGAGTTCGCCGCCATCTGCCGGTTCCGCGAGCACGTCACCGGCTGACCCTCCTGGGCGCACGACACCTGACGCACCCGACCGGGCGCGGCGGGTGTCGTGCGCGCACCGGGCGCCTTGTATCCTGACCCTCGCGGCTTCGGCAGGGGCCGTGACGACGACCGGAAGTGGCGGCACCGTGACGGTGGTGAAGGTGGGCCTGCAGGCCCTGCTCGTGCTCGCGAGCCTGTTCCTCACGCTGCTCATCCTCATGCACAAGGGCAAGGGTGGGGGCCTGTCCGACATGTTCGGTGGGGGCATCTCCAGCTCCCTGGGCGGCTCCACGGTCGCCGAGCGCAACCTGGACCGGTTCACCATCGCCGTCGCGGTGGTGTGGTTCTGCGCCATCGTCGGGCTCGGGTTGCTCGAGCGCTTCGCCGCCTGAAAGGACACCTCTCACCATGGCCAGCGGGAACGCGATCCGGGGCAGTCGTGTCGGCGCAGGGCCGATGGGCGAGGCCGAGCGCGGCGAGGCCGCGCCGCGCCTGTTCGTGTCGTACTGGTGCTGCAACGGGCACGAGACCCGGCCGAGCTTCGCCCAGGAGCCGGGGCTGGTCGTGCCCGAGGTGTGGGACTGTCCGCGCTGCGGCTTCCCCGCCGGCACCGACCAGGACAACCCGCCCGCGCCGCCGCGGGTCGAGCCCTACAAGACGCACCTGGCCTACGTCAAGGAGCGGCGCAGCGACGCCGACGGTCAGGCGATCCTCGACGAGGCGCTGATCGCCCTGCGCCAGCGGGGGCTCATCCAGTAGCTCCCGGCAGGTCCGCCGCGGCGGCCACGTCCACCAGCCAACGGGTCGACTCGGTGCCCCGCACGATGGCCGCCGGGGTCAGCGCGGCGTCGGCCCCCGACAGCGCCCGCGCGACCGCGGCGGCCTTGTCCCGTCCGGCGACCAGCACGCAGGTATGCCGCGCCCGAGCCAGTGCCGGGAAGGTCATCGTCACCCGTTGGGGGGGCGGTTTGGGCGAGTCCGGCACGGCGCAGGTGGGCCGGTCGGCGACCTCGAGGGCCGGGTGAGCAGGAAAGAGCGAGCAGACGTGGCCGTCCGGCCCCATCCCCAGCAGCAGGACGTCGAAGGCCGGTGTCCACCCACCGGCCGGTGCCGCGGCGGACAGCGCAGCGGCATACAGCCGGGCGCTGGAGTCCGGGTCGGCGCAGCGATCGGGCCCGGCGATCGCGTGCACGTTGGCCGGGTCCAGGGGTAGGTCGTCCAGCAGGGCCGCGCGGTTCTGCGTCTCGTTGCGGTCGGGATGACCGGTCGGCAGGAACCGCTCGTCGCCCCACCACAGCTGCACCCGGGGCCAGTCGACCAGCGCGAGCAGCGGGTGGGCCGCGGCCGCGGCCAGCACCCCCGAGCCCAGGCCGCCGCCGGTGAGCACGAGGTGCGCGTGCCCCCGCGCGGCCTGGGCGTCCTGGACGGCCAGCAGCAGCCGAGCCGCGCCCGCCTGGGCGAGCAGGTCGGCCGTGGGGTGGACCAGGACCAGCGGGGCGCCGCTCATCGGTGCCGCGCCCGGCTCTGGGCACCCGTCCGGCGCACTCGCGTCACCGGCTCACCCGCCATCCCGGGCGACGGCCTTCTCACGGGCGGTCGGGCGCTTGGCGAGCTTGCGCGCCGTCGCCGCGGCGACCTGTTGCCGTTCGCCGCTCGTCGGCGGGGTGGGCGCGCCGATCATCGCCGCGGCCAACCGGGCGGCGCGGTTGCGCCGCAGCCGCTCGGCCCGTCGTCGGGCCTGCGACAGCGACGGGGCCCGGGTGCTCCCGCGACCGGCGGGGGGCAGCAGCGGCAACCCCCGGCGGAGCACGTCGGCATACGTCTCGTCGTCGTCCAGACGGCGCAACTCGTCGGCCAGGCACTCGGCGTCGCCGCGGCGACGCAGGGAGATCCGCCGGTCGGGCTGACCGGGCTGCGTCATCGTGGCCACCAGGTCGCCGGGGCGCACCAGGTCCACCGGCCCGCCGGGTCGTTGCAGCCGCACGCTGCGGATGCCACTGCCGTGCGGGGTGCGCTCGCGGCTCACCGGCACCCGCAGGGCCACGGCCAGCCACCCGGCCAGCAGGTCGGTCGACGGCGAGTCCGGCGCCCCGGCGACGACGGCGGCGGTGACCGGCTCGTAGGGCGGGCCGTCGAGCGCGGCGGCCAGCAGAGCCCGCCACAGCGTGACCCGGGTCCAGGACAGGTCGGTGTCGCCGGGGGTGTAGGTGGCGGCGAGGCGGCGCAGCATGGCCCGGGGGTTGGCGCTCTCCGCGGCGTCGGTGATCCGCCGGGTGGCCATCCTCGCGATGGGATCGGCGCGCAGGTCGGCCGGGGCGGCCCGGGGCCACCAGGCGACGACGGGGGAGTCGGCCAGCAGCAGCGGGACGACGACGCTCTGGCCGTGGGCGGCCAGCGGGCCGGTGAGACGCAAGACGACGACCTCGCTCGCGCCGGCATCCCCGCCGACCCGGATCTGCCCGTCGAGTCGGCTGGACCCGCGGCGGGTGCCCGACACGACGACGACGATCCGGCTGGGGTGCTGCCGGCTGGCCTCGTTGGCGACCTCGATGACCTCGTCGGCGCCCGCGTCATCGACCACCACGACGAGGGTGAGCACCCGGCCCAACGTCATCGCGCCGACGTCGTCGCGCAGCTGGATCAGCTTCTTCGCGATGGCGCCCGAAGTGGTGTGCGGCAGGTCGATGATCACGGCTTCCTCCAGTGCCGACCGTCCCGGGCCATCATGACGTCGGCCGAGGCGGGACCCCAGCCGCCGGCCGGGTAGGGATCCGGTCGGCCGTGCCGGGCCCACCAGGCCTCGATCGGGTCGAGGATCCGCCAGGACAGCTCGACCTCCTCGTGCCGGGGGAACAGCGGCGGGTCGCCGAGCAGGACGTCGAGGATGAGCCGCTCGTAGGCCTCGGGGGAGGACTCGGTGAAGGCCGAGCCGTAGCCGAAGTCCATGGTCACGTCACGGACCTCCAGCTGCGCGCCCGGGACCTTGGCCCCGAAGCGCAGCGTGATCCCCTCGTCGGGCTGGACCCGGATGACGAAGGCGTTCTGGCCGAGCTCCTCGGTCGCGGTGGCGTCGAAGGGCAGCCACGGTGCCCGCTTGAACACCACGGCGATCTCGGTCACCCGCTTGGCCAGGCGCTTGCCGGTGCGCAGGTAGAACGGCACCCCCGCCCAGCGGCGGTTGGCGATGTCCAGCCGCACCGCGGCATACGTCTCGGTGCGCGACCCGGTGCCGACGCCGTCCTCCTGCAGGTAGCCGAGGACCTGCTCGCCGCCCTGCCAGCCGGCCGTGTACTGCCCGACCGCGGTGGCCGCCCCGATGTCGCGGGGGACCTGGACGGCGGAGAGGACCTTGGCCTTCTCCGCGCGCAGGTTCGCGGCGTCGAAGGACACCGGCTCCTCCATGGCGGTCAGCGCCAGCAGCTGCATGAGGTGGTTCTGGATGACGTCGCGGGCCGCACCGATCCCGTCGTAGTACCCGGCCCGGCCGCCGATGCCGACGTCCTCGGCCATGGTGATCTGGACGTGGTCGACGTACTTGGCGTTCCACAGGGGCTCGAACAGCTGGTTGGCGAACCGGACGGCCAGCAGGTTCTGGACGGTCTCCTTGCCGAGGTAGTGGTCGATCCGGAACACCGCGTCCGGGGGGAACACCGACTCGACGATGGAGTTGAGCTCCCGGGCCGAGCGCAGGTTGTGCCCGAAGGGCTTCTCGATGACCACCCGCCGCCAGCCGCGCCCGTCCTGGCGGGCCAGGCCGGACCGGTCGAGCTGGCGGCACACCTGGGCGAAGAACCCGGGGGGGATGGACAGGTAAAAGGCGAGGTTGCCCCCGGTGCCGCGGCGCGCCTCGAGGTCGTGCACCGTCTGGGCGAGCAGGTCGAAGGCCGCATCGTCGTCGAACGTGCCGGGCACGAACCGGAAGCCCTCGGCCAACCCCCGCCACACGTCCTCGCGGAAGGGGGTGCGCGCGTGCTGGCGCACCGAGTCGTGGACGATGGCGCCGAAGTCCTGGTCGGCCCAGTCCCGCCGGGCGAAGCCGACCAGCGAGAACCCCGGCGGCAGCAGGCCCCGGTTGGCCAGGTCGTAGATCGCCGGCATGAGCTTCTTGCGGGCGAGGTCACCGGTAACCCCGAAGAGCACCATGCCGCACGGGCCGGCGATGCGGGGCAGCCGCCGGTCGCGCGGGTCGCGCAGCGGGTTGACGCCCGCCGCCACTCGCCTGGGTGACATGCCCTCCCCGATCCTCGCTGGGTACCGAGGCTAGCGCGACCGGCTCATCTGCTCGCGGACGTCGGCCAGCAGGCCCTGCCAGGACGCCTCGAACTTGTCCACCCCCTGCCGCTCGAGCACCTCGACGACCTCGGTGTAGGAGATGCCCAGGGCCTCGATGCCGTCGAGGGTCGCCTGGGCGGCGGCATACCGGCCGCGGACGGTGTCCCCGCGCACCACCCCGTGGTCGGCGACCGCGTCCAGGGTCTTCTCCGGCATGGTGTTGACCGTGCCGGGGGCCACCAGCTCGGTGACGTACATCGTGTCCGGGTAGGCGGTATCCTTGACCCCGGTGGAGGCCCACAGCGGTCGTTGGGGGCGGGCCCCCTCGTCGGCCAGGCTGCGCCATCGCGGGGTGGCGAACACCTCCTCGTAGGCCTGGTAGGCCAGCCGGGCGTTGGCGAGGCCGGCCTGGCCCTTGAGCCGGTCGGCGAGAGGCGTGCCGACCGCCGCGAGCCGCTTGTCGACCTCGGTGTCGACCCGGGAGACGAAGAACGAGGCGACCGAATGGATCCGGCCCAGGTCCAGCCCTGCCGCGTGCGCGTGCTCAAGGCCGTCGAGGTAGGAGTTCATCACGGCGCGGTAGCGGTCCAACCCGAAGATCAGGGTGACGTTGACGCTGATCCCCGCGGCGATCGCCTCGGCGATCGCCGGCAGGCCCTGCGCGGTCGCGGGGATCTTGACGAAGAGGTTCGGTCGGTCGATCGTCGCGTGCAGGGCCCGCACCTGGTCGAGCGTGCCGGCGCTGTCGCGGGCCAGCCGGGGGTCGACCTCGATGGACACCCGCCCGTCCACGCCGTCGGTGCGCTCGGCGACCGGTCGCAGCACGTCGCAGGCGTCGCGGACGTCGTCGGTGGTGAAGGCGAAGACGATCTCCTCGGCACTCTTGCCCTGCTGCGCCAGCCGGCCGATCTGCTCGTCGTAGGCGGTGCCGGCCGCCACCGCGGCCTGGAAGATGGTCGGGTTCGAGGTCACGCCGGTGACGTGCTTGTCTCGCACGAGTGTGGCCAGGCCGCCGCTGGTGAGGCGATCCCGGGTCAGGTCGTCCAGCCAGATCGACACACCGGCTGCGGTGAGCTCGGCCAACGGATCGGCCATGGTCAGCGTCCCTTCGTCGCGGCGCTCTTGCGGGCCGGCGGCGCCGAGGGCGTCACGTCGGTGTGCCCACCGCCGTGACGGGTGGCGGGCGAGGCGGCCCTGCCCGCCGGCGTGGCGCCGGACCTGGCCGCGGCGAGCGATGCCCGGGCGGCGGCGGCCACCGCGGCCGCGGTGATGCCGAACTCCCGGAACAGCGTCGGCCCGTCGGCGGAGGCGCCGAAGTGGTCGATGCCCACGATCCGCCCGGCGTCGCCGACGATCTCCCGCCAGCCCGTCGGGACGCCGGCCTCGACCGACACCCGGGCCCGCACGGTCGGCGGCAGGACCCGGTCGCGGTAGGCCCGGCGCTGCCGACCGAACCACTCCAGGCATGGCATGCTCACCACGCGGGTGCGGATGCCGGCCCCTTCCAGCAGGTCGCGCGCGTCGAGCGCGACCGACACCTCCGACCCGGTGGCCACGAGGACCGCCTCGGGGGCCTGGCGGCCGTCGGGGCCGCCGTCGACGAGGACGTAGCCGCCCTTGGCGACGTTCGAGGCCTTGGCGAACCGGCGGCGGTCCAGGACCGGGAGGTTCTGCCGGGACAGCACCAGGGCGGCCGGCCGCCCGTGTCGCAGGATCTGGGCCCAGGCGACCGCGGTCTCGTTGGCGTCGGCCGGGCGCACGACGTCCAGGCCCGGGATGACCCGCAGTGCGGCCAGCTGCTCGATCGGCTGGTGGGTCGGACCGTCCTCGCCCAGGCCGATCGAGTCGTGGGTCCACACGAAGGTCACCGGCAGCTGCTGCAGCGCGGCCAGGCGCACCGCTGCGCGCATGTAGTCGGAGAAGACGAGGAAGGTGCCGCCGTAGGGTCGGGTCAGCCCCTCCAGGGCGATGCCGTTGAGGATCGCGCCCATGCCGAACTCGCGGACCCCGAAGTGCAGGGTGCGCCCGTACGGTCCCCCCGCCCATTCCCGGGTCTGACGTCGGGTGGGGATGAACGACGGCTCCCCGGCCATCGTCGTGTTGTTGGAGTCGGCGAGGTCGGCCGACCCACCCCACAGCTCGGGCAGCACGGGTGCCAGGGCGGTGAGCACCTTGCCGGAGGCGGCCCGGGTGGCGACCCCCGTGGGGTCGGGCGCCCAGGTGGGCAGGGCGGCGTCGAATCGGTCCGGCAGGCGACCGTCGACCAGCCGGTCCAGCAGGGTGGCGCGGTCCGGGTGAGCCTTGCGCCACGCGGCATACCGCCGATCCCACGCGCGGTGCGCGGCCTTGCCCCGCGTCGCGACCTTGCGGGCGTGCGCGAGCACCCGCGGCTCGACGGGGAAGTCCACGCTCGGGTCGAAGCCGAGCACGGTCTTGAGCCCGGCGACCTCCGCCGCGCCCAGCGCCGAGCCGTGCGCCGCGCCGCGGTCCTGCTTGGTCGGGGACGGCCAGGCGATGATGGTCCGCAGCACCACGAGGGTCGGTTTGGTGCGGACCCGCTTACCGGCGTCGATAGCCGCGAGCAGGGCGTCGACGTCCTCGACGTAGGTCGCCCCGTCGGCCGTCGGGCCGCGCCAGTCGACGACCCGCACGTCCCAGCCGTATGCCGCGTACCGGGCGGCGACGTCCTCGGAGAAGGAGATGTCGGTGTCGTCCTCGATGGAGATCTGGTTCTGGTCGTAGATCGCCAGCAGGTTGCCCAGCTCCTGGTGCCCGGCCAGCGCGGACGCCTCGTGGGACACCCCCTCCATGACGTCGCCGTCGCTGGCCAGGACGTAGACGTGGTGGTCGAAGACGCTCTCGCCCGCCTTGGCCTCGGGGTCCAGCAGGCCGCGCTGGCGCCGCTGGGCCATGGCCATGCCCACGGCACTGGCCAGCCCGGAGCCGAGCGGGCCGGTGGTGATCTCCACCCCCGCGGTGTGGTGGACCTCGGGGTGCCCCGGGGTACGGCTGCCCCAGGTGCGCAGGGCCTGCAGGTCCGACAGCTGCAGGCCGTAGCCGCTGAGGTAGAGCTGCAGGTACTGGGTGAGGCTGGAGTGCCCACAGGACAGCACGAACCGGTCGCGCCCGAGCCAGGTGGGGTCGCTCGGGTCGTGGGTCATCACCCTCTGGTAGAGCAGGTATGCCGCCGGCGCCAGTGAGATCGCGGTGCCGGGATGGCCGTTGCCGACCTTCTGGACCGCGTCGGCAGCCAGGACGCGAGCCGTGTCGACGGCCCGCACGTCCAGGTCCGACCACCCCGCCCGACGGGCCGTGGGGCGGGCCAGCCGGGGATCGCGGGCGGTGAGGACGGAGCGGGGGCCGGCGGCTCGGGGGCTCACGGGGGTCTCCTTCGGGTGGGTCGTTTCGAGCCTAGTGCGACAGCAGGTCGCTGGGCAGGTCGAGCCGGCAGTAGCCGCCGGCGGGCAGCAGCCCGTCGTCGCCCCGGGACCGGGGCGATCGGGCCCTGCGGATATGCTGGTCGAGGGGCCGCATCGAGGTTGCCCGCCTGCATCTCCGACCGCGAAGGACACCGTGACTGCGCTCGACCCGCGCGCGAAGGTCGACCCCCGCGCCGAGCTAGCGGCGACGCCCGGGCCGGTGGGCCACGGCCTGCGTTTCCTGGCCGGGCAGTACCTCGCCCTGATGAAGCTGCGGATCATCGAGCTGTTGCTCATCACGACCGTCCCCACGATGTTCCTCGCCGCTCGCGGCATACCGCCGCTCGGGTTGGTCGCCGCGACCCTCGTCGGCGGCACGCTCTCGGCCGGCGCCGCCAACACGCTCAACTGCGTCATCGACCGCGATATCGACGCCATGATGAACCGCACGGCGACCCGGCCCCTGGTCACCGGCACGGTGAGCACCCGGGCGGCCGTGGTGTTCGGGATCGTCCTGGCCGTCGTCTCCACGCTCGTGCTCGGCGTGTTCGTCAACTGGTTGTCCGCCGCGCTGGCCCTGACCGCGTTCGGGTTCTACGTCGGCATCTACTCGGTGGTGCTGAAGCGGCGCACCCCGCAGAACATCGTCTGGGGCGGGGCGGCCGGCTGTATGCCGGTGCTTATCGGCTGGTCGGCGGTGACGAACACGGTGTCCTGGGCCGCGGTCGTGCTGTTCCTCGTCATCTTCTTCTGGACGCCGCCGCACTACTGGCCGCTGTCGATGAAGTTCAAGGACGACTACCAGGCCGCGCGGGTGCCGATGCTGCCGGTGGTGGCGCCGTTCGTCGCGGTGTCCCGGCGCATCCTCGGCTACTCGTGGGCGATGGTCGCGGTGTCCCTGGCGCTGGTGCCGGTGGCCCGGGTCGGCTGGGTGTATGCCGCGGGCGCGGTGCTCAGCGGGGCGGTGTTCCTCGCCGAGGCCCACCGGCTGCACCACCATGCGGTCGCCGGGTCGCCGCAGGCCCAGCTGCGCCCGATGCGCCTGTTCCACCTGTCGATCAGCTACCTCACCGTGCTGTTCGTCGCCGTGGCCGTGGACCCGCTGGTCTACCTGCCGCTGCCCGGCGTGAGCCGCTGACGTCAGCGGACCGTAACCTCCCGGCAATGGCCTGCGCTCGGGTATGCCGCCAGGCTGGTTGACATGAGAAACCGCCTGCTGATGTCCGCTTTCGCCCTGGGCGCCGCCGCCGTGTTGCCGGCCTGCGGCTCCACCTCGACCCCGGCGTCGACGACGTCCACGGTCATGGCCGACAAGAGCACCCCGATGGCCGACACGACGACGGCGATGCCGGACAAGTCCGGCACGCCGGCGGCCATGACCAAGGGCGCCTACCTGTCCTACGCCGACTACCAGAGCTCCATGGCCACCCGCCAGGGCACCAAGGTCGTGCTGTTCTTCCACGCCCCGTGGTGCCCGGACTGCCGGGCCACCGAGTCCGCGCTCAACGCCTCGGGCGTGCCGGACGGGCTCACCGTCGTCAACGTCGACTACGACACCTCGACCGAGCTCAAGTCGCGCTACGGGATCACCCAGCAGCACACGTTCGTGCAGATCGACCCCAACGGTGGCCAGGTCAAGAAGTGGACCGGCACCAAGGACGGCGTGGCGATCAAGGCCCAGACCGCCTGATGCTCGCCCTGTTGGGAGCGCTCGTCGCGGGCGCCCTCACCACGTTGGCCCCGTGCGTGCTGCCGCTGCTGCCGGTGATCGTCGGAGGCGCGACGGCCGGGGGCCGGCGTCGGGCCCTGGTCATCACCGCCTCGCTGGGCCTGTCCATCACCGCCTTCACCCTGCTGCTCAAGGCGAGCACCGCGCTGCTCGACCTCCCGCCGCGCACCTGGTCGGTGGTCTCCGGCTCCATCCTCGTGCTGCTGGGCCTGGCCGGGGCCTTCCCGGACCTATGGGAACGCGTGTCGGCCCGGCTCTCCTTGCAGGGGCGCTCGGACGCCCGGCTGCGAGCCGCGCGCTCGCGCGGGGGTCGCACCGGCGACGTGCTCACCGGCGCCGCCCTGGGGCCGGTGTTCTCCTCCTGTAGCCCCCTGTACGCCTACGTCGTCGTCACCGTCCTGCCCGCGCGGTTCGGCTACGGCCTGCTCCTGTTGGCGGCATACGTGCTCGGGCTGTGCGCCACCCTGCTCGCGGTGGCCCTCGCCGGTCGCCGGCTCATCGCCCGGCTCGGGTGGGCTGCGGACTCGCACGGGCGGTTCCGGCGGATCCTCGGCGTGGTCTTCGTCGTCGTCGGGGTGAGCGTGGCGCTCGGCTGGGATCGGGCCGCGCAGGCGTGGATCCTCGAGCATTCGCCGGTGGCCCCGTGGGAGTTGGACTCCGGCTTCATCCCCACCGACGGCTGACCTGGGGGCGCCTCGGGTTGCCCGCTCAGGCGGGAGGCAGACGGACCTCGACTGCACACCCCGCCGGGGTGTCCTCCACACGGACCGTGCCGCCGTGGGCCTGCACGAGTCCGGCGACGACGGCCAGGCCGAGCCCGGCACCCCGGTCGTCCCCCGGCGTGCGGGCCCGGTCGCCGCGCCACCAGGCCTCGAACATCCGGTCCCGCTCCGTCGGCGGGATGCCCCCACAGGAGTCCTCGACACGCACGAGCACCGCCTCGGGCTCCGAGCGAGCCGTCACGGCGACCTTGCCGCCCGCCGGCGTGGCGCGGACGGCGTTGCTCAGCAGGTTGTCGAACACCCGACCCATCTCGCGCACGTCGACCCGGGCGACCGCGGCGTCGTCGACCCGTCCGTCCAGCGCCACCCCGGCGCCTTGGGCCATCGGGCGGGCGGTGGCCAGCGCATCGGACACCAGGTCTGCCAGCCCCGCGGTTTCCAGGCGCAATCGCAGCCGACCCGAGTGGATCCGCGACAGTGCGAGGAGGTGGTCGACCATGGTGGCCATCCGGTCGGCCTGCGCGGCGATCCGGGCGGGGTAGGCCCCGTCCGGCGGGGCCACCCCGTCGCTGAGAGCCTCGGCCATCGCCCGGATGCCGGCGATCGGTGTACGGAGGTCGTGGGAGGCCCAGGCGACCAGGTCCCGACGCTGGGCCTCCACCGCGGCGTCCCGCTCCCGGGCTGCGTCCGCTTCGGCCGCGGCCACGTCGAGGCGGTGCACTCGGCGGGCCAGGACGATGCCGTAGGCCAGGGCCACCGGCACGGACGCGGCCAGCACGAGCAGGACGATCCCGAGGTCGTGGTCGTTGATGAACATCGTCCGGGCGCTGACGAGCACGCCCGCGGCGACGCACAGCAGCACCACGAGAGGCCCGGCGACCAAGGCCACCCGGATGCTGCGGCGGGCGGCGAGCCAGACCGCCACGACCCCGGCCGCTCCGGCCGCCGCGGCCGTGCCGGCGGCCAGCAGCACCGCCTCGGTCGCAGTCGTCACGGCGTGCCGTCCCATCGGTATCCCACGCCCCAGACGGTGGCCAGGCGGGTCGGCGCGGACGGGTCGCGCTCGACCTTCTCCCGCAACCGCCGCACGTGGACGGTGACGGTCGACGCGTCGCCGAACTCCCATCCCCACACCTGGCGCAGCAGCTCGGTCCGGGTGAAGGCCCGGCCGGCGTGGCTCATCAGGTGGGCCAACAGGTCGAACTCGCGGGAGGTGAGGGCCAGCTCGTGGCCGGCGAGCTCGGCCCGGCGGGCGCGCGAGTCGACGACGAGGTCGCCGTCGACGAGCAGCGGCTCGGCGGTGCCGGCCGGGCCGGGCGGGTGCGTGCCGCGCGGGTGCGTGCCGCTGGCCCGACGGAGCACGGACTGCACCCGCAGGACCAGCTCGCGGGCCGAGAAGGGTTTGGTCACGTAGTCGTCGGCTCCGACATGCAGCCCGAGCACCCGGTCGTCCTCCTCGCCGCGGGCGCTGAGCAGCACGACGGGCAGCGAGCCGTGGTCGCCCCGCAGCCGGCGCAGGACCTCCAGACCGTCGAGGCCAGGGAGCATGATGTCCAGGACCACCAAGTCGGGGGCGGTACGCCGCGCCAGTTCGAGCGCGGTGGGGCCGTCGCCCGCTTCGCAGACCTCGAGGCCGGCCCGGGACAGGTACCCGGTGACGACTTCGCGCACGGTGGCGTCGTCGTCGACGACGAGCACCCGGGACATGCCTGCCAGCCTAGGTGCCGGCCGGCTCGCCAGGGCGAGAGCCGTGCTTAGGGTTCGGTGACGTCCGGGCCGGGCCCTGGCACCGCGGCGAGCCGCGGCTGCGCCACCCCACCGTGCGGCGGCGCGGGTTACACCGGGTCGCGGTAGAGGTTGAGGGTGCCGTTGACCAGGGCCAACGACAGCAGGGCCGCGCCGAGCATGTGCAGGCCCACGAGCACGACGGGCAGGCCGGTGAAGTACTGGACGTAGCCGAGGACGCCCTGCAGCAGGGCGACGACGAGCACCGTGGTCCAGGTGCGCCGGGCCCGGTCCAGCTCGCTGGGCCGGGCGCCGGGCCGGGGGGTGGCCAGGCGCAGCGCGACGATGACCGCCAGGACGAGGCCGAGGAACACCATGACGACGTCGGCGTGGATCCACGACACCAGCCGCGGGTCGAACCCGGTGCGGGCCGGGCGGTCGGCGTCGCCGGAGTGCGGTCCGGAGCCCGTGACGATGGTGCCCAGCAGCAGCACCACCGCGCCCACCGCGGTGGTCCACCAGGCCAGGCGGGCGGCCAAGGGGTGGACCAGCAGCTCGCGGGGCCGATCCTGCGGGCCGTCCTGCGCCCCGCGCAGCATCGCCGCCGCGGCGGCGACGAGGAGCATGGTGGACAGGAAGTGGAACGCCACGATGGCCGGGTTGAGCCCGGTCCAGACGGTGATCCCACCGACGACGGCCTCGGCGAGGATGCCGGCGATCATCACCCAGGCCAGTCGATGCAAGCCGCGACGGTGGGGCAGTGCGGTGCGCACCGCCCACAACGCCGCGACCGCCAGGACGATGAGCACGCCGGTGAGGGTCCGGTTGCCGAACTCGATGAACTTGTGGAAGCCCTCCGCCTGCGCCGCCACGGGGACCAGCGAGCCCTGCGCGCAGGTCGGCCAGTCCGGACAGCCCAGGCCGCTGCCGGTCAGGCGCACCGCCCCGCCGGTGACGACGATGACGATCTCGGCGACGAGGTTGGCCACGAGGACGGGGCGGACCCATTCGGGTCGCGCGACGGGAGGAGCCACGTCCGTCAGGGTATGCCGCGCCCCCGCCGGGCCGGACCGCGGGTCGGCGGGCGGCCGGCCTGGCCGCGGAACGTGCGGTCCGGAGGGTCAGTACGACCAGTGGCACGTGCCGTCGGAGGGTCAGTCCGACCAGCGGAACGTGCGGGCCGCCAGCGCGGTGGCCACCGCCGCCCATCCGACGAGCACGAGCAGCGGCAGCGCGGCGAGCGTGCCCGAGCCGAGGGCGGCCCGCAGGCCGTCGGCCAGCGCTGCGGACGGCAGCCAGGAGGCGACCGTGCCCAGCACGCCGGGCAGCTGCGCGGCCGGGACGATCACCCCACCCGCGACGAGCAGGAGCACCCAGACGAGGTTGGCCAGTGCGAGCACGCCCTCGGCGCGGACCGTCCCGGCCAGCAGCAGGGCCAGCGCGACGAACGCCCACGTGCCCGCGAGCAGCACCAGCACGGCATACGGCAGGCCCGCCGGGGTGGCCCGCCAGCCCAGCGCGACCCCGACCCCGCCGACGACAAGCCATTGGAGGGCTTCCACCCCCAGGGTGGCCACGGCCTTGCCCCAGAGCAGGCCGTCACGCCCGAGGGGAGTGGTGCCCAGCAGGCGCAGGACGGCGTACCGGCGGTCGAAGCCCGTGGCGATGGCCTGCGCGGTGAACGCGGCGGACACCACGCACAGGGCGAGCACGCCGGGGACGGCGACGTCGAGGCGCCGGCCCGGCCCGAGGTAGGGGGCCTCGGTCAGCGCCAGGCCGACCAGCGCGCCGAGGGGCAGCACGAGGGACACCAGCAACTGCTCGCCGTTGGCCAGCAGGGTGGCCAGCTCGAATCGGGCCTGGGCACGGATCCGGGCCGCCGCAGGAGCGGGGGCGCGCGGGCTCACCCGGCGTCCTTGCGGGTGAGCGCGAAGTAGACGCGTTCGAGGCTGGAGTCCCCGACGACCCGCTCGGGCGGCCCCGCGGCCACGGTCCGGCCCGCGCTGAGGATGACCAGATGGGTGGCCAGGGCCTGGGCCTGCTCGAACGAGTGGGTGGTGACGACGACGGTGGTGCCCTCGGCGCGGACCTGGCGCAGCAGGTCGTAGACGTCCAGGCGCCCGTGCGGGTCCAGGCCCGAGGTGGGTTCGTCGAGGAAGGCGACCTCGGGACGGCCGACCAGGGCGGCGGCCAGCGCCACCCGTTGCTTCTGGCCGCCGGACAGCCGCCGGACGGTGGTGCCGGCGAACCGGTCGATGCCCAACCGGGCGGCCAGGGCGTCGACGTCGGCGGGCTCGGCGTAGAACGCGGCGAGGTGGCGCAGCAGCCGCATCGGTGTGCTGCCGTTGGGGATGCCGCCGGCCTGGAGCATGACCCCGACCCGAGCGCGGTGTGCGGCCGGGGCCAGCCACGGATCGGCGCCCAGGACGGTGACGGTGCCGCCGTCGGGGCGCTGCAGCCCCACCGCGCACTCGATGGCGGTCGTCTTGCCCGCGCCGTTGGGGCCCAGGACCGCGGTGATCTCGCCCGCGGGCGCCTGCCAAGTCAGCTCCGCGCAGGCCACCACGGTGGCGAAGCGCCGCGTGAGGGCATCGAACGTCACGGCGGCGGACACGACGGCGAGTGTATGCCGGGTGACCGGCCCGCGCGCGCGTCGGTGCCCGCCGGCCACGCCGACGGGCACCGAGGGATCGCGTCCGGTCACTTGGAGAACTGCTGGGTGGGCGAGAGCTCCCACGCCGTCCAGGGCGAGGTCACCCCGTTGCTGGTCACCCGGAACTTCACCTGCTGGTACATCTCCTCGTCGCCGAGCTCGGTGTCGGGCAGCGACACCTCGGCCCACATCGTCACCGACGAGGTCGACGGGAAGTACCGGTCGTGGTTCGACGTCGCGATGTGGTCGTCGTTGTTGAGCCCGCCGTCCTGCTCGTGGACGTGGCGCTCGAGCTCGATGGTGCGGTCGGCGTCGCAGCTGACCGTGACGTCGTAGCGGATCACCTTGACGCCGGCGGCGTTGTGGTAGACGTAGTAGGGACGCAGCGGCGAGACGGTGCAGCCGCTGGAGCTGGTCGAGGCCTGGGCCGACGAGATGCCCGCTAGCGGCAGGGCGGCGGCGGCGAGGGCGACGGCGGCGGCGCGCCAGTGCGGGATTCGGATCGACATGACGGTGCCTTTCGGTAGGGGCCGGCGGACCATCCGCCGACCCCTCGACGGTCGCGTCCGCGGCCCCCGCCGCGCGTCTGCCTGCGGTCCCGACCGGGCCTGTGCCGCGCGGCATACCGCTCGGGCGGGGTATGCCGCGCGGCATACCCCCGGCCTACCCGCGGTGGCCGGCCAGGCCGCTGGCGTAGGCCAGGGCGACGGCCTGCGCACGGTCCCGGCATGCGGTCTTGTGCAGGATGCGGGACACGTGGGTCTTCACCGTGCCGGTCCCGAGCCACAGGGTCGCCGCGATCTCCGCGTTGGAGCAGCCCTGGCCCAGCAGCACGAGCACCTCGCGTTCGCGCGCGGTGAGCCGCTCGATCCGGCGGCCGGCGCCGTCGGCGGGCTGTGGGGCGCGGCGTACCGCGGCGAGCACGGCCGGGGCGACCGCGGGGTCGACCCAGCCCTGGCCGGCGGCTACGGCCCGCACCGCGTCGGCCAGATGGTGCGGGGCGGCGAGCTTGAGCAGGTACCCGCGCGCACCGGCGCGCACCGCGGCGTGCACGTCCGGGCCGCCGTCGAAGGTGGTGAGCACCAGCACCGGCGGTGGCGCGGGTCGTCGGCAGATCCGCTGGGTCAGTTCGACGCCGTCGACCCCCGGCATGCGCAGGTCGGTGACGACCACGTCCGGGCGGAGCGTGTCGACGAGCCGGTATGCCGCCGCCCCGTCCGGGGCCTGGCCCACCACGGCGAGGTCGGGCTCGGGCGCCAACACGGCGACGATGCCCGAGCGGACCAGCGGGTCGTCCTCGGCGACGACCAGCCGGACGGTCACCGCCGCACCCCCATGGCCCCGGCGGTCACGGGACCAGGACGACACAGGTCGGCACGCGCAGGGTCACCTGGAAGCCCCCGGCGGTGGGCCCGGCGCGAAGTCGCCCGCCGGCGAGGGCGGCGCGGTGGGCCAGGCCGGCCAGGCCCCCGCCACCGCTCCAGCCGTCGGGAGGGCTCGGCGCGACGGCCGGTGGCCGGCCGGTGGTGCTGCGGACGCAGAGCGTCACCGCGGCCGTGCCGCGGCGCAGCTCGAGGGTGCACGCGCCGGCGCCGGCGTACTTGAGCGCGTTGGTGAGGCACTCCTGGGCGGTCCGGACCAGGGCCTCGGCCGCCACCGGGGCGAGGTCGTCGTCGGCCAGCTCGGACCACGGACCATGCAGGCTCACCCGCATCCCGAGCGTCCGCGCGGACCGGGCCAGCCGGGCCACCTCCCGGCTCGGGGACGGCGCCGCCGGCAGCGCCGCACCTGCCGGCCCGGACGACGGCTGCAGCGAGCCGACCACCCGACGCAGCTCGACCAGCGTGTGTTGCGCCCCGCTGCGGATGGCCGCGACGGACCGCGCCGGCAGCGGTCCGTCCCCGGAGGCGGCGCCGCCGCCCCAGGCGTGCAGGTGCAGGGCGGTGACCGCGGCGCCGAGGCCGTCGTGCAGGTCGTGGGCGATCCGGCGCCGCTGCTCGATGAGGTCGGCCTGGGCCTGGGCCTGGGCCAGCCGGACCCGTTGCCGGCCGTGGGCGGCCAGGGTGTGCCGGCGCACCCCGGCCGCGACGACCACGGCGGTCAGCGCGCCCCACAACGCGAGGAGGATCGCCGTCGAGCTCGCCGGGGCCGCGGTGAGCCGGGCCGAGCCGTAGCTGTGCGACACCAGCACCGCGAGGACTGCCGGCAGCATCCCGGCGACCCCGCGCGCGCCGCGCCGGGCGCTCACGGCATACGTGCCCGTCAGCAGACCCGCGAACGGCTGCCACAGCGGCACGACGAGACTGACCGACCCGAGGGCGATCTGGATCCCGAGCACCAGCCTCGGGCGGCGCCCCACCAGCCACAGCGACTGGTGGGCGAGGGCCAGGGCGAGAACCGGCAGCCAGGTCGGCACGGCCGTCCCGAGCACGGTGCGGACCGCGCCGTGCCAGACCAGCAGGTCGATCCCGATCGAGCCGACCACGACGGCGGCCCGAGCGCGTCGCGAGGCCCCCACGGTCAGTCCCCGCCGCAGAAGCTGGCCCAGGGGAACAGCACGCACCAGAACCCGTCCGAACCCGGGCCGGGTGGCAGGTGGATGGTCGGGGCCGAGCTCGGGCGGTCGAGCTCGAGGCCGACACCGCCGCCGTCGCCCATCCACTCGCCGATCGGCCCGACGGCGCGGATCGCGATGAGCTCGGCCCGCGGCTGGCCCTGCTCCAGCCAGGCGATGTGGGCCAGCCCTTGGGACACCTCGGGATGGGTGTCCATCGCGGCGCGCAGGGCCGGCAGGGCGCGCAGGATGCGCGGCAGCTCCAACCGGGCGAAGCCGGCGAGCTGCCAGCTGCCGTCGGGGGCGCGGCCGTGGACGGCGACGATGGGTTCGGTCATGGCAGACCCCGGGAGAGGAGGGATGGCGTCGATCGGAGGAGGCGGCCGGGCCCGGGCAGATACCGCCAGGCCTCGCCGCGGCGGTGCGGCGATGGGGCGAGGCCTGGGTGGCCCGGGTTTCCCTTCACCGGGAATTACGGCATACTGATGTGGTGATTTTGTCGTCGTCGCCCGAGCGCGCCGTGGACCACGAGACCCGCACGCGGGCCCGGGTGATGGCCGCGGTCTCCGAGCACGGCCCGGTCACCGCGTCGACGCTGGGCCGGCTGCTCGGGCTGACCCCCGCCGCGGTCCGACGCCACCTGGACGCGCTGGCGGCCCGGGGCGACGTGGCCCGCCACGACGGGGCGACCGGCACGCGCGGCCGGGGCCGACCGGCGCGGGCCTGGGTGGTGTCCGACGCCGGCCACGACGCGCTCGCCTCCGACTACGACCACCTGGCCGCGCAGGCGTTGCGCTACCTGCACGCCGCCGTGGGTCCGGAGGGCGTCGGGTCGTTCGCCCGGCAGCGGGTGGCCGAGCTCGAGGCCCGGTATGCCGCGGCGTTGGCCGGCGCCGGCCCGGACCCCACGGCCCGGGCGCAGGCCCTCGTGGACGCGCTGTCCCGGGACGGGTACGCCGCCACGGCACGCCCGGTCGGCCAGGGGAGCCTGACCGGCATCCAGCTGTGTCAGGGACACTGCCCGGTCAAGCACGTGGCCCAGGAATTCCCGCAGTTCTGCCAGGCCGAGACCGACGCGTTCTCCCGGCTGCTCGGCGTCCACGTGCAGCGATTGTCCACGCTGGCGCGCGGCCAGCACGTGTGCACGACGTTCGTCCCCACCGCACCGGCCCGCCCCACGGAAAGGTCACTGACGTGAGCACCGACATCGAGCGGCTCAACCCCGGTCTGGCCGGTCTGGGCCGGTACGACTACGGCTGGCACGACGCGGACGCCGCCGGGGCCTCGGCCCGCCGCGGCCTGTCCGAGCAGGTCGTCCGGGACATCTCGGCCCTCAAGGACGAGCCACAGTGGATGACCGACCTGCGCCTGAAGGCGCTGCGGCTCTTCGAGCGCAAGCCGATGCCGGCGTGGGGCAGCGACTTGAGCGGCATCCACTTCGACAACATCAAGTACTTCGTGCGCTCCACCGAGAAGCAGGCGGCCTCGTGGGAGGACCTGCCCGCGGACATCAAGAACACCTACGACCGGCTGGGCATCCCGGAGGCCGAGAAGCAGCGGCTCATCGCCGGCGTGGCGGCCCAGTACGAGTCCGAGGTCGTCTACCACCAGATCCGCGAGGACCTGCAGGAGCAGGGCGTCGTGTTCCTCGACACCGACTCCGGCCTGCGCGAGCACGAGGACCTGTTCCGGGAGTACTTCACCACGGTGATCCCCGCCGGGGACAACAAGTTCGCCTCGCTCAACACCTCGGTGTGGTCGGGCGGGTCGTTCATCTACGTCCCGCCGGGGGTGCACGTCGACATCCCGCTGCAGGCCTACTTCCGGATCAACACCGAGAACATGGGCCAGTTCGAGCGGACCCTGATCATCGCCGACGAGGGCTCCTACGTGCACTACGTCGAGGGGTGCACCGCGCCGATCTACTCCTCGGACAGCCTGCACAGCGCGGTCGTCGAGATCGTCGTCAAGCCCGGCGCCCGGGTGCGCTACACGACGATCCAGAACTGGTCGACCAACGTCTACAACCTGGTCACCAAGCGGGCGACCTGTGGCGCCGGCGCGACGATGGAGTGGGTCGACGGCAACCTCGGCTCCAAGGTGACGATGAAGTATCCCGCGGTCTACCTGCTGGGCCGGCACGCCAAGGGCGAGACCCTCTCGATCGCCTTCGCCGGCGAGGGCCAGCACCAGGACGCCGGGGCCAAGATGGTGCACGCCGCCCCCGACACGTCCAGCTCGATCGTCTCCAAGTCGGTGGCTCGCGGCGGGGGGCGGACCTCCTACCGCGGCCTGGTCCAGATCCTCGAGGGGGCCACCCGCAGCCGCTCGACGGTGCGCTGCGACGCCCTGCTCGTCGACACGGTGAGCCGCTCGGACACCTACCCCTACGTCGACGTCCGCGAGGACGACGTGCAGATGGGCCACGAGGCCACCGTGTCGAAGGTCAGCGCCGACCAGCTCTTCTACCTCATGTCCCGCGGGATGACCGAGGAGGAGGCCATGGCGATGATCGTGCGGGGGTTCATCGAGCCGATCGCCCGCGAGCTGCCCATGGAGTACGCCCTGGAGCTCAACCGACTCATCGAGCTGCAGATGGAAGGAGCGGTCGGCTGATGCCGCTGCTGGAGCAGGCCGCGCGCCCGAACGCCGGTATGCCGGGCAGCTCGCCACACACCCATGGCGGGCCGCCCGTCGTCCCCGAGCAGTCGCGGGCGCAGCGGCGCACCTCGTTCGACGTCGCCGACTTCCCCATGCCCACCGGCCGGGAGGAGCAGTGGCGGTTCACCCCGGTGGACCGGATGGCGGCGCTGCTGCGCGACACCCCCAGCGGGACGCACCTGGCCTGGGACGCCGAGCTGCCCGAGGGGGTCACCCTGCGCCCGGTCACCGGGTCGCAGGCACGCGCGCACGGCATCCCGGCTCCGGGCGACCGGGCCGCGGCCCTCGCGCTCGCCCATGCCGAGGGAGGCATGCACCTGGACATCCCCGCCGACACGGTCCCGCCCGACCCGGTGCGGATCCGGCTGGTCGGCAGCCACAGCGAGCGCGTCTGGGGGCACCTGCTCGTCACCGCCGGCCGGCACAGCACGGCCACCGTCGTGCTGGAGCACCAGGGCACGGCGCGGTTCGGCGAGGTCGTCTCCGTGCTCGTCGGGGACGGTGCCGACCTCACCCTCGTCTCCGTGCAGGAGTGGAGCGAGGACACCGTGCACGCCGCCCAACACGACCTCGTCGTCGGGCGCGACGCCACGGTGCGCCACGTCGTCGTCACCCTCGGTGGCGCGCTGGTGCGGATGGCCACCAACGTGACGTATGCCGGCCCCGGCGGGTCGGTGGACGCCTCCGGCATCTACTTCGCCGACGCCGGCCAGCACCTGGAGCACCGGCTGTTCGTCGACCACGAGGCCCCGCACTGCCGCAGTCACGTGGAGTATCGCGGTGCCCTGCAAGGCGACTCGGCCCACACGGTCTGGGTGGGCGACGTGCTCATCCGCGCCGCCGCCGAGGGCACCGACACCTACGAGCTCAACCGCAACCTCGTGCTCACCGAGGGCGCCCGCGCCGACTCGGTGCCCAACCTGGAGATCGAGACCGGCGAGATCGTCGGCGCCGGGCACGCCTCGGCGACCGGGCGGTTCGACGACGAGCAGCTGTTCTACCTGCAGGCGCGCGGCATCCCGTTGCAGGAGGCCCGGCGGCTGGTCGTGCGGGGCTTCTTCGCCGACCTCATCGCCAAGATCCCGGTGGCCGAGATCCAGGGCCATCTCACCCAGGCGGTGGAGCGCGAGCTCGCGGTCGCCGAGGGAGCGCCGTCGTGACCGCCGAGGGCTACGTCAAGGTGTGCGACCTGGCCGACCTCACCGTCGGGATCGCCTCGCCGGCCCGGATCGACGGGCAGCTGCTGGCCATCGTGCGCACCGGCGAGCGCGAGGTCCATGCCGTCGACGACACCTGCACGCACGCGCAGGTCTCGCTCTCCGAGGGCGAGGTGGACGGCTGCACGGTGGAGTGCTGGCTACACGGCTCGCGCTTCGACCTGCGCACCGGCGAGCCGACCGGACTGCCGGCGACCGTCCCGATCGGCGTCTACCCCGTGAAGCTGGACGGCGAGGCCGTCCTGGTCAGCCTCGACAAGGAGCCCCACTGACATGGCCGTCCTGGACATCCGCGACCTGCACGTCAGCGTCGACACCGAGGAGGGCGCCAAGGAGATCCTCCGCGGCGTCGACCTCACCGTCGCCAGCGGGCAGACCCACGCGATCATGGGCCCCAACGGCTCGGGCAAGTCGACGCTGGCCTACTCCGTGGCCGGCCACCCCAAGTACCGCGTGACCTCGGGCAGCGTCACCCTCGACGGGCAGGACGTGCTCGGGATGAGTGTCGACGAGCGGGCTCGCGCCGGGCTGTTCCTGGCCATGCAGTACCCCGTCGAGGTCCCCGGCGTCACGGTCTCGAACTTCCTGCGCACCGCCAAGACCGCCCTGGACGGCCAGGCCCCCAAGCTGCGCACCTGGGTCAAGGACGTCAAGGCGGCGATGGACGCGCTGAAGATGGACCCCGCCTTCGCCGAGCGCAACGTCAACGAGGGGTTCTCCGGCGGGGAGAAGAAGCGCCACGAGGTCCTGCAGCTGGAGCTGTTGCGGCCCGCGATCGCCCTGCTCGACGAGACCGACTCCGGTCTGGACGTCGATGCCCTGCGGGTGGTCAGCGACGGGGTCAACCGGGCCCAGCAGGCCACCGACCTGGGCATCGTGCTCATCACCCACTACACCCGGATCCTGCGTTACATCCACCCGGACGCCGTGCACGTCTTCGTCGACGGGCGGATCGTCGAGCAGGGCGGGCCCGAGCTCGCCGACCGGCTCGAAGCCGAGGGCTACGACCGGTTCCTGACCGGCGACCGCGCCACCGGGCCGACGGCCCCCGCGGGCGAGACGGCGCCCGCGGGCGCGACGGCATACCGATGAGTGCCCGACCCTTCACCGCCGCGGAGTCGGCCCGCATCCGGGCCGACGTGCCGATCCTCGCGCGGACCGTGCGCGATGGCCGCCCGCTGGTCTATCTGGACTCCGGGGCCACCTCGCACAAGCCCCGCCAGGTGCTCGACGCCGAGCGGGACTTCTACGAGCGGATCAACTCCGCGGTGCACCGGGGGGCGCACCAGCTCTCCGAAGAGGGCACCGACGCCTACGAGGCGGCTCGGGCGACGATCGGCGCCTTCGTCGGGGCACCGGCCCACGAGATCGTCTTCACCCGCAACGCCACCGAGGCGATCAACCTCGTCGCCTACGCTTTCTCCAACGGCGCCAGCGGGGGCGGCGGCGGCACCCCGGGGGGCCGGTTCACCCTAGGGGTCGGTGACGAGGTGCTCGTCACCGAGATGGAACACCACGCCAACCTCGTGCCGTGGCAGGAGCTGTGCCGGCGCACCGGGGCCACCCTGCGCTGGATCCCGGTGACCCCCGACGGGCGGTTGCAGCTCGCCGACCTCGACGCCCTGCTCACCGAGCGCACCACGGTCTTCGCCTTCACCCACGTGTCCAACGTCCTGGGCACGGTCAACCCGGTGCGCGAGCTGGCCGCGGCCGCCCACGAGGTCGGGGCGCTCGTCGTCCTGGACGCGTGCCAGTCGGTGCCGCACCTGCCGGTCGACGTGACCGACCTCGGGGTTGACCTGCTGGCCTTCAGCGGGCACAAGATGCTCGGCCCGCTGGGCATCGGGGTGCTGTGGGGGCGGGCCGAGATCCTCGACGAGATGCCGGCCTTCCTCACCGGTGGGTCGATGATCGAGACGGTGACCATGACCGGCTCGACCTACGCCCCGGTGCCGCAGAAGTTCGAGGCCGGCGTGCCGGTGGCTGCCCAGGCCGTGGGCCTGGCCGCCGCGTGCGACTATCTCACCGCCCTGGGGATGGACCGGGTGCACGCCCACGAGCAGGCCCTCGTCGCCCGGCTGCTGCACGGGCTGTCCCAGCGGTCTTGGGTGCGCGTCGTCGGACCTACCGACCTGGCCGAGCGCGGTGCCGTGGTCGCCTTCGTCGTCGACGGCGTGCACGCCCACGACGTCGGGCAGGTCCTCGACGACCAGGGGGTGGCGGTACGGGTGGGGCACCACTGCGCCTGGCCGCTGCACCGGGCCCTGGGGGTGGCCGCGACCACCCGGGCGACGTTCGCGGCATACAGCACGCCCGAGGAGGTCGACGCGCTGCTGGCGGCGCTGGACCGGGTGCCGGCGGTGTTCGGGCTGGCGGTGCCGGCCTGATGGACCTCTACCAGCAGGTCATCATCGAGCACTACAAGAACCCGCACCGGGCCGGGCTGCGCGAGCCGTTCGACGCCGAGGTCCACCACGTCAACCCGACCTGCGGCGACGAGGTCACCCTGCGCGTCGACGTCGAGGACGGGGTCGTCGCCGACGTCTCGTATGCCGCGCAGGGCTGCTCGATCTCGGTCGCCTCGACGTCGGTGCTGGCGCAGGAGGTCACCGGGCGACCGGTCGCGCAGGCGTTGGACAGTTACGCGGCGATCCGGGCGATGCTCACCTCCCGGGGGCAGGACCCCGGGGACGAGGAGCGGATCGGCGACGGCGTGGCCTTCGCCGGCGTGGCGAAGTACCCCGCGCGGGTCAAGTGCGCCCTGCTGGGGTGGAGCGCGTTCACCGACGCCCTGGCGCGGGCCGGCGTCGACATCACCGCCGTCGCGGCGACGGCCGGAAGGGACCTGACATGAGCGACCCGATGACCGCCACCCCGATGCCGCCGGACGTCGCCGACGTCGAAGAGGCCATGCGCGACGTCGTCGACCCCGAGCTGGGCATCAACGTCGTGGACCTCGGTCTGGTCTACGGCATCA
Organism: Dermatophilaceae bacterium; assembly: GCA_037045055.1. Taxonomy (GTDB): domain Bacteria; phylum Actinomycetota; class Actinomycetes; order Actinomycetales; family Dermatophilaceae; genus Phosphoribacter. Next base: position 487,970 of record JBAOHJ010000001.1, on the reverse strand, counting down.
CCGTCGACGGGCGGGCCCATGCCGTCATCGACATGACCCTGACCTCGGCGGCCTGCCCGCTCACCGACGTCATCGAAGACCAGACGGCCGCCGCCCTGGAGGGCATCGTCGCCACGCACAGCATCAACTGGGTGTGGATGCCGCCGTGGGGTCCGGACAAGATCACCGACGACGGACGCGACCAGCTGCGGGCTCTCGGGTTCAACCTGTGAGCTGACCGAGCCGGGCCCGAGCGCGGCCAAGGCGCGGGCCGGAGCCCGGCTGGCCCGCGGTCCGGCACCGGTGCGGCCGGCGGGCGGGCCGGTCTCTAGGATTGGGCTCATGAGCGAGGCCTACCGCATCGAAGACCTGTCGGAGCAGGAGTGCTGGGAGATCCTGGCCCGGGAGGGGTTCGGGCGGTTGGCCGTCGCACCGCTGGGGGAGCCGGACATCTTCCCGGTGAACTTCCTCGTCGAGCCGGGCAAGCTGCTCATGCGCACCGCCGCCGGGACCAAGCTGGCCGAGCTGACGCTCAACTCCTCGGTGGCCGTGGAGACCGACGGCGGCCGCGACGGCGACGCTGCCTGGTCGGTGGTGCTCAAGGGGCAGGCCCGCATGGTCGAGGGGTTCACCCGGACCTACGAGCACGACACCAAGCAGCTGCAGACCTGGCTGCCCAACGACAAGCCGATCTACGTCGAGATCACCGCCTACGAGGTGACCGGGCGACGCTTCCTGCGCGGCGCCGCGATCTGAGCCACCCGCGGGCGTCGGGCTCACTCCACCCGGGAGACCCCGAAGGTGTTGCACTGGTTGATGTCGCCGGAGGTGTACCCGCTGGTGAACCACCGCTGACGCGCCGCGCTCGAGCCGTGCGTCCAGTTCTCCGGGGTGACCCGCCCCTGCATGGTCTTCTGGATCCGGTCGTCGCCGACCGCCGCCGCCGCCGAGAGCGCCGAGGTGACGTCCTGCTGGGTGATCGGTTTGAGGTAGGCCACCCCGTTGGCGTCCTTGGTCTCGGTCGCGTGCTTGACCCACGTCCCGGCCAGGCAGTCGGCCATGAGCTCGATCCGCACCGCGCCGGACTGCGCGCCCTGGGGGTCCTGCTGGGCCCGGCCGAGCAGGTTGAGGATGTCCTGGACGTGGTGGCCGTACTCGTGGGCGACGACGTATTCCTTGGCCAGCTGGCCGCCGTCGGCGCCGAAGCGGGTGGTGAGCTCCTGGAAGAACGAGGCGTCGATGTAGACCTTGCGGTCCAGCGGGCAGTAGAACGGCCCGACCTGGTTGGAGGCGGTGCCGCAGGCGGACTGGGTCGCGCCGTCGTAGAGGACGGTGGGCGCGGGGGAGTACTGCACGCCGTACTGCGGCAGGGTCTGGGCCCAGTAGGCCTGGACGCTGTTGACGGTGGCGACGACGAGGCACGCGTCGTCGCGGTTGGCGTCGGCACCGGTCCGGCACTGGGCGATGGCGGCAGCGCCCTGTTGACCGCCGGCCGAGACCTGGCCCGGGTCCAGGGAGCTGCCCCGGCCGGTGGTCGTGCCGTCGGGGACCTGGGTGTTGGAGCCGCCGATGAGGTTGCCGCCGAACAGCAAGGTGAGGATCAGCAGGATGAGACCGCCGATGCCCCCGCCGACCTGCAGGCCGCCGGGGAAGCCGCCGCCACCGCCCAGGCCGCCGGAGCCGCCGCGGGCCTCGACCTGCGAGGTGTCCAGCTGGACGTTCTCGTTGAAACTCATCGGCCCCTCCGCCAGGTGTGGGCGCTCTCGCCCGTGAATCCCCTCACACCCTAGACGAGCGGGGCGTCCGCGGCGGGGTGCCCGGGTCGCGAAAGGTCACGACATGACGACGGCGTCGGCCCGCAACAGGGTATGCCGCACGCGCACCAGCGCCTCCTGCCCGATGCTCGGCGGCGTGGCCCGCTCCGGCAGCACCACCATGCTCACCTGCATGTGCGGGGGTTCCAGGAACCAGGTGGGTCGCCCGGCCACCGTGAACGGGGAGCGCACCCGCCCGGCCGCCTCCAGCAGGCCCTCGGCGACCACGACGGCGCGTTGACGCAGACCGGACACCGCGCCGGGCGCCTCCACGGCGACGCCGTGGGCGGTGCCACCGCTGACCACCACCAGATGGGTGCCCCCGGTGCGGCGTTGGCGGTACCCGGCGGGTTGGCCCCGACCCAGGTGCCGCACGTCCAGGACGTCGGCGCGCACCGCGAGCGCCCCCTGGTCGCCGAGCCACAGCGCGGTGCCGACCCGCGGCCGGAACCGCCGGTCGGGGTGCGCCCCGGCCAGGGCAGCCAGCTCCCCGGCTCCGACGTGCGACACGAACCACGAGCGCACCCCCGCGACCGCCTCGACCCACCCCTGTACCTCGTCGAGGTGCCCGCCCCCCAACGGCAGGTGCAGGGTGGCCCCCACCACGGTGGCGGCACCGGGCTCGGCGACGAGGGCACCGAGCTGCGGCGGCGGCATACCGTGCCGGTTCATCGAGGTGAGCCCCTCGAGCACCACTCGAGGCGACCGGGCCCGAGCGCACAGAGCCGGCAGGTCCTCCGGCGCCGCCACGGTGTGCACCAGGGCGGGGTGCCCGAGCTGCGCCAGAGCGCCGTGGAGGACCTCGCGGAACGGCTCGAGCACCAGGACATCCCCGGGGAAGGCGTCGACGGCGGCGCCCGCCTCCGGGTAGGTCCCCACGGCGATCGTCGCCACCCCGGCGGCGCCACCCAGCCGTGCGCACTCGGCCAACAGCCGGTCGTTGCCGAATCCGTAGCCGTTGCCCTTCACCACCGGCACGAGGTCCGGCGAGGCCGCCAGGGCCCGGCCCAGGTGGGCCCGCCAGCGCCCGGTGTCGACGTGCAGTCGCAGGCTCATCCGCGCCGCCGCAGGTACAGCGCGAACGCCCGGTAAAGCGCCCGGTTCAACGGTAGGTCCCACTCCCCGACGTACTCCACCGCCTCGCCCCCGGTGCCGACCTTGAACCGGACGAGGCCCAGGTGGGGGTCATCGGAGGCGACGGTGTCGGTGATCCCGCGCAGGTCGTAGACGTCGGCGCCCGCGGCCAACGCGTCGCGCATCATCCGCCACTGGATCGCCGTGGAGCCCTGCACCTCGCGTTTGGCGGTGCTGGACGCGCCGTAGGAGTACCAGGTATGCCGCCCGACGCGCACCCAGGTCGTCGCCGCGACGAGGTCGCCGTCGTGGCGGGCGAGGTAGAGACGGATCCGGGTGGGGTCCTCCTGGGTCATCACGGCGAACATCCGTTGGAAGTACTCCAGCGGGCGGGGGACGAAATGGTCCCGTGCCGCGGTCTGCCGGTACAGCCGGTGGAAGTCGGCCAGGTCGCCCGGACCGCCCACCTCGACGAGCACCCCCGCCTTCGCGGCCTTCTTGACGTTGCGTCGCCAGAGCTGGTTCATCCCGGCGAGCAACGCCGCCTCGTCCCGACCGGCCAACGGCACCTGGAAGACGTACTGCGGCTGCCCGGCGGCGAAACCGGCGTCGGCGGCCAATCGGCGGAAACCGAGGCGCCGCAAGGTCTGCACGACGGTGAGCCCGTCCGCGTCGGTGACGTCGGCCGGCACCTGCGCGAGGGAGCGCAGCGCCGGGGCGGCGATGGCGTCCTTGACGGTGCCGGCGCGCCACCGGTGGACGGCGACCGGGGGTCCCACCCGCAGGGCGAACGCCCCCCGGCCCCGGACGTGCTCGCGCAGGGCGAGCAGATGGGCGTCGACATCCGGCCGGCTCCAGTCCAGCACCGGACCCTCCGGCAGGTAGGCCAGGACCCGGCGCAGCCTCGGCAGCCGCCGGTACAGCGCCAGCCCCACCCCGAGCAGGGTGTCCGGCGCGTCCGCGGCATACCAGCCGAGGCTCTCGTGCGCCCAGTCGGTCTTCACCCGCCCCCACGCCGGCGTCTGCAGGAAGCTCGCGGCGCCCCGACCCTGGAGGAAACCCAGGTGGTCCTCGGCACCGATCGGCCGGACCGCGATCGAGGGGCTCACCCGGGTCACGCTACCGAAGCGGGGTCGGTCTGCCGCGCCGGCCCGCGGGTCGAGGCACAGGCGACCGAGATAATGGCGGCGTGGCACAGCAAGGGGAGTCCGAGCCGGTCTACGTGCACTCGGCCGAGGACGCGCTCGAGCCCAAGCACCTCATTCGCCGCTCGGATGTCATCCTGCGGGCCGGAGCGCTCATGCTGGGGGCCGGCACCGGGTCGCGACGGGTCAAGGAGACGATGCGTCAGGTCGGGCAGGCCCTGGACGTCGACCGGGTGCAGACCCAGATCACCCTCAACGAGATCGTCCTGACCATCTCCCGGCGGGGGATCTTCCGCACCCAGGTGGCCGAGATCCCCAGCCCGGGAGTCAACGCCGACCGGGTGGCCGCGTTGAAGACCTGGGCCGGGTCGTTGCCCCCGCACATGACCGTCAAAGACGTGCAGGCCGGGCTGGACGCGATCGTGGCCCGCCCGGCCCGCTACCCCGACCTGGTCCGCGCCGTCGGCGCCGGAGCGGCGTGCGCCGGGTTCGCCCACCTCAACAACGGGGCGGTGCTCGAGGTGTTCGGCGCCGCGGTGGCCGCTTTCGCCGGCCAGTGGCTGCGCATCGCCCTGCTGCACCGCAAGCTCAACCAGCTGGCGGTGGTGTTCGCCGCGGCGGTGCTGGCCTGTCTGGTCTACCTCGGGGCGTCCTGGCTCGGCACCCAAGTCGCGGGGTTGCCCGCCGACCGGCAGGTGGCCGGCTTCACCTCCGCGGTGCTCTTCCTCGTCCCCGGGTTCCCGTTGATCACCGCGGCGCTGGACCTGGCCCGCCTGGATCTCGCGGCGGGCATCTCGCGGCTGACGTACGCCGCCCTGGTCACGGTCACCGCGGCGATGGGGATGTGGGGGGTGTCCACGGTGTTCGGCCTGGTCCCCACGGTGGCCCCGCCACTGCTCGCCGACCCCTGGGTCACCCTGACGCTGCGGTTGGCGGCGACATTCCTGGGGGTGGCCGGGTTCGCCGTGGTGTTCAACTCCCCGCCCCGCCCGGCCCTGGCCGCCGCGCTCATCGCCACCGTGGCCAACACCCCCCGGATCTCCCTCGTGGAGGCGGGGGTGGCGCCGCTGGTCGCCGCGGCCCTGGCCACCTGCACGATCGGCCTCGTCGCGTGGTACGTGGGCGCCGCCCTTGGCCTGCCGCGGATCATCCTGTCCGTCCCCGCGGTCGTCATCATGGTGCCCGGCGCCGCGGCATACCGGGCCTTGGTGTCCTTCAACGACGGCGACCTGCTCGGCGCCCTCGACTACGGCATCTCCGCGGTCCTCGTCGTGCTCGGCATGGCGCTGGGGCTCGCCGCGGCCCGGATGCTCACCGACCGGGACTGGGCCTTCGTCGAGGCCCGGCCGCCGCGCCGGCGCGACTGAGCGCGGTGGTCGCGCTGGCACAATGGGGCCCGTCCCGTCGGCCGGCGCGCGGCGCCCGTGACTGCAAAGGTATGCCGTGATCGTCGCCACCGCGGTCGAGTTGCGCGTGGGTGCCCGCATGTTGCTCGAGGCCGCGACGTTCCGGGTCGGGCCCGGCGACCGGGTCGGGCTGGTGGGACGCAACGGGGCGGGCAAGACGACGTTGACCCGGGTGCTCGCGGGGGAGCGCCCGGCCGCCGGCGGGACGGTGACCCGCACCGGCGACGTGGGGTACCTCCCCCAGGACCCGCGCACCGGGGACCTCGCCCAGCTGGCCCGCGACCGGGTGCTCGCCGCCCGAGGCCTGGACGTCACGGTGCGCGGCCTGCGCGACGCCGAGCGGCGGATGGGCGCCGCGGACGAGCGGATCCGTGACCGGGCGCTGCGTGCCTACGGGCGCCTGGAGGAGGAGTTCACCAGCCGGGGCGGGTATGCCGCGCAGGCCGAGGCCGCCCGGATCGCGGCGGCGGTGGGCCTGCCCACCCGGGTGTTGGACCAGCCCCTGGCCACCCTGTCCGGTGGGCAGCGCCGGCGCGTGGAGCTGGCCCGGATCCTGTTCTCGGGCGCGCAGACCCTGCTGCTGGACGAGCCCACCAATCACCTGGACGCGGACTCGATCGCCTGGCTGCGGGAGTTCCTCGCGACCTACCACGGTGGCCTGGTCGTGATCAGCCACGACGGCGCGCTGCTGGACGCGGTGGTCAACCGGGTGTTCCACCTGGACGCCAACCGCGCCGAGCTCGACCAGTACAACGTCGGCTGGACGGCCTACCTGCAGCAGCGGGAGACCGACGAGCGCCGTCGGCACCGCGAGCGGCTCAACGCGCAGAAGAAGGCCGCCAGCCTGCACGCCCAGGCCGACCGGATGCGGGCCAAGGCGACCAAGGCCGTCGCCGCCCAGAACATGGCCCGGCGGGCCGATCGGCTGCTCGCCGGCGTCGAGGGGCAGCGGGCCCGCGACCGGGTCGCGAGGCTGCGCTTGCCCGACCCGGCGCCGTGCGGGCGCACCCCGTTGACGGCCAGCGGGCTGTCCCGGTCGTTCGGCTCGCTGGAGGTCTTCACCGACGTCGACCTCGCCGTCGACCGGGGCTCGCGCGTGGTCGTGCTCGGCCTCAACGGGGCGGGCAAGACGACGCTGCTGCGCATCCTCGCCGGGGTCGACACCCCGGACACCGGTGTCGTCGAGCCGGGCCACGGGCTGCGCCTGGGCTACTACGCGCAGGAGCACGAGAACCTCGACGTCGAGGCGAGCGTCCTGGCGAACCTGCGCTCGGCCGCCCCCGACCTCGGCGACGCGCAGACCCGGGGGGTGCTGGGCGCGTTCCTGTTCTCCGGCGACGACGTCGACAAGCCCGCGCGGGTGCTCTCCGGCGGCGAGAAGACCCGGCTGGCGCTGGCCATGCTCGTGGTCTCGGCCGCCAACGTGCTGCTGCTGGACGAGCCGACGAACAACCTCGACCCGGCCTCCCGCGAGGAGATCCTGGGTGCCCTGCGCCGCTACGCGGGGGCGGTCGTGCTCGTCACCCACGACGAGGGGGCGGTGCAGGCGTTGGCGCCCGAGCGGGTCCTGCTGCTGCCCGACGGGGTCGAGGACCTCTGGAGCGAGGACTACGCGGACCTGGTCAGCCTCGCCTGAGCGCCTCCGCGGCCAGCCATTGCTGCAGCGGCTCGACCTGCTCGGCCCACACCTGCCGTCCGTCCCACCACCGGCGGTCGGCGATCCGGTCGGACGGCTCGAACGGCAAACCCTCGATCGCCCAGGTCCGGAACACCGCCGCGTGCTCCAACCGACCCTGCCCGTCGAGCACCGTGGCCCGGCCCACGAAGCGCAGGGACCCGCAGCGCATCCCGGTCTGGGCGGCGAACTCCCTCGCCGCCGTGGTGCGCCAGGGCTCGTCCCCGCTCGGGGCACCCCCGGGCAGCTCCCACCGGTCCTGCGCGCGCACCCTGACCAGCACCCAGCGCGACCCGCGGACGGCGACGACGAGGACCCGGGTGGTCGGCACCGGCGGGCCGGGCAAGGCGGGGACCGGGACCTCGTCGAAGGCGACCACCTCCCCCCCGGCGCCGTCCCGGGCCAGCGGAGCGCGGCGCAGCACGGTCAGGGTCGGTGCGCTGGCGCGCACGAAGAAGCGGCCGTCGGGGGAGAACCCGGTGGCCCGCGCCGGCTCGTCGTCGGCCGGCAGCTCGACCCGCTCGCCGTTGGGACCGGCCAACCAGGCCCGCTCGGCCTCGGCGTGGGCCGACCAGCCGTCGCGGGTCGAGCGGGGCAGCACCCGGTTGGAGTACATCCCCGCCATGGCCACGGCATACCCCGCCAGTGGCCCCACCCCGGCGACCGATCCGCCGTCGACGGCGTAGTAGTCCTCGTCGGGGTCTCGGGCCACGACCAGGCCCCGATAGCAGTCCACCACCCCACGGCCCTGGTGGGAGGCCACGAGCAGCAGGTGCCCGACGAACCCCACGTCGGTCAGGCCACCGATGGGCAGGGTCGCCACGGGGTCCCAGGTCATGCCCGGCTCCGTCAGCTCGGGACCGCCGGCAGATGGGTCAGCGCCTCCGCGACGGCCTCGCGGATCTCGGCCTCCTCGTAGGAGTGGTCGGTCATCCCGCCGGCGAGGTATGCCGCGTACGCCGGCAGGTCGAGGTGCCCGTGACCGCACAGGGCGGTGAGGATGACCATCGGCTCGCCGGTCTCGGCGCAGCGGCGGGCTTGCTCGACCGTCTCGGCGAGGGCGTGGGTCGGCTCGGGGGCGGGCACGATCCCCTCGGTCCGAGCGAAGAGCACCCCGGCGGCGAAGCACTCTCGCTGGCGCCGGGAGACCGCCTCGATGAGCCCCTCCTGGTAGACGTGCGAGATCAGCGGGCTCATCCCGTGGTAGCGCAGCCCCCCGGCGTGGATCGGGTCGGGGATGAAGTCGTGCCCGAGGGTGTGCATCTTCATCAGCGGGGTCATCCCGGCGGTGTCGCCGAAGTCGTAGGCGTAGACGCCCTGGGTGAGGCTCGGGCACGAGGCCGGCTCCACCGCGCGGATCACCGGCGCCATCCGGCCGGCGAGCTTCTCCCGCAGGAACGGGAAGGCCAGCCCGCCGAAGTTCGAGCCGCCGCCGGTGCAGCCGACGATGAGATCGGGGGTCTCGCCGACCTTGGCCAGCTGCCGCAGGGCCTCCTCGCCGATGATCGTCTGGTGCAGCAGGACGTGTCCGAGCACCGACCCGAGGGCGTAGTTCGTCGTCGGCGACGCGGCGGCCACCTCGACCGCCTCGCTGATCGCGATGCCGAGCGACCCGGGGGAGTCGGGGTGCTCGGCGAGGATCGCCCGACCGGCCCCGGTGAGCTCCGAGGGCGAGGGGTGCACCGTGGCGCCGAAGGTCTCGATCATCATCCGGCGGTAGGGCTTGCCGTCGTAGGAGGCGCGCACCTGCCAGACCTCGCACTCCAGTCCGTACTGCGCGCACGCGAAGGCCAGGGCGGTGCCCCATTGCCCGGCGCCGGTCTCCGTGGTGAGCTTCGCGATGCCCGCCTTCGCGTTGTAGAACGCTTGGGGCACGGCGGTGTTGGGCTTGTGCGACCCGGCCGGGGAGACGCCCTCGTACTTGTAGTAGATCCGCGCCGGGGTCTTCAGGGCGGCCTCCAGCCGGTGCGCTCGGTAGAGCGGCGAGGGCCGCCACAACCGGTAGACGTCGAGCACCTCCGGCGGGATGTCGACGTACTGGTCGGTGGCGACCTCCTGGGCGATGAGGTCCATGGGGAACAGCGGCGTGAGGTCCTCGGGACCGACCGGGGCCCCGGTGGCCGGGTGCAGGTAGGGCGGCGGCGGGGTGGGCAGGTCGTGCAGGACGTTGTACCAGCGGGTGGGCATCTCGTCCTCGTCGAGGAGGATCTTGTGCCGTACGACCGAGCTCACTGCGACTCCCTTGGGTGGGCACCCCTGCCGGTCCCCTATCCTGGCGCCTCGCGGTCACCACGACCACACCCGGTCCGCCGGCTGACCGGCGATACTGCAGGACATGCGCGTTCGGTCGGTCGTGGCGAGGGCGGTCGTGGCGCTCGCCGGCCTGGTGGCGGGGTGTTCCGGCGACCCGGCCGCTGCCCCGGGTGCCACCGTCGTGTGGTCGGCGGTGCCGTTGCCGGCGGGTGTGGAGCCGGTGACGCTCACGGCATACGGCTCGGACCTGCTCGTGGGCACCCGCACGACCACCGACCCGGGGGCACCGGGGCTGCTGCTGCGCCGGGACGGGCAGTGGACGACGCTGCCCGTGCTGCCGACCAGCGGCTACGCCCAGCAGGCCACCTGGCTGTCGATCGAGCCCGAGGCGGACGGCTCGCTGGTGGCCGTCGGGGGAGCGCGCGGAGGGGCGCACGCGAACGTCCGGTGGACGGTGTGGCGCGGGCGGCCCGGGGAGGGGCTGACCGAGCAGGTGCAGGGCTTCACCGTCTTCGGCGGCTGGGGAGCCGGCGACCAGCTGGCGGTCCTGGTCACCTCGGTGGGCCCGATGCTGCTGGGCTCGTGGCAGAGCGACGCCGCGGGCCTCGACGCGGCGATCTGGCAGCCCGAGGGGCCCAGGTGGGTGCGCCGTCCCTCGACCGGCACCGCCCTGGCGAGCCGGGCCGACCTGCTCGTCGGTGCCCGTTCGGGGGTCGGCGCCGGGGCCGGTGCTCTCGTCGTCGGGTCGGTCATCCCGCTGCGCGAGGGCGGCGGTGCCCAGACCCCGGCGGTCTGGATGTCGGAGCGCGGCAACGCCGGCTGGGCGCGCACGGACCTGCCCTCGGCCGGGGTGATCGGCGAGGCCGTGAGTGCCCGGTGCTCGGGCACCTGCATCGTCGCCGGCTGGGTCGGCGAGCGGCTGGCCCTGTGGCGCCTCGAGGGCCCACGGGCAGCGCGGCTGGGCGAGGCGGTGGTGGACCTGCCGGCCTCCTACCGCACGCCCATCCCGGCACCCGCCCTGCGCGACGGGCGGGCCGTCGTGCTGGTCGGCGAGGGCGACACCGGGGGCCTGCTGCGCGAGGGCGACTCCGGGTGGGACCGGCAGCCCGGACCGCCCGGCACCGCGAGGCAGTTCGCCCTCGTCGGCGGATCCGGGTATGCCGTGACGACGACCGACGACGGTGCGGCCACCCTGTGGGCTGCGCGGTGGTGAGAGGTGTCGGGTCTGCCTGGCACCGGGAGAGACTGGGAGACCTCACTGCCGGTAGCCTGCGAGCGTGACCGACTTCCCGCACCCGCACATCCGCGTCGACTCCGACGGCCCGGTGCTGCGCATCACCCTGTGCAACCCCGACCACCGCAACACCCAGACGCCGACGTTCTGGACGGCCCTAGGTGGCATCTCCACCCGGATCGACTCCTCGGTGCGGGTCGTCGTGCTGTCCGCGGAGGGGCCGGCGTTCTCGGCGGGCCTGGACCGGCGCATCCTCGTGCCCGGCGGGATGCCGGGGGAGCCGGACGTCATGGCGGTGGCCGCCGCCAGCGCCCAGGGGATGGCCGAGGTCACCGCGCCCTACCAGCGGGCGTTCGCGGTGTGGCGCGAGGTGCCCCCGATCGTCGTCGCCGCGGTGCAGGGCTACGCCATCGGGGCCGGCTTCCAGCTGGCCCTGGCCGCCGACCTGCGCGTCGTCGCCGACAACGTGAAGTTCGCCATGCGCGAGACCAGCCTGGGGATGGTCCCCGACCTCGCCGGCAGCGGCACGCTCGTGCACCTCGTGGGGTACTCCCGGGCCCTGGAGATCTGCGCCACCGGGCGCTACGTCGAGGCCGACGAAGCGGTGCGGCTGGGGCTGGCCAACCTCGCGGTCCCGGCGGCCCACCTGCCCAGCGCCACCGAGGACCTCGTCGCGGCCCTGCTCGCGGCGCCCAACGCGTCGCTGTTCGCCCTCAAACCGCTGCTGCGCCAGGCGATCTCGGCCGCACCCGAGGAGCAGATGCGCAACGAGCGCGACTCCCAGGGCAAGCTCATCCACGTCATGGCCAACCTCTTCGGTGCCTCGGCCGGTCGGCTCATGGGGGAATGACCGGCGCCCGGCGGGGCGTTGTCGTGACGACGTGGGCGGTGACGCCGCGCGACGACGGGAGGACCGGGTGACGCATCAGCCGTTCATGATGATGCGCGGCCTGGTCAAGGACCGCGACGTGCTCGACGTGCGCCTGGCCCCCGGGACGACCCGCCGGGTCCTGCGCTACGCCCAGCCCTACCGGCGCCTCATCGCGGTGTTCCTCGCCGTCGTCGTCGTCGACGCCTCGATCGTCGTCGCCGTGCCGCTGCTGCTGCGCGACCTGGTCGACCTCGGGGTCACCCCCAAGGACGGTTCGGTGGTCGTGCGCCTCGCGCTGGTGGTGGCGACGCTGGCCGTGCTCGACGCCGCGCTGGGGGTCCTGCAGCGCTGGTACAGCTCGCGGATCGGCGAGGGGCTCATCTACGACCTGCGCACCGAGGTGTTCGCGCACGTCCTACGCCAGCCGATCGCGTTCTTCACCCGGGCGCAGACCGGGTCGTTGGTCAGCCGGCTCAACAGCGACGTCATCGGAGCCCAGCAGGCCTTCACCTCGGTGCTGTCCAGCGTGGTGAGCAATGCCGTGTCCCTGGCCCTCATCGTCGGGGCGATGGCCGCACTGTCCTGGCAGCTGACCCTCGGGGCGCTGTTGCTCGTGCCGTTCTTCCTCGTGCCGGCTCGGCTCATGGGCCGGCGGCTGGCCGGCCTCGCGGCGACGCAGATGTCCTACAACGCCGAGCTCGGCAGTCGGATGACCGAGCGGTTCAACGTCGCCGGCGCGTTGCTGGTCAAGCTCTTCGGCTCCCCGGCGCGCGAAGACGCCGAGTATGCCGCCCGCGCGGCACAGGTCCGTGACACCGGGGTGCGGATCGCGATGAACCGCACGGTGTTCATGGTCGCCCTGTCCCTGGTGGCCGCCCTCGCCACGGCCATGGTCTACGGCTTCGGCGGCCTCATGGCGGTGTCCGGGAGTCTCACGGTGGGCACGTTGCTGGCCCTGGCCGCCCTGCTGGCCCGCCTCTACGGGCCGCTGACCGCCCTGTCCAGCGTCCGGGTCGACGTGATGACGGCACTGGTGTCCTTTGCCCGAGTCTTCGAGGTGCTGGATCTGCGCCCGTTGGTGGCCCAGGCCCGCGACGCCCGCGCGTTGCCGGCGGGTCCCGCGGCGGTGGAGTTCGACCGGGTGGACTTCGCGTACCCGGGCGCCGACGAGGTCTCGCTGCGCTCCCTGGAGACGACGGCGGTCGGCGACCGGGCCGGCGGCGGCCCGGTGCTCACCGACGTGTCCTTCACGGCCGCGGCCGGGCAGCTGGTGGCCCTGGTCGGCCCGAGCGGTGCCGGCAAGACGACGATCACCGCCCTGGTGTCCCGCCTCTACGACCCGACCGCCGGGACCGTCCGGGTCGGGGGCGTCGACCTGCGCGAGGCGAGCTTCGAGTCGGTGCACTCGGTCGTCGGCATGGTCACCCAGGAGGCGCATCTGTTCCACGACACGATCCGGGCCAACCTCGCCTACGCCAAGCCCGACGCGACCGAGCGTCAGATGCGTGACGTGCTCGCCGCGGCTCAGGTCCTCCCCCTCGTGGACTCCCTGCCGGCCGGGCTGGACACCGTGGTCGGGGACCGAGGGCACCGGCTGTCCGGCGGCGAGAAGCAACGCCTGGCGATCGCCCGGCTGCTGCTCAAGGAGCCCCAGGTCGTCGTCCTGGACGAGGCCACGGCCCACCTGGACAGCGAGTCCGAGGTAGCCGTGCAACGGGCCCTGGACTCGGCCCTGGCCGGTCGCACGGCCCTGGTCGTGGCTCACCGCCTCTCGACGGTCCGCGGGGCTGACCAGATCCTCGTCGTCGACGGTGGGCGGATCGTGCAGCGTGGCCGGCATGCCGAGCTGCTCGCCGCCGGCGGCCTCTACGCCGACCTCTACCGGACCCAGTTCGCGCCCGAGCGCCCCAGCCTCACCGTGGCCTGAGCCCGCCTACCCGTCCTCCTCGTCCCAGATCCGCACCTTCGTGGGCTTGGGCGGTCGGCCGGGCCGGGGGTCGGCGCCGGCGAGGCGGTCGCTGCGGTAGACCAGCACGACGAACGCGAACCCGAGCAGTGCGGTGAGGCTCCACTGGATCGCGTAGGCGACGTGCGGCCCCCGGTCGGTCGAGGGCGCCGCGAGCGGGGCCGGGCGGGGGGGCGTGGAGCCGTCCGGGCCGGTCTCGGTGGCCAGCACGAGGTATGCCGCCAGCAGCGGTCCGTCGACCTTCCCCCGGGCCTGGGCCAGGTCGACGGTCTTGAGCTGGCCCGCGGGCAGCACGGTGCCGTCGCCCTCCTCGGACGGTTTGAGCCACCCGGTCACGGCGACCGCCCCGGAGGGCGTCGGGGGGACGGTCGGCAGGGTCGCCGCGTCGGCGGCGTTGGGCACCCATCCGCGGTCGACCAGCAGGATGCCCGCGTCGACCTGCAGGGGGACGAGGACCTCCAAACCGAGTGCTCCCTCGAGGGTGCGGTTGCGCACGAGCAGCACCGGCCCGGCATACCGGCCGGAGACGCCGACCTTGGTCCACACCTGGTCCTCGCGCAGCTCGGTGGTCGGGGTCGGCAGGACGTCGCCCAGCGGCACGGCGGGGGCCCGGTAGTTCGCCTCGACGGCCCTGGCCCGAGCGTCCTTGTCCTCGAACCGCGACCACTGCCATCGGGCGAGCAGGACACACGCGGCGGCGACGACGACGGCGACGGCCAGGGCCGTGAGCAACCGTCGGGTGAGGATCGTCGTCGGCACCGACTCACGGTACCCGGCATACAGTTGAGCCCATGACCGGCCCGCCCGACCCCGGCCCGCCCTCGACCGGCGCGCTCGTCGACGCCCACGGGCGGACGGCCCGCGACCTGCGGGTGTCGGTGACCGACCGGTGCAATCTGCGGTGCACGTACTGCATGCCGGCCGAGGGGTTGCCGTGGCTGGCCGGTGCGGACGTGCTCACCGACGCCGAGCTGGTGCGGCTGGTGGGGATCTTCGTCGGCCTGGGCGTCCGGCAGGTGCGCCTGACCGGGGGCGAGCCGCTGCTGCGGGCCAGCCTGGCGGACATCGTCGCGGGGATCGCCGCGATCACCCCCGCGCCGACCATCGCGTTGACGACCAACGGGGTCGGGCTGGCCAGGCTCGCCGGGCCGCTGGCCGCGGCCGGCCTCGACCGGGTCAACGTCTCGCTCGACACGGTGTCGCGGTCCGGGTTCGCCGCGCTGACCCGCCGGGACCGGCATACCGACGTGGAGAAGGGGCTGGCGGCCGCTGCCGAGGCCGGCCTGGACCCGGTCAAGGTCAACGCCGTCGTCATGCGCGGCGTCAACGACGACGGGGTTGCCGACCTGCTCGCCTGGTGCCTGGACCGGGGGTACGAGTTGCGGTTCATCGAGCAGATGCCCCTGGATGCCCAGCACGGCTGGGATCGCGCGCGCATGGTCACCGCCGCCGAGGTCCACGACCGGCTGGCGCGCCGATTCTCCCTGACGCCGCTGCCGGACGCGGCGCGGGGGAGCGCACCGGCGCAGCGCTTCCTCGTCGACGGCGGCCCCGCCACCGTCGGGGTCATCGCCAGTGTGTCCGCGCCGTTCTGCCGGTCCTGCGACCGGGTCCGGCTCACCGCCGACGGACAGATCCGCAACTGCCTGTTCGCCCGCGCCGAGTCCGACCTGCGTGGTCCGTTGCGGGCCGGGGCCTCCGACGAGGTCCTCGCCGCGCTGATCCGAGGCGAGATGTGGCGTAAGGCGCCCGGGCACGGCATCGGGCGACCGGGCTTCCACCAGCCGCAACGGCCGATGTCGGCGATCGGAGGCTGACCGGTCAGTCGCGCTGGACGGTGCCGTGCAGCAGGGCCTGGGGCGGGGGCGAGTCGGCGAGCGTCGACGCCTCGTCGTACTTGTCCAGGCCGGTGATCCGGCTGCCCCATCGCGGGCCGACCGAGTTGGCCAGGACGACGGCGACGTAGGGCAACCCCACCGCCCCGACTACCAGCGCCCAGCGCAGCCACCCCTGCACCAGCAGCGCGGAGAAGAAGCACGCTGTGCGGATCCCCATGGTGATGAGGTAGCGGCGCACCCGCATGTCCTGGTCGTCGGCGACCGACATCGGCGCCGTCGTCACGGTGTGCACGACGGCGGGTCGGTGCGGTCGCCGAAGCCTCACCCCTTCACTGTACGTCCACGTCGGCGCCTCGGGTCATGCCGATCGCGGGAGATCTCCCTCGATCGGCATAACCGAGGCCCCGGGGTCATCCACATCCGGGTGGACGTCCGCCACGCCATCCCCAGGTGCGCCGGCGCGGGAGCGTGGTCACGGCTCGCCCGGTGAGTATCGCCCCATGCCCGCCCCCGCCCCGGCCGTCGTGCCCCGACCCGCCCCCGCACCCGTGCCCCGACCCGCACCCGCCCTGGCACCCGCCCCCGCCCCCGCACCCGTGCCCCGACCCGCACCCGTGCCCAGGTCCGCCGTCCGGCGACGCCGGCGCGAGGGAATTGCCGCCGAGCTCGCCCAGGGCCACGGCGGGGTCGTCCATCGGGCGCAGCTGCTGCGGCTGGGGGTGACCCGTGAGGACGTGCGCACCGAGGTGCGGGCCGGGCGCTGGCACCTGGCCGGCCGGCATACCGTCGTCCCCGCAGGCCGGAACCCGGTCGGACCTGGGCGGTGGTGGTGGGCGGTCTGGGAGTCCGGCTCCGGGGCCATCCTCGACGGGGTCAGCGCGCTGCTGGCCCAGGGTCTGAGCGGATTCCACACCGAGAGGATGGACGTGACGGTGCCCGGTCGGTGCACGGCATACCGGCTCGTCGGGGTGACCCTGCACCGGCGCCGCGAGATCGGGCCTGCGCTGTCGATCGGGGTGCCCCGCGCTCGGCCCGAGAGCGCGGTCATCAGGGCCGCCCAGTGGGCCGGGTCGGATCGACAAGCGGCACTGCTGGTCGGTATGCCGGTGCAGCAGCGCCTCGTGTCGCCCGACCGGCTGCTGCGCGCCTGGGCCGAGGTGACCCGCTCGCCCCGGCGCGCCCTGCTCGACTCGGTCGTGCGCGACGTGTGCTCGGGCGCGCAGTCGCTCGGTGAGCTGGACTTCGCCCGGTGGTGCCGGCGTTACCGATTGCCCGAGCCCAACCGTCAGAGTGTGTGCCGGGGGCGCTCGGGACGGGTCTACCTCGACGTGGAGTGGACGACCCACGGCGTCGTCGTCGAGATCGACGGCGGCCACCACCTCGCCGGCCTCAACCCGCTCGACGACGCCCTGCGCTCCAACGAGCTGGTCCTGGACGGACGGCGGGTGCTGAGGCTGCCGGTGCTCGGGCTGAGGCTGGAGCCGGCGGCGTTCATGGCCCAGGTCGCCCGAGCCCTGAGGTTGCCGGTCGCGGTTATGCCAAACGCGGGAGATTCCCCGCGCTCGGCATGACCGAGCGGCCGGCCGGCCGAGTCGGCGGCGAGCTACCGGCGGGTAGTCGGCTAGCGTCGAGTGCCTGCTATCGCCTCTGGGAAGGACGCTCGCCATGGATGCCGCGGAGGGCCTCGACGCGCCCGGGAGCTGCCCATGACCGAGCCCACGGGCAAGACTGTGCTGGTCACCGGCGGCAACCGAGGCATCGGCCTGGCCATCGCCCAGGACCTGGCCGAGGCCGGCCAC
Organism: Dermatophilaceae bacterium; assembly: GCA_037045055.1. GTDB lineage: Bacteria > Actinomycetota > Actinomycetes > Actinomycetales > Dermatophilaceae > Phosphoribacter. The sequence continues at coordinate 470,916 of JBAOHJ010000001.1, read as the reverse complement.
CGGGTGGTCGTCGGGTGCCGGTCGGGTCGGGCGCCGGCGGGGCTGGCGGCGGTGGCCTGCGACGTCACCGACTCCGCGTCGGTCGACGCCGCCTTCGAGGCCGCGCAGGAGCACCTCGGCGGGCCCGTCGAGGTGTTGGTGGCCAACGCCGGGGTCACCGCCGACCAGCTGCTCGTGCGGATGAGCGACGCGGAGTTCGCCACTGTCCTCGACACCAACCTTGCCGGGGCGTTCCGCTGTGCCCGTCGCGCCAGTCGCGGGATGATCCGGCTCAAGCGTGGCCGGATGGTGTTCGTCTCCAGTGTCGTGGGTCTGTACGGCTCGCCCGGTCAGGCCAACTACGCCGCCAGCAAGGCCGCTCTGGTCGGGCTGGCCCGGTCGATCACCCGCGAGCTGGGTGGGCGCAACATCACCGCGAACGTGGTGGCCCCCGGTTTCGTGCAGACCGACATGACCGCCGCACTGCCCGAGGCGACCCGGGCGACCTACCTGGCGAGCATCCCGGCCGGCCGGTTCGCCCAGGCCGCCGAGGTGGCCGGCGCGGTGCGCTTCCTCGTCTCGGACGACGCCGCCTACGTCAGCGGGGCCGTGCTCCCCGTCGACGGCGGCCTCGGCATGGGCCACTGAGCGAAGGGAGCCGCCATGGGACTTCTCGAGGGCAAGACACTGCTGGTCACCGGGGTCCTCATGGACACCTCGATCGCCTTCCACGTGGCCCGGATCGCCCAGGACGAGGGGGCCAGGGTGGTGCTCACGTCGTTCGGCCGGACCATGAAGATCACCCGGACCATCGCCAAGCGCCTGCCGCAGCCGTCGCCCGTCGTCGAGCTCGACGTCGCCGACCAGGACCACCTCGACTCGCTCGCCGAGCGTCTGGGCGAGCACACCGACCGGCTCGACGGGGTGCTGCACTCCATCGGGTACGCGCCCGCCGGCGCTTTCGACTTCCTCGCCGCGGGCTGGGCGGACGTCGCCACCGCGCTGCACGTGTCGGCCTACAGCCTCAAGGCGCTCACGGTCGCCGCGCTGCCACTCATGAGCGACGGTGGCTCGGTCGTGGGGCTGACCTTCGACGCCCGTTACGCGTGGCCGGTCTACGACTGGATGGGCGTGGCCAAGGCGGCCTTCGAGGCGACCAGCCGCTACTGCGCCCGCGACCTGGGACCCCAGGGGGTGCGCTGCAACCTCGTGGCCGCCGGGCCGATCCGCACGACCGCGGCGAGATCGATCCCCGGCTTCGAGGTGTTCGAGACCGAGTGGGATCGTCGGGCACCCCTGGGCTGGGACGTCCGCGACCCCGTGCCGACCGCCAGGGCGTGCGTCGCCCTGCTGTCGGACTGGTTCCCGGCGACGACCGGAGAGGTCGTCCACGTCGACGGCGGGGTGCACGCCATGGGCTGACCGGCTGCCCGCTCGGTGGCCGGGCCCTCGCTGGCCGTCGACCCGCTCGGTGGCCGGGGCCGCGCTAGCCGTCGACCCGCGCGTTGACCGCGTCGCGCCAGGCCAGCAGCTCGCGCACCGGCCCCAGGTCGTACGGCGGTGCCATGAGGCTGATCTGGACCAGCCGGGTGCCCACGTCGTGCAGGGCCTGCGCATTGGCCGCGTAGTCGATCCGGGCTCGCGGCCCGAGCAGCCGCTGCGGCACGAAGGTCACCCCGGCGGACCGCTCGATGGCCCCCGGGTCGCGCCCGACTGGCTCGCACCAGCGATCGAGGGCGGCGTGCTTGCCGGCGATCGCCTGCGGGTCGCCGAACCCGTGCCAGATGTCGGCGTGCTCGGCGACGATACGCAGCGTCTTGCGTTCGCCGCCGCCACCGACGAGCACCGGGATCGGGCGGGTCGGCGGCGGGTTGAGCCTGCGCCACCGGTCGCGGATCGTCGGCAGGTCCTCGGCCAGCCGGTCCAGTCGCCCGCCGGGCGTGCCGAGCTCGTAGCCGTACTCGACGAAGTCCCGCTCGAACCACCCCGACCCGATACCGAGGATCAACCGGCCCGCGCTGACGTGCTCGACGGTGCGGGCGAGGTCGGCGAGCAGCGCCGGATTGCGGTATGCCGTGCACGTCACCAGGGCGCCGAGCTGCACCCGCTCGGTGGCCTCCGCCCACGCCGCGAGCACGCTCCAGCACTCGAAGTGGGCCCCGTCGGGGTCGCCCGAGAGTGGGAAGAAGTGGTCCCAGGTGAACACCACGTCGACGCCGATCTGCTCGAGGTCGAGGCAGGCCCGGCGCAACTGGGCATAGCTGGCGTGTTGGGGAGCCACCTGGACGGCGACCCGGACCGGTCGGGGGTCCACCCGGGCAGCCACCGTGTCGCCCACGGTCAGAGGGTGACCTCCTGGCCCTTACCGACGACGACGACGCCGTTGTCGGTGACGAGGAAGCCGCGGGCCCGGTCGTGGTCGTGGTCGACGCCGATACGGCAGTACTCGGGGATGTAGACGTTCTTGTCGATGATGGCGCGGCGCACGACGGCATACCGGCCGACCTCGACGTTGTCCAGCAGGACGCTCTCGCTGATCGTCGCGTAGGAGTGCACCTTGATCCGCGGCGAGAGCACCGAGTGGTTGACCTGGGCACCGGAGATGACCACACCGGGGGAGACCATCGACGAGATCGCCTCGCCCACCCGGTCGCCGCTGCCGTGGACGAACTTCGCCGGCGGCAGCGGGCCGTAGTCGGTGTAGATACCCCAGTCGTAGTTGTAGAGGTTGAACACCGGGTGCACCGAGATGAGGTCCATGTGGGCGTCGTAGTAGGAGTCCAGCGTCCCGACGTCGCGCCAGTAGCCGTGGTCGCGCTCGGTCGACCCGGGCATGACGTTGTCCTTGAAGTCGTAGACGAAGGCCTTCCCCTTGGCCACGAAGGCGGGCACGATGTCCCCGCCCATGTCGTGCTTGCTGCCCTCGGCGCCGTGGTCCTTGGTCACCGCCTTGACCAGCGCCTTGGCGGTGAAGACGTAGTTGCCCATCGAGGCCAGCACCTCGCCGGGGGAGTCGGGCAGGCCGACCGGGTCGGTGGGCTTCTCGCGGAATGCGCCGATCTTCGACGGGTCCTTGGCGTCGACCTCGATGACGCCGAACTGGTCGGCCAGCGAGATCGGCTGGCGGATCGCGGCGAGGGTCAGGTCGGCACCGGTCTCGATGTGCTGGGTGACCATCTGGGAGAAGTCCATGCGGTAGACGTGGTCGGCGCCGACGACGACGACGATCTCGGGCTTCTCGTCCTCGATGAGGTTGAGGCTCTGGAAGATGGCGTCGGCGCTGCCGAGGTACCAGTTCTTGTCGACCCGCTGCTGGGCTGGCACCGGGGCGACGTAGTTGCCCAACAGCGTCGACATCCGCCACGTCTTCGTCACGTGCTTGTCCAGGCTGTGCGACTTGTACTGGGTGAGCACGACCACCTTGAGGTAGCCGGAGTTGACGACGTTGGACAGGGCGAAGTCGATGAGCCGGTAGATGCCCCCGAAGGGCACCGCCGGCTTCGCCCGGTCCTGGGTCAGTGGCATCAGCCGCTTGCCTTCTCCACCCGCGAGGACGATCGCCAAGACCTTGGGGTTGCCGACTCTGCGCGCCATGCGTCCAGCCTATTGCCCGGGCCGGCGGCGGCGTCAGAGGGGCCGGGACTACTCTCGGACCGTGCGCGTCGACATCGTCAGCAAGGAGTATCCACCGGCCATTTACGGAGGGGCGGGGGTCCATGTCGCCGAGCTCGTCAGAGCCCTGCGCGCCCGCGGCGACGTCGACGTGCAGGTGCGCTGCTTCGGCGCCCCGCGGCAAGAGGCCGGCACGACGGCATACCCGGACCTGCCCCAGCTCGCGCACGCCAACGGCGCCCTGCAGACCTTCGGCGTCGACCTGGGCATCGCCCAGGATTGCGTGGGCACCGACCTCACCCACTCGCACACCTGGTACGCCAACTTCGCCGGCCACCTCGGCGGCCTGCTCGCCGGGGCGCCGCACGTCGTCACCGCGCACAGCCTCGAGCCGATGCGGCCGTGGAAGGCCGAGCAGCTCGGCGGCGGTTACCGCATCTCCTCCTTCGCCGAACGGACCGCCTACGAGAGCGCAGCGGCGGTCATCGCGGTGAGCGCGGGGATGCGGGCGGACATCCTGCGCGCCTACCCGTCCCTGGACCCGACCAAGGTCCCCGTGGTCCACAACGGCATCGACTCGCAGCTGTGGCAGCCGGGCCCCAACCCCGACGTCTGCCGCAAGCACGGCATCGACCCGGACCGTCCGGCCGTCACCTTCGTCGGGCGGATCACCCGGCAGAAGGGCCTGCCCTACCTCTTGCGGGCGGTGGCCCAGCTCCCCCCGGGGGTCCAGGTCGTCCTGTGCGCCGGCGCCCCGGACACCCCGGAGATCCAGGCCGAGGTCGAGGGGCTGTTGGCCGACCTGCGGGCCACGCGTGAGGGCGTCGTGTGGATCCCGCAGATGCTCCCGCGCCACGAGGTCATCGCCATCCTCACCGCGTCGACGGTCTTCGCCTGCCCGTCGGTCTACGAGCCGCTGGGCATCGTCAACCTCGAGGCGATGGCCTGCGAGCTGCCCGTCGTCGCCACCGCCACCGGCGGGATCCCGGAGGTCGTCGTGCCCGGCGAGACCGGCTGGCTGGTGCCGATCGAGCAGGTCCAGGACGGCACCGGCACGCCGGTCGATCCGGCCCGGTTCGTCGAGGACCTGGCGGCAGCACTCACCGAGGCGGTCGGCGAGCCCGAGCGGGCCCGGCAGTGGGGCCTGGCCGGGCGTCGCCGCGCGGTCGAGCAGTTCTCCTGGGCGAGCATCGGCGACCAGACGATGGCGGTGTACCGGGAGGTCCTCGACCGGGCCTGATCGGGCGGGTCGGCACCGGCCGGCGGCGACACGCGGCCCCGGCCACGCCCCGCGGGGTCGGCGGGCGGACGGCATACAGTGCCGACATGAGCGATGTCCTCGCCTTCGCCGGCGTGAGCGTCGTCCGGGCCGGCACTCGCCTGCTCGACGATGTGACCTGGGAGGTCGAGGAGGGCGAGCGCTGGGTGGTGCTCGGGCCCAACGGCGCGGGCAAGACCACTCTGCTGCAGCTGGCCGCCACCCGACTGCACCCGACCGAGGGCGTCGTCGGCATCCTCGGCGAGGTGCTTGGGGCGGTCGACGTCTTCGAGTTGCGCCCCCGCGTCGGGCTGGCCAGCGCGGCGGTCGCGGACCGGATCCCGGGCGGCGAGACCGTCCTCGACGTCGTCATGACCGCCTCGTATGCCGTGCTCGGCCGTTGGCGCGAGGCCTACGACGGCGCCGACCACCGCCGGGCCACGCAGCTGCTCGGGTCGCTCGGCGCCGGGCACCTTGCGGACCGGCGGTTCGGCACGCTGAGCGAGGGCGAGCGCAAGCGGGTGCAGATCGCCCGCGCCCTGATGACCGACCCGGAGCTCATGCTGCTGGACGAGCCGGCGGCCGGACTGGATCTGGCCGGCCGCGAGGACCTCGTCGCGCGACTGGGGGAGCTGGCCGCCGACCTGGACGCGCCCGCCCTGGTCCTGGTCACCCACCACGTCGAGGAGATCCCGCCCGGCTTCACCGACGTGTTGCTCCTGCGCGCCGGCCGGGTGGTGGCGGCCGGACCCCTGGTGCCCACCCTCACCGCGGAGAACCTCTCGGCGACCTTCGGCCTGCCGCTGGTCGTGGACCGCCACGGCCAGCGGTGGACCGCCCGCGCCGCGGGGGCGCTCGACGGCACGGCGGACGGACCGGCCGACCGGGAACCCCCCGACTCGGCCCGTTCGTCGTAAGGTCAAGGGGTAGCGCGGACCGGGGAAGGAGTGGCCGTGTTCGAGGACCCGGCGTGGCTGGCCTGGGTGGGCGTGGCGCTGGTGCTCGGCGCCGTGGAGATGGCCACCGTCGACTTCACCTTCCTCATGCTCGCCGGCGGCGCGCTCGGTGGCGGGGCCGCCGCCGCGCTGGGCGCGCCGCTGCCGATCCAGGCGCTGGTCGCCGCAGTGACGGCCTGCCTGCTGCTCGTCGGCGTGCGGCCCTGGGCCAAGCGCCGGTTCAGCCCGCACGGACCGCGCCACGTCATGGGGACGGCCGCCCACGTCGGGCGCACGGCATACGTCGTGCAGACCGTGACGAGGACCACCGGGCAGATCCGCCTCGGCGGGGAGATTCTGGTCGGCCCGCACCACCGGAGACGCCATCGGCGAGGGCGAGCCGGTGCGCGTCACCGCCATCGACGGCGCGACCGCCGTCGTCGCCCGCGATCACGACGCGCTCACCTGACCCGAGCACTGGAGACCCCATGAACGCCGGAATCACCACCCTGGCCGTCCTCGCGATCCTGCTGGCCTTCGTCGTCGTCGTGCTCGTCAAGACGATCCGGATCGTCCCGCAAATGAGCGCGGTGATCATCGAACGGCTCGGGTCCTACTCGCGCACGCTCGACGACGGGATGCACATCCTCGTCCCGTTCATCGACAAGCCGCGGGCGGTCATCGACCTGCGCGAGCAGGTGGTCACCTTCCCGCCGCAGCCGGTGATCACCTCCGACAACCTCGTGGTGAGCATCGACACGGTCATCTACTACACGGTGACCGATGCCAAGTCCGCGGTGTACGAGATCGCCAACTTCATCCAGGGGATCGAGCAGCTCACCGTGACGACGCTGCGCAACGTCATCGGCTCACTCGACCTGGAGCAGACCCTCACCTCCCGCGACCAGATCAACGCCCAGCTGCGCGGGGTGCTCGACCAGGAGACCGGCCGGTGGGGGATTCCGGGTCAACCGGGTGGAGCTCAAGGCCATCGACCCGCCGCACTCGGTGCAGGACTCGATGGAGAAGCAGATGCGGGCCGAGCGGGACAAGCGAGCCACCGTCCTGACCGCCGAGGGGGTCCGCCAGTCGGCGATCCTCACCGCCCAGGGCGAGAAGGAGGCCCAGATCCTGCGGGCCCAGGGCTCGGCCGAGGCGCGGGTCCTGGAGGCCCAAGGCCAGTCCCGGGCGATCCGGGAGGTCTTCCAGGCGATCCACGACGGCAACCCGACCAAGTCGCTGCTGGCCTACCAGTACCTGCAGGTGCTGCCCCAGCTGGCCAAGGGCGACGCCAATAAGATCTGGATCATTCCCTCGGAGGTCACCGACGCCCTGCGCGGGATCAGCGCCCTGGGCGGGGCCGCGGCGGCCGATCCCGGGCTGCTCGGACCGGCGCCCCAGGACGCCGACACCGAGGCGTAGCAGGCGCCGCACCCGGCGGATCGCGGGGGATGCTGGGTCCATGGGAGAGCTGATCCTGGTCAGGCACGGCGAGACGCAGTGGAGCGCCGTCGGGCGGCATACCGGACGGACCGACCTGCCGTTGACGCCGACCGGATCGCGGGCCGCCGAGGCCCTGGGCACGGTGCTGGCCCGGCGCGCGGTGATCGCGGCGTACAGCAGTCCGCTGCAGCGGGCCACCCGCACCGCCCAGCTGGCCGGGCTGGCCCCGCTGACCCTCGACCCGGACCTGGTGGAGTGGGACTACGGCGGCTTCGAGGGTCTGACCAGTGCCGAGATCCGGCAGCGGCATCCGGGTTGGGACCTGTGGCGCGACGGCGTCGTCGCGGGCGCGGACGGGCACCCCGGCGAGACGTTGGCCCAGGTCGCCGGGCGGGCCGACGCGGCGATCGCGCGGACCCGGCCCCGACTGGTCGACGGTGACGTCGTCGTGGTGTGCCACGGTCATCTGGCCCGGGTGTTCGCGGCGCGGTGGCTCGGGCTGGACGCGACGGCCGGGCGGCTGCTGCGCCACCCGCGGCCCGCGGCGCTGAGCTGCCTGGCCGTCGACGACGACCAGCCGACCCTGTCCACGTGGAACGTCGTGCCGCCCTCGTGACCAGCCACGACGCGGTATGCCGGTGGGTAGGGTGGCCGGGTGTCCGCCCTCGACGCCGTGCTCGTCATGCTGGCCGGGCTGGCCGCCGGGGCGATCAACACCGTCGTCGGGTCCGGCACCCTCGTCACCTTCCCCACCCTGCTGGTCCTGGGTTACCCGCCGCTGACCGCGAACGTCAGCAACAACATCGGCCTGGTGGCCGGCGGCCTGTCGGGCTCGTGGGGGTACCGGCACGAGCTCGCCGGCCAGTCCCGCACGGTCCGCCGCCTGCTGCCGATGTCCCTGGCCGGATCGGTGCTCGGCGCCACCCTGCTGCTCCTGCTCCCGTCCTCGGCCTTCAAGGCGATCGTCCCGGCCCTCGTCGCGCTGGCGCTCGTCCTCGTCGTCGTCGGCCCCCGGCTGCAACGGGCCGCCGCCCGGCGGCATACCGACCCCCGGCCCCAAGCCCCGTGGCGCGGCGTCGCCCTGTCCGCGGCAGTGCTGCTCAGCGGGGTCTACGGGGGGTACTTCGGGGCCGCTCAGGGAATCCTCATGATGGGGGTGTTCAGCGCTTTGTCGCCGATGCCGCTGCAGCGGGCGACCGGGCTCAAGAACGTCCTGGTGACCCTGGTCAACCTCGTCGCCACGGTCGCGTTCCTGCTGTTCGCCCGCGACCACGTCGACTGGCCGGTCGTGCTGCTCATCGCGATCGGGTCGCTGGCCGGCGGGGTGCTGGGCGCGCGGGTGGGCCGACGCCTCGATCCGGGCATCCTGCGGGCGACGATCCTGCTCGTCGGCACGGTGGCCTTGGTCAAGCTCGTGTGGTTGCCGTGAGGCCGGGCACGGTGGTGCCCATCGAGGACCCGCAGGACTCCCGGCTGGCCGACTACGTCGGGCTGACCGACGTGGCCCTGCGCCGCCGCGTGGAGCCCGAGCACGGCCTCTACGTCGCCGAGTCCGAGAGGGTCATCCGCCGGGCGCTGGCCGCCGGGCACCGCCCGCGCTCCTACCTCATGGCGCCGCGGTGGCTCGCCGAGCTCGGCGACGTCGTCGACCGGGCCGCCCGGGACGGTATCCCGGTCTACGTCGGGGAGCCCGAGGTGATCGAGCGGCTCACCGGCTTCCACCTGCACCGCGGGGCGCTCGCGGCCATGCATCGACCCGTCCTGCCGACGTTGGACGAGGTCCTCGCCGGTGCCCGCCGGGTCGTCGTGCTCGAGGACGTGGTCGACCACACCAACGTCGGGGCGGCGTTCCGGTCTGCTGCGGCGCTCGGGGCGGACGCCGTGCTCGTGACGCCGCGGTGTGCCGACCCGCTGTACCGGCGGTCGGTGCGGGTGTCGATGGGCACGGTCTTTCAGGTGCCCTGGACGCGGGTCGACCCGTGGCCCGCCGGCGTCGGAGCGATCCGCGCGGCCGGGTTCGTCGTCGCGGCCCTCGCGTTGACCGACGAGGCGGTCCCGCTCGACGTGCTCGCGACGCGGGCCCCGCAGCGGCTCGCCGTGGTCCTGGGCACCGAGGGCGACGGGCTACGGCGGCCTACCGTCGCGGCCGCGGACCTGGCCGTGCGCATCCCGATGGCCGCCGGGGTCGACTCGCTCAACGTCGCCGCCGCCGCCGCGGTGGCGCTGTGGGCGTTGCGGGTCGCGCCCGGCGCGGGGCCCGTGTGAGGATGCCCGGGTGAGCACGCCGACCAGGACCGTCGACCTCATTGGCGCGCCGACCGACGTCGGGGCGGCGCACCGGGGCGCGTCCATGGGGCCCGAGGCGATGCGGGTGGCCGGGGTGGCGCAGAACCTCGAGGCGGTCGGGCTACGGGTCCGCGATCTGGGCAACTTGTCCGGGCCGCCGAACCCTTGGGAGCCGCCGCGCTCCGGCTACCGCCATCTGCCCGAGGTCATCGCGTGGAACTCGGCGGTCCACGATGCCGTGCACGCGTCACTGGCCGAGGACCACCTGCCGATCCTGCTGGGCGGCGACCACTGTCTGGCGATCGGGTCGATCGGCGCGGTCGCCCGGCACTGTCGGCAGCAGGGCCGACGGCTGGTCGTGCTGTGGCTGGACGCGCACGCCGACTTCAACACCCTGGACACCTCACCCAGCGGCAACCTGCACGGTATGCCGGTGGCCGTGCTGCGCGGCAAGGGGCCGGCGCAGCTGGTCGGGATCGGTGGTCGGGTGCCCGCCCTGGACGCCTGGGCGGTGCGCCAGCTCGGGATCCGCAGCGTCGACGCACGGGAGAAGGAGCTGGTGCGCGACGACGGGTTGAGCGTGTACGACATGCGGCGGATCGACGAGCACGGGATGCGCGAGGTGGTCCGCCGCGCGCTGTCGGGGCTGGGCGAGGAGACCCATCTGCACGTGAGCTTCGACGTCGACTTCCTCGACCCGGAGATCGCCCCCGGGGTCGGCACGACCGTGCGCGGCGGGCCGACCTATCGGGAGGCCCAGCTGTGCATGGAGATGATCGCGGACACCGCCCTGGTCGGCTCCCTGGACGTCATGGAGCTCAACCCGGCCTGCGACGTGGCCAACCGGACCGCGGAGGTCGCCGTGGACCTCATCGGCAGCCTGTTCGGCAAGAGCACCCTGCTGCGCCTGCCGGGCACCCCGGCGGGGTAGCTCGGGCGCATCACGCGGACGGATGGCCGGCCCGCACCACCGCGACGGCATGACGGGCGATCTCCAGCTCCTCGTCGGTGGGCACCACCCACACCTGGGCCGCGCTGGCCGGCGTCGAAATCCTCGACTCGCCGCTCGCCGCGGCGTTCGCCGCGGTGTCCAGCTCGAGGCCGAGCACGGCCAACCGGCCCACGACGTCCGCGCGCAGGGCCGCGCTGTGCTCCCCGATGCCGCCGGTGAACGCCAGCGCGTCGAGCCGGCCCAGCGCGACGGCATACCCGCCGACGTACTTCGCGATCCGGTACGCGGCCACCTCGACCGCCAGCCGGGCGTCGGCGTCACCGGCCTCGACCAGCCGCATGACCTCGCGGAAGTCGTTGCTGCCGGCCAGGGCGCGCAAGCCGCTGTCGTGGTTGAGCGCCTCGTCGTAGGCGAGCACGGGGATGCCGTGACGGCTCAGGTACGGGGCGATGGCCGGGTCGAGATCGCCGGGCCGGGTGCCCATGACGAGCCCCCCCAGCGGGGACAGGCCCATCGAGGTGTCGATGCTGCGCCCACCCTCGACGGCGCACGCGCTGGCGCCGTTGCCCAGGTGCAGGACCACGGCGTTCGTCGCCTGCGGCGGGCGGCCGAGCAGGGCGGCGACCCGGCGCGAGACGTAGGCGTGCGACGTGCCGTGGAATCCGTAGCGGCGCACGTGCAGCCGATCGCGCCAGTCGCGGGGCACCGCGTACGTGTAGGCCGCCGGCGGCAAGGTCTGGTGGAACGCGGTGTCGAACACCGCGACCTGAGGTATGCCGCCGAAGGCCGCCCGCGCGGCCCGCAGCCCGGCGAGGTTGCCGGGGTTGTGCAGGAGGGCCAGCGGCACCAGGGCCTCGATCTGCGCGATGACGTCGTCGTCGACGAGCACCGGTGCCGCGAAACGGGACCCGCCGTGCACCACCCGATGCCCGACGGCGAGCAGATCGGCGGCCCGCAGCGGCGGGCCGTGCTCGGCGAAGGCCGCGAGCGCGACCTGGAACGCGCTCTCGTGGTCGGGGCAGTCGAGCTCGCGCTCGGTGGTGCAGTCCGAGCCGGTATGCCGCGCCCGCGGGTGTCCCTCGCCGATCCGCTCGATCAGCCCGGTGGCCAGGGTATGGCCCGCCGACGGCTCGACGAGCCGGTACTTCAGCGACGAGGAGCCGGCGTTGACGACGAGGACCGGCGCCGTCGCGGCGACCTGCCCGGGCGCGGCCCGACCCGGCGTGGTGTCGGGGTCGGTCACCGCGCTCCCGCCTGGATCGCGGTGATCGCCACCGTGTTGACGATATCGGCGACCAGGGCGCCGCGGGAGAGGTCGTTGACCGGTTTGCGCAGGCCTTGCAGGACCGGGCCGATGGCCAGGGCTCCGGCGCTGCGCTGGACGGCCTTGTAGGTGTTGTTGCCGGTGTTGAGGTCCGGGAAGATCAGCACGGTCGCCCGCCCGGCCACCGAGCTGCCGGACAGCTTCGTCCTCGCCACCGCCGCGTCGACGGCCGCGTCGTACTGGATCGGCCCCTCGACCGACAGCTGCGGCGCACGGGCTCTGACCAGGGCGGTGGCCTCGCGGACCTTCTCGACGTCCGCGCCGGTGCCGGACAGGCCGGTGGAGTAGGACAGCATCGCGACCCTGGGCTCGATGCCGAACTGGGCGGCGGTCGCCGCCGACGAGATCGCGATGTCGGCCAGCTGCTCGGCGGTGGGGTCGGGGTTGACCGCGCAGTCGCCGTAGGCGAGCACCCGGTCGGGCAGGCACATGAAGAACACCGAGGACACGACGGACACGCCCGGCTGGGTCCGGATGACCTGCAGCGCGGGGCGGATGGTGTGGGCCGTCGTGTTGATCGACCCCGAGACCATGCCGTCGGCGAGCCCGTCGAGCACCATCATGGTGCCGAAGTACGAGGGGTCGACGATGGTGTCGCGGGCCGACTCCAGGGTCGCGCCCTTGTCCTTGCGCAGTGCGTAGTACTCGGAGGCGAAGCGTTCGCGCAGCGGCTCGTCGGATGGGTCGAGGACGGTGGCTCCGCCGATGTCCAGCTGCAGGCGCTGCGCCTTCGCGTGGATGAAGCCCGGGATACCCAGCAGGGTGATCCGGGCGACCTTGCGCCGCAACAACTGGTCGGCGGCGGCGAGGATGCGGTCCTCCTCGCCCTCGGGCAGCACGATGGGCCGGTCCGCACGCCGCGCCCGGTCGATCAGCGTGTGCTCGAACATCAACGGTGTGACGGCCTGGGTGGTGCTCATGTCGAGGCGTTCCAGCAGCGCCGCCGCGTCGACGTACTCCTCGACGAGCGCCAGCGCGGTCTGGATCTTGCGGGTCGTCGCTGCGGTGAGCCGACCGACGACCTGGGTCATCCGGTTGGTCGTCTCCGCGGTCTCGCTGCCCACCTCCAGGACGGGCACGGTGAGTCGCAACCCCTCGACGAGCCGCACCACCGAGTCGGCGATGGGGATGCCTCCGTTGACGACGATCCCGGCCAGCGGCGGGAAGGTCTGCGAGTGATGGGCCAGCAGCAGACCCAGGATGTTGTCGGCCCGGTCGCCCGGGGTGACGACCACACAGCCGTCCTCGATGCGCTCCAACACGTGCGGCAGGGTCATCGCGCCGACGACGACCTTCGTCGTCTCGCGTTCCAACAGCGACGGGTCGCCGAAACGCAGGGTCGCCCCGGTGGCCTGGGCGAGGTCGGCGACGGTCGGCGCGCGCAGCGGCGGGTGGTCGGGCACGGCATACACCGGCAGCTGGCCGGCGACGGACTCGAGCAGGCTCAGCGTCTCGGCGCGCCATTTCGGCCGCACCCCGTTGGCGATCAGGCCGATGACCCGCGCGTGGTGGGCGTGGGCCTCCTCGACGGCCAGCTCGGCGGAGTTGCCGATCTGATCCGGAGTGCGCAGGAACGCCGAGAGGACCAGCAGCATCGGCGCGCCCAGGTTGGCCGCCACCCGGGCGTTGAAGGAGAACTCGGTGGTCGCTCCGACGTCCGTGTGGTCGGACCCGATGACCAGCACCGCTTGCCTGTCGGCGGCGACCGCGTGGAACTTGTCGACGATCCTCGCCATGGCCTGGTCGGGGTCGTGGTGGACCTCGTCGTAGGTGACGCCGTAGTGCCGGGCCGGGTCGGCGTCGCCGCCCAGGCGCGACAGGGCGAGCGCCAGGACGTGGTCCTGCTCGGGGTGATCGCCGCGGATGACCGGCCGGAACACCCCCACCCGCTGCACGCCTTTGCTCAGCTCGTCGAGCAGCCCGATGGCGATCATCGACTTGCCGGACCGCCCCTCGGCCGAGGCGAGGTACACGCTGGTGGCCACGGCGTCAGGGTAGTGCGCGAGCATCCGACGGCGGGTATGCCGGGCCTGCCGCCGGTGTCGGCGGGTGGTGGGGGAGCGTGCTAGCGTGTCGCCTCGCGAGGCGGCCGAGCGTGCTCGGCGCGCCGAGCGTGGCCGCCGAGCTGCTCGGTGGGCCGCACCCTCGTCCGGGTGGCGGAATGGCAGACGCGCTAGCTTGAGGTGCTAGTGCCCTTAACGGGCGTGGGGGTTCAAGTCCCCCTCCGGACACCGACCGACCGACGCGTAGGCGCTGGACGGGCGCCGGCCACGACACGGTCCCGCTACCGGTGGCCGCTGATGCCGCCGTCGAGCGGGATGACCACGCCGGTGAGGTACGCCCCGGACCGGGCGGCCAGGAATCGGACCGTGCCGACGATGTCGTCCTCGTCGCCGTACCGACGCAGCGGCACCCGCTCCAGCATCTGCTGCTCCAGCTCCGGCACCGCGGCGATGTGCCCGAGCATGTCGGTGCGGAACGGGCCGGGGGCAATGGCATTGACGGTGATGTGGTCCGGGGCAAGGCGGCTGGCCAGGTGCCGGGTGAGGATGTGCAGGCCGGCCTTGCTCGCGGCATACGGGTAGTTCTCCGGGTCGGGCACCCGCAGCCCGTCGACGCTGCCGATGTTGACGATCCGCGCCGGGCTGTCCGGCGTGGCGGCACGGCGCAGCAGCGGCAGCAGCCCGACGGTGACCTCGAAGGGCGACACGAGGTTGGTGTTCAGCACCTTCTCCCACGCGGAGCGGGGGAAGTCCTCTAGAGGGGCACCCCAGGTGGCGCCGGCATTGTTGACGAGCAGGTCGAGGCTCTCGTGGCGCTGGCCGACCGTGTCGACCAGGCGGGCCACTCCCTCGGACGTCGCCAGATCGGCGGCGACGTACGTGCAGGTCCCGCCGCTGGCTGCGGCCTGCGCGTCGGCGTTGATCGCCCGGGCCGTCGCCACGCATCGGATCTCCCGGCGGCTGGCGATGACGACGTGGGCGCCGTCGAGGACCAGCCCGTGCGCGATCATGGCGCCGATCCCGCGCGACCCGCCGGTCACCACCACGGTCCGCCCGCGCACCGAGAACAGGGACTCGCGATCGGCCAGGGCCGGCATGCTCGACATCCTCGCATGCTAGTCGCCGAGCCCGGCCGGCCCTGAGCCGACGGGCTCAGCGGGCGGCGCGGGCGGCCACCTCGTCGACGCTCTCGCGGACCAGCGAGGCGAACCAGCGCACCCCCGACCATCGCTCGTGACTGTGCCGCCCGTAGAGGCTGACCTCGATGGGCGGCAGCGGCCACGGGACCTCGTGGATCGCGATGGGGTGGTGGCGCGCGAGGATGCGGGCCACCGGTCGGGGGATCAGGCCCAAGAGCTCGCTGCCCTGGACCAGATAAGGAAGCGAGTTGTACGACGAGACCTGCAGGGCCACCTCCCGGTCCAGATGGCTGCCGCGCACCAGCGCGCCGAGCTCGGCCTGGTTGCCGGTGTCGACGACCTGGATGTGCCGCTCGGCGGCGAACCGGCGCTGGGTCAGCTGCCGCCCCGCCAGTCGGGGGTGGTCGACCGCGCTGATGACGACGTGGTCGATGAGCAGGATGGGGTGGCGGCGCAGGCGGCCGCCGCCGAGCTCGACGTGCGACACGGCGAGGTCGATGCGGCCCTCGACGAGGGCATCCGCCGAGCGCCCCACCACCAGCGGCTCGGAGACGATGCTCACCGTCGGTGCCGCGGCCCGCGCGTTGCGCAGGATGGTCGGCAGGAAGGCCATCTCGCCCAGGTCGGTCAGGGCGATGACGAACTGGTCGGTGGCGCCTCGCGGGTCGAAGGCCTCCGCCGACAACACCGCGTCGTCGATCTGGTTCAACGCGCGTCGTAACGGCTCGTAGAGGCGGGTCGCCGTGGCGGTGGGGACGAAACCGTCGGTGCTGCGATAGAACAGCTCGTCCCGGAAGCGGCGGCGCATCTTGCCCAGGGCGTAGCTCACCGTCGGCTGGGTGACGTGTAGCCGGGCGGCGGCCCCGGTCACCGACTGGGTCTCGTAGATCATGACGAAGGTCCGCACCAGATTGAGGTCCGGCGGGGTCCCATCCTTGGACGGCATGAGGTCATCGAACCTGTCAATGCCGTCGCGGTCAAGAATCTATTGGATCGTTGTGGGCCGGGTCACGTAGGGTCGAGGTCAACAGGCACGGCGAACCCCGTCGACACGACGCCCTGCTCGGCACATCCCTTGGCGCACAGCCGTTCTCCGCACCCTTCGGGCGGATGGCCCCTACCCCTGCGACCGTGCGAGGTTGCCCATGCCCCCACCGCTGCACCCGGCCCCCGCCGACGAGGCCCTCGACCCCGCGACCCCCCTGGCCCGGGGGTCTGCGGTGCTCACCGCCGCGTCCCAGCTCGGCGCCGGTGACGAGCACGCCGCGTGGGCCAGGCAGACCGGCGTGGCCGGCGTCGTCCTCGCGGCCGGCAGCGGCACCCGGCTGGGCCTGCCCAAGGCGCTGCTGCGCCTGCCCGACGGCCGCCCACTCGGGCGAGTGACCGCACAGCGGCTGCATCAGGCCGGGTGCTCTCGGGTCCTCGTCGTCGTCGGAGCCCGCGCGGACGAGGTCGTCGCCACCTTGCCGACCCACGAGCCGTGGCTGCGGGTCGCCGTCGCGAAGGGCTGGTCGCACGGCCTGGGCCACTCGCTGCGCCGCGGCCTCGATGAGCTGGAGGGCACCTCCGCCAGCGCCGCGCTGGTCGCCCTGGTCGACCTGCCCGACCTCGGCGTCGACGTCTACCGCCGGGTCCTGGGGTATGCCGCGCCTACCACCGACGTCCTGGCCCGCGCGGCATACCGGGGGTTTCCCGGGCATCCGGTGGTCATCGGCCGTGACTACTGGCCCTCGACCCGTGCCGTGGCCTGCGGCGACCGGGGGGCGCGGGACCTGCTGGCCCAGCGACGCCACGACATGGTCGAGTGCGGCGACCTGGCCACCGGCCGGGACGTCGACACCCCGGCCGACCGCGCGAGACTGCGGACCACCGGACGCTGAGCCGACGGAGACTGGCCATGGAGGACCCGAGCGCCCGACTCGCCCAGTGGTGGCGCGAGGGCGCGACAGTCGTCGTCGCCACGGTGTGCCGGACCTGGCGTTCCGCACCACGGCGGGCCGGGTCGAGGATGCTCGTCGGCCCCGACGACCAGGTCGTGGGGAGCGTGTCGGGCGGGTGCGTGGAGGCCTCGGTCTACGAGGTGGCCCGGGAGGTCCGCCGCACCGGTCGCCCGGTCCTGCACCGCTACGGGGTCAGTGACGCCGACGCGTTCGAGGTGGGGCTCAGCTGCGGCGGCGAGATCGAGGTCTTCGTCGAGCGGGTGTCCCCGCAGGACTGCCCGTCGTTGTCCTCGGCGCTGGACGGCGGGGACCGGCCGCAGGCCGTGGCGACCGTCGTCGCCCACGCGGACCCGGCTCGGGTCGGCGCGCATCTGGTCATGCACGAGCGTCGCGTCGAGGGCTCGCTGGGCTCGGCGGCGTTGGACTCCGTCGTCGTCACCGGCGTCTACCGAGACCCGTCGGCCGATCCGGTGACGTGGGACCTCGGGGACGTCGAGCCCGCAGCGCGGGTGCTCGTCGTGCCGAGGCGCCGCCGACCGAGGTTGATCGTCTGTGGCGCCAGCGACCTGGTCGCGGCGCTGACCCACCTGGCCCACCTCGTCGGCTTCCACGTGACGGTCTGCGACGCCCGGCCGGCGTTCGCGTCGGCGCGGCGGTTCCCCTACGCCGACCAGGTGGTGACCGCCTGGCCGGACGCCTACCTGAGCACCGAGTCCGAGGCCGACCGGCTGGTCGAGGGCACCGCGCTGGCGGTGCTCACCCACGACCCGAAGTTCGACGTGCCGATCCTGCAGCGGGCCCTGGGTATGCCGGCGCTGGCCTTCGTCGGGCTGCTGGGCTCCCGGCGCACCTGCGCGGACCGTCGCGAGCGCTTGCTCGCCGCGGGAGTGCCAGGCGCACTGCTGGCCCGGCTGCGCGCGCCGATCGGCTTGGACCTCGGCGCGGCGACCCCCCAGGAGACCGCGGTAAGCATCCTCGCCGAGATCCTCGCCGCCCGCCACGGGGGCAGCGGGTCGCCCCTGTCGACGACCTCGGGCCCGCTGCACCGCGCCCCAAGCCCCCGCCGACCCGCAGCGGCGGACCACGCCTCCGCAGCGGCGGACCACGCCTCCGCAGCGGCGGACCACGCCCACGCTGCCCCGTAGCGCCGACCCAAGGAGCCCACGATGACTGCTCGAATCGTCATGCGTGTCAACGACGAGGAGCGCGAGGTCTTCTTCGCTCCGTACAAGACCCTGCTCGAGGTCCTGCGCGAGGACCTCTTCCTCACCGGCACGAAACACGGGTGCGAGCTCGGCGAGTGCGGGGCTTGCACGGTCCTGCTGGACGGCATACCGATGCTGTCCTGCCTCGTGCTGGCCCTGGAGTGCGACGGGCGCGAGATCCGGACGGTCGAGGGCCTGGCCGACGGGGCCCGGCTGCACCCGTTGCAGGCTGCCTTCGCCGACCTGGGCGGATCGCAATGCGGATACTGCACCCCGGGGATGCTCATGACCGCCAAGGCCCTGCTCGACGAGCGGCCCGACCCGAGCCGCGACGAGATCCGCGAAGCCCTGTCGGGGAACCTCTGCCGGTGCACCGGGTACCTGCGGATCTTCGAGGCGGTGCGGCATGCGGCCGGCGTGCTGCGCGGGCAGGCCACCGCAGCTGGGCCGCCCGAGCGCACCGGCGGGGAAGGCGGGGCGGCATGAGCGAGCAACGACAGTACGGTGTCATCGGCAAGCCCCGGCGTCGCGTCGACGGCCGGGCCAAGGCCACCGGCGCGAAACAGTACGCCGACGACATCGTCCGGCCGAGGATGCTGCACGCGAAGATCCTGCGCTCACCGCACCCGCACGCCCGCATCATCGACATCGACACCACCCGAGCGGCGCACGCGCCGGGGGTGCATCTCGTGCTCACCCGCACCGACTTCCCGGTCACCTTCGGCACCTTCCCCGTGTCGATGGACGAGCACCCCCTGGCCCGAGACCGGGTGCGCTACATCGGCGATCCCGTGGCCGCGGTCATCGCCGCGGACGAGGCGACCGCCGCCGACGCCCTGGATCTCATCGACGTCGGCTACGAGGTGTTCCCCACGATCGGCTCCTCGCAGGAGGCGTTGGCCACGCCCGAGCCGCGCATCCACGACTACGGCTACGGCGGCAACATCCACCGCAACCACGCGTTCGAGTTCGGCGACGTCGACGAGGCGATGGCACGCGCCGACCACGTGTTCGAGGACCTGTTCTTCTACGAGGGCAACACCCACCTGCCCATCGAGCAGCACGCGTCGGTGGCCGATGTCGACGGCGAGGGCAAGCTGCTGCTGTGGTCCTCGACCCAGACCCCGCACTACGTGCACCGGCAGCTGGCACGGGCCTTGGAGATGCCCGCCAAGCACATCCGGGTGATCTCCTGCCCGCAGGGCGGCGGGTTCGGCGGCAAGAGCGACGTGTGCAACCACGAGGTCCTCGTCGCCAAGGCCGCGCTCGTGCTCGGTCGCGCGGTGAAGATCTGCCTCACCCGCGAGGAGGTCTTCTACATGCATCGGGGCCGCCACCCGGTGCTCATGCGGCTGCGGACCGGGACCACCGCAGACGGCCAGATCACCGGTATGCATCTGCAGACCCTGCTCGACGGCGGCGGCTATGGGTCCTTCGGGGCCGCCAGCACCCTCTACACCGGCTCGCTGCAACCCACGACGTACCGCCTCCCCCGGTACCGGTTCGAGGCGGTGCGGACGTTCACGAACAAGCCGCCTTGCGGGCCCAAGCGCGGTCACGGGACACCGCAACCGCGCTTCGCCCAGGAGGTCCAGCTCGACAAGATCGCCGAGCAACTGGGCAAGGACCCGGCCGACCTGCGGCTGGGGATGCTAGCCGAGCCCCACTCGGTCACGGTGAACTGGCTGCGTCTGGGCTCGATCGGCCTGGGGGAGTGCATCGAGACGGTGGTGGCGCGGTCCGGCTGGCGGGGCAAGCACCGCCAGCTGCCGCCCGGGCGCGGGGTGGGCCTGGCCTGCGGCTCGTACATGTCCGGGGCGGGCCGCCCGATCTACAACAACGACATGCCCCACTCCGGGGTCCAGATCCTGCTCGACCGCAGCGGTCAGGTGACCGCGTTCTGCGGAGCCGCCGAGGTGGGTCAGGGCTCCGACGACGTCCTGGCCGGGATCGTCGCCGAGGTGCTGGGCGTCGACCCCTTCGACGTACGGGTGGTCACCGGGGACACCGCGATCACCCCGATCGACCTGGGCTCCTACTCCAGCCGCGTCACGATGATGATGGGCAACGCCGCGATCACCGCGGCCGAGCGGATCCGGGCGCAGCTCACCGCGGCCGTGGCCGAGCGCCTCGGGTGCGCTGCTGCCGACCTGGGGTGCGCGCGAGGACGAGTGACGCGGCGGGACGACCCCTCGGTGGGGGTGAGCTTCCAGGAGGCCATCGTGTTGGCGGAGAGCCGCACCGGCACCGTCGGCGCGGTCGGCTCGTACACCCCGGCGCCTTCACCCGGGCAGTACCAGGGTGCGGGCGTGGGGCCCTCGCCGGCATACTCCTACTCCGCGTCTGTCGTGCAGGTCGAGGTGGACCGGACCACCGGCTGGGTCACCGTGGAGAAGGTGTGGATCGCCCACGACATCGGACGAGTGCTCAACCCCACCCTGGCGCTGGGCCAGGTCGAGGGCTCGGTCTACATGGCTCTGGGCGAGGCGCTCATGGAGGAGCAGGTCTTCCGGCGCCTGCGCCCCAAGCTCTCGCACGCGCTGGTGCACAAGTCCCCGTCGCTGTTGGAGTACAAGAGCCTCACCTCGCTGGACATGCCCGAGGTCGACACGGTGTTCGTGGAGCATCCCGACCCGAACGGGCCGTTCGGGGCCAAGGAGGTCGGGCAGGGGCCGCTGCTGCCGATCATGCCCGCGGTCGCCAACGCGGTCTACGACGCGGTGGGCGTGCGCATCGACGTCGTGCCGATCACGCCGGAGAAGGTCCTGGCGGCCCTGGACTGCAAGGCCAAGGGCGAGCCGGCGCGGTACGGCCCGACCAGCTTCCCGGACGTGCCCTACCGCCCGGCGATCTTCGTCCTGCCGCCCTGGGAGGGCGGCGACGGACGGGCGTCGACCCGACCGGCCCCGGCCGGTGCGCCGCAGCGCCTCGACCCGCAGGTGGTGTCGTCATGATGCGGCTGCCCTCGTTCCGCTATCTCGCGCCAGCGTCGGTGCAGCAGGCCGCGCGCATCCTCGCCGACGAGGGCCCGGGCGCGCGCATCATGGCCGGCGGCACGGATCTGCTGCCGAACATGAAACGCCGGCAACAGACCCCGCACGTGCTGGTGTCGCTGCGCAACGTCGCCGAGGTGCGCCAGGTCGTCGACGAGCCGGACGGTGGGCTGCGCCTCGGCAGCGGGCTGACGCTTGCCCAGGTCGTCGGGTCGGCGCCGGTCCGGCAGCGGTATGCCGGTCTGTGGCAGGCCGCGTCGCAGGTGGCCTCCGGGCATCTGCGCGCCATGGGCACGCTGGGGGGCAACCTGTGCCTGGACACCCGATGTGGCTACTACGACCAGAGCTACGAGTGGCGCAAGGCGATCGACTTCTGCATGAAGTGCCAGGGGAGCGTGTGTTGGGTCGCGACGGCGAGCCGGCGCTGCCTGGCCGTGTCGTCCACCGACTGCGCCCCGGCGTTGATCTCGTTGGGCGCCCGGGTCGAGCTGGTCAGCGTGCGCGGTCGACGCGAGCTGGCCGTCGAGGACCTCTACCGCAACGACGGCATCGCCTACCTCGCGTGCGAGCCCGACGAGATCCTCACCGACGTCCTGCTGCCGGACCGGCGGACGTGGCGCAGCAGCTACTGGAAGCTGCGCCGGCGGGGGTCGTTCGACTTCCCCGTCCTCGGGTTCGCCGCCGCCGCCGAGCTCGCCCCCGACGGCACGGTGCTCCAGACGCGGATCGCCCTCGGGGCGGTCGCCTCGTGCCCCATCCTCACGACCACGGGCGAGCTGCTGCGCGGCGAGTCGCTGACCGACGAGGTGATCGAGCAGGTGGCCCGTGCCACTGCCTCCGCGGCCAAGCCGATGAACAACACCGATCTGGACTCGCACTGGCGCAAGCGGGTGGTGCCGGCGTTCGTCGCCCATGCCCTGCACGAGCTGCGCGGCGAGGACATGACCGCGACCCGGTGGCGGGTGAGCCGGACGGATCTGTCCGCGTAGCCGTCCGGTCTGTCCGCGTAGCCGTCCGGCCGGGTGCTCGGCCGGGTCATGCCAGCCATCCCTGATGGCTATTGGGGCGGCCCCCGCCGCGCGGCATACATTCGCGGCGAGGACGCCACCCGGGCTGCGCCGACTCCGCCCGCCGACCCGGATCACCGCCGGAGAGGATCGCCGATGAACACCGAGTTCGTGAAATGGCCCACCTTCGAGCAGATCCAGGAGATGTTCGCCGAGCTGTTCCTCATGGAACGGCGCGACGACGGCGTCGTCACGGTGACCATGCACTGCAACAACGGCCCGCTGATCTGGTCGATGGAGCTGCACGACGCGATCGGCAAGATGTGGCGGATGCTCGGCACCGACCGGGACACCGAGATGATCATCTTCACGGCCAAGGAGGACGTCTGGGTCACCGACTTCGAGAAGGAGTCGTGGATGCAGGAGCGCCACGACCCGACGAACACCCGCTACGACCACATGTTCGTCGACGGCCGGCGGATGCTCATCGCCCAGATCCAGGACGTCGAGGTGCCCACGCTCGGCGTGCTCAGCGGATCCGGGGGCCACACCGAGCTCGCCCTGTGCTGCGACTTCGCGATCATGGCGGACGACATCACCATCCTCGACCCGCACATGCTCGTCAACAACGTCCCCGGGGACGGCATCCACAGCTGCTTCCTGCGGCTGATGCCCTACCGCCAGGCGGTGTGGTACCTCATGACCGGCGACACCATGACCCCACAGCAGGCCCTGCAGTTCGGCCTCGTGTCGGAGATCGTGCCCCGCGACCGGCTCATGCCACGCGCCTACGAGATCGCCGACAACATCATGTCGCGCAACCGGATCGTGCGACGGCTGGCCACCCAGGTGGTCCGTCGAGGGTGGAAGCAGCAGATCGTCGACGACCTGGACATGACCTTCGGCACGGAGATGTTCGGCCTCTACGCCGAGGGCCAGGGCCACGACCACACGTCGCTGCCCTCGGTCAACGCGCTGCTCGGACTGAAGCCGAACTACCGCGGGAACGTCGGGCTCCCCGCGGACTTCGCCGGCTGAGCGTCGGGCCCGCCGGGCCCGTCCGCGCACCGGGCCCGCCGCCAGCGCGGGGCGGGCCGCGGGGACGGTCCGACACCAGGGACAATGCTGGTATGCCGCCCAGAGCCAGGGACCTGGTCAAGGCCGTCGCCGACCCGCTTGTGCGCACCGCCGTCGGCGACGGACGACGCCGGGCGCTGGTGGACGACGCGTTGGCTCGTCTTGCGCCCAGGCGCTCGCGCCGGGTCGACCTGACCGGGTGGACCACCCCCGAGCTGCTGGCGCACCTGGCCGAGCCGGCCTCGGGCCGCCCGCGCCCACCCCGCCGGCGGGTCGGCGCCGACACGGTGGCCCAGGTCAACGCGGTGAGCGGGTTGCTACCCACCGAGGCCGTGCCGCTAGCCCGGTCCATCACCGACTGCGCGCCCCCGCTGGGCGTGCCGGCCGGCCCGACCCTGCGGGCCGTGCTGGAGAGCTACCTCCCGCAGAGCCTGCGGGCCTTCGAGGCCAGCCGCGCGCGTGGTCCCAACCCCGAGGCCGAGGCCCTGCTCATGGCCCAGCTGGCCCTCTTGCTCCAAGTGGCGCAGGACGTGCGGCGGGCCGAGGCCGACGACAACGACCTCGCGCTGCGTGTCCAGGACGGCTTCCTGCGGGAGCGGTTCGCCGCCCTGCGCCCCAGTGAGCTGACCCTCGACCCGGCCCGGTGGTCCCCTCGCCCGTGGCCCGAGGCGGATGAGCCGTCGCGGCCCGCCACCGGGCCCGGGGGCGGGGGATCCGGTGGCCAGGTGCCCCGCAGCAACGCGTCGGCGCGGGTGGACGCCGACCCGGTCGTGGTCTTCCCGACCGGGCGCGCCGGAGCCCGTCGGATCTCCTTCCGCCTGGCGGTGCCGAAGGGCTATCCCGCCACCGTGGGGGCGGTCGTCGAGTCGCGACACGCAGCGGTGAGCTTCCGGCACGCCGAGACCCGACGCTGGTTCGCCGCCCGGCGGCGCACCGGCTTCCCCTCGGCGCAGACCGACCTCACCCTGGCCACCGACGTCGCCGGCCTGCGCCGCCTGCTGGTCTACGCCGCGAGCCCAGCGCGCGCCGAACCATTGGGGTCGGTCGTCTTCGTGCGCGACGATCGCGGGGCCCAGACCGGCATGCCGACGGTCCTGGCCAACCGGGCGGGCGCGGCATACACCGTCGTGTGTTCGGGCTACGCGATCGCCGACGGTCTCGTGCTGCGCAACGAGTCGACGCTCTACCCGGACCTGCGCTCGGCGTGCGTGGGCTTCGGCTACCGTGACATCACCTGGCTGGACCCCGACACGCCGATCGTGTGATCGGGGTCGTCACCGAGCAGCTCGTCGGATCCGCGCGGCGAACGGCCCGGCGGGGGACCGGCGGCCCCCCAGATCAGCCGAAGAGCGAGAGCTTGCCGAACCTCTCGGCGAGCAGGTAGTAGACGGTGACGCGGTTCTTGGTCCGGTCGCCCTTCATCCGCTGGCCCACCTCGGCGATCGCCGCGTCGAGCGTCGCGTCGTCGTCGGTGAGTGCGAGCTTCTTCTTGAGGAAGCCGTTGCGCACCCGGTCGGTCTCCGCCTTGTCCGAGAAGGACACCAGCGAGGAGTCGCGTTTGTGCAACGCGATCCCGCAATGGCGAACGATGCCGGCGATCACGGCATCCGAGGCGCCCGGAGCATGCTTCTTGACATCGGCGGCCCAGTCCGTGGCCATGGAGCGTCCTTTCCCCAGGGCGCGACCCCGCCGCGCCTGCTCCTCACTGTAACCGCGCCCGGACCTCGCGGCGGGGATGGGCACCGGCGACCTGGGGGCTGCCCTCAGGCGCCGCAAGGCGGTCATCCGGCGACCTGAGGTAGGCAGCGAGCCCGGATCGGGACTTCGCCCGATGTGCGCCGCTACCTCAGACGACGAACCTTGCAGGTGCCCATCCAGGTGCGACGAGGAGCGTTGACCATGACCACGACGACACTGCACATCCCCGACACCGCGCGTGCCGAGGTGCACGCTCGGCACTGCCGGCACGGGCGCACCGGCGAGCGCAGCGACTCCTCGCTGGCGATCGTGCGCCGGGTGCGCGCCCTCGTGCGCGCCGAGCGGGGCGGACACTGACCGCCTGCGATGTGCGGCGGGGGTTTCGCACCGCCGGCGATAATGGCCGGTATGCCGAGTGCGCACGGGGGGTTCGTCGGCCGCGCCGCCGAATTGGACCTGGCGCGCCGTGCGGTCGGGCTGGGACCGGACCGGCAGCCGGGCGGGCGCCTCGTGCTGTCCGGGGAGGCCGGCATCGGCAAGTCGCGGCTGCTGGACGCCCTCGCGGTCCAGGCCGCGGAGGCGGGGTGGACGGTGTTGGCCGGTCACTGCGTCGGTCAGATGGGTCCGGCGATGACCTACCTCCCCTTCGTCGAGATCACCGGTCGGGTGCACGCCGAGGACCCGCAGGCGCTCGATGCGGTCCGACACGGCCATCCCAGCCTGGCCAAGCTGGCGCCGGTCCCGACCGAGCGGCCTGCCTCGACCGACCCGACCGGTCCACCGGCCGTGGCCGACCCCGGCCTGGTCGCCGAGGCGGTGCACGCCCTGCTCAACCGGCTCGGCGCCCAGCGGCCCACGCTCGTCGTCGTCGAGGACGTGCACTGGGCCGACCACTCCTCCCGCGACATGCTCACCCTGCTGCTCACCCGCGGGTTCTCCACCGCCGTGTCCCTGGTCGTCACCTATCGCTCCGACGACCTGCATCGCCGCCATCCGCTCGTGGACACCCTCGCGGTCTGGGCGCGTCTGGCGGGGGTCGACTCCCTGTCGCTGACGGCGATGGCCGACCGCGACATCCGCGAGCTGGTGGCGGCCATGGCCGACGGTGCCCTGCAGCGGCATACCGTCGAGGCGATCGTCCGGCGGGCCGAGGGGAACCCGTTCTTCGCCGAGGAGCTGGCCCGCAGCTCGTCCGCGGGTCTGTCCGTGGGCGGCGACCTGAGCCGGGTGCTGCGCTCCCGGATCGAGCACCTCGACCCACCGGCCCAGGACGTGGTCCGCGCGGTGGCCGTCGGTGGGCGGACCGTGACGCACGACCTGCTGGTCCGGGTCGCCGAGGTGACCGAGCCGGCCTTGGACTGCGCTCTGAGCCAGGCCGTCGACCGCCAGGTGCTGGTGACGTCGTGGCCCCCGGCCTACCGCTTCCGCCATGCGCTGCTCGGCGAGGCCGTCCTGGAGACCCTGCTGCCCGGCCAGCGGATGCGTCTGCATCGGCGGTATGCCGCGATCCTCGCCGAGGTCCCGAGCCCGGCGACGGCCTCGGAGCTGGCCCGGCACGCCGCCGGGGGCGGAGACCTGTCCACCGCCACCCGGGCCAGCCGGGTGGCCGCCGGGCGGGCCATGGCCCTGGGCGGTCCGCGGGAGGCGTTGGGCCATCTGGAGCGGGCCCTGGACTGGATGTCCGAGGACGACTCGCAGCGGGACGAGGTGACGCTGGCCGCCGCCGAGGCGGCCCGGACCGCGGGGGACACCCTGCGAGCCGTCGAGTTGCTGCGGGACCGCCTGGAGCACCCGGGTGCGAGCCAGAGCGCCGCGGGTCGGGCCGAGCTGCTGGCCGCCTTCGCGACGACGTCGCGGACCCTCGACATGCCCGTGGACCGTCCGGCGGCGGTGGCCGAGGCCCTGCGCCTCGTGCCACCGCAGGAGAAGGGGCGCGTGCTGCGCGTGCTTGTCGCGCAGGTCCAGGTGCTGGTCGACCTGGACCGCTGGTCCGACGCCAGCGACGTGGCCGATCGCGCCATCGCCCTGGCCGACGAGCTGGGGGACCTCACGGCGCTCACCGAGATCCGGGTCGTCATGGTCCGGGTGATCGAGGCGATGGACGACCTGGACCGCGCCGAAGGCGACCTCACGGCGCTGCTGGCCGGCCTGGACGGTGGCGACCCCATCGCCCTGCGCGTGATCTACCAACTGGCCGCCTTCCGGCATCGGCGCGGCGACCTGGTCGGTGCCCTGGCGCGGTTCGACGAGGGCGCCCACCTGGCCCGGACGATCCATCGTCCGTGGGCGCCCTGGGGGCTGGAGTGTCGGCTACGCGCCGGGGTGGTCGCCTACGAGCTGGGGGACTGGCCCGCAGCGCTGCAGCGTCTGGACACCGGCGCGGCGGTCCTGCCGCAGCCGGGCCAGGCGCTGGTCGATGCCACCCGACTGCTCGTCTCGGCCGGTCGCGGCGACCGGCCGGACTCGGCCGCCCTGAGCGCGCTGCGGGAATGGTGGCCGGTCGACGGTCTGTGCATCGTGCTCACGGCCACCGCCGGGGTCGACCTGTTGGGCCACGCAGGCGATGTCGAGGGCCTGCTCGACCTGGCCGACGAGGCGGTGCGCGGCCTCGACGACGTCTGGGGCACCTATCACGCGGTCGTGCGGCTCGCGGCGCTGGTGGCCGGTCAGGCCGCCGCCGCGGTGGGGCGGCTCGACGGGCCGCTGCGCCAACGCCTGCTCGACACGGTGGCCCGGCTCGGCGCGCGGGCCGCCGCGGTGATCGACCCCCCGACCGGCGAACCGGTGACGCGGCGCTCGATGCTGGATCGGGCCGCCGGCCTCGACGGGCTGGCCGACACCAGCCGGGAGACGTGGGCCTGGGCGTTGCGACTGCGCGCCGAGCAGTTGCGAGTGGCCTGGGCGAGCGAGCGGGGCACACCGGGCCCCGAGCTGGTCGAGGCGTGGCGGGCCAGCGTGGCGGGGTTCGGTAGGTACGGGCACGTGTACGAAACGGCGCGCTCGCTGGCACGACTGGCCCAGGCCCAGCAGGCGACCGGAGACCGGGTCGGCGCTCGGGAGAGCGCGGCCCGGGCCAGACACACCGCGCAGGCCCTGCGGGCGCGGCCCCTGCTCGACGAGCTCGACGCGCTCACCCCGCCGGCCGTCCAGAGCGCCACCGCCTCCGGTGCCGTGCTGACCCCGCGTGAGGTCGAGGTGTTGCGCCTCATCGAGCGGGGGCGCAGCAACGGCCAGATCGGCACCCAGCTGTACATCTCGACCAAGACCGTCAGCGTGCACGTGTCCAACCTGCTGGCCAAGCTGGGCGCGGCCAGCCGCACCGAGGCCGTCGCCCTGGCGCGGGACCGGGGGTTGCTGCCCTGACCCTCGGTCGCCGCGCGGGCGCCGCAGGCCGTGACCGGCCGGGTCGGCAACCGGCTCGATCTCTGGTATCCGCGACCGCTGGGTCGGCCCACCTGGACCCCGGCGGCGGCACGGCATACCGTCGCCGGTAACGGTGCCGCGACCCCACCGCGGCCCGAATCCGCTTGCGGTGTAAGGGGCTGGCGATGGACTGGGCGACCTTCAGCGACTACATCACCCGGTTCAACAACCGGGATCTCACCGCGTTCGAGGCCTACCTCACGCCGGACACGCACATGCTCAACGGCACCCTGGAGCTGCTCGGCATCCAGGGGATGAAGGAGCACTACACCCTGATCTGGAGCCAGTTCACCGAGCAGCTGCACATCGAGCGGTTCGTCAGCGACGCGGACACCGTGGCGATCCAGATGTGGGCGCATTTCACCGCCCTGGACGACAACCCGCAGTCGCTGTTCGGACCGGTGCGCAAGGGCGAGCACTTCGACTTCCGCGGGCTGATCATGTACCAGGTCCAGGCGGGCAAGTTCGCCGACATCAAGGTCGCCTACAACACCTTCACCTACACCGACGGCGCCGGCACGGTCACCAGTCTGGGCATCCCGCACTGACCGTATGCCGTCCGGGCCGGGCCTCAGACGATGGACATGGCCGCCCGGTAGGCCTGGGTCACCGCTTCGCCCACTCGGCGGGCCTGCTGGGCGTCGCCGATGACGAACACCACGGCCGGCCCGGCGGCCTCGACGAGCGCCTGCGCCTCGGCCGAGCGCGGACGCGAGCCCAGCCCGACGATGACGGTGTCCGCGGGCAGGAGCCGCTCGCCGTCCGGCCCGTCGACCAGCACGCCGTCGGCGCGCACCTGCAGCGCGCTGGTGTCCACCAGACTGCGCACGCCGTGGGCGCTCATCTGGTCCAGCAGCGCGGTCCGGTGGATGCCCAGGGAGTCGGGCACCAGGCGGGGCCGCATCTCCACGACCGTGACGTCCCTACCGTGCCGGGCCCACTCCAGGGCTGCCTCCGAACCAACGAGGCCACCGCCGATGACGACCACCCGCGCGCCGATGGTCGCCGGGTCGACGAAGAAGGCCTCCCAGCCGGGCAGGGCCAGCTCGATGCCCGCGATGGGCGGCAGGAACGGCCCGGCCCCGATGGCGACGATGAGCACGTCGGGCG
Source organism: Dermatophilaceae bacterium (assembly GCA_037045055.1). Lineage (GTDB taxonomy): Bacteria > Actinomycetota > Actinomycetes > Actinomycetales > Dermatophilaceae > Phosphoribacter. The sequence goes on along the minus strand of JBAOHJ010000001.1, from coordinate 441,532 downwards.
CGTGGTCGCGGACCAGCTCGGGGGTGGCCCGCTCGCTCAGGCGCACCTCGATATCCCGTCGGTACACCTCGCGGATGAGGTAGTCGCGGTATGCCAGCAGCTCGGTCTTGATCGAGTCGGTGTCGCACATCCGCAGCGTGCCGCCGAGACGCTCGGCGTCGTCGACGAGGGTCACCCGATGGCCGCGGTCGGTGGCGTCGATCGCGGCCTGCATGCCCCCCGGCCCGGCCCCGAGGACCAGCACCCGACGCGACCCCCGAGGCGGCGGCATGTCCTCGGGGAACACCGTGTGATGCGAGAAGAGGTTGACGTTGTAGGGGTTGACCGTGCAGGAGCCCAGCTTCGGGTACACCCGGTCGGCGGGGTCGGTCTCGTGCTCGCCGGAGGGCCCCGGGTAGCACACCGTGCACCGGATGCACTGACGGATCCGGTCGCGTTGGCCGGCGGCGGCCTTGGCGACCCAGTCCGGGTCGGCGATCATCTGCCGTCCCAGGGCGACGACGTCCGCCTGGCCGCCGGCGACGATCCGCTCGGCGAGCTCCGGGGTGGTGATCCCACCGACGACGTTGACCGGCACCGACACGGCGGCCTTGAGCGCGGCGGCGGCGTCCGCGTTCAGGCCGTTGGGGGCGAAGACGGTGGAGAACTCCTGCGACCGGCTCGGCTTGTAGTAGTGGCCCGCGGACACGTGGAACATGTCGACCAGGCCGTGGCCGTCCAGCTGTCGGCAGATCTCGACGTTCTCCTCGACGGTGATCCCCCCGGGGATGTTCTCGCGCCCGCTGACCCGTAGCTCCACCAACAGGTCCGAGCCGCACCGTTCGCGCACCGCCCGGAGGATCCGCCGGGGGAAGCGGGCCCGGTTGGCCGCACTGCCGCCGTACTCGTCGGTGCGGGTGTTGACCCTCGGGTTGAAGAACTGCCCGGCCAGCCATCCGTGGCCGTAGTGGATCATCACGCCGTCGAAGCCGATGGCGTCGAAGTACTGCGCCGCGTCGGCGAACTCGCGGCAGATCCGGGCCATCCCGGTCTCGTCGAGCCCGTCGACGCGCACCCCGTCCTGGCGCACGTAGCTGACCGGCCCGACCGGGTGGTGCCCGTCGGCGAGCAAGGGCTTCTCCTGGCCCAGGTGCGAGAGCTCGGCGACGGCCAGGGCCCCGTGGCGCTTGATCCGGGTGGCCATCTCGGCGAACGTCCGGGCGTGCTCGGTGTCGGTGTCGTGGTAGTCGATAGGCAGCTCGATGAGGGTGCCGTCGTCGACGACGGGGCGCATCGAGTCGGTGAAGTTCACCGTGATCTCGCCGGTGACGACCAGGGCGGCGCCGCCCCGGGCCCGGTCCTCGACCATCCGCATCGCCCGCTCGCGCAGGTGGGGCAGCTGGACCAGCGAGATGAAGATCGTCGGCGCCGCCTCGACGCGGTTGCGCAGGGTGTGCGCCCCGACTCTGAGGGGACTGAGCAGGTGCGGGTAGGGGGTGCTCATCTGGCGTTCCGTTCCGAGTCGAGCCGGCTGGTCCGGGTATGCCGCGCCGGCCCAGGCGGCGCGGCATACCCGGCGGGTGAGGCGCCGCCTAGGCGACGGCGAGCACGATCGCGCCCGTGTAGGTCTGGCCGGCGAGGATCGGGGTGGGGACCCCGCCGACCGTCATGGTCAGGGTGTGCCCGGTCGGAGCCTGGATGCCGGCCCCGTCAGACACGTGCAGCGAGCTGAGGTGACTGGTGCCGGTGACCGTCCAGGACGAGCCGGGCTGCAGGTCGACGATCACCCCGTTGTTGATCACGGGTGACGGGGTGTTGGTGACCTCGCCGAGCTGGCGGTACTCCGCGGCGGTGATGGTGTCGAGCGCATGGCGAGCGGTGCTCGCGGTGACCACGCCGGTGAGGGTGGTGCGCACCAGGGTCAGCGTCAGGTTCTTGCCCTCCGCCGGGGGCGGCGGGAAGGGCGGGCCGCCCGGCGCGAGGGGGCCGCCCTGGTAGGCGTTGTAGAAGTCGCCGGTCAGCGCGATGTCGGTGAACGTCGCCGCGGCGTCCTGCGCCGATGCGGCGGTGACGTCGAAGCCGCTCGCCTTGACCGGGGCGGTCGTCGGCTCGTGGTAGACGCCGGTGTTGAGCAGCTGTCCGTCGACGAACTGGGGGCCCGGGTCGTCGTCGGTCATCACCTGCATGAGGATGCCATTGGCGGGGCTGAGCCGAGCGCCGCGGGAGCCGTCGACGGTGATGCCGACTGCCTGCCCTTTGTCCAGGAAGGTCGCCTCGCGGGTGCGTAGCTGGGTCCCCCCGTCGATGGCCACGGTGCCGGCGCCGTGCCACGTCACGCCGAACCGCTGCGAGTCCACCACGGTCGGGCGCACCGGGATCGCCGCCAGCTCGCGGGCGCTCAGGCCCAGGTCGAGGCTGGCGTTGAGTTCGCTCACCGCGGCGCGGGTCGAGTCGCCGAAGTGCACAGCGCCACCGCGGTTGATCGTGGCGTAGGTGGCCACGTCGAAGGTCGTGCCGAGGAAGCGCTCGGTGACGTTGCCGATGGCGTACGAGCCGTAGCCGTCGGTGCCGGTGTTGGCGACCCGGCTGGCGATGGCGGTGAGCTGCCCGTCATGGCCGACGTCGGACGAGAGCACCCCCCAGCCTTCCGAGGAGATCGAGGAGCCGACATAGGACGCCCTGGTGTAGGCACCGAGCAGGTTGGTCGCCCGGTTGTTGCCCGAGATGCTCAACATCCACGGGGCGTCCTGCATCAGGGCCAGGTCGACGGTCGATCGGTAGTCGCCGGGCAGGGTGCCGTTGCGGGCCTGGATGGTGGAGTTCTTGACCACGACATTGGAGCCACCGTCGGCGACGACGCCGGTGCGCACCGCCCCGGTGGTGGAGATCCGGGCCCCGTCGAGGACCAGGCGGGTGCCCGTGCCGGTGCCGACCACCGCTGCGCCGTAACCGACGAAGTCCGAGCGGCCGTTTCCGGACAGCTCGATGCGCGGGCCGACCAGCGTGTATGCCGCGTCGGAGACGTAGACCCCGTCGAAGGCCTCGCCGGTCGAGGTCACCCGAAGGTTCTTCGCGGCGGTGTCGGTGACCTGGCCGCCGCGTCGGGCCGCGGGCACCGAGCGGCCCTCGTCAACGCCGTCCGGGCCGACGTAGAGGGCCTGGCGGAACGGGAAGACCAGGCCCTGCCAGGACACCGGGTTGGCCGTGGCGACGGAGACGACGACGCGGCCGCGGTAGGTGCCGGGCAGGATCGCCGTCGTCGTGCCGCCGGTGCGGGTGATCGCCTGCCCGGTCTGGACGCCGTCGACGGTGAGGGTGAGGGTGAAACCGTCGGGCGCCACCACCGAGCCGGTGGGCGCGACAGTGAGCGCATGCAGCGTCGTGGTCCGCTCGACCACCCAGATCTGGCCGGGGCCGACGACGCGGGCGTCGGAGCCGGTCTGCTCGCTGGCCGCCGCGGTGGACGGGCCGGACAGCACCACCGGGAGCACGGCGACGACGGGAGCGACGAGCAGGGCGAGGGTCCGGCGGTTCTTTCGGGTCATGGTCCTGCCTCACGCAGCGAAGGGGCGCATCGGCCCATTGAGCGGTGCGGCTCGACGCGGGATTGTCGGCAAGTCCTTGCAGTGAAGCAACGCCGCCGCGGACCGGGGAAATAGCCCCCCGGTATGCCACGGATCGGCGGTCGCGATGAGCACCGGGCCGGCGACCCGGGCGGCGCGGGCCGCCGGGGACCGAGCCCTGGTATCCGGCATACGAATACGCGCCCCGACAGTCGATCGACGCCGGCCCCCATAGGTTGTGGTGACCTCGACGGAAGGGACGCCCCATGCGCGACAGTCTGGTCATCTCGGCCGCCCTGGCCGGCGCCGCGACGATGAAGGAGCACAACAGCGCGCTGCCCTACACGCCGGAGGAGTTCGCCGAGGAGAGCTACCGGTGCATGGCCGAGGGGGCCTCGATCGTGCACCTGCACGTGCGCGATCCGCAGACCGGTCGTCCCACCGCCGACCTGGACCTCATGCGCACGACGGTGCAGGCGATCCGGGACCGCTGCCCGGGTCTGTTGATCAACCTCAGCACGGCGATCTCGCCGGAGTCCACCGTGGCCCAGCGCATCGCACCGGTGCCCGCGCTCAAGCCGGACCTCGCCTCGCTCAACACCAACTCGATGAACGCGGCGTTGGCCAACCGCGCCACGGGGGAGATCCTCGCGGAGTACGTGTTCACCAACACCTTCGCCCAGCTGGCCGAGTTCGCGACGGTGATGCGCGACCACGGCGTGCGCCCCGAGCTGGAGATCTACGACCTGGGAGGGATGTACAACGTCCTGCTGTTCCGCAAGCGGGGGATCATCCCCGAGCCGCTGCACTTCCAGATGGTCTTCGGGCTGGTCGGCGGGGTGCCCTGGGATCTGTTCACCTTCGCGCGGCTGCGCGAGCTCATGCCCGAGGGGGCGAGCTGGTCGGTGTGCGGAGTCGGCCCGATGCAGGTGCAGGCCGGGATGTGCGCCGCGGTCAACGGCGGGCACATCCGGGTCGGCCTGGAGGACAGCACCCGGATGCCCGACGGGTCGCTGGCCCAGGGCAGCTGGGAGCAGGTCCGATGGGCCGCGCAGGTGGCCCGGCTGGCCGGGCGCCCCGTGGCCACGCCCGAGCAGACCCGCGCGATCGTCCACCTGCCGGCGCCGCAGTGAGCCGCGGCGGCCTACCTGCTCGATGAGGTATGCCGCGGCCTCACCCGCCCAGGTTGAGCTCACCGCCAGGGGGATCTCGACGTCGAGGACGGCGCTGCCCGGTGCGGCGCGTGACGGCCGACGGGGCAAGCACAGACACCATCGTCAGCGCGGATCGGTGGCATGTGTGTCGGCTATTCGCTCGCCGTCAAGGACGCTGGTTCACTCGGACGCAACCGCGACCCGGGCGGACCCGTCCGGGCGTCGAAGCACGCAGGAGGTCACCGTGTCCCCAATGGCCCGCCGACTCGCCGTCGGCGCCATCTTGCTGCTCGCACTCGCCACCGCCGGCGCGTGCAGCAGCTCGTCGAGCCCGTCGACGACGACGTCGGCCGCGGGCGCCACCGCGGGTGGGGCCGCAGCCGCGGCCCTCGACGCGGCATACAAGGGCGTGCTGGGCACCCCGCCCACCACGCCCACCAAGCCCAAGGCCGGGGTCAACCTCTGGGTGGTCTCGTGCGGCGAGTCGGTGCCCTCGTGCTCGACGGTGACGGCGGCCGCGATGGAGGCCGGGCGGCTGGTCGGCTGGACCGTCAACAAGTGCGACGGCCAACTCAACCCGGCCCAGTGGGGCGCCTGCATCCGCCAGGCGGTCAGCGCCAAGGCCGACGTCATCATCCCCATGGGTATCGACTGCCCGGCCGTGAAGGCCCCGGTGCAGGAGGCGAACGCGGCCGGCATCAAGGTCGTCGGCGGCGGGGGCGCGGACTGCGACTCGGTGGGCGACCAGAAGCTGTTCGCCAGCGAGCGGCTGCAGCTGGCCAACACCAAGATCAAGGACTACTGGTACATCAACGGCAAGCTGCAGGCGGACTACCTCATCGGCAAGACCAACGGCACCGCCAAGGTCCTGCTGCTGGCCTTCACCGACCCGCTGTGGGGCCCGTGGATCGCCGAAGGCTTCAAGAAGGAGCTGGCCACCTGCTCGGGGTGCTCGATCGTGTCGACGTTGGAGATCGCCAACAACGACTTCAACGCCAACACCGCGGCGTCGAAGTTCTCCACCGCGCTGCTGCAGAACCCCTCGGCCAACTCGGTGGCCGTGCCGGTCGGCGGGTGGATGCTCGCCGGCATGTCGCAGGCGATCATGTCCTCCGGTCGCTTCCCGGCCAACCTCACCGTGGTCACCGGGTTCGGCGACAACACGAGCATGGACCTGATCCGCAACAAGCAGGGCCAGAACGGCGTGGTCGGGTACGCCACCCCGTGGGGCGCCTATGGCTCGGTCGACACCGCCATCCGCCTGCTCAACGGCGAGGCGCCGCAGGTGCAGGGCGACGGCATGCTCATCATCGACGCCGACCACAACCTGCCGGCGGCCGGCAAGGACTACGAAGGGAACGTCGACTACCGCGCGGCATACAAGAAGCTGTGGGGGATCGCCTGACGGTGGTATGCCGCCCGGCCCCACGCCCGTAGGGTCACCTCGAGGGCCGGTCCGGCGCGGACGGCGGAAGGAGTCGCGATGAGCACCACGTCTGCCGACCCCGACGCCGCCGTCCGGCTGACCGGGCTGACCAAGTCCTTCGGCGCCACCCGGGCGCTGGACGGTGCCGCGCTGTCGCTGCGACGCGGCACCGTCCACGCCCTGCTGGGGGGCAACGGCTCGGGCAAGTCGACGGCCATCAAGATCCTGGCCGGGGTCTACGGCGCCGACGGGGGCACCATCCACATCGGCCGCACCGAGTGGGTGGCTGCGCAGTACGACGCGAAGGCCGGGCGGTCGGCAGGCTTGCGCTTCGTTCACCAGGACCTCGGGATCTTCAACGAGCTGTCGGTCGCCGAGAACTTCGCCCTCGACGCGGGTTGGCCGCGCACGAGGGTGGGCGGGATCGACTGGCGGGCCCTGCACCGGCGGGTGGCCCTGCTGCTGGACCGGTTCGAGATCCCGGCGACCCCGCGCACCCCCGCCGGGCAGCTGCGCCCGGCGCAGCGCACTATGGTGGCGATCGCCCGGGCGCTGCAGGACATCCACGACGACGCGGACGAGCGTGGGGTGCTCGTCCTCGACGAGCCCACCGCCACCCTGCCGCAGCACGAGTCCCAGGTGCTCCTGCAGGCGGTTCGGCGACGCGCGGACCGGGGGGACACGGTGCTCATGGTCAGCCATCGGATGCAGGAGGTGCTGTCCGTGGCTCACGACGTCACGGTGTTCCGGGACGGCCGGACCGTCGCCACCCTGGTGGACTCCTCGCCCAGCGAGGACGAGGTGATCGCCTTGATGTCCGGGCGCGAACTGGCCAAGACCCTGGTGGCCCAGGTCGCCGATGGCGCCCCGGCGCGGGTCGACCGGGCTGGCACGCCGGTGCTGCAGGTCCGCGACCTGGTGTCCGGGCCGCTGCGCGGGGCGACGCTCACCGTCCGACCAGGGGAGATCGTCGGCGTCACCGGCCTGGTCGGCAGCGGCCGGACCTCGCTGTTGAAGACGCTGTTCGGCCAGCACGCCGCAGCGTCCGGATCGATCGAGATCGACGGACGGGTGCAGGGGCGCCGCGACGACGTCAAGACCCGCATGCTCCGCGGCGTCGGCTACGTCCCCGAGGACCGCGTCGGGGAGTCGGTCTTCATGGACCTCACCGTGCGCGAGAACCTCTCCTGCGCGGTGCTGCGCCGGTACTGGGGGGTCACCGGGATGTCGAAACGGGCCGAGCGGTCCTCGGCCGGCCGGCTGCTGGCCGACTACTCGGTCAAGACCCAGTCGCAGGACGCCGTGATGACCTCGCTGTCGGGGGGCAACCAGCAGAAGGCGGTCCTCGCCCGGTGGCTGCAGCGCGAGCCCCGGCTGCTGCTGCTGGACGAGCCGACCCAGGGCGTCGACGTCATGTCCCGCAAGGAGATCTACGACACCGTGCGGCGGACCGCCGCCGCGGGCACGGCCGTGCTCGTCAGCTCCTCCGACTTCGTCGAGCTGTGCTCGCTGTGCGATCGCGTCCTCGTCCTGCGGCAGGGCACGGTGGCGGCCGAGCTCACCGGCGCCCAGCTCGAACCCGACAACCTCACCGCGGCCACGCAGTCGTCCTCGATCGCCGGAGCAGCCTCATGACCCTCTCGACCGACCCTGCGCAGACCCCGCCGACGGCGCCGGCCCCGCCGCCGGCGCCGGCCCCCGCGCCGAAGGACCGGCGCTGGCGCAGCCGGCTGGAGGCCAACGCGCTGCTCATGCTGCTGGTCGTCGTCGTGGTGTTCTTCTCGGTGCTGCCGGTCAGCCGCGAGACCTTCGTGTCGCCGGCGAATCTGTCGGTGCTGCTGGGCAACCAGGCCACCGTCGCGCTGTTGGCGCTCGCGGCGATCCTGCCGTTGGTCAGCGGCTACTTCGACTTCTCGCTGGGGGCCGTGTCGGCCACCTGCACGGTGGCCGCCGCCGGGTTGATGTCCCGGCAGGGCCTGCCGCTGTGGGCCGCCATCGCGGCGTGCGTGCTCGTCGGCACGGCCATCGGGTTCTTCAACGGACTGCTGGTCACCAAGTACGAGCTCAACTCCTTCGTCACGACGCTCGGCGTGGCGACCCTGCTCGGCGGCATCATCCAGTGGTACACCGGCGGCCAGACCATCCTCGCGGGGATTTCCCCGGACCTCATCGCCTTCGGATCGGACACCTGGCTCGGGCTGCCCAGAGTCGTCTACGTCGTCGTCGTCATCGCCGTCGTCCTGTGGTACGTCTTAGTGCACACGCCCTACGGCCGGTCGCTCTACGCGATCGGGGCCAATCCTCGCGCCGCCGAGCTCGTCGGCATCCGGGTCAAGAGGTACGTCCTGCTGTCGTTCGTCCTGGCCGGGGTGCTCAGCGCGCTCGTCGGGGTGTTGCAGCTGGCCCGCACCGGCAGCGCCACCGCGGACAGCGGCAACAGCCTGCTCTTCCCCGCCCTGGCGGCGGCCTTCCTCGGTGCCACGTCGGTCCGGCCCGGCTTCTTCAACGTCGTCGGCACGATCATCGGGCTGCTGTTCGTCTCGGCGAGCGTCAGCGGTCTGACCCTGGCCGGGGCTCAGGCGTGGGTGAGCCCGGTGTTCAACGGGGCGGCGCTGCTGGCCGCGGTGGGGCTGTCCAGCTACCTGGGCCGCTCCCGCCCCGGCTCACGCTGAGCCGTCCGCCGGCCCCGAGCGGTCGCCCTGCACGCCGATCAGCGAGCGCTATGCCAGGCATGGCCCCGCGCGCTCCTGCGACGGCGAGCGTGAGGACCCTGGGTCACGCGGAGGCCTGGTCTCTGGCGTCCTCCAGCTGCACGGCGACGTCGTAGAGCAGCTCGCGCAGCCAGATCCCGGACGGGTCGGCAGAGCGTCGCGGGTGCCAGTGGGCGGCCTCGACGATGTCCACGGCGGCCAGCGGGGTCTGCACGACGGCGAGGTCGAGCGCGTCACGGGTCCGCAGGGCCAGCCGGCTCGGGACGAAGGCGCACATGTCGGTGCCGCTCACGGCATACGGCAGGGCCAGCAGGTTGGACACGAGCACGGGAGAGCGCGGCACCACCCCGGCCTGCTCGAAGGCCGACTCCAGGGGTCGGCGTGACGTGCCACCGGCCAGGACGTTGGCCAGGACGTGCGGCATGGTCCGCAGGTCCGCCAGGGTGAGCCGGCCATCGCGGACCCGGGGGTTGTCGGCGCTGACGACGCACACCAACCGGTCGCTGAACAGCGGTTGGAAGCGGCCGGGGATGTCGAAGCCGAGCGGGCCGACGACGAGGTCGCGGCGCAGCAGCAGCCCGTCGATGTGCTCGCGCTGGATGGGGATCGCGTCGAACGCGACGGTGACGTCCGGGGCGCGCTCGGCGAGCACCCGACACAACGGCTCGGCCAGCACGGTCATGGTGAACTCGGTGAGACTCACCGTGAAGGTCTTCGGGTGGCGACCCGGGACGAACTCGCGCGACGAGCCCAGGAGCCGCTCGGAGGCCTCGACCGCCTCGGCGACGACGGGTCGCAGCCTGCTGGCCAGCGGCGTGAGGTCGAACTCGCGGCCGTTGCGCACGAGCAGCTCGTCGTCGAAGTGCCTCCGCAGCCGGGCCAGAGCCCCGCTCATCGCCGGTTGGCTCATCGTCATCCGTGCGCCGGCATGGGTGAGGTTGCGCTCCTCCAACAACGCGTGCAGGGCGAGCAGCAGGTTGGCGTCGACGCTGCGCACCCGGGCGTTCACCTGCACCTCCTCGCCGGCAGGTGGGGCAATCCTAGGCGTTCGTCGCCATCCGCATCGGGATCTTGGCTAGCCTTCCGGTCTGGGACGGGCGCGCCGCGGCGCCGGGGGCCCGAGTCGGCCGACAGGGAGGATGGTTGGTGTCTCTCGGCGGTTCCGACCTCAATCTCCTCGTGGCGCTGCAGGTGCTGCTCGAGGAGGGCAACGTCACCCGAGCCGGCCGCCGGCTGGAGATGAGCCAGCCGGCGATGAGCGGAGCCCTCGGCCGGTTGCGCCGGCACTTCGACGACGAGCTGCTCGTGCGCAACGGCCGCGACTTCGAGCTGACCCCGCTGGCCCAGGAGCTGCTGCCGGAGGTCCAGGAGGCGCTGCGGCTGATCCGTGCGGCGCTGCAGGTCGAGACGACCTTCGACCCGCGGACCAGCGATCGCGTGTTCCGGCTGACGATGAGCGACTACGCGCTGTCCGTGGTGCACACCGCGTTGCTGGGGCGGCTGGCCGACCAGGCCCCGTCGGTGCGGATGGAGATCGATCCGCTGCCTGCCGACGTCCGCCGGTCGGAGCGGGTCCTGGTCGACTACGACGTGATGATCGGTCCGTTGGGCTACGGCTTCCCGGGCGAGTCCAAACCGCTGTTCCGCGATCGCATGGTGTGCCTGGTGGACCGGGACAACCCGGCGTTGAGTCGGGGCCGGCTGCCCCTGGAGGCCCTGCGCGAGCTGCCCCACGCGGTGGCCGCGTTCGGGCGGGGCAATCTCACCCCGGCCGACCGGATCCTCGGCGAGCTCGGCATCCAGCGACGGGTGGCCGTCCTGGTCAGCGGGTGGCTGCCGCTGCCGCACGTCGTCGGCGGCACGGACATGGTCGCCATCCTGCCCGAGCGCCTGGCGCGGCGGCACTCGGTCGATGCCCGGCTGGTCGTCGTCGAGGCACCGTTCGGGGAGGTGGTCCTCGCGGAGGCCTACTGGTATGCCGCGCACCGCGAGTCCGACCCAGGACACCGGTGGTTCCTCGACCGGCTGGACGAGGTGGCCCGTCAGCTCGAACCCGCTGCCTGATCCAGCGAACCCATCACGCCGTCGGCGGCGCGTCGTCGCCGGCGCGTCGTCAGATCTCCCGCCCCGTCTCGGTGCCGGCCCGGATGGCTTGGAAGAGCAGGCCCGGGTCCGCGGCGTCACCGATGAGCCGAACGTCCGGGACCACCGCGGCGAAGCCCTCCCGCAGCGCCGGGTCCGGCAGCAGGGGGAGGGCGGTGACCACGGTGTCGGCCGCGAGGGTGCGCTGGCGCCCGTCGGCGAACGTGACGTCCAGGCCGCCGGCGGTGACCCGGTCGTACGTCGCCCCGGTCACGATCTCGACGCCGTGGTCGGCCAACCAGTAGAGCAGGTAGGGCTTGAGGAAGACCTCGACGAGACCGGCCCCGACCTCATCGGGCGTGCCGCTGTCGACGATGGTCACCCGTCGACCCCGGTGGACGAGGAACTCCGCCGTCTGGCACCCGTGCAGGCGGCCGCCCATGACGACGACGCGCCGACCGATCAGGGGCAGCCGGATCGCCGAGAGCCTGCGCAGGGTGGACGGTGCGGCGGCGGTCAGGGCGAGCTTGGCCAGCCGGTGCAGTCGGGTGCTGGACAGGACGTTGCGCCCCCCGATCCCGGGGATGTCCGGCACCTGGTGGCGCCCGCCGGTGGCCAGCACGACGACGTCGGCGCGCACCGCGGCGGCGGTCTGCGGCGTCGCGGTCGCGTGGGTGTGCACCTCGACCCCGGCCTTGCGGACCTGGGTGCTCAGGTAGTCGACCAGCGCCATGAAGTCCTCGCGATGCTGGCCCTTGACCAGGGACGCGATCGGCAGCGCACCGCCGAGCTTGCGTTCCCGCTCGTAGAGCACCACCCGGTGACCACGCAGGGCGGCCGACCGGGCGGCCTCGAGGCCGGCCGGTCCGCCCCCGACGACCAGGACGGTCCGGCGTGGGGAGGCCGGTCGGACGGCATACTCGCGCTCCCGCCCGAGCGCGGGATTCACCCGGCAGACGACCGGCTGGAAGTGCTCCCCCCGGTCGAAGCAGGTCATGCACGAGATGCACGGGCGGATGTCCTCCAGTGCGCCGGCGAGGGCCTTGCGCGGCGCGTGCGGGTCGGCGATGACGCGGCGGTTCATGCTGATGACGTCCACGAGCCCGGCGCGGATGGCGCGCTCGCCGGTGAACCAGTCCATCGTCCCGCAGACGATGACCGGCACGGTGACGGCCTTCCTGATCTCCCCGGCCATCCGCACGTTGGCGCCCTTGCCCCATGCCGACGACTCGACCATCGGATCCACCGTGGCCGGGGGGTCGGGGTAGAAGTACACGTCCGGGAAGTGCGTGCTGTCCCTGCGGGCCGGGTCGGCGGTCCACGTGTAGTACTCGGCGCGGATCTCCATGGCGTCCGCTCCGGCAGCCTCGAAGGCCCGGGCGAACTGCACGCTCTCGGTCACCGTGATGCCGTCGCGCAAGTCGGGCTCCATGCCGTTGAACAAGGCGATGACCGGCCAGTCGGTGCCGTTGCGCCGCTTGATCTCCGCGACGATCTGGACGTAGATGCGAGTGCGGTTCTCGATGCTCTGCGGGCCGTACTCGTCCTGCCGGGTGTTCCACGCCCTCGACAGGAAGCTGTTGAGCAGGTGGTTGCAGGCGCCGTTGAGCTCGGTGCCGTCGAGCCCGGCCCGCTTCATCCGCTCGGCTGCCTCGGCGAACAGCTCCACGACGTCGGCGATCTCGGCGACGGTGATCTCGCGCGGCACCTCGAAGTGCGGTCGGGGGGAGGTGTGCTGGGGCAGCGACGACGCGGCGACCCCCGCGGGGGCCTTGGCGAACAACGGGCTCATCCCGCCCAGGTGAAAGAGCTGGTGGAACGCCAGGCAGTCGTGGCGGTGGACGGCATCGGCCCAGCGGCGCCAGCCCGGGACGTACTCGTCGCCCAGCACGCCGAAGCCGGGCAGTTGCCCACGTTGCAGCGGGGCGACGGCAGTGCTGACCAGGGCCAGACCCCCGGCCGCCAGGTGCTCGAAATACTCGACGTAGCGGTCGGTCATGAAGCCACCGGTGGTGGGGTCGTCCCAGAAGAACCCGGTGGCGTTCTTCATCATCCGGTTCTTCAGCCGGACCGCACCGATGTCGATCGGCCGGGCGAGATGCTCGAAGCGGGGCGCGCGCGGCATACCGTCTGCCTCCTCAGTCGTCCGACGGCGCCACGGCCGGTATGCCGCGCACCGGCCCGACCGCCGGCGGGGCGTCGGGGGTCAGCGTAGGGGTGCTGCAGGGCCAGGGTGCCCCACCCCAGCAACCGGGTCGGTGCACCCGAGCAATGGTCGGCGATGGCCCGGTTGGGGGCCTCGAGCAAGCGGTCGGCGACCTCGGGATCGGCCCGGTAGGGGTGCATCGGCCTCGGCCCGACGAGCTGCCCGTCGATCCCCATGCGGTCCAGGTCCGGCCCTGGGTCATGGCATCGCTCGCAGGGCCTGCAGGGTGCGCCCCATGAGTCCGCCCGGGTCGGCGACCGGGGTGCATCTCCCACTGCGCCAACAGCATCGAGGTGGCCCACACCATGCTCACGCGGGGCGTCCGCCGGGCCACGGACCGGTCGAGCAGGTCGGCCAGTGCCGCGCCGACCAGGACGTGGGAGACCACAGGTCCGCTCACCTGACCTCCTCGCTGCGCCGCTCGGGTCGGACGCGGGATGGCGCATCGGCCGGACCGGTGTCCCTGGACGGTATTCGAGGGTTCGACCCCCGAGGAACACCGCTGCGCGGATGCCAGCCATCGGCCGACGCGAGTGATGCCAGCCATCCCCGCGGGCGATTTCGCGCACCTGGTGACGCGGCATACGGTCGGGCCCACCGGGCGGTCTTCTCGAGGGGAGCGTGGCAGATGGGAAACGTCGTCGCGGCGCTGGGGGAGTGTCAGCCGGGGCAGCAGCCGGTGGTGCGCGGGGCCTTCGACACGGTCACGTCGCCCTCGCGGGCCGAGCCACGGCACCCGTGCTCCCAGGGCTATCGGGACCTCGCCCGGTCGCCATGCGCGACTTCTTCACCTACGAGAAGCATGTCGAAGGGACCGCCAGGGCCGTGGAGGGGGTGAGCGCCGTCCAGCTGCCTCCCGTCCCGCGGGCTCGAGGGCACGGGCCACCCGTGAACCGGCCCGGGTCGCGCGCGGGCGAGCGGGTCGACGCCGGGCTCAGGCTGCAGCCCGACCAACGGTTCGAGCCGCTCGAGCAGACCGCGGCGAGCACCCCGCACCCCAGGAGGCAGTGATGGCCGGAAGGCTCGAGGGCAAGGTGGCCCTCATCACCGGGATCGGCACCGGCATCGGGGTGACCGCGGCGGCGATGTTCGCCGCCGAGGGGGCCAAGGTCGTCGGGTGCGGGCGCAACGCCCGGGCGGTCGCCGCCACGGTGGACTCCGTCCGCGCCGCCGGAGGGACGATCACCGGCATGGGCGGCGTGGACCTCGGCGACGCGGCGGCCGCGGCAGCCTGGGTGGACTCGGCCGCGGCGGTCTACGGCGGCGTGGACGTCCTCTACAACAACGCCTCGCACCAGCACTTCGCGCCGTTGGAGCAGCTCACCGTGGCGCAGTGGGACTACACCATGCGCAACGAGCTGAGCCTGGTCTTCTACACCACCAAGGCCGCCTGGCCGCACCTGAGAGCCCGCGGCGGGTCGATCGTCAACACCGGCTCGATCGCCGGGATGCGGGGAGTGGAGTTCATGCCCCAGAACGCCCACAGCGCGGCCAAGGGCGGCGTGCTTGCCCTGACCCTGCAGCTGGCCGTCGAGGGGGGCCCGCACCGGATCCGCGCCAACGTGGTCAGCCCGGGCCTGACCGAGACGCCCAACACCGCGCCGATGCTCGCCGACCCCCCCGAGCGGATGCAGCGGATGGTCCTGGACCGCATCCCGCTGGGTCGGCACGGCCAGCCCGAGGACGTCGTGTGGGCGGCCGTCTATCTCGCCTCGGACGAGGCGGCCTGGGTCACCGGGACGAATATCGTCGTCGACGGCGGCGGCTCCGTGCTCGGCTGAGCCGGCCGATGACCCACCCGCACGATCCGCCGACCAGGAGGCGCCAGCTGGCCTTGTACCGCGACCTGTGGGGGCTGGTCGAGGTGGGCTCCGACGTATCGGTGAGCTACCTGTCGAGGTGTTCGGCACAGCGACACGCTGTGGAGCCCGTAGCCGGGGGGACCTCAGGTACGTCCTGCGGTGCAGTCCGCTGCACCGCTGACCCAGGACCAGTGGGGCATCGCCGACCCGATGAGCGAGATCATTGCCCGGCAGAGCGTCAACGACGTCGACCACGGGGTGTTCGTCGCCCCACCGGTCTCTGAGCGCAAGGAGTGTGGAATGACGACGAGGGTGCTCATCACCGGGGGAGCCTCCGGTCTCGGTCTCGCCCTGGCGAGGCGGTATGCCGCCGAGGGGTCGCGGGTGCTGGCCGTCGACCTGCCGGCGCAGCCCCCCGACGGGCTGCCCGACGGCGCGGCATACCGGCGTCTGGACGTGCGCGACCAGGACGACTGGGACGCCGCCCGCGACTGGGTGCACGCGCAGTGGGGCGGGTTGGACCTCCTGTTCAACAACGCCGGCATCGCCAGCGGCGGACGGATCGACGTGGAGACGGTCGAGGACTGGCGCCGGGTCATCGAGGTCAACCTGCTGGGCGTGGTGCGCGGGTGCCGGACGTTCACGCCGATGTTCAAGACGCAGGGCAGCGGCTACCTCGTCAACACCGCGTCGCTGGCCGGCCTGGTCCACGGGCCGGGGATGTCGTCCTACAACGCGGTCAAGGCCGCCGTGGTGGCCCTGTCGGAGACCCTGAACTTCGAGCTGGAGCCGTTCGGGATCGGCGTCAGCGTGGTGTGCCCGGCGTTCTTCCAGACCAACCTGCACACCTCGTTGCAGGGGTCGGACGCGCAGATGGAGCGCACCGCCAGGCGGCTCATCAGCACCGCGACGGTCACCGCCGACGAGGTCGCGGCCCTCGTCGCGGCGGGGGTGGCGGCCGGGGAGCCGGTGATCTTCACCGACCGGCTGGGGCGCGAGACCTACCGGACCAAGCAGTACGCCCGGGCCCGCTACGACAAGACCTTCCGCGAGGGCGCCGCCCGGTTGGCCCGCAAGGGCTGAGCGCCCGGGTCAGCCCAGGCCCAGGGCCGCCAGGGTCAGCCCGGCCATCTCCCGGTGGCCCCGGGCGTTGGGGTGGAACGGGTCGTCGAGCCACGCCAGTGGCCGGGTCGGCCCGAAGCGGGCGTGCCAGTGCCGGGCATGGTCCACGAGGATCGCCCCGGTCGCGGTCGCCACGGCGCGCACCGCGTCGGCGTATGCCGCGAGCGCCTCGTGCCCGGGGACGTCGGGATCGGCCAGGGACGGGGTGTGCAGCACCAGGGCCGCCCCGGTCTCGGTCACCCGGGCGCCGAGGGCGGCCAGGTCGCGGGCGAAACGGTCCCGGCCGCCCGGGCCCTGGCCCGCGTCGTTCATCCCGAGAGCGACGCTCACCACGTGGGGGTCGAACCGCAGGGCCAGCTGGTCCAGGGCGTCGAGCACGAGGGGAGCGGTCCACCCGGCGACGCCGGTGTTTACCACGACGTCCAGGCGCCGGCCCAGGTCGCCGCGGATGCGCTCGTGCACGTGCTCCACCCAGCAGCGGGCACCGTGGGTGTGCACGAGGCCCTGGACGATGCTGTCGCCGGTGAACACCCAGGTCAGCGGGTGCCCCCCGTCGAGCAGCTCGCGCAGTCGCCCGGCGCTGCCCGCCTCGGTCACAGCCCGAGCCTGCGGTAGCGGGCCAGTCGCGCGGCCAGGCGCCGCTGCGGGTCGGCCCGCCACAGGGCGTCCAGCTCCTGGTGCAGCGCCTGGGCCATCCGGTGGCAGAACGCCTCGGGCTCCAAGGCGGCGTCCGGGTGCTCGGGGACGATCCGGTCGACGATCCCGTCCTCGCGTAGGTCCACCGAGCGCACCCGCTGGGACTGCGCCAGCTCGGGCGCCCGCTCGGGCGTGCGGTGCAGGATCGCCGAGGCGCCCTCGGGGGGCAGCGGCGAGAGCCAGGAGTGCTCGGCGCAGATGACCCGGTCGGCGGGCAGGATCGCCAGCGCGCCCCCGCCGGTGCCCTCGCCGAGCAGCACGCACACCGTCGGCGCGGGCAGGACGACGAGGTCGGCCAGCGACCGGGCGATCTCGCCGGCCAGGCCCCCCTCCTCGGCCTCCTTGGACAGCGCGGCGCCGGCGGTGTCGATGACGCTGACCAGGGGCAGGTCCAGCTCCCCGGCCAGCCGGATCCCCCGTCGGGCCATCCGCAGCCCCCCGGGCCCCAGCGGCTCCTCGAGCTTCTGGGCGTGCCGGTCCTGGCCCAGGACGATGCAGGGGGTGCCGCCGAAGCGCGCCAGCGCGAGCAGCATCCCCGGGTCGTGCTCGCCCTGACCCGTGCCCCGCAGGCGCAGGACGTCGGTGGCGCCGAGCCGCAGCAGGGCCCGCACCCCGGGTCGGCCCTCGTGCCGCGACACGACGATGGAGTCCCAGGCCGGTCGCGGCGGGTGCAGGCCGGCATACGGGTCCTGCGGCGTGGGCCGCTGGACGGGGGGCAGGTCCTCGTGGCGGGCGTCCAGGACGCTCAGGGTCCGCGAGGCGACGTCGGCCAGCGCCTCGACCGGCAGCACGACGTCGACGATCCCGTTGGCGTAGAGGTTCTCGGCGGTCTGGACCCCGGCCGGGAAGGGCGCGCCGTACAGCGCTTCGTAGACCCGTGCCCCGAGGAACCCGATGGTCGCGCCCGGCTCGGCGGCGGTGACGTGCCCGAGCGAGCCCCAGGACGCGAACACCCCGCCGGTCGTCGGGTGGCGCAGGTAGACGATGTAGGGCAGCCCGGCCCGCTTGAAGGCGGTGACCGCGGCGGAGATCTTCACCATGCCCAGGAAGGCCGGCGTGCCCTCCTGCATCCGGGTCCCGCCGGACGCCGGCGCGGCGAACATCGGCAGGCCCTCGCGGGTGGCCCGCTCGAAGGCCAGGACGATCCGCTCGGCCGCGGCCTTGCCGATCGAGCCGGCCAGGAAGCGGAACTCCCCGGCGATCACCGCCACCCGACGCCCCCGGATCGCCCCCTCGCCGGTGACGACGGCCTCGTCGGTGCCGGCCAGGGCCGCCGCGGCGGCCAGCTCCGCGGCATACCGGCTGTCCGGTTGCGCCACCGGCAGCGGCGGGCCGTCCCAACCGACCCACGACCCCGCATCCAGGACGGTCTCGATGAGCTCGCGGGCGGTGGGCCGGGCGGGTCGGGCGA
This sequence comes from Dermatophilaceae bacterium, assembly GCA_037045055.1. Taxonomy (GTDB): domain Bacteria; phylum Actinomycetota; class Actinomycetes; order Actinomycetales; family Dermatophilaceae; genus Phosphoribacter. Next base: position 423,380 of record JBAOHJ010000001.1, on the reverse strand, counting down.
GGGCCGGCGAGGCGGGCATGCGACCGAGTCTAGGCAGCCGTATGCCGCGCTTCCCGGGCGGTCGGATGCCGCACGGCGGCATCCGACGGCCGGTTACCGGCAAGTTGTCCAACTCCGGGACCTTCGACTCGCACGACCCGGGCGATTCGGCGTAGCGTGCCCCCCATGACTGCGAACCCCTCGTACGAACAGTCGAAGAAGATCGCCGAAGAAGGCCGTCAGACCGACTGGAAACTGCCCTCGTTCGGCAAGGAACTCTTCCTCGGCAACTTCCGGCTGGACCTCATCCACCCGCAGCCCTCCGTGGACCCACAGGCGGCCAAGGAAGGCAAGGAGTATGTCGCGAAGCTGACGAAGTTCCTCGTCGAGAACGTCGACCCGCTGCAGATCGAGCGCGACGCCAAGATCCCGGACGAGGTCGTCCAGGGGGTCAAGGACCTCGGCGCGTTCGGGATGAAGATCGACAAGGAGTACGGCGGCATGGGGATGTCGCAGTACTACTACAACAAGGTCATGGGCATCGCCGCGACCTGGTCCTCGCCGCTGGGCGTGCTGTTCAGCGCCCACCAGTCCATCGGCCTGCCCCAGCCGCTCAAGCTCATGGGCACCAAGGAGCAGAAGGCCGAGTGGCTGCCCCGGCTGGCCAAGGGCGAGATCTCCGCGTTCCTGCTCACCGAGCCCGACGTGGGCTCCGACCCCGCCCGGATGACCTCCAAGGCCGTGCCCACCGAGGACGGCAAGGGCTACCTGCTCAACGGCACCAAGCTGTGGGCCACCAACGGCACCGTCGCCGACGTCATGGTCGTCATGGCTCTGGTGCCCCGCTCCGAGGGCCACAAGGGCGGCATTACCGCGTTCATCGTGCCGGCGACCCTCGAGGGCGTCACGGTGCGCACCCGCAACGCGTTCATGGGCCTGCGGGGCCTGGAGAACTCCCTGACCACCTTCGAGAACGTGTTCCTGCCCAACGACTCGGTGATCGGGCGCGAGGGGGACGGGCTGCGGATCGCCCTGGCCACCCTCAACACCGGCCGCCTGTCGGTGCCGGCGATGTGCCTGTCGGTGACCAAGTACGCCCTGAAGATCGCCCGCGAGTTCGCCACCGAGCGCAAGCAGTGGGGCTCCGCGGTCGGCAAGCACGACCCGGTGGCGCAGAAGCTGGCCTACATCGCCGGCACCGCGTTCGGGCTGGAGGCCGTCGTCGACGTGGCCAGCAAGCTCGCCGACGACAAGCGCAACGACATCCGCATCGAGGCGGCGCTGGCGAAGCTGTACGGCTCGGAGATGGGCTGGTCGGCGGTCGACACCATGGTCCAGATCCGCGGTGGGCGCGCCTACGAGACCGCCGAGTCGCTCAAGGCCCGTGGCGAGAAGCCGGTGCCGGCCGAGCAGCTGCTGCGCGACATGCGGATCAACCGGATCTTCGAGGGCTCCTCGGAGATCATGCACCTGCTCATCGCCCGCGAGGCCGTCGACACCCACCTCACCCAGGCCGGTGACATCCTCACCAGCGAGAGCCTGGGCGAGAAGGCCAAGGCCGGAGCCAAGGCGAGCAAGTTCTACGCCAAGTGGTTCCCCACCCTGGCCACCGGCAAGGGCCAGAACCCGAGCGCGTTCGCCGAGTTCGGCATGAACGCCAAGCACCTGCGGTTCGTCGAGCGCAACGCCCGCAAGCTGGCCCGCTCGACCTTCTACCTCATGGCCATCTACCAGGGCCGACTGGAGCAGAAGGGCCATCTGCTGGGCCGGGTCGTCGACATCGGCGCCGAGCTGTTCGCGATGTCGTGCGCGGTCGTCTACGCCGACACGATCGGCCGCGAGCAGCCGCAGCGTCGCCAGGAGGCCGCCGAGCTGGCCGACCTGTTCTGCGGGCAGGCTCGTCGCCGGATCGACGCGCTGTTCTCGGAGCTGTTCTCCAACGACGACGACGCGCAGTACAAGACCGCTCAGAAGATCCTCGAGGGTCGCTACACGTGGTTCGAGGCCGACATCCTCGACCCGGCCGACCCGCCCACCGTCTGAGCGCACCGGCACCTGTGGTGCACGTGGGCCCCGCGACCCGGTCGTCGCGGGGCCCACGGCGTCGTGGGGGTTAGGGGCGGCATCCCCGCCCGCGGTCGACCCCGGTATGCCGCGCCGCACGGGCGGCGGCGACGCCCCCCGCCCGCGGACCCGTCCGGGCCGCGGGCCAGCCCCGGCCGCTACTTGGTGAGCGAGCGGCCGATGATCTCCTTCATGATCTCCGTGGTGCCGCCGAACAGGGTGGTCACCCGGGCGTCGAGGTACTCCCGGGCGATGGGGTACTCGGTGACGAAGCCGTAACCGCCGTGCAGCTGCAGCGAGTCGGCGATGACCTGCTGCTGCAGCTCGGTGATGTACCACTTGGCCATGGCGCCCTCGATCTCGGTGAGGGTGCCCTCGACGTACTCCTGGATGCACCGGTCGAGGAAGACCCGGGCGACCTGCACCCGGGTGGCCATCTCGGCCAGGCGGTGGCGGGTGGTCTGGAAGTCGGCGACCCGCTGCCCGAAGGCCGTCCGGTTCTTGGTGTAGGTGACCGCCTCCTGCAGGGCGACCTCCATGCTCGTCATGGAGGCCACGGCGATGGACAACCGCTCGCGCACCAGGTTGTGCATGAGGTACCCGAAGCCGGCGCCTTCGCGCCCCAAGAGGTTCTCCTTGGGGACCTTGACCCCGTCGAAGAACAGCTCCGCGGTGTCCTGGGCGTGCAAGCCCACCTTCTTGATGGAGCTGCCGCGGTCGAAGCCGGGCATGTCGCCCTCGACGACCAGCAGGCTGATGCCCTTGCGCCCGGCCTCGGGGTCGGTCTTGACGACGGTGACGATGAGGTCGGCGTTGATGCCGTTGCTGATGAAGGTCTTGGCGCCCTTGACGACGTAGTGCTGGCCGTCCCAGCGGGCCGTGGTGCGGATGCCGGCCAGGTCGCTGCCGGCGCCGGGCTCGGTCATGGCGATGGCCGAGACCAGCTCGCCGGAGCACAGCCCGGGCAGCCAGCGCTGCTTCTGCTCCTCGGTGGCGAATTCCTCGAAATACGGCGCGCACAGGTCGTTGTAGCCGGACAGGGCCATGGCGATCGCGTTGCCGCAGTAACGGGCGACCTCCTCGTTGACCACCACGCTGAACCGGAAGTCGTCCATCCCGCCGCCGCCGTACTCGGCCGGCACGGTCATCCCGAGCAGCCCCTGCTTGCCCGCCTTCTGGAACATCCCCTTGTCGATGATCCCGGCCTTGGCCCAGTCCTCGAGGTAGGGCAGCACGTCCTTCTGGGCGAACTCCCGCGCCACCTCGCGCAGCGCCTCGTGGTCCTCGTCGAAGATGGTGCGTTTCATCGCCATGGTGTCCTCCGTGGGCGCGGTGTCACGGCACTCGCTTGGTCACCACCGTACGAGGTGCTCGGGCACGACCCGACAGCGGGGTGGTTGACATCCCATGCGCTCGTGGACGGCCGCGGCCCGTGGGTGGCGGCGGCCCGTGGGTGGCCGCGGCCCGCGGGGCTACCGTGGTCGTCATGACCGACCCGGCCGGCGCCGACCCGCAGCAGGAAGCCCTGCGATTCCTCACCGAGCTGATCCGGATGCGCTCGGTCAACGCCGGGGACAACGCCGGCCCGGGGGAGCGCGCCGCAGCGGAGTACATTGCCGGCCTGCTCCACGAGGTCGGCCTGGACCCGGTGCTCGTCGAGAGCGCCCCGGGACGAGCCAGCGTGATGGTCCGCCTCGACGGCGCCGACCCGGCCCTGCCCGGGCTCGTCGTGCACGGACACACCGACGTCGTGCCCGCCGAACCCGCGGACTGGCACCTCGACCCGTTCGCCGCGGAGCAGCGCGACGGCTGCATCTGGGGCCGCGGGGCGGTCGACATGCTGGACATGGACGCCATGGTGCTTGCCTGCGTGCGCGATCTGGCCCGTCGCGGCGAGCGGCCGGCCCGGCCGACCACCGTGGTCTTCTTCGCCGACGAGGAGGCCGGCGGGGTCTACGGCAGTCACTGGATCGCCGAGCACCACCCCGACTGGTTCGCCGGGGCCACCGAGGCGGTGAGCGAGGTCGGCGGCTACAGCGTGACCGTTCCCGACCGGCATACCGGCCGCCCGCGTCGCGCCTACCTGGTGCAGACCGCGGAGAAGGGGATCGCCTGGCTGCGGCTGCACGCGCACGGACGGGCCGGGCACGGGTCGGTGCCCAGCGAGGCCAACGCGATCGTCCGCCTGGCGCACGCGGTGGCCCGCATCGACGCGCATGTCTGGCCGCGGGAGTACGTCGCCTCGGTGCGGGGCCTGCTGGACGGGTTGTCCGAGCTCACCGGCATCCCGTATGCCGCGGGCCCGCAGGACCTGCTGACCGTCCTCGGGCCGGCCCGCGGGTTCGTCGAGGCCTCGATGCAGGACACCGCGAACGCCACCATGCTGTCGGGGGGGTACAAGCACAACGTGGTGCCGCAGCGGGCCACGGCGTCCCTGGACTGTCGGTTCCTGCCCGGTCACGAGGACTCGCTCATGGCCACCGTGCGGGAGCTGGCCGGCGAGTTCGTCGAGGTCGAGGTCGTGCACCGCGACGTCGCCCTCGACGCGCCGTTCGCCGGGTCACTCGTGGAGGCGATGAAGCACGCACTGCGGGCCGAGGACCCCGACGCGGCGATCCTGCCCTACTGCCTGTCGGGAGGGACCGACAACAAGGCGCTGCACCGGCTGGGGATCGTCGGCTACGGCTTCGCCCCATTGCGGCTGCCCGCCGACCTCGACTTCGCACCGATGTTCCACGGGGTGAACGAGCGGGTGCCCGTGGAGTCCGTGCGCTTCGGCACCCGAGTGCTGGGGCAGTTCCTGCGCATCGCCTGACCGCGTGCCCGAAGCCTCGGCCCGTCGGCCGTCGCCGGGTCCGCCGTGCCACGATGGCGCCATGACACTGGGCGTCTTCCTGCTGATGGGCGCGCTGCTGGCGCTGCTGTTCGTCGGGGCCCTGGTCGTGGTGTACCGCCTCAACCGGCCCGAGGTCCGTCGGGGCCATGGCCCGGCGGCGCCGCCGCCGACCGGGGGCGGGCCGGGCGGTTAGCGGGACCGACCGGGCCCCGCCGCGGATGGGGCGCAGACGCCTCGGGGGGCCGGCCACCGGCCTCGGCGCCCTTTGGCCAGGGCTCGGCCGCCCACTCGGGGGTCGGACCCGATACGGTCGAGGTATGAGCGCCGATCCCCGCGCAGCCCTGGCCGTCCTCGTCGCCGCCCTGGAGCGGCACCTGGAGTTGGCGACCTCCCGGCGCGACCCCGACGACGCGGGGGTCGTGGCCGCCGCCGACGCCGTCGCCGAAGCTTTCGACGACTACGACGAGGCGCTCTTCGAGGCGACCGACGTCGCCACCCCGCTGGCGGTCTACGGTGACGTCGACGACGACGACGAGGACGACGACGTCGACGCCGGTCGCGACGACAGCGCCGGGGTCTACGCCGGGCTGGACGACGAGGACGTCGACTACGACGAGTCCGACGACGAGGACGATTCCGAGGGCGACGACGAGGACGACGACGAGTCCGACGACGACGAGTCCGACGAGGACGAGCAGTAGCGGCCGACCGCGGCACCGGCATACCTGGCATACCCGCACTCCGGGTCGCGGCGCGACCCCGGCCACTACTGTGACCGCATGGGACGGATGCGGTTGGGGATCAACATCGGCTACTGGGGCGCCGGCAACGACCGGGACAACGTCCTGCTGGCCCAGGACGCCGACCGGCTCGGCTACTCGGTCGTCTGGGCCGCGGAGGCCTACAGCTCCGACGCGCCGTCGGTGCTCTCCTGGGTGGGGGCGACCACCCGGCGGATCGACCTGGGCGCCGCCGTCATGCAGATCCCCGCGCGCAGCCCCGCCATGACCGCGATGACCGCGGCGACCATCGACGCGTTGTCCGGCGGGCGGTTCCGCCTGGGGCTGGGGGTCAGCGGGCCGCAGGTGAGCGAGGGGTGGCACGGCGTGCGGTTCGCCTCGCCGCTGGGGCGCACCCGCGAGTACATCGACATCGTGCGGATGGCCCTGGCTCGCGAGACGGTCGCCTACCAGGGCAAGCACTACACGTTGCCGCTGCCGGACGGGCCCGGCAAGGCGCTCAAGCTGGCGGTCCGCCCGGTGCGCGACCGCATCCCGGTCTACCTGGCCGCGGTCGGGCCCAAGAACCTCGAGCTGGCCGGAGAGGTCGCCGACGGATGGTTGGCCATCTTCTTCTCGCCCGAGCACTCCGGCGAGATCGTCGGGTCGATCGCCGACGGGGCCCGGGCGGCCGGTCGGGGCACCCCCGAGGACCCGCTGGCCGGTTTCGATATCGTCCCCACGGTGCCGGTGGTCATCACCGACGACCTCGACATGGGGTATGCCGCGGTCAGTGCCTACGCGGCGCTCTACGTCGGCGGGATGGGGTCACGGGAGAAGAACTTCTACAACCAGTTGGCCTGTCGCATGGGGTTCGAGCGGCAGGCCAAGCAGGTGCAGGATCTCTACCTGGCCGGTAAGGCCCGCGATGCGGCGGCGGCCATGCCTCGGGAGTTCCTCGACGCGACGAGCCTCATCGGGCCGCGCGAGCGGATCCGCGACCGGCTCGCGGCCTACGCGGATGCCGGCGTGACGACCCTGACGGTGAGCATCTTCGCCCCGGGTGTGGAGCCCAAACGCGCCGCCACGCGGGTCATGGCCGAGGTGATGGAGCAGTCCGGGCTAGGCTGACCGCTCGTGTCCGACCTGAGCTACCCCGCCGCCCTCGTCCTCGGGGTCGTCGAGGGGCTGACCGAGTTCCTGCCCGTCTCGTCCACCGGGCATCTCACCGTCGCCGAGAAGGTCCTCGGCCTGTCGGTCGACGACCCCGCCGTGACGGCATACACCGCGATCATCCAGCTCGGCGCGATCGCGGCCACCTTCCTGTACTTCCGACGCGATCTCGTCCGCCTGGTCGGCGCCTGGGCCCGGGGGTTGGGCGACCCCGGCCGCCGGGATCACGACTATGCGCTGGCCTGGGCGGTCCTGGTGGGCTCGGTGCCGGTCATGGTCGTCGGCTTCCTCGCGCGCGCGATCATCGCCGGGCCGCTGCGCAGCCTGTGGGTGGTCGCCGCGGCGCTGATCCTCTGGAGTGCGGTGATGTGGGCGTCCGAGGCCCGCTACGCGACGCTGGTGCGCGGACGGCGCGAGCGCGGCGAGGGCCTGGTGTCGGTGCGCGACGGGCTGTGGATGGGGCTGATCCAGTGCTTCGCCCTGGTCCCCGGGGTGAGTCGGTCGGGGGCGACCATCTCGGCCGGGCTGTTCCGGGGCATCGACCGGGTGACGGCCACCCGCCTGTCGTTCTTCCTCGCCATCCCGGCGCTCACCGCGGCGGGTGGCTACGAGGCGCTCTCCGCGGACCTGTCCTCGCTCGGCGGGGGGCAGATGCTGCTCGGGGTGGTCGTGGCCTTCGCGGTGGCCTACGCCTCGATCGCCTGGCTGTTGCGATTCGTCGCGACGAACACCCTCACCCCCTTCGTCGGTTACCGGCTGCTGGCCGGCGGGGTGCTCGTCGTCGCGCTGCTGGCCGGGTGGCTGGCGCACCGGTGAGCGCACGGGCGCACCAGGGAAGTGCGCCGACCCACCAGGGAAGTGCGCCACGCACCGGGGAAGTGCGCCACGCACCGGGGAGCGCGGGGCCGGCAACCTCACAGCCACCGGTGGCGGCGGAAGAAGCGGAACAGGCCGAAGACCGTCGCGGCCATCAGGCCCAGCACCGCGAAGTACCCCCAGTACACCTCGACCTCCCCGACCGTGACACTCGCCTCGAGCTCGGGCAGGTAGCGGAAGTTCATGCCGTAGATCCCGGCGATCATCGTGGGCACGGCGGCCATGGCCACCCACGCCGAGATCCGGCGCATGTCGTTGTTCTGCTGGACCGAGACCTGGGCCAGGTGCGCGCTGAGCACCACGGTCAGCAGCCGGTCGTAGGACTCGACGTGGTCGTTGACCCGGGCCAGGTGGTCCTCGACGTCGCGGAAGAACGGGATGACCTGCTCGTCCATCGTCTGGGACAGCGGGCTGACATGCAGGCGCCGGATCGCATCGGCCAACGGCAGCGCCGCGCGGCGGAACTCGAGGATCTCGCGCTTGAGGCGGTAGATCGTCCGGGCGTCGGCCTCGTCGGACCCCTCGCCGAGCACCTGCCGCTCGATCCGGTCGAGGTCCTCGCGCAGCTCCTCGTCGATGAGCACGTAGTTGTCGACGACACTGTCCATGACCGCGTGCAGCACGGCGACCGGCCCGAGGGTGAGCTGGTCGCGGTTGGCCTCCAGGCGGTGGCGCACTCCCGCCAGCGGGTTGGCCTCGCCGCGGCGCACCGTGACGACGAAGCGGTCCCCGACGAAGAGCATGACCTCGCCGGTCTCCACGTCCGAGGTCGCCTCGACGTAGCGCAGCGTCTTGAGCACGGCGAACAGGCTGTTCTCGTAGGCCTCGATCTTGGCCCGCTGGTTGCCGTTCACCGCGTCCTCGACGGCGAGCGGGTGCAGCGCCAGCTCCTCGTTGACCAGGGCGAACTCCTCGTCGGTGGGGTCGTGCAGCCCGATCCACAGGAAGCCGTCGTGCTCGGACCGCAGCCGCGACAGCTCGTCACGCAGGTCGGCGCAGGCCAGCCGCACCCCGTCCCGATAGATGGCCTGGTCGACGATCACGGGACATTGTCACCATGCCCCGGGCCCGAGGCCAGTACCGCGACACGCCACTAGGCTGGCCGTCGTGGCCACCGTCCTGATCGTCCGGCACGGCCGCACCCACGCCAACGCCGCGGGGGTCCTGCCCGGATGGGCGCCGGGAGTGCGGCTCGACGAGACCGGCCGGGCCCAGGCCACGGCGCTGGGTCAGCGCCTGGTCGGCAGCGGGCTGGCGGTATGCCGCGTGGTCACCTCCCCGCTGCCGCGTTGTGTCCAGACCGCGGAACTGCTCGCGCACCCCCTGGGCGAGGGCCTGCCGGTGCTGTCGGACGAGCGACTCGCGGAGTGTCGCTTCGGGGCCTGGACCGGCCGGACGCTGGCCGATCTGGCCGGGGACCCGCTGTGGCGGGTCGTCCAGGACCAGCCGAGCGCGGCGGTCTTCCCGGACGGGCCCGACTTCGCGGGCGAGTCCCTGGCCGCCATGGCGGCCCGGGTGGTCGCCGCGGTGCGCGAGCACGACGCGGCCGTGACGGCGCAGGCGGGTCCGGGCGCGGTGTGGGTGGCGGTGTCGCACGGCGACCCCGTGAAGGCGCTGCTGGCCGACGCCCTGGGGCTGCACCTGGACCTGTTCCAACGGATCACCGTCGACCCGGCGTCGGTGTCGGTGGTGCGCTACGGCCCGCGCCGGCCGTTCGTGGTGCGGGTCAACGACGTCGGCGGGGATCTGGGCGGTGTCCTGGGGGCACCCGACGGCGGCGGGGACGCGGCCGTCGGCGGCGGCGCGGGCGCGCCGGCGCCGGCGGGTTAGGGTCGGCGTATGCCGGTCTTCGAGTTCGAGCGGCCCGAGCGGTTCGTCGCAGGCACGGTCGGCCCTCCGGGCGGGCGGACCTTCTTCCTGCAGGCCCGCGATCGAGGGCGCCTGGTCACGGTCTCGTGCGAGAAGGAGCAGCTGGCCGTGCTGGCCGACCGCCTGGCCGACCTGCTCGACGAGCACGAGGCCGCCGACCCCCCTGGGCCCACCGACGACGCCCCGCTGGACACCCCGATCGAGGACGAGTTCCGGGTCGACACCATCTCCCTGGGGTGGGACCCGGCGCGGCGAGTCGTGGTGCTCTCGGCGCAGCACGAGCTGCCGGCCGAGCAGGCCGAGCCCACCGACGCGGTCCATATCGTCCTGGCACCCGAGCAGGCCCGAGCCTTCGCCCGTCGCACCAAGGCCCTGGTGGCCGCCGGCCGGCCCCCGTGCCCGTTCTGCGGCGGACCGCTGGACCCCGCCGGCCACATCTGCCCGCGGGCCAACGGCTACCGGCGGTAGCACCGTGGACGGTCCACGGACCGAGTCCGAGGTCGCGCAGGTCCTCGACCTGCTCGACCAGGGGTCCATCGAGGTCGTCGGGCGGGTCGTCGACGCGTCCAACCTCGCGGTGCTCGTCGACGTCGTGGCCGCCGAGGGGTCCCTGCCGCAGCGGGTGACCCGACGGGCCATCTACAAGCCGGTGCGTGGCGAGCGACCGCTCTGGGACTTCCCGGAGGGGACCTTGGCCGGCCGGGAGGTCGCCTCGTGGGTGCTGTCCCGGGCCCTGGGCTACGGCGTCGTGCCGCCCACCGTGCTGCGCGAGGGCCCATACGGGGTGGGATCGGTCCAACTGTGGATCGGGGACCCGTTCGCCCCGACGCAGACCGGCGCGAGCGACGTGGTGCGGGTCGTGCCGGCCGGTCGGACCCCACCGGGCTGGGTGGCGGTCGTCGACGGCGAGGGGCCCGGGGGACGAGCCGTGACGGTCGTGCACGAGGACGCCGCGGACCTGCGTGGCGCCGCCGTGCTCGATGCGGTGCTCAACAACTCCGACCGCAAGGGCTCGCACCTGGTCCGCGACGGAGCCGGCGTGCTGTGGGGGTTCGACCACGGGCTGACCCTGCACGAGGAGCCCAAGCTGCGCACCGTGCTGTGGGGATGGGCCGGCCAGCCGCTGCGCGAGCAGGACCTGACCAAGCTGGCGGGCCTGGAGCAGGACCTCGCCGACGCGGCCAGCGCCTTGCGCACCAGCCTCGACGCGTTGTTGCCCGGCGGGGACGTGCGAGCGCTGGCCGCTCGGGTAGGACGCCTGCGGCGCGAGCGCATCCACCCGAGGCCCGGGCGAGGGTGGCCGGCCCTGCCGTGGCCGCCGTTGTGAGTCCTCGACGACCGGTTAGGCTCGCCCGGTGATCTCCTGGCCCGCCCCGTTCCTGCCCGCCGTGCCGGGCCCGGGGCGGCCGGTGCGGATCCACGACACCGCCACCGGCCGGATCCGCCAGCTGCACCCCGGCCCGCTGGCCACGATGTACGTCTGCGGGATCACCCCCTACGACGCCACGCACATCGGGCACGCGGCGACCTACGTGACCTTCGACGTGCTGCAACGGGCGCTGCGCGATGCCGGGCACGCCGTGCGCTACGTCCAGAACGTCACCGACGTCGACGACCCGCTGCTGGCCCGGGCCGTCGAGGACGGCGTGGACTGGACCCACCTGGCGGCCCGCGAGACGGCCCTGTTCCGCGAGGACATGACGGCCTTGGGCGTGATCCCCCCGGACCACTACCTCGGGGTCACCGAGAGCATCGGGCTCATCGTCGACGCGGTGGCCCGGCTGGAGGCCGGCGGCGCGGCATACCGGATCGATGCCCCGCAGGCGAGCGGACCGGACCTCTACCTCGACATCGCCCAACGGCCCGGCTTCGGCGCGGTGTCCGGGGCCAGCCGGGCGCAGATGCTCGAGTTGTTCGCCGAGCGCGGCGGCGACCCGCAGCGCCCCGGCAAGCGCGACCCGCTCGACCCGCTGCTGTGGCGGGCGGAGCGCGACGGTGAGCCGTCGTGGTCCGGTGGCGCGCTGGGACGGGGCCGACCGGGGTGGCACATTGAGTGCACCGCCCTGGCGGTGGAGTACCTCGGGATGCCGTTCACCATCCAGGGCGGTGGCACCGACCTGGTGTTCCCGCACCACGAGATGAGTGCCGTCCAAGGGTGTGCGCTGACCGGTCGCCGGCCCTTCGCGGAGGTCTACGTCCACCAGGCGATGGTCGGCCTGGGCGGGGAGAAGATGAGCAAGTCCAGGGGCAACCTCGTGCTCGTGTCGACGCTGCGCGAGGCCGGGGTGGACCCGATGGCGATCCGGCTGGCCCTGCTGGCGCACCACTACCGCACGGCGTGGGAGTGGACCGAGACCGATCTGCAGACCGCGCAGCGTCGGCTGGGCGGGTGGCGAGACGCGCTGGCCCGGCCGGCCGGTGCGGACCCGGCCGGCACCGTGGCGGCGGTGCGGGCGGCGCTCGGCGAGGACCTGGACACCCCCGCCGCGCTCGCGGCCGTCGACGACTGGGCAGAGCGCGGTGTCCACGAGGGCGGGGCGGGCCACTCGCCGGGGGCCGCCGGTGTCCTGGCCCGGGCGCTGGACGCCCTGCTCGGCGTCCGGCTCTGACCCGCGATGGGCTATCCGGGGGGGTCCTGCCCGCGCCGGCGCAAGTACCGCTCGAACTCCAAGGCGATGGCGTCGCCGCTGGCCTCGGGCAGCTCGGCGCTGTCGGTGGCCTGCTCCAGGGACTGGACGTACTCCGCGACCTCGTCGTCGGACCCCGCGAGCTCGTCGACGCCCCGCTCCCAGGCCCGGGCCCCCTCGGCGAGCTCGTCGACGGGGATCGCCACGTCCAGCAGCTGCTCCAGCCGCGTGACCAGGGCCAGCGTGGCCTTGGGCGAGGGCAGCCCCCCCGCATAGTGGGGCACCGCCGCCCAGCACGACAGGGTCGACAGCCCGGCCCGGCTCGCGGCGTCGGTGAGCACCCCGACGATGCCGGTGGGTCCTTCGTACCGGCTGGACTCCACGGCATACCGGGCCTGCGTGTCGGGGTCGTCGGACGTCGTCGTCACCGGGATCGGCCGGGTGTGCGGCACGTCGGCGAGCAGGGCCCCCAGGGTGAGCACGGTGCGCACCCCGACCGACCGGGCGAAGCCGAGCACCTCGTCGGTGTACGAGCGCCAGCGCGTGGACGGCTCGATGCCGTGCAGCAGCAGGACGTCACGGCCGGCCCCCGGGGTGACGGCCAGCAGCAGCCGGGTCGTCGGCCAGTGCACCCGGCGCCGACCGTCCACCAGACTCACCCGCGGTCGGTTGACCTGGAAGTCGTAGTACTCCTCGGGGTCCAGCTCGGCCACCGGGGTTGCGTGCCACGCCGCAGCGAGGTGCTCGACGGTCGCGGTCGCCGCCTCGCCGGCGTCGTTCCATCCCTCGAAGGCGGCCAGCAGGAGGGCGTCGCGCAACGGCGGGACCGTCGCCAGCTCGCGCATCGTCGTCACCTCCGGGTCGGGTCGCCTCGTCGGACAGCCTATGCCGGTATGCCGCGCCCCTGGCGGTCGTCTCGGCGGTCGCGCCGTAGAGTGGCACGGCCCCCGGACGAAAGGCGCTCCCGTGTCCCGCGGTCCGTGCGCACCCGACCTGCCCGCGGCGGTGCTCTGGGACGTCGACGGGACGCTCGTGGACACCGAGCCCTACTGGATCGCCGAGGAGCACGCGCTGGTCGAGTCCTTCGGCGGGCAGTGGTCGCACGAGCAGGCCATGCTGCTGGTCGGGCAGTCCCTGCCGTGGTCGGGGGAGTACCTCGCCCGGCACACCCCGGTGACGCTGCCGCCGGAGCAGGTCGTCGCCCGGTTGGTGGCCGGGGTGGGCCGGCGGCTGGCGCACACCGTGCCGTGGCGCCCCGGGGCGTTCGAGCTGCTCGGCCAGCTGCACGCCCTCGGTGTGCCCTCGGCCGCGGTGACCATGTCCTATCGCGCGCTCACCGACCTGCTGCAGCGGGCGATCCCCGCCGGGTGGCTCGACGTCGTCGTGGCAGGGGACGAGATCGCCCACGGCAAGCCGCATCCCGAGCCCTACGCCACGGCCGCCGACCGCCTGGGCGTGCGGCCGGGTGCGTGCGTGGCCATCGAGGACTCCGAGCCGGGAGCTCGGTCGGCGGTCGCCGCCGGGGTGCCGACCATCGTCGTGCCGCACGTCACGCCGGTGCCGGTGATCGCCGGTGCGGTGCAGCTGGCCACGCTGCTGGGGGTGCAGGCCCACGACCTGGGTCGCCTCGCGGCGGGCGCGGACCCGCGCACCCGCCGGCCTCGCCCGGACAGTGGACGCTGACCGCTCAGTCGTCGGCGCGCTGCGCGGCGCCGGCCACGGCAGGATCCACGGCACGGTGCCCGGCGTCGTCGGGCAGCGGCGGGGGGGTGCCCCCCCACGCCGGGCACAGCGGTCGGTGCTCGCACCAGTCGCACAGCCGGGAGGTCCGCGGGCGCCAGTCGCCGGTCCGTGCGGCTCGCTCGATGGCCGCCCACAACGCCTTGATGTTGCGCTCGGCGGCCAACAGGTCCGCCTCGTCGGGCGCGTAGCGCACGACCTCGCCGTTGCCGAGGTAGACCAGCTGCAGCATCCGGGGCAGCACGCCGTGGCGACGCCAGAGCACGAGGGCGTAGAACTTCATCTGGAACAGGCTGGCCCGCTCGAACAGCTCGCTCGGCGACCGGCCGGTCTTGTAGTCCACGACGCGCACGGCCCCGTCCGGGGTCACGTCCAGCCGGTCGACGTAGCCGCGCAGGGTGAGCCCGTCGACCTCGGCCTCGACGTAGAGCTCCCGCTCGGCCGGCTCCAACCGGGTCGGGTCCTCCAGGGTGAACCACCGCTGCACCAACGACACGGCCTGGGCGAACCACGCGTCGGGGTCCTCGCCCTCCTCGGACTGCGCCAGCCCGGCGAGCTCGGGCTCCTCGCGCACCAGCCGTGCCCACTCCGGAGCCACCAGGGCGGCCGCCGACGTCGGGGTGCGCTCGTGGGCCGGCAGGTCGAACAGACGCTCCAACACCGCGTGCACGAGGGTGCCGCGCGCCGCGGCCGGGCTCGGCGGCGCGGGCAGGCGGTCGATGACCCGGAAGCGGTAGAGCAGCGGGCACTGCTTGAAGTCCGAGGCCCGGCTCGGCGACAGCGCAGCGACCATGCGCCGACTGTATGCCGCCGCGCCGACACCGCACTCGCCTCGTCCCCAGCGTGTTGCCGTCCCGACCCGGCGGGTCAGTCCTCGGGGTCGTAGGCGAGGTTCGGGGCGAGCCAGCGCTGCGCCTCGGCGAGGGTCCAGCCCTTGCGGCCGGCGTAGTCGGCGACCTGGTCGGGCCCGACCCGCCCCACGACGAAGTACTGCGCCGCCGGCCCGGCGAAGTACCACCCGCTCACCGACGCGCCCGGCCACATGGCCATCGACTCGGTGAGCCGCATCCCGGTGGCGGCCTGCGCGTCGAGCAGCTCCCACAGGGTGAGTTTCTCGGTGTGGTCGGGGCAGGCCGGGTACCCGGGCGCCGGACGGATCCCGGCATACTCCTCCCCGATGAGCGCGGCGTTGGCCAGCCGCTCGTCCGCGGCGTAGCCCCACAGCTCGCGGCGCACCCGCTCGTGCAGGCGTTCGGCGAAGGCCTCGGCGAGCCGGTCGCCCAGGGACTCCAACAGGATCGCGCCGTAGTCGTCGAACGCGGCCTTGAGGGCGGCCACCCGCTCGGGCAGTGCCAGCCCCGCGGTGACGGCGAAACCGCCGACGTAGTCGCGCAGCCCGGTGGAGGTCGGGGCGACGAAATCGGCGATGCAGCGATTCGGCACGCCCTGCCGGTGGGCGCCCTGTTGGCGCAGGTGGTGCAGCACCGCACGGACCCGGGTGCGGGACTCGTCGGTGTAGACCTCGATGTCGTCGCCCACCGAGTTGGCCGGGAAGAGACCGACCACCCCTCGGGGGGTGAGCCACTGCTCGCGCTCGATCCGGTCGAGCATGGCCTGGGCGTCGGCGTAGAGGCGCCGGGCCGCCTCCCCGGACTTCGGGTGCTCGAGCAGGTCGGGGTAGCGGCCCTTGAGCTCCCACGCGGCGAAGAACGGGCCCCAGTCGACGTACTCGCGCAGCTCGCCCACCGAGTAGTCGGCGAACACCCGGGTGAACTGGTGCACCCGGGTGCTGGCGCTCAGGTCGGTGTCGCGGGCCTGGCGCAGCAGCAGGTGCGGACGCAACGGCTGGTATGCCGTCCAGTCGACCGGCGTGGCGTTCGCCCGGGCGGCCTCCAACGAGACGAGCGGACGCTCGCCCTGCTTGGCGGCATACCGGGCTCGCACCGCCGCGTAGTCCTCGGCGACCCTGGCCAGCAGCTCGGGCCGCTGCTGCTGCGACAGCAGCGCGGCCGCCACCGGGACCGAGCGGGAGGCGTCCTTGACCCAGATCACCGGGCCGTCGTAGCGGGGCGCCACCTTAACGGCGGTGTGCGCCTTGGACGTCGTCGCCCCCCCGATCAGCAGCGGGGTGCTCAGCCCGAGGCGCTGCAGCTCGGCGGCGAACCCGACCATCTCCTGCAGGCTCGGGGTGATCAGCCCGGACAGCCCGATGATGTCCGCGTCGTGCTCGCGGGCGGCGTCGAGGATGCGCTGGGCGGGCACCATGACCCCCAGGTCGACCACCTCGTAGTTGTTGCACTGCAGCACCACGCCGACGATGTTCTTGCCGATGTCGTGGACGTCGCCCTTGACCGTGGCCATGACGATCGTGCCGTTGGTGCGCCGCCGCTCGGGGGTCGGCGCGCCCTCGGTGGCGGCCTCGGTGGTGGCCACGGTGGCGGCCTCGGCCTGCTCGGCCTCGATGAACGGCACGAGGTAGCCGACGGCCTTCTTCATCACCCGCGCGGACTTGACCACCTGGGGCAGGAACATCTTGCCGTCGCCGAACAGGTCGCCCACGACGTTCATCCCCGCCATCAACGGGCCCTCGATGACCTCGATGGGCCGACCCCCGCGCTGGGCGATCTGCACGCGCAGCGCCTCGGTGTCGGCCTCGACGTGCTCGTCGATGCCCTTGACCAGGGCGTGGGTGATCCGCTCGGCCAGGGGGAGGGCGCGCCACTGCTCGTCCGCGGCGTCGGTGTCGGCGGCGCCGACGTTGAACCGCTCGGCGATCTGCAGCAGCCGTTCGGCCGCGTCGGGACGGCGGTCGAGCACGACGTCCTCGATCCGCTCGCGCAGCTGCGGGTCGACCTGGTCGTAGACGACGAGCGCGCCGGCGTTGACGATGCCCAGGTCCATCCCGGCCCGGATCGCGTGGTAGAGGAACACCGCGTGGATCGCCTCGCGGACCGGGGTGTTGCCCCGGAACGAGAACGACACGTTGGAGACCCCGCCGGAGACCAGCGCCCCGGGCAGGTTCGCCTTGATCCACCGGGTCGCCTCGATGAAGTCCAGGCCGTAGGACGCGTGCTGCTCGATGCCGGTGGCCACCGCGAAGACGTTCGGGTCGATGATGACGTCCTCGGCGGGGAAGCCCACGTCCTCGACGAGGATCCGGTATGCCGTGCCCGCGACCTCGATCCGCCGGGCCAGCGTGTCGGCCTGCCCCTGCTCGTCGAAGGCCATGACGACGACGGCGGCGCCGTACTTACGGCACCGGCGGGCCTGGGCGACGAACGCGTCGACGCCCTCCTTCATCGAGATCGAGTTGACGATCGGCTTGCCCTGCACGCACTTCAACCCCGCCTCGATGACCTCCCACGTCGAGGAGTCGACCATGACGGGGACCCGGCAGATGTCCGGCTCGCCGGCCACCAGCTTGAGGAAGCGGTCCATCGCCGCGACTCCGTCGATCATCCCCTCGTCCATGTTGACGTCGATGACCTGGGCGCCGGCCTCGACCTGCTGGCGGGCCACCGACAGGGCGGCGGCGTAGTCGCCGGCCTTGATCAGGGTGCGGAAGCGGGCCGACCCGGTGATGTTGGTCCGCTCCCCGACGTTGACGAAGAGACTGTCGGCGTCGATGGTCACCGGCTCCAGACCGGCCAGCCGCATCGCCGGGGGCAGCCTCGGGACGGCGCGCGGCGGCATACCGGCCACGAGCCCGGACAGGGCCGCGATGTGCTCGGGCCTGGTGCCGCAGCACCCGCCGACGAGGTTGACCAGACCACTGCCGGCGAACTCGCCCAGGGTGGCCGCCATCGCCTCGGGGGCCAGGTCGTACTCGCCGAACGCGTTCGGCAGCCCGGCGTTGGGGTAGCAGGACACGAAGCAGTCGGCGATGCGGGACAGCTCGGCGACGTATGGGCGCATCTGCTCGGGGCCCAGGGCGCAGTTGAGGCCGACGGCCAGGGGCCGGACGTGGCGGATCGAGTTCCAGAACGCCTCGGTGACCTGACCGGACAGGGTGCGCCCGGACGCGTCGGTGATCGTGCCCGAGACGACCACCGGCCAGCGCCGTCCGTAGTCCTCGAAGAGGGTCTCCAGCGCGAAGATCGCGGCCTTGGCGTTGAGGGTGTCGAAGACCGTCTCGACCATGAGCAGGTCGACGCCCCCCTCGACCAGGGCAGCGGCCTGCTCGGCGTAGGCCGCTACGAGCTCGTCGAAGGTGACGTTGCGGGCGCCGGGGTCGTTGACGTCGGGGGAGATCGACGCGGTCTTGTTCGTCGGGCCGAGCGCGCCCGCGACGAAGCGGGGCCGGTCCGGGGTCCGGGCGCTGACGGCGTCGCACTCGGCGCGGGCCAGCCGGGCGGCCGCGCGGTTGATCTCGGCGGCGAGCTCGGACATGCCGTAGTCGCCCAGCGAGATCCGGGTGGCGTTGAAGGTGTTGGTCTCGACGATGTCGGCGCCGGCGTCGAGATAGGACCGGTGGATCCCACGGATGACGTCGGGTCGGGTGACCGACAGCAGGTCGTTGTTGCCGCGCAGGTCGCTGGGCCAGTCGGCGTAGTCCCGACCTCGGTAGTCGGTCTCGGCCAGGTCGTGGGCCTGCACGAGGGTGCCCATCGCCCCGTCGAGCACGAGGATCCGGGTGGTCAGCGCCTCGGTGAGCGCGGCGGTGGCGTCGGGGCGCAGGCCAGGCTGGGCGCGCAAGGGTCGGTCCTTCTGGTCGCTGACGGCGGAGGGACCAGTATGCCGGCTCGCCGCCGGACCGGTCCGGTCGGCGGGGCCCGAGCGGCGTCCGGGCCGGTCCGGGGCCGCGGTCCGCGGCGGTCGGGTGACGTAGGGTCCGACCATGGACGCGCAGGGCCGCAGCCCGCACGGCTGGCTGCTGGGTCGAGTCCGCGGGGTCCCGGTCTACCTCGGGCGCTCGTGGCCGATCGTCGCGATCGGGGTGGTCGTCCTGTTCGGGCCGACCGTGCCGCTGCGGGGCTCGCCGATGGCCCGGTATGCCGTCGCCGCGGCATACGCGATCCTGCTGCTGCTGTCCGTGCTTGCCCACGAGGCCGGGCATGCGGCCATGGCCCGCCGGGTCGGTGCCCGAGTCGACCGGGTGGTCGCGGATCTGTGGGGCGGGCACACGGTGTACGACAGCGAGGGCGTGCGGCCGGGCACCGGTGCGCTCGTCGCCGTCGCCGGACCGCTGGCGAACGTCGCCCTCGCCGGGCTGGCCTGGGTGCTGGGGCGGGCCACCACCGTGCCGGTGCTCGACCTGCTCGTGGCGGCGGTGCTCATCACCAACGTGTTCGTCGCCGGGTTCAACCTGCTGCCCGGTCTGCCGTTGGACGGCGGGTACCTCGTGGACGCCCTGGTCTGGCGGGTGACCGGCAGTCGGGGCACCGGGATGCTCGTCGCGGGCTGGTGCGGGCGGCTCGTCACGGTCGGGGTCGCGGTGTGGTTCGTCGTCCTGCCGCTGCTGCGGGGGGAGGGGTTCTCCCTCACCGGGCTGGTGTGGCTGATGCTCGTGGGGGGGTTCCTCTGGGTCGGCGCGAGTCAGGCCGTGTCGGCCGGGGGGGCGCGTCGGGGTTGGGAACGGGTGCGGGTGGGACACGTGCTGCGCCCGGTCGTCGTCGCGCCCGCGCACGCCAGCGGCGACACCGTGATGTCCGGGCTGGCCGCGACGCCGGCGGCGCGCCATGCCGTGGTGCTCGGGCCCGATCGGATGCCGGTGGGCCTGGTCGACTCCGAGGCGCTGCGCGCGGTGCCGCCGCAGCGACTCGGGCAGGTGCCCGCCATGGCGCTGGTCCGGCAGGGGGGCCCGGGGTGGACGGTGGTCGCGGATGCCGGTGACGGGGCGGACGCGGTGATGGACTCGATCGCCGGGGCGGTCGGGAGCAGCGGTCAGGTGCCGCAGGTCGTGCTCGTCGTGGATGCGACCGGTGCGCCGGTCGGCACGGTGTCCCTGGTCGACCTGCAACGTGCCCTCGGGGGCGGCTGAGCCGCTGGGCGTGCGCGGGTGCCGCTCAGTGGCGCCCTGGATCGTCGGGCCGAGCGGGCCGTCGACCTAGACTTGCGCCGATGGACGGTCAGCAGAGCCCGAGCGCGACGGCCCGTGGCGGGCAAGGCCGCCGGGGTCCGTTCGCCGTGGGCGACCGCGTGCAGCTGACCGACGCCAAGGGCCGACTGCACACCATCACGCTCGAGCCGGGGCGGGAGTTCCACACCCATCAGGGTCGACTCGCCCACGACGAGCTCATCGGGGCCCCGGACGGGTCGGTCGTCGCCAACTCGGCCGGGGTGCAGTTCCTCGCCCTGCGCCCGCTGCTGGCCGACTACGTCATGTCGATGCCGCGCGGCGCGGCGGTGGTCTACCCCAAGGATGCCGGGCAGATCGTCGCCATGGGCGACGTCTTCCCGGGCGCGCGGGTCGTCGAGGCGGGCGTCGGCTCGGGCGCCCTGTCGATGTCCCTGCTGCGGGCCGTCGGCGAGGCGGGCGAGCTGGTCTCGTTCGAGCGTCGCGAGGACTTCGCCGAGATCGCCCAGGGCAACGCCCACGCGTTCTTCGGCCGGGACCACCCGGCCTGGCGGGTCGTGGTCGGCGACCTCGTCGAGAGCCTGCCGGCCCAGGTGCGCCCGGGCAGCGTCGACCGGGTGGTGCTCGACATGCTCGCGCCCTGGGAGTGCCTGCCGGTCGTCGGCGACGCGCTGCTGGCCGGCGGGGTCCTGGTCTGCTACGTCGCCACGACCACCCAACTGTCCCGGCTGGCCGAGGCGGTGCGGGCCCACGGCGGCTTCACCGAGCCGGCCGCCTGGGAGTCCCTGGTGCGCGGTTGGCACCTGGAGGGCCTGGCCGTCCGGCCCCAGCACCGCATGCACGGGCATACCGGCTTCTTGCTGTCGGCCCGCCGGCTCGCCCCGGGCGTCCAGACGCCGACCCGCACCCGCAGGCCGGCGAAGGGAGCCGGTGTGGACGCCGGCGACGAGGCGCAGGCGAGCCCACGCGGCATACCCGACGGTCAGGGGCCGGCCACACCGACCGCCGCGGACGCGTGGACCGCCCAGGCGCTGGGGGAGCGGCCCATCTCGGAGCGGAAGGTCCGCCGAGCCCGCCGCACCGCCACCTCGCCTGGCCCGGGATGACGCCGGGGCGGGTTATCGTCGAGTGACCACGAAAGGAGGCCCGCATGGCCGACGAGCAGCCGACCGACCCGCACGCGGGCCACGACGAGCCGTTGCCCGCCCGTGTCGCGGGCCCGGGTGAGCACCCCGACCCCGGCGCGGTCGACACCCAGTCGATCGGCGGCGAGGCCGACCGCGTGCGCCGGCAGAGCCGGTTCGACCCGGTGCGCGCGCGCGAGCTGGAGCACCGGATCGCCTCCCTGCAGACCTCCATGGGCACGCTGAGCAGCCAGAACGAGCGTCTCGTGCGCACGCTCAAGGACGCCCGCGCCCAGATCGTCAACCTCAAGGCCGAGGTCGACCGGCTGGCCCAGCCGCCCAACGCCTACGGCCTGCTCGTCGAGGCCAACACCGACGGCAGCGTCGACGTGCTCACCTCCGGTCGCAAGATGCGGGTGGCGGTGAGCCCGAGCGTCGCCGACGACGAGCTCGTCTCCGGCCGCGAGGTCATGCTCAACGAGGCCCTCAACGTCGTCGCCGTCCGCGGCTACGAGCGGGTCGGCGAGGTCGTCCTGGTCAAGGAGGTCCTCGACGACGACCGGGTGCTCGTCGTCGCGCACGCGGACGAGGAGCGGGTATGCCGCCGCGCCGCATCCCTCGCGGGCGCCTCGATCCGGGTCGGCGACGCCCTGACCATCGACCCGCGATCGGGCTTCGTCTACGAGCGGATCCCCAAGGCCGAGGTGCAGGATCTCGTCCTCGAGGAGGTCCCGGACATCGACTACGCGGACATCGGCGGGCTGACCCGGCAGATCGAGGCGATCCGCGACGCCGTCGAGCTGCCCTACCTGCACCCGGAGCTCTACAAGGAGCACCACCTCAAGGCCCCCAAGGGCGTGCTGCTCTACGGCCCGCCCGGCTGCGGCAAGACGCTCATCGCCAAGGCGGTGGCCGCCTCGTTGGCCCGTAAGGTCGCCGAACGCACCGGCAAGAAGGTGGAGAAGAGCTACTTCCTCAACATCAAGGGCCCCGAGCTGCTCAACAAGTACGTCGGGGAGACCGAGCGGCACATCCGGCTGATCTTCCAACGGGCCCGGGAGAAGGCCTCCGACGGCACGCCCGTCGTGGTGTTCTTCGACGAGATGGACTCCCTGTTCCGCACCCGCGGGTCCGGCGTGTCCAGCGATGTGGAGACCACCATCGTCCCGCAGCTGCTCTCCGAGATCGACGGCGTGGAGCGCCTGGAGAACGTCATCGTCATCGGCGCCTCCAACCGCGAGGACATGATCGACCCGGCGATCCTGCGCCCCGGGCGCCTGGACGCCAAGATCAAGATCGAGCGCCCGGACGCCGAGGCCGCCCGCGACATCTTCAGCAAGTACCTCACCGTCGGGCTGCCGTTGCACGAGGACGACCTGCGTGAGCACGGCGGCGACCGCGAGCGCACCGTCGAGGCGATGATCCAGGCCTCGGTGCAGCGGATGTACTCCGAGACCGACGAGAACCGCTTCCTGGAGGTCACCTACGCCGGCGGCGACAAGGAGGTGCTCTACTTCAAGGACTTCAACTCCGGGGCGATGATCCAGAACGTCGTGGACCGGGCCAAGAAGAGCGCGATCAAGGACTTCCTCGCCTCCGGGCACAAGGGCCTGCGCGTGGACCACCTGCTGGCGTCGTGCGTCGACGAGTTCAAGGAGAACGAGGACCTGCCCAACACCACGAACCCGGACGACTGGGCGCGGATCTCGGGCAAGAAGGGCGAGCGGATCGTCTATATCCGCACCCTCATCAACACCAAGGACGGCACCGAGCCGGGTCGCTCCATCCACACCGTGGAGAACACCGGCCAGTACCTCTGAGCCCCGACGCCCGGGCCGGTCCCCGGCCGGCAGACCGCAGGGGGTGTGCCGGTCCGCCGTGCCCGGGTAGCGTGCGGGCATGGCCGACGACTTCCAGGCCGCCATCGACGCGGTCGACACCCTGACCAAGGACCCCGGACAGCAGGTCAAGCTCACGCTGTACGCGCTCTTCAAGCAGGCCACCGAGGGCGATGTCGCCGGCAAACGGCCGGGGATGATGGACTTCGTCGGGCGGGCAAAGTACGACGCGTGGGCCAAGCTCAGGGGCACCACCCCGGATCAGGCCAAGGCGCGCTACATCGAGACCATCGAGGGGCTCAAGGCCGCCGAAGGGCGCTGACGCAGAGCGGCTGACGGCTAGGGCAGGGCTGGGGTCGGGTGACCGGGGCAGGCCGCCGTCCGGGCGGTTGCCGGGTGGTCGGTCGGGCCGGGCGGTCACCGGAGCGCGACCATCCGACCGGTCAGGGGACGGTCGAGCCGGGCGGGTCACCGGAGCGCGACCATCAGACCGGTCAGGGGACGGTCGAGAAACCGGCCGGCAGGGCGTGCCGCCCGGTGAGGGCGCCCAGCAGCAGCGTGGCACGCCCGGTGAGGATCGCGACGTCGACGCAGATCCGCATCGCGGTCCGCACGGCGTCGTCGGGCAGGCCCGCGTCGAGGCCCAGCGCCGCAGCCAGGTCCTGCGAGTGCACGGTGAGCTCGACGACGCGGGTGGGCAGGTAGGCCGTCACGTGCATCGGCCCCAGCGCGGTGGGGATCACCGGATCGTGGTCGAGACCGGCCAGCGCGGTGCGGGCCCGGGCCAGCGTCACCCCGAGCGTGGCCACGGGGTCGGCGCCCAGGGCGGCCCCCGCGTCCACGCCGCGTCGGCGGATCGTCTCGTTGAACCCCGGGTCCGCCGCCAGCGCGGCCGCCGCGGCGAAGTAGTCCGCGGCGCTGTGGATGGCCGGGGCCTGGTCGGTGGGCGTGGACAGGTAGTCCAGGAGAGTCCAGAGGCCCCGGCCGGCGTGCCCGAGCAGAGCCCGCACGTCCCAGCTCCCCAACGCCGGGCGGTCCCAGGCGTCGGCCGGGACCCGAGCGCCGAGGTCGACGAGGCACTGCCCGGCGCCGAGGAACTGGTCCACCAGCGAGGGGTCCGGGCGCGGCATACCGCCAGCCTATGCGGCTACGCTGGGCGGTCGTGAAGGTCACCGGTCTGGACCACCTCGTCCTCGTCACCGCCGACGTGGAGCGCTCCTTGGCCTTCTACGCCGGGGTGCTCGGACTGCCGCCGGAGCGGGTGCACCAGTGGCGCGCCGGGGAGGTCGGCTTCCCCTCGGTGCGGGTGGACGAGGGCACGATCATCGACGTGGTCGCCGGGGAGCGTTCCGGCACGAACGTCGACCACGTCTGCCTGGTGCTCGAGCCCACCGACCTCGACGCGCTGGCCGCGTCGCCGGAGCTGGACGTCGTGCGCGGGCCGGTCGAGGTCTTCGGGGCGCGGGGCATGGGCCGGTCGGTGTACGTCCGCGACCCGGACGGCAACGTCGTCGAGCTGCGCTGCTACCCGGCCTGAAACGGTCTGGACGTCACGGGCGCCGGGTCAGCCGGCCGGCGACCGCCCGCCAACCCAGCAGCAGCACGGCCAGGGTGCAGCCGGCGACGAGGACGAAGGTCGCCGCGGTTCCCGCCCCGGTGAGCACCCGCACGAGCATGCCCACGACCAGCGTGCCGGCCCAGACCGGGATGCCGGTGCCGACCTGCAGCGGCCACCGACCGGAGCGCCACCGCACCGCCCACCAGCCCAGCGCGGTGCCCAGCAGGAACGGCCAGGCGGTGCCCCAGACGCCGAGCACCGGGTCGTCCTCGGCATGGCTGGCCCGCCCGAGCGCGGCGAAGGCGACGACGAGCACGACATCGAGGGCCGCGGCCAGCGGCATACCGACCTTCGGCGCACGGACGCGCCGACCGGTGGCGCTCACAACGACGGGAGGGTGGCGTAGTCGTCGAAGGGCAGCCGCGGCTGCGGCGGCGCGTGGGTCGGGTCGACCCCCTCGAAGAGCTTGGACACCGACTTGCCCATGTGGATGCGGGAGATCGCCTCGGCGAACAGCTCGGCGACGCTGCGCACCTCCAGCTCCGGCCAGCCCAGCGGCGAGGGCACGGTGTCGGTGGTGACGACCTCGCGGATCATCGGGTGGCCGCGCAGCCGGCCGACCGCCTGGCCGGTGAACAGCCCGTGCGTGCAGGCGATCGACGCGTCGACGCAGCCGGACTCCTCGAGCTTGTCCAGCAGCTCCAGGATCGAGCCCCCGGTGGCGATCTCGTCGTCCAGGACGATGGCCCGCTTGCCCTGCACGTCGCCGACGATCGCCTCGATGACGACCTTGTCGTCGGCCTTGCGCATCTTGCTGCCCGCGGCGACGGGCAGGTTGAGCAACCGCGCGAACAGGGTCGCCGTCTTGGCGTTGCCGAGGTCGGGGGAGACCACGATGGTGTTGGCGAGGTTCATCATCCGGTAGTGGTCGGCGAGGATCCCGATGGCGGTGAGATGGTCGACGGGCACCGAGAAGAACCCGTGCACCTGCGGGGCGTGCAACGCCATGGTGAGCACTCGGTGCACCCCCGCCGTGGAGAGCAGGTCGGCGACCAGCCGCCCCCCGAGCGAGATGCGGGAGGCGTCCTTCTTGTCCGAGCGCGCGTAGGCGTAGTGCGGGATCACCGCGGTGATGTGCTCGGCCGAGGCCCCGCGCGCGGCGTCGACCATGAGCAGCAGCTCCATGAGGTGCTCCTGGGTCGGCGGCACCAAGGGCTGGATGAGGTAGACGTCGCGCTGGCGGCAGTTGGCCAGCAGTTGCACCTGCAGGCAGTCGTTGCTGAACCGCTTGATGTCCAGGTCGGACAGGCGCACCCCGAGGTGGTCGCACACCCGCCGGGCCAGAGCCGGGTGTGCCGACCCGGTGAACACGACGACGTCGGACACGCTCACCCCTGAGCCTGGTCGAGGTTGGGCCGATCTCAGCCTAGACGAGCCGACCGACTGCGGGTCAGGCAAGGTGACGGCGTATCTCGTGGGCCAGCTCGAAACGGGCCTGCTGCCCGACCAGGGTCGCCCCGGGGAAGCTCATGAACCCGTGCGGGACCCCCGCGTAGTTGGTCACCCGGACCGCCACCCCGGCCTCGGCCAGCCGCCGCGCGTAGGCCAGCCCCTCGTCGCGGACCGGGTCGAACTCGGCGGTCTGCACCAGCGCCGACGGCAGCCCGGCCAGGTCCTCGTGCATCAGCGGGGACACCAGCGGGTGGTCGTGTCCCACCTGCGCCGAGGCCATGTAGTGGCCGGTGAACACCCGCATCATCTCCGCGGTGAGCACCGGGCCCTCGCTGTTCTCCTGGATCGAGGGCGAGGCCATCGTCATGTCCACGCCCGGGTAGATCAACGCCTGGTGGCGGATCGTCGGCCCGCCCTCGTCGCGGATGACGTGGCATGCCACGGTCGCCAGCCCCCCGCCCGCGCTGTCGCCGGCCACGCCGAGGCGCTCGGGGTCGCCCCCGAAATGCCCGGCCCACTGCGCGGCCCACCGCACCGCGTCGACGGCGTCGTGGGCGGCGGTGGGCGCGGCGTACTCCGGGCCCTTGCGGTAGTCGAAGGAGAGCACCACGGCGTCGACCTCGTCGGCGAGGAACGCGCAGAGCGAGTCGTACTGCCGGGGATGGCCGAGCACCCATCCACCGCCGTGGAAGTAGACGACGACCGGGTGCGGCCCGACGCTGGCCGGGCGGTAGACCCGGACCAGCCGGGCGTGACCGTCGCGGGTGGGGTAGGTCGTCTCGCTGATGCCGATGTGCGCGGGGACCTTCCCGGAGATCCGGGCCAGCGGGCCGGTCGACGGGGGGACCCACGCGCGCGCCTGGGGCAGGTCCTCGACGGACATCTTGTGCACGGCCATCGAGGGCAGTCGCTGCAGGATCGCGGCGAAGACCCGCGTGCGCAGCGGCATGTGCGTGCGGACGGTGCGCGGCATACCGACAGTCTGCCAACTTTCGGTATGCCGCGTGGCGCTCAACCGATCGACGGACGACCGGTCGACTCCGAGCCCGGGTCCTGCACCACCCAGTCGCGGACCTCGGGCAGGTCCTCCAGGTGCTCGGCGATGTACGCCGCATGGGCCTGCAGCTGGCTCTCGCACCAGGCCTTGAGCCGCGCCGAGCCGGGTGGCCGCCGCTTGCTGTTGTTGATCGCGTCGATCACCAGGTCGTAGCGGGACACCCGGTTGCGCACGACCATGTCGAACGGCGTGGTGGTGGTGCCCTGCTCGACGAACCCGCGGACGTGGAAGCGGTCGGCGTCGGGGCGGCCGTGGACCAGTTGGTGGATGGCCCCGGGATAGCCGTGGAACGAGAAGACGACGTCCTGGGTGTCGGTGAACAGCTCGCTGAAGCGCAGGTCGGACATGCCGTTGGGGTGGTCCTTGGGGCGGGGCATGGTCATGAGGTTGACCACGTTGACGACGCGCACCTTCAGTGCCGGCAGACGCTCGCGCAGGATCTGCGCGGCCGCGACGGTCTCCATCGTCACGATGTCGCCGGCGCAGGCCAGCACGATGTCCGGGTCCAGCCCGGTCGGATCCTCGTTGCCCGCGGCCGCCCAGATGCTCGCCCCGCGTTTGCAGTGGGCGTTGGCCTCCTCGAGGGTGAGGTACTGCAGCTGGGGCTGCTTGTCGATGACGATGAGGTTGACGTGCGACATCGACGTGAAGGCGTGGTGGGCGACCGACAGCAGGCAGTTGGCGTCCGGCGGCAGGTAGATCCGGGCGACGTCACTGCGGTGCTGCAGGACCGTGGTGACCAGTCCCGGCCCCTGGTGCGAGAAGCCGTTGTGGTCGTTGCGCCACGCGGTGGAGGTGAGCAGGACGTTGAGGCTGGGGACCTTGGCCCGCCAGGCCAGGTGACCGGCCTCCTGCAGCCACTTGGCGTGCTGGATGGTCTGGCTGGCCGACACCATCGCGAAGGCCTCGTAGGTCGCGAAGAGCCCGTGTCGGCCGGTCAGGGTGTAACCCTCCAGCCAGCCGTGGCAGTTGTGCTCGGAGAGCACCTCCATGACCCTCCCGTCCGGGCCGATGCCGACGTCCTGCGGGGTCAGGCGCTCCATGAAGCTGCGGTCGCTGGCCTCGAAGACCGCCCCCAGTCGGTTGGAGTTGGTCTCGTCGGGGCAGAACAGGCGGAAGGTGTGGGGGTTGCGCCGGTAGATGTCGCGCATCATCGCCCCGAGCACCCGGGTGGACTCCGAGCGGGTCGTGCCCGGGTGCGCCACGGGCACCGCGTAGTCGCCCAGATCCGGCAGATCCAGCGGGCGGGTGAGCAGCCCGCCGTTGGCGTGCGGCGAGGCAGCCATCCGCAGGTCGCCCTCGGGGTTGTTGGCCAGCACCGCGGCAGTGGGCCGGCCCTGCTCGTCGAAGAGCTCCTGCGGCCGGTAGGAGCGCAGCCACGCCTGCAGCAGGGCCAGGTGGGCGGGGTTCTCGCGGACGCCCGCCAGCGGCACCTGGTGGGCGCGCCAGGTGCCCTCGACGACGGTCCCGTCGACCTCGTGTGGACCGGTCCACCCCTTGGGCGAGCGCAGCACGATCATCGGCCAGGTGGGTCGCTCGGTCGGCGGGGTGGGGCCGCGCCACTGGGCCTGGATCGCGAGGATGCGCCGGTATGCCGCGGTCAGGGCCCCCGCGAACCGGACGTGCATCCCCGGCAGGTCCGCGCCCTCGACCTCGATGGCCTCGTAGCCGTGCCCGGCCAGCAGCGCGCGGACCTCCTGCGGGGGCTTGCGGGCCAGCACGCTCGGGCCGGCGATCTTCGCCCCGTTGAGGTGCAGCACCGGCAGCACCGCCCCGTCGCGACCGGGATGCAGGAACGACACGCCCTTCCAGGACCCCTCCAGCGGCGCGGTCTCGGCCTCGCCGTCGCCGACCACGGCCAGGGCCAGCAGGTCGGGGTTGTCGAACACCGCCCCGAACGCGTGGATGAGGGCGTACCCGAGCTCGCCGCCCTCGTGGATCGAACCCGGGGTGGTCACCGAGGCGTGCGAGGGGATCCCGCCCGGGGCGGAGAACTGCCGGAACAGCCGGGTGAGACCGGCCGAGTCCTGGCTGACCCTCGGATAGACCTGCGAGTAGACCCCCTCGAGGTAGCCGGCCGCGACGAGCGCCGGCCCGCCGTGCCCCGGACCGGCGAGGTAGACGACCTGCTGACCGGTATGCCGGATCAGGCGAGACACGTGGGCGTAGACGAAGGACAGGCCCGGGCTGGTGCCCCAGTGGCCCAGCAACCGCGGCTTGATGTGGGCGGCGGCCAGCGGCTCGTGCAGCAGCGGGTTGCCCTGCAGGTAGATCTGGCCCACGGTGAGATAGTTGTTCGCCCGCCACCAGGCGTCGAGCACGGCGAGCTCGGCGGGGCTCGGCTCGGCCAGGTCCAGCAGGGTCTGCTCGGTGACGACGCGGGCGACTGGCTCGGACACGACGGCGCGCATGGATCCATCGTGGGTGGTGACCTGGCGCACGGCAAGCGCGATGCCCTCGGGTGGGGCCACCTAGGGTGGACGGCATGACCGTGCGCCGGGTGATGGGCATCGAGACGGAGTACGGCATCAGCGCTCCCGGCGACCCGGGCGCCAACCCCATGGTCATGTCGGGCCTGGTGGTGACGGCATACGCGCGGGCGCACGGCATGCTCACCGGCCGCGGCGCCTGGGACTACGCCGACGAGGCCCCGCTGCGCGATGCCCGTGGCTGGGAGCTGGGGCGAGCGCTGGCGGACCCGTCGCAGCTGACCGACCTGTGGGGTCAGGGGGAGGGCGGCGACGACCCGACGATGGCCAACGTCGTGCTCACCAACGGCGCCCGGCTGTACGTCGACCATGCCCACCCGGAGTACTCCTCGCCCGAGGTGACCAACCCGCGCGACGCGATCGTGTGGGACCGGGCCGGCGAGCAGGTCATGCTCGAGGCGGCGCGGCGCCTGAGCCCGGACCCGGCGCGCACCACGGTGGCGCTGTACAAGAACAACACCGACGGCAAGGGCGCCTCCTACGGCACCCACGAGAACTACCTCATGCGTCGGGCCACGCCGTTCGCCGACATCGTCCGCGACCTCACCCCGTTCTTCGTCGCGCGCCAGGTGATCTGCGGGGCCGGCCGGGTCGGCATCGGCCAGGACTCCCGCGAGCTCGGCTACCAGATCTCCCAGCGGGCCGACTTCTTCGAGACCGAGGTGGGGCTGGAGACCACCCTCAAGCGCCCGATCATCAACACCCGCGACGAGCCGCACGCCACCGCCGACCTCTACCGACGGCTGCACGTGATCGTCGGCGACGCCAACCAGTGCGACGTGGCCAACCTGCTCAAGCTCGGCACCACCTCGCTGGTCCTCGCACTCATCGAGGACGGCGCGCTCGGGCAGGACCTCACCGTGCTCTCACCGGTGGCCACCCTGCACGCGGTGTCCCACGACCCGACCCTGCGGCAGCTGGTCCGGCTGCGCGACGGCCGGCAGATGACCGCACTGCAGTTGCTGTGGGTCTACCACGACGCCGTCGCGGCCTACCTGCACCAGCGGGGGTCCGACCCGGCGACGGACGAGGTCATGACCCGGTGGGCGCAGGTCATGACCGCCCTGGGCGAGGACCCGATGCGCGCTGCCGCCGACCTGGACTGGGTGGCCAAGCTGCGCCTGCTGCAGGGCTACCGGGAGCGCGACGGGCTGGCCTGGACCGAGCCGCGCCTGGCGGCCCTGGACATCCAGTGGAGCGACGTGCGCCCGGAGAAGGGGGTGTTCCACCGGCTCGAGGCGGGCGGGCGGGTCACCCGGCTGGTCAGCGACGAGCAGGTCCGCCGGGCGGTCACCGAGCCGCCGGAGGACACCCGGGCGTGGTTCCGGGGGACCTGCCTGGCCCGCTACCCGGGCAACGTCGTCGCCGCGTCCTGGGACTCGGTGATCTTCGAGATCCCCGGGCAGCCCTCGCTGCAGCGGGTGCCGATGCTCGAGCCGCAGCGGGGGACCAAGGCTCAGATCGGCCGGGTGCTCGACGACAACCCCGATGCCGCCACCCTGCTGCGTGCCCTGGTCGCCGGAGCCGACTAGGTTGGATGCGTGCCCCGCCGGGCACCACGGGCAGAGCGGGAGAGTGAGCATGGCCAGCCAGGAGCACAGCCGGCCCCAACGGCGCGAGAGCGACCCCGACGACGGCGCCCCCGGCGCCGCCGCGGCATCGGCGCGCCCGGGCGCCCTCGACGACGACATCGACAGCGTGCTGGACGAGATCGACGGGGTGCTGGAGTCCAACGCCGAGGAGTTCGTCCGCAGCTTCGTGCAGAAGGGCGGGCAGTGACCGGCACCCGAGACGGTGCCCTCCCGGCGGCATACCTGCAGGCGGGCAGCTCGTCGTTCACCGAGTTCGTCGGCGGCGCGACGCCCGAGGTGCTGCCGGGACGCCGGCCGCTGCCGGCGGGCGCGAGCCTGGCCGCGCCGCACGGCACGACGATCGTCACGGCCGAGTATGCCGGTGGGGTCGTCATGGCGGGCGACCGGCGGGCCACGATGGGCAACCTCATCGCCAACCGGGACATGGAGAAGGTCTTCGCCGCCGACGAGTACTCGGTGGTCGGCATCGCCGGCATCGCGGGCATCGCCGTCGAGCTCGTCAAGCTCTACCAGGTCGAGCTGGAGCACTACGAGAAGATCGAGGGCGCGATCATGTCCATCGAGGGCAAGGCCAACCGCCTGGCCACGATGATCCGCGCCAACCTCTCCCTGGCCATGCAGGGGCTGACCGTGGTGCCGGTGTTCGCCGGGTTCGACCTCGACGGCGCAGGCGGGCGGATCTACTCCTACGACGTCACGGGTGGGTGCTACCCCGAGCACGACCACCACTCGATCGGCTCGGGCGCGCTGTTCGCGCGAGGGTCGCTCAAGAAGCTGTGGCGACCCGGCCTGGACGAGCCGGCCGCCGTGCGGGTGTGCCTCGAGGCGCTCTACGACGCTGCCGACGACGACTCCGCGACCGGTGGCCCCGACGTCGGGCGGCGGATCTGGCCCACCGTCGCGGTGACCGATCGCAACGGCGTGCGCTTCCTTCCCGAGGACGGGCTCGGCGCCCTCGTCGAGCAGGTCGTCGCCCAGCGGCAGGGCAACCCGGGGGGTGCGCGATGAGCATGCCGTTCTACGTCTCGCCCGAGCAGCTGATGAAGGACAAGGCCGACTACGCCCGCAAGGGGATCGCCCGGGGCCGGTCGGTCGTCGTCCTTCAGTACGACCGGGGTATCGCGTTCGTCGCCGAGAACCCGCAGAGCCTGCGCAAGATCTCCGAGATCTACGACCGGATCGCCTTCGCCGCGGTCGGGATGTACTACGAGTTCGAGAACCTGCGGGTGGCCGGTATCCGCTACGCCGACCTGCGCGGCTACTCCTACGACCGCTCCGACGTCACCGCCCGAGGGCTGGCCAACGCCTACGCGCAGACCCTCGGCACGGTGTTCACCCAGGAGCCCAAACCCTACGAGGTCGAGCTGTGCGTCGCCGAGGTGGGCACCGACCCGCAGCACGACCAGATCTACCGGCTCACCTACGACGGGTCGGTGTCCGACCAGCACGGGTTCCTCGTCATGGGCGGGGCCAGCGGTCAGGCCGAGGAGTGGCTCAAGAGCCGCTACCGCGAGGGGCTCGCGCTCGGCGGGGCACTGATCCTCGCCGTCGAGGCGCTCGCCGCCGACCCCTCCGGGGGCACCCCGCGCGCCCTGGCACCGGACCAGCTGGAGGTGGCCGTGCTCGACCGACACCGGCCTCGGCGGAAGTTCCGGCGCATCGTCGGGCCGCTGTTGGCCGACCTGCTCAACGCCGACAGCCCGACCGCGCACGCTCCCGAGGCCGACGACGGCATCCCGGGTCACCACGACATCCTCAGCGGCGAGCCGCCCGCCCCGGCGGCCGAGTAGCCGCCGGCGACCTCACCCACCCGCCCGCGCATAGGGTTGGGCCATGCAGCGGCGGATCTTCGGGATCGAGACCGAGTACGGCGTGACCTGCACCCAGGACGGGCAGCGCCGGCTCACCCCCGACGAGGTGTCCCGCTACCTGTTCCGCAAGGTGGTCGCGTGGGGGCGCTCCAGCAACGTGTTCCTGTCCAACGGCTCGCGCCTGTACCTCGACGTCGGCTCGCACCCCGAGTACGCCACCCCCGAGTGCGACAGCGTGCGCGACCTCGTGGTCCACGACAAGGCCGGCGAGCGCATCCTCGAGGGGCTGGCCGAGGATGCCCAGCAGCGGCTGCGCGAGGAGGGCATCGACGGCGAGCTCTACCTGTTCAAGAACAACACCGACTCGGCCGGCAACTCCTACGGCTGCCACGAGAACTACAGCATCCGTCGGGCGGGGGAGTTCCAGGCGGTGTCCGACGTGCTGATCCCGTTCCTCATCAGCCGTCAGATCACCTGCGGGGCGGGCAAGGTCGTCGTCGGGACCAAGGGTGCGACGTACTGCGTGAGCCAGCGGGCCGACCACATCTGGGAAGGGGTGTCGTCGGCGACCACCCGCAGCCGCCCGATCATCAACACCCGCGACGAGCCGCACGCCGACGCGGAGAAGTTCCGCCGCCTGCACGTCATCGTCGGCGACTCGAACATGTCCGAGACGACGACGTTGCTCAAGGTGGGCTCGGCCGACCTCGTGCTGCGGATGATCGAGACCGGGGCCTCGATCCCCGACATGGCGTTGGAGAACCCGATCCGGGCGATCCGGGAGATGAGCCACGACCCGACCGGCCGCCGGGCGGTGCGCCTGGCCAACGGGCGGACCATGTCCGCGCTGGACATGCAGGGGGAGTACCTCGCCCGGGCGCACGCCTTCGCGGCGCGCGAGGGTCTGACCACGGGCACGCAGGCGCGGGTGCTCGACCTGTGGGAGCGCACCCTGCGGGCCGTCGAGTCCGACGCGCTGTCCCTGGTGGAGACCGAGATCGACTGGGTCATCAAGTGGCGGTTGTTGCAGAGGTATGCCGCGCGGCACGGCCTCACCCTGCAGGACCCTCGGATGCTGCAGCTGGACCTGGCCTACCACGACATCAACCGGCGTCGGGGGGTCTTCGCGCTGTTGGAGCGGCGCGGCCTGGCTTCTCGGGTGTGCGCCGACCCCGAGATCTTCCGCGCCAAGACGGTGCCGCCGCAGACCACCCGGGCCCGCCTGCGCGGCGAGTTCGTCCGGGCCGCGCAGGCCAAACGGCGGGACTTCTCGGTCGACTGGGTGCACCTCAAACTCAACGACCAGGCCCAGCGCACCGTGTTGTGCAAGGACCCGTTCAACGCCGTCGACGAGCGGGTGCAGCGGCTCATCGACGCCATGTGACGCGCTCGTCCGCGGGGACGGCCCGCGCGACCCGCGCACAGGCGACCGGGGTAGGGTGACCCGGCTCGTCTGCGGCCCGGCACTCGCCGGCCGACCTCCCAGCTGCCCGAGGATCCCCCGTGTCGCACCATCGCCCCGCCCACGTCGCCGCCGTGCTCGCGGCCACCGTCCTGGCCGGGGGAGCTCTCGGCGCATGCAGCGGCACCTCCGGCTCCCCGAGCCCGACCGGGTCGGGCACGCCGTCGGCCTCGGCGAGCGCGTTGGGCGGCGCCGGCGACCAGGCCGTCCTCGACGGGATCACCGTCACCGGCGGACCGACCGGCGCGGCGCCCACGGTCACCCTCGCCTCCGCTCCGGTGTCGGTGAGCACGACCACCCGGCGTATCCTCACGCCCGGCACCGGCGCGTTGAGCACCCCGGACAGCGTCGTCAAGAGCGAGCTCACCCTCGTGCTGGGCAAGGACGGCAAGCTCCTGGACACGACATACGGCCAGGGCGGACCGCAGAGCTTCGCGCTGTCGGACACCACGACGATCAAGGGCCTCATCGCCGGCCTGACCGGGGTGCAGAACGGCTCGCGCGTCCTGCTGGTCATCCCGCCCGGGGATGCCTTCGGATCCTCCGGGCGCACCGACCTGGGGGTGTCCGGCACCGACAATCTCGTGCTCGTCGCCGACGTCACCGCGGTGACCACGCCCCTGAAGCGGGCCGAGGGCACCGAGGTGCCGCCGGCCGCCGGGCTGCCCACGGTGACCTTCGACGCGGCCGCCGGGCCGACGATCACCGTCCCGGCCGGCGCCACCCCGCCGGCGGACACCGTCGTCCAGCCGCTGATCGCGGGCACCGGGGCCGCCGTGGCGAGCGGCCAGAGCGTCCTGGTGCACTACACCGGGGTGCTGTGGAAGGACGGCAGCGTGTTCGACTCGTCCTGGACCAGGGGCGCCCCCGCCAGCTTCCCGGTCGGGCGCGGCCAGGTCGTCAAGGGCTGGGACACCGCCCTCGTCGGCGCCACGGTCGGGTCCCGGCTGCTGGTGCTCGTGCCGCCCAAGGACGGCTACGGCGACGCCGGGCGGCCTCCGACGATCTCCGGCACCGACACCATGGTGTTCGTCATCGACGTGCTCGGAGCCGACTGACCGGCATACTCGGGGGTGAGACGACCCGACGCGGCCGCGCCGCGACGCGCAAGGAGCAGCCGATGGGCGCACCCCCGGACCGGACCAAGCCCGAGCTGGACTTCCCCGGCGAGTTCCCGCCGTCCTTCCTCGTCGTCGACGACGTGCAGGTCGGGTCCGGCGCGGCGGTGGCGGCCGGCCAGACGGTCAGCGCCCACTACGTGGGGTGGGCGTTCTCCACCGGGGAGGAGTTCGACTCCTCGTGGTCGCGCGGCCAGCCGCTGGACTTCACCGTCGGGGTCGGGCAGGTCATCGCGGGGTGGGACGAGGGCCTGGTGGGCATGCGCGTCGGCGGCCGGCGCCGGCTGACCGTCCCGCCCCACCTGGCCTACGGCGACCGGGGTGCCGGACGGTTCATCCGCCCGGGGGAGACCCTCGTCTTCGTCGTCGACCTGCTCGACGCGCGCTGACGTGCCCACCCCGGCCGGCACCCCGGGCCCGCCGGGGTGGCCGCCTGCAGTGCCCCCGCCCGGTCACCCCGGCTGGCAGGACCGCGCCGTCGGGTGGCTGCTGGACCAGTGCCCGAGCGACTATCGCGGGTATGCCGGGTGGCGTCGGCACCCGGTCGCTCTGGCCTGGCTCGCCCAGCGGCACCTCGCCGGTCAGGTGGACACCCTGCGGGAGGCCTACCGGCAGGTCCGCGTGGAGCTCGGCCCGCACCTGACGCCCGAGGCGTTGGCCGCGGTGATGGAGCAGATGCAGGCCGAGGGGCTGCGGCTGCGGGCGGCCCGGCGGGGCGCCGAGCTGGTCCACGAGGCCCTCACCGGGCGGCACTTCGTCCCCCGCCTGTAGGGCCCGGCCCGGCCCGGTGATCTAGACTCGACCGACCCGGTCGACCTCGAGGACGGACGTTCGTGACGCTGCTGGACACGATCCACGGGCCCGCGGACGTGCGGGCCCTGGCCCCGGGGGACCTGCCGGCCCTGGCCGAGGAGATCCGCGCCTTCCTCGTCGACTCGGTGTCTCGCACCGGAGGCCACCTGGGGCCCAACCTCGGCGTCGTCGAGCTCACCATCGCGCTGCACAGGGTGTTCGACTCCCCGCGCGACACCTTCGTCTTCGACACCGGCCACCAGGCCTACGTGCACAAGCTGCTCACCGGCCGGCGGGACTTCTCCCGGCTGCGCGCCCGGGGGGGCCTGTCCGGGTACCCCAGCCGTGCCGAGTCCGAGCACGACGTCGTGGAGAACTCGCACGCCTCGACGTCCCTGTCGTGGGCCGACGGCATCGCCAAGGCACGGCGCCTGACCGACCGGCGCGACCGGCATACCGTCGCGGTCATCGGCGACGGCGCCCTCACCGGCGGCATGGCGTGGGAGGCGCTGAACAACATCGCCGCGGACAAGGACCTGCCGCTGGTCGTCGTCGTCAACGACAACGCCCGCTCCTACGCCCGCACCCAGGGCGGGCTGGCCGACCACCTGGCGACGCTGCGGACCATGCAGGGCTACGAGCACCTGCTCGACTGGGGCCGCCAGGCCCTGGCCCGCACCCCGGTCATCGGCGGGGTGGTCTACGGCGCGGTGCACGGGATGAAGAAGGGGCTGAAGGACTTCGTCGCGCCGCAGGGGCTGTTCGAGGATCTCGGGATCAAGTACCTCGGGCCGGTCGACGGGCACGACGAGCCGGCCGTGGAGTCGGCGTTGCGTCGGGCCCGGGCCTTCGGCGGGCCGGTGCTCGTGCACGTGTTGACCAAGAAGGGCAAGGGCTACGCCCCGGCCCGCGCCGACGAGGCCGACCGGTTCCACGCGGTGGACCGGATCAACCCGGAGACCGGGCTGCCGCTGCAGGTCAAGGGCCGGATCTGGACCGACGAGTTCAGCGACTCGCTCGTCGCGGTGGCCGCCGACCGCCCGGACGTCGTCGCGATCACCGCGGCGATGCTCATCCCGGTCGGTCTGCAGGAGTTCGCCCAACGGCACCCCGAGAGGGTGTTCGACGTCGGGATCGCCGAGCAGCACGCGGTCACCATGGCCGCCGGGCTGGCCTTCGGAGGGTTGCACCCGGTGGTGTGCGTCTACGCGACGTTCCTCAACCGCGCCTTCGACCAGGTGCTCATGGACTGTGCGCTGCACCGGGCGGGGGTCACCTTCGTCCTGGACCGGGCCGGGATCACCGGCAACGACGGCGCCTCGCACAACGGCATGTGGGATATGTCGCTCACCGGACTGGTCCCCGGGCTGCACCTGGCCGCGCCCCGCGACGCCGCCGAGCTGGACCGCGCGCTGCGCGAGGCGGTCGAGGTCGCCGACGCCCCGACCGTGCTGCGCTTCTCCAAGCAGAACCCGCCGGCCCCGCTGCCGGCGCTGCGCCGCCAGGGCAGCGTCGACGTGCTCGTCGAGCCGGACTCGCCCCGCGAGACCGTGACCGACGCCGGGGCGGCGACGCCGGCCGACGTGGACCTGCTGGTCGTGGGTCTGGGCGAGATGGCCACGGTCGCGGTCGCGGTGGCCGAGAAGCTGGCGGGCAACGGCGTGCCGGTCCGCGTCGTCGACCCGCGGTGGTGCCTGCCGGTGAGCCCGGACCTCGTCGCCCTGGCTCGCAGCGCCCCCGCGGTGGCCGTCATCGAGGACAACCTCGTCGTCGGCGGGGTCGGGTCGCAGATCGAGTTGGCGCTGCGCGAGGCGGGAGGGCGGTCCCCGGTGCACCTGTACGGCATCCCCAAGCGGTTCCTCGAGCACGCCTCGCGCGCGGAGGTGCTCGAGCAGATCCGCCTGACCCCCGACGCCGTCGCCGACTCGCTCATGGCGGCGCTCGGCCGGGGGTCGGCGTGCCCCGCGACGTCGAGCTGACCCGGCCTGGCGGGCGCTACACCGTCCACGACCTGTCCGCAGCCGATCCGCGCCCGGACGCCCCGGTCGTCGTCGCCGTCCACGGCATCACCGCCAACGGTCTGTGGTTCGCACCCCTGGCGCGCGCCGTGGCGGGCCGGGTGGGTGAGCGCGACGTCCGCGTGCTCGCCCCGTGCCTGCGCGGCCGGGCCGACTCCGCCGGGGTCGGCCGCCCCCGCGGGCTGGCCGGTCACGCCGCGGACGTCGCGGCGGTATGCCGCGCGGCCGGGTCGCGCCCGGTCGTGCTCGTCGGGCACTCGATGGGCGCCTGGGTCGCCGCCATGACCGCTGCCGGGCACCCGGCGGGCGTCCACGCGCTGGTCCTGCTCGACGGCGGCCTGTCCGTGCCGCTGCCGCGGGCGGCCGACGTCGACGCGACGATCCGGGCGACGCTGGGGCCGGCGCTACGGCGTCTCGGGCAGGCATTCCCGGACTCGGCGGCCTACCTGCGGTACTGGCGGTCGCACCCGGCGTTGCGCGCCCTGGGCCCGGATCGCGACGCGGACCTGGCCGTGGCCGCCGGCCACGACGTCGAGCTGGACGGCCCTGGCCCCGGCGTCCGGGCGGTCCTGCGACCGGACGTGGTGCTCGCGGACGCCCGAGACGTGGCCACCGATCCGACCGCGGCGCGGGCCACCCGCCGGGCCGTGCAGTCCGGGGTGCCGGTGCGGCTGCTGTGGGCTCGGCGGGGTCTGCTCGACGACCCCGACGGCGCCTACGACGAGGCCCGGCTGGCCCGGCTCGCGCCCTGCGGTCTGCACACCCGATGCGTGCCGGCGAACCACCTGACCCTGCTGCTCGACGAGCCCGGGCTCGCCGAGGTCGCCGATGCCGTCGCCGCCGTGCTGCCCTGACCCGGCGCTCACACGGCCGTGCGTGTGCCGACGACGAGCAGGTACTCCCAGGCCATCGAGCCGTCCGGGGCGGTATGCCGCGCGGTGAGGTCGTCGAGCGCCCCGTCCAGCGCCGCCACCGCGTCGGCGTCCTCGCCGAGGCGTCGGTAGGTGGCGATCGTCGGGCCGTAGCGCTGCTTGAAGTACTCGCGCAGAGCGCCCGGTCCGCCGCCCGCGAAGGCGTCCACTCGCAGCGTGGCGCAGGTCGTGGTGACGTCCTGCAGCCCGTGACCGAACAGCCCGGTGACGTGCGCCGGGTCGCCCCACAGCGGCGGTGGCGACGCGCCCGGTGGTGGCGGGGCGGCATACGGGCGCATCGTCGCGAACATCTGGCCGATGAAGCCCTGCGGGGTCCAGGCCAGCAGACCGACCCGGCCGCCGGGCCGGCAGACCCGCAGCAGCTCGGCGGCACCCCGCTGGTGGAACGGCGCGAACATCACCCCGATGCACGACAGGGCGACGTCGAAGTCGGCGTCGAGGAAGGGCAGGTCCTCGGCGTCGGCGCGGACCCAGTCGACCAGGTCGCCATGGACGGCCCGACCGGCCTCGAGCAGCTCCGGGGTGAGGTCCGCGGCCACCGCCCGGGCGCCACGACGGGCCGCCGCCACCGCGGCGTTGCCGGTGCCCGCGGCCACGTCGAGCACCCGGTCGATCCCCGCCACCGCGGCGGCCTGGACGAGGACCTCGCCCAACGGCGCGACCAGCTCGGCGGCGATGCCGGGGTAGTCCCCGGCGGCCCACATCGCGCGGTGCGCGGCCTTGAGTGCGACATCGGTCATGCCAACTCCCTTCTCGCGTCGTCGAGGCACTGTGACCCGCCGGCAGCGAGGTGGGCCAGTTCCGGATCTGTACCGCCACGGTTCACGATGTGTACTGGACACCGGGGGGCCGAGGCGTGTCATGGTCGTCGAGCCCGAGGGAAGGAGCCACGATGGCGGGCTACGGCCAGTTCTGCCCGGTCGCCAAGGCCATGGAGATCCTCGACGAGCGGTGGACGCTGCTGATCGTCCGAGAGCTGCTCATGGGCAGCCGGCACTTCAACGAGCTACGCCGGGGGGTGCCCAGGATGTCCCCGGCGCTGCTGTCCACGCGACTGCGCTCCCTGGAGCGCAACGGGGTGCTCACCCGGATCGACGAGGGCGGTCGGCCGGCATACCAGCTGACCGCGTGCGGGTCGGACCTGCTCGACGTGGTCAACGGGTTGGGCCGGTGGGGGCTGACCTGGGCCACCGAGCTGGGCGACGAGGACCTGGACCCGCAGCTGCTGCTCTGGGACATCCGCCGGAGCATCCCGGTGGCGGCCTGGCCGGGCGACCGCACCACCGTGGCCCTGTCCTTCCGGGACGTCCCGGGGCGCGGCGCGCACTGGTGGGTCGTCGTCGCCGGTGGCG
The DNA here is from genome assembly GCA_037045055.1 of Dermatophilaceae bacterium. Lineage (GTDB taxonomy): Bacteria > Actinomycetota > Actinomycetes > Actinomycetales > Dermatophilaceae > Phosphoribacter. The sequence goes on along the minus strand of JBAOHJ010000001.1, from coordinate 382,886 downwards.
AGGCGGACATCTGCGACGTCGACCCCGGGTTCCCCGTGGCGGTCACCGTGACGACCTCGCTGCGCGCGCTCACCCGGATCTGGCGGGGCGAGCTGGCCTGGGCTCGGGCGATCCGCACCGGGGTGGTGGACCTGCACGGGCCGGCGGCGGTGCGACGGCGGGTGCCGGGATGGTTCGGCCAGTCGTTGCTGGCGCGAGCCGCCCGAGCGTCCGGGGCGCCCTGAGCACGGCGGACGACTCAGATGTCCCGGAACACCTCGATGGTCGCGCCCAGGGCGTTGAGCCGGTCGGCGAGGTCCTCGTACCCACGGTTGATGACGTAGACGTTGCGCAGCACCGAGGTCCCCGGGGCGGCGAGCATGGCCAACAGGACCACCACCCCCGGGCGCAGCGCCGGAGGGCACATGACCTCGGCGGCCCGCCACCGGGTCGGCCCCTCGATGAGCACCCGGTGCGGGTCCAGCAGCTGGACCCGGGCGCCGACCCGGTTGAGCTCGGTGAGGTAGATCGCGCGGTTCTCGTAGACCCAGTCGTGCAGCATCGTCGTGCCCTCGGCCATGGCGCCGACGAGGGCGAAGAAGGGCAGGTTGTCGATGTTCAGGCCGGGGAAGGGCAGCGGGTGGATCTTGTCGATGGGCGCGTGCAACGGGCCGGGGATCGTGGTGAGGTCCACCAGGCGGGTCTGGCCGTTGGCCGACGGGTACTCGGGTGTGATGTGGTAGCGCATCCCCATCTCTTCGAGGGTGGCCAGCTCGATCTCCATGAACTCGATCGGCACCCGGCGGATGGTGATCGCCGACTCGGTGACCACCGCGGCGGCGAGCAGGCTCATCGCCTCGATGGGGTCCTCGCTCGGGGAGTACTCCACGTCGACGTCGATCTCGGGCATCCCGGTGACCCGCAGGGTGGTCGTGCCGATGCCCTCGATGCCCACGCCGAGCGCCTGCAGGAAGAAGCACAGGTCCTGGACCATGTAGTTGGGGCTGGCGTTGCGGATCACCGTGGTGCCCGGGATGCGGGCCGCCGCGAGCAGGACGTTCTCGGTGACCGTGTCGCCGCGTTCGGTGAGCACGATCGGGCGGGCCGGGACCCGGGGGGTCGCGGTGATCTCGTAGAAGCCCTGGGTGGCGGCGACCTGCAGGCCCAGCTGGCGCAGGGCGGCCATGTGTGGCTCGACGGTGCGCGTGCCCAGGTCGCACCCCCCGGCATACGGCAGCCGGAAGGACGGGTGGTCGTGCAGCAGCGGCCCGAGGAACATGATGACGGTCCGGGTGCGCCGGGCGGCCTCGACGTCGATGTGCTCCAGGTCCAGGTGGGCCGGGGGCACGATCTCCAGGTCGTTGCGATCGGCCAGCCAGCGGACCTTGACCCCGATCGAGGTGAGCACCTCGACGATCCGGTTGACCTCCTCGATCCGGGCCAGGTTGCGCAGCGTGGTCCGGCCCCGGTTGAGCAGGCTGGCGCACAGCAGGGCCACCGCGGCGTTCTTGGAGGTCTTGACCTCGATCTCGCCGGTGAGCTTGCGCCCGCCGACGATCCGCAGATGCTGCGGGCCCGAGTGGCCCAGACTGACGAACTGGCTGTCCAGCGCCTCGCCGATCCGGGCGAGCATCTCCAGGGAGAGGTTCTGGTTGCCCTGCTCGATCCGGGCGACGGCGCTCTGGCTGGTCCGCAACGAGCGGGCGAGCTCGGCCTGGGTGAGGCCCTTGTGCCGGCGCGCGTCCCTGATGAGGGTGCCGATCCGGGTGAGGTATGCCGTCTCCGTCACGCTCTCACGGTAACTCAGATATGAGATAGGGCCGGCACCCGGTATGCCGTGTCGGCGCCGGCGCCGGCACGGGGCGAGGGCGAGCCGGCCCCGGCCGCGTCGAGGCGCCGGGGCCGGGGCCGGGGTGACCCTACGCCTGGACGCTGGCCGCGCCGGGCGGCAGGAACCGGGCGCCGGTCACCTGCTCGGCCACCCCCGAACGGTCCAGCAGCGGCGTGACCCCGCCGTTCCAGAACGCGAAGCCGGCGCCGGTGATCATCGCCAGGTCGAGGTCCATCGGCGCCTGGGCCACGCCCTCGTCGAGCATCCGGCGGCACTCGTCGGCCAGGGCGGACAGCACCGCGGCCCGGACCTCGGCGACCGTGCGCACCACGGGGCTCTCGGGGACCGGCAGCAGCGCGAGCACCTCCGGGTCGAGCTGGGGTTTGCCCTGGGGCCAGATGTAGTACGCCGGCTTGCCGGCCGCCACCACCCGCTTGAGGCCCTCCGGGACGTAGAACCGGTCGGGGAAGGCCCCGACGAGCGTCTCCACGGTGTGCAGGGCGATCGCCGGCCCCACCAACCCCATGAGCACGAACGGCGGCATCGGGGCAAGCCCGGCGAAGGCCTGGTCGGCCACCTCGACCGGGGTGCCCTCGTCGACCATCCGGCCCACCTCGCCGAGGAAGCGCCCGAGGATCCGGTTGACGATGAACGAGGGCGAGTCCTTGACCAGGATGCAGGTCTTCTTCAGCTCCTTGCCGGTGGCGAACGCCGTGGCGAGGGTGGCGTCGTCGGTGCGCTCGCCCCGGATGATCTCCAGCAACGGCATGACCGCGACCGGGTTGAAGAAGTGGAACCCGACCACCCTCTCGGGGTGGGCCAGGTCCGCGGCCATCTCGGTGACCGACAGGCTCGAGGTGTTGGTGGCCAGCACGCAGGTCTCGCTGACCACGGCCTCGACCTCGGCGAACACCTGCTTCTTCACCGCCATGTTCTCGAAGACCGCCTCGATGACGAACTCGGCGTCGGCGAAGCCCTCCTTGCTCGTCGACCCGCTCACCAGGGCCTTGTAGCGGTTGTGCTTGTCGCCGGACAGCCGCCCCTTGGAGGCCAGCTCGTCGAGCTGGGCGTGGACGTAGCCGACGCCCTTGTCGACCCGCTCCTGGTCCAAGTCGGTGAGCACCACGGGGATGCCCATGCGCTGGATGAACAGCAGCGCCAGCTGGCTGGCCATGAGACCGGCGCCGACGATGCCGACCTTGGTCACCGGACGGGCCAGCTTGCGGTCCGGGGCGCCGGCAGGGCGCTTGGCCCGCTTCTGCACCAGGTCGAAGGCGTAGAGCCCGGCACGCAGCTCGTCGCCCATGACGAGGTCGCCGAGGGCCTCGTCCTCGGCGGCGAAGCCCTCCTCGCGCGTGTTGGTGCGAGCGGCCGCGACGAGGTCCAGGGCCCGGTAGGGCGCCGGGGCCTGACGGCCGGTCTTGACGTCGGCCAGCCCCCGGGCGGCCTTGATCGCGCCGCTCCAGGCCGCCCCGTCGCGGTCGACCTCGGGGCGCTGCACCGTGACCGTGCCGGACACGACCGCGCCGGCCCAGGCGATGGAGTCCTCGAGGAACTCGGCCGGGTGGAACATCGCATCGGCCACCCCGAGCTTGAGCGCCGCCGGGCCGCCGATCATCTTGTTGGTGTTCAGCGGGTTCTCCACGATGAGGGTGAGGGCGTTCTTCACCCCGACGAGGTTGGGCAGCAGCCAGCACCCGCCCCACCCCGGCACCAGCCCGAGGAAGCACTCCGGCAGCGCCACCGCCGGCACGCCGCCGGAGATCGTCCGGTAGTCGCAGGCCAGGGCGATCTCCAGCCCGCCGCCCATGACCGCGCCGTTGACGAAGGCGAAGGTCGGCACCGGCAGGTCCATCAACGCCGTGTATGCCGCGTGCCCGAGCCGCCCGACGGCCAAGGCCTGCGCACGCTCGGTGATGTGGGCGACCCCGCCGAGGTCGGCGCCGACGGCGAAGATGAACGGCTTGCCGGTGAGCGCCACGGCCTGGATCTCGCCGGCCTCGGCCCGGGCCCGCAACCCCTCGAAGCACTCCTTGAGGCCGACCAGGGTCTTGGGGCCGAACGTGTTGGGTCGGGTGTGGTCGAAGCCGTTGTCGAGGGTGACCAGGGCCAGGGCGCCCACGCCGCCGGGCAGGGGGACGTCGCGGACCAGGGCCTTGGTCACGACCTCGTCGGCGAACAGGCTGGTGATGTCGGTCATGGTCAGGCCACCTTGTCGGAGTCGGCGACGGACGAGCGGTAGTCGGCGTGGTGCGGGTTCTCCCAGATCACGCTGGCGCCCATCCCGATGCCGATGCACATTGCGGTGAGCCCGTAGCGGACCTGGGGGTTGGCCTGGAACTGCCGCGCCAGCTGGATCATCAGGCGCACCCCGGAGGAGGCCAGCGGGTGGCCGATGGCGATCGCGCCGCCGTAGAGGTTGACCCGGGGGTCGTCGTCGGCAATGCCGTAGTGGTCGAGGAACGCCAGCACCTGCACTGCGAAGGCCTCGTTGAGCTCGAACAGCCCGATGTCCCCGATCGACAGGCCGGCGTTGGCCAGGGCCTTCTCGGTGGCCGGCACCGGGCCGATGCCCATGACCTCGGGCTCCACGCCGGCGAAGCCGTAGGAGACCAGCCGCATGCGCACCGGCATACCCAGCTCGCCGGCGGCCGCCTCGGAGGCGAGGATGCATGCCGTCGCCCCATCGTTGAGGCCGGCGCTGTTGCCGGCGGTGACCCGGCCGCGCTTGCGGAACGGGGTCTTGAGGGCGGCGAGCATCTCCATCGACGTGCCCGGCCGGGGCGGCTCGTCGGCGGTGGCCAGGCCCCAGCCCAGCTCGGCGTTGCGGGTGGACACGGGCACGAGGTCGGGCTCGATGTTGCCGGCGGCCAGCGCGGCGGCGTACTTGGCCTGGGAGGCCACGGCATACGTGTCGGAGCGTTCCTTGGTCAGCTGCGGGTAGCGGTCGTGGATGTTCTCCGCGGTCATGCCCATGTTCAGTGCCGACGGGTCGACGAGCCGCTCGCCGACGATGCGGGGGTTGGGGTCGATGCCCTGGCCCATCGGGTGGTGACCCATGTGCTCGACGCCGCCCGCGATGGCCACGTCGTAGGCACCGAAGGCGATGGACGAGGCGCTGGTGGTCACGGCGGTCAGCGCGCCGGCGCACATCCGGTCGATGGCGTAGCCGGGCACGGTGTTGGGCAGACCGGACAGCAGCGCCGCCAGGCGGCCGATGGTCAGGCCCTGGTCGCCGGTCTGGGTGGTCGCCGCGACGGCTACGTCGCCGACGCGGTCCTTGGGCAGCTCGGGGTGGCGGCGCAGCAGCTCGCGGATGCACCGGACGACCAGATCGTCGGCTCGGGTCTGGGCGTAGATGCCGCTGTCGCCGGCCCGCCCGAACGGCGTGCGCACGCCGTCGACGAACACGACCTCGTGGAGAGTGCGAGGCATGGTGAGGGCTCCTCGGGGGGTGGCCGGGACGGCCCGGCGCCGCCCGCTAGGCGGCCCATGCTACGCACGAGTAACCCCGACGCGCATCCTCACCGGTGACGACGTCGGCCGGTATGCCGCGCCCGGCGGGCTGGGCCGGCGCCGGGGGTGGCGATCAGCTGGTGGTGGCCGGGTCGGCCGGCGCGGTGAGCGCCTCGAGCAGGATGGGGGTGGCCAGGTCGACCTGCCACGCCCGCGCCCCCAGGTCGCGCAGCGCCTGCGCGACCGCCGCCGCGGACGGCTGCGCCGGTGGAGCCCAGGCCAGGCGCCGGACGCTCTCGGGGGCGAGGAGGTTCTCGACGGGGACGGCTCGCGCGTCGGCGACGGCGGTCAGACCGGCCCGGGCGGCGGTGAGTCGGGCGGCGGCCGCCGGGTCGCGCTCGGCCCACAGCCGGGGGGGCGGCGGGCCGGTCCCCGGCACCGTCAGCGGGGGCAGGCGGTCCTCAGGCAGCGCCATGGCCCGTTGCACGGCCTCCAGCCACACCCGCGGGTTGCGGGCCGCGGTCTTGAGCTCGGGACGGGCTGCCAGGGCGGCGGCATCCGCGGGGGGAGCGACGGCCAGCGCGACGAGGGTGGCGTCCGGGAGCACCCGCCCGGGGCCGAGGTCGCGGCGCCGGGCGATCCGGTCACGGGCCAGCCACAGCTCGCGGACCACGGCCAGGCCGCGGCGCTTGCGGACCCGGTGGATGCCCGAGGTCCGCCGCCACGGGTCGACGCGCGGCGGGGGTCCGGTGAAGGTCAGCAGCGCGTCGAACTCCTGCCGGGCCCACTCGAGCTTGTCCTGGGCGGCCAGGTCGGCCTCGACCGCGTCGCGCAGCTGCACGAGCATCTCGACATCGAGGGCCGCGTAACGCAGCCACGGCTCGGGCAGCGGCCGGCGGGACCAGTCCGCGGCGGAGTGCTCCTTGGCCAGGCTCACGGCGAGATAGTGCTCCACCATGGTCCCCAGCCCCACCCGGGCCAGCCCGGCCAGCCGCCCGCCCAGCTCCGTGTCGAAGAGCCGCTCGGGTCTCAGCCCCACCTCGGCCAGGCACGGCAGATCCTGGGTCGCCGCGTGCAGCACCCATTCGGCGTCGCCCAGGCCGTCCTGGATCGGCGAGAGGTCCGGGCAGGCCACCGGGTCGATCAGCCAGGTGCCGGCACCCTCGCGACGCAACTGCACGAGGTAGGCCCGGTTGCCGTAGCGGTGCCCCGAGGCCCGCTCGGCGTCGATGGCCACCGGGCCCAGCCCCGCGCCGAGCACCCGGCCGGCCTCGGCCAGGCGTCGCTCGTCGGTGACGACGTCCGGGACACCGGCCTGCGGGGCGAGCAGCTGGGGCAGCGGCGCCTGGCTCACCGGCGTGGACCGGGCAGGGCGATGACGCCCTCGGGCAGGGGCGGCAGGCCGGCGATGGTGCACAGCAGGTCCGACCAGGCCAGCAGGTGCTCGCCCAGCTCGCGTGGGTCCAGCGGCGTCCACGAGGCGCGCACCTCCAGCTCCACCCGGGCGGATCGGTCGGCCAGCGACCCGAAGCTCTCCGAGACCACCCGGGTCACCGTGCCGGCCTCGGCGGCATAGGTCACCCCACGCTGGGTGAGCGCCTCGGTGAGCCAGGCCCAGCCGACCTCGCCGAGCGCCGGGTCGGTGGCCACCTCGGGCTCCAGCTCAGCGCGGGCGAAGGTCACCGCTCGCCAGTCGCCGTCCCACGGCTCCGGGCAGGTGGGGTCGTGCAGCAGGACGAACCGTCCGGAGGCCAGCTCGCGGTCCGGTCCGGCGGTGTCGGCGACCTCCGCGGTGAGGGCCACGGCAAACGGGGCGATGCGTTGCGGCGCAGGCACTTCGGTGAGTGCGACCTCCGGGCGCAGCGGCACCGTGTGCAGCCGCTCGATGGCGCGGACGAAGGCGGCCGCCGGCTCACCGGGTAGGGATCGTCCTCGCACAGGTCCGAGGGTAGGTGGGTGGGGGGCGCTTTGGGTGGGGGCGCGCCGGATACGGTCGGGGTATGCCGGTCCTGCTCGCCGTCGCCGCGGCGGTGGTGTGGGGGGGCAGCGATTTCCTCGCCGGGGTGCTCTCGCGGCGGATGCCGGCCGTGGTCGTCATCGCCTGGTCGCAGGCGGTCGGGCTGGTGGCGATCTCCCTGGTGCTGCTGGTCAGGGCGCAGGGGCTGCCCCCCGCCGGGCCGTGGGTGGACTGGTCGGTGCTGGCCGCCGTGACCGGCTCGGCCGGGCTGCTGTGCTTCTACGCGGCGCTGGCCTCGGGCACGATGGGGGTGGTCGCTCCGGTGGCCGCCATGGGTGCGGGCGTGCCGGTGCTGCTCGGCGTGCTGACCGGCGACGCGCCCGGGCCGTGGTCCTGGGCGGGGATCGCGGTGGCGCTCGTGGGCGTGGTGCTGGCCAGCGGGCCGGAGCTCACCGGGGGGTCCGGAGCACGGCCGGTGCTGCTCGCCGTGGGCGCCGCCGGGTGTTTCGGGCTCGCCCTGTTCGCCCTGGACCGGGGGGCCCGCGGGTCGCTGCTGGAGACGCTGTGGCTGATGCGGCTGACCAGCGTGCTCGGGTGGGTGGTGGTGGCCGCGGTGGCCCGATCCCTGGGCACGGTGGGCAGGGGTGAGCGGCCCGGACTGGCCGTGGTCGGGATCGGCGACCTCGGCGCCAACACGCTGTTCTCGGTGGCCACGGTGCTGGGCATGGTCAGCGTGGTCAGCGTGCTCGCCTCGCTGTACCCCGTGGTGACGATCCTGTTGGCCCGCCAGGTGCTGCGCGAGCGGTTACGCCGGGTGCAGCAGGTCGGGGTGGCGGTGGCGATGCTCGGGATCGGGCTGATCGCCGCCGGCGGCGGGCGCTAGCTGTCGGCCCGGACCTCGGACGTCCCGGTGCCGTTACCGCTCGGGCTCGGTCGGCGCGGCAGCGGGCGCGGCCGGCGCCTCGGGAGCGGCAGGTCCGGAGGCTGGTGCGTGCGGCGCGGCACCCGCCGTGCCCTGTGACGCGCCACCCGCCGCGCCCTGTGACGCGGCGCCCGGCCCGGCCAGTGGCGCGGCCCCCGGAACGCCCGCGGGGGTGGTCGATCCGGCGCGGACGGCGCCGTCCCGACGCCGGCGCGGCCACCACAGCACCGGCAGACCCACCACTGCCGCGACCGCGAGGAAGGGCACCAGGACGCCCACCGCAGTGAGCACGCCGTTACCGACGGACAGGAAGGCCCGCCAGCCGGCGCGCAGCCCGCCGAGGAACCCGTCGTCGTCCTCCTCGAGCACGGGCGCCGGGTCCGTGCTCAAGGTCACGGTCAGGGCGGACAGGGCGATCCGCTTCTTGAGGCTCTCGAGGGTGGCTTGCAGCGACTCCAGGTCGGACTCGCGCTGGGCGAGCTGGCTCTCCAGCTCGACGATCTGGGCCACGTCCCGAGCCTGGGCCATGAGGGCGCGGACGCGGTCGATGCTGGCCTTCTTCGTCGAGATCCGCGACTCGGTGTCGACGTAGGTCGCCGTGACGTCCTTGGACGACGCGGTCCGCGCCTGGACCGCACCCAGCTTGCCCACCTGGTCGAGCACCCCGTCCAGCGCATCGGCCGGGATGTCCAGGCTGATCGTGCCGGAGGAGCCGGTGCGTCGCGCGGTCGGGGCGGAGGTCGAGCCGGCGGTGAGGTTCTCCCCGGTCACCTGGCCCCCGGCGGCCAGGGCGATCCCGCGGATCGCGGCCGCGGCCTGCTCGACCGAGGGCACGGTGAGGGTGAGTGCGGCGGTCTTGACGATCTTCTGGGCATCGGCGACGGCCGCGGGATCGCCAGCCTGCCCGCCGCTTCTGGGCGCCGCCTGGTCGGCCGCCCCCGGGGCGGGCGCCTTGGCCTCCCCGCCGGCGACGGCCGCTGGCGGAGCGCCCGAGCTCGTGCTGGACTGCCCGGAGCAGGCCCCCAGGGCCGTGACCCCGACGACGGCGAACACGGCGAGCGCACCCAGGCGGCGGCGACGTGGCATGGTCATGACAGGCTCCTCGGTGGGCGGCAATCCCTCGGGCATGGGACGGCGCCGCTGCCGCAGCGGTTCCGCGCAGAGCGAGCCACCCGGGTATCGATCCGGTCACGGCGGTAGGCCGCCCGCCGGCCGGGCCCCGACGGTCAGCTGGGCTTGAGGGTCAGCGAGATCGAGTTGATGCAGTAGCGCTGGTCGGTCGGGGTCTGGTAGCCCTCGCCCTCGAACACGTGCCCGAGGTGCGAGCCGCAGGCACGGCAGCGGACCTCGACCCGGGCACGACCCGGAAGCGAGCGATCCTCGAGGTACTCCACCCGGTCGCCGGCCAACGGGGCGTAGAAGGACGGCCATCCACAGTGCGACTCGAACTTGGTCTCGCTGCGGAACAGCTCGGCACCACAGGCCCGGCACGAGTACACCCCCTCGGTGGTGGTGTCGGTGTACTCGCCGACGTAAGGCCGCTCCGTGCCGGCCTGGCGCAACACGTGGTACTCGGCCGCAGTGAGCCGCTCGCGCCACTGCTCGTCGGTGAGCTGCACGGCATACCGGTCGGTGGGGGTGTCCTTCGGGTCCATCCGGGTATCCTCGCTCGCCCCCGAGCCCGGCGCCAAGTCCCGTGCGATAGTGGCCCAATGCCCGACGCGCACCTCGAGTGCCCGACCCCGGACGGCGACGTCCGCCGGGTACGGGTGTCCAGCCCCGAGCGGGTGCTCTGGCCGGCGGACGGGATCACCAAGCTCGACCTGGCCCACTACGTGCGCGATGTCGGTATGCCGTTGCTGCGCCGGGTCGGTGGGCGACCGATGACTCTGCAGCGGTTCCCGACCGGGATCGACGGGGAGGAGTTCTACTCGAAGAACCCGCCCAGGGGGCTGCCCCCCTGGGTGCGCACCGTGACGATGACCTACCCGTCGGGGCGCAAGCACCCGCAGCTGGTCGTCGACGAGGTGGCCACGGCGGTGTGGGGGGTGCAGATGAACACCGTGACCTTCCATCCCTGGCCGGTGCGGGCCGGCGACGCACCGGGTGCCCTGGACCGCCCCGACGAGGTGCGCATCGACCTCGACCCGCAGCCGGGGCGGGGGTTCGCCGACGCGGTGGACGCGGCCCTGTCGCTGCGGGAGGTGCTCGCCGAGGCGGGGCTGACCGGCTTCGCCAAGACCTCGGGCAACCGGGGCGTGCACGTGTACTGCCCGATCCGGCCCGAGCGGGAGTTCCTCGACGTGCGGCACGGGGTCATCGCCGTCGCCCGGGAGCTCGAGCGCCGCCGTCCCGACCTGGTCACCACGGCGTGGTGGAAGGAGCAACGCGGGCAGCGCGTCTTCGTCGACTACAACCAGGCCTGCCGCGACCGGACCATCGCCGCGGCATACAGCCCCCGGCCGCTGCCCGGCGCACCGGTGTCGATGCCCCTGTCGTGGTCGCAGCTGCTCGGGGCCGACCCGCGGGAGTTCACGGTGCGCACCGCCCCAGGGGTCGTCGCCGGCCGGGCGGACCCGTGGGCGGCCTACGAGGAGTCGGTGGGCGACCTCGCGACCGCGATGAGCTGGTGGGAGCGGGACGTCGCCGACGGCCTGCCCGAGCTGGCCTTCCCGCCGGACTACCCGAAGATGCCCGGCGAGCCGCCGCGGGTGCAGCCCAGTCGGCAGCGCTACGAGGACTCCGACTACGTCCCCGGCGGGGTGGGCTACCTGCGCGAGCACCCCGAGCGCCCGCCGCGCACCTGAGGCGTTGCGGCGGGCGGCTCATCGCGCTCCCAGCACCTCGGCGAGGTCGTAGGCCGGTGCCCGCTCGACCTGGTCCAGCAGGCACGAGGCGGGATCCCGGTCGGGGCGCCACCGCAGGAACGTCACCGCATGCCGGAACCGGTGACCCTCCATCTGGTCGAAGGCCACCTCGACGACCCGCTCGGGCCGCACCGGCACGAAGGCGGCATCCTTGCCGGAGGAGAATCGCGAGCGGTCGGTGGCCGCGGCGCGGATCGCGCCGCTGTCGTCGCGCAGCGCGAGCGCCTCGAACTCGTCCTCGAGCTCGACCCGCCGCGCGGCCGGGAACGCCGCGATCCCGCCGACGGGCAGCAGGCGGCCCCGGTCGTCGTAGAGGCCCAGCAGCAGCGACCCCACGCCGCGCCCCGACGTGTGCACGCGGTAGCCGAACACCACCGCCTCGGCCGTGCGCTTGTGCTTGACCTTGAACATCGCGCGCTTGTTCGGCTGGTATGCCGCGTCCACGGGCTTGGCGACGACCCCGTCGAGGCCGGCGCCCTCGAAACGCTCGAACCACTCCTGAGCCACCGCCGGGTCCGTCGTCACCGCGGTGAGATGGATCGGGTCGCTCTCGGTCAGGTGGCCCAGCAACCGCTCCAGGCGCGCGCGGCGCTGCCCGAACGGCGTACCGAGGAGGGACTCGTCGCCGACCGCCAGCAGGTCGAAGCAGACCAGCTCGGCGGGGGTCTCGGCGGCCAGCCGGCGCACCCGGGACTCGGCGGGGTGGATGCGCTGGCTCAGCGCCTCCCAGGAGAGCCGTTGTGCCCCAGGTGGGCCCGACCGGACGACGATCTCCGCATCGACGACGCAGCGCTGCGGCAGCAGCGTGCGCACGTGGTCGATCACCTCGGGGAAGTACCGGGTCAGCGGCTTGGCCCCCCGGCTGGCCAGCTCGACTTCGTCGCCGTCGCGCAGGACCAGGCAGCGGAAGCCGTCCCATTTCGGCTCGTACGCCAGGCCCGGACCCAGCGGCACCTGGGGCACCGCCTTGGCGAGCATCGGCTGGACCGGCAGGTCGATGGGCAGGCGCATGGGGCATTGTTACCCGGGCGGCGCGGTCGGGACGCGCAACCACCGCCCCATGAGGGTGCCGTCCTGCTCCACCAGCGCCCGCGGGAGCAGGCCCTGTTCGTGGGCGACCCCGGCGACGATCCGCCCGTGCGCGCCGCCCACGACGACGGGCGAGAACGTCACGTCGAGCTCGTCGACGAGACCGGCGGCCAGGAACGAGCCGAGCAGGTGCGGCCCCCCTTCGCCGAGCACGTGGGCCAGGCCGCGGTCGGCCAGGTGGGTCAGCGCCGCGGCGAGGTCGATGTCGGCGTCCCCGGCGACGAGCACGTGGTCGGTGCCCAGGGCGCCGCGCAGGGCGGGCAGCCCGGGCGAGGCCGCGTGGGTGATGGCCAGGACGACCCCCGGGGGGGCCTGGAGCAGCGGGGCAGGCAGCCGTCCGGCCCGGGTGAGGATCGCCAGCGGCAGGACGGTGTCCCGCCCCAACGCCGCCCGACGCGCGGCCAGCTCGGGATCCTGGCCGACGGGGGAGTACCCCTCGATCCGGGCCGTGCCCGACCCGATGAGCAGCACGTCGCTGAGCACCCGGAGCAGCTCGAACACGACGTGGTCGGCGCCGGTGTTGATCGTGCCGCTGCGCCCGTCCGATCCGGTCGCGGCCCCGTCGAGCGTGCTCACCATGTTGACCCGCAGCCACCTGCGCGCGGTCTGCGGGACGGCATACAGCTCGGCCAGCGCGGCCTCATCGAGCTGCGCCCCGGGCGGGACCGGGCAGGCGACCGGGGGGTCGGCCAGCAGGAGTCGCATTCGCGAAGTATGCCGCGCCTCTGTCCCGCGCTCGGCCGGCTCGGGCAGGATGTCGGTCATGGCCAACAAGCGTGGGAAGAACAAGGGCAAGCCCAAGGCCAAGCGCAAGGACCGGGCGGAGCGTGCGGCCAACGACGAGACCAAGGACAAGGGCAAGGCGAAAGGCAAGGCGAAAGGCAAGGCGAAAGGCAAGGCGAAGGGCACGGCGAAGGGCACGCACCGGGGGAGAGACCACGACGCGCCGACGACGCCGGAGTCGGCCGCGAGCCGGGTCCTCTCGCCGGGGACAACGAGCATCGACGCCGGACGCCCGGACGGCGCAGTCGCCGACGTGCCGGTCGACGTGGACGTGCGCCGCGACCTGCGGCCGGACCGATCGCTCGGCGAGGTGCTGCGGGTCGGGCGGGGGTTCCGCCTGGCCGATGTGGATCCGTCGAGCACGCCCGGGTTCGACGGCGACAAGGAGCTGGGGGAGCAGGCGCTGGCGGCATACGCGGTCGAGATCGGCGAGTGGCAGGAGCGGCTGTTCGCCGAGACCAAGGTCGGCGGCCGGCGGGCGCTGCTGCTGGTCGTGCAGGCCATGGACACCGCCGGCAAGGGCGGCATCATGCGCCACGTGGTCAGCGTCCTGGACCCCGAGGGAGTGAAGGCGACGGCGTTCAAGGCTCCGACGCCGCAGGAGCGTGCGCACGACTTCCTCTGGCGCATCCGCAACGCCCTGCCCAAGCCGGGCCAGATCGGGGTGTTCGACCGCTCGCACTACGAGGACGTCCTCGTGGTCAAGGTGCACGAGCTCGCGCCGGCCGAGCAGATCGCGAAGCGGTACGCGCTGATCAACGCCTTCGAGCGGGCCGTGGTGCGCTCGGGGACGCAGATCGTCAAGGTGATGCTGCACATCTCCAAGCAGGAGCAGCAGGCCCGGCTCATGCAGCGGCTGGAACGGCCGGACAAGCACTACAAGTACAACCCCGGCGATGTCGACGAACGGGGCCGCTGGGAGGAGTACATGGCGGCCTACCAGCTGGCGCTCACCCGCTGCTCGACGGTGGGCGCGCCCTGGCACGTCGTGCCTGCGGATCGCAAGTGGTACGCCCGGTATGCCGTGCAGCAGTTGGTCCTGGAGAGACTGCGGGAGATGAATCCGCAGTTTCCGGTGATGGACTTCGACGTCGAGGCGGAGAAGGTGCGGCTGGCGGCCAGTTGACGGTGGGCCGCGGCCGCCCCGCGGCCGCCCTGGTGACCCTTCGCTGGCGACGGGGGACCCGGTGCGCGCCGGGTTTGGCTGGCGCTCGCGGGTCCGATATGGTCGTCCGTGCACCGGGCGGGGTGGGTCCTCGTGTGGTGAGTGCGGACGTAGCTCAGTTGGTAGAGCGCAACCTTGCCAAGGTTGAGGTCGCGAGTTCGAGCCTCGTCGTCCGCTCGGAGGTTGAACGCCTTCGCGGTGGAGTGGCCGAGAGGCGAGGCAGCGGCCTGCAAAGCCGCGTACACGGGTTCAAATCCCGTCTCCACCTCGGCAAGCCACCGGCACGTCCCGGGCGATTAGCGCAGTGGTAGCGCGCTTCCTTGACACGGAAGAGGTCACTGGTTCAAACCCAGTATCGCCCACCAACGAGAATGCGCCCTTGACCAGCGCAAACACGAGGACGGCGGTAGTCCCGACTCACTTCGCGGCCTGTATGTGTCCCACCGCGCGCCTCGAGGCGGCGCAGGAGGGGGATCGAGAGCCCCCGCGCGGCGCCCGTCCGCCCGCATGATCCGCCGCCCGAGGGGTACAGCCCGTTCTGACGAGGACTCGTTGCCCGGCCCGCTGGGGCCGAGGACGGGTCCGTGACTCCAAGGTCAGACGGGGAAGTCCATGGGTGCCAACGGGCCCACTCAGAGCCGCGCGCTCCAACTGGTCGCGAACCGCCTGGAGCATTGCAGCGGAGCCGATCTGGTCAAGGAACTGCGTGCCACCATCGACATCGCTCGACGGCTCCCGACGGGCACGCCCCAGAGCAAGGCCCAGCTCAGGCACTCGAACCTCATCATCCGTGAGTTGCGCCGCCGTCGTGGTCGCGTCCTCGTCCTGGCGCGACGCGACCAACTGCTCGCGTCGACTCTCGCCACCCGCAGCGAGCCGGGCGGCGGCCCGCCGAGGCAGGCACGCGAGTCGGGTGGCGCGGCCGCCGCCCACGACGCGCGCCCTGAAGCGTCCGGGTGAGCAGGAGGCCACCCGCCGACCTGCCGGCGGCTGCCCGATCGTCGGAGATCCCGGAGTACAGCGGTGCACGCGAGCACCCCCGCGCTTCAACACACGGGCGACCTAGCAGAACGCCGGCAGGTCCCCCGGCTTGCGGCTGGAGATGAGGTTGCCGTTGAGGACGCGCCGTTCGTCGACCCATACCCCGCCGGGCTTGACGATGTCGGTGCGTCCGCTAGGTCATCCGTCGAGACCTCCTGCGCCCGCCCATCTTCGTGCGGCGGTGGCCGCCGTCGACACCCCTCAAGGGCGAGAGTCGCGCGCCCGGCCCGGGTCAGTCCAGCTGCAGCTTGGCGTTGTCGCCGTCGACGGGCGGGCCGTGGCCGAGCAAAGCCCTGGCGAAGCCGATGACCTGGGCGGGTTTGGCCGGGGCGTCCCAATACTCCCCGCCGCTGGGATCCACCCTGATGAGCACGACCGCGGGGTCGTCGGCCTCAGTCTGGAACCACGCCTTGGCAAACGGGCTCCACAGCTGCTCCCGCTTCTCCGAGTCGTCCACCTCCCGGGCGGTGCCGCTGACCGAGACGAAGGTGTCCTTGTGGACGAAGGTGAGATTCACCTGCGGCCGCGCCTCGAGTTGGTCGAGTTTCGGCGAATCGGCATACGCGAAGAACCAGACCGTGCCGTCCTCGTCGACCCCCTGCACCGCCATCGGCCGGCTGAGCAGAGTGCCGTCCTCGTCGCAGGTGGTGAACATGCAGGTGCGGATGCCCTCGACGAGGTCGACGAACACCGGGACGTCGTGGGCGCTGCCCTGTGCCGGGTCGGGACGGCTGACCTGGGTGTCGGCGCCCTCGTCGTGCTTCGTGCTCATCGTGTGCCCCCTGCTCTGGCGGCCCAATGGGCCGCGATCCGGCGAGGCTAACGGCGCACGGCAGGTCGGCACTTCACCCTCGGGGGTGAGCTCACCGCGCGCCGACGCCGAGCGCAGCGCCGACCGCCCGGGAGGTGATCTGGTGCCAGCGGCGCGCTCGACGCAGCATCGCGTGGCCGCCTGGTACGGGCAGGTACCGCGCGTCGACGCCGTGGCCGGTCAACAGCCGCACGTATGCCGCGCTGCGCTGCGGACTGGTCACGCGGTCCTCGGCGCCGTGCGCGATCGTCACGCGCACACCGACGAGGTGACCGGCGCTCTCGTGGCCGGTCAACCAGGGCGCCAGCCCTACCACGCCGGCACAGCCCCCAGCGACACGCAGTGCCGCCCAGCCCCCGGAGGAATGCCCGACGAGGCAGGTGTCGGCCCTGGCGCCGATGCCGTCGACGAGATCGGCGAGGTCATCGGGGCTTGGCCCTCGACTGGAGCCCCAGCCTGCGAGGGGATTGTGCACGACATACACGGCTACCGAAGGGCCCCACTCGGCCCGGATCCGCCAGGCGAAAGGGAGCATCCGAAGGTATCGTGGATCCGTTGCGCGAGAGGGATATTCGCGCCGTCCTGCGCCACCGTGAATGAGGACCGCGTGCCCGCTCGCGCGCCGCGGGTCCCCGATCCAGTGTCCGAGCAGCCGCGTGGGCACCGCTACCGTCCGGCCCGGCCGCTCGCCGACTCTCTGCTCGCCGACGAGCGGCGGGCCGCGGAAGGTGCCCGTGCAGGCAGCCGCTCCGGGCGCATGTCGTGCGCCACACCCCAGAGCACCGCGTGAGCGCGTCTGGTCGCGCCGATCTTGCGATACGCCGAGCGCACGAAGCTCTTCACCGAGTTCGGGCTCAGGAAGGTCAGCCGTGCGATCTCGTCGTTGGTCAGCCCCCGGGAAATCCAGCAGATCATCTCGGCCTCGCGCTGCGACAGGCCGGCGGACCGGCCGGGCCACGACTCGACGGCAGCGGGCGTGTCGATACCGGACCTGGCCGAGGCTTGCCGGTCCGGTGACGGGACTAGCGTCAGCGGCACCTGTCGCGCGCCGGGGTCGAGCATGAGCAGGGCACGGGGGAGTGGGACAGTGGTCACGCGGCCTCCTCAGCCGGGCGGCGGGCTCTCGCTGGCGACGGCCGCGAGCTCGATCAATGACTCATTGCCCGGATATCCGGGGTTCATGCCTCGTGAGCAGGTCCGATCCGTCGCCGGGACGGGTCCGCACGTCGGCGGCGGCAGGACCCCAGGCCGGCCCGAAGGTGGCGGCGGCGGGTCGGCCGAATCCTCGTGAATGCCATTGCTCCCCAGCGGGGTTAGCCTTCTGACAGGGATCGGTCTCGTTGCGCTCTTCTGCCTCGGTGGGTCGCGGTCTCTGCCAGCTACCCCGTTCCGCCATCTGCGAGGAGTTCGACATGTCCACCGACGCCATCGTGTTGCTCAAGGCCGATCACCGCGAGGTCGCGAAGTTGTTCTCGGAGTTCGAGAAGGCCGCGACCACCCCCTCCCGCAAGCGCAGGATCGTTGCGACCGTGCTCGAGCTGCTCACTGTGCACACCTACCTGGAGAACGAGGTGGTCTACCCGCAGGTCCGCCAGGAAGTTCCCGGCCTCGAGGACCACATCTTGGAGAGCTACGAGGAGCACCACGTCGTCGATCTGTTGGCCGGCGAACTGGTCGCCATGGACCCGACGTCCGAGCGCTACTTCCCCAAGTTCACCGTCCTCATGGAGAACGTCCGTCATCACGTGCAGGAGGAGGAGAAGGAGTGGTTCCCCCAGGTGCGTGCGGCCATGTCGCGCACCCGGCTACGCGACATGGGTGCTCGGCTGCTCGAGCTCAAGCCGACCGCACCGCGCACTCCAGCTCAGCCCAGTGCCCTGAAGAAGGCGATCGACGCCGTCGTGTCCTGACGCCGGGCAGCGCGCCCAGCCCCGCGCAGCGGGTGGGCGCGCCGGCGGGGGACATTGCGACGAGAGGACCGGTTCGACCACGGCGTGCCGAGCGTGCCATGCGACACGTCACGTCCCTCGTCGCCTGGCCCGGCACATCCTCGTCCCCTGACGGCGGGTGCCCGGCATACTGAGTAGGCCCGGATGAGCGACGTGTCTGGGCATGCCTCTGCGGGTCACCTCGCGCGGGTGGCGGTGAGCGTGGAAAGAAGGCGGATGCCGGTCCTCGGGGGGCATGGCGACGCGGCAGAGAAGCGAGCCGCTCAGTCCTTGGCCGCCTTGACGACCTCGTCTTGAGCGTTAAGGTCAACGCCGTGCTTGTCCGCCGCGCGCGCGATCGCCTGGGCGGCCAGCTTCTTGGCGGCGGTCGACTCGAAGTCCGTTTGGCTGAACCGCGCGGCGGCATTGCGCACGTGGTCCTCGTCGTGGATCGGCAGGTGGCGACCGCCCCCAGTGTCGATGTACGCAAAGTCGGCGTCCTCGAGTCGATCACGCGCCGCCCCGCTGAGCTCTGCCATGGAACTCACTCCTTTCGGGTCGTAGGCCAGCTACCCGTATCGGGGTGGCGCGACTCCTCCCCGGCCCGGCGCATGGGCCCGAGCCGCCGCGGGTAGGCCGCCCGGAGGTATCGCCACATCCGGCGAGCCGACCGAGCGATCCGGAGGGCGCAGATGACATCGCCGAGATCTGCCGTGAGCGTCATCGAGAGTTGGCCGACGGCGTCGAGCGAAACCACTGCGCCGGTCGTGGACCGTAACGGCGAGTCGGACGAGCAGGCCGGCCGTCTCGCGCTGGACCTGGCCCACGAGATCGTCACCGCGGTCGCGTCGGTGCAGCAGGCCAGGCTTCGGGTGCCTGCCGCTCTCGACACCGCAGGCGAGCGGATGATCGGCGACGAAGAGCTACGGCAGGCCCAGGAGCAGGAGCAGCGCACGCGGCATACCGACTGACCGGTACGAGCAGTCGAGCGCCACCCCGCCACCTGCGCACCGGGCACGGCGGGCGGCGTCGTCGGTCGCAAAGGACCGCGGCTACTGCCGCTCGGAGAGCAATGACGACCACGGCGCCTCGAGTAGGTCAGCGGCCGAAGGGGTGACCAGCGCGGCCCCTGCTCCCGTCAACTCCGCCGCACCGTTGCCCCCGGTGAGCACCGCGATGCAGGGCACGCCCGCTCGGGCAGCGGACTTCACGTCGTGAACGGTGTCACCGACGAGCACACCGTGGGAGGCCCCCACCGTGCGCAGCGCCGCGACGACCAGATCGGGTGCCGGCTTGGGATCGCTGACCTCATCGCCCGACACGACGTAGCGAACGACGTTGGTGATCCTCACGAGGTCCAGGGCCTCGTCCACGAGCTCCCGCTCCCCCGGCGCTGCCACGACGACGACGTGGCCGGCCTCGACGAGCGAGCGGTCGAACTCGAGGGCACCCGCGATCGGCCGGACCTGCGTGCGCAGTGGCACGGCAAGGCGTGGTGGTAGGCCGAGTCCACCAGGGTCCCGCCCACGTCGAGGACGACGGCGGCGTCGTCGCTACCCACCGGCGGGAGAGGGCCGGTCGAGACTCGGTGCGGCCGAGAGAGGCGGCTCGGGGGTCGCCGTCGACATGCGCCGACGCAGCTCGGGCAACACGTCGCGGCCGTAGGCCCTCATCATGTCGGCGTAGTGCGGGCCCATGTTCGCGACGTACACGTCGTCGAAACCCGCGTCTACATAGGGGTCGAACGCGGCGAGGTGGTCGCAGGGGTCGGGACCGAAGGCACCTCGCTCGGCGAACATGTCCCGGGTCACCAACTGCGCCGCCTGCTCGAAGTGCTGCGGACTCGGCAGCACCTGGCTGAGCTCGCCGGGCACCCCCGAGGTGGGCCAGATTGCGTATGCCGCGTCGATGGCGCTGTCGCGGTCTGATCCCCACGCGACCTTGAAACCCGCCTGGGTCGGGGCGTCGGCGCCTCTCGCCCGGCGGAAAGCGGCCACCGACTCCGCGTCCGGCTGGGTCGTGACGAAACCGTCGGCCACTCGACAGGCCAGGTCGAGGGCCTTGGGGCCGAAGGCGCTCATGTAGATGGGAGGTGGACGGTCGGGCAACGAGTAGATCCTCGCCGTGTCGAGCCGGTAGTGCCGACCCCGATGCGACACCACGGCGCCGGTCCACAGCTCGCGGATGAGGGCCACGGCCTCCTCGAGCATCTCCAGACGTTCGGCGTGATGCGGCCAGGGGCCGCCGAGGATGTGCTCGTTGAGGGCCTCGCCCGATCCCACCCCGAGGGTGAACCGGCCCTCGCCGAGCAGCAGCGCGCAGGTGGCGGCCGCCTGGGCGACCAGGGCGGGATGGATCCGCACCGTGGGGCACGTGACCGCCGTCGTGACCGGCAGTCGGCAGGCCTGGCTGATCGCCCCGATGACCGACCACACGAAGCCCGACTGGCCCTGGGCTTCGGTCCAGGGATGGAAGTGATCGCTGATCCACAGGGCGTCGAAGCCCGCCTCCTGCGCCAGACGGGCTTGCTCGACCAACTGGGCCGGGGAGTACTCCTCGCTGGAGAGGAAGTAGCCGATCCGTTTCATTCCACCCTCACATCCTCTCGACGACGCGACCGCGCCGTGCTGATCCGATCCGGCGCTGGGGAGCCGGCGGCGACACGCCCCGGTGCACGGTGGCTAGCCCCGCGGTCGGGCCATCGCCCGGGGATCCACCCATCGGTCGAAATCCGCGCCGCTGACCTGCCCCGAGGCCAGTGCCGCGTCGCGGACCGTGATGCGCCGTTCGCGGCCCGTCCGCACGATCTGCGCGGCGCGGTCGTAGCCGATGTGCGGCGCCAACGCCGTAGCGAGCATCGCATCCCGCGCGACTAGGTCGGCCAAGTGGTGCTCGTCGACCTGAATGCCCCGCACGCAATGGCGGGCGAAGGACTCGCTGGCCTCGGCGAGCAACGAGATGGACTCCAGGAGGCAGTGCGCCAGCAGCGGCTTGCCCACGTGCAGTTGCAGGGAAGGCTGTGCCGCGGCGAACAACGCCGCGGCGTCGTTGCCGACGACGCGCGCGCAGACCATCTGCAGGGCCTCGGCCTGACTGGGGTTGACCTTGCCCGGCATGATGCTCGACCCCGGCTCGTTGGCCGGCAACAACAGTTCGCCGAGCCCCGCGTTCGGGCCCGAGGCGAGCCAGCGGATGTCCCCGGCGATCTTGTGCTCGACGACCGCGAGAGAGCGCAGGGCCCCTCTCAAGGCGAGCAGGTCGTCGTGTGCCGCCGTCGCCGCGAGGAGGTTGTCGGCCGGACGGAACGGTATGCCGGTCTGCGCAGCGAGCGCCGCGGTCACCTGCGCGCCGAACTCCGGATGCGTGTTCAGGCCGGTCCCCACCGCGGTGCCGCCCACGGGCAGCGCGCGGACGCCCTGCTCGGCCGCGCGAACTCGGTCGATCGCCTGGGACAGCTGAGCCGACCACGCCTCGAACTCCTGGCCGACCGTCATGGGCGTGGCATCCTGCAAGTGGGTCCGGCCGACCTTGACGACGTCGGCGAACGCGTCGGCGCGGTCGTTGAGGGCGGCGTGCAGGGCCTCGACGGCGCCGTAGAGGCGTTGGTGAAGGTGGGCGACCACCGCGACGTTCATCACGGTCGGGACGATGTCGTTGCTCGACTGCCCCAGGTTGACGTGGTCGTTGGGATGCACCGGGTCGCGGCCACCGCGCACCCCCGTCGCCAACTCGTTGGCCCGCCCGGCGATGACCTCGTTGGCATTCATGTTCGTTTGCGTGCCGCTGCCGGTCTGGAAGACCCCGAGCGGGAACTGCTCGTCGAGCCCGCCCTGCTCCACCTCCCGGGCGGCCTGCACGAGGTGGTCGCACAGGTGGGCGGCCAACGGCAGCACCCCGAGCCCGAGATTGACCTCAGCGGCGATGCGCTTGACCAACCCGAGCGCGTGCACCACCGGCCGTCCCCAGCCGAACGAAGGCCGACCGATGTCGAAGAGTTCCAGGCAACGCTGGGTCTGCGGGCCCCAGTATCGCGCCGCAGGAATCTCGACAGGTCCGAGGCTGTCGGACTCCGACCGGGTCTGCTCACTCGGCGACAGCGGGTGCATGCCAGGGTGGTTCCCGCAACGGCGCCGGCTCATGCGCGCGGCGCGCCCGGGTGAGCAAGGCGGGCACGGACTGGTCGATGCCCGCCTGGCTGTTCTGTCACAGGGCGACGAGCAGGACGGTGATGATCGTCGTCAAGGTGTGGATCACCAGAGATCCCGGCTGCGCCCCGTCGAGCCGCTCACGCTCGGTGTCCGCTCGTGCCGCCTGGCCGCGCGACGTCGTCGTCGGGGCCGGGGAAGGCCCGGGCGGCGGCGGCGCGCTGTTGCGCCGGCGTGGCGCGCACCGGCACGGTCGCTCTGGGGCCCCGCTCGGCGAACAGCTCCTCGATCCGCCGCAGCGTCCCCACGAGCCGCTGTTGCTCAGCGGCGCTCGCCTGCGCCGCGAACGCCGGCAACTCCTCCTGCTCCTCGGCTCGGGCATGGCGATCGAGGTCGCCGAGCAGCAGGTCCACCTGGGTTGCGAAGGCCGCCGAGTCGACCCCGAGCTCGGCCAGGCGCTGCAGGATATGCCCCGCGTGCTCCTCCTCCTGCAGTCGCGACCCGGCGAGCTCGGTGTCGGAGAAGTGCGCGAGGGAGGGAGCGTGCAGGGCCGCGTGCTCCCCGCTCTCGTGGATGACCAGGAAGCGGGTGAGCTCGGACAAGGCCGCCGCTCGGTCCGGCGGAGCGGACCCCAACACATGTTCGAGCAGCGCACGGATGCGCACGTGCTGGGCATCGAGCGCAGCACGCAGGTCGGCCAGCGCCGGCTTCTCGGTCATCCCGACTCCCTCTCCCCGTCGCGCGGCGGACCGCCACTCGCACCCTCAGGCACCTCGACGCGCCGCCCGCGATTCGCCGCCGCCGCCGTCCTCGGCCGGTCGTCATCCGACGAGGGTGGTGCATCGACGGCGGCCAGCCCGCAGGTGGCCGGCCCTTCGATGAGCTCCCCTCCGGCCGTGAAGCGTGAGCCGTGCAGCGGGCAGTCCCAGCTGAGCTCCGCGTCGTTCCACGCAAGCACCCCGCCGCGGTGCGGACACACCGCCGAGACCCGTCGGGTCGTGCCATCCACCGTCGACACTCCGACCGGAGCGTGCGCCGGCCCCACCACCTGGGCCCGTCCCTCAGGCGGTCGCCGCGTCGACGAGCGGCCGAGCACGGCGGCACGGTCGATGCCCACCAGGGCCATGCTGTGCCCGACCGTGCGCAGGGCCGCGGCCAGGTCGCCGGCGCTGACGCGGTCGTGGCCGTATGCCATGTGCCACTCCGGCATCTCGCCCGTCACCAATCCGCCGAGTACCTGCGCGGCCGCGGCGGCATTGGTCATCCCCCACTTGTCGTAGCCGGTGGCGACCAGCAACCGACCGTCGGTGCCGGGGACCGACCCGACACTCGGCGCGTGCCGTGGGAGCCGGTAGTCCTGCGCCGACCAGGCCCACCGCGCCGGTCCGACGGCGAAGTGCGCCCGTGCCCAGCCGTCGAGATCGCTCGAGCAGTCGCGTTCCTGGGCCCGGCCGACCCGGTGGTTGTTCCCGCCCACGATCAGCAACCCGGGGACGCTGGGGGCGCCGCTGCGCAGCGAGCGGGCCTCGTCGTCGACCGACAAGTACATCGCACCGATCGGCATCGGATCGCACGCATAGGCCGCCGCGTAGGATCGCTGTGGCTCGGACACCAGGACGTGCATCGTCCGGTCGATGACGGGCGTGCCGGTGGCGAGCACCACGCGGTCGGCGCGCACCTGGCCGGCGTCGGTGTGCACCACCCAGGGGACGCGAGCCCACGACATCCCGGTGACCCGCACCCCCTCCAGGACCCGGCCACCAGACTGCTCGACCTCGGTGCGCAGCGCGTCGAGCAGGTCGAGCGGGTCGAGCTGCACCTGGTCGTCCAGCGTCAGCGCGGCCCGCACCGGGAACGGCAGGCCGACCTGAGGCCCGACGACGACATCGAGCCCGGCCCGCCGGGCGAGCCGGGTCTCGGCGGCCACGCGGTCCGCGCCGGCGTCCGTCACGGCATACGTCACCGCCGGGCACCGGTGGACCGGACGCTCGTGCCGGCTCATGACGTCGATGAGCCAGCGTTGCCCGGCAGCGTTGGCGCGCACGTATGCCGCCACCGCGTTCGCCGAGCGGTGCGCCCGCATGCGTTGCAGGATCGAGCCCTGCAGCAGGCTCACCTTGGCGGTGCTGTGACCCGTGGTCCCCGAGCCGATACGGCGGGCCTCGAGCACGGTGACCTCGCGTCCCGCCCGGGCGAGCACGCTCGCCGTGGCCAGGCCGGTGAGGCCACCACCGACGACGAGCACGGCGGTGTCCGCCGGGACAGGGACCTCGGGGTGTGGGCGGTCCCGGGGCAGGCTCGTGCGCAGGCCCCACCACGGGGAGGTCCGGGTCGCCCGCCCGGCCCCGGCCTCGGCGGTCAGCGGGGCCCCCAGTAATAGCCCGAGAGCTCGGCGGCGTAGGCCGGCTCGCGGTAGGTCGACTCGTCCAACTCCGGGGCGTGCTCGATCTGGTGCTTGGTGCGCTCGACGTAGACCACGCGCTGGTGCGGGTCCACCGCGCTGACCATGCCGGCCGGGAGCATGACCCGGCGCCGGTCGATCCACGGCCCTGCGTCCACGACGAGGTAGGCACGTCCGATCTCCATGGAGGTCTCGTCGATCGAGCCGACTGCGCCGTCTTGGGCCTGCACGTGGAAGCCGACGAGGTCCGACGCGACGGCACCGGGGGGGTAGCTCCACATGGTGGCGTTCATATCGTCCTGCCTGTCCCCGCGTTCTGGTGTCCGGACGCCAGCGGTCCTACCCCGACCAGACCGGCCTCACACATCGGTGAGCCTTCGCCGTGGGCCTCTCGGCCACGCCGGGCCGGCGCATACGCGTTCCCCACGTGGGGTATCTCCCCAGCGCAGTCGGGTCGGGAAGGGAGTGGGCCATGCCCAAAGCGTGGAGCAGCAAGGACGAGCGCCAGTACGAACACGTCAAGGATTCGGAGCAGGAGCGCGGCCGGTCGGCCGAGCGAGCCGAGGAGATCGCCGCGCGCACGGTGAACAAGCACCGCAGCTCGCAGGGGCGCACCACTTCGGGCAAGAAGGGGTGAGCTCGCCCCGGTCCCGCGCGGCTGACAGCGACCGACCGGCCCGCGGCCGACCGAGGGCGTGGCGGGCCGCTGCCCTCACCGTGGTGTGCGCCGGCGCATCGAGCGGGCTCGTCGCGGGCTGCTCGGTGGCCCCCCAGGAGACCGACGTCGCCCAGGCGGCGGTGGCCTTCGTCACCTCGGCTTCCACGGACGTCGAGCGCGCCTGCGCCCTGCTGGCCGAGCGCACCCGGGCCGAGCTCGAGAAGGCATCGTCCAGCGACTGCCCGCAGGCCCTCGCCGACGCGGGGCTGGCGCAGGGGACGACCGTGCGAGCGGTCACCGTCGCGGGCCGCAGCGCCCAAGTGGTGCTCGACGACGACACGGTCTTCCTCGCGCAGTTCGACACCGGTTGGCGGGTGGTGGCCGCCGGGTGTGCACCGCCCCAGGATCGTCAGGACGTGGCGTCTCCCTACGACTGCGAGGTATCGGGAGGCTGAACGTGCGCACGATGTTCGTCGTGTATGCCGTGTTCATCGCGGCGGGGCTCGCCATGTGTTTCCTCGTGGGGCTGGCATCGCGATGACCCCTCGAATCGACCGGCGGCAGTCGAGCTGGGTGCGGGACAACTCGCTGTCGATCGTCTTCGGGGTGCTGTTGCTGCTCGCGCTGACCGGTCAGGCCGTAGCCGGGGTCGCGCAGTACAACCGCGAGGCACGCACGGCCGGCCTGCAGCAGATCTCCATCGGCAACTACGTGACCTCGTCGCGGTTCGCCGTCGACGTCGCGGAGAACTGGCAGTCGGAGTACTTGCAGTTCACCCTCTACATCCTGCTCACCGTGTGGCTGGTCCAACGCGGGTCCTCGGAGTCGAAGAAGCCGGGGGAGAGCGGTCGGGACAGCGACGAGAAGCAACTGGTGGGCGCCCACGGTCGGGCCGACTCACCCTCGTGGGCGAGGTCGGGCGGCTGGCGCACGGCGGTGTACTCGCACTCGCTGGTCACCGTCATGGCCGTGATCTTCGTACTGTCCTGGTCGGCACAGGCCGTGGCGGGGCGCGTCGCGGCGAACGAGCAACGGCTGCGGGACCGGCTCGACCCGCTGGGGTTCGCGGCATACCTCGCCAGTCCCGACTTCTGGGGCCGCACGCTGCAGAACTGGCAGAGCGAGCTGCTCGCGATCGGCAGCATGGCGGTCTTCGCGGTCTTCCTGCGCGAGCGCGGGTCACCCGAGTCCAAGGCCGTCGGCGCCCGGCACGACGACACCAGTTCCGACGACTGAGGGCTGGCCGAGGTCAGGCAGTCTGGTCGAGCTCCGGATCCGCGGACGTCAGGGCCGCCCGGAGGCGACTGAGCGTGGCCGCGATGATGCGGGAGATCTGCATCTGGCTCAGCCCGACGCGGGCGCCGATCTCGGCTTGGGTGAGCTCGTCGTGGAAGCGCAGCCTGAGAATGACCTGCTCGCGTTCGGGCAGGTCGGACACCAGCTCCGCCAGGGTCACGCGATCCTCGACCCGGGCGAAGGGGTCGTCGGGGTCGGGGACGTGATCGTAGGCGGACTCCGGTGCGTACGGGCCCGGGGCGTCCAGCGACGTGGCCCGATAGCCGTGTTGGGCATGCAGAGCCCGACTCACCTCGACGGTGCTGCGCTGCAGCCGAGCGGCGATCTCCGCGCGGGTGGGCACCCGGCCCAACAGCTGGGTCAGGTCCTCCTCGGCCCGGCGGACGGCCAGCCCGACCTCCTGGTCGCACCGTGAGGGCCTCACCATCCAGCCGACATCCCGGAAATGGCGACGCAGCTCGCCCAAGATGGTGGGGACGGCATACGCGCTGAAGGGGTGCCCCTCGCTGGGTCGGTAGCCGCGCACCGCCTTGCACAGCCCCAGCATGGCGACTTGGTCGAGGTCCTCGCGGTCGATGCCTCGGTTGGCGAAGGTCCGGGCCAGGCCACGAGCCAGCGGGATGTTGATCAACACAGCCCGCTCGTGCAGGTGGGTGACCCGGGCGCCCTCGTCCTGCGCGCCGCGCAACAGACGGTCGGTTTGGGTATCGCGGTCGTCACGCGCAGCGGATGCCGACGCGACGGAAACGGGGGAAGCGACCATGGACATGCCTTGGTCTCGACCAGCCACGGAGTCGAGCTGGCGTCGTGCGTCTCCATCACACCACACCCTGCCCTTCGCGAGGAAACCGGATGGCAGGCTCGCGGCATACGCTGCACGACGCAGCACGTGTGCGACGGCCCTCATGGGCGCGCTCACCTGCCACGATGAGCAGGTGACGTTCGAGAGCGGGTCCGATGCCGAGGGTCTGTTCGGCGTCGACAGCGAGGCCGGTCGCACGGCCGCCGCCGTGGACTGGTCCGCCACGGCGCTCGGCCCCGTCAACGGCTGGGCCCCAGCTTTGCGCACCGGGGTCCGGGCCATGATGGCGGCCCAGGTGCCGATGCTGCTGCTGTGGGGCTCGGAGCTCATCCAGATCTACAACGACGCGAACCGCGTCATCCTCGGCGACAAGCATCCCGCGGCGATGGGGCAACCGGTGCGGCTGTCCTTCCCCGAGACCTGGGCTTACACGCAACCCTTGCTCGACGACGTCCTGCGGGGGGTCAGTGTCTTCCGGGACGACCAACTCCTGCTGCTGCGCCGCGCGGGGTACCTCGAGGAGACCCATTGGCGGTTCTCGTGGAGCCCGGTCCCTGGAGATGCCGGGGTCCCAGGCGGCGTCCTCGCCATAGCACAGGACCGCACTTTCGAGATCGTGGGCCGCCGCCGCCTCGACCTGCTGCACCGCCTGGCGACGGTGGGCCTGCGAGGCGCATCGTCGGCGCACGTCGTCCGCAGGGTGGTGGGCGCCCTGCGAGAGGTCCGCGAAACCGTGCCCTTCGCGGCGGTCTACCTGGCCTCCGAGCAGTCGCCGATCCTCGAGCTCGCCGGTGGTTACGGTGCTCGCCGAGGTACTCGCGCCCTGCCGAGGCAGATCGAGCCGTCCAGTGACCATCCGTATCGGCAGGCTTGGCGGGAGGCCGAGCAGAGGGACATCCCCGCACCCCGCGCCAGACTGGAGCCCGGTCCGATCGGGCCGTCGACCCCCACCACCCTGCGCGTCTATCCACTGGGGGCCAGCACCGGGCACCCGACCGGTGTCCTCGTGTTGGGCCTCAACCCCTACCGGACCCCGGACAGCAGGTACCTCGAGTTCCTCACCGTCGCGGCCGAGCACATCGACTCTCTGCTGGAGCGGGCCCGCCGGGCAGAGCGGGACGCGCTCGAGGCCAAGCGACTGGTCCGCGTCGACGCGGCCCGGACCCGCTTCTACCAGAACCTCGGCCACGAGTTCCGCACGCCGCTGACCCTGGTGCGACTGGCGACCTCGCAGCTGCGGCCCCAGCTCACCGCCCCCGAGGACCAGGCGAACCTGTCCACCATCGAGCGCGCCACGGCGCAGGTGAACCTCCTGGTCGAGGGCGCCCTCGCGTTCTCCCAGGCAGGTCCGGTGCTCGCCGCGCCCCGGCCCGCCCGGGTGGACCTCACGGCGACGACCGGCCTGGTGGTGGGGATGTTCCGTTCGGCCATCCTCGGTGCGGGCCTCACCCTCGAGCTGGACCTCGAGCCGGTGGGCGAGGTCGCCGTCGATCCCGAGGCCTGGACCCGCATCCTGGCCAACCTCATGTCCAACGCGGTGAAGTACACGCCCGAGGGGGGCACCATCGCGGTGCGCCTGCACCGGGTGGACGCCCGGATCCGCCTCGTCGTGCAGGACAGCGGCATCGGCATCGCCGCCCAGGACCGATGGCGGCTCACCGAGCGCTTCCAACGGGGGTCCCACGCCCGGACTCTGCCGGAGGGAGGCCTAGGCATCGGACTGGCCATCGTCGCCGAACTCGTCTCGGTCATGGACGGGACTCTCGAGATCGCCGGCGAGGTGGGGCGCGGATCGGTGTTCACCGTGTCGGTGCCGGCTGCGCCGTTGCCGCCAGAGCCCGGGCCGGGCGCCCGTCCCGGCGACCGGATGCCCTCGCCCCTGCTCGCCGGTCTGCCCGCACCGGCCGAGGCCCTCGCGGGAGCGGCCGAGACCCGGTCGGTCCTGGTGATCGAGGACGACGTGGACCTGCTGGGGTACCTCGAGGCGACGCTGGTCGGGGCCGGCTGGCGAGTCCACGCGGTCACCGATCCCGCCGCTGCCCGACCGGGCGGGGGCGACCCGGACGTCGTCGTCAGCGACGTCGTCCTGCAGGGCAAGAGCGGTCTGGACGTGGTCCGTGACCTGAGGGCGGCGGGGTCGACGACGCCCGTGGTACTGCTGTCCGCACGAGCGGGGCTGGAGGATGTCATCGAGGGCCTGATGTGCGGTGCCGACGACTACATCACCAAGCCGTTCGAGCCGACTGAGCTCGTGGCGCGCCTCGACGTGCTGCACCGCATGGCTCGTCGCCACGAGCAGGATCTCGAACAGGCCGCGACCAGGATCGGCACCCTCGAGTCCGCCCTCGGGTCCAACCGCCGGATCGGCTTCGCCATCGGCATCCTCATGGCCACCGAGCGGATCACCGAGGATCAGGCGTTCGCCCGGCTGCGCGAGGCCAGCAACCGCCGCAACCTGCGCCTGCCCGACGTCGCGGACCAGGTCGTGCAGACCGGGTGGCTGCGCTATCCCGAGCCGACGGAGCCCACCGCGCCGCCGCGCCGGCGGTCGACGGCCGCGAGCGGTCCGCAGACCCCGGGCACGCGAGATCCTCGATCGGGTGAATCGTGACGCGGCTGGGTGACCGTGCCTCGGCCGGGTGACCATGACGCGGGCTGGGTGACCGTGAGGCGGGCTGGGTAGCCGTGACCGTGGCCGCCCGGGGCGAGCTGCTCACCCCGGTGCCCGCGAGGACGCCTCGGGGCAGCGCCGGCTCACCTCACCTGCGCCGCGAGCAGGGCCACCTGCTGACGAGCGGTCCGGCGCATCGTCGCGAAGTCGTCGGCGGCGGTGAAGGGCCCGCCCGACTGGGTGGCCATCTCGTCGACGATGTCGAGAGCCCGGTGTGCCTCGCCACACTGCTGCGGGCTCAGGTCAGCGCGGAGCAGCTCGCGCTCCTCGGAGTCGAAATGCCTGCGCATCGCCGTGGTGATGGTGGCGAGCAACTCGTCGAACGAGGGACTCTCGCCACCCAGGCGCTGCAGCGACCCCAGGGCCAGACCCAGCGCCTCCTGCTCGCCCTCGCGAGCCGCGGCGTTCCCCATCACCGAGTGCAGGTAGGCCCCTTCCACCGCTTCGTGGGCCGCGCACCACCGCAACACCTCGTGCACCAATGCGTCGCGGTCGAGCGGCCCGGCTCGCCCCAGCGCCCGCAGCCGTCCGCAGATATCGGCGTGCTGGGCTCGCAGGCGCTGGCCGACGCGGGCGACGGTGCTCGTCGTCTTCTCCATGGACATACCTCCTCGTGCGGGCATACCCACGGCGCAGCCGGGTAATGCAGGCACGAGGAGGACCGCGAGCAGGAAGGGGTGGCGTCGTGGGGGGATCACCTGGCCCGGCCACACCGGACCCGAAGCAGGATCCGCGCCCGAGCGGCGAGCCCGGCATCCTCACCGACGACGAGGAGCTGCGGATCGACCGAGAGCTGCAGCGTCGAGGAGTCGTGGCCAACCCCGACCCCGGCGGGCGGGCCGACCCCGGCGACACGCGGTAGGCCGACGGTCAGCCGGGGGCGACCTGATCCGTGACGGGCACCACCGGGCATCACCACAGCCGACCCACGAGGTGAGCGACACGCGGCCTACCGGTTAGCGTCGCTCGAGCCTTGCGGCGTGCACCAGGGCGCGGGCCGCAGCCCGGGCGGCCTGCGGGGCGAGCGGACTGGCGTCGAGCGACCCGCTGGCCAGCCCGCCGTCCAACAGCAAGGTAATCGAGCGGGCCAGCTCGTCCGGCTGCCGCGCCCCGGCACGTTGGGCCAGGTCCCGCACCCACGCCAGCACGGCCGCCTTGTGCGCGACCGTCCTGGCGTGGATGGGCGTGCCCGGCTGGGACTCGCCGGCGGCGTTGAGGAAGGCGCAGCCTCGGTAGCCGTCCCTGCGACACGCCGAGCGGAGGGCATCGAAGAGCCCGACGAGCTGGTCGGCGGGGTCCGGCCCGGCCGCCTCGGCCGCCTCGCGCAGCTGGGCACTCCACACCTGGTCGACCTGGTCGAGGTAGGCCAGGACGAGATCGTCCTTGGCGGGGAAGTGGCGGTAGAAGGTCGCCTTGGCGACCCCGGACTCGGCGATGATCCGGTCGACGCCGACGGCCCGGATGCCGTGGGCGTAGAACAGCACGAACGCCGTCTGCAGGATGCGCTCGCGTGCCGCCCGCGGGCCGGGCGGTGCCAAGGTCGCCATCGCCCTCCTTCGCAGTCCCGGGTCGTCGTCGGCGGCGACTGCCAGAGTACACCTTGCACGGAACAGACCTGTCTGTTAGCGTGGTCAAAGACAGACCTGTCTACCTTGGTCCGAGCAGGCTCGTCATCCGCAACCCCGACCCCACCACACCCGGACACCCCGACCACGAGGAGCACTCCATGAAGATCGCCGTCTTCGGCACCGGCATGGTCGGGCAGGCGCTCGCCGCCCGGCTGCACGACCTCGGCCACGATGTCGTCATCGGCACCCGCGACCCCGAGGCCACCCTGGCTCGCACCGAGCCCGACGGCATGGGCAACCCACCCCTGCCCGCCTGGCTCGCCGGCCATGCCGGGATCGGGGTCGCGACCTTCGCCGCCGCAGCGGCCGACGCGGCACTGGTCGTCAACGCGACCACCGGCGCCGGTGCGATCCCGGCCCTGGAGTCGGCCGGCGCCGCCAACCTCGCCGGCACGGTGATCCTCGACCTCTCCAACCCGTTGGACTTCTCGGCCGGGTTCCCGCCCACCCTCTCGGTCAAGGACACCGACTCCCTGGGCGAGCAGATCCAACGCGCCTTCCCGCAGTCCCGCGTGGTGAAGACCCTCAACACGCTCACGGCGCCGCTCATGGTCCACCCCGACCGGCTCGGCGAGCCGTCCACGGTGTTCGTCTCGGGGGACGACGCGGCCGCGAAGAGCACGGTCGTCGACCTGCTGCGCAGCTTCGGGCACACCGACGTCGTCGACCTCGGCGGCATCGAGACCGCCCGGGGGACCGAGATGTTCCTGCCCCTGTGGCTGCGGATCATGGGAGCGCTCGGCACCCCGATGTTCAACGTCAAGATCGTGCGCTGACGATGGCCGGGACTGCCCCGCCGATGACCGGCAAGACCGTGCTGGTCACCGGCGGGACCGGTGGCATCGGCCTGGCCACGGCGACCGGGCTGGCGCGGATGGGCGCGCGGGTCGGCATCGTCGGGCGCGATCCGCAGCGCAGCGAGTATGCCGCCGAGCGCATCCGGGCCGAGGGTGGGCAGGTCGACGCGTTCGTCACCGATCTGTCCGCCCAGCGGCAGGTGCGCCGGCTGGCCGAGGCGGTGCTCACGGCATACCCGCGCCTGGACGTGCTGGTCAACAACGTCGGTGGCTTCTGGGCCACGCGCCACGTGACCGAGGACGGGTTGGAGCTGACCTTCGCGCTCAACCACCTGGCCCCGTTCCTGCTCACCAACGTGCTGCTGGATCGCCTCCGGGCCAGCGCACCTGCCCGGGTGGTGACCGTGTCCTCGGGCGCGCAGGCGATCGGGCGGATCGCCCTGGAGGACCTGCAGGGGGAGCGGGGATACCGCGGGCAGCAGGCCTACAGCCAGTCCAAGCTGGCCAACGTCCTGTTCACCTACGAGCTGTCCCGGCGGCTGGCCGGCTCCGGGGTCACGGCCACCGTCCTGCACCCCGGGGTGGTCCGCACCGGCTTCGGCAAGGCCGACCCGACCCCGGCGATGCGCCTGCTGTCCGGCGTCGTCGCGCCGTTCATGAAGAGCCCCGCACGGGGTGCGCGCGCGTCGGTCTACCTGGCCAGCTCGCCGCAGGTGCAGGGGGTATCGGGCCGCTACTTCACCGCGCGGGGCCCGAAGCGCTCCTCGCGCCGATCCCGCGATACCGCCCTGGCGGCCCGCCTGTGGGCGCAGTCGGCGACCCTGGTCGGGTTGACCCCGCCGAGCCCGACGTAGCCCCGGCCGGCCGCGACCCGACGGTGGCACGAGCCGGGCGGGTGCTCTTGACTCGCGCCACCGGGCCTCGGCGATACTGATCCGCGCGAAAGGGGCCTCGCGTGCGCAGCTACCAGGTCGACCCCATCGCCTCCCTGGGGCGTGGGCTGCAGGTCATCACGACCCTGCACCGGCTCGGCGCTGCCACCTTGCACGAGCTGTTCCTGGCCACCGGCATCCCCAAGGCCAGCCTCACCCGCATTCTCGTCACGGCCAACCAGCACGGCATGGTCTGGCAGCGACTGGGCGATGGCGCGTTCCTGCCCAGCCGCAGCCTGGAGCGATACCACGCCAGCCCGGACGATGCCAGCTGGCTCGGGGAGATGGCCGGCCCGACGCTCGAGCGGCTCACCGCGCAGACCGGCTGGCCGTCCGTGCTGTGCGTCCTGCGCGCGACCTGGATGGAGATGCTCGACACCACCAGCCGCCGAGCCCTCGTGGACGACGTGCACTTCCGTGCGCACACCACCTACCGGGCGAACCTGCTGCGCTCGGCCAGTGGTCAGGCGTTCCTCGCGCACTGCGCGCCCGATCTGCGCCAGGACCTCGTCGGCCGTCTGGCCGCCGACGAGCGGCCTGGCAACGCCCTGGCGCGCGACCCGGACAAGCTCGCCGCCGCCCTGCGGGCGTGTCGGGCCCGTGGGTACGCCCTGCGACTGACCGACCACGGCGGTGACTACGACCGGTCGCGAGCCGAGTTCGACGACGGTCGCCAGTCGATCGCCGTGCCGATCAGAGCCGGCTACGCCATCGCCACGGTCAACGTCACCTGGCGCCGCTCGGCGATGTCGACGGCCCGGGCGGTGAGCCGCTACCTGGAGCCGCTGCGGCATACCGCCATGGAGATCGAGGAGCTGGTCGAGCGGCGCTGAGCCGAGGCGTGACCTGCGTCCGGCGCGGCGGAGGCCAGGGTGGCCAGATGACGGCATACCGGGCTGGTATGCCGTTGTGGCGCAACGGTGCCGAGGGACGTCAGCGCGTCGCGGGGGCCGCCGCCCCGAGCGGTCGGCGTTTCGGCACCCGAAAAGTAGCAAGGTTTTCCTGGTGTGTCGGACACCACACGGAGCAGGCTGAGCCCGACCGAACGACCCGTCTCCAACACCCCCGGGTCCGGCCCCGTCGGGCGGCCCGTCGGATGCCGGGCGACGCCTCGAGCACCCAGATCCATCGGCCCACCACATCACAGGAGAGACAGCCATGGCGGACGCGAAGTACGACGCAGTGGTCATCGGTGGCGGTCACCACGGCACCATCGTGGCCTGCTACCTGGCCAAGGCCGGCCTGAAGACGGCCGTCCTGGAGAAGCACACCGCGTTCGGTGGTGGGGCGATCAGCGAAGAGGGCCCGGCCCCGGGCTTCCGGCAGAACCCCTGCGCCCACTTCACCCGGTTCTACGGCCACCCCGCCTACGACGACTTCAACCTGCGCGAGCACGGCCTGGAGTACGTGTTCCCCGAGCAGAACGAGGGCATGATCTACGACGACGGGTCGAGCTTCATCGGCTACTCGGCCTACCGCGTCGTCGACCCGATCACCGGGCGCACCGAGCTCGCCCAGGACAACGTCGACAAGACCTACGACCAGATCAAGGCGTTCTCGCAGCGCGACGCCGACGCCTACCTGCGCCTGTTCGACCAGTACAACAAGTACTGGAAGGCCGCCTTCCACAAGCACCGCTTCGTCACCCCGCCGCCCTACCCGCAGCCCGATGCCCTCGAAGAGCTGCTGACCATCCCGGACAGCGGCCTGGAGCCGATCCACCAGTTCATGTCGATCCGGCAGATGGCCTACGACTACTTCGAGAGCGACGAGCTGCGCACCCTGTTCATGCGCGCGACGCCGACCTCCGGGGGCTGCTTCCCCGACGACCCGGGCGGGCTGCAGACCCTCGTGCACGTCATGGGCCTGGTGCTGTCCTTCGAGCCGGCCGCCATCGTCAGGGGTGGCACCCAGACCATCACCGACTCGCTGGTCAGCGCCGGCAAGGCGATGGGCGTGGACTACTTCACCGGCCAGGACGTCGACTCGATCGTCGTCGAGGGCGGCAAGGCCACCGGGGTCAGGCTCTCGGACGGCTCGTCGATCACGGCCGACATCGTCGTGTCCGACCTGGGCATGCCGCAGACCTACCTGCGGTTGCTGCGCGACCAGCAGATCAACGACCAGGTCCGCCACCGGCTCAACAACATCCACTACGACCGCGGCCAGATCCTCTGGGGCAACGTCGCCATGCACGAGCTGCCGCAGTACACCGCGGAGAACATCAACCCCGGCGTGGGCACCCAGCCCCGGCTCTACACCGGAGCGAAGGACCCCGACTACCTGGCGTCGAAGTACCAGCACGACATCTTCCTGCTGGGCTACCCACAGCAGCTCTACGTGCTCACCGCCCCGGACAGCATCTGGGACCGCACCCGGGCCCCGGAGGGCAAGAACACCATCCTCATCGAGGACTTCACCGCGCCGGCCCGGTTCTTCTCCGGGCGCGACTGGGGCCGGATCCGCGACGACTTCGTCAACCAGTGGCTCGACAAGTGGCAGACCTACGCCCCGAACATGACCCGGGACAACGTCATCGCCAGCCGGATCTACACCCCGTACGACGTGCAGGCCGGTCACCCGGACATGCTCGAAGGCGGGTGGACCGAGGGGTCGATGGTTGCCTCGCAGCTGGGCCGCTACCGCCCGTTCACCGAGCTGGCCACGGTCCGCAGCCCGATCGCGAACCTCTACCACGCCTCCTCGAACATCCACTCCGCGGCGGGCATCGGACGAGGCAGCGGCTACATCGCCGCCAAGGCGATCTCCGAGGACCGGGGCCTGCCGCGGTTCTGGGAGCAGCCCGGTCGACACTTCTGAGCCTCGTCGCATCGAGCCGCCGTCGCGCGGAGAGCGGAGCCATCCCATGCGTGTCGTGGTGTGTCTGAAGCAGGTGGTCGATCCCCTCACCCCTGCCACCGACCTGGCCCTGGACCAGGCGGCGACGAAGATCCGGCAGGCCGTGCCCGGCCCTCCGGTCATCAACGGCTACGACGAGCAGGCCCTCGAGGCCGCCCTGCGGCTACGGGAGAGCCTGGGCGATCTGGAGATCGTCGGGCTGTCGCTGGGCGAGAAGTTCGACACCGACGTGATGAAGCGCTCGATCGCGGTCGGCGCGGACAAGCTCGTCCTGGTCCAGGACCCGTCGCTGGACACCTGGGACTCCCGCCTGGTGGCCACCACCCTCGCGGCGGCCATCAGGCACCTCGGCGGCGCGGACCTGGTCCTGTGCGGCCGGCAGGCCTCGGACTGGGACCACGGCGTGGTGCCGATCCTGCTCGCCGACGCGCTCGGTATGCCGTGCCTCACCCTCGC
This sequence comes from Dermatophilaceae bacterium, assembly GCA_037045055.1. Classification (GTDB taxonomy): domain Bacteria; phylum Actinomycetota; class Actinomycetes; order Actinomycetales; family Dermatophilaceae; genus Phosphoribacter. The sequence continues at coordinate 346,412 of JBAOHJ010000001.1, read as the reverse complement.
GCGGGCGGTCGCGGTGCAGGGGCAGACCGTCGAGATCGACCGGGTCATCTCCGACGGCACCCAGCTGATGTCCGCCGACCTGCCGGCGGTCGTCACGGTGACCAGTGAGCTGGGCGACCTGCGCCTACCCACGGCCCGGGCGCGGCTGGCCACAGCCCGGGTCCAGCCGACGGTCATCCCGCTGGCCGAGCTGGGCGTGCAGCCCGCACCGGCGCGGACGGTCACCGGCGATCTGTCCATCCCACTCGTGGGTCGGGCCTGCACGTACTTCGACGCGGCCGACCCGGCGGCCGCCGGACGGGCGTTGGCCGAGGCGATCTTGGCCGCGACGGGAGGTGCATCGGCATGAGCGGAATCCTCGTCGTCGCCGAGATCGAGGGCGGCGCGCTGCGTCCGGAGTTCTGGGAGCTGGTCACGGTCGCCCAGCAGCTGGGTGGCGACTTCCAGGTGGCCCTGGCCGCCGCGGACCCCGGCAACGGCGCCGGGGAAGCGGCCACGGCCGGCGGCCAGGTCCACCTCGTCCAGGATCCGCAGCTGGCCGACCCATGGCCGGAGGCGCACGCCGAGGCGGTGGCCCTCGTGGCCGCCGCCGTCGACCCGCAGGTCGTCCTGGTCCCGCGGACCGTGCTGGGCTCGGAAGTCGCCGTGCGCCTGGCCGTCCGGCTGCAGGCCGCCCTGCTCACCGACGTCACCGCGGTGGAGCGCTCCGGTGCCGGCCTGGTCGCCACCCGTCCGGTGTTCGGCGGTGCAGTGTCCTCGACGGTCACCGCGGCGCAGGGCCCGTTCGTCGTCGTCCCGCGGCCGCACGCCTTCGCCGCCGCCCCGCCCGGCGAGGCCGGTGCCGAGTCGGTGACCCACGCCCTGTCGTTCGCGCAACCGCCGCGCACCCGCCTGGGTGTGCGCACCCCCGCGGCCGACACCGGGGCACCGGACATCGAGAAGGCCCGCGTGCTCGTCGCCGGGGGAGCCGGTCTCGGTGGCCCGGAACCCTTCGCCCTGCTCGGTGAGGTGGCCGCCGTCCTCGACGGCGCCGTCGCCGCCTCCCGGATGGCCTGTGACGCCGGCTGGGTGCCGACGTCCCTGCAGGTCGGGCTCACCGGCAAGACCGTCGCCCCGGATCTCTACCTGGCGGTGGGGATCTCCGGCGCCACCCACCACCTGGCTGGATGTGCCTCGGCCCAGGTGATCGCCGTGATCAACTCCGACAAGACGGCGCCCTTCTTCAAGCTGGCCAACTACGGCGTGGTGGGGGACTGGAAGGACGTCCTTCCCGCCCTGCTCGACACGCTCAAGGCCCGGGCCGCCGGCTGACCCCCGGGAGACCACGCCACCATGGACCCCACTCGCGAGTCGTACTGGAACATCTCCTTCCACCAGGTGATGTTCGCCGTGGCGGCGCTGACCGTCGGGGTGTTCGCGTGGGGTGCGGTCCGCGAGGTGCGCCGACTCAAGGGCTCCGCCCGGCTGGCCCGGCCGGCCGAGATCGGGCCGCGGCTGCGGCAGGTGGTGGCCCAGGCCGTCGAGCAGCGCCGACTCGTGCGCGAGCGGGTGGCCGGGGTGGCCCATGTCGCGTTGTCCTGGGGTTTCGTGCTGCTGTTCATCGGCACGCTGGTGGCCGCCCTGGACGCCGACCTCGGCGTGCCCATCATGCGCGGCAGCTTCTACCTGTGGTTCCAGTCGCTCGTGCTGGACCTCGCCGGCCTGGCCGCGACCGTGGGGCTGGCGGTCCTGCTGTGGCGCCGCTACGTCGCCAAGGCGGCCCGCCTACGCGACCCGGGCGATCGCGGCAACCGAGTCGCCGACGCGGCGCTGCCCGTCGGGCTGCTGTTCATGATGGTCAGCGGCTTCGTCGTCGAGGGCGTGCGCATCGCGGTGACGGCCGACCCGTGGGGCAGCTGGTCGCCGGTCGGTCGCGCGGCCGGCGCCGCCCTGGCCCCCCTCGGCGACGGCGCGTTGCGGGGCACCCACGTCGTGCTGTGGTGGGTGCACCTGCTCGTGGGTGCGGCCCTCGTGGCGGCGATCCCGTTCACCAAGCTCGGACATCTGCTGCTGGCGCCGGTCAACCTCTTCTTCACCCCCACCCGCCCCGGCGACCTCACGCTCAGCCCCCTGGATCTGGAGGCCGAGGGCACCCTCGGGTTGGCCGGCACCGACCAGCTCGACACCAAGACCCGGCTGGCTCTGGACTCCTGCACCGAGTGCGGGCGCTGCCAGGCGATGTGCCCGGCATACGCGGCGGGCCAGCCGCTTTCGCCCAAGGCCCTGGTCCTGGACCTGCGCGACCACCTGCGCGGGCTGCCCGCCCGTCCCCCGGTCACCATGTCGGGGGACGACCCCCGCCCGCTGGTCGACGGCGTGCCACCGCTCATCGCGGCGGCGGGGCCCGAAGCGGTCTGGTCGTGCGTGACGTGCGGTGCCTGCGTCGAGGCCTGCCCGGTCGGGATCACGCACGTGCCGACCATCGTCGACATGCGCCGGCACCTGGTCATGGAGCTGGCCACCGCGCCGGAGCGGCTGCAGGGCGCGCTGGCCAACCTCGACGCGCGGGGGACGCCATTCGTCGGGGTGGGCACCTCGCGCACCGCGTGGATGCGCGACCTCGACGTGCCGCGGATGGCCGATCGCAAGAAGGTCGAGCTGCTCTACTGGGTCGGTTGCGCCTCCGCGTTCGACGAGCGCGGCCAGCAGATCGCCCGGGCGACGGCCACCCTGCTCAACCGGGCCGGCGTCGACTATGCGGTGCTCGGCGACGAGGAGAGCTGCACGGGTGACTCCGCTCGACGGATGGGCGACGAGGTGCTCTTCGCGCTCTCGGCACAGAAGGTCGTCGAGACGTTGGCGCAGTACGAGTTCGACGCGATCGTCACCGGCTGCGCCCACTGCTTCCACTCGCTCAAGAACGAGTACCCGGCCATGGGCGGCACCTACGAGGTCCGCCACCACACCGAGGTGATGGCGGACCTGGTCAATCGCCGGCTGCTCACCCCGAGCCGCCCGATGTCGGCAACCACGGCGATGCACGACCCCTGCTACCTCGGCCGCTACAACGGCGGCTACGACGCCCCCCGCGAGATCCTCGGCGCCATCCCCGGAGTGACGCCGGTGGAGCCGGACCGCACCAAGGCGACCAGCTTCTGCTGCGGAGCCGGCGGCGGCCAGACCTTCACCACCGAGGTGTCCGGCGGGCGGGTCAGCCACGTGCGGGCCGACCAACTGCTCGCGACCGGCGCGCAGGCCGTCGCCACGGCCTGCCCGTTCTGCGCGCCCATGCTCCAGGACGGGCTCGGCGTGCGCAGCCAGGGCAACGCGCCCAAGGTCCTCGACGTCGCCGAGATGCTCGAGATCTCCACGCGCACGGGCCCCGACGACTCCGACGACCTCGTCGAGGCCGGCGCATGAGCGGGCCGCAGCCGCTCGTGCCGGACGCCGCAGCGCCGGAGGCTGCCGGTCCGTCCGGTCCGGCCGGCGGCACCCGGCGCACCATCCTGCTGATCTGCAACCTCGACACCCGCGGCGCCGAGATCCTCCGCGCTCGCGACCGGATCCGCGAGCGTGGCCACGACGCCCTCCTGCTCGACTTCAGCATGGAGGCCCCACCCCCCATCGACGGGGATCTCACCTGCGACCGGGTCGCCGAGCGCGGCGGGATGGGGATCGAGGCGGTCCGGGCGGCATACCGCACCGACCGCCACGCCGCCACGACCAACCAGATCCGCGGGGCCACCGCCCTGGCGGCCGACCTGCTGGCGCAGGGTCGGCTGCACGGGGTCCTGGGCATCGGCGGGGCGACCAGCTCGCTGGTGTCCACGCGGGTCATGCAGACCCTGCCGTTCGGGCTGCCGAAGGTCATGGCCAGCCCGATGGCCGGCCACCCGGCATACGTGGGGGAGTACGTCGGGACCAGCGACATCACCATGCTGCACACCGTGGTCGACGTCGTGCGGATGAACCCCTTGCTGCAGAGCCAGGTCGACAACGCCGTCGGCGCGATCTGCGGGATGGTCGAGATGGGCGGCGTCGTCGACCCGCCGTTGGGCCCGCGAGCGGTCGCGGTGTCCTCGTTCGGCTTCGGCGAGCTGGCCGTCCAGAGCGCGGTGGCGATGTTGGAGGAGGCGGGGTGCACGCCGGTGGTCTTCCACGCCCAGGGCCGCGGCGACCGCGCGATGGAGCACCTGGTCGGGCACGGGCGCTTCGCCGGCGTGCTCGACCTGTGCACCGGCGGAGTGATCGAGCACCTGCTGCAGGGCAATCGCGACCCCGGGCCCGGTCGGCTCGGCGGGGCCGCGGCGGCCGGCGTCCCCGCGGTGCTGGGGCCGTGCGGCCTGGACATGGTGGGCCTGGGCGGCCGGACCGACCGCCTCGCGGCCCTGGCGGATCGGGCCAGGTTCGTCCAGGACGAGCTGCGGGTCCAGGTGCGAACGTCCGCGGCCGAGGTGGCCGCCGCCGCGGCCACGATCGCCGAACGGCTCACGGACTACCGAGCGCCCTATGTGTTCCTCGTCCCGACCCGTGGCTGGTCCTCGCTCGACCGGCCCGGCGGCCCGTTGCACGACCCGGTGGCCGACGCCGCCCTGGTCCGCGTGCTGCGGGACCGACTGCCCCCCGAGTCGGTGAAGGAGGTGGACCTCGCGTTGTACTCGCAGGAGTTCGCCCGACTCGCCGTCGACGAGCTGCTCGCCCGCCTGGAGAAGGACCCATGATGCGGGCCGGCGACCCGCCCCGTCCCCGCCCGTGACCGCCTGATCCCTCGATCCCCTTGATCCCGCCGACATCGCCCCCTTCGCCCCCCTGACCACTCCTCGAGCCGGCACCTCGGTGCCAGAGGGAGAAGCCGCAATGACCAGCACGATCTCCGTCCCGGTTCCCGGCCTGATGTTCGACGAGCAGGCCGACCTGCAGATGTCCCCCGCGTGGTTCCTCGACGGCACGCACTCCGTGCCGCCCTGGACGCCGCTGTTCGGGTGGTTCTGGGTGAACTTCTGCCGGCACGGCATGCAGTACGGCGCCGAGACCCTCTCGCTGCCGACAGTCAAGGGGTGGGACTGGCGTTTCCACAAGGGCGGTGGCTACCTCACCGTGCTCACCGTGAAGTCCGAGGAGGAGATGCGGGCACGAGAGGAGCGCTTCCGCGAGCAGATCCGCCCGTTCATCGAGGACTGGGACGGTCTGTGGGCCCGACAGCTCGGCGAGGTCCTCGACCTCTACGAGGAGCTCAAGGCCATCGACGTGGACACCATCAGCAACGTCGAGATGCTCGCCGCGTTCGAGCAGACCATCAACGTGGCGCGTCGCATGTGGGAGGTCCACATGTACATGATGTACGGCACCTTCACCGGCTACATCCTCTTCGAGACGATGTGCCGCGACATGATCGGCATCGACGACACCAACCCGTTGTTCCACAAGCTCATCACCGGGTTCGACAACAAGGTGCTGCAGGTCGACAAGCGGATCTGGGAGTTCTCCAAGCAGGCGCAGGAGATGGGCCTGGCCGACCTCATCCTGGCCACCGAGCCCGACGACCTCGTCGAGACGCTCGAAGACGACCCCAAGGGGATCGAGTTCATGCGCGAGTTCCGCGCCTTCCTCGACGAGGACGGCTGGCGGATGCAGCGGATGTCCGAGATCAACCTGCCGACCTGGATCGAGGACCCCACGCCGCCGCTGACCAACGTCAAGCAGTTCCTCGTCAAGGGCGGCGGCTTCAACCTGGAGCAGGAGCGGGCCAAGATCAGCGCCGAGCGCGAGGAGGCCGAGAAGGAGGTCCTGGCCAAGATCGCCCCCCAGCAGATGGGCTGGTTCACCACCCTGCTGCGCCTGGCGCAGAAGTGCGGGATGTTCTCCGAGGAGCACGACCACTACCTCGACCTGTACACCCACGCGCTGATGCGCCGCTCGGCCCTGGCCGTCGGGCGGCGGATGGTCGCCGGCGGGGCCATCGACGAGCCCGAGGACACCTTCTACCTCATCCCGGACGAGATCCGACGGGCCGCGATCAGCCCGGACCAGTTCGACCTGCGGCCCATCGTGCAGGCCCGCAAGGCCGAGTGGGCCGAATGGTGCACCGAGCAGAACCCGCCGGTGATCCTGCGGGACGGCTACGACATGGACCAGGCGATGATCGCCCTGGTCCAGTCCAAGGACCCGATCGCCCTCAAGGTCGTCGTCGGCGCCATGCCGGTGCCCAACGAGAACTCCACCGCCGACCTGCACGGCACCTGCGGCTCGCCGGGGGTGTGCGAGGGGCCGGCCCGGGTCATCCTCAGCGAGGACCAGCTGGCCGAGGTCCAGCCCGGCGAGATCCTCGTCGCGGCGACCACCTCGCCGAGCTGGACCCCGGTGTTCTCCTTCATCAAGGGCGTGGTCGTCGACCGCGGTGCGTCGCTGTCGCATGCCGCGATCGTCGGCCGCGAGTACGGCATACCGGTCCTCATGAACGTCTTCGTCGGCACGCAGACGATCCGCACGGGTATGCACATCCGCGTCGATGCCAACCTCGGCGCGCTCTACATCCTCGACAAGTAGCCCTCAAGGGGTATGCCGCGGGGCCGGCGCAGCGGGCCGGCCCCACGGCGGGCAGGAGCCAAGCGATGACGCAGCAGTGGATTCTACTGGTTCGACGAGCTGGGCCAAGGCGACAACGAGCTCGTCGGGAAGAAGTGCGCCAACCTCGGCGAGATGACCAAGATCGGGATGCGGGTGCCGCCCGGCTACGCGATCTCGGTGGACGGTTTCGGCCGGTACATGGAGCTCACCGGCCTCGGGGCCCGACTGCAGGAGTACTTCGACGGTCTCGGACCGGAGCTGGCGACCAGCGTGCAGAAGCAGATGGACGCCAGCCGGGCGGCCAAGGAGCTGTTCGCGCAGACGCCGCTGCCGGACGAGGTCGGCGGGCTCATCGAGAGCAACTACGCGACGCTGTGCGAGCGCACCGGCATCCCCGACGTGCCGGTGGCGGTGCGCTCCAGCGGCGCGATCAGCATGCCCGGCCAGATGGAGACCTACCTCTACGTCCGCGGCGCCCACGACGTCAAGCACCGGGTGCGCGAGGTCTGGGAGAGCACGTTCAACACCCGGGCCATCGCCTTCCGGTTGGAGAAGGGCCTGGCGGTGGCCAAGGCCCCGATCGGGGTGGCCGTGCTCAAGATGGTCAACGCCAAGAGCGCCGGCGTGGTGCTCACCGTCGACCCGACCACCGCGGACACCAGCCGCGTCGTCGTCGAGGGCAACTGGGGCCTCGGGGAGAGCGTCGTCAGCGGCGAGATCACCCCGGATCACTTCCTCGTCGACAAGGCCGACCTCGCCGTGGTGGAGAGGTCGGTGAGCGTCAAGACCCGCCAGGTGATCCCGACGGCACAGGGCACGGTCAAGGCGGACGTCCCCGCCGACCTGCAGGACCGGGCCTGCATCGACGACGGCGAGATCGCCGAGATCGCCCGAGTGGCGCTGAGCGTCGAGGCGCACTTCGGGGCCCCCAGGACATGGAGTGGGTCATCGACCAGGACGCGACGCTGCCCGAGAGCGTCATCTGGGTGCAGGCCCGGCCGGCGAAGTTCGTCGCTCCGGACAAGCACGCCGAGGCCGACTACCTCGTCGACCAGATGACCAGGCTGTTCCGACACTGACCGGGAGGCAAGACATGGCTGTCCTGTTCAACCAGCACTGGGACGTCGCGCCCGGCCGGATGAAGCCCTACTCCGACGACTTCATCATGACGACCTACAACCCGACCCTGCGCTCGCTGGGCCTCGAGCTCGTCGGCGGCTACTACGTCACGGTGGGCATGGGCCCGCGGATCATCCTCGTGGCCCGCACCCAGACCATGCTCGCCCTGGAGACCGCGATGTCCTCGTCGGAGTTCGACGCGGTGACCCGCCAACTGCTGGAGTACGTCACCAGCTACCACAGCAAGATCCTCGTGCCGACCACCTCCACCGCCGTGGAGCACTACGAGGTGCAGGGCGGGCTGTGCAAGTTCACGCAGTACTGGGACGTCCTGCCGCACAAGGTGGCCGAGTACCGCGACTTCATGGAGCAGGAGTTCGTCCCGGGCATGCACGACGTTGGTATGCCGGTGTCCGGGGGATGGCGGGTCGTCGTCGGGTCGGGGCCGACGATGCTCACCGAGGCCTCGGCCCCCACGCTCGTGGACATCGCCAGGGCCATCGACACGGACACGTTCCGGCACATCGTCCGCAAGCTCAAGACGAGCTACGTCACCCACTACCACAGCCGGATCCTCCATCCGACCGGCCGGGTCGAGCTGTCGCGCTTCCTCAACGACATGCTCGGGTCGTTCTGACCGTTCGGTCCTCGGATCGCCGGCGCAGGACCGACGGCGCAGGACCGACCGCACTCGGACCGACCGCACTGGGACCGACCGACCCGCGACGGGCGGATCGGTCCCCGGCGCAGTGCCAGGACAGGGAGAGCAGCATGGACTTCTTCATCGACGGACGGTGGACACCCGCCTCGGACGGGGCCACCGCGCCCGTGCGCAACCCCGCCACCGGCGAGGTAGTCGACACGGTGCCGGTCGGCACCCAGGCCGACGCCGATCGGGCCATCCGGTCCGCAGCGGTCGCGTTCGAGTCGTGGCGGACGGTGCCCACCGCCAAGCGAGCCGCCCTGCAGCACGCCGCCGCCACGCTGCTGCGCGAGCGTGCCGACGACATGGCGCGGCTACTCACCCTGGAGCTGGGCCGGCCACTGGCCGGCACCCGGGTGGAGGTCGACCGGGTCGCCGACCTGCTCGACTACTTCGCCGAGGAGGGCCTGCGGATCAGCGGTGAGATCCCGATGATCAACGAGGCCAACGAGCGGGTTCTCGTGGTCAAGGAGCCGGTCGGCGTCGTGGTGGCCATCGCGCCGTTCAACTACCCGCTGACGCTGCTGACCTTCAAGCTGGGCGCCGCGCTCGTCACCGGGTGCACGGTGGTGGCCAAGCCGGCCTCGGACACGCCGCTGACGACGCTGCGCCTGGCCGAGCTGTTCCACGACGCCGGCTACCCCCCGGGGGTGTTCAACGCCGTGACCGGCTCCGGAGGCTCGTTCGGCAGGGCGCTCGTGGAGCACCCGGTGCCGCGCAAGGTCGCCTTCACCGGCAGCAGTGGGGCGGGCAAGCGGATCGCCGCCATGGCCTCGGCGACCAACAAGCGGGTGACCCTCGAGCTGGGGGGCCAGTCGCCGGCCATCGTCTGCGCCGACGCCGATCTCGACTCGGCCGTGCCTGCCCTGGTGCGCCACGCCTACGCCAACAGCGGCCAGTTCTGCTACCGGGTCAACCGGATGTATGCCGCCCGCGAGGTCTACGACGAGCTGGTCGGGCGCTTCGCGGCGGGCGCGGAGGCGTTGCGGCTGGGCAACGGGTTGGACGCCGGCACCGACCTCGGGCCGATGGTCAACGAGGAGATCTACTCCACCAGCGTCGAGCAGGTGGCCGACGCCCGCGCCAAGGGCGCCCGGATCGTCACCGGTGGGCAGCGCCTGACCGGCGGCGACTACGACGGCGGGTACTTCTTCCCGCCCACCCTCATCGCCGACACCACCCCGGACATGAAGATCATGTGCGAGGAGACCTTCGGACCGGTCGTGGGCATCCGCCCCTTCGACGACCTCGCCGAGGCGATCGCCCAGGCCAACGACTCGCCCTACGGCCTGGCCGGCTACGTGTTCAGCCGCGACGTCGGCACCGCCCTGCGGATCGCGGAGTCGCTCGAGGCCGGATCGGTGTGGGTCAACGACATCCACCGGTCCTACAACATGGTCCCCTTCGGCGGATACAAGGAGAGCGGCCTGGGCCGGGAGAAGTCCAAGCACGGCCTGGACGCCTATCTCGAGCTCAAGACGATCTATCTCGCCCTCGGGGTTTGACGCCGGACCCGACGGCACGGCATACCCATCACTCGTCCAGCGCCGGCACCGTGCCGGCCCCTCGCGCCAGGAGGTCGCCCATGTCCGAGCCACGCCTGACCGACCGTGTCGCCGTCGTCACCGGCGGGGGAGGGGGGCTCGGGCGCGCCTTCGCCCTGGCCCTCGCCGACGCCGGAGCCAAGGTCGCCGCGGCCGACCGGGACGCCACCGGGGCCGCCGAGACCGCCGCCCTCGTCCAGGCCGCCGGAGGGGACGCCGTGGGCCTGAGCGTCGACGTCTCCGACCAGGCCTCGACCGAGGCGATGGCCGCCGCCGTCGTGGGCCGGTGGGGCAGGGTCGACGTCCTGGTGAACAACGCGGGCGTCTACGGCACCCTGGTGCGGCGCCCGTTCTTCGAGATCACCTCCGACGAGTGGGACCTGGTGATGTCGGTCAACCTCAAGGGGGCCTGGCTGGCCGCTCGCGCGGTGTTCCCGGCGATGCGCGAGCAGGGCGGCAGCATCGTCAACATCTCCTCGGCCACCTTCTACAGCGGGTCGCCGATGTGGGCCCACTACGTCGCCTCCAAGGGCGGGATCATCGGGCTCACCCGGGCCATGGCCCGGGAGGCGGGGGACTACGGCGTGCGGGTCAACGCCATCGCCCCGGGGTTCACCCTCACCGACGCGAGCCTGGGCATCATGCCCGACGCCGCGACCTACGGGGTCACCCGCGGGGCGATCAAGCGGGCCCAGCAGCCCGACGACCTGGTCGGCGCGCTGCTGTTCCTCGCCTCGGACGCGAGCGACTTCGTCACGGGTCAGACGATGATCGTCGACGGCGGGCGCCAGTTCAACTGACGGCGGCGCCGGTCGGCGCTGGTGGCGGCCGCGGGCGATCGACCGCGGGAGGTATGCCGCGGCCGGCTCGAGGCCGGGTGCCGTTGGACGGGGCGCTGCTGGACCTGGCGCTGCTGGACCTGGCGCCGCTGGACCGGGCGCCGCTGGACCGGGGGCCGCTGGACCGACGACCGGCGGGCATCCCGGTGCCTCATCGGGCACGGATGTGCCGTTGCCGTTGTCCGGGCCCTCCCGGCGACATACCGTCGGTCAGGTGCGGACCCGTGCGGCGGACGCGTCCGAGGTCACGGCCGCGGTCGTGACCCGCTCCGGCGCGGCCCACGAGGCCGCGGTGTCGGGCGTCGCTGCGGTAGGTGCCGCACCGGTAGGTGTCGCACCGATGGGTGCCGTCGCACCGCCGGTCCTGGCCCAGCTGCTGCGGGCCGGGAACGCCGCCGCGACGTCCGCCATCCACCGGGCCGCTCCGCGCGGGGTGGCGGCGGGGCCCGGGCTGGCTCTGCAGCGCCTGCTGCAGGTGCAACGGGAGACCCGCGCCGAGGCCCTGGCCTGGCTGCGGCAGTTCCTCGCCCTGCGCGCAGGGGCCCTCTCGGCGGCGACCATGGCGGCGGCCGCCACGCGGCTGGCCGGATGGTCCACGGACCGTGCCACCCACCTGGTGAACCAGGTCCGTGGCAGCGTCGACGGCTTCGAGGTTGCGGTCGGCGATGGGGGGCTACTCGCCGACCCGGCCGCCGGGCGCGTGCTGGGCCTGCTGGAGGGCACCCGCACGACCGACGACCTCGGGGCCCGCCTGGCCACCCTGTTCGCCGGCTCGCTGGCCCCGTCGATCGGGTTGGTGATCGCGGCCAACCTCCCCGAGGACCGGCTCCGGGCGGCCCTGCAGGCACCGGGGCGGGCAGGCGCCATCGCCGACGTGTTGCGTCGCAACCCGGTGGCGGGTCTAGCCGCCGGGCTGGTCGCGATCCGGTCGACGATCGCGACGATCGGGCGGGAGCTCGCGGCGCCGACCACGGAAGGGGTGACCCCCTCCGACGCGGCGCGCGAGACCCGGGTGGAGCAGATCCTCACGCCGCCTGCCGTGGCCAACGCGCGGGCGGCCGCCGCCGCCGCCGGTGCCCCGCCGCCGGCCTTCGTGCCCGCCGGCTACTACGAGGACCTCGTCGCCGGGCTGCACATCGCGGTGCAGAACGCGTGGGGGTGGGCCGAGCCGATGGACCGTCGCCGCCCCTTGGATGTGCGTCCGGGTGGCCACGTCGAGGGCATCGCCGCCGAGGCCAAGGGACGCGTGGACGCCCTCTACGGAGCCTTCGGGTCGGCCCCCGCGCCGGCCATGACCTTCGCGGCCGGCAACCTCGAGGACCGCGGGGCAATCGCCGGCGACCCCTTCGACATGGCCCGGTGGTTCGTGCGCGAGGGCAGCGGGACGCGTCCGTCGATCAGCGCCGTGCAGCTGGCCCACCACTCCTTCGAGGACGCCGCGGCCGCCCAGGCCATCGAGGACCGGGTCATCGGGCACTACAGCGGGCGGTCGGCCCCGGCGGCCGCCAACGAGACCGCGGCCCTGGCGGCACTGGGCGTGTCGACCGCGGAACGCTCGCGCCGCCTGACGATCATCGACCGGATGTGGCCCGGCGTGCAGTCCCGAGGGACGGTCTCGGTGGCCGCCCGCGAAGGCGCCACCGCGCGAGCGACCCGCGCCATCTACTGGGGGCTGTTCAAGACCATGGTCCACGAGTACCTGCACACGACCGCCCACGCCACGTACACCACGTGGTACGAGGGACTGCGCGACTCCCACCACGTGACGACGTACCAGGAGGGCTTCACCGACCTGTTCACCCTGCGTACCTGGCAGAGCCTGTATCCGGCGGAGGTCGCCGCGAACCCGGCCTTCCGGATGCGGATCCAGGGCCCGGCCGACCGCGACCTGGACATGGCAGCCGTCGGTGGCGCGCCGGGGCACTACGCCGAGCTGGCCGAGGCCCAGCAGATCGAGGGGCTGATCGGGCCGGCCAACATGAAGGCCGCCTACTTCCGCGGCAACACCGCGGTCCTCGGTGGCGGGAGGCTGCCGAGATGACCGGCCCCGGCGCGGACACCCGGGCCCTGCTCGACGCCCTCGCCGGTCGCTTCGACCGGTGGCGGTGGACTGCAGGACTGACCGCGCAGGTCGTGGCCGCGGCCACCGGCATACCGATGTCCCCGCGTCCCACCCGCCTGGGCGAGCGGACCGTGGGGTCGGTCAGCGTCGCTATCCCACCGCAGCCGTATGCCGTGCGGCTGCGCTGGGAGATCGACGGTGAGCTGGCCCTCGTCGAGCTGTCCGCCCCGGCGGCCGACCCGGACTGGCCGACCGTCCTGGCCGCCCTCGGCGAGCCGGACCTGGTCCACCCACCCGGGCGCGGGCCGTTCCCGGGCAGCGCCCAACGGTGCCACCTGAGCCGAGGCGTGACCGTGTTCGACGGTGCGGGTCTGGGCTACCAGGCGGTCTGGCTCTACCCCCCCATGTCGGCCCAGGAGTATGCCGCCCGCACCGCGCCCTGGCAGACCCCGACCCGAGTGAGGCGATGACTATGAGCATGCGTCACGGCGACCCGACCGAGGACGTGCGCCGGTCCGTGGCCCACCGACCGGCCACGTCGCCCGAGCCGGCGCCCCCGAGGACCACGCCGCCCGGTCACCCACTGGCAGATCTGCAGCGGGGCGCCGGGAATGCCGCGGTGGTCCAGCTCCTGAGGATCCAGCGACACGCTCTGGTGCCCGAGGAGGAGGCCGGGTCCTAGCCCTGGGGTGCTCGCGACACCGCGCGGGCCGGTCCAGTCCGCCGGGCCGACCGGGCAGCCGGTGGCGGAACCCGGGCGACGGCCGATCGGCGGACGCAGGACCCGCAGGGTGGACCTGCCGGCCCCGGGCATTCCGGCGTCCGGCCCGCGGCGGCATACTCGGCACGAGCCGCCCTCGCCCCGGGGGCGCCCGAGCCGGGAGTCCGCGATGCAGAAGCTGTCCGGGATCGACGAGATGTTCCTGGCCTTGGACACCGACCGCACCATCGGGCACGTGGCGGGGATCGGGCTGTTCACCGCGCCCGCGAGGCGGATGGGCGGCCCGGACCGCGTGGAGTTCGTGCGGTCCCGGATCGCCGAACGGCTGCCGACCCTGCCGCCGCTGCGGTGGAAACTGGAGAGCACGCCGCTGGGGCTGGACTCGAGCCGCTGGGTGGAGGTCGACCACGTCGACCTCGACGTGCATGTGCGCGGTGTGCGGATGCCCGCCGGGAGCACCGAGGCGGACTTCGTCGCACGGCTCAACGCGATCATGGAGATCCCCCTCGAGCGCGACCGGCCGATGTGGGAGATGTACGTCATCGAGGGCATCGCCGGGCGCCGGTACGCCTACCTGTTCAAGATCACCCACGGGGTCGCCGACGGCTCGACGCTCTGGACGATCTTCGACCATCTCAGCGACGCGCCGGTCCAGCCCGTCCAGGCCAGCGCCCCCGACCCCGAGGCCGACGCCGGCCCGCTGACCCGCCTGCGCCGAGGGCTTACCGGCGCGGCGACCCGGCCGGTGACCGTGGCGCGGCTCGGCGCCGGCCTAGCCACATGGGCGGCCCGGGAGCTGAGCGTGGAGAAGCTCGCCGCCCTGCCCGCGACCGTCGCGAGGATCAGCCCCGGGCGCCTGAGCCGACCGCTGGCCGCGCTGGCCAACCGGCTCAACGGCGACGCGCCCGACGTGGCCCCACTGTTTCCCACGGTCAAGGCTCCGGACAGCCCCTTCAACGGCGAGCTGACCGGCCGCCTGTCCATCGTCAACCTCGAGGTGCCCATCGCGCAGCTGCGCCGGGCCGGCCGGGTGTGCGGGGGGACGATCAACGACGGGTTGCTCGCGGCGATCACCGGCGCGCTGCGCGACTACATGATCGAGCACGGCGGCGTGGGCGGAGAGCCACTCGTCTCGTCGGTCCCGATCTCCTGGCGCACCGGTCAGGAGAAGGAACGCTGGGCCAACCAGATCTGGATGCTCTTCGTGCCGCTGCCGGTCCACATCGCCGACCCGGTGGCCCGCCAGGCCGAGGTGCTGCGCCAGACCGGGATCGCGAAGGCCAACTGGGCCCGGATGCCGGCGCACCTGTTGCGCGAGGGCAGCGGGCTGCTGCCCGGCGAGCTCATGCACCCGGCGATGCAGGCGATGGTGCGGATCCCCGACCGGCTCACCCCGCGCCTGTTCAACCTCAGCGTCTCCAACGTCAAGGGCCCGGCCGCCAAACCCGCCTACGGGGGGGTCGTCATGGACAACTACCTCGTCTACGGCTTCCTCGCCCCGGGCGTGGGGTTGCTCGCCGGGTGCATGAGCTACGGCGACATCTGCAACATCACCCTGACCGGCTGCCCCGACGTCGTCACCGATCTGGCGGGTCTGTCCGCGCTGATCCGGACCAACCTCGACGCCATCCTTTCCCAGGAGCGGTAGGCCCGTGTCGCCCGGCCCGTCGCACCCACTAGTTTGGTATGTAGCGCAGTGACCAAGCGCCTGCGACGAAGCGCCTGCGACGGCTCGGCCACTGACTCCGACCCGGCATGACATGACGGTCGACCACGACCGAGAAAGCAGGAGCGATGCAAAGGGTAAGCGGGCTCGATGAGTTCTTCATGTGCCTGGACACCGACAAGACGACCGGTCACATCGCCGGCATCGGCATCTTCACCGAGAAGAAGAAGTTCGACCACACCGAGTTCATCCGCGAGCGGATCCTGGACCGGCTGCCGGTGCTGCCGCTGCTGAAGTGGAAGCTCGAGGCGACGCCGCTGGCTCTGGACTCGCGGCACTGGGTGACGATGGACCACCTCGACCTCGACCGTCACGTCCACACGGTGACGCTGCCCAAGCCCGGCACCGAGGCGCAGTTCCTCGCCAAGATGGACGAGCTCATGGAGATCAACCTCGAGCGCGACATCCCGATGTGGCAGATGTACGTGGTCGAGGGGCTGCAGGGCGGCAAGTTCGCCTACGTGTTCAAGGTGAGCCACGGCCTGGCCGACGGCAGCGCCCTCTGGACGATCCTGGACCACCTCTCCGACGATCCGCTGCTGCCGATGCACGAGATGCTCGGGGCTCCCAACGAGGGCCAGCCGCTGCCCAAGCGGGTCGGGCGCGGGGTGCAGGGCGCGTTGAAGAAGCCCGCCCGCACCGCCCGGCTGGGCAAGGAGCTGGGCGAGTGGTTCGTCGACGTGGCGAAGAAGGAGAAGCTGGCCGCCGTGCCCGCGACGATCGCCCGCGTGCTGCCCGGGGCGATGAGCAAGCCGTTCGCGACGGTGGCCAACCGGCTGGGCACGGCCGAGGGCACGGTCGCCTCGCTGTACCCGAAGGTGACCGCCCCTAACAGCCCGTTCAACGGCAACTCCAGCGGCAAGACGCACATCGTCTACGAGAAGGTCACGGTCGCCGACCTGCGCACCGCGGGCAAGGTCGTCGGCGGGACCATCAACGACGCGGTGCTGGCGATCATGGCCGGCATGCTGCGCGACTACATGTCCACCCACGGGGGGGTCAGCGACGAGCCGATCATCGCCGCCGTGCCGATCTCGTGGCGCTCGCCCTACGAGGTGGAGGGCAAGTGGGCCAACCAGGTGTGGATGCTGTTCATCCGCATCCCGGTGCACCTGGCCGACCCCAAGGAGCGGCTCATCTACTGCCACGACGAGATGGTCGTGGCGAAGGCCAACTGGGACAAGATGCCCTCGCACCTCATGCGCGAGGCGACCTCGTTGATGCCGCTGGACCTCGTGTTGTCCCCCGGTGTCAACGCGATGCTCAAGATCCCCAACAAGTTCGTGCCCAAGCAGTTCAACATCAGCGTCTCGAACGTCAAGGGCCCGACGACCAAGCCGGTGTACAACGGCTCGGAGATGACCGACTACCTCGTCTACGGGTTCCTCTCCCCGGGCGCGGGGCTGCTGCTGGGCGGGATGAGCTACGGCGACATCCTCAACCTCACGACGACCGGCGACCCGGGCATCGTCGCCGACATCGACTCGTTCCCGGCGTTGCAGCGCAAGGCCCTCGACGAGCTGCTGGCCCTGGCCGCGGCGAAGACCGCATAGCCGCCCGGTATGCCGCGTGCCCACCTCGGGCGCGCGGCATCCCCGGGGGCCGGCGTGGGTCCGGGGCCCGCGGCATCCCCATCCCCGGCGCGGGGGCGGGCGCGTCCGCCCCGGGGATGGCACGCTGACCGGTATGCGGGGCGAGACGCGGGTGTGGGTGCAGGGTCGGCTCGTCGAGCCGACCGACCCGGTCGTCGGCGCGCTGGACCACGGGCTGGTGGTCGGCGACGGCGTCTTCGAGGCGACCAAGATCGTCGACGGCCGCCCGTTCGCGCTGACCCGTCACGGCCGGCGGATGGACCGCTCGGCCCAGGGCCTGGGTCTGCCGCCCATCGACCACGACCTGCTGCGCGAGGGGATCGCGGCGGTGCTCGCGGCGGGGCCCCCGATCGCCTTCGGCAAGTTGAGGTACTGGGTCACCGCCGGTGTCCAGGGTCTGGGGACCGACCGCGGGGAGCCCGGCCTGCGCTACTTCGTCGCCGCCGCGCCGCTGCCGCGCGTGCCGGCCAGCGGGGCGATCCACGTGGTCCACTGGACCCGCAACGAGAGCGCGCCGACAGCGGGTCTGAAGACCACGTCGTACGCCGACAACGTCGTCGCCCTGGCCGCGGCCCGGCGGCGAGGCGCCGTGGAGGCGGTCTTCGCCAACACCCGTGGGGACCTGTGCGAGGGCACCGGGTCGAACGTCTTCGTCGTGACCCAGGGCCACATCCTCACCCCTCGCTGGAGTGCGGGCCGCTCGCCGGGGTGACCCGAGCCCTGGTGTTGCAGTGGTGTGCCGCCGCGGGTATGGCGGTTTGCGAGCGACGTCTGCCCCTGGACGTCCTGCAGACCGCCGACGAGGTGTTCCTCACCAGCTCCACCAAGGACGTCTTCGCGGTCGACGCGGTGGACGGGCGACGGCTCGCGCCGGGCCCGGTGACCGAGGCGGCGGCGGACGTCTTCCGGGCGCGCTCCGGCGCGGACCTGGATCCCTGAGCGTCGCCGCCTGACGGGCCGATCGGCGCGCGGGGTCGATCGGCCCGTCGGTTTCGACGCGGTGTCGCCCGACCGGTATCGTTTCCCCGCGCGGTCAGCCGCCGCGGACGTGTAGCTCAGTTGGTTAGAGCGTTCGCTTCACACGCGAGAGGCCGGGGGTTCGAGTCCCTCCACGTCCACCCACGTCACCCGAAGGCCATTCCGCGGGCCGCGGCGAGCGGTCACGGCTTCCCCCGGGCTCGGGCGCAGTGGTCGAATGGCCCGATGACCTCGACTCATCCCCGGGTGGCGCGGCGGGTGGCCGTCCTGGGCGGCAACCGCATCCCGTTCATGCGCGCCGGCGGGGCCTACGCGGGCGTGGGCAACCAGCAGCTGCTGACCGCGGCGCTGGACGGGCTGGTCGAGCGTTTCCACCTCGCCGGGGAGCGGATGGGGGAGGTGGTCGCCGGAGCCGTGCTCAAGCACAGCCGCGACTTCAACCTCACCCGCGAGGCGGTCCTGGGCACGGGGCTGGCGCCGAGCACCCCGGCATACGACATCCAGCAGGCCTGCGCCACCGGTCTGGAGGCGGCCGTGCTCGTGGCCAACAAGATCGCCCTCGGCCAGATCGACAGCGGGATCGCCGGAGGAGCCGACAGCATCAGCGACAGCCCCCCGGTGCGTCCGGTCGAGCCGCGCACGGGCCTGACCATGGGCGAGCACATGGCCGTCACGGCGCAGGCCTGGGGGATCACCCGCCACGACCAGGACGCCTTCGCGGTCGCCAGCCATCGCGGGCTGGCCGCGGCCTACGACCGCGGGTTCTTCGACGACCTGATGACCCCCTACCGCGGGCACACCCGCGACGACATCCTGCGCGTCGACGCCTCGATGCAGTCCCTCGGGGCGCTGCCGGCGGTGTTCGGCGACACCATGACCGCGGGCAACTGCACCCCGCTCACCGACGGCGCCTCGGTGGTCCTGCTGGCCAGCGAGCCCTGGGCACGGGCGCGGGGGCTGACCCCGCTGGCCTGGTTCGTCGACGCGCAGACGGCGGCCGTCGACTACGTCGGGGGCGTCGAAGGGATGCTCATGGCCCCGGTGTACGCCCTGCCCCCGCTGCTGCACCGGCTGGGCATGCGGTTGCAGGACTTCGCCGAGGTGGAGATCCACGAGGCGTTCGCGGCGACGGTGCTGGCGACGCTGGCGGCCTGGGAGAGCGCCGACTTCTGCCGCACCCGGCTGGGCCTGCCGACGCCGGTAGGACGTGTGCAACGCGCCAGGCTCAACGTCCACGGCTCGTCCTTGGCCGCCGGGCATCCGTTCGCCGCCTCCGGGGCGCGGATCCTGGCCGGGCTGGCCAAGTCCTTGCACGAGCGGGGCAGCGGACGTGGGCTCGCGTCGGTGTGCGCCGCCGGGGGACAGGGCGTGCTCGCCGTGCTCGACGCGGCCTGACTCGCTCAGCCCGACTCGGCGACCTCCCGCCCGCCGCGCCCGGCGGCGACCGCCAGCGCCACGAGCGCCAGCACCGGCCCGGAGACGACGAAGACGACCCAGGTCCTGCCGCGGTCGGCCGCGAGTGCGGCCAGCGCGACCCCGACGGACTGCCCGAGGAACAGCATGCCCGCGAACAGGGTCACCGCCCGCCCGCGGACCCGGGGAGCCATCTGGGTGGCGCGGGTCTGCAGGATGCCGTGCAGGGTGTAGAAGCCCAGCCCGGCGGCGAAGCACGCGGGCAGAGTCACCCGCCACCACGGGGTGAGACCGATTAGGGCGAGCGCCGCCAGCAGCAGCCCGGCGCACCCTCGCGCCAGCTGCGCCTCCGAGCGTCGGGACACCAGGCGGGCGGCCGTGCGGCTGTAGACGAACCCCCCCACCCCGAACAGGCCCAGCGCCGACCCGGCCGCGGCGGTGCCCAGGCCGTGGCGGGCGCTCAACTGCGCCGGGACGAACGCCAGCGCCCCGAACATCGCCGCGCCCTCGAGCACGGTGAGGGACAGCACCCACCGCACTCGGCCCAGGGCCAGCAGTCCCCGGATCGCCGCGCGGCTCGGGCTGCCGGCGTCCGGCGGCACGCCCGCCCCGGCCGTCGCCATGGGCGAGCCGGGCACCGCCCCCGCGGACGGCGCCGGGCCTGGCAGGGTGCGCCCGAGGGTCGCCGACGCCAGCGCGAACACGGCGGCGAGCAGCCAGAAGCAGGTCCGCCACCCGAACGCCTCGGTGATCCACGCCCCGGCCCACTGTCCGGCGACCGTCCCGGTCACCGTCGCCGTCGTCAGGCGGGCCAGGGTATGCTGGCGCAGGGCGTAGGGCACCCTGTCGCCGATCCAGGCGATGCCCATCGGCACGATCCCCGCCGCAGCCGCGCCGCCCAGGGCCCGGGCCGCGACCAAGGCGTCGAAGCTCGGCGCCAGCGCCACCAGGGCGGCTACGACCGCGCAGGCACCGGTGGCCGCCACGACGACATGCAGCTTGCCGATCCGATCGCCCAGCGGGCCGTAGCCGAGCTGACACAAGCCGTAGGCCACCGCGAACGCCGAAACCACCCGCGAGGCTTCGCCCACGGTGCGTCCGAACTCCTGCGACAGGGTGACCAGCATCGGGTCGCAGCCCCGCATCGCCGCGAGGGACCCGAAGGCCGCCAGCCCCACCAACCGCAGCCGGCGGTCCAGCGCAGCCGTGGCCTCCACGGCCGCCATGATGCCCTACCGCGGCAGACGCGCTCGGCTGCGTGCGGCATACCGCGTGGTATGCCGCACGGTCCGCGACACACTGCCCGGCCGGGACCGGGCGTTCGATATCCCGACGCCGCGGCCCACCGGCTGCGGATAGCCTTGGACGGCCCGCCCAGACCGACCCAGGAGCACCGCCGTGTCCGCCAGCATCACCGTGTCCGTCGCCGGCAGCGAGCGATCGGTCGCGGCGCAGACCACCGCGGGGGGGCTGTTCGAGGGTCGGCGCGAGGTCGTCGTCGCGCGGGTCAACGGCCAGCTGCGCGACCTGACCCACGTGCTCACCGACGGCGACGTCGTCGAGCCGGTCGAGGTCGGCGAGCCCGAGGGCCTGCAGGTGTTGCGTCACTCGTGCGCCCACGTGCTGGCCCAGGCCGTCCAAGGGCTGCACCCCGACGCCAAGCTGGGCATCGGCCCGCCGATCCGGGACGGTTTCTACTACGACTTCGACGTGGCGGTCCCCTTCACCCCGGAGGACCTCAAGGCGCTCGAGCGGGCCATGCAGAAGATCGTCAAGGAGGGGCAGCGGTTCGTCCGCCGTGAGATCTCCGACGAGGCGGCCCTGGCCGAGCTGGCCGGCGAGCCCTACAAGTGCGAGCTGATCGGGCTCAAGGGCGGCGGCGCCGAGGACGTCGCCGAGGGCGCCTCCGTCGAGGTCGGCGGCTCGCAGCTGACCATCTACGACAACGTCCGCCGGGACGGCACCCGGGCCTGGGGCGACCTGTGTCGAGGGCCCCACGTGCCCGACACCACGGTGCTGGGCAACGCGTTCGCGCTCACCCGGTCGGCGGCGGCCTACTGGCGCGCAGATCAGCGCAACCGGCAGCTGCAGCGGGTCTACGGCACCGCGTGGCCGACCAAGGCGGACCTCGCGGCATACCGGCACCGGCTCGCCGAGGCCGACGAGCGCGACCACCGGCGCCTGGGCGTCGAGCTGGACCTGTACTCCTTCCCGGACGAGCTCGGCTCGGGGCTGCCGGTCTTCCACCCCAAGGGCGGGGTGCTCAAGCGGGAGATGGAGGACTACGCCCGCCGCCGGCACATCGAGGAGGGGTTCCTCTACGTCGGCACCCCGCACATCGCCAAGGAGGGGCTCTTCCACACCTCGGGGCACCTGCCGTACTACGCCGACACGATGTTCCCGCCGATGTCGATGGAGGGCAGCGACTACTACCTCAAGGCGATGAACTGCCCGATGCACAACCTCGTCTACCGCTCCCGGGGCCGCTCCTACCGCGACCTGCCGATGCGGCTGTTCGAGTTCGGCCACGTCTACCGGTACGAGAAGTCCGGCGTCGTCCACGGGCTGACCCGGGTGCGCGGCCTGGAGATGGACGACTCGCATTCCTACGTCACCGCCGAGCAGGCCCCGGCCGAGATCGAGCACCTGCTGACCTTCGTGCTGTCGCTGCTGCGCGACTTCGGGCTCACCGACTTCTACCTCGAGCTGTCCACCCGCGACGACTCGCCGGCCAAGCGCGACAAGTTCCTCGGGTCCGCGCAGCAGTGGGAGGTGGCCACGAGGGTGCTCGCCGACGTCGCGGCGGCCTCGGGGTTGGACCTCGTGCCCGATCCCGGTGGCGCGGCCTTCTACGGCCCGAAGATCTCGGTCCAGGCCCGCGACGCGATCGGGCGGACCTGGCAGATGTCGACGATCCAGTACGACTTCAACCAGCCCGAGCGCTTCGACCTGCAGTACCAGGCCGCCGACGGCTCCCGCCAACGCCCGGTGATGATCCACGCGGCGAAGTTCGGCTCGATCGAGCGGTTCGTCGGGGTGCTCACCGAGCACTACGCGGGCGCCTTCCCACCCTGGCTGGCGCCGGTGCAGGTCCTCGGGGTGCCGGTGGCCGACGAGTATGCCGCCCACCTGCGCGAGGTCGGCGCGCGCCTGGCCCAGGCCGGCGTGCGGGTCGAGATGGACGACAGCGACGACCGGTTCCCGAAGAAGATCCGCAACGCCGCCAAGGCTAAGGTGCCCTACGTGATGATCGCCGGCGAGCAGGACCGGGCCGCCGGGGCCGTGTCGTTCCGGATGCGCGATGGCAGCCAGCACAACGGCATCCCGGTGTCCGAGGCGATCGCGCGAGTGACCGAGGCGATCCGCACCCGCGCTCAGGTCTGAGGCCGCCCGCCCCGCCGGTCGGGCCCCTCGTGCGCCCCCGGCCGCCGGGTGGCGCCCGGGTCTGCGGCCTAGACTCGTCACCGTGGCCGCCGACGACACCGAGGACCCCCGCGACTTCGCCGGGGTGCCCGACGGGTTCGAGCGGCTCTGGACCCCGCACCGGATGGTGTACATCGGGGCCGAGCGCCCGGACGGGCAGGCCGGCGACGGCTGCCCGTTCTGCGCGGCCCCGACCCGCGCGGATGCCGACGGGCTCGTCGTGGCCCGAGGGGTCACCTGCTTCGTCGTGATGAATCTCTTCCCGTACAACCCGGGGCACCTGCTGGTGTGCCCGTACCGCCACGTGGCCCGCTACCTCGACCTCACCGACGAGGAGACCGCCGAGTTCACCGAGCTCACCAAACGCGCGCTGCGGGCCATCGAGGCCACCTCGTCGCCCATGGGGTACAACCTCGGCATCAACCAGGGCGCGGTCGCCGGGGCCGGGCTCGAGGCGCACCTGCACCAGCACGTCGTGCCGCGGTGGCGCGGCGACGCCAACTTCCTGCCGATCGTCGCCCAGACCAAGGCGCTGCCGCTGTTGCTCGAGGACGTGCGGGCCCGGCTGGCCGCCGTGTGGGCGCAGGTGTGACCAACCCAGGAGGACGCGGATGCGCGTGGTCATGATCCACGGGCCCGGGGACATCCGGGTGGGCGAGCGGCCCCAGCCGGTCGTGCAGGCGTCGACCGACGCGGTGCTGCGGCTGGCCGCGACCTGCGTGTGCGGGTCGGATCTGTGGCCCTACCGCGGCGCCGACACCGTGTCCGGGCCCACGCCGATCGGGCACGAGTACGCCGGGGTCGTTCGAGGCGGTGGGCAGCGCGGTCGCCACCGTGCGCCCTGGGGACTTCGTCGTCGGGTCGTTCTTCGCCTCGGACAACACCTGCCCCATCTGCCGAGCGGGGTACCAGACCTCCTGCGTCAACCGGGAGCCCATCGGAGCGCTCGGGGCGCAGGCCGAGTACCTGCGGGTGCCGCTGGCCGACGGGACCCTCGTCGCCACCCCGGGTATGCCGCCGCAGGAGCTCGTGCCGAGCCTGCTGGCCGCCTCGGACGTCTTAGGCACCGGTTGGTTCGCCGCCGTGGCCGCACAGGTGCGCCCGGGTGCCACCGTCGCCGTCGTGGGCGACGGTGCGGTCGGTCTGCTCGCGGTCTTGGCCGCACGGCATCTGGGCGCCGACCGGATCATCGCGATGAGCCGCCACGAGCCCCGCCAGCGCCTGGCCGTGGAGTTCGGCGCGACCGACATCGTGGCCGAGCGCGGCGACGCCGGGGTCGCCGCGGTGCGCGAGCGCACCGACGGGCTGGGCGCCGAGTGCGTCATCGAGGCGGTCGGCACCCAGGACTCGATGATGCAGGCCATCCGGGCCACCCGACCGGGGGGGCACGTGGGCTTCGTCGGGGTCTCCCACGACGTCGCGCTGCCGGGGCAGGAGCTGTTCTACTCGCATGTCCACCTGCACGGCGGCCCGGCCCCGGTGCGCCGGTTCCTGCCCGAGCTCATCGAGCTCATCTGGAGTCGGACCATCGACCCCGGGCGCGTGTTCGACCTCACCCTGGCGTTGGATCAGGCCGCCGAGGCCTACCGGGCGATGGACCAGAGGCGAGCCGTCAAGGCCCTGCTGCAGGTCTGAGCGCCGCCGCGGGCAGGCCCGGGTCTGAGCGCCGCCGCGGGCCGGCCCGGCCGGTCCCGCGGCCCAGGGCACGCCGTCGCGCTCCCGGCGCGCGAGCCGGCCCCCGATACCCTGGACCCACCATGCTGAACCGACTGTTGCGGGCGTCCTGGACCACGCTGATGACCCCGATCGCCAAGGCGTTCCTGGCCCTGGGTGTCAGCCCCGACGCGGTCACCGTGGTCGGCGCCCTCGGCGTGTGCGCCGGCGCCCTGGGCTTCTATCCCCGCGGGGAGCTGCTCGTGGGCACCCTCGTCGTCACCGCGTTCGTCTTCAGCGACAACGTCGACGGGACGATGGCCCGGCTGGCCGGTCGGCAGGGGCCGTGGGGGGCCTTCCTGGACTCCACGCTCGACCGGGTCGGCGACGCCGCGATCTTCGGCGGGCTGGTGCTGTACTTCGCCGGGCCGGGCGCCGACCTGCCGGCGGCCGGACTGGCTCTGGCCTGCCTCATCCTCGGCATGGTGGTCAGCTACGCCAAGGCGCGTGCCGAGGGACTGGGGATGACCTGCAACGTCGGGATCGCCGAGCGGGCCGACCGCCTGCTGGCGGTCCTGCTGGCCACCGGCCTGGTCGGGCTCGGACTGCCGCGGTGGGTGCTCACCGTGGTGCTCGCGCTGCTGGCCGTGGCCAGCCTGGTCACCGTGCTCCAGCGGATGGGCACCGTGCACCGCCAGGCCGCGCACCGGGTGGGCCCGACGTGAGCGGCCCGGCGAGCCGGTTGACCCTGCTGACCCGGATCACCGCACCCGCCACCGACCGGGTCACCCTGGTGGGCTTCCAGCTGGGCTGGCAGATCGTGCGCCACCTGCCGGAGCCGGCGGCATACCGGCTCTTCGAGACGCTCGCCGACGTCCTCGTGCGTCGCGACGGCAAGGGCGTGCGGCGGCTGCGGTCCAACTACGCGCGGGTGCGCCCGGAGCTGGACCGCCAGGGCCTGCAGGAGCTGGTCCGCGACGGGATGCGCTCGTACATGCGCTACTACTGCGAGGCGTTCCGGCTGCCGGACTTCTCCCGGGCCCGGCTGGCCTCGCTGGTGACCATCCACGACGAGGCACCCGCCCGGCAGGCGCTCGCCGACGGGCGGTCCGTCGTGGTGTTCCTCGGCCACTTCGGCAACTGGGACCTCGCCGGCGCCTGGTCCACCCTCTACCTCGCCCCGGTGACCACGGTCGCCGAGCGCCTCGAGCCGGAGCAGCTGTTCCAGGAGTTCGTCGGGTTCCGGGAGAGCCTGGGCATGACGATCCTGCCGCTGACCGGCGGCCCGGACCCGTTCGCGGCGCTGCGTCGGGCCGCGGAGGGCGGCGCCCTGGTCGCGCTGCTGGCCGACCGCGACCTCACCCGCGGCGGGGTCGAGGTCGACTTCTTCGGCCGCCGGGCCCGGATGGCCAAGGGCCCGGCCGTCCTGTCGATGCTCACCGGGGCCCCGTTGTTCGCGGCGGCGATCCACTACGAGCCGGCGCCTGACGGGGCCGGGGTGGGCGGGCGGCGGCTGGTGGTGCGGTTCTCCCCGCAGGTCGAGCGCCCCGCCGGTATGCCGTCCGCCGACGCCGCGGTGGCCATGGTGCAGCAGTGCGCGGGCTTCCTGGAGGGGCACATCCGCGAGCACACCGAGGACTGGCACATGCTGCAGCGGGTGTTCGTCGAGGACCTCGACCCCGCCCGGACGGCGCCGGCGTGAAGATCGGCATCGTCTGCCCCTACTCCTTCGACATCCCCGGGGGAGTGCAGTACCACGTGCGCGACCTCGCGCAAATCCTCATCGACCGTGGCCACGAGGTCAGCGTGTTGGCGCCGGCCGACGAGGGCACCGTAGTCCCCGACTACGTGGTCTCGGCAGGTCGCGCCGTGCCGGTGCGCTACAACGGCTCGGTCGCCCGGCTCAACATCGGCCCGATCGCCAACGCAAAGGTCAACGGCTGGCTCGAGCGCGGCGACTTCGACGTGGTCCACGTGCACGAGCCGATCACCCCGAGCATCGCCGTGCTCGCCCTGTGGGGCGCGCAGTGCCCGGTGGTGGCGACCTTCCACACCTCGACGTTGCGGTCTCGGGCGATGCAGGTCACCTACCCGTTCATCCGCTCGAGCATGGCCAAGATCCTCGGGCGGATCGCCGTGTCGGAGGATGCCCGTCGGACGGTGACGACGCACTTCGGCGGCGACGCCGTGGTGATCCCCAACGGCGTGTTCGTCGACCGGTTCGACGGCGCGACCCCGCGAGCGCAGTGGCGAGGGACACCCACCCGCCCCACGGTCGCGTTCCTCGGGCGGATGGAGGAGCCGCGCAAGGGCATGCCGGTGCTGGCCGCGGCCCTGCCGGCCGTGCTGGCCGACCTGCCCGGGCTGCGGGTGCTCGTCGCCGGTCCGGGCGATCCCGACGAGGTGCGCAAGCTGATGACCCCGGCCGCGGCGTCGGCGTGCGAGTTCCTCGGTGCCGTGGACGACACCGACAAGGCCCGGCTGCTGGCCTCCGTCGACGTCTACGTCGCCCCGAACACCGGCGGCGAGAGCTTCGGGATCATCCTCATCGAGGCCATGAGCGCGCGCGCCGCGGTGCTGGCCAGCGACCTGCCGGCGTTCGTCCGGGTGCTCGACGGCGGGGCCGCCGGGGCGACCTTCCGCAACGAGGACCCGGCGGATCTGGCCGGGCAGCTGGCCGCCCTGCTGGCCGACCCCGCTCGGCGGGCCGGCATGGCCCGGGCCGGCCGGGCCCGCGCGGCGGCCTTCGACTGGTCGGTCGTCGCCGACCAGGTCGAGGCGGTCTACGAGACCGTCCTGGAGGCGTGGGAGGCCGCCCAGGACGTGCCCGGCGTGGCGTCGGTGTGGGGCCGGTTCCGGCGGGGGCGAGGGTGAGCGTGGCGCTCGGGGACTGGGCGGCCGTCGCCGTCGTCGTGGTGCTGATCGTCGCGTGGACGCTGTCCTACAGCGCGGCCCGCCTGGATCGCCTGCACGCCCGCGTCGAGGGGACCCTCGCGGCCCTGGACGCGCAGCTCGTGCGGCGGGCCGAGGCCACCCTGGAGCTGGTCAACTCCGGCGCGCTCGACCCGGCCAGCGCCCTCATGCTCGCCGACGCGGCCTGCGAGTCACTGGCCTGCGCGGCCCTGGAGGACACCGATCACGAGCGCCAGGCGTTCACCACCGAGCGCGGTTCGGCGGAGTCCGATCTCACCGAGGCCCTGGAGCTCACCCTGAGCCCCGAGACGGTGGCGCAGCTGCGCTCAGACGACGACGACCTCATCGAGGTGGCCCTGCACCGGGTGTCCTCCGCGGCGGCCCGGGTGCAGCTGGCCCGGCGCTTCCACAACGACGCGGTCACCGAGGCCCGCCGGGTGCGCCGGCTCTACGTGGTCAAGCTGTTCCGGCTGGCCGGGCACGCGAGGATGCCGCAGACCGTGGAGTTCGCCGACGAGGCGCCCGGGGCCCTGCGGCCCTGACCGCGCGGCGTCGGGCGGCCGGTATCCTCGGACGGTTCGACGACGGCCGGCGCGGGAGGCGACGGCGCGGCATACAGGATCGGGACGGCACATGGGCGAGGCAGCCACCACCGGGACCACCCGCGTCAAGCGGGGCATGGCCGAGATGCTCAAGGGCGGCGTCATCATGGACGTGGTCACCCCGGAGCAGGCCAAGATCGCCCAGGACGCCGGCGCGGTGGCCGTGATGGCCCTGGAGCGGGTGCCGGCCGACATCCGCGCGCAGGGTGGCGTGTCCCGGATGAGCGACCCGGACATGATCGACGGGATCATCGCCGCGGTCTCCATCCCGGTGATGGCCAAGGCCAGGATCGGGCATTTCGTCGAGGCTCAGGTGCTGCAGAGCCTCGGGGTCGACTACGTCGACGAGTCCGAGGTGCTGACCCCGGCCGACTACGCCCACCACATCGACAAGTGGGCCTTCACCGTGCCGTTCGTCTGCGGGGCGACCAGCCTCGGCGAGGCGCTGCGGCGGATCACCGAGGGCGCGGCGATGATCCGCTCCAAGGGCGAGGCCGGCACCGGCGACGTCTCCAACGCGACGACCCACATGCGGGCGATCCGCGCGGAGATCCACCGGCTGCGCTCGATGAGCCCCGACGAGCTGTACCTCGCGGCCAAGGACCTGCAGGCGCCCTACGACCTGGTCGCGGAGGTGGCCCGGGCGGGCCGGCTGCCGGTGGTCCTGTTCACCGCCGGGGGGATCGCCACCCCGGCCGACGCCGCGATGATGATGCAGCTGGGCGCCGAGGGGGTGTTCGTCGGGTCGGGCATCTTCAAGTCCGGCAACCCGGCTCGGCGGGCCGAGGCGATCGTCACGGCGACGACGTTCCACGACGACCCCGACGTCGTCGCCAAAGTGTCCCGTGGACTGGGCGAGGCCATGGTGGGCATCAACGTCGAGGACCTCGCCCAGCCGCACCGGCTGGCCGAGCGGGGCTGGTGACGGCACGGCCCGTCGGGCCCGCCACGTCGTCGCTGACCTTGCCCACCTGTCGCCGATGCCCAACGGGCCCCTACGATGGTCCGGACCCCACAGCGACAGGGAGGCGCTCATGAAGGTCCTGACCCGTGTTCTGGCCACTGCCGTGTTCGGCTCGGCCATGGCGGTGGCCGTGCCCGCCCAGGCCCAGGCGGCCGTCGGCGACTGTTACCTCTACCCGACGGCCTCGGGGAAGGGATACCAGACCTGGTGCCCGCGATCCGCGGCCGGCACCTACTTCCGGGTCGCCGTGGTGTGCGAGCACGAGTTCTCCGGGCGGCAGTACACCACGCGCGGAGCATGGCTGGTCCAGGGTGGCGACCGGTGGTCGGTGGCCAACTGCGGGTCGTACTACTACCCGGTGGACGCGTGGCCCGAGCTGGTCTGAGCCCGCCCTGAGACCGCCCGGGCGGGCGGGTCCGGCGCGGGCCGTCGGCGACGCGGCGGGGCCGCAGGCAAGGCCACCCCACTAGGCTGGCCCGTCGTGGTCAGCTGGCCGACGATCGGCGTCCTCGCCGTGCAGGGGGACGTGCCCGAGCACCTCGGCGCGCTGGCCGCTGCCGGAGCGCACGGCGTCACGGTGCGCCGAGAGCGTGAGCTGGCCGGCCTGCACGGGCTGGTCCTGCCCGGCGGGGAGTCCACGGTCATCGACAAGCTGCTGCGTGCGTTCGAGCTGGTCGAGCCCATCCGGGCGGCGCTGCGGGCCGGGATGGCGGCATACGGGTCGTGCGCGGGGATGATCCTGCTCGCCGACCGGGTGATCGGCGCAGAGCCCGGCCAGCGGACCCTGGGCGGGCTCGACGTCA
This sequence comes from Dermatophilaceae bacterium, assembly GCA_037045055.1. GTDB lineage: Bacteria > Actinomycetota > Actinomycetes > Actinomycetales > Dermatophilaceae > Phosphoribacter. The sequence goes on along the minus strand of JBAOHJ010000001.1, from coordinate 316,811 downwards.
CCGTGCGGCGCAACGCCTTCGGGCGGCAGTCGGACTCCTTCGAGCAGGACCTGCGGTATGCGGGTCTGGACGCGCCGGTGCGGGGGGTGTTCATCCGGGCGCCGTGGGTCGAGCAGGCCGGCCCGGGCGTGGAGGTCCTCGCCCGGGTGAGCGTGGGCGGCCGAGGCCGCGGCGTGGCCGTCCGGCAAGGGTCGCTGCTCGCCACGGCGTTCCACCCCGAGGTGACCGGCGACCATCGCATCCACGCGCAGTTCGTCGACCTGGTGCGCCGGGCCGGGTAGCTCGGGCGTCGAGGACAGCACCCGCGGACCCACCCGACCCCGCCGACCCCGCCGTCGTCCCGTCGTCCCGGCGGGGCGCCGGCCCGGGTCCCGGTAGGATCGACGCCGTTGTCCGGGACGCCGCGACATCCGCGGCCGCGCCGACAGGCGCCGACACGGTGAAGGTGAGGGCATGAGCGGCCACTCCAAGTGGGCCACGACGAAGCACCAGAAGGCGGCCAAGGACGCCAAGCGCGGCACGCTGTTCGCCAAGCTCATCAAGAACATCGAGGTCGCGGCGCGCACCGGTGGCGGCGACCCGGACGGCAACCCGACGCTGTGGGACGCGATCTACAAGGCGAAGAAGTCCTCGGTCCCCAATGACAACATCGACCGGGCGGTCAAGCGGGGATCCGGCGCCGAGGCCGGCGGAGCCGACTGGCAGACGATCATGTACGAGGGGTACGCCCCCGGCGGGGTCGCCGTGCTCATCGAATGCCTCACCGACAACCGCAACCGGGCCGCCGCAGAGGTCCGCACCGCGCTCGCCCGCAACGGCGGGTCGCTGGCCGATCCGGGCTCGGTGTCCTACCTGTTCGCCCGCAAGGGCGTCGTCATGGTACCCAAGGGCGCCCAGAGCGAGGACGACCTGCTCGAGCTCGTCCTGGACGCCGGGGCCGAGCAGATCAACGACCTCGGCGAGTCCTACGAGATCGTCTGCGAGGCCTCGGACGTCGTCGGGGTCCGCACCGCACTGCAGGCCGCCCAGGTCGACTACGACTCCGCCGAGGCCTCGTTCGTGCCCAGCGTCGAGGTGCCGCTGGACCTGGACGGAGCCCGCAGGATGATCCGGGTCGTCGACGCGCTGGAGGACTGCGACGACGTCCAGAACGTCTGGGCCAACGGCGAGGTCGGCGACGAGGTCCTCGCCCAGCTCGACGCCGACTGACCCGGCGCGTCGCCGGTCGTCACGCCCTCCTCACCCGGTACCGTGGCGTCCGAACAGATGTTCGGTGCCGGTCCGCGAAGGAGGTATGCCGTGCCGCGCGTGCTCGGTGTCGACCCCGGGCTGACCCGCTGCGGCATCGGTGTCGTCGAGGGCGAGGCGGGCCGCCCGCTGCGGATGCTCGCTGTCGACGTGCTGCGCACCGACCGGTCCGACCCCACCCCCCAGCGCCTGCACGCCCTGCACCGCGAGCTGGCCCGGTGGATGCAGACTCACCGCCCGGACGCGGTGGCCGTCGAGCGGGTGTTCGCCGACGTCAACGTCCTGTCGGTCATGGGCACCGCCCAGGCCGGCGCGATGGCGATGCTCGCCGCCGCCCAGCACGGCATCCCGGTGCACCTCCACACCCCGACCGAGGTCAAGGCCGCCGTCACCGGCAGCGGGCGGGCAGACAAGGCCCAGGTCACCGCCATGGTCACCCGACTGTTGCGCCTGCCCGACCGGCCCCGACCCGCCGACGCGGCCGATGCGCTGGCCCTGGCGATCTGCCACCTGTGGCGCGCCTCGGCCCAGGAGCGACTCGACGGTGCGCTGGCGCGGCATACCGCGACGCGGGTGGGGGAGCGGGCCCGATGATCAGCTCGGTGCGCGGCAACGTCCTGCAGGTCGGCCTGGACCGCGTGGTCCTCGACGTGGGCGGGGTCGGGCTACTCGTGCACACGACGCCGGCCGTGGCCGCCGCGCACCGCGCCGGGTCCTCGGCCCTCGTGCACACCTGTCTGGTCGTCCGGGAGGACTCGCTGACCCTCTACGGCTTCGACGACGACGAGGCGCGCCGGGTGTTCGAGACGATGCAGACGGTGTCCGGGGTCGGGCCCCGGCTCGCGCTGGCGATGCTCGCCGTCCACCCCCCGGACGTGCTGCGTGCCGCGGTGGCCCGAGGGGAGGTCAAGACCCTGACCCGGGTGCCGGGCATCGGCCCCAAGGTGGCCCAACGGATCTGCCTGGAGCTGCGCGACCGGATGGGCGCCCTCGGCGAGGGTGCGGCCGGTGTCGCGCCGCCGACCGGTGCGGGCGCAGACTTGCGGGGCCCGGTGCGCGAGGCGCTCCTCGGGCTCGGGTGGAGCGCGAAGCAGGCCGACGAGGCGCTCGACGCCGTCACCCCGCAGGCCGGGCCGGGCGCCACGGTGTCCGAGCTGTTGCGGGCCGCGCTGCGCACCCTGGCGAGGAGTTGACATGGGCGACGAGCCCTGGGACGAGCGGTCCGTCGAGGCCACCGCCCGGGTGGTGGACGCCCGCGGCGAGGAGCGCGAGCGCCAGGTCGAGGCCGCCCTGCGGCCCCGTCGGCTCGCCGACTTCCCCGGTCAGGGCCGGGTCCGCGATCAGCTCGGCTTGGTCCTGGAGGCGGCGCGCCGCCGCGGCGGCGCGCCCGACCACATCCTGCTGTCCGGCCCGCCGGGTCTGGGCAAGACCACCCTGGCGATGATCGTCGCCGCCGAGCTGGAGCAACCGATCCGGGTGACCAGCGGTCCGGCGATCCAGCACGCCGGGGATCTCGCCTCGATCCTGTCCTCCCTGGCCGAGGGGGAGGTGCTCTTCCTCGACGAGATCCACCGGATGGCCCGGGCCGCCGAGGAGATGCTCTACCTGGCCATGGAGGACTTCCGGGTCGACGTCGTCGTCGGCAAGGGCCCGGGCGCCACGGCGATCCCGCTGGAGCTGCCGCCGTTCACGGTCGTCGGGGCGACCACCCGCTCGGGGCTGCTGCCCGCGCCGCTGCGGGACCGGTTCGGCTTCACCGGCCACCTGGAGTTCTACGCCACCGCGGACCTCGTGACGATCCTGCGGCGGTCGGCCGGACTGCTGGGGGTGCAGGCTCACGACGCGGGCATCGCGCAGATCGCCGGACGCTCCCGGGGCACGCCCCGGATCGCCAACCGCCTGCTGAGACGGGTGCGCGACTGGTCGCAGATCCACGGCGACGGTGTCGTCGACCTGGCCGCCGCGCACGCCGCCCTGCGCCTGTTCGACGTCGACGACCGCGGTCTGGACCGCCTCGATCGCGCCGTCCTGGATGCGCTGTGCCGGCGCTTCGGCGGCGGCCCGGTGGGGGTGGGCAACCTCGCGGTCGCCGTCGGTGAGGAGCCCGACACCGTCGAGACCGTCGCCGAGCCGTTCCTCGTGCGCGAGGGCCTGGTCGTGCGCACGCCGCGAGGCCGGGCCGCCACCCCATTGGCCTGGGAGCACCTCGGCCTCGCGCCGCCGGCCGGGGGCGCGGCATACCAGGCCAGTTTGCTTCCCGAGCCACCCGAGCCGGGCCGGCTGGGCGGCTGACCCGCGCCGGACGCGGACACACGGCGGGCCGTTTCGCGTCGAGGCGCCCGGATGGGTCAGAATGGGTCGCTGGGCGTGTCGCAGGGCGCCCCAGGGCCCCGCCAGTCTGACAAGGAAACACCATGCTTAGCGACTCGGGATCGTTGCTGATCCTGCTGCTGCCCGTGCTGTTCATCGGCTACCTCGTGCTGACCCAGCGCCGCCGCGTGCGTGACCTGCAGACGATGCAGGCCTCCCTCGGAGTCGGCGACGAGATCCGCACCACCTCGGGGATGCTCGGCACGGTCACCGCCTTGGACGAGCAGACCATGAGCCTCCGGGTGGCCGACGGCGTCGTCGTCCGGTTCGACCGGCGCGCCGTGGACGCCGTGCTCAACCGCGCGGCCGGACCCGCCGAGCCACCCCCCGCCGGGCAGTAGGCCCGGTATGCCGCGCAACCCTCGCACCCGCGGCCCTCGCCGCGTGCTCAGCGCGCTCGCGGTCCTCGTGGTGCTGCTCTTCGGCCTCATCGCCGTCGGGGTCCGGTGGGGCAACGCCCAGGCCACCCCGAAGCTCGGGCTGGATTTGGAGGGCGGCACCCAGATGGTCCTCGAGCCGGTCCTGGCCGATCCCAATGCGCCGGTCAGCGCCGGTCAGCTGGACAAGGCCCGCGACATCATCGTCCAGCGGGTCGACTCCAACGGGGTCGCCGAGTCCGAGATCGCCACCCAGGGCGGGCGCAACATCGTCATCTCGATCCCGGGGCAGCCCGACGCCAAGACCCTCGACGCGATCCGCAAGCCCTCGCAGCTGCGCTTCCGTCCGGTCCTGGTCGCCGGGTCGGGCATCCCCGAGCCCACGCCCACGGCCACTGCCAGCGCCCCGGCCACCGCGACACCGACCACCCCCGCGACCCCGCCGCCGCTGTTCACCATGGACCCCGCCACGCCCGCCGAGCCCAGCACCGGCGCCGGCGGCGCGGTGGTCCCCCCGGCCTTCGTCGCCGACGATCCCACCCCCTCCCCGTCGACCGGCCCGGCCACCGGCACCGCATCTGCGCCGACCGCCCCGGCCACCGGCACCGGCACCGCCGGCGGGCCTGCCGATCCCAGCGACACCGCCTGGATCACCCCGGCGCTGACCACCCAGTACACCGCACTGGACTGCGCCAAACCGGGGGCCATCACCGACATCGTCGACGACCCGGCGGTGCCCCTGGTGACCTGCTCGACCGACCGCCGCGAGAAGTACATCCTCGGCCCGGTCGAGCTCGACGGCACCGACATCGCCGACGCCGCCTCGGGCTACCAGACCACCTCCACCGGGGCACCGACGAGCATCGTCGAGGTCCGGCTCACCCTCAACGGAGACGGCGCGAAGAAGTTCGCGGCCGTCACCACCCGACTCATGGGTCTGAAGTCCGACGAGACCCGCAACCGGTTCGCCATCGTCCTGGACAAGCAGGTCATCTCGGCCCCGTCGACCAACGCGGTGATCACCGACGGCCGGGCCAGCATCACCGGGTCGTTCACGCTGGACTCGGCGCGCGCGCTCGCCCAGCAGCTGAAGTTCGGTGCCCTGCCGATGTCCTTCCGGCTGCAGACCCAGGACGACATCAGCCCGACCCTGGGCAAGGAGCAGCTGGCCCTGGGCCTGCTCGCCGGAGCCATCGGGATGGTGCTGGTCTTCGTCTACTCGTTCGTGCAGTACCGGCTGCTCGGGATGGTCACGGTCGCGTCCCTGCTCATCGCCGCGGTGATCACCTATGCCGTGCTCACCCTGCTGGGCACGGCATACAACTTCCGGCTCACCATGGCCGGGGTCACCGGCGTCATCGTCGCCATCGGTGTCACCGCCGACTCGTTCATCGTCTTCTTCGAGCGGGTCCGCGACGAGGTCCGCGAGGGCCGAGGCCTGGTCACCGCAGTCGAGGCCGGGTGGGCGCGAGCCCGCCGGACCATCCTCGCCGGGGATGCGGTCAACGTCCTGGCCGCGGTGGTCCTCTACGCCCTGGCCGCGAGCAACGTCCGGGGGTTCGCCTTCACCCTCGGGGTGACCACCCTCATCGACCTGGCGGTGGTGTTCCTCTTCACCCACCCGGTCGTCGCGCTGCTGGCGCACACGCGGTTCTTCGGCGGTGGGCACCGCTGGTCGGGGCTGGACCCGAGGCGGCTGGGGGCCACCACCCGCTACCTGGGCCGGGGCCGGTTCGCCACCCCCACCCCAGCGCCGGGGGCGGGCGCATGATCGGCGTGGCACAGCTGGGCAACGACCTCTACACCGGGCGCCGCTCGGTCGACTTCATCGGCCGGCAGAAGCGCTGGTACGCCTTCTCGGCGATCTTCATCGCGCTGGCGTTGGTCGGCATCATGGTGCGCGGGCTGAACTTCGGCATCGAGTTCCGCGGGGGGTCGGAGTTCCGCCTGTCCGGGGTGTCCGACACCTCCGGCTACGAGCAGCGGGCCCGGGAGGCGATCGTCGAGGCCGGCATCCCCGGCAACGTCCTGGCCAGCGTCATCGGCGGCAGCACGGTGCGGGTGCAGACCGAGGCGGCCAACGACAAGAACGACGCCGCCAAGGCGGCCCTGGGCAAGGCCTTCGGGGTCGGCTCGGACAGCGTCTCGGCCTCGCTCATCGGCCCGTCCTGGGGCGAGTCGGTGAGCCAGAAGGCCTTGCAGGCGCTCATCGTGTTCTTGCTGCTCGTCGCCCTGGTGATGGCGATCTACTTCCGCACCTGGAAGATGGCGCTGGCCGGGCTCGCGGCCCTGCTGCACGACCTGGTCATCACCGTGGGCATCTACGCGCTGGCCGGCTTCGAGATCACCCCGTCGTCGATGATCGGTTTCCTCACCATCCTCGGCTACTCCCTCTACGACACGGTCGTGGTCTTCGACAAGGTCCGCGAGAACACCGCCGAGGCGATCGGCAGCCGACGGATGTCCTACGCCCAAGCGGCCAACCGTGCGGTCAACCAGACCCTGGTCCGCTCCATCAACACCACCGTGGTGGCGTTGCTGCCGATCCTGGCGATCCTCGTCGTGGGCTTCGCCAAGCTCGGGCCGGGCACCCTGCTGGACCTGTCGCTGGCGCTGTTCGTCGGCATCGGCGTCGGTGCCTACTCGTCGATCTTCATCGCCACCCCGTTGCTGGTCGACCTGCGTCGCGGCGAGCCGGCCCTGCGCGAGCTGGCCCGGCACGTCGCCAAGACCGCGGCCCAGAGCGCCACGGCGGCCGCCGCCGCCCCGTCCCCCGCTGGCCCGACCACCGCCGCCGCGCCGACCGCCGGCGCCGCGCCGGCCGGGCCGCGCGACCGGGACGGTGCCCCTGCCGACGCCACTCCGCGCGACGCCGAGCCCACCGACGCCCTCGGCCGCCCGGTGCACAAGTGGGCCACCTCCGGCCCGCGCAACCAGCCCCGGCGCCAGCCGCGCAGCAAGCGCTGACCCATGCCCGGCCCCTCGACTGACCTGCGCGAGCTCGTGCTCGACCATCTGCGCGACATCCCCGACTTCCCCACGCCCGGGGTGGCGTTCAAGGACTTCACCCCGTTGCTGGCCGACGGTCCGGCGCTACGGGCGGTGGCCGACGAGGTGGCCAGCCGGTATGCCGGTCGGGTGGACATCGTCGTCGGCGTCGAGGCCCGGGGCTTCATCCTCGCCGGCGCCGCGGCATACGCCCTAGGGGTCGGGTTCGTCCCGGTGCGCAAGCAGGGCAAGCTGCCCGGGCCGACCCACCGCGCGGAGTACACCCTGGAGTACGGCTCGGCCACCCTCGAGGTGCATGTCGACGCGTTCCTGGCCGACCATCGGGTGCTCGTCATGGACGACGTGCTGGCCACCGGGGGGACGGCGGCGGCGGCCTGTGCCCTCGTCGAGCGGGCCGGGGCGAGGGTCGTGGCGGTGGAGACCGTCCTGGAGATCGTCGCCCTCGGAGGCCGATCGGCCCTCCCCGGCCGCGAGGTCAACGCCCTCGCGCGGGTGTGAGTCGAGGCCCCTGGCCCGGGCGGTGAGTCCAGGCGAGTGAACGGGGCGGTGGGCTTCGCGCTCGTGCGGGGGGAAAAGCCGCCGCGACTACACTTCCGCCATGACCGAGGACGTGCGGGCGGCAGCGGCCGTCGATGCGCCGAGCCCGGTCCCGGCCTCGCCCGAGCCGGCCGCGGTGGCCCCGGCGCGCCCCACGCCGAGTGCGCCGACCTCGGCCCCGGCCTCCCGGATGCGGGCTCGGCTGGCCCGGTTCGGCGCCCCCAAGGCACCGACGAACCTCGTCCTCGAGCCGCTGCTGCAGACCATCCGCACGAACCACCCCAAGGCCGACCTCTCCGTCATCCAGCGGGCCTTCCAGGTCGCCGAACAGGCCCACGCCGGCCAGACCCGCGACAGCGGCGACGCCTACATCACCCACCCGTTGTCGGTGACGACGATCCTCGCCGACCTCGGGATGACGCCGACGACCCTGGCCGCCTCGCTGCTGCACGACACCGTCGAGGACACGGCATACCGTCTGGACCAACTGCGCGCCGACTTCGGCGACGAGATCGCGGGGTTGGTCGACGGGGTGACCAAGCTCGACAAGGTGACCTGGGGCGAGGCCGCCCAGGCCGAGACGGTGCGCAAGATGGTCGTCGCCATGGCCCGCGACATCCGGGTGTTGGTGATCAAGCTCGCCGACCGGCTGCACAACGCCCGCACCTGGCGCTACGTGTCCAAGGAGTCGGCCGAGCGCAAGGCCCGGGAGACCCTGGAGATCTACGCCCCGCTGGCCCACCGCCTGGGCATGAACACCATCAAGTGGGAGCTGGAGGACCTCGCGTTCGCCACGCTCTACCCCAAGCGCTACGACGAGATCGTCGAGCTGGTGGCCGCCCGCGCCCCGGCCCGCGAGGAGTACCTCGCCGGGGTCCGCACCCAGGTGTCCGACGACCTGCAGGGGGCGGGCATCAAGGGCGTGGTCACCGGCCGGCCCAAGCACTACTACTCGGTGTACCAGAAGATGATCGTCCGGGGCCGCGACTTCGAGGACATCTACGACCTCATCGCCGTGCGGGTGCTCGTCGAGACGGTCCGGGACTGCTACGCGGCGCTCGGCGCGCTGCACGCCCGGTGGAACCCGGTGCCCGGGCGGTTCAAGGACTACATCGCCATGCCGAAGTTCAACATGTACCAATCGCTGCACACGACGGTGATCGGACCCGAGGGCAAGGCCGTCGAGATCCAGATCCGCACCCACACGATGCACCGCCGGGCCGAGTACGGCGTGGCCGCGCACTGGAAGTACAAGGACGCCCACCACGGTCGGGGCGGCGAGACGACCTCGGTCAACGACATGGCCTGGCTACGCCGCCTGTTGGACTGGCAGCGCGAGACCGCCGACCCGGGGGAGTTCCTCGACTCGTTGCGCTTCGAGATGGGTGGCAACGAGGTCTACGTCTTCACCCCGAAGGGGTCGGTCGTCGCGTTGCCGGCCGGCTCGACCCCGGTCGACTTCGCGTATGCCGTGCACACCGAGGTCGGTCACCACTGCATCGGCGGGCGGGTCAACGGGCGCCTGGCCCCCCTGGACTCGGTGCTGGAGAACGGCGACACCGTGGAGGTCCTCACCTCCAAGGCCGACGGCGCGGGGCCCTCGCGGGACTGGTTGACCTTCGTCAAGAGCCCCCGGGCGCGCAACAAGATCCGCCACTGGTTCTCCAAGGAGCGGCGCGAGGAGGCAGTCGAGCACGGCAAGGAGGCCATCGCCAAGTACCTGCGCAAGCGGGGCCTGCCGCTGCAGCGGCTGATGACCCACGAGACGCTCACCGCCCTGGCCCACGAGCTGCGCTACCTGGACATCGAGGCCCTGTATGCGGCGGTGGGCGACGGGCACGTGTCGGCGCAGCACGTGGTCGCCCGGTTGCTGGCGTCGATGGGCGGCGAGGAGAGCGTCTCGGAGGACCTCGCCGAGGCGACCGTGCCGGGCCGGGTCACCCGAGGCAGCCGCAACGTCGACCCCGGCGTCGTCGTCATGGGTGTGGAGGACGTCTGGGTGAAGATCGCCCGGTGCTGCACTCCCGTGCCCGGGGACCCCATCCTGGGGTTCGTCACCCGCGGCAACGGCGTCTCGGTCCACCGGCGGGACTGCACCAACGCCGAGTCGCTGACCCGCCAGACCGACCGGCTCGTCGACGTGGCCTGGGATCCGACGGCGGCGAGCGTGTTCCGGGTCCAGCTGCAGGTGGAGGCCCTGGACCGGGCCCGGCTGCTCTCGGACATCACCAGCGCGCTGTCCGACCACCACGTCAACATCCACTCCGCCACGCTGCAGACCACCCGAGACCGGGTGGCCACGTCGCGGTTCGTCTTCGAGATGGGCGACCCGGGCCATCTCGACCACGTCATCAAGGCGGTGCGCAAGGTGGACGGCGTCTACGACGTCCACCGGGTCACCGGAGGGCGGATCCAGCCGATGCCCTGACCGGGTGTCAGCGACGACCGACCCGCCCGCGTAGAACCTCGAGTCGACATGAGGTCAACCCGCCTTGCGTGGCCGCTCGTGCGGTCAGTTGTGGCGCGCCCGGTGCGCCGCTGCCTTGACACGGCTCTGGCAGCGCACCGAGCAGAACCGCCGGTGGGTGTTCTTGGAGAAGTCGACCCAGACGCGGTCGCAGGGTGCCGCCTGACACGTGCCGAAGCGGTGCGCGAAGCCACCGCCGATCGCGAGTGCCAGGCCGCTGGCCAGCCCGGCGGCCCAGCCCTTGTCGAACGAGTCGTCGGGGCCGTGGAAGTGGATGCTGAAGTCGCCGTCCTCGTCCGGCTGCAGACGGGCCCGCGCCCCGGTGTCGTGCAGCATGGCGTTGACGACGTCGACGGCTGCCGCTCGCTGCTCCGCCTCGAGCATCTCAATCACTTTGCGGCACAGGGCAATCCACGGGACCAGACGCTCGGCCTCGGCGGTGGTGCAGTCCCCGCGGTAGCCGGGCTCACGAACTGCCTCGCTGACCACTCGACGCAGCTGCGAACCCTTGGGCGCGGCGACCGGCTCCAGGCCGTCGTGCCCCACGGTGACGGCATTGACGAGGGCAACGATGGCCAAGGCGAGTCGCTCTACGTGACTGTTGAAACTCCTCGCAGCAGGCACGTACGGTCCTTTCTGTGTCACTGCTGAACAGAACAATGACAGTAACTCACTGGGTGCTCGCCATCCGCATCGTCAACCGCACGCTGGGGTTCGGCATGAGCTTCCTGGCCGTCCGCCTCGCCTCCGAGGGCACCCCGGTGAGCACGATCGGGCTGTTCATGGCCCTGTTCGGCGCCATGACGATCCCGTCGCGGCTGCTGGGCGGCGTGTTGGCCGACCGCTTCGGGAACCGAACGGCCGCGGCGCTCGGTCTGGGCGCGGCGGGCATGGCTCAGCTAGCAGTGTCCGTCGCCCACGACCCGCGGTTGCTCTTCGCCGCCATCCTGCTGCTCGGCCTGGCCTACGAGATCGTCGAGCCGGCGACGCAGGCCGCCGTGGCAGACGACGCCCAAACGGACGAGCTGGCCAGCCAGTTCGCGCTGCTGTGGGCGGCCGTGTCGGTGGCGGGAATCCTCGCTGGGCTCCTCGCCGCGCTCCTGCTGCCGGTCGGCGTGTGGGCGCTGTTCTTGGTCGACGGACTGGGCAGCCTTCTCGCGGCGGGCCTCGCATGGGCCGTCCTGCCAGCGCAGCGGCGCGCCGACAACGCTGACCCGCAAGTCAACTGGCTTCATGTCTGGACGCGCCCACTCGTGACGTGGACCGCGGTCGCCACCCTCTACGCCACCCAGATCATGGTGGTCGTCTTCATGCTGCCGCTGGCGGTATCCGCGGACGGTCTGCCGGCCTGGCTGGCGGGCGTCGTTCTTGCTGTCTCGGCGGCAGGTGCTATGGCCAGCCAGCCGGTACTGCGCATCCTGCGCAGCAACGCGAGACGAACTGACACGTGGATCCTCGTCGCTGGGCACCTGTCGCTGGCACTCGCCGTTGGCCTTTGGGCGACGGGAACGGTCTACGGGTACCTGGCCGGCGCAGTCGTCGAAGGTGTTGCCGGAGCGGCCCTTATCGGCACCTACCAGGCGACCGCCGCTCGGCTCGCACCACCGGGCCACACAGCGTCCACATTGGCCACCGTCGGCCTGTGCTGGGGCGCGGCGGCGGTCATCGCACCCGCACTCGCCGGTCCGATGCTGCTGCTCGGCACGCGCCCGCTGTGGCTGGCAGTCGGGCAGCCAGCCTCCTGTCGACCGCGGTGGTGATGGCCAACCCCGTCTCGGCCGTGAGGAACGGGCGGTCGTGATCAGAATCAGAGCCAGGCGACCAGCCGTCGGATGTCACTCCCCGGGAGACCCGGGTTTGTCGGTTCCAATCGCTTCTCCCGCGCGCGCAGCGTCGTCTCAAACTCTGCGGCTGGCGTCACAGAATCCGCCGCTGGAGCGGTGCTTTGTCTCACGCCGTCTCGTACTCCGGGGTAGGTTTCAAAGTCGCTCGCCGTTGACACCGGGGGGGCGCCTGCGGTCCTGTCGCGCCGACATGGCCGAAGTGGCCGGTGTGCGGGGTGGTCGGCTGCCCGGGGCGGACCGGTCTGCGCCCGCCGGCTCAGCTGGACGGGCCGGACTCCGGCGAACCCGCCGGCTCAGCTGGACGGGCCGAACTCCGCCAACCCGGCTCTGGCTTGAGCCAGCCAGTCCCGCCGCGCGGTCAGGGCCGCCTCGGCGTCGGCCACCGCGGACCGGTCGCCCTCGTCTCGGGCCTTGGCCAGGTCCGCTTCCAGGTCGCGCACCGCGCGCTCGAGCTGGTCGACCAGGCTCTGGGCCCGGGCGGCAGCCTCCGGGTTGGCCGAGCTCCAGCGGCGCTCCTGCAGGTCGCGGACCGCTTGCTCGACCCGACGCAGCGCCTTCTCGGTGCGCTCGAGGTCGGCCCGCGGGACCCTACCGGCGCGGTCCCACCGGTCCTGGATGACGCGCAGGGCGGCCTTGGCCTTCTCCAGGTCGCTCACCGGCAACAACGCCTCGGCCTCGGCGAGCAGTGCCTGCTTCACCGCGAGGTTGGCCCGCAGAGCCTCGTCCTCGGCGGCCACGACCTCGTCCTTGGCCGCGAAGAAGGCGTCCTGGGCGCTCTTGAACCGCTCCCAGAGGGCGTCGTCGTCGCCTCGGGTGGCCCGGCCGGCCCGGCGCCAGTCGTCCATCAGCCGCTTGAACGCGCCGGCGGTCGCGGCCCAGTCCCGGCTCGAGGAGAGCCGCTCGGCCTCGGCGACGAGCCGCTCCTTGGCGGTGCGGGCCTGCGCGTGGTCGGCGTCCAGCTGGGCGAAGTGGGTGCGGCGGGCCTTGTCGAAACCGTTGCGCGCGGCACTGAAGCGGTGCCAGAGCCCCGCCTCGGCGTCCTTGTCGATGCGCGGGCCGGAGCGTTGCATGCCCTTCCAGTCCTCCAGCAGCTCCCGCATCCTGGCGCCGCTGCTCTTCCACTGCACCCGAGACTCGGGTTGACCGGCGATCTGCTCCGCCTCGGCGACCAGCGCCTCCCGGCGAGCCAGGGCCTGCGCCTTGGCCGCCGCCCGGTGCTGCGCGTCGACGGCCCGGCGGGCATCCAGTGCCTCCTCGACCTCGTCGAGGCGGCCGGCCAGTGCGGCCAGATCGCCCACCACTCGCGCCTGCGCGACGCTCTCGCGCAGGCGCCCGGCCGCCTCGCGCGCCTCCTTGACGGCCATGTCGGTCTGGGTGACCCGCTGGTGCAGCAGCTGGACCGACGCGGCCAGCTCGTCGTACTTGCGCCCGAAATAGGCCAACGCCTCCGCCGCACTGGCCCCCGGGTAGGAGCCGACCTCGCGCTCGCCCTCGTCGGTGCGCACGTAGACGATGCCGGCCTCGTCCACTCGACCGAACGCGGCGGCGGCCGGCGCACCGGTCGAGCGGGCGAACATCGCCGGCGACGGCACCGGCGCCCGCGGGGCGGGGGCCGGTGCCGGCGGGTCGTCGTGGGCGGGGCCCGGTGCCGGCGGGTCGTCGTGGGCGGCCTCGGGCGCCGCGTCCCCATCCGGGGAGGGCAGCGGGCCGGACGCCGCGGTGTCGCCGGGCTCCGGCGGGGGTGCGGATGGCCAGGGTGGGCCGGGGGGCTCGGTCATGGCCTCAGCCCTTCGGTGTCGCGGCGACGGACAGGATGCTGATCTGGGCCATCGGGGTCATCGAGTCGGTCGGGCTCACCCCGGCCGCGGCGACCCGGTCCACGATCTCCATGCCCGAGGTGACCCTGCCGAAGATGCTGTAGCCGCCGGTCGACGCCGGCAGGGTGGTGTCCTTGTAGGTGATGAAGAACTGGTCGCCGTTGCTGTTCGGGTCGCTGGTGCGGGCCATGGCCAGGGTGCCGCGGGGGTAGCTGCCGTCGGCCGGGGCGTTCTCGATGCCGAAGTGGTAGCCGGGCCCGGGGCCGCTGCCGGTGCCGGTCGGGTCGCCGCACTGCAGCACCCACAGCTGGTCGGTGTCCGTGGTCAGCCGGTGACAGGGGCTGGGCGCCCAGTAGCCCTCGGTGGCCAGCTTGACGAACGAGGACACCGTCGCGGGCGCCTTGGCGCCGTCGAGCTCGACGGTGATCGGGCCGCAGTTGGTCGTGATCGTCGCGACGAAAGCCCTGCCACGCACCGCCTCCACGTCCGGCGGCGTCGAGAACTTCTTCGGGGAGGTCTGCAGGGCGGGCACCGGGGTGCATCCCGGCAGGGTCGTCGGGGTGGGTGTCGGCGTCGGCGTGGCGGTCGGCGGGGCCGACTCGGACGCGGAGGGCGCGTCGGAGGCGCTGGCCGAGGGGTCGGGGGTGGCCTGCGCCACCGGCGCGGGCTTGGCGGTCAACCGGTTGGCCACCCACACGAACCCGACGACGACGAGCAGCACGCCCAGCACTGCCAGCACCGACTGCTTGTCACGCACGAAACCGGACCCTCCCGACACCTTCGGCGGCCGACGTGGCCTGCGAGCGCTCAGTGTAGAGAAGCCGACAGTGCGCCGCCCGCATCGCGTGGATCACGAGACCGTGACGAACCCCACCCGGCTAGGCTCGCTGCGTGCTTGCCATCGGGTTCCCGGCCGCCGCGTTCGACACCAACTGCTTCGTGCTGGCGACCCAGCTCGGCGAGGAATGCCTCGTCGTCGACCCGGGCATCGGCGTGGTCGACACGTTGGGCGAGGTGTTCGCGGAGTTCGGCCTGCGCCCCGCCGCCGTGCTGCTCACACACGGCCACCTGGACCACGTCTACTCGGTGACCCCGGTCTGCGGCGGCACGCTCGCGGCATACCTGCACGGCGAGGACCGCTACCGGCTGCGCGACCCGTTCTTCGACCTCGACCCGATGATGGTCGGGATGATGGAGGCGCAGTTCGGCGCCAAGGCGACCTGGGCCGAGCCGGAGGACGTCGTGGAGATCGTCGACGCGCAGACGATCTCGCTCGTCGGTCTGGACCTCACCGTCGTACATGCCCCCGGGCACACCGAGGGATCGGTGATGTTCGTCCTCGACGACGTGCCCGACCAGGCCCGTGGGCAGGTGGCCAGCACCGTGGTCACCGGTGACGTGCTCTTCGCCGGGTCGATCGGGCGCTCGGACCTGCCCGGCGGCGACGAGCCCACGATGATGCGGTCGCTGCGCGAGCTGATCCTGCCGATGCCCGACGACCGGTTGGTGCTGCCCGGGCACGGGCCGGCGACGACGATCGGCGCCGAGCGCGGCTCCAACCCCTTCCTGCGGATGCTGCAGACGCGCTGACACCGGCGCCGGTATGCCGCGGCGCGCGACGGCAGCCCGGCATACCGGTTCTGACATGATCGCCCGGTGAGCAGTGCCAAGGTCACCCCGATCAGCGGGTTCCCGGAGCTCCTGCCCGCGGAGCGCATCGTCGAGCAGCACTTCCTCGACGTCATCCGCGAGGTGTTCGAGCTGCACGGGTTTGCCTCGATCGAGACGCGGGCCGTCGAGCCGGTCGAGCGGCTGCTGGGCAAGGGGGGCGATGCGGACAAGGAGATCTACGGCGTGGCCCGCCTGGGTGGGGGGCAGGACGCGCAGCGGTCCGAGGCGGCGCTCGGGCTGCACTTCGACCTCACCGTGCCGTTCGCGCGCTACACCCTCGAGCATGCCGGGCGGCTGGCCTTCCCGTTCCGCCGGTACCAGATCCAGCGGGTGTGGCGAGGGGAGCGCCCGCAGGAGGGACGCTACCGGGAGTTCACCCAGTGCGACATCGACGTCGTCGACGTCGGCTCGCTCGCCCCGCACTTCGAGGCCGAGATGCCGCTGGTGGTCATCGACGCGCTGCGCCGGCTGCCGATCGGGCCGTTCGTCGTGCAGGTCAACAACCGCCAGATCTGCGAGGGGTTCTACCTGGGCATCGGCCTGACCGACGTCGCCGGCACGCTGCGCGCGGTCGACAAGCTCGACAAGATCGGCCCGGACGCCGTGCGTGGCCTGCTGGTCGCGCAGGGGGCGTCGGCGCAACAGGCCCAGCGGTGCCTCGACCTGGCCGCCATCCGCACCGCCGACCTCGCCTTCGTCGACGCGGTGCGGGCCCTGGGCGTCGAGCACCCGACGCTCGACGCGGGGCTCGGGTCGCTCGCCCAGGTCATCGCCGCCGGGCTGGCCGAGGCGCCCGGGGCGCTGGTCGCGGACCTGCGGATCGCCCGCGGGCTGGACTACTACACCGGCACCGTCTACGAGACCCAGCTGGTCGGCTACGAGTCGTGGGGGTCCTTCTGCTCCGGCGGGCGCTACGACGCGCTGGCCAGCGACGGGCGCACCACCTATCCGGGGGTGGGGATCTCCATCGGGTTGTCCCGACTGCTCGGGCTGCTGCTCGGGCAGGGGCTGGTCCGGGCCAGCCGCGCCACCCCGGCCTGCGTGCTGGTCGCGGTCGCCTCCGAGCCGGAGCGACCCCGGTCGGGGTCGGTCGCCGCGGCGCTGCGGGCCCGCGGGATCCCGTGCGAGGTCGCACCGTCGGCGGCGCGGTTCGGCAAGCAGATCCGGTATGCCGATCGGCGGGGGATGCCGTTCGTCTGGTTCCCGGGCGCGGGGCCCCAGGGCGGCGACCAGGTCAAGGACATCCGCACCGGCGAGCAGGTCGACGCCGACGCGACGCGGTGGTCCCCACCGGCGCAGGACCTGCGCCCGACGGTCAGCCGGGTCGGCTGACCGTCGGGCGGGACGGCGAAGGAGCCCTCATGGCGTCGCCAGGCCGGATGGCCCGCGAGGCGCGCGGCTGGCTGGACCACCTGGCCGTCGAGCGGGGGGCCGCCCGCAACACCCTGGTGTCCTACCGCCGGGACCTCGATCGCTACCTGCAGTTCCTCGAGCAGCTCGGCGTGGACGCACCGGGGGCGGTCACCGAGAGACACGTCGTCGACTTCCTGACCGACCTGCGCGAGCCGCGGACCGACCGGCCGGCGCTGTCGGCGGCCTCGGCCGCCCGCACGCTCGTCGCGGTCCGCGGACTGCACCGGTTCCTGGCCACCGAGGGGGTGACCCGAGCCGACCCGGCGGCCGGCGTGGCCCCCCCGAAGACCCCGATGCGCCTGCCCAAGGCCATCGGGGTCGAGCAGGTCGAGCGGCTCATCGCGGCGGCCTCGGTGGGCGACCCGCCGCTGCCCCTGCGCGACCGGGCCCTCGTCGAGGTGCTCTACGGTGCGGGGGCCCGGATCTCCGAGGCGGTCGGCCTCGACGTTGACGACCTCGACCTGGACGAAGGCACCGTGCGGTTGGTCGGGAAGGGCGCTAAGGCGCGGATCGTCCCGGTGGGCCGACTCGCGCGCGAGGCGGTCGCGGCATACCTCGTCCAGGCCCGCCCGACCCTGGCCACCCGCGGGCGGGGCACGCCGGCGCTGTTCCTCGGCGCCCGCGGCGGGCGGTTGAGCCGGCAGAGCGCCTGGGCGGCCCTGCGGGCGGCGGCGCAGCGGGCCGACCTGGCCGGGCATGTCTCGCCGCACACCCTGCGACACTCGTTCGCCACCCACCTGCTGGACGGCGGGGCGGACGTGCGCGTCGTCCAGGAGCTGCTCGGGCACGCCTCGGTGACGACGACGCAGATCTACACCCTGGTCACCGTGGCCCGGCTGCGCGAGGTCTACGCCGAGGCTCACCCGCGGGCGCGCTGATAAGGTCGCAGGGATCAGCGCGACGCTGACCGACCGTCGACCGCCCGGGAGCGACCGCCGTGAGCACCGACCTGGACCCCGCCGGCCAGCCGCCTGCGGCGCCCGCGCTGGGGCCGACCGGGCGTCCCCTGCCGCAGTACCCGCAGCCGGAGCCGCTGACCCAGCACGGCCCGGCCCGCGTCATCGCCATGTGCAACCAGAAGGGCGGGGTCGGCAAGACCACGACGACGATCAACCTCGGCGCGGCCCTGGCCGAGTTGGGGCGCAAGGTGCTGCTCGTCGACTTCGACCCGCAGGGGGCCCTGTCGGTCGGGCTCGGGGTGCGCGCCAACGACCTCGACCTCACCGTCTACACCCTGCTCACCGACCGCACGCAGGACGTGCGCGAGGTCATCACGGCGACCCGCACCGACAACCTCGACGTCATCCCCGCCAACATCGACCTCTCCGCGGCCGAGGTCCAGCTGGTCGGCGAGGTCGCCCGCGAGCAGATCCTGTCCCGGGCGCTGCGCCCGGTCCTGGACGACTACGACGTCGTGCTCATCGACTGCCAGCCCTCCTTGGGGTTGCTCACCGTGAACGCCCTCACCGCGGCGCACGGCGTGATCATCCCGCTGGAGTGCGAGTTCTTCGCCATGCGCGGGGTGGCCCTGCTCGTGGAGACCATCGAGAAGATCACCGACCGGCTCAACCCGCGCCTGCGCATCGACGGCATCCTCGCGACGATGTACGACGGTCGGACCCTGCACAGCCGCGAGGTCGTCGCTTCGGTCGTCGACCACTTCGGCGACCGGGTGTTCCACACCGTCATCGCCCGCACCGTGAAGTTCCCGGACGCCACCCTGGCCGCCGAGCCGATCACGACCTACGCGTCCGGGCACACGGCGGCCGCGGCATACCGGCAGCTGGCCCGCGAGCTCATCGCCCGCGGCGACGCGGCCTGACCCGGCCCGACGACCACGCGCCGTGTCCGACCCCCGGCACAGCCCCCCGCCCACCGTGCAGGCCCCCGGCGGCGTGCTGACCCGTCGGGCCGCGGCGACGCCGTTCCAGGTGCACCTCGACGTGTTCGAGGGGCCGTTCGAGCTGCTGCTGGGGCTCATCGCCAAACACCGGCTGGACATCACCGAGATCGCCCTGGCGCAGGTCACGGACGAGTTCATCGGGCACCTGCGCGAGGCACGCGAGTCCGACGCGGCGTGGGACCTGTCCCAGGCGTCGGAGTTCCTCCTCGTCGCGGCCACCCTGCTGGACCTCAAGGCCGCCCGGCTGCTGCCGGCCAGCGGTCCCGAGGACGAGGAGGACCTGGCGCTCATCGAGGCCCGCGACCTGCTGTTCGCCCGCCTGCTGCAGTACCGGGCGTTCAAGCAGGTGGCCGCGACCCTCGCGCAGCGGTTCGCCGCGACCGGGCGGATGACCGCCCGCCAGGCCGGGCTGGACCCGCACCTGCGCACCCTGCTGCCCGAGCTGGTCATGAACGTCACGCCCGAGCAGCTGGCGATCGTCGCGGCCCGGGCCATGGTGGCTCGGACTCCCGCGACGGTGGGCCTGGACCACCTGCACGTCCCCGCCGTCAGTGTCCGCGACCAGGCGGTCCTGCTGGTCGCCCGACTGCGCCGCGACCGGTCCTGCTCGTTCCGGTCCCTGGTGGCCGACGCCGATGCCACCATGGTCATCGTCGCCCGGTTCCTGGCCCTGCTGGAGCTGTACAAGGAGTCCGCCGTCGCCTTCGAGCAGGCCCAGGCCCTGGGCGAGCTGACCGTGCGGTGGACCGGCCCCGACGTGGGCGCCGCCGACGACTGGGGCCGCGGCGCCGGCGCCGAGTTCGACGCCGAGGGCACCTCGGCGCCCGACCCGAGCCAGGCCGCCGCGCCGGCCCGCGGCAGCGCGACCGGGGGTATACCGCACCAGCCAGGAGGACTCGATGAGTGAGCCGACCGACGCCGCCCAGGCCGCGACCGACGGTCCGCACGAGCCGGAGCCCCTCACCGTCGCGTCGTTGCCCGGCGGCGCACGGGCGGCCGTCGAGGCCGTGCTCATGGTCGTCGACGAGCCCGTCGCCGAGATGACTCTCGCGACCGCGTTGGGCCTGCCGGTGCCGGACGTGCTGGCCATCCTCACCGACCTCGAGGCCGAGTACGCCGCGGCGCAGCGCGGCTTCACCGTGCGCAACATGGGGGGCGGCTGGCGGGTCTACAGCCGCGCCGACTACGCGCCGGTGGTGGAGAGGTTCCTGCTGGACGGCGCCCAGGCCAGGCTCACCCAGGCCTCGCTGGAGACGCTGGCGGTCATCGCCTACCGGCAGCCGGTGTCCCGGGGGCGGATCGGCGCGGTGCGCGGGGTCAACGTCGACGGCGTGGTGCGCACCCTGGTGGCCCGCGGTCTGGTCGAGGAGCAGGGCGAGGGGGAGGGCGGGGCGGTGCTCTACGGGACCACCCCCTATTTCCTCGCCCGGCTCGGCATCAACTCCCTCGACGAGCTACCGCCGCTGGCGCCCTTCCTGCCCGAGGCCGAACTGCTCGACGAGATCGCCGAGAGCGCCCGCGGATGACCCCCCCGCCCGGCCGCCGCGGCGGCCCTCGGCGACCTCGGCCCACCGGGCCGCGGCCGGCCTCCGGGGCGCGTCCCGCGCCGCCCGCGTCGACGCCGCCCCCGCCCCGCTCGACGCCCGCCTCGCCCACGGCGGCCGCCCGGGGCCGGTCGGACGTCGACGTCCACGACCCCGACGGGATACGCCTGCAGAAGCTGCTCGCCGCGGCGGGATTGGGGTCTCGACGCGCGTGTGAGGGGCTGATCGCGGCCGGGCGGGTCAGCGTCGACGGGCAGGTGGTCACCGAGCTGGGCGTGCGGGTCGACCCGACCCGCCAGGCGGTCCACGTCGACGGCGAGCGGGTGGCGCTGGACGAGTCGAAGGTCTACCTCGCGTTCAACAAGCCGGCCGGCGTCGTCTCCACGATGAGCGACGACCTGGGCCGGGCCTCGATCGCCGACTTCGTCGGCGGCCGGCCCGAGCGGCTCTTCCACGTCGGTCGACTCGACGCCGACACCGAGGGACTGCTGCTGCTCACCAACGACGGCGAGCTGGCCCACCGGCTGGCACACCCGGCATACGGGGTGACCAAGACCTACGTCGCCCAGGTGCCCGGGCCGATCCCGCGCGACCTGGGCCGGCGGTTGCGGGCCGGCGTCGAGCTCGACGACGGGCCGGTCGCGGTGGACTCCTTCCGGTTGCTGGACTCCACCGCCGGGCGGGCCCTGGTCGAGGTGGTCCTGCACGAGGGCCGCACGCACGTGGTACGCCGGCTGCTGGCCGCCGTCGGGCACCCAGTCGTCTCGCTGGTGCGCACCCAGGTGGGCCCGATCGCGCTCGGCGACCTCAAGCCCGGTCGCACCAGGCGGTTGACTCGCCAGGAGGTCGGCAAGCTCCATGCCGTCGCCGGCCTCTGACCGCTCGGGTCGGATCGGTCGGTTGCCGGGGCCGCCGCGTCCGCTCGATAGCCTTGACCGTGTGAGCAGAGACGTCCTGGTCCTCGGCACCGGCCTGATCGGCACGAGCCTAGGGATCGCCCTGTCTCGTAAGGACTTCCGGGTGCAGCTGAGCGACCCCTCACCGACCGCGGAACGGCTGGCGAGGGACCTGCACGCCGGCGCGCGACGCACCGAGGCCAGCCCCGACCCGACGCTCGTCGTGGTCGCCGCCCCCCCGGACGTCACGGCGCAAGTGGTGGCCGACTCGCTGCAGCGGTGGCCGGCCGCCGTCGTCATGGATGTCGCCTCGGTCAAGGCGGTGGTCCACGACGAGCTCGCCCGCCGCGGGGCCGACCTCACCCGCTACGTCGGCTCCCACCCCATGGCCGGGCGCGAGCGGCACGGGGCCGGCGCCGCGCGGGGGGACCTGTTCGAGGGGCGGGCCTGGGTCGTGGTGCCGACGCCGGTGAGCACCCCGTATGCCGTCCAGCTGGCCACCGCGGTGGCGCAGGCGGCCGGATCGGTCGTCTCGACGATGGACCCGCGGACCCACGACGACGCCGTGGCGGTGGTCTCGCACCTGCCCCAGGTCGTCGCCAGCGTCGTCGCCGCCCGGTTGCGCTCCCTGGACGACCGGGCCCTCGCGCTGGCCGGTCAGGGGGTGCGTGACGTCACCCGGATCGCCGCGAGTGACCCCCGCCTGTGGACCCAGATCCTTGCCGGCAACGCCGGCGCCGTCAGGGACGTCCTGCTCGAGGTGCAGGCCGAGCTCGCGGCCCTGGTCGCCGCCCTCGACCAGCTCGACGGTGGCGATCGGGACGGGGCGCTGGCGGTGGTCAACGCCACCGTCGTCCACGGCAACGCCGGGCGGGCCAGGATCCCGGGCAAGCACGGCGCGCCACCCACGGCCTACGTGCCGGTCACCGTCCTGGTCCCCGACACTCCCGGCGCGCTCGGGCGCATCCTCACCGACATGGGGGAGGCGGGCATCAACCTCGAGGAGATCACCCTCGACCACGGCCTGGGACAACCGTTCGGGATGGCCGAGATCATGGTCGTGCCTGCGGACGCCGAGCGGATGGCCGAGGTGCTCACCGCCAAGGGCTGGACGGTGATGGACTGATGGGCCGCGCGGGCGGGTCGCTGGTCGTCGCCGTCGACGGGCCGTCGGGCAGCGGCAAGTCCAGCGTGTCCCGGGCCGTGGCCCGCGAGCTGGGCGCGGCCTATCTCGACACCGGGGCGATGTATCGCGCGGTTGCCTGGGGCTGCCTGCGGGACGGGGTGGACCTGGCCGACGAGGCGGCCGTCGCGCGGTATGCCGCCGGCCTCCCGCTGGTCATGGGCCTGGACCCTGATGCCCCCGGGGTGCGGGTCGGCGACACCGACGTCGCCGCGGCGATCCGCGAGGACCGGGTCACCGCAGTGGTGTCGAGGGTGGCCACGAACCTCGCCGTGCGCGCCGAGCTGCGCCGTCGACAGCGCGAGCTCGTCGCCGCCGGGGTCCGGCAGCGAGGTGCGGTCGTCGCCGAGGGACGGGACATCACCACCGTGGTGGCCCCCGATGCCGACGTGCGCATCCTGCTGACCGCCTCGGAGCAGGCGCGGGTGGCCCGCCGGGCCAGCGAGAACCTCGGGCGCGCCGACGCCGACGCGCTGGCCAGCACCCGCGGGCAGGTGCTCGACCGGGATCGACGCGACGCCGATGTGGCGGCCTTCCACGAGGCCGCCGACGGGGTGGTCACCGTCGATACCACGGCGTTGGACCTGCCGGGGGCCGTCACAGCGGTGCTGCAGGTGGTCAGGGCGTCGGTGGGGCAGCACGATGACTGAGGACTCGATGGCCCAGGACCCGCCGACGCTGGACCCACCGACCCAGGACCCGCCGACACTGGACCCGCCGGAGCAGCGCCCCGGCGGCGACGCCGCGGCATACCCGGCCAGGGACGACGCGCTCGATGTCGCGTTGCGCGCCGGTCTCGCGGACTTCGATCTCAGCGACGAGGACCTCGCCCTCGTCGACGGCGAGCCGTCGGCGGTGTCGCTGGACGCGCCGGGCGCCCCACTGCCGGTGGTCGCCATCGTCGGACGGCCTAACGTCGGCAAGTCGACCCTGGTCAACCGGGTCCTCGGCCGACGCGAGGCGGTCGTCGAGGACGTGCCCGGGGTGACCCGCGACCGGGTGGCCTACGCCGCGGAGTGGGCCGGTCGGCGGTTCACGCTGGTGGACACCGGCGGGTGGGACCTGGGGGTCCGCGGGATCCACCTGCGGGTCGCCGAACAGGCCGAGGTCGCGGTCGAGCTGGCCGACGTCGTGGTCCTCGTCGTCGACGCCACGGTGGGCGCCACCGACGCCGACGAGGCGGTGGTGCGGATGCTGCGTCGCTCCGGCAAGCCGGTCGTGCTCGTCGCGAACAAGGTCGACGACCAGCGGTTCGAGGCTGACGCGGCGGCGCTGTGGAACCTCGGGCTCGGTCAGCCCTGGCCGGTGTCGGCGTTGCACGGCCGGGGCAGCGGGGACGCGCTGGACGCGGTCCTCGAGGTGCTGCCGGCGGTCTCCGGCGTCGGCGGTGGGGATGGCGCGGGCGGGCCGCGTCGGGTGGCCTTGCTGGGGCGGCCCAACGTCGGCAAGTCCTCGCTGTTGAACAAGCTCGCCGGCCAGCAGCGGGCCGTCGTCGACGCCGCGGCGGGGACCACCCGCGACCCGGTGGACGAGCTGGTCGAGCTGGGCGGGCGGACCTGGCGCTTCGTCGACACGGCCGGCATCCGTCGCCGGGTGCACCAGACCCGCGGTGCGGACTTCTACGCATCGCTGCGCACCCAGGCGGCCCTGGAGAAGGCCGAGGTAGCCGTCGTGCTCGTCGACGCGGGAATGCCGGTCGCCGAGCAGGACGTCCGGGTGGTCGGGCAGGTGGTGGACAGCGGGCGGGCTCTCGTGCTCGCGTACAACAAGTGGGACACCCTCGACGACGAGCGGCGCACCGTGCTGGAGCGGGAGATCGAGCGCGACCTGGCCCAGGTGGCCTGGGCGCCCCGGGTCAACGTCTCCGCCCGGACCGGCCGGCACGTGGAGCGGCTCGTGCCCGCCCTGGACCTGGCCCTGGCCTCCTGGCAGACCCGGGTGCCCACCGGGAGGTTGAACGCCTTCTTCGGCGAGGTCGTCGCGGCGCATCCGCACCCGGTGCGCGGCGGCAAGCAGCCCCGGATCCTCTTCGCCACCCAGGCCTCGACGTGCCCCCCGCGCTTCGTGATCTTCGCCTCCGGCTTCGTCGAGGCGGGGTATCGGCGGTTCCTCGGGCGGCGGCTGCGCGAGCGCTTCGGCTTTCAGGGCACGCCGATCGAGCTGAGCGTGCGGGTGCGCCCGAAGCGGCGGCGCTGACCGCGCGCTCGCACCGGCAGGCGCGCGGCAGACCGCCCGCGTCTGACACTGGTATGCCACGCCTGCGCCGACGGCGGTGTCGACAGGCGCCCCGGTCCGACCCGCGCGGGTGCGGCCGAGTGCCGCGGGCTCGCGGCGCGGGCTAGCGGCGCGGGCTCGTGGTGTCGAGCCGCCGGAGCGCGTGCGATAGGGTTTCGCGTGCTCTCGCACGGGAGCAGCCACGGGCTGTGGCGCAGTTTGGTAGCGCACTTGACTGGGGGTCAAGGGGTCGCAGGTTCAAATCCTGTCAGCCCGACCGGTGTGATGTCTCAAGACATCGGCAAGGCCCGAACCCTCAGTGGGGGTTCGGGCTTTGTGGTTGGGGCTGGTACTTGCGGGTGGTGTCGAGGGTGAGTTGGGTCTGCCCAGGGTCTGGTTGACAGTCATGGTGGGTGGTCTTGTCAGGCCGCTGAGGCGGTCGAGTAGATGGTCTCAAACTCGATGGGGGTCAGTCGACCCAGGCGACGCTGTCGGCGCCGGCGGTGGTAGGTGCGTTCGGTCCAGGTGACGATCGCCAGCCGCAGGTGGCCGCGGGTGGCCCACCGTTGTCGGTCGAGCACGTTCTTCTGCAGCAAGGCGAACCAGCTCTCCATGGCCGCATTGTCAGCGCTCGAGGCCACCCGCCCCATCGAGCCGACCAGCCCAGCGTCGGCCAGGGCACGGGTGTATTTCCGGGCTCGGAATTGGCTACCTCGGTCGCTGTGCACGATGCACCCGGAGACCACACTCGGGCCGCCGCGGCGGTCGACCGCGTTGCGCAGCGCGGCCACCGCCAAAGATGCCTTCATCCGCGAGTCGATGCTGTAGCCCACGATCCGCCCGGAGTAGACGTCCTTGACGGCGCACATGTACAGCTTGCCCTCACCGGTGGCGTGCTCGGTGATGTCGGTCAGCCACAGCTCGTTGGGCCGGTCAGCGGTGAAGTCGCGTTCGACCAGGTCGTCGTACACCGCCGGGCCAGGACGTTTGCCGCCCCGGCGCTTCGGGGAGAGCACTGAGAAGATCCCGGTCATCGAGCAGACCCGCCACACCCGGTTCTCTGAGGCGGTGAACCCCTGCTCGACCAGCTCGTCGCTGATCAGCCGGTAGCCGAACTCCGGGTCGTCGGCGTGCACGTCCCGGGCGGCGTTGATCAGGTGGGCGTCGTCCCAGTCGCGTTGGCTGACCGGGTCGGCCCGCCACGCGTAGTAGGCCTGCCGGGACACGCCCAGGACCCGGCACGAGACGATCACGGGCACCCGGATCGTGGCCCCCTCAGCGGCCAGGTCAGTGATGAGGGGGTAGGTCATTTTGGGAGCACGTCCCGGGCCAGGTACGCCGCCGCCCTGCGCAGCACCTCGTTCTCCTGCTCCAGCAGCCGGTTACGCTTCTTCAGCTCCCGCAACGCTTCCGACTCCTCCTTCGTGGCGCCAGGACGTTTGCCATCCTCGATGTCAGCCAGAGCTAGCCAGCGGTGCAGGCAGGACTCGGAGATCCCGAAGTCCTTGGCCACCTGCGCCACCGACGCCTCGGCCCTACGTGCCACCGCGATCACATCGTCGCGGAACTCCTTGGGAAACGCTTTGGGCATGGTCGGCATCCTTCCGGTGAGGACTGACAGTCCTCACACGCTCGGTGTCAACCAGACCCTGGGCAGTCCCGAATCGGTCGATGAGGGCTTGCAGCTGGTCGATGGTCGCGGGTGGGTGGGGTTGGCGGGTGAGCCAGGTCTTGAGGGTCTGCTGGAATCGTTCGACTTTGCCGCAGGTGGTGGGGTGGTGGGGGCGGGAGTTCTTCTGGGTGACGCCCAGGTGGGCGAGTTCGGTTTCGAAGGCGTTGCGGCCGCCGCGGGCTCGGGTGGAGGCGTGCCGGACGGTGTACACCATGCCGTTGTCGGTGAGAGTGGATGCGGGGCAGCCGTATTCGGTGATGGTGGCGCGGAAGGTGGCCAGCACGATCGGGCCGGTGATCGTGCGGTGTGCCGAGACGTGCAGGCCATCCTGGAGTGGTCGTCCAGCCAGGTGATGACCTCGACGTCGGTGCCGTCGGCCAGGGGCACGTGGGTGAAGTCGGACTGCCAGCATTCGTTGGGTTGGTCGGCTTCGAACCGTCGGTAGGTGCTCTTGGGCTTCTTGGCCGGGGTGGGGACGACCCGGTGGTGGTGGGTCAGGATCCGGGCCACGCTGGCTCTGGAGACGGATACCGTGGTGCGGGCCAGGTAAGCGCTGATCGTCTCCGGGCCGGCGTCGTGCCCGGCGGCGACCAGCCGGTCTCGTTCGGCCAACACGGCCGCCGCGACCGGCTCGGACACGGCCCGTGGGCTGGTCTTGGGCCGCCGCGACCGCGGTTCGAACGGCGGCCTGGCCCTCGAGGCGGTAGCGGGCCACGAGCCGGGACACCCAGGCCGGTGACAGGCCGTACTGCCGGGCCGCCTCGGCCTGGCTGAGCCCCTGCAGGATGACCGCGGTGATGACCAACCTCGCCTTCGACACCCCACCATCCGAGCGCCGACGTGTTGCCTATGTCTTGAGACACCCGTTGCCTATGTCCTGAGACTCGACACTGTCAGCCCGACTTCGCGGGCGGTCGGTCCCTGTCCCGGGCGAGGGCGCGGTGAGCCGCGGCCAGGGCAGACAACGCCGACGATCACCGCGCCAGGGCGGCGCGCACCGCCTCGGCGACCGTCGGCACCACCGGGCAGCCTGCGGCGAACTCGGCTCGGCCGTCGGTGTCGATGCCCACGAAAGGACACCCGGCCGCGGCGGCGCCGGCCTGGTCCCAGGGGGAGTCCCCGATCATCGTGGCCTGCGCCGGGGTCACCCCCAGCTGCGCCGCGGCGGCCAGCAGCATGTCGCCGGCCGGCTTGGCGGCCAGGTCGGGCCGGCGGCCGATCACCAGCTCGATGCCGATCCCGTGGCGCCCCAGCACCTCTCGCGCGACCGACGCGGTCAGCAGGGTGACGACGGCGCGCGGCATACCGTCGGACAGCCGCAGCGCCGCGGCCAGCCCCGGCATGGCGACCGAACGCGCCACCCCGGCCGCCTCCGCCTCGTCGATGATCGCCGAGATTTCCGCCCACCGCGGGTCGCCCCACAAGGCCAGCAGCACGCCCATCGCGCGCTGGGTCGGCCCGTCCCACCCGGACGGCGGCGTGGGTGGCTCCTGCCAGGTCCGGATCCGCTCCTCGACGCGGGCCAGCGCGCCCGGGTAGTCGGAGAAGGACTGGACGTCGACCAGGGTCCGGTCCAGGTCGAAGAGGATCGCTCGGGTAGCCATCGGGCGGATCCTGACAGGTGCCCGAGGGCACGGCAACACCCTCGCCGGTCAGCGCGCGGGGCGCGCCTCATCCGAGGTCACGGGGTCCCCCCGACACCGGCCCTCTCGCGACGCGCCGCCACCGCGTTACCGCGGGTGACCGCATCCCCGGCGCCCCAGCCCGCGTCCCGGTGATACGTGCCAGTCGGTTTGGCACGAGGCCTAAGCCTGTCCCGGGGCATCCCGGGTGCTCCACACTCCTGCCACGACGACGACGCGCCACCCTGGAGGAGATCGCATGGACATCCGCTTCGACGGCAAGGTGGTCCTGGTCACCGGCTGCGCCCGAGGCATCGGCTACGCGATCGCCGAGATCCTCGTCGACAGCGGCGCCACGGTGGCCATGGTCGACATCCTCGCCGACCGGTTGGCCCAGTCCGCGGCAGCCCTGGCCGCCCGGGGCACCGCCGTGGCCTACCCGCAGGACCTCACCCGGATCGGCGAGCTGGCCCCCCTCGTCACCCGGATCCGCGAGGAGCTCGGGGAGATCGACATCCTCATCCAACCGGCGGCCGTCGGACCGCAACGGTATGCCGCGGACATCACCGAGCAGGAGTGGGACGAGGTCTTCGCGGTCAACACCAAGGCGCTGTTCTTCCTCATGCGCGAGGTCGTCGGCCAGTCGATGATCTCCCGGGGCGGCGGCTCGGTCGTCAACTTCTCCTCGATCGCCGGGCTGGTCGGCATGCGTAAACCGCTGTGCTCGGCGCACTACAGCGCGAGCAAAGGCGCGGTCGCCGCGCTGACCCGTCAGGCCGCGGCGGAGTGGGCCGAGCACGGCGTGCGGGTCAACGCGGTCGCCTCCGGCGGCGTGCTCACCGAGATGACGATGTCGCTCATCGGCGACGACCTGGACAAGGCCACCGCCCTGGTGCCGCTGGGCCGGCTCTCCCAACCGCAGGAGGTCGCCCAGGCCGTGCTGTTCTACGCCAGTGACTTGGCCGGAAACATCACCGGGCAGCTGTTCGTCGTCGACGGCGGTGGCTACGGCGCGCAGTCCGATCCGGGCTCGCTGACCCCCGAGCAGATCGCGGCGTACGCCCGCTGACCCGGCCGGGCCGGGCGCCGGGTCCGCCCGCGACCACCGCGACGTGCGCGGCATACCTGCGGGTATGCCGCGCACACCCCGCGCGGGTGCCCCGGTACGCCAGACTGTGCCCCGAGACGGCAGCGCGAGCAGGAGTGAGGGATGGCCAAGATCGTGGACTTGCGGGAAGCCGCTGCCCTGGTGCACGACGGGATGCGCCTGATGATCGGGGGGTTCATGGGCTGCGGCAACGCCCACAAGGTCATCGACGCGCTGCTCGAGACCGGGGTCGGGGGCCTCACCCTCATCTGCAACGACGCCGGCCTGCCCGGCTACGGAGTGGGCAAGCTCGTCGAACACCACCGGGTGCGCACCCTCGTGGCCACCCACGTCGGCCTCAACCCGCAGGTCGCCGCCCAGATGAACTCCGGCGAGCTGCAGGTGCAGCTGGTCCCCCAGGGGTCCTTCGTCGAGAAGATCCGCGCTGGCGGCGCGGGCCTGGGCGGTGTGCTCACCCCGACCGGCATCGGCACGATCGTCGCCGAGGGCAAGCAGGTGATCGAGGTGGACGGGCGCCAGTTCCTGCTGGAGAAGCCGATCCGGGCCGACGTGGCCCTCATCAACGGGTTCTGGATCGACACCCGCGGCAACGTCTGGTACAAGGGCACGACCCGCAACTTCAACTACGTCATGGCGATGGCCGCCGACACGGTGATCGCCGAGGCCGACCACCTCGTCCAGGTCGGCGACATCAGACCGGAGAACGTCCACACTCCCGGAGTGCTCGTGGACTACATCGTCGACGGGGCGAGGAGCTGACATGGGGGGCGCCGAGGTCCGCAGCGCCATCGCCGCGCGGGTGGCCAAGGAGCTGCACGACGGCGACTTCGTCAACCTCGGCATCGGGCTGCCGACCCTGGTCCCGGCGTTCCTGCCCCCCGACGTCCACGTCGTGCTGGAGTCCGAGGACGGCATCGTCGGGGCCGGTCCGCGCCCCGACGCCGAGCACGCCAACCCGCGTTACGTCGTGGACGCCGGGGGCAGCCGGCCAGCTGCCCGATGGGCGGGGCGTTCATCGACTCGTCGATGTCCTTCGGACTGATCCGCGGTGGGCACGTCGACGTCACCGTCCTGGGGGCCCTGCAGGTCGACCAGCACGGCAACCTGGCGAACTGGATCATCCCCGGCAAGATGGTGCCCGGCATGGGCGGGGCCATGGACCTGGTGGTGGGAGCCAAACGGGTCATCATCGCCATGGAGCACACCCAGGCCGGCGAGCCCAAGATCCTCACCGAGTGCACGCTGCCGCTGACCGCCCTCGCCTGCGTGGACCTCGTCGTCACCGAGATGGCGGTCATCGAGGTGCGCGAGCAGGGCCTGGTGCTCACCGAGCTGCAGCCCGGCTACACCGTGGCGCAGGTGCTGGCGGCCACCGCCGCCCCGCTCGAGGTCGACCTGGCCGTCGCGCCGTAGTCGCGGTCGGTCCCGAGCGCTCGTCCCCAGCCGGTATGCCGCGACCGCGGCTCGGGCCGCCGGTGGCCGCATTGCCGCCGGACGTCGCTGGCACCAGGGCGGGACATACGACATGCTGGCGCCTGAGCGGCCGCGGCCCTGCGCCGGACGCGGCACCCGCTCGGCCACCCGCCCGACGGATAGGAAGTGATCGTGACCCGCAAGATCGACGTCACCGAGCTCGTCCTGCGCGATGCCCACCAGAGCCTGTTCGCCACCCGGATGGCCCTGGAGGACATGCTCCCGGCCTGCGAGGACATCGACAAGGCCGGCTACTGGAGCGTCGAGTGCTGGGGCGGGGCGACGTACGACGCCTGTATCCGCTTCCTCAACGAGGATCCGTGGGAGCGGCTGCGCACCTTCCGCAGGCTGCTGCCCAACTCCCGGCTGCAGATGCTGCTGCGCGGGCAGAACCTGCTCGGCTACCGGCACTACGGCGACGAGGTCGTCGACCGGTTCGTCGGCAAGGCCGTCGAGAACGGCATGGACGTGTTCCGGACCTTCGACGCGCTCAACGACGTGCGCAACGTCGAGCAGGCGATCCGGGCGGTCAAGCGTGAGGGCGCGCACGCCCAGGGGACCATCTGCTACACGGTCAGCCCCCTGCACACCGTCGCGGGCTACGTGCAGCAGGCCCGCGATCTCATGGATCTGGGCTGCGACTCTCTCGTGCTCAAGGACATGGCCGCCCTGCTGCAGCCGCAGCCGGCATACGACATCGTCAAGGCGATCAAGGACGACCTTGGCTCGGACGTGCGGGTGCACCTGCACTGCCACGCCACCACCGGGGTCACCCTCGTCTCGCTGATGAAAGCTATCGAGGCCGGTGCGGACTGCGTCGACTCGGCGATCAGCTCGATGAGCCTGGGGCCCGGTCACAACCCCACCGAGAGCCTGGTCGCCATGCTCGAGGGGTCGCCCTACCACACCGAGCTCGACGAGACCCGGCTGCTGGCGGTCAAGGACTACTTCGCCGGCATCCGGCCGCGGTACGCCGAGTTCGCGTCGAACATCATCGGCGTCGAGACCGAGATCTTCAAGAGCCAGATCCCCGGCGGGATGATCTCGAACATGGAGAGCCAGCTGCGCGCGCAGAACGCCGGCGACCGGCTCAAGGACGTCATGGCGGAGGTGCCCCGGGTGCGCGAGGACGCCGGGTTCCCGCCGCTGGTCACCCCCTCGAGCCAGATCGTCGGCACGCAGGCGGTGTTCAACGTGCTCATGGGCCGGTACAAGGTGCTCACCGGAGAGTTCGCCGACCTCATGCTCGGCTACTACGGCTCGTGCCTGGGGGAGCGCGACGCGCAGGTCGTCGCGATCGCCCAGGCCCAGCAGAAGAAGGACCCGATCACGCAGCGCCCCGCCGACCTCATCAAGCCCGAGTGGGAGCGCCTGCGCGAGCAGGCCGGCGGGATCACCGGCTTCGACGGCACCGACGAGGACGTCCTCACCTACGCGATGTTCCCGCAGGTCGCCACGGTGTTCCTCGGCACCCGCCACGAGGGCCCGAAGAACGTGGGCAAGGACCCCAAGGCCGCAGCCTCCGGCGGGGGCGGCGCGCCGAGCCCCGTGACCACCCCGATCCGCTACAAAGTCACCGTCAACGGAGCGCCGCACAGCGTCGCCGTCCAGCCTGCGTGAGGACCCGTCGTGAACCAGCAGACCATGCACGACCGCATCGCCGAGCTCAACGCCCGGCGGGCCAAGGTCGAGGAAGCCGGCGGTGACAAGCGCGTCGCCACCCAGCACGCCAGCGGCAAGATGACCGCCCGCGAGCGGGTCGCGGAGCTGTTCGACCCCGACTCCTTCCAGGAGATGGGCCGCTACGCCCAGCACCGGGCCACGATGTTCGGGATGACCGGCAAGGACATCCCCGCGGACGGGGTGGTCACCGGTCAGGGCACCGTGCTGGGCCGGCTGGTGCACGTCGCCAGCCAGGACTTCACCGTCCAGGGCGGCACCGTCGGCGAGCTGCACGCGACGAAGATCGCCGAGGCGGCGACCACCGCGCTGAAGACCGGGTCGCCGTTCGTCTTCATCAACGACTCCGGCGGCGCCCGCGTGCAGGAGGGTGTCGACGCCCTCAACGGCTGCGGGATGCTGTTCTACAACAACGTCCTGCTCAGCGGGGTGGTGCCACAGATCTCGATCATCGCCGGGCCGTGCGCCGGCGCCGCGGCATACTCCCCGGCGCTGACCGACTTCATCATCCAGACCCGGCAGGCGCAGGTCTTCATCACCGGACCCAAGGTGATCAAGCAGGTCACCGGCGAGGAGGTCACCTCGGAGAACCTCGGCGGCCCGGACGTGCACATGCAGCGCTCGGGGGTCATCCACTTCATCGCCGAGGACGACCACCACGCGATCCTCATCGCCAAGAAGCTGCTGAGCTTCCTGCCGGCCAACAACACCGAGGACCCGCCGCTGCTGGAGCACAACGGCGACGTCTCGCCCGACCCGGCCCTCGACGAGATCCTGCCCGAGGACCCCCGCAAGGCCTACGACGTCCGCGAGGTCATCCTCCGGGTCGTCGACTCGGCCGACTTCCTCGAGGTGCACGCCGGGTATGCCGCCAACGCCGTCGTCGGTTTCGGGCGGATCGTCGGGCGGACCGTCGGAGTCGTCGCCAACCAGCCGGCGGTGATGTCCGGCGTGCTCGACATCAACGCGTCCGACAAGATCGCCCAATTCGTGCGATTCTGCAACGCCTTCAACATCCCGCTCGTCACGTTCGTCGACGTGCCCGGGTACATGCCCGGGGTGAGCCAGGAGTACGACGGGATCATCCGGCACGGCGCGAAGGTGCTGTTCGCCTACGCCTCGGCCACCGTCCCCAAGATCACCGTGGTCATGCGCAAGGCGTTCGGCGGGGCCTTCATCGCCATGGCCAGCAAGTCCCTCGGGGCGGACCGGGCCTTCGCCTGGCCGACCGCCGAGATCGCCGTGATGGGCGCCGAGGGAGCCTCCGACATCGTGTTCCGCAACGAGATCGCCGCCGCGCAGGACCCGCAGGCCCGGCGCCAGGAGCTCATCGAGCAGTACCGCGAGGCGTTCGCCAACCCCTACGTCGCGGCGGCCCACCGGTACATCGACGACGTCATCGCGCCGTCCGACACCCGCCGGATGGTCGCCCAGGTCCTCGAGGCGATGAGCACCAAGCGCGAGCTGCGCCCGCCGAAGAAGCACGGCCTCATCCCGCTGTAACCCGTCCTTACCGAGAGGCACCCATGGAGAGCACCAACCCCGACGTCGCCGAGTTGGCCCGGGTGGTCGCCGACCTGCAGAAGCGGATCGGGCGACTGGAGGCCGAGCTGGCCGGCGCCAAACGCAAGCTGGAGCACCACGGCCCGGTGCCGTTCGACACGATCCTGGCGATCTCCGGCGCGGTCGCGGCATACCTGGGCAAGAAGGCCACGGTGCGCCAGATCCACTACAGCACCACCGGCGGGACGTGGACCCGCTCGGGCCGCTCGGCGATCCACCAGTCGCATGCCATCGTCCACCGGCCGGCTCACACCCAAACCGTCCACGGTGCCCACTGGTAGCCCGTCGGCCCCGACCGGCCCCCGGCACCGCCCGCCCGCACCGACCACAGGCAAGGACACGCGATGAAACTCAAGGTGACCGTCGACGGGGTCGACTACGACGTCTTCGTCGACGTCGAGCCCGACCCGGTGCCGAGCCTGGGCAACCTCAGCTTCGGGGTGTCCGCAGCCGCTCCGGTGGCGCCCTCGGGCGGGGCGGGCGCGACCCTGGACGACGCCAAGACGCTGCGCGCCCCCATCGCCGGCACGGTGCGTCAGGTCCACGTCCAGGCCGGGCAGCAGGTCAGCGAGGGTGACCCGATGTTCGTCATGGAAGCGATGAAGATGGAGACCGAGATCGCCGCGCCCATGACCGGCACGGTCAAGGCGGTGCCGGTCGCGGCGGGCGATGCCGTCCAGGGCGGTGACGTGCTGCTCGAATTCGAGTGAGCGGGCCCCCAGTAGGCTGACCCGGTGACGTCGCAGTCGAGCGCGGGCGGCCAGGCGCAGGTCAGCGATCGAGTGCTCACCGTGCCCAACGCCCTCTCGGGGCTGCGCCTGCTCGG
This sequence comes from Dermatophilaceae bacterium, assembly GCA_037045055.1. Classification (GTDB taxonomy): domain Bacteria; phylum Actinomycetota; class Actinomycetes; order Actinomycetales; family Dermatophilaceae; genus Phosphoribacter. The sequence continues at coordinate 282,374 of JBAOHJ010000001.1, read as the reverse complement.
GGTGCCGGCATTCCTGTGGCTGCTGCTGTCCGGCCGCGACGGCTGGGCGTTGGCGGTGTTGGCCCTGGCCGGCGTGACCGATTATCTCGACGGCAAGATCGCCCGGGCCTACAACCTGCAGTCGCGTCTGGGTCAGCTGCTCGACCCGATCGCCGACCGGCTCTACATCCTGAGCACCCTGGCTGGGCTGGCCTGGCGGGACATCATCCCGTGGTGGCTGGTCGCCGTGCTGCTCGTGCGGGACGCCGGCCTGGTCGCGGCGCTGATCGTCCTGCGCCGCCGGGGGGTCGTCGGCCTGCCGGTGCACTTCGTCGGCAAGGCGGCGACCTTCAACCTGCTCTACGCGTTCCCGACGATCCTGTTGGGGCAGCAGCCCGGGGTGATCGGTGAGCTCGCGCTGCCGATCGGGTGGGCCTTCGCCTGGTGGGGGGTCGTGCTGTACTGGCTGGCCGGCGTCCTGTATGCCGTGCAGGCCCGGCGCGTCCTCGCCGCGCGCCGCGCGCCGGTGGGGCGGCCGTGATGCCGCTGCGACGCGTCGACGAGTCGATGGCCCTGCTCAACGAGGTCATGAACAGTCCCCTGGACCCGAGCTACTCGGCCGCCGCGCATCGTCGGCGTGCCGCTGGGCTGCCGGGGGCCACGAGCACCGGGACCGTGGCGGTCTTCGCCGTGCTGGCGTTGGTCGCCTTCCTCTTCGTCGTCGCGGCGCTCAACCTGCGCTCGACCCGGTCGGTCGTCGGCCAGGCCCGGGCCGCGCTGGTCGGACAGATCGAGGCCCGCCAGCGCGAGGGCGACGAGCGCTCGGCCACGGCCGCCGACCTGCAGGCGCAGCTCGCCCGCGCGCGCGCGGCCGCCCTGGGCGACCTCGGGGGAGTGCTCGGGCAGGTCGCCGCGCTGGAGCTGGCCACCGGTGCGGTCGCCGTCGCCGGGCCCGGGCTGCAGGTCACCCTCGACGACGCCGCCGGCGACTCCGACTCGGGCGCCGACCCGCGCGAGCGCGCGGGGGCCAACCCGGGGCGGGTGACGGCCCTGGATCTGCAGGTGGTCGCCAACGGGCTCTGGCACTCCGGCGCCGAGGCCGTCGCGATCAACGGTCAACGGCTGACCACCCATTCGGCGATCCGCTTCGCCGGGCAGGCCATCCTCGTGGACTTCCGGCCGCTGGCCCCGCCCTACGTGGTGTCCGCGATCGGCGACCCGGCCCGGCTCCCCGCGGCCTTCGGCTCATCGACCGCGGGCAGCTACCTCAAGGCCCTGCGCGACAACTACAAGATCCGGGCCGACGTGGCCAGTGCCGACACCCTCAGCCTGCCCGGAGTCTCGACACCGACCCTGCGGTATGCCGCGCCGGTGCCGGACGGCATACCCTCGACCACGGCCCCCGGCACCCCGTCGGGCGCGCCGCCCCCGACCGCCTCCTCACCCCCGACCGCCTCCCCGACCCCGACGAGGACGACACCGTGATCCCCGCACTCGGCCTGCTCGTCGGCATCGTCGTCGGGCTCGTGCTGCATCCCGCCGTGCCGCTGTGGCTGCAGCCCTATCTGCCGTTGGCCGTCATCGCGGCGCTGGACGCCGTGTTCGGCGGGCTGCGGGCGGTGCTCGACGGCATCTTCAACGACAAGGTGTTCGTCGTGTCGTTCCTGTCCAATGTCCTCGTCGCGGCGCTTATCGTCTTCCTCGGCGACCAGCTCGGGGTCGGCTCGCAGCTGTCGACGGGTGTCGTCGTGGTGCTGGGCATCCGGATCTTCTCCAACGTCGCGGCCATCCGGCGCCACCTGTTCCAGGCCTGACGATGAGCACCCCCGAGGACACCCGGCCGAGCGGGCCCAGCCCCGCCGAGGATCGCGCGACGACCTGGCGCCGGCTGCGTCGCATGGCCGCACCTCGAGCGACCAAGGCCAACGCGCTGGCGCTCGTGCTGGCGGTGAGTCTCGGCTTCGCGATCGCCACCCAGATCCGCCAGAACCAGGCGGCCGGGCTGGTCAACCTGCGCCAGGACGAGCTGGTCCGCGTCCTGGACGACCTCACCCAACGCTCCGCCCGCCTCGACCAGCAGGTGCGCGACCTGCAGGCACAACGCGACCTGCTGACCTCGGGCAACAACAGCTCCGCAGAGATCGCCGCCCAGGCCCAGCGCCGGCTGGACCAGCTGGCCCTGCTCGGCGGCACCGGGAAGGCCCAGGGGACCGGTATCAGGCTGACCATCGACGACCCCTCCCGGGCGGTGCGCTCCACGCTGCTGTTGGACGTCTTGCAGGAGTTGCGCGACGCCGGCGCCGAGGTCGTGCAGATCGCAGCGGTGCGCGTGGTCGCCAGCTCGTCGTTCGGCGACCTGCCGGGCCAGACCGTGACGCTGGACGGGCAGCCGCTGGACCGGCCGTTCGTCGTATTGGCGATCGGCGACAGCCAGACGCTGGCCACGGCGCTGGCCATCCCCGGCGGCATCGTGGACACCACCCGGCGGGCCGGCGCCTCGACGCGGATCGAGCAGTTGCCGCTGGTGCGCATCGACGCCGTGCGCACCCCGACCACCCCCAGGTTCGCCCAGCCCGTCCCGGCGCCCACGACCACACCGACGAAGTAGGGTCGTGTCGGCCACGAGAGCGTCACGTGTTCGACCGACCGAGGAGTGCCATGAGCGAGCTGACCTATCCCGAGGACCTGCGCTACACCACCGACCACGAGTGGGTCCGGGTCCTCGGCGACGGACGCGTGCGCATCGGGATCACCGACTACGCCCAGAACGCCCTCGGCGACGTCGTCTACGTGTCCCTGCCGCAGGTGGGCGCCACGGTGGACGAGGGGGACGCCTGCGGCGAGGTGGAGTCGACCAAGTCCGTGAGCGACGTGTACTCGCCGCTGGCCGGCGAGGTCACCGCGGTCAACGACGCCCTGGACTCCGCGCCCGAGCTGATCAACAACGACCCCTACGGCGAGGGGTGGATGTTCGAGCTGAGCCTGCGCGACCCGGCTGCCGTCGATGCCCTGCTCGACATCGCGGCCTACCGGGAAACCCTCGGGTAGCCGGCCCGGGCCGACCCGACCGTCTGGCTGTCGGGCACGGGATGCCATATTCTGCCTGGACGTCGCGTCCTCGTCGCCACGCGACCTCGCCCACCCGCCGCGCCGGTGTCACCCACCCAGCGGCCCGATTGGAGACCGAGCTCACATGACGGACACCCCGAGCCGCCCGCCGGCGCCGCGGCCCGGCGAGCCGACGACCATGCGCTTTCGGGGGTTGGGCGAGCACGAGGTGGCCGACCACGAGCGTGGGCTGTCCAGCGAGGACGAGGCGACGATCCAGGCGCTGCGCCCGGGCACGGCCCTGCTCGTGGTCTTCCGCGGCCCCAACAACGGGGCTCGTTTCCTTCTCGACGACGACGAGGTGAGCTCCGGGCGGCACCCGGACAGCGACATCTTCCTCGACGACGTCACCGTCTCGCGCAAGCACGCCGTCTTCTCCCGCGAAGGGCAAGGCTATGCCGTCCGCGACGTGGGCTCGCTCAACGGGACCTATGTCAACCGCGCCTCGGTCGACCAGGCGTCCCTGCGCAGCGGCGACGAGGTGCAGATCGGCAAGTACCGCTTCCACTACTATTCGGGCTGACCCGCGCCCGTGACGCCACGCCGACGGGGCCTGACCATCGGGGCCGTCCTCGCCCAGCTGCGCGAGCAGTTCCCCGACCTCACCATCTCCAAGATCCGCTACCTGGAGACCCAGGGGTTGCTCACCCCTGCCCGCACGCCCTCGGGGTACCGCACCTACACCCCGGCCGAGGTCGAACGGCTGCGGTATATCCTCGAGGCGCAGCGGGAGCGGTTCTGGCCGCTCAAGGTGATCCGCGAGGCCCTCGACGCGTTGGAGCGCGGGCTCGAGCCGGCCGACCCCGAGGGCCGACCGGTGCCCCCGCGGCTCGGCGCCGCAGCGGGCGTGCCGTCAGCCGCCGAGGTGGCCGCACCCACCCGGCTGCGGCTCACCCCGGCCGAGCTCGCCCAGTCCGCCGGCCTCGACCCGGACACCCTGGCCGCCTTGCAGACCTTTGGGCTGCTGCGGCCCCACCCGAGCGGGCACTACGACGGCGACGACCTGGCCGTGGCCGTGGCGGCCGCGCGTCTGGCGGCATACGGGGTCGAGCCACGCCACCTGCGCCCGTTCCGGACCGCGGCCGACCGTGAGGTGGGGCTGGTGCAGCAGATCGTCGCCCCGGCGCACCGCCGCGCAGGCCAGGGCGCGGACCCCACCGCGGAGATCCTCCATCAGTGCCTGTCGTTGCACGCGGCGCTGGTGCGCTCGGCCCTGCACCGCTGAGGTCTCGGCCCTGCACCACTGAGGTCTCGGTCATGCGCCGCTGAGGTCTTCGCCCCGCCCCGCCGAGCGCTCCCGCGTGCCGGCTTCGCGCCGCTCGTGCCGGCGCGGGTCGGGGTACCGTGGGAGGGTGATCGAGGTCGACGTGCTCGGGGTCCGGGTGGAGATGCCCACCAACCAGCCGATCGTGCTGCTGCGCGAGCGCGCCGGGAGCCGTCACCTGCCGATCTGGATCGGTGCCGCCGAGGCCACCGCCATCGCCTACGCGCAGCAGGGTGTCGTGCCGCCTCGGCCGCTCACCCACGACCTGCTCAAGGACGTCCTCGACGCACTCGGGCACACCCTGCGTCGGGTGCGCGTCGACGAGCTCAAGGACAAGGTCTTCTACGCCACCCTGGAGGTCGGGCAGACGGAGATCTCCGCCCGCCCGTCCGACGCCATCGCCCTGGCCCTGCGCACCGGGTCGCCGATCGTCGTGGCCGAGTCGGTCTTCGACGAGGCTGGCATCGTCGTGGCCGCACAGGAGGAGGACGACGAGGTCGAGCGGTTCCGGGAGTTCCTCGACCAGGTGACCCCGGAGGACTTCGACGATCTCGAACAAGAGGGCCACGAAGGCTCGACCTCGACGTGAGGTTGATGCTTCGGGTGTGACGTATGAGGTTTGGGCGTGTCGACCTCCAGCGGTGATTGACGGTGCGTGATCGGGGACGTACCGTCGAGTGGAGCAAAGCACGAGTGTGTAGTTACGTCGCGAGGACCATCGGCCCGCCGGGCGCTCCCGAGGAGCCGCCGGGCCGGACCAGCAGCCAGGAGGCAGTCGTGAAGGGCACCGCACAGACCGATCGGCGGGGCACGCACACCGCACCTCGGGGCCAGGGGCTGCTGTTCAGCGACGACCTGCCCGAGCTCAGCGAGGACCTGGGCTACCGCGGCCCGACCGCGTGCCGAGCGGCCGGCATCACCTACCGCCAGCTGGACTACTGGGCGCGCACCGGGCTCGTCGAGCCCTCGGTGCGCTCGGCCACCGGCTCGGGGACCCAGCGGCTCTACGGCTTCCGCGACATCCTCGTGCTCAAGGTGGTCAAGCGCCTGCTGGACACCGGCGTCTCGCTGCAGCAGATCCGCACCGCCGTCGGCCACCTGCGCGAGCGCGGCGTCGAGGACCTGGCCCAGATCACCCTGATGAGCGACGGCGCCACGGTCTACGAGTGCACCTCGGCCGACGAGGTCATCGACCTGTTGCAGGGCGGTCAGGGCGTGTTCGGGATCGCCGTCGGGAGGGTCTGGCGCGAGCTCGAGGGATCGCTGGCGCAGCTGCCCAGCGAGCGCGCCGAGGACGACACGCCCGAGCCCGAGCCGGCCCCCGGCGACGAGGTCGGGGCCCGCCGCGCGGCGCGCCTGATGGCCTGAGCCGGCCGCCGCGACCGGCCGCCTGGTAGATTCGCCCCGCCGACCACCCCGCGTGGGAGAGCCCTCGGGACGCGTCGTCCCCGAGGCGCCGAAGGGGCAACCTCCCCGGAACCTCTCAGGCCTCAGGACCACGCGGGCAGGCGACTCTGAAGGTTCGTGCGCCGACAGAGGGGGAGTGCACGCCCGTTCCGCACCCCCGGAGGACCCATGGCACCGACCCCGACCGCGGGTTTGCCCGACTTCGTCTCCCGGCACGTCGGCCCCCGCGATGCCGATGTCGCCGAGATGCTCTCGGTGCTCGGCCAGGACTCCCTGGCGGCCCTGGTGGACGCGGCCGTGCCGTCGAGCATCAGGATGCCCGAGCCGCTGAGGCTGGCCGCGGCCGCGTCGGAGTCGGCCGTCCTGGCGGAGCTGCGCGCCCTGGCCGGGCGCAACCGGGTGCTGCGCTCGATGATCGGGCTGGGCTACTACGGCACGGTCACCCCGCCGGTGGTGCTGCGCAAGGTGCTGGAGAACCCGGCGTGGTACACGGCATACACCCCCTACCAACCGGAGATCTCCCAGGGTCGCCTGGAGGCCCTGTTGAACTTCCAGACGATGGTCGGCGACCTGACCGGCCTGCCGGTGGCCGGGGCGTCGCTGCTGGACGAGGGCACCGCGGCGGCCGAGGCAATGACCCTGATGCGCCGCAGCGCCCGCGGGCGGGCAGAGGCGGTGCTGCTCGTGGACGCGGACGTGTTCCCCCAGACCACCGCCGTGGTGCGCACCCGTGCCGAGCCGTTGGGGCTGCCGGTCGTCGTGGCGCCCCTGCACACCGTCGAGACCGTCGAGGCCCTGCGGGCCGCGGCCGGTGACCGGGACGTCTTCGGCGTGCTGGTGCAGTACCCGGGCGCCGCAGGGGAGGTCCGGGACTGGGCCGGCCTCACCGAGGTCGCCCATGCGCACGGCGCGCTGGTCGCGGTCGCCGCCGACCTGCTGGCCCTGACCCTGCTGCGCCCCCCGGGGGAGTGGGGCGCCGACATCGCGGTCGGCACCAGCCAGCGGTTCGGGGTGCCGATGGGCTACGGCGGCCCGCACGCGGGTTTCCTCGCGGTGCGATCGGGTCTCGAACGCGGTATGCCGGGTCGCCTGGTCGGCGTGTCCGTCGACGCCGCCGGGGCCCCCGCCTACCGCCTGGCGCTGCAGACCCGCGAGCAGCACATCCGCCGCGAGAAGGCCACGTCGAACATCTGCACGGCTCAGGTGCTGCTGGCCGTCATCGCGAGCATGTATGCCGTGTGGCACGGCCCGCAGGGCCTGGCGGGGATCGCCCGGCGCGTGCACGACCACGCGCGACGGCTGGCCACCGGCCTGCGTGAGGGCGGGGTGGACGTGCGCACCGACGTGCTTTTCGACACCGTCTCGGTGCGGGTGCCGGCAGCCGCGCAGCAGATCCAGGCCGAATGCCTGCGCCGCGGGGTCAACGTCTGGCTCGTCGACGCGGACACCCTGTCGATGAGCTGCGACGAGACGACGACCGAGGAGGACCTGGCGGCCGTGTGGGCGGCCTTCGGGGTGCAGTCCGTGGAGGCGACCTCCGAGCACACGCAGACCCCCGCCTGGCCGAGCAGGTTGGCGCGGGCGAGTGCATACCTCACCCACCCGGTGTTCCACGACCATCACAGCGAGACCGCGATGCTGCGCTACCTGCGCAGACTCTCGGACCGCGACCTGGCCCTGGACCGGGGGATGATCCCGCTGGGGTCGTGCACCATGAAGCTCAACGCCACGACCGAGATGGAGGCCATCACCTGGCCGGAGTTCGCCGACCTGCACCCGTTCGCGCCGGCCGAGCAGACCGAGGGCATCCGGGCGCTCATCGACCAGCTCGCCGGGTGGCTGGCGCAGATCACCGGCTACGACGCGGTGTCGCTGCAGCCCAACGCCGGTTCCCAGGGCGAGCTGGCCGGTCTCATGGCCATCGCGGCATACCATCGGGCCGGCGGTGCGGCTCACCGCGACGTCTGTCTCATCCCGGCCAGCGCCCACGGCACCAACGCCGCCTCGGCGGTGATGGCCGGGATGCGGGTGGTCGTCGTGGCCACCGCGGCCGGCGGCGACGTCGACCTGGATGACCTGCGCGCCAAGGTCGCCGAGCACGGCCCGCGCCTGGCCGCGGTGATGGTGACCTACCCGTCCACCCATGGGGTCTTCGAGGAGACCATCACCGAGCTGTGCGAGCTGGTCCACCAGGCCGGCGGGCAGGTCTACGTCGACGGGGCGAACCTCAACGCCCTGGTCGGGCTGGCCCAGCCCGGCCGCTTCGGCGCGGACGTGTCGCACCTCAACCTGCACAAGACGTTCTGCATCCCGCACGGCGGCGGCGGTCCGGGGGTCGGGCCGGTGGCGGTGCGTGCCCATCTGGCCCCGTTCCTGCCCAATCACCCGCTGGTGCCCGAGGCCGGGCCGGCCACCGGGATCGGACCGGTGTCGGCGGCGCCGTTCGGCTCGGCCAACATCCTGCCGATCTCCTGGGCCTACATCCGGCTCATGGGTGGTGCCGGCCTGACCCGGGCGACCCAGGTGGCCATCCTCAACGCCAACTACGTCGCCCGGCGCCTCGAGGCGCACTACCCGGTGCTCTACACCGGGGCCGGTGGCCTGGTCGCGCACGAGTGCATCCTCGACCTGCGCGAGCTCACCGCCCGCACCGGCGTCACCGTGGACGACGTGGCCAAGCGCCTCATCGACTACGGGTTCCACGCCCCGACGATGTCCTTCCCGGTCGCCGGGACGCTCATGGTGGAGCCCACCGAGAGCGAGGACCGCCGTGAGCTGGACCGGTTCTGCGAGGCGATGATCGCCATCCGGGGCGAGATCGAGGCGGTCGGGCAGGGCGAGGTGGTCGCCGCCGAATCGGTGCTGCGGCACGCTCCCTACACCGCCGCCGCGCTGGCCGGGGACTGGCCGCATCCGTTCGACCGGTCGGTGGCGGCCTTCCCGGCGGGCGTCGACCCGGCCAGCCGGTACTGGCCACCGGTGCGCCGGATCGACGGTGCCTACGGGGACCGTCACCTGCTCTGCACCTGCCCGCCCCCGCAGGCCTTCCAGGCCTAGGGCCGCGGCCCCGGGGCGGCGGCGGAGGACCCCCGCCCGGGGATCGCCGGGGGCACTGTGCGGGTGCGCTCGGGGCTGCTCTCACCAACGCCCGCGCTCCCCGGCGGCGGGATCTCCCAGGTGGCCGCCCAGTGCCCGATGAGGCGTCTGAGGGCGGCCAGTTGTCGGCGCATGTGGGCCGGCTCGCCGGTGGCCCGGCACAGCAGAAACGCCCCTTCGAACGTGACGAAGACGTGGTCGGCCAGGGCGTCCAGGCAGTCCCGGGTGGCGCCCGCGTCGGTGACGGCGCCGAGCAGGTCGGCGATCGCGCGTCGCCACGCGAGGACGGCGTCACGAACGGGCTCGGTGGTGGCCGACCCGATGAGCTGTCGTTCGGTGAGGACCGCGACGTAGAGGCAGCTGGACTGTTCGGACATGAGCTCGTCGGCACCGTCCTCGAAGTACCCGAGAAAGGCGTCCAGCCGGGCCACTGGGTGCGAGATCTCGGCGGTCGCCGCGAGTGCCCGCCCGAGGTGGTCGACATCGGCGGCGGCGTATCGCTCGACGAGCGCGCCGGCGAGGTCGGCCTTGGACGAGAAGTGGTGAAAGAAGGCTCCCTTGGACGTCCCGGCTGCCGCGATGACCTGGTCCAGGGAGGTCCCGGCGTAACCGCCGTCGATCACCAGCCGCTCGGCGACGTCGAGGATCCGCTGCCGGTTGGGCCGTCCATCGCGTGGCATACGTCTGTTGTATCAGACCAGGCAGTCTGATATACCAGACCGATCAGTCTAATACCACGGAGGTGCGGCATGACGACCGACTTGTTCGAGCGGGCCACGGTGACCGACGGAGGGATGGAGACCGACCTCGTCTTCCACCATGGTGTCGACCTGCCGCAGTTCGCGGCATACCCGCTGTTGCGCGAGGACCGGGGGCGCGCTCTGCTGCGGGACTACTACCTGGGGTATGCCGCGATCGCTCGCCGGTGGGGGGCGGGGTTGCTGTTGGAGACTCCGACCTGGCGAGCGAATCCCGACTGGGGCGCCCGACTCGGTGACACGCTCGCGGACCTCGGCGCGATCAACGCGTATGCCGTGCAGTGGCTGCGCGGGCTGCGGGAGTCCGCGCTCGCGGACCTGCCCGAGGTCCGGGTCGGCGGCATGATCGGGCCCAGAGGCGACGGGTACGCCGCGGACGACCTCGACGCCCAGGCATCGCAGGCCTACCACCGGCCGCAGGTCGAGGCGCTCGCCGCGGCCGGGGTCGACGTCGTCACCGCCTACACGCTCACCGGGCGCGGCGAGGCCCTGGGGATCGTGCGCGCCGCCCGCGCCGCGGGAGTCCCGGTGGGGATCTCGTTCACCGTCGAGACCGACGGCCGGCTCCCCGACGGGTCCACGCTCAGCCAGACCATGACCGCGCTGGACGCCTCGGCCGCACCCGACCACTACCTGCTCAACTGCGCCCATCCTCGGCACATCGCGCTCGCGATGGCGGGGTTGACCCCGGCGCAGCGACCCGCCATCCGGGGGGTGCGAGGCAACGCCTCGCCGCTCAGTCACGCCGATCTCGACGCGGCGACGGATCTCGACGAAGGGGACCCGGAGCAGTTCGCCGCCGCGACGAGCGCTCTCGACGCGCTGGCACCGGCCCTGACCATCCGCGGCGGCTGCTGCGGCACCGACGCACGGCATGTCGCCGCGGCCTGGGCGCTCGCGGCAGCGCCCAGGACCTCCGATGCGCCCGATCGGGCCCGCCGGCACCCGTGAACGGCGCGGGTCACCGGCGCCCCACCGGGACTGTCGAGCGGCCACGGGCCGACCATCCCTGAGCCGCGCGGCGATCCCGGCGTCGGGTCGGCCCGGGCCCTGCGGCCCTCACGCGGCGCTGTCCGCGCCACTGCCGAGCACGCGGACCGCCGAACCGTGGGCCGTCTTGACCACGTGCACCTGACTGACGATCCGGGCGCGCAGGTCGGCGACGTGGCTGACCACCCCCACGCAGCGCGCCCCGTCGCGCAGGCCGTCGAGCACCGCCATCACCTGCTCGAGGCTCTCGTCGTCGAGCGTGCCGAACCCCTCGTCGACGAACAGCGTGCGGATGTCGGCTCCACCGGCCTCCTCGCGCACCGCGTCGGCCAGACCCAGCGCCAGCGCCAGCGAGGCCATGAACGACTCGCCCCCCGACAGGGTCGCGGTGTCGCGGTCGAGGCCGGTCCACAGGTCCTGGACACGCAGCCCGAGACCGCTGCGACGCCCGCCGCCGGCCGGGGCGTCGGTGTGCGCCAGCCGGTACCTCCCGTCGCCCAGCCGGGCGAGCCGCTCGTTGGCCAGGGCCACGACCCGCTCCAGCCGGGCGGCCAGGACGAACGCGGACAGCCGCATCCGCAGGGTGTTGTCGCAGCCGAGCCCTCCGACGGCGTCGGCCAGCCGGCTCACCGCGTCGTGGTGCGCCCGGGCGTCGCGCAGTCGCCGGGCCGACGCCACGACGGCGCCCACCAGCCCGCCCACGGCGCGGTGGGCCGCCTCCGCGTCGGCATGGGCCTGCTCGGCGACCCGCCGGGCGCGCGCGGCGTCGGTGGCCAGCAGCGTCAGTCGCGGCAGGTCCGGCGGGTCCATCGCGACCGCGGCGACGACGTCCCGGTCGGCCAGCACGGTCTGCGCCTCGACCGTCGTGCGCGTGGCGTGCGCCGACGTCGCCTCGAGCTCGGCCAGGTGCCCGGGGTCCAGCACCGCATCGCGGGCCGCTGCGACGTCGGCGAACCCCTGCGCGGCGGCCCCGTGCGTCGCGGCCCGGGCGCACGCCGTTTCGTGAGCCTGCGCCTGCTCCCAGCGTTCGACGGCCTCGCCGAGGCGGGCGAGCGCGCGACTGACCTCGACGTGTCGGCCGTGCGCCGCGAGAGGCTCTCGGGCGGTCGCGCCCGCGCATGGACACCAGCGGGTATGCCGCGCCAGGTCCGCGTCACGGGCCCTGGCCAGCCGCAGCACCTCGTGCGTGGTCGACGAGACCGTCGCCTGGGCCCGGACCAGCTCGTCGCGCGCCTGGCTCAGGCGTGCCTCGACATCGCCGAGCTGCTGCCCGATGCGCAGGTCGTCGTCCGCCGCCTCCCGCGCCCGGGTCAGGGCCGCCGTGGCCTGCCGCACGAGGGCGTCCCCGCGCGCGACGTCCTCGCCCAGCGTCGCCGCGTCGCGGGTCTCGCCGGCCAGGGACTCTAGGACCCCCGATCGGCGGGTCTGCGCCTGCACCAGCGCGGTGCGAGCGTCGGTGAGGCGATCGGCGGCCGTGCGGGCATCGGCCTCGGCGCGCGCGACCTGGGCGTCGCTCACCGCGCCGCCGGCCCCGGCTGGGGTGGGGTGGTCGGCCGACCCGCAGACCGGGCAGGGGTGACCGTCGCGAAGCTCGGCAGCCAATCGGGCGGCCATGCCCTCGAGCTGGGCCTGGCGCAGGCCGAGCCACCGCTCCCGCAGGGCCAGCTCCTGCTCACGGGCCTCGTCGACATGCACGCCGATCCGGCCGACCGTGACGTCGTGCTCGTCCAGGCGTCGTCGCAGGTCCAGCAGCGTCCGGAGGCGCTCCAGTGCGCCACGGACACCCTCGAGCTCGCGCTCCAGGGCGGGCATCCGGGCGGCGAGGGACGCGAGCTGCTCGCGGCGACCGGCCACCGCGTCGCGTTGCTCCTGGAGCGTGGCCACCCGTGCCGAGGCGGCCGACGCACGGGCCTGCTGCGTCTGCAGCCGGCCCGCGGCGGCGTCGTGGTCGCGGATCGCGCGGGCCAGCTCGGTGACGAGGTCGTCGTGCCCGGCGACCGCCGCCACCAGGGCTCGGACCGGCGCCGGGTCGCAGACCACCCCCAGGTCCGCCTCGTGCGCCGCCCCCGCGACGCTCCCGTCCGGGGCCGCCGGAGCCAGGGTCACCTGCAGGCGGCTCACCGCGGTCAGTGCGTCCCGCACCGCCGATCGCTGCATGTCGGCACGCGAGCGCGCCCGGTGGTGGGCCTCGATCTCGCCACGCACGGCCACCGCCCGGTAGTGGGCACCGACGGCCCTCTCGACCTGGTCGAGCTCGACCCGCCGGCCCTGGACCTGCGCCAGGGACCGTTGCGCGGCCGCCCCCTTGGCCCGGTCGGCGACGATGCGCCGGGCCAGCGCCAGGGCCTGGGCGGCGGCCCGGTCGGCAGCCTCGGCGCGGTCGCGCTCGGCGAGAGCGGTCGCCGCGTGGCCGGCCAGGCCGTGCAGCAGCGCCTGCACGCCCGCGTCGACGTCCGGCCCCGAGCGTGTCGACCAGTCTGCGGGCAACTCGACGGTCCCGGGCGGCACGCGCAACACGGCGTCGGACAGCCGCCCGACCTCGCGGCTCAGCTGCCCCTCGTGTCGGGCCGACGCGTCGGCGCCGTCGCGGCGGGCCTGCGCCAGCCAGGCCTCGATGTCGGTGAACCTGGTCACGTCGAACAGCCGCTCCAGCACCTCGCGCCGCTGCTCGGCACTGGCCTTGAGGAAGGCGGCGAAGTCACCCTGGGGCAGCAGCACGACCTTGGCGAACTGCTCCAGGCCCAGGCCGACCACGTCCTTGACCACCAGCCCCACGTCCTGGGCTCCGCCGGCCAGCGGCACCCAGGACCCGCCGACCCACTCCTGCACGGTCGCCGAGGCCGCCACCGTCGTCTCGCCGTCGCCGCGGCGCTTGGGGCGCAGGTGCTCGGGCGAGCGCCGCACCCGCAGCCGGCGCACTCCGGCGCTGAACTCGAGCTCGACGAAGGGCACCGCAGCCCGCTCGGCGTGGTCGCTGCGCAGGGACCGGCCACCGGGCCGCGACCCCGGCACCGCGCCGTACAAGGCGAAACACACCGCGTCGAGCAGGCTGGTCTTGCCCGCCCCGGTCGCCCCGTGGACGAGGAAGATGCCGTCGGCGGCCACCGCGTCCAGGTCGAGCTCGACCCGATGCGGGAACGGCCCGAACGCCGCCAGGACCAGACGGTGCAGCCTCACGCGACCACCCGCCCAGGGACCCCCTCGTCGTCATGCTCGCCGCGGGCCACCCGCGAGCCCTCCACGGCCTCGCGCAGCAGCGCCTGCTCGGCCTCGTCGGGGCCGGCCCCGGCCCGCACGTGGGCGAGGAACTCCGCGCACACCGCCAGCTCGGACTTCTCGACCACCCGCCGAGCCGCGTAGTGGGACGGCCCGGTGGCCGGTCCGCGCGGCTCGAAGCGCAGCGAAAGCGTGTGCGGGAAGCGTGTCGAGACACGCTCCATCGCGCCCAACGGCCGGATCGGGTCGGTCAGCACCACCTGGCACCACGCGCGCTCGGCGTCGGTATGCCGCGGGTCGGCCAACAGGTCCTCCAGCTCGCCCCGCAGCACCGCGAGCGGGCGGGGGACGGGAGCGGGCACGAACTGCGTGTCGACCTCCCCGGGGCGCACGTCGACCAGCCACGACCCCTTGACCTGCCCGGCCTCGCCGAACGACCAGGCCAGCGGCGACCCGCTATAGCACAGGCGCTCGCTGCGCTGCTGGGGCCGGTGCAGGTGCCCGAGCGCGACGTAGTCCACCCCGTCGAACACCGCGGCGGGCACCACGCTCACCCCACCCACGGCGATGTCGCGCTCGGACTCGGACGGGACCGCCTCGGCGACGAAGGCATGCGCCATGACCACCGAAGCACCCCCGCGGCCCTGCCGGTCGCGGGTCACCCGTTGCATCGCGGCGCGCAGCACCCCCGCGTGCGTGCTCGACCGGGCCCCGAGTGTCGGCGCGGTCAGCGTCGGCTCGAGGTAGGGCAGGGGATAGACCGCCACCCCGTCGAGCAGCACCGGCACCCCGATCCGCTCCGGCGCGCAGCGGATGTGCAGGCCCGCGCGGGACAGCAACGACGCGGCGAACCCGAGCCGGATCGCCGAGTCGTGGTTGCCGGCGGAGAGCACGACGACCGCCCCCGCGTCGACCAGGCGGGTCACCGCGTCGGACAGCAGCGCCACCGTGTCGGGGGCGGGCAGCGCACGGTCGTAGACGTCTCCGGACACGAGCACGGCCTGCACCCGCTCGCCCCGCACCAGCTCGACCAGCCCGTCGAGGAAGGCCGCCTGGGCCTCGAGCATGGCGACCCCGTGGAAGGCTCGTCCGAGATGCCAGTCGGAGGTGTGGACCATGCGCACGATCGCAGGCTAGGCCGACCCACCGACACCGGCCGGGAGGCCGACCGGCGAGCCCCGGACGTCGCGCAGCGCCGACGTCGCGGACCGCGCCGACACGGCATACGCTCCGGCCATGGGTAAGGAGGTCGCGGCGGCGACGTACACCCGCGAGCAGCGCCGGCAGTACCGCGCCAAGGTGAGCGCGTCGCTGGACGTCTTCGAGCGGATGCTGGCCGGCAGCCGCTTCGAGGTGGGCGAACCCATGACGGGGATGGAGATCGAGCTCAACCTCGTCGGCAGCGACTACCGACCGCGGATGGACAACGCCCAGGTGCTGGCGCGCATCGCGGACCCGGAGTTCCAGACCGAGCTGGGCCGGTACAACATCGAGTTCAACGTGCGGCCCCGGCCGTTGGCCGGTGACAGCGCGCTGGCCCTGGAAGCAGACCTGCGGGCCTCGCTCAACGAGGCCGAGCGGCGCTGCCGGCAGCTGGACACCCACATCGTCATAATCGGCATCCTGCCCACGGTGATGCCCGAGCACTTCCAGGGCGAGTGGATGAGCGCGAGCGTGCGCTACCAGGCGCTCAACGACGCAGTCCTGGCCGCCCGAGGTGAGGACATCTACCTGGACATCGAGGGCCCGAGCGGGCAGCGGCTGTCCCGGTTCGCCGACTCGCTGGCGCCGGAGTCGGCATGCACCTCGATGCAGCTGCACCTGCAGGTCGCCCCGGCCGCATTCGCCGACCACTGGAACGCCGCCCAGGTCCTCGCCGGCCCGCAGCTGGCGCTCGGCGCCAACTCGCCGCACTTCTTCGGCCTGCGCCTCTGGGACGAGACGAGGATCGAGCTGTTCGCCCAGGCAGCCGACACCCGGTCGGTGGAGCTGAAGAACCAGGGCGTGCGCCCGCGGGTGTTCTTCGGCGAGCGGTGGATCACCTCGATCTTCGACCTGTTCGAGGAGAACGTCCGCTACTTCCCCGCCCTGTTGCCCGAGATCTCCGACGAGGATCCCTCGGCGGTCCTCGACGCCGGGGGAGTGCCCACCCTGGCCGAGCTGCGGCTGCACAACGGCACGGTGTACCGATGGAACCGTCCCATCTACGACATCGTCGACGGCCGACCGCACCTGCGGGTGGAGAACCGGGTGCTGCCGGCCGGGCCGACCATCGTGGACATGATGGCCAACTCCGCGTTCTACTACGGCGCGGTGCGGGCGCTGGCCTGCGACGAGCGGCCGCTGTGGACCCGGATGAGCTTCCTGGCCGCCCACGAGAACTTCCTCGCCGGGGCTCGGGACGGGCTGGACTCGCGGCTGTACTGGCCCGGGCGAGGCGACGTGCCGGCCGCCGAGCTGGTCCTGCGCCACCTGCTCCCGCTGGCCCACGAGGGACTGCGGGCATGGGGGATGGCCGACGCCGCCCGCGAGCGCTACCTCGGGGTGATCGAGGGCCGAGCCAAGGCCGGGATCACCGGGGCGAGCTGGCAGGTCGCCACCGTGCAGCGGCTGCTGGATCGAGGGCTGGGCCGGCCCGAGGCGTTGCGCGCCATGCTGCGCGCCTACGCCGAGAACATGCACGCCAACGCCCCCGTGCACACCTGGGATATTCCCTGAGCGCCGTCGAGCGGTCGTGGCAGGCTGGCGGCCATGCCTCGGACGTTCCGCATCCTCAACGTCTTCGCGCTGCCCGGGCAGCCGCTCTCCGGGAACCCGTTGTGCGTCGTCGAGGACGCCACCGGCCTGACCCCGGCGACCATGCAGGCGGTGGCGCGCCAGTTCAACCTCTCGGAGTCGACGTTCGTCGTCGCCGGCGGACCGGACACCGACGCGACCGTCCGGGTCTTCACCCCGAGCGTGGAGCTCGCGTTCGCGGGGCACCCGACGCTCGGCACGGCATACGTCGTGGGGCAGCGGCTCGGTCGCGACGAGGTCGTCCTCGGTATGCCGGCCGGCCGGATTCCGGTGCGCGGCCAGGGCTCGGTCTGGACGCTCACCGCCAACCCGACGGTGGTGCGCCCCGCTGCGGTGTCCCAGGCCGCGGCCGCCCAGATGGTGGGACTGGCGCCGGATCTCGTTGTCGCCGAACCGGTCTGGGTCGACTCCGGCCTGGAGCAGCTGTTCGTCCAGGTGGCCGATCCGGCCGCCGTCGAGGCGGCCCTGCCGGACTCGCTCGCGGTGCGCCAACACGCCATGACCGACCGGGGCGAGGCGCTGTGCTACGTCTGGGCGTGGGCCGGGCCGGCCGACGTCAGTGCCCGGTTGTTCTTCTCCCAGGACACCGCGCTCGTCGAGGACCCCGCGACCGGCTCGGCCGCGGCCAACCTCGGCGGGTGGTTGGCCCACGAGGGTCGTCGCGACCTGCGGGTGCGCATCGACCAGGGCCGGGCGGTGCGCCGTCCGTCCCGACTGGACGTCGAGGTCGACGCGGCGGGCGTCGTCCGGGTCGGCGGCCTGGTCCACGAGATCGGGCGAGGCACCCTCGACGTCGATGACCAGGATCGATGACGGCCCTCGGATCGGTGACGCCGTTCGGATCGGTGACGCCCCGGCTCGCTACGCCAGCCGCCGGCGCACCACCTCGAAGCACACCACCGCCGCAGCCGCCGAGACGTTGAGCGACTCGACGCCGGTCGCCAGGGGCACCCGCAGCCAGGTGTGCACACCGGCACGCACCTGGTCGCCCACACCGTCGGTCTCGCCGCCGAGCACGTATGCCGTGTCGTCGGGCAGGTAGGTGTCGAACAACGACTCCGGCGCGTCGGCGGCCAGGCCCGCGACACGGTAGCCCGACGAGGTCAGCGCGTCGACCGCCTGGGCGGCCGTCGGGCACCGCAGGATCGGGGCCACGAACGCGATGCCCGCCGATGCCTTGACCACCAGCGGGTCGAGCGAGGCCACCCCGCGGCGCGGGACGACGACACCAGCGAAGCCGGCCGCCGTCGCGGTCCGCAGGATCATGCCGACGTTGGCCGGAGTCGTGACGCCGTCGAGGACGAGCACCGGCCCGTGCAGGCCTTCGGTCAGCGCCGCGTCGAGGGCCCGCATCCGGGGGGCGAGGACGTCGGCGCACACGCCCTGGTCTTGCTTGCCGTTGCCCGCGATCTTCTTCACCCGCTCGGTGGACACCCGCACCACCGGGACGCCCCGGGCCGCTGCGGCGGCCAGGAGGGCACTCACGTGGGACCCCCGGGCCGACTGGGCGAGCAGCACCTTGTCGACGGTCACCGCGGGGTTGGCCAGGGCCTCGTGCACGGGTTGGCGACCGTAGACGGTGACGAACCGGTCCTTGGGCGAGGCGGCGCGGGCGTGCTCCGCCGGGGAGCCCGTCGCGGTGGCGTCCCCGCGCTCGGCCGGCCCGGGCGCCCGTGTCATGCGCCCATCCTGCCTCGTCGGCCCGCGGCCGGCGGCACCGAGCCGCGTCTGCGCGGCGCGTGTCCGGTTTGCGCGTGGAAGCGCTTTACGTATGCTGACTGGGTCGGGAGGACCCGAGGTCGCAGGAGGGGAGCGGTGGCTGCCCAGGCCGAGCTGGAGGCGGCGCTGGTGTCCAGCGCGGCGGTCCTGCGACGGCTGCCCGCCGGGCGCCGCGA
Source organism: Dermatophilaceae bacterium (assembly GCA_037045055.1). GTDB lineage: Bacteria > Actinomycetota > Actinomycetes > Actinomycetales > Dermatophilaceae > Phosphoribacter. The sequence goes on along the minus strand of JBAOHJ010000001.1, from coordinate 263,865 downwards.
AACCTTCGAGCTGCGCCTGCGGCGCTGGTGGCCGGATCTGGTCGCCGGCCTGGCCGATCTGTACGACGACGACGCCGCGGTGGCCCTGCGGCTCGTCGACCTGGCCGCGGCGGCCTACCGCGACCGGGACCCCGACCTGCACCGCCTCGACCAGCGCCGAGCGTTGGAGCCCGACTGGCTCCAGTCGCCGCGGATGTTCGGCTACGCGGCCTACGCCGACCGGTTCGCCGGGACGCTGCCGGGGCTGGCGCAGCGGTTGGGCTACCTGCGCGAGCTCGGCGTCACGTACCTGCACCTCATGCCGTTGCTGCGGCCCCGGGCGGGGGACAACGACGGTGGGTATGCCGTCGTGGACTACCGCGACGTCCGCGCAGACCTCGGCACCGTGGAGGACCTGAGGGCTGTGGCGACGTCCCTGCGGGACCACGGGATCAGCCTCGTCATGGACCTGGTCCTCAACCACGTCGCGCGGGAGCACGCCTGGGCCGCGCGCGCCCGGGCCGGCGAGGCGACATACCGGGCGTACTTCCACGTCTTCCCGGACCGTGCCCTGCCCGACGCGTTCGAGGCGACCCTGCCGGAGGTCTTCCCCGACTTCGCCCCCGGCAACTTCACCTGGGACCCCGAGCTGGGCGGCTGGGTGTGGACGACGTTCAACGAGTGGCAGTGGGACGTCAACTGGGCCAACCCGGACGTGCTGTGCGAGTACGCGGACATCATCCTGTTCCTCGCCAATCTCGGTGTCGAGGTGGTGCGACTGGATGCCATCGCGTTCACCTGGAAACGCCTGGGCACCTCGTGCCAGAACCAGCCCGAGGTGCACTCGCTGACCCAGGCCCTGCGCGCCATGGCCCGGATCGCCTGCCCGGCCCTGGCGTTCCAGGCCGAGGCGATCGTCGGGCCTCGCGACCTCGTCCAGTACTTCGGCCAGGGCGCTCACTACGGCAAGCTCAGCGATCTGGCCTATCACAACTCGCTCATGGTGCAGTTCTGGTCGATGCTGGCCACCCAGGACGTGCGCCTGGGCGTCCAGGCTCTGGGGCAGTTGCCGCCGATCCCGCCGACGGCGTCGTGGATCACCTACCTGCGCTGCCACGACGACATCGGCTGGGCCGTCGACGACGGCGATGCGGCGGCGGTCGGGTGGGACGGCTTCGCCCATCGCCGGTTCCTCTCGGACTGGTACGTCGGCCAGTTCCCCGGATCCACCGCCCGGGGCCTGGTGTTCCAGGCCAACCCGGCCACCGGCGACCGCCGGATCAGCGGCACCACGGCCGCGCTGACCGGCCTCGACACAGCCCGCGAGTCCGCCGACCCGGTCGCCGAGGACCTGGCCGTCCGGCGCATCCTGCTCGGGCACGCCCTCATCGCGGGTTTCGGCGGGGTGCCGGTGGTGTGGTGCGGCGACGAGGTGGGCACGCCCAACGACGATCGGTGGGCCGACGAGCCCGGGCACGGCGACGACAACCGCTGGGTGCATCGCCCCCGTCTGGACTGGGTCGCCTCGCTGCGCCGACACGACCCCACGAGTGTCGAGGGGCGGGTGTTCCACGGGATGGCCCGGATCGCCCGGGTCCGCGCCCGGCTGCCGCACCTACACGCCTCGGTGGCCAGCACGCCGGTCGCGGTGTGGGACCCGGGGGTGCTGGCACTCGCGCGGCGTCACCCGCTCGGCACGCTGCTCTCGCTCTACAACGTCACGCCGACCTGGCGGGCCGTGCCAGGATGGCTGCTGCGGGAACACGAGCTGGCCTCGGGTTGGGAGGCGTTGGCGGGGGAGACGACGGTGATCGGCCCAGACGACACGGCGTGGCTGCCTCCGTATGCCGCGTGGTGGCTGCTGGCCGGTCCGGTCGCCGAGGGGCCTGGGTGAGCCGCGGCGCGCCGAGGAACCGCGGGTGCCGTCTCGGCGTCGACATTGCGCCGAGACTGCTGTCATGACCCGGCTCTCCCGACGTCATACCGGGGAACGTATCGGAGCCGCCACCGGGCGACTCCTCGTGGTAGAGAAGGAGGTGGGTCGCGATGGAGCCCATGGATTTCGCGCCTGAGTCGGGTATGCCGCCCTGCCGCGGCCAGCACCCGGGGGCCTTGCGCCGCTACGCCGTCGCGTGCCGATCCTCGGCCCTGGTCGCGGGCCGGGCCGGCAAGCACGAGCTGGCCACCCGGTTGCTCGACCTGGCCGACGAGGTGGAGCAGGCGGTCTCGGATTCGTTGCGCGCCAACTGGGCCGCCGCAGCCTGATCCTCACCACGTCGCACCCCGAGGTGGGGGAGACCTCAGACCTCGACGATCTCGGACTCCCGAGGCAGCCGCGGCACCGCCGACGAGCGGCCCCGGAAGGCGATGGGCAGCCCCCGCGCCCGCGGCCAGTCGGTGGAGTCGGTGACCTGGACGTGCACATGGGGTTGGGTGCTGTTCCCGGAGTTGCCGCAGTCGCCGAGATGGTGACCGACGCGCACCGCGTCGCCCGGGCGGACCCGCAGGCTTCCGCGGCGCAGATGGGCGAGCAGGACGTAGGGACCGCGGGCGGACATGGCGACGGCGACGTGGTTGCCGGCCAGCCCCGGTGCGCCGGCGCGAGCCCGCCGGCCCTGGGTGAGCAGGTAAGGCACCAGAGTCAGCAGGCTGCGCCGCGCCTCGTGGTCGGTCTCGCCGTCGTGGACCAGTGCCACGGTGCCGTCGACGGGGGACAGGACGGGGGCGCCGAACCCCACGAACGCCTCGACCGGCTCGGTGGCCAGCAGGGTCCGCCAGGTGCGCCGCGCAGGGCGCCCACGGTCGTCGACCGGGACGAAGTCGATAGCGTAGGTCGTGCCCAGCAGGTCCGATCCGTGGCTGGGCACCCGGCGAGCCGGGCTGTTGCGGGCCAGCCACCTACCGGTGAAGGGGTAACGCAGCACCAGGGGATCGCCCGCGCCAGCCGCCGCGGCCGGCCCGCCCGGGGGGTCGGGTCGTCGGCTCTCGGCGTCCGTCACCTGGTCGACCTCGAGATCGTCAGGTGGGCCCGCAGCTTCGTGATCGCCCACGCGTAGTGGCTCGACGTCACGGAGACGAAGTACGACCCGAGGGTGCTCGCCCCGGTCCACGGGAACTGGCCCTTGGACGGGCGCCCGACAAGAGCCGTTGCCCGACACGACCACCACGGTCGCCCCAGAGGAGGGCGGAGTAGAAGGGTTGATGCGACATAATGTCGCTTATCGGCGTTCAAGCAACGGAACTACCGCGGGGCCGGGCGACACCACCGGAGAACCTCACCTGTAGTGGAAGCGTGCTTGGAGGATCACCAGGTCGTCTCCATCCACGAGGTAGACCAGGCGATGCTCTTCGGTGATGCGGCGTGACCACGCGCCGGCGAACATGTGCCGCAGAGGCTCCGGTTTGCCGATGCCACCGGTTGGGTGACAGAGGGCGTCGGCGATGAGCCTGTTGATCCGCTTGAGAACCTGACGATCGGCCTGGAGCCAGTGCGTGTAGTCCTCCCAACCGTTAGTCGTGAAGACAAGCCTCACTCGGCGAGATCGTGTTCGTGACGGTCGCCGGACTGCGCCTGCTGGAGGCTTTCCAGGAGGCGTCGCGCGTTGGCCGGGACCCGCAAGAGGTATGCCGTCTCCTCCAAGGCGGCGAACTCCTCGGCTGAGATGAGCACCGCATTGCCCCGACGCGACGTGATCTCGATGGCAACCCGGTCGCTGTTGACCTTCTCTATCAACGGGAACAACTGCTTGCGGGCCTCGGTGGCTGTGATCGACACGTCCGACCTTCCTGAAGTGGTACGGACTTACGGTACCACTCACGCAGGTCGCCCTGCGTAACCTGAGTGACCGGCCGGCAGCGCTGTGCAGCTGCCGTCTCGGATGCCCGGGTGCCTCCCAGGTGCTCAGGTCAGCGACATGGTCGCTACGCCTCGACCACGTCGATCTCGTACTTCGCGAACCGGGTATCGGCGGTGATCATGGTCAGTCGCTCGGTCATCGCCTGCGCGATGAGCAAGCGGTCGAACGGGTCTCGATGATGCACCGGCAGGTGAGCAACCGCCAGGCCGTGGGTCGGGGACAGGCCGAGGGTGCGCACCCCCGCATCCGCGATACGCGACGGCAGGTCATCAGGGATGTCCAACTTCCCCACGGCCACCTTGACCCCCATCTCGGCGAACGACACCACACTGATCAAGAGGTCATCTGCCGCGGCGATGGCCTCCCGAGCGGCCTCGGACAGGTCCCGCTGCCCCGAGAACTGCCAGAGGACCACATGCGTGTCGAGCAGCACCCTCACGGGCCGAGCATCTCGTCGAGCTCGACGTCGGTGAACTCGAAGTCGTCGCCGACCCGCACCTGCCGGGCCAGTGTCCCGCGAGCGGCGAGGAACCGTGTCCCCGGCTTTGTCGGCTCGAGTGGAACCAGCCGCACGACCGGGACGCCGTCCCTGGCGATCTCGACGTCCTCCCCCGCGAGTGCGAGCGCGATCAACCTCGACAGTTCCGTCTTCGCCTGTCCGACGTTCACCCGGGTCATGGCCCGATCGTAGAGGCCTTGGCCAAGCATGGCCAAGACACATCGGCCACGCATGGCCACGCCACATCCGATCCGGGGCCCGGGTCGGCGCACCCCACGAGTTGAGCCGAACTGTCGGGATCGGCGCCTGCCCTCGCGCGCTCATCGGCGCCACTCGCGGGGCGGTGAGCGGTCAGCGGGGTCCGCGCGCAGGTCCGGGCGACGCTTCGGCCGACTCACCAGCAGGCTGTCCCGCGCAGACGGGCGCCGTCGACCCGTCGGCCCGACGCGGCAGGGCGGCCAGGCTGACCCAGGCCCCCAGCATGACGACCGCTGCCGCCACGAGCGCCGCGGCGTGCATTCCCGACGCGTATGCCGCGCGTGCAACGTCGAGCACCGCCTCGCCGGTCGGGCCCCCCATGGCTGCGGCGGCCACCGCGGCCGTCGGCAGGCTGTCGGCCACGGTCGCCACCGTCTCGGGCGCCAGACCGGCCGGCAGCGCCGCCCGAACGGAGCTCCCGTAGGCCGCGGCCAGCACGCTGCCGAGCACGGCCATGCCGAGCGCCCCGCCGAGCTCGCCCGCGGTCTCGACCAGGGCCGACACCGACCCGGTCCGCTGCGGCGGTGCCACGCCGATGGCGTACTCGGTGACCAGCGTCGTGACGCTGACCAGCCCTGCGGCGATCGGGGTCGCCGCCAGCAGCACGGTCCACACCGACGAGTGGGCACCGGCCAGCAGCAGCAGCCCGAACCCCGCGGCGGCGAGCAGGCAGCCACCGGCGATGACGTGCGGTCGGCCCAGACGCCGGGCCAGCACCGCTGCCCCCGGTGCGGCCCCGCCCACGACGACCGACGGCGCCAAGCTCCACAACGCCGCGGCCAGGGCGCTCAACCCCAGCACCGACTGCAGGTACTGGGTGAGCACCACCGCGTTGCCCATGACGCCGAACATCGCGATCACCTGGACACCCACCGACGCGCCCAGGCCGGGGCGCCGGAACAGCGCCAGGTCCACCATGGGGGTGGCGATCCGGCGTTGCCGGCGCACGAAGGCGATCCCGGCTCCCAGGCCGAGCGCGGCATACCCAAGCACTGGCCACGACCTCCCATGCGCGGCGAGGTCCTTGAGCGCGTGCACCATCGGCAGCACGGCCAGCAGGGACAGCACGGCACTGGTGAGGTCGACCCGGGCCGAGACGTCCCGAGACTCCGGCAGCATCCGTGCGGCGACGGCGAGGAAGGCGGCGAGCACCGGCAGGTTGATGAGGAACACCGACCCCCACCAGAAGTGCTCGAGCAGCACCCCTGACACCACCGGCCCGATCCCCACTCCCCCGGCCATGACGGCCGACCACACACCGACCGCCTTCGCCCGGTCGCCGGGGTCGACGAACACGTCGCGCACGATCGCCAGCGTGCTCGGCATGAGCGTCGATCCGCCGACTCCGAGCACGGCCCGAGCGGCGATCAGCCAGCCCGGCCCGGGGGCATAGGCCGCCAGCGCCGAGGCACCGCCGAAGGCGACGGCACCGATGAGCAAGGTCCGCCGGCGGCCCACCCGGTCGGCCACCGAGCCCATGGTGAGCAACAGCCCGGCCAGCACGAAGCCATAGACGTCAAGGATCCACAGCACCTGGACCGCGCTCGGGCGCAGGTCGGCGGCGATCTGCGGCACGGCGAAGAAGAGCACCGACACGTCCATGGTGACCAGCATCAGCGGCAAGCAGAGCACCGCCAGGGTCAGCCATTCGCGCCGACCAGCTCGTCCGACCATCTTGGACTCCTATCTGCGTGTATCACATAGTGTTTATGTAGCACGCGGCTATTCTCATACTGCGGTGCGACTCGCAAGCACGTGGATACCCTCGACCCATGACCGATCTGCCGCGCTACCTCCAGTTGATGTGGGACCGCGAGCCCCCTGGCCGCCGAGGGCCTCGACCGACCATGTCGATCCGGCAGATCGGCGAGGCCGGCGTCGCCATCGCCTATGCCGAGGGACTGGCCGCGGTCTCGATGAAGCGAGTCGCCGAGTCCCTCGGCTTCACCACGATGTCCCTCTACCGGTACGTCGACAGCAAGGAGCAGTTAGCCGCCGTCATGTACGACGTGGCCCTCGGGCCAGCCGACCTGGCGTACGGGCGCAAGGGCTGGCGCGCTCGGATGTCGTTGTGGGCCAAGGGGATCGCCGAACGGCGGTTGGCTCATCCCTGGACGCTCGACATCGCTCAACCGGCACCGCCGCTCACTCCGAACCTGCTGGCCTGGACCGAGGCGGGCCTGGCGGCGTTGGAGCGCACCCCCCTGACCGGCCAGCAGAAGCTCTCCGCACTGCTCGCCGTCGACGGATGGGCCGCCCAGCACGTCCGCCAGAGCTGGCAGATGGGCTTCCTCGGCGAGCTCGAACCCGACGGACCGCAGGCGGCATACCCGAGGCACATCGTGACGCTCGTCGACGCGCACCGATTCCCGCATCTGGCTGCCGCCAGTCGAGATGCCTTCGGCGAGGACAGCGAGGACTTCTTCGAGCAGGAGTTCGCCTACGGCCTGGAGCTGCTCCTCGACGGCATCGCCGTGCGCGTGGCCGGGACGTCGACCCGAGACCCCTGAGCCGGACGCCCGCGGAACGCCACCGGCTCGCCCAGGTGCGGCTGCAGGCCGGCCACCTCGCCGGGGGTCAGCGCCCGAGGCCGTCCCCCGACCGGGTCGAAGAGCACCATGGTCGTCGCGGCGACGGCATACCGGCGCTCCCCGACGTCCGGCGGGTCCTGCACGTGGTAGCCGACGTCGAAGCCGGTGCGCCCCACCCGGGTGACCCACAGGTCGACGGCCACCGGGGCGAGCCGGAAGTCCATCGGCGCGAGGTACTCGATCTCGTGGCGGGCCACCACGATGCCGCCGAGCACCGCCTCGCCGAGGATCTGCCCGAGCGACTCGATGCGGGCGATCTCCAGCAGGCGCAGGTACTGGACGTTGTTCACGTGCCCAAAGGCGTCCATGTCCGCCCAGCGCAGCGGCACCAGGACACGCAAGGGAGCTCCCACGGGCGCCAAGAGTACCGATTCCACTGTGGGGAGGCCGATACCCCCTCTCGTTCCGCGGAGGGGACCCCCGCTCTACTCTGGAGGCGAGAGGGCGCCAGGTCGAGGCGGCCGTCGCGCAGGTATGCCGCCACCGTGCCACCGCCGTGGCTGGACCCACCGGTGCCCGTCGGAGCGAGCGAAGGAAGTGCCACGTGCAGAAGGTCAACGGCCTCGACGAGATGTTCCTCGCCTACGACACCCCCACGACGACGGGGAACATGGGGGCGTTCGCCATCCTCAAGGAGGTGGACGGGGACCCGTATGCCGGCAAGGCCGACTACATGCGCGCGAAGATCGCCAGCCGCCTGGACTACCTGCCGCTGCTGCGCTGGCGGCTGCAGCCGATGCCGCTGCTGGGCACCCGCTACTGGATGGAGGTCGACCGGGTCGACCTGGACTACCACGTCCAGACCATCCACCTGCCCCCGCCCGGCGACGAGGCCCAACTGGCCGACACCGTCTCGCGTCTGGTGGCCTTCCCCCTGGACCGGCGCTACCCGATGTGGCGGCTCTACGTCATCGAGGGCGTCGAGGGCGGGCGGTTCGCCCACCTGCTCAAGCTCAGCCACGGCTGCGCCGACGGCACGGCCCAGGCCCGGATCTTCGACGTCCTGTGCGACGAGCCGACCCAGCCCTTGGTCTACGACCCGCCGCCCAAGGTGGCCGAGCCCCTCGCTGGACCCCCCGAACTGGCCGCGCGGGCCCTGCTCGACGCCCTCACCGTGCCGGTGCGGGCCGTGAAGGTGTCGGTCCACCTCGGGCGATGGCTGGGCGAGCGGCTGCGCGAGGAGAAGCTCGCCGCGGTGCCCGCCGCTTTGGGCCGGGCCCTGCCGGGCGAGATCGGCGGGCACTTCGCCAAGCTCGCCAACGTCATCAGCGCGCCGACCTCCGAGAAGACCGCGGTCGCCCCAGGCATGCCCACGCTGTTCCCGGTGCGCTCGATGTTCAACAAGCAGCTCACCTCGCGGTTCCACTTCGAGTTCGCCGACCTGCCCCTGGCCGACTTCCGCAAAGCCGGCAAGGCCGTCGGCGGCACGATCAACGACGCGGTCCTGGCCGTCGCCGCCGGCGCCTACCGGGAGTACATGTCCCAGCACGGCGGTGTCCCCGACAAGCCGATGATCTGCTCCACCCCGGTGAGCTTCCGCCAGGGCGACGAGAAGGAGCCGTGGGCCAACCACGTCTATGCGCTGTTCATCCCCATCCCCACCCACCTGGCCGACCCGGTCGAGCGGCTGACCTACGCCCACCACCAGGCGACCAAGGCCAAGGAGAACTGGACCGCCGGCTCGGGGCACCTCACCCGTGAGCTCATGGACTTCATCCCCGGCCAGCCGCTGCAGCTGGGCATGCAGCTGCTCAGCCGACTGCCCGACGGCTCCCCCGGCCTGCCCTACAACTGCGCGATCTCCAACATCAAGGGCTCCGCGGTGACCCAGCACTTCGGCGGTGCCGAGATGCTCGGCTACTGGCCGGTGCCGTTCCTCATGCCCGGGGTGGCGACGATGATCGTCATGCAGAGCTACCAGGACCGGCTCAACCTCGGCATCGCGGCCTGCCCCGACGTCGTGCCCGACCTGGGGACCTTCCCCGCCCTGCTGGAGCGGTCCCTCGCCGACCTCATCGCCGCCGAGGACGAGCGGGCCGGTGGGGTCGGCGCCCCGACCCCGCTGCGTCCCCGGGTCCGCAAGGCCGCCGGCGGCTGACCGCCGCAGGTCCCCGGCCCCCGTCGGCGCGGGACGAGCCGCGCTGGCCGGCCGCCCTACCCGTGGCCGGCAAAGGCGAACGGATGGCCGGCCGGATCCAGCAGGATCGTGACGTCGGGCTCGGGCTGCTGCGGTGCCACCCGCGCGCCGAGCGACACGGCATACGCGACGGCCCCCGGCACGTCGGCCGGGGCGACGTCGAACCGCAGCACCCTCGCTGCGTGCCCGTCCGGAGGCGGCCAGGCCGGCACGGCGTGGCCCTCGGCTAGCTGGAAACCCAGGTATGCCGCGCCGCCGCCGGGTGGCTGCAGGGTCACCCAGCCAGGCTCGTCCGTGGCCACGACCCAGCCGAGCAGCCGGGCGTAGAACCCGGCCAAGCCGCGCGGGTCCACGCACGGCAGGATGGTGCCCCAGAGCATCGACTCCGTCCGGCCGCGCATCCGATCCCGCCCGGGGGGCGCTCAGTCCCGGGAGTCCTGGACGTCCTGCTCGTCTTGGACCAGACGCCACATGAGCTTGCCCGCGGCGTTGTGCGGCAGGGTGTCGACGAACTCCACCTGCCGCGGGTACTTGAACGCCGACATCCGGTCCTTGGCCCAGGCGATGATCTCGTCGGCGGTCACCCTGTCGCGGTAGGCCGGCTTGGGCACGACGACGGCCTTGACGGTCTCCCCACGGTAGGGGTCGCGGGTGCGGATGACGCACACCTCCTGGATCGCCGGGTGGCCGTACAGCAGCGACTCGACCTCGGCCGGCCACACCTTGAAGCCACTGGCGTTGATCATCCGCTTGAGCCGGTCGGCGATGGTGAAGTAGCCGTCGGCGTCGACCGCGCCCAGATCGCCGGTGCGGAAGAACGCCCGGCCGTCGAGATCGAGGAAGGCCGACGCGGTGGCATCCGGCAGGTTCCAGTAACCAGCGGTCACCGACGGGCCACGCAGCACGATCTCCCCCACCTCCCCCACCGGCAGCTCGGTGCCTCGGACCGGGTCGACGACCCGGGCCTCGATGCCCATGAACGGGATGCCCAGGTGCGCGCGCCGGGCGCCGCCGCGAGGGTTCTGGATCGCCGCCGCGGTGGACTCGGTGAGGCCGTAGCCCTCGAGGTAGTCCAGGCCGAACTGCTCCTTGAGCTTGGTGGCGATCGCCTCGGGCATCGCCACTCCCCCACCGCCGACGTAGCGCAGGCTGGACAGGTCGTAGGAGTCCAGCTCCGGGGAGGACACCAGGTCGATGACCATCGTCGGGATGTTCGGCCAGTGGGTCACCCCGGCCTGCGCGATGAGCCCCGCCGCGATCGCGCGGTCCCACCGCGGCAGCAGCACGAGGGTGCTGGCGTTGGCGACCGCCCCGAGCATCCCCATGGCCAGACCGGTGATGTGGAACATCGGGACGACGACGAGGATGCCGTCCCCGGCGTGCTGGTCGGTCCAGTAGCCGATGGCCAGCGCCTGGTGCACCAGCGCGCGGTGGCGTTGCAGGCACCCCTTCGCCAGGCCGGTGGTGCCGCTGGTGTAGCCGATGAGGGCCAGGTCGTCGCCCCGGTTGACCACCGGCGTGCTCGGCATCGCCCCGGGCGCCACGAGGTCGCGCCACTCGTGCAGGAGCAGTCCGGGGGCCACCGGGCGGGCCACCCGCGGCAGCAGCCAGTCGCGCCAGGACTGCGGCCACCCCGCCGCCGCCTCGACGTCCGGCGGCATCCCGTCGACGAGGTCGAAGACGACCAGGTGGGTGAGCCCCCCCGGCTCGGCCAGCGCGGAGCCCTCCACCAGCTCGCCGGCGATGTCCGCCGAGGCGATACCTACCGTCGCGCCGCTGTCGCCGACGTAGTGGGCGACCTCCGGGCCGTGGTACATCGGGTTGGCCGGCACGACGACGGCGTCCAGGCGCATCGCCGCGTAGAAGGCGATGACGTACTGCGGGCAGTTCTGCATGAACAGCAGCACCCGGTCCCCGCGGGTCACCCCGAGCGACGCCAGGCCACCGGCGAGAGCCTGCGCGTCGTCGTACAGCTGGCGCCAGGTCCACGCCCGGCCCAGGAAGAGCAGCCCCCGCTCGTCGGGACGCTCTCGGGCGTTGCGCTCGAGGGCGGCCCAGACCGACTCGTCGGGGACGGGGATGTCCCGGGGCACGTCGGCGGGGTAGTGCGCGTCGTGCGGACCCGGGGGTGGGGTGGCCGCCGGGAAGGTCCCCGGCGTCGACATGGCGGTGTCGGCGGACATGGTGCTCCTTAGCTCGTCGCGGTCCTGCGCGGCGCCAGGCCCAGGCGACGCAGCTCCAGCCGGGCGACCTGGCGACGGTGCACCTCGTCGGGTCCGTCGGCGATGCGCAGGGTGCGCTGGTCGGCATACGACATCGCCAGCGGCGTGGCGGGCGTGACGCCGCGGCCGCCGTGCGCCTGGATGGCCCAGTCGATCACCTTGCACGCGACGTTCGGGGCGACCACCTTGATCATCGCGATCTCGGACTGCGCGGCCTTGTTGCCGACCTCGTCCATCATCCACGCGGCCTTGAGGGTGAGCAGCCGCGCCTGGTCGATGAGCATCCTGGACTCGGCGATCCGCTCGGTCCACACGCCTTCCTCGACGATGGGGTGCCCGAAGGCCACCCGCTGCGACAACCGCGCGCACATCAACTCCAGGGCCCGCTCCGCGGCGCCGATGGAGCGCATGCAGTGGTGGATCCGCCCGGGGCCCAGACGCCCCTGGGCGATCTCGAAGCCGCGGCCCTCGCCCAGCAGGATGTTCGACACCGGGACGCGCACGTCCTGCAGGTCGATCTCCATGTGCCCGAACGGCGAGTGGGTGTAGCCGAAGATCCGCCAGGACTTCACCAACGTCACCCCCGGGGCGTCGGCCGGGACGAGGACCATCGACTGCTGGTGGTGGCGGTCGGCGCTCGGGTCCGTCTTGCCCATGAGCACGTAGACCTTGCAGCGCTTCGTGCCGGCTCCGGTCGACCACCACTTGCGCCCGTTGATGACGTACTCGTCGCCGTCTCGGCGGATGTCGCACTCGATGTTCGTCGCGTCCGAGGAGGCCACCGCGGGCTCGGTCATGAGGAAGGCCGAGCGGATCTCCCCCGCAGCAACGGCTCGAGCCAGCGGTCCTTCTGCTCCTCGGTGCCGTACCGCTCGATGGTCTCCATGTTCCCGGTGTCCGGGGCCGAGCAGTTGAACACCTCGCTGGCCCAGTAGGTCCGGCCCATGATCTCCGACAGCGGGGCGTACTCGTAGTTCGTCAGCCCCTGCGGGGCCCGGTCGGACTTGGGCAGGAAGAGGTTCCACAGTCCCTGCTCGCGGGCCATCGCCTTGAGCCGTTCGATGGTCTCGCAGTGGCTCCAGCCCGCCTCGCTCTCGAAGGTCTGCGCCGCCGCCTCCGCGGCGACCTGCTCCTCGTTGGGGTAGATGTGCTCGTCCATGAAGGCCAGGAGCTTCTCGCGCAGCTCGACGGTCTTCGGGGCCAGTTCGAAGGGGTTCACGTCATCTCTCCTCGGGACGGACAGGTCAGGATCGGGGGCCGGAGGCGATCCGCCAGCCGAGCTCGGCGGTGGGCGCGGCCATCCGGGAGGTCTCCACGGCGATCGGGCTGGCCGCGATGCCGTCGATGACCCGCTTGGCGATGCCTTGGAGGATCGCCGCGAGGCGGAAGAAGTTCACCGCGAGGTAGAACGGCCAGTCGGTGAGCACCCGGTCGAGGTCGTCGCGGCCGGTGCGCTCGCAGTACCGACGCAGGTATGCCGCCTCGCTGGGGATGCCGAGGGCCGACAGGTCCTTGTCGGCGTAGCCGCGGATCACCCCGCTGGGCACGTGCCAGGACATGCACGTGTAGGCCAGGTCCGACAGCGGGTCGCCGAGAGTGGACAGCTCCCAGTCGAGCACCGCGATCACCCGCGGCTCGGTGTGGTGGTAGACGAGGTTCTCCAACCGGAAGTCGCCGTGGGTGAGCCGGGCCGGGGCGTGCGCCGCCGCGGCGGGCACGTGCTCGGGCAGCCACTCGATGAGCCGCTCCATCGCCGGGATGTCCTGGGTCTGGCTGGCCCGATACTGCCGGGTCCACCGGGAGATGGTCCGCTCGAAGAACCCTTCGCGCCGGCCGTAGTCGCCCAGCCCGACCGCGTCGACGTCGACGCTGTGCAACGCCGCGATGACCCGGTTGGCGTCGTCGAACACCGCCGAGCGCTGGTCTCGGTCGACCTCGGGCACCGAGGCGTCGCGGAAGATCCGCCCGTCGGCGAAGCTCATGACGTAGAACGCCGCCCCGATGACCGACTCGTCGTCGCAGAGCACCTCGACCTCGGGCACCGGCACGGCAGTGCCGCGCAGCGCGGCCAGCACGGCACACTCGCGCTCGATGGCGTGCGCCGAGGGCAGCAGGGTCGACGCCGGCCCGGGCTTGGCCCGCAGCACCCAGGCCCGCGGCCCCGAGCGCAGCAGCCACGACGGGTTCGACTGGCCGCCGGTGAGGCGCTCGACGGACAGCTGCGGCCCCAGCCCGCTCATCCGCGGCGCGAGGTAGTCGCGCAGTCCCGACAGATCGGTGGGGGCGACCGCGGGGGCAGCGGCTGCGGGCGGGTCGCCGGTCACGTCGGGTCCTCCGGTCACGTCGTCACGATGCTGCGCCCGCTCGCTATGCGGCCACCGAGGTCCGCTGCGGTGCCGCCGTGGGGAACGGCAGGCCCACGTCCGCTCGGTCGCCGGGTCCGCACCCGGTCGCAGCGCGCGGCTCGACCAGTCTGGTGCCCGGGCCACGCGGGGCACAACCGCCCCGCGCGAATGGCTCGCATCATCGCCACCCCCACCGGCCGATCCGGCGCGCGACAATGACGGGCGTGGCAGCGGACCCGGTCGACCCACCCGAGACTCGGGCCCGCCGCGCGGCGGACTCCGTGCGCGGCACGTTCGGCCGTCGACTGCTCGGTCTGCCCTTCACCCACCTGGCCCGGATCGACCACCCGGTGGCCCGCCCCGTGGTCGGGCCCTGGCACTACTGGTGGCAAGCGCACTACGCCGACGTCCTCGTCGACGAGGCGTTGCGCGAGCGCGCCGGCGGCGACCCCGCCCGGGCCGACCGGGCCACGACGCTGGCCCGGCGGGTCGTGCGCTCGATCCGCCTGCGCAACGTCGGGCGATTCCCCAACCACTACTACGACGACATGGCCTGGCTGCTGCTGGCCGCTCACCGGGTCCACGGGGTGGGCGCTGCCCGGACCGGCGCGGCGGGGGCCGCGATCCGGGCGCTGGACCCTCGGGTGCGAGCCGGGCTGACCGACGACCTCGGCGGCGGCCTCTACTGGAACGACGCCCACGACTTCAAGAACGTCCCGGCCAGCGGCCCGGCCGCGATCCACTGGGCCCGCACCGGCCACCGAGCGCGGGCGGCGGCGGTGGTCGACTGGCTCTACGCCCGGCTGCACGACCCCGACAGCGGGCTGTTCCTCGACGGGCTGCGGATCGGGCGGGATGGGACGCTCACCGCGGTGCGGGATCTGTACACGTACAACCAGGGCACGGTCCTCGGCGCCCTCGTCGAGCTCGGCGACCCGGCCAGCCTGCGCCGCGCGGCCCACCTGGTCGAGGCCATCGGGGCGGGGCTCACCGACGCCGGCCGCCCGACCGTGCTGCGCACCCACGGCGGCGGGGACGGCGGTCTGTTCACCGGGATCGCGGTGCGCTACCTCGCGCTGGCTGCCCAGCACCCCGGGATGCCGCGGGTCGCCCGTGCGCGCGCGGTGCGGCTGGTCCGCGACACGGCCGACGCCTGGTGGGACGGGCGCGCCGCGCGCGGTGCGCGAGCCGTGGTCTTCTCCCCCGACCCGACGCGGCCCGCCGCGCAGACCCAGCCGCCCGGCATACCGGTGGAGCTGTCCACCCAACTGCAGGCGTGGATGACCCTCGAGGCGGCCTGGACGTGTGCCAGGCTGCCGGCATGAGCAGCCCGCCGGGTGGCCCGCCCCTCGCCCACCCGCCCACCGGCGTCGAGACCCGGGAACAGCAGGCGTGGTACTGGTACGACTGGGCCAACTCCGCCTACGTGACGACCACCGCCACGGTGCTGTTCTCGCCCTATCTCACCAGCGTGGCCACCGCGGCGGCTTGCCCGCAGGCGCCCAGCGGCGGCACGTGCACCCAGACCCTGTCCGTCCTCGGGCTCCCGGTGGATCCCGGCTCGCTCGCGGCATACACGATCACCGTCTCGACGATCGTCTCGGCGGTCGTGCTCATCGTCGTGGGCGCCGTCGCCGACCGCAGCCCGGCGCCCACCCGGCTGCTGGCCGGGTTCGCCTGGGTCGGGGCGCTGGCCGCCGGTGCGATGTTCTTCCTCACCGGCACGAACTGGGGCCTCGGGGTGGGACTGCTGCTCGTGGCCAACCTGTGCCTCGGGGCCTCGATGGTCGTCTACGACTCGCTGCTGGTGCGGATCGCCGGGCCGGACGACCGCGACCGGGTGTCCTCGAAGGGGTGGGCGTTCGGCTACCTCGGCGGCGGGCTGCTGCTGGCTGCGAACTTCGGCCTGGACCTGGCCCACCCGGCGCTGGGTCTGGACCGCGCCACCACCACCCGGATCAGCCTGTTGTCGGCCGGGCTGTGGTGGGCCGCGTTCACGCTGATCCCGGTCCTCGGGCTGCGCTCGGTCCGGGGGACCACGGTGGCCGTGGTCGAACGCTCTCGGGGGGTCGTCGGCGGGAGCCTGACCCAGCTGGCCTCGACCTTCCGGGAACTGCGCCGCTACCCGCAGACGCTGCTGTTCCTGCTGGCCTACCTGTTCTTCAACGACGGCATCCAGACCGTCATCGGCAACTCCAGCCTCTACGGGATCCGCGAGCTGGAGTTCGCCGAGTCGACCGTGCTCGGGGTGTTCCTGCTCGTGCAGTTCGTCGCGTTCGGGGGGGCGCTGCTGTTCGGCCGGGTGGCCGCGCGGGTCGGGGCATGGCGGACCGTGCTGGGCAGCCTCGGGGTGTGGACGACGATCGTCCTGGCGGCCTACCTGGTGCCGGCGAAGGCCTTCGTGGCCTTCGTCGCCCTGGCGGTGCTCATCGGCCTGGTCCTCGGCGGCTCGCAGGCCCTGTCGCGGTCGCTGTACAGCCAGCTGATCCCCCGCGGGCGCGAGGCGGAGTTCTTCAGCCTGTACCAGGCCATGGAGCGCGGCACGAGCTGGTTCGGCACGCTGACCTTCGGCCTGGTCCACCAGTTGACCCACTCCTACCGGTGGGCCCTGGTCGCCCTCGTGATGTTCTTCGTCGTCGGCGGGGTGCTGTTGTCTCGGGTGCGGATGCGCGAGGGGATCCGCGCGGCGGGCAACGAGGTGCCGGCGGTCGTGTGAGCTCGGATGGGCCACCCCGCGGGGTCGAACGGTTCTGTGGAGCAGAATCCCCCGGGGAACATTGCAACGAGGGGGGGCGTTGAGCCGTCTGAAGAACGTGGGACGGGGTAACCACCCATAGCCCCACCACGTCCGCCCAGGGAGGTGCACCATGGCCGATCGATCGCTGCGAGGATCGCGGCTCGGTTCGTTCAGCATGGAGTCCGAGGTGGGCGTCGTGCCCAGCGAGCGTCAGATCACCGTCTACGTGTGCCCAAAAGGTCACCGGATCGAGTTGCCGTTCAGCATCGAGGCCGACGTCCCGCCGACGTGGGAGTGCCGCTGTGGCGCCACCGCGCGCCTGCTCGACGGCCCCGAGCCCGAGGCCAAGGCCACCCGCACGGCCCGCACCCACTGGGACATGCTCCTGGAGCGCCGCTCCATCCCCGAGCTGGAGGAGCTGCTCGCCGAGCGACTGGCCCTGTTGCGCCGGTCCCAGGGCAGCACCGACACCAAACGCAGCGCCTGAGGTCACGGCTGGACCGTATGCCGGCCCGTCACCCTCGGCGGTGGCGGGCCGCACCGCCGTCCGGGACCGGGGTGGCGGACTGCGCCGCCGCGGCTCAGCGGTCCTCGTCCTGGACGATCTCGCCCTCGATGATCTCCTCCCCCGGCGCCGCTCGGCCCGGCGGACGTCGGGCCGAGCCGGGGCCTCGGGCCGGGTGACCCTCGGCGGTGCGGAAGGCCCACCCGGGGCCACCCCCGGGCCCGTCGGGCCCGACACCCCCGCCGCGGACCCCGGCGAGCACCCGGCGGGCGATCACCGCCTCGAGCACCGCCCGAGCCACCGGACGGGTGACCGGCAGGACCACGAGGAAGCCCACGAGGTCGGTGAGGAACCCCGGGGTGAGCAGCAGCGTGCCCCCGACCAGCACCAACGCGGCGTCGGCGAGCTGGCGCGAGGGCATCCGCCCGGTGCGCAGCGCCTGCTGCAGCGCGGCCCAGGCGGCCACGCCCTCACGTTTGACCAACCACGCACCGACGGCGGACTCGGCCACCAGGAGCAGGAACGTCGGCCACCCGCCGATGGCGGAGCCGATCTGGACGATGACGGCGATCTCGGCCAGAGGCACGACCAACACCAGCAGCGCGACCACCCACGGCCAGCGTCGCCGCCGGCCTGCGATCTGCCGGGCCGAGCCGCGCGCGCCTACGCCCGGTGCCATCGGCCCTCGCCCTCCAGCCGCCGCAGGCGCGAGCGCTGCAGCGCGTCGCGCAGCTGACCCGCGCGGAAGGCCAACCCCTCCCGGGTGACGTTGAGCAGGGCCTCGACGACGATCGCCTGGCTCATCTTCGAGTCGCCGACCTCCCGCTCGACGAACTCGATGGGCACCTCGACGACGGTGCCCCCAGCCCGCAGCAGCGCCCAGGTCATGTCCACCTGGAAGCCATACCCCTGAGACGGCACGGCGTGCAGGTCCACCGCCCGCAGGGCCGCCGTGCGGTAGACCCGGTAGCCCGCCGTGGCGTCGCGGACCGGCATCCCCAACAGCAGCCGGGTGTAGGTGTTGCCGAGCACCGAGATCGCCTTGCGGTGCGCCGGCCAGTTGACGACCGAGCCCCCGGGCACCCAGCGCGAGCCGATGACCAGGTCGGCGTCCTGCGCGGCGTCGAGCATGGCCGGCAGCCGCTCGGGCGGGTGGGACCCGTCGGCGTCCATCTCGACCGCGGCGTCGTAGCCGCGCTCCATCGCCCAGGCGAACCCGGCGAGGTAGGCCGCGCCCAGACCCCGCTTGCCGGGCCGGTGCAGGACCCGGACCTGCGGGTCTGCGGCGGCCAGCGCGTCGGCCACCCGGCCCGTGCCGTCCGGGGAGTTGTCCTCCAGGACCAGCACGTCCGCAGCCGGCGCGGCCGCGCGCACCCGGGCCACGACCCGGGCCAGGTTGTCCCGCTCGTTGTAGGTCGGGATCAGCACGACCACGCGGCGTAGGGGCCCGCGGGCCGGATCGGCGGTCATGAGGGCGGGTCGGTCCTTTCGGTACGCGGGCGGACCAGCGTCAGCACCACGATGAGCAGCAACAGGGCCCCTGCACCGTATTCCGGCCACGGCCCGATCCGCGTCGCCAGCGTGAGGGTCTCGCGCAGCGGCAGGTCGCCGCGCAGGGTCGCCGTCGTGTACAACGACGTGGGTTGGCGCAGCGTTCCGTCGGGCAGGATGAGGGCACTGACCCCCACCGTCGACACGTGCACGACGGACCGCCCGTGCTCGATCGCCCGGATGCGGGAGATCGCCAGCTGCTGGACCGACTCGTGCGAGGAGCCGAACGTCGCGTTGTTGGTCTGCACGAGCACCAGGTTGGCCCCGGCCTGGACGGTCCCTCGGACCAGCTCGTCGTAGGCCACCTCGAAGCAGATCGTCGCGCCGGCGGCGACGGGCAGCCCTGGGCCGGTGCGCTCCACCCGGAACACCCCCGGACGGTCGCCCGCCGCCATCTCGCGGGAGAGCAGGTCGACCGCGGAGGAGAAGCGTCGGAAGAACTCCCGGTCGGGGATGTACTCGGCGAACGGCACCGGGTGTTGCTTGACGTAGGTCTGCACCAGACCCTGCCGGGGTCGGTACATCAGGGTGACGTTGGAGATGCGCGGGGCCGGCTCGTCGAGCAGCCCGCCGACGAGCAACGGCACCCCGGCCGCGTCGGTCACCCGGGCGATCTGGGCGGCGGCGTCGGCGTTGCGGGTCGGGTCGATGTCCGAGGCGTTCTCCGGCCAGACCACCACCTCCGGGGCGGGCTCGCCGGCCGCCCTGCCCCGGGCCAAGCCCGCCAAGGTCGCCTCGACGTGGTTGTCCAACACCTGGCGCCGCTCGGCGTTGAAGTCCAGGCCGGGCCGGGGGACGTTGCCCTGCACGGCCATGACGCGGGCGGTCGGACCGTCGGTCGGCACCGGCACGAGCAGGCCGGCGACGCCGACGAGCGCGGCGAGGACCAGCGCCCGAGGGCCGCCGCGGCGACCCGAGCCCGGGGCAACCTCCGGCGCCCGGGCGGCATACCGGACGGCGAGGGCCAGCAGCCCCCCGGTCAGCGCCACGCCGAAGGTCACCAGGGGCGCCCCGCCGAGGGCGGCCAGCCGGCCCAGGGGCGAGTCGGCCTGACTGAACGCCAGGCGCACCCACGGGAAGCCGCCGTAGGGGACCCGGTCGCGCAGCGCCTCCGCGCCGACCCAGGCCAGCGCGACGACGGCGGGCCGCACCACCGGCCGGCCCCGGGACAGCCCCGCGACGACGGCCCCGACGAGCGCCACGAACAGCGCCTGCGACGCGGCCAGCCCCAGCCATGGCACGACGCCGAGGAAGTCGGTGCCCGACCAGCTCAACGCCGGCACGAAGAAGGCCCCGCCGGCGAGCAGGCCCAACCAGGCGCCGTGCCGGGCGCGCACCCCGCAGGTGGCCAGGGTCAGGCCCGCGACCGCGACGGGGGCCAGCCACCACACCCCGTATGCCGGGAAGGCCAGGGTCAGCGCGCCGCCGCTGGCCAGGGCGAGGGCGGCTCGACGCAACACCCGGCCACGGTAAGGCACCGCAGCGCCCTGGGCGGCAACGGGGCCCGAGTCGCCGTTGGGACCAACCCGGGCCGGCCGGCTGCCGGCTCCTGCGGTTGTTGTCTACTGAGCGTCTCGGGCCTCGTCGCCGTTCGCCGCCGTGTCGACCACGCCGCCAGCCGTGCCGCGCAGGGTAAGCCTGGCCATCCCGGTCGTGTCCGAGAACCCCTGCCGGGTGACTCCCCTGGTGTCACGTCCGCGGTGTGACCGACCCGGCCACCCCGACGAACTTCACCGCCGAAACTACCGTCCGGACGCGCCCTGTCAACCCGCCGTTCACCTGGGCAAACACCCGTCTGCGCAGGTCAGCGCGGCGTGTCGGGTGACGGGGTTTGCCGAAGATTTGCGCGCGGTTGACGCACTGCGGCGTGTCCCCGGACGACACGCCGCGCAGGGTGCCCGGACGCCGCCGCGGCGGGCTGCCCGAGTCTGCCCGCGGATCGAGCCAGCCACGACGCAGGCACCGCATCGAGCGCCCCACCGGGGCCGGTCAGGGCACGACGACGGTGCCCACCGCGGTGGTCGCCAGGATGGGCGGGTCCAGCAGCGCGGCGGCGGACTCGCCGCGCTCGGGCGCGCCGCGGCATACCACCGTCACGGCGAAGTCGATCTCGCGGCTGCGCCGCCCCACCCGGGTCACCCGACCGGTCACCTCGATGACGTCGCCGGCTCGCACCGGGGCGCGGAACTGCACGTCCGAGTACGACGCGA
Source organism: Dermatophilaceae bacterium (assembly GCA_037045055.1). Taxonomy (GTDB): domain Bacteria; phylum Actinomycetota; class Actinomycetes; order Actinomycetales; family Dermatophilaceae; genus Phosphoribacter. The sequence continues at coordinate 242,974 of JBAOHJ010000001.1, read as the reverse complement.
AGAGGCCCTCGTCGCCGTCGCCGCGGATGCACAGCTCGGTGGCCACGTCGCCGAACGCGGCCAACGAGTAGGCCCCGTCGACGAGGTTGCCGGCGTAGTGCGCGTGGCTGTACGGGACGTAGCGACGGTGCACCACGGTGAGCCCGACCGACGCGCTCACGCCGCGCTCCGCGCCGTGACGAGGGCGTGGACGAGATAGCTGGCCACGTCGCCGGGCGTGGTCCCCCGGCCGAACACCCGGTCCACGCCCAGACGCGCGGCGGCGTCGTCCTCGAACCGCGGCCCGCCGACCACGACGAGCGGCACCCGCCCGCTCGGGTAGGCCTCGCGCAGGGCCGCCGCGAGCTGGGTGACGTTGTGGATGTGGACGTCCCGCTGGGTCACCACCTGGCTGACCAGCACCGCGTCGGCGTGCACCTGCCGGGCCCGGGCGACCAGGTCGGGCACGGCCACTTGGGCGCCGAGGTTGTGCACGTCGATCTCGCCGTAGTACTCCAGCCCCTTCTCGCCCGCGAATCCCTTGACGTTGAGGATCGCGTCGATGCCGACGGTGTGGGCGTCGGTGCCGATGCACGCCCCGACGACGACCAGGGGCCGGTGCAGCGTGGCGCGGATGGTCTGGTCGGCCTCCTTCGCGCTCAGCAGCGGGTACTCCCGCTCGGTCACCGTGACCTGGGCCAGGTCGACCAGGTGGGTGCAGGAGCCGTACACGACGAAGAAGGTGTGCTCCGGGCCGATCGCCTTGGCGTGCACGACCAGCGCCGGGTCCATGCCCATCCTGCGGGCCAGCTGCAGGGCGGCGCCCTCGGCCCGCTTGCCGTGCGCCAGCGGCAGCGTGAACGACACCTGGATCATCCCGTCGCCGGTGGTGTCACCGTAGGGTCGGACGAGCCGTGGGGTGAGCTCACCGGAGGCCCCGGGCAGGCGCGTGCGGTCGGTCATCGGTCGGTGCCCTCCTGCAGCAGGGTGATCGCCGGGTTGTCGTAGCCTGGCGCCCGCACGATCACCCCGTCCAGCCCGCGGCCACCGGTGGGCGGGCGTTTGGTCAGCCCGAAGGTCCCGTCGGCGATCGCGGCGAGCAGCGGCTGGCGGTATGCCGCGGGCACCTCCTCCGCGGGCGCGTCGTCGGAGATCCGCGCGAGCAGGTCCACCGCCTCGTCGAGGACCTGCCGGGCCCGGGTCTGGATGAGGCCGTCGCGCGGTGGGTGGAAGTCCTCGGCCAGCCCGGCGGCCGCGTCCAGGACGTAGCGGACGTTCTGCAGGGCCAGGTCCCGGTCGGACAGGAACGGGGTGAGGACCGCCTCGGTCATCATGCCGACCAGCAGGATCCCCTGACCGGTGAGCGCCCCGGCGAGGTTGAAGAACCCGTCCAGCAGGTATCCGCGGAACACGTCCCCGGTCATGTGCTTGGTCGGGGGCATCCACTTCAGCGGAGCGTCGGGGAACAGGGTGCGGGCCAGCAGCGCGTGGGCCAGCTCGAGGCGGAAGCTGTCCGGGATCGCCGGGTCGATCTCGAAGGCGTGCCCGAGCCCGAGCTGCCAGTCGGCCAGCCCGGCCTCCTTGGCGAAGTACTCGTTGAGCAACTGGCTCACCGTGACCGTGTGCGCGGCTTGCACGGCGTCGGCGGTGGTGAGGTAGTTGTCCTCGCCGGTGTTGATGACGATGCCGGCCCGGGCGTGAACCTGGCGGGAGAAGCGCTGGTCGACGAAGGTGCGGATCGGGTTGATGTCCCGGAAGAGGATGCCGTACATCGAGTCGTTGAGCATCATGTCCAGGCGTTCCAGCCCGGCCAGGGTGGCGATCTCGGGCATGCACAGCCCGGAGGCGTAGTTGGTCAGCCGGACGTACCGGCCGACCTCGCGGCTGGTCCGGTCCAGGGCGGCGCGCATCAGCCGGAAGTTCTCCTGGGTGGCGTAGGTGCCGGCATACCCCTCGTGGGTCGCACCCTCGGGGACGAAGTCCAGCAACGACTGCCCGGTGGAGCGGATCACCGCGATGACGTCGGCGCCGGCGCGGGCGGCGGCCTGGGCCTGGGGGATGTCCTCGTCGATGTCGCCGGTGGCGACGATGAGGTAGATCCACGGGGTGCGGGGCGGGTCGCCGAGCCGGCGGACCAGCCGCTCGCGGACCGCCCGCTGCCGGTCGATGGCGCGGATCCCGCGGGACACGGCGCGGCGGGCCGCGGCTCGAGCCTGGGCACGGTGGGCGCCGTCGGGGACGGCGAAGCCGACGGCGCCGGCGGCCGCACGCTGGGCGAGGGTGAGCAGGTCGGCGGCCTGACCGCGGCGCAGGGCGTCCCACACCGGCGTGGTCACGCCGTGCTCGAGCCCGACCTCGGCGCGGACGGCGTCGACGAGGTGGTTGACCCACGGCCGACCCTCGTGGTCGGCCCCGACCAGACCGGCCAGGCGCAGGGTGGCCCGCTCCACCGAGACCGTGGTATGGGTGGTGGTCAGGGCCACCACCGGGGCGCCGACCCGGCGGGCCAGCGCACGGGCCCGCCGCACGGTCGCCGGGTCCAGGCGCAGGCGTGGGGCAGGGCGGGCGGTCACTCCCTCAGGCTATCAGGGTCATACAGAACGATTTGCGGTCCTGAGCAGTTATCGCCGCAAAATCATCTGTCATGTGCCCTATGGCTGAACGTCTGTGCGTGCAAGCCGCGGATCGCCAGAACATAGCCGTGCACTCCGAACCCGACGACGCTGCCCCGGCAGACCGGTGCGAGGTAGGAGTGGTGCCGGAACGCCTCGCGGGCGTGGACGTTGGAGATGTGCACCTCGACGCAGGGCACGCCGGCACCCTCGATGGCGTCGCGCAGGGCGATCGAGGTGTGGGTGTAGGCACCGGCGTTGAGCACGACGCCGATGCATTCCCCGGCCGCGACCGCCGCACCCGCCTCGTGCAGCCAGTCGACGAGCTGGCCCTCGTGGTTGGACTGGTGGGCCTGGAGGGTGAGCCCCAGCTCGGCGGCCACCGCGGCGCAGTCGGCCTGCACGTCCGCCAGGGTCGCGCTGCCGTACACCTGCGGGTCCCGGGTGCCCAGCAGGTCGAGGTTGGGCCCGTTGAGCAGGACGACGGACGGCATACCGCGATGGTATGCCGTCCGGCCCGGCCGCGGTCAGCGCAGTCCGGCCGCGGGCTGCACAGTCTGCCCGCCGTCAGCGCAGCCTGGCCGCGGGCTGCACCGTCTGCCCGCCGTCAGCGCAGCCTGGCCGCCAGCAGCGCGCGCACCGCCGGGGTGCGCCGCAGCAGGTCCAGCGCGAAGGCCGCGTGCCCCGGGACGTAGCCGTTGCCGACGAGCATGCGCACGTCCGCGGCCAGGCCCTCCGCTCCCAGCGCCGCGGCGGAGAAGGAGGTGGCCATGGAGAAGAAGACGATCGTGCCCCCGTCCGCCGCGGCCAGGACGGCGGGCTGTTCGCAGCCCGGGACGTCGACGCACACGACGACCACATCGCACGGACCGCCGGCGGCTGCCAGCGCCGCGGGCAGCTGAATCGGCGAGCGGGCGTCGGCGACGACGACCCGGTCGGCCAGACCGGTGGGGCGCAGCCGATCGGCGTCCGCCTCGTCGGGGACGACGGCGACCAGGCGCCCGGCGCCGACGTCCCGGGCCGCGGCCAGGGCGAGCGATCCGGACTTGCCGGCGCCGCCGAGGACCAGCACGGACGGAGCGGCGCCGTGGGCCCGCAGGTGCTCGCCGACGACGCGGGACACCAGGGCCGGCGCCCCGCACACGTCCATGACCATGAGGGACAGGCGGGGGTCAAGGTCGTCGGGGATCACCGCGGCGATGCTGCGCCCGAAGAGGATGGCGTGCCCGGACGCGGGGACCTGCTCGCTGTGGCCGTCCCACCGCGCCAGCGCGTCGGAGATGGCCAGCGGCGTCAATGACAGGGACACCAAGGTGGCGATCCGCTGACCCACGGCCAGCCCGAGCGGGCTGGCCGGCCCTACCTCGGCAACGGTGCCCAGCAGCATCCCCCCCGAGCCGGTCACCGGGTTGTGCATCTTGCCCCGCGCCGCGACGATCGCCAGGACCTGCGCGCGCACCGCGGCACCGTCCACCGACCCGTCGGCGCGGCGGTGTGCCTCGGCCAGTTGTCGGTAGGAGGCGGCGTCGAGGTTGAGCGTCTCGATGCTGACGAGGACCTCGTCGGGCCACAGCCGGGCTCGCGCGTCGAGGCGCACTGCGGCCTGGGGCAGGGCCAGGGCCTGCCCCAGCGGTCCTACCGGGTCGAGCACTCGGTGCAGCCCGATCGGCGAAGATTCTGTCACTCTGACCTCCTGTCGAAGGCAATCCTATCGCTGACCTGATCGCTGACCGCATATCTTCCGGTATGCTGGCGTCGTGACGCACGAGGTCGAGCAACCCTACCGGTACCGCCGGCGTGAGCTCGTCGAGCCGGACTGGGCCCGACTGCCCGGTTTCGCCGACGTGACCCCCGCCCAGTGGGCCGACGTGCAGTGGCAGCGGGCCCATTGCGTCAAGACGGTGCGACAGCTGCACGAGGTCATGGGAGATCTGCTCACCGCGGACTTCTACGACGACCTGCAGCGCGACCAGCGCGAGCGGGCCACCATGTCGATGCTCGTGCCGCCACAGATGCTCAACACCATGGTCCCGTGCACCGAGGCCGGCACGCCGGTCCCGAGCCCCGGGGCGGCATACACCCGCGCCTTCTACGCCGACCCGGTGCGCCGGTACATGTTGCCGGTGTTCTCCGACCGCCGCGCCGACTGGCCCAGTCACCCCCGGGCCAGTCGCGACTCGCTGCACGAGCACGACATGTGGGCCGTCGAGGGGCTCACCCACCGCTACCCCACCAAGGTGCTGGCCGAGCTGCTGCCCACCTGTCCGCAGTACTGCGGGCACTGCACCCGGATGGACCTCGTGGGCAACTCCACCCCGACGGTGACCAAGCTGCGCTTCGGCGCCAAGCCGGCCGACCGGCATACCGCCATGCTCGACTACCTGCGCGCCACCCCGGCCGTGCGCGACGTCGTCGTGTCCGGCGGCGACGTCGCCAACCTGCCGTGGCGGGCCCTGGAGGCCTTCCTCACCCGGCTGCTGGAGATCGACAGCGTCCGCGACGTGCGGCTGGCCACCAAGGCGCTGATGGCCCTGCCGCAGCACTGGCTGGCCCCCGAGGTCCTCGATGGGGTCGCACGGGTCGCCGACCTGGCCCGGCGTCGAGGGGTCCACCTGGCCATCCACACCCATGTCAACCACGTCAACTCGGTCACCCCGTTGGTCGCGCGGGCGGCCCGGGCGATGATGGCGGCGGGACTGTTCAACATCCGCAACCAGGGCGTGCTCTTGCGCGGGGTCAACGACTCGCCGACCGCGCTGCTGGACCTGTGCTTCGCCCTGCAGGACGAGGCGTCGATCACGCCGTACTACTTCTACCTGTGCGACCTGATCCCGTTCAGCGAGCACTGGCGCCTCTCGCTGGCCGAGGCCCAAGGCCTGCAGCACGCCATCATGGGCTACCTGCCCGGCTTCGCTACCCCGCGTATCGTGTGCGACGTGCCCTTCGTGGGCAAACGTTGGGTGCACCAGGCCGAGGACTACGACCGCGAGCGCGGCATCTCGACCTGGCGCAAGAACTACCGCACGTCGTTGGAGGCCGGCGACCCGGACGCCCTCGCCCGGGAGTACGCCTACTACGACCCGATCCACACCCTGCCGCGGGCGGGTCAGCTGTGGTGGCGTGAGACCACCGACCTGATGACCCACCACACCGCCGCCCTCGACGCGGCGGCCGCGAGCCGGCTGGCCTCGGTGGCGCAGCTCGTCTGAGCGCGCCTGGCCAGCCCCGGTATGCCGTGCCTCGCCCCCCTGCCCGGCACGGCATACACGGGGCTCGTGGGGGCGCCGCCGGGTCGGCATAGGGTTGGCGGTATGCCGCCGCGCCGCCCCCCCAGCGCGCGGCCGTCGTTGGTGGTGTTGCTGGCGAGCCTGACGATGATCGGGCCGTTCACCGTCGACACGCCGTTCCCGGCGTTCGTCGCCATCGGGCGCGAGTTCGGGGTGGACGCGGTCGTCATGCAGCAGACGGTGAGCATCTACCTGGTGGCGTTCGGGCTGATGAGCCTGTTCCACGGGCCGGTGTCCGATGCGGTCGGGCGCAAACCGGTCATCCTCGCCGGGATGGTCGTCTACGCCGGGTCCTCGGTGGTGTGCGCGCTCGCCCCGTCGATGGGATGGCTGCTGACCGGGCGTGTGCTGCAGGGCCTGAGCGCGGGCGCCGGGATGATCGTCGGTCGCACCGTGGTCCGCGACGTCCTGGAGGGCTCGGCGGCCCAGCGGGCGATGTCACACATCTCGATGCTCTTCGGGCTGGCGCCCGCGGTGGCACCGATCGTCGGCGGCTGGCTGGTCCAGGCCGGGTCGTGGCGAAGCATCTTCTGGTTCCTCGCCGGTCTGGCGGTGCTGCTGTTCCTCGCGACCGCCCTGCTGCTGCGCGAGACCCATCCGCCGGCGGCCCGCACCCCGTTTCGCCCGGGTGCCCTGCTGCACGCCCTGGGCGACGCCGCCCGGGACGGCGACATCCGTCGCCTGGCCGCCTCCGCCGCGTGCAACTTCGGCGCGCTGTTCACCTACATCGCCGCGGCGCCGGCCATCGTCATGGAGCACCTGGGTCTGGGGCCGGGCGACTTCGGGCTGCTGTTCGTGCCGTCGGTGGTGGCCATGATCTTCGGGTCCTACCTCACCGGTCGGCTGGCCGGGCGGGTCAGCGCCGGTCGCTTCCTCGCGCTCGGTTTCGCCGTGGCGGCAGTCGGCGGGGTGACCCAGCTGAGCCTGCTCGCGGCCCTGGGCGGCCCGCACCTGGCCTCGGTGGTCGTCGGCCAGTCGCTCACCGGGTTCGGCATGTCGGTGGTGTTCCCCATCCTCACCCTGGCCCTGCTCGACCGGCGACCGGCCCACCGCGGCACGGTCTCTTCGCTGCAGTCGGTCACCAACATGGGCGTGAACGCGGTGATCTCGGGGGCCATCGTGCCGCTGGTGTCGCACTCCATGGTCGTGCTGGCGCTCACCGCCCTGGGGTTCACCGCGGCGGCCGGCGGCTTCTGGGTGTGGCAGATCCGGGTCGGCGGGGGCTCGCTGGCCGTGCCGCCGGACCCCGAGAACCTCGAACCCCCGCTGTGACCTGGTCGACGGCGGGTCCGCCCGGCGGGTCCGACCGGGCGGCACCAGCCGGGCGGCACCGGCCGGGTGGGCGTGAGAGCATCGGGGCCAGAGGAGGACGACCACCGTGACCACATCGCCGGGCCCGTCCGGGGCCGCCGCCGGCCCGGGCGAACCGCTGGGCCGAGCGCAGCGGCGCGCCCGTCGACACCCCGTGCGCCGCGCTCTGGTCGTGCTCGCCGTGCTCGTGCTCGTCGCCGCCGGGTTCGTCGGCTTCCAGTTGTGGTCGTTCAACCGCAACCTCGTGCGCTCCAGCGCGTTGGAGGGCGTCTACCCCCCGGCCGGCGCGAGCGTGCCGGCGCAGGCGGCGCGCGACCTCAACATCCTCGTCATGGGGCTGGACTCGCGCCTGGACGTGCACGGCAACCCGTTGCCCGACGACATCGCCCAGGCCATCACCGACGGCGCCACCGGCGACCTGCTCGGCTCGGACGTGCTCATCGTCCTGCACATCCCCGCCGACGGCTCCAAGGCCAGCGCGGTGTCGATCCCCCGCGACGACCTGGTCGCCCTGGCGGGCTGCCCGATGCGACAGTGCGACGGCAAGATCCGGCAGGGCTACGCGCTCGGTTTCGAGGCCGAGCGCCAGCGGCTGACCGCCGAGGGCGGTCGCAGCACCCAGCAGATCCACGACCTGGCCCGTGAGGCTGCCCGGCGCACCCAGAATCTCCACGGTCCAGCAGTTCCTCGGGATCGGCATCGACCACTTCGTCGAGGTGACCATGGCCGCGTTCTACGAGGTCGCCCGCGTCGTGCAGCCCATCACCGTCTGCCTCAAACGGGACACCAAGGACTCCCACTCGGGGGCCGATTTCAAGGCCGGGGAGCAGCAGCTCAGCGCCGAGCAGGCGCTGGCGTTCGTGCGGCAGCGACAGGACCCCGCCCACCCGGACATGACCGACCTGGACCGGTCCCGGCGGCAGCAGGCGTTCATCGTGTCGCTGCTGTCGCAGCTGCGCCAGGCCCAGACGTTCAGCAACCCGGCCCGACTGAAAGACCTGCTCGAGGTCGGCACCCGCAACACCGTCGTCGACAGCCGGCTGGACCTGCTCTCGTTCGCCGGTCAGGCCCGCGACATGGCCGGGGGCAACCTCACCTTCTACACGCTGCCGATCGAGGGGTTCGGCAAGAGCCGCAGCGGCGAGGACGTCAACCTCGTCGACGCGACGAAGATCCGCGCCACCGTGGCCGCCCTCTTCGCCCCGGCTGGCTCGCCCGCGACGACCGGCCCGTCGGCGACCTCGTCGGCGACCTCCAGCCCCCCCGGGGCCGGCGTCTCGACCTCCCCGACGAGCCCGAGGTCCACCACCCGCCCCGGCCCCACCTCGCCGGCGGTGCCCACCCCGATCGACGCGACCGGCGGCGGCAAGACCGGCCCGGCGGTCACCGAGCTGAGCGAGCTCACCAGCGGCGGCATACCGTGCGTGCGGTAGGCGGCCCCGTGCCGGCAGACCTGGCGTCCCGGTGCCCGGCCCGGGTCTGCGTCCCCCCACGGACGCGAGTCGGCGTCCCGCTCAGTGCTCGGCCGGCGCCCCGACCACCGGACGTCCTTCCCAGGCGGTGGACAGCACCACCGTGGTGCGGGTCTGCACGTGGGCGACGCTGCGGATTCGCCCGATGAGGTCCTCCAGCTGGGCCGGGGTGGCCACCCGCACCACGGCGACGTAGTTGAAGTCCCCGGCCACCGAGTAGCAGGCCTCGATCTCGGTGAGGCCGCGGATCCGGTCGGGGATGTCGTCGGGAGCGGCCGGGTCCAACGGCAGCATCGAGACGAACGCGGTGAGCGGCAGGCCGATGGACTCGGCGTCGACGACGGCGCGATACCCCTGGACCACGCCGCGCTCCTCCAGCCGACGCACCCGCTGGTGGACCGCCGACGTCGACAGGCCCATGGCCTTGCCGAGGTCGGTGTAGCTCATCCGACCGTCACCCGCGAGCAGCTGGACGAGCCGACGGTCCAGTTTCTCCATGCGGGCAGCCTACGCACGAGCGAGGACCCCGTCCGGCAGTTCCCAGGACCTGGGACGATGATCCGATGACCCGCCCGAGACTGCTGCTCCTGGACTCCGCCAGCCTGTACTTCCGGGCGTTCTACGGCGTCCCCGACCCTCGGGACTCCCCCGACCAGCCGCCCTCCAACGCGGTGCGTGGGTTCCTCGACATGATCGCCACCTTGGTCCACCGTCACCAACCGACCCACCTGGCGGCCTGCTGGGACAACGACTGGCGCCCGGCGTTCCGGGTCGCCGCGATCCCGTCGTACAAGACCCACCGGATCGCCGCCGGGGCCGACCCGAGCGCCGCAGGGGCACCGGCCGAGGACGTCCCGGGCGAGCTGGGCCCCCAGGTGCCGGTCATCGCGCAGGCCTTGGCCGCGCTCGGGCTGGCCCGGGTCGGCGTGGACGGCTTCGAGGCCGACGACGTCATCGGCGCGCTCGCGGTCCGCCACCGCGGCGAGTACGCCGTCGACGTCGTCACCGGGGACCGCGACCTGTTCCAGCTCGTGGACGACGCCCGCTTCGTCCGGGTCGTCTATACCGCCCGAGGCGGGGTCCGCGACGCCGATCTCGTCGACGAGGCCTTCCTGCAGGAGAGGTATGCCGTGTCGAACGGGGCCGCCTACCTGGACCTGGCCGTCCTGCGGGGCGACTCCTCGGACGGGCTGCCGGGAGTGGCCGGGGTCGGGGAGAAGACCGCCGCCCGACTGCTGGCCCAGTACGGCGACCTGGCCGGGCTGCGTCGAGCGATCGACGCGGGCGACCCGGGGATCAAGGGTGCGCTGCGCGCCCGGTTGGAGGCGGCCGCGGCATACCTGGATGTCGCTCCTGCGGTCGTCCGGGTGGCGGTCGACGCGCCACTGCCTCAGGTGGATCTGCGCGTGCCGACCCGGGTGGCGGACCCGAGCGCGATGAGCCGGTTGGCCCTCGACTACGACCTCACCGGACCGTTCGGGCGGGTGGTCTCGGCGCTGCGGCTGGGGTGAGGGGAAATCTCGTGACGACTCGGGCGGTCGTGCTGGGCAGCGGTGGGTTCACCGGGCTGGCCTGGGAGGTCGGCGTCCTGCACGGTCTGCGGCGCCGGGGGTGGGACGTCGAGGGGTTCGACCTGGCCGTCGGGTCCTCCGCGGGGGCCTACGTCGGGGCCTGGGTGCAGTCCGGGCGGTTCGACGAGTTGTACTCGCGGGAGCGCCAGTTGGACCCGGTCGCCGCCTCGGAGCGCCTGCACGCCGCGATGCACAATGCCCTGGTCCCGGCGCTGCGACTGGCCCGCGAGCGCGTCCTGCCCCCGGCGCCGTGGGTGTGGGGGGCCGCCGTGACGGCCTCCGCGTTGCTCAAGCGGACCGTCCGGGAGGGCCCTCGGGGAGCCCGCACCGCGGCCCCGGCGATCCATACCCTGCGCGTGGGCGGCACCTTCACGCCCGCGCAGATGCTCGCGCTGGGCCGGGTGGCCACGGCGATGCGGCGCCGGCCGCCGCACTCGGGCCACCACTTCTGGGCCGATCGGCTCGGCCCCGTGCAGGACTGGCCCGGTCGTCGTCTGGCCATCACCGCGGTGGACGTCCACGACGGCAGCCGCCTGGTCTACGACAGCTCCAGCGGGGTGTCCCTCGCCGAGGCCATCGCCGGCAGCACGGCCGTGCCGATCATCGTGCGGCCGGTGCAGATCGCCGGACGGCTGGTGATGGACGGTGGCCTGCACACCGCGGCCAACGTCGACCTGGTCGGCCAGTTGCTGCCGCAGGTCCAGCACGTCGTCGTCGTGGCACCGACCGACCGCGGCGAGATCGCGGCCCAGGTCGCCGCGTTGCGGGCGGCAGGGGTGCGGGTCAGCCTCGCGCAGCCCACCGACGGGGGGTCGGTGCTCGGCCGGGGCATCGAGGTGCTCGACCCGCACCGTGCCGCGGCGGCGCTGCGCCAGGGCGAGCGGGACGCCGCTGCGGTCCGCTGAGGATGCCCACCCACGCGCGGCCGGCGCGACGCACGTCCCTCGACCAGCCACCACGAGCGTGCCGACGGGGCCAGGGCACGGACTGCGTCGACTCCGCGGACGACGTCACCGGCGGCATACCCCGCGTCCGCCTCGCTGATGCTCGCGGCCGTGTGGGTAAGCCCTGACTGCATCCCGGGCGGCGCCACCGTCGCACCGTGCCGGGTGGAGCTCGCCGTCAGTCGAGCCGATCGGCGGCCACCACGCCGCGCAGCACGCCGTCGGCCGCCCGCCGAGCGGTCGCCGCGACCGGCGTGCCGGCGCTCACGTCGGCGATCTGACCCAGCAGGTCGGCGACCTGCTTGCAGCGACGCACGAAATCGCCCGCCGCGATGTCGCTGTCGCGCAGCACGGCGTGCAGGCGCGCGCCGCCCGCCCAGCGGTGGACCATCCGGGCGATCCCGGCGTCCGGAGGCGTCGACGGCACCACCTCGTGTGCCCGCTCGCGCTCGGCCAGCTCTGCCGCCACGTCGGTCATCCGCTCCAGGACCTCCCGGACGGTCGCTGACGGCATCGCCGGCACGGTGTCGCCCTCGTCGCGCCGCGGCTCGTGGACCAGCGCCGACACCACGGCGGCCAGACCTGGCGGGTCCAGACCGGACCAGACCCCGCGGCGCAGGCACTCGGCCGCGAGCAGGTCCCGCTCGGTGTACAGGCCGCGCAGCACGGCACCGGCGGCTGTGACGGACTGGCCCGGCGGGTCGAGGTAGCCCAGCTCGGCCAGCAGCGCGCAGATCCGGTCGAACGACCGGGCCACCGAGCCGGTGCGCCCCTGCACCTGGCGCGCCAGGGCGTCGACGTCGCGCCGCTTGCGCCACCACCGTTCGGCGACGCGGGCGTGCGCCTCCCGGTCGGGGCAGGCGTGACAGGGATGGGCGCGCAGCTCCCGACGCAGCCGCGCCACCCGCTCGTCGTCCACCGGCTCGGTATGCCGCGCCGCGCGGCCGGGGCGAGCAGCCTGCGGCACCCGCTCCGACACCGCGATCCGCAGGGTCGTAGCCAGGTCGCGGCGGGCCTTGGCGTTGCGGGGGTTGAACGCCTTGGGCACCCGCACCGTGGTGAGCACCTCGACCGGGGTCGGCATGTCGAGGGCGGTCAGTCGGCGCAGCCGCCGGTCCTCGGTGACGACGCTGGGCCCGCTGGACCGCTCGGGGCCACCGCGGGCAGCGGCGACCACGACGGCATACCCGCCGTGCCGGCCGGCCGGCACTCGGATGACCTCGCCGACCCGCAGGGCCTGCAGGGCGGCGGCGGCGTCCGCCCGGGCCCGAGCCGTGCGCGCCTTGGTCGCGCCCTTCTCGAGCTCGCGCAGCTGCTCGCGCAGCGCGGCACACTCGGCGAACTCCCCTAGGTGGCAACGCATCTGCCCACTCAGGTCGACCAGCTCGTGCTCGCCTCGGCGCACCGCGCGGGACAGCCCGACGACGGCACGGTCGGCCTGGAACTGCGCGAACGAGCTCTGCAGCACCTCCCGCGCGCGCTCGCGACCCAACCGGGCGACGAGATTGACGGCCATGTTCGAGGTCGGTCGGAAGCTGGAGCGCAACGGGTAGGTCCGGGTCGAGGCCAGGCCGCCGACCGCCTCGGGCTGCACGCCCCGGCTCCACAGGACGACCGCGTGCCCCTCGACGTCGATCCCGCGGCGTCCGGCCCGGCCGGTCAGCTGGGTGTACTCGGCCGGGGTGACCTCGGCGTGGGTCTGCCCGTTGAACTTCACCAACCGGTCGAGCACCACTGTGCGAGCGGGCATGTTGATGCCCAGCGCGAGCGTCTCGGTGGCGAAGACGACCTTGACCCGCCCGGCGGTGAACAGCTCCTCGACGATCTCGCGGAAGGTCGGCAGCATCCCCGCGTGGTGCGCGGCGAACCCCCGGGACAGCCCGTCCACGAGGTCCCAGTAGCCCAGCACCCCGAGGTCCTCGTCGGCCAGGCCGGCGACCCGCTGCTCGACGTACTCCCGGTTGCGCCGCGCCTGCTCGTCGTCGACCAGACGCAGCCCCGAGCCCAGCAGCTGCCCCACGGCCGCGTCGCAGCCGACCCTGCTGAACACGAAGCAGATCGCCGGCAACAGCCCGTCGTGGTCCAGGCGCGCGACCACCTCGGCGCGCGAGGCCCGCCGCGCTCCCCCGCCCTCGGCCCGACCGCCGTGCCCCCCACGGCGACGGCCCGAGCCATCGCGGTATGCCGGGCCATCGCGGTATGCCGTGCCCTCCAGCGCGCGCACCCGCGCGAGCAGCTGCGGGTTGACCTCGCCGGGCTTGGCCGGGTCGTCGACGACGAACAGGTCGTACAGCGTCCGCCCGACGAGCATGTGCTGCCACAGCGGCACCGGGCGGTGCTCGTCCACGACGACCTGCACGGCGCCACGGACCTCGCCGAGCCACTGCCCGAACTCCTCGGCGTTGGACACGGTCGCCGAGAGGGACACCACGAGCACCTCCGGCGGCAGGTGGACGATGACCTCCTCCCACACCGCCCCTCGGGACCGGTCGGCCAGGTAGTGCACCTCGTCCATGACGACGTAGCCCAGACCCGCCAGCGTCGCGGACCCGGCGTAGAGCATGTTGCGCAGCACCTCGGTCGTCATGACGACCACGGGCGCCTCGCCGTTGACCGAGGCGTCGCCGGTGAGCAGCCCGACCCGGTCGGCTCCGTGCCGACGCACCAGATCGGCGTACTTCTGGTTGGACAGGGCCTTGATCGGCGTGGTGTAGAAGGCCTTGCGCCCGCTGGCCAGGGCGGCGTGGACGGCGAACTCCCCGACGACGGTCTTGCCGGCCCCGGTGGGCGCGGCGACGAGGACCCCGCGCCCGGCGGCCACCGCCTCGCAGCCGGCAATCTGGAAGTCGTCGAGGTCGAAGCCCAACCCGGCCGCGAACTCGCGCACGATCTCGGTCACGGCACGACGACTCGCAAGGCCCCGGGCACCACCTCGAGGGTCAGCGGCAGGCTCTCGAAGGGCTCGCCGTCGGCCTGGGCCCGCACGCCCGAGGCCTCGAGGACCACCCGGGTGCCGCGGCGGATCTCGACCGCCGGGTGGTGTACATGACGACCGCTGAAGACGGTGGGGAAAACGCGCAGGAACTCGGCCACGGAGATCCGGTGCAGGACCATGACGTCGAACAGCCCGTCGTCGACCTGGGCATCGGGGCACACCAGCATCCCGGCGCCGAACGACCGGCCGTTGGCCACGGCCACGAGCATCGCGGTCGTCTCGATCCGCTGGTCGTCCACCTGCACGGCATACCGGATGCCGCGGAAGGTCGGCAGCTCGCGCAGGACCGCGGCGACGTACCGGGGCGTGCCGTGCACCCACCGCATCCGCGCGGCCCGGTCGCTGACCACGGTGTCGAACCCACCGCCGAGGACACCGAGGAACCACCGGTCCCCGCGGTCGGTGCGCGCCCGGCCGGCGTCGATGTCGCGCAGTCGTCCGGCGGTGACGAGATCGGCCATCCGCGTCGGCTCGGCGCGCGGCAGACCGAGGCCGCGGGCATTGTCGTTGCCGGTGCCCGCGGCGACGATGGCCAGCGGGATGCCGGTCTGCGCGCAGACGTTCGCGCCGAGGTGGGCGGTGCCGTCGCCGCCGACGACGGCCAGCACGTCGAGGTCGCCGGCCGCCACCGCCGCGCTCGCCCGGGCCTGCGCCTGCGCGCCGTCGCGCCCCGACACGTCCAGGACCCGGTGCCCGGCGCCGGTCAGCCGCTCGCGCACCGCCTCGCCGTAGGCCCGTGCCCGGCCTCGGCCGGACACGGGGTTGACGAGCAGCCCGACGCGCTGCAGGGCGGGTGTTGGCACAGCGGCGAGGCTACAGGGGCGATGCCTGCCCGTCCGCGAGACCGGCCCACGGGGCGTCCGCGGCCCGCGCGGCCCGTCGGCGGTCCGCCAGCAAGGCGACCCCGACGGCGAGGAAGAACAGCCCGATCATCGGGATGGCCATGAGGATCATCGTCCAGGGGTCCGGGGTGGGCGTCATCACCGCGGTGAACAGGAAGCACAGGAACACCGCGACCCGCCAGCCCTTGAGCATGACCCGGCCCGGCAGCACCCGCACCGCGTTCAGGCCGACGAGGAACACCGGCAGCAGGAAGGCCAGGCCGAAGGCAAGGATGAACTTCAGGACGAAGCTGAGGTAGCCGTCGCTGGCCAGCAGGTTGGAGGCGCTGTCCGGGGTGAAGGACAGCAGGGCGTCGACCGCGCGGGGCAGCACGAGGTAGGCCAGGGAGCAGCCGGCCAGGAACAGCGGGACGCCGGCGGTCGAGAACGCCAGCGATATCCGCTTCTCGCGCCGGGTGAGCCCGGGCAGGATGAACGCCCAGATCTGGTAGAGCCACACCGGCGAGGCCAGCACCACGCCGACGAACAGGCTCACCGCGACGAACACCGAGAAGGAGTCGGTCAGCCCGGAGAAGTTGACCGAGGCGATCGCGCTGTCGCGTTTGGTCGCGGCGAGCTCGCGCACCGGGCGAGTGATCTCGTCGTAGAGCGGCTTGTAGCGCAGCGCACCGAGGACCGACCCGGCGACGATGGCCAGGATCGACACCACGGTGCGCCGGCGCAGCTCGCGCAGATGGTCGGCCAGCGACATCCGTCCCTCGGGGTCGCGGGTGCGCCGCAGCGAGAAGCGCACTCGGGGCATCAGGTGACCGCTCGCTTGGGGGCTCGGGGGCGCGGGGCGCTGGTCAGGAGGAGGGGGCCTCGTCTCGGGCGGCCGGCGGCACCACGTCGCCGGGCACCGTGTCGGAGGCGGCCGCGCTCGGTTTGGCGGTCGCGCCGTCGGACTTCATCTCGGACACCTCGGACTTGAAGATCCGCATCGAGCGGCCCAGGCTGCGGGCCATGTCGGGCAGTCGCTTCCACCCGAACAGCAACGCGAGCACGAGGATGAGCACGATGAAGTGACTCGGCTCGCGGAAGAGGTTCATCGGTCGAGTCCTTTCGACGAGGGCGTCTTCGAGTCTACGCGTCGGCCCGGCCGGCCTCGGCCTAAGTCCCCGCGTCGTCGGCACCCCCCTCGAGGGGGCCGCTCGCGCCCGTCGGCGCGGCATACCCCTGCAGGGCCTGCGCGGCGCCCTCGGCGACGGAGCGGGCCAGGTCGGCGGGCTCGACGACGACGAGCGCACCGCCCATCCGCCAGACCGCCCGGCGCACCCAGGCCGGGTCGGCCACCCGCAGGGTGATCCGCACGCGCCCCTGGCCGGCGTCCTCGACCCGCTCGACCGGGTAGTAGTCGACGAACCACCGCGCCGCCGGCTCGGCGACCAGCACGACGGTGCGGTCGGTGGCGCTCGGGGTGAACAGCGCCCCGCCGAGGTCGCGAGGGCGGGCCGAGGGAGGCGGGGTCCCGTCGACGTCGAGCACGGTGAGCGTCTGCACCCGGTCCAGCCGGAAGATCCTGCTGTCCTGCGCCTTGTGGCACCACCCTTCGAGGTACCAGTGCGAGTCGAGGTTGACCACCCGCATCGGGTCCACGTCGCGCTCGCTGACCTCGTCCCGACCCAGCGCGAAGTACTCCAGGCGCACCCGTCGATGCTCCTGCACCGCCCGACGCGCCTGCGCGAGAGTCGCCTGGCCCGCGCCCTCGCCGATGCTCACCTGGACCCGGGCGCTCTGGCGACCCGAGGCCCCGGTGGCCGCCTCGAGCTTGGCCAGGGCCCCCAGCGCGGCGTCGCGCTCGGTCACCCCCGGGTTGGCGACCAGGGCCCGCAGCCCGACCATGAGGGTGAGCGCCTCGTCGACGGTGAGCCGCAGCGGCCGGGCGATGGCCTCGGCGTTGCCGAGGTAGACCCGCCCGTCCTCCCACTGCGCCTCGATGAGGTCGTCGGGCAGGTGTCCGGGCGTCCCGCAGACGAACAGCAGCGCCAGATCGTCCTGCAGCTGCTGCTCGGTGATCCCGAACCGGGCCGCCGCCTCCGACACGGCGACCCCTTGGTGGCCCAGCAGCCACGGCACCAGGGTGAGCAGCCGGGACAGCCGTGCCATCGCGGTCTCCGCGGCCGGCGGGCGGGCTCGGGCGTTCACGGCAGACCCCCGGTATGCCGGGCCCGCACCGCCGCGAGCAGCTCGACGACGGCCCCGCGCAACGCAACAGGGGACACGACGAGCGCGTCCGGGCCGTAGCCGGCGACCTCGGCGGCCAACCGGCCCAGGTCGTGCAGCTCGACGGTGACCCGCGACCAGCCGGCACCATCCGGCTCGCTCGAGCCGGCCCGGCGGCGCAGCGTGTTGCCCGCACCGTCGCGGATCCGGACCACGGCCGGGCTGCCCGGGCCCGGATCGGCGTCGCGGTGGGTGTCCCGGTCGGCGGCGTCGAGGTCCACGGACAGGCGCGGCTCGTGCTCGGGCGGGACCTCGTACGACCCGGCGGGACCGTCGGGGCGCACCGGTCCCTCGATGCGCCCGAGCCGGAACACCCGCTCGGCGCCCCGGTCGAGGTCGTGGGCGGTGAGGTACCAGCGCCCCCGTCGCATCGCCAGCCCCCAGGGCTGCACGTGCCGGACGGTGGCCGTGGTGGCGTCGGGCTTGCGGTAGCCGAAGCTCACCGGGCGGCGCTCCAGCACCGCCTTGCGCAACGGCTCGAAGGCCGGGTCGGCCGTGCGGAGTCGGGGCTCGATGCCCACCAGCGACCGGTCGTCGAGGGCCACTCCGTCGGCGGTGAGCTTGGCCAGGGCGGCGGCGGCCGGACCGGCCAGGGTGGCCTGGGTCCATGCCCGACCGGCCAGGGCCAGCGCGGCCACCTCGGCCGGCTCGAAGGCGATCTCGGGCAGCTGGTACTCCCGCCGGTCGATGCGGTAGCCCAACTCGTCGTCGAACACCGGGTCGACGACCTGGGTGACCAACGGGATGCCCAGCTCGCGCAGCTCGTCCTTGTCGCGCTCGAACATCCGGTCGAAGGCCTCGTCCGACGGGGTCGCGTGGTACTGCGGCACGGCCGCGCGGATACGCGCCTTGGTCAACGGCATCCGGGTGGACAGCAACGCGATGACGAGGTTGAGCAGCCGCTCGGTCTTGGCCGCCACGGACGGCTGGGCGCTCATGCCCGCGACGCTACCCCACGGGTCCGCGCGAGCCCCCGCTCACCGCACCAACGAGCGCAGGACGTACTGCAGGATGCCGTCGTTGCGGTAGTAGTCGCGCTCCCCCGGCGTGTCGATGCGCAGCACCGCGTCGAAGCGCACCACCGAGCCGTCCGGCTTGGTGGCCGTCACCGCGAGAGTGCGCGGCGTGCGCCCCTGGTCGAGCTCGGTGACCCCGGCGACGTCGAACGTCTCGGTGCCGTCCAGGCCCAGGCTCGCCGCGGTCTGCCCCGGCGGGTACTGCAGGGGCAGCACACCCATGCCGATGAGGTTGGACCGGTGGATCCGCTCGTACGACTCGGCGAGGACCGCCTTGACGCCCAGCAGCCGGGTGCCCTTGGCAGCCCAGTCCCGCGAGGACCCGGAGCCGTACTCCTTGCCCGCGAGGACCACCAGGGGCACCCCGGCGGCCTGGTATGCCGCGGCCGCGTCGTAGATGCTCGTCTGGGCGCCGCCGGCGAGGAAGTTGCGGGTGTAACCGCCCTCGACGCCGTCGAGCAGCTGGTTGCGCAGCCGGATGTTGGCGAAGGTGCCCCGGATCATCACCTCGTGGTTGCCCCGGCGCGAGCCGTAGGAGTTGAAGTCCTGGCGCGGCACGCCGTGGGCGGCCAGGTACACCCCGGCCGGGCTGTCGGCCTTGATGTTCCCGGCGGGGCTGATGTGGTCGGTGGTCACCGAGTCGCCGAGCATGGCCAGCACTCGAGCGCCGGCGATGTCGGCCACCGGCGCGGGGGTGCGGCCCATGCCCTCGAAGTAGGGCGGCTTGCGCACGTACGTCGAGTCGGCGTCCCAGTCGAAGGTGCTGCCGGTCGGGGTGGGCAACCCCTGCCAGCGTGCGTCGCCGGCGAAGACGTCGGCATACTCGCGGGTGAACAGCTCGCTCTTGATCGACGCGTCCATGCTCGCCTGGACCTGCTGCGGGGTCGGCCAGATGTCGCGCAGGTACACCGGGTTGCCGTCCTGGTCGGTGCCCAGGGGCTCGGTCTCGAAGTCGATGTCCATCGTGCCGGCCAGCGCGTAGGCGATGACCAGCGGCGGCGAGGCGAGGTAGTTCATCTTCACGTCGGGGCTGATCCGGCCCTCGAAGTTGCGGTTGCCCGAGAGCACGGCGGCGACGGCGAGGTCGGCGGTGTTGATCGCCTCGGAGATCTCCGGCTCCAGCGGCCCCGAGTTGCCGATGCAGGTGGCGCAGCCGTAGCCGACGAGGTAGAACCCCACCGCCTCCAGGGCCGGCCAGAGCCCGGCGGCGTCGTAGTAGCCGGTGACGACCTTGGAGCCGGGGGCCATCGAGGTCTTCACCCACGGCTTGCGGGTCAGGCCCTTGGCCGCGGCCTGCTGCGCCAGCAGGCCGGCGGCCATCATCACCGACGGGTTGGAGGTGTTCGTGCACGAGGTGATCGAGGCGATGACGACGGCCCCGTGGGTCAGGTCGAAGGAGCGCCCGTCGGCCATCCTCACCGGGACGACCGTGCCCGGGTCGGCGGTGTAACCCGGCAGCGACGTCGCGAACGCGGCCTTGCTGTCGGACAGGACGATGCGGTCCTGGGGCCGCTTCGGCCCGGCGATCGAGGTCACGACGGTGGCGAGGTCGAGCTCGAGCTTCTCGCTGAAGCGCGGCTCGGCGGCCGGGTCGAGCCACAGGCCCTGCTCCTTGGCGTACGTCTCGACGAGAGCGAGCGTGGCCGCGTCGCGGCCGGTGAGCTCGAGGTACTCCATGGTCTTGGCGTCGATGGGGAAGATCGCACACGTGGAGCCGAACTCCGGGCTCATGTTGGCGATGGTGGCCCGGTTGGCCAGCGGCACCGAGGCGCAGCCCGCGCCGTAGAACTCGACGAACTTGCCGACGACGCCGTGCTTGCGCAGCATGTCGGTGATCGTCAGGACCACGTCGGTGGCGGTGACCCCGGGGACGGTGGCCCCGGTGAGCTTGAAACCCACGACCCGCGGGATGAGCATGGAGACCGGCTGGCCGAGCATGGCCGCCTCGGCCTCGATGCCGCCGACGCCCCAGCCGAGCACGCCCAGACCGTTGACCATCGTCGTGTGCGAGTCGGTGCCCACGCAGGTGTCGGGGTAGGCCATCCCGTCGCGGACCATGACGGTGCGGGCGAGGCGCTCGATGTTGACCTGGTGGACGATGCCGGTGCCGGGCGGGACCACCTTGAAGTCGTCGAACGCGCCCTGGCCCCAGCGCAGGAACTGGTAGCGCTCCTTGTTGCGGCCGTACTCCAGCTCGACGTTGCGCTCGAAGGCGTTGCGGTTGCCGAACACGTCGATCTGCACGGAGTGGTCGATGACCAGCTCGGCGGGCGCCAGCGGGTTGATCCTGGCGGGGTCGCCGCCGAGCTCGGCGACGGCCTCGCGCATCGTCGCGAGGTCGACGACGCAGGGCACGCCGGTGAAGTCCTGCATGACCACGCGGGCCGGGGTGAACTGGATCTCGGTGTCGGGCTCGGCGCTCTCGTCCCAGGCACCCAGGGCCCGGATCTGCTCGGCGGTGACGTTGGCGCCGTCCTCGGTGCGCAGCAGGTTCTCCAGGAGCACCTTGAGGCTGTAGGGCAGCGACGCGCTGCCCTCGACGGTGTCGAGCCGGAAGATCGTGTACGCGGCGTCCCCGACCTGCAACGCTCCCCTGGCCCCGAAGCTGTCCACCGAACCGCCCACGTCGGGCTCCTCTCCATCGAGATATCTTGACGTCAAGATAAATTATCACGAGCCGGTATGCCGTCGCCAGCCTTTGCACCCGGGATCTGCCGGCCCCGCCGAGGGCGGGGTGGACCCCCGCAGCGTTTGCCGCCTGCCCAGGCCGGGTCCGGCCCCGGCCTGGGCAGCCTGCCGGCCTGCCGGTCAGCGGCTCGCCGGCTCCAGCAGGGCGATGCACTCCACATGGTGGGTCATGGGGAAGGCGTCGAAGGCGCTCAGGCGGGTGAGCCGATATCCCTGCGCCGCGGCATACGCCACGTCCCGCGCCAGCGCCATCGGGTCGCAGGCGACGTAGGCGAGGGCCCGCGGCCCGAGCGCGCAGACGGCCTCGACGACGGCGCGGCGCGCTCCCCGTCTCGGCGGGTCCAGGACCACCAGGTCGGCCCGCCCCAGCCCGCCGACGGCCCGCTCGACCGGGGCGTGGAGCACCTGGACCCACGGGCGGGCCGCGAGGTTGCCGCTGGCGTGTCGTGCCGCCGCCGCGTCGCCCTCCACGGCGAGGACCGACCCGCTCGGACCGACCGCGTCGGCCAGCGGCGCGGCGAACAGCCCCACCCCGGCGTACAGGTCGACCGCACGCTCGCCGGCCCGAAGCGCCAGGTCGGCCAGCACCCGGGCGACGTAGGCCCCCGGTGCGCCGCGATGGGCCTGCCAGAACCCGTCGACGTCGAGGCGGAACTGCCCCACCCAGTCGCCCGCGACGACGCGCTCGACGACCTCGGTCGCGGGGACCTCGCCCACCTCGTCCCGGCCACCCGGCGCGGTGGCGACGAGGTGGACCGTGCCCCCCGGGGCCCGCCGGTCCGCCGGCACGGCGGACAGCTGCACCGTCGGGTGCAGGACCGCGCAGCCCTCGACCGGGACGACCTCGTGGGAGCGGTGCCGGTGCAGGCCCAGCCGGCCGGCCGCGTCGACGGCCAGGGACACCCGGGTGCGCCACCCGAGCCCGTCCGGGGCACCGGGCAATGCCTCGACGACGACGGGGACGTCGACACCGGCCAGCCGGCTCAGCGCCTCGCTCACGACCTGGGCCTTGAGCCGACGCTGGTGTGCGATCTCGACGTGCTGCCAGTCGCAGCCCCCGCAGCCGCCCGGTCCGGCATACCGGCACGGCGCGGGGACCCGGTGCGGCGAGGCGAGCAGCACCCGCACGGCGTCGGCGCGCAGGAACCGGTCGCCCTCGGCGCCCTCGGTGACGTGCGCCAGGACACGCTCGCCGGGCAGGGTATGCCGCACGAAGACGACCCGGCCGTCGTGTCGAGCCACGCAGTGGCCGCCGTGGGCGACCGGGCCGACGTGCAGGAGCAGCTCGGTGCCGACGAGCGAGCGACCGGAGGGTGGCGCGGGACGGGCCCGGGGCGGCCGAGGGCCGGACCGGCCGGCCGGCCGGCTCACCGGACGATGTTGCCCGCCGGGCCGGGCAGCCGGGCGTCGAACCAGTCGTCGTCGCCCTTGTTCTCGGCCGTGCGCAACTGGTAGGGGACGCTGGCCACCATGACCCCGGGGATGAAGTGCAGGCGCACCCGCAGCCGCAAGGCGCTCTGGTTGTGCAGGATCTGCTCGTACCAGTGGCCCACGACGTACTCGGGCACGTAGACGATGACCAGGTCCCGGGGGTTGCCGCTGCGCAGCGACTTGACGTAGTCGAGGATCGGGCGGGTGATCTCCCGGTAGGGCGACGCGATGATCTTCAGCGGTACGGGGATCTCGTGGCGCACCCAGTCGGCCCGCAGCGCCCGGGTGTCCTCGGGGTCGACCTCGACGGTGAGCGCCTCGAGCACCGACGGGCGGGTGGCCCGGGCGTAGGCGATCGCCCGCATGGCCGGCTTGTGCAGCTTGGACAGCAGGACGATGGCGTGGACCCGGCTGGGCAGCAGCGACTCGCGCTCGTCGACGTCCTTGAGCTCCTCGCCGACCGCCCGATAGTGCCGGTTGATCCCCAGCATCATGACGAAGAGCACCGCCATGGCCAGGATCGCCCACTTGGCCCCGGCCTGGAACTTGGTCAACAGCACGACCAGCAGCACGGTGACCGACATGGCCGCCCCGATGCCGTTGATGAACCGCGAGCGCTTCATCCGGCTGCGCGCCTTGGGGTCCGTCTCGTCTCCCAGCAGCCGGTTCCAGTGCCGGATCATGCCGGTCTGGCTCATCGAGAAGGAGACGAAGACCCCGACGATGTAGAGGTTGATGAGCTGGGTGACCTCGGCGTGGTAGGCGACGATGAGCCCGGCCGCCGCGGCTGCCAGGATGATGATGCCGTTGGAGTAGGCCAGCCGGTCGCCTCGGGTGTGCAACTGCCGGGGCAGGAAGCCGTCCTTCGCGAGGATCGACCCCAGCACGGGGAAGCCGTTGAACGCGGTGTTGGCCGCGAGGATGAGGATGACCCCGGTCACCGCGGCGACGAAGTAGATGCCCAGGGGGAAGTCCGCGAACACGGTCTTGGCCAGCTGGCCGATGACGGTGTCCTGGACGTAGGACTCGCCGACCGGGACGCCGCCTCGGGTGAGACCCTCGGCGACCCACTCGCTCTCGGCGATCTTGACCCCGGTCATCCGGCTCAGCGCGATGATCGAGGTGAGCATGGCGATCGAGATCGTGCCCATGAGCAGCAGGGTCGTCGCGGCGTTGCGGCTCTTGGGCTTCTGGAACGCGGGCACGCCGTTGGAGATCGCCTCCACGCCGGTCAGCGCGGCGCACCCGGAGGAGAACCCGCGCAGCAGCAGGAAGGCCACCGCCAGGCCGGCCACGTCGTGCCCGGGCTGGGCGGCCAGGTCCAGGTCCGCGCTGGGCGCCGACCCCAGCGTCCCCAGGGCGGACTTGACGAAGCCGAAGGCCCCCATGCCGATGATCCCGACCATGAAGGCGTAGACCGGCACCGCGAAGGCCTTACCCGACTCGCGCACCCCCCGCAGGTTCATCGCCATGAGCAGCACGACCAACCCGACCGCGATGGGCACCTCGTGCCCGTCGATCGCGTGCAGGGCGGTCTTGGCGTTCTGCACGCCCGAAGAGACCGAGACGGCGACCGTCAGGACGTAGTCGACGAGCAACGCGCTGGCGACGGTCAGCCCGGCCTTGGGCCCGAGGTTGACCGTGGCCACCTCATAGTCCCCGCCGCCGGAGGGGTAGGCGTGGACGTTCTGCCGGTACGACGCGACGACGACCACCATGACGAGCACGACGCCAACGGTGATCTGCCAGGAGTGCAGCGCCGCGAAGGAGCCGCCGGCCAGGCCGAGGATGAGCAGGATCTCGTCGGGGGCGTAGGCGACCGAGGAGAGCGCGTCGCTGGCGAAGATCGGCAGGGCGAGCTTCTTGGGCAGCAGGGTCTCGCCGAGACGGTCGCTGCGCATCGCCCGGCCGACGAGGACCCGCTTGACGATGCGTCCGGAGTTGGGCACGGCTGCCATCGTATGCCGCGCGCCCTCCGGAGTCGCCGCGCGGGCGCCGTCGTCGGCCCGACTCCCGCTGCCCGCCGCCGGCCGGTGTAGCGTCTGAAGTCGTGCACTTCGTCATCATGGGTTGCGGTCGGGTCGGGGCGACGCTGGCCAAGAACCTGTCCGTCCAGGGCCACGACGTCGCGGTCGTCGACTCCGAGCCCGAGGCGTTCCGGCGGCTCGGCAGCAGCTTCGAGGGCAAGACCGTCACCGGCATGGGCTTCGACCGCGAGGTCCTGCTCAACGCCGGGATCAAGTCGGCGTATGCCTTCGCGGCGGTCTCCAGCGGCGACAACTCCAACATCCTGGCCGCCCGGGTGGCCCGCGAGACCTTCGGTGTCGAGCACGTCGCGGCCCGGATCTACGACCCGCGCCGGGCGGCCGTCTACCAGCGCCTGGGCATCCCCACGGTGGCGACGGTCCGGTGGACCGCCGACCAGATCATCCAACGGTTGCTTCCCCTGGGCGCCGTCCCGGCGCTCACCGACCCGAGCGGCAAGGTCGTCGTCGCGGAGGTGCCGGTCAACCGGGCCTGGGTCGGCCGGGCCATCCCGACCCTCGAGCGGTTGGCCGAGACCCGGGTGGCCTACCTCACCCGGCTGGGCGACGGTCTGGTGCCGGCCGCCGACACGGTCTTCCAGGACGGCGACCTGCTGCACGTCGTCGCCGGCATCAACGATCTCACCCGGGTGGAGCGGGCCCTGGCCGCGGCCCCGCCGCACGAGTGAGCGGCATACCGCCCAACGAGCGACCGAGCGGCTTACCGCCGAAAGAGGGGCACTGACCATGCGTGTCGTCATCGCCGGAGCCGGCAGCGTGGGGCGCTCGATCGCCCGCGAGCTCATCCACAACGGGCACGAGGTGCTGCTCATCGACCGGTCCCCGGACGCCGTGCTGGCCTCCCGGGTGCCCGACGCCACCTGGCTGCTCGCCGACTCGTGCGAGCTGTCCTCGCTGGAGGAGGCCCGCGTCGACGAGTGCGACGTGGTCGTCGCGGCGACCGGCGACGACAAGGCCAACCTAGTCGTCTCGCTGCTGGCCAAGACCGAGTTCGGGGTGCCCCGCACGGTCGCCCGGGTCAACAACCCGAAGAACGAGTGGATGTTCGACGAGTCGTGGGGGGTCGACGTCGCCGTCTCGACCCCGCGACTGATGACCGCGCTGGTCGAGGAGGCGGTCAGCGTCGGCGACCTGGTGCGGGTGTTCGAGTTCCGTCAGGCGAAGGCCTCGATGGTCGAGCTGACCCTGCCGCCCAACAGCCCCTACGCGGGGGCGCGGGTCGGCGACATCCCTTGGCCGGCGGACACCGTGCTCGTGGGCATCCTGCGCGAGGACCGGCCCATCGCGCCCAGCCGCGACGACGCCCTGGAGCCGCACGACGAGCTGCTGTTCCTGGCCAACAACGACACCGAGGACGAGCTGGAAAACCTGCTCTCCCCCGGCTACCGCCCGCCGCGCGACGACGACTGAGCGCCCTGGTCCAACGGCGTGTGCCCGCGCACGAGGATCAGGCCCATGGCCACCACGGCGGCGGCATACGCGGGCCAGCCCAGGACGATCTTGGCCACCCCCAGGGCGGCCACCTGCTCGGCGAGGTAGAGGGGCACCTGCACCGCCAGGCGCACCCCGGCCAGCCCGGCCAGCACCCACCCCAGCCGCCGGGCCACGGTGACGATGCCCGAGTGCCGGCGCCAGGCGGTGAACGCCTCGTTGACGGCCGCGACGTCGGCCTCGTCGGCGGCGTCCTGCTGGGCGCGGTCGGCTTCGCTCAGGGCGGCCCGCTCGGCGCGCCCGCTGCGGCTGGACGCGGCCCGCAGCCGGGCCGAGGTCTGCGCGAGCTGCGGGTCCCCCGCGGCGATGACGAAGCCGAGGACCGGCCAGCGCACCAGGTTGGACACCGCGAACAGCAGGCCGCTGCCGGCGGTCTGAAGCATGCCCGGCAGGAAGGCATCCTGGGCCCGGCCGGTGCGGGCGGCCAGGAACGCGGCGATCGCCACCCCCAGCACCGCCCAGACGAGGAAGCGCACCGTCTGCCGCTGCCACAGACGCACCATCGCGAGCAGGGCGGCTGCGGCGGCGGCGGCCACGACCGCCGCCAGCAGCGCCTCCCCCACGGTCCACCACGCGACGAACACCACGGTCGGCACGGCCGACTCGATCGCCCCCCGCCAGCCGCCGAAGACCATGGTCAGCCGGGCGCGGACCAACTCCTCGACGGTGACGAACTCCGGTGCCTCCGGTGCCGGGCTCTCAGCCACGGTGCGGGACGATCTCGTATGCCGCGTTGAAGATCGTCGGCATCCCCCGGCGCAGGGTCATCCGCCCGTGGGCGCGCAGGAACACCCCCGGCTCGATCCCGGCGATCTCGCGCCGGCCGAGCCACACCAGGTTGAGGGGCTTGGTGCCGTCGAAGATCTCCACGACGAGCGCGGCGACCTGGACGTTCGGGCGCAGCGCGACCGAGCGCACCTCGCCGCAGACCACGGCGGGGCGCCGCGGCACCAGCTCGGTGATCGGGGTGGCGCCCAGCCGCACGCTGCTGTCGAGCAGTTCGTCGGCCTCCAGCTCCACGGAGGACTTGCCGAGCCGCTCGAGCAGCCGGCCGACGAACCCTGGCCGAGCGGTCTGGCCCATCAGCGCACCTCGGTGATCTCGGGTCCACGGTCGAACGGACGCAGGTCCTCGGCCCGGCCGGGCCGGCCCGCCGGGGGCGTCGTGGCGGGGTCCGCCGAGGCCTCGACGGTCGGCACCCGCAGCGGCAGCAGCTCCCGCGGTGCCATGGCCGCCGAGCCACGCACCACGACGATCCCCCGGAGGATCTCCAGCAGCGGCCCGTCGGCGTCCGACCCCTGCGCCGCGGGGCCGGTGAGCACACCACGCAGGAACCATCTCGGGCCGTCGACGCCGAGGAACCTCGCGTGCGGGCCGCCGCCGGGCAGGTCGGCGACGATCTCCCGCCCGAGCGGCCCGTCGACGATCTGCGCGGTGCCCTGTTGGGCCGCGATGCTCTCGGCGATCTCGGCGCGGATCTCGGGCCAGACCCCGGTGGTGCGTGGCGCGGCGAAGGCCGACAGGGCCAGCTGGGACTCGCCCAGGCCGACGTGCACGGTGGTGACGACCTGGCTGGCCTCGTCCACCTCCAGGCGCACGGCCATGCCCTCGACCGCGGGCACCCACATCGAGCCCAGGTCGAGACGGTCGCCGGGGCCGGGCATCTCGGAGCTGTCGAAGGGACCGCCGGCCCGCAGGTCCGCGTCGGCGCCGGCCGCGTCCGGATCCGCCGGCTGCGCGGTGGCGGCCCGGCCGCCGGGCTCGTCCTGCTCGGCGGGCGATTCGCGCCGCCGTCCGAAGATTCCCACCGCTACGTCCTCGCTGCTCGGTCGACCGGGTCGACGTCCTGGCCGAACCCTCCGCTCGCACCGTGCCCAGTGTCCCCCCGGCGGCTGTCCGGGAGCGAGTCGACCTCGACCAGCTCGACCCGGTCGACCTGCTGGACTACGAGCTGGGCGATCCGGTCGCCCCGGCGCACCTCGAACGCCTCGACCGGGTCGAGGTTGATGAGGTTGACCATGATCTCGCCGCGGTAGCCGGCGTCGATGGTGCCCGGCGCGTTGACCAGGGTGATCCCGTGACGGGTGGCGAGCCCGGATCGTGGGTGGGTGAAGGCGGCATACCCCTCGGGCAGGGCGATGGCCACCCCGGTCGGCATCAGGGCCCGGTCACCGGGAGCCAGGACGACGTCGGTGCGGGCCTGCAGGTCCAGGCCGGCATCGCCCGGGTGGGCGTAGCCGGGCGCCGGCAGGTCGGGGTCGAGGCGGCGCACCATCACCCGGACGGGAGCCGCGCGGCCGTCGACCGGGGCGCCCGCGCGGTGGGGGCCCGTCATCAGGCGACGCACTCCCGGCAGACCATCTGGCCGTTGCTCTCCTTGGCGAGCTGGCTGCGGTGATGAACGAGGAAACAGCGGCTGCAGGTGAACTCGTCGGCCTGGCGCGGCAGCACCCGCACCGACAGCTCCTCGCCCGACAGGTCGGCACCGGGCAACTCGAACCCCTCGGCCTGCTCGGCCTCGTCGACGTCCACGCTCGCGGACGACTTGTCGACGCGACGGGCCTTGAGCTCCTCGATGGAGTCCTCGGACAGGTCGTCGTCGGTCTTGCGGGGGGCGTCGTAGTCGGTGGCCATGGTGTCGTCGGTTCTCCTTGGTGGCGTCCTGGGGGTGGCCGCGTGAGTGCCGGGGTAACGTCCTGAAGCGAGCTTTTGTGCCCGCGCGGCGGCAAGGTATCCCATCGCGGCCCGTTCGTCATCCCGGTTTGCCGATCGACCTGCACGAGCGCCGGTATGCCGTGGCAGGAATCACACCGCGCGGGGTGCGGCGGCGAGCAGCCGGATCAGCTGCGGGTGCAGGTCGGGACCCCCGGCGAGCACCCCGGCGGGGCCCGGACGGCCCCCCGACCATCCGGTGACCAGCCCGCCGGCCTCGGTGACCACGAGCCACCCCGCGGCCAGGTCCCAGGGGTTGAGCTCCTGCTCGTAGAACGCGTCCAGGCCCCCCTGCGCCACGAGGCACAGGTCCACCGCGGCGCTGCCCATCCGGCGGATATCGCGGACCGCCGGCAGGACTCGGGTGAGCAGCCGGGCCTGGTGCGCCCGCACCTCGGGCCGGTAGGAGAACCCGGTGCCGACCAGGGCCTGCCCGAGCAGGGTCGCCCGGCTCACCGACAGCGCCGTGCGGGTGGCGCCGTCGAGGTCGCCGGTCCAGGCGCCGCCGGCGCGGTGGGCCGCCCAGACCCGCCCCAGCAGCGGCGCGCACACCGCGCCGGCCACCGGGTGCCAGTGCGCGCCCTGGAGGTCGCCGACGACGGCGGCGACGGACACGGCATACCCGGGCAGTCCGTAGAGGTAGTTGACGGTGCCGTCGATGGGGTCGACGACCCAGGTGATCCCGCTCGAGCCGGGGCTCCGGGATCCCTCCTCGCCGAGGATCGCGTCGTCGGGGCGAGCCTCGAGCAGGCGGGTGCGCAGCAGCCGTTCGGCCGCGGTGTCCATCACCGTGACGACGTCGGTGTCGGAGGTCTTGGTCGCCGCCGTCGCCAGGTCGGGCGGGCGGCGGGCGGTGACGTGCCGGGCCGCCTCCACCGCCGCCGTCACGGCCAGGGCCTCGAGCTCGCCGAGCGAGACGCCCGTGGGGATGCCGGTCACGCCGACCACGCTAGCGGTGCCGCACGTCATGCTGGCCGGGCGGACGCTGCCGGTCGGCGAACCGGAGCATGGACCTGTCCCGGGCGGCCACGCGGCATACCGCCCGGATCCGCGCGGCGTGGCCGCTTGGGGCCTTCGCCGGCGGATGACACAGTCAGGTGACGCACTGGCCGACCAGGGAGTGACGATGCGGGACCTGCGGTTGATCGGCATCCACGAGGACGGCGCCCACCTGCTGCTGGCCAGCGACGACGGGGCGCGCTTCCGGGTGCGCATCGACGACGCGGTGCGGGCCGCGGTCCGTCGGGAGCGTCCCCGCCAGGGCCAGCTGGGGATCCCCGTCGAGGGCGACCTGAGGCCCCGCGACGTGCAGGCGATGGTGCGCTCGGGGATGGGTGCCGAGGAGATCGCCGAGCGCACCGGGTGGGCGGTGGAGCGGATCCGCAAGTACGAAGGGGCCATCCTGGCCGAGCGTGAGCATGTGGCGGGCCTGGCCCAGGGGGTGCGGCTGCGGGCTCGGGGCTTCTCGGCGGGGCGCGCACCGACCCTCGCGGCCCGCGTGTCCGAGCGGCTGTCCGAGCGCGGCGTGGACCGCGACGCCGTCGGGTGGGACTCGTGGCGCTCGGACACCGGGGCCTGGGTCGTCGTGGCGAGCTTCCCCGCCGGCGGCCGGGAACGCCAGGCCACGTGGACCTTCGACCCGGGGACCCGCTCGCTCGCGCCGCGCGACGACGAGGCCCGGTGGCTCGCCGAGGACGAGCCGGCGGCGGCGCCGGTCCCGGCCGCCCGGGCGGTCTACGACGTCGAAGCCGACGGCGGGGTGGATGCGCCGGCTGGGGCGCCCGCCCCGGCACCGGCCCACCGCACCGATGACGCCGAGCTCGTGTCGTCGGTGCGCGAGCACTCGACGGTCCGTGCCCGCCGGGGTGGCGCTCGGCGGCGGCATACCGATCCGGCCCTGCCCCTCGGCGAGCTGCCCGGACCCGCCGGCGCCGACGCGCCGGTCCACCACGACGCGCCGGAGCCGGAGCCGACCGACGACGAGCGCCCCGCCCCGAGGCCCACCGACGAGCCGGAACCGCGGCCGGCGCCCGGTCCTGCTGGGGCCCGCAGGCCCGGGCGTACCCCCGTGCCCAGCTGGGAGGACGTCGTGTTCGGTGCGAGGTCGCCCTCGGGCGAGCCCGAGTAAGCCCCCGGGCAGCCCATCCCCGGGCGGTTAGCGGCCGGACAGGTCGAAGGGCAGCACGTCGGGCGAGAGCGCCGCGGCCCGGGCCGCGTGCGAGGTCATCCGGCGCAGGTGGTGGCGGCGGCAGAGCACCTCGTACTCCACCCGCCCCGCGGCCCGAGCCCCGGTGTCGCCGACGAGGACCTGCTCCCCCTGCGTCACCATGACCCCGTCGACCACCCTGGCGTTGTGGGTGGCCCGCCGTCCGCACCAGCACAGCGCCTCGACCTGCAGCGCCTCCACCCGGTCGGCCAGCTCCAGCAGCCGCGTGGAGCCGGGGAACAGCCGCGTGCGGAAGTCCGACGTGATCCCGAACGCGAACACGTCCAGATCCATCTCGTCGACGATGCGAGCCAGCTGCTCAACCTGGGCCGGGGTATAGAACTGCGCCTCGTCGCAGATCAGCAGGTCGACCCGCTGGCCCTGGCTGACCCGGTCGACGACCGTCTGCCACAGGTCGAGGTCGTCGGTGACCTCGACGGCATCGGTGGCCAGCCCAAGGCGGGAGGACAGTTTGGCCGCACCGGCGCGGTCGTCCTTGACGAAGATCAGACCCACCCGGCCCCGGGCCGCGTGGTTGTGCCGGATCTGCAGGGCGAGGGTGGACTTGCCGCAGTCCATCGTCCCGGCGAAGAACACCAGCTCGGCCACGACCCCGACTCCTTACCCGACCCGCGCCGGCCAGTGCAGCAGGGGCACGGCGGTCTCGTCGGGCGTCGTCGAGCCGTGCAGTCCCACCAGCCGCAACAGCACCGGGCGCATCCGGATCGAGTCGACGACGGCGACCGGGCCCGTGCAGTTGACGATGACGTCGCCGATCCGGCCGACCACCTGCGGGCGCACGGGCCCGAACCATCCCGCCTCGATCGCCTCCGCGCGGCGCCACACCGTCGCGTCCGCCCCGAGCCGCAGCCGCCAGGTCGCGGCTACGAAACGCGCGGCCCCGGGCCGGCAGTACAGCTGCACCGACCGGGCCTCCCCCCGACGTGGCGCACCCCGGCCAGCAGGGCGGGCTCGCGGGCGAGGTCGACCCGGTGGTGCAGCGGCACGTCGACCATGCCGTGGTCGGCGGTGACGTAGACCGCGGTGTCCGCCGGCACCGACTCGACCAGGCGGGCCAGCTCCCGGTCGACCCGCTCCAGCTCCAGCCCCCACTCCAGGGACTCGCATCCGTGCACGTGCCCGACCTTGTCCAACTCGCCCCAGTAGAGGTAGACCAACGCTCGTGGAGTGGCCCGCGCGGCGGCTAGCGCGGCGTCGACGCCGTCGGCGAGCCCGGACGCGCCGACGAAGGCCCCACCGCGGGCCGCCGCCGTGGTCAGCCCGGACCCGTCGAAGAACCCGGGCCCGATCCGCGTCACCGCGATCCCGTGCGCCCCGGCCACCTCGAACACGGTCGGCATGGGCTGCCACCGCCGCGGGTCGGGGCCGCCCTCCCAGGACAGCTGGTTGAGGATCGTGTCGGTCTCGGGCACCAGCACCTCGAAACCCACCAGCCCGTGCTCGCCCGGCGCGAGCCCGGTGCCGAAGGTGGCCGTCGAGGTGGCGGTCGTCGACGGAAAGCCGCAGTCGAGCCGGTATGCCGTGTCCAGGCCGGTCCGCAGGAACGGCGCGTGGCCCCGCCGGCGACGGATCAGCACGTCGCCCATCGCGTCGACGAGCACGACCACGGCGCGCTGCGACGGCGCGAGGTCCAGCAGCGACCGACCGGCATACGCCGAGGACCCCAGCGCGGCCACCACCGACGGCAGCACCGCCGCCAGCGTGCCCTCGCGATAGTCCGGCGCAGCCGTCACGCGGGCCGGCCGATGGTCGCGGTCAGCGCGGCGGCGAAGCGCATCGCCCCGGCCAGGGCCGCCTCCCCGTCGGCGTCGGCGCTCACCCGCAGGCTGATGTCGTCGGAGGCGAGCGTGCCCTCGAAGCCGTGGTCGGCGTCGCAGGCCGGGTCGCCGCACGAGGCCGCCACGACGTCGAGCCGGCTGACCGCCCCCCACCCGAGGGTCAGGGTGATCTCGCGGCCGAGGGCGCCCGGGACGTAGGCGTTCGGGTTGGGCACCACGTGGGTGAGCATGACGCCGCGGACGGCCGACAGCGGGATCGCCTCGGTGGTGGCGGTGGCGGTCGCCCGGTCGGTGTCGTGCTCGTCGTGGTCGTCCGCGTGGGCGATGACCAGTCGGCTAGGGGTCATGACCAGCACGGTGATGTGACGTCGCAGGGAGTCCTCGTCGAAGGTGGTCTCCTGATGGACCAGGTGAGCCTGGACCGAGTCGCCGGCCAGCGCCGCGGCGACCACGTCGGCGACCAGCGCCGGGTAGTAGCCGGCCTTCTGGATCGCCGAGCGCAGCTCGGCCGGCAAGGCGAGACCCGGGACGTCCTTCGGGGCGGCACGCATGCGGCTATCTTGGCACCGCCGCGGGCCGGGCCGGGTCCGGGCCGGGCCTGGTCTCGGACGCGGTCGACCCAGCCGGCCACCAGTCGGTCGTCAGTCGGTCATCACCGGGTCGTCAGTCGGTCATCAGTCGGCGGTCGGCGTCGACCCGGGCGACGTGCGGGGCAACCCGGATCGCGGCGCCGAGCACGTCCACGCCGCTGCCCCAGCAGTTCACCGGGGTGAGCGTCATCGACGCCAGGTGCGGGTGCTCGTCGGCCAGGACCGACATCCGGGCCACCAGGTCGCGCAGCGCATCCATGTGGATCGGCTCGCGGCCGCCGTCGCCGTACAGCAGCGGGGCGGCCCGCACCGAGGAGACGAGGTCCCGGACGTCGACGTCGGTCAGGGGGGGCTGCGGTAGCCGATGTCGCCGAGCAGGTCGGTCGGCGGCCCGGCGATGGAGAACGCCACCAGCGGACCGAAGAGCGGGTCCTCGACGGTCCGCACCACGCAGGGCACCCCGGGTGGGGACATGGCCTGCACCGCGAAGGCGTCGTTGTCCAAGGCGCCCAGCCGGTTGGACAGCGAGGCGTAGGCGCGGCGCACCCCGTCGGCGTCGACGACGTCCGGGCGCACCTCGGTGAGGCCGACCTGGTGGCGCAGCGAGGGCGACACGGTCTTGAGCACGACGGGGTAGCCGCACCGCTGGGCGGCCACGACCGCCTCGTCGGCGGTGACGACCACCTCCGACGGCCACAGCTCGATGCCCGCGGTGGCCAGCAGGCGCACCGACTCGTCCTGGGTGAGCAGGCGACCCTCGGGACACTCGTGGAGGATCTCGTCGATGACCGCCTGGGCGGCCAGGTGATCCACGCCGTAGGGGGCGACCGGCTGACCGCGGTCCCGAGCACGCCACTGCCCGTAGCCGGTCGCCGCGGCCAGGGCGCGCACGGCGTCCTCGGGGCTCATGTAGGCCGGCACGACCCGGCGACGGACCTCGTTGGGGTCGCCCACGGCCAGCTCCTCGCGCACCCCCCGCATCTCCAGGAACGTCGCCGCACACGGTTTGTCCCACCGAGCCGACTCGTCGCGGACCGCCTCGGCGACCTCCCGGTCGTGGATCCTCGTCGGTGGGACGAAGGAGGTCAGCACGCTGTCGACCTCGGGGTCCAGGAACGCCTCGCGCAACGCCTGGGCGAACTCCCCCGCCCCGGCACCGGGCAGTAGGGGCACCGGGCCGTGGGTCACCCGCAGCCCCCAGCTCAGCGCGGCCTGCTCGGTGAGCGAGCCCAGCGCGTCCGAGTTGCCGACGATGGCCACCCGATCGCCCTGCGGCAGCGGCTGGTGCACGACGAGCTGGGCGATGTCGAACAGCTGATGGATGTTGTCGGCGCGGATCACGCCGGCCTGGCGCAACAGCGCGTCGAACGCCTCCGACCCGACCATCGAGCGCCGCTCGCCGTAACCGGCCGGCCCGGGCGCCGCGACCGACCCGGCCCCGGCGACGGTCGCCCCCGACTTGACGACGACGACGGGCTTGTTCGAGGACAGCTGCCGGGCGATCCGGGAGAACTTGCGCGGGTTGCCGATCGACTCGAGGTACAGCCCCACCGCGTCGGTGTCCGGGTCGTCGATCCAGAACTGCATGAGGTCGTTGCCCGAGACGTCCACCCGGTTGCCCGCCGACGCGAACGTGGACAGCCCCAGGCCCCGCCGGGCCGCCGAGGCGAGCACGGCGATGCCCAAGGCCCCGCTCTGGGCGAAGAGGCCGAAGGTGCCCGGGGGTGGGACCGCCCGGGCCAGCGAGGCGTTGAGCCGCACCGTCCAGTCGTTGTTGATGACGCCGAAGGAGTTGGGCCCGATGACCCGGATGCCGGCTCGCCGGGCGATGACCCGCAGCTCGTCCTGCAGCTTCTTGCCGACCTCGTCGGCGTCGCCGAAGTTGGCCACGGGGATGACCAGGGCCTTGACGCCCTTGACCGCGCACTCCTCGACGATGTCGAGGACCTTGGCGGCGGGCACCGCGATCACGGCCAGGTCGACGTGCCCGGGGACGTCGCCGACCGTCGGATACGCCGGCAGACCGAAGATCGTCTCCCCCGAGGGGTTGACGGCATACACGTCGCCGACGAAGTCGGCGGTGAGGATGTTGTGCAGGAAGCAGGACCCGACGGCGTGCTCGCGGCGACTGGCGCCGATGACGGCGACCGAGCGCGGGGTGAGCACCCCGCGGATGCTCGAGGCCTCGGCGCGGTGCTCGCGGGCCATCCGCACCGCCGTCGAGCGGGCCGTGGGCGTGATGTCGAAGGTCACCGCGATGACACCGTCCTCGAGACGGTGCCTCATCGCGTAGCCGGCCTCCTTGAACACGTTGAGCATCTTGCGGTTCTGCGGCAGCACCTCGGCGACCATCCGGGTGAGCCCGGCCTCCAGACCGATGGCCGCGAGATGCTCCAGCAGCACCGAGCCGATGCCCTTGCCCTGGTGGTGGTCGGAGATGTTGAAGGCGATCTCGGCGGTGTGTTCGTCGATGGTGTCGTAGCGTCCGACGCCGATGAGCTCCTCGCGTTGCAGCGCCACCAGGGCCACCCGGGTGGCGTAGTCGACGACGGTGAACCGCTCGATGTCCTGGTTGGACAGCTCGCGCAGCGGGGCGAAGAAGCGCAGGTAGATCGACTCGTCGGACTGCTTGGCGTGGAACGCGCGGATCCGGTCCCCGTCCTCGGGGAGGATGGGACGCACGTTGGCCAGGGAGCCGTCCCGCAGGACGACATCGGCCTCCCAGGCCGAGGGGTAGCCCGGCGGGAGAGTCCCATCCGGCGACATGCGCCCAATGGTGGCACGACCGGGGGGACCTGGCAGCATCGAGGGTGTGGAGTTCGCGCGCGTCGTGCGACGGCGGCGGATGGTGCGCCGATACGACCCCGACCGCCCGGTGCCCGAGGCGCTGGTGCGGGCCTGCCTGGCCAATGCGATCCGCGCGCCCAGTGCCGGGTTCACCCAGGGGTGGGACTTCCTCGTCCTGAGCACGCCCGAGCAACGGGCGACCTTCTGGGGCGCGACCACCGACCCCGACGCCCCGGTGGACAGCTGGCTGGCCGGGGTCCGCACCGCGCCGGTGCTCGTGCTGTGCCTGGCCGACCGGCAGGCCTATCTGGACCGTTACGCCGAGCCGGACAAGGGCGCCTCGGACCGGTCCGAGGCGCGCTGGCCGGTGCCCTACTGGGACGTCGACACCGGCATGGCGGCCCTGCTCATCATGCTCACCGCGGTCGACCTCGGGCTGGGGGCGTTGTTCTTCGGGGTGCCGGCGACGCGGCATACCGGCGTCTTGTCGGTCTTCGGGGTGCCGCCGGCGCGTCGGATCGTCGGCGTCGTGAGCCTCGGGTATGCCGTGCCCCACCCGCCCGGCGCGAGCCTGCGGCGTGGGCGGCGCGAGGTCGACGAGGTGGCTCACTGGGGTCGGTGGGCGGCGCGTCCGCAGGACCCCGGCGCGGGCCGGTAGGAGAGGATGAGCCCACACCCACCCCCGCCCGAGGAGCCCCGCCACCGCATGGCCCGCCGCCCCGCCGCCCCGCCTCCGTCCGAGGACCTCGCCGAACGGATCGTCGACATCGACGTCGCGCAGGAGATGCGCGAGGCGTTCCTGGAGTACTCCTACTCGGTCATCTACGCCCGAGCCCTGCCCGATGCCCGGGACGGGCTCAAACCGGTCCAGCGGCGGATCCTCTTCGGGATGACCGAGCTCGGGTTGCGCCCGGATCGCGCGCACGTCAAGTCCAGCCGGATCGTCGGCGAGGTCATGGGCAAGTACCACCCGCATGGCGACAGCGCGATCTACGACACCCTGGTGCGGCTGGCCCAGCCGTTCTCGATGCGCCTGCCGCTCGTCGACGGGCACGGCAACTTCGGCTCCCTCGACGACGGTCCGGCCGCCTCCCGCTACACCGAGGCCCGGATGGCACCGGCCGCCCTGCTCATGGTCGGCGGGCTGGACGAGGCCACCGTCGACTTCGTCCCCAACTACGACGACACCCAGACCCAGCCGGCGGTGCTGCCCTCGGCCTACCCCAACTTGCTGGTCAACGGGGCCAGCGGCATCGCCGTCGGCATGGCGACGAACCTGGCCCCGCACAACCTCGTCGAGGTCATCGGGGCCGCGCGCCACCTGCTGGCCCACCCCGACTGCTCGCTCGAGGACCTCATGCGCCACGTCCCCGGGCCGGACCTGCCCGGCGGCGGACGGATCGTGGGGCTCGACGGCATCCGCGAGGCCTACCTCACCGGGCGAGGGTCGTTCCGGACCCGGGCCAGTGCCCGGGTGGAGAACCTCACTCCCCGACGCAAGGGCATCGTCGTCACCGAGCTGCCCTACCTCGTCGGACCCGAGAAGGTCATCGAACGGATCAAGGACCTGGTCCAGTCGCGCCGGCTGGCCGGCATCAGCGACGTCAAGGACCTCACCGACCGACGCCACGGCCTGCACCTGGTCATCGAGGTCAAGAGCGGGTTCGTCCCCGAGGCGGTGCTCGAGGAGCTCTACCGGCTCACCCCGATGGAGGACTCGTTCGGGATGAACCACGTCGCCCTGGTCGAGGGCCAGCCGCGCACCCTGGGGCTCAAGGAGCTGCTCACCGTCTACGTCGAGTTCCGCGTGGACGTGGTCCGGCGGCGCACGGCATACCGGCTGGCCCGCCGGCAGGAGCGTGCCCACCTCGTCGAGGGGCTGCTGGTGGCGATCCTCAACATCGACGAGGTGATCCAGCTCATCCGCTCCTCCGACGACGCGGCCACCGCCAAGGCCAGACTCATGGACGTCTTCGACCTGTCCGACGCGCAGGCGAGCTACCTGCTGGATCTGCAGCTGCGCCGCCTGACGAAGTTCTCCCGGCTGGAGCTGGAGCAGGAGCGCGACGAGCTGGCCCGCGACATCGAGGCCCTGTCGGCGCTGCTGGCCGACCCGACCCTGTTGCGCGCCACGGTGAGCGACGAGCTGGCCCAGGTCGCCGCGGCGCACGGCACGCCGCGTCGCACGGTGCTGCTGGAAGCGGCCAGCACCACCGCCGGTATGCCGTCCGGGGGCGCGTCACGGGCCGGGGCACCCTTGCAGGTGGCCGACGACCCGTGCTGGGTGCTGCTGTCCTCGACCGGGCTGCTGGCCCGCACCGCCAACGCCGACCCGCTGCCGGTCGGCGGCGCCCGCGGCCGGCACGACGTGCTCGTCGGGGCGGTGCGCACGACCGCCCGCGGCGAGGTCGGGCTGGTGACCTCGCTCGGGCGGATGCTGCGCCTGCCCGCCCTGGACCTGCCCACGCTGCCTCCGACGAGCGGGTCGCCCACCCTGTCCGGTGGCGCCCCGCTGGCCGCGTTCGTCGACCTGCCCCGGGGCGAGGAGCCGCTGACGCTGGCGTCGCTGACCGCCCAGGCCCCAGTGCTCGCGCTCGGCACCGCCAGCGGAGTGGTCAAGCGGGTGGTGCCCGAGCACCCGGCCCGTCC
Organism: Dermatophilaceae bacterium; assembly: GCA_037045055.1. GTDB lineage: Bacteria > Actinomycetota > Actinomycetes > Actinomycetales > Dermatophilaceae > Phosphoribacter. The sequence goes on along the minus strand of JBAOHJ010000001.1, from coordinate 204,285 downwards.
CTGGTGGGAGCTGGTGGCGCTCAAGTCCGGCGACCGCGTGGTCGGCGCCGCGGCGGCCGCGGACGACGGGCTCGATCTGGTGTTCGTCACCTCCGACGCCCAGCTGTTGCGCTTCCCTGCCGGCCAGGTCCGCGCGCAGGGCCGGGCCGCCGGGGGGATGGCCGGCATCCGGGTCGCCGACGGCGAGCAGGTGGTGTTCTTCGGCGTCCTGGACCCCGCGCGGGAGGGGGTCGTCGTCACCGCCAGCGGCTCCTCGGCGGCGCTGCCGGGCACCCAGCCCGGGGCCCTCAAGGTGACCCGGTATGCCGAGTACCCCGCCAAGGGTCGGGGCACGTCCGGGGTGCGCTGCCACCGTTTCCGCGCCGGCGAGGACACCGTGGTGTTCGCCTGGGTCGGGGCCGGGCCGGCCCGGGCCGCCGCCGGCAACGGCAGCCCGGTCGAGCTGCCCGAGCCGCTGGGCCGGCGAGACGGGTCGGGCGAGGCCGGCACCGTCGTCGTCGCCGCGGTCGCCGGCCCCGTCGAGGACGGCTGAGCGTGCCGCCCCCGGGCCCCGGGCCGCGCCCGGCCGTCGACCCGCAGTCGTGCTCGAGGGTCCACGACGCGGCCGACACCCCGGCGGCGGGCACGGCACCCCCGTCGCGCTTCTTCCTGGCCCTGGAGCAGGACGGCCCCTGGGGCCGGGTGGCGGCGACCCAGTCGCGGTTGGACCCGGCGTTGGGGCGGCTGCTGGACGAGCGCTGCGCCGGCGCGCAGGGGCGCCTGGCGCTGGTCCGCCGCCCCGGACCGCACCCCGACTCGCCCTCGGCGTCGTCGCGGCACGTCTTCCTCGCGTATACCGGCATCCGACCCTGGCTGCTGGCCGGGCGGGTCGCCGACCCGGCCGCGCTGCTGCAGCTGGATCTCGCTGCGCTCGGCGCGGGCGACCGGGCGCGGGCCCTGGCCACCCTGCCCGGACTGCGCGAGCACCCGCCGGTGCTGCTGCTGTGCACCAACGGTCGCCGTGACCTGTGCTGCGCCACCCGCGGCAGGCCGCTGGCCCTGGCCGCCGCCGCGGCGTTCCCCGACCGGGTCTGGGAGAGCTCGCACACCGGCGGTCACCGCTTCGCTCCCACCGGAGTCCTGCTCCCGCAGGGGCGCTACCTCGGGCGCCTCGACCTCGCCCTGGCCGGGGCGGCGCTGCGCGCCGCGGACCGCGGCGAGCTGCCGACGGCGCTCGCCGGATCGGGGCACGACCGTGGCGCCTGCCGGCTCACCGCGCCCGAGCAGGTCGCGGAGGCCACCGTGCGGGCCCGGATCGGGGAGGCTGTCGCCGACGCCCTCGACGCGAGCGCGTGGCCCGGGCACCCCCGCCCCGAGGGGGCCCGGCATGCCGACGACGGGCCGGCCACCCGGGTGACGGTGCGGCATACCGACGGACGCTCCTGGAAGGTGACGGTGCGGCAGGGCACCGGCCCGGACCTGCCCGAGTCGTGCGGGAAGGGCGCCGTACCCACCCGCACATGGTCGGTTGTGTAAGCGCTTCCATAACGATTCCGCAAAGCGACGAGACGGTGGGCGCGACACGGGTGCGCGCCGTTGTCCGCGAGGGCGTCCGCGCCCTATGTTGGTGCGATTCCACGCGGAGTGGATGCCAGTGCACGAGGACCCGCGAGCCCTGGCGCTTCGCGCAGCCGACGTCCCAGGGGCAGCGGTGGCCGGACGCGCAGACCCGACTCGCGCCGAGCAAGTCCGTCCGAAGGAGTGGCAATGACGTCATACGTCCGGCGCGCAGGGAGGGCGGTCGCCGTCGGCGCGACCATCGCCGTCGCGGTGAGCGCCTGCCTGCAGAACCCCAACCCGACCGGTGGCGGTGGTGGTGCTGCCGGGCTCGGCGGTTACGTCGACAACGGTCAGACCGACGGCGACAAGGTCGTCACGGTCATGGGGGCGTTCGGCGGCGACGAGGAGAAGTCCTTCAACGCCTCGCTCGCCGACTTCACCCAGCGCACCGGCATCAAGATCCAGTACGTCTCCGACCAGGACTTCACCACGACGATCAAGTCCAAGGTCAAGGCCGGCGACTCCCCGGACATCGGCCTGTTCCCGCAGCCCGGCGGCATCATGGAGTTCGCCGCGCAGGGCAAGGTCCAGCCGATCGACACCTACCTCGACTACGACGCGCTCAAGAGCACGCTCGTGCCGGGGTTCCTCGACTCGGTCAACTACAAGGGCCGGGTGTATGCCGCGCCGATGCGCATGGCCGTCAAGAGCATCGTCTGGTACAACCAGGCCGTCTACGGCGCCGCCGGCTACAGCAAGAACCCCGCCACGCTGCAGGAGCTCGCCGGGATCACCGACCAGATCAAGGCCGGCGGGACCGCCCCGTGGTGCATGGGGTGGGAGTCGGCACAGGCCACCGGGTGGGTCGGCACCGACTGGATCGAGGAGTACGTCCTGCGCCTCTACGGCCCCGAGGTCTACGACCAGTGGATCTACCACCAGATCCCGTTCAACGACCCGCGCATCGTCAAGGCGTTCGACGAGGTCGGCAAGCTCATCAAGACCGACGGCAACGTCTTCGGCGGGGCCCGGGCGATCCTCAGCACCGCCTTCGCCAAGTCCATGCTGCCGGCCTTCGCCACCCCGCCCAGCTGCATGCTCGAGCGCCAGGGCAACTTCGCCATCACCTTCTTCCCCACCGACATCAAGGCCGCACTGGACAAGCGCGTGGGCATCTTCGTCTTCCCGAAGTACGAGGGCGGGTTCAAGGGCCAGCCGATCCTCGGCGGCGGCGACCTGGCCGCGTTGTTCAACGGCAACGACCCGGACGCCCAGGAGGTCATGAAGTTCCTCGCGTCGGACAAGTTCGGCGGTCAGTGGGCCAAGGACGGCGGCTGGCTCTCGCCGCACAAGACCTTCGACCAGGCCAACTACCCGGACGAGACCACTCGGACCATCGCCAAGATGGCCTACACCGCCGACGTGTTCCGCTTCGACGGCTCCGACGTCATGCCCAAGGCGGTCGGCTCGGGCAGCTTCTGGACCGGCATGGTCGAGTGGGTGAACGGGACAAAGACCAGTCAACAGGTGTGTGACCAGATCGAGTCGGGGTGGCCCAAGTCATGACCGCCGACGCGATCGAGGTCGCCCGGCCCGCTCCGGTGCCGGCCGGCAGGCGCCCCGACGACGGGCGGCTCAACCTCGTCAAGGTCCTCACCGGAGTGCTCGGGATGGCGGTGGTCATCTGGGCGATGGCGAACCTGTTCCTGGCCTTCGCCTACTACCCGGGGTGGTTCCTCAACAACAAGATCGTCATCGGCGTGCTCGCCCTCGCGGCCGGCGTGGGCGGGGCCATGGCCTTCTTCTACTTCCTCAACGCCTTCGTCGAGGGACTCCCCCGGCGGCTGTCCCAGGGGGTCATCCCCTACGCGTTCCTGCTGCCCGGGTTCGCGCTCATCGGGCTCATGCTGCTCTACCCGACGATCCAGACGGTGGTCTACTCGTTCGCCAACCGGGACAGCACCGCGTGGGTGGGCCTGGACAACTACCGCTCGATCTTCACCGACGGCACGTTCCTGGACTCCATCTTCAACAACATCCTCTGGTTGGTCATCGTCCCGGCCCTCACCGTGGCCCTGGGTGTCGTCGTCGCCGTGCTCGCCGACAAGCTCTCGGCCCGGGGGGAGAAGACCGTCAAGAGCGCGATCTTCCTGCCCATGGCGATCTCGTTCGTCGGAGCCTCGGCGATCTGGGGCCTGGTGTACGAGTACCAGGACAAGAACCGCTCGCAGACCGGGCTGCTCAACGCCCTGCTCACCGCGGTCGGCGGCGACCCGCAGACCTGGCTGCAGGTGGCCACCGCCCGGGTGAACTCGGTCCTGCTCATGGTCATCCTGGTCTGGCTGCAGGTGGGCTTTTCCATGGTGCTGCTGTCCTCGGCGATCAAGGGCGTGCCCGACGACACCCTCGAGGCCGCCCGCATCGACGGGGCCAGCGAGTTCCAGATCTTCACCAAGGTGGTCATCCCCCAGATCAAGGGCACGATCATCACCGTCTACATCACCGTGCTCATCACCGTGCTCAAGGTGTTCGACATCGTCTACGTGCTCACCAACGGCAACTACAAGACGAACGTCATCGCGAACCTCTTCTACAACAAGATGTTCGCCGACAGCGAGGCCGGCATCGCGTCGGCCATCGTCGTGGTCCTGCTCGTGGCGATCCTGCCCGTGCTGATCTACCAGGTCCGACAGTTCCGGGCGGCGGAGGCGAACCGATGAGCGTCAGGTTGATGAAGGACGGGCGGCCGCGCAGCCTGTTCTCGATCGTCACGATGACCGTCCTGGCGTTGCTCTGGTCGGTCCCCACCCTCGGGCTGCTGGTGACCTCGTTCCGCACCCGCGAGGACGCGGCGGGGTCGGGGTGGTGGACCGCGCTGTTCAACCCCTTCGGCACCGGATGGACCACCGACAACTACCGCCGGGTGTTCGAGAACCAGGACATGGGCTCGGCCTTCATCAATGCCATCGTCGTGGCGATCCCGGCGACGATCATCCCGATCATGTTCGCCGCCTTCGCGGCATACGCGTTCACGTTCATGGACTTCCGCGGCAAGGACGCGCTGTTCATCGCGATCGTCGCGGTCATGGTCGTGCCGATCCAGGTGGCCTTCCAGCCGCTGCTGGACCTGCTCGGGCCGCGCGGTGCCGGCATCTCCGGGCAGTACATCGCGGTGTGGCTGTTGCACACCGGGTTCGGCATGCCGCTGGCGATCTACACGCTGCGCAACTACATGGCGACCTTGCCGGTGAGCATCGTCGAGTCGGCCAAGATCGACGGCTGCAGCCATTACCAGATCTTCTGGAAGCTCGTCGCGCCGATGGCCGTCCCCGCGATGGCGGCCTTCGCCACGCTGCAGTTCCTCTGGGTGTGGAACGACCTGCTCATCGCCAAGACGTTCCTGCGCAACGACAACGGCACCGTCATCGTCAAGCTGCAACAGCTGCTCGGGACGCAGGGGCAAGGCCAGGAGCTGCTCACCGCGGGGGCCTTCATCTCCATGGTCCTGCCGATGATCGTGTTCTTCGGTCTGCAACGCTTCCTCATCCGGGGCATGACCGCCGGAGCCGTCAAGGGCTGATGCCGGCGTCCGCGAGCGGGGTGGCCGGGGGCACACCGGCCACCCCGTCGGGCTTGCCGCACCTGCGCGGCGGCGGGGTCAGCCTGGCGCTGGACCTGCGCGGTCACCGACCCCAGGTGCTGTACTGGGGGCCGGACCTGGGGCCGGGCGCGGACCTGGAGGCGGTGGCCCTCGGGCTGGTGCCCGCCGTCGCGCACAGCGCCCCCGACACGCCCCGGCCGCGGCCGCTGCTGCCCATGCCCGTGGACGGGTGGCCGATGCGCCCGGCGCTGGTCGGCGCCCGACCGGACGGCACCGGGTGGTCGCCGGATCTGCGCCCGAGCCGCCCGCCCCGCCGCGACCGCGACCCCGACCGCGTGCAGCTGCGCCTGGCCGACGCGTCGGCCGGGCTGGTCCTGGACCTCGCCCTGACCCTCGACGAACACGGCGTCCTGGCGATCGACCAGCGGGTGACCAACCTCGGCCCCGACGTCTACCGGCTGGACCGACTGGCCGCCGTGCTGCCGCTGCCCGACACGGCCCGCGAGATCCTCGACCTCACCGGCCGCTGGTCGCGCGAGCGCACCCCGCAACGTCACCCGCTGCCCCTGGGCGCCTGGTGTCGGGAGGGCCGCCACGGTCGCACCGGCCACGACGCCCCGCTGCTGCTGGCCGTGGGCACGCCGGGCTTCGGCTTCGAGCACGGCGAGGTCTACGCCGTCCACCTGGCCTGGTCGGCAGACTCGGTGTTGTGGGCCGAGCGCGGGCCCATGGGCCGGTCCCAGATCGGCGCCGGCGAGCTGCTCGGGCCCGGCGAGGTCGTCCTCGCACCGACCGAGGAGTATGCCGCGCCGACCGTCCTGGCGGCGATGTCCACGGCGGGTCTCAACGGGCTCTCGGACGCCTGGCACGGGCACGTGCGCGCCCGGCCAGGACATCCCCAGGGGCCTCGGCCGGTGACCTTCAACACGTGGGAGGCGGTGTACTTCGACCACCGAGCCGACCGCCTGCGCGAGCTGGCCGACCGGGCGGCGCAGCTCGGCGTGGAGCGCTTCGTCCTGGACGACGGGTGGTTCGGCGCCCGGCGCGACGACACGGCTGGGCTCGGCGACTGGGTGGTGTCCGGGCAGGTCTGGCCGCACGGGCTGGCCCCGCTCGTCGAGCACGTCCGCGCCCTGGGCATGCAGTTCGGGTTGTGGGTCGAGCCGGAGATGGTCAACCCCGACTCGGACCTCTACCGGGCGCATCCCGACTGGGTGTTGGGCGTTCCCGGGCGCGAGCCCCCGACCTGGCGTCACCAGCTGGCCCTGGACCTGGGCCGTCCCGAGGTCCGCGACCACCTGGTCCGGCGGCTGGGCGACCTGCTCGCGGCATACGACATCGGGTTCCTCAAGTGGGACCACAACCGCGACCTGCTCGACGCCGCCGGCTACGACGGGCGCCCGGGGGTGCGGGCCACGACGCTCGGCGCGTACGACGTCCTCGACCGGCTGCGGGCGGCCTTCCCGAGGGTGCAGATCGAGTCGTGCGCCTCGGGCGGCGGACGGGTCGACCTGGGCATCCTGGCCCGCACCGACCGGGTCTGGGCCAGCGACTGCCTCGACCCGCTGGAGCGCGTGGGCATCCAGCTGTGGACCGGCCTGCTGGTGCCACCCGAGCTGGTCGGGGCGCATATCGGGGCGGCGCGGTCGCACACCACCGGCCGGCGGCACGACCTGAGCCTGCGCGCCGCCGCCGCCGTGTTCGGGCACCTGGGCATCGAGTGGGACCTGACCTCGATGACCCCCGACGAGTTCGCCGAGCTGGCCGGGGTGGTCGCCACCTACCGCGAGTGGCGAGCCCTGCTGCACGGCGGGCGGGTCCACCGCGTGGATCACCCCGACCCGAGCGCCGTGCTGCACGGCGTGGTGGCGCGGGACCGGTCGGAGGCGGTGTTCGCCCTCGTGCAGACGAGCGCCAGCGACGCGCAGGTGCCGGCCCCGTTGCGGCTCACCGGCCTGGACCCGGATCGGGCCTACCGGGTCACCGCCATGCCCCTGGCCGGCGGTCCCGACACCCAGCAGGTGGCACCGCCCCCGTGGCTGGCCGAGGGTCTGACCGCCACCGGCCGAGCCCTGGCCCTCGTCGGTGTGGCCCCGCCCATCCTGCGCCCCGAACAGGCCCTGCTGCTGGTCGTGCGGGCGCAGGGGGCCAGGTGAGCGGGGACGGACGGCACGGGCGGGCCGGTGGTGTCACGTTTGGGGCCGAGGTGAGCGATCATGGCCCTGGTGCCCCATCTCCCAGCGGCACTCCCGCCTGCGGCGAAGGAGCCGAGCGATGAACCAGCCCACCATCGACGACGTCGCCGCCGCGGCGGGGGTGTCGGCGGCGACCGTGTCGAGGGCCTTGCGGGGTTTGGACAAGGTGCACCCGGACACCCGCGAGCGGGTCCGAGCCGCCGCCGAGCGGCTCAACTACATCGCCAGCCCGACCGCGTCGGGCCTGGCATCCGGCCGCACCCGACTGGTCGGGGTGGTCACGCCGTTCGTCGGCCGATGGTTCTTCACCAGCACGATCAGCGCCATCGACAAGGCGTTGCGCGATCACCATCACCACATGCTGCTCATGGACCTGGAGCAGCCGGCCTCCCCGGACGAGCGCCTGTCGCTGACCCAGAGCCTGATGTTCAAGAGGGTCGACGGGCTGGTCCTCATCAACGTCGACCTGCGGGGCGAGGAGCGCGAGCTCGTCGAACGGCTGCGCCTGCCGGTGGTCACCATCGGCAACCGGTTCGCCGACGCGCCCTGGGTCGGCATCGACGACGTCGAGTCCAGCCGGCTCGTGACCGACCACCTGCTCGACCTCGGACACACCCGGATCTGCTTCGTCGGCGCGGCCCGGGCGACCACCGCCCACCGCAAGACGCCCAACGACCGGGTCGCCGGATTCCGCCAGGCCATGGCCGCCCGCGGGACCCCGGTGCGCGAGGACTGGGTGCGCAAGTGCGACTGGAGCGCGGCAGACGCCTATGCCCTGGTCCGCTCGCTGCTGCAGGCCAAGGACCGCCCCTCGGCCATCCTCGCCGCCTCGGACGAGATGGCCCTCGGGGCGTATGGGGCCGCCCTCGAGCTGGGGCTGCGGGTGCCGGCCGACCTGTCCATCGTCGGGATCGACGACCACGACCTCGCCGTCCCGTTCCGGCTGACCACCGTCCGCCAGGACGTGGCCGCCCAGGGGACCGCCGCGGCCCGGACGCTGCTCGGCGAGCTCGCCGTGATCCCCCGGCGGCAGGACCACGACCACCTGTTCCCGTGCGAGCTGGTGGTGCGCGCGAGCACCGCGCCCCCCAGCGCCTGAGCCACGCACGGGCGCGTGAGTGTCGGCCCCAGCGGCTACGGTCGAGCCATGGACGTCGTGCTGGTCGCCGGTCTGTGGCTCGACTCGTCCGTCTGGGCCGAGGTGGCCACCGAGCTCGCCCGGCTGGGCCACCGGCCCGTCGCCGTCAGGCTTCCCGGCGCCGACGACGAGGTCGACGCCACGTTGGACGACCAGGTCGACGCGGTGCTGGCCGCCGTCGACGCCGCCACTGGCCCCGTGCTCGTCGGGCATTCGGCGGCCAGCGCCCTGGTGTGGATCTGCGCCGACCGGCGCCCGACAGCGGTGGCCCGGGTGGTCATGGTCGGGGGCTTCCCGCGCTCGGACGGCGCGGCATACGCGCCGTTCTTCCCCGTCGTCGACGGCCGTATGCCGTTCCCCGGCTGGGAGCCGTTCGAGGGCCCGGACTGCGCCGACCTGGACGACGCGACCAGACGGCGCATCGCCGCGGCCGCGCACCCGGTGCCCGAGGGGGTGGCCTGCGCGGTCGTGCGGCTCGGCGATCCGGCGCGGTTCGACGTGCCGGTCGTCGTGGTGTGCCCGGAGTTCTCCCCCGAGCAGGCGCGGGCCTGGGTGGCGCAGGGCGAGGTGCCCGAGCTGGCCGCGACCGCGCAGGTCGGTTACGTCGACATCGATGCGGGCCACTGGCCGATGGTGTCGGCGCCGGGCGAGCTCGCCCGACTCCTCGACGGCGTGGCTCGGGGAGCCTGAGATCCTCGCCTCGAGGTGGCAACCGTGCGCCGAGCCGGTGCAGCGCAACCACGGGGTCGACGACGGGGGTGGTGGGCCGGCTCAGGCGTCGATGCGCCGGCGATCCAGAGCCGAGGCGGAGTCGACGATGAAGTCCTTGCGCGGGGCGACGTCGTTGCCCATGAGCAGGTCGAACACCCGCTCGGCCTCGTGGACGGCCTCCTGCGCCTCGCCCACGGTGACCCGCCGGAGGGTCCGGTGCCGCGGGTCCATCGTGGTGTCGGCCAGCTGGTCGGCGTCCATCTCGCCCAGGCCCTTGTAGCGCTGGGGCGGCTCCTTGACCCGACGGCCCTTGCGCTCCAAGGCAGAGCGGGTGGAGCGCAGCTGGGCGTCGTTGTACGTGTAGACGTACTCGTTCTTCCTGCCCGGCCCCCCGATGACCTCCAGCCGGTGCAGCGGCGGCATCGCGGCATACACCCTGCCGGCCTCCACGAGGGGGCGCATGTACTTGAAGAACAGGGTGAGCAGCAGGGTGCGGATGTGCGCGCCGTCGACGTCGGCGTCGCTCATGACGATCACCTTGCCGTAGCGCGCCGCCGACAGGTCGAAGGAGCGCCCCGAGCCGGCGCCGATGACCTGGATGATCGCGGCGCACTCGGCGTTCTTGAGCATGTCGGCCACCGAGGCCTTCTGGACGTTGAGGATCTTCCCGCGGATCGGCAGCAGCGCCTGGTAGTCCGACGAACGGGCCAGCTTGGCGGTGCCCAGGGCGCTGTCGCCCTCGACGATGAACAGCTCGGAGCGTGCCACGTCGTGGGTGCGGCAGTCGGCCAGCTTGGCCGGCAGCGAGGAGGACTCCAGCGCGGTCTTGCGCCGCTGGGTCTCCTTGTGCAGCCGAGCGCTGATCCGGGTCTTCATCTCGGCGACGACCTTCTCGAGCACCAGCGCCGCGTGGGCCTTGTCCTCGCGTCGCCCCGAGGTCAGTCGGGCGGTGAGCTCGCGCTCGACGACCCGGGCCACCACGGCTCGCACCGCCGAGGTGCCCAGGACCTCCTTGGTCTGGCCCTCGAACTGCGGCTCGGCCAACCGGACGGTCACCACGGCCGTCAACCCGGCGAGGACGTCCTCCTTGTCCACCTTGTCGCCGCCGACCTTCAGACGCCTCGCGTTGAGCTCCAGCTGTCGACGGAACACCTTGAGCAGGGCCTGGTCGAACCCGGCCAGGTGGGTGCCCCCCTTGGGCGTGGCGATGACGTTGACGAAGCTGCTGACGTTCGTGTCGTATCCGGTGCCCCACCGCACCGCGATGTCCACCCCGCACTCACGCTCGACCTCCGTCGGGGTCATCTGCCCCCGCTCGTCGAGCACCGGCACCGTCTCGACGAAGCGCCCCGACCCCTGCAGCCGCCACACCGCGGTGAGCGGCTCGTCCGGGGCGAGGAACTCGACGAACTCGGTCAGCCCTCCGTCGTGGCGGAACGTCTGCTCGTCAGGGGTCTCGCCCCGCTGGTCGCGCACGACCAGCGCCAGGCCGGGCACGAGGAAGGAGGTCTGACGGGCCCGGTCGTGCAGCGACGCCAGGTCCACGTCGGCGTCCTTGAGGAAGATCTGCCGGTCCGGCCAGAACCGCACCCGCGACCCGGTCACCCCGCGCGGGGCCTTGCCGACGACCCGCAGCTCGCTGCCGGTCTCGTATGCCGTGAACGGTGCGGCCGGGCTGTGCGGCCCCGGGGGATCGGCGAACACCCCCGGCTCACCCCGCCGGAAGCTCATCGCGTACGTCTTGCCGCCCCGGTCGACCTCGACGTCCAGGCGCGAGGACAGGGCGTTGACCACCGACGCCCCGACGCCGTGCAGGCCGCCGGACGCGGCATACGAGCCGCCGCCGAACTTCCCCCCCGCGTGCAGCTTGGTGAAGACGACCTCGACGCCGGTGAGGCCGGTGCGCGGCTCGACGTCGACGGGGATGCCCCGGCCACGGTCGCGGATCTCGATGGAGCCGTCCGCGCCCAGGACGATCTCGATCCGGTCCCCGTGACCGCCCAGCGCCTCGTCGACGCCGTTGTCGATGATCTCCCACACGCAGTGCATGAGGCCCCGCCGGTCGGTGGAGCCCACGTACATCCCGGGGCGCTTGCGCACCGCCTCCAGGCCCTCGAGGACCTGCAGGTGTCGGGCGGTGTAGTCCCCCGCCACCGGGGCGGGCGTGCGGGCGGCGACCAACGCGGCGATCCTCTCGGCTGCGGGTGAGGGCACGGGATGCCACCCGCTGCAGGCGAGGGTAGCCCAGGGCGGCCCGGCGCACCGCGCACCCCGCCGCAGGCGGGGCCGGTGGCCCGCGCGGGTCCGGCGACGGTGTCGCGGATCCCGCGGATGCCGGTCGGGAAGCATCCGGCGTGTTTCACTGTTGCCACCCCTGCGGGTCCTGACGTCATCGGTCGGTAACACGAGCGTCGTACGGTGGACTCCGCAGGCATCGACGAGGAAAGAGACGGCAGACGTGAACGCAACCCTGGCCCCCCGCATGAGCGCCGCAGACCGCTGCGACCGCTGCGGCGCCCGGGCCTACATTCGCGCCCGGCTGCTCGCCGGCGGCGAGCTGTACTTCTGCGCCCACCACGGCCGCCAACACCTGCCTCGGCTGCGCGCCGCGGCGACGGAAATCCAGGACGACACCGGCGAGCTCGAGCAGGCGGCGACGGAGCCCGGCCTGCGGTGACCCAGCTGACCGTGGTCACGGGCCTGCTCATGCTCGTCGGTCTGGTCGGCATCGTCGTGCCCGTGGTGCCCGGGCTGGCGCTCACCGTGGCGGCGACCGCGATCTGGGCCTACGACCACCCCGCTGCCGGAGCCTGGGTGGTGTTCTGGGTGTCTCTTGCCTGGTATGCCGCGGGCGTCGCGCTGCAGTACCTGCTGCCGGGGCGGCGGATGCGCCGTGCCGGGGTGGGCTCGGCCACCCTGGCGGTGGCGGTCGCGCTCGGGGTGGTCGGCTTCTTCGTCGTGCCGGTCGTGGGTGGCGTGCTCGGCTTCGTCCTGGGCATCTTCCTCGTCGAGCTGACCCGCCAGGGTGAGCGGGCCGCGGCCTGGTCGGCGACCACGTCGGCGCTGCGGGCGGTGCTGCACTCCATGGGCATCGAGTTGCTTGCCGGGCTGGCGATCCTGACCACGTGGATCGTCGGTCTCGCCGTCCTCGGTCAGGGCGGCTGAGGTCGGTCTCCGGCTCGAGCGCGGTGCCGCTGCCGAGGGGTGGTAGCCCTGCCGGCGGCTCAGGTGTGGTTCGGGTGCCGGCCGCGTCGGGTCACCGGAGGTGTCGGCGGCGGGTCGGTGACCGAGGCTCTCACCACTGGTCGCGGTTGCGGCGGTCCCAGCGGTCCTCCAGGCGCTTCATGAAACTCGCGGAGCGCTGGCGCTGGCGCTGGCCTCGAGGGGCCTGCCCCGGGCTGGGTCGCACCCGACCGGCGGCATCGACCAGACCGGAGGGGCCCTGGCGCTTCTCCGGGGCGAACGCGTAAGCGCCGGCGGCGACCATGACGAGGAACCCGGCCGCGCCGAGCCAGATGAGCTGGTTGAGCACGCCGAGGACGACCAGGCCCAGGCCCACGATCACCCCGAGCGCGCCGACGAGCAGACGGGTGCGGCTGCGCCCGGCGCTGGCGCTGCGGATACGGGTGGCGAACCGAGGGTCCTCGGCGTAGAGGGCCTGCTCCATCTGATGCAGCAGCTTCTGCTCGCGCTCGGACAAGGCCATGGCCCACCCTCCTTCACTGTGCCAACGCCCGAAGCACCCTCGGGGTTTCCCCCGCGGTGCACCCGTCGAGATCAGGATAGGTCGCCGTGCCGGGTGGCGGTACCCGGGGAGGGAGGGGAATCGTCGCTGGTCGGCCCGGTGGCGACCGCCGGCCCGGTCGTGCCGACCGCTGGGCCGATCGGCCCGGTGGGCCGGTGGTCGACCCCGCCGTCGGCAGGAGTGCGATGGCTCACGGCACCGGCCGGGTCGGGCACCAGCACCGCGGGCCGCACGGCGCCGGCTCCGAACCGGGCGCTGGCCCGGTCGACGGCTCGGTCCGCGTCGCGCCACCCGTGCTCGGGGTCGTCGAGCCGGGGCTGCACGAGGGCCCGCTCGGACTCCACGAGCCCCTCCATGCGCACCCCGACCAACCTGATCCGGGCCCGTTGCAGACCCAGCCCGTCGAACAGGGCGCGCGCGGCCGCGTAGATCTCCCGGGACACGTCGGTGGGGTCGCGCAGGGTGCGCGAGCGGGTGATGGTGGTGAAGTCGGCGAAGCGCACCTTGAGGGTCACCGTGCGCCCGAGCATCCCCGCGGCTCGGACCCGGCCTGCCGTGCGCTCGGCCAGGCGCAGCAACTCGCGGTGGATGAGCACCGGGTCGTCGATGTCGCGGCCGAACGTCTCGTCCGACCCGATGCTCTTCTCCACGTGCTCGGGCTCGACGCGCCGCTCGTCGCGACCCCAGGCCAGCTCGTGCAGGTGGGTGCCGGTGGCCTCTCCCAGCGCCCGGCGCAGGGTGTCCACCGGGGTGTGGGCCAGATCGCCGACGGTGCGCAGGCCCAGGCGGGCCAGCGCCTCCTCGGTGCGATCACCCACGCCCCACAGCGCCGCGACGGGCAGCTGATGCAGCAGGGCGAGCACCCCGTCGCTCGGCACGACGAGCAGTCCGTCGGGTTTGGCCAGCCCCGAGGCGATCTTGGCGACGAACTTCGTCGGCGCGGCGCCCACCGAGCACGTCACCCCCTGCTCGTCGGCGATGGTGTCGCGCAGCCACTGAGCGATCCGCGTGGGCGACCCCAGCCGGCGGACCGCCGGGCGCACGTCGAGGAACGCCTCGTCGAGCGAGAGCGGCTCGACGCGATCGGTGACCGAACGGAAAGTGGCCATGACGGCATCGGAGACCGCGGCATACCGGTCGTGGTCGGCAGGCACGACAAGCGCCTGCGGGCACAGCCGTCGGGCCCGCGCCATCGGCATGGCCGAGGTGACGCCGTAGGCGCGGGCTTCGTACGTCGCCGAGAGGACCACCGAACGCCCCGATCCGCCGACGATGACCGGTCGGCCGCGTAGGTGTGGATGCTCCAGCAGGGACACCGAGGCGTAGAAGGCGTCCATGTCGACGTGCAGCATCGTCGCGTCGGCGTCGTCGACGGGGCGGTCATCGGGGCGCGGCGGCGGCCGGAACTGGCGGCGGCTCATCGCCGGGCCGGCCCGTCCGGCGGCGGGTCAGGGGTGCCGCGCGAGCAGGTGCAGGCCCGCACCGAGACGTCCGAGGTCGTATGCCGGGTGCCCCGCCAGCGCCTCCTCGACCGCCAGCAGGGCGGCGCGGTCGGCGTCGGTGTCGAGGTAGGCGGACGGGACGAGGTCGCTGAGCAGGCGCACGCCGTGCCAGCTGTGCACGGCCAGACCCGCGGCGGCGACGAGGTCCTGCACCTGCGCGACGTCGAACCGTCTCGGCAACGGGTCGCCCGGCCCCCACCGACCGTCGGGGCTGGCCAGCAGGGCACTGGCCTGGGCGAACTCCCCGGCCAGGGTGCGAGCGACGACGGCGGCCAGGCGGCCGGCCACGAGCAGCGACAGCAGGCCCTCGGGCGCGAGAGCGGCGGCCAGGGCGGCCAGAGTGGCGGCCGGGTCGTCGACGACCTCGAGGACGCCGTGGCAGCAGACCAGGTCGTGGGTCTGCCCGGGCAGCAGGTCGGCGAGGGTGTCGGCGTCGCCCTGGATGCCCACCACCCGGTCGGACACCTGCGACTCGGCGGCCCGACGCGCGAGCGCGGCCAGGGCGTCCGGGCTGGGATCGACGACGGTGAGACGACCGGTGACCTGCGCGCCCAACTCGGCCAGGGGCACGGCCAGCTCCCCGGTGCCTCCGCCGAGGTCGAGCACCCGCAGCGGCCGGCCCAGGCAGGCGGCGCGGTCGAGCGCATGCTCGCGCAGCGCCGCCCAGAGCACCGCGGTGCGCAGCGCGCCCGCCGCGCGGCGGGCGCGGCGCTGCTCGTGCCGCTCGCGCGGCTCCTGCTGCCCCTGGGGCACGATGTCCTCCCTGGCGGCCCCGGCGGCCGGTCGGTGGGCCAGCCCGAGGGCGGGGCGTCGTGGACCACCCTAGAGCGTCGCGCGACTGCGGCAGAGGAGACACTGCCAGTGTGCACGAGCGCGACGCTGCCGACGTGGACGGGCGGCATACGACCGGTGTGGACGAGCGCGACGCTGCCGGCGTGGACGGGCGGCATACGGTCGGTGTGGACGAGCGCGACGCTGCCGGCGTGGACGGGCGGCATACGGCCGGTGTGGGCGGCGACCCGGTCCTCGCCTGGCTGCTCGACGGAGACGTGGCGGTGGCCTACCAGGGCACCCGGGATCTGCTCGGCCGGGACGACCCCGCGCTCCAGGCGCGGATCGCGACCGAGGGGTACGGCGCGGCCCTGCTGGCCGCTCAGGGGCCAGAGGGGCACTGGGGGCGGGGGTTCTACCAGCCGAAGTGGACCTGCAGTCACTACACCCTGCTGGAGCTGAAGAACCTCGGCCTGCACCCGACGGCGCCACGGCCGCGGCAGGCGGTGGCGCGCATCCTGGCCGAGGGCACCGGGCCGGACGGGGGGCTCAACCCGAGCGGGACGGTGCGGGCCAGCGACGTGTGCATCAACGGGATGGCGCTGGGCTATGCGGCGTACTTCGGGGCGGACACCGCACTGCTGGCCGGCATCGTCGACTTCGTGCTCGGCCAGCGCATGCCCGACGGGGGGTTCAACTGTCGGTCCAACCGCTCGGGCGCACGGCACTCCTCGGTGCACTCCACGACCAGCGTCCTGGAGGGGGTGACGGAGTACCTGCGTCGGGGACACGAGCATCGGGCGAGGGAGCTCGAGACGGCGGCCGCCGGCGCGGTGGAGTTCCTGCTGCGGCACCGGCTCTACCGCAGCGAACGGACCGGAGCGCCGATCCATCCCGAGCTCACTCGGCTGCATCATCCGTCGCGGTGGTACTACGACGTGTTGCGCGGCTTGGACGCGCTGCGCGATGCGGGGGTGGGCCGTGACCCTCGGATGGGCGACGCCCTCGATCTGCTGCGGCGGCGACGCCGCCCGGACGGGCGGTGGGTGGTCAACCGGGCCTACCCGGGGGCGTCCCATGTGCCGGCGCCGCAGGCCGGGCGGCCGGACCCGTGGATCACCCTCGGGGCGCTGCGGGTCTTGGCGCGGTACGACCGGACCTGACCGCCGCCCGGCCCGGGCCGGCCGCGGGGGGCCCACCTCAGTGCCCGCTGCTGCCGGGGCTGGCGTGCCACAGCTTGCGCGGGGGCCGGCCGTCGACATCGGCCGGTGACCAGCCGTCCACGCCCCCGCCGGTGACGAACGCCGGGTCGAGGGCGAGCCGGCGCGCGGCCTTGACGTCCTGCCCCGGCGGACGGGTGTCGGCATAAGGGGACTGGCGGAACCCGGACGCGTGCACGAGCACCCGCCGAGGGGCGCTCCCACCCATCCCACCGGCCCGATTGCGCCCCGGCTGCGCGTATGCCGTGTCGTCCCGGTCGCCGACCGGGCTGCCGTCGGCTGCGGCCGAGCGCCGGGCCGCCTCGGGCTCGGTCCATCCGGTGTCCCGAGGGACGGCGTACGGCCGGGCGAAGGCGGCGGCGGCCTGCTCGGCCCGGGTGATCGCCTCGCGGTCGGCCTCGGCGAGGGCGACCAGGACGGCGTCGCGGGCCCCGGGGCCGCCCCCCGCCCCGGCCCAGGCCTCCCACAGCCCGGACAGCTCCCACGCGCCGGTGGCCCGTAAGGACAACCCGCGCGGGCCGGTGCGCCGGACCTCGCCGCGCACGAGCAGCAGCCAGGAGTGGAACACCGTGGTGGCATAAGGGCCCTGGACGTCCTCGAAGAACGTCGCGTCCACCGGGCCGGTGCTGTCGTCGAGGGTGAGGAACACCACTCGGCGACCGGAACGGATCGGTGGGGTCTGGGTGGCGACCTTGACCCCGGCGACCCACACCTCGCTGCGGCTTCGGGCGCGCAGCAACTCGCGTGCGCGGGTCACGCCGAGCGCGTCGAGCATCGGGGCGTAGACCTCGACGACGTGGGCGCTGGCGTCCAGGCCGAGGATCTCCAGCTCGGCCCGCACCCGCTCCGGCCCGGTGAGCTCGGGCAGCCCGCTGCTGCGGGTCAGCTGGGGAGCATCGCCCAGGTCGAGGACGAGCTGGGTATGCCGGTCGCTGGCCCGGGGGCCGGCCGCCGCCTGGGACTGGGCGGCGGCCCGGGCCGCGACGTCGAACGACCGGGTGGTGCCGGGCCCGTCGGACACCCCGGGCTGCTGGGCCAGGACCGCCGAGGTCGCTCGCGGATGCGCCGCGCCGAGGGCGCGCTCGTCGGTGGTGGGGGCGCCCGCGCTCGCCCCACCGGGACCTCGGGGCGACATCGTCGCCGACCGGCGCGACCACCGGGCCAGGCCCGAGGCCCCGGCACCCGAGCCCCCGCCGCGCCGAGCGCGCCCGAGCGGGCCGCCGCCGGAACGGGACCAGCGGTCGAGCTCGGCGACGTGCAGGAGCAGGTCGCGGCGGGTCAGCCGGGCGCGCGACCCGGTGGCTGCCCCGACCCCCAGCCCGTAGACCGAGTCGAACCCGCCGGCCAGGACCAGCCGCTCGACCACCGGGCGGGCGACGTGCGCGCGGTTCCAGAAGTCGGCGAGGCTGGCGTAGGGGGCGCCGGCGACGACCCGGGCGATCTCGGCCTCGGTGATCCCCTTGACGTCGGCCAGCGACACCCGGATGCCGTAGCCGCGCCCGTCGGGCAGATCGGGGTCGAGGCCCTGGGGCGGCGGGTCGGGGTCGGCGTCCTCGAGTGGGTCGAGGCCCTGGGGCGGCGGGTCGGGGTCGGCGTCCTCGAGTGGGTCGAGGTCGGCGTCGGCACCGCGGGGTACGGCCCCCCCGAGCCGCTCGACGGCATACGTGCCCTGGCTGGCGTTGACGTCGAGGCCGAGGATCTCGATGCCCAGGGACCGGGCGTCGTCGAGGATGAGCCGCTTGGGGTACATGCCGGGATCGTGGGTGAGCACTCCGGCGAGGAACGCCGCCGGGTAGTGGGTCTTGAGCCAGGCGGACTGGTAGGTCGGCAGGGCGAACGCCGCCGCGTGGGCCTTGCAGAACCCGAACGACGCGAACGCCGCGAGCACCGCCCAGATCCGGTCGGCGTCCGTCGGGGTATAGCCCCGGGCCAGCGCCGCCGGCCGCCACCAGTCCCGCACCTGCCGCTGCCCCTGCGGCGAGCCCATGGCACGGCGGACCTCGTCGGCCTCGGCCAGGCTCACCCCGGTGGTCTCGGCGACGATCTTGAGCACCTGCTCGTGGAAGACGACGACGCCCTCGGTCTCGCGCAGCGCCGGCACGAGGGTGGGATGCAGGTACTGCGCCGGCGACCAGCCCTGTCGGGCCTGCAGGAAGGGCACGATCATGTCGGACTTGACCGGCCCGGGCCGGAACAGCGAGATGTCGACGACGAGGTCCTCGAAGCTGCGCGGCCCGAACTTGCCGATGAGCTCGCGCTGGCCGGGGCTCTCGATCTGGAAACACCCGAGAGTGTGCGTGGTGCGGATCATCCGGAAGGTCGCCTCGTCGTCGAGGGGCACCTGCGCGGGGTCGTCGAGGTCGACCGGTATGCCGTCGACGCGGCGGACCTGCTCGACGGCGTGAGCCATCGCGGACTGCATCCGGATGCCCAAGACGTCGAGCTTGAGCAGCCCGAGGGTCTCCACGTCGTCCTTGTCGAACTGGCTCATCGGGAAGCCGAGCCAGGAGGCCTCGACCGGGGTGCGGTCCAGCAGAGCGGTGTTGGACAGGATCACTCCGCACGGGTGCACGGCGATGTGCCGGGGCAGCCCGTCGAGGCGCTCGACGAGATCCCACATCAGGTCGTAGCGCGCCGCGCCCAGGCCGGTGACCCGCAGCTCGGGCAGGTCGGCGATGGCGTTACGGGCGTGGCGTGCCGAGATGTGCGGGAACGCCTTGGCCATGGCGTCGATCTCGCCCGGCGGCAGCCCGAGGGCCGCCCCGACGTCGCGGATCGCGTGGCGCACGCGGTAGCTGTCCATCATCGACACGCAGGTCACCCGCTCGCCGCCGAACCGGCCGAGGATCTTCTCGTAGATCTCGGTGCGTCGGGCCGACTCGACGTCGATGTCGATGTCGGGTAGCTGGGCCCGCAACGGCGTGCAGAACCGCTCCATGAGCAGGTCGTAGCGGATCGGGTCGATCCCGCTGATGCCCAGCAGGTAGTTGACCAGCGAGCCGGCGCCCGAGCCCCGGGCGGCCACCCGGACCCCGAGATCGCGGATGAGATCGGTGACCGTGGCGACGGTGAGGAAGTAGGTCGCGTAGCCCAGCGACGCGACGACGGTCAGCTCGTCGGTCAGGCGGGTATGGACGGCGGCCAGCTCGGCGGCGCTCGCCCCGGGGTAGCGACCGCCCACCGCACCGGCGCAGCGCAGGGCGAGCACGGCCTGGGGGTCCTCGTGCAACCCGAGCCCGAGCGCGGTCGGCTCGGGCAGGTGGACCGCGCCGATGCCCAGGTCGACGACCGGGTCCTGGACACACTCGTCGGCCAGGGCCACGGTCGTGGCGATCAGGGCCCGGGCCCCCTCGCGCACCAGTGCGCCGCCCCCGGTGACCCCCGGTCCGGCGGCCTGGACGACGTCGCAGGCCACGGCATACATCGCCGGCGAGGGCGCGAGGTGACCGGCCGTGGTCACCCGGTCCAGATGGCGCACGTCCAGGGCGACCAGGCGCCGGGCCGCGTCGAGGACGTCGACGGTGGCGGCCTCGGCCGGGTCGGCATGCCGGACCGCGGCGGTGAGCACGACCGGTATGCCGGTGTCGCGCCCGAGGGCGAGCATCCGGGCGGCCTGCCCGAGGCAGCCGGGGGTGCCCTCCGGACCGCCGTGACACACCACCTCGACGGCCAGCGACCCGCGCGGCAACAGATCCCGCCAGCGGGCCAGGGCGGCGTAGGCCGGCGGCCGCCGGTTGGCCAGGACCGCCCGACCGACGTCGGAGTCGGGGCCCAGCAGCACGACCAGCGGACTGGGGTCCTCGCCCACCGGGGTGGCCAGCTCGGCGAGCAACTCCGGGGTCGTCACCGGGTTGCCCCGCTCGCCGGACAGATGGGTGCGGGTGACCAGGCGGCACAGCCTGGCCCAGCCCAGGCCCGGGCCCACCCCGCCCTTGAGCCCGCGGGCCAGGACGGTGACCCGTGGGCGGCGGGGGTCGACGAGGGCACCGCCGCGCACCGGGGTGCGGGTCGGCGCGCGGGCTGGGGTGCGGGACCTCACCCCGCCGGCCGAAGGGCCGCCGGGCGACCGGACGGCCAGGTCGACGCCGGCCCCCGCGGCGTCGGCCGACGCGGGCGGCCGGACGGCCAGGTCGACGCCGAGGATCGGGGCGATCCCGGCCTCGGTGCAGGCCTGGACGAACCGCACCGCACCGTAGAGGCCGTCGCGGTCGGTGAGGGCCAGCGCGGGCTGCCCGAACGCCGCGGCCCGCGCCACCAGCGCGGCCGGCGTGGACGCGGCGTACTGCATGGAGTACCCGGAGGCGACGTGCAGGTGGACGAAGGTGCCGTGGTCCATGCCGACCTACCCGGTGAGTCGATGCCCGACCCCCGCCGGGGCGAGGTATGCCGGCAGCGCCAGTCGGCGGGGCGCCCCGAGCAGGTCGTGGACCAGGTCGAGGAACGTCTCGGCCTGACGCAGCAGGTCGTCGGCCTCGCGCGCCGGCAGGCTCCGGTCACCGCGCTCGACGACGGCCCGGCGCCGGGCCGACCCGGCGAAGAAGAGCGCCCACTCGCCCAGCTCGGGCGCCAGACCCGGCAACACCTGCCACACGCTGCGTGGCCGGGACGGCCCACCCGGGGTGGTGCGGGCCGCGAGCACCGCGGCCGCGGCCCGCAGCGCGCCCAGGTGGGCGGTGACATAGCGCTCCCCGGTGTCGCCGGTCCGGCTGGCGTGCAGCAGGCTCGCCCCGGCCCGGTCGAGCAGCTCCAGGACGGTCGCCGACACCGGCGCCGCGGGCCGCGACACCGGCAGTGCCGACGGCACGGGGTGCGACACCGCCGGTGTCGACCGAGCCGGCCCCGCGGGCTCCGTCGACACCGGCGCGGCAGGACGAAGGTCAGTCGAGGACACGGCGCAGCTCCCAACCACCCGCAGTGGCCGGACCGGCAGCCCGGACCACGCCCGGATCGACTCCGGACCGGACCACGCCCGGATCCGCTCCGGACCGGACCGCGCCGGACCGCGCGCCGACCGGGATACCGGCATCGACCGGCATCCCGCCAGGGTGGGGGTCGTCGCCGACGAGGTCGAACACCCCGCTGCCGCCCGACCGGCCGGGGCTGGCCTCGACCCGCCAGACCTGGCGCTCCCGCGCCGCCGCGGCGATGCCGTGCTCCTGCCCGGGCGGCGAGTCGAGGGCATCGTGCCACCAGGCCCGCCGCTCCCGCCAGTGCCCGAGCACGGCCCGCACGACGTAGAGCCGGCCCCGCCACAAGAACGCCTCGGGCTGCCCCGGGACCGGCCCGGGACGCTCCCCCACGTCGTCGGCGAGGTCGTCGGGCACCCGACTCGGGACGGCCTTGACCTCGACCGGTTCGCAGTATCGGCGCACCACGACATGACCCCCTCGCAGACCATGAATGACCGCCCGCCCGGATCACCCTCGCGAACGAATCGAACACATGTTCGATAGCCGAAGAGTACCTCTCCCCGACGACACCGTGTCAAGGGCCCGAGCCGGGGCCACCCCGGTCCGAGACTGGCCACCGGGTCGATCCTCCGCGCCCGAGGCCGTATGCCGCGCCGGCGCGCCGGCCGGCCCACGGCATGGCGAAGGGCCCCCGGGACATCCCGAGGGCCCTTCGACCGGTGATCGAGGAGGCTAGTGGTGCGCGGCCGGGACCGCCTCGTTCATCGCCTCGCTCTCGCCGCGGTAGGACCGGTGCAACAGGAACACGCACAGCCCGGACAGCACCATCATCACACCGAAGATCTGGTACAGCGTGGCCGGAGCCATGCCACCGTCCATGAGGGCGCCGGCGACGATCGGGGCGAGGATGGCCACCGCGCGACCGAAGCCGATCATCCAGCCGACGCCGGTCGCCCGGGCGGCGGTCGGGTAGATCGGCGGGCTGATCGCGTAGTAGACGTTGATCCCGCCGTTGGCGGTGGCGCCGACGAGCAGGGCCAGCACCATGGCCAGCGTGGCGTTCTTGTAGAAGTTCGCGTAGAGGACGTAGGCGACCAGGCCGGCGCACAGGACGTAGACCGAGGCGACCCGCGGGTGCATCCGGCGCGCCATCCAGGCGAAGATCAGACCGCCGGCGACACCACCGAAGGAGACGAGCACGCCGGCGTTGGTGCCGACCTGGGTGGCTGCCGCGTCGGTCATCTGCTGGACGTAGGTCGTCGAGGTGTTCCACTTGTCCGGCGCCGACTTGGCCAGGTCGGCGATGACCTTGGGGTCGGCGACGACGGGGTTGTCCCAACCTGCCGCGCCCGCCGACCCTTGCGGCACCCTGGTCTGCAGGAACTGGGTGACCAGGCGCGGCGTCCACTGGTTGGCGAAGTAGAACGCCGCCGCGAGCAGGGCGTAACCGACATAGAGGTAGGCGGTGCGCATCCCCATGACGCCCTGGAACAGGGCCGACAGCACGACGCTCTGGCCCTTCTGGGCGTGCGCCTCGGGCAGCGCATCCTCGGCCGGGTAGCCGAGCTTGGCGGCGATCTTGTTGTAGGTCTCCAGCGCTCCGGCCGGCCGTTTCTCGATGAGGTAGTGGATCGACTCGGGGACGACGAGCACGGCCATCACCAGCAGCACAGCGGTGAGGACGAACCCGAACCAGTAGGCCGCCGGCCATCCGTAGTTGTTCGTCAGCCAGCCGCTGATGTAGCCACCGATGCCCGACCCGATGGGCAGGCCGACGCCGTAGATCCCCATGACCGTGCCGCGCATCTCGTCGCTGGAGTACTCCGAGACGAGGATGTTCATGCTCGGGATGAGCGCGCCGATGCCCAGGCCGGCGAAGGCGCGCACGGCGAGCAGGACCGGGAAGGTCGGCGCGATGGCAGAGCCGAACATGCCGATGGCGATGATGACCAGGCACATGATGATGTGCTTGCGCCGACCGATCCGGTCGGCGAACGGGGAGATGAGGATCGCACCGACGGCCATCCCGAAGGTGCTCGCGGACAGGAACGTCCCGGTCTGAGTGGCGTTGAGGTCGAAGGCCTTGGCGATGCCCGAGGCGGTGAACGCCCCGACGAGGACCTCGAAGCCGTCCATGACGGCGAGGATGATGCAGATGACGACGATGCGGATCTGATACGGCCGCATCTTCTGGGTGGCTAGGGCTTCACGGAGGTTCATCGAGACCTTCCAGGGACAGGGGGCCGCAGCGGGCGGCGAGCCGGGCCGCCGCCGTACGGGTGGTGATTGATGAAAATGTGAATGTCAGTGACGGGTGTGTCAAGAGGCTGACCACCGCGCTTTCCGACTTGCGGAACCGCCCCGCCCCCTCGGCGCGCTCCCGACCGCTGCACACTGTCCCACACGGCGACGCGCCGGCAGAGCGCTTTCGGCGCGCGCGTGTCGCACAGCGGAAGCCCAGACCGTTCCCGGATCGCGCCGTGTCCGCCGGCACGCCGGGCGCGAAGCGGCATACCGGCGGGTATGCCGCGGTCCTCGCGTCAGCCGCCGCGTCCGCGCGGGTCCCGACCGACCGGCGCCGCCGGCTACGGTGTCGGGCATGTCCACACCGGCGCCGGACGTGCTCTCGCACCCGTCCGTGCGACGCGTCGCGGCCGCCCTGGCGGCGCACCGCGTGCCCGGTCAGGTCGTCGTGCTCGACACGAGTGCCCGCACCGCCCGACAGGCGGCCGCCTCCCTCGGCGTGCAGGTCGGCCAGATCGCCAACTCGCTCGTCTTCGCCGCCCGACCCAGGCCGCTGGCGCCGTTGGAGCCGCTGCTGGTCCTGGCCTCCGGCGCCCACCGGGTCGACACCGCCAAGGTCGCCGACCTCATGGAGGTGGGCGAGGTCACCATGGCCGATCCCGAGTTCGTGCGGCTGCGCACCGGGTTCGCCATCGGTGGGGTGGCCCCGGTCGGGCACCTCGGGCGGCTGCGCACCGCGGTGGACGTCTCGTTGGCGCGCTACGACGTCGTCTGGGCTGCCGCCGGGCACCCGCACGCGGTGTTCAAGACGTCCTACCCCGAGTTGCTGCGGATCAGCGGGGGCCACCCCGTCGAGGTGGTGTGAGCCAAGCGAGCGCGATAGATAAGTATCCGTACGGATATGCCCGGATCCGTCGTCGTGCCACCCTAGGACCGCCATGGGGGTACTGGTGGCTGGCCGGGTCCGGGTCCGCAGGGGGCGACCTGGGCCCGGCCGCCGGCGACCCGCGCCTGCGTCCTGCGCACTCGCAACGCCCGGTGCCCACCACACCGTGACGAGATCGTTGCGTTGCCCGCGGATCATCGGCACGGTGTCCTCACGTTGACTCCGTCGGCGGCCGGTCACGGTCGCCCGGGAGGGGGGCGATATGGGCGCCGAGGTCTTGCCGTGGGTGTTCACGTCCGGCTGGGCGAGCGGGGTGAACGCATATGCCGTCGTCCTGCTGCTCGGACTGGTGGATCGCCTCGGGCAGGTGGCCGCCGTGCCGGACGCGCTGGCGCGCACCGACGTCCTCGTCGCGGCCGGGGTGCTGTTCCTGCTGGAGCTTCTCGCCGACAAGATCCCCTACCTGGACTCGGTGTGGGACTCGGTGCACACCGTGATCCGTCCGGCGGTCGGGGCCACGCTGGGCTACCTCTTCGGTCACGAGGGGTCCTCGCTGGACGGCGCGTTCACCGCGGCCACGGGAGGGTTCACCGCCCTGGCCGCGCACCTGGTGAAGGCCGGCACCCGGGCCGCGGTCAACACCTCCCCAGAGCCGGTGAGCAACGTGGTCGTCTCCACCGCCGAGGACGTCACCGTCCTCGGCGTGGTGGGCCTGGCCTTCGCCAACCCCTGGGTCGCGGCCGCGCTGGCCGCCGTCCTGCTCGTGGTCGGCGCGGTGCTCGTGGTCGTCGTGCTGCGCCGGGTCCGGCGGCTGCGGGCGCGTTACGACGAATGGGGCTCCCGACACGGCATACCGCCCCGGCGGTAGCAGCGCGCATCGAGCCCGGCACGCAACCGACTGGCGCCGACCAGTTGGCGGAATCGGGTGACCTCCTCGCTCGAGTCGTGTTAGACCTTTCGGCGGGGGAATCAGTCGGGGGGCGAGATGGCCATCATCGAGCGCGGCGCGGCCCGCATCAGGACCTTGGACGGGGTGCGGGCGGTGGCCGTTCTGGCGACCTCGTTGGTCCATGTCGCGCGGGAACACGTGGGCGGCGGTTTCGTGGGCGTCGACGTGTTCTTCGTCCTGTCGGGTTTCCTCATCACTTCGCTGTTGTTGGAAGAGCACGCCCTAGGCGGACATCTGGACCTGCGGCGGTTCTACGGCCGCCGGGCTCGTCGACTCATGCCAGCCGTCGTGGGGGTGCTCGCGGTCTTCGTCGTGGTGACCCTGCTGGACCAGCCGACCCCGAGGTCGGCACTGGTGGCAGCGGTGGTGGTCGCGGCCGTTCTGCTCTACGTGTTCAACTGGACCACGGTGGTTGGACACGAGCCTCCGTGGCAAACCGACCACCTATGGTCGCTGTCCGTCGAGGGGCAGTTCTACGCTGTTTGGCCCCTCGTGCTGCGTCCGCTGCTGCGGTTGCGGCGCGGCACTGTCCTCGCCGTTCTCGCCCTGGCAACGGCCGTGGCAGCTGCGGCCCAGGCGATCGGGTTCCTCGTCACGGGCTCGGTTGCCGCCGCCTATCTGGCCACTCCCCTGCATGCTCAGGGGATTCTCCTCGGTTGCCTCATTGCAGCGGCCGTTACGTGGGGCGCTGCGGATCGGCTGGTGGCAGCGCTGACCGATCGGCAGTGGCCGGTCTGGCTCTCCCTCGCTGTCTTGGGAACCCTCGCCGTCGCGCTGAATCAAGATGCGGGGGCAACGTATCTGTTCGGGATCAGCCTGGCCGTGGTCGCCACTGGGGTCATCCTCATGGCCCTCGTCGGGCGAGCCCAGGCCGGCTCGGTCGACATGCCCGTACGCCTGTTCGGAAACCGGCTGCTCGTCGGCATCGGCGAGCGCTCCTACTCCATATACATCTGGCAGAACTTCGTCGCCTGGGCGCTGACGCCGATGTTCCGGCAGAGTGTCTTCTGGCTGCCGGCCAACCTGGCCCTCACCGCCGTCTGCGCCGAACTGTCCTTCCGGTTCGTCGAGCGTCGCTTCCTGCGACCGGGCCTGGCCCGAGTCGCCGGCCCGCCAGCGGCCAGCGCGAGCACGGGATGACCGACCCGGCCGCAGCCGACCGATCCGCGAACCCGCTGCCAAGACCGCACCGGGGGACGTAGGCTTCTGCTGGTAGGTGTCCGTGCGGGAACACCGATCATTGGGGGAATCGATGTGGGAGAACGTGCGTACCCGGACGTCGTTGGGCGTCCATGCGGTCAAGCTACGGATCGGCGACGCCTGGGTCACCGAGTCCGCGCGAGAGGGCATACCGCTGGTGGCCGTCCGTACCTCGCTGCCTCACGTGGCACTGACCTTCGACGACGGCCCGACCCCGGAACGGACACCGAGGATCCTCGACGCCCTCGCCGAGCACGGCGCCACGGCAACGTTCTTCGTGCTCGGCACCAACGCCACCCGATACCCGCAGCTGTTGCGCCGGGTCGCCGACGGGGGCCACGAGATCGGCCTGCACGGGATGGATCACCGGCCGATCCGATCGGTGTCTCCCGAGCAGCTTCGCGCCGGTCTGACACAGGCCGCGACGATCGTCCAGGACGTCACGGGGGCGACCGTCCGGTGGTATCGACCGCCGTACGGGCGATCGACGCCGACCGCTCGGCGGGTCGTCGAGGACCTGGGCCTCACCAGCGCCCTGTGGAGTCGGACATCCTGGGATTGGAAGGACATCGGCCAGGATGCTCGGGTCCGGGCGGCCACCGTCCGACCGGCGCCCGGCGCCATCGTGCTGCTCCATGACGGGCACGCCGGGCCCGAAGACGGCGCCCCGCACGTCCCCGAGGCAGCCGTGGATCGAGCGGACCTCGTCAGGCGGATCATCGTGGAGTTCCATCGACACGGTTTGCACTCGCGCACCGTGACGACGCTGCTGCGAGGCGGGCAGCCCCGCTATCGTCCGATGCTCGACACCGCGCCGCGCACCGTGCGGGAAGGTCGTGGCAGCTCGGAGACGACCGCTCGTGCGCAGCCGGTGTGAGCGCCCATTCAGGGGGGTCCTCCATGTCTCTGGTCCGTCTCGTTGTCGCGTCTGCTGCCTGCCTCGCGCTGCTCGGGTGCGCGGGCGCACCGGAGGTCCCCCGGCACACCGAGTCGGCCGCGACGACAACATCGCCGCTGCAGGACCGGGATGCGCGGTTCGGGTTGCCCAAGGACCCCGACAGCTCTCGGACGTCGTTGTCCGGGGTGTGGCTCGGTGGCCGGATGTCCACGGGCGACCTCGAGCAGTTCGCCACCTGGCGAGGAGCGCGAGTGGAGACCGTCACCACGTACGTCGCCTACGACACCTGGGCGGACATGAAGAACGCCTGGACGATCAGCACGTTCGACGGTTTCCCGGGCACGCTCGTCTACGGACTGGCCCTGCTGCCGACCCGCGAGAAGGGATCGCTCCAGGACGTGGTTGACGGTAAGCACGACGACGTCTGGCACGCCGTGGCCGCCAACCTGCGTCTGCACTCTCGCCAACGCTCGATCGTGCGGATCGGGTTGGAGGCCAACGGAACCTGGTTCCCTTGGGGAGCGACGGCGGTGACGGCCCAGACGTTCAAGGACGCGTATCGTCGGGTCGCCGGCATTCTGCGCCAGCAGCTGCCCGAGGTCCTGCTCGGATTCGATATCACGTGCGCGGTCGGGCTCAAGGGAGACGCCGACCGACTGGCGCCGCTGACGGTCCTGTACCCCGGCGATGACGTCGTCGACATCGTCGGGTGCGATATCTACGACGACCGCTCCCACGATGTCAGTGGCGGTCAGTACCAGGCCCTGACACGGTTCGCCAAGGGTCCAGGATTACTCGACATCGCCGACTTCGCCCGTGCTCGGGGAAAGCCTATGGCCGTGCCCGAGTGGGGTTTGGACGCAGTGCTCGGCAAGAAGGACAACCCCGATTTCATCTCGGCCATGCACCGCTTCTTCGTCGATCACCCCGGGGAGGTGCTCTTCGAGAACTACTTCAACGAGCCGGGCACCACACTCAAGTCCTCGTTGTGGGATCCGGTGAACAACCCGGAGTCGTCCCGGGTCTACCGGTCGCTGTGGCGTACCGACGAGACCGGTTAGGTGCTCCGCTGGTAGCCAGGTCGACGACTTGCGGGATTCTGTCGCGACCGCTCTGTGGAGGTGTTACGGTAACCGATGGATAGGGGCGGGCGCGGGCACGGCCCTATCGGGGGATGAGTGTGGTTTCCGTATCGGCGGCACTGGGCAATCCCCCGTTGTTCCGGGCGCACTGATCGCACTGAGATGCTCCCGAGCAGCCACCAGCAAACGGACCGGCTCGGGTCGGTCCTCGTCGATCACGCAGCGCCGGCAGGCGCTCGGGGGGAATCAGATGACGACTGCAACAGCGGTCAGCGCCGAGTCGTGGGAGAAGGCCCTGCGCAGGGCTCTGCGGCGTTGGTCCATCCCGATCATCGGCCTGGGTGTGGCGTGTGCCCTGCTGGCCGGCTGGGTTGCCGCCAGTGCTCCGGCTCGCGCGTCGGCAATCGTGGAGGTGCAGACTGACGCCGTCGACCCGGTGGTGCTCGCCCGTCAGATGCAGTCGACGAAGACCGCCGTCGAGTCCTCGACGGCCTTTGCGGACGCAGCCCGCACCGTGGGTCGAGCAGAAGACGAGGTGCGGCGGATCACCCGGCTCACCAGCGCGGCCGATGCGACTCACTTGGTCATCGAGGCCAGCGCCGGCACCGTGGCGGATAGTGCCCGGATCGCGAATGCGGTCGCGGACGCGGCCATCGCGTTCTCGACTCGAGCCGTTCGTGAGCAAGTGGCTGCCGTGGCGGACACGACGTCCGAAGCCATGCGGACGGCACCGTTGGCCGACGCCCAGGCCGAGCGAGCCAGAATCAACCGGCTCGGTGAGGGGCTGGCCGACAACCAGACCAAGATCCTCGGCGGGTCGCGCTCGCTGAGCGTGATCCAGCGAGCATCGGAAACGGCAGGGGATGGCGGCTCATCGCCGTGGTCGATGGGTGTGCTGGGCCTGCTGGGCGGTCTGCTCCTCGGTGGGCTCGTCGCCGCGGTGCTGCCTCGGCATCGTGGTTCCGTGGCCAGGATCAACGACGTTCGCGAGCTCTACCCCGGCGTGGAGACGGTGACCATGGAGGACCTGCCCGCCATCGTGGCGGCCATGGATCCCCAGATCCGCCGCGTCGTCGTGAGCGACATCAGCCGCGCCCGACGAGCCGGCACTCTGCGGCAGCTGGCCGATCGGCTGTCCTCAGCGGGCTACGCCGTCGCGGTTCACTCGGGGGCCACGGGCATCGCCGCAACGCGGCCGCCCGCCGCAGAGCAGACACTGTCGGTCGTCGAAGCGCCGGCCAGCATCACGGTGGCGCGGGTCTTCAACGACGACCCGGAGACGATGACCGTCTATCCCGTGTATCTGGGGCAGACCCGCGCCGAGGACCTCGACCGCATCGCGCCGTACTTCTGCGAGCGCACCGTTCTCCTCGCCATGCAGGCCGTCGACGAGTCGTCGGAGGAAGCATCCCATGAGTCCGTGGCCCTCGGCATCGACGCCTGAGCGGTCGCGCTGGCAGGACCCCGTCGCATGGACGGTGGCGATCTTCGTCGCCAGCATCGTGCTCCAGCGCGTCTCTGTCATCCCTGGCCGGTCCATCTCCTTATCGACGCCGATCATCGTTGCTGGGGTGCTGTTGGCCTGGCGAGCCGGGGTCATGCGGCTGAACCGCGCGAGGCTGGGCATCTGGGTTGTCGCCGCCGCCATGAGCGCCCTCGTCGTCGTCCCTCAACTCGCGCTCGTCGGACAAGCACACATCGCGTTGAGCAGCTGGGCCTTCTGGCTCACCGTATGGCTGCCCATGGTCATGCAGTGGCGATCCACACACGTGGGGGACTTCCGTCGCGCGGCCCGGGCCATCGCCGTTGTCGGTTTGTGGGTGAGCGCAGCGTCCGTGACGTTCATGGCCCTGCAACTGCTCGGATTCCCCTATCGCGACATCGTCGCGGCGACCGTCCCGGACGCCCTGCAGGTCAAGGGATTCGTGGGCACGTACCCGATCGAGTGGGGCAGCCCGATCGTCAAGTCCAACGCATGGGTGTTCCTCGAGCCCTCCTTCCTCTCCTTCACCCTCGGGGTGTGCGCCGTCTGCGCCGTGGCGGCACGGATGCATCCTCTGGCCCTGGTGACAATCATGCTGGGCATCGCGTCCTCGGTGGCGGGGTCCGGCGTCGCCGTCCTCTTCGTGGCATTCGTGCTGGTGGTGCTCACCGGCCGGGTCGCTGGATTGCGAGCCCACCTAGCGTGGGGGGCCGCGCTGTTGGCCATCGGCTACCTGTCTCCGCTTCGAGGCTTGGTCTACGACCGGGTCGGCGAGATCGCCGTGCCGGGGTCCTCGTCCAGCCTTCGCGCCCTTCAGCCGTATGCCACCCTCTGGCCGCACTGGGTTTCCGATCCACTCAGGCTGCTCTTCGGCTACGGGGCGGGGTCCTCGCGGGTGATCGTCGAGGGCCAAGACATCCCCGGCCTCATCGTCCCCAATGTCGCCAAGCTGCTCTTCGACTACGGGCTCATCGCGGGTCTGGCGCTGGTCCTGGCCCTCGTCGCCGCGCACCTATACACGCCGTACGCACCGCTGGGCGGATCGCTGCTGTTCTCCATGCTCTTCCTCCAACCAGCCGTCCAACCACTGGTCACCTGCCTCTTCCTCGCCGGGACCTGGTGGGCGACGGACCGGCGCCTCGCAGGCACGATCCCGAGTCGACAGCGCGACGAGAGGGTCGGCGACGACCGGGTCCATCGCATCGACAACGCGTCCGTCCCGACACCGTCCTAGGCCGATGTCGTGGCGATCTCCTGCGGGGATTGCCACGCAGAACCACGACAAGGAGCACCATGATTGCGGTCATTCTCGCCGGGGGGCTCGGCACGCGCTTGAGTGAGGAGACCACCCTCAAGCCCAAGCCGATGGTCGAGATCGGGGGTTACCCCGTCCTCTGGCACATCATGAAGACCTACTCCGCGCACGGCATCGACGATTTCGTCATCTGTTGCGGCTATCGCGGGTGGGTGATCAAGGACTACTTCGCGAACTACGCCATGCGGATGAGCGATGTGACCTTCGACCTGGCCAAGGACGAGGTCACCGTCCACACGCGCTACGCCGAGCAGTGGCGCGTCACACTCGTGGACACCGGAGCCGACACCATGACCGGTGGCCGGCTACGTCGGGTCAAGGACTACCTCGACGGGCGGACCTTCTGCTTCACCTACGGCGACGGGGTGGCTGATGTGGACGTCAGCGCTGCGATCGACTTCCACCACCGGCAGGGCCGTGTTGCCACCATGACGGCGGTCCAGCCACCGGGACGCTTCGGAGCGATCGCGTTGGCCAGCGGGGAGACGACCATCGAGCGCTTCAAGGAAAAGCCCGAGGGCGACGGCGCCTGGATCAACGGCGGGTACTTCGTGCTCGAGCCCGACGCCATCGACTACATCGCCTCGGACGCCACCGTGTGGGAGCAGGAGCCCCTTCGCGAGCTCGCACACGCCGGGGAGCTCAGCGCCTGGAAGCACGACGGGTTCTGGCAGCCGATGGACACCCTCAACGACCGAAACAAGCTGGAGACGCTCTGGGCCAACGGCCAGGCGCCATGGAAAGTCTGGAGCTGACGATGCGCATTCTTGTGACCGGAACAGACGGCTACCTGGGTTGTCTGCTCGCTCCCGCCCTCATGGCCGACGGACATGACGTCGTCGGCGTGGACACGGGCTACTACCGCAACGGGTGGTTGTACAACGGAGTCGCCGCGAGCGCCGCCACGCTCGTCAAGGATATCCGTGACCTCACCCGAGCGGACTTCGACGGCGTCGACGCCGTCGTCGCGATGGCGGAGTTGAGCAACGATCCCATCGGCGACCTCATCGGTGACGTCACCTACGAGATCAACCACCGAGGGTCGGTGCAGCTGGCCCGACATGCCAAGGCCGCAGGCGTCCGTCGGTTCGTCTACATGTCCTCGTGCAGCGTGTACGGCGTGGCCGACGGAGTCGTCGACGAGCTCACGCCGGCGAACCCGCAGACGGCATACGCGCGGTGCAAGCACTTCGTCGAGCACGACGTGGCCCTGCTGGCCGACGAGACTTTCCATCCGACGTTCCTGCGCAACGCCACTGCCTTCGGCGCCTCACCCCGCCAACGCTTCGACATCGTCCTGAACAACCTCGCTGGTCTGGCGTGGACCGAGGGGACGATCTCCATGACGTCGGACGGCACCCCGTGGCGTCCGATGGTGCACGCGCTCGACATCGTCAAGGCCATCCGGGTGGTCCTGGGAGCCCCTGACGAGGTCATCCACAACCAAGTTCTCAACGTCGGCTCGGACGACAACAACTACACGGTGCGACAGATCGCCGAGACGGTGGCCGCCGAATTCCCCGGCTGCACGCTGACCTTCGGCCCGCCCAGCGCGGACAACCGTAGTTATCGGGTGTCGTTCGCCAAGATACGCGACCTGTTGGGGTTCACCTGCGACTGGGACCTCGCCGAAGGAGCCCGCCAGTTGCACGAGGTCTTCCAGGCGGTCCGACTCGACCGAGAGACTTTCCAGGGTCGTGGCCACACCCGGCTCAAGCAACTCAAGCACCTCATCGACACAGATCAGGTGGACAACTCGCTGTACTGGAGGAAGACGCCGTGAGGTTCTCACCAACCGCCGTCGCCGGCTGCATGACCGTCGACCTGCAGCCTTTCCACGACAACCGCGGGTTCTTCAGCCGGGCTTTCGACGCGAGCGAGTTCGCCGACCAGGGCCTGGATGCCGCTGTCGTGCAGACCAATATCTCGTTCAACGTCAAGGCCGGCACGCTGCGGGGGCTGCACCTGCAGGTCCCTCCGCATGCCGAAGGGAAGCTCGTGCGGTGCACCCGCGGCGCCATCGTCGACGTGGCGATGGACGTCC
The DNA here is from genome assembly GCA_037045055.1 of Dermatophilaceae bacterium. Taxonomy (GTDB): domain Bacteria; phylum Actinomycetota; class Actinomycetes; order Actinomycetales; family Dermatophilaceae; genus Phosphoribacter. Next base: position 170,852 of record JBAOHJ010000001.1, on the reverse strand, counting down.
GGGAGGACAGCCCGACCTTCGGGCGACATGCGATGGTGGAGCTGACCCGGGACAACCACACCGCGCTGTTCATCCCGCCGTACGTGGCGCACGCCTTCCTCACCCTGACGGACGACACCGAAGTCACCTACCAGGTCAGCGGACCCTACGCCCCCGGCGGCGAACGCGGCTACCGATACGACGACCCCGCCTTCGGGATCTCCTGGCCACGAGACGTGGCCGTCGTCTCGGACAAGGACCTCAGCTGGCCGCTGTGGTCCGGACGGGCGATGTCATGATCATCACCGACGCACTGCTGCGCGAGCGTGCCCGAGCCGGCGATCCCGTGCGAGTGGGCATCGCCGGCCCAGGTTTCATGGCCCGCGGATTGATCAACCACATCACCAACACCGTCCCCGGGATGCAGGTGTCGGTCGTCTACGCCCGCAACGTCGACAAGGGGGTGGCCGCGCTCGAGTCGGCCGGTCTGAGCCCGGCCGACGTCCGCACCGTGGACTCCGTCGGCGAGGCCTCTCGAGCTGTCGGCGCCGGGGCCACCGCGGTGACGGAGGACTTCGCAGTGATGGCCCGATCGGACGAGGTCGACGTCGTGGTCGACTGCACCGGGTCGGTCGAGTTCGGAGCCGCCTTGGCGCTGGAGGCCATCGACGCCGGCAAACACCTGGTCCTCATGAACGCCGAAGTCGACGCCACGATCGGGTCGGTGCTGGCGCTGCGGGCCGATCGGGCTGGGGTGGTCTACACCGGCTGCGACGGCGACCAGCCGGGTGTTCAGATGAACCTCATTCGGTTCGTGCGGGGCCTGGGCCTGACCCCGCTGGTCGCGGGGAACGTCAAGGGGCTTCAGGACCCCTATCGGACCCCGACCACGCAGGCGGCATTCGCGGCGAAATGGGGCCAGGACCCGCACATGGTCACCAGCTTCGCCGACGGGACCAAGGTCTCGGTGGAACAGGCCCTCGTCGCCAACGCCGCCGGCTTCTCCGTGCACCGCCGGGGGTGTCTGCAGCGCCATCACGACGGGCACGTCGATGAGCTCGCCCAGTTGTACGACGTCGAGGAGCTGTTCCGACTCGGCGGTGCGGTCGACTACGTCGTCGGCGCACGCCCGGGCCCAGGCGTCTTCGTGCTCGGATACCACGAGGACCCCAAGCAGCGGCACTACCTCAACCTCTACAAGCTCGGTGAGGGACCGCTCTACAGCTTCTACACCCCCTACCACCTGTGCCATTTCGAGGTCCCCAACACCATTGCGAGGGCCGCCCTCCTCGGCGACGCGACGATCCGACCTTCGGGTCCGCCGCGGGTCGAGGTCGTCACCGTGGCCAAGCGGGATCTGCACGCCGGCGAGGTCCTGGACGCGTTGGGGGGGTACACCTACTACGGGGAATGCGAGAAGGCCGAGGTTCAGGGTCGCGAACGCCTGTTGCCGGTAGGGCTGGCCGAGGGCGGGATCGTGCAGCGCGAGATCAAGCGCGACGAGGTGGTCCGCTACGAGGACGTCCTGCTGCCCGAGGGCAGGCTCGCCGATCGGCTTCGGCAGGAGCAGGACGCGATGTTCGGGCTGCTCGCGTCATGACCGAAGCGACCGGCAGCGGTCCGAGCTTCGAGGTCGTCCTCGTCGCCTACCGCAGTCGACACCATGTGGAAGACCTGCTCGACCTGTGGTCGCCGACCACCCGAGTCGCGCTCGTGGACAACTCGGCCAACGTCGACGGCGTCATGGACCTCGTCAAAGGGCGGTCGAACTGCCGCTACGTCGACGGCGGATCGCAAGGATTCGCTCGGGCCGCCAACGCGGGTGCTCGTGAGTCGGACAGTGACGTCCTGGTGTTCGTCAACCCCGATTCGCGGCCCACGGTCGCGGACCTGCGCGCTCTGGTCGACGGGCTGTGGGCCGACCCCGGTGCCGCCTCGCATGCGGCGCTGCTCACCGACCGGAACGGCCAGGTGGAGATCGGAGTGGGCGGTTGGGAACCGACCGTGCCGCGAGCCCTGGTGCACAGCGTCGGGCTGCACAAGCTCATGCCCGAGCGAGGACTCTACGCTCGACCTCGACCGGACCGCCCGTGCGCTCCGGACTGGACGACTGGCGCCTGTATGGCGGTGCGCAGCGAGGTGTTCCGGCGGGTTGGCGGCTTCGACGAGCTCTTCTTCGTCTACTCCGAGGACGTCTCCTTCGGGCGGCGGGTCCGCGCCCTCGGCTACCGTCAGGTACTGCGCCACGACGTGGTGGTCCGGCATGGGGCAGGCAACTCCGGGTCGCCGTCGTTGGAGATGTACCGCTTGCGGGGGGCGTCGATGGCCACGTACGTCCGCACCTACCACCGGCCGGTCAGGGCGGCCGGTGTGGTCGCAGCGACGGCTCTCGGGTACGCCCTGCGGGCCGTGGCCGCGTACCCGCGTCGGCCAGCCGTGGCGCGCTCGCATGCGGCCTACCTCAAAGGGCTGCTGACTCGGCGCGCCTGGGTCGGCGACGTCGAGGTGTCCGCCGCGCGCCGCGCGGAGCAACTGGTGAGCTGAGACACCCTGCACCTCGGTCGGTCACGGCCCCGACGACACCGTCATCCCCGTCGCGTGCGCCCACCGGAGGACCTCCGAGGCCAGGGCGCCCCAGTCCCTACCCGGAGTCATCACGCCCTCTTCGAGATGGCAGGCGAGATTGGGCTCGGGCGCGTAGAGCAGATGCGGCCGTGACCTGCGGGTCAGGGACGACGCGTTGAGCATGACCCGGTAGGGAACCAGGACGCCGCGGGCGACCACCCCGGTGATCGAGGGATCGGGTCGGTCCTCGGGCCGACCGACCAGCAGATCGCTGCCCCGAAAAGGCCGGAGACCCTGCACCGTCAAGAGGGTCTCGTGATCGAGCAACCTCGTCCGATAGGGCCCCATGCCAAGCCGGAAGAGCCGTGAGTCCGCTCGCAGTGCCCCCAGCCTTGCCGCGAACGTGCTCGTCGTGCTGACGACGCGCACCCAGTGGATCCCCCCACCTCGACCGGTGGGCCCGCCGCCCATCCAGGCGGCGCGGCATACCCGCGCGGGAACTCGGCCGACGGCAGCCTCGGGGTCGAGGCATACGGAGCGAAGTACGACACCCCCGGCAGGGCATCCGCGGCCTCGGCCAGTCGCACCAGGGCATCGGGGGTGTAGAGGTAGTCGTCCTCGCTGAACAAGACGACGTCGTCGTCGGGCCAGCTGCTCCGGGCAGCGAACCGCAAGGCCGACCAATAGCTCGACCGCATTCCGGCGGGGCGCTGCGAGAGCGACCGGACCTCGCCGCGGCTGCCCATCACGTCCAGTCTGGCCTCGGGTATCGGGCCGTCGTTGAGGAACGTCGGACGCACGGCGGCCGACTGCGCTGCGCGCAGCAATGACCAGAGGGCCAGGTCTTTGGAGTAGAAGGGCGGGCGGCCCTTGAGGTTCTCGCCGCCATACGAGCGGTACACGACCCGGATCATGACGCGGCCGCCTCGGCCCGTGAAGGGAATCCTGCTCGCCCCGCCGTCTCGTCAGCGGGGTCGCCCGACCCCGCAGTGTCGAGCATGTCCTTGAGAGTGTCGAGCGCCCGCCCAACGTCCAGCAGGTCCCGCGTCGCAGCCTGACCACGCGAACCCATCGCCTGTGCCTGCGCAGGGTCCTCGAGCAGATCGCTCACCGCGGCGGCGAAGGCCAGCGGGTCGTCCGCGACGAGAAGGTGATCATCCGCACTGACCCCGAGACCCTGCATACCCAGCGCGGTGCTGACCGTCGGGACTGCGCTGACGAGGTAGTCCAGCAGTTTGATGTTCACTCCCGACCCGGACACGGCCGGGTTGACTGCGACGTGAGCCGCCCTGAGGTACTCCCCCGGATCCGGCACGTCGCGACGCAGTTCGGCGTTCGCCACCGCGCCGATGGCGCGAAGGATGCGCTCGGACGGCCGCCGTCCTACCACCTGCCAGAGCGCTTCGGGGTGATCGCGCAGGATCGCAGGCCACACCCGCGTGGCGAACCACTCCACCGCTTCGACGTTCGTCGCGACGTCCAGGGCTCCCAGGAAGACCACCGTAGGGCGCGGGGCGGGCACTCGAGGCGCCGACGCGGCCGACCCCTGGGCGGGGCCGAGAGCGAACGCCGGGACGTGCCGGACCGGGACCCGGCTGTGTCGGGCTCGGGCCCGCGCATCGGTGACGGATATGTCAGCAAAGCCCCGCAGCCAGCTCGCGCGCCCGAGACGTCGTTCGTCCACCCCGACGCGCAGAGCCTCGACCCACATGGCCCACGACCGTGGCGCGGTGGCCGAGGCGGCCAGCGCCCGGTGGTAGCGGCCCTCGGCGTTGTGCATGCGCAGGACGGCGGGCAGACCCAGCTCATGGGCGAGCCGGGCGCCGAGATAGTGCGACTTGTAGGAGAACACCACGATCCCGGTGGCGTCGGGCGCGCGGGAGCGTAGCTGCCCCACCAGCGATCGCGTGGGCGGGCGGGTGCCCACGACGTAGGGGCGTGCCGGCTGTAGCCCCGCCCGCAGGCCGCGGATCCGTGGGGTGAGGATCACCGGGTGCGGCTGCACCATCCGGATGATCGCCTCGATGTCGTCCTCGCGATGGTAGCGCTGCGGATCGGTGTCCGCGGGGACGACAAGAGCCGCGAGCAAGCCCTCGCCCATGGCTGCCGCGACAAACCCGGCGTGCTCCTTGTCGCCGCCACCGGAGGCCGGCAGGAACGGTGAATCCGCGACCACGATCCAGCGTTGGGCGGCACGAGAGCCGGCCGACCCCCGCCCGTCCCGCGTGAGGTACTCAGGACCCTCGGTGGCTGCCGTGCGTGTCGGATCGCTCATGCCCTTGCTCCCAACACCGCGGCGTCGCCCTCCGTCGGCGACACGGTCTTGCGCCAGGCCACCCACAGCCAGGCCGGCAACATCGCCGCCTCGACCGCTGCGAGGGCGACCGCGGTGCCCCAGGCTCCCGCCACGACCGCCCCGAAGACCACCGCGGCGAGCAGCAGGGGAGCCTTGACGGAGTTGACGAGGAAGGTATGCCGCGCATGGCCGCCGGAGTACAGCAGCACCCCCGCGCCGGCCCCCAGAGCGGCGCACACCATGACCAGACCCATGGGCAGCAGGACCGAGCGCGCTCCGGGCCACGTGTCCTTCAGCAGCGTTCGACCCATCGCCTCGGGCAGCAGCAGCACGACGGCGAGGTAGACGAGCCCGGTGACCCCGACGGTGACGCTGACCAGAGCACCGGCGCGCAGGCGGCGGGCCGGCGGCATCGACCGTCGCTTGACCAGCTCGGGCACCGCGAAGGCGAGGACGGCGGCACCAAGGATGCCCACCGGTCCGAGCAGCACCTGGGCCCCTCTCAACGACCCTGCGGCGGCCGCGCCGGCCAGGGCTCCGGTGACGAGGATCGCCGCCTGCGACACCCCAACGCCGAGGAGGAACTCGCCGGTGAGGAAGGCCGCCAACGACCGGTTGTCCCGTGCCCAGGGCACGGCCATCCGGACCCGCGGTCGCACGTGCAGGGCGGCCAGGCCGACCGCGACGGCAGCCGCCGCAGACAGGCCCCAGATCAGCACGAGCGCAGCGGTGCCGGTGAGTCCGACGGTCACGGCCACCGCCAGGCCGAGGGCCAGCAGGACCGTCCAGACCAGGTCGAGGACGAAAGCACCACGGGGATTGCGCGCCGCGAAGAATGCCATCCGGCAGGCGTCCTGGAGCACCAAGGCCGGCAGGCACGCGGCGACTGCCCAGAGCGCAGCGCGCGGTTCCCCGGAAACGAACGCACCGGCCCCTGCGGCCAGGGCACCCATGGCGATCCCGAGGACCGCGGTGGCTCCGAGCGCTCGACCCACGTTGATCCGGAAGGCATCCGGCAGGTCGGCGCTGTGGCGGATTTGCAGAGGCTGACCGACGACGGCTCGCTGCACACCGTTGGCCAGCCCGAAGGCGACGAAGGCGATGGAGAAGGCGCCGAACGAGTTGGCGTCGACAACCCGAGCCACCGCGACCGAGAGTGCGAAGTTGCTCCCCGCGGACATTACTTGGTCGGCCACGTTCCATCCGGCTCGGCGGGCCAACGGTCCCAGGCGCCTGGCACGGTGGCCGGTGATGCCGCCAATCTGCGCCGCGATCTCGCTGGTCTGCCCGCTCATGCCGCGCGAACGGGACGACGATGGCCACGAGCGGCAACCGACCCGCTCGCCAGGCGTGGCGGCCGGCCAAACAACACGCCCTCCAGGAACCCCAGGCCCCATCCGCCGTGCATTGCCATGAACGCCAACGGCAGCGCCTTGCGCGATACCCCGCTGTCCGCTCCCCGGTTTCGCAGGACGTGGGCCGACGCCATCGTCACGCCCGCGGCATACGGCGTCAGCGCGAGCAGCGCGGCCGGTCGCCGCAACGCGGCTGCGGCCACGAGTGCGCCGGCGCTGACCGCGGCCGGCGCGGCGAGGTGCCGGGGGCGGACCGCGTCCACGCCGTTCTTTCGGACCATCCCTGCCTTTCCGCGACCGTAGCGACGGTACTGCCGGAACAACAACGTCGGGCTCTCTTGGACGTGCCAGTCGATGAGCATCTCCGGGTCGAACGCCAGGGTATGCCCGGTTTGGAGGATCCGGTGGTCGAAGTCCACATCCTCGTTGACGACCAGGTCCTCGTCCCATCCGCCCACGGCTCGGGCCACGTCGACCCGGTAGACCCCGAAAGAAGCATGATCGGTCGGCTGGAAACGGTCCGCGTAGTGGTTGATGGAGTTGCCAACCCCGAAGGGGCTGGACAGGGCCAGGGCCACGGCTCGCCCGGACGGCGTGTGCGCGACACCCCGCCGCAGACCGCCGACTCCGGCGAGTTGCTCATCCGCCTTCAGATGGTGCACCCCACGAGCGAGGTAGTCCGCCGAGACGGTCGCGTGGCAGTCGACCCGGGCGAGGTACCTGCCCGAGGCGTGCGCGAGCGCGACGTTGAGAGCCGCCGGGATGCTGACCCTGGGGTTGTCCAGCAACCGCACCCGAGGATCCCGGGCGGCCATGGCCTCGACCACCTCACGGGTGGCGTCGTCGGAGCGGCCGTCGACGACGAGCACCTCCACCTGCACGTCGGCCTGCTGCAGGACGGAGCCGACGGCCGCCTCGATGGATCGCTCTTCGTTGAGCGCTGGCATGGCCACGCTGACCAGTGTCTTCACGGTCCCTCTCCCCCTCGACGCCGATCGGACCTGCCGCGCGGACGTCCCTGACGTCAGTAGGCGCCCGCGCCTCGCACCACGACGTGCATGGTCCGCAGCAGGATCTGCAGGTCGACGATCGGCGACCAGTTGTCGACGTAGCGCAGGTCCAGCCGAATCGACTGCTCCCAGTCGAGGTCGCTGCGTCCGCTGATCTGCCACAGCCCGGTCATTCCGGGCCGGACGTGCAGCCGCCGCAGGGCGTCCAGGTCGTACTGGTCGACCTCCTGCTGACTTTGCGGACGTGGGCCCACCAACGACATGGTTCCGAACAGGACGTTGAACAGCTGGGGCAGCTCGTCGAGGGAGTACCGCCGAAGCACGCGACCGACCGGAGTGACACGCGGGTCTCGCTTCATCTTGAACTGCACCGCGTTGCCGTCGCTGTACGTGCGCAGCGCCTCCAGGTGCGTCTCGGCGTCCGGGACCATCGTGCGGAACTTGACGATGCGGAACGGCACCCCCCGTGCGCCGATCCGGTTCTGTCGGAAGAGGACTGGGCCGGTCGACGAGAGCTTGATGCTGAGCGAGATCAGCAGCAGCAGCGGAGCGAGGGCGATGATGAGCAGGAACGCGACCGACCTGTCGAAGAGCGCCTTGTAGGCCGCGTTGACGCGACTCGAGGTCGCGCTTTCGACGTGGATGAGAGGCGTGTCCTCGGAGCTGCGCAGGGTCAGCCGCGGCGCAGCCACGTCCAGCAGCCCGGTGGAGACGAACAGCTCAATGTTGCGGTCCTCGAGCATCCACGCCAGCCGGCGCAGCCGCGTGCCCGACAGATGCGGATCGGAGGCGACCACGACTGCCTCGGCGCTCGAGCTCTCCACGGCCTGCTCGATGCTCGACCTGAAGTCGAAGCGGGTGAGCCCGCCGGTGGACACGTCGTCGTGCGCGAGGTCGTTCGCGTCGGACACGCACACCGCGACCGGTTCGAGGCCTTGGTTGGGCGTCGCCTTGAGAGTGGCGGCGAGCGAGGCGACCGCCGCGCCGGTGCCGACCACGAGCGTTCGCTGCATGAGGGCCCCGTGCCGCCGTCGGCTCATGAGCCACAACCGGCAACTGCGACGAGCCACGAGCGCGAGAAAGCACAGCGACGGCAACAAGATCAACAGGTAGGCGCGACTGAGGGCGACGTTCAGCATCACTGCGGACACGCCGGCCAGCGCGAGCAGGCCGAGGGTGGCGGGCAGGACGGTCCGATACTCGTTCACCGTCACGCCGATCGAGCGCTTGTCGTACCCACGGGCGAGCAACACGAGCACCGGCCACACCACCACCACGAGGACGGAGATGCGCCAGTAGACGTGAGACATCTCCACCAACGGGCCGAGCGTCGTCGCCAGCAGGGCGGCCAGGGACGCCGCTAGGACGTCCGCGACCACGAGACGGCGCAGGTAGGAGGTCGTCCAGCGTTTGGCCCCCTGGGCGCGCGGCTCTGGGACGGCCCGCTCGGCCCATGGCGAGGAGCGTCGAGGGCTCCTCCCACCGACGAGGACGCTGAGCTCGCGGGACGGCCCGGCCCGGCCCGCCACCGTGATCCGAGGCTCGCTCGACTGTCCATCCACGACTGCCGACATGAAACGTCCCCCACTCCCCCGAGCTCCGCGACCCTGGGACTCCCGACCCGAATCGCGAAGCGGCACCGTGCACTACAGCAGCCGAATGGGTCTCCCGCTCCACTCGCCCGCTGCCCTTCGAGCCACCATATACGGGGATCCGGCGGGCTCATACCCCGATCGGCCCAGGCCGGCAACCGGATCCTCTGTCTTTGTGACCCTTTGGGTTCAACAACCCCCACTAATGGGTTGAAGGCCGACCTGACGCCCTCTCGATCGTGTCCACATGATGGACAACCGGTACTGGCTGCGGGCAGCCGAGACCCGAGCCCTACCGGGCGGCCTCGATGCCGAGGTTCTCCCACACCCGCAGCGTCGCCGTCGAACGGTTCATGGTGATGAAGTGGATGCCGGGCGCACCCTCGCGCAGCAACCCGTCGGCCAGCTCGGTGGCGATGTCGACGCCGACGGCCTTGACCGCCTGTGGGTCGTGGGCGACCGCGTCGAGTCGTTCGGTGACCGCCCGGGGCACCGGCTGCCCGGACAGCTGGGTCATCCGGGCCAGCTGCCTGACGTTGGTCACCGGCATGAGGCCCGGGACGATCGGCAGGTCGCGCCCGCGGGCGGCCACCCGGTCGCGCAGGTCGAGGTAGGCCTGGACGGTGAAGAAGAACTGGGTGATCGCGAACGACGCGCCGGAATCGGCCTTGCGCACCAGGACGTCGGCGTCGTGCTCGAGGCTGGGACTCTCCGGGTGTCGGTCGGGGAACGCGGCCACCCCCACGGTGAAGGGGCCCAGCTCGCGCAGTAGGGCCACGAGCTCGTCGGCGTGGTCCAACCCGTCCGGGTGGCGCTGCCACGGCTGGTCCAGGCCGCCCTGGGGGTCCCCGCGCAGGGCCAGGATGTTGCGCACCCCCGCGTCGGCGTAGTGCCCGACGATCGAGCGCAGCTCGGCGACCGAGTGCCCGACGCAGGTGAGGTGCGCCATCGGGGTCATCGTCGTGTCGTGGGCGATCCGGTCGGTCATCCGGATCGTCCGGTCCCGATTCCCCCCGCCCGCGCCGTAGGTCACCGAGACGAAGGTGGGCCGGGTGCCCTCCAGCCGCCGGATCGCCGCCCACAGGGCCGCCTCCCCCGCGTCGTCCTTGGGCGGGAAGAACTCGAAGCTGATCGACGGGCGCTGCCCGGCCAGGGCGTGCGGGATCGAGCGGGTCTCGTGCGCGGCCCGCGGCAGGATCGACATGCCCTCAGCCTACGAACTCGACGGTCGGTATGCCGCGACGTCCCCCACCGCCACGCCCGCCGAGCAGGCGGCTACCACGCCACCCAGTCGAGCACGAGCCCGTCCTTGGCGGCGAAGCGAGCCAGGTGAGCAGCCACCACGTCCTGCACGACCGCCAGGGCCGCCGGATCGGACCCCTCGGCGTGCGCCTGCAGGTGGTCCGCGGCCGGCGTGAGCAGACATCGACCCGACGGGAACTCGATCACCCCGACGCCGTCCTCGCGCACCGTGGTGGTCAGCTTGGTCCCGAGGTGGGACACCAGCTGCTTGACGTACCGGGCCGCGCGGTCGGTGTCGACCCGCGCCGCGGACCGCGCGGCATAGGACACCTCGGCCTCGGGCGCGGCCGGCCGGGTGCGCCGCAGGGTCCACCGCACGGTCATCGTCGCGGTCACCGTGCCGTCGCGCCCGGTGACGGCGACCGCGACGTCGAGCTCGGGTCGCCGGCCCGCGTCCAGCAGGGCGCGGGCGTCGTCCAGCAGGGCGCGGGCGTCGTCCACCGGGCCCGGGAAGGTCGCCGTGGCGCGCAGCTCACCGGTGGCGAATCTCAGGTAGTCGACCTCGGCGTGCACGGCGAGCGGCTCGACGCTGGTCAGCCGGTCCGCGAACGCCAGGGTCACCAGGGTGCCGCTGGCGGTCTCGGCCAGGGTGTAGGAGGCGCCGGCGTGCGGGCCGCCGAGGTGGTTGTGGCCGAGCTGCCCGTCGGGCAGCACGAGCACGACCTGCGTGCTCGAGGCCTGCGCCGCCCACAGGCCCAGGGCGCGGGTGAGCGGCATGGCCTGCAGCAGGGCGTTCGCCGTCTGCAGGTCGCCCGCCGACGATGGCGCGTCGAGGTGGTCGTCGGCAGACGGCGAGGCTGGCGCGAGGTCGGCGGGCGGCATACCGACGACGCTACCCGCCCGTCGGCCGGCCGGCTCGCCCGCGCGGAGCGTTTAGGCTTGATCCGACGACGCACCGCGTCCGCACCGGACGGAAGAGACCCCGTGACCAGCCCGCTCGACCGCGAGAACCTGCGCCAGCGGGTCCAGTCGAGTGCCGACGCCCTGCTCACCGCCCAGACCATCGTCCTGGCCGAGCTCGACGAAGACCTGAGTCTGTTACTCGACCCGGTCCGGCGACTGCTCTCGGGCGGTAAGCGACTGCGGGCGGCGTTCGCCTACTGGGGCTACCGCGCCGCCGGCCGGCCGGACTCCGACGCGCTGGTCCGGCTGGCCACCGCCATGGAGCTGCTCCAGGCGGCGGCGCTGCTGCACGACGACGTCATGGACGGCAGCGCCACCCGCCGGGGTATGCCGTCCGCGCACCGCGCCGTGGCCGGTCACCACGCCCAGGCCGGGTGGTCCGGCGACAGCGGCCGCTTCGGGGAGGCCACGGCGGTCCTCTCGGGCAACCTGTGCCTGCAGTGGACCGACGAGTTGTACTCGACCTGCGGGTTGCCGGCCGAGCACTTGGGCAGGGCCCGGCCGATGTTCGACCGGATGCGCACCCAGCTCATGGGCGGGCAGTTCCTCGACGTGCTCGGGTCGGCCCGAGGGTGGACCGGGCTGGGCACCGACGAGCGGATCGCCGCGGCCCGCAAGGTGATCCGCTTCAAGAGCGCGAAGTACACCATCGAGCAGCCGCTGCTCGTCGGGGCGCTGGCCGGTGGCCTCGGCGAGGGTGCGCTGGGCCCGTTGTCGGCCTACGGGCTGGCCCTCGGGGAGGCCTTCCAGCTGCGCGACGACCTGCTCGGGGTCTTCGGCGACCCGGCACAGACCGGCAAGCCCGCCGGCGACGACCTGCGCGAGGGCAAGCGCACCGTGCTGCTCGCGCACGCCCTGGACCCGGCCGGGGCCGAGACGGCGACGGCGATCCGGGGGCTGCTGGGCCGGGCGGACCTCGACGACGCGGACATCCTCGCCCTGCGGCAGGCGATCGCCGGCACCGGCGCCGTGGACGCCGTCGAGCGGCGCATCGCGGCCCTGGCCGGCGAGGCGCTCGCGAGCCTGCAGCAGGCCCGCGGGCTGGACCCCGAGGCGCGGGACGTCCTCGGCGAGCTCGTCGACGTCGCCACCCGCCGGGACGCGTGAGGCGCCCCGTGCCGCATGCGGTCGTCGTCGGTGCCGGGCTGGCCGGGCTCTCCGCCGCCATGCACCTGGCCGCGGGCGGCCGGCAGGTCACCGTGCTGGAGCGGGCGCCGACCGTCGGCGGCCTGGCCGCGCCCGTGGTCGCCACCGGCCGCGGCGGGGCGGCATACCGGCTCGACACCGGCCCGACCGTCCTGACCATGCCGACCCTGCTGGCCCGCCCGTTCGAGGCGCTCGGCGAAGATCTGGCCGCCTGGGTCACCCTGCGGCGGCTCGACCCGGCCTACCGGGCGCACTTCGCGGACGGGTCGACGCTGGACGTCACCGCCGATCCGGCGACGATGGCCGAGCGGATCGCCGGCTTCGCCGGCGCGAGCGACGCCGCCGGCTACCTGCGCTACGTCGACTGGGTGAGCAGCCTCTACCGCGTCCAGTTCCCGGCGTTCGTCGACCGCGACGTGGGCTCGCCGCTGCGGCTGGTCCGGCCGGCGCTCGGGCGGTTGGTGGCCCTGGGCGGGTTCGGGCGGTGGGGGCCGCGGGTGGACCGGTTCGTCGCCGACGAGAGGCTGCGCCGGGTGTTGTCGTTCCAGGCCCTGTATGCCGGGATGTCGCCCGCGCGGGCGCTGGCGCTCTACGCGGTGATCTCCTACATGGACCTCGTCGAGGGGGTGTACTACCCGCAGGGCGGGATGGCGGCGCTGCCGGTGGCCATGGCGGCCGCGGCGCAGGCACACGGCGTGCAGGTGCGCACCGACACGCCCGTCACCGGGGTGACCTGGCGCGGGGGTCGGGCGGTGCAGGTCCGCACCGCCGAGCGGGCCTGGGACTGCGACGAGGTCGTAGTCACGACCGACGGTCCCGCGGCCTATCGGCTGCTCGGTCGTGACGGCCGCCGGGTCGAGCGCCGCCGGCCCGCGCCCTCGTGCGTGGTCCTGGCGGCCGGCCTGACCGAGGCCTGGGACACCGCGCCCACGGTCCACCACTCGATGCATTTCGGCCGCGCCTGGGAGCAGACCTTCGCCGACCTCGACGCCGGCCGGCTCATGGGCGACCCGTCCTGGTTGCTGAGCGTGCCGTCGGTCGGCGACGCGGGTCTGGCACCGCGCGGTGGGCACGTCGCCTACGTACTGTTCCCGACGCCGCACCTGCAGGTCGGGCCCGACGCCGCGCAGTGGCAGCGGCTGCGCGGGCCCTACCGCGAGCGCATCCTCGCTACCCTGGCGGCGGCCGGCCACCCGGGGTTCTCCGGCGCGCTCGATGCCGAGGTGTTGCTCACCCCCACCGACTGGGCCGATCGGGGCCTGGCCGCGGGCACCCCGTTCGCCGCGGCGCACACCGTCGCGCAGACCGGGCCGTTCCGCACGCCGATGCGGGTAGCCGACAACGTCGTGCTCGCCGGGGCGTCCACCCACCCGGGGGTCGGCGTGCCGACCGTCCTGGTCAGCGGGCGGCTGGCCGCCCGATACCTCGTGCAGAGGCGGCGAGCGTGAGCAGCGCGGTCCACTGGGAGGTCCCGGCGAGTCTGCGGCCGGCCTACGAGGTATGCCGTGACATCACCCAACGGCATGCGCGGACCTACTACCTGGCCGCCACCTTGCTTCCCGGACCGCGCCGGCCGCACGTGTGGGCGCTCTACGCCTTCGCGAGGGTGTCCGACGACCTCGTCGACGAGCCGACCGGCGACCCGGCGCAGGACCTCGCGGCGTGGCGAGCGGCCACGATGGCGGCACTGCGCTCACACGGCCCGGCGCCGGACCCGCAGGCGTCCCCGGTGCTGGCCGCCCTGCGGTGCACCCGGGAGTGTCTGGGCCTGGGGGTGGGGGCCGTCGAGGAGTTCCTCGACTCGATGGCCATGGACCTACACGTCGGCGAGTACGCGACGTACGCCGACCTGCGCCGCTACATGCGCGGCAGCGCCGCGGTCATCGGCGAGATGACCGCCCCGCTGCTGGGCGCCTCGGGGGAGGCGGCCATGACCCACGCCGCCGCCCTGGGCGAGGCGTTCCAGTTCACCAACTTCGTGCGGGACGTCGCCGAGGACCGCGGGCGCGGGCGCACCTACCTGCCCCTGGAGGACCTCGCCCGGCACGCCGTCACGGTCGCCGAGCTCGACGAGTGCGTGCGGACCCGCCGGCCCACACCCGCGGTGCGCCGGCTGCTGGCCGACGAGGTGGACCGGGGGCTGCACCTATACGAGCTAGCCCGCCCCGGCCTGAACATGGTCGACGGACGGTGCCAACCGTGCGTGGCCGTGGCGTTCGACCTCTACCGGCAGATCCTCGTGCAGATCCGCCAGTGTCGCTACGACGTGTTCGCCCGGCGGATCGTCGTGCCGACGCTGCGCCGCGGGACGGCCGTCCTCGGCGCGTTCTCCCGCTACGCCCGGCTCGGCTCGTCTCGGGGCAGCTGAGCCCGGCCGCCGCACCCGTCGGTGTCCCCGACCTGCGTAGGGCCGGGTCAGCGCCGTCGGCGATCCCGGCGCCCGGCCGCCACCCACCCGGCGGTGACGGCCAGCACCAGCGCGAACCCATAGGCCACGTCCTCCACCGGTGCGTACGCCACCCGCAGCCCCAGGATGGCCTGCGGGTCGTAGCGCACGATCCCCCGACCGGTCAGCCACCCGTTGGTGAGCAGCTGGAACACCAGGACGATCCCGTAGGCCGCCCACCACACCCGGGTGCGCACCACCCCGGTGCGCCACACCGCGAGGTCCAGGGCCAGCGCCCCGACGACGGCCGCAGCAACGATCGCCGTGTACCTCACGTCGAGGGTTTCTGGGCAGTCTCGGCGCCCCGCCGCGATCGCCGATCGAGCACGACCCCGACGGCCTCGTAGGTGAGCAGACCGGCCAAGGGCACGACGAGAAAGAATGCCCACTCCTCGACCGGCATACCGAGGATCGACCACCCGAGGACCTGGCCGGGGTCGAAGGACCACACCCCGATGGCCGTGGCCACGGCGTCCCAGCCGAGGAACACCGCCGCCACCGGCAGGACCGCCTGCGCCAGTCGCCGCGGCTGGCGCAGGACGCCCAGCCGGAAGACCCGATGCAGTGGCAGCGTCGCCGCGAGGACGAAGGCGAGCATCCCGGCATACGCCAGTCGGGCCACGCCGGTCCTCCGTTCAGAAGGCCGCGGCCTGGGCGCGGCGGCGGATCTCGCTCTTGTGGCCGGCGACCAGCGCGTCGATGGGGGCCCCCCGGACCGGCAGGGTGGCGTCGGGGGTGAACAGCCAGCGCAGGATCTCCACGTCGTCCATGCCGCCGTCGGCGAGCACGGTGAACGTGCCCTTGAGCTCGGGTCGGGGGCCGTGCGGGCCCAGGAAACGGGCCGGGACGGCCCACGCGCGGTGGGGTCCCACCCGGACCGCGAGCAGCTCCCGATCGGCCAGGTAACGGCGCACCCGCGACAGCGGCACCCCGAGGCGTTCGGCGACGTCGGGGACGTACGCCCAGTGCTCGACCAGCCCCTCGACGTCGCTCGGGCCGGGCTGCTGCGCCCCGGGGGTCTGCGGTTCGCTCACCCGCCCAGCCTGCCACGGATGACCACGAATCCGGGCCCGGCCGCCGTGCCTGCGCGGGTTTGCCGGCCCGGCTCCGTACACTCTGGGGGTGTCGTCCATCGGGCTGGACGTGGCTGTCGGGCGGGTGCTCGACGGCCGCTACCGGGTGCGCACCCCCATCGCCGAGGGCGGCATGGCCACCGTCTACCTCGCCCGCGACGAGCGGCTTGGCCGCGACGTCGCGGTGAAGATCATGCGCACCGACCTGGCCCGGGACCCCACGTTCGTGTCGCGCTTCCAACGCGAGGCCCGCCTGGCCGCGGGCCTGTCGCACCCCAACGTCGTCGCGGTCCACGACTTCGGGGGGGACGAGGGCGACATGTTCCTCGTCATGGAGTACGTCGAGGGCGTCACCCTGCGCGACCGGCTCGCCGACGGCGCGATGACCGCCCGCCAGGCGTTGGCCGTCATCGACCCCGTGCTGCAGGCCCTCGACGCCGCCCACGCGGCCGGCCTGGTCCACCGCGACGTCAAGCCCGAGAACGTCCTGCTGCGCGAGGACGGCGTCGTCAAGGTCGCCGACTTCGGCTTGGCCCGGGCGGTGACCTCGACGACGACGACCGGGGCGGCCGGGGTGCTGCTGGGCACGGTGTCCTACCTGTCGCCCGAGCAGGTCGAGCACGGCGCCGCCGACGCCAGGAGCGACGTGTATGCCGCCGGCCTGATCCTCTACGAGATGCTCACCGGCCAGAAGGCCTTCCAGGGGGACTCGCCCATCCACGTGGCCTACCAGCACGTCCACGGCGTAGTGCCGGTGGCCTCCGACCGCGTCGCGACCGTCGGCCCGGGGCTGGACCGCCTGGTGGCCCTGGCCACCGCCCGGCAGCCCGGCGAGCGCCCCGCCACCGCCGGCGAGCTGCTGGGTCAGGTGCGGGCCACCCGCAGCGGGCTCACCGCCGCCGAGCTCGACGCCGCCCCCTCGTTCCGATCCGGGGCGTCCACGGTGACGCTGCAGACCACCGACCCGGCCCCGTCGGCACCGACTACGGTCGCCCCGGACGCCCGGGCCCGGCCCGCTCGGTCCGCGGGCACCGCGACCGCGGTGCTGCCGGCGGCCGAGCGCACGACCACCGAGCCCACGACCACCGTGCCCACCGCTGCCGACCGCACGGCTGCCGAGCCGGCGCCGGACCAGGCGCCCCCCCGTCGACGGCGGCGATGGCCGTGGGTGCTGCTCACCCTGGCGCTGCTGGGCGGGGGTGGTGGCGGGTGGTACTGGTACGACGGCTTCGGCCCCGGCTCGGTGCGCATCGTGCCCACCGTGACCGCGCTCTCGCGCGTCGACGCCGAGGTCGCGCTGGCCCGGGTCGAGCTGCATGCCGACCCGGTCGCCGCCTACGACGAGACGGTGCCCAAGGACGCGGTGATCAGCGCCGACCCGGGCAGCGGCAGCGAGGTCCGCAAGCACACCGGGGTGCGCGTGGTCGTGTCCCTCGGGCCCGAGCGGTATGCCGTGCCCACCCTCGTCGGGGCAGCCCGCGCCGAGGTCGACGCCAGGCTGGCCGAGCGGCACCTCACGCTCGGCAAGACCGATGAGGCGTTCGACGAGAGCGTGCCGGCCGGTGTGGTGCTCACCCAGGATCCGGCGGCCGATTCACCGCAGAAGCCCGGCACCGCGGTCAACGTCGTGGTGAGCAAGGGTCGCCAGCCGATCCCGGTCGCCGACGTGCGCGGCAAGGGCGCCGACGAGGCGACCAAGATCCTCACCGACGCCGGGCTCAAGGTCGCCCAGGCCGGCGCGGTCAACAGCGACACCGTGCCCGAGGGGGCGATCCTCACGCAGGAGCCGGCCGGGGGCACCCTCTTCCGGGGCGACCCGGTGACGCTCACCGTGTCCAAGGGCCCGGTGCTGGTCGCCGTGCCGGCCACGGTGGGCAAGCAGCGCGACGTGGCCACGGCCGCGTTGACCGCCGCCGGCTTCAAGGTGGCCTACGCCAACGTCCTGGGCGGGTACTTCGGCACGGTCCGCGCGTCCAACCCGGCGGCCGGCACCCTGGCGCGCAAGGGCTCCACGGTCACCCTGACGATCGTCTGACCCGCGGCATACCGGGCTGTCGTGTCGTCGCGCCGCGCCCAGACCCTCGCGAGCGCGCTGCTCGTGCTCGTCACGGCGGTGTGGGGGTCCACCTTCGTCCTCATCCGCGACCTGGTGGCCACCGTGCCGCCGGCGGACCTGCTCGCCGTGCGCTTCGCGGTCGCTGCCGTCGCCATGGTCGTGCTGTTCTGGGGTCCCCTCCGCGCGCTGGGTCGCGCCGAGGTCGGTGCGGCGCTGGCCCTCGGCGGGCTCTACGGCGTCGCCCAAATCCTGCAGACCACCGGCTTGGCACACACCGACGCCTCGGTGTCCGGTTTCGTCACGGGGACCTACGTCGTTCTCACCCCGGTGCTGTCCGCCCTGCTGCTGCGCGAACGGGTCGGCGCGAGCACCTGGGGCGCCGTGCTGCTGGCGACCCTGGGCCTGGGCGTGCTCGCCCTGCGTGGCTTGTCCATCGGCGTGGGCGAGGCGCTGACCCTGGCCAGCGCCGGCCTCTACGCCCTGCACATCGTGGGTCTGGGCCAGTACTCCACGGCGGCGCGGGCGACCGGGATGTCCGCCGTGCAGATGCTGGTCGTCGCCGGGGTCAGTGCCCTGGCGGCGATCCCCGACGGCCTGGTCCTGCCGGGCACCCCGGGGCAGTGGGCGGTCGTGCTCTACCTGGCGACCGCCGCCGGCGTGCTCGCCCTGTGGGCGCAGACCTGGGCCCAGGCGCGGCTCGCGGCCACGCGGGCGGCGATCGTGATGACCCTGGAGCCGGTGTTCGCGGCAGGGTTCGCGGTGGCCCTGGGCGGGGAGTCGCTCACCGGGCGCATGGTGGCCGGTGGCGCGTTGATCCTCGCCGCGATGTACCTCGTCGAGCTGGTCGGACGCCGGGGCGACCGCCCCGACCCCGAGGTCCTGCACCACGAGGTCTGAGCCGCCGGGTCATCGACGCCCGCGCAGCAGGTCCGCGACCACGTCGATCGCGTATGCCGTGGCCGCGTCGTCGACGTCCAGGTGCCACACGAACCGCACCCGTCCCTGCCCCGCGGCATACCCCCGCACCCCCCGATCGGCCAGCGCCGCAACGAGGTCGGTGGCGCCCCACCCGGCCGCCCCGGCGTCCAGGACGAGGATGTTCGTCTCCACGGCAGCCGGGTCGACGCAGCCGGGGGCGGCCTGCGCCCAGGCCGCGGCGGCCCGAGCGCAGCGGGCGTGGTCCTGCGCGAGCCTCCTCACGTGGTGGTCGAGAGCGTAGAGCCCAGCCGCGGCGAGGATGCCCACCTGACGCATCCCGCCGCCGTAGCGCTTGCGCCACACCCGGGCCTCGTCCATGGCCGCCGCGCTGCCGACGAGCACCGAGCCGACCGGCGCGCCGAGGCCCTTGCTCAGGCACACCGACACCGTGTCGAAGCAGGCACCGTAGGCCGCGAGCTCGACGCCGCTGGCCACGTGGGCGTTCCACAGCCGGGCGCCGTCCAGATGCATGGCGACGCCGAGCGGGTGAGTCGCCTCGCGCACCGCCTGGATCGCGGTCAGCGACTGCACCGTGCCGCCGCCGAAGTTGTGGGTGTTCTCGACGGCGACCAGGCGGGTGCACACCTGGTAGGGACCCACCCCGGTCTGCACCAGGGCCAACGGCCCGGCCGGGTCGAGCCGCCCGGCCGGCGCCGACCAGGTCCTCGTGGTGATGCCCGAGACCACCGCCGCGGCGCCCAGCTCGGCTCGCACGACGTGCGCGAGGCTGTCGCACACCATCTCCTCGCCCGCTCGCACGTGCAGCCGCAACGCCAGCTGGTTGGCCATCGATCCGGTGGGGGTGAACAACCCCGCCTCGTGGCCCAGCAGCTGCGCCACCCGGTCCTGCAGCGCCCGGACCGTCGGGTCCTCCCCGAACACGTCGTCGCCGACCTCGGCAGCGGCCATGGCCTCGCGCATCCCCGGGGTCGGCCGGGTGAGGGTGTCGGAGAGCAGGTCGGCGCGCAGCGGCGGCATACCGGCCCTCAGGCGTCGCCGAGCATCTGCGCCACCAGGAAGGCCAGCTCCAGGCTCTGCTGGTGGTTCAGCCGCGGGTCGCACACGGTCTCGTAGTTGCGCTCCAGGTCGGCGTCGAGGATCTTCTCCGACCCCCCGATGCACTCGGTGACGTCGTTGCCGGTCAGCTCGACGTGCAGCCCACCCGGCACCGTGCCCAGCGCCCGGTGCACCTCGAAGAAGCCCTCGACCTCCCCGACGATGTCGTCGAAGTTGCGGGTCTTGTACCCGCTTGTCGACTCGAAGGTGTTGCCGTGCATCGGGTCGCACACCCAGGTGACCCGGGCGCCGGCGACCCGGACCGCGTCGACCAGCGGCGGCAGGGCATCGGCGACCCGGTCGGCACCCATCCGCGCGATGAAGGTCAGCCGCCCGGGCTCGCGCTCGGGGTCCAGACGCTGGGCCAGCGCCACGAGGTCGTCCGCGCTGGCCTTCGCCGACACCTTGACCCCCACCGGGTTACGCACCCGGGAGAGGAAGTCGACGTGCGCCCCGTCGAGGTCGCGGGTGCGCTCCCCGACCCACACGAAGTGGGCCGAGGTGTCGTAGGGCCGACCGGTCAGCGAGTCGACCCGGGTCAGTGGCCGCTCGAAGTCGAGCACCAGGGCCTCGTGCGCGGCGAAAAACTCGGTGGTGCGCATCGCGTCGAAGTCCGCACCACACGCGGCCATGAACCGCATCGCCTTGTCGATGTCATGGGCGAGGCGCTCGTAGCGCCGGTTGGCCGCGTTGGCGACGAAGCCACGGTTCCAGTCGTGCACCCGACGCAGGTCGGCGAAGCCGCCCATGGTGAAGGCCCGCACGAGGTTGAGGGTCGCCGAGGCGGCGTGGTAGGCGCGCACGAGTCGCCGCGGGTCCGCCACGCGTGCCTCGGGCGCGAAGGCGAAGTCGTTGACCATGTCCCCGCGGTAGGCCGGCAGGGTCACCCCATCGCGGACCTCCATCGCGGCGGTGCGGGGCTTGGCGTACTGCCCGGCCAGCCGGCCGACCTTCACCACCGGCAGCGACGCCCCGTAGGTGAGCACGGCGGCCATCTGCAGCACCGTCTTGATCCGGTCGCGGATGTTGTCGGCGGTGGCGTCGGCGAACGTCTCGGCGCAGTCGCCGCCCATGAGCACGAACGCCTCCCCCCGGGCTGCCGCGGCGAACCGGGACTTGAGCACCTCGCACTCGCCGGCGAACACCAGGGGCGGGAAGCTGGCCAGCGCGGCCACGGCGTCGGCGAGCACGGCGGGGTCCGGCCAGGACGGCTGCTGTGCGGCGACGAGGTCGGCCCCCGCCTCGGCCAGCTGCCGCTGCAGCAGGGCACTGGGGTTGGTGCTCACCGGGCCAGCGTAGTTGCGTCCCACCTGTCGGGATCGCCGCGGTCCGGATGACGAGCCTGCGGGATCGGCATACGGGCCCGGCTCGTGCTAGAAACGAGCGCATGGCCACCACCGCCTTCAAGGGCTCCCCCGTCCAGACCGTCGGCGCACTGCCCCAGCCCGGGGACGCCGCCCCCGCCTTCACCGTCACGGGCACCGACCTCGCGGACGTCTCGTCGGCCGACTACGTCGGCTCGCGGGTCGTGCTCAACATCTTCCCGAGCGTGGACACCGGCGTCTGCGCCGCGAGCGTGCGCCGGTTCAACGAGCTGGCCGCCGGCCTGGCCAACACCAAGGTCCTGTGTGTCTCCAACGACCTGCCGTTCGCGCTGGGCCGCTTCTGCGGGGCCGAGGGCATCGACAACGTCGTGTCCGGCTCGGGCTTTCGCAGCTCGTTCGGCCGGGACTACGGCGTGACCATGGCCGACGGGCCGCTGGCCGGGCTGCTGGCCCGATCCGTGGTCGTCGTCGACGCCGACGGCACGGTGCTGCACACCGAGCTGGTCCCCGAGATCGCCCAGGAGCCCGACTACCAGGCCGCGGTGGCCGCGCTGGGCTGACGCCGCGCCGCCCGCGCGGCCCGGCCTCAGCTGTCCAGACCCTGCGAGATCGCGTAACGGACCAGCTCGACACGGTTGTGCATGTGCAGCTTGGTCAGGGTGTTCTGCACGTGGTTCTGCACGGTCCGGTGCGAGATGAACAGCTGCCGGCCGATCTCCTTGTAGCTCAACCCGAGGGCGACCAGCCGCAGCACCTCGGTCTCGCGGTCGGTCAGCTCGGGGGCGGTGGCCGGGCCGGCGTGCGGCGTGGCCTGCAGGCGCCGGTACTCGCCCAGCACCAGACCGGCCAGGCCCGGGGTGAACACCGCCCGGCCCTGCGCGGTCCGGCGCACCGCCTCGAGGAACTCCGCTCGCCCGGCCGACTTCACCAGGTAGCCGCAGGCCCCGGCCTTCACCGCGTCCAGGACGTCCTGGGCCTCCCCGCTGGCCGAGAGGATGAGCACGCGGGTCGGTAGGTCGTAGGCCGCGAGCCGGGCGCAGACCTGCGGCCCGCGCAGCCCCGGGAGGTTGAGGTCCAGGACGAGCACGTGCGGACGGGTCGCCACGGTGCAGCGCAGTGCCTGCGCCCCGTCGGCGGCGGTGCCCACGACGACGAACCCGGCGGCAGTGAGGTCCCTCGCCACCGCGTCGCGCCACATCGGGTGGTCGTCGGCCACGACCACGGCGATCGGGCCGGCGACCTCACGCCGTGCCGGGGGATGACCCGCCTGCCCCCCGCGCCCGGCCACTTCCTCCAGGTGCAGCTCGTCGCGATCCGCGCTATCGACCACCGGCCACTGCCCTCCCCTTGGGGACCCAGAGCTGCACCGTCGTGCCCCGGCCCGGACCGAACCGGTAGGTGGCCGTGCCGCCGAGCTGCTCCACGCGGCCTCGGATGGATACGGCCACCCCCAGCCTGCCACGGGCGCGGGCGTCGTCGAGCGCCGCCTGGCTGGTGCCGACGCCGTCGTCTCGGACAGTCACCGTGAGGTCGGCGCCCAGGTCGTCGACGAGCACCCAGGCCCGCGCCCCGGGGCCGGCGTGTCCCCGCACGTTGTCCAGGGCGGCCTGCACGGCGGCGGCCAGTTCGGTGGCCAGGTGGGCCGAGACCAGCACCGGCTCGGCCGGCGCCACCAGCGCCGTCGTCCCGGTGGCCGCCGGGTGCAGGTAGCCGCGCAGGTCGACCGGCCTCTCTCCGCGCGGCTGGACCCGCTCGGGCGACTCCCCGCTGACCAAGGCCCGCAGCCGACTCTCCTGCTCGCCGGCGAGCACACCGAGGCCGGCCGCCTCGCCGCCGAGGTCGAGCCCGCGCCGGTGGATGAACGCCAGGGCCTGCAGCACCCCGTCGTGGACGGTCCGGGCCAGCCGGTCCCGTTCGACCAGCTCGGCCTGGCGACGCAGCGCCTCGCGCAGCTCGCGGTTCTCCTTGCGGGCGACGTCCGCGGCGACGCCGACGCAGGTGCCCAGCAGCAGCTGCAGGCCGGCGTTGCTGAACGGCTCGGCGTCCAGGCGACCGACCTGGGCCACCATGACGGCCGAGACGACGAGGGCCGCCAGCAGCCCGCCGCGCCAGCCCAGGATGAGCGCGACGGACACCACGGGCACGCTCTGCCACACGCCCGGGATGGTCGTCACACCCTCGTATGCCGCCGCCGGCGTGTCGAACCAGCGGGTCGCGTAGACGGCCGTGCACGCGAGCAGCAGCTCGACGAGCTGGCTGCCCAGGTCGCGGCGGTTGGCCAGGTGCGCGACCGCCGACCACACGACCAGGCCGGCGAACACCGCAGCCACCGCGGCCGGGTGCACCATGTCCTCGCGCCGCGCCCAGGCCCCCCACGCGGCATACCCCAGCGCCAGCCAGCGGAAGATCCGGTTCGCTCCCCACAAGGCGCCCAGGACCAGCGACTCCTGGGCGTCGGTGCCCGCCGGAGCCCGACCCACGTCAGCTGGCTCGGCGCTCGACGTCCAGGCTCGGGTCGGCGCTCGCCCGCCCGGCGCCCCCGTCGACGACCGCCACGGCGGCCCCGGCCGGCTCGAGCTCGGCCACCACGGCGTCCCCGGATCGCTTGACGCCGACCTGGATCTCGCGGGCCCGGTCCAGGGCCGTCTGCAGGACGCCCTTCTTCAGGCTGCCGGCGTAGACGTCGACGTACTCCTGCCCGGACAGCAGCATGAGCTCGTACATCACCTCGTCGGTGATCGAGCGCAGGACGAAGCGGTCGTTGTGCATGCCCTCGTAGCGGCCGAAGTCCAACGGCCGGCCGATCCGGATGCCGATCCGGGTGATGTTGGGCACCTTCTGGCCGGTCGGTTGGGCCTTGTCGGTGCCGATCATCGCCACCGGGATGATCGGGCAGCCGGCCTCCAACGCCATCCGGGCCATGCCGGTCTTGCCCTTGTAGAGGCGCCCGTCGGGCGAGCGGGTGCCCTCGGGGTAGATGCCGAACAGCTGCCCCTTGCGCAGCACCCGCAGCCCCGACTCGATGGCGGCCTCGCTGGCCCGACCGCCGGAGCGGTCGATGGGGATCTGACCCACCCCCTTGAAGAACCACCGGGTGAGCCGGCCCTTGACGCCCGAGCCGGTGAAGTACTCCATCTTGGCGGGGAAGGTGATCCGCCGCTTGGCGACGACGGGCAGGAAGATCGAGTCGGAGAAGGACAGGTGGTTGCTGGCCAACAGGGCGGCGCCGGTCTGCGGGATGTTCTCCTCGCCCTCGACCCAAGGCCGGAAAAGCAGCTTCAGCAGCGGCCCGAGCAGGACCTTCTTGAGAAACCAGTAGAACACCGCCGAGCCCTTCCTGCTGTGACGCGCTGCACTCTACGGCACTACCACCCCCACGCAGCCGCGTGCGACCATGTGCTCGACCCCTGGCCTGCCCCCGAAAGGAACCCTCGTGGCTGTCCTGCCCGGAGCCGAACCGTTCTCGCACGAGGGCAACGAGGTCGGCGTCCTCGTCTGCCACGGCTACTCCAGCACCCCGCAGTCGATGCGACCCTGGGCGCAGCACCTGGCCGACCAGGGCTACACCGTCCGGCTGCCGCTGCTGCCCGGCCACGGGACCACCTGGCAGGATCTCGGCCGGACCCGGTGGACCGACTGGTATGCCGTGCTGGAGCGGGAGTTCGCGGACCTGCAGAAGCGCTGCCAGGCGGTATTCGCCGTGGGCCTGTCGCTCGGCGGCCTGCTCGCCACGAAGATCGCCCTGGACCACGGCCCGCACGTGCAGGGGATCGTCGTGGTCAACCCGATCTTCAAGCACAACCACCCGGCCCTGCCGCTGCTGCCCGTGCTCAGTCGGATCGTGCCGTACTTCCCCGGCATCGCCGGGGACATCCGCAAGCCGGGCGTCACCGAGCTGGCCTACGACAAGAACCCGCTGCGGTCGATGTACTCGCAGACCCAGCTGTGGTCGATCGTCGGTGCGGACCTGCCCGAGCTGACCCAGCCGGTGCTGCTGTACCGCTCCCGGGTCGACAAGGTGGTGCCGAAGGTCAGCGCCGACTACTTCCTCTCGCGCATCTGCAGCAAGGACGTCACCGAAGTCTGGTTGGAGGACTCCCAACACGTCGCCACGCTCGACAACGACGCCGAGACGATCTTCGCCGGGTCCGTCGAGTTCATCGAGCGGCTGCGGGGCTAGGGGTCGGGCCGGCCGGCCTGAGAGACTGGGCCGGTGGACACCCCGCAGGGTCCGGACCCCGACGTCGACGAGCAGTTCGCCCGGGTCGTCGCGGGATGGGACGAGCCGGACCCGACCGGCGGGTCGGCGTCCCGGCCTCCCCCGCGGCCCGCACCCGGCTACCCCGAGGCGCCGGCCGGCCCGACGCCCGGGACACCGAGCGGACCCCCCACGCCCCCCGGCCTCGGTCCGGACCAGCCGCCGGTGGCCGCCGGCGGCATCCCGGTGGGGGACGGCGACCCGCCGACGACCTGGCGCGGACACGACCCCCCGCAGGTCCAGGAGCACTTCGAGCCGCCCGACCCGGCGCTGCCCTCGCCCCGGGACGCGACGTACTGGCTCTCGGTCCTGGGCATGGTCGGCGGGCCGCTGGTGGCGATCTGGGCGGCGGTGTTCTCGGGCAACCCCGACCCGGGGTGGATGGTCGTCGTGGGCGTGCTGATGACCTTCGCCGGGTTCGGCCTGCTGGTGATGCGTGGCTCGATGGACCGCGATCCGGGGGACGACGGCGCCCGCGTCTAGGCCGGCGGTCAGCGCTCGGGCGCCAGGGCCAGACGAGCGAGGTCGGCCGCCCCGACCAGACCGGCGTCCGGCCCGAGGGCGGCGGGGACGATGCGGGCCAGCGGCCGGAACCCGCGCCCGGTGAGCTGGCGAGCGTATGCCGCCCGCGCCGGTCCGAGCAGCAGCTCCCCCGCCTGGCTGACCCCACCGCCGACGACGACGGTGCCGGGGTCGAAGGCCGCCGCGAGATCCGCGATGCCGACGCCGAGCCAGTCGCCGACCTCGGCGAGCATCTCGGTCGCCGCCGGATCGCCGGCCGCGGCCGCGGCGGTGACCAGGGACCCGGTGAGCTCCCCGGCGGACTGCACCCTCGCGCGCAGGTCGGTCGCCAGCGGCGAGGTGGAGGCCAGCAGCGCCTCGGCCCTGCGGACCAGGACGTTGCCGCTGGCGTACTGCTCCCAGCAGCCCCGATTGCCGCACTCGCAGGGGCGCCCGTCGGGGACCACGCGCAGGTGGCCGAACTCGCCGGCCAGGCCGTGGCGACCGCGGTGCACCTGCCCGTCCAGGACGATCCCGCCGCCGATCCCCGTCCCGAGGTTGACGACGAGCAGATGGCTCTCGCCCCGCCCGGCACCGAACCTCCACTCCGCCCAGGCCGCGGCGTTGGCGTCGTTGTCGACGGTCACCGGCAGCCCGATGCGCTGCTGCAGCGCCTCGCCCAAGGGCTCCTGCCGCCACGACAGATGCGGCGCGAAGGTCACCGTGGCGCGGTCGGCGGCGACGAATCCGGCCGCGCCGATGCCCACGGCCCGCACGCGTCCCCGCCCGACCTGCGCGACGACCGCCTCGACCACCTCGACGATGGTCGTCTCCACCACGTCCGGGGCCATCGAGCGGTGCGGCGTCCGCGCGAGCACTCGGGCCGCCACCGCACCGGCCGCGTCCACCGCTGCGCCGGCCACCTTGGTCCCGCCGATGTCCACACCGACGGTGAGCCCAGGCCCGGCGTCGGTCACGAGGCGGGGTCGGCGCGCTCGGCAGGCTCGGCCGACTCGGCAGGCTCGGCCGGCTCGGGAGGCTGCGAGTCGCTGCCCGGGCGGTGCCCGTTGGTGCTCGCCGCGCGCGACGCCTCGGTGGCCGGGCCGGCCGGCGCCGCACCGAAGCCCGGGAAGCCGGCAGCGGCGGCCCACCCGCCCCGCCGGGCCGGCCCGGGGCCGTCCCGGCGCGACTGGGCGAGCACCCGCAGGCCGTCGCCGATCATGTCGACGGCGTCCGCGAGCCGCTCGATGGCCTCCGGGCTGACCGCCTTGACGACGCCGATGAGCTGGCACACCGGGCACACGCGGCATACCGAGACGTCCTGCGCCGACGCCCGCTCGGCGTGCGGATCGTGGCCACAGGCCTCGCACGCCCCCACCTGAGACCGGGCCGAGGCGCGCGCGCCGGCCGCTCGCGCCTCGCTGTCGGACAACCCGGCGGACAGCAGCCCGATGAGCAGGGCCGCCTCCTCGGCGACCGAGCGTACGGGGGGGTCGAGGTCCGGCTCGGACACCGTCAGCCTTCGACGCGTTTCTTCAGCTCTTTGAGGGCGGTGTCGATGATCGACTTCTCGGCCTTGCGCTTGAGCACGCCGAGCATGGGCACGAGCAGGTCGACCGACAACCGGTAGGTGACCTTCGTGCCGGTGCCGTCCTTGGCCAGGGTGTAGGCGCCGTCCATGGCCCGCAGGATCGTCGCCCGGACCAGGCTCCAGGACAGCGTCCCGGTGCCGTCGTCGTCGAAATCCCATTCGTACTGCAGGGTGTAGGTGTCCTTGAGCACCCCGGCGTCGAGGGTGAACTCCACCCGGTCGGCCCAGCCGTCGTCGTCGTCGGCCAGCACCGACACTCGCTTGACCTCGGCCGCCCACTGCGGGTAGGCCTCGAAGTCGGCGATGACGTCCAGGACCTGGTCCGCGGACGCCCCGATGACGATCGAGGAGTGGGTGCTGTCGGCCATGTCGGACAGGCTATCGCGGCGGCTGCACGTGCTCCGACGCCCTGCGTCATGCCGCGGCGAGGGCGCGCAGCTCGGCGCCGCAGGCGGCGAGGAAGGCCTCCGGCGTCGTCCCGAGCACCTCGCCCAGGGCCGCGACGGTCCGCGCGTCCGCGGTGCCACCGCCGGGCCCGGCCGCCCCGGCGGCCCTGCGGTAGAAGGCCATCAGCGTGGGCTCGCCGTAGCGGGTCGCGATCGCGCGCACCGCGAGCCACGCCTGCTGGTAGGCCGTGGGCACCTGCGCGCGGGTGGGCTCGAAGTCCACGCTCGACGGCAGCGCGCTCGGCACTCCCTGCGCGCGCACCCTCTCCAGCAGCCGAGCGGCGACGACCGTGTCGGGCACGGAGACCCCCTGCATGGCGACGTACTCCGCGAGCCCCTCGGATAGCCACGTCGGCACGTCGCCCGGCACCGTGGCGCGCACCGCCACGTGCGTCAGCTCGTGGGCGACGACGACCCGGCGCCCCTCGTCGGTCAGTGCCGCGAACCCGGCCGGGTTGACGACGACGCGGTCCGCGACCGACCGCCCGTCCGGCCCCAGCGGCCCGTCGGTGGCCGCCGCCAGGCTGCCCAGCGACGCGGCATCCGGGCGACCGAGCTGTCGGGCCGCCGCCGTGGGATCGGCAGGGACGACGAGGACCGCCGGGGTGGTGCCGCCGACGAGCCGACCGAGGCGGTCCTGGGCCGCGGCCGCGTCGGCCAGGCGGGCGCGCAGCGTGGCGGGGTCGACGTCCCCGACGAGCAGGGTCGACGTGCTGCGCTCGACGGCCAGCGCCCCGAGATCCCACGCCTGCAGCTGATCGGTGGGGCCGCCGTCGCGGGCCACCCGCCACCCCGCGTCGGTGTCGACGATCCGGATGGTGCGGGTCGTGCTCCGCCCGCCGGAGTCGTAGCCCGGGATGGCCCAGGCCATCTCGACGACCCCGGTCCACGACGCACCGGAGACCGGACCCGCCCCGGTCGCCGAGCTCGGCACCACGGGAAGGTCGCGGATCGACGAGACCGTCAGCTGCCGCACCCCGAGCGCGACGAGGTTGTCGTATGCCGTGCCCTGCCGGCGCCCCTCGTCGGAGCCGGGGTCGGCCACCGTGGCCAGCCAGCCGGTCCGGTCGCGCGCGGCCAGCGCGACCCCGCGGACGGCCAGCAGCTCGGCGGCGGCCCGGCGGGCCGCCCGGGTGCTCGGATCCCCTCCGGCGTCCTGCCCGGGCGGCCCGGCGCCCGAGGCGGTCGGTGCCCCGATGCTCGGTGGCGACTCGGACGCCGGACCCGGCGGCGCGCAGGCCACCACGCAGCCCACCAGGCCGAGGACCACGCCGGCGGTGGCCGCCCTGGACGCCGCGCGCCGCTGTCGTGTCAGGCCCACGAGGCGATGGTAGGCGCCGACGCCCGCCGAGCCCGCCGCTCAGACCGCGCGAGCGCCCCGACGAGGCTCGGCGCGCGCGCGTAACGACGCGGCATACCCCCGCTCGAGCAGGCCCGCGTCGACGAATCTGCCCACGGCAGCTCGCTCCGCCGCGTCGAGGGGCAGCTCGCCCCCCACCGCGAGGACCGGCAGGCCGGCTAGCGCGGTGACCACGCAGTCGTCGCACCGCTGCCCGGCCACCGGGCAGGTCGCGCACTCGACGATCATGTCCGGCTCTCCCTTCGTGCCGCCGCGCCGGGCCGGCCCGGCGTCGATGTCGTTGACGACGCTACGACCCGGCACCGACAGCCCACTCCCGGGCCACGGCGAGCCTCTCTCGTGGCCGTGCCGCGAGCCTGCGCCGGCGTGTCGGTGGCCCCCGTTACCGTCCGGACCATGCGCGCGGTCCAGGGCACCCTCGATCACCTGGGCACGCCGCTGCGCGAGGTGACCTTCGTCGTCGTCGACCTCGAGACCACGGGTGGCACCCCGGCCGATTGCGCGATCACCGAGGTCGGCGCGGTCAAGGTGCGGGGCGGGGAGGTGCTCGGCGAGTTCCAGACCCTGGTCAACCCGGGCACCCCCATCCCGGCGTTCATCCAGGTGCTCACCGGCATCTCCGACGCCATGGTGGCCACGGCACCGCGCATCGACAGCGTCCTGCCCGCCTTTCTCGAGTTCGCGCGCGCGAGCGTGCTCGTGGCCCACAACGCGGGGTTCGACGTCACCTTCCTCAAGGCGGCGGCGGCGGCCACCGGCCACCCCTGGCCGCGGCTTCGGGTCCTCGACACCGTCACCCTGGCCCGTCAGGTCGTCGGCCCCGACGAGGTGCGCAACCGGAGGCTGGGCACCCTCGCCGCCCATTTCGGCGCCCGCACCACGCCCGACCATCGGGCGTTGCACGACGCGCGCGCGACGGTCGACGTGCTGCACGCCCTGCTCGAGCGGGTGGGCAACCTCGGGGTCCACACCCTCGAGGAGCTGGCCAGCTACACCTCACGGGTCACCCCCGCGCAGCGGCGCAAGCGCGTGCTGGCCGACGGGTTGCCCCACGGTCCCGGCGTCTACGTCTTCCAGGACGCCCACGGCCGCCCGCTCTACGTGGGCACGTCGCGGGACATCCGCACCCGGGTGCGCACCTACTTCACCGCCTCCGAGCAGCGCACCCGGATGGCCGAGATGGTCGCCGTGGCCCAGAGTGTCCGCCCGATCGTGTGCCAGAGCGCGTTGGAGGCCCAGGTCCAGGAGCTGCGCCTGATCGCCCGGCACAAACCCCGCTACAACCGCCGCAGCGCCCGGCCCGAGTCGGCGACGTGGCTCAAACTCACCGACGAGCCGTTCCCGAGGCTGTCCGTCGTGCGCGAGGTGCGCGCGGACGGGGCCCGGTATGCCGGGCCCTTCGCCTCCCGCACGTCCGCCCAGGCCGCTGTCGCGGCGGTCCACGAGGTGCTGCCGCTGCGCCAGTGCACGACCCGGCTGCCGACCCGTCCGACCGGCACCGCGTGCATCCTCGCCGAGCTCGGGCGCTGTGGTGCCCCGTGCACGGGCGCACAGACTCCGACGGAGTATGCCGCGGCCGCCGCAGACGCCGCCGCGGCGCTGCTCACCGGCGACGGGCGGGCGGTCCTAGCCCGGTTGCGTGAGCGGATGCGCGAGCTGGGCGAGCAGCAGCGCTTCGAGCAGGCGGGGGTGGTGCGCGACCGGCTGACCCACCTCGTGCGAGGCGCGGCCCGCGCGCAGCGGATGGCTCCCTTGGCCGCCAGCCCGGAGGTGGTCGCGGCTCGACGCGACCCCGGCGGCGGCGGCTGGGAGCTGGTGTGCGTGCGCCACGGCCGGTTGGCCGGCACCAGCGTGGTCCCCCGCGGCGCCGACCCGATGCTCTACGTCCGGACCCTGCGGGCCACGGCCGAGGCGGTCGGCACCCCGGTCGGGCCGGCGCCCGCGGCATACGCCGAGGAGACCGAGCTCGTCCTGCGGTGGCTGGAGACCCCCGGGGTGCGGATCGTCGACCTGCAGGGCGAGTGGACCTGCCCGGTCGGCGGGGCCCAGTCGGCGCGCGAGGCCCGGTGCACCCCCCCGGCCGGGGCGCCGTCCGGCACTAGGCTGGGCGCGTGATCACCGCCATCGTCCTGGTCGGCTGCGACGTCGCGCGCATCCCCGAGGTGGCCGAGAGGATCGCCGACCTCGAGGGCGTCAGCGAGGTGTACTCCGTGACCGGCGACGCCGACCTGGTCGCCATCGTCCGGGTGCATGCCCACGAGCAGCTCGCCGACGTCATCGCCGATCGCCTCTCCAAGGTGCCGGGAGTCACCGCCACCACGACGCATATCGCCTTCCGCACCTACTCACGGCACGACCTGGAGGCGGCCTTCAGCCTGGGCTTGGAGTAGCCCGGGCGAGGTACCGTGGCGGCATGCGGTTTCGCCCGATCACGGTCGCGGTGCTGGCGATCGGCCTGTTGGCCCTGACCGCCTGCGCCGCCGACGGCGGGACGGGCGCGGCGAGCCCGACCCCGGGCGCGACCCCCGCCCCCCCGACCGGGCCGGCCGGCCCGTCGTCGACGGCGCCCTCCCGGCTCCCGGACGAGACCCCGCCCACCCCCACCCGCCGGTCGACGGCCCCCCCGATCTCCGGGGTCGAGCCCGCCCTGGAGCCCTACGTCGCCCGGGCCCGGGCCGACCTCGCCCAGCGGCTCGGGCTGACGGCGGCGCAGATCGAGCTGGTTGCGTCGGCTCTGATCACCTGGCCGGACACCGCGTTGGGCTGCCCCCGAGCGGGCATGTCCTACCCCCAAGTGCCGACCGACGGATCGGTGATCGAGCTGCGCGCCGGCGGCACGACCTATCGCTACCACAGCGGCGGGTCGACGCCGCCCTTCCTGTGCCAGCCCTAGCGGCCCGCTGTGCGCCCCCGCCCGGGCGGCGACACGGACGGTGCCCCAGCAGAGCCGGAGCCGGAAAAGCTCAGGTCCACCTCACCGAATCTTGAAGAATCATCGGTAGCGCTCACCCGCCGAGTGGGCGTACGTTCGCCCCCGGGTCCTCACTCGGGGGAGGACACGCGCGGTCGCGCCGTCCCCCTGCGAGCTCGGGGGGATACCTTGCCGAGCGCGTGAGGAGCCATATGAAACACCGCATCGCCGCCGTCGCCGCCGCCGTCGTGGCCCTCACCCCGATGGGGTCGGTCGCGTGGGGTGGCTCGTCACAGTCCCCGCTGTCCGAGGCGAGCCGCCCGACGGCGCCACGCTCGGACGGCTCGGTCCCCAAGAGCCCCACGGGCAGCTACGTCGTCGTCATGAAGGGCGACCCGGTCATCCGATCGATGTCCTCCCGGCAGATGGGCTCCCCGGCGGCCAAGGACCGCCAGCGTGACCTCGAGGCCAGTCACGACAGCGCTCTGTCCAAGGCCGGGATCGCGCCCAGCGCCAAGGTGCACGACTACACCAGTGCCCTCAACGGCTTCGCGCTGACCGCCAGCCACGAGGCGGCCACCCGACTGGCCGCCGACCCCGAGGTCGCCGTGGTCCTGCCCGACGAGCTGCGCCACCCGGCTGCGGACGACAGCGGGCCCGAGGCGCAGGGCGGTCAAGGCGCGCAGGACGATCCCCAGGGCGCGCAACACTCGCAGGGCGAGGCACGTCGCGGGTCGCTCGAGGTCGGCCAGAACGGCCTCTACGAGTTCCTCGGCCTCACCGGCCGCCAGGACGCCTGGACCAACGGCGTCACCGGCGAGGGCGTGACGGTGGGCGTCATCGACACGGGCATCTGGCCCGAACACCCCAGCTTCGCCGACGACGGGTCCTACCCGGCCCACGAGCCGCTGGACGGGACCACCCGCTCCGCGTGCGCCTTCGGCAACACCGCGGCCAACCCCCAGGACGCGGCATACACTTGCACGAACAAGCTCGTCGGCGCTCGGGTCTTCCTCGACACGTACAAGCGCCAGACCGGGCTCAAGGCGGACGAGTTCGACTCGGCCCGCGACGACGACGGGCACGGCACGCACACCGCCTCGACGGCGGCCGGGAACGCCGGGGTCCGCGCGACGATCCTCGGGGTCGACAAGGGGACCACGTCCGGCATCGCGCCACGGGCACAGGTCATCGCCTACAAGGCCCTGGGCAACGAGGGCGGCTACACCTCCGACCTGGTCGCGGCCATCGACCAGGCCGTCGACGACAAGGTCGACGTCATCAACTACTCGATCGGCGGCGGCGCGGCCACGGTGAGTGCCGACACCATCGCCTTCCTCTTCGCGGCCAACGCCGGCGTGTTCGCGGCCGTGTCGGCCGGCAACAGCGGGCCTGCGCCCAGGACGATAGGCGGCCCTGCGGACGTGCCGTGGGTGACCTCCGTGGGCGCCAACACCCACCGCAGCTTCTTCCAGGGTCTGGTCGAGGCGGGCGGCAAGCTCTACCCCGGCGCCTCGATCACCCTGGGCACCTCGCGCACCCGCTTCGTCGACGCGGCCGCCGCCGGCAACGAGCTGTGTCTGGCCGACAGCCTCGACCCGGCCAAGGTGACCGGCGCGATCGTCCTGTGCAAGCGGGGCGGCAACGGGCGAGTGGCCAAGAGCTTCGAGGTCAAGCGGGCCGGCGGGGTCGGCATGGTCCTGTACAACGCGGTGGACGTCGACACGCTGTTCAGCGACACGTTCTTCGTACCCACCGTGATGGTCGACTACACCCCGGGGGTCTCGCTCAAGCAGTGGATCGCCTCGACCCGCACCCCCACCGGGCGGCTGGTCAACACCGGAGTGGGCAAGTCCCCCTTCTACTCGCCGACGATGGCCTACTTCTCCTCGCGCGGGGAGAACCCGACCGCCGGCGACATCATCAAGCCGGACGTCACCGCCCCGGGGGTGCAAATCCTCGCCGGCAACACCCCCTTCCCCACTCCGGACGAGCAGGTGCCGGGCGAGCTGTTCCAGGCCATCGCCGGCACGTCGATGTCCAGCCCGGTCGTGGCGGGCTCGTACGCCCTGCTCAAGCAGCAGCACCGCGACTGGAGCCCGGCGATGGCCAAGTCGGCGCTGATGACGACGGCTTACACCAAGGTCCGCGACAACGACCGGACCAGTCCGGCCGGGCCCTTCGCGATGGGCGCCGGGATGGCCCTGGTGGGCAAGCCCGGCAGCCGCGGCTCGGCGTTCCAGCCCGGGCTCGTCTACGACGCGGGGATCGAGCAGTACCTCGGGTTCCTCTGCGCGGAGGGCCCGGAGGTGTTCGGCAACCCCGAGACCACCTGCCGCTCCCTGGCGGACAACGGCGTGCCGACCCGGGCGGCCGACCTCAACCTCGCCTCCATCGGCGTCGAGGCGGTCGCCGGAACCGCGACGGTCACCCGCACGGTCACCAGCGTCGCCGACCGCCGCACGACCTTCGTCGCCGAGCTCACCCCACCACCGGGGTACTCGGTCACCGTCGAGCCACGCCGGCTGACCCTGCGTCCCGGCGAGACCGCGTCGTTCACGGTGACCCTGACCTCGGACGGCTCCGCGCCCTTCGGCGAGTGGCGCACCGGGTCGCTGACCTGGCGAGGCGGAGGGTATGCCGTGCGCAGCCCGATCGCGGTCAAGGGTCTGGAGCTCGCCGCGCCGGCCACGGTCACCGGGACCGGCACCTCCGGGTCCCTGTCGGTGCCGGTGCAGTTCGGCTTCGCCGGCCCGTACACGGCCACCGCCGAGGGTCTGCTCGCCCCGACGGCGACGTCCAGCAGCGTCGCCCAGGACCCCGACCAGACCTACCCCAGTGCCGACGACGGGGCCGGCGTGCGCACGCTGCCGTTCACGTTGACCGGAGTGGGCGTGGCCCGCTGGGCCCTGGACCTGCCCGGAGCGACCGACCTGGATCTCTACCTGCTCGGGCCGGACGGCACGGTGGTCGCCCAGAGCACCTCGGGTGGGACCCACGAGCTGATCGAGCTGCAGGCCCCCGCCGACGGCACCTACACGATGGTCGTGCACGGGTGGGGCGTCGGCGCGACGCCGGTGTCCTTCGACCTGCTCAGCTGGTTGGTGCCGGTCGACGACGGCAGCGGGTCGCTCCAGATCGCCAGCGGCGCCTCGGCCGCGGCCACGATCGGGGCCACCCACACGGTCGGCGTGAGCTGGTCGGGTCTGCAGGCCGGCACGAGCTACCTCGGAGCCGTCACCCACCGCGACGGCGACCGCGTCATCGGGCGGACGGTGGTCTCGGTGACCGGCTGAGCCCGGCTCGGTCGGGCCGGCGCACCCCGTCGTGCTCGGGTGCGGCGCCGGCCCGGCTCGGTCCGGCGCCCACCCCCCGGCCCGCCAACGCCCGGCCCGCCGCGGCTAGCCCGACCGGCGGGTCGCGGCGACCCAGTCCCGGACCAGGGCGGCCGCGGCGCCCGAGTCGATCGCCGTCTCGGCGCGGTCCATGCCGGCCCGGACGTCGGCGTGCAGCTCGGTGTCGGCGTCGGCGACCATCGCCAGCGCGACGCCCGCGTTGAGCACGACCGCGTCGCGGATCGGCCCGACGGCACCGGCGAACACCTCGCGGACGACCTGGGCGTTGTGGGCCGGGTCGCCCCCGCGCAGGGCGTCCGGGGCCGCCGGCCGCAGGCCCAGGCGAGCCGGGTCCAGGGTCCGGCGGGTCACTCGTCCGCCGCGCACCCACCACACCGTCGAGGTCGTCGACACGGTCACCTCGTCGAGCCCGTCGTCGCCGCGG
Organism: Dermatophilaceae bacterium; assembly: GCA_037045055.1. Taxonomy (GTDB): domain Bacteria; phylum Actinomycetota; class Actinomycetes; order Actinomycetales; family Dermatophilaceae; genus Phosphoribacter. Next base: position 134,923 of record JBAOHJ010000001.1, on the reverse strand, counting down.
AACACCGCGGCGTCCCGCTCGCGCCCGGCGAAGACCCCGGCCACCAGCGGAGCCATCCGGGCATCGGCCACCCCGACGGCGGCATACGTGGGTTGTCCGGGGTTGGTCAGCGGCCCGAGGAAGTTGAACGCGGTCGGCACCCCGAGCTCGCGCCGCGCGACCGCCGCGTGCCGCATCGACGGGTGGAAGGCCTGCGCGAAGCAGAAGGTGATCCCGACCTGCCGGGCCAGGGCCTCGACCCGCGCGGCGGGCAGCGCCAAGTCGATCCCGAGCGCCTCGAGGACGTCCGCCGCACCTGCCGAGGACGACGCGGCCCGGTTGCCGTGTTTGACGATCCGCACCCCGGCGGCGGCGCAGACCATCGCCGCCATCGTCGAGATGTTCACGGTGTGGGCCTGGTCGCCACCGGTGCCGACGACGTCCAGGCTCGGGCCCGGGACCTGGATGCGGACCCCGTGGGCGAGCATCTGGTCGGCCAGCCCACGCATCTCCTCGACGGTCTCGCCCTTGGCCCGCAGCGCCATGAGGAACCCGGCGACCTGCACCGGGGTGGCCTCCCCGGACATGATCTGGTCCATGGCCCACTCGGCGAAGACCCGGTCGAGGTCGCCACCCCCGAGCAGGCGCGTCAGCACGTGGGGCCACGTGGGCCCCGTGGTCGCGTCCACGACGGTCAGTCCGCGGGGCCGGGGGCCGCGGGGCCGGGGGCCCCGGTGCGGGCCAGCTCGGCAACCGCTCGGGACAGCGCCACCGGGTCGATGGGGTGGGGCACGACGAGGTCGGCCATCGACCAGGCGGCCAGCCAGCCGTCCTGGACCCTCCCGGTGAGCACGAGCACCGGCGGGCACCGGAAGACCTCGTTCTTCAGTTGGCGGCACAGCCCCATGCCCCCCAGCGGAGTGGCCTCGCCGTCGAGGACCAGCACGTCGAACCGGGTGCCCTCCACCGCCTCGACCACGGCCGGGTGGGTGGCGCACTCCCGCCAGGAGACCACCTCGACGTCGCGGGCCGGCCGTCGACCCACACCCAGGCGCACGGCGTCGCGGGTGGTGACGTCGTCGCTGTAGAGCAGCACGGAGATCCGCCGAGGCGCCCCCAGGTCGGCCGGGCCGGCGGCGGCGGACACGGGCGCGTTGCCCTGCGGGTCGGTCATGGCGCCCATGCTAGCCAGTCGGCCGTCATCGGCCGTCGGACCCGTCCGAGCGGACTCTCGGCGCATTGTCGGGGGGTCGGTCGCGCGCGCGAGCAGAGGACCGGCAATAATGGCGCCCGTGGCGACTGCATCGGCGATCCCTTCGCACCCTGTCAGCACCGGTCACGGCCCGGCGACCAGACCGAACATGGTCCAGGTCGGCACCATGGTCTGGCTCTCCAGCGAGCTGATGTTCTTCGCGGGACTGTTCGCGATCTACTTCCAGCTGCGCTCGGTGTCCCAAGAGCTGTGGAGCGAGCAGACCGGCAAGCTCAACATCGCCTTCTCGGCGGTCAACACCGCGATCCTCGTCATCTCCTCGGTGTGGTGCCAGCTGGGGGTGTGGAAGGCCGAGCGGGGTCAGCCGGCCCGCACCGGCCGGCTGAGCCAGGTCGGCTCGTGGGGCATGCGCGAGTGGTACGTCGTGACCTACATCTTCGGGGCGATCTTCATCGCCGGGCAGGTCTACGAGTACGCCAGCCTCGTCGCCGAGAACGTCTCGCTGTCCTCGGACCGCTACGGGTCGGTGTTCTACATGGCCACCGGGTTCCACGGCATGCACGTCACCGGCGGCCTGCTGGCGTTCCTGCTCATCATCGGCCGGACCTTCACCACCCGTCGCTACACCCACACCCAGGCGGTCGGCGCGGTCGTCACGTCGTACTACTGGCACTTCGTCGATGTGGTGTGGATCGCCCTCTTCGCCGTCATCTACCTGCTGAAATGACCGGCTGCTAGGTTCCCCAGAAGAAGCGACCGAGACCGAGGACAGGACTGCACCGTGAATGCCATGGCCGCCCGTCGACGGCACCCCGCCGCCATCGCCCTGCTGCTGTTCCTCGGGCTGGTGACCGTGGGCGGCGCCTACTCCCTGCTGGCTCCGAAGCCTGCGCAGGCGACCGTCGCCACGGCCGACGACATCACCGAGGGCCGTAGCCTCTTCCTCGCCAACTGCGCGACCTGTCACGGTGTCCAGGCCCAGGGCACGAAGTACGGCCCCGCCCTGCCCGGCGTGGGCGCGGCGGCGGTCGACTTCCAGGTGAGCACGGGCCGTATGCCGCTGGCCGGGCCCAACGTCCAGGCCCCCCGGATCGAGCAGGTGAAGTTCACCGAGGAGCAGATCGCCCAGATGGCGGCCTACGTCGCCTCGCTGGCGCCCGGGCCCGGCATACCGGATAAGAAGTACACCGAAGGGGAGGACGGCGACGTCGCGATGGGCGGCGAGCTGTTCCGGGTCAACTGTGCGATGTGCCACAACTTCGCCGGCTCCGGTGGGGCGTTGACCCGCGGCAAGTACGCGCCGGCGCTGTACGGCGTCGAGGGCAAGAACATCTACGAGGCCATGCTCACCGGCCCGCAGTCCATGCCGGTGTTCAACGACGCCAACATGTCCCCGGAGTCCAAGAACGACATCATCGCCTACCTCAAGACGGTGGAGAGCCAGCAGAACGTCGGCGGGATGAACCTGGGCAACTTGGGCCCGGTCTCCGAGGGCATGTTCGCCTGGGTCTTCGCGCTGGCCCTGATGATCGCCTGTGCCTTCTGGTTGGGCCAGAAGGCCGCCTGAGCACCCCGCACCGACGCACCGACAGGATCGATGAGCGCATGAATGACAAGGGCACCGCCAGCGGGACCGGTCAGGCATCGGGCACCGACGTCGTCCACGGCACCGGGTCAGGCACGCAGGTCGCGCTGCCGGATCTCTTCCCCAACCCGGGGCTGCCACCGCACGTCCACCGGGCCGCCGACGACAGCCCCAAGGCGGCCAAGCGCGCCGAGCGCCAGGTTGCGGCCCTGTTCACGCTGTCGATCCTCGGCACCATCGGCTTCATCGTCGCCTACTTCGGCATCGACAAGACCAAGGGCGTGTTCATCCCGTTCGTCGGGTTGACCAACCTGCTCAACGTCATGCTCGGGGTGACCATGGCGGTGGGCCTGCTGGGCATCGGCTTCGGCGCGATCCACTGGGCCAAGACGATCATGCCCGACGAGGAGGTCGTCGAGGAGCGTCACGAGATCCGGTCCGCCGACGCCGACCGCGAGGCGGCCGTCGCCGTGCTGGCGGCCGGCGGCGAGGCCGCCCAGATCGGCCGTCGCCCGCTGATCAAGTGGAGCCTGGCCGGGGCGTTGGGCCTGTTCGCCCTGCCGATGACCGTGCAGCTGGTCGGCTCCCTGGGCGACCCGACCAAGGCCCTCACCCAGCTCAAGGAGACTCTGTGGGACATCCCGCCGGGCGGTAAACCGATCCGGCTGGTGCGCGACCCCGAGGGCCACGCCATCAAAGCCTCCGACGTCGTCATCGGCTCGGTCTTCCACGTCATGCCCGAGACCCTCGACAAGACGTCCAAGCACGTGCTCGAGGACAAGGCGAAGGCGGCGGTGCTGCTCATGCGTCTGGACCAGGGCGCCTTCGCGGACACCGACTCCGGGCGCAAGGCCAAGTCGTGGGGCTACCAGGGCATCGTGGCCTACTCGAAGATCTGTACGCACGTGGGGTGCCCCGTCGGGCTGTACGAGCAGCAGACCCACCATCTGCTGTGCCCGTGCCACCAGTCGACCTTCGACGTGACCCGCGACTGCGAGGTCATCTTCGGCCCGGCCAAGCGGCCTCTGCCCCAGCTGAAGATCACCGTCGACGACGCCGGGTACCTCGTCGCCACACAAGGATTCGCCGAGCCCGTCGGCCCGAGCTACTGGGAGCGTCTCAAGTGAGCGCCAAGCACAGCGCCGCCGCCCTGCGGGCCGAGGACGCCACGGTCACGCCCGCGCCGAGCAAGGGCATGCGCCAGGCCGGCGCCGTCGCCTCCTGGGCCGACGAGCGCACCGGCCTGGCCAAGGGCGCGGCATACATGATGAAGAAGGTCTTCCCCGACCACTGGAGCTTCATGCTCGGGGAGATCGCCATGTACTCGATGATCATCTGCCTGCTCACCGGGGTGTTCCTCACCTTCTGGTTCGTCCCCAGCGCCGGGCTGATCCCCTACGACGGCTCGTACCTGCCCCTGCGGGGCGTGGAGATGTCCGAGGCGTACTCCTCCACCCTGAGCATCTCCTTCGACGTGCGCGGCGGTCTGCTCATCCGCCAGATCCACCACTGGGCCGCGCTGATGTTCTGCGTCGCGGTGACGGTGCACATGTTCCGGGTGTTCTTCACCGGCGCCTTCCGCAAGCCTCGCGAGATCAACTGGGTGATCGGCACCATCCTGTCGATGCTCTCGATCGTCGAGGGCTTCGCCGGGTACTCCCTGCCCGACGACCTGCTGTCCGGCACCGGTATCCGCGCGGCCGAGGGCTTCATGCGCTCGATCCCGATCGTCGGGTCCTACGTCTCCTACATCGCCTTCGGCGGGGCCTTCCCGGGCGAGGCGATCATCCCGCGGCTGTACTCCCTGCACGTGCTGCTCATCCCGGCCATCCTCATCGGGCTGTTCACCGCGCACATCGTCCTGGTCATGGTGCACAAACACACCCAGTACCCCGGCCCCGGGCGGACCAACAACAACGTCGTCGGGTTCCCGCTCATGCCGGTGTACACCGCCAAAGCCGGTGGGTTCTTCTTCATCGTCTTCGGCGTGCTCGCGTTGATCTCGGCTCTGGTGACGATCAACCCGATCTGGGCGTACGGCCCGTACGATCCGTCCCCGGTGACCGCGGGGTCGCAGCCGGACTGGTACATGGGCTTCGCCGACGGCGCACTGCGGCTGTTGCCCGGCGTCCTCGAGTTCGAGCTGGGCGGCTTCACGTGGAGCTTCAACGTGTTCCTCGGGGCGATCCTGCTCATCCCCGTGCTCTACACCCTCGCGGGGGCCTACCCCTTCCTCGAGGCATGGGTCACCGGGGACAAGCGCGAGCACCACCTGCTCGACCGCCCTCGTAACGCCCCGGTGCGCACCGGGCTGGGCATGATGGCGATCTCGTTCTACACGTTGCTGTTCCTGGCCGCCGGCAACGACATCATGGCGATCAAGCTGCAGCTGTCGATCAACGACATCACCAACCTGTTCCGGCTGCTGCTGGTTATCGTCCCCCCGCTGGTGTTCTGGGTGACCAAGCGGGTGTGCCTGTCGCTGCAGCGCGCCGACCGGGAGAAGGTCCTGCACGGGCGTGAGAGCGGCACGATCATGCGCACCCCGGAAGGCAAGTTCTACGAGGTCCACGAAGATCTCGACGAGTACGAGCGGTGGAAGTACGTCGCGTTCGAGTCCCCGCACCCGATCGCGGTGGGCGCAGGCACCGACGCCAACGGCGTGGCCAACCCGCTGACCAAGCGGGACCGGCGCCGGGCCCGGCTGTCGCGGTTCTACTTCCGCGACGGCGTCGACCCGGTCACCCCGGCCGAGCTGACCGCCGCCCACCACCACGGCGAGCACGAGGCCATCCAGGCGGCACCGACCCACTGACCGGTCCGGACGTCTGGGCTAGCCCCCGGTCCGGCCGCGTAGAAGCTGGGCGAGGCGAGCGTGCCCGGCGGCCGGGTCGACGTCGACCTCGAGCATCTTGCTGCGGCTGGTCGCGCCGCGGATCAACTGCACCTGCCTGGGGCGCACGCCGAACGCCCGCGCCACCGCCCGCAGGGCGGCCGTGGTGGCCGCGCCGTCCACGGCGCGCTCGGTGACGGCCACGACGAGAGCCGGCATCGGGGCCTCCATGGGATCGGCAGGCCCGGCGGGAGGCACAGCTGTCCCGCCGCGGCCGACGGTTCCCGGGTGACCTGCGCGATAGGCGCCGCCGACCGCGCCGCGGCTCGCCCCGGGGGTCACCCTCACGAGCACCCGCATCGCACTGCCCTCCGATCGAGCGCCCTGGCGGGCACGGTGACCGCCGGCGCGGCCCGGTGCACGGCACGCCACGGCCGGCCGGCGACCCACCAGTCCCCGACCAGACTAGGCCGCCGGCCCTCGTCGGGCCGGCGTCAGACCACCGACGCCCCCGCGCGCCGGCCTGCCGTACCATCGGCATGTGGGGGGTCGCCGATTCGCCGTCGCCGACGCGCTGTCGGTCGTCGTCGGCAGCGTGCGCATCATCGCCGCGCACTGGCCGGTGCTGCTGACCATCTACCTGCTCGGCCAGGCGGTGCGCAACGGGGCCCTCTGGGCGGCCGTGGTCACGACCAAGGTCAACCATACGCTCGGGGCCTTCCTCGTGCCCATCGCGCCGCTGGCCACCCTGACGGCCCTCATCCTCATGCTCCGGGTGGTGTCCCCGTCGCTCCCGTTCGCCACCTTCGACGCGGCCGCCACCGCGCCGGCTGCCAACGCGCCGGCTGCCACCGCGCCGGCCGCCAACGCGACTGCTGCCGGCGCGAGCGCCCCGACGACGATGGTGGCCCGACAGACCCGCGTAGTGCGCGAGCGACTGGCCCTGCTGGCCAGCACCCTCATCCCCTTCCTGGCCGTGTACACCGCCCAGGGTTATCTCAAGGAGGACCAGACCAAGTTCGTCACCGAGGCCAACGCCGACGAGTTCATGAACAACGCCGACTTCTGGCTCGGGCGGGGCGTCCTGGATGGGTCGCGCACCGTGATCGCCAGCGGGTACTGGTTCTGGGTGCTCGTCGGGCTGGCCCTGGCCCTGCGCTGGCTCGTGGACCGGCTCGACCTGCCCGAACGGTCCACCGGATGGGGGTTGTTCGCCGCGTACGTCGAGGTCGCCTGGGTGACCCTGCTGGCCACCGGGTTCACCAACCAGGTCCGCGAGTGGCAAGGGTGGATCGAGCGGCGTCAGTTCGTCGCGACCGTCTACGACTGGTGGGTGGGGCTCACCGACCTGCTCGGCCCGGTCGCGTCCCCGGTGCGCGGCGCGGTCTCCTGGGTGTGGGGGTCGCTCGGCGGCTTCGACGACATCATCGTCGTGCCGATGGCCTGGCTGACCGTGGGCGCGGTCGTCTACGGGCGCAGTATCACCGCCCCCTCGGCCCGGGCCGGGGTCGACCCTCGCGCCCAGGTGTGGCGACAGCGGATGGCGCGCGTGCCCAAGCCGGTGCGCAAGGCCGGGGGTGAGTTCATCGCGGGGTGGTGGAGTCGGTTCAAGGGGTTGGCCGGCGGTGTGCGGACGCTGGCGAGCGCCGGGTTGACGCCCATGCTGCTGTTCTGCCTGGTCTTTGTCCTGGCCACCGGAGCCGAGACGCTCACCGCCTTGGGCCTGCAGCGGCTCATCGGCCCGGGCAACGTCAACGACCTGATCGCCTTCACTCCCTACCGCGATCTGCTCGCGCGGGCGGTCTACACCGTGCTCGTCGTCGGCTTGCTCGCCGCCGCGGTGGACCGGATCGTCGGGCGGACTGCGCCGTCGGATCCCACCGCGCCGTCCGAGCCAGGCGACCCGGTGGCCGAGCCCCCGCTCACGGACGCGGGACCGACACCTCGATGACCCGCGGGTACTCGAACCAGAACCGCACGGTCTGCGGCACCGCGTCGGCGGCCGTCGCGAGGTAGGCGGAGGTGGTGTACGACGCAGCCCGGTCCAGCTCCTCGGGATCCTGGGCCATCCCGTCGTAGAGCACCGCGGAGGGCCCCCGGGCGCCGTCCGGGACGCACGGCGTGGTCTTGAGGGTAGACCGGACCGGCTCGATCATGCGCACATCGCTGTCGTACACCCGCCCCTGGGTGTCGACGATGGCCAGCCGGCAGCCGGCGAGCACCTGATCGGGGTCGGCCACGACGCTCAGCGTCACCTGCCAGATCCGGGTCCCGGGCGGGCTGGTCAGGGTCACGGTGGTCTCGCCCCGGGGTCCGGGGCGCTCGGCGGGCACCACGACGGAGGGCACCTCGCGGCCCTGGAACCGGATCGGCGTCGCCGGCGGCGCACTCACCGAGTCGACGGAGACGGACAGACGCCGCTCGTGAGTGCCGGCCCGGTCCAGCCACTGCTCCTGCACACCGACCGGCTGGGCCAGCGCGGCCCGGGTCACCTCGTGCGGGCCGTACGGCCACCAGAACAGCACCACCCGGCTGCTGGAGGCCACCACCGCCAGGGCCGCGGCCACCGGCAGCAGCAGCACCCCCCAACGGTTGCTGCGCCACCACGATCCCGGGCGGGCCGTTGCGCCGCTCACGAGCCCACCGTCCCCTGGGGGATCTCCAGCGGCTCGGTGGCCGCCTCCCACGCCTGCAGCTGCGCGTCCGACACGGCCAGCGGCAGCACGGCCAGGTCGTCGAAGCGCCGGTCGTCCGGGTGCCACCCGATGAGCAGCTCGGCGTCGGCGAGGCCGTCGCGCGCCACGTCGAGGTATGCCGTGCACCGGCTGACCACGCCGGCGATGGCCCCCGGGCAGTCGACCCGGCTGCGCGACCCGGCCGTCTCCCACAGCCTCCCGTCGGCGGCCCGCACGGCGGCATACCCGGGGCGCAACGCCTCGCTGCGCGGGACGACGACGAGATCGGCGACCACCCAGATCCCCGGCGTGGCCAGCGGCGTCGTCCCGGCGACGATCTCCTTGGCCCCCCGGACCTGGGACACCGTGACGTCGAACGCCCGCAGGTGCACCGGCTCGCCGATCGTCGCAGGCCGAGAGATGGGGTCGTTGGACACCTCGTTGCCGGGCAGTGCCTCGCTGACGAACCGCCCGAAGGCCAGCGCGGCCAGCACGAGGACGCCGGCACCCAGCTGCGCCCGCCTCATGGGGTCGGCGCCTGGTAGGCGGGGCGCTGCTCGACCGGCACCGTCACCGTGGCGATGGGCGTCGAGTCGAGCCACTCCATCCGATCGTTGAGCGAATGCCGCCGGTAGGTCTGGCCACGGACCTCCACCGTCAGGGTCTCGGGCAGGTCGGCGCCAGGCCCGACCCGCTCTACGACCCACGCCACCCGGTAGGTCAGGGAAGGCCCGACGGAGGAGATCGCGTTGGCGTCCTCGCGGTGGTAGAGCCGGGGCTTGGCCTGCGCCCAGTCCGACACGGGCGTCGTGGTGAACAGGTCACTGCGGATCTGCCCGTCGAGGTCCTTGATGCGGATGGTGTCCGCGAGTGGCTCGTCCTGGACCGGGACGCTGCCCGGGTTGCGGACGGTGCCGTTGACCATGAGGTAGACGCCCACCGTCGAGGCGGAGAAGCTCGCCGCGGGACGGGTGGACCAACCGACGGCGTCGATGGTGATCTCCAACGGTCCGGTGGAGACGGTGGCCCCCGGCTCCACGGTCTGCGGTCCTCGGCCGTCGGCATCGCGCCACCCGCCGAACGGAGCGGAGACGACCAGCCCGAGCAGCAGCACACCGGTGGCCAGCTGCGAGAACGGTCGCCCCCACATCCACGACAGGGCCCGCCGCCACCGCGGCGATATCGGCTCGATCCCCACGTCCCCCACATGGCCAAGGATACGAGTTCCCCACCCGGGCGTCGCCACGACCCGGAACAGACGCGGCGCGGGCTCGGCCCCGGGAACCTCGACGCGCGGCAGCGTGACCTACCCGAGCGGCATACCGGCTCGTATGCCGCGCCGACGCCGCGCGCGGCCGGACGACCACCGGTATGCGAGGCTGGTGCGGTGCGCGCACCCCGGCCGGGCGAGGACCCGACGCTGAGCCAGGAGCAGTTCGAGCAGGCCGTGGAGCAGGCGCTGCGCAGCATCCCCGCCGAGCTGCGGGCCCACCTGCGCAACGTGGCGATCTTCGTCGACGACGAGCCACCGGCCGACGACCCGGACCTGCTCGGGGTGTACGACGGCGTGCCGCTGACCGACCGCGACGAGTGGGGGGTGACCCTGCCCGACCGGATCACCCTGTTCCAGGGGCCCTTGCAGCGGATGTGCGCGACCCGCGAGGAGTTGCTCGAGCAGATCGCCGTCACCCTCGTGCACGAGGTCGCCCACTACTTCGGGATCGACGACGTGCGGCTGCACGAACTGGGCTGGGCCTGACCGCGCACGGCGGCGGCCACCCACCCGGACCGCCCGGCCAGATGGCTCAGTTGGCGTGCTCACCCTTGTAGTGCTCGAAGGTCCAGCCGACCAGGGCCACCGGACCCAGGACCGCACCGATCATCACCAGCCACCACCCGATCGCCAGACCGGCGAAGATCGTCGCCGCGGACAGCCCCAGCCACATCGGCCACCAGGAGTGCGGCGTGAAGAAGCCGTAGTCGCCGGTCTGGTCGGCGATGTCCGCGAACGGGTTGTCCTCCGGACGGTCCTGGTAGTGCCGCGCGGTCATCCGCAGGTAGAACGACACGAGCAGCATCATCAGCGCGGTGAGCAGCAGGGCCACCGGCCCGGCGATCTCGACCCACCCGTTCCACCAGCCGTACACCGGCGTGACGAGCAGGAAGAAGATGAACAGCCAGAAGAACAGCCGGGTCTCGACCTTCACCTGACCTCACCCCCACGCCGCCGCGCCTCGGACGGGGTGTCGCCGACCTGGGCGGCTCCGGCCACCTTGACGATGGTGCTCGGGTCGGGCCTGGTGCCCTCCAGCGGCGCGGCCTCGGGGTGGTGCAGGTCGAAGGCCGGGCGTTCGGAGCGGATCCTGGGGATGGAGTTGAAGTTGTGCCGCGGGGGCGGGCAGGAGGTGGCCCATTCCAGGGAGGCGCCGTAGCCCCAGGGGTCGTCGACCTCGACCAGGGGGGCGGTGCGCCAGGTCTTCCAGACGTTGTAGAGGAACGGGATCATCGACAGCCCGAGCAGCAACGCCCCGGCCGAGGAGATCTCGTTGCCCAGCTGGAAGCCCTCCTCGGGCAGGTAGTCGGCGTACCGGCGGGCCATGCCCTGGATGCCCAGCAGGTGCTGGACCAGGAAGGTGGTGTGGAAGCCGATGAAGAGCATCCAGAAGTGGATCTTGCCCAGCCGTTCGTCGAGCATCCGCCCGGTGAGCTTGGGCCACCAGAAGTAGTAGCCGGCGAACATCGCGAACACCACGGTGCCGAAGATCGTGTAGTGGAAGTGCGCGACGATGAAGTAGGTGTCGGAGATGTGGAAGTCGATCGCCGGGCTGGCCATCATGACCCCGGTGATCCCGCCGAAGAGGAACGTCGTGAGGAAGCCCAGCGCCCAGACCATCGGGGTCTGGGTGCTGATCTTCCCGCCCCACATCGTGCCGATCCAGTTGAAGAACTTCACCCCCGTCGGCACCGCGATGAGCATGGTCATGATCGCGAAGAACGGCAGCAGCACCTGACCGGTGACGTACATGTGGTGCGCCCAGACCGCCACCGACAGGGCGGCGATGGCCACCGTGGCGAACACCAGGGTCTTGTAGCCGAAGATCGGTTTTCGACTGAACACCGGCATGATCTCGCTGATCACCCCGAAGAAGGGCAAGGCCAGGACGTAGACCTCCGGGTGGCCGAAGAACCAGAACAGGTGCTGCCAGAGCATCGCCCCGCCGGCCTCGGCGTCGAAGATGTGCGCCCCGAACCGGCGCTCGGCCCCGAGGGCGAACAGCGCCGCGGCCAGCACCGGGAAGATGATCAGGGCCAGCAGCGAGGTGACCAGCACGGTCCAGGTGAAGACCGGCATCCGGAACATCGTCATGCCCGGCGCGCGCATGCACATGATCGTGGTGATGAAGTTGACCGAGCCGAAGATCGTCGAGAAGCCCGACAGGGCCAGGCCGAAGACGCCGAGGTCGGTGCCCAGGCCGGGGCTGTAGGTCGCGTTGGACAGGGGGACGTACATGAACCAGCCGAACGACGCCGCGCCCTGGGGGGTGAGGAAGCCGCAGGCGGCGATCAGGCCACCGAGGACGTAGAACCACCACGCGAGCATGTTCAGCCGCGGGAAGGCGACGTCGGGCGCGCCGATCTGCAGCGGGACGACGGCGTTGCTGAACCCGGCGAACAGCGGGGTCGCGAACAGCAGCAGCATGACCAGCCCGTGCATGGTGAACAGCTGGTTGTACTGCTCGGGACTGTCGACGACCTGCAGCCCGGGGTGGGTCAGCTCGGCGCGGATGATCAGCGCCATGAGCCCGGCGATGAGGAAGAAGACGAACGAGGTGATGAAGTAGAGGTTGCCGATGACCTTGTGGTCGGTCGTGGTGATCCACTTGACGAAGGTGCGCCCCGGTCGGGTGTTGCGCACCGGACGCCCGGCGGAGCCGGCCCCGGCGGGACGTTCGAGGGTGGCGGTCATGAGGCACTCCCGGTCGGGGTCGGCACCAGCTTCTTGTCGTCCTCGTGCAAGGGCTCACGGTTGAGGTCGTTGGGCAACTGCCCGCTCTGACCCAGCTCGCGCAGCTTGCTCATCTGCGCGTCGAACTCGGCCTGCGAGACGACCTTGACCTTGAACAGCATCTGCGAGTGGTAGGCGCCGCACAGCTCGGCGCACTTGCCCTGGAACTCACCCTGCTGGGTGGGGACGATGTGCAGCTTGTTCGTCTTGCCGGGCACGATGTCCAGCTTCTGCAGGAACGCCGGCACCCAGAACGAGTGCAGCACGTCCCGTGAGTTGAGGATGAACTCCACGCGCTTGTTCACCGGCAGGTAGAGCACCGGCATCGGCGTGCCGGTGACCCCGCCGTTGGGGTTGAACTCGGAGTGCACACCGGTCTCGTAGACGTTCGCGTCGACGTAGTTGAAGTCCCAGCTCCACTGTTTGGCCACGACGTTGATCCGCACGTCGGGTTTGGCCGAGGTGTCGGCCAGCGCCGCCTCGTCGCGCGCGGTGTAGTAGAAGATCACCGCCACCATGAGCACGGGCACCACGGTGTAGAGCATCTCCAACGGCACGTTGTAGCGCAGCTGCGGCGGCAGGGTGTGGTCGTCCTTCTTGCGCCGGTAGACGATGAGGCACCAGATGGTCAGGCCCCAGACCAGCGCACCCACGCCCAGCCCGGCGATCCAGACGCCGTTCCACAGGGTGATGACCCGGCCGGTCTCCGAGGTGACCTGGCCGCCGTTGTCACCCTCGGGCAGGTATCCGCTGCCCAGGCTGCTGTTGACGTTGGCGCAACTACCCAGGAGCAGGGCGACGGCGACGGCCGCCCCGGTAAGACTCAAACCCCGCAGCCGACGGCGTGCGGCGGTGTCGACGTGCGTAAGCAACGGGGCACCTTCCGGGTCCAGAGTGACTTCGCGTGCGCTGCCAACCCTACCGCCCCGTACTCGCCGGATCTCGGCAGGGGGGCGGATAACGTTCCGGTGTGGTGTCCGCGACCTCCGAGCCCACCGGCGACCCGGCCCGCCGGGTGCTGCTCGACGCGGCCAGCGGTCCCCTGCACCCGGCCGCGCGCGAGCTGCTGGTCGCGGCGCTGGAGCGCGGCTGGGCCGACCCCGGGCGCGGCTACGCGGAGGCCGCGGCCGCCCGACGGATGCTCGACCAGGCCCGCGCCACCCTCGCCGAGGGGCTGGGCGTGCGCCCCGAGGAGGTGAGCTTCACCGGTAGCGGCGCCCAAGCGCTCAGGCTGGGTCTGACCGGGCTGCGGTATGCCGCGCGCCGGCGGGGGCCGCACGTGGTCGTCAGCGCCGTGGAGCATTCCGCGGTCCTGGTGACCGCCCGGGATGCCGGCTATTGCTGGTATGCCGGCCGGTCGCCGCAGGACCTGGCCACGGTGGACCCCGCCTCTGCGGACCTCCCCCCGGTGGCGGTCGACCGACTCGGCCGGCTCGACCTGTCGGCCTGGGCTGCCGCCCTGGATCGACCTGGGGTGGCCGCCGCCGCGCTGCAGGCCGCCAACGGCGAGGTGGGCACCCGCCAGCCCTTGGCGCAGGCACGCGAGGCGACCCAGGGGCGCGGCATACCCCTGCTCGTCGACGCGACGTCCACGCTCGGACGCGACCCGGTCCCCACCGACTACGACGTGCTGACCGGCGACGCGCGGTCGTGGGGGGGCCCGCCGGGGGTCGGCGTCCTCGTCGTGCCCGCCCGCACCCGGTGGCGGCGGCCCGGGGGGTGGTCACCGGCCGAGGGCGGGCGCACCGACGACGATCCCGTGGTCCCCCTCGTGCTCGCCGCCGCCGAGGCCTGGCGGCAGACCGCGACCGAGCGGGCCGCCGAGGCGGCCGACGCGCACGCGCTGATCGGCACCATCCGCGCGGCCGCAGCGGGTATCCCGGACACCGAGGTGGTCGGCGACCCCGAGGACCGGCTGCCGCACGTGTCGACGTTCTCGTGCCTGTTCGTCGACGGGGAGGCCATCGTGGCGGAGCTGGACCGGCGCGGTTTCGCCGTGGCGTCCGGCTCGGCCTGCACGGCGAGCACGCTCGAGCCCAGCCACGTGCTGCGCGCGATGGGGGTGCTCACGCACGGCAACGTCCGACTGACGCTGCCGCTGCGCTCGATCACCCCCCAGCGGACCGACGAGGTGGCCCGATTCTGCGCCGTCCTGCCCGAGGCCGTGGCCGCCGTCCGAGGCCGGCTGCGTCCGCGATGACCGACCCCGAGGCTCACCCTCAGGTACAGGTCGACGCCCGTGGCCTGCGCTGCCCGGTGCCGGTGATCCGACTCGCCGAGGCCCTGGGGCGTCACCCGGTGGGCACCGAGGTCCGGCTGCTGGCCACCGACCCGGCGGCCCGCACGGACGTCCCGGCGTTCTGCCGGATGCGCGCCGCGCACCTCGTGTCCGTGACCGAGGAGCCCGACCACGCCTGCTACACCGTACGGCTCAGGTCCACGGGGCCGGCAGCGGGGCCCGGAGGGCCTGACGCAGCAGAGCGAGGTAGTCCGGGCGGCTGACCTCGCAGCCGCCGAGCGTGGCCAGATGCGCGGTAAGCCACTGGACATCGACGAAGCGACGGGGGTCACCGTCGTCGGCGAGCAGGTCCACGAGCACCACCAGGGCCGCCTTGGACGCGTCGGTCACCCGGTGGAACATCGACTCCCCCGCGAACAGGCCCCCCACCGCCACGCCGTAGAGCCCCCCGACCAGATCCCCGGCCGACCACACCTCGACCGAGTGCGCCCACCCGAGGCGGTGCAGCTGCAGATAGGCCGCGCCGATCTCCGGGGTGATCCAGGCCCCCTCGCGGGCCGGATCCGCGCAGCCGGCGAGCACCGCCTCGAACGCCTCGTCCACGGTGAAGTCGAACCGCCGCATCGAGCGGCGCAGGGAGCGGGACACCCGCAGGTCGCCCAGGCGCAGGATGCCGCGCGGGTCGGGGCACCACCAGCCCAGCGGTGGACCGCCCCGGGGGCCGGCCCCCATCGGGAACACCCCGGTGCAGTACGCCTCGAGCAGGGTGGCCGGGGACAGGTTGCCGCCGATGCCCACCAGCGCCTCGCCGCGGTCGGCGGCGCCGAGGTCGAACACGTAGTCCGGCGGACCGGGCAGGGTCGGGATCATGGTCGCCCCCGCCGGTCACGGCCTCGGGCAGCGGACGTGGTCGGCGACCGCGGCGGCACTGGACTCGCCGTAAGCGGCGGCCAGCCGGGCCAGGAATCCACGGGTGTGCAGGACGTACTCCTGCGTCCCGACCGTCTCCAGGACGTAGCTGGCCAGCAGCGACCCGATCTCGGCGCACAGTCGATGCTCCAGGCCGCCGGCCAGCCCGGTGAGGAACCCCGCCCGGAAGGCGTCTCCGACGCCGGTGGGGTCGGCGCGGCGCACCCGTTGGGCGACCGGGACGTGCACCGGCTCGGCGCCCCGGGCGTAGACGGTCGCGCCGTCCTTGCCCTTGGTGGTCACCTGCACCGACACCGCCGCGGCGATGTCGGCGTCGCCCCAGCCGGTCTTCTCCTTGATGATGTGCGACTCGTACTCGTTGGTGAACAGGTAGGTCGCCCCCTCGATCAACGCGACGATCCCGGGCCCGTCCAGCCAGGCCAGCTGCTGCGACGGGTCGGAGGCGAACGGGATGCCACGGGTGCGGCACTCCTCGGTATGCCGCGCCATGGCCACCGGGTCGTTGGGCCCGACGAGCACGAGGTCCAGCCCGCCCACCCGCTCGGCGATGGGCGCCAGCTCGATCTCGCGGGCCTGGGCCATGGCCCCGGCGTAGAAGGTCGCGATCTGGGCCATGTCCTCGTCGGTGGTGCACACGAACCGGGCGGTGTGCGCGGTGTCGCTCACCAGGACCGAGGCGCAGTCGACGCCGTGCCGCTCCAACCAGGAGCGATAGTCGGCGAAGTCCTCGCCGACCGCTCCGACGAGGACGGGCTGCTGCCCGAGGTTGGCCATGCCGAAGCTGATGTTGGCCGCCACCCCACCCCGGCGGATCTGCAGCTCGTCGGCCAGGAAGGACAGCGAGACCTTGTCCAACTGCTCGACGATGAGCGAGTCGGCGAAGCGCCCACCGAAAGTCATGAGGTGGTCGGTGGCGATCGAACCGGTCACCGCAACGCGCATGAGTCGAACCTACCCAGGCCCACCGCCGCCATCACCGGCAGTTCTCGTCCGCGGTATCCGCCGGGTGTCGTCCGCGGTCTGCGCCGAGGCGGTCGCCGCGCGCCGGTCGCCTGCTGCGGCCGGGCGCCAGCGGCGGCGACAGAGGGTCAGCTGAAGCTGTCCCCGCACGCGCACGAGCTGCCCGCGTTGGGGTTGTCGATGGTGAACCCCTGCTTCTCGATGGTGTCCGCGAAGTCGATGGTGGCGCCCTCGAGGTAGGGAGCGCTCATCCGGTCGACGACGACCTCGACGCCGTCGAAGTCGCGGGTGGCGTCCCCGTCGAGGGTGCGCTCGTCGAAGTACAGCTGGTAGATCAGCCCCGAGCACCCACCCGGCTGCACGCCCACGCGCAGGCGCAGGTCGTCACGACCCTCCTGGGCCAGCAGGCTCTTGACCTTGGCGGCGGCGACATCGGTGAGCACGACACCGTGCGTCGTGGTGGTCTGGTCCTGAAGGCTCATGAGGGTCCTCGTCACGGGTGCGGGGCGGGCGTCGACGTGCAGGTCAACGGCGCGGGCCGGCCGGTTGTTCCTGCCCGTCCAGGATACCGACCGGGCGGGGGCCCCACCCGTCACCGGACCGGCGACCAGGTCCGGGCCACCTGCTCGGCCCGGGCCGCCAGCGTGCCGACCGGGTCGGCGAGCGCTGCGGGCAGGTCCCCCGGCCGCTGCGCCACGGCATACGCGCCGTGGATGCCCGCCGCCATGACCTCCCGGCGTCCGAGGGACACCTGCCCGGCCACCACGACGACGGGGACCGCATGCGCGGCGGCCGCGGCGGCCACCCCGCAGACGACCTTCCCGCGCAGGCTCTGCCCGTCGAAACTGCCCTCGCCCGTGACGACCAGGTCCGCCCGGGTGAGCGACTGCTCGAAGCCCACCGCCTCGAGCACGGCGCTCACCCCGCTGACCCGTCGCCCACCGAGCAGCAGCAGCGCGTAACCGAGGCCGCCGGCCGCACCGGCCCCGGGCAGGCGCTCGCGGGTCAGCGGCCGCCCGGTGAGCAGGTCGCGCGGCGACCGATGCCGGACCTCGACGACATCGGCGAACCTGGCCAGGGCCGCGTCGAGTCGCTCGACCTGCTCGCGGGTGGCGCCCTTCTGCGGGCCGAAGACGGCGCTGGCGCCGTGCGGGCCGAGCAGCGGGCTGTCGACGTCGGTGGCGGCCAGCAGGTCGACCCCGCGCCAGCGGTCCATGACCTCCTCGAGACCGTCGAGGTCGGCATCGGTGGCGTCGGTCAGCGGCATACCGCCGTGGGCCAGGCGCGCCGGCGAGCCGACGCCGAGGGCGGCCAACAGCCCGGCGCCGGCGTCGTTGGTGCCGCTGCCGCCCAGGCCGACGACCACTCGGTCCGCGCCGCGGTCGAGGGCCGCGGCGAGCAGCTGGCCGACGCCGTAGCTGCTCGTGCGGCCCGGGTCGCGCTCGACCGCGGCCAGCAGGTGCAGCCCGCAGGCGGCCGCCGACTCCAGGTATGCCGTGGGCCCCGCCCGCCCTGGGCCGAGCAGGAAGGTCGCGGGGGTCGGCCGGCCCAGCGGGTCGGCCACCGTGACGTCGACGTGCTCCCCGCCGAGGCTGGCGGCGAGCACGTCGACGAAGCCCGGCCCGCCGTCGGACAGGGGCACCTGGACCAGCTCGTCGTGCGGGGCGGCGCGGGCCCACCCGGCGGCGATGGCCTGCGCCGCCTGCGGCGCACTGAGGGTGCCGGTGAAGCAGTCCGGGGCGACGAGCACGCGCATACCCGCATCCTGCCGCGTCGCCGCGCCCTGCCGGGTCCGGACGACGGCATACCCTGTCGGCGTGACCACCGACGCTCCCGCGCACACCCCGTTGCCGCTGCTCGTGCTCGGGCACGGGCGCGACCTGGCCAGCGAGCGCGGGGTGGAGTGCCCGGGCGACCTGCCCGCACCGTCGGACCCCGACCTGGTGCACCGGGCCCGCGCGGCCAAGGCGGCGCTGGGCGAGCAGGTGTTCGTCCTCGGGCACCACTACCAGCGCGACGAGGTCATCGAGTTCGCCGACGTCACCGGCGACTCGTTCAAGCTCGCGCAGCAGGCGGCGGCCCGGCCCCAGGCGCCGTACATCGTGTTCTGCGGCGTGCACTTCATGGCCGAGTCGGCGGACATCCTCACCTCCGACGAGCAGACCGTGATCCTGCCCGACCTGGCCGCCGGGTGCTCGATGGCCGACATGGCGGCGGCCGCCCAGGTCGAGGACTGCTGGGACGACCTCACCGAGGCCGGCGTGGCCGATGGCACCGTGCCGGTGACCTACATGAACTCCACCGCCGCGATCAAGGCCTTCACCGGTCGCCACGGCGGCACCATCTGCACCTCCTCCAACGCGAACACCGCGCTGCGGTGGGCGTTCGACCAGACCGGGGGGGTCGACGGGCCCGGCAAGGTCCTCTTCCTGCCCGACCAGCACCTCGGGCGCAACACCGCGGTCCGCGAGCTCGGGCTGGCCCTGGACGACTGCGTGGTCTACGACCCGCACCGGCCGCTGGGTGGCCTGACCCGCGAGCAGATGCAGGCGGCGCGGATGATCCTGTGGCGGGGGCACTGCTCGGTGCACGGGCGTTTCACCGTCGACGCGGTGCAGACCGCCCGGCGCGAAATCCCCGGGGTGCGGGTCATCGTCCACCCCGAGTGCCGGTACGAGGTCTGCGAGCTGGCCGACGAGATCGGCTCGACCGAGCAGATCATCGCGACGGTCGCCAAGGCCGCGGACGGCACGAGCTGGGTGGTCGGCACCGAGCTCAACCTCGTCAAACGGCTCGGGCAGATGTTCCCGAGGCAGTCGATCGCGTTCCTGGAGAAGAACGTCTGCTACTGCTCGACGATGAACCGCATCGACCTGCCGCACCTGGTCTTCGCCCTGGAGTCGCTACTCGAGGGCCGGGTGGTCAACCCGATCCGGGTCGACCCCGAGGTGGCGCACTGGGCCAAGGTGGCCCTGGACCGGATGCTCGCCCTGCCCGGCCCCACCCACCGGGACTGAAGCCCCGCCCCGGGCCGGGCAGCGCCGGCCGGGTACCGTCTCTCGTCCCAACCGGCCTTACCGGCCTTACCGGCCCAACCGGCCCAACCGGCCCAACCGGGCCAGCAGCACGGCCTCGGCGACGCACGCCCGCTCCCACTCCCCCAGATCCAGCGACTCGTCGGCGCCGTGGGCCCGGCTGTCCGGGTCCTCCACCCCGGTGACGAGGATGGCCGCCTCGGGGAAACGCCGCGCGAAGGCCGCCACGAACGGGATCGACCCGCCCACCCCCATGTGCACCGGCGCCACCCCCCAGGCGTCGGCCAGTGCCGCGCGCGCCTGGTCGTAGATCGGCCCGGTGGTGTCGGCGGCGAAGCCGGCACCGTCGTCGGCCAGCGACACCTCGACCTGCGCGCCCCACTCGACGTGGCCGCGCAGATGCTCGGCGAGCGCGGCATACGCGGTGGCCGGGTCCTCGCTCGGCGCCAGGCGCATCGACACCTTGGCCGAGGCGACCGGCAGCAGCGCGTTGGACGCGTTGGCCACCGTCGGGGCATCGATGCCGATGACGCTGAGCGCGGGACGGGTCCACAGTCGCGACAGCAGCGAGCCCGACCCGGTGAGCTGCACCTGGTCCAGCAGCCCGGACTCGGCGCGCAGCCGGGCCTCGTCGAAGGGCAGCTCGCTGGCCACGCCGGCCTGCAGCCCCGCCACCGCGACGTCGCCGCGCTCGTCGTGCAGGCTGGCCAGCAGCCGCACCAGCACGGTGAGCGCGTCGGGCACCGGCCCGCCGAACATGCCCGAGTGCAGGGCGTGATCGAGGGTGCGCACGGTGACCACCGCCCGGACCAACCCGCGCAGGGT
This sequence comes from Dermatophilaceae bacterium, assembly GCA_037045055.1. Classification (GTDB taxonomy): domain Bacteria; phylum Actinomycetota; class Actinomycetes; order Actinomycetales; family Dermatophilaceae; genus Phosphoribacter. The sequence continues at coordinate 114,643 of JBAOHJ010000001.1, read as the reverse complement.
CGTGGTCAGCGCCGGCTGCCCAACCTCCCAGTTGCCGCTGTCGGCCAACACGATCGCGTCGGCGCGCAGCCGCTGGCCATGCCGGGCCAGGATGGCCGGCAGCGACTCCGACCCGACCTCCTCCTCACCCTCGACGAACACCGTCACCCCCACCGGCAGGGCATCGCCGTGCGCCCGCAGCGCGGCCAGGTGGGCGGTGATCCCGGCCTTGTCGTCGGCCGCACCCCGCCCGTACAGCCGCCCGGCGCGCTCGGTCGGCTCCCACGCCGGGCTCGTCCAGGTCGCCGGGTCGCCGGGCGGTTGGACGTCGTGGTGGGCGTAGAGCAGCACGGTCGGCGCCCCAGGGGGGCCCGGACGATGCCCGATGACGGCGGGCTGCCCACCCTCGCGGACGGTCTCGACGGTCAGGCCCTCGGCGCGCAGCAGCGCGGCCACCGCCGCGGCGCTGGCCTCGACGTGCCTCTGGTCGTAGCCGTCCAGCGACTGCAGCGAGACGCTCGGGATCCGCACGAGCCGCTCCAGGTCGGCGCGCAGGGCCGGCAGCAGCTCGAGCACGCGGGCGCGGATCGCCTCGACCTGCGCAGCGGGGAAGGTGTCGGTCACGACGGCGAGACTACCGACCCGGTATGCCGCCGCGAGGCACGCAACGGTGCCGGGACGGCATACCCTGTCCTGCGTGTTGTGGCGCAAGAAGGCGGAGCAGACCCCTACGGACTCGGTGCACCCGCCCCGCCCCGGGGCGAAGAACCGGCCCACCCCCAGGCGTCGCGACCAGGAGGCCGCCAACCGCCGGCCCCTGGTGCCCGTCGACCGCAAGGCCGCCGCACGGTCCGACAAGCTCAAGCGCCGCGAGGCGTTGGCCAGGCAGCGCACCGCGATGATGACCGGCGACGAGTCCGGCCTGCCGCAGCGCGACAAGGGGCCGGTGAAGCGATACGTGCGCGACTACGTCGACGCCCGGTTCAGCATCGGCGAGATCATGCTCCCGGTGATGTTGATCGTCCTGCTGTTGTCCCTGGTCCGCGAGGTGTGGGCCCAGACAGCCGTCTTCGTCGGGGTCTACGGCCTGCTGCTGCTGGCCATCGGCGACAGCGCCCTGATGTGGCGGCGGCTCAAGCACCGGCTGGTGGCCAAGTTCGGGGCCGCCGAGGTCAAGGGCCTGACCATGTATGCCGTGATGCGCGCCTTCCAGGTGCGCCGCTGGCGCCTGCCCCGGGCCGTGGTCCCCCGGGGGCAGTGGCCCTCGTAGCGAGCCCGGGCGTCAGTCCCGCGGACGCAGGCTCATGCCTGCGTAGACCAGGGTGTCGCCCTCGTAGAGCGAGACCGACTCGACCCCCGCCTCCACCAGCACCGGCCACTCCTCGCCGAGCCAGCTCTCGGCCTCCGACTGGGTGGGGAAGCGCAACAGCTCGCCTTGCGCCGCCGGGCCGCCGTCCCGACCCACCAGCGCCCAGTGCCACTCGTTCGCCATGGACGCCCACCCTAGCCGGGCGCCCTCGCCGTCGCTTTGACACCGGCCCCGCTCCCGTGGGACCGTCACGGCACCGAGACCCGTCCACGGGGGAAGCCGGTGCAACTCCGGCGCTGTCCCGCAACCGTGACCCTGCCGAGGCAGGGGAGCCGGAACACCCGCGGCGGTGTCGGCTCCACAGCACTGTCCGTCGCGGAATGCGGACCGGAGCGAGTCGTCGGGCTGGTCGCCCGAGGCCTCCCACCCCGGCCGTGAGGAGGTCCTCACAGCATGAGCCCCATCTCGTCCACCCCCCCTCGACCGGTCCTGCGCGCCCGATCGGCCCTGCGCGCCCGAGCGGCCCTGCGCGCCCGGGTCGCCCTCACCCTGCTGCTGGCCCTGGTGGCCGCCCTGCTCGGGCCGGCCCTGGGCGCCCGGGCCGATACCTACCGGTACTGGGGGTACTGGCAGCTGACCTCCGGCGCCTGGACGTACGCCCAGGCGGGTCCCGCCCAGACCGTGCCGGCGGACGGGTCCGTCGAAGGTTGGCGGTTCGCCGTCGACGACGGCAGCGGCACGCGCACCCCCCGGGTGAAGCCGACCTTCGAGCAGCTCTGCGACGCCACCGCCGCGCAGGCGGGCGCCAAGCGGGTCGGCGTCGTCGTCGACCCGGGACGCGACGTGGACGGCGAGAGCGCGGCGACGCCACCGGCACCCACCGGCACCTGCGTATCGGTGCCCACCGCCGCCACCGGCTCGCAGGTGCTCGCCGCCGCCGGCAACGCCCGTGTCGAGAAGGGGTTGGTCTGCGCCATCTCCGGCTACCCCGCCAGCGGCTGCGGCGGCGCAGTGGCGACGCTGACCGAGGCCCAGAAGGCCCCCGACACCGCGCTCGCCCTGGCCGCCGCCACACCGAGCCCGTCGGCCGTCGCCACCGCCGCCGCGTCGTCGAGCTCGACGAGCCCGGTCGGCCCGATCGTGTTGGCCGTCGCCGCCGTGCTGCTCGTGCTGCTGATCGTGCTGGCCGCTCGGCGGCGCAGGGCCCTGGGCGCCTGAGCGCCGGCCTCATGCGCACCCCCACGCACCGATCCGGTCACCGAGTGCTGCACCCGGTGGCCTGGTGGGTCTGGGGGTTGGGCCTGGCCACTGCCGCCGCGCACACCACCAACCCGGTCCTGCTCGCCCTGGTCGTCGGGGTCACGGTGTGGGTGGTCCTGCAGCGCCAGGAGGTCGGCACGCCCGGCGTCCTGGCCCCGTTCCTGCTCGTCGGCGCGCTGGCGATCGGCCTGCGGGTGGTGCTCACCGTCGTGCTGGGCAACGGCATCGACGGCGAGGTCGTGCTGGTGCGACTGCCGCAGCTGCACCTGCCGGCCTGGGCCGCCGGGGTCCGCCTCGGCGGCCCGGTGACGCTCGAGGGCGTCGCCGCCGCGGCCGTGGAGGGCGCCCGCCTGGGCGCCACGCTCGCCTGCTTCGGCGCGGCCAACGCCCTGGCCAGCCCGCGCCGGCTGCTTCGCCACGCCCCGGCGACGCTCTACGACGTCGGCACGGCCGTCGTCGTCGCGCTCACCTACGCCCCCCAGATGGCCGAGCACGCCGGCCGGGTGCGGGCCGCCCGGCGGTTGCGCGGCCACGACGGCCGGGGGCTGCGCGAGCTGGCCCGCCTGGCCGTCCCGGTGCTGGAGGGGTCGTTGGAGCGCTCGCTGCACCTGGCCGCGTCGATGGAGTCGCGCGGCTACGGACGCACCCCGGTGCGCGGCCCCCGCGCCCGGACCGTCGGCAGCGTCCTGGCCTTGCTCGGCGGGGCCGGCATCCTCGGCGGCCTGTACGGAGTCCTGGGCCCGGCCGCCGGGGGGTGGCTCGGGCTGCCGATGCTCGCCGCCGGCTCGCTCGTCGCGGCCCTGGCCCTCGTGCTGGGCTCCCGGGGCGACGCACGCACGGCATACCGGCGCGACCCCTGGGCCCGGCCGGAGTGGCTGGTGTGCGGTCTCGGGGTCCTCGCCGCGGGCGTGCTCGTCGTGGCCGACGCGCGCGGCTGGGACGGCGTCCACCTCGCTCAGGTGCCTCTCCAAGCGCCCGGCCTGCCGCCGGCCCCGCTGCTGGCCATCGCCGCCGCGGCCCTCGCGGGGGCGCTCACGCCGGTGCCGCCCGGGGTGGCCCGCGCCCGGGCCACAGCCCGGACCGAGCGGGCCACTCCCGCCGAGGCGGTGGCCACATGATCGACCTGCGCGAGGTGTCGGTGACCTACCCCGAGGCCGTCCGCCCGACGCTGGCCGGGGTGAGCATGCACGTCGACGAGGGCGAGCTCGTGCTCGTCGTCGGCCCCACCGGGTCCGGCAAGTCCACCCTGCTGGGCTGCCTCAACGGGCTGGTGCCGCACTTCTCCGGGGGCGTGCTCGGCGGGCGGGTCCGCGTCGCCGGGCGCGACACCCGCGAGCACCGACCGCGAGACCTGGCCGACCTCGTCGGCTACGTCGGGCAGGACCCGGCGGCCTCGTTCGTCACCGACTCCGTCGAGGACGAGATCGCCTACGGCATGGAGACCCTCGGGACCCCACCGGCGGCGATACGCCGGCGCCTGGAGGAGACCCTCGACCTGGTCGGCCTGGCCGACCTGCGCGACCGACCGCTGGCCCGGCTCTCCGGCGGCCAGCAGCAGCGGGTGGCGATCGGGGCGGTCCTGGCCGCCGGACCACGGGTCCTCGTCCTCGACGAGCCGACCTCGGCGCTGGACCCGGTGGCCGCCGAGGAGGTCCTCGCCACGCTGGCCAGGCTCGTCCACGACCTGGGCTACACCGTGGTGCTCGCCGAGCACCGCCTGGAACGCGTCGTCCACCACGCCGACCGGGTCGTCGTCGTCGACGACGGACGCGTCTCGGACCTGCTGCGCCCCGCCGACGCCATGGTCACCTCCCCCGTGCACCCCCCCATCGTCGAGCTGGGCCGGATGCTCGGCTGGGCACCGCTGCCCTTGTCGGTGCGCGAGGCCCGTCGGCTGGCCGCCCCCCTGCGCCGGCGCCTCGACGCGCTGCCGGCCCCGACGACGCCGGCGCGCACCCCCCCCACCGAACCCTCCGCGTCGGCCCGGCGGCTCACCGTGCGCCGGGGCGCGGTCAGCGCCCTGCGGGAGGTCACCACGGACCTGTATGCCGGCACCGTCACCGCGGTGATGGGCCGCAACGGGGCGGGCAAGTCCACCCTGCTGGCCGCGCTGGCCGGGGCGCTGACCCCGACGCTGGGCCGGGTGGACATCGGCGGGGTGCCGCCGGCCGAGCTGCGGTCCCGGGAGCGGGTCCGGCGGGTGGGGCTGGTCCCCCAGGATCCCGGCCTGCTGCTCTATGCCGACTCGGTCCAGGCCGAGTGCCGGGCGGCCGACCTCGACTTCGCCGCCCCTGCCGGGCGGACCCGCGGGCTGCTGGCCCGGATCGGCGGGGCGGTCCAGGACACCGCGCATCCGCGGGACCTGTCGGAGGGCCAGCGCCTGGCCCTGGCCCTGGCGGTCGTGCTGGCCGGCCGGCCCCGGGTGATCCTGCTCGACGAGCCCACCCGCGGCCTGGACTACCCGGCCAAGCGCCGACTGGTGGGCGTCCTGCGCGAGCTCGCCGCGCAGGGGCACACCGTCGTGCTGGCGACCCACGACGTGGAGCTGGCCGCCGAGGCCACCGATCGGGTCATGGTGCTCGCCGAGGGCGAGTTGGTCGCGGACGGGTCCACCCGAGAGGTGCTCTCCGGGTCGCCCGCGTTCGCCCCGCAGGTGGCCAAGATCCTGCACCCGGTGGCCCTGCTCACGGTCGCCGACGTGAGCGCCGCCCTGGAGCCCGCCTCGTGAGGCTGCGCCCGGCCGCGACGGCGTCGCTGGCCGTCACCAGCGTCGTCGGGGTGGCGGCGTTCGCCTGGCCCTTCGTCGGTGGGCCCACGACCGGGGTCGCGGGCCGCGGGCAGAACCTGCCGTGGCTGTTCGCGGCGGTGCTCGGGCTGCTGGCCCTCGTCCTGCTCGCCGAGGCGACCGCCGGCGGCCTGGACGCCAAGAGCGTCGCCGTGCTCGGGGTCCTGGCCGCCGTCGGTGGCGCCCTGCGGGTGCTGTCCGCCGGCACCGCCGGACTGGAGCCGCTGTTCGTCGTGCTCGTCCTCGGCGGACGGGTGCTGGGGCGCGGGATGGGCTTGCTGCTCGGGGCGCTCGCCATGCTCTGCGGGGCGTTCCTCACCGCCGGCATCGGGCCCTGGCTGGGGTTCCAGATGATCGCCGCCGGATGGGTGGGGCTGGGCGCGGCCTGCCTGCCGCGGGCCCGGGGCCGCGCCGAGCTCGCCCTGCTGGCGGCATACGGGCTCGTCGCCGGCATCGGCTACGGCGCGGTGATGAACCTGTGGTTCTGGCCGTTCCTCGCCGCCGGTGCGGCGCCGGTCGGGGGCGGGTTCGTCCCCGGGGCTCCGGCCACGGACAACCTCGGGCGGTATGCCGTGTTCTACCTGGCCACCTCGCTCGGGTGGGACCTGCCGCGGGCCGTGCTCACCGCGGCCCTGGTCCTCGTGGCCGGCCGGCCGGTGCTGGCCACCCTGCGCCGGGCGGTGCGGCGGGCCGGGTTCGACGCGCCGGTGGCGTTCGACCCGCCGGCGTCGGTGACGTCCGGACGGTGATGCGGATCAGTCCTGCCGGACCTGCACCTGCACGAACGGCGGCGGGGTCACGGTCGCCGCCACCCCCCGGCCACGCACGTCGATGACGACCTCGTCGCCCGGGGCGACCGACCGGTCCAGCAACGCCAGCGCGATCCCCTGGCGCCGGGTCGGGGAGAACGTCCCCGAGGTCACCTCCCCGACCGTCGCGCCGCCGCGGGTGACCGCGCAGTGCGCCCGCGGTATGCCGCGCCCGGTCACCACCAGCCCGGTCGCCAGTCGGGCGGCCCCGGCCGCCCGCTCGGCCCGCAAGGCGTCGGCCCCCCAGAAGGAGTCCTTGGTCCAGCCGACCGCCCAGCCCAGGCGGGCCTGCACCGGGGTGACGTCCACGGACAGCTCCTGCCCGTGCAGGGCGTACCCCATCTCGGTGCGTAGCGTGTCGCGGGCACCCAGCCCGCACGGCAGCCCCTCCCACGGGCGCATCGCCTCGAGGATGGCATCCCACAACGCCGGGGCGTCGGCCGCCAGCGGGACCAGCTCGTAGCCGCGCTCGCCGGTGTAGCCGGTGCGGCATACCGTCAACCCCCGGCCCTGCCACGAGGCCGTCGCGAAGGACATGTAGTCGTGGCCGCTGGGCAGCCCGAGGGCGTCGAGCACCTCGTCGGAGCGCGGACCCTGGACGGCCAGCACGGCATACTCGGTATGCCGGTCGGTCACCTCGATACCGGCGGGCGCCACCGCCCGCATCAGGCGGACCACCTCGGCGGTGTTGGCCGCGTTGGGGATGAGCAACACGTCGTCCTCGGCCCGCAGGTACTGGATGAGGTCGTCGACGACGCCCCCGGAGTCGGTGCAGCACAGGGTGTACTGCGCCTGCCCAGGCCCGATCCGGCGCAGGTCGTTGGTGAAGCAGGAGTTGACGAAGTCCACGGCTCCCGGGCCGATCACGGTGGCCTTGCCCAGATGGCTCACGTCGAACACCCCGACCCGCTCGCGCACCGCGGTGTGCTCGGCGACGACGCCGCCGCCCGGGTACTCGATCGGCATCTCCCACCCGCCGAAGTCGGCCAGCTTCGCCCCCAGGGCGAGGTGACGGTCGTGCAGCGGGGAGTGCCGGGCGCCGGTCATGGCGTCAACCTAGCCATCCCTCGGGGCGGGCACCAGGACCGCACCGGGGCCACCGCGAGCCGGCCGATCGCGACGGCTCGGGGTCAGCCCCCGGCCTTGCGGCGGAACATCCGCTGGGCACTGGCCGGGCCGTGCGCCTCGTGCACCTTGGAGCCCTCGCCCTCGGCCGACACGTCCCGGCCACCGTGGGCATGCTTGCGCTCCAGCGCCTGGCGGAACTTCGCCTTGACGTCCTCGGAGGGACCGGCCGCCCTGCGCGCCTTGCCGCTCTTGCCCGCCATTGCCGGCCTCCCTCTGCTCGGTCGGGGCGCTCGCCCCGCACCACCCTGCCACTGCCCCGGGCCGGCCCGCCACCGGGTTGCCCGCTCAGGGGTCCTTGCGGCGCTGGCGCGAGGACCACTCGCGCATCCGGCTCGGGTAGCCCACGAGCAGGACGTCGTAGACCGGCACGCCCAGGTCCCGGGCCAGCTCGAACCCCACGGCGCGCGAGCCCACGGCCCGGCGGGTCCACTCCCCGTCGGTGGCCACGAGCACCATGCTCGGCGCGGTGACGTTGGTCGCCGGCTCGACGTAGGCCTCGACGCCTCGGCGGGTCGCGGCGAAGGCACGGAAGTGCTCGCGCACCGCGGCGACGTCGACGGCCATCTTCGGTCCGTCGCGGCGCCCCGGGTCGCGTGGACCACGGCGCCATCGATCGAACATGCCCACGAGCGAGACCCTATGCCGATCCGGCGGGTCGGCGGGGCACCCTGCGGGTATGCACCAGGACGCGAGGGCCGGTCGGGCGCTGGCGTTGGCCGTGAGGCACGCTTGTGACATCGGCCGGGACCAGTGACAAGATGCCTTACCCACGTCTCGTGACGAAGGAGAGCACCGTGGCGCTTGACGCCGAGCGCGACTACGACGTCGTCGTGCTCGGCGGCGGCAGTGGCGGGTACGCCTGCGCCCTGCGGTCCGCCGCCCTGGGCCTGCGGGTGGCCCTGGTGGAGCGCGACCGGCTCGGCGGGACCTGCCTGCACCGCGGGTGCATCCCCACCAAGGCGTTGCTGCACGTCGCGGAGGTCGCCGACGCGGCCCGGGACGGGGCGGCCATCGGGGTCAACTCGCACGTCGAGTCCATCGACCTGGCCACCGTGCACGCCTACCAGGACAGCGTCGTCGCCCGGCTGCACAGCGGGCTGCGCGGCCTGGTCGCCAGCAGTGACATCGACTACGTCGAGGGCACCGGCCGGCTCGCCGACCCGCACTCGGTGACGGTCGGCGACCGCACGCTCACCGGCCGGCACGTCGTGCTCGCCACCGGATCGCGGCCCAAGTCGCTGCCCGGGCTGGCGATCGGCGGGCGCGTCGTCACCAGCGACGAGCTGCTGAGGCTCTCCTGGCTGCCCGAGTCGGTGGTCGTGCTCGGCGGCGGGGTCATCGGTGTCGAGCTGGCGTCGGTGTGGCGCTCGTTCGGTGCCGAGGTGACGATCGTCGAGGCGCTGCCTCGGCTCGTCGCCGCAGAGGAGCCGGCGATCTCGGCAGCGTTGCAGCGGGCCTTCGGCAAACGGGGGATCACGGTGCGCACCGGGGTGGGCGTCGCGGGGGCGAGGCAGACCGAGACGTCGGTCACCGTGAGCCTGGACGACGGGTCGACGCGCAGCGCCGACCTGCTGCTCGTCGCGGTGGGACGCGAGCCGGTGAGCGAGAGCCTCGGGTACGTCGAGGCCGGGGTGCGGGTGGAGCGAGGCTACGTCCCCACCGACGAGCGCCTGCGCACGAACGTCGACGGCGTGTATGCCGTGGGCGACCTCGTCCCCGGGCTGGCCCTGGCCCACCGCGGCTTCGCCCACGGGATCTTCGTCGCCGAGGACATCGCCGGACTGAGCCCCACGCCGGTGCGCGACGCCGGCATCCCCCGCGTGACCTACTGCGACCCGGAGATCGCCAGCGTCGGCCTCACCGAGGCCCAGGCCCGCGAGGTCCACGACCAGGTGCAGACCTTCGACTACAACCTCGGCGGCAACGGTCGGTCGCAGATCCTGCGCACCGCGGGATTCGTCAAGGTGGTCAGAGCCGGCGACGGCCCGGTGGTCGGGGTTCATATGATCGGTGCTCGGATGGGCGAGCAGGTCGGCGAGGCCGCGCTCATCGTCGGGTGGGAGGCCCTGCCCGAGGATGTCGCGCCGTTCCTGCACGCCCACCCGACGCAGAACGAGGCCCTCGGCGAGGCCCACCTCGCCCTGGCCGGCAAGCCCCTGCACGTCCACGCGTGACCCTGCCCGACCCGACGAGGAGTTCCGATGCCCGAACGAGTGACCATGCCGGCCCTGGGCGAGTCCGTCACCGAGGGCACGGTCACCCGCTGGCTCAAGCAGGTCGGCGAGCGGGTCGAGGTCGACGAGCCGTTGCTCGAGGTGTCCACCGACAAGGTCGACACCGAGATTCCCTCCCCCGTCGCGGGGACCCTGCTGGAGATCCTCGTCGCCGAGGACGAGACCGCGGCGGTCGGCGCCGATCTCGCGGTCATCGGCGACGGCGACGCCGATGAGAGCGCGCCCGCATCAGCAGCGCAGCCGGCCCCTGCCGCCGAGGCCGAGCCGCAGGCGGAGCAGGCCGAGCCGCAGGCGGGGCAGGCCGAGCCGCAGGCGGAGCAGGCCGAGCCGCAGGCGGTGCAGGCCGACCCGGAGCAGGAGCAGGCCGAGCCGATCCCCGCGCAGGCCGCGGCACCGGTGCCCGGGCAGCCGTCCGCGGAGCAGCCGATCACCCCGCAGACCGCCGAGTCCGCGGCCGAGGGACAGACGGTGACCATGCCGGCGCTCGGCGAATCGGTCACCGAGGGCACCGTCACGCGCTGGCTCAAGGCCGAAGGCGACCGGGTCGAGGTCGACGAGCCGCTGCTGGAGGTCTCCACCGACAAGGTCGACACCGAGATCCCCTCCCCGTACGCCGGCGTGCTCACCACGATCCTCGTCGGCGAGGACGAGACGGCCGCGGTCGGCGCCTCGTTGGCCGTCATCGGCGCCGCCGCAGCGGCGGCCCCGACCCCGGCGGCGTCCGCACCGGCCGCTGCCCCGCCGCCGCCCGCCTCCCCGGCACCGGCACCCCCGCCCGCACCGGCACCCTCCCCCGCACCGGCGCCCTCCCCCGCACCGCCCGCGGCGGCCCCGCCCCCGCCACCCGCCTCCCCCGCACCCGCCTCCCCCGCACCCGCCGCGGCGCCCCCCTCGGCGCCCGCGGGCGCGCCGCAGGTCGACGGCGGCTACGTCACCCCGTTGGTGCGCAAGCTCGCCGCCCAGCACGGCGTGGACATCGCGACCGTCACCGGCACCGGCGTCGGCGGGCGGGTGCGCAAGCAGGACATCCTCGACGCGGCCTCCCGGGCCGCGCAGCCCGCGGCGCCTGCGTCGACCCCGACGGCTGGGGCGGTCACGGCTGGGGCGGCCCCGGACGCCGCGGCCCCGGACGCCGCGGCGGCCGGTCCGGTCGCGCCCCGGGGTGCCCCGGGCGGCGGCGCCTCCCCCAAGCGCGGCACCACCGAGAAGATGAGCCGGTTGCGCAAGGTCATCGCCGCCCGGATGGTCGAGTCGCTGCAGGTGTCCGCCCAGCTGACCACCGTCGTCGAGGTGGACCTGACCAAGGTGGCCCGGCTGCGGGCGCGTTCCAAGTCCGCCTTCGAGGCCCGTGAGGGCACCAAGCTCAGCTTCCTGCCGTTCCTCGCGCTGGCGTCCGTCGAGGCGCTCAAGGCCTTCCCCATGGTCAACGCCAGCGTCGAGGGCGACTCGATCATCTACCACGGCCAGGAGAACCTCTCCGTCGCCGTCGACACGGACAAGGGCCTGATCGTCCCGGTCGTGAAGAACGCCGGCGACCTCAACATCGCCGGTCTGGCCCGGGCCATCGCCGACGTCGCCGAGCGCACTCGCAGCAACAAGATCACCCCGGACGACCTGGCCGGCGGCACCTTCACCATCACCAACACCGGCAGCCGGGGCGCGCTGTTCGACACCCCGATCATCAACCAGCCGCAGGTGGCCATTCTCGGCACCGGCGCCCTGGTCAAACGGCCGGTGGTCGTCACCGACGCCGACGGGGGCGAGACGATCGCGATCCGCCAGATCATGATGCTCGCCCTGTCCTACGACCACCGGATCGTCGACGGCGCCGACGCCGCACGCTTCCTCGTGGCCATGAAGACCCGCCTCGAGGAGGGCAGCTTCGAGGCCGATCTCGGTCTATAGCACGCCCGGCCAGGGAGGAGCCACCATGGCCCGCATCGCCGTCACCGGCGCGTCGGGGTTCATCGGCACCGCGCTCGCGGCATACCTGCGCGCGCGCGGCGACGAGGTGGTGCGGCTGGTGCGGCATCCCCCGTCGGCGCCGGAGGAGATCCCGTGGGATCCCTCGACCGCCCGCCTGGACCCGGCGGCGCTGACCGGGGTGGACGCCGTCGTCCACCTGGCCGGGGCCGGGGTCGGCGACCGGCGGTGGACGCCGGCATACAAGGACCTCGTCCTGCGCTCCAGGGTCGAGGGCACCACAGCGGTGGCGGGGGCGGTGGCCGCCCAGGACCGCCCGGTGCGCCTCGTCGTCGCGTCGGCCATCGGCTACTACGGCCCCGACCGCGGCGAGGAGGTCCTCACCGAGACCAGCGCCCCGGGCCACGGGTTCCTCGCCGAGGTCGTGCGGGCCTGGGAGGGGGCCCCGGCCAGCGCCCACGACGCCGGTATGCCGGTCGCCCACGCCCGCACCGGCCTGGTCATGTCGGCAGCAGGCGGGATGTTCCCGCGGCTGGTGCGGCTGACGCGCCTCGGGCTGGCCGGGCCGCTGGGGTCCGGGCGGCAGTTCATGTCCTGGGTGACGTTGCCCGACGCCGTGCGCGGTTACGCACACCTGATCGACCACCCCGAGATCCGTGGACCGGTCAACCTCGTCGGGCCCGACCCCCGGCCACAGCGGGAGGTGGCCACCGCCCTGGCCCGGGTGCTGCACCGGCCGGCCGTCGTGCCGTCCCCGGCGTTCGCCCTGCGGGTGGCGCTCGGGGAGTTCGCCACGGACGTGCTGGGCAGCCTGCGGGTGGTGCCCGACCGGCTGCGGGACAGTGGGTTCGACTTCGAGCACTCGACCCTGGCCGGTGCCGCCGCCACCCTCGCCTGACCGGGCCGGCGCCGCCGGCCGCCGACGCGTCGACCCTGGGGTCCACGGGCCCGGCGGCCGTGCTCAGGGCTCGCGCACGTCGGCCAGAAGCCACCGCCCGTCGACGAGGCGCACCTCGACAAGCACCGGCGCCCCCAGGGTGGGCGACACGGCCGCAACCGCCTCGGTGGGCGCGGCGCCGTCGTAGGCCAGGGTGTCGATCTGGGCGAGCAACGTCGCCGTCGGGGGGTGCACCTCGACGGGCCGCACGGTCCGGATGGTGTACCGCACCGCGGCATACCGGCGCCCGGTGGACAGCAGCGCGGCGACGAGCCGACCGTCGTGCTCGTGGATGGGCGAGCCGGGGGCCTCCGCGCGCAGCAAGCCGGCCGGGTCGGCCTCCTGCAACGCCCGGGCCCGCTGGGCGACCAGGCCCCCCAGCGCGCCCTCGGCGTGCTCGGTGATCTCGACCAGGGCGGGGTCGACCGGATCCGGGCCGGAGCCGTCGGTGCCGCGCACCCACGCGACAGTGCTCACCGCGACGGCCACCACCACGACGCCCACGAGCCCCAGCCCGACGCCCCCGGCCGGCAGGCGCCCTCGGGAGCCGGCCGCACCGCGCGGCGCCGGCGCGGCATGCCGACCCCGCGACCGGCGACCCCACCGCCGTGGCGGCCGCTCGGCAGGCCCGGCGGGGGCGAGCGCCGCCTGAGCCCGCAGGCGTCGGGTCAGGGCAACGGTGATGTCCCCCTCGCCGTGGGGCACCAGACGCAGCGGGACCGGCGGGGCCGCGGCATACAGGCGCTGCGCCGCCTGGGCAGGGTCGGGGCGGGCGTCGGGGTCCGCGTCGAGCAGGGCGGTCACCACCGGCCCGTATGCCGCGCCGACCAGGCCCGCCGCGTGCGCCGGGTCGGGCGCCGATCCCGGCGACAGCGGCCTGCCGGTCAGGGCGAACCACGCCAGTGCGCCCAGACCGTAGACGTCGCCGGCCTCGGTCGCCACGTCGCCGGCGGCGCGCTCGGGTGGCAGGAAGCCCGGCGTCCCGGCCGGCAGCGGCGCGTCGCTCTCGCCGACCGCCCGGGCGGTGGCGAAGTCGGCCAGCAGCGGCTTGCCCGCGGCGGTGAACAGGACGTTGCGCGGCGACAGGTCGCCGTGGACGACCCCCGCGCGGTGCAGCGCCGCCAGGACACCGGCCAGCGGAGTGAGCACGGTGGCGACCTCCCCGTCGGTGAGCCGCCCGCGCGCGGCGACCAGGTCCGCCAGGCTCCCGCCCTCGGCACGGTCCATGACGATCGCCACCGACCCGTCGGGCCGGGCGAAGGCCCGGCGCAGCCGGATCACGTGCTCGTGCGGCACGCGCTCCAGCACCGCGCTCTCCCGCGCGGCGATGGCCAGCACGTCGGCGGCCCGGTCCATCGCCGGGTCGGTGATCTTCACCGCGACGGCCTCGCCGGTGTCGTCGTCGGTGGCCGCCCACACCGTGCTCGTCGCTCCGTGGCCGATCAGGTGGGACACGGCATACCCGGCGACCACGGGCAGGGGACCGATCGGCGGCAGCACCCCGCCATCGTGCCCGCGGTCGGCGCCGGCCCGCTGCTCTCGTCCACAGGTCCCGGGCTGATCGGCGACACCGGGGCGTCCGCCGGCCGCTGCTGCCCTCGCGGGGCGGCCCGGTGCCCCTACCCGCCGCCCAGCAGGGTGCGCCCGTCGTCGGTGACGGACCACGCCGGGTTGTGCGCCACCTCCCAGGGATGGCCGTCCGGGTCGAGGAACACCCCGGAGTAGCCGCCCCAGAAGGTCCGCGCCCCGGGCCGCCCCAGCCGCGCCCCGGCGGACACCGCCGCCGCGAGGACCGCGTCCACCTCGCCCTCGTCCCGGGTGTTGTAGGCCAGCGTGACGCCGCCCCACCCGCCCGAGTCGACCACCGCGCTGTCCTCGGCGAGCCTCGCGCGCGACCACAAGGCCAGCACCAGGCCGCCGGCCTGGAAGAACGCGACGTCCTCGCCCACCTCCCCGCGCCACCCCAGCGCCTCGTAGAACGCGACCGCTCGAGGCAGGTCGGCCACGCCGAGGGTGAGACAGGACAGCCGCTGCTGCATCGCCATGCCCGCCACGCTAGGGCACTACGCCGACGGCTCGGGTGCGACGGCGACGTCGACCGCACGCCGCTCGCGCGCGCTGACTCTCGCCGCGTCCAGGACCGCCAGGACGTGCACCGCGTCGTCGGGGTCGACCGGCATACCCTCCTGCGGGTGGGCCGACCCGAGCGCCACCGCCACCTGACGGTAGAAGTCGACCGGGTCGGCGACACGGGCCCGGACCGGTTCGCGCCGCTCGCCTCGGACCACCCACCCGTGCTGACCGGGCGGGCCGTCGGCGTCGGGAAACGCGCTCGCCTCCGCCCCCGCCGACCCCAGGACGAAGGTCCCGTCGCTGCCGGTGACCCGCCACCGTGGCCCCGGCGCCCCGGCGACCGACGACATGGTCACCTGGGTGACCAGCCCGCCCACATGGTGCAGGACGAGGAACGCGTAGTCCTCGGCGAGGGTCGTCCAACTGCGCACCTGCGCGTAGACGGCGGCGACCGGCCCGAGCAACAGCACCGCCTGGTCCACCAGATGGGTGCCCAGGTCCAGCAGCAGCCCCCCGCCCTCGGCTGGCGGGAGACGTTCGCGCCACCGGTCCAGCCCCACCGGTCGCCACCTCTCCCACCGCAGCTCGGCACCCCGCACCGACCCGAGGGCCTCGGCCGCGACCAGGTCGCGCACGGTCGCGAACTCCGGGTCGTAGCGCCGGTTCTGGAACACCGTCAGCGGTATGCCGCCGCGCCGCGCCGTGGCGACGAGGTGGCGAGCAGACGGCGCGTCGACGGCCAGGGGCTTGTCCACGACCACGCCGATCCCCGCCGCCAACGCCGCTGCAGCGTGCTCGACGTGCCGGCCGCTGGGCGAGGCGACGACGACGAGGTCGACCCCGGGCTGGGCGAGCAGGGCCGGCACGTCGGGCAGCACGAGGGCGCGGGGCAGCTCTCGGGTCACCTGGGCCACCCGCGCCGCGTCGCGGGTCACGACACCCGCGACCTCGAGCCCGGCCGCCTGCAGCATCGGCGCGTGGAACTGCGCGCCGGCGAGTCCGTAGCCGACGAGCCCCACGCGCACCATGCCCGCAGCGTAACGACGCAGGGCACCGGGGCGGCCCACCGCGCGTAGGGTGCCCCCATGCGCGTGGTGCACCTCGGGTTCGCGCCCGACTACGTCGACTACGCCGAGGCGTGGCAGCGTCAGCGCGAGGTGCACGCCCGGGTCGTCGCCGGCCTCGACCCCGACACGGTGCTGCTGCTGGAACACCGGCCGGTGTACACCGCGGGCAAGCGCACCGAGCCGCACGAACGCCCCCGCGACGGCACGCCGGTCCTCGAGGTGGACCGGGGCGGCAAGATCACCTGGCACGGGCCGGGTCAGATCACCGGCTACCCCATCGTCCGGCTGCCGGCGCCCATCGACGTCGTCGCGTACGTCCGACGCCTGGAGGACATGATGATCCGGGTCTGCGCCGACGTCGGCGTCGCCGCCGGACGCGTCGAGGGGCAGACCGGCACCTGGGTGCTCCCGGACGCCCGCGGGCCGCGGCGCAAGGTCGGCGCCATCGGCATCCGGGTCAGCCGCCAGGTGACCATGCACGGCTTCGCGCTCAACTGCGACCCGGCTCTGGGCTGGGCGCAGGTCATCGTCCCGTGCGGCATCGCCGACGCGGGCGTGACCTCGCTGTCGCAGGAGGTGGGCCGGCCGGTCACCGTGCCCGAGGTGCTCCCGCTCGTCGAGCGTCACCTCGCCGACGTGCTCGCCGACCTCGCCCCCCAGCGGCGGCCCACCCGCACGTGAGCCGCGCCCTCGACCTGCTCGCGCCGCTGACGCTGGGCCGGCCGTTCCGCTGGCTGCTGGGCTCCGTCTGGGTGGCCAACCTCGCCGACGGCTTCGCCCTGGCCGCCGGTCCTCTGCTCGTCGCCTCGTTCACCTCCGACCCCCGGCTGGTGTCCCTCGCGGCCCTGACCCAGTGGCTGCCCGGGTTCGTCCTCGGCCTGTATGCCGGCGCGCTGGCCGACCGCCACGACCGCCGCCGGATCGTCCTGTGGGGCAACGTCGTGCGCGCGGTCGGTGTGCTCGCGCTCGTCGGGTGCATCGCCGGCGGCGTGGTCTCGGTGGCCGTCGTCATCGCCACCCTGGTGCTGGTCGCCACCGCGGAGACCTTCGTCGACGCGGCGTCCCGCACGGTCCTGCCGATGATCGTCGGGCCGGGCGGGCTGGGCGTGGCCAACGCCCGGCTGACCTTCGGGTGGGTGTCGCTCAACCAGCTCGTCGGGCCGCCCGTCGGGGCGGCGCTGTTCGCCGTCGGGGCCGCGTGGCCGTTCGCCGCGCAGACCATCTGCATCCTCGCGGGCGCGCTGCTCTTCGCCCGGATCGCGCTGCCGCGGCATACCCTCCCGCGCCCGGGTGAGGGTGACGCGCCCCGGCCGCGCGTGCTCGCGGACATCCGGGCCGGGCTGGCCTGGACCTGGCGGCACCGGGCGATGCGGGCCCTGGTGCTGCAGATCCTCTTCTTCAACGTCACCTACGGGGCATCGTGGGGGGTGCTCGTCCTGTATGCCGCCGAACGGCTCGGTCTCGGGACGGTGGGTTTCGGACTGCTCACCACGGTCGGCGCGGTCGGCGGGATCCTCGGCACCGCGACCTACGGTTGGGTGCAGCGGCACGTGCCGCTCGGCGACGTCATGCGCTACGGCCTGGTCCTCGAGACGCTGACCCACCTCGCCCTCGCGGTGACGAGCACCCCCGCGGTGGCGATGGCGATGCTCGGGCTCTTCGGCATCCATCTCGCCTATTGGGCGACCGTCGCCTCCAGCGTCCGGCAGCGGGCGGTACCGACCCACATCCAGGGGCGGGTGGGCAGCGTCTATGTCATGGCGATGCTCGGCGGGATGGTCGTCGGCAGCGCCCTGGGCGGGCTCATCGCCGCCGGGTGGGGCATTACCGGGCCGTACTGGTTCGGCTTCGTCGGGTCGGCGCTCATCCTCGCGGCGTTGTGGCGTGAGCTGGGCTCCATCGCCCACGAGGACGACCGCCGGCGGGCCGCCGGGGCCTGACGGTCGCGGCCGGTCGCCCGTGACGGCCCCGGCGGTGGGACACTTCGGCGCATGGACGGGACAAGGCCGCAGACGTGAACCCTCTGCACGGACTGGCCCGGTCCTTCATCTACTTCCCCGACACCGCCCGGGTCGGGTCGGTCCGGCAGTGGTGGCCCCAGGGCCGGGACGTCACGCTGAGCACCGAGGACGGGCTGCGGCTGGCTGCCTGGCTGTTGCCACCGGCCCGGCGGGACCGGGGCGTCGCGGTGCTGTTCTGCCCCGGCAACGGGGGCAGCCGCGACGGGCGGGTGCCGCTGTTCGCCGCCCTCGCCGACCGAGGGTTCACCGTGCTGGCGATGGACTACCGCGGCTACGGCGGCAACCCCGGGTCGCCGAGCGAGGACGGCCTGGCCCGCGACGCCCGGGCCGGCGCGGCATACCTGCGTGATGCCGGGTTCGACCCCGGGCGGACCATCTACCTCGGCGAGTCCCTCGGCACCGCAGTGGTGGCCCGGCTGGCCGGCACCGACCCGCCGGCCGGGCTCGCGCTGCGCTCGCCGTTCACGTCGCTGGCCGAGGTGGCCGGTCAGCACGCCGGTTGGCTGCCGGTCGGGCTGGTGCTGCCCGACCGGTTCCCCGTGGTCGAGCACCTGCGCGACAGCAAGGTCCCCGTGACGGTGATCTACGGCGACGCCGACGACATCGTGCCGTCGCGCTACAGCGCCCTGGTGGCCGACGCGACGGGCCGGTTGCACGAGCGGCTCGTGCTGGCCGGGGTGGGGCACAACGACGCGGTGATGGTCGGGCCGGTGGTCGCCGAGGCGGTGGGTCGACTGGCCGACGCCGTGGCCCCCTGACGCGGCCGGCACCGGCGGCATCCCGGCGTAGGCTGGAGCGTCCACCGTCCCGCACCCGGTCCCGGCAGGAAGGCAGCCACCGTGAGCGTCGCACCGCAGGGCCGCCGGCTGCTGCGCGTCGAGGCCCGCAACGCCCAGACCCCCATCGAGCGCAAGCCCCCGTGGATCCGCACCCGGGCGACCATGGGGCCGGCTTACACCGCCATGCACGCGATGGTCCGCGACGAGGGGTTGCACACGGTGTGCCAGCAGGCCGGCTGCCCGAACATCTTCGAGTGCTGGCAGGACCGCGAAGCGACCTTCCTCATCGGCGGCGACACCTGCACCCGCCGGTGCGACTTCTGCGACATCGCCACCGGCCGTCCGCAGCCGCTGGACCCCGACGAGCCGCGCCGGGTCGCCGAGTCGGTCGCCACCCTCGACCTGCGCTACGCCACGGTCACCGGGGTCGCCCGCGACGACCGGCCCGACGGCGCCGCGAGCCTGTATGCCGCGACCGTCCGGGCCATCCACGAGCGCAACCCGGCCACCGGGGTGGAGATCCTCCCGCCGGACTTCGGGGCCCGGCCGGAGCTGGTCGGTCTGGTCTTCGACGCCCGACCCGAGGTGTTCGCCCACAACCTCGAGACGGTGCCGCGGATCTTCCGACGGATCCGCCCGGCCTTCGGCTACGACACCTCGCTGCGGGTGCTCGCCATGGCCCGCGAGGCGCAACTGGTGACCAAGTCCAACCTCATCCTCGGCTTGGGTGAGCGCGAGGAAGAGATCGCGGCGGCGATCGGGGACCTGGCCGACGCGGGCTGCGACATCCTCACCGTCACCCAGTACCTGCGCCCCTCGCCGCGCCACCACCCGGTGGACCGGTGGGTCGCGCCCGAGGAGTTCGTGCACTGGTCGCAGGTCGCCGAGGCGGCCGGGTTCAAGGGCGTCATGGCCGGGCCGCTGGTGCGCTCGTCCTACCGCGCCGGGCGGCTGTGGGCTCAGGCGATGGGCCGCTGGGGCCGACCGATCCCGGCGCACCTGGCGCACCTCGCGGCGGCGGCCGCGGCCCCCGCCCGTCAGGAGGCCGCCGCGTTGGTCGCCGGAGCCGGCCCGGCCGTATCCTGACCGCCATGGCCAAGGACCGCACCCCCGACCCCGCCGCCGCGACGAAGAAGCCGGGGCGGATCGCGCAGATGCGCGACGTCTACCGCCAGTCCAAGGCCGTCGACCCGCGGATCGGCTGGTGGATGCTCGGGGCGTTCGTGCTCACCCTGGCGGTCGTCGTCGGCGTCGGGTGGCTGCTGGCCTACCCGGTGTATGCCGCGTTCCTCGGGCTGCCGCTGGCCGTGCTCGCCGCGACCATCGTGATGAGCCGGCGAGCCGAGCGTGCGGCATACCGGCAGATCGAAGGCAAGCCCGGCGCCGCGGGGGCCGCCTTGAGCGCGCTGCGCGGCACCTGGTTCACCAGCCAGGAGCCGGTCGCGGTCGAGGCGGCGCGCGGGGGGGACATGGCCGAGGCCGGCCTGGTCTATCGGGCGGTCGGACGACCCGGCGTCGTGCTGGTCGCGGAAGGTCCCGAGGCCCGGGCCCAGCGGGTGCTCGCCGCCGAGCGCAAGAAGGTCACCCGGGTGGCCCCCGACGTGCCCGTCATCGCCCTGCGGCTGGGCACCGGGGACGGCGCCGACGTCGTGGCGGTCCGCAAGCTCACCGCGAAGGTCCAGCGACTGCGCCCGACGCTGACCAAGGACGAGGTCGCCACCGTGAACAAGCGGCTGCGGGCCCTGGGCGGCGTGCGGGTGCCGCTGCCGCAGGGCATCGACCCCGGCCGGATGCGGCTGGACCGCAAGGCGATGCGCGGGCGCTGAGCGCCGCGGGCCTCCCGGGTCCGGGGCCTACGAGCACCCCTGATCGGGCCGGCAGGCCATCCACGGCTCGACGACGGCACCGACGCCGCGCCGGGCGTTGGCCCGGGCCAGGCTCAGCACGGCCGCACCGGCCTGCTGCCCGCTCTCGCCGCTCCAGGTCATCCGGGCGGTGATCACGCCGGCGACCAAAGGAGTGGCGAACGACGTCCCGCTCCACCTGGCCAGCCAGGTGTCGAACTGGGCGGTGCGTCCCTTCATGGGTGCCTGCCGATAGTCGTACGTGCCCTCGGGGAAGGCGTTGACGTGCTCGGAGCCCAGGGCGTAGACGTCGACCCAGCTGCCGTAGTTGCTGTAGCCGGCGCGGGAGCCGTCCGGGTCGAGCGCGCCGACGCCGATGGCGAACGAGTCGGCGGCCGGGTAGAACGGTTTGCGACTGGCGTCGTTGCCGGCCGCGGCGACGAGCACCGTGCCCTTCGGGGCGAACTCCTCCCACAGCACCCGGAACCCCAGCATGCCCAGGTCGCCGCGACTGTGCGTCCCCGCCGACATCGACACGACATCGGGGCCGCGCACGAGGGCCCGCTGCAACGCGGCGATGATGTCGCTCTCGAAGATCGCCCCGCCGTGCGGGAGGAACCCGTAGACGTACGCCTCGCACTTGGGGGCCATCGTCCGCACGACACCCGCGGCGAAGGTGCCGTGACCGGCATACGGGCCGAGGTGGTCCACGTCGTAGGTCTCGGCCTCGCCGTCGACCCCGTCGAGCCATTCGGTGTTCTTCGCGACGAGGGGGTCGAAGCCGGTGTCCACGAGCGAGACGACGACGCCGGCGCCCGTGCAGTCGTCGTGGTAGTCGCGGATCGGGTGGCGCTTGGACATCGTCGGCATCGGCTCGGTCGCGGGGCACGCGCCGCCGCCCCACCCGGTCACGTGGACGACGTGGTCCGGGAAACCGACGCCGACACCCAGCACCCGGTCCAGGTCGGCCAGCGCGGCGCGGGTGTCGGCGACCGACACGACGGTGAGGCCGTTGACTCCCCCGTCCACCGGTCGGCCGTCGACGACCGGCAGCGCCCGCGGCAGGTCCCGGTCGCGCACGAGGATGCGCCCGCGCCGGTACATGTAGACCATGTCGCCGTAGTCCTTGGGGTCGTCGAGATCCGCCTCGCTCAGCCGGCCGTCGGCATCGGGACGCTCGCCGATGACACCGACGGCGTCGCGTCCGCCGAGGGCCTGGACGATCTCGGCGACCTGGTCGGCGGTGCGCTCGTTCCCCACCCGCTCGTCCTGCCACCACAATGGGCGGACCGGTTCGTCCGGCTCGACCCTGCCCTTGTCGCCGCTCAGGCTGCCACTGCCATCATCGACTGCCACGTCCGTCCCTCCTGAATCTGGGGAACCACCCTCATGACGACTGCCGCGCCGACGACACCGCTCGTCGGTGCGCCCACCGGCACCACGCCGACGGTCGACGTCGACGGCCTGCTGCCATTGGCACTATCCCAGCCGGACAAAGCCCTAGCAATGGCACACCTCGCGCTGCGCACGAGCGACGACCCGCGGATCGCCTCGGTGGCCCACCAGGCCGCGGGCATCGTGCACCGCGACGCCGGTCGCACGCAGGTCGCGCTCGGGCATCTGCGTCAGGCGTCGCGGCTGGCCCGGCGGACCGGCGATCCGGCGCGCATCGGCGACGTCCAGGCGACCTTCGGCGTGCTGCTCGTCGCCGCCGGACGCAGCCAGGCCGGCCTGTCCAGACTCCAGGACGCGATCCGGTTGGTGACCGGCCTGGACCGAGCCCGGGTCCGGCTGCGCCTGGCCCACGCCCTGCTGCGCCTGGAGCGCCCGCAGGAGGCGCTGGAACACCTCGGCCCTGCGCTGGTCGCCACCCGCCGGGCCGGCGACCTCGTCTGGGAGGCCCGCTGCCTGGAGCACCGCGGCTGGGCACGGGGTCTGCTGGGCCGCTACGACGCGGCCGAGGACGACGCGCAGGCCGCGGCCGCCCGCTTCGCCGCCGCCGGTCAGCACTTCGAGGCCGGCTGGGTCGTGGGCAACCGGGCCCTCGTCGCCCTCTACCGCGGCGACCTGCCCAGGACGCTGGCCATCCTGGAGCAGGCCGAGCGGCACTTCGCCGCCGGCGGCACGGTGCCGCCCGAGCCGGAGGAGACCCGCTGCCGGGCGCTGCAGATCGCCGGGCTGGCCCCCGAGGCCCTGGCCCGAGCGACGGCCGCCGCGCAGCGCGACGACGTCCCGCCGCCGATGCGCGGGGAGTTCCTGCTCGTCGCGGCCTCGGCCGCGCTGCAGCTGGGCCACGACGCCGATGCGGTGCAGTTGGCCACGAGAGCGGGCACGCTGTTCGCCCGGCAGCGGCGCGGCTCGTGGGCCGGGCGCGCGCAGCTGGTCCGCACCGAGGCCCTGATGGCCGGCCGGCCGGCCACCGCACGAGACCTCTCCCGGGCGATAGCCCTCGCCGGCCGGCTCGACGGCGCCAGCGGCCCGGAGGCGCCGCTGGCCCACCTGCTCGCCGGGCGCCTGGCGCTCACCCTGCGCCGCCCGGGCGTGGCCCAGCGGGAGCTGCACGCGGCCGCGCGCGGGCGGCATACCGGCGCGTCGTTGCCGCGGGCCTCCGGCTGGCTGGCCGCGGCCCTACGCTCCGGCGCCCAGGCCGACACCCGGGCGCTGCGCCACGCCTGCCGGCGGGGGTTGGACGCGCTGGACGAGTTCCGGGCCACGTTCGGCGACACCGAGCTGCGGTCCCTGGCCACCGGACACGGCCGGGACCTGTCCACCCTGGCTTTGGTCAGCGCGCTGGACACCGGGTCGGCGCGGGACCTGCTCTGGTGGAGCGAGCGCTGGCGCGCCACCGCGCTGGCCGCCACCCCGGTGCACCCGCCACCCGACCCCGAGCTCGCCGCCACCCTGGCCGGCGCCCGGCAGGCCACCCGTCGGCTGCAGGACCCGGCCGCCGATGCCGCCACGGTGGCTCGAGCCACCCGAGAGCGGGCCCGCCACGAGGCCGGCATCCGCCGTCGGTACCGGCAGCTCAGCGGGTCGGGCGAGCAGAGCTCCCGGCTCGACCTCGGTGCCCTCGTCGAGGCGGTCGGGTCCGACGCGCTGGTGAGCCTCGTCGACGTCCGCGACACCCTGTATGCCGTGCGGGTGCACCGCGGGCGGGTGACCCGTCACGAGGTGGGCGCCACCACGATCGCCTTGCGGGAGAGCGAGTTCGCGCGCTTCGCCCTGCGTCGGGCGGCATACGGACGGCCCGCGGACGTGGCTCGCATGGGCGCCCGGCTGCAGCAGGCCCTGCTCGGCCCGGTCGCGGACCGGCTGCCCGGCCGGGTGGTCGTCGTGCCCCCCGCGGCGCTGCACGCCGCCCCGTGGGGGCTGCTGCCGGCCCTGTTCCCGCGCCGCCTCGTGCTGGCCCCGTCGGCACGGCTGTGGCTGCAGGCCCGCAGCGCTGCCGTGCCACCACCCGGGCGACCGGTCCTGGTCACCGGGCCGGGCTTGACCTCGCAGGCGGCCGAGGCGACCGCCGTCGCCGCCCGGTATGCCGCCGCGACCGTGCTGTCCGGCGCTGGCGCGACGGTGGCCGAGACGGTCCGGGCGTTGGACGGCGCCGGCCTGGCCCACCTGGCCGCGCACGGCAGCTTCCGCGCCGACGCGCCGCTGTTCTCCGCGCTCACCCTCGCCGACGGGCCGCTGTACTTCCACGACCTCGACGGGATGACCCGCCCCCCGCACACCCTCGTGCTGTCGGCCTGCGACGCCGGCGACACCGCGGCCGTCGGCGCCGACGAGGGCCTCGGGCTGGTCACCGCGCTGCTGGGCCTGGGCACCAGGGCGGTGTTGGCCAGCGTCGTGCCCGTCAACGACGCCGCGACCATCCCGGTGATGACGGCGCTGCACGACGGCCTGGCCGGCGGGCAGTGCCTGTCGACCGCCATGGCAGCGGCGCGGCTGAGCGCCCGAGACGACCCGGCCAGCCACACCGCGGCGGTGTCGTTCACGCCCTGGGGGGGGTAGCCGCGGTGCGCTCGGCCGGGCGCTCGTGCCGCGCGGCATACCCGCGATGCGGTTCAGTCGGCCAGGCTGAGCCAGTCGGTGGTCACGTCGACCGCGGGGGCGAGCACCCGCAGCCGCAGCAGGCCGGGCGGCACGTCGTCGACGGTGAAGCGGCCCAGGTCGTCCACGGGGGCCGTGACGAGCCGCCCGGCGGCGGACTCCACGTCGACCCGCGCCGCCTGTGGCTGGGGCAGCCCTTCGACGAGCCCGATGAGGTAGGGCGAGCGGTCCAGCCGCGACACCTGGACCTCGATGGTCACCTCGTCGGCGGCGAACGTCACCAGCCGGGGATCGCCGCCGACCGAGCGCACCAGCTCGCGCTGCCGGGTGGAGTCGGCGACCAGCCGCGCCAACTCGGCCTCCACGCGGCGCACCGAGAACGCCGCCCGCCCCAGCTCCCGCAGATAGGCCGGCTCGGGGTCGGCTCCCTCGGCCGCCCGCCGCAGTTGCGCGAGCAGCTCGAGGTCCTCGGGCGGGAGGTCGTGGGTCCGCTCGTCGGTCATGGGATGCTCCCCTCCCAGGCGGGACCGAAGTCGTAGCCGGTGTCCGCCAGCAGCCCCCGCAGCCGCCCCAGACACCGCCCCCGAGTGGGGCCGATCGAGCCGACCGGCATGCCCAGCTCGGTGGCGACCACCGCGTACGGCGGGCACTCGGGCGCCATGAGCACCCGCAGCAGCCGCTGGCAGCGCTCGCCGAGGCGCCGGAACGCGGCCCACAGCACGGCATCGCGCTCGTCGGTCAGCAGCGCGGTGTCCGGCGGTGGGCCGTCGTCGGGGTCGTCGTCGAGGGGGTCGTCGTAGGCCAGGACCTCCCGGCCCTTCGCCCGCACGACACGGATCGCCTCGCGCCGGCAGGTGGTCAGCAGCCACCCGGGCAGGGCCTCGGGCTCCTGGATCCGTGCGAGCGACTCGACGAG
Source organism: Dermatophilaceae bacterium (assembly GCA_037045055.1). Taxonomy (GTDB): domain Bacteria; phylum Actinomycetota; class Actinomycetes; order Actinomycetales; family Dermatophilaceae; genus Phosphoribacter. The sequence goes on along the minus strand of JBAOHJ010000001.1, from coordinate 89,532 downwards.
GCGCAGCCAGGTCGACTGGACGACGTCGGCAGCGGCGTTGGTCTCCAGCCGATAGCCCCGGGCGATCGACCACAGCAGTGCGGAGAACCGCGCGACGATCTCGTCCCACGCCCCCTGGTCGCCCTCTGCGGCCCGAGCGACGAGCTCGGTGAGCGTGGCGTCCCGAGTCACGGTCACTCCTCGGCTAGGGGGTTTCGCCCCAGTATCGCGCCGGTATGCCGGGTGCCGCGGGACACTTCCATCCCCCGGACGCGACCACGTCGCCACCGCGAGTGCGTCGCCCGACCGGTTCATGGCCCCTCCGAGGTGTGCGGACATTCGAAGGAAGGAGCGCGGATCGGGGCCGCTGATACCTCGATCGACGTCGGGGCCGGCGAGCGCGCGCGGGACAGTCCGGTTCGTCGACCCGGCCGGTCCGGCTGGTCTTTCCGGTTCGTCGACCCGGCCGATCCGCCTGGTCAGTCGGGCTCGCCCATCCGCAGCAGCAGCGTCGAGGCCGCCTTGTCGTGCAGGCCGCGGCCGTCGCCGTCCCAGATGAGGGCCGGGATCGCCAGGCACAGCAACGAGGTCCGGATGAGCGCCTGCGCCACGGTGGGCCGGCCCCCGCTCATCGAGACGACGGCCAGACCCACCACCCGGTGTCCGACGGTGAAGCCGACCGTGCCCACGAGCACCAGATGCCCGACCGCGAACACCCCCAGCGGGGCGAAGCTGGCCGCCCCGGGGTCCCCCCAACCGACCCTGAAGACCACCCAGGCGACGAGCTGGGCCAGCGTCCAGTCCACCAGCAGACCCACCAGCCGTCGACCGAAGCGGCCGATCGAGCCGGGCCCGGACGGCGCCAGCCCGAGGCGCTGACCCGGGTAGTCCTGGGTGGCCGCTGGACGCCCGGAGGGTCCCTGCAGCCAGGAGGCCACGTCTCGGCGGTCGATCACCCGGTCAGCCTACGACCGTCTGCGCACCCGGGCGTCGTCCCGTCGCGCACCGGGCGGGGGCAGTTAACACGGGCGAAACATCCGCTACACCGTCGGGAAATCCGCCTCTGCCAGCCTTCGGGCCGAAGCACACCCGGGGGGCAAACGAGCCGTGTCAGCGCTCGCGCTCCGCCCGTGCCCATCCTGAGGAGGTTGGATTGTTCACCACAGCCGACGAGGTCCTGGCCTACATCAAGGACCAGGACGTCAAGTTCGTCGACATCCGCTTCTGCGACCTGCCTGGCGTCATGCAGCACTTCAACGTGCCCGCGCAGAGCGTCGACGGGGACTTCTTCACCGTCGGCCAGGCCTTCGACGGGTCCTCGATCCGCGGCTTCCAGGCGATCCACGAGTCGGACATGAAGCTCGTCCCGGACGTGACGACGGCCTACCTGGATCCGTTCCGCGCCGAGAAGACGCTCATCATGAACTTCTCCATCGTCGACCCGTTCACCGACGAGCCCTACAGCCGGGACCCGCGCAACATCGCCGCCAAGGCCGAGTCCTACCTCAAGTCCACCGGCATCGCGGACACCGCGTACTTCGGCGCCGAGGCGGAGTTCTACATCTTCGACGACGTGCGCTTCGAGACCAAGCAGAACGCCGGCTACTACTTCATCGACTCCGAGGAGGGGGCCTGGAACACCGGTCGGGTCGAGGAGGGCGGCAACCTCGGGTACAAGCCGCGCTACAAGGGCGGGTACTTCCCGGTGCCCCCACTGGACCACTTCGCCGACCTGCGCGACGCGATCTGCCTCAACCTCGCCGAGGTCGACCTCACCGTCGAGCGCAGTCACCACGAGGTCGGCACCGCCGGCCAGCAGGAGATCAACTACCGGTTCAACACCCTGCTCGCCTCCGGCGACGACATGATGAAGTTCAAGTACGTCGTCAAGAACACCGCCTGGGAGTTCGGCAAGTCGGCCACCTTCATGCCCAAGCCGTTGTTCGGCGACAACGGGTCCGGCATGCACACCCACCAGTCGCTGTGGAAGGACGGCAAGCCGCTGTTCTACGACGAGAGCGGCTACGGCGGCCTGTCGGACCTGGCCCGGTGGTACATCGGCGGGCTGCTCAGGCACGCCCCCGCGCTGCTGGCCTTCACCAACCCGACGGTGAACTCCTACCACCGGCTGGTGCCCGGGTACGAGGCGCCGGTCAACCTCGTCTACTCGGCCCGCAACCGCTCGGCGTGCGTGCGCATCCCGATCGCCGGGACCTCGCCGAAGGCCAAGCGCATCGAGTTCCGCATCCCCGACCCGTCGGCCAACCCGTACCTGTCCTTCGCGGCGCAGCTCATGGCCGGCCTGGACGGCATCAAGAACCGCATCGAGCCCCCGGAGCCGGTGGATAAGGACCTCTACGAGCTGCCGCCGGAGGAGCACGACGCCATCGCCCAGGTGCCCGGCTCGCTGCCCGAGGTGCTCGCCGCGCTGGAGGACGACCACGAGTTCCTGCTCGAGGGCGACGTGTTCACCCAGGACCTCATCGACACGTGGATCGACTGGAAGCGCAAGAACGAGGTCGACCCGATCCGCTTCCGCCCGCACCCGCACGAGTTCGAGATGTACTACGACATCTGACGGTCAGATGCCGACTGACCTGCGCAAACTCGCCAGAGACCTCCTTCGAGTCCGCAGTTGGTCCGCCGTGGCTACCGGCGAGTCCGCACGCGCTGCCCGCACGACACCCACGGCAGCGCGGGCGGACTCGTCCGCGTCGGGGCACAAGGGCGCGTCGGTGGTGAGGGTCGTCGTGGCGCTGGCAGGCCGCAGCCGTCGCTGCACGACTTGACGTCCGCACCGGACCCGATGAGCAGGGACGCGACGTCGTGTCGTAAGTCGTGGGACCCGAACGCGACCGCCATCCCCGAGGGCGGGCACCGCACCTCCCCGGGCACCGCCGAGGGCGTGCCGACGGCCGAGCCCATACCGCAGCAGAGGCCGGGGACCTCGTCGCCCGGTTGGTCGACCCCGCCCTCGACAAGAACTCGAGTCAGGCGTTCCGGACCCCTCAGAACCCGCCTGGAGCGCGGCGCCGAGCGTCCCCAGCGCGCACCCAACGCCATGAGAAACAACATTCGGCGCAGGTCAGAGCGGGTTGGTCACTACGACGACATCTGATCGCGTCTCGGGCCAAGAATCGCCGACGAGCGTGGACACCGCTGCACGGGCCCGCGCTTCTCACGGGTCGACCAACCCCAAATCGGTGGCAAGCGCTTGCACCTGGTAGGCGAACCACGCGTCATAGTCCAGACCAGCGCCCTGCAACCGTCCGAACAGCTCGAAGCTGATCGCCCCGAATACCGCAGTCCAGGCGATGCTCAGCCGGGCCATGTCCTCAGCGGTGCCTCCCTGCAGGCCGGGTGAGGCGGCGATCGCCAGGAAGCTGGCCCGCAGCGTCTGGCCCATCGGCGGCTGGGGTCGCGGTCGGGACCGGCCTTCGGCCAACGCCTCCCGCATGATCGCCACCATGAGCAGCAGCGGCACCGAGGCGGGCTCGACTGTCTCGGGGGGGGCGGCATACCCGGGCACGGGCGTGCCGTAGAGCAGCGCGTACTCGTGCGGATGTGCCTGCGCCCATCCGCGGATCCCGTGACACAGCGCCGCCCACCGCCCCGCCGGGTCCTCGCGCGGGGCGGTGGCCTCGGCTGCCGTTGCCGCGACCGCGAGCTCTCGGTAGGCGTGCAGGACGAGCGCGGTGAGCAGCTCGTCCCGGCTCGGGAAGTACCGATAGAGCGCCGACGACACCACGCCAACCTCGCGCGCGACGGCCCGCATCGACAGGTTGGCACCTTGCCGGGCCAGCTGCTCGCGTGCCACCCGCGTGATCTCGTCGGTCATCTCGGCGCGCACGCGCTCGCGGACGGTGGGCCGGGTCGGGGTCGCCATGACACCCCAGTATGCCCCCTCAGAGATCGTCAGTCACGTATGTGAGCACCGCTCTTGACGTGCGTTGGGCGCGTGAGGCATGCTCGCCCATGAGAGCACTGCTCTCGATCGAGACCCTCAGCCGTCCGAACCCCGCGACGGCCGTCACGGAAGGCCCACCCCCTCATGAACACCCACGTCGTCGTCGGCGCCGGACCGGTCGGCACCCATCTGGCCAGGCTGCTGCTCGCTCGGGGCGAGCACGTGCGTGTGGTCACCCGCCGGGGCACCGGCCCCGCGGGCGCCGAGCTCACCGCCCTGGACGCCGCGCACGCGCCGGCTCTGGCGGCGGCCTGCGTCGACGCCGCGGCGATCTACAACTGCGTCAACCCGGCCTACCACCGGTGGGCCACCGACTGGCCGCCGATCGCCGACGCGCTCGTCGCCGCCGCGCAGGCCAACGGCGCGGTCCTCGCGACGACGGGGAACCTCTACCCCTACGGCCCCGTCACCGGCCCCATCGTCGAGGGTCTGCCCGACGCGGCGACGGGCACCAAAGGCCGGGTCCGGGCGGCGATGACCCGTCAGGCCCTGCAGGCGCACCGGGACGGGCGCATCCGAGCCGTCGAGGTCCGCGGCAGCGACTACCTCGGCGGAAGCAGCCTGCTGTCGGCCGTCGTGACGCCTGCGCTGCGCAAGGGCCGCACCGCATACGTCCCCGCGGACCTCGACGCCCCGCACAGCTGGACCAGCGTCGCCGACGTGGCCCGGCTGCTGGCCACCGTCGCCGAGCACGAGTCGGCCTGGGGCCGGATCTGGCACGTGCCCAGCGCGCCGCCGGTGAGCATCAGGACCCTCGCGCAGATGGCCGCCGACCGGCTCGGCACGCCGCTGAAGCTGCGCGCCATGCCGTATGCCGTGCTCTGGGCCGCCGGCATGGTCGTGCCCGTCGCTCGGGAGCTGCGCGAGACGCAGTACCAGTTCCGGGCGCCGTTCGTCCTGGACGCCTCCGACGCCCAGGACACCTTCGGCCTGGCGCCGGCCCCGCTGGAGCAGTCCCTCGCCCTCGACCTCGACCCGACGTCGTCCGCCACCGGCGGTCCCGCCTGACGGGGCGGCCCCCGCGCTCGGGTCAGCCCGGCTGCGGGACGCTCCAGGTGAGGGTGGTGCCCTGACCCGGCGAGGAGTCCACCCGCAGCTCGCCCCCGTGTCGGGCGGCCCGTTCGCGCAGGTTCGCCAGGCCGCTGCGGCGGTTGGTCGGCCCCATCCCCACCCCGTCGTCGCCGATGACGACCACCAGGCGCCCGTCGGCCGGCCCGACCGCGACCGTGGACGTCGAGGCCGTCGCGTGCCGGGCCACGTTGGACAGTCCCTCGCGGATCACCGCGAGCAGGTCCGAGCGCATCGGGTCGAGCACCCGCTCCACGGCCGGGTCCACGACGACGGTGGGGGCGAAGCCGAGCACCTCGGCGAAGCCCTCGCACAGGCCCTCGATCTCGGTGGCCACCGAGGTCTGCCCCGCGGCGTGCAGCTGGAAGATCGCCGAGCGGATGTCCCGGATCGCCAGATCCAGCTCGTCGACCGCGGCCCCGAGCCTGGACTGCACGTAGGGATGGGTGGCGAACCTCGAGGCGGACTGCAGGCCCAGCCCGGTGGCGAACAGGCGCTGGATGACCACGTCGTGCATGTCGCGGGCGATCCGCTCGCGCTCCTCCGCCAGCACCGCCCGGGCCCGATCCCGCTGCGCGTCGGCCGCGGTGAGGGTCAGGGCCGCCTGGTCGGCATAGCGCTTGAGCGGCTCGGCCGCCTCGTAGGCGACGTGGCCCTCGTCCTCGCGCCACCCCACGACGAGCAGCCCCACCGAGTGCCCGCCCACGGTCATCGGCACGATCGCCGTCTGGCCGTGCCCGGGCAGCCCGGTCGCCTCGCGCAGCAGGCCCGCGGGCGGGTCGGCCACCGACTCCTCGGCCGTGGAGGACAGCAGCAGGGGCTCGCCCGTCTCGAGCACGGCATACCAGTGGCTCGCGGTGAGCGGCGTGCCGACCAGGCTGCCGATCCCGGCCACCGGCCCGGTGACGGCCTGCACGACCAGTGTCCCGCCCTCGTCGAGCAGCGCCACCGCCGCCATCCCGGCGTCCGCGACCGACGCGGCCCGGGTGGCCAGCAGGTCGAGGGCGTCCCGCTCGTTGCGCCCCGACAGCAGCGCCTGGCTCATCCTCGACAGGGCATCGGACCACTGCTGTTGCCGGCGGGTCGCCTCGTAGAGGCGGGCGTTGTCGATCGCCATGCCCGCCGACGCGGCCAGCGCCACGACCAGGGCCTCGTCGTCCTCGGTGAACTCGTCGGCACCGACCTTGTCGGTGAGGTAGAGGTTGCCGAACACCTCACCGCGCACCCGCACCGGCGTCCCGAGGAACGAGGTCATCCTCGGGTGGCCGGGCGGGAACCCCACCGCGGCCGGGTGCCGGCTCAGGTCGGCCAGGCGCAGCACGGTCGGGTCGGCCACGAGCAGGCCGAGGATGCCCTCGCCCCGCGGCGGGTGCTCCATGCCGGCCACCTGGGTCTCGGTCATCCCGGTGGCTACGAACTCCATGAGCCCCTGCCCGTCGGGCCGCAGCACACCGAGCGCGCCGTAGCGCGCCCCGACCAGCTCGCACGCGCTGCCCACGATCCGGGTGAGCACCTCCTGCAGGTCCAGGTCCCGGCTCACCGCGACGACGGCGTCCAACAGGGTGACCACTGCGTCGGTCGAGCGAGGCAGCCGCAACGCGGAGACGTCCTCGTGCACGGCCCCGATGGTATGCCGCGCCGCCGCTGGTGCGGTCGCGGCGCTCAGGCCAGCACCGGCACCGAGATCACCGGGCACCGACCCGCCGCCCGGCAGGCAGCCGCCGCGGGCACACCGGTCTCGACGTCGTCGCCGACGATGATGACCGAGGCGCGACCGGTCAGGTCGACCAGGACCGGGGTGGGGTCTCCGGTGACCAGCTCGAACCGACACGGGATGCCGCGAAAGCCGCGCAGGGCCCGCACCGCACCCCGGAAGGTCGACTGGTCGGCGTCGGCGCGCTCGTCGGGGGTCAGCCCGTCCTGGACCACCTGCAGGAAGCGCAACCGGGCTCCACGACGGCGGGCCTCGGCGACCGCCACCGTGGCGATGCTCTCCGCGCGCCCGTCGTTGTGCAGGCAGGCGACCACGTCCCCGGACAACCCCGGGACGTACCGGAGCTCCGTCCGCACGTGGTCGATGCTCATGGGGCGATGGTGCGCCGGGTGCCGGCGTGTCGTCAGGGCCAAAAGTCCCACGCCGCCGTGTCTGCGGGTGTCCTCGGCGTCCGGCCACGGCCGGGCGTGGGCGGGTCAGCTGCGGGTGGGCGGGCCCTGACCGCGCGCGCGGGGCAGCGGGTGCGTGGCGGCATACACCGCGGCCTGGGTGCGGCTGGCCATGCCGAGCTTGTCGAGGATCGAGGTGACGTAGTTCTTCACGGTCTTCTCGGCGAGGAACATGTCCGAGGCGATCTGGCGGTTGGTCATGCCCTGGGCGATGTGCTCGAGGATGCGCCGCTCCTGCGGGGTGAGCGAGCGCAGCCGTGGATCGACCGAGGACTCGGCCAGGGTGGATCGCACCCTGGCCAGGACCTCCGGGGAGATCAGCTGCTCGCCGGCGGCGACGCGCCGGATCGCGGTGACCAGGTCGGTGCCCTTGATGTCCTTGAGGACGTACCCGGAGGCCCCGGCCAGCACCGCGGCGCGCAACGCCGTGTCGTCGTCGTAGGAGGTCAGGACGAGCGCACGCAGCGACGGGTCCACGGCCCGGACCGCGCGGCAGACGTCGATCCCCGAGCCGTCGGGCAGACGCGCGTCGAGGACGGCGACGTCGGGCTGCAGGGCCGGGATGCGCCGCTCGGCCTCCAGGGCCGAGCCGGACTCTCCGACGACGGTGATGTCCCCGGACAGCTCGAGCAGCTCACGCAGCCCGCGCCGCACGATCTCGTGGTCGTCCAGCAGGAAGACGGTGACGGTCACGGGTGATAGGGAACCACACCTGGCGCGCCTCAGCGCACCACCGCGACCGGGCACCTCGCGTCGTGCAGCACGTGGTGGCTCACCGATCCGAGCAGCAGCCCGGTGAAGCCGCCGTGGCCGCGGCTGCCCACGACGAGCAGGCTCGCGTCGGCGCTGTGCTCGACCAGCGCCACGCCCGCCTCTGCCTCGACCACGAGGGTCTGCACGCTCAGGTCGGGGTGGGCGGCGAGGACCTCGTCGCGGGCCTGGGCCACGACCTGCCCGGCCGCCTCGGCGAAGACCGCCGCCTGGTCCGCGTCCACCAGCGCCCAGTACTCGAGGCTGGTCAGCCCCACCACGGGCACCTGCCACGCCGAGACCAGGATCAGCGGGGCGCCGGCTCGGGCGGCGACGTCGGCCGCAAACGCGGCGGTATGCCGGCTGCGCGGCGAGCCGTCCACGCCGGCGAGCACCGGGTGCCCGGCCTCGAGCCGGGGGTGGGTGTCGGGTCGCACGACCACGACGGGACATCGTGCGTGAGCCGACACCGTGACCGACACCGACCCGAGCAGGGCAGAGGCGATCTCGCCGCGCCCGCGGCTGCCCAGGACCACCAGGTCGGCGGACTGGGACTCGGCGACGAGCACGGCGGCAGCGGTGCCGATCCGCACCGAGGTGCCGACGTCGGCGACGCCCGCCTCCCGAGCCGCCGCGGCGGCCTGGTCGGCGACCGCACGCGCGGAGTCCACGACCTCGTCGGGCAGCGCGGTGGGGTCGGCGAAGGCGCCGGTGAGGGCGGTGGGGACGGACACCGCGACCAGCACCCGCAGCGGGCAGGCGCGGCGCACCGCTTCGGCGGCCGCCCACTGCACGGCTGAGCTGCTCTCGGGCTGCCCGTTGGTCGCGACGACGATCATGGCCACCTCCGCACGGCGAGGTCCGGTGCTGGTCCCAGTGTGCCTCGCGGGGGCCGGTCGATGCGCGTCAGGGGGTGGACCCGGTCGGTGCGACCCCGTAGAACACCCGGTCGACGACGGCCCGGGTCCGCCGGGCCTGGCGCAGGTAGCTCTCCATCAGCGAGGCGCCCTCACCGGCGGCCCGCCCGGCGATCCGCCCGACCCCGTCGGCGTCCCGGACGTCGAGCGGCACGGCCTCGGCGGGGCGGCCCCGCCACAGCAGCCCGGCGTTGCGGATGATGGCCGCGATCCGCCACCCCGACATCAGCTGCTGCGCGTCGGCCTCGTCGAGCAGGCCCAGCCGCGCGGCGGCCTTGAGGGTGGGGATCGTGCCGGTATGGCGCAGCTGCGGATGGTCGTGGGCGTGGCGCATCTGCAGCAGCTGCGCGGTCCACTCCACGTCGGCCAGACCCCCGCGGCCCAGTTTCAGGTGGGTGCGCGGGTCGGCCCCCCGGGGCAGCCGCTCGGACTCCACCCGGGCCTTCATGGTGCGCACCTCGCGCAGCCGGGTCGCGTCCAGCCCATCCTGGGCGTAGCGCAGCGGGTCGACGAGATCGGTGAAGGCCACCCCCAGATCCGGGTCACCGGCCAGCAGCCGGGCACGCAGCAGCGCCTGGAACTCCCAGGTCAGGGCCCAACGCTCGTAGTAGGCGCGCAAGGAGACGAGGCTGCGCGAGAGCGGCCCGCTCTTGCCCTCGGGGCGCAGGTCGAGGTCCATGACGATCCCGTCCGGCCCCAGGGCCTTGGCCAGCCGCTTCATCTCCTGGACCACGGCGACGGCCTGGGCCTGGGCGTCCTGCTCGGCCACCCCGTCGTGCGGGGCGTGCACGACCATGGCGTCGACGTCGGAGGTGTAGCCCATCTCCCGCCCGCCCAGGCTGCCCATCCCGACGACGAGCAGGTCCACGCCGAGCCCGCCGTGCTGGCGGCCCACCGCCTGGGTGGCCACCTCGAGGACGACCTCGATGGTCGCCGCGGCCAGGTCCGACAGCGCCATGCCCACTCGAGACAGGGTCACCGCGCCGGTGAGGTCGGCCAGGGCGATCCGCAGCAGCTCGTGCCGGCGCAGCGCGCCGACCGCGGCGATCGCCGTGGTCGGGTCGTCCTTGCGCCGGGCCGCGCTGCGCAGGGTCAGCGCCAGGGCCTGCTGGGCCCGCGGCGCCAGGCCGTCGACGTCGCCGAGGATCGAGACCGACTCCGGCGAGCGGATGAGCAGGTCCGCGGCATACCGGCTGCGTGCCAGCACGTGCGCGAGGCGCTCGGCCGCGCTGCCCTCGTCGCGCAGCATCTTGAGGTACCACGGGGTGGTGCCCAGCTGCTCGCTGACCCGGCGGAAGGTCAGCAGCCCCGCGTCGGGGTCGGCCTCGTCGGCGAACCACGCGAGCATGACCGGCAGCAGGGTCCGCTGGATCGCCGCCCGGCGGGACACCCCGGTGGTCAGCGCCTCCAGGTGCCGCATCGCGCCGGCCGGGTCGCGGAAACCCAACGCGGAGAAGCGTTCCTGGGCCTGCTGCGTCGACAGCGAGCTCTCCGAGCTGGACAGCCGGGCCGCGGCGGCGAGCAGCGGGCGGTAGAACAGCCGCTCGTGGATCCGGCGGACCTCGCGCGCCCGCGACTGCCACAGCTCGACGACACCCTTCTCGGGGTCGGTGCGCAGGCCCAGGGCCCGGCCCAGCCAGCGCAGGTCACCGGGGTCGGTGGGCATGAGATGGGTGCGCCGCAGCCGGTAGAGCTGGATGCGGTGCTCCAGGGTGCGCAGCAGGCGGTAGGCCTCGTCCAGGGTCGCGGCGTCGTCGCGCCCGACGTAGCCGCCGCGGGCCAGCGCGGACAGCGCGGTCAGCGTGGTGGCCGACCGCAACCCCTCGTCGGTGCGACCGTGCACCAGCTGCAGCAGCTGGACGCTGAACTCGACGTCGCGCAGGCCCCCGGCCCCGAGCTTGAGCTGGCGGGCGGCCTCCCCGGCGGGCACGTGTCGCTCCACCCGTCGGCGCATCGCCTGGACGTCCTCGACGAAGTTGTCCCGCTCGGCGGCACTCCAGATCAGCGGCGCCAGCGCCTCCTTGTAGGCCCGACCCACCTCGACGTCCCCGGCCGACACCCACGCCTTGAGCAGGGCCTGGAACTCCCACGTCTTGGCCCACCGCTCGTAGTACGCCTTGTGGCTGGCGATGGTCCGCACCAGCGGGCCCTGCTTGCCCTCGGGGCGCAGCGCCGCGTCGACCGGCCACAGCGTGCCCTCGGCGGTGGACGCCGAGCAGGCCTTCATCGTCGCGGTCGCCAGGGCGGTGCCGACCCGCAGGGCGGTCTGCTCGTCGACCCCGTCCACCGGCTCGGCGACGAAGACGACGTCGACGTCCGAGACGTAGTTCAGCTCTCCCCCACCGGTCTTGCCCATGCCGATCACGGCAAGGCGGCACACCTCGTGGCCCGGGCCGTAGTCCTCCCGCGCGATGGCCAGGCCGGCCTCCAGCGCCGCCTCGGCGAGCTGGGCCAGCGACTCGGCGGCCTGGGGCAGGTGCGCCACCGGGTCGGCCGCGGAGAGGTCGACGGCGGCGATCCGCAGCAGCTCGCGCCGGTAGGCGATCCGCAGCGCGTCGTATGCCGCCAGCCGCCCACGAGCGGCGGGGGTCACCGCGGCGGTCAGGTGGGCGCGGACGGTGTCGGCCGAGTGGGGCACGGCGTCGGCGGCGTCGGGCCAGTGGTCCGGATGGCCGACGAGGTGCTCCCCCAGGGCCCGCGACCCGCCCAGCACGCCGATGAGCCGCCGGCGGCGGGCGCTGGGCGCGTCGAGCAACTGCCCCAACGCCTCGGCGTCCCAACGCTCGGCAGGCCGCACGACGACCGCGGGCCGCACGCCCGAGCCGACCGCGCCGGCCAGGCGGGCCAGGGTCAGGGCGGCCAGGTCGGGGTCGGGCGCCTCGGCGAGGGCGTCGGCCAGCTCCTGCGGGTCGGCGTCCGGCGCGAGGGCCAGGACCGCGGACAGGGCCGGGTCGGCCATCGCCGCGCCGGCCCGGCCCGGGTCGGCGAAGCCCAGGCGGGCCAGGTGCGCGGCCATCGAGGAGGAACGTGCCACGGTGTGGAGGGTAACGGCCTGCCCTCTCGGTGGGGGCGCCGCGCCACCCCTACGGCCGGGTGAGGTAGCGGTCGAGCTCGAACTGGGTGATCTGCTGGCGGTACTCGCGCCACTCGGCGCGCTTGTTGCGCAGGAAGAAGTCGAACACGTGCTCGCCCAGGGTCTCGGCGACCAGCTCACTGCGCTCCATCGCCTCCAGGGCGCGCCCGAGCGACGAGGGCAGCGGGGCGATGCCCATAGCCCGGCGCTCGGCGTCGGTGAGGTTCCAGACGTCGTCCTCGGCCTCCGGCGGCAGCTCGTAGCCCTGCTCGACGCCCTTGAGGCCGGCGGCCAGCATCACCGCGAAGGACAGGTAGGGGTTGCACGCCGAGTCGATGGAGCGCACCTCGATGCGGGTGGCGTTGCCCTTGTCCGGCTTGTACATCGGGACCCGCACCAGCGCGGAGCGGTTGTTGTGGCCCCAGGTGAGGTAGGCCGGTGCCTCGCCGCCGCCCCACAGCCGCTTGTAGGAGTTGACCCACTGGTTGGTCACCGCGGTGATCTCGGCGCCGTGGGTGAGCAGCCCGGCGATGAACTGTCGCCCGGTCTTGCTCAGGTGGTAGGGCGCCCCGGCCTCGTGGAAGGCGTTGGCGTCGCCCTCGAAGAGCGACAGGTGGGTGTGCATCCCGGAGCCTGGGTACTGCCGGAACGGCTTGGGCATGAACGAGGCCTGCACCCCGTGCTCGAGGGCCACCTCCTTGACCACGGCCCGGAAGGTCATGATGTTGTCCGCCGTGGACAGGGCGTCGGCGTAGCGCAGGTCGATCTCGTTCTGCCCGGGCGCCCCCTCGTGGTGGCTGAACTCCACCGAGATGCCCATGTTCTCCAGCTGGGTGATGGTCTGTCGTCGGAAGTCGTGACCGGTGCCGTGCGCGACGTGGTCGAAGTAGCCGGCGTCGTCGACCGGGATCGGCCGCACCCGCTTGCCCCGGCGGCCCGGCTCCAGCAGGAAGAACTCGATCTCGGGGTGGGTGTAGAACGTGAAGCCCAGGTCGCCGGCCTTGGACATCGCCCGGCGCAGCACGTGTCGGCTGTCGGCGAAGCTGGGCTGACCGTCGGGGGTGAGGATGTCGCAGAACATCCGGGCGGTGCCCGGGTTCTCCCCGCGCCAGGGCAGGACCTGGAAGGTGCCCGGGTCGGGCTTGGCGAGCATGTCGGCCTCGTAGATGCGGGCGAAGCCCTCGATCGCCGAGCCGTCGAAGCCGATCCCCTCGGCGAACGCGCCCTCGAGCTCGGCGGGGGCGACCGCCACCGACTTCAGCGCGCCGACGACGTCGGTGAACCACAGCCGCACGAACCGGATGTCGCGTTCCTCGATGCTGCGCAGGACGAACTCTTGCTGACGGTCCACCCGCGCAGGATGCCAAACGGGTGTTACCGCTGCGTTAACGGCCGGGGGCCGCGTGCTGCGTGGCGTCGGCCCGGGCGCCCGACCCCCGGCTGCCGGCCCGCAGGTACATCCCCACCCCGACCGCGAGGACCAGCGCCGACACCCAGGTGTTGACGCGCACCCCGAGGATACGGTTCGCCTCGTCGGCGCGCAGCAGCTCGACGACGAACCGGCCCAGGCAGTAGCCGGCGATAGCCAACGCGATGGCCTGCCCCGGGCGCAGCCGTCGGGCTCGCTCGAGCCCGACGATGACCAGGGCGAGCAGCGCGCACCAGAGGACCTCGTAGAGAAACGTCGGGTGCACGACGCCCTTGACGATCGGCTCGCCGGCGGCGTCCCGGACCGCGTGGCCGGCGCCGGCGTCCCACTGGTAGACCCGCAGGCCCCAAGGCAGGTCGGTGGCAGCGCCGTAGACCTCGTTGTTGAACCAGTTCCCGAGCCGGCCGATCGCCTGGGCCACGGCCAGTGCCGGTGCCGCGGCATCCGCGAACAGCAGCGGGGACAGGCCGCGGCGTCGACAGGCGACCCAGGCCCCGACGCCACCGAGCGCGAAGCCACCCCACATACCCATCCCGCCGTCCCAGATGCGCAGCGCGTTCGCGGGGTGGCCGCCGGGCCCGAAATACGCCTGCGGGCTGGTGATCACGTGGTACAGACGAGCGCCGACGATGCCCACGGGCACACCCCACAGGGCCACGTCGAGCACGTCACCGGGCCGGCCGCCCCGGGCCGCGAGCCTGCGCCCGGTCCACCAGCCGGCCACGGCGATCCCCGTGAGGATGCACAGCGCGTAGGCCCGGAGCGGCACCGGGCCCAGCCACCAGACGGAGGTGGTCGGGCTGGGGATGACCGCGGGGGGCGCCAGCGCGCTCGTCATGGCCGCTCGGCGACCGGCCGGCGCACCAGGGCCCGGATGTGCCGGCTCACAGCGCGGCCGGGTCCAGGTCGAGCAACAGCCGCTCGGGTCCGGCGGCGGTGTCCAGGGCGGCCAGCGCCACCGGCAGCTCGTAGGCGTAGAAGTACCGGACCGCGGCACGCTTGCCCTCGGCGAAGGCGTCCGCCCGGTCCCCGAGGGCGAGCAGCTGGTCCAGCCACAGCCAGGCCAGCACGACGTGGCCGAACCCGTCGAGGTAGATCCCCGCGGTCTGCAGGGCGACGGCCGGGTCGCGGCCGGCCCAGAGCCGAGCGGTCACCTCGGCGACGACGCCGGCGGCGCCCTCCAGTGCCGCCGCATGCTCGGTATGCCGCTCGCGCGCCCGGGCCGCGGTGGCCGCCATCCGAGCCAACAGCAGCCGCAGTCCGGCACCGCCGGCCATGGTGAGCTTGCGCCCGAGCAGGTCCAGGGCCTGGATCCCGTGGGTCCCCTCGTGGATGGGGTTGAGCCGCTGGTCGCGGTAGAGCTGCTCGACCGGGTAGTCCCGGCAGTAGCCGTAGCCGCCCATGACCTGGATCGCCAGGTCGTTGGCCACCAGCCCGTAGGTCGACGGCCAGGACTTGACCACCGGCGTGAGCACGTCCAGCAGCAGCCCGGCCTCGTCCCGAGCCCGCCCGTCCGGCTCGCTGCGCGCGTCGTCGTCCAGTCGGGCGGCATACAGCACGAGGGCCAGCGACCCCTCGGCGTAGGCCTTGGCGCGCAACAGCATCCGGCGCACGTCCGGGTGCTCGACGAGCGGCACCGGGTCGCCCAGCGGGTCCTTGGCCCAGGGCAGGCGACCTTGGACGCGTTGGCGGGCGTAGGTCAGGGCATGGCGATACCCGGCACACCCCAACGCCGCGGCGCCGCTGCCGACGCCGATGCGGGCCTCGTTCATCATGTGGAACATCGCCGCCAGGCCCGCGCCCTGCTGGCCGACCAGCTCGCCCACCGCGCCGGGGCGCCCGCCGGGGGTGGTGTGACCGGCGCCGAAGGCGAGCACGGTGTTGACCGTGCCGCGGTAGCCCATCTTGTGGTTGAGGCCGACCAGCTCGACGTCGTTGCGCTCGCCGAGCGTGCCGTCCGGGTCGACCAGATGCCGGGGCACGACGAACAGCGACAGCCCCTTGACGCCGGGCGGCGCGCCGTCGACGCGGGCCAGCACGAGGTGGACGATGTTCTCGGCGAGGTCGTGCTCGCCGCCGCTGATCCACATCTTCGACCCGGTGAGCCGGTATCGGCCGTCGTCCTGGCGCCGGGCGGTCGTCGCGATGTCGGCCAGGCTGGAGCCGGCCTCGGTCTCGGACAGGCACATCGTGCCGGTGAATCGGCCCTGCACCATCGGCACGACGTAGGTCCGGACCTGCTCGGGGGTGCCGTGGGCGAGCAGGAGGTTGGCGTTGCCCAGCGTGAGGAAGGGATAGGCCACGGCCGAGACGTTCGCCGCCTGCAGCCACGCGGTGGCGGCGGTGAACACCGTCAGCGGCAGGTCCGACCCTCCGTGTGCCGCGGGCAACGAGGCCCAGGTCAGGCCCGACTCGCCGATGGCCCGCACCGCCGCCCCGGTCGCCTCGGGCAGGATCACCCGCCCGGCGTCGAACACCGGCTCGGTGCGGTCCAGCTCCGCGTAGCAGGGCAGCAGCTGGTCCATCGCGACGCCGCGGGCCAGCTCGAGCACCAGGCCGATCGACTGGCGGTCGTGCTCGGTGTAGGGCGCTCGCTCGCAGAGCCGCTCGACGTGCAGCCAGTCGAACAGCAGGAACCGCAGGTCCTCGGCCGAGAGCAGGTCGGTCATGGCGTGCCCCTCCTGGTTTGCCTCGGGCCGGACGCCCCGAACGCTACCGGGGGCAGGGTCTGTCGGTCCGCTCAGTCGCCGGAGTGCTCCAACACGTCGCGGGCGGCGTTGTGGCCGGGTATGCCGCTGACCCCGCCACCGCGTCGGGCGCCGGAGCCGCACAGGCGCACGGCGGCATACCGGGTCCGCACCCCCCACGTGCCGACGTCCTCGGCCCGCTGCGCCCAAGGCCACTGCAACGGCCGGTGGAAGATGTGCCCGCCGGGCAGGCCCACCTCGGTCTCGAGGTCCACCGGGCTGAGCGCTTGCAGGCAGGGCCGGCCCTGCGCGTCGGGCAGCAGCAGCGGCTCCACCGGCTCGGCGAGCACCGAGGCCAGGGAGCGCAGGACCGCCGCCGTCGCCCGCCTGCGGGCGACCTCGGGGTCCTGCCGGAACAGCCGGGCCGGCAGGTGCAACCCGAACAGGGTCAGGGTCTGCACGTCGGACGCGGCCAGCTCGGGGCCGAGGATCGACCGGTCCGAGAGGGTGTGGCAGTACACCTCGCACGGTGGCAGGTCGGGGATCTGGCCGCGCTGCGCGAGCGCGTATGCCGCCTCCAGCTGGCTGGCCGACTCGTTGACGTGGAACGTGCCGGCGAACGCCACGGCGGGGTCGACCGCCGGGTCGCGCAGCCGGGGCAGCCGGCGCAGCACCATGTTGACCTTGAGCTGGGAGCCCTCCGGCCACGGCGTCGGCGCAGGCCCCGATTCGTCGTCCGCGAGGGCAGACAGTGGGCTCGCGCCGGCCGCCTGCACCAACCGGTCGGCGACCGCGGGAGCGCACCCCACCAGCACCGACCCGCCCCGGGCCGACCGCAGCGCCCCCGAGCCACCCGGCCCGGCGCCGGCCGGGTCGCGCTGCCCGGCTCTCGCCGCGCCCGAGGGCGGCCGCTCGCGCCAGGTCACCTCGCCGTCGGGGTCCACCGCGACGACCTGCGCGCCGGTCACCACCGCGGCACCGGCGTCGACCGCGGCGCGGGCCAGCGACTCGGTCACCCGGCCCATCCCCCCGACCGGGACGTCCCAGTCGCCGGTGCCACCGCCGACGACGTGGTAGAGGAAGCAGACGTTCTGGGCCAGGTCGCTGTCGTGCAGGGAGGCGAAGGTCCCGATCAGCCCGTCGGTCGCGACGACGCCCCGCACCACGTCGTCGCGGAAGTGCTCCCACAGCAGCGAGCCCAGTGGCACCTGGGTCAGACCGGTCCACAGCGGGTCGTCGTCGACCAGCTCGCGGATGGCCTGCGCCGAGCGCAGCGGTTGCAGGAAGGTCGGCCACACCCGCCGGGCGAGCCGGCCCACCCGGGCGCCGAAGTCCCGCCACGCGGCATACTCCCGCGTCCCGAGCGTCATCGCCTCGAAGGAGCGGGCGGTGACCTGCGGGTCGCCGTGGTCCACCAGCAGGCCCCACTGCGGGTCGGTAGGGCGCGGCGTGTAGGACGCGACGCGGCGTCGGACCAGCCGCAGGTCGAGGTCCAGCTCCGCGGCGATCCGCCGGGGCAGCAGCGAGACCAGGTAGGCGTAGCGCGACAGCTGCGCGTCGATGCCGGTGAAGACCCGCTCGGACACCGCCGCGCCACCCACCCGATCCGCCCGCTCCAGGACCAGCACCCGCCGTCCGGCGCGCGCGAGGTAGGCCGCCGCGGCCAGGCCGTTGTGACCGCCGCCTACGACGATGTCGTCGTAGCGCATGCCCATCGACCCTGCGGGGCGTCACCGTCCGGCCCGGGTCCCTCGCTCGTCGTCATCCGGGACCGCCCGGGGCGCTCAGTCGGCGCCCTTGGACCACCCCGGCGCGGCGCCTCGGTTGTCCCATTCACGGTCCTGGGCGTCCCACTGCTCGGTCTTGTCGTGCGCGATCTGCAGGGCGCGGGCGGCCTCCTCGCGGGTGGCGTACGGGCCCAGGACGTCCTCGCCCGTCCCCCGGCCCTCGTCGTCCTCGACCTCACCGGTCCCGATGTTGTACCACCACGGCATGCTGGCCTCCTGGTCCGCCCGATGTGCCGTCTTCACGGTATCCGCGCTCAGAGCCTCGACCTACACTCCCCGGTATGCCGCTCGCCTCGCCCCTGCTCACCCCACACGCCGTCAGCCCCCGGCGTGCCGTGCCGGCATCGATCCCGCGACCGGAGTACGTGGACCGCGACGCCCCGGAGCGTTTCACCGGGTCGGAGGTCAAGGACGCCGAGACCATCGAGAAGATGCGGATCGCCGCACGGGTGGCCGCCCAGGCGCTGGCGGCGGCCGCGGCGGTGATCGCCCCCGGAGTGAGCACCGACGAGATCGACCGGGTGGGCCACGAGTTCATGCTCGACCACGGTGCCTACCCGTCGACGCTGGGCTATCGGGGCTTCCCCAAGTCGCTGTGCACCTCGGTCAACGAGGTCATCTGTCACGGCATCCCGGACGCCCGGCCGTTGCAGGACGGGGACATCGTCAACATCGACGTCACCGCCTACCTGCACGGGGTGCACGGCGACACGGACGCGACCTACCTCGTCGGGGAGGTGGACGAGCAGTCCCGGCTGCTCGTCGAGCGCACCCGCGAGGCGATGCTGCGAGGGGTCGCCGCGGTCGCCCCCGGCCGGCCGATCAACGTCATCGGCCGGGTGATCTCCGCTTATGCCCGCCGGTTCGGGCTCGGGGTGGTGCGCGACTACACCGGCCACGGCATCGGCACGGCCTTCCACAGCGGGCTCATCGTGCCGCACTACGACGCGGCACCGGCATACGACACCGTCATGCTGCCGGGTATGACCTTCACCGTCGAGCCGATGCTCAACCTCGGCTCCCCGGAATGGGAGATGTGGGACGACGGCTGGACCGTCGTCACCCGGGACCGTCGCCGCTCGGCGCAGTTCGAGCACACCGTCCTGGTCACCGACAGCGGCCACGAGATCCTCACCCTGCCGTGAGCCGGTCCGGCAGGATGACGTCATGACACCACAGCCCACGGTCGCGCTCGGGATCGACGTCGGCGGCTCGGGCATCAAGGGTGCTCCGGTGGACCTGGCGCGTGGGGAGTTCCTGCGCGAGCGGCTGAAGATCGCGACGCCCATGCCGGCCACGCCGGCCGCGGTCGCCGCCGTCGTCGGTCGGATCGCGGCGGCCTTCGAGAGCGAGGTGCCGCCGGACGCCCCGATCGGGGTGACCATCCCCGGGGTGGTCCAGCACGGAGTGGTCCGCACGGCCGCGAACATCGACGGCTCGTGGGTCGACGCACCGGGAGCGGAGCTGTTCGCCGCCGCCCTGGGCCGCCGCTGCCTGCTGGTCAACGACGCCGACGCGGCCGGAGTGGCCGAGGTCCGCTACGGCGCGGCGAAGGACCACGACGGACTGGTCGTCGTCACCACCCTGGGCACGGGGATCGGGGTGGCGCTGATCCACGACGGCGTCCTGGTGCCCAATGCCGAGCTCGGTCACCTGCAGGTCGACGGCCGGGACGCCGAGACGATGGCCGCCGCCAGCGCCCGCGAGCGCGAGGGCCTGTCGTATGCCGAGTGGGCCGGGCGGCTGCAGCGCTACTACGGCGTGCTGGAGGACCTGCTGTGGCCGGACCTGTTCGTCGTCGGTGGCGGCGTGTCGCGCAAGGCCGAGCGGTTCCTCCCGCTGTTGGCGCTGCGCACCCCGATCGTGCCCGCCCGGCTGCGCAACGCCGCCGGCATCGTCGGGGCCGCAGCGCTGGCCGCCGACTGATCCTCGAGCGAGGTCAGATCGTCACGGCCCCCTGGCCGGCCAGGTCGTGCACCCTCAGGTCCGGACCGCCGTGCGTGCCGACGTGACCGAGGTACATGGCCCGGCCGGTCGGCGAGAGCAGCGCATCGTGGATCGGCACGAAGCCCCGCGGCCCGATCCGCCGGACGAAGTCGATGGTGTCGCGCACCGCGGTCCACGGCGCGTTGACCGGGACGCCCAGCACGTCCACCTCACCCGGCTCGGCGTCGTAGGCGTCGCCGGGGTGGAACAGCACCGGCTCCCCCGGCGCCGATAACCGCACCCCCACGTTGGCCACGGTGGGCACCCCGGCGTGGTTGAACGCGTGCATCGCCCCCCGCGGGCTGAGCGCCACGTCGCCGACCGCGACGTCCGTGCCCTGCTCGAGCAGACCCACCCGCAGTCCCGTGTCGTGCAGGATCTCGGCCGTCTGCGGGTCGGTCCACACCTGGGCCCGCGGATTGGCCTTGACCAGCGCCGGGAAACGGCCCACGTCGAGGTGGTCGGCGTGCTGGTGGGTGACCAGGATGGCGTCCAGACCGGTGAGGTCCTCGAACCCGGCCGAGAAGGACCCCGGATCGATGAGCAGCCGCCGGTCGGCCATCTCGACGAGCAGGCAGGCATGGCCGAGGTGGGTGAGGCGCATGACATCACGGTAACTGCTGGGCCGCCGGCCCGGGGGGTCTCGTGGGCAGCTGACCGTATGCCGCACGAAGGGCGAGGTTGACGGCCCAGCACCCCGCGAGGGCCAGCGCCCAGGTCGCTCGCCCGGAGGCGAGCCATGCCAGCGCCCCGGCGCCGAACCACCCGGTCTCCAGCCCCACCCGCGCCGCCCCCAGCGCGGGCCGCGCCGCGGTCGGCGCCCCGAAACGGGCCCACACCCCGACCAGCACCGCGATCGCCAGCACCGCCGCCACGGCCGTGGCTGCCACGGAGTCCAGGGTCCATGCCCAGGCGAGCGCCCCGGCATACACCGCCAGCTCGAGGACGAACATCACCGCTGCGTTGACACCGCGCACGGTACGAGTGTGCCGGTCGACCTCGCCGACCGCGCGGTCACGTCCAGGCATAGGCTTCGAGGCGACGGGCCGGCCACGACTGTGAGGTGTGAGATGAGCGCTCCCATCGACCCGACGACGACCGCGGCCTGGGCCCGCCTGAGCCAGCTGCGCGAGAGCCTCCGGCCGGACCTGCGCGGGTGGTTCGCCGCCGAACCCGACCGGGCGCAGCGGTTCACCTTCGCCGCGGGCGACCTGCACGTGGACCTGTCGAAGAACCTGCTCTCCCCCGACATCCTCGCCGCGCTGGTGGCCCTGGCCGAGCAGGTCGACCTGCCGGGGCGGCGGGCCGCGATGTTCGCCGGCGAGCGGATCAACGTCACCGAGGACCGTGCCGTGCTGCACACCGCGCTGCGCCGGCCGCCGGGCCAGCCGCTGCTCGTCGACGGTCAGGACGTCGACCAGGACGTCCACGAGGTCCTCGCCAAGGTCTACGCGTTCGCCGAGCAGGTGCGCTCGGGGGCCTGGGTCGGGGTGACCGGCAAGCCGATCCGGACCGTGGTCAACATCGGCATCGGTGGCTCGGACCTCGGGCCGGTGATGATCTACGAGGCCCTCGAGCCCTTCGTCCAGCCCGGCCTGACCTGCCGGTTCGTCTCGAACATCGACCCGACCGACGTCGCCCAGAAGACCGCCGGCCTCGACCCCGAGACCACACTGGTCATCGTCGCCTCCAAGACGTTCACCACCCTGGAGACCCTCACCAACGCCCGGTTGGCCCGCGCCTGGCTGCTCGACACGCTGGTCGCCCAGGGCGCCATCGACGGCTCCGCCGCCTCGCGCGCCGAGGCGGTCGCCAAGCACTTCGTCGCGGTGTCCACGGCCCTGGACAAGGTCGCGGCGTTCGGCATCGACCCGGCCAACGCCTTCGGGTTCTGGGACTGGGTGGGCGGGCGCTACTCGGTCGACTCGGCGATCGGCACCTCCCTGGCCGTCGCCGTCGGTCCGGCGCGGTTCGCCGAGCTGCTCGCCGGTTTCCACGCCATGGACGAGCACTTCCGCACCACCGACCTGGCCGCCAACGTCCCGGTGCTCATGGGCCTGCTCAACGTCTGGTACGTCAACTTCCTCGATGCGCGCACCCACGCGGTGCTGCCCTACGCCCAGCTGCTGCACCGGTTCCCGGCCTACCTGCAGCAGCTGACCATGGAGTCCAACGGCAAGTCGGTGCGCTGGGACGGCACCCCGGTCACGACGGCCACGGGTGAGGTCTTCTGGGGCGAGCCGGGCACCAACGGCCAGCACGCCTTCTACCAGCTCATCCACCAGGGCACCCAGCTCGTCCCCGCCGATTTCATCGCGGTGGCCACCCCGACCTACCCGCTCCGCGACGGCGAGGCCGACGTCCACGAGCTGTTCCTCGGCAACTTCTTCGCGCAGACCGCGGCACTGGCGTTCGGCAAGACCGCCGAAGAGGTCCGGGCCGAGGGCACGGCGGAGGCGATCGTCCCGGCCCGGGTGTTCGCCGGTAACCGCCCGACCACCTCGATCATGGCCCCGGCCCTGACCCCCTCGGTCGTCGGCCAGCTCGTCGCGCTCTACGAACACATCACCTTCGTCCAGGGGATCGTCTGGGGCATCGACTCGTTCGACCAGTGGGGTGTGGAGCTGGGCAAGCAGCTGGCCAAGGCGCTGGAGCCCGCCGTCGCCGGGGACGCCACGGCCCTGGCCGCGCAGGACGGCTCGACCCGAGGTCTCATCGGCTACTACTTGGCCAACCGTCGACGCTAGCGCCGGCGCGGCACCGCCGGGCCCTCCCCCGCGGCGGTGCCGCCACGGATAGTCCGCGGGCCGCGCACCACCGCGAGGTAGAGCACCAGCGCGGCGAGGGCGAAGGCCGCCCCGGCGGCGTAGGTGCCGGGATACCCGACCGGCTCGACCAGCAGCCCGAGCACGACCGGGCCCAGCCCGGTGCCGACCTCGACGAGCAGGAAGTAGCTCGAGACCCCCAGACCGACCCGCTCGCGGGCCACCCGGGCCACCGCGATCGCCTGCCCGACCGAGGTCAGGGTGCCGTAGCCCAAGCCCAGCAGCCCGGCGGCCAGCAGGAGCACGGGGCCGGTGGCGGCCAGCCCGGTGAGCAGGCTGCCCAGGGCCAGCGCGAGGACGATCGGCACGACGACCACCTCGTCGCCTCGGCGGTCCTGGACGATGCCCGCGGCCGGTCGGCTGACCAGGATGACGCCGGCGTACACGAGGAAGTACGCACTCGCGGCCTCGGGCAGCCCGACCTGCGCGGCATACGAGGACAAGAAGGCGAGGATCGCGGCGAAGGGGACGGCGCACAGCCCCACGACCGCGCCGACCGGCAGCGCCCGACGGTCGACCAGGCCGCCCACCCAGCTCCGCCGCGCCGCCGTCCCCGCGGGCGCGCCAGCCGGCGGGCGGGCGGGCAGCGACCCGGCGACGAGCGCCGCCGCCGCGAGCGCGACGACGCAACACCCGATGGTCACGGCGAACACCGCCCCCTGGCCGCCACCGCCGCGGGCGAGGGTCATCCCGACGAAGGGCGCGATGCCGGTGGCCAGCGCCATCCCGGCGGTGAACCACCCCGAGCCCTCGCCGCGCCGGGCCGGCGGGACTGCACGCATCGCGGCGCTGGCCAGGGCGGTCGCCGCGAACCCGTAGGCGATCCCGTGCAGGACCCGCACGAGCAGCATCGTGGGCATGGCGTGGGGCAACAGGTAGGCCAGGCAGGTGGCCAGCAGCGCCGCCAGGGATCCGAGCACGACCGGCCGGATCCCCCGGGAGGTCAGCACCCGGCCGGCGACGAGGCGGGCGAGCATCGCCCCGACGAAGAAGACCGAGCTCACCAGCCCGGCCTGCGCGGGGTTCGCGCCGTAGGCCCCGGCGGCATACCCGGCGAGCGTCGCGACCAGGACGTAGGAGGTGACGCTCACGCAGAGGTTGGCCAGGGTGAGGGCGAGGAACGGAGCCGTCCACAGCCGGTCGGCGGCATCGGGCGCACCGGTCACGTGGGGACTCTACGGGTCGCGGGCCGCCGCACCGCCGGGCGAGTGGACCCTGGGCCCCGACGGATGAGCACGCCGACCGACTCGCCGACCCCCTTGCCCCGCGACGCGGGAGCGTGTGGTGGACGAGTCGGTCGATACGCCGGGTTCTGTCCCGGGCGGCCGGTGCCGGCCGCCCGGTGGCGGTCATCCATCTCGGCCGGCCATTGCTGACCGGCTCTAGCGCTCTACCCGCAGACTCGGGCGGGCCGCCCTCGGGCGTCTGCTGTGCGAGCTTGCTCCGGGTGGGGTTTACCGAGCCGACCTGGTCACCCAGGCCGCTGGTGGTCTCTTACACCACCGTTTCACCCTTACCGCGAAGGCCGGCGGACCGGCATACGCGGCGGTCTGTTCTCTGTGGCACTGTCCCGCGGATCGCTCCGGGTGGCTGTTGGCCACCACCTCGCCCTACGGAGCCCGGACGTTCCTCGGCGCCCGGCTCGCACCGGGCGACGCGACCGCCTGACCGACTCGTCCGCACCCATTATGACCGCACGGCCGCGGCGACGACAGGCCGGCCCCCACCGCGCCGGCCTGCGCCGTGGCCGCTCAGGCGGTGACGCTGTCGAGCACGTCGAGGACCTCCTCGGGGGTCCGGGCCGAGCGCAGCCGCTCGACCTGGGCCTGGTCGAGGAAGACCCTGGCCAGCTTGGACAGCAGGGTGAGATGGTCCTCGCCGGCACCGGCGATGCCGACGACGAACTCGGTCGGCTTGCCGTTCCAGTCGACGTGCTGCGGGTAGCGCACGAACGACATCGCGGTCCGCGCGATCGAGCCCTTGGCCTCGTTGGTGCCGTGCGGGATCGCCAACAGGTTGCCCATGTGGGTCGACACCGACGCCTCGCGCTCGTGCATCGAGGCGACGTATGCCGCGTCCACCGCGCCGGCCGCGACGAGCAGGGTGCCCGCCTCGGTGATCGCGTCGTCGCGGGTGCGCGCGGTGCCGGCCAGGACCACCGAGCCGGGCGCGAGGACGTCCCCGCCGCGCTCGGCCGGCTGGGGCTCCGGCGCCGGCGGGGCCTGGGCCGGGGAGGCCGAGGACGCGGCGGCGCCTTCGTTGGTCCGGCCGAGCAGCTCGACGATCTCGTCGTAGCGCGGGCTGCCCATGAAGTTGTCCACCGAGACGTGCCTCGCCGACCCGGTGCGCTGGCGCGCCCGCTCGGTGAGGTCCTGGTGACTGACGACGAGGTCGACGGTGTCGGTGAGGTTGGCGATGGCCTTGTTGACCACCGTGACGTCGGCGAAGCCGGCCGCCTGGATCTTGCGGCGCAGCACGCTGGCGCCCATCGCCGACGAGCCCATGCCTGCGTCGCAGGCGAACACGATGGAGCGGATCGGGCCGTGGGGGGCGCCGTCGGCGACCGCGTCGCCGACCAGGGCGGCGGACGCGAGCGACGTCTTGCCCTTCATCGCCTCCATGTCGGCGGTCGCCTTGGCGAGATCGCCCTCGTCGTCGGAGCGGTCGGTCTTGAGCAGGAATGCGGCGACGAGGAACGAGGCCGCCGCCCCGAGGATCCAGGACAGGGTGACCCCGACGATGCTGTCGCCCGGCGTCTGGGCGTACACGGCGAGGATCGAGCCGGGGGCGGCCGGTGCCCGCAGACCGGAGTGGAACAGGACGTTGACGAACACCTGGGTCATGCCGCCGGCGATCGCGGCCGCGATGAGCTTCGGCTTGGCCAGGATGTAGGGGAAGTAGATCTCGTGGATGCCGCCGACGAAGTGGATGAGCGCGGCGCCGGGCGCCGAGGCCTTGGCCATGCCCTTGCCGAACAGCATGTAGGCCAGCAGGACGCCCAGGCCGGCCGCCGGGTTCGCCTCGAGCAGGAACAGCACCGACTTGCCCTCGGCGAGGGACTGGTTGGTCCCCAGGGGGGTGAGCACGCCGTGGTTGATCGCGTTGTTGAGGAACAGCACCTTGGCCGGCTCGATGAACACCGAGGTCAGCGGCAGCAGGCCCCGGTCGACCAGCCACTGGACGACGTTGCCGGCGGCGGTGGCGAAGGGGGTGATCACGACCGGGCCCATGGCGAAGAAGCCGAAGACCGCGAGGATCATGCCCCAGATCCCGGCGGAGAAGTTGTTGACGAGCATCTCGAACCCGGGCCTGATCTTGCCGTCCCAGAGGCCGTCGAGCTTCTTCATCGACCAGCCGCCTAGCGGACCCATGACCATCGCGCCCATGAACATGGGGATGCTCGTGCCGGCGATGACCCCCATGGTGGCGATCGCGCCCACGACGCCACCGCGGACGTCGTAGACGATCTTGCCGCCGGTGTAGCCGATGAGCAGGGGCAACAGGTAGGTGATCATCGGGCCGACGATGCCCTTGCCGTCGTAGGCCCCCCAGCCGCCGATCTGGGCGACCCAGCCGGTGTCGGCCAGGCCGCCGTTGCCGCCCTGGTTGAGCCAGCCGGACTTGATGAACAGTGCGGTGATGAGCCCCCAGGCGATGAAGGCGCCGATGTTGGGCATCACCATGTTGGACAGGAACGTCCCGAACTTCTGCACGTGCACCCGTGCCGAGGTGCGCTGCGCGGTCGTTGCCGTACTCGCCATGGCGGTCCTTTCGAGTCGACCCACCGCGTGGGTGGGTCTGGCGGGTGTGACCCCGGTCATAGTGGGCCTGTGTTCATCCTTATATCTGCCCGATCTTGACTGTGTCAAGAGGTTCTGTCAGGATTGCTGCGAGCAAACAGTCAGATTCAGAAGAAGACTCACGCGAGGAGACCCATGAAGGCGCTGCGCTTCTACGCCCCCGGAGACGTCCGCCTCGAAGAGGTGCCCGAGCCGGTGTGCGGACCGGACGAGGTGAAGATCCGGGTCCGCAACTGCTCCACCTGCGGCACCGACGTCAAGATCCTCCACAACGGCCACCAGAACCTCACACCGCCGCGGACCATCGGCCACGAGATCGCCGGGCAGGTCGTGCAGGTCGGCGCCGAGGTCACCGGCGGTTGGCAGCCCGGTGACCGGGTCCAGGTCATCGCCGCGGTGCCCTGCGGCGACTGCTACGAGTGCCGCAAGGGCTGGATGGCGGTCTGCCAGAACCAGACCTCGATGGGCTACCAGTACGACGGCGGCTTCGCGGAGTACCTCGTCGTGCCCCGCGAGGTCCTCAAGGTCGACGGCCTCAACCGCATCCCCGACAACGTCGGCTTCGACGAGGCGTCGGCGGCCGAGCCGTTCGCCTGCGCGATCAACGCCCAGGAGCTGCTGGGCATCGAGCCCGGGGACACCGTCGTCGTGTTCGGCGCCGGGCCGATCGGGTGCATGCACATCCGGATCGCCCGGGGCGTCCACCGGGCGGGGCGGGTCTTCCTCGTGGACGTCAACGCCGACCGGCTGGCGATGTCCGCCGAGGCGGTCCACCCCGACGAGGTCATCGACGGCTCCCAGGTCGACGTCGTGGCCCGGGTCATGCAGCTCACCGACGGGCGCGGGGCCGACGTCGTCATCACCGCCACCGCGGCCAACGTCACCCAGGAGCAGGCCATCGCCATGGCCGCCCGCAACGGGCGGATCTCGTTCTTCGGGGGGCTGCCCAAGACCGACCCGACGATCACCTGCGACTCCAACCTCGTGCACTACCGGCAGTTGCACATCCACGGGGCCAACGGGTCGGCCCCCGAGCACAACCGCCGCGCCCTGCACTACATCGCCACCGGCCAGGTGCCCGTCAAGGACCTCATCACCCGGCACATCCCGCTCGCCGACGTCGTCGACGCCTTCGACATCGTCGCCAAGGGAGAGGCCATCAAGGTCACCGTCGAGCCGTAGCGATCCCGCCGCCCGACGGGCCCGCCTCGCGGCGCCGACCAGCCACCGGGCGGTCGGCGCCGCGAGCCGTCCGCGGCCCTGGGGTGGCCGGCGCGGTGGCCTGTGCGGGAGTCTGCGCGCGGCGTGCGCCTACCCTGCCGGTATGCTGGTGCACCGCAAGGCCTCGACCCGGGCGCCGGCCGGGTACTTCGCCTGGGAGGCCGCCGGCCTGCGCTGGCTCGCGCAGGCGCCCGGGGGGGTGCCGGTGGTGCGGGTGCTCGGCGTGGGCCGCGACTACCTGGACCTGGCCCGCCTCGACACGGCGTCGCCGACACGCCTGGCCGCCCAGCGATTCGGGGAGGGCCTGGCCCGCACCCACCTGGCCGGAGCCGCGGCATACGGCAGCCCGCCCGGGGACTGGAGCGGCGACGGGTTCTTCGGCCCGCTGTCCGCGCCGCTGCCCCTGGCGCTCACCCCCCGGGCCGGCTGGGGGCAGTTCTGGGCCCTGGACCGTCTGACCCCCATCACGCGGGTATGCCGCGACGCCGGGGTCTTCTGCGCGGCCGACACCGTCGTGCTCGACGCGGTCGCGCGACGCTGCACCGAGGGGCACTTCGACACCGGCGACCCGCCGGCGCGTGTGCACGGCGACCTGTGGTCGGGCAACGTCCTGTGGACCCCGGGTGGCGCCACCCTCATCGACCCGTCGGCGCATGGTGGGCACCGCGAGTACGACCTGGCCATGCTCGACCTGTTCGGCGCCCCGCACCTGCCGGCCGTCCTCGCGGCATACCGGGCGGTGGCCCCGTTGGCCGCGGGATGGCGCGAGCGGGTCGGCCTGCACCAGCTGCATGCCCTGGCCGTGCACGCGCTGCTGTTCGGCGGTGGGTATGCCGCGCAGACGCTGGCCGCGGCGCGACGCTATCGCTGACCGGTCGCCCCGGCCGGGCAGATCCGCAGCGACACGGTGCCGGCGGCGACGTCGGCCGATTGGACCAGGACGGTGACCGGGTCGCCGGGTCGGGCCGACCCCGCGGCGGCGGACAGGACCGCCGGATCGGCCAGCTGGACCACGGCGCTGCCCTGGCGATTGACGTCGACGACGGTGCCGGTGAGCCTCGCGCCGACGTGCGGGCTCAGCGTCGCGGCCTCGACGGCGTCGGTGCAGGCTCGATCGACGGCCGAGGCGCGGCGATCGGA
The DNA here is from genome assembly GCA_037045055.1 of Dermatophilaceae bacterium. GTDB lineage: Bacteria > Actinomycetota > Actinomycetes > Actinomycetales > Dermatophilaceae > Phosphoribacter. The sequence continues at coordinate 60,740 of JBAOHJ010000001.1, read as the reverse complement.
CTCGGCCATGATCTGCGGGAGCATGGGCAGCGCCGATCGTGCCCACTGCGGCACCGGCGCACCGGAGCTCACCGCCTCGCAGACGACCAGTGCGAACCTGTCGACCAGTCGGCGCAGCGGGGCGGTGACGTGGGCGTAGGGCGCCGCCACCGCGGCATGCTGGGCCTGGGCCGGCGCGGCTCCGTCGAAGGGGGTATAGCCCGCGCCGCGGAACAGTGCCGTCGCCTCGTGGATGAGGGCGAGCTGACGGGGGTCGGTGCGGTCCAGGGATCGCAGGAACTGCCCGTACCGCTGCCCGGTCGGCCACGGGACGCCCAGGGCCTTGGCCTGGCGCCGGAACCGGTCCACGGCCCCCGGGTCGGGCGCGGGCATGGTCCGCAGGATGCCCACGCCGGCGCGGATCATCTGCTCGGCGGCGGCCATCCCGGTCATCAGCGAGATCTGGGCGTTCCAGTCCTCGGCGGCCAGCGGGGGGCGGAACGCCGTGACGAAAGACCCGTCGGCCTGCTCGTGGACCTGCTGCTCGGGCATCGGCAGCGACGCACCGCCGCGGGCCAGCTCCAGGGCCTGGCGGGCCTGGCCGATCTCGCGCAGCAGGACGAAGCGCTCGTCGCCCGATCCGGCGTCGAGCGCCCGCTGGACCGCGGTGTAGTCGAGTCGGTCGTGGCTGCGCACCAGCGCGCGGTAGACCTGGGTCGCACGCACCTGACCCGAGGCGTCCAGGGCGAGGTCCCACACGTAGGCCGGCCGGTCCTGGCTCGGCAGCAGGCTGGCGGCCCCCTCGGACAGGGCGGCCGGGTGCAACGGGGCACGTCGGTCGGGCAGGTAGATGGTCTGGCCCCGCCGGCGCGCCTCGGCGTCGATCGCCCCGTCCGGCCGCACGAACGCCGGCACGTCGGCGATCGCGTAGCGCACCCGGTAGCCCTCGCCCGCGCGCTGCAGCGCCATGGCCTGGTCCAGGTCCAGGGAGCCGAGCGGGTCGAGGGTCCAGAACGGGACCCCGGTCTCGTCGCGCAGCGGCCGGGGGGCCGACTCGGCGACCCTGCCGGCTTCGGCGAGGACGTCCTCGGGGAAGCCGTCGGGCACCCCGAGCCGGGCACGGATGTCGTCGAAGCGCCGCAGCAGCGCGCCCGAGCCGGCCGCTGCCGTGGTCGCCGCGGCCGGTCCGGGGGTCGCGACCTCGGGCACGTCCCGGCGGTAGCTGATGACGCTCGTCGGCACGCCGCCACCTTAGGACACGGGCTCCCGGGCCCGGCGCACCCTCACCCTCGGGTCGGGCCGGCCACCGGGTCCGCGCCGGCCCGGCCCGTCGCGAGATGCCCGGTGCGGTTGAGGAACGCCACGGCCACCGGCCCGTCGTCCCAGACGTCGACGGCCGTGAGGGAGGCCGGCTCGATCGCCGGCGCCCAGAACCGGTCCGGGGCCGTGCCCAGCACGTGCGCGACGACGACGAGGATGGGCACCCGGCTGGTCGCGACGACGACGGTCCCCCCCGAGTCCAGGGCCCGGGCGAGGGCCTGCAGGACGCGGGCGCCCACGGCGTCGCGCGACTCCCCGCCCGCAGGCCGGTAGGCCGGGTCGGCCCGCATCCGGGCCAGTGTCGCCGGGTGCCGACGCTCGAGCTCGGCGACGGTGGTGTCGTCCCACTGGCCGAAGGCGCGCTCGTCCCACCCCGGGTCGATCTGCGCGTCCAGGCCGAGCACTTCGGAGATGGCCGCAGCGGTCTGGACGGCTCGGCGCAGCGTCGAGGTGACCAGGCGCACCGGGCCGGCCCCGACCAGCTCGCCCACCGCCGCGGCGGCGGCCCTGGCCTGGGCGTGCCCGTGCGCGTTCATGGGCGGGTCGCTGCCACCCCGCCCGTCCAGGACTCCCGCCACGGTGTTGTCGGTGACCCCGTGACGCACCAGGACGATCCGCGTCGGTGCGCCCATCGACGGTGATCCAGGCGAGTTCGTGCCCGCGATCCGCACTCCCGCAGCGGGTGCGGCGGCCGGCACCCGGTCGATCGACCGGCCGTCCATGCCGGCGTTGGAGAGGGCGTCGGCGTCGCGGTTACGCTCCCTAGGCACCCAGGCGAAGCTCACCCGACCGCCGGCCGCCTCGATCCGCCGGCAGAGCCCCTGCGCCTGCAGTGCCAGTCGGCGCATGTCCTCGTGCTTGATCCGCCAGCGGCCGCTCATCTGCTCGACCACGAGCTTGGAGTCCATTAGGACCTGCACGTCGGCACTCGGATCGAGGCGGCATACCCCCTCCAGACCCGCGACCAGGCCGCAGTACTCGGCGACGTTGTTGCTCGCCTGCCCGAGCGGCTCGGCGCGCTCCAGCAGCACCGCGCCGGTGTCGCCGTCGCGCACGAGCGCCCCGAACCCGGCGACCCCGGGGTTGCCCCGAGAGCCTCCATCCGCCTCGACCACCAGCCGGCGGCGAGGGCTCACAACCCCGACTCCACGCCGCGCACGAGCACCCGGCGGCACTCCTCGCAGCGCAGCACCTCGTCGGCGGGCGCCTGCTTGAACCGGGCCAGGTCGACCTGGTTGAGCTCGAGCTGACAGCCCCCGCAACGGCGTTGGCGCAGGGGGGCGGCGCCGACGCCCCCCGCCGACGCGCGGATCTTGTCGTACAGCGCGAGCAGATCGTCCCCGACCTCGGGCGCCGCCGCGCTGCGGGCCGCCCGGACACTGGCCTGCTCGGCGTCGAGCGCGCCGAGGACGTCGTCACGCTCGCGCGTCACCTCGGCGAGCTCGGCGTCGAGCTGGGATCGCCGGTCGGTGAGCTGCGCCACCTGGCTCTGCAGCCCCTCGGCGCGCTCCATGACCTCCAGCTCAACGTCCTCCAACTCCCCTTGTCGTCGAGCCAGGGAGACCAGCTCGTGCTGCAATGCCTGCAGGTCCTTCGCCGTGCCGGTGCCCGAGTCGAGGTGGGCCCGGTCGCGGGCGGCCCGGTCGCGGACGAGTTGGACGTCGGCCTCCGCCTTGGCGATCTCGCGCTCCACGTCCGACAGGGCCGTCTGGGCCAGGGCCAAGTCGACGTCCAGGGTGTCCGACGCGGCGGCGAGCTCGGTGAGCCGCCGGTGCTGCGGGAGGGTTGAGCGCGCGTGGGCGATCTGGTCCAGTCGGGTGTCCAGGGCCTGGACCTGCAGCAGCTGCGCCTGGCGAGTCGGGTCGGCTAGCAGGGGACACCTCCGCGGGCGTTCGCACCGACGACGAGGTCCCAGGGGTCGGTGCACAAGGTCGAGATCCAGATGTCCACGCTACCGGCGTCATGGCCGCCCTCGCCCAGCGCCCGCAGCAGCCTGTCGCGAGCACTGGCCAGCCAGGGCCATTCGCTGGCCCAGTGCCCGGCGTCCACGAGGTAGGGCGGCCCGCCGCGGGATTCCTCACGAGCCTCCGAGGCCGGGTGGTGGCGTAGGTCCGCGGTGACGTAGACGTCGGCGCCCGCCGCCCGAACCGCTGCGAACAGCGCGTCGCCGGCCCCGCCGAGGACGGCGACGCGACGCACCGTCGCGTCGAGATCGCCGCCGACGCGGATGCCGGCGGCGGTCGCCGGCAGCGCGTCGGCGAGCCGGGCGGCGAAGGAGCGCAGCGAGAGCGGCTCGGGCAGCGTGCCGACCCGGCCCAGCGGTGCCCCTTCCTCGGCGGTGAGCGCGGTGGTCTGGCCCAGGCCACAGGCCTGGGCCAGCGCGTCGGCGACCCCGGGGTCGGCGACGTCGGCGTTGGTGTGCGCGCAGTACACGGCCAGGTCAGCCACGACGGCCCGGGTGACGGCATACCCTTTGGCACTCGTCGTGGCCACCGAGTGCACCCCTCGCAGCAGCAGCGGATGATGGGTGACCAGCAGGTCGGCCCCGGCCGCCACCGCCTGCTCGATCACGGCGATGGTGGGGTCGACGGCGAGGTGGACCAGCCGCACCGGCTGGTCCAGGTCGCCGGTGACCAGACCCACCCGATCCCACGACATCGCGGACTCAGGCGGGTAGAGCCGTTCGAGCGCGGCAACGACCTCGCGCAGCAGCAGTGACACGTGGGCCCGGCCGGGCTCGAACCGACGACACCCGCGGTGTAAGCGCGGTGCTCTAACCAACTGAGCTACAGGCCCCGGCGCCCGGGCTGGGGCGCGGCGCTCATTGTGTCAGGTCACCGACCGCTCAGGTCCGCAGCGCGGCCAGCGCTGCGCGGTAGTCGGCGAAGTCCCGCGCTCGGCCCGGGGGGTTCACCGCGGACCAGCGCAGCACCCCGAGCGCGTCGAGCAGGAAGGTGCCCCGGGTGGCGAACCCCTTGTCCTCGAGGAAGACGCCGTACTGGCTGGCCACCTGCCCGTGTGGCCAGAAGTCCGACAGCAGCGGGAAGAAGTACCCCTCCGCGTCGGCCCAGGCGGCCAGCGCGTAGGTGGGGTCGCAGGAGATGGTGAGCACCTGCGTGCCGTCGTGCTGGAAATCCTCCAGGCCGTCTCGGATCGCCCGCAGTTCGCCGGTGCAGATGCCCGAGAAGGCGAACGGGTAGAAGACCAGAGCGACGATCCCGCCCTGCAGGCCCGAGAGCGTCACCGGGGCGCCGTGCTGGTCGGGCAGCGTGAAGTCGGGCGCAGCCGCGCCGACGGCGGGTCGGGGGGACATGGACGACAGTCTGCCAGCCGGGACGACCGAGGACGTCCTCGCCGGTGTCAGCGCCGGGCCGCGCGCGGGGCGACCATTCGGGTGGTGGTCCACGCGGCCGACACGTTCGCGGCTCCCGCGGTATGCAGCCCCGCGCTCAGTGCGGCGTCCTCGACGTCGCTGGCCTCGACATGCCCGGGCCGCCCGGCCCGTGGCGTCGCCAGCACGAGGAACCCCTGGCCGACCAGGTCGGTCAACGCGTCGACGAGCGTGTCGACCAGATCGTCGTCGTCGTCGCGATACCAGATGAGGACGGCGTCGGCCCCGTCGCCGTAGCTCTCGTCCTCCAGCTCGGTCCCGGTGAGGTCCTCGATGCCGAACCGCAGCGCGTCGTCGGCGTCGTCGTCCCAGCCGAGCTCCTGGACGACCTGCCCGGGGGCGAACCCGAGTTTGGCGAGCGCGCCGCCCAGTGCCTCGGCATCCGCCGTCCCAACCACCTCGGTGTCCTCCTGCTCCACGTGTCGGCCCGGGGCCAGGCACCAGTCTGGCAAACCGCGCGTCCGCTGGGGAGGGGTGGCGGGGGCACGATCCGGCCGGGGCCCGCCTCGCCGGCGCCGGGCCCCGGCCCCCTGCACCCGCGGGTTAGGCCGGGGCCCCGGCGCGGGTGCAGGATGAAGTGTCCGACCCGAGAAAGGACAGCCCTCGTGTCCCTGCGCAGCACCGGCCCGGTCCTCAACGGCCTGCCCACCCAGCTCATCGACACCGACCCCGAGGAGACCCAGGAGTGGTTGGAGTCCTTCGACGCGATGGTCGACCACCAGGGCCGTCACCGAGCGCGCTACCTCATGCTGCGGCTGCTGGAGCGGTCGCGGCAGCAGAACGTCGGGGTGCCCTCGCTCACGACGACCGACTACATCAACACCATCGGCCCGGAGGCCGAGCCGTGGTTCCCCGGCGACGAGACGATGGAGAAGGCCTACCGCCGGTGGATCCGCTGGAACGCCGCGATCATGGTGCACCGCGCCCAGCGGCCCGGCGTGGGGGTCGGCGGTCACATCTCGACCTACGCCTCGGCGGCGACGCTCTACGAGGTGGGCCTCAACCACTTCTTCCGTGGGCCGGACCACCCCGGCGGCGGCGACCAGGTCTTCTTCCAGGGCCACGCCGCCCCAGGCATGTACGCGCGGGCCTTCCTCGAGGGCCGGCTCGACGAGGCCGACCTCGACGGCTTCCGCCAGGAGAAGAGCCACCTGGTCGACGGGCGGATCCGGGCCCTGTCCTCCTACCCGCACCCACGCTCCATGCCGGGCTTCTGGCAGTTCCCGACCGTGTCGATGGGTCTGGGGCCGATGAACGCGATCTACCAGGCGCAGTTCAACCGCTACCTGCACCATCGCGGGATCAAGAACACCAGCGACCAGCACGTGTGGGCTTTCCTCGGCGACGGCGAGATGGACGAGCCGGAGTCACGAGGGTTCCTGCAGCACGCCGCCAACGAGGAGCTGGACAACCTCACCTTCGTGGTCAACTGCAACCTGCAACGCCTGGACGGGCCGGTCCGCGGCAACGGGCACATCATCCAGGAGCTGGAGGCGTTCTTCCGGGGCGCCGGCTGGAACGTCATCAAGGTGATCTGGGGCCGGGGCTGGGACACCCTGTTGGCCGGCGACCGCGACGGTGCGCTGGTGAACATCATGAACAACACCGTCGACGGGGACTACCAGACCTTCCGGGCCAACGACGGCAGGTATGTCCGCGAGCACTTCTTCTGGCGCGACCCGCGCGCCCGAGCCCTCGTGGAGCACTGGACCGACGAGGACATCTGGTGGAAGCTCAAGCGCGGTGGTCACGACTACCGCAAGGTGTATGCCGCGTTCGACGCCGCCGTCAAGCACACCGGCCAGCCGACGGTCATCCTCGCCAAGACGATCAAGGGCTGGTCGCTGGGCAGCCACTTCGCCGGCCGCAACGCCACGCACCAGATGAAGAAGCTCACCCTGCAGGACCTCAAGGAGTTCCGCGACACGCTGCACATCCCGATCTCCGACGAGCAGCTGGAGGCCAATCCCTACCAGCCCCCCTACTACCGGCCGGCCGACGACGACCCGGCGCTGCAGTACCTGCGCGATCGGCGGGCCAAGCTCGGCGGTCCGGTGCCCTCGCGAGGCACCACGCACACCCCGATCCCGTTGCCGCCGGACGCGGCATACACGCAGTCCAAGAAGGGCTCCGGCAAGCAGAAGATCGCAACCACGATGGCGTTCGTCCGTCTGCTCAAGGACCTGATGCGCGACAAGGAGTTCGGCAAGCGGATCGTGCCGATCATCCCCGACGAGGCGCGGACCTTCGGCATGGACTCGTTCTTCCCGACGAGCAAGATCTACAACCCGCACGGGCAGAACTACACGCCGGTCGACCTGGACCTCATGCTCACCTACCGCGAGTCCACGGACGGTCAGATCCTGCACATGGGGATCAACGAGGCGGGCTCGGTGTCGGCGTTCCAGGCGGCGGGCTCCTCGTACGCCACGCACGGCGAGCCGATGATCCCCATCTACGTCTTCTATTCGATGTTCGGCTTCCAGCGCACCGGAGACGGGATCTGGGCGGCCGCCGATCAGCTGTGCCGAGGCTTCATGATCGGGGCGACGGCCGGGCGGACCACGCTGACCGGCGAGGGTCTGCAACACGCCGACGGGCACTCGCCGCTGATCGCCTCGACGAACACCGCGGTCGTCTGCTACGACCCGGCGTACGGCTACGAGATCGCCCACATCGTGCGCGACGGCCTGCGGCGGATGTACGGCGACGCACCCGAGGACCTCGTCTACTACCTCACCGTCTACAACGAGCCCATCCAGCAGCCCGCCGAGCCCCCCGAGGTCGACGCCGAGGGGATCGTCCGCGGGATGTACCTGCTGCGCCGTGGCGAGGGCGCCGGCCCGCGCGCCCAACTGCTGGCCTCCGGGGTGGGCGTGCCCTGGGCCCTGGAGGCTCAGGGGCTGCTCGCCGCCGACTGGGCAGTCAGCGCAGACGTGTGGTCGGTGACCTCCTGGAGTGAGCTGCGTCGCGACGCCTTGGCCTGCGACGAGCACGCGTTCCTGCATCCCGAGGACGAGCCCCGGATGCCGTTCGTGGTCCGGCAGCTCGCGGGTGCCGAGGGTCCCGTGCTCGCCACGAGTGACTACATGCGAGCGGTCCAGGACCAGATCGCCCAGTGGGTGCCGGGCGGGGACTACACCTCGCTCGGAGCCGACGGCTTCGGCTTCGCCGACACCCGCGCCGCCGCCCGTCGCTTCTTCCACATCGACGGGCCGTCGCTGGCGGTGCGCACCCTGCAGCGGCTGGCCGCTCGGGGAGAGGTCGACACCGGCCTGGCCCGCGAGGCTGCCGACAAGTACCGTCTGCTCGACGTGCGCGCCGGTGCCTCCGGCAACTCCGGGGGCGAGGCCTGAGGGCCCCGGCACCGCGTCGTCCCGCGGCGGACGGGTCATCCGTCAGCGGCCCGGCGATCGAGGTGCCGGTGGACCCGGCCCGCCTGGCCGACGTCCCCGAGTCCACGTCCACAGCGGGCTCTCGATGAAGCCGTAGCCGTACCTGCACCACCACCATGTCGGCGGGAAGCCAGCCCGCACGACGTCCACGTGCCCGGGGTAGCGCCGCCCGTCGCTCTGACGGGCGATCAGCTCGGCCGCGGTCCAGTCCCCTCCGTCTGGAGGCTTCGTCGCCGCGACCCAGCCGGCGCCATCTCGCGCACCGAAGCCGGGCGCGACGCTCGATCCGGGGCCACTGCCGGGTGCCGGGTGAGGCCGGCCGACCACCGCCAACCCGTAGCCCAGCGCGCCCAGCCCATCCACCACGGCCGAGAAGCGCAAGCGCCCAGAGCGAGTCTCCAAGGTGGCGACGGACGATTTGCCCCACCCCAGCTCGGCCGCCAGAGCGCGCTGGCTCAGCCCACGGCGGTTGCGACTGTCAACGACGGCCGAAAACTGACCCCCTTCCGACGGTTGAAAGTTGACCCCCTTGCTGGTTAGTCCTCTTCGGTGACGGCCGCGGGGACGCGGCCGAGTTCGCGGTTCTTGAGGCGGTAGGAGTCGCCCTTGAGGGCGATGACCTCGGCGTGGTGGACGAGCCTGTCGATCATCGCGGCGGCGACGGTGTCATCGCCGAAGACCTCGCCCCAGCGGGCGAAGTTCTTGTTGGAGGTGACGATCAGGCTGGCGCGCTCGTAGCGGGAGGAGACGAGCTGGAAGAACAGGTTCGCCGCCTCGGGCTCGAACGGGATGTACCCGACCTCGTCGATGACCAGCACGGGGTAGCGGGCCAGGCGTCGGAGCTCCGTCCTGGAGCCGGCCGGCGTGGTGGGCCTCGGCGAGCCGGTCGACCCACTGCGAGGCGGTGGCGAACAGGGCCCGGAGCCCTGCGTGGCAGGCGCGGACCGCGAGCCCGGTCGCCACGTGGGTCTTGCCAGTGCCGGGCGGTCCGAGGAGGACGACGTTCTCCTTGGCGGCGACGAGAAATCCAAGGTGCCCAGGTGGGCGATGGTCTCGCGTTTGAGGCCGCGGGCGTGGTCGTAGTCGAAGTCCTCCAGCGACTTGCGGGCGGGGAAGCGGGCGGCGCGGATCCGGCCTTCGCCGCCGTGGGATTCCCGGGCGGCGACCTCACGTTGGAGGCACGCGGCGAGGAACTCCTCGTGGGTCCAGGACTCCTCGCGGGCACGCTCGGCCAGCCGGGGGACCGAATCGCGCAGGGTGGGGGCCTTCAGCGCCCTGGTCAGGTACTCCAGCTCGCTGGTGAGGTCCCGGCTGGTCTTGAGGACCGCGGTGCGGGCCATCACGACACCTCCTCGTCGGCAAGCTGGTCGAGCACGCCCAAGGCCTGGTCATAGACCCCGAGGGAGCGGATACTCAACCTCGCCGCCGGTGGCCGCATCGGCCACCGGCCGCAGCAGGTCGGCACGCCCCCGCCGCAGGTGCTTGGCCGCGACCGCGTGCTCGAAGTCGGTGATCGTCTGATGACGTGCCCACACCCTGGCGTGGTCGGCGACGACCGCTCCTTCGCAGGTCACCCACACCCGGCCCGGCCCAGGTCGGCGTGGACCTCGACCCGCCGGCCGATCACGGCCGGGTGGACCGAGTAGTCGTTGGAGTCGATCCGGACGTAGTGGTCACGCGGCGGCCGCACCGTCTTGCGCCATCCGACCTCGGGTGGGACCGGCGGCAGCGGCAACGTCGCTGCCCGGTCCGCGGCCACGCGATCGCCCGGAGTGCAGCCCAGCACCCGCATCCTGCGGGCGTTGGCCTTGGTGAAGAACCCGGCCAGCTGGATATTGAAGTCCTCCGGGGAGGTGAACACCCGGCCCGGCAGGAAGGACTTCTCCAGGTAGTCGTGCAGCCGCTCGAGCATCCCCTTGGCCTCAGGGTCGGCCGGCTTACAGATGTACACCGCGGCGCCGAGCACGCCCCGGAACGCCTGACAGTCACCGGTCAGCTCGGGCCGTCGCGCGCGCCACCGGCCGACCGCTCCCTCGCCGTCCCACACCAGCGTCCTGGGCACCCCCTGCAGCTGCCTCGAGAGCAGCTGCCACCAGCCGGCGTACAGGTCCTCGGCCTCCCGGGAGGGGATCAGCAGGCCGCCGGACCGACCAGCGCGAGTATCCCATCACCGTCGTCATCACCGGCAGCCGCTTGGCCGTCCGGGTTTGTCCGTAGCCGACCGGCAGCTCGATGTCGGGGAACCAGAAGTCGAACTGAGCCAGCTCGCCAGCCTCGTAGGCGGTACGCGAGGCCGGGTCCGGCGGCAGGTACGCCGGGCGCACCTCAGCCACCCGCTGCTTGAACACCGTCATCCCGCGCGTCCACCCGACCCGCTCGGCGACCACCGTGGCCGGCATCGTCGGAACCGCCTGCAGCTGCTCACGGATCCGCGGCTCGAAGGCATCCACCGCCGACCCCGCCAGCGCCCGCACATACCTCGGTGGCCCATCGGCGGCCAACGCCGCCCGCACGGTGTTGCGCGAGACGCCCAAGGTCCTGGCGATCAACTTGATCGGCAACTCCTCGGCCCGGTGCAACCTGCGGATCTCAGCCCAGTCCTCCACTGACAACACTCCCGTCCTCCTGCCTCACCACTGGTGAGATCAGGGTCTCGGAGGGGGTCAGTTTTCAACCGTCGATAGGGGGTCAGTATTCAGGCGTCGCCGACAGCCCCCGACGTACCGCCAGGGCAACGGACGTGAAGACGTCCAGCGAGCCTCGCGCGGCGACGATCTTGCCGATAAGCGTCGGACGAATCGTCGCCGGCGGCGCCCAGTCGGCGGACCCCTGCCGAGGCCAGTCCGTGGTGCCCATAACCGACATCGTGCGCCAGGCGGCGGCGCTGCCGTGTAGGGCCGGACGGGCCTGTGCACACCGAGACGGCCGTCCACCCCCCTGTGGACTGCCGTGTGCGGGTCACCCCGAGGGGACGTCGAGGCAACGTCCACCCCCCGTGGACCACGGGCCGCGCGTGCCGCCGCTCGGTCCGCGCCCGGAGTGCGGACCCGATGTATGCGGGTGGCGGGAGCTCTGCATTGCCCGCCAGTGGCGGGCAATGCAGAGCTCCCGCCACCTACCCCATCCGAGTGCTCCCCGGGGCGGCGCACCGGCGCTGGGCAGGCATCGGCATACCGGACGCTCGACACCGGCGCCCCGGCGGTGCGCCTAGGCTGAGTGGCGTGTCCAAGGTCCTGACGTCACTGCCCGTCGGCGAACGGGTCGGCATCGCGTTCTCCGGGGGGCTGGACACGTCGGTCGCCGTCGCGTGGATGCGCGCCAAGGGCGCGATTCCGTGCACCTACACCGCCGACATCGGCCAGTACGACGAGCCCGATATCGCCTCGGTGCCGGGGCGGGCCGGCCAGTACGGCGCGCAGATCGCCCGGCTGGTCGACTGCAGACAGTCCCTCGTGGTCGAGGGGTTGCAGGCCATCGCCTGCGGGGCGTTCCACATCCGGGCCGGGGGGCGACAGTACTTCAACACCACCCCGTTGGGACGAGCGGTCACCGGGACCCTGCTCGTGCGCGCCATGCGCGAGGACCATGTCGACATCTGGGGCGACGGGTCCACGTACAAGGGAAACGACATCGAGCGGTTCTATCGATACGGCCTGATCGCCAACCCGGACCTGCGCATCTACAAACCGTGGCTGGATGCCGAGTTCGTCGCCGAGTTGGGCGGACGCACCGAGATGTCGCAATGGATGGCCGCGCACGGCCTGCCCTATCGCGACACGGTCGAGAAGGCCTACTCGACGGACGCCAACATCTGGGGGGCCACCCACGAGGCCAAGCGGCTGGAGCACCTGGACACCTCGTTGGAGATCGTCGAGCCCATCATGGGGGCCCGCTTCTGGGACCCCACGGTGGCCATCGACACCGAGGACGTGACCATCGGCTACCGCGAGGGCACGCCGGTCTCCATCAACGGCGCGACGTTCGACTCGGCGGTCGCGCTGGTGCGGGAGGCCAACGCGATCGGGGGACGCCACGGTCTGGGCATGGCCGACCAGATCGAGAACAGGATCATCGAGGCCAAGAGCCGGGGCATCTACGAGGCGCCCGGCATGGCCCTGCTGTTCGTCGCCTACGAGCGGCTCGTCTCGGCGATCCACAACGAGGACACCATGGCCACCTACCACGCCGAAGGCCGACGGCTGGGCCGGCTGCTCTACGAGGGCCGGTGGTTCGACCCTCAGGCGATCATGCTGCGCGACTCGCTGCTGCGTTGGGTGGCCGGAGCCGTCACCGGGGAAGTCACCGTGCGCCTGCGCCGCGGGGACGACTACACCATCGTCGACACCCGTGGACCGGCGTTCTCCTACCATCCCGACAAGCTGTCCATGGAACGCACCGAGGACGCCGCCTTCGGTCCCGTCGACCGCATCGGCCAGCTCACCATGCGCAACCTGGACATCGCGGACACTCGCGCCAAGCTCGAGCTGTATGCCGCCCAAGGGCAGCTCAGCGGCGGTCACGCCGATCTGGTCGGTCGACTCGAGCCGGGTGGCGCGGCCCGGATCACGGCGAACCCGCAACGCACCGACGAGGCCGACGAGTCCCTCGACCGCGCGGCCATGGAGGCCGGCACCGACTGACCCACTCCTGGGCGAGGCCCGGCCTCACCCGGCGGCCACTTGTACCCGGCATACAAATAGAGTGTCGGCGTGACCCGGGCCCGGACCCGGCGCCCCGGCGCCGCCACTCGCACCCTGATCGAGACCCACGCCTCGGCGATGTCGACCGCCGCGCTGCGCCGAGTGGAAGCGAGCCTGCCCTGGTGGTCGAGCCTGTCGGCCGACGAGCGCTCGTGGATCGGCCTGGTGGCGCAGGCCGGGATCGCGGCCTTCGTGTCCTGGCTGCGCGACGACAGCGGCGAGCAACAGGTCACCGCCAACGTCTTCGGCACCGCGCCCCGCGAGCTCACCGCGTCGATCAGCTTGCAGCAGACCCTCGATCTGATCCGGGCGGTCGTCGACGCGGTCGAGGACGAGCTCGGCGCGCTCGGGGGGCGCACCGACGGCCCTGCCCTGCGCGAGGCGGTCCTGCGCTACTCGCGCGAGATCGCCTTCGCCGCGGCCCAGGTGTACGCCCGAGCCGCCGAAGCCCGTGGTGCGTGGGACGCCCGGTTGGAGGACCTCGTCGTCGACGCCGTGCTGCGCGGGGAGGCCGACGACTCGATGCGGTCTCGGGCCACCGCCCTGGGCTGGGGCGGCATTGCCGACGTGACCGTCGTGGCAGGCCGGACCCCTTCGGGCACAACGGCATCGACAGTCGAGGCGATCCGGCGCGACGCGCGTCGACACCGGGCGCAGGCGCTGGCGGCCGTCCAGCGCAGCCGGCTCGTGGTCATCCTCGGCGGCGCGCAGCCGGTACTGCCCGTGGTCCGGGCGCTCGCCGCCGACTTCGCCGAGGGCCCCGTGGTCGTCGGCCCGACCGTGCCCCACGTGTTCGCCGCGGGACGGTCCGCCCGCGCCGCGCTCAGCGGTCTGGCCGCCGCCGCAGCGTGGCCGCAGGCCCCCCGACCGGTGCACGCCGACGAGCTGCTCCCGGAGCGGGTGCTCGTCGGCGACGAACGGGCCCGGCGCATGCTCGTCGACCGGATCGACACCCCGCTGCGCGAGCACCCGCACCTGACCCAGACCGCCCGAGCCTTCCTGGACACCGGCGTGTTGGAGACCACGGCGCGCACGCTCTTCGTCCACCCCAACACGGTCCGATACCGGCTGGGCCGGATCACGGACGTCACCGGGTACGACGTCACCAGCCCGCGCGACGCGTATGCCGTGCGCCTGGCGATCGCCCTGGGCACCCTGGCCCGACCGGAGCCGGTGCGTTGGCGGGACACCACCGTCTCCACCGAGGTCGAGGCGACTTAGAGGAATCCTCCAAACCCACGCGACGAACTTCGTCGTTTCCCGAGGCACGGGCCGCCCCCGGGGGCCTGCGAGAGTGAGACGTGCTCGTCGTCGCCTGCCCCGGGCAGGGCTCCCAGACCCCGGGCTTGCTCGCGCCCTGGATGGAGCTGCCCTCCTTCCGCGATCGACTCGAGTGGTTCTCGGTGGTCGCGGGGATCGACCTGGTCGGCCACGGCACCAGGTCCGATGCCGACACCATCCGCGACACCGCCGTGGCTCAGCCGCTCATCGTCGGAGCCGGGCTGACCACGCTGCTGGCGCTGTTCCCCCACCCGGCCGAGGGCTTCGCCAGGGTCGGGGCGGGGGTCGGCCACTCGGTCGGCGAGGTCACCGCGGCGGCCGCCACGGGCGTGATCTCCGCCGAGGCCGCCATGGTCTTCGTCCGCGAGCGGGGCCTGGCCATGGCGCAGGCCGGCGCCCGCACGGCCACCGGGATGAGCGCCGTCCTCGGCGGCGACCCACGTGCGGTCGAGGCGGCTCTGGCCGAGCACGGCCTGGAGGTGGCGAACCACAACGGGGCCGGTCAGATCGTCGCCGCAGGCACGCTGGAGCAACTGGCCGCCCTGTCGGCCGACCCGCCCGCCAAGACCCGGGTGATGCCGCTGCCGGTCGCCGGCGCGTTCCACACCCACCACATGGATCCGGCGCGGGACCGGCTGGGCGGATTCGCCCGGGCGATCACCCGCCGCGACGCGCACACTCCCCTGGTCTGCAACGCCGACGGTGCGGTGGTCAGCTCGGGCCGCGAGGTCCTCGACCGGCTGGTCGCCCAGGTCAGCCGCCCGGTGCGCTGGGACCTGTGCATGCGCACCCTCGTCGAGCTCGGGGTCACCGGGTTCATCGAGATGCCCCCGTCCGGCACTCTGGCCGGTCTCGCCAAACGCGGCATACCGGGCGTGGAGCTCCTCGCCCTGAAGACCCCCGACGACCTCGACGCGGCCCGGCGCATGGTCGCCGAGCACGGCACCGCGCCCAGCCCACCGGCGCCCGACCCGACCTGGCGGTTGGTCGTCGCGCCCGGCGCGGGCACGATCACCCGAAGCGCGGTCCACCCCGGGGACGACATCGCGACCGGGGTGGTGCTCGCCCACGTCCGCACGGCCGCGGGCGCCCACGACGTCACGGCGGCGCACCCCGGCCGGGTGCTGGAGTGGCTCGTCGACGACGGCGACCCGGTGGCCCCCGGCCAGCCGATCCTGCGGCTGGACGACGGCACGGTGGGGCAGGCCGGGGCATGAGCGACGGGCCCACCCCCAAGAGCACCGGCGCGATCCTCGACGCGGGGGGCATCGCCCACGCTCGCATCTGGGGTGTCGGCGGGTACCGCCCCGAGCGGGTCGTGCCCAACTCCGAGATCGTCGAGCGGCTCGAGTCGACCGACGAATGGATCCGCGAGCGGTCCGGCATCCGGTCGCGTCGGATCGCCGGCGCCCACGAGACCGTGACGTCGATGTCGGTCTGGGCCGCCGAACGCGCCATCGACCACGCCGGCATCGACCCCGCAGAGATCGACGCGGTCGTCGTGGCCACCGTGACCCACCCGTTCCAGACCCCGGCCGTGGCGCCGATCGTGGCCGACCAGCTCGGGCTGCGCTGCGCCGCGTTCGACGTGTCGGCGGCCTGCGCGGGGTACTGCTACGGCATCGCCCTGGCCAACGACATGGTCCGCGGCGGCAGCTCGCGCTTCGTCCTGGTCGTCGGGGTGGAGAAACTGTCGGACTTCACCGACCTGCAAGACCGCGGGACCGCGTTCATCTTCGCCGACGGCGCCGGGGCCGCGATCGTCGGCCCCTCGCAGACCCCGGGAATCGGCAGGACGATCTGGGGGTCGGACGGCTCCAAGTGGGAGACCATCCGCCAGAGCAGGTCGTGGACCGAGGTCCGCGACGAGGGCGGCGCGCACCCGTCGATCGCCATGGCCGGGCAGTCGGTGTTCCGGTGGGCGGTGTGGAGCATGGCTCCGGTCGCGCGCGCAGCGATGGAGGCAGCCGGCATCCGCGCCGAGGACCTCGACGCCTTCATCCCCCACCAGGCCAACGAGCGGATCATCGACGCGATGATCAAACAGCTGAAACTGCCCGCCGACATCCCGGTCGCGCGGGACATCGCCGACACCGCCAACACCTCGTCCGCCTCGATCCCGCTGGCCACCGAGCGGATGCTCCGAGAGGGCCAGATCCCCTCGGGCGGCCTCGCGCTGCAGCTCGGCTTCGGCGCCGGCCTCGTGTATGCCGGGCAGGTCGTCGTCCTGCCCTGACCACCCCACCAACGAAGGAGCGCACCCATGGCACAGACCGAGCAGGAGATCCTCGCCGGACTCGCCGACATCATCAACGAGGAGACCGGCCTGGACCAGGCCGAGGTCGAGCCGGACAAGTCCTTCACCGAGGACCTCGACATCGACTCGCTGTCGATGATGACCATCGTCGTCAACGCCGAGGAGAAGTTCGGGGTGCGCATCCCCGACGACGACGTCAAGGGCCTCAAGACGGTCCGCGACGCGGTGGCCTACATCGCCGCCGCCCAGGACTGAAGGGTATGCCGCGCGTCGTCGTCACCGGGGTGGGCGCCACCACCCCCCTGGGCGCCACCGCCCCCGACACCTGGGACGCCGTGCTGGCCGGGCGCAGCGGTGCCCGCAGTCTGCAGGCCGACTGGGTGACCGAGCACCAACTGCCGGTGACCTTCGCCGCCTCCATCCACACGGCGCCCGACCAGGTGCTGGCCAAGGTCGAGACCCGCCGGCTGGACCCGTCGTCGCAGTACGCCCTCATCGCCGCGCGCGAGGCGTGGGCCGACGCGGGCCGACCCGAGGTCGAGCCCGAGCGCCTCGGCGTGGTCTGCGGCTCGGGTATCGGTGGGGTGTGGACGCTGCTGCAACAGTGGGACACGCTGCGCGAGAAGGGGCCTCGCCGGGTCTACCCGCTTGCGGTGCCCATGCTCATGCCCAACGGCCCGGCCGCCGCGATCTCCCTCGACCTCGGGGCGCGGGCCGGGGCGCACACCCCGGTGAGCGCCTGCGCGTCCGGGGCCGAGGGCATGGGGTACGCCCTGTCGATGATCCGCAGCGGCCGGGCAGACGTCGTCGTGACGGGAGGCACCGAGGCAGCGATCCATCCGATGCCGATCGCCGGGTTCGCGGCCATGCAGGCGCTCTCGACCCGCAACGACGACCCCGCGGGCGCGTCGCGCCCCTACGACGCGGGCCGCGACGGGTTCGTGCTCGGCGAGGGGGCGGCCCTGGTGGTCCTGGAGTCCGAGCACCACGCCCGGGCCCGCGGGGCCCGCATCTACGCCGAGCTGGCCTCGGTGGGGATGTCCGCGGACGCCCATCACCTCACCGCCCCCGAGCCGGACGGTGCGGGGGCGGCCCGGGCGATGCTCGAGGCGGTGGCCGCCGCCGACGCCACCGCCCGCGACGTCGTGCACATCAACGCCCACGCAACCTCGACCCCGGTCGGCGACCTCGCCGAGGCCAACGCCATCCGGCGCGCGTTCGGTGCGGACGCCGACGGCATGCCGGTCAGCGCGACCAAGTCGATGACCGGTCACCTGCTCGGGGCGGCCGGGGCGCTGGAGGCGGTCCTGACGATCCTGTCGGTGCGCGACCGGCTGGCCCCGGCGACGATCAACCTCGCGGACCTCGACCCGGCGGTGCCGCTGGACGTGGTCCGCGGCGAGCATCGCCATCTGCCCGACGGGCAGATCCTGGCCTTAAACAATTCGTTCGGCTTCGGCGGCCACAACGTCGCCCTGGCGATCCGCGGCGGGTGACCGGCCGCGACCACGTGGCCGGGGTCAACCGACCTTGTGCAACCACCGCACCGGGGCACCGTCGCCGGCATACCGGAAGGGTTCGAGCTCGCGGTCCCAGGCGGCGCCGAGCAGTCGCTCGATGGCCGCGGCCAGCGCGGGCCCGTCGCCACGGTGCGCGGCGACGGTCTCGCGCAGCAGGTTCTCGGACACCACGGCGTCGCCGTTGGCCGAAGTCCCGGCGTGGTGGATGCCCAGGCTGGGGGTCGCCGACCATCGCGACCCGTCCACGCCCGGTGACGGGTCCTCGGTGATCTCGTACCGCACGTTGTCCCAGCCGCGCAGTGCGCTGGCGATGCGGGCCCCGGTGCCCGGCTCCCCGGTCCACGACAGCTCGGTGCGCACCAGCCGCGCGCCGGCCGGCTGGATGGTCCAGTCGAGGCGGACCCGTTGGCCCAGGACGGCCTCCAGGGCCCAAGCGATGTGTGGGCACAACGCCGTGGGGGTCGAGTGGATGTACACGACCCCACGCGTCGCGCCCCGTGTCGGGAACGACATCCGGACCTCCTGATGGTGCGAGGGACGCCTTCCCCAACGCCGTCGCCCTCAGGTGGTTCACCTCCATTGTGCCTCATCCGCCCCGTCTGCACCACCAAACCCACTGGTGAGGTGCGCTCGACGCCGACCGCCGCCGCGCTGCCGGCCACCCACCGCTCGCGGGCGCCGCGATCGTCGGCCCGGATCCGGTCGCCGAGTCCTCCTTGGCCGCGGCCAGCGCGGCACCGCCGACGCCCAGCCCCCCGGCCACCGCCAGCGCCGCGCCCATCGAGCCGAGCATCCCGCACCGCATCGCAACCTCCTCGCCGCACTCGCGAGGATCTGCACCCTGGCGTCGGTGTCTGTGGCTGCGCGCACGCGGGGACCGCAGCCGGCTGTGAACGCGCGACGGGTGGCGCCGGTAGGCTCGCAGGCGCGCTCGCCGACGACCCGCCCGACGACACCGGTATGCCGGCCGGCCGGGACCGGATCCGGGCGTCCGGGGCGGTAGCTCAGCCGGTCAGAGCAGCGGACTCATAATCCGTCGGTCGTGGGTTCAAGCCCCACCCGCCCCACCCGCCGTTTCCCCAGGGGGCGCCCAGGGGCTCGCGCACCGGGCCGACCGGCCTCAGGGCCGCAGGTAGACGAACCCGGGCCCCTCGTCGCGGTAGGGCACCCCCACCGCGTCGAGGGCAGCCCGCCACGATCCCGTGACCGGCGGCACGGCGCCCTCGAACCCGTGGTCGGCGGTGAGCAGGAACGCCACCTCGTCGAGCTCCCCGTGCTCGGCGAGCAGCTCCATGAACACACCCAGCCGGGCGTCCGCCTGGCGCAACGACTCCCGCGCCATGTCCGATCTCGGCCCCCCACCGTGGTGACCCGCGTCGGTGACCACGTTGGCCCACCAGGTCAGCCGGGGCGCGCGAGCCAACCCCCCGGCATACAGCTCGCGCATCTGGGCCAGGCCGAGGTCGTCGACCGAGACCCCCCACCGGAAGTACGGGTCGGCGAGCCACTGCGGCTCGCGGACGAAGGGCGACGCGCCGGCATCCGGCAGCCGGTCGCCCAGCCCCCCTGCGCCGGAGGCCGATCCGCTGGCGCGGACGAGCGCCATCGTGGAGTAGTCCGCCCCCCGGTCGATCGCCTCGTCGACGCAGGCCGTGCGCAGCCCCCCGGCCGCCGGCACGGCGTCGGCGACCATCTCGAAGACGGTGCGCACCCCCGGGCGCAGCCATTCGGCGGACCGGTGCCACGTCGACTCGTCGTTGGGCACCACGCGCTGCCCCGTCGCGCGGTCGTAGTAGACGTTGCCGAGCACCCCGTGCCGGCCCGGGCCGACCCCGGTGAGGATCGACGCGTGATTGGTCAGGGTGATGCTCGGGAACTGGGCCACCGCCCCCCCGCGCAGCGCCACCCCCCGCTCCACGAGCCGGGCGATGACCGGCAGCTCGCCGGTGGCGGCCAGGTGCAGCACCTCACCGCAGTGCCCGCCGTCCCAGAGGACCCCGACGACCGCGCGGGGCAGCCGCCCGTCGAGGTAGGCCGCGAGGACCCGACCGTCCAGGGCGGCACCGTCCGCGTCCCGCAGCGCTTCGTCGGGCACGCCGGCCAGGTGCGCCAGGGTCGGCCCGACGTCGACCAGCATGGCGTGCTCGTCGACGTGGCCGAGTCGGCGCACCCCCGCGCCGGCGAGGATCAGCGGCGCCCGCGACTGCACGACATCGAGCGACCCGTGCTCGCCGACGTGCCCACCCTCGTCGGGGAAGTAGTGGCGCGGCGTGTGCACGACCGCGAGGTCCGGGCTGCGGTCGGGATCGGCGAACAGCGAGAGGATCCGCTCGGCGGCATACGGGTAGGCGTTGTCGACGGAGCGCTCCGGCGAGGCGGCGGCGACCTGCGCGGCATACGGCAGGAAGGCCATCGGATCCTCGCTGGCGATCGGGTCGCGCCCGGCGAGCACCTCGTGCCGGCCCCCCGGGGCCAGCCGCACCCGGCCGAGGTGGTTGGCCGCGTAGGCCGTCGCCCGACCTTCGTGGGCCGCCACCCAGACGACCAGGTCGACGATGCCGGCCAGGTCGGGGGCACACAACGCCGCGACCACGCGCTCCCGCTCGTCCGCTGCCCGCTCGTGCCCGACCACACGCGCGACTCTAGGCCCCCGAGCCGGGTTTGCCGGGTACGCCCGGCGCGCGTCCCGGCGCAACCTCACGATCTCGCCACGACGGCGCTGCGGCCGAACAAATGGCGCAGCGACCCGCTACCTTGGCCAGATGACCGACGCCGCGTCGTCCTCTCGTCCGGCCGAGCCGACCCGCCCGCCGCCCTCGACGACCGGCGAGCCCATGGTCGTCGTCGCGGGCGTGAACAAGCACTACGGCGACCTGCACGTCCTGCGCGACATCGACCTCACCGTCGGCAAGGGCGAGGTCGTCGTCGTGCTCGGGCCGTCGGGCTCGGGCAAGTCGACGTTGTGCCGCACGATCAACCGGTTGGAGACCTTCGAGTCCGGCTCCATCTCCATCGACGGGCAGCCGCTGCCCGACGAGGGCAAGGCGCTGGCGGACCTGCGGGCCAACGTCGGGATGGTGTTCCAGTCCTTCAACCTCTTCGCGCACAAGACCATCCTGGAAAACGTCACGCTCGGCCCGCGGAAGGTCCGCAAGAAGTCCCAGGCCGAGGCGGACAAGAGCGCCCAGGAGCTGCTGGAGCGGGTCGGGGTCGGGGTGCAGGCGCAGAAGTACCCGGCGCAGCTGTCCGGTGGTCAGCAGCAGCGGGTCGCCATCGCCCGATCGCTGGCCATGGAGCCCAAGGTCATGCTCTTCGACGAGCCGACCTCCGCGCTGGACCCGGAGATGGTCAACGAGGTCCTCGACGTCATGGTCGGCCTGGCCCGCGAGGGCATGACGATGATCGTCGTCACCCACGAGATGGGCTTCGCCCGCAAGGCCGCCCACCGGGTCGTGTTCATGGCCGACGGACAGATCGTCGAGGTGGCCACGCCCGACGAGTTCTTCACCAACCCCCAGTCCAGCCGGGCGAAGGACTTCCTCAGCAAGATCCTCACCCACTGAGCGCCTCGTCCCGAGGCATCGACCCAA
The DNA here is from genome assembly GCA_037045055.1 of Dermatophilaceae bacterium. Lineage (GTDB taxonomy): Bacteria > Actinomycetota > Actinomycetes > Actinomycetales > Dermatophilaceae > Phosphoribacter. The sequence continues at coordinate 39,307 of JBAOHJ010000001.1, read as the reverse complement.
CCCCACCAGGAGGAGCACCCATGAAGTTCGGTCGGATGAGGACGGGCGCGGTCGCCGCCGTCGTGGCCCTCGGCCTGGCCGCGTGCGGCAGCAGCAGCAGCGGCAGCAGCAGTGGCACCGGCGGTGGGGGTGGCACCGTCAAGGTCGGCATCAAGTTCGACCAGCCCGGCCTGGGCCTGAAGGCAGGGTCGGACTACACCGGGTTCGACGTCGACCTGGCCAAGTACATCGCCAAGGAACTGAGCCTGGGCACCCCCGAGTTCGTCGAGGCGGTCAGCGCCCAGCGTGAGAACCTCATCGCCGCCGGACAGGTCAGGTACGTCGTCGGGACGTACTCGATCACCGACGCGCGCAAGGAGAAGGTCTCCTTCGCCGGCCCCTACTTCATCGCCGGCCAGGACCTGCTGGTGCGCGCCGACGACACCTCGATCACCGGCCAGGACGCCTCGCTCAACGGCAAGAAGCTCTGCTCGGTCAAGGGCTCCACGCCGGCCGAGAACGTCAAGAAGAACATCCCGGGCGTCCAGCTGCAGGAGTACAACACCTACACCCTGTGCGTCGACGCGCTGCTGGCCAAGAACGTCGACGCCCTCACCACCGACGACACCATCCTCGCCGGGTATGCCGCCCAGGCCGCGAACGCGGGCAAGCTCAAGGTCGTCGGCAAGCCCTTCACCAAGGAGAACTACGGCGTGGGCCTGAAGAAGGGCGACGTCGAGTTCTGCACCAAGGTCACCGACGCCATCAAGAAGTGGATGAGCAGCGGCGAGTGGAAGAAGGCCGTCGACGCCAACCTCGGCCCGGCGAAGTACACCCCGCCGGCCGGCAACCCGCCGACCCCGGCCGCCTGTTCCTGACCCGCACGCTCGACCGGCGACCGGACCGGGGCTGCCACCCGGCGTGACGGCATACCCCGGTCCGGTCCCGGCGCGCCGCCCCCGGAAGGTCGCCCATGGCTGAGTTGTTCTCGCAGTTCAACGTCCTGGCCGCGTTCGGCATCACCGTGCTGCTGGCGCTGCTGTCCGGGATCGGGGCGCTGGTCATCGGCACCATCGTGGCGATCTTCCGGGTGTCGCCGGTGGCGTTCCTGCAGAAGGTCGGCGCGCTCTACGTCAACGTCGTGCGCAACACGCCGCTGACGCTCATCATCGTGTTCTGCAACATCGGGTTCATCGTCAACCTGGGGCTGTCGGTGAGCGACAACATCGCCCGGAACAACTTCGTCTGGGCGGTCATCGGCCTGTCCTTCTACCACGCCGCCTTCGTCTGCGAGGCGCTGCGCAGCGGGGTCAACACGGTGCCCGCGGGGCAGGCCGAGGCCGCACGTTCGGTGGGGTTGACCTTCATGCAGAGCCTGCGCGAGGTGCTGCTGCCCCAGGCCTTCCGGGGCGCGATCACCCCGCTGGGCAACACCGCGATCGCCTTGACGAAGAACACCACGGTCGCCACGGCCATCGGGGTCGCGGAGGTCAGCGGTCTGATGAAGGAGATGATCGAGTTCCGCAGCGACCTGCTCATCCCGATCTTCCTCATGGTGGCGCTGCTGTTCGTCCTGCTCACCCTGCCCATGGGACTACTGACGACCTACCTGTCCAACCGGCTGGCGGTGAAGCGATGAGCGCCTCGGTCCTGTTCGACAACCCCGGCCCGAAGGCCCGGGCTCGCCACCGGGTCACCGCACTGGTCAGCGCGATCGTCGTGGTGGCCGCCCTCGTCGTCGCGCTGGGCAAGCTCGGGGAGAAGGGCAACCTCGCCGCGGACAAGTGGACCCCGTTCCTCACCGCCGACATCTGGACGAACTACCTGCTCGTCCCCGGCCTGGTCAACACCCTCAAGGCCGCGGCGATCTCCATCGTCCTGGCCGGCCTCTTCGGGCTGGTCTTCGGGATGGGCCGGTTGTCGCACAACGGGATCCTGCGGTGGGTGTCGACGGTCATCGTCGAGTTCTTCCGCTCCGTCCCGGTGCTCGTGATGATGTTCTTCACGTACTACTTCTGCCTGTACAACACCAGCCTGCCCCCCGATGCGTTCCCGCTCGTCGCCGTCGTCACCGGCCTCACCCTCTACAACGGATCCGTGGTCGCCGAGCTCATCCGCTCCGGCGTCGGAGGGCTGCCCCGCGGCCAGTCCGAGGCCGGGCTGTCGATCGGCCTGACCCGCGGGCAGACCCTGCGCACGATCCTGCTCCCCCAGGCCATCACCGCGATGCTGCCCGCCCTGGTCAGCCAGCTCGTCGTCGTGCTCAAGGACACCGCGCTGGGCCAGATCGTCACCTACCCGGAGCTGCTCAACACCTTCCAGCAGATCGGCTCGTACAAGTCCAACGCCGTGCCCGCCCTCATCGTCATCGCGGCGATCTACGTCGTCATCAACTACCTGCTCACCAGCCTGGCCGCCCGGGTCGAGGCCAGGCTGCGGTCCAAGGGCCGCCCGACCATCCATCCCGGAGCCGCCGGCCCGGGCCAGGTCGCCCAGGTCGACGCCGGGCCCATCGACACGGCTCGCCACCACATGGACGAGACCGTCCTGCACGACGAGTACTCCGCCGACCACGACAAGCGGTGAGCCCGAGGGGCCCGAGGTCCATCTGTCGAGACCAGTGGCTCGGATCGTCGACTTCGGCCCCGCTACTGGTCGGTAGGGGGACCAATGGCCTTTCCCTGGGAATGGCGCCCTGGCACCCTCACCAATAGGGTCGTCAGTGCACCGACAGCGACGTCGGGCATCGCCCCAGCCCGCACCGACAAAGGCAGGTCCACCCGGCATGAAGATCGTCGTCCTCGTGAAGTACGTCCCCGAGCCCACGGCGACGTGGAAGTTCGCCGCGGATCTCACCCTCGACCGGGCCGGCGTCGAGGGGCGGCTGTCCGAGCTGGACGAGTATGCCGTGGAGCAGGCCGTGCAGCTGGCCGAGCAGGCCGGAGCCGAGGTCGTGCACCTCACGGTCGGGCCGGCCAAGGCCGCCGAGGGCCTGCGCAAGGCCCTGGCCATCGGCGGCGACAGCGCAGTGCACGTCGTCGACGACGCCATCCACGGCTCGGACGCCCTGGGCACCTCCCTGGTCATCGCCAAGGCGCTGGAGACGATCGGCTACGACCTGGTCCTGGCCGGCATGTCCTCCACCGACGCGGAGATGTCGGTCGTCCCCTCGATGGTCGCCGACCGGCTCGGCGTCAACCAGGCGACCTTCGCCGGGGAGCTGGCCGTCGACGGCACCGCCGTGTCCATCCGGCGCGACACCGACGCGGCGAGCGAGCGGGTGGCCGTCACGCTGCCGGCCGTGGTCACCGTGACCGACCAGATCGGCGAGGCCCGCTACCCGGCGTTCAAGGCGATCATGGCCGCGAAGAAGAAGCCGGTGCAGACCCTCGGTCTAGGCGACCTCGGCGTCGACGCGAGCCAGGTGGGTGCGGGCGCGGCAGCGGTCAAGACCGTCGAGATCACCCCGACCCCGGCGCGCGCGGCCGGCACGATCGTCACCGACGACGGCGAAGGAGCCGGCCAGCTCGCCGACTTCCTCTCCGGCCGCGGCTTCATCTGACCCGCAAGCCCCTGACCGCACCCGCACGGCATACCTGCAAGGAGAACCCCATCGTGTCGGAAGTCCTCGTGGTCGCCGAGACCACCGCCTCGGGAGTCCGCAAGCCCACTCTCGAGCTGCTCACCGTCGCCCGGGGGCTCGGCGAGCCCGCCGCCGTGGTCTTCGGCGAGCCCAGCGGTGCCGTCGTCGAGCAACTCGGCGAGTACGGCGCCACCAAGGTGTATGCCGTGGCCGCGCCCGAGATCGAGGACTTCCTCTCGCTGCCCAAGGCCGAGGCCGTCGTCGCGATCGCGCAGCGGGTCTCCCCCCTGGCCGTGCTCGTCACCTCCGGCCCCGAGGGCAAAGACGTCGCGGCCCGGGTCGCCGTGCGCCTCGGCTCGGGCATCGTCACCGACGCCACCGGCGTGCGCGCCTCCGGCGCCACCGTCACGACCACCCAGTCCGTCCTGGCCGGCCGGTGGGTCGCCACGAGCGAGGTCGTGCGCGGACCGGCGGTCGTCACCATGCGGCCCAACGCGACCTCGGCCGAGCCCGCGGCGACCGCGGCCGCCGTGGAGGCCGTGGACGTCACCGTGAGCGACGGCGCCAAGGGCGCCAGGATCACCGCCCGCGAGCCCAAGGTCGCCAGCGGGCGGCCGGAGCTCACCGAGGCGGCCGTCGTGGTCGCCGGCGGGCGGGGAGTCGGCTCCCAGGAGGGCTTCGGGGTGGTCGAGCGGCTCGCCGACGCCATGGGTGCCGCCGTGGGCGCCTCGCGCACCGTCACCGACCAGCACTGGGCCCCACACGAGCTGCAGGTCGGCCAGACCGGCAAGACCGTGGCCCCCTCGCTCTACCTCGCCGCCGGGATCTCCGGGGCGATCCAGCACCGGGCCGGCATGCAGAGCAGCAAGACCATCGTCGTGGTCAACAAGGACCCGAAGGCGCCGCTGTTCCAGGTGGCCGACTTCGGCGTCGTCGGAGACCTGCACAAGGTCCTCCCCGCGTTGACCGACGAGGTCGCCAAACGCAAAGGCTGAGCCGGCCCCGACGTTGCGTACCCGAAGGAGCTCCTGCGAATGATGGCGGTCCGGCTGATCCTCGGCCTGCTGCTCACCGTGGTCTGCCTGGGGATCGCCGGGCGACGCCTGATGTTCCTGGTCAGGCTGGGCCAGCGGGCCCAGCCGATCGAGCCCGGGCGGCGCAGCAGCATCGGGCAGACCGTCCAGGCCGAGCTGGTCGAGGTCGCCGCACAGCGCAAACTGCTGCGGTGGAGCGTGCCCGGGGTGGCCCACCTGCTCGTCTTCTGGGGCTTCATGGTCCTGCTGCTGACGATCATCGAGGGGTTCGGGGCGCTCGTCGACCCGCACTTCCAAATCCCGTTCTTCGGCAACTGGGCGTGGTTCGGCTTCGTCGAGGACCTGTTCGCGATCCTGTGCGTGCTCGCCTTGGCGATCTTCGTCGGGATCCGCATCAAGAACGCCCCCGCGACCCTCGGCCGGCGCTCGCGCTTCTTCGGCTCGCACCTGGGCCCGGCGTGGTTCGTGCTGTTCATGATCTTCAACGTCGTCTGGACCCTGCTGGCCTTCCGCGGCGCGTCGATCGTCGCCCAGGGCGTCAACGAGGCCGGCAGCACGACGATGCAGTTCCTGCGGGGCGCGTTCGCGTCACAGGGGTTCGCCGCGCTGTTCTCCGGGCTCTCCCAGGACGCGGTCGAGGTGGCCGAGACGGTCCTGCTGCTGCTGTCGCTGGCGGTCCTGCTCGTCTTCACCGTCTTCGTCACCTACAGCAAGCACCTGCACATCTTCCTGTCGATCCCCAACGTCGCCTACGCCCGCCGCCCCCGTGCCCTCGGGGGCCTGCTGCCGGTCTACTGGGGCGGCAAGAAGGTCGACTTCGAGGACCCGGGCGACGACGACGTCATGGGCGTCGGGAGCCGCCATCGGGCAGCGGCGCCGGCCCGGTGTCGGCGTCGCCGTCCACGGCCGCGCGAAACCGCACCCGACCGCTGGACGCGGAGACTTAGAGCGCCGAGCGCCGTGCCGCGATCCACGCCGACGACGACGAGATCCCCCACGACCATGGGACTTCCATACACACGCTCGCGCGCGTCGAAGGTCCACGCGGGCTTGCCCTCGGCGTCCAGGGCGGACGGACGACGCACCCGACGGCGACGCGACCACGAGACGCGGCCCCCCGCCACGACCGGCGCCGCGGCGACGGGCCCCACCGGCCGCGTACGTCCAGCGGACACGGGGAGCGCGCGCGGCGCGCGGTACGGGCTGCGGTCTTGGTCCGGCGCGGATCCAGGTGGAGCATCGCGGGCGGGCCGTCCCGCAACGACGGCCGAAGCGGGCGGCGGCAGCGGCGGTCGCCCGGGCGGCGACGACGACGCGGCGGCGCTCGCGGGGGCGCCTCTCCAGGCGTCGAGGCGCCCACCACGATCGGCCGAGGGCTCGACGATCGCGCGAGCCCCAGCGGCGCGCGAGCCGCGACGCGAACAGCGCAGCGCCGGCTGCCAGCGCCGCCGAGACCCGCAGCGCGCGCCTGTTCCGCAAGGAGAGGCCCTACGCCCTACGCGGCGGGAAGGGAACGCGGACGGCGTCAGGTGTCCTTGCCGGCCACGCGGCGCTGCATCTCGCAGAGACCGCTCTGGCAGGCAGGGTCCTCGCTCGCGCGCCGGGCCAGGCGGCCCATGCGCTCGAGCGCCGCCGCGCGCAGCTCGCACGGCAGCTGCGGGTGAGGCAGGAGGTCCGCGATCTCGCGGAGCATCCCCTTGCGCTCGACCTCGCAGGCCGACTCGCAGCAGCGCGCCAGCACGGCCTCGAGCCGCGCTATCACGGCGCTGCCGCGACAGTCCCAGGTCCCCGACACGACACCCTCGGGCCCTTCCGGCCCGCCATCTTCAAAGCGGCCCAATCAAGACCTCGCGATCCTTGGCACCGTTGGCCGGCCCGACGAGCTCCGCGTTCTTCCATGCGCTTCGACGATCTTGGCCGCCCGGTTGTACCCTACGCCCGAGCTTGCGCTGAAGCCACGAGGTCGAGCAGCGCCGCGTGTCGGCGACGATCCGCACCGCCTCGTCGTACATCGGATCCAGCTCTCCGTCGTCGTCCTCGGCCGTCCTCGCCCTCGTCGTCGCGCGGCTTGAGGATGTTCTCGTCGTAGACCGGCTCGCCCTGCAGCGCGCAGGAAGTCGGTGACCCGCTGCACCTCCTCCTCCGAGCACGAACGGGCACTGCACGCGACTGCGTGTCGTTCGTGCCGTTCATCTTGACGAGCATGTCGCCGCGCCCGAGCAGGTGCTCGGCGCCCTGCTCGTCGAGGATGGTCCGGCTGTCGACCTTCTGCGCGACGCGGAAGGCGATGCGCGTCGGGAAGTTCGCCTTGATCATGCCCGTGATGACGTCGACGCTCGGGCGCTGCGTCGCGAGGATCACGTGCATCCCGGCGGCGCGCGCCTTCTGCGCGAGGCGCGCGACGCTGGCCTCCACGTCCTTGCCCTGCTGCATCATGAGGTCGGCGAACTCGTCGACGACGATCACGATGAACGGCAGCTTCTCGGGCAGCTCGGCGTCGCTCGCCGTCCTTGGCCGCGTCGACCTCCACCTCGGTGCCGTCGTCGGCGCCACCGCCGTCGACCTTCGGGCGGGCGGCTTCGGCGGCCTTGGCCTCGCCGCGCTGCACCTTCTCGACCCAGCCGTTGTACGTGGTGATGTTCTTCGTGCCGGCGTTGGCGAAGAGCTGGTAGCGCCGCTCCATCTCGTCCACCGCCCACTTGAGCGCGTTGGCCGCCTGCTTCATGTCGGTCACGACCGGCAGCAGCATGTGCGGGATGCGGTCGAAGGGCGCGAGCTCGACGACCTTCGGATCGATCATCAAGCAGGCGCAGATCGTCGGGCGTGCGCCGGATAGAGCAGGCTCACCAGCATCACGTTGAGCCCGACGCTCTTGCCGGCGCCGGTCGCGCCGGCGACGATCACGTGCGGCATCGACGCGAGGTCGGCGAAGTACGGGCGCGCCGACGATGTCGCGCCCGAGCACGCACGGGCAGCGGCGCCTTCATCTCCATGGAAGCGCCGGTCCTCGACGAGCTCGCGCAGGTTGACGGGCACGCGCTCGCTCGTTCGGGATCTCGAAGCCGATGCGGTTCTTGCCGGGGATCGGCGCGATGATGCGCACCTTGCGCGAGAGGCCGAGCGCGAGATCGTCGGCGAGGCCCGCGACCTTCGATGACCTTCGTGCCCTGCGGCGGGCGACGACCTCGAAGGTCGTGACCGTCGGGCCCGGGTGGATCTCCTCGACCTTGCCGCTCACGCCGTAGTCGGCGAGCGTCTTCTCGAGCTTCCTTCGCGCGCCCCAGCAGCGCGTCGCGGTCCTCGCGCACGATCGTGGCCGGCGCGGGATCGAGCAGCATCGACTCGGGCATGCGAAAGCCCAGCGCCGCGGCCTTCTGCGCCTCGCGCGACGGCCTCGGCGGCGCGGCCGGCTTCTCGGGCACGACCTCCGCGACGTGATCGACGATCTGCGGACCGACGTCTCCCTGCTCCTCCGGCTCCTCCGGCGGCGGGGGCGGCGTCTCTTCCTTCTTCTTCGCGCGCCGTGCTGGCTTCTCGTCCGGCTCGACCACCGCCTCGAGCGCGACCACCGGCTCGGGCGTCCGCGCCTTCACCTCGGAGACGCCCGGTGTGACCGGCGTCTCTTCCTTCGGCTTCCTGCGGCCACGCTTCTTCGGCGCCTCGTCCTCGAGCACGGGCGGAGGCGGCGTCTTGCGCGGCTCGACGGTGAGCACGACGGGCGCGTCCGGCGTGTCCTCGTCCCCGAGCGCCGCCGCGACGATGGCGCCGTCGGACGCGGGAGGATCGTCGTGGATCACCGGCTCCGCGGCGCGGCGCAGCTCGGCCTCGCGCTCCTTGCGCAGCTCGGCCGCGCGCTCCCACGCCTCGGCCACCGCCCGGGCGCCCGACGCCGCCTTGGTCGCAGCGACGTTGGTGCCGTGCATGGCCTTCTGCGCGGACGAGATGAACGAGAACGACGCGCGCGATGAGGATCAGCGCGATCGCCGTCAGCCCGATCAAAAACGATCCGATCGACGAGAAGAGCGACCGGAGCAGCTCGCCGAACAGCTCGCCGACGAGGCCGGCCGCCGGCATCCCGCCCAGGATCGTCGACGTCGGCAGCGCGACCTGCACCAGCGCGGCGACGATCAGGAGCACGAGCAGATCGCCCGCGAGGCGCGCGACCGTGGCGATCGACGCGCGATCGCGCAGGAGCGGCCACGCCAGGAGCATCATCTCGACGGGCGCGAAGAACGCCGTCACGCCCACGGCGCCGACGAGCGCTCGCGCCCAGGCAGCGCCCACGGGACCCACCCAGTCCGGCCCGGAGAGGTCGACGTCGAGCGGGCTACCGCGAAACGAGACGAGCGCGAGCGCGGTGTACACCGCGCCCACGAACAGCAGGAGCGCAGCGGCTTCGCGACCGCGCGCGATGGCCGCCGCGTGCGACCTCTCGCCCGGGGGCGGAGGGTCGGACGCGGGCGTGCCTCGGGCGTTCGCTGCCGCGATCGCGGCGCGTCGGGGAGCGAAGAGCGTGGCCATGCGGGGCGAGAGTCCGGGGTCTAGGACCACCGCCCGCGCAGGGCCAACTTTGTTCCGGGAGCGGCCACCGTGTCGGTGTCCAGGCCATCGAGCCGTCCGGTCCCCCGCACACGACGCTCCGCGTCCATGGCGAGCCGCGGCGAGGCTGGTAAGGTGCGCGCCATGTCGCGCAGTGCCTTCTCTCGCTTCGGCCATTTCGCCCTCGTCCTGCTCGGTCTCCGCGCCCTCGCGTGCGGGGGAGGGACCGACGACAAGGGCCTCTTCGGCGACGGCCAGGGAGGCAGCGGAGACGGCGGCAGCGGCGGAGACGCGGCGGGGACGGGCGGCACGACGGGCGGCGCCGCGGGCACGACCACGTTCCTGGGCGGCGGCGGCTCCTCGGGAGCCGCGACCGGCGGCGCGCCGACCACGGGCGGCTCCGCGGGCAGCGCGCCGTTCGGCGCGGGCGGCGGCGGCGGCGATCCCGGCCCCGGCCCGGGCGGCGCAGGGCCGGGCGCGGGGGGAGGCCCCGGCCCGGGCGGCGCAGGGCCGGGCGCGGGGGGAGGCCCCGGCCCCGGCGGAGGTGGCAGCTCCGGCGGAAAGGGCGGCTCCGCGGGCAAGGGCGGCGGCTCCGCCGGCTCGGGCGCCGCCGGGAACGCGATCCCCACGACGTGCTCGCAGGCCCACGAGTACCCCGGCTGCTGCGGCCCGGACGGCAAGGTCTACTGGTGCGAGCAGAACGGCACGATGGTCCAGTCGCTCGTGTGCGACGCGGGCAAGGTCTGCGGGTGGGACGCGACGTCGATGCTCTACAACTGCACCACCGCTGCCTCGTCGGATTCCGACCGGCGCCAATCCGAAGAGCTGCGGTCCCTGAACCGGTGTTAAGTGGATTGGCCGGCGGCGACATATCGGCAAAAGGCCGACACGTCCGCACACGCCTTTTCGCCCGCCCTGCCGTCGATTGGCAGAAAATCGGAAGAGCGGTAACGCTTCCGACCATGCGTGCTTCCTTCCAGCTGTTCTCGATCGCGCTCCTGGCCACCGCGTGTGCCGCCGGCATATCTGCAAAACCCGAGGACGAGACGGACGAGGGCGACGGCGGCAGCGGCGGATCGTCGGCAGGCGCGGCGGGCGCCGCGGGGGACGCGGGCGCCGCAGGCACGAGCGGCGGCGGCGGGAGCCAGGCAGGAGCCGCCGGAAAGGGCGGCACGGCAGGCACGGGTGGCAGCGGTGGGGGCGCGGCCGGCAAGGGTGGCAGCGCCGGCGCCTCGGGCGGAAGCGCGGGCACGTCGAGCGGCGGCGCGAGTGGCGGTGGAGCCGCCGGTGGTTCCGGGAAAGGCGGCTCGGCCGGCTCCGGAACCGCGGGCTCGGCCGGCTCCGGAACCGCGGGCTCGGCCGGCTCCGGAACCGCGGGCTCGGCCGGCTCCGGAACCGCGGGCTCGGCCGGCTCCGGAACCGCGGGGAGCGGCGGGATGGCCGGCAGCTCGGGAGGCTCGGCGGGCTCCGGCGGCAGCCCCGCGGTATGCGGAAACGGAACCATCGATCCTGGCGAGGAGTGCGACGACGGCAACACGAGCAACAACGACCGCTGCTCGAACAAGTGCAAAGTGCAGTGCCAGTCGGGGGAGGGACAGCTCGGGACGCACTGCTACTGGGAATCGAGCAGCACGTACTCGTGGAGCGAGGGCAAGGCGTTCTGCGAGACCGTCAGCGGCGGCCACCTGGTCACGGTCACGACGCAGACCGAAGCAGACTTCGTCTGGCAGTACATGAGCAGCACGATCTGGATTGGCTACACGGATAGCGCGACGGAGGGGACGTTCGCGTGGGTCACGGGAGAGACCAGCGACCCGGCCTTCATCGCGAAGATGTGGGCATCCGGCGAGCCCAACGACTCCGGCGGCAACGAGGACTGCGCCGAGTTCAAGTACAACAACAAGGAGTGGAACGACAACGACTGCTCCAAGACGCACCTCATCTGGTGCGAGATCGAGCCGGCCGGGAAGCAGCCGTAGACCGGGGGCGGCCCCACCCGGCGTGATACGGTCTGCGTCGAGATGAACCGCGCGCGAGCATGGACGGCGCTGGCGATCGCCTCGACGGCGCTGGGCGTCTTGCGGTGCGGCGGCAGCGAGACCGGCGACGCCACCGACGCGCCATCGGGCGCAGCGGGCGGAGCCAGCAGCGCGGGAGGCGGAAGCTCGTCGGCGGGAAACGCAGGAGCGGCCGGCGCCGGCGCGGCAGGCATGCCGGGAGGGAGCGGCGGGTCCGCTGGAAGCGGCAAGGGCGGAGCCGGGTCCGGCGCTTCCGGTGCGGGCGCCGCAGGCGTCTCCGGTGCCGGCAACGCAGGTGGCTCGGGTGCCGGCGCCACGGGTGGCTCGGGGGCCGGTGCCGGCGCCACGGGTGGCTCGGGTGCCGGCGCCGCGGGCACCTCCGGAGGCGCCGCAGGGAAAGCGGGTGCGGCGGGTGCGGCCGGCGCGATGGCGGGCAGCAGCGGATCGGCTGGCACGATGGCGGGAAACGGCGGAATGGCCGGCGCGGCGGCGGGCACCGGCGGAACGGCAGGCGCGGCAGCGGGCACCGGCGGCGCGGGCGGCGCGATGGCGGGAAACGGCGGAACGGCCGGCGCGGCGGCGGGCACCGGCGGAACAGCCGGCGGCGCGGGGGGAGCGGGCGCTGTCTGCAATGGGGCGGCGGCGCTCTGCGAGCGTCCGTACAACCAGGTCGCCGTCGCCTGCACGCACAACGCGATGTCGAGCTCCGTCTACGGCTTCGTCGCGCCGATACCGAACCAGAAGCGCAGCTTCACGCAGCAGCTCGACGACGGCGTGCGCTGCCTCATGCTCGACACGTACGCCTATATGGGAGATCTCTACCTGTGCCACGGCAGCTGCGGCGTATGGGGAGCCATGCCCATGAAGAAGGGCCTGGACGAGATCGCCGCGTGGATGACGGCGCACCCCACCGACGTCGTGACGTTCATCCTCGAGGCGTACATCTCCGAGGCGGACACGCTGAAGGCGCTCGCGGCGAGCGGGCTCTCCTCCGCGGACGGGCTCGCCGATCCGACGCGGCCGCTGTACGTACACGCGAAGCCCCCGGGCTCGCCCTGGCCCACGCTGGGCGAGATGATCGCAAAGAACCAGCGCCTGGTCGTCTTCACGGACGACGGCAAGGCGAATGGCAAGTGGCACCTCGACTGGCGCGCGTACGGGTGGGAGACGCCGTACGACGATCCCACGTGGAGCTGCGCGGTCAACCGCGGCGACCCGACGCTCCACGACAACCAGGTCTTCGTCCTGAACCACTTCGACACGGGGCCGATCGGCGCCGACGAGGCCACCGCGACGGCGGCCAACGCGTACCCGCTCCTCCTCGATCACGCGGCCCGGTGCTGGACGAAGGACGCGAAGCTCAACCCGTTCGCGCAGATCCCGACCTTCGTGACGGTGGACCACTACCACGCGCCGACCGCGGGCGGCCCTTCGCCGCGGGCCGACGTCTTCGACGTGGTGGACGCGCTCAACGCCGCCTGGCCCACGCCCCTGCCGCCGTAGCCCCGCCGTCCGAGCGACACGAGCCGGCCGGCCACCCGAGGGCGTGCGCGGGTTCACTCCCTCGGGCGACGCGGCCTATTTTCGCAGGGAAGCGAATGCAGTAGCGAGCGGATCGATGACGGCCGATCTCTTCTCGCCCCTCGCGATGGGTCCCCTGACCCTGCGAAACCGCATCGCGATGGCGCCGATGACCCGCCTGCGCGCCGGCCCGGGCGCGGTCGCGACGCCGCTCATCGCGACGTACTACGCGCAGCGCGCTTCGGCGGGGCTCATCGTGACCGAGTGCAGTCAGGTCTCGCACGAGGCGCAGGGCTACGAGCGGTCGCCGGGCATCCACACGCCCGAGCAGATCGCCGCGTGGAAGACCGTGACCGACGCCGTGCACGAGAAGGGCGGGCACATCTTCGTGCAGCTCTGGCACGGCGGGCGGATCTCGCACCCGACGATCCAGAAGGACGGCAAGGATCCCGTCGCCCCCTCGGCCATCCCCGCCGAGGGCACGCTCTTCACGCCCGAGGGCCCGAAGCCGTTTCCCGTTCCCCGCGCGCTCGAGACCGCGGAGATCGCGCGCATCGTCGACGATTTCGCGGTCGCCGCTGCGCACGCGAAGACCGCGGGCTTCGATGGCGTCGAGCTGCACGGCGCCTTCGGCTACCTCGTCGATCAGTTCCTGCAGGACGGCTCGAACCTCCGCACCGACCGCTACGGCGGATCGATCGCGAACCGCGCGCGCTTCCTGATCGAGGTGACCGAGGCGCTCGTCTCGGTGTGGGGAAGCGATCGCGTCGGCGTGAAGCTGTCGCCGAGCAACCGCTTCCAGAGCATGAAGGACTCGACGCCCCGCGAGACCTTCTCGCACGCCGTGAAGGAGCTCGGCCGCCTCCCGCTCGCCTACGTCCACGTGATGGAGCCGAAGAGCAAGGACGACCCGGAGGGCATCCCGGCGCGCTGGTTCCGGCCGTTCGTCGCCGGGCGGTTCATGATCAACGGCGGCTACGACAAGCAGACGGCCGCCCAGGTGCTGGCGAGCGGCGACGCCGACATCGTGTCGTTCGGACAGCTCTACGTGTCGAACCCCGATCTGGTGGAGCGGTTCCGCAACGACACGCCGCTCACCGAGCCGCAGCGCGCGACGTTCTACTCGGGCGAGGAGCGCGGCTTCACCGACTACCTGCCCGCGGGCGACGTGGAGTGAGAGACCTCAGCGCGGCGCGATCGCCGCGGTGACGAGCTTGCGCGCCTCGTCGACGAGATCGTCGAGGTGCTGCTGCCCGCGGAAGCTCTCCGCGTAGATCTTGTAGACGTCCTCGGTGCCCGACGGGCGCGCCGCGAACCAGCCGTTCTCGGTCGCGACCTTGAGCCCGCCGATCGCGCGCGCCGTTGCCGGGCGCGTGCGTGAGCTTGCGCGCGTGATGGGCTCGCCGGCGAGCTCGTCGCGCCGTCACGCGCGTCGGGCGAGAGCTTCTTCAGCACGGCCTTCTGCGCGCGCGTCGCGGGCGCGTCGATGCGCGTCGTAGACCGGGTGCGCCGAGCTCGCGCGTCGAGCTCCGCGGTAGTGCTCGCCCGGGTCCTTGCCCGGTGCGCGCGGTGATCTCGGCCGCGAGCAGATCGAGGATGATGCCGTCCTTGTCGGTGGTCCACACGCGTGCCGTCGCGGCGCAGGAACGACGCGCCCGCGCTCTCCTCGCCGCCGAAGCCGAGCGAGCCGTCGACGAGACCGTCGACGAACCACTTGAAGCCGACCGGCACCTCGACGAGGCGTGCGCCCGAGGCGCGCGCGCGACGCGATCGATCATGGCTGCTCGACACGAGCGTCTTGCCGACCGCCGGCGTCCGCGCGCCACGCCGGCGCGGTGCTGGAACAGGTAGTCGATCGCGACCGCGAGGTAGTGGTTCGGGGTTCAGCAGGCCCGCGCCGCGCGTCACGATGCCGTGGCGGTCGGCGTCGGTGTCGTTGCCGAACGCGACGTCGAAGCGGTCCTTGCAGCGCGATGAGGCTCGGCCATCGCGTACGGCGACGAGCAGTCCATGCGGATCTTGCCGTCGTGATCGAGCGGCATGAAGCCGAACGTCGGATCGACGAGCGGGTTGACGACCTCGATGTCGAGGCCGTAGCGCTCGGCGATCGGCGCCCAGTAAGCCGATGCTCGACGCCGCCCAGCGGATCGACGCCGATGCGCAGCCTGCGCGCCGCGATGGCCGTCCAGGTCGATGACGCTCGGCGAGGTCGTCGACGTAGGGCGCGACGAAGTCGTGGCGTCGCGTCGTCGGGCGCCGAGCGCGCGCGCCGTAGCGGCACGCGGTGCACGCCCGGCAGCCGTCGCGCGAGCAGCGCGTTGGCGCGGCGCCTCGATCGCGCCTGGTGACGTCGGTGTCGGCGGGGCCGCCGTGGGGCGGGTTGTACTTGAAGCCGCCGTCCTCGGGCGGGTTGTGCGACGGCGTGATGACGATGCCGTCGGCGAGCCCGCTGGTGCGGCCGCGGTTGTAGGCGAGGATGGCGTGCGAGACTGACGGGCGTGGGCGTGCAGCCGTCGCCGGCCTGCGACAGCGCACCGTCGACGCCGTTGGCGGCGAGCACCTCGAGCGCGGTGACGCAGCGCGGGCTCGCGACAGCGCGTGCGTGTCGCATGCCGAGGAACAGCGGCCCGTCGATGCCGCGCGCGCCGCGCGCTACTCGCAGATCGCCTGCGACGATGGCGAGGATGTGCGCCTCGTTGAAGGCCTGGCGCAGCGACGATGCCGCGGTGGCCCGACGTCCCGAACGCGACGCGCTCCGCCGGGTTCGCGGGGTCGGGGGCCTCACGCTCGTACGCCGAGAGGAGGCGCGGGACGTCGACCAGGATCGACGCGGGGGCGGGCTTGCCTGCGAGCGGGTGGACCATGCGGGCCGGGATGGTACGCCTTGACGAAGGGAGCCGGCATGTCGACGTTAACGACCTACGAGCGCCGATCGCCCCTCGAGCTGCTTCGGATCCCAGCCCCCACCCGGACGGCGCGGCCCAGTCTCGGGCACGCCGGGTCGGCCGGATCCACGCGTCCCCCTCACGTGACGCTCGACGCCCGGTCCGTAATGTCCCAAACCGGGGGCATCCGCTCGCGGAGCAGCCGGTCTGGCTTCAGCGCCCCGCAGCAACAGGAGAATCGCAATGGCAAGCAAGAACGTCGTGGTCGTCAACGAGCTGAACTTCGACACCGAGGTCCTCTCCTCCAAGGAGCCGGTCCTGGTGGACTTCACCGCGACGTGGTGCGGCCCCTGCAAGGTCCTCGCGCCCGTGGTCGACAAGCTCGCCGACGAGTTCGCCGGCAAGTACAAGGTCGCGAAGCTCGACATCGACGAGGCGCCCGGCATCGCGCAGCGCTACGGCATCCGCGGCGTCCCCACGGTGATCGTGTTCGCCGGCGGGCAGAAGACCAAGCAGCACGTCGGCGTCACGAACCGCGACGGACTGCTCAAGCTCCTCGAAGGCTGAACATCCGCGCCGCTGTCTGGTGAGCGTGAGCGCGTCGCTCGCGAGCCCGGGACGCGCCGGGCGCTGCGAGCCCGCGGGAGTATGCTGGGCGGCGCGATGCACCCCTTCCTGATTGGTCTCCGCCCCACGCTCCACATCGCGCACCGGGGCGGAGCCGCGCTCGCGCCGGAGAACACCCTGGTCGCGTTCCAGGCCGCCGTCTCGCGCCACCGCACCGACATGCTGGAGCTCGACGTCCAGGCGACGCGGGACGGCGCGCTCGTCGTCGCCCACGACGAGGATCTCGCCCGCTGCACCGATCGCGAGGGCCCGCTCGCCGCGCTCACGCTCGCGGAGCTCGAGGCCGTGGACGCCGGCTATCGGTTCAGCCCGGACGGCGGCGCGACCACGCCGTTTCGCGGCCAGGGCGTGCGGATCCCGCTCCTTCGCGAGGTGCTGCGCGCGCTGCCGCAGGTGCGCATCAACCTGGAGCTCAAGCCGTCGGCGACCGGCGCGGAGGACGCGCTGGCCGCCCTGCCGCGCGCGGAGGACGCCACGTCGCGCGTCTGCGTGGGCAGCGAGAGCGACGACGTCGCGAAGCGCCTCCTCGGCGCGCTGCCGGAGGCTTGCCATTTGACCCGCGGCTCGCGCTGACCGAGCTCGTGCTGGCCGCGAAGTCGGGGCTGCCGTGTCCGGAGGCTCCGTACACCGTGCTCGACATGCCGCTCTTCCACGAGGGGCTGCGGCTGATCGACGAGCCGTTTCTCCAGGCGATGGCCGCGATGGGCAAGTGGGTCAACGTGTGGACCGTCGACGACCCCGACGAGATGCGCCGGCTCGCACGCGAGGGCGTGGGCGGCATCATGACGGACCGCCCCGACCTCCTGCGCGACGTGCTCGGCTGAACCTTCTGCTGCTTTCCCGCTAAGCGCGCGACGCTGCGGCCTGCGCCGGGCGCGCCGAGGAGCTTCTTCGCGGTGAGCCCCATCGACTGCCGCAGGACCCAGTCGACGAGCCGCGTCGGGAGCATCCCCACGAGGCCGATCATCAGCGCGAGGCGGCCGGGCACGACGTAGCGGGCGCGGGGACGGCGGGCGAGCGCTGCGTGCGCGATGGCCCGCGACGCTGTGCTCCGGCCCGACGGCCATCGACTCGGTCTGCGCGTTGATCTCGTCCGCGCGCGCGTAGACGGGCGCGTACGGCGAGTCGGGCGACGCGCTGCGCGAGCACGCTTCCATGGCCCGCGCCGCGAAGTCGCTGCGGATGGGGCCGGGCTCGACCAGCGAGACGTCGATGCCGAAGGGTAGAAGCTCCGATACGCAGCGCGTCCGACAGCGACTCGACCGCGTACTTGGTGGCGTTGTACGCGCCGAAGAAGGGCATCGTGAGCCGGCCGCCGATGCTGCTGACGTTGACGATGCGCGCCGCACCGCGCGCGCGGAGCTGCGGCAGGAAGGCGCGGGTCACCGCCATCAGCCCGAAGACGTTCGTATCGAACTGCGCGCGGAGCTCCGCGTCCGTGACCTCCTCGAGCGGCGCGACGAGCCCGTAGCCCGCGTTGTTGACCAGCACGTCCAGGCCCCGCGCCCGCCCGTCAGCTCGCTCACCTCGCGAGCGACCGCAGCGATCGACGCCGGATCCGTGACGTCGAGCCGCAGCACCGACAGCCGCCCGCGCGAGCCCGACTGCGTCGCCCGCTCGCGCAGCTCCGCGAGGGCGCTCTCCTTGCGGCCCGTCGCGATCACGTGGTGCCCGAGCGAGGCGAGGTGCAGCGCCGCGTGACGCCCGATGCCTGCCGTCGCGCCCGTGATGAGGATGGTCTTGCTGGTGCTCATGTCGTCGTCTCTCCCGCTCGAGCCTTTGGTGGCTCGAATGAATGTTCATTCCGATTCCGGGGCTGAAAAAAAGCCGCCCTCGCACGGGGCGGGGCGGCGAAACCTGGCTGGACCGTAAGCGCCGGATCGCGTCCCAGGCGCACTGCTCGGCGGCGTCCAGCACCTCGGGAGAGAGCCTCCATCGCGCGCTCGCGACAGCCCTTCACCACGCCGACGAAGGAGCCGAAGACGACGGCGATGAGCAGGTCCGGGCAGGTAGGGCTTCACCTCGCCCTGGGCCTGCGCGCGCTCGACGAACGCGCGCGCGGGGCCGAGCATCACCTCGTCCATCGCCCGACTCTTCTCGTCGAGGTAGGGACCGTGGTGGTGGAGCTCCAGAAACGCGAGCGCCGTCGCGTTCTCCCGGGCGAACGCGCTCAAGCGGGACCACAGCTCGTGGAACTGCTTGCGCGGCGGAGCGTCGACGGGAAACGCCGTCAGGATGGCCTCGCCCATGGCCGCCTTGCTCCTGCACCGCTGGTAGAGCGCGTTGACCAGCGCCTCCTTGCTGTCGAAGTAGCGATACAGCGTCCCCGCGCCCACGCCGGCGACCTCGGCGACCAGCGGGACAGGCGTCCCGCGGGAACCCCCGCTCCGCGAACAGGCCGAGCGCAGCCTCGAGGATTCCCTCCCGCTCGTCGGAGGCGTCTCTGCGCGTCGCGGGGCTGGCCACGCGCAGAGAATGAATATTCATTCCGTTGCTGTCAAGGGGACCTACCCGCCTCCGCCGCCTCCGCCGGTCCCGTGGGGCCGCCGGGGGAGGACCGCCGCCGCCTCCCGGAGGTCCGCCGCCTCCCGGAGGACCGCCACCTCCCGGGCACGTGCCGGGACAGGCCGACGCGGCGCACTGGAACGCCGCCGTGAACAGCTGGGCCGCGGGATTGTTGCCACCCCCTTTTCCGCCCTTGCCGCCCAGCGAGACGCCGACCTTCGTTGCGCAATCCTGCACGCACCCTCCACCGCCTTGCGTGCCGCACGACGAGAGGACGCACGCGGCGAGCGCGTGGCACTTCGCGCTGGCCTCGCACGCGCTCCAGGGCGTCGCGCAGGCGCCCGACAGACAGGCCTCGCAGGCTGCCGGCGCACCCGCGCTGCCCCCGACGAACCGCCCGCGCCCCGCCGCCCACGCCCGCGCCGCCAATGCCGCCCATGCCCGCCGTCGCGGCTCCGCCGGCGGCGGCCGCTCCGCCCATGCCCGTCGTCGTGGCTCCGCTCGTGCCCGCCGCTCCGGCGCCCGAGGCAGACGCGCCGGCGCTGCCCCCGGCCCCGCCCGTGCCTGCAGCACCGGTCGCGCCACCCACGCCGTCCCCGTCACCGGAGACGACGGGCGTCCCCGGCACGTCGCCGAAATCGGCCGTCCGCCCCCCGCAGGCGAGCGGCACGAAGAGAGCCGCCACGCGGCCGCTTCGAGCGAGGCGCGCGACGACCGATAGC
Source organism: Dermatophilaceae bacterium (assembly GCA_037045055.1). GTDB lineage: Bacteria > Actinomycetota > Actinomycetes > Actinomycetales > Dermatophilaceae > Phosphoribacter. The sequence continues at coordinate 19,894 of JBAOHJ010000001.1, read as the reverse complement.
GGCGATGGCGGGGAGTGGAGGGTCTTGATTTGACGCTCGCTCCTGCCGTCCCGGTGATGCCGCCGCGCGTGGCGGCAGATCTGGGCGCTCCCCGCGGCGAGCCCCTTGATCTGACCGCGCGTCACCGCGGCGTTGCTGACGTTCGCGACCCCCGTGTCGCTGGACTGCCACGTGGCCCAGCTCGTCACGTCGAGCGTCGAGCCGTCATCGAACGCACCGAGCGCGCCGAGCTGCAGCGTCTGGCCGACCGCGAGCGCGATCGGATCGGGCGAGATCGTGATCGATACCAGCTTCGCGTCGGTCACCGTCACGAGCGTCGTCCCGGTCACGCCCTGGTACGCGGCCTGGATGCTGGTGGTCCCCTTGGCGATGGGCGTCAGGATGCCGCGCGGGTTGCCCGACGTGCTGATCGACGCCACGGCGGTGTCGCTCGACGTCCACGTCACGAGGTTGGTGAGGTACCGGCCTCCGTGGAATCCGCAGATTCCCGTCGCCTGAAACGGTGTGGTGAATCCAACCGGAACGATCGGGTTGAAGGGCGTCACCTGGATCGTCACAAGAGCGGCGCTCTTGACGGTGAACGAGGTGGTCCCGGACACGCCTGCAGGTCGTGGTGATCGTCACCGTCCCCGGCGCGATGGGCGTCACGCGGCCGCGCTGCATGGCGTTGCTCACCGCGGCGATGCTCGTGTCGCTCGACACCCACGTCGCCTGCTGCGTGACGTCGACCGACGTGCCGTCCGAGAAGATGGCGGCGGCCGTGAGCTGGGTCAGCACGCCGACGCCGGACGACGGGTTGCCGGGACTGATCACCACGCTCGTCACCTTCGCGCTCGTGACCGTGCACACGTGGCCGTGGCTCCGGCAGCAGCCCCTTGTGCATGTCGCCGCGATCGTCGCGACGCCTGCGGCGATCGCCTTCGCCTGCCCCTTGCTCATCATCGCGGTGCTCACCGCCACCACGCCGGGCTGATTGCTCACCCACGTTGCCGCCCGCGCGATGTCCGTCGACGCGCCCCGTCGGAGAAGATCGCCGAGGCGACGAAGCCGACGCCCGAGCCGATGGCCCCCGTGAAGGCGCCGGGCGTGACGACGACGTCGGTGAGCACGGCAGCGGTGACGGCGACCCGCGTTCGAGCCGGACAGCCCCTGGGTAGCTGCAGGCCATCGTCGCCGTGCCCGCGCCCATCGCGGTGAGCTGTCCCGCGCCGCCTCCGGGCCCGCCAGGCCCACCCGGCCCGCCCATGCCTGTCTGGATGGCTGCGACCTTCGGGTCCGACGACGTCCACGTGCACTGCGGCGTCACCTGCTGGCTGGTGCCATCGGAGAAGATTGCCACGGCCTGGTAGGCCGAGGTCGCGCCGACCACGTAGCTCGCGTCCGCGGGGCTGACCGAGATCGACACGCACCGTCGCCGACGTGACAGTCAGCTGCGTCGACGCCGTCAGGCCCATGTACGTGGCCGTGATCGTGGTGGTGCCGGTGCCGACCGTTGCCGCGAGCGCGCCCATTCCGCCGGGGCCGCCCGGGCCGCCCGGACCGCCGGGGCCCGTCTGGATCGTCGCGACCGACGTTACCGATGACGACCGCGATGCGGCCATTCCGCTGACGTTCTGCTGCGTGCCGTTGCTGAAGATCGCGATGGCCGTGTAGCCGACGTTCTGGCCCTTGGTGACCGTGGCGTTGATGGGCGAGATCGACAGCGCGACGAGCGTGGTCGCCCCGACCGTGATCGTGGCCGAGCCCGTGAGCCCCTGGTAGCTGGCGGAGATCTGCGCGGTGCCCTGCGCGACGGCCGCCACGATGCCCTTCGCGCCCTGGGCGCGTCCGGCACCGTGACGAGCCCCGGGGCGCTGGACGACCAGGTGGCGTCGGTGGTGATGGCCACCACCGTGCCGTCCGTGAAGAGCGCGCTCGCCGCGAGCGCGTCCTTCTGGCCTACGGACAGCGTCGGCAGCCGACGGCGTCACCAGGACGCTCTTCAGCGCGGACGCCGTCACGGTTCCGCTCGCCTGCGCCGAGATACCCGACAGCGTCGCGGTGACCGTGGCGTTGCCCTCGGCCTGCCCGGTGGCGAGACCGGCCGCGACCGTCAGCGTCGCGTCGCTGGACGAGGACCAGCTCGCGTTCGTGGTCTCGTCCGCCGTCGACCCGTCGTCGTAGGTTCCCGTGACGTCTAGCTGCACCTGAGCCGCCCTTGGCGACCGAGAAGGACGAAGGCGTGATCGCGAGCGACACGAGCTTCGCGTCGATGACGGAGATCGCCGCGGTGGCCGAGGCGCCGCCGAACGTGGCGGTGACCGTCGCGTTGCCGACGGCGACGCCGACGACGATCCCGCCGGAGACGGAGGCGGTCGCGGCGCTCGACGAGGCCCACGCGGACGACGCGGTCACGTCGGCCGTCGACCCGTCCGAGTACGTCGCCGTGGCGACGAGCGCGGCGCTGTGCCCGACCAGCACGCTCGCGGACGACGGCTCGATTGCTATTCCCCGTGAGCGTGGTCCCGGAGACGGTGACGAGCGTGCTGCCCGTGATCGCGCCGACGGTGGCGCTGACGGTGGCCGTCCCCGTCGCGAGCGCGGTGCCCGTGCCGCCCCCGTCGACCTTGAAGACGCCGGCCGCGCTCGAGGTCCAGCTGGCGGTGGCCGTCACGTCTGCGCTGGTCCCGTCGGAGAACAGGCCCAGCGCCGTGAACGCGATTGACTGTCCGACGCCGACCGAGGGCTTCTCGGGGGACAGCGCGACGGCGGTGAGCACGGCGCTCGACACCGTCACCTGCGCCGACGCCGTGAGCCCGGCCGTGCTCGCCGTGACCGTCGCCCCGCCCGCGCCGGTGCCCGTCACGAGCCCGCTCGTGGCCACCGACGCCACGCCGGGATTGCCGCTCGACCACGCCGCGACCGACGTCACGTCCTGCATCGAGCCATCGTCCAGCTGGAGCGTCGCTGCCAGCTGCTTCGTGCCACCGATGGGCAGAGAGACCGACGAGGGCGCCACGACCAGCGCCTTCGGCTTCGCCGCGGACACGGTGATTTGCGCGCTCGCGCTCTTTCCCGATAGCGTCGCGCCGATCGAGGCCACTCCCGCCGCGACACCGGTCACCTTGCCCTGGGCGACCGTCGCCACGCCGTTCGCGTTGCTGCTCCACGTCGCCTGTGCGGTGACGTCGACCTTGGTTCCCGTCGCTGTACGCGGCGGTCGCGACCAGCGCCACCTGCGTCCCGATCGCGATGGTGGCGAGGGGCGGCGTGATCGCAATGGCCGTCAGGGTGGCGCTCCCCGCCTGCCGCCCCCGAGCCCCCGTTCCCCGATGCGCCCGACGCGCCCGACGCGCCCGACGTTCCGGCGCCAGAGCCCCCGTTGCCCGACGCGCCAGCGGCGCCACCCGCGCCTGCCGCTCCCCCCTTCCCTGCCGTCCCCGAAGCTCCGCTCGTGCCCGACGCGCCCGCCGTACCACCCTTGCCAGCGGCGCCCGACGTGCCGGCGACTCCGGCGGGGGCCGTGGCGCCCTCGTAGAGCTCGGACTTGCCGCCGCACGCCGCGGCCACGAGCAGCAGCCCGAGCAGCAGCACCCACCGCACCGCCCTCGCCACAGCACCCACGTTGTGCGCGAGCCCATGCGGGCCGCCGGTCGCCCCTCTTCGCGTGCGCATTCGATTCACCTTTCGTGGGCGCACCCCGAACGGAGGCCGGCCCGCCGCTACGTGGGGGCGGACGCAGGGAACCGATCACGAGAATCGACGCGGCCCGTTCGATTGTTCGCGGGCCCAGGCGGCGATCGATCCCTTCGCGCGCGGTGATCGGAGCGATCACGCCCCGGCTGCGCGCACCGCGCCGTGTCGCGCCCGCAGCGCGATAGGATGCGAGCTGGCGGGTGGCACGAGATCCGCTCTGCCCCTTCTGCAAGGAGACACTCCATGTCGCTTCGCGCTTCGTCCCTGGCTCTCGCTTCGATTCCTCCTGTTCGCGTGCGGAGGGAGCGACTCGGACGCCACCGACGACGGCCCCGCGGGAGGCATCGACGTGACCGGGGGCGCCTCCGCGTCCGGAGGAACGGCGGGCACCGGCGGCGCCGGAGCAGGCGGCAAGGCGGGGGCGTCCGGCGGCGGCGCGGGGACGGCCGGCGCCAGTGGCGGAGCATCCGGCGCGGGAGGCACCAGCGGGAAGGCGGGCACCGGCGGCTCCTCCGCAGGCGCAGGAGGCAAGGCGGGGGCGGGGGGCACAGCGGGAGCGGGAGGCGCCACGGCAGGCTCGGCCGGCGCGGGAGGCTCCGCGGCAGGCGCCGCTGGAACGGGTGGCTCCGCGGCAGGAACGGGCGGCGCGGGAGGCACCGCGGCAGGCGCGGCCGGCGCAGGCGGCTCCACGGCTGGCGCGGCTGGCGCGGCTGGCGCGGCTGGCGGGACCGGCGCGCCGCCGACGGCCGCCGAGCTTCTCGCGCTGCTCGGCAGCTGCAACAAGGTCGGCGGCGACTACAAGACCGACGACGAGGCCAGGGCTCCCTTCCAACATTCCGATCTGCGGTCTGACCGGCGCCGTCTTCTGGAAGGCCGACATGGACATCGACTGCGACGGCAAGCCATCGACCGTCTGCAACAAGAGCGCGGATCCCGCCTTCCAGCCGCAGACCAGCGCCACGGACTCGAAGGGCGCGTTCCTCGACGCGTCCGAGCTGCCGTACGTCGTCATCCCGCTCCCCAGCACGCGCTTCGACTACGCGAAGGCCGGCCTCGAGCTCGGCACGGTCGTCGCCGTCATCTACGACGGCAAGGTGGAGTACGGCGTCTTCGGCGACGAGGGCCCGGACAACATCATCGGCGAGGCGTCGTACGCGATGGCGCAGCTCCTCGGGATTCGATCCCGATCCCGCGACCGGCGGAACGGACACGGGCGTCACGTACATCGCGTTCACCGGCAAGGCGTCGGTCGTCGCCAAGATCGAGGACCACACCGCAGCCACCACGCTCGGCCAGCAGCGCGCTGCCCTGCTCGTCTCGCAGAACTGAGCGCGCGGGACCACGGGGTCAGCCCGTGTACGATTCGTCCTGCTCCATGCGCGAGAGCACCCAGTCGAAATGCGCCGCGCGTGACCTTGGCGTTGCAGTGCTCGCAACTGCCCGGCCATGGAGATCGCGAGCGGGGCGCCGCAGCTCGGGCACGCCGCGTCGGTCCGCGCGGGGCCGCTGGCCGCGCGTGCCGCGGATGAACGTCCAGTATTCGCTGTACTCGCGCGGCTGCGTCCTGCGATCCCCGCCCACGACGCTTGCCCTGCTCGTCGAGCGTGTAGTCCAGGCCCGACGGCGTAGACCCGGACGGTGATCGCGTCGTAGTGCTTGTCGGAGAGCACGCGCGCGACCTGCACGCTCACGATGTGCGCGCCCTCGGACACGTTGCGCAGGCCCGTCTCCTCGTAGGCACGTATCCAGTATCGCTGGCGCTCGAAGAGGCCGTCCGACAGGAAGCGGGCGTATCGCCTTCAGATCGCGCGCGGTCCACGCGGCGTGGAACGTGCGGAAGACGTGCTCGAGCGCGGGCGTTGAACGCGGACCACACGAAGCCGGGGTCGCGCCGGGTCAGCTCGCCGTACGCCGCCTTGAGGTCGGGCGCGACCACCGTGGGCAGATCGGTGCCGACCTCCTCGGTCGTCCCGGTCAGGATCGGGCCGCGCGGCTCGTGCATCTGCACGCGGACGACCGTGACGTACCAGTCGACCTCGCCCTCGCCAGCGGGCTTCTTAGCGGAATAGCGGCAGACGCCGCCGACGACCTTGTCGAGCGGGGCCCCGCAGCGCGGGCATCCGATCACCCGCGCGGCCTCGGGATCGCGCGAGCGCGCGTCGGCGTTGCGGACGAGCACCCACTCCTCCTCGACGTAGAAGCTCTGCTCTCTCCCCTTCGTGACCTCGGTGAGGTTCGTCTCGAAGCGGACCGTGGGCGGCCTCGACGCGGCGCAGGCGGGGGTCAGCGCGCGCACCTCGGTGATCGTCATGCCGCCCACGATGACGTCGCGCGGACCGCGTCCGCGGGGTCCCCGGTGTACAGCGCGCGCGCGTCGTGCGTCCGACAGGTACGCCGCCATGCGGGGAAGATTTCCTCGCTCCTCGCGCGGCCTGGGTCTCCCCATAGAGCGACGAGAGGAAGTCCTCGAGCAGCGTCTGCGAGAAGCCGTCGTCCGCGGAGCGCAGCCCGGCGAGCGTGGCCCCCACGGGAGGCGCGCGTCGGCGAGAGCGCGTCCGGGGTCGGGCGCCGGCGCGCTCCCTCCCCCCGCCTGCCACGCGGCCTGCCGCATCCCGGTCTGGTGGCGATAGACCAGCACCACGACCAGGACCACGCCGCCCGCGATCAGGAAGAAGGACGAAGAAGAACCCACCCGTCGACCGCTGTCGCGGCGGCGGCGGCTCGTCGCCAGCCGGAGAGGAGGCCCCGCTCGACGAGCTGCCGGGCTCGTAGGAACCGGAGCCGGTGCTGGTCCCCGTGCTCGTGCCGGTGCTCGTCCCGCTCGACGAGCCCGACTTCGACGAGCTGCCGCTCCCCGACGACGTCGACGAGCCCGACTTCGACGAGCTGCCGCTCCCTGGCCGGGCGGCTCGACGAGCCCGACTTCGACGAGCTGCCGCTCCCCGACGACGTCGACGACTTCGACGAGCTGGACGACGAGCTCGACTTGGACGACGACGAGGACGACGACGACTTGCTGAAGCTCTGTCCACCGCCGGGGCGTGCCGCAGCATCGCCCGACAGCAGCGCGACCAGCATCACGAGGACGAGGCCGAGGAGCCGGCTCACGCGCGCACCGCGTCTTCCAGCTCGTTCACGTCGTCGGCTTGCCGCGGGAGCGCCCTGGAGAGCAGCGGGCCGAGACGCCGCGAGCGCGGTCGCGAGCGCGCCGGGTGCCGCCGCGCGCGGAGCGATCGAGCGCCGCGAGCGCCTTTTCCCACTCGGGCCCGAGCGCCGCGGGATCCACGCCGACGTCGGCGCACGACCACCACGCGCTTCTCGAACGTGGCGACGTACACCAGGATGCCGGTGCGCCCCTTCGTCCGGAAGACGCCCAGCTCGACGAACGCCGCGTTCGCGCTCGTACGGACGTTCTTCTCGCAGCTTGCGCGACGCGAGGAGCCGCCGCAGCGGCGCGAAGAACGCGGGTGTGGCCCGCCCGCGCCGAGCACGAACGCCGCCGTCAGCTCCAGCGGGAAGAACGTGTACTCGAACGGCTCGGGGTGGAACAGGGAGACGCAGAGCGCGGCGAGCGCGCGCGCAGACGAACCCGGCCAGGTAATCGGCGTGCCGATACGTGCCCGACGTCGGGTGCACCGTGACGACGATTCCTCGGCGGCGGTCTGCTGCTCCACCGCGCGCACGGGCGCCTGTACCTCGGCGCGCGCGGACGGCTGGAAGAGGTGCCGACACGGTCGCCCAGCGTAGACGCGAACGGGCGCGAACGGGCGCTCCGCGCACGTCCTTCAAACGAAGCGAGGCCGCCTGCCGGTGGCAGGCGACCTCGTCGGCGACGAACCGTCTTCGGCTAACTCGGCCGCTGCGGCCGCCGCATCGGCGGTGCGCTTGTAGCCGCCGGTCTCGTCCGTCTTCTTCGCCGCGCGCACCTTGACGCTCGCGTCGATGGCGACCTCGGGCTCGCTGGGGGGCACCATCGCCTTGGCGAGCAGGTCGACGAACATCGGGCTCAGCGACGAGCCGCTGGAGGCCACGATGTCGCGGACGACCTCGGCGTCGTGACGGAGGCTCGTCACGATGGCGGGCGCGTCGGCCGCCAGCTGCTTCGCCGTCGCCACGAGCTTCGGTCCGGTCTCGCGCGCGAGCGCCACGAACTTCTTCGCGCGGTTCACGACGCGCGTGGCGCGCGACTGCGTCATCAGCGGAGCGACCTCGTGGACGAGGTCGGCGGCGCTGCCGTTGACGGTGTGGTCCGCCTTGTAGAGCGACGACGCCCATCTCGGGTGCGCGTCCAGGAACGCCTGGACCTGACCCTTGGTGAGTCCGTCTGGGCGAGCGTCACCTCAACTCCGCGTCCGCCGCCGCGCGCGCCTTGAACAGGTACATCTGCACGCGCGAGTAGAAGTTCGTCGCGCCGTCGCCGCTCGTCTCGACCGCGCAGAAGATCGTGCCCGGGATAGCGTCGCGGTGATCAGCGACTGCACGCCGTCGCGACACGCCCGACGAGGGCATGCAGCCGAAGGGCTTCACGCTCACCGTCATGTGCGCCTTGTGCTTGACCGCGTTGAGGATCAGCTTGCCGACCTCCATGTGGCCTTCGCCGCCGCGCAGATCGTTGTTGTAGTACTCGTTCGGCGACCTCGGCGATCGTCGTCCATGTCGGGCAGCGTGGTAGCCGTAGAGCCCGAGCGGCGTGCGCGAAGGCCTGGAAGCCGACGCGCACGGCCCATCTCGGCGAGGCTGCAGCGTCGCGAGGCGCTTCTGCCGACGCCGAGCTCGTCGCATGCCCTCGAGGCCGTACTGCGCCGCCGTCGGCGCCGCGCAGGTCCTGCGCGCTCGCGCGTGTCGCGGCGCGCCCTCCCAGATCGTTGTAGAGGAGCCACGCGGTGACGAGCTGGATGTCGGCCTCGGCGCCCTCGCTCTCGAGGAAGCGCTGCAGCTGGTAGTTGCCGTCGCCCTCGGTCGTCATCGCCCAGAACTCGCCGATGATGCGCGACCTTCGGCTTGCGCGCGGAGCTTGTCGACCTTCACCGCTGCCGAACTCGCGGCGCGCACTTGCAGCAGCGCGCGGAAGATGCTCGTCTTGCGTCGCAGAGCGCCGTCGTAGATGATCTGCTTCGCGCTCTCGAGCGCGCGGTCGGTCGCGCCCGGCTCGACCTCGTAGGGGCGGATGCGGTACGCCGAGCGCGTTGAGCACGTCGCCGCACGACGATGCGCCTTGATGATGCGCGATGAAGAACGTCGGGGTTCATCTCGAGGCCCGACGTCCGTCGCCCGTGGCCTGCTTGAAGCCGCCCTGTCTGCTGGAAGAGCATGCACGCGGAAGCCGTCGAAGCCCGCGTCGCGCAGCGCCTTGCGGTACTCGGTGACGTACATGCCGAAGCGGCACGGGCCGCACGCGCCGGCCGTCAGGAAGACGTAGTTCTTGACGATCTCCTCGGCGGTCATGCCCGTGCTTGTCGCGCAGGTCGCATGAGGTGCTTCACGAGGTTGCCGACGGTGAAGTAGGTCGGGTTGCACTGGCCGCGGTTGCCGAACTCCTTGCCGAGGCTGCAGCGCCGTCGTTGTCGCGGCACGTCGATGTGCTGGACGTTGTAGCCGATGCCCGCGCAGCGCGCCCTCGACGAGGAAGTCCTGCGCCGTGCGTGAGGCCGCCGATGAGCAGCGTGACGTGCGCGCGCTCGCTTCGTTGATCGTCTGGCTCGAGCATGTTGTCGGCCCACTGCTCGCGCGTCCTCCTCGATGCCCGAGGCGCTCGCGCTCGCGCCTCTTCGAACGCGCGCGAGCTCGGCCTCGATGTCGACGTCGCTGCTCGCGCGCGCAGGCTCGGCCTCCGACGCTTGGAGGTCGCTTCGATCGGCATGCGTCGCTCTCGTTCGATCGTCGGACTGCCTGGTCTCGTCATTGCGGCATCCCGGATCCGCTCGCGTTCGCGGTGCGCCGGACGCGCGTCTCAGCGCGGCGACCGACGCGTCGACGACGTCGCCGTCCTGCGTCTTCTTCTTGAGCTGCACGAGCCCCTTGGCAGGCTCGGGCGGCGCGCTTCGGGCGCGACGTACGCCGCGAGCCTCGTCGCCGAGCTCCTCGATCTGCGCGTCGAGCGCCGGGTCGTGATCTGGCGCGCGCTCGAGCTGCGCCTGCTTGCAGCTGCGAGCAGCTCGAGGCGCTTCGTGTCGAGCGCTGACGCGCGAGCTCGGCCTTCTTGCTTGGCCGCGTCCTCGAGCGCGCTCCTCGTGCAGCTTCAGCGTGTGCGCGTAGGTCTTCACGCGGATCTTGATCGAGCCGCCGGGCTTGTTCGCGTCGATGTCGTGCAGCGCCGCGTACGGCGTCGCGCTCGCGTCGACGATGCTGTCGATCGAGGCCGTAGGTCGGCGCGTCGTGGCCGCACTTGAAGCTCGAGAGATCGAGCACGCACGACGTTCGGGTGGCGCGCGGCGAACTTCGCCGCCCACACCTTCTGCGCGCTGTTGGCCGAGTAGTTCTCGGGCCACACGTCGTTGATGTCGAGACGGGTGCTGCCCGCGCGCGACCTCGTCCTTGAAGTAGCGCGCGAGGTACTCCGTGTCCTTGCGGGATGCGAGCGCACGCGACAGGATCGGGTAGCCGAGCACCTGGAACTCCTCGGGGATGCCGTGGTTCAGGCCCGGGATCGGAGTGGTACGGGCCGGCCGACCATCGAGGATCGCGACGCGGTTCTCGGCCTCGACCGTCTCGAGGATCGCGCGCCCCTTCTCCTGCAGATCGTCGCTCGAACTGCGTCGAGCGCCTTCATGCGCCTCGCGGTGCGCGTGGTCGCTCTCGTCCTCGGTGATGCCGAGGCGCGGCCCCCAGCGTCTCGAACATGCGCTGCGCGCGTGAGCGTGCATCTCGGCGAACGTCAGCGCCGGGTCGAGGTACTCGATGCCGCGCTGCGCGAAGAAGTCGACCTCCTTCGTGAACGCCGCCTTCATGACCTCGGGCGCGCCCGCGACGATGGGGCAGCTCGGCGTTGTCCATCACGTCCTCGACCGAAGCTCGGCACGTGCGTGAGGATCGGGAAGAAGATGTAGTTGAGCGGCTTCTCGTCGGTCGTGGTGGTGAAAGAGCAGGTTGTGGATGTGCGCCTGCGCGACCTTGCGACGGGAAGCACGGGTCGATCGAGCCGTACTTGCCGCCCTCGACCCACATCTCCTCGGTGGTCGCGTCGCGAGAAGACGACGTTCTGCTTCGGCATGCCCGAGCGCCTCGAAGTACGTCCGGAAGTACGGCGCCGTCGAGTAGATGTTGAGCACGCGCGGGATGCCGATGCGGACGTGCGCGCAGCTTCTCCTGCGCTCGCGTTGCCGCTGCGCTGGAAGGGCCGCGTCGATCTCGCACGCGCTTGATGCCGAAGAAGCCCTTCTTGACCTCGACGTCCTTGATCGGGCGCGCCCGTCGGCGGGCAGCGGCGCGGGCTTGTAGAAGTGCGGAACGCGAGCTTCGCCTCGTAGTCGACGAGGTTCGGGAACTGCTTGGCGATCTTCTTGCGGTCGGCGACGAGCGCGAGCATCGCCTCCTCGCTCTCGACGGTGCCCTTCTCGCACGAGAAGCCCGAGATGTAGCGCGACGGTCGAGCCGTCCGGGCGCTTCGTGTCGATGAACGTGCGCTTGCACTCGTTCGGGCAGAAGTGACAGACCGTCTCCTCGTCGTTCTTCGTCGTGTACTCGAGGTCGATCGCCGCGTCGATGCCGATGAACGTGCGACGTGCCCGCGCCGCTTGACGACGCGCAGCGTCTCGAACGCCGCGCCGAGCGCGCCGGCCTCGCCGGTGTGCGGGTGCACGAAGACCTCGGCGCCCGGCACGCGCTCCTTGATGTAGTCGACCTGCGCCTTGACGGCCGCGAGGTTGTACTGCGTGCCGCCCTGCAGCACGAAGCGTGTGCCCGAGCGACGCGAGCCGCGGGATCTGCACGACGTACTGCCAGACGTTCTTCGGCAGCACCTGCGCGAGGCCCGCGAGCAGCTCCTCCTTGGAGAAGCCCTCCTTCTGGAAGTTCACGCGGTCGGTGTCGAGGAAGACGGCGCAGCCGTAGCTGAACTTCGGCGCGAGCTCGGCCTCGAAGGCGGTGTCGGCGTACTCGGTGACCGGGACGCCGAACTGGTCGGCCATCGCCTGCAGCAGCATGCCGTTGCCGGCCGAGCACGAGTTCGAGAGGCGGAAGTTCGCGATGTCGCCGTTCTTCATGAACAGGACCTTGATGTCCTGCCCGCCGATGTCGCAGATGACGTCGACGTCGCCGAAGAAGTGCACGGCGCTCATCATGTGCGCGACGGTCTCGACGATGTTCACGTCGGCGCGCACGCACTCCTGCAGCACGTCGGCGGCGTAGCCGGTCGCGCCGAAGCCGATGCACCTCGAGCGTGGCGCCCTGCTCCTCGACGTAGTCGCGGAGCTGCGGCGAGCAGCTCCTTGGTGTCCTGGATCGGGTTGCCCTTCGAGAGCTGGTACGCCTTGCGCGAGGATCGTCGCCGCTCTCGTCGACGAGCACGGCCTTGCGACGACGTGCGAGCCGCCGTCGAGGCCGATGACGCCGCGCACCGTCCTGCCCGGGCTCGAGCTTCGTCGGCTCGAACTTCGGGATCGCGGTAGAGCTCCGTGAAGTCGACGAGCTCTCGTCGTCGCTCTTCGCGAGCGGGCGGGCCGGCGCTCTCGCCGAGGCGCGCCTTGCGACCGTTGGTCATGTAGTCGACGAGGCCCGCGACGCCCTGTGTAGAGGCCCACGTCCGGCGGCCTCGCTGCAGGCCGTACACGCACGGCGCCGAACGCCGCGTAGTACTGCGCGTTCTTCGGGACGAAGATCGAGCTCCTCGATCGGGACGTCCTTCGGGTACGTCGTAGCCGCGCTCGTCCCACGTCTGCGGGATGCGCAGGCGCCAGCACTCCTGCAGGAACGGCAGGTAGGTGTTGGGCCCGCCGAGCAAGAGGACCTTGTGGCTGCAGCGTGTTGCCGCGCGTCAGCACCGACAGGTTCTGCAGCACGATCGCGTCGGCGAGCGAGCAGAGGATCTCGTTCGACGGGGATGCCGCTCTTGACCAGGTTGACGATGTCCGTCTCGGCGAAGACGCCGCACTTGGCGGCGACGTGGTGCAGCTTCGAGTCGTCGAAGTGGAGCTTGCACGACCTCCTCGGCGGGCAGGCCGACCTTGATCATGCACTTGTCGATGGTGGCGCCCGTGCCCGACGCGCACTTGTCGTTCATCGACGCGATCGGCGGTGCTTGTCGCCGGTCTTGTCGTTCTTCTTGAAGATGATGATCTTCGCGTCCTGCCCGCCGAGCTCGATGACCGAGCCGACGTCGGGGTGCAGGTGCTCGACCGCGAGCGTGACGGCGTTGACCTCCTGCACGAACTTGGCGCCGAGCGGGCGCGGCAGAGCGGGCGCCGGCGCCCGAGCCGGTCATGAAGACGCGCCACTCTGCTCCGGCGGCGACGTCGGGGAAGTCGGCCTCGATGCGCTCGAGGAACTCGAGCACCTTCTCGGGCTGCTTGGTCTGGTGGCGCTGGTAGTCGCTCCAGAGGATCTCCAGCGTGTCCGGGTCGAGCACGACGGCCTTCACCGTCGTCGAGCCCACGTCGATCCCAAGTACCACGCGCCCGGTGTAACCCTTCGCCATGCTCACCCTCCGCGGACGTGACGGACGTGTCACCCAGATCGCCGACAGGACCCCGAAACGCCCCGGAAACAGGGGTTTTCACCCGATCGACGAACTAGACTGACGTGTCAGTCAGCCTCCAAGGGCTACGGGACATTCCCGGACCAGGCAAGCGATTCCGTCCGAAGGTGACGCTACGTCACCCCCACACCCGGATCGGGCCTCCGCCACCCGCGCTCGGCGGGCGATCCGTGGCGGTCGACCTCCCGCTCGACCCCGATCCGTGGCAGGTTCCCGCCACGCGCGAACGCCGCGCGAGCTCGAAGAAGCATGGCCTCCAAAGAAGACAGACGCGCCCAGATCCTCGCCGCGGCACGCGAGGAGTTCGCCAAGGGCGGCTACCACGCCACGAAGATCGACGACATCGTGGCGAGCGCGCACATCGCGCGCGGCACCTTCTATCTGTACTTCACCGACAAGCGGACGATCTTCGAGGAGCTCGTCGATCGCTTCTCGGCGCGGCTCGGGATGGCGATCCAACGGGTCGACCCGGACGATCCGGCGCGCACCGTCGAGGACCAGATCAAGGAGAACGTCCGCAGCGTCCTGAAGGTCTTCCTCGAGGACCGGATGATGGCGAAGATCTTCATGGCCGACGCGCTCGGCGTGGACGAGGCCTTCGACGCGCGCCTGATGGGCTTCTACGACGAGGTCGGCAAGCTGTTCATGCAGAGCCTCCGCGACGGTCAGGCGCGCGGCCTCGTGCGCAAGGGAGACGTCCGCCTGTTCGCGTACTTCACGATGGGCGGCATCAAGGAGATGCTCTTCCACATCGTCAAGCGCGACTGGGACTACGACCTCGAGACGATGATCGACGGCATCTACGAGATCCTCCGTGGCGGCTACGTCGAGGGCGTCGCGGTCGCGGCCCGGAGCACGGGTCCGGGCGGGGCGTTACCGCCGGCACGCGGGGCGATGCGTGGGGACGATGACCTGTCGATGACCTGTCGTAGGCTGCCCGGATGAAGCGCGCAGCCGCGCTCCTCTCGTTGCTCCCCGTGCTCGCCTGCACGCCGCTCTCGATTCGGCGTCCCGCCGGAGATGGCGGGGAGCGCCCTTCGCACGAGCGCCTCCGTCTCGCTGATCGGAAACACGGTGGAGCTCCGGCCGTACTCGACGGCCGGGTACCGGACCCACGGCTGGACGGAGCAGGACGCCGTCCGGTGGTTCGGACGCGTGACGGCGTCGGGCGCGACCGTGTTCTCCTTCACGCTCGTGAACGCGGGGCGATCCGTGCGCCTCGTCTCGTGCACGGACGACCGCGAGTCGTCCTCGATGAAGATCGGAAAGGTCGATCTCTCCACCGAGTCGCATGCGCTCTCGTGCCGCGTCGAGCACACGGACGGCCGCGGCACGGTCGGGACGATCGGGCTCGACGCGCGCGGGGACGGCTCCGCGGAGCTCGGCGGCGATTCGTTCACGATCGGGCCGCACGATCTCACCGATCAGGGGAAGACGTTCCCGGGCCTCGGCAGGGCAGCGCGCGTCGGGGGCAAAGCCGTCGCGGTATGGCAATACAGCTACGACAAGCCCGTCTACCTCGCCGGCAACGTCTCCGCCGACCAGCAGGCGAACGCGGCGGCGATCGTCGCGGTGGCGCACCTCTACCGCAAGCTGCTGGACGACGGGCAGCGCAAGTAGCGCGGTCAGGAGGCGACGCCGAGGCGCGCGCGGAAGAAGGCGAGGATCTCGTCGACCGCCGCCCGGGTCGGCTGCCCCTCCTCGTCGATGAGGTGAACGGTGACGACGCTGTGCGGATTGCTCATCGGCGATTTCGGATTGGCCGCCGAGTCGGGGAGCACGCGCGCCACGAAGCGCGGCCCCAGCGCCTTCTGGTAGGCGTCGAAGCGCTCCTTGCGGCAGAAGAGATCGCCCTCGAAGCGATACGCGAGCACGGTCAGATCCTCCTCGTCGAGGCGCTTCTTCACCGCGGCGAGCTCATCGGGCGCGATGTGCATCCCCGCGCGGTTCGTGATCGGGAGCGACGGCTGCGACAGCACGGGCGCCAGCATCGACTTCTCGAGCATCATCGACAGCGCGAAATTCCCCGTGAAGCACATGCCGATCGCGCCGACGCCGGGACCGCCGCACGCGGCGTGCGCGTGGGCCGCGAGCGCGCGGAGCCACACGGTGATGGGGCTCGACGCGTTGGAGGCGAAGGCGCGAAACTCGGCGCTGACGCACCCGCGCAGCATCGTGACGACGGCGCCGGGGATCCGCGGAGGCGCGCCGTCCTCTCCAAACAGGTGGGGCATGAACACGGTGAAGCCCGCGTCCCGCACCCACCGGGCGAACCGCGCGACGTGGGGGCTGATGCCGGGCATCTCGGTCATCACGATCACCGCCGGCCCCTTGCCCGCGACGTAGACGAGGCGCGTCTGTCCGAGCAAGGTCACGTCGCGGCGTTCGAAGTCGTCCAGCGGGTCCTTTTCGGTGTAGCTCGGCTCGGGCGCCATCCGCGTACGTTACCCAGGCTTCACCGCGAACGGGCCACTATCGGCATGCTCCGGCGAGGACCGACGACCGGTTTGGATCGACGAGACGGTACGCGCGCCGTAGGGTTGGCACGGGTCCATGCAGAAGCCTCCGCACGACATCGCGCGCGGCGCTCCGCCCGAGGCGTGGGAGCCGCTGCTCCGCTTCGCCGCGCCTCGCGGGCCGCCCGCTCGAGCGCTTCCTGCGCGATCGAGGCGGCGAGCGGCATCCTGCTGCTCGTCGCCGCGGCGGTGGCCCTCGGTCTGGGCGAACTCGCCGTGGGCCGCGAGCTACGTGCGCCTGTGGCACACGCCGCTCGGCGTGCGCATCGGCGACGTTCGCGTTCGAGCGCTCGCTCGAGTGGTTCGTCAACGACGGGCTGATGGTCGATCTTCTTCTTCGTCGTCGGGATGGAGATCCGCCGCGAGATCCACCACGGCGAGCTCTCCGAGTGGCGCCGCGCCGCGCTGCCCGCGGCGGCCGCGCTCGGCGGCATGGTCGTGCCCGCGGCTGCATCTACCTCGCGATCGCCGGCGCGCCCGCGACGCGCGCGGGCTGGGGCGTGCCGATGGCGACCGACATCGCGTTCGCCGTCGGCGTGCTCACGCTGCTCGGCAAGCGCGTGCCCGCCGCGCTGCGGGTGCTGCTCCTCGCGCTCGCGGTCATCGACGACCTCGGCGCGATCGTCGTCATCGCGCTCTTCTACTCCGCCGGCGTCTCGAGCTCTCGGGCTTGCTCGTCGCGGCCGCTGGGCTTCGTCGGCATCCTCGTCGATGCAGCGCCTCGGCGTGCGCTGCGCAGGCTCGCGTACGTCGTCGCCGGCGCGTCGTGGTCTGGGCCGGCATCTACGTCGGCCGGGATTCACCCGACGATCGCCGGGGTCATCGTCGGGCTCGCTCACGCCCGTGCGCGCGTGGCTCGGCGCCGACGGGCTTCGTCGCGGGCGTCGCAGCGAGCTCGAGCGCCTGACGCGCGCGACGCCGACGCGCGCTCGCTCGCACGAGCTCGCCGAGACGCTGCGCCACGTCGACGTCGCGCGGCGCGAGGCCATCTCGCCCGCCGAGAGCCTGATCGAGGCGCTCCACCCGTGGGTCGCGTTCGGCATCATGCCGCTCTTCGCGCTCGCCAACGCGGGCGTCGTCGCTCGCGCGGCGCGTCGCTCGACGCGAGCGCCGCTGGCGCGTGGTCGCTCGGCGTCGCGGCTGGGCCTCGTCGTCGGCAAGCCGCTCGGCGTGCTGCTCGCGAGCTGCGCTCGCGCTGCGGCTCGGGCGTCGCGACGCTGCCGCGCGGGCCTCGCGCGTGCGGCACCTCGTCGTGCTCGGCGTCGTCGGCCGGCGTCGGCTTCACGATGTCGCTCTTCATCGCGCAGCTCGCGTTCGCCGATCGCGCGCGCTGCCTCGCAGCGGCGAAGCTCGGCGTGCTCGTCGGCCAGCGTGCATCGCGGCGGCCAGCGCCGCTGCTCGCTCGGGCGCTCGCCTGCTGCGCCCGATCCGCGCCCGTCTCCGGCGCGGCCGCCTCGGCCGACGAGGCGGAGGCGTCGACCGAGGCGTTAGCAGGCGTCGGCCATCGCCATCGCCTATCGGCTATCCGTCATCCGGCGTTGCTCGGAACAGCCTGGGGACGGGCGCTCGACGTCTGTTTCGGTGCTGTTGTCGCCCTCGGCGTGGAGTGCTCTGCTCTCGCGCCGATGGATGCCACGTATGCGAGCTCCTGGAGCGTCCTGGCAGTCCTCTGCGTCGGCCTTGCGTCCTCTTGCACCCCGACGCGAAACGACGAGCCGACGGCGCCCACGCGCGCAAGTGCGGCCGATTCGAGGGCGAGCGCGCCGTCGTCCTCCGGCGCTCGCGGGACACCGGGCGGCGTCGACGTCGTGACGACGATGGACCAGCTCACGCGAGCGGCGGCCGAACAGGTGGGGATCGTGGGATCCGGTCTTCGTGCTCGTCACGATCGTGGGCGTCGATGCCCGCGGCTCCGTCGACCCGGGGGAGGCATCGGCGGTGCCCGGCGGGATCGTGGGCAACGTGACCGGCCGCCGCGACAGGAGCCGCGTGGCGCTGGTCGGCATCGGCGGACGCGGCATCACGGCGACGCGCGTCCCGATGGACTTCGGCGACGCGAGCCCGGCGATGTGTCCCGTCGGGCGTGTGCTGGACATCGCGCGGCGCCGATTGGGGACCAGCGGACCCATGACCGTCTCCTTCCAGCCGGACATCGTCAGCCCGCGGCGCCCGAACGCGCGCGGCACGTGGACGGCGAAGCTGACGGGCACCGGCGCCGTGACCACCATCCCGGACGAGACGTGCATGGACGCGCCGTGACGAGGCGGTCTCCGCGGGTCCGGAGGTCCCCCGGCTCCGCGGTCGTGGTACGAGAGCACTGTCGCCATGACGGGGTCGCGCGCGCTCAAGATCGTCGAGGGGACGGCCTGGGCGGTGCTCGTCGTCAGCATGGCCGTGCTGCTGCTCGTCAGCCTCGTGGGCGAGAGGAGCCGCGTCACCCTGCTGATCCTGTACGCGCCGCGCTTCCCTCTCCTGATCCCGTTCGCCGTGGCCACGGCGTGTGCGGCTCGGCCCGGCCGCCGCAAGCTCTTGCCGCTCGCCGCGGCCGCCGGGCTCGTGCTGGCGATCCCCGTGCTGGGCCTCGAGCTGCCCGGGCGCTCGCAGCAGGCGTCCGGGACGGCCCTGCGCCTGCTCACGTACAACGTGTACTACGGCCGCCTCGGAGCGGACCGTGTGCTCGCCGAGATCGAGGCTGCCAACGCCGACGTCGTCGTGCTGCAGGCGACGAGCAGCAGGACCGACGTGCTGTTCAAGCAGCGCCTGTCCGCGGCGGGCGCCGTGTCGGTGGAGCGCGACTTCTTCCTCCACACGCGCCTCCCGCTGCGCGACGTGCACGTGCCGCCGCTGCTGGAGGCCGATCTGCCGCCGCAGTTCGTGCGGTACACGATCGACACGCCGAAGGGGCCGATCGACGTCTACAACGTGCACCCGTACTCGCCGCGCAACGCGCTGCGCTGGGGCGCTCACCCGCTGGACACGCAGCACCGCGAGCAGCAGGTCACCGCGCTCATGACCGACGCGCGGTCCCGCACGAACCCCGTCGTGATCGCCGGCGATACCAACTTGCCGCCGCTGTCGGCGATCGCGAGGCGCCACCTGACGGGATTCCGCGACGCGTTCGAGGCCGTCGGCGGCGGGCTCGGCTACACGTTTCCGACCAAGGTGCCGTGGATGCGGATCGACCGCGTGCTGTGCGGCCCGGGCGTGCGGCCGCTCTCGGTCCACGTCGGCGCGCGGGGCGCGTCGGACCACATGTCCCTGCTCGCCGAGAGCTCGCAGATCGTCGGTCGCTTAGCGAAGCGAGCGGCGAGCGTCAGTTTCCGCGGTACGCGCGCTCGACGGCGCCCACGTCGGCGCCGACGATCCACACCATGCCCGCGCCGCGCGCGACGCTGGTGACCGGGATGGCGCTCGTGCCCGTCGCCTGCTTCGCGCGCTCGTGAGCGTCCGGGTTGCGATCGACGTCGACGATCTCGAACGGGATGTCCCGCTCGCGCAGCCCGCGCTCCAGCGCCTTGCAGGGCCCGCACCAGCTCGCGCCGTACACCGTCACGCCGGACGCCATGCTCGACGGGATCCCGGGCCGCGCCGGCTCGCCGCCCCCCCGCGCCGCGAGCGCCAGCGGAGCCATCGCCGAGAGGACGAGCGCCGCCGCGAGCGCCAGGCCGAGCTTCTTCATCGTGAAGAGGGTAGCGGGAGCGCGCCGTACGGACAACCCGCCGCCGACCGGGGTCACGAGTGATAGGCTCGGCGCATGACGACCGTGGCGGGGGAGCGCGCGAGCGCGGGGGCGAGGAGCGTGGAGCACGGGCTCGATCAGGGCGAGATCACCGCGCGGCTGCGCGAGGTGGCGGGGTTCGAGGCATCCGTGAAGCTGACGCCCATCGGCAAGCTGCTGCGCGTCGTCGGGCGGACGCCGGCGTTCGCCACCGTGTACCGGCGCGTCGGGCCACCGCTGGATCTGTGGCTCGGGCGACGCTTCAAGGGTCAGGTCGCGGGTCGCATGTATCGG